>NZ_JBMSEA010000001.1:0-2795000 GCF_049446035.1 Hansschlegelia sp. KR7-227
CGATCTGGCGCTTGAACGCGATGCTGTGGGATCGATGGCGTGTCATGGGCTCTCATCCTCTGAAAGCCCGGCCTACGGTCAATTCCAAAAGCTCAATCCGTCCACCTCGAAGGGCCCACTCCATATCGGCGTCCAATGTTGACCCCCTGAAGCTTGGTGAGCGGTGTCGATCCCGCCGGCGCGGAGCTGGTTGGGGTTGCGCAGCGTCGGCGGGGTCTTGCCGGTCCCGGTGCCGCCGACCAGCACGACGTTGCGCTGGTGAGCCAGGAACTCGCCGCTGGCGAGGGCGCGGATCAGCGTGTCGTTGATCGGCGTGCCGTCGAAGGCGAAGTCCTCGACGTCGCGGGCGAGCGGCAGCTTGGCGATGGTGATCTGGTACTTGATCGGGCGCGCCTGCTTCTCGCTGATCTCGGCGGTGAGCAGATCGCCGACGATGCGTCGAGGTTCGTGCTGGCGCTTCACCGCGGTCGCGATGATCTCGTCGAAGGCGGCCTTCATGCCGTAGAGCTTGAGCTCGCCCATGGTGGTCAGTATCGCGGAGCGCTCCATCACACGGCTCTCCTGAGGGCGTCGTATCGGGCGCAGTCGGCGGTCGGCTCGACGGCGAGCCGCAACGCTTCGGGCGTCATGATCGTGATCGGCGGCGCGGGGTCCCGACGCCGGGCGAGGTTGTTCAGGACGACGTCGGCCGAGCAGACGCCTTCACGCAGCGTCTCGGCGCAGGCGGCCTCGACCGCGGACAGGCCGTCGCTCAGCACCGCGGCCAGGATCGCGACCATCTGACGGTCGCCGTCCTCGACGCTCGCGAGCTTGCGTCGGACCTTCTCGAGCCCGGCCGGCAGAACCCAGTCCTTGAACGGCGCTCCGTTCCTGAGCGCGCCGGGCTTGCGCGCCAGCACAGGCACGTAGTGCCAGGGATCGAACACCGTCTGGCCGCGGCCAAAGCAGCGCGGGTGGTCGCCGACGATCCGGCCGTCCTGGCGCAGTTCGATCCGGTCGGCGTAGGCGCGGATCTCTACGGGACGGCCGATCGCGCTCGCGGCGACGGAGTACTTGTTGTTGTCGAACCGGACCAGGCAGGTCTTGGACACCGACGCCGGGACGGCATGGAAGCCGTCGAACCGCCCGGCATAGGGAACGAAGCTCGGGCGCTCCGCCTCGAACGCCTCCCACACGGTCCGATCCGCGAGCTCAGGATGACGATGCGCCTTGGCGTAGGCGATCACCTGGTCGAGCAGCCAGGCGTTTAGCTCGTCATAGCTCTTCGCCCGGACGCGCGGCGTAAAGAACCGATCGCGCACCAGCCCGACCTGGTTCTCGACCTGACCCTTCTCCCAGCCTGACGCCGGCGTACAGGCCACAGGGTCGATCAGGTAATGGCTGCACATCTGCAGGAAGCGTCGATTGTAGGCGCGAGCGCGGCCGACGAGGATCGTCTCCACCGCGGTCTTCATGTTGTCGTAGATCCCGCGCGTGCAGGTTCCCTTGAAGAAGGCGAACGCCCGGTCGTGGGCGTCAAACACCATCTCTTGGCTCTCACGGGGATAAGCCCGCACGAACAGCATCCGTGAATGACAGAGCCGGACGTGCGCGACTTTCACGGTTGTGGTCACGCCGTTGATCAGGACGATCTCGTGGCTCCAGTCGAACTGGTAGGCCGCCCGGATCGAAGCTCAGCGGCACGAACGCCGCCGACGATGACGACCGCTCACGCTGCCGACCGCGCGCGTAACGCCGGACCGCGTCGTAGCCGCCCTCGTAGCCCAGCGCCCGCAACGCCTCGAAGATCCGGATCAGCGTCAGTCGCTCGCGCGCCGCCCGTCCCTCGTTCTCCATCAGCAGCCGGTCGACGAGGTCCTCTCGCCAGGGCCCGAGCTTCGGGAGCGGTTGCACCTCGCGCTCGTACTCGAACGCCGTCGCCCCAGACCGCAGCACCTTCCGCACCGTGTTCCGCGACACGTGCAGCTCGCGCACGATCTCCTTGATCGTCTTGCCGCGCACAAAATGCTCGCGGCGGATCCGCGCGATCGTGTCCACGCCCTTCATCCCCCGGCCGCCCGTCCTCGACAAAGACAGGCAGCATGCGCAACGCGCGCCTCAGGGGGTCAAAATTGGACGCCGATCCCCCGACTTACGGGGTCAAAATTCCACGCCGGATCACACGCCGAGGCGCAGGGAGCTCATAAGCGACGAGCGCCCTCAGCGGGCAGATGAATCTTCAAAGCATGCTCCGGGTGGGGCCGCGGCGCGCGGACCAGACCCTCATATGACGACCGCAACGGGTGAAATTGCGAAGCCAACCGAGTGCCGCTCGGCCCCGCCAATACCGGATGCGGATTAGCTAGCCGAAAACGGACCTGCGCCTCGATCCGAGGGTCTCCCTGGGTTTCAGCGCCTCGTCATCGCGAGGCCGATGAAATACAGCCCACCCAGAAGCGTCCCGACGACGCCAAGCGGGAGCTGGTTCGGATAGAAGGCGACGCGCGCGATCCAGTCTCCGGACGCGAGCACGAGCGAACCGACCAGCGCGGAACCGAAAAGATGCGTCATCGCCCTGCGGCATCCGAGGCTGCGCGCGACATGGGGGGCGATCAGCCCCACAAAGGTCAGTGGTCCGACGAACACTGAGGCTGCCGCGGCGGAGACCGCGGTCGCAACCATGAGGATCGATCGGCTCGCCGCCGGATCAACCCCCAGGGCCTGCGCCGAGGGCATTCCTAGCGGAAGGATGTCGAGCCAGCGGGCTACCAGTGGGACGCAGGCAACAGCCGCGGCGCCGGCCGCCAGCGCTGTTAAGGCGTCGCCCGACGTTGCGAAATAGGTCGAACCAGACATCCAGCGCGCAACCGCGAAGACCCGGGGGTCGCCTGTCGCGAGCCAGGTCGTCATGACTGCTGCGAGCAGCGTGTTGATGGCGACGCCGGCGAGAATGACAAGCTCCGGCGAGAAGGCCGATCGACGCGCGATGACGGCGACGATCACGAAGGCGACGAGTGCGCCAAGGCCGGCGGAGCCAGCCCAGGCCAGCGCGTCGGGAGACGCGATCACGACCGTCATCGCCATCACACCAAAGGCCGATCCGGCGCTTACGCCGAGAAGCTCCGGGGACGCCATCGGGTTAGCGGTCAGGCGTTGGATGATCACGCCGGATAATCCGAGCAGCGCGCCAGCTCCGGCCGCGACGCCAAGACGAGCTGCGCGCCACGGCAGGTACGGATTAATCTCCATGAGGCTGACGAGGCGCCACCCGTCCGGATGAGGACCGAGCGAGAGCGACAGCCACGCCACGGCAGCGAGCGCCGCGGCTCCCAGTCCAAGAACAAGACCCGGTCGGCCGAGAGCCAGCTGGCGCCCATCTTGAGTGGAAGGGATGCCCGCAGGTCGAAGGCGTCTCGCCATGACGAGAAGCAAGGGCGCTCCCAGCACAGCCGTGACGCCACCGGTCGGAATGTCCTCGCCGGCGAACGCCGATATCTGCTGCACGACCTCGTCGGCGCAGAAAAGGAGCGCGGCGCCGAGGAGCGCAGACCAGCAGAGGCGCGTTGGATATCGCCGCGCCCCGGCCAGCCCTGCGAGCATCGGCGCGGCTAGGCCAATGAAGCCTACGACGCCGACGGCGCTGACGGTCAAGGCCGCTATCGCAGTTGCGGTCATTACCGCGGCGATTTGGAGCGCGCGAGGCGAGAGGCCGAGCGATCGCGCGGCGCTCTCGCCAAGAGAAAGCAGGCCGAGCGGCCGAGCAAGGATCGCCGCGACGGGGATGAGAATCGCAAGCCGCGGCCCAAGAAACGTGACCGCCGTCCAATCGTTCTGAGCGAGCGATCCGCTTCCCCAGACGAACAGCGACAGCATCCCGGTCTGGTAGAACAACGCGACGGCGGCCGCGGCGGCCCCGCATCCCATCGAGATCACGAGACCCGAAAGCACGAGCGAGAGCGGCGAATATCGCTGGGGCCTCGCGGCCACGAACACGAGCGCGGCCGCGAGGCCAGCTCCGCACAGGCTGACGATCTCGCGAGCTGAAACCGCAAGCTCCGGCGCCCAGACCCCGACGAGCGCAAGCGCGAGAAACGCGCCCGAGGACACGCCGAGCGTCGCAGGCTCGGCCAGCGGATTGGCGAGAGCCTGCTGGAGAAGCGCCCCCGCGACCGCAAGCGCCGCGCCGCAGATCAGCGCGATCAGCGCGCGCGGAAAGAGGCTTTCATGGACGAGGAGCTCGGCGTAGGTCGCCCCCGGCGCGAACAGCGCCGCTTCCCATTGGTCAGTTGGGAGCAGCCCGTTAAGCCGCCACGCGAAAGAGAGCGCTCCGACGCCGAGAAGCAGAACGAAAAGCGCGGCCGGACCCGGCCGCCTTGACGTCTCAGTCACGGCGCGCCGCCTTCAGCGCGTCGGGAAGCAGGCCCAGGAGCCGATCGGCGGAGGCGAGACCGCCCGAGCCGAGGATCGGCGGCAACACGGCGATACGGCCGTCGCGAACAAAGTCGAAGGCAGACCAAAGCCGACTTCGGCTGACGCGAGCGGCCAGGCCCGGCGCGCCGTTGTCGATCAGCAGCGCGGTGCATCCGCTGAAGGCGTCCAGCGTCTCGATGCCGACAATCTTAAACTCTTGGCCAGATTTCCCGGGCGCGCTCCTGAGTCCTACGGCCTCGAGCGTCGCCACGAGCAGGCTAGCCGGTTGAAAGACGGTGAGATGGCGGTCGTCGATCGGGCTTGCGAGCAGGACGGGCCCGGGATCGCCGACGGCCAGGACGGCTTCCGCCGCCCCTTCCACGGCGGTCGCGAACCGCGAGATGACCGGTTCGGCATCCACCTCCAGAAGCGCCGCCACCTCACGCGCGCCTTGCCGCGCTTGATCGAGCGCGTTCCGCCCAGGTTTCGCGAGGTCGACGACTTCCGTGCGGGCGATCCGTCCCAGCGAACTTTGGGCCACGCGAAGTCCGGACGTAATGAGGATCAGATCGGGTTTGAGGTCGAAAATCACCTCCATGTTCGGCGTGAACAGGAGACCAGCGTCGATCGTGCCCGCGGGCAAGGCGGGATCGACCATCTGGCGGCGATACCAGTCCGGAGCTGGAACGGAGATCGGCGGGCGCCCGAGGTTGGTCGCGGTCGCGGCCAGTCCCCAGTCGAGAGCCACGACGCGACCCGGGGACGACGCGCGCGCCGGTCGCTCCGCCAAAGCGATCGCCGCGGCGCCCGCTGCGAGGACGGCGCGGCGCGAAACTAGCAACCCGCAAGACCTCACCAGCGGTATTTCAGCGTCGCCATCGCCGTGCGGCCGGGTCCGTACACGCAGTTGAGCAGGTTGGTGCACTCGGACACGTACCGCTTGTCGAACAGGTTCCAGACGTTGACGTCGAGGCTGACCCCGTTGAGCTGACGCCAGCGGCGGCCGAAATCATATTTCAGCGCGGCGTCGACGAGCGTGTTGCTCTTTGTAAAGAAGGTGTTGGCCACATCGCCAGCGGTCTTGCCGACATAGCGCACGCCGCCACCGAAGCCGAGGCCGTCCATCGCGCCGGCGCTCAGCGTGTAGAACGCCCAGACCGAGGCCATGTCCTGCGGGACATTGACCGGGCGCCCGCCCTTTTCCAGCGGGTTGAGGCTCTTGGTCACCTCGACATCGGCATGGGTGTAGGAGGCGAGCAGGTCGAGCCCGTCGAACAGCCGGGCCTTCGCTTCGGCCTCGAAGCCCCGCGAGCGGATCTCGCCAACTTGCGTGCGAAGCGCAGGCGTCGCTGGATCGGACGTCACGACGTTCTGCTGCGTCAGGTGGAACGCCGCGAGCGTCAGCGAGGCGTTGATCCCGACGGGCTCGAATTTCACGCCAGCCTCGTACTGCTCGCCCGTGGTCGGCTTGAACGCCGCGCCGGAGGCGCTCACGCCTGGTGCTGGCTGAAACGACTTGGCGTAGCTGACATAGGGCGCAAGACCGCTGTCGAAGACATAGGCGAAGCCGGCGCGCCACGTGAAGGCCTGTTCGTCGCCCTTGGTGGTCGTGTTCGCGAGCCGGTCCCGCGTGTCGATGTCCACCCAATCCTGCCGGCCGCTCAGGGTCAGGGCGAAACGATCGAACTTCATTTGGTCTTGGGCGTAGAGGCCGACCTGGTTCGTCTTCTGCATCGTGCTGGACACGATTGGCGGACGCGGACTTCCCGGGCCGTAGATCGGGTTGAACACGTCGATTGGGCTGGCGAGGGCCTGGCCGAGCTTGTCGCCCTCAGCCAGCCGCTGATAGTCGAGCCCCGCGAGGAATGTGTGGCGCATCGGCCCAGTGTCGAACTTCGCCTGAACCTGATTGTCGATCGTCAACGCGTCGATGTCGACCTTGTCGTAAAGCGCGTAGCGGAGGATCGAGGTCGGGCTGAGCCTTAGCAGCGGCAGGACCTGCTCGGTTTCGCCCTCGACATGCATGTAGCGGAAATTTTGCCGGACAGTCCAAACGTCGTCGAAGCGATGCTCGAAGGCGTATGAAATCGACTGCTGGTCACGGCTGTAGGAGTTGTAGTCCGGATCGCCCAGATAGCGGCTGCGCGGAATCTTGCCGTTGGGGTCGGAGAACAGCGTCCCGGCTGCCGGCAGCACGCTGTAGAGACCGACATGGGGATCGTGCTGGACGTTCGCCATCACGGTCAGCGACGTGTAGTCGTTTGGCCGCCACGTTACCGCGGGCGCAAAGAAAAAGCGCTCCTGTTTGGTGAAGTCGACCTGCGAATCCGCGGTCCGGGCGAGGCCGGTGAAGCGGTAGAGCAGCGTCTTGTCCTCGTTCACCGGACCGCCGAAGTCGAAGGCGCCTTGCCAACGATCGACGATGCCGACACTCCCTTGGATTTCGCCGAAGGCGTAATCGGTCGGCCGCTTGGTCACGGCGTTGACGAGGCCACCTGGCGAGGACTGGCCGTAGAGCACCGAGGCCGGCCCTCGGAACACCTCATACTGCTGCACTCCGTAGGCTTCGATCTGCGGGGCGGTGTAGTTCGCCCCTCCGAGCAGCCGCGTTCCGTCGAGATAGCGGTCGAGGATAAAGCCGCGCGAATACATGATGTCGAAGCCGTCGAACCCTGCACGGGTGTTCGAGGCGACGCCCGCCGTGTAGCCCAACGCCTGCTTCACGCTCTGCGCGCCCTGCTGGTCTAATTGCGTTCGGGTGATGACGGAAATGGACTGCGGGGTTTCGAGCAGCGGAGTATCGGTCTTGGTTGCGGCGCTGCCCTGGCGCGCCACGTAGCCCACGTCGACGCCGGCGCCCCGGCCTTCAACGTTAATCGGCTCGAGCTGGATGGGTTGGTCACTGGCCGGTCCGTCGGCCTGCTGGGCCGCGGCGGACCCCATGGAATATGTCGCGGCGCCGATGGCGGCGGCGACGAGCGCCGCCTTTCTCATACCAGCCGGCCGCCCAAAGTCCCCCGAACGCAATGACATTTCGGACCATCCGCTCCATCAAAGGAGGCCCGATCAAATGGCCCCCGCCATTTTGATCCAGCCGTTTAGATTTCTTCTAAACTATTGAATTCTTGATGTAATTTTACTGTCCGGCCCGTATGGTGTTGGGCCATTGTGATATGCGAACGGGCCAAACTTCATGGCGAGCACACGACGTCCCGTGGGCGACATCGAGCAGATGGACGAGCGGTTCGAAAGTCCCGGGCCGATCTACATGCTTCGGCACCCGATCCTGGCCGCTGGCCGCACCGGCTGGCACCGGCACCGGCGCAGTCAGCTTCTCTACGCCACCAAAGGCTTGATGGTGGTGACCACAGAGCGCGAGGTCTGGATGGTGCCAACCGGCCACGCGCTGCTCATCGCCTCGAACATGCCGCATGACGCGGCTTGCCAGGGACCACTTGGTCTGTGCACGGCCTTCGTCGATCCATCGACGCCTGAGGCCCTGGTCTTTCCGGCGAAGGGATGCCGGTTGGTCCGGGTCTCGTCGCTTCTCGACTCGGCGCTGCGCGCTTTGGCGGAGGAGCGGGGAGCGTTCGAACAAGACGGCCGCACGGGGCTGCTGACGCGCGTCATTGTGCATGAGGTGGAGCGTGCCGAGGACGCGGCGTTCGCGCTGCCAATGCCTTCCGATCCACGCCTGAGGAAGATCTGTGATGCGCTGGTTGACAATCCGGCGTTGGAATATGGGCTGGATGATTGGGCGGCCGAGGGCGGGCTTAGCCGAAGGACGCTCACGCGCCGCTTCCGGGAAGAGACCTCATTGAGCTTCGCCGAATGGCGTCGACGCCTTCGAGTGGCGCGCGCCCTTATCAAGCAGGCGGAAGGCGTCCCTTTGAACACGGCTGCGGCCACGCTGGGATACAGCAGCGCCCAAAACCTGCGGGTCATGATGGAACGGACCGCTCAGCGCATATGAAAAACGTTCGGGCGCCCCGTCGCCCCGATGCGCCTCCGCTTCGATTAGGCATCGTCGCAGGCAGCGGCTGATGCTTGAAGCGGGCAAACGCCAAGAAGCAGTGTTTCCGACTGGCTGCTACGGGTCAGCGACGGACATTTCGAATATTCCTCGCCGCTGCCAGAAAGGACTTCACTTGCCTTCCGAACGGAGCGTCAGTGTCGACGTCGCAAGGGAGGTATGGGCGTGTCGTCGAAGAAGCTCGGGAAGGTCTGTCTGAGGGCAATGATGCACCGCGTGGTTGAGAGCGGCGAGCGGGCGCGCGGTGCGCAGGAGCTGTTGAAGCTCGGACGCTTCGATGAGGCGATGGACATCGACACGAAATCGAGCCGCTGCTTTACGAGGCGAACCATCTCATGCAGAGCGCTAGCCTCCTCCGGCATGCCGATAGGGAATCCAAGTAGAGCAGGAAGGCTGAGTCAGCCTAGCGACCGATGGCGCTAGCCTATCCGCATCTTCTCCTGCCCCACGATTGCGGGGTCGCGCCAGAAGAAGCCATTGGGCTGGTGGCAAAAAGCAGCCATTCGATAGACGCAGCTTGGCGGCCCAAGACGGGGATTTGCTGCCGACTGACCCTGCCTCCTTCAAGGCGACGGAAAAATCGAGCCTTGGACTTCGACGGACCGAACGACCAGGATGCACAAGGGCGTGCAAGCTCGCACAAGTTCTTTCACCTTTCTGCGAGCTCAAGCGGCACGAACGTCGAGCGCAAGGTCTTGAACACGAACACCCCAGGCTTGGCGTAATGCAGGCTGGCCGAATCCTCGAGTTGCGCATGAAACCGCCGGTAGTGCGCCGCCATCGCGGTGAACCGTCCATGCCTAAACCCGTCGGATGCTTTGACTTCCGAGATGTCGATGATGCGGACGTGGTAGCGCTTGGCGGCCGCCTGGACCTGCGGGTCTCGCACGTCGTCGGAGCCGACGCGGCGGTGGCCCGAAATGATGCGCGACAGGTTGAGCGCGCCGTCGTCGCCCGCGACAAGCACGGTCAGCGGGCGCGGAAATGGGCCGATGATCTCGAGGCGACGGACCATCTCGTCGACCCCGATGTCGGGAGCGGCAAGCACTACATCTGAGAGGCTGCCGAAGACCGCCCGCCCTCGCTCCTGGCTGAGTTTCGCTAGCGCTTCGATCGTGAGCCATCCTCCCATGCTGTGCGCCAGCAGCAGCGGACGAGCGCGAGGCCTCGCGGCCAGAATGTCGATGGTCTTGGCAAGACCATCGACAGACGCCGCGGCCGCCGCCCTGTCCGCGCCGTAGCTCAGGGGGTCCCCCTTGGACGGCCATGCGAACAACACCGAGATCCGCCCGTCTCTGACGTCGGCGGCCAGCTGCGCGTTGCGATAGAGGGACTCTTCGAAGCTGTTGTTAAAGCCGTGGACGAAAAGCCGAACAGGCTTGCCACGACCTACCTCCGCACGGAATTCGTTCTCCGAGAGGCGCCGCGCCTCGAGAGTGACAAAGTCGGTCGATGGATCCGGCGGCCCCTTCGGCCATTCGATCACGTCCGGGCGATGGCACGGCGGGATCGAGATCGCATAGCGCGCATAGCTCAGCTTTTGCGATTGCTCGGTGGTGAACGATGCATCCTTCCCGGCCGCGGGCGCTCTCAGCGTCGCGACGAAGACCGTGACCACCTTGCCGACGCCGAGCGCGTGTGGATGAGGCCTCACCGTCTCGGGTCCTGGGCGCGAGGCGCAGGCGGCGAGCGCTACGGCTGCCGCTGCGACCAAGACGAAGCGCGCCTTAGCGTGAAACCGGTTCATCGCCGGGCGAGCTTCAGTTCGGCGCGACACGCGACGCTGAAGGCATAGAGCGGATCGAGCTCCCCCTCTCGCGCGATGTCGGCGAACTGGCGCAGTTCCTTGTTCGGCGCAAAATAGGTCGCGCCGATTACCCTCATCACCTTCTCGGCCTCTTCGAGCGTGCGCTCATCGCCAAAAAGCCGGATCTTGCTGACGATCGCGTAGAGCTCGACCATCTTGGCGGGGTCTTCGAGGTCATGTTCGAACGCATCGCCAAAGAGCTTGGACGCTTCGCGGATGAATTCGCCGTAGAGTGCTTCGCGGCGGGCGCGATCCTGCACGAGCTGGGCGGCGCGGATTTGCGAATGGTGCGTGATCCAGGTGGTCGCGAAGGAGGCAAGCCCGCCGATCGCGGAGCCCGCTAGGGCCGAGATCGCCGAGATGTAGCCTGCATCCATAGTCGGTCTGCGTGTTGGAGACAGGGCCGGAGCGAATGCGCCCCCCAGGGTGGCGCTCTAATTGTCTTTGCAGGTAGACGCTGAGGATCTCGGGATTTGGGTCCGGCTGTTTTCTTCAGCAGGCGGCGACGCCTTGGTCCGCCCCGCCTGCGTCGCCGGATCCCTAGCGGCAATATCGTATGACGCGGCGAAGATTAGGCGACGGGGCCGAAAGCCGTCAGAACCAAGACCTGCGAAAGCGACTGGCCCAAATCGGCTTTCAGCCGATCGCCCCTGCCACGGGCAGCACGACGGTGATGATCGCCCCGCCGTTGGGGTCGTTGGCGGCTTCGATGCGGCCGCCATGGGCCGCGATGATCGATTGGCAGATCGTCAGTCCGATGCCCATCCCCGTCTCCTTAGTGGTGAAGAAGCTGGAGAAGATATCCGCCAGACTTTCCTCCGCGATGCCAGGGCCGGTGTCCCTGATTGAAAGGACGACGCCCATGGGGTCGCGAACGGTGCGTAGGATGATCTGGTTGTCGCCGCTTCCGGCGTTGCCGATCGACTGGATGCCGTTCAGCACCAGATTGACGACCACTTGCTGAAGCTGCACCCGATCGCCGACGAGCGCCGGAAGGTCGGGCGCCAGATCCAGCCGCAGCGTCAGCGCCTTTTTCTCGGTTTCGTGCCTGACAAAGAGAAGGGCCTCTTCCACCAGCTCGTTCAAATCCAAGAGCTCGCGCGCCGAGCCGCGCTTCCGCGTCATGTCCTGGATACGCTGGATGATTTCGTTGGCCCGCGTCGCGCTCGCGACGATCCGGCCGGTGAGATGCTTCAGCTTAGGCAGGTTCGGCTCGTCGCGCGCGAGCCAGCGCAGGCCCGTCTCGCCATTCGTGATGATCGCCGCGAGCGGCTGCCTGACTTCGTGCGCGATCGAGGTCGCAAGTTCGCCGAGCGTGGAGATGCGGGCGGCGTGCGCGAAGTCGGCCTGCAGCTGGCGGAGTTGGGCCTCGGTCCGCAGCCGGTCGGTGATGTCCAGCATGCAGAGGAACGTGGTCTCGAGGCCCTCGGAAGGCGTCGGGTACGTCACCAGCAGAAGGACATCGAGAAGCCGGCCGTCGAGGGAGCGAATCTTCATCTCTTCGATGTAGTTTCGCTGGCCCCTGAAGTGCGCGCTCATCACCCGATTTGCCGTGGCGGGAGAAGCTTCGAACAGGAAACGCACCGGGCGGATCAACGCCTCGGGCGCCTCGCAGCCAAACAGGGCGACCGCTTGCCTGTTCGCGCCTGTGATCAGAACGACGTCCTTTCCAAACTCCACAAGCTCGGGATGAGCGTCGAGATGGGCCGCGACGTCCGTGACGCCGTCGGCCTCTATCTTCTGGAGCGTCTCGCCCATGATCCGGGCGTCGACATACAGAAGGGCGATGGGCAGGTGGTGGATCAGCCGCCGAAGGCGATCTTCGCTGGCCTGCAACTCGGCGAGAGGATGGCTGTCGAGCACGGCGTACTCGATGATCTCGAGCAGCGTCCCGGCGGCGTCTCTGCGCGCCACCGCCCTCACCATCGCTGCGATCTCGCGCCCGTCCGGCGATCGTCGGACTACCCGCCCGCGCCATTCGCCGTGAGCAAGAAATTGAACGTGCGGTTGACCCTTGGGCGCGATCGCGATGCCATCGATCTTGCGGCCGACAATCTCGGAGGCCGGCCAGCCGAACAAGGTCTCGGCAGCCCGGTTCCAATATGAGACCGTGCCGTCCGGGGCGCATACGAGGATGCTTTCCGAGGCGAACTCAGCAAGCGCGTCGTCCGGTCCGAGGGCGCGCGCGCGATGCGGCCGCTCGGTCATGTCGACGCCCGGCCTTGCCCCAAGGCCGCCGTCAGCCAGCGATGCAACTCCTCGTCATTGACCGGTTTCGTCAGAAAGGCCAGCGCTCCAAGGTGAAGGGCGCGGGCTCTCGTCGCCGGGTCTGAGAACGAGGTGATAACGATGACCGGCAGATCGGGATCGAGGACGCGCAGTCTGGCCTGCAGCTCGAAACCGCTGGGGCCGATCAGCTTGACGTCGGTAATCACGCAGGCGAACGCTCCCGGCGCGAATGCCCCAAAAAAGTCGTCGCACCCCTCGAACGTCCGGCACTGCAGATCGATGACCTCCATCAGATCAGCGAGAGCTTCGCGGACGGCCATGTCGTCGTCGACGATCGCAACAGTTGGCGTCTCAGACACACGCGTATTCCAGCACGACCCACCAGCCTCGTTCGGGTCTATGTCTCGGACGGAACGTGCGAGCCAGATAGCTATCCCGTGGTCTAGATTGCTACGCGATCACGCACGGGCGCCGGCAGCGACTCCCAGGCGCGGACGAGATCGGCGATGGTCCTTGCTCCAATCTTCTTCATCATGCTGCCGCGGTGAAGCTTGACCGTGACCTCGCTGATGCCGAGTTCGAACGCGATCTGCTTGTTCAGCATGCCCGCGGCGGCCGCGCGCAAGACCTGTTGTTCGCGTCGTGTCAGCGCGTCGAACTGTTCGGTGGCCCTCGCCGCCACGGCGGCGCTGGCCCGGCGCGCCCGATCGACGTCGATCGCCGCCGCGACGGCGTCGAGCAAGGCCTGGTCCCGGACGGGCTTGATCAGGAAATCCACCGCCCCCGCCTTCATGGCCTGAACGGTCATCGGCACGTCGCCATAGCCGGTGAGGAAGATGATGGGCTTGCCATCGCCCTTCCCGGCGAGCCGGCTCTGCAGCTCGAGGCCGCTCAGGCCGGGCATGCGAACATCGAGAATGAAGCAGCCGGGACGGTCCGGCAGCGGCGCGCGGAGCAGCTCCTGCGTAGAGCCGAAGCGCACCGCGTCGAGATCGACGGATCGGAGCAGCTCGTAAAGCGCGTCGCAGATGTCGGGGTCGTCATCGACCACGATGATGAGTGGTCGGTCGGAGGCCGCCGCGTCCTCGAAACTCGAGCCGGTCGGCGTGCGGATGGCTTCCGGCTGCGTCAACGCCGCCTCCACGGCCTCTGGTAAGGGCGCGCCAATCTATAACAGAGACGACAACGTCCGGGTTAGAAATCTGACGGGATTGGCGTCGTGTGAGGCGCTTCGGCAAGATCGGTCACGCAATCGCCAGTCCGCCGTCCACGGCGATGACCTGCCCCGTCACCCACGCAGCTTCCGGCTCGACAAGCCTCACGATCCAGCGGGCGACATCGTCCGGGTCGCCACGCCGTTTGAGCGGGATTTGCTCGCGTTCCTCACGCTTGATCGCGTCGGCCTGATCCTGCGACAGGCCCATCATCCCTGTCAGCGCCCCGGACTCGGTCGGACCGGCGGCGACGGCGTTCACCCGAACCCCCAAAGGCGCGAGCTCCAGCGCCCAGCAACGGGTCAGGTGGTCCAGCGCCGCCTTGCTGGCGGCGTAGTGAGAAAGCTCGGCGGCGGCCTTCTGGCCGAACGTGCTGGAGACGTTGACGATCGCTCCCTGCACGCTCGCCAGATGAGGGATCGCGGCTGCGGCGAGCAGGCTCGGGCCAACCAAATTCACGGCGAAGATCGCTTCGATCCGGTCCGCGGTGGCGTCCCCGAGAGGCAAGATCGCGCCCGCGCCGGCGTTGTTCACCAGCGCGTCCAGCCGGCCCCATCGGTCCATCGCCTCCGCGATGATCCGGCGGGCTGCGTCGGGCGCAGCCACATCGGCGACCAGGCCGACGATGTTCGGGTGTTCAGAGGCCGCCGCCTCGAGAGGACCGCTTCGGCGCGCGGTCACAAGCACCTTCGCGCCCTGTCGGGCGCAGCGCAGAGCGGCGGCCCGGCCGATGCCCGAGCTCCCGCCGGTGACGATGACGACCTTGTCGTTCAGTTCAGACATATCTTGCTCTTTTCGAGACGAGCTGACGGGAAGTGCGCGTGTTGCGTCCGACCGTCAGAGGCCGGCTCGGATGGCTGTCCGCAAGGCGTCGCAGGCCTTCGCGGTCACGCCGCTGCGCAGGTTGGTGACGTTGAGGAGCAGCCCCCGCGACGCGGCCTTCGGGTCGCCGTACCAGACCGACAGCGGCGTCGGGGCCACCCCGAGATCGAGCGCATGGCGCGCGATCGCGACGTCGTCCGCGCCATCGGGAAGGTCGACGATCAGGGCGACGCCGGACTTGCGGAGAGCGAAGGCGTCGGAGCCCAGGCAGGCGAGCAGAACCTCGCGGCGTTCGCCATACAGGCGCTTCATCTGCCGCAGGTGACGGAAGTAGCAGCCGTCGCCCATGAACTCGGCGAGCGCCATCTGGGTGGCGGCGTCCGGGGCCGGCTGGAGGCAGGCGGTGACCTCGCCGAAGCGCTCCGCCAGAGCGAGCGGCGCGACCAGAAAGCCGAGGCCGAGGGACGGGCTGAGCGTCTTCCCGAAGCTGCCGATGTGGATGACCCGGCCTTGGGCGTCCTCCGCGGCCAAAGCCGGGGCCGCTCGGCCCGAGAGCTGGAGGTCGCTCAGATAGTCGTCCTCGATGATCCACGACCCGTTAGCGTGCGCCCAGTCCAGCAGCGCGCGGCGTCGCTCGGACGAGAGCATGACGCCGGTCGGCGCCTGCTGTCCGGGGGTCACAACCGCAAGCGCCGCATCGGGGCAGAGCTCGATCGCGCGGTTCACGTCGATTCCTTCGCTATCCACGGGCGCCCGAATGACAACCATGCCGTCAAGCTCGAGTCCTTTCCGTGTGACCGGGTAGCCTGGCTCCTCCATCCAGACTGACTGACCTCTGAGGCCGAGGGTGCGGATCGCGAGCGCGAGCCCATTCCGATAGCCGCTCGTCACGATGATCTGGTCGGGCAGGCAGCGGATGCCGCGGGTGAGGGCCAGATAACCGGCGATCTTGGCGCGCAGCCTAAGGGCTCCCCTCGGATCGGGTTGACCGACTGATAGGGCATGGTCGCGCACGATGCGGGTGCGAAGCCGAGACCATTGCTTTGCCGGAAACGCGTCCTGCGCTGGAACGCCCATCTGGAACGGTAGCGGACGCAGGTCGTAGCCGTGGGTCCAGCCTTCCAGAGGTCGCCGAATGACGATAGCCGGCGGTTGGGGCGGCCTGGCTAACGCCTCCGCCACCCGGGTTCCCGCAGCGCCGGCGGACACCACGAGCGCCTCGTCTGCGAGTTTATCATACGCAGATTTGACCGTGCCCCTGGCGACGCCGAGTTGGCTGGCAAGATCGAGCCAGCTCGGCAGCCGATCGCCCGGCTGCAGCCGCCCATCGACGATCGCGGATCTCAGCGCGCCGCGGATCTGCTCCACCAGCGGCCCCGCATTGGTGCGCTGCAGAGAAATGTCGATCGGCTGGCGCTGTGGGGACAGGAGCATGTTGACACCCGTTGGTTCAGCCATCCCTAATTCGGACGCCTGTGGGCGCTTTATGTCTGAAGGCTCTCCGCCACGTCGAGAATGGACGTTCCTATACCTAGATGTAGGTTGATCTAGCCGGCCGGGTAAAACGAGAAGAATGGATGGCGCAAGGGCACAGCTTGGGGTCGAAGACAGGTCTATACGGGGCCTCGGTAGAATACGCGCTGCACAGCCTTCTCTGGCTGATCGAGCCCCGCGAGCCGCCTCTCAGCAGCCGCAACCTGGCGGAGTTCCAGGGCATCTCTGCGAGCCTCCTCGCCAAGGTCATGCCGAAGCTTGAGAAGGCCGGGCTCGTAGCGTCGTCCGGCGGGATCAACGGCGGCTACCGACTGGCGCGCGGCGCAGACGAGATCACGGTGCTGGACGTCGTCACGGCGATCGACCGCGACAAGCGGCTCTTCGACTGCAAGGAGATCCGCGCTGGTTGCGTTCTGTTCAACGGCCATCTGCCGGAATGGTCCGCCGGACGGACCTGCACCATCCACGCGGTCATGCTGCGGGCCGAGAACAGCATGCGCAAGGAACTTGCCCGCACGACGCTTCTCGATCTCGTCAACGCCGTCGGCTTCCCAAAGCCGTTCGGCGAGGATGCGGCCCGATGGTTCGGAGAGCGGACGGCGGCGCGGGAGGCGTCGCGTGTGGCGGCCGTGAAGACAGGCCGGCGGCGCCCGGCGAAGACCTGATCTTCGGCTTGGTACAGCGGGTTTCGAAGATCTCGGTTCTCGCGCCCCTAGACCACGACAGCTAGACCGAACCTGCCAAAGGTGCTGAGCGCCACTGTAACGGCAGATTCAACTAGAGGTCAGGTCATGAAGATTGTCGTCATCGGCGGAACGGGCCTCATTGGATCGAAGGTGGCGGCGAAACTCCGCGCCCGAGGCCATGAGGCGGTCGCCGCCGCTCCGAACACCGGCGTCAACACCGTCACGGGCGAAGGGCTCGCGGAGGCGCTGTCGGGCGCGGCGGTCGTGGTCGACGTGGCGAACTCGCCGACCTTCGAGGAAGGGGCCGCGATGGCGTTCTTCCAGGCGGCGGGCAAGAACCTCATCGAGGCGGAAGTCGCCGCGGGCGTCCAGCACCATGTGGCGCTCTCGGTCGTCGGCTCCGAGCGCCTGACCGCGATGGGCTACTTCAAGGCCAAGCTCGCCCAGGAAGACATCGTCAGGAGCTCACCAGTCCCCTACACGCTGGTCCGCGCGACGCAGTTCTTCGAATTCGTGCGCGCGATCGCCCAGTCCGCGACCGAGGGTGATCTGGTCCGTCTGCCGCATGCGCCGATCCAGCCGATGGCGGCGGAGGACGTGGCCTCAGCCGTGGCCGAAGCGGCGCTCGCCGGGCCCACGAACGGCATGGCGGAAATCGCCGGGCCCGAGGCCTTCTTCCTCGACGAGCTGGTCGCACGGGTCCTGAAGCACGACAGAGATCCCCGCAGGGTCGTGGCGGATCCGGCCGCGCGCTATTTCGGCATCGAGCTGACGGAGCAGTCTCTAATCCCGGGTCCAAGGCCCCGGCTCGGCTCCACTCGCCTGGACTGGTGGCTCGCCAACGCGCCGCCGCCTCCGCAGCGCTAACCGCAACCGTCGCACCTCTTCGTCCCCGGCCTAGGCGCGTCTCTTCGCGCCCAGCGGCGACGCGCGCCCTCAATCGAAGGAAACGGACATGCTCGGCAGACTGGCCATAGGGACGGCTCTGACGCTCGGCGTCGCGGCGGAGGCCAACGGGGTCTTCATGCTCGTCGCGCCCACGGACTGGTATTTCGCCGTGCCGGGCGTGACCACCACGGGCGCGTTCAACCAGCATTTCATCCGCGACATCGGCCTGATCTTCCTGTTCATCGGAACAGCGTTCCTGCTCGGGGTCGCGCGGCCGAAGCTGCGCGTCGCGCTGTGGGCGGCGGCCACGCTTTGGCTGTGGTGCCACGCGCTGTTCCATTTCTGGGAGGTTGCGGCCGGTATCTGCGAGCCCTTCGTGCTGGCCCGCGATTTCCCCGCCGTGACGCTTCCAGCCCTTCTTGGGACGGCCATCACCTGCTGGGCCTCCTGGGCTAGGCGGGCCGCAAGAGCGCCAGAACCAGAAACTCGTAGGCACGTCCGCCTCTGGGCGTGATGCCCCAGGCGCGGCCTAGCCGAGCCACGAGCGCCACGCCTCTCCGCCATCGGAAACCCATCCCCGCGCCTTCTTGGAGCAACGACGTGACACGCCAGGACGTCCCCCAAAGCCAACCCAGCCGACGCGCTGTCTTGCTCACCGGCGGCGCTGTCGCTGCAGGGCTCGCGCTGACGATCGACGTGACAGCCAACATCTCAAGTCACCCGAAAAACCCCTCTGAAGCCATGAATGGAGCGCATAGCATGAGCACGGTCAGAACCAAGGACGGCGTCGACATCTTCTACAAGGATTGGGGCGCCGGGCGACCGATCGTCTTCCACCACGGCTGGCCGCTCAGCGCTGACGACTGGGACGCCCAGATGTTGTTCTTTCTCAACAAGGGTTTTCGGGTCATCGCGCATGATCGCCGAGGACACGGTCGCTCGACCCAGACCGCCTCCCGCAACGACATGGATGGCTACGCGGCCGACGTCGCGGCGCTGGTCGAGGCGCTCGACCTGCGCGACGCGATCCACGTCGGCCACTCGACCGGCGGCGGCGAGCTGACGCGCTACGTGGCGAAGTACGGCAAGGGACGGGTCGCCAAGGCCGTGCTGATCGGCGCAGTGCCGCCGATCATGGTGAAGACGCTTAAGAACCCCGGCGGTCTGCCGATCGAGGTGTTCGACGGCTTCCGCGCCCAGCTCGCGGCCAACCGCTCCGCCTTCTATCGGCAGGTGCCGATCCCATTCTACGGCTTCAATCGCGACGGCGCCTCGGTCGACGAGGCGCTCCGCGCCAACTGGTGGCGTCAGGGCATGATGGGCGGCGCGAAAGCGCAATACGACTCCATCAAGGCCTTTTCGGAGACCGACTTCACCGAAGACCTGAAGGCGATCGAGGTCCCCGTCCTCGTCATGCACGGCGACGACGACCAGATCGTGCCTATCGCGGATTCGGCGTTGCTTTCGGCCAAGCTGCTGAAGAACAGCTCCCTGAAGGTCTACAAAGGATTTCCGCACGGCATGTGCACGACGCACGCGGAAACAATCAACGCTGACCTGCTGGCCTTCATCGAGAGCTGACGACGCTCCGAGCCCCGGCACGAGCTTCCGTCCTTGACTTCAATCCGCAGCGTTCCGATCGGCGCCGGCCGACGGACATCCGCGCCCGCTCGAGCGGCCACGCGTCGGCATGGCCCGCCCGCGCTTCCGACACGAGCGGGCGCTGACGAAACCAGTCCACCTGCACAACAGTACAGATCCGAAAGATACATCCGCAGGACGACGAATATTGCTTCGGTGGCCAGTTTACAAATTTGAACAGCGCCGAGTTCAGAAGGAGACAGGCATGAACATCCAGAACGCCTCGCGCCCCGCTCGGCCGAGTCCCAGCGAATTGGTCCCGTCGCGTTACGCGGTGCGGGTCGGCGAAATCGAAGTGCTTATCATCAGCGATGGGGTCCTGCCGCTCCCCACCAAGATGCTTGGTCACAACGCCGACCCGGCCGTCCGCGCGGCCTGGCTGGACGACATGTTTCTGCCGCGGGACGCGTTCGACTGGTCGCTGAACGTGGTCCTGGTGAGGAGCGGCGCCCAGACGATCCTCATCGACGCTGGTCTCGGGTTGGACCCGAACCTAAACCTGCCGCGGGCCGGGCAGTTGATCAAACGGCTGGAAGCCGCCGGCATCGACCTCGCCTCCGTGACCGACGTGGTGCTGACCCACATGCACATGGACCATGTGGGGGGGCTGCTCGTCGACGGGGTCAGGGACCAACTGCGCAAGGACCTGCGGATCCACGTCGCCGCCGCAGAAGCCAAGTTTTGGGAGTCGCCCGATTTCACCCACACCGCCATGCCGGATGGGTTCCCGGACGCGCTTCGATCGACAGCGACGCGGTTTGCGAAGGAGTACCACCGCCATCTGCGTCTGTTCGAGGACGAGCACGACGTCGCGCCGGGGGTAGTCGTCCAGCGCACCGGCGGCCATACCCCTGGGCATAGCGTGGTTCGTGTGGCGTCCGGCGACGACCGCCTGACATTCGCCGGCGACGCCGTATTCACGGTCGGTTTCGAACACCCGGACTGGTTCAACGGCTTCGAGCACGACCCCGATGAGGCTGCCCGCGTCCGGCTTCGCCTTTTGCGTGAACTGGCTGCGACGGGAGAACAGCTGGTGGCGACACATCTGCCGTTCCCGTCCGTCGGCCGGGTGGCGATCGATGGCGACGCCTTCCGGTGGGTTCCGGCTTTCTGGGACTATTGAAGATAGGGCCGGTAAGGGGGCGCGTGCTCAAGCAGATCGAGTTCGCGCCCTAAGCCGACGCATGACTAACGACGGCGCGAGGTGCGCCCGGAAAAGCTCGACTAGCGTCCCCCCAAAACGCACGCTCTCGAAAATAAGCCCCAACCCTTTTTAACCACAGGCGCGGCTTGCGCCGCCAACCTCCGCCATCCGCCGGAGGCGGCAAAGCAATCGCGCGACCTGCGTAGTCTCCCATTCAGGTGCAGACGCGTTCGAGGCCAAGAGAGACGGGGATGACGACGAACCAAGCTAAGTTCATGGCCAAACGCGCGGAAGATGTCTCCGAGGCCGTGAGCGATCCGCACGGCAAAGTCGGGCGGACCCTGACGCAGGAGGTGCAAGTCGAGGAGCAGACGCCCGTCCAAAAGAAGGGCGGCGGACTGGTCAGGAACCTTCTGATGGCGAGCGCGGCGATCGCAGCGCTCGGCATCGGCTCCTATGGCTACAGGTACTGGACGGTTGGACGCTTTCAGATCTCTACCGACAACGCTTACGTCCAGGCCGACAACGTCACCATCGCCCCGAAGATCGCCGGCTACCTCGCTCAGGTGCTCGTTCGCGATAACCAGTCGGTCAATGCCGGCCAGGCGCTCGCCAAGATCGACGACCGCGACTACCAGACCGCTCTCGATCAGGCCCGCGCCAATGTGGCGGTCTCCGAAGCGGTCATCGCCAGCAGGAAGGCCGCGATCGAGACGCAAAGGTCGATGGTCGACTCCGCTAGGGCGACGCTGGTGCTCGA
Source organism: Hansschlegelia sp. KR7-227 (assembly GCF_049446035.1). Taxonomy (NCBI): domain Bacteria; kingdom Pseudomonadati; phylum Pseudomonadota; class Alphaproteobacteria; order Hyphomicrobiales; family Methylopilaceae; genus Hansschlegelia; species Hansschlegelia sp. KR7-227. The sequence continues at coordinate 21,108 of NZ_JBMSEA010000001.1, forward strand.
CCAGGCGAACTTTACCTTTGCCGAGCAGGAAAACAGACGCTACGGCGCGCTAGCGAAGTCCGGTTACGGCTCGGTCCAAAACGCCCAGAACGCGGCGTCTCGGACGTCGATCGCGAGAGCCGCCGTACAGCGCGACGACGCTGCGCTGGCGTCATCCGTCAAGCAGGTCGACCAGCTCAAGGCCGACCTCGCGCAAGCTGAAGCGAAGCTTCTTCACGACCGGGCGGTCGAGCACCAGGCGGAGCTCAACTTGAGCTACGCAACGATCGTCGCGCCCTCCGACGGCGTGGTCGGCAATCGGACGCTGCGTGTCGGCCAATACGTCCAGGCCGGCACGCAGCTGATGTCGGTCGTGCCTCTGAAAGCCGCCTACATCGTCGCGAATTACAAGGAGACGCAGCTGACCGACGTGAAGGCGGGCCAGTCCGTCGAGATCGAGGTCGACATGTTCCCTGGCCGGATCTTTCACGGCCATGTCGACAGCCTGGCGCCGTCGAGCGGCCAGACCTTCTCGCTGCTGCCTCCCGACAACGCCACCGGCAATTTCACGAAGGTCGTCCAACGCATCCCCGTGCGGATCGCGCTCGTCGGCGACGTCGAAGCGGCCGAGTTACGTCCCGGCATGTCGGTTGTGCCCAGCATAGACACGCTCACAGCACCGGCGCCGGCGCCGACCGTCGCAGCCCGATGAGCAAGAGCCGATCATGTCCGCGGTGACAGCTACGACTGGAGCGGCGCCCGCGCCCGAGGGCGCGAGTCTGACGAGCTGGATCGCAGTCTCGGCTGCGATGATCGGCGCCTTTATGGCGATCCTCAACATCCAGCTCACCAATGCCTCTCTGCTCGACATCGAGGGCGGCATCGGCACAGGCGTCGACAACGGCGCTTGGATCTCGACCTCATATCTTATTGGCGAGATCATCGTGATCCCGCTCACCGACTACCTCAGTCGGGTGTTCTCTTTCCGCCGTTACATGCTGGCGAACGCGATCCTATTTCCTGCTTTCTCAATCGCCTGCGCCTTCACCCACGATCTCGGTTCGATGATCGCGATGCGGGGACTTCAGGGCTTCGCGGGCGGCGTGCTGATCCCGATGGCATTCACGATGATCTTGACCAAGCTGCCAAAACCGCAGCAGCCGATCGGGCTCGCAATGTTCGCACTTGTGGTCACCTTCGCTCCGGCGATCGGCCCGACCATCGGCGGATACATGACCGAGAACTACGGTTGGCGATCGATCTTCTATATTAACGTCATTCCTAGCGCCGTCATGATCGTCGCGCTCGCCGCCACGCTCGAAACAAGTCCGATGCGTCTGGAACTCCTGAAAGAGGGCGACTGGGCCGGCATCGTGTGCATGGCGATCGGGCTTGCGGCGTTCCAGACCGTGCTTGAGGAGGGCAACAAGAGCGATTGGTTCGCTTCGCCGCTTATTCTGCGGCTGGGCGTCGTGGCGGCGCTGTTCTTGATCGCTTTTGTTTGGATCGAACTCACCGCCGCCAAGCCGCTCGTAAATCTTAGGCTCTTAAAAGAGCGGAACTTCATGATCGGCGTCGCTGCCAACTCGTTGCTCGGCTTTGCGCTGTTCGGCTCCGTTTACTTACTTCCGCAGTATCTTGGCCAGGTGCAGCGCTACAACGCCGAGCAGATCGGCTCCGTGCTCGCCTGGACCGGCCTGCCGCAGCTCATCTTGATCCCGTTCGTGCCGATGCTGATGAAGCGCTTCGACGTCCGACTGATCGGCTTCGTCGGCCTCGCGCTGTTCGCCCTGAGCTGCTTCATGAATGTTCAGCTCTCGGCCGACAACTCAGGCGACCAGTTCTTCATCCCGAACGTCGTGCGCGCCATCGGACAGGCCCTGGTCATCACGCCGATCAGCGCGATCACGACCAGCGGCATCGCACCGAAAGATGCCGGCTCTGCCTCGGGTCTGTCGAACATGATGCGCAATCTTGGCGGCGCGGTCGGCACGGCGACGCTTGCAACCGTCATCACCAAGCGCGAGCAGTACCACTCCAACATCATCGGCCAGTCGGTGAACCTCGGCCGCGACGAGGTCCGCCAGCGCATCGACCAGATGACCGGCTACTTCATGTCACACGGCGTTACGGACCCGGCGCTCGCGACTCACAAGGCGATCGCCCAGATCGGCCAGATCGTCCGTCGACAGTCCCTTATCCTCGGCTTCGGCGACGCATTCGCCGTGGTCGGCATCCTGCTGGCGGCGGCGGCGATCGCAGTGGTGCTCGCGAAGAGTTCCCGGCCCGGCGCCACTGTTGGCGGAGGACACTAGAGATGCAACCTGATCAGACGTTCTGAAACCATGAGGGGTTAGCTTTTTTCGGTCCAAAGCAGGCTTAGCGCGGCCGCTTTGATTTGCCGAAAGCAGTCACCCGTCGGTCGACTTCGGGTCGCCTGCGGACAAAAATCCGCAGCCGCTCGGCGCCAAGGGCGGACATTGCGCTCCGATCGGCAACCGCACCCTTCGACATTCGCACCATGCCATGCGGTCTGAAGGACGAGAGTGCGTTGTGGAACGCGATAAGTGCGAAGGGAGAACTTACTCGGCAGTGCTATTCGGTCTGACAGACGGCCTCGACGTTATTGCCGTCGGGATCGAGCACGTAAGCCGCATAGTAGCTCGGATGGTAGCGCTCCCGGACGCCCGGCCCGCCGTTATCGGTTCCGCCTGCGGTCAGCGCCGCTTGGTGAAACGCGTCGACCTTCATCTTGTCCGCAACCGTGAACGCGATGTGGACTGGGAGTTTTGCTCCGGGCCGCTCGTGGATCCAAAGGCTTGGGTATCCGTCACGGCCGAAGCCGTGTCGGTAGCCCCCATGGGCGGTGCGAGCCGGATCGATGGTGACGATCAAGCCCATGCCGAGCGGCGCCAGGACAGCTTCATAGAAGCGCCGCGACGCTTCGACATCAACCACCGGAATTTCTACGTGGTTGATGATGTCCATCGAAACAACGGTCCTTCTTTCATGCTGAGCCGGCGTCGCCAAACTCTTGGTCCAGCGTTCGGCCGGCCATCTTTGCGCACTCGATCAGGCGCTTCTGCGAGTAGCCAAGGCAGGCGTAGGAGGAGATCCCGCGCAGCGTCAGGAGCACGTAGTCCGAGATTCGCGTGGCGTTCTTTGGATTGTGCTCCTTGACGTAGCGGATGATCGCTTCGCTTGAGCCCCTGGCGATCTCCGCCGCCATTTCGCGCGCCTTCTCATCGTCGGCTCGCATCCCCTCAGTGACCATGCAGCCGCGGCATGTATTGTCGCGCGTGTACTGTTTGGTCGCGGCGATGAAGAGCGAAGTCAGCGCCTCGGCCGGAGGGCGGCCCGGAGCCAGGATCTTGTCGAGGGAAAGCGCCTCCGTCTGCGCGTAGCGCTTCATCGCACGCTCGAACAACTCGGCCTTGCTGCCGTATGCCGCATAAAGGCTTGGCGGGCTGATCCCGAGCGCAGCGGTGAGGTCCGCCACGCTCACGGCGTCGTAGCCACGCGCGTGGAACAGGGACTGGGCGATCGCCACTCCCTCCTGGCGGTCGAACGCCGCGCGCCTCTTGCGAACCTTCTCGTCCATCCCGCCACCTCTGCCGCTTTATAGCGGGCGCTACAAGGCGGCTCAAGCGAATCCGCGATTTATATATCGAACGCTAAAAACGCATTGCGCCGCTGATCCATCGCTTGTAGTGGTCGATATATAGTGATCGCTACATATGCGGCTGCAGGCCGTGGCGCGGGAAAAGGAAGAAGCGGATGTCTTTTCAGGGCAAGACGGCAGTCGTCACCGGGGGTTCATCAGGGATCGGACTTGGCATCGCCAAGGAACTCGCCTCCCAGGGCGCGACCGTCATCATCACAGGTCGCCAGCAGGCGAAGCTCGACGGCGCGCTGCAAGAAATCGGACCGAACGGGGTCGCGATCCAGGCGGATGTCTCCGACCTGGCGCAGCTCGACAAGTTCTACGAAGCGGTGAAGACGCGGCACGGGAAGATCGACGTGCTTGTGGCGAACGCGGGCGGCGGGGTGATCGCGCCGCTTGGGTCCATCACCGAGGACCAATACGACCGCACGTTCGCGACCAACGTCAAAGGGGTCGTGTTCACGGTACAGAAAGCGCTACCGCTGATGGGACCCGGCGGCTCCGTGATCCTGGTCGGCTCGACTGCGTCCATGAACCCAGGGCCTGGCCTGAGCGTCTATGGCGCCAGCAAGGCCGCTCTCCGCAACCTCGTCCGGAGCTGGATCCTCGACATCAAGGGTTCGGGCATCCGCGTCAACGTGGTCAGCCCGGGGCCGGTGCGGACGCAGTCTCTCCTCGACGTCTTTCCCGCGGACCAGGCGGAGGACATCCTTGCTCACCTTGAGTCCCTCAGCACCGTAGGGCGGCTCGGAGAAACCGAGGACATCGCGAAGGCGGTGGCGTTCCTCGCCAGCGCCGCCTCGGGCTACATCAACGGCGTCGAGCTGTTCGCAGACGGCGGCGCCTCCCAGGCCTGACCTCCCGCCTGGGCGCCATCGCGGTAACTGCGGCTCCCTCTTCATACTTGCTCGATGAAACGGGTAGCCGAGATGGCGACCATTGATGGAGGGCGCTCGTGGTTATGGCAGCCCGTGTCCGTCAGGGCGCAGTGCGGTGCTCGCGGGTCTCAACGTCCACACGGCGTGGCCCGAACGACGCCGAGCGTCCTTCGACCGCGGTCGCGATCGCGGGCCTCGCGGGCCTTATCTCACCGCGGGCTGTCCGGGCCCACAGCCCTCGCTGACAGCCACCACGCCACCGTTCAGACCGCCCAACACTGGTCAACGCCATCGCTCCCTTGAGGAGCAAGAACGACCTCGAAAGAACACCAGATGACGACGAATTCGACCATCACCGCACCCGACGCCCTTGCAAGGCTCGAGGCCGAGAGCGCGATCAACCGCCTGCTCGCGTCATACGTCCACAGTCTCGACGACGGGAAGTTCGCGGAGACGGCTGAGCTCCTGAAGCACGCGACGCTGGAGGTCTTGGGCGAATTCGCCGAGACCCGAGAGGCCATCGAGCAGTACCTCGTGAACGGCGTCAAACGCCATGGGGACGTAACGCCCCGGACCTGGCACTCGGTGTCGAACGTGCTCATCGACCTCGATCCGTCGGGCGAGAAAGCCACGTCCGCTTCCTACTTCACGGTCCACCAGGAGCTGGACGGGTTCCCGCTACAGCCGATCTGCACGGGCCGCTACCTCGATCGCTTCGAGAAGCACGATGGCGAGTGGCGTTTCGCGCATCGGCTGGTGAAAGCGCGGATGTTGGGAGATCTCCGCCACCACGTCGCGCCGGTCGATCGGTCGAGGATGTGACGCGTCCGACGCGTCGGACGTCCTCGCTCTTGCTCATGGGCGAGTCGATCCGGGCGGGCCGCGATGGCGAACAGATCATTGGCCCATCTATCGGGTCGCTTGGACCCTCGGAGCACGTCCCTCGGTCTCGGCCGCGCTACTACCGGTAGCGCCGTCTTCCGGCCCCAGCGCGGCCATTAGCCCGCCGGTCACGCGTACAACATCATAGGTCGATGATGGCGGTGTCGGAGATCGAGGAGGCAAACACGGCTCCGAACAGGGTCGCCGGGGTCTGGAAGCCAGGCCGACCCGCCCCCTCGAGAATGCGGCGTGCGGCCTCGACCGCGGCGAGCGGTGTGTAGGAGTAGCCGTTCACGGTGTCGATCAGGGCGCGTGCGGTCGAGCCGTCTGCTCCGGTGACTTCCGCCACGACCTTCGGCGCGGTGGGCAGCTCGCTCCTCGGCGGTCGGTCCGTCCGGCAGGGCCGAGAGGTCGCCTTCCGGGAACGCCATCCCGGCGACGTGCACGAACATCTCGATGTTCGGGATGCCCGTCGATCGCCATGCGGTTACGAGGTCGCCAAAGGACAGCGGCGCGCAGTCGACGGGACCGTCGCCGAAGTCGAACGTGGCCGGCTGCGCCGCCGGGGCGGAGACAATCTTGCCGTCGGTGCGCACACGCAGTCCCACGGCGACGATTTCCCCGGCGCTCGCCGCCGAGCCGCGCGACATCGTCCCCGCGACCTGCAGCGCGACGCGTAGGCGCACTGGCTCCCGGACCTTCCCCGCGACGTGAAGGACGAGGCAATCGCTCGGGGCGACGTCCCAGCCGACGCCGGGCAGGAGCATGACACCCTGGGCGGCAGCCTGGTCTGAGAGCTTCTCGGCGAGTTCGTAGACGCGGAACTCCGCGGTGATGTCGAGATAGTGGGCTCCGAGGGCGATGCAGGCCTCCAAGAGCGGCCTCGCGGGTCCGCGCGAACGGGCCCGCGCAGTTTAGGACCGCGTCCATCCCCTCAAGTCCCCGTCGCACTGCGTCAACGTCGTCGAGGGCGAAGATCCGATGCCCGACACCGAGCGCCTCGGCGAGAGACGCGACCTTTTCCTCGCCTCGTCCGCGCTGGCCTGATCTTAAATCTTTGACCGCCTTTGCGTTCGGGTGGTCGAGATGTGGCTGCGCGCCGTCGTCGATGTTGCGACCTCTTGAGCCAGATGAGGGGGCTGCCCGAAATACGCGGTCAGCAGTTCGGTGAGAACACGCACCTTCCGCGCTGGGTGCAGGCCAGGCGGCCGCACGACGTAGATGCCGGCTTCGGCCACCGGATAACGCGTCATGACGCGAACGAGCGCGCCGGTGCGCAGATGCTCCTCGACGAGGCACTCGGGCAGCGCGGCGACGCCCAGGCCCGCCGCGGCGGCTGAGACTAGCGCCACGCCGTTGTCCGCCTTGAAGCGCCCGTTTGGGTTCACCGTGACGATCTGGTCGCCGTCCATTAGCCGCCACGCCTCCGTGCCCTGCATGACGGCCTGATGCCGGGTGAGTTCCTCCGGCGTCTCCGGTGAACCGTGCGCCTCGATGTAGTCCGGGCTCGCGACGAGGTGGCCGTGCATCGGTCCGATGCGCTTTGCGATGAGCCTGGAGGGCTGGAGGTTGCCGACCCGGATAGCGCAATCGAACCCCTCGCTGATGAGATCGACGAAGCGGTCGCTGTAGGAGCTGTTGATGTGGAGTTGGGGATGAAGTCGCCCCATTTCCGCGATCACCGGAGCAAAGTGGGTCGGCCCGAACGACAGCGGCGCGGAAATGCGCAAGCGCCCGCGAAGCTCGCCGGCTGGCAGGATCGTTTCCTTCGCCACATCGATCTCGTCGCAGACCCTGGCCGCGTGGTCGCGGAACGTGACGCCGGCCTCCGTGAGAGCGGCGCCGCGGGTGGTACGCGCCAGAAGCTGAACGCCGAGCTCCGCCTCGAGCCGAACGAGCCGCCGGCTGACGATCGACTTCGAGACGCCGAGCCGTCGTGCGGCGGGCGTCACGCCCCCGGCATCGGCCACTTCCACGAATGTCCGGAGGTCTTCGACGTCCATTTGGCGTTCCCCCTTCAGCAACACAGTTTAGCGCGAAGTCGAGCTACCGCGCAGAAAGTGGAACTGACAAGGTGCCGATCAAGGCGGCGGCGCAAACGCCGTAGGCGCCAGCAGATAACCCGCATCGGCAGCAGAGGATGTCATCGTGACTTTTCGTAACGGCCTTGCTTCGCTTCTTCGTCCTGAAGACTCCGTCGTCGTCCTGATTGACCACCAGCCTTTCCAGCTGACGAACCTGAATAGCCACGATCCGCAGATGGTGATCAACAATACGGTTGCTCTGGCGAAGGCCGCCAAGGCGTTCGACGTCCCCGTCATTTTGACCAGCGTCATCGCGGCTCAGGGCGGGCTCCTTTTTCCGCAGATCACCGACGTGTTCCCCGGCCAGGAGGTGATCGACCGCACCTTCGTCAACACGTGGGAGGACCAGAAAGTCGTTGACGTGGTCAAGGCGACGGGCCGCAAGCAGCTCATCATCGCGGGCCTCTGGACCGAAGTCTGCGTGGCGATGCCCGCGATCCAGGCTATCGGCGAAGGATGGGACACGACGGTGGTCACCGACGCCTCGGGCGGCATCTCGGTCGAGGCTCATCAGGTGGCGATCCAGCGCATGATCGCGGCGGGCGTGAACATGATGACGTGGCTGGCGGTGATGGCCGAGTGGCAGCGGGACTGGGCCCGAACGGAAACGGTCCCTGCGGTGGGAGAGGTGCTGAAGCAGCACGCCGGCGCGACCGGCATCGCCTTCCTGTGGGAGCAGCAGTTGCTCAACACCCCGGTCCCGACGAAAGCCGTGCGCTGACCGAAGCGAGATGACGGGTCTTTTAGCCGCTCGTCGCCACCGCGCCGGTCGGGCGTCGCCGACGGCTTCCGGCTGTCGAAGGACGTCCATTACGAACTAGGCCTCATCGTCGCCGAGGGCGATCTGGTCGCCATCCATGGCCGCATCCGCGGCTGGTCCGACGCGCCGCAGGTGGTGGTTGATCTCTTCGGGATCGCAGGCGGCAGACTGGCCGAGCACGGGGACGTGTTGCAAGACGAGGCGCCGGCGGTCCCCGGCAGGGGTCTCGATGTTCGACGTCGAAGAAGCAGGAGGAACACAATGATCGAGCTGGTCATCGAACAGCGCCGGCGAAACCTCGGCGGCGGAATCGAAGTCGGCCGTGTGCTGCCGTTCGCAAAGCGGCGGATGGTCGGCCCCTTCATCTTCTTCGACCACATGGGTCCGCTCGATCTCGCGCCCGGCGTCGATCGCAACCTTGACGTCCGCCCGCATCCCCATATCGGCCTCTCGACCGTCACTTACCTGTTTTCCGGCGAGGTGATGCATCGCGACAGCCTTGGCTCGGAACAAGCGATCCGGCCTCAGGAGGTGAACTGGATGACCGCAGGGCGCGGCATCACTCACAGCGAGCGTTTCGAGCGCGCGCGGATGCAAGGCGACCATCTTCACGGCATCCAGGCCTGGGTGGCGCTTCCGACCGAGCACGAGGAGATCGCCCCGTCCTTCTCGCATCATGCCGGAAGCGATCTGCCGCAATGGAGCGACGTGGGCGTCCACGGTCAGCTCATCGCCGGCAGCGCCTATGGCCTGACCGCCGGCGCCGAGACGCATTCGCCGTTGTTCTATGCCCATCTCGACATGGAGCCGGGCGCGACCGCGGAGATCCCGGGCGGATATGCCGAGCGCGCGGTCTATGTCGCGACCGGAGCTGTGGAGTTGGACGGCCCACGCTACGACGCGGGCAAGATGCTGGTGCTCGGCTCGGCCGCTTCGCGCGTGCGGGCCTTGGAACGCTCTGCGGTGATGGTCCTTGGCGGCGAGCCCATCGGCGAGCGGTTTATCCACTGGAACTTCGTGTCCTCATCGAAGGACCGGCTCGCGCAGGCGGCGGCGGACTGGAAGGCGGGACGGATGAAACTGCCCGACGCCGACGACGCGGAGTTCATTCCGCTGCCGGAGGAGCCGGCGCCATCCGCGCCGGCGATGTCGTGAGGCGCAAGGCGCTTTCGGTCAACCAGGGAGCCTTCGGCGAAACGCCGGAACGTCGCAATCGCCGGCTTTGGCAAGGTAAGGCGATGACAAGCCTGCTTTGATCATCCACGGCGACGACGACCAGATCGTTCCGATCAAGGCGTCGGCGGTCAAGGCCGCGGAGCTGGTCCGAGGGGCGACGCTCAAGGTCTACGAGGGGGGCCATGGGCTCGCGCAGGTCGACGCCGACCGCTTCAACGCCGAGGCGCTCGACGTCATCAGCACCTGATCCAAAGGCGGCCGTTGGTGAGGAGGGGATGTTGGCGTGAAACGCTGGAACGTCGCAATCACTGGCTTTGGCGGGGTCGGCCGGGCCGTCGCGGACCTGATGCTCGCCCGCAGGGCCCGCTACGCCGAGCGCTACGGCGCGGACATCAGGCTGACGGGCGTCCGACGCTCGCGCACGGCGTCCGTCGATCCGAATGGGCTCGCGCCGGGCGACTGGGACGCCGGCGTCCCTGCGGGCGACGACTTTCTCGATACTGCGCAGGCGCATGTCCTGATCGAGGCCGGTCCGTCGGACTTCCGCACCGGCGGGCCGGGCTATGGTTACATGAAGGCCGCGCTGTCCGCCGGCCTGCATGTCGTGGCGATCTCGAAGGGCGCGCTCGTCCACGACGGGCCGGGCCTTAGGGCGCTTGCCGCTCGCCACGGCGCACGGCTCAAGATCAGCGGCGCCGCCGGGGCCGCGTTGCCGACGATCGATCTCATCCAGCACAATCTGGCTGGCTGCCATATCCTGTCGATCGAAGGCGTCCTCAACGCGACCAGCAACCACCTCCTGACCGAGATGATGGACCGCGACGTCAATCTCGCGGACGCGCTCACCAGGGCGCAGGACGCCGGCTTCGCCGAATTTGATCCGAGGCTCGACGTCGAGGGCTGGGACGCGGCCAGCAAGCTGCTCATCCTTTTGAATTTCGGGCTAGGCGCGTCCCTGACCATGGCCGATCTGTCGGTCGGCGGCATCCAGCACGTCACTCCGGCGGACATCCACGGGTGGCGGGCGGCCGGACTGTCGCCGCGGCTCGTCGCCCATGTGGCGTGGACCGATGGAACGCTCCGTGCGGGCGTTGAGCTCAGGACCTATCCGGCGACCGACCCGTTCGCGCTCGTGCGGGGCACGACCAAGGCGATCCGGATCGTCACCGACGCGATGGGCGAAATCGTCGCGACCAGCCACGCAGCGGAGCCCGGCGCGACTGCTGCGGCCGCGCTCAAGGACCTCGAGCACATTCTCGCGGCCGGCTGAGCCCTAGGTGGATCAAACGACCGCGGCCTCTCGGACATGAGCATCTACCGCACCAGCATCGAGCGGTTCGTTCGCTATGGGCGCGCCGGGGTGGGCACGCTTCTGGCGGCCGCCGTCGTGGCCGAAGCCTTCTTCCTATCGGCGCCGCCACCGGCCTTCGCCGACAATGGGAGGACACAACCACTTAAAGCACTGTGGTTAGCGGGTGCGGACTGGCGGTGCGCGGAAATTCGCGGGAATGTCGAGTACGAGCTGATCCCGACCGGCGCCGTAGGTCTCTTTCCGTCGACTTCAGCTGGGGCGCACGGCATGGGCACCATATCGTCGCTTGTCCTCCGACCTCGGGGACGCGATTGATTGCGGCAGTTGGACATCCTCTCGACGCCGACAGGATCGCGGTGTCGCAGTGTCTGCTGACAGATCGGCGGCCGACCCGCGCGCAGGTCCGGCTCGCTTGGGCGATCGCGGCCGTCCTGCTCCTGGCGTTCGCAGCCGCGCTGCCTTTTGCGCGGGTCCAGTTGCTGGGCACCGAGGCTGCCTTGCCGGCTTACGCTGCAGCCATCTTCATCAACGACGTGCTGACGGCGGTGCTTCTGCTCGCGGTTTTCTCCGCCCAACCGACGCTTGGGGTGCTGTTTCTGGCGATCGGATATCTCGTGGTCGGCCTGCTCGCCGTCCCTTGGGTCCTGACGTTTCCGGGCGTATTCGCCGAGCGCGGCCTTCTCGACGCCGGTGAACAGACCACCGCGGTGATCGCCGCGATCCGGCGGTGCGGCTTCCCGCTCTTCGTATTGGCCTACGCGCTGCTCCGCGGCGCTCCTTTTCCCCAGCCGATCCTGCCGTTCTGGTCGAGCCGGAGGGCCATCGCAGGCACAGCGGTCGCCGTCTGCGTCGTCGTGATCGCCGCAACAGCCCTCATCGTCGCCCGCGATCAGGACATGCCGAAGCTGATGGCGGGGCGAATGGAGGCCTCCAGCCTCTGGAACTATGTGGCCGGGGGCTCGGTGGCGCTGTATGTCGCCGCAGGCGTCGCGTTGCTGCGCCGGCCCCGTTCGGTTCTTGATCTTTGGCTTCTCGTCGTCCTGTTCGCGCTGCTGATCGAGATCGTGCTCCTGTCCTTCATCAGTTCCGGGCGCCTGAGCCTTGGATGGTGGGCGGGACGGGGTTTCGGCCTCGCGGCCGCCAGCATCGTGCTGTTGCAGATGTTGTGGGAAACCACCGCCCTCTACGCCCATCTCGCGCGCTCCCTCGACGTGGAGCGGCGCGCCAACGAGGTGCGCCTGACCAGCCTCGAGGCGCTCTCGGCTTCGATCGCGCATGAGCTCAATCAGCCGCTCGCCAGCATGGTGACGAACGCCGACGCAGGTCTTCTGTGGCTGGACAGGGCGCAGCCGGAGCTGGACGAATGCAGGGGGGCGCTCGCGCGCATCGTCGCAGAGGGGCATCGGGCCGGCGACGTGATCGAGAGCGTCCGAACCCTGTTCCGCAAGGACGCACGCGAGCGCGTCGCCGTGAACATGAACGACATCGTTACCGGCGTGCTGCCTGAAATCCGTCGTTACGCGCGCCTCAGCGGCGCCGTAGTGCAGGTGGACCTCGCCGAGGATCCGCCCGAAGTCGTCGGGAACGACATCCAGCTCCGGCAGGTGGTGGCAAATCTGGCCGCAAACGCTTTGGAGGCGATGAGCGACGTGGCGGATCGGCCGGCGACGCTTATGATCCGTACGGCCGCGCACGGGTCCGGCGATGTGCTGCTTTCGGTGGCGGACACCGGCAAGGGGCTTGGCGCGAAGGATGCAGAAGGGCTGTTCGAGCCGTTCGTCACATCGAAGCCATCGGGGCTTGGCATGGGCCTGATGATCTGCCGCTCGATCGTCGAGGCGCATGGCGGGCGGATATCGGCGGTGCCCAATGAACCGTTCGGGTCGGTGTTCAGCGTCGCGCTCCCTGTCGCCGACCTCGCGACGCCGCGGAGCCCGGCGGATCGATGACGGAGCCTGGATCCGTCGTCTATGTCATCGACGACGACGCGGCGGTCCGCGCCTCGCTCGAGAGCCTGCTGAAGTCTGTGGGACAAGACGTGCGGACCTTCGCGTCGACGAAGACGTTCGTGTTGGCCGACCCGCCGGTCGCGTCCGCCTGCCTGGTGCTCGACGTGCGGCTGCCGGGCCAGAGCGGCATCGAGTTTCAGCGCGAGCTGGCCTTGGCCGGCGCCGGGCTGCCGATCGTCTTCATCAGCGGCCATGGCGATATCCCGATGTCGGTCGCAGCGATGAAGGCCGGCGCGGTCGAGTTCCTAACGAAGCCCTTCCGGCATCAGGATCTGCTCGACGCCGTTCACCGCGCCCTCGAGATCGATCGAGTCCGGCGGGCGACGGCGGCTGAGCTGCAGGCGCTGGAGGAGCGTTTCGACGCCCTAACGCAGCGCGAGCGCGAGATCATGGGCATGGTCGCGGCCGGCCGGCTCAACAAGCAGATCGCGGCGGATCTTCAGTTGAGCGAGATCACCGTCAAGGTTCATCGCGGCCACCTCATGCGGAAGATGAACGCCGGGACGCTGCCCGACCTGGTTCGCATGTGGGACAGGCTGAGCGCGCCGACGTAACGGTCGACCGCATTGCGCGGCTCCGGACGTCGCCGCTGCAGCGGTTGGGTTCCCCGGCGCCACTGTATAATTGATCCCAACCTCCTGACTCCGCTTTCCTTCGACAGCCCGATCCTCTCCACGCCGGAGACGAACCGGCCGGCGGTCGAGGCGTGACGCGCGTGGCTTTGCTGATCTCTGTCGTGGACGACGACGACGCCTCGCGGGACGCCGTTTCGGGTCTGCTTCGTTCGATGGGTCACGACGTCGTGGCGTTCGCCAGCGCCGCCGACTTTCTTGCGTCGGATGGTCTGGGAAGGACAGCGCTGTTGATCGCGGACCACCGCATGCCCGGAATGAACGGGCTCGAGCTTCACCGCCATCTCGTGGCGTCCGGCGTCGCTGTCCCGACCGCGATGATGACCGCATACCCGACCGACGCCAGCCGTCAGCAGGCTTTGAACGCCGGCGTCATGTTCTTTCTCGCGAAGCCGGTCTCGCGAGACGATCTCGCCTCCTGCGTTTCCGCGTGTCGGGACGGCCCGTCCGCCAGCTGAGCAGGGCAGTCACCCCTCAACGCCACCCAAGGACCTCTCCCATGCCCATCTCGGCCACTCCCACTCCCGGAAAGCTGCTTGTCTCCCCCACTGACCACGCGTTGGTTCTGATCGACTTTCAGTCGCAGATGTCCTTCGCCACGAAATCGATCGACGCCATAACGCTGCGCAACAACGCGGCGCTGATCAGCCGCGCGGCCAAGGGCTTCGGCGTGCCGACCATCCTGACGACGGTCGCGGAGAAGAGCTTCTCGGGTCCGATGTTCTCCGAGATCACTGACGCGTTCCCCGGCCAGAAGCTGCTCGACCGCACGTCGATGAACACTTGGGAGGACGCGGCCGTCATCGATGAGGTCAACCGGATCGGCAAGAACCGGCTGGTGTTCGCCGGACTCTGGACGTCGGTGTGCATCGTCGGTCCGACGCTGTCCGCGCTCGACCAGGGGTTCGAATGCTACGCGATCGCCGACGCTTGCGGCGACGTCTCGGACGAGGCGCATGAGCGCGCCATGGAGCGCATGATCCAGGCCGGCGTGCGCCCGATGACGTCGCTGCAATACGTGCTCGAACTGCAGCGCGACTGGGCCCGCTCCGAGACCTACGAGTTCACGACCGGGCTCGCGAAGCAGTACGGCGGCGCGTACGGCCTCGGCGTGACTTACGCAAAGACCATGTTCGGCGCCTCCGAAGGCGGCCACTGACGGTCCGAGCGGGAGCGGCTCCCATGAAGATGTACCTTGCGGCTGCAGGCGCCGGCCTCCTCGTCGGCGTCATCTACAGCCTGCTGCAGATTCGTTCGCCGGCGCCGCCGGTGGTGGCGTTGGTCGGGCTGCTCGGCATCCTCGTGGGCGAGCAGATCGTGCCGATGGGCAGGCAGATGCTGGCCGGCCTGAACCCCGCCGCCGCATGGGCGCAAGCGAAGTGCGCGCCGCATCTCTTCGGCGCGCTCCCGGGCCGGCATGCAGCTTTGAACGACGCGGCGAAGCCCGAGCGGAAGGATCCTCGCTCATGAGCCCAACCCGGCGGGAAACGACGCTCGCGGCGGCCGCAGCCGCGCTCGCCGCGGCGCTGCCTTCAGGCGCGCGCGCCGACAGCCAAAGGACAGACGCCATGAGCGCCGACCTGATCTTCATCAAGGGCCTGTTCACGACCCTCGACCGCAGCAATCCGACCGCCGAGGCCGTCGCGATCACAGACGGCCGCTTCCTCGCCGTCGGCCGCGAGAACGAGGTCATGATCCATCGCGGACCCGAGACCAGGATCGTCGACTTGAAAGGCCGGCGCGTGCTGCCGGGGCTGATCGACAACCACCTGCACATCATCCGCGGCGGGCTGAACTTCAACATGGAGCTTCGGTGGGACGGCGTGCCGTCGCTCGGCCAGGCCATGGAGATGCTGCGTCGCCAGGTGGAGATCACCCCGCCGCCGCAATGGGTGCGCGTCGTCGGCGGCTTCACCGAGAACCAGTTTTCCGAGAAGCGCCTCCCCACGATCGACGAGCTCAACCAGGTCGCCCCCGAGACGCCGGTGTTCATCCTTCATCTCTACGACCGCGCGCTGCTGAACGGCGCGGCGCTGCGGGCGGTGGGCTACACGAAGGACACGCCGAACCCGCCGGGCGGCGAGATCACCCGGGACGCCAAGGGCGAACCGACCGGCCTCCTTCTCGCCAAACCCAACGCCGGCATTCTCTATTCGACGCTGTCGAAGGGCCCCAAGCTGCCCTTCGAATATCAGGTCAACTCCACGCGCCACTTCATGCGCGACCTGAATCGGCTCGGCGTCACCGGAGCCATCGACGCCGGCGGCGGCTTCCAGAACTACCCGGACGACTACGCCGTTGTGCAGAAGCTCGCCGACGAGGGGCAGCTCACCATCAGGCTCGCCTACAACCTCTTCACGCAGAAGCCGAAGGCCGAGCGCGAGGACTTCCTCAACTGGACCGCGACGTCCAAGTACAAGCAGGGCGACGACTATTTCCGCCACAACGGCGCCGGCGAAATGCTGGTGTTTTCGGCTGCGGACTTCGAAGATTTTCGCGAACCGAGGCCCGACATGCCGTCCGAGATGGAGGGCGACCTCGAGGGCGTGGTGCGGGTGCTTGCAGAGAACCGCTGGCCTTGGCGACTGCACGCCACCTATGACGAGACCATCTCCCGTGCGCTTGACGTCTTTGAGAAGGTCGACCAGGAGATCCCGCTCAAGGGCCTCAACTGGTTCTTCGACCACGCCGAGACGATCTCGGAGCGCTCGATCGACCGCGTGGCGGCGCTTGGCGGCGGCGTCGCGGTGCAGCACCGCATGGCCTATCAGGGCGAATATTTCGTCGAGCGCTACGGCGCGGGCGCAGCGGAGGAGACGCCGCCCTTCGCGCGGATGCTCGAGAAGGGCGTGAAGGTCTCAGCCGGCACCGACGCCACCCGCGTCGCCTCCTACAATCCTTGGGTCTCGCTGTCGTGGCTCGTCACCGGCCGCACCGTCGGCGGCCTCCAACTCTATCCCTCGCGCGCTCGTCTCGATCGCGAGACGGCGCTCCGCATGTGGACCGAGAACGTCACCTGGTTCTCGAACGAGGACGGCAAGAAGGGTCGGATCGCGCCCGGCATGCTGGCCGACCTTATCGTGCCGGATCGCGACTTCTTCACCTGCGCGCCCGACGAGATCTCGTCCATCACCTCAGACCTTACGGTGGTAGGCGGCAAGGTCGTCTTCGCCAAGGCTGACTTTCAAAAGCTTGACGACACCGAGGTTCCGCCCGCCATGCCGGACTGGTCGCCAGTGCGCGCCTTCGGAGGCTACGGGGCTTGGAGGGCCGAGGTGAAAAAACACGATGCGTTGCGCCTCCAGGCGGTCCCCTGCGGCTGCGCCAACGCCTGCGGCGTACATGGCCACGAGCACGCCCGCGCGGCGTCCGACAAACTCCCTGTCGCCGATCTCAAGGCCTTCTGGGGCGCGCTCGGCTGCGCTTGCTGGGCAGTCTAGGCGAACGAAGCTTCATGGTCGTCGGGCGGAAAGCACCAGTGGACGTCACGGCAGCACCCAAAAGGATGACGCGCGTGACACATCTTCCGCCGCCCGAGTGCGTCGGCCCGACAAGACGGGCCGTCATCGTTGCGGCCGCGGGCGCCGCGACGTTTGTCGCGCTCCCGACGTCAGCGAACTCCAATCAAACCAGCCCCAGAACATCCACCCGCGGAGACGATCTCATGACGAGCGAATTTGTGAAAACCAACGATGGCGTAGAGATATTCTTCAAGGACTGGGGACCGAAAGACGCTCAGCCGATCGTGTTTCATCATGGCTGGCCTTTGTCGTCGGACGACTGGGACGCGCAGATGCTGTTCTTCGTGTCCAAAGGGTTTCGCGTCGTCGCTCATGACAGGCGCGGCCACGGCCGGTCCTCGCAGGTTTCGGACGGCCATACGATCGACAACTACGCGGCGGACGCCGCGGCCGTCGTTCAGCACCTCGATCTGAAGAACGCCATACACATTGGTCATTCGACGGGCGGCGGCGAGGTGGCCCGCTATGTGGCCAAGCACGGCGAGCCGCAGGGCAGGGTCGCCAAGGCCGTGCTGGTCAGCGCCATACCGCCGATCATGGTCAAAACCTCGGCCTATCCCAACGGGCTGCCGATCGAGGTTTTTGACGGGTTCCGCAAGGCGCTTGCGGACAACCGTGCGCAGTTCTTCCTCGACGTGCCCACCGGCCCGTTTTACGGCTTCAATCGGCCCGGAGCGACGATCCATCAGGGCACGATCTGGAACTGGTGGCGGCAGGGGATGATGGGATCCGCCAAAGCGCATTACGACGGGATCAAGGCCTTCTCGGAGACCGACCAGACCGAGGACCTGAAGGCTATCTCGGTTCCGACGCTCGTGATGCACGGTGAGGACGATCAGATCGTGCCGATCGACAACAGCGCTCATCTGTCGGTCAAGCTGCTGAAGAACGGCTCGCTGAAGACCTATCCGGGCTTCTCCCACGGCATGCTGACGGTCAACGCGGACGTGCTCAACGCCGACCTGCTCGCCTTCCTCCAGAGCTGACGCTGCAGGACGCGCCGGCCGCCATGCGCGTCAGCCGCGGATGGCGGCCGGTCAACGCACGAGATGCATCGGACATGACCCAGACCGATCCCGCCCCAAGCGCCTTCGCGCCGCTGCGCCGGCCGCTGTTCGCCGTGCTCTGGGCCGCGACCGTGGTCGGCAATGTGGGCTCGTTCATGCGGGACGTCGCGAGCGCATGGCTCGTGACGGACCTCGCCACGTCGCCCGCCGCGGTCGCGATGGTGCAGGCCGCCGCCACCCTGCCGATCTTCCTGTTGGCGATCCCCGCGGGCGTGCTGTCCGACATCCTCGACCGCCGCAAGCTCCTCATCGCCATTCAGGTGCTGCTCGGCCTCACCAGCCTGACGCTCGCAGCCCTCGCCGCTACCGGGGGGCTGACGGTCTATTCGCTCGTCGCGCTGACCTTCGTCGGCGGCGTCGGCGCCGCCCTGATGGGGCCGACCTGGCAGTCGATCGTGCCAGAGCTCGTTCCGAGAAGCGAGCTACGCGACGCGGTCGCGCTGAACTCGCTCGGCATCAACATCGCCCGCTCCATCGGTCCCGCCGCCGGCGGTCTTCTGCTCGGCGCTGTTGGAGCGGCTGCGACTTACGGCGTCGACGTCGCGTCCTACCTGATCGTCATCGCAGCTCTTGTCTGGTGGCAGCGGCCGAAGGCGGCCGATGACGCGCTGGCCGAGCGCTTCTCGGGCGCCTTCCGGGCCGGACTGCGCTACGCCAAAGCAAGCCGCGAGCTGCACCGCGTGCTGTTCCATGCGGGCGTGTTCTTCGCCTGCGCGAGCGCCGTCTGGGCTCTGCTTCCGCTCGTCGCCCGCGACCTGCTCAGCGGCACGGCGAGCTTCTACGGCCTGCTTCTAGGGGCGGTCGGGCTCGGCGCGATCCTTGGCGCGCTGGTCATGCCGAGGTTGCGCGCGCGGCTCGGAACCGACGGCCTTCTGCTGTTCGCCGCGATCGTCGCCGCGCTCGTGATGGCGGGCCTGTCCTTTGCGCCGCCGAAGCCGGTGGCGCTCGCCGGCCTCCTTCTTCTCGGCGTCGCGTGGATCGTTGCGCTGACGACGCTGAACGGCGCAGCTCAGGCGATCCTGCCGAACTGGGTTCGAGGCCGCGGACTCGCCGTCTACCTTACCGTTTTCAACGGCGCGATGACCGGCGGCAGCCTGCTGTGGGGCCTCGTCGCGCATCATCTCGGCGTCGCCGCGACCCTGCTGGTCGCAAGCGCCTGCCTCGCCGTGGCGGGCCTCCTGCTGAGGCGCCGCGCGCTTCCGAAAGGCGAGACCGACCTTACGCCCTCCAACCACTGGCCCGAGCCGCTCACCGCGGACCCCGTGGAGCATGATCGCGGCCCGGTGATGATCCAGATCGAGTACCGCGTGCGCCGCGAGGACCGCGCCGCCTTCCTCGACGCCATCGCGCCGCTCGCCGAAGAACGGCGACGCGACGGGGCCTTCGCGTCCGGGGTGACGGAAGACGCAAGCGACCCGGAACGCATCGTCGAATGGTTCATGGTCGAGAGCTGGGCCGAGCACCTGCGCCAGCACAAGCGCGTCTCCCACGCCGACGCGGATCTGCAGCAGGCAACCCGCCGCTTTCATGCCGGGCCCGACGCGCCGGTGGTCCGCCACCTGCTCGGACTTGACCTGAAGACGGCTGGTCGCGGCTGACGGCAAAATGCTCCGCCACCTCAGAATGGCCGCCATTTCCCTTCTCGCTACCGCCACGGCTGGCGCGGCGGTCGCTGAACAGCCGTCCTTCTCAAACAATCGGGCGGACGAGGACTGGAGCGCCCTCCGCGATCCCGCCAACCGCACGGGCGCCGCTTGGGAGCCGTTCAAGTTCATTCCGCTCGACGCCGCAGGGAAGAGCTACCTGACGCTCGGTACGGATCTGCGCCTTAGATTCGAGCGCTACGCCCACAACTTCGACAGCCCCAAGCCCAACGAGACCTATGGCTGGTCGCGCGTCATGCCGTATGCGGATCTGCATCTTGGGCCGAACATCCGCGTCTTCGGCCAGATTCTTGGTGCCTGGGCTGACCGCAGCGCGCTCACCGAGGGGCCGGTCGACGAGACCGGCGTCGAACTGCTGCAAGGCTTCGCGGAGGCGAGCGCGCCGATCGTAACGGGCGAACTGTCGATCCGTGGGGGCCGGCAGATGGTCGCCTATGGCTCCGAGCGGCTCATCGGGCTGCGCTTCGGGCCGAACGTGCCGCTCTCCTTCGACGGCGCGCGGGCGCGGCTCGAGATCGGCGGGTGGACCGCGGACGCCTTCGCGTACCGGCCGGTCGCCAATGAGCTGGGCGACTTCAACGATCGCTCGGACCGCAGCCGCAAAGCTTTCGGCCTCTACGCCACCCGGGCCCTGCCGGAAATCGGCCCGAAGTCAGGCCTCGATCTTTACTGGATTGGCTATGGCCGGGATGACGCGCGCTTCGACAGCGGCGTTGCGGATGAGCGCCGGCACACATTCGGGACGCGCTTCTTCGGCTCGCTCGACGGGTGGAGTTGGAACCACGAGGCGATGCTCCAGCTCGGCTCCTTCGGGCGCGAAGGAATCCTTGCATGGTCGGTCGCGACCGAAACGCGCTACACCTTCCCGGGCGTCCCGCTGCGGCCCTTCGCCGAGCTCAGGGCCAACGCCATCAGCGGCGACGGAGAGCCCGGCGGGCGTCTCGGCACGTTCAACGCGCTGTTCCCCAAGGGCAAATATTTCGGCGAGATCGGGCTGATCGGCCCGGCGAACCTCGTCAATCTGCACCCGGTTATCGGTGTGTCGCTCGGCAGTGGCTGGTCGCTGTCGGGCGCGGCCGTCTTCTATTGGCGGCAGTCGCTCGAGGATGGCGTCTACGGCAATCCCGGAAACCTCGTCCGCCCCTCTGCCGGCAGCCGCGCGCGCTATGTGGGGACGCAGGGCGAGGTCGTCCTGGGGTGGGAGGCGACGCCAAACGTCACGCTCGAGACGTCCTACGCCCTGTTCGAGCCCGGCCGATTCCTTCGCGAGACCGGGTCGGGCAAGACTGTCCATTTCGTAGGCGGAGAAATCCAACTCCGATACTAGGACGCGAAGGCGTTCCATTGGGTGGATGACGCCTCGGTTAGCTCGATAGACATCATTGCAATAAGAAAGCCACGGCCGCGGTGTTCTTCAGGATGCTGACAGGCGAGATCTGCAAGCTCGCGCAGCCCCGCCATGCGCCCGAAACTTTTAAGCCGTGTCCGCCGCTTCGCGCCATGAACAGAACACCTCAAAGCGGACTCGATTGAGGTCTGCAGCGGGTCACCGACGGTCATGCTGCGCGGAGCCGGGGCGAACGATCACGCTCAGCCCTCGGAACGCGCATGTGCTGCGTGCAGGATGCGAGCCCGGCTTCGGCTGATGACGGACCGGACGAAAGGGCCCTCTGGTCACGGCCCCGAGAGCTCGGAGGACCATAACCGCGCATTCCGAAGACGGCGCACTTTCCGGAACAGCCTTCCCGGCCCACCTAAGGTGTCCGACCACTCTGAAAGCGCCGATGACCGCTGCAATCCCGTTCGACAACAGCTACGTGCGGCTGCCGAGCTCGTTTTATGCAAGAGTTCTGCCCGCTCCGGCGCCGCGCCCCCAACTCGTCAAGCTGAACCGCGCGCTTGCGGAGGAGCTCCGGATCGATCCAGACACGCTCGCCACGCCCGAGGGGATCGCGGCGCTCGCAGGCAACGTCGTGCCGCGGGGCGCGGAGCCGATCGCCACAGCCTATGCCGGTCACCAATTCGGCCATTTCGTGCCGCGGCTCGGGGACGGCAGGGCGATCCTGCTTGGCGAGGTGATCGGCCGCGACGGCGCGCGGCGCGACCTGCAGTTGAAGGGGTCCGGTCGCACGCCGTTCTCGCGGAACGGCGACGGCCGCGCCGCGCTTGGCCCGGTACTGCGGGAATATCTCGTGAGCGAGGCGATGGCGGCGCTCGGCGTTCCGACGACGCGCGCGCTCGCGGCGGTCACGACCGGCGAGACGGTGTTTCGTGAGCGGGCGCTGCCGGGCGCGGTGCTCGCGCGCGTCGCGAAAAGCCACATCCGGGTCGGCACGTTCCAGTTTTTCGCGGCGCGCGGCGAGGTCGAGAACCTGCGGGCGCTCGCCGATCACGTGATCGCGCGGCACTATCCGGAGGCGGCCGGCGCCGCCGAACCTTACCGGGCGCTGCTGGAGCAGATCATCGGGCGCCAAGCGGGCGTCGTGTCGCAATGGCTGCTGGTCGGCTTCATCCACGGCGTCATGAACACCGACAACATGTCGATCGCGGGCGAGACCATTGACTACGGGCCATGCGCCTTCATGGACGCCTATGATCCGGCGACGGTCTTCAGCTCGATCGACGCGCACGGCCGCTACGCCTATGGCAATCAGCCGGCGATCGCGCACTGGAACCTGACGCGCCTCGCCGAGTCTCTGCTGCCTCTCCTGGCGGGAGACGGGGAGGCGGCCGTGACGATCGCGCAAGACGAGATCGGGAAATTCCCGCGGGCGTTCAAAGACGCCTATGTCGCCGGCGTGAGAGCCAAGCTCGGGCTTGCGGACATGCGTGACGATGACCTTGGACTGGCCCAGGACCTGCTGGACCGAATGTCGGCGAACCGCGCGGACTTCACACTGACGTTCCGGGGCCTCTGCGCAGCGGCCCAGGATGATCGGGCGGACGCGGAGCTGCGTGTTCTGTTCGATGATCCGCGCTCCTATGACGAATGGGCGGTCCGCTGGCGCGCCCGGCTCCATGTCGAAGGCCGGGAGGCCGCCGCGCGTGGAGCCGCGATGCGACGCGTCAATCCCGCGCTGGTCCCCCGCAACCATCTCGTCGAGGCGGCCATCGAGGCTGCCGTGGATCGGCAGGATTTCCTCGTCTTCGAACAAGTCCTTGAGGCGTTGATGAAGCCCTTCGAGGACGGACCAAGCGATCCAATGTTTTACGGATTGCCGCCGGCCGGGCCAGGCTACCGCACCTTCTGCGGGACGTAGCCCAACGCCACGAGCGCCTCGTGCCAGGCTCGCTTGCGGCGATCACCCCCGCAGTTTCCGTTCCGTGCGGCGGATGCCGTGGACGCGATGCGCTCTTGCGGATTTGATGCCTCAGAGAGGGTATGATCCATCGCGCCCAAAGAACAGGAAGCCATGCTCCTGTTGCTGGGTTGCGAGCAAGGCCAAGGCTACCGCTACGGAAAAGCCGTCGGTGCTCCCCTGTTCGCGCGGCTGCTGTCGGAACAGGCCAAGCTGCAGAGGGCCATATGACGCCTGATCACCGCGGCGTGCTTTCCCCGGCCCGGTCCTGCGTGTCGCCCGTAAGCTCTGCCCCGAGTGCGCTTGGTTCCCTCACCGGGCCGTCAGGTTCAGCGAGCGCCTGACGCGACGTTTCAGGAACCGCGCCAGCTTAGGCCGCCCGGAGCCGGCCTCTTTCAGAGCTTAGATCGGGTCTTGCACCGTGGCTTCGCGATGGGCGTCTTACTCAGGTACTGACGGATTGGGTCGACGAGCGCTCTCCGCTTTATGCCTTCTATCCCTCCCGGCGTCAGACGCCGGCGAAGGTGCGCGCCTTCCTCGATTTTGTGGGCCGCATCTGCGGGTTGGAAGCGGCTCCAGGTTGCTGAGATATCGCCATTCGGCGCACCGCCGGCTGCAAAGGGGCCCACGCTTCGCAGCAAACGATCGTCTGCGTTGCGTCAGTGACGGCCGATCGCCGCAAGTCGCAAAGGAGAAGTTCGCATGTCCATCGCGCAGTTCGAACGCGAGGTGACGGGCGAGCGCATAAGGGACAAGATCGCGGCGTCGAAGAAGCGCGGCATGTGGGTCGGCGGCGTCGTGCCGCTGGGCTATCGCGTCGAAGCCAAGAAGCTGGTCGTGGATGAACAGGAGGCCCCGATCGTCCGACAGATTTTCGAGCGCTATCTCGCGCTGGGATCACTGTCGGCCCTGCAGAAGGAACTGCGAGAGCGAGGCGTCGTCACTCGCGCGCGGACTCTCGCATCCGGCGGGGCCACCGGCGGAGTTCCGCTGACCAACGGGCCGCTCGCCTATCTGCTGGCGAACCGCGTCTATCTCGGCGAGATCAACCACAAGGGACTGAGCTATCCGGGCGAGCATCCGGCGATCGTGGCGCCAGAGCTGTTCGACGCCGTGGCCGCCAAGATCGCGGAGAACCGCAACGGCGTCCGCACGAAGCGGTCGACCTCTGGCGCGCTGCTCCTTGGCCGGCTGTTCGACGACCGCGGCAACCCGATGACACCGAGCGTCACCAACAAAAAGGGCGTC
Organism: Hansschlegelia sp. KR7-227; assembly: GCF_049446035.1. Taxonomy (NCBI): domain Bacteria; kingdom Pseudomonadati; phylum Pseudomonadota; class Alphaproteobacteria; order Hyphomicrobiales; family Methylopilaceae; genus Hansschlegelia; species Hansschlegelia sp. KR7-227. The sequence continues at coordinate 45,283 of NZ_JBMSEA010000001.1, forward strand.
CGCTATCGCTATTATGTCTCCAGCGTCGTCGCGCAGGGCAGGGGGCGATTCGGGATCGGTGAAGCGCATCTCCGCGCCGGAGATCGAGATCGGCGTGATCGATGCGCTTCGCTCAAAGCTGGGCGGCGATGATGACGACCGGACGCTCATCGCCGCGCATCTGGACCGGGCGATCCTCTCCACGGGCGGCGTCGAACTCATCCTGACTGACGGCGATGTGATTCGCGTCTCGCATTCCCGGCGATCGAGCGCCAGAAGCATCCTCGGCCTGAACGACGCATCCGCGCTTCCGATGAAGGCGGAGGCTCGCGCCGTTCTGCTGAGGTGGATCGCGCTCGGCAGGCGGTGCGTCGCAGAGCTCGAGCGTGGACGATCCGTCGACCTCGATCAGTTCGCCGAACGGCATGGCTGCAGCCGGCGGCACGTCGAGCGAATGATCGACTACGCCTTCATCGCTCCGGACCTCGTGAAGGCGATCGCCGAGGGCCGGCTGCCTCGTGGCGTTTCTGCCAAAGCGCTCGCCGAGGCCCCGATGCTCTGGTCGGCGCAATGGCGGATGATCGGGGTCGAGCAGCTGGCAAGCTGACGCTCGACGATTCTTCTCTCACGCTATCGATCAGCTTCTTCGCGCGGCCGGCCCAGACGGCGCTCCGCGAGCACATCGCGAGCCCGTACGACATGGCATCTTGAGAGCGGAGACGGGGGCCGTTTCGCGGCCTATTACGCCGTCCAACGTCAGCCAGAGACGGAAAAGCCGCTCAGTCCGCCCGCTAAGTCACGGACACAGCGTAACAATCCGTGCGGCAGGTCAAATACCGAGTTCGCGGAAAGTGTTTGGTGGAGCCAGGCGGAATCGAACCGCCGACCTCTTGAATGCCATTCAAGCGCTCTCCCAACTGAGCTATGGCCCCACCGGGGGTGCGGTCCGAAGGCGGCGTTGGGAAGGCCGTCGGACCGGACGTCGGCTTCGCCGTCAGGCGAAGCGGCCGGCCGACTCTGGGCCGGCGCGGCGCATGCTAGAACCACGATTCCGCCGTGGGTTCAAGTGTCGTCGTCTTTCTCGCGGTCGCCGATGATGTCCGTCACGTCGTCGTCGGAATCCTCGTCCGGCTCGAGAAACGTCTCATCGGCGTCGTCATCATCGTCGTCGTCGTCATCCACGACCACGTCGTCTTCGTCCTCGTCGGCGTCGGGCCGCACGACGCGGACCACCGACTTCTCCGGCGCGACTTCCTCGTCGGCGTCCTCGAGCGAGATCGCCTCGACGTCTTCGTCGACCTCGACCTTCTCTTCGACGTCGTCTTCTTCCTCGGCCGCCGCCTTGCGGGCGCGCGCGGCGTCGGCCTTGGCGGCGCGGGCGGCCGCGGCGCTCGACAGAATGACGGTCGCCACGAAGGTCGCCCCGCATTTCGGGCACACGATCGGGTCGCGCATCAGGTCGTAATATTTCGCGCCGCAGGCCTGGCAGGTCCGCTTGACGCCGAGTTCGGGCTTGGCCAATTCGATCATTCCGAGGTGGAGAAGCGAGGCGACGGATTGACGTGGAGGCGCCCGGCTGTCAAGAGCCAATGCGTCCGCGCCGGCCGCCTGCAGCGGACTTCGGCGCCGCCGTCCCGCCTTTTCCGCGCCCCGACGACGCCGCTCGCGCGCAGGGCTCGTCGACAGCAGGAGCCCGCCGTCCGCGTCATGTCGACCGCCGTCCCAGTCCTTTCGCCGTCCGCTCATGGCGGCCCCGGCCGCCCGGCCCGCGCGCGGAGATCCGGCCCGCTCCGGGGTCGCGTGCGCGCGCCCGGCGACAAGTCGATGTCGCACCGCGCGCTGATCTTCGGCCTGCTCGCCGTCGGCGAGACCCGAATCGAAGGGCTCCTCGAGGGCGAGGACGTGCTGGCGACCGCCCGCGCCTGCCGGGCGCTCGGCGCCGAGATCGAGCGGCTGGGCGAAGGACGCTGGCGGGTCCGCGGCGTCGGCGTCGGCGGCCTGAAGCGCCCTGCGGAGACGCTCGACTTCGGCAACGCCGGCACCGGCTCGCGGCTGATGATGGGCGTCGTGGGCGGTCATCCGATCACGGCGACCTTCGACGGCGACGCCTCGCTGCGCTCCCGCCCCATGCGCCGCATCCTCGATCCTCTCGCGCTGATGGGGGCGAGCGTCCTGTCGTCGGCGGAGGGCGGCCGGCTGCCGCTCACCCTGCAGGGGCCCGAGCGCACGCTGCCGATCGCCTACGAGACGCCGGTGCCGTCGGCGCAGGTGAAGTCCGCGGTCCTGCTCGCGGGGTTGAACGCGCCGGGGGCGACCACCGTGATCGAGCGCGAGGCGACGCGCGACCACACCGAAAAGATGCTGAGGGCGTTCGGCGCGGACGTGACGGTGGAACCGTTCGGCGCGCATGGACGGACGATCCGACTGGTCGGCCAGCCCGAACTGAGGCCCGCCTCCCTTTCGATCCCCGCCGACCCGTCCTCCGCCGCCTTTCCGCTGGTCGCGGCGCTGATCGCGGCAGGGTCGGAGGTGACGCTCGACAGCGTCATGACCAACCCGCTGCGGACCGGGCTGCTGACCACCCTCAAGGAGATGGGCGCCGACGTGACGCTGACGAATATCCGCGAAGAGGGCGGGGAGGAGATCTCCGATCTCGTCGTGCGGGCGGGGCCGCTCGTCGGCGTCGACGTGCCGCCCGAGAGGGCGCCCTCGATGATCGACGAGTATCCCGTGCTCGCCGTCGCGGCGGCCTTCGCCGAGGGCGAGACGCGGATGCGCGGGCTGCATGAACTGAGGGTCAAGGAGAGCGACCGGCTCGCTGCGGTGCATGACGGGCTCGTGCGATCCGGCGTCGAGGCGAGAATCGAGGGCGACGACCTGATCGTGGTCGGTCGCGGCGGGGCGCCGGGCGGCGGCGCGCCGGTGAAGACCCATCTTGACCACCGCATCGCGATGAGCTTCCTCGTGCTCGGCCTGGGGGCGGAGGCGCCGGTCGCGATCGACGACGGCGCGATGATCGCCACGAGCTTTCCTGCGTTCGGGCCGCTGATGCGCGGGCTCGGCGCCGACATCGACATGGGCGACGCAGCATGAGAGGCGCCGACGCATGATCGTCGCGATCGACGGGCCGGCGGCCTCCGGCAAGGGCACGCTGGCGCGCCGCATCGCGCGGCATTACGGGCTGCCGCATCTCGATTCCGGACTGCTCTATCGCGCGGTCGCGCAGCGGCTGCTGATCCGCGGCGAAGATCTCGGCGACGCCGCGGCGGCGCTCGCGGTCGCCCGCGGGATCGAGCCGAAGCACCTCGACGACCCGGCGCTGCGCGGCCGCCACGCGGGGGAGGGGGCCTCGATCGTCTCGGTCCACCCGGAGGTGCGCGCGGCGCTGCTCGACTTCCAGCGCGCCTTCGCCGCGACGCCGCGCGGCGCGGTGATCGACGGCCGCGACATCGGCACGGTGATCTGCCCCGACGCGGACGTGAAGATCTTCGTGACCGCCTCCGCGCAGGAGAGGGCGCGCCGCCGTGCGCTCGAACTCGGCGCGCGGGGCGAGCCGGTCGACGAGGCCGCCGTGCTCGCCGACATCGAGGCCCGCGACGCGCGCGACCGCAACCGCGCCGCCGCTCCGCTGAAGGCGGCCGACGACGCGGTGCTGCTCGACACGACGGACCTCGACGCGGAGGCGGCTTTCGCCGAAGCCGTGGCGATCGTCGAGGCGCGCACCCGCCGCCCCCAGCGCGCCATTGGCGGCTGAACGCCGCGCCCGTGCGTTGCGCCTTCGCCCCTGATCTGATAACGAGCCGCGTCCGGTAAAGCGGTTCGCTTGCATGCGCTGAGACGGGTTCGGCCGAATGTCGTCCGTCCGCCAGCCGCTCAAGCCAAGACTTTTCCGGTCAAGGCCCATGGTCGCGTCCCGCGTCCCCGGCGCCGGCCCGCTTCCCCAGGGAGGCGCGCACCGGACGGCGGCGACCATGGCCTTTTCGTCAACACGAACGCCGGCGCCTGAGGCCCCATGAGAGGGCAGGAGACTTTATGAACGCCACTGCCGTAGCTGCCGCCCCGTCGCGCGACGATTTCGCCGCGATGCTGGAAGAGTCCTTCGAAAAGCACGACGTCGCCGAAGGTACGGTCGTCCAGGGGACGATCACCGCGATCGAGAAGGACATGGCCGTCATCGACGTCGGCCTGAAGACCGAGGGCCGCGTCGCGGTCAAGGAGTTCGGCCACAACCGCGAGAACCCGCTGAAGGTGGGCGACGTCGTCGAGGTTTATCTCGAGCGCGTCGAGAACGCCCTCGGCGAAGCCGTGCTGTCGCGCGACAAGGCGCGCCGCGAGGAGAGCTGGGTCAAGCTCGAGGTCGCCTTCAACGACAATCAGAAGGTCGAAGGCGTCATCTTCAATCAGGTCAAGGGCGGCTTCACCGTTGACCTCGAAGGCGCGACCGCCTTCCTGCCGCGCAGCCAGGTCGACATCCGCCCGGTGCGCGACGTCGGCCCGCTGATGGGCACGCCCCAGCCGTTCCAGATCCTGAAGATGGATCGCCGCCGCGGCAACATCGTCGTGTCGCGCCGCACCGTGCTCGAAGAGAGCCGCGCGGAGATGCGCCAGGAGCTGGTCCAGAACCTCGAAGAGGGCCAGGTCATCGAGGGCGTCGTCAAGAACATCACCGACTACGGCGCGTTCGTGGACCTCGGCGGCATCGACGGCCTGCTGCACGTCACCGACATCGCCTGGCGTCGCGTCAATCACCCGACCGAACTGCTCCAGATCGGGCAGCAGGTGAAGGTGAAGATCATCAAGATCAACCACGAGACCCACCGCATCTCGCTCGGCATGAAGCAGCTGCTGGCCGATCCGTGGCAGGGCATCGAGGCGAAGTATCCGGCGAACGCCAAGTTCACCGGCCGCGTCACCAACATCACCGACTACGGCGCGTTCGTGGAGCTGGAGCCGGGCATCGAAGGCCTGATCCACGTCTCCGAGATGTCCTGGACCAAGAAGAACGTCCATCCGGGCAAGATCGTCGCCACCTCGCAGGAGGTCGACGTGATGGTGCTCGAGGTCGACCCGGTGAAGCGCCGCATCTCGCTCGGCCTCAAGCAGATCATGCAGAACCCCTGGGAGCAGTTCGTCGAGAACCATCCCATCGGCTCCGAGGTCGAGGGCGAGGTCAAGAACAAGACCGAGTTCGGTCTGTTCCTTGGGCTCGACGGCGACGTCGACGGCATGGTCCACCTGTCCGACCTCGACTGGAACCGTCCGGGCGAGCAGGTCATCGAGGACTTCAAGAAGGGCGACATCGTCCGCGCGCAGGTGCTCGACGTCGACGTCGAGAAGGAGCGCATCTCGCTCGGCGTGAAGCAGCTCGGCGGCGATCCGTTCGTCGACAGCGGCGAGATCCGCAAGGGCTCTGTCGTGACCTGCGAGGTGATCGAGGTGAAGGACGGCGGGCTCGAGGTGAAGATCGCCGACAGCGATCTCAGCGCCTTCATCCGCCGCGCTGATCTCGCCCGCGACCGCGCCGACCAGCGCCCCGAGCGCTTCGCCGTCGGCGAGAAGTTCGACGCCCGCATCACGCTGTTCGACAAGAAGGCCCACAAGGTCAACGTGTCGATCAAGGCGCTCGAGATCGCCGAAGAGAAGGAGGCCGTCGCGCAGTACGGCTCGTCCGACTCCGGCGCCTCCCTCGGCGACATCCTCGGCGCCGCGCTCAAGAAGCGGAACGAAGAGTCCGACGACTGATCCGCATCGTCCTCTCCCGGCGACGGGAGAGGACGGCGGACGCCGCTTTCGGGCGGGGACGGTTCCGGCGCCAGCGCCTCGGATCGTCTCCGCCCGAGCCATTTCTCGAGGTCCGCTTGCGGCCGCCAGGCCCGGCGCCTATGGTCGGCCTCACCTCATGACCCTTCCGGAGAACGCCTGAGATGGTCGCGGACGACCGCGCCGAGACGACGCCCGTCGCCATCGTCATGGGCAGCCAGTCCGACTGGGCGACCATGAGCCACGCCGCGGACACGCTGACCAAGCTCGGCGTGCCGCATGCGGCGCGCATCGTCTCCGCCCACCGCACGCCCGACCGGCTGGTCGCCTTCGCAAAGGCCGCGAAGGCCGACGGCGTGAAGGTCGTGATCGCCGGCGCCGGCGGCGCAGCCCATCTTCCCGGGATGGTCGCCGCGATGACGCCGCTGCCGGTGTTCGGCGTGCCCGTCCAGAGCCACACGCTGTCCGGCCTCGACAGCCTGCTGTCGATCGTCCAGATGCCCGCCGGCGTTCCGGTCGGCACGCTTGCGATCGGCAAGGCCGGAGCCGTCAACGCCGCTCTGCTCGCCGCCGCCGTGCTCGCTCTCTCCGACGAGGCCCTGGCGGCGCGTCTGGAGGCGTTCCGCGCGGCGCAGACCGACGGCGTCGCCGAGACGCCGGTGAAGGAGCCGTAAAGCCCATGGCGATCCAGCCCCTCGCGCCCGGCGGCGTCATCGGCGTGCTCGGCGGCGGCCAGCTCGGCCGCATGCTCGCGCTCGCGGCCGCCCCTCTCGGCCTGAAGACCCACGTCTACTGCCCCGACCCGGACAGTCCGGCCTTCGACGTCGCCGCCGACCATACGATCGCCGCCTATGACGATGAGGCCGCGCTTGCGCGCTTCGCCGCTTCGGTCGACGTCGTGACCTACGAGTTCGAGAACGTGCCCGCGGAGACCGCGAAGCTGGTCGCCGGGCGGAAGCCGCTCTTTCCCGACGCGCGCGCCCTCTCCACGACGCAGGACCGCTTCTACGAGAAGACGTTTCTGCGCAATCTCGGCCTGCCGACGCCGAATTTCGCCCATGTCGACGACCGCGCCACGCTGGTCGCGGCGGTCGCGGCCGTCGGCCGGCCGTCGGTGCTGAAGACCCGCCGTTTCGGCTATGACGGAAAGGGGCAGGGCCTAGTGCGCGAGGGGCTCGCTCTCGACGACGCGCTCGCCATGATGGGCGGCCAGCCCGCTATCCTTGAGGCTTTCGTGCATTTCCGCGCCGAAGTCTCTGTGATCGCGGCGCGGGGTCGGTCCGGCGAGTTCGCGGCTTACGACGTGGTCGAGAACCGCCACGAGAATCACATCCTGCGCTCCAGCCACGTCCCCGCTTCGATCCGGCCGGAGACCGCGGCGTCCGCGGTCGCGATGGCGAAGAAGATCGCCGACGAGCTCAAATATGTCGGCGTGCTCGGCCTCGAGCTCTTCCTCGTGGACGGGCCGACCGGCGAGCGCGTGATGGTCAACGAGATCGCCCCGCGGGTCCACAATTCCGGCCACTGGACGATCGAGGGCGCGGCCACCAGCCAGTTCGAGCAGCATGTGCGGGCGATCGCCGGCTGGCCGCTCGGCTCGACCGCGACGCGCGGGACGGTGACCATGACGAATCTGCTCGGCGCCGAGGCCGATCGCTGGCGCGACCTGCTCGCCGAGCCGGGCGCGTCGCTGCACCTCTACGGCAAGGGCGAACCGAAGCCCGGCCGGAAGATGGGCCACGTCACCCGTCTCGCCTGAGAAAAACGCACGCTCCGTAAGGGGAACTACGAACGCGTCGGAGCTGCCGACGCGTTAGTCTCCGCGCGCGCCGCGCGCGCCGGGAGACCACGCCCATGCCGACGATCACCGACGAGGACGAGCGTCCCGACGGCAGCTCGGGATCCGGCTCCACCATCATCTACCGCCCAATCAAAGGCGGCTGGACGATCGACGTCACGCTCACCGGCGACGGCGACGGCGACGAACTGATCTGGGCGTATGGCGACGAGGACGAGAACGCCGTCTCGAACGACGTCATCACCGTGCGGAACGCGCTGCTCGGGGTCGACGTCTGGGCCGGAGGCGGAGCCGACAGGATCACGACGGCGGGCCAGGACGACGTCGTCTACGGCGATCGCTATCAGTACATATCCGGAACGCTTTACAGGACCGGGACCGGCGCCGACACGATCTCGACGGGCGCCGGCGACGACTACGCGGCCGGCGAGGGCGGCGACGACAGGATCGACCTCGGCGGCGACGACGACCGCGCCAATGGCGGCGAGGGCGACGACACGATTCTCGGCGGCGACGGCCACGACGACATCACGGGCTGGACCGGCGCCGACAGCCTCGTGGGCGGAGCCGCCGACGACACGCTGGCCGCCGACGCCATCGGCTTCGACGACCAGATCGGCGAGGCGGACAAGGCCGACACCGTCATCGGCGGCGGCGGCGCCGACCGCATCTCGGCGATCCGCAACGGCGACCGCGTCGAGGCTGGCGCCGGCGACGACCGGATCCGGCTGTCCTATTTCGAAGACAAGGGCGGGACGATCGCCGTCGACGGCGGCGGCGACTACGACGAGGCCGAGATCTATTATTACGGCTCGAAGGCCGTCACCTTCGTCGCCAGCGCCTCGGGCGGAAGCAGCAACATCGGCGGGGTCCGGCTGAGCGGCGTGGAGGTCGTGCGCACCCTGTCCACCGGCTCGGGCGCCGACAAAATCACGCTCGCGAACTACGCGAACGACGACGCGCCCGTGACCGTTCGAACCGGCGACGGAAACGACACCATCACCGGCGGGCTCGGCGCGAACGGCGCCCTCAACGGCTTTTTCTACACCGACGACGCCATCGCCACGGGCGCCGGCGACGACAAGGTCTTCGCGCGCGCCGGCAACGACTATGTCGAGAACGTCGCGGGCCGCGACGACATCGACGCCGGGGCCGGCGACGACCAGGTCAAGGGCTTCACCGGCTCATCCGGCGTGGTGAAGCTCGGCGACGGCGCCGACAGCTTCCGCAGCGATTTCGCCAACGGCGTCTCCACGCCTGTCGACTATGTCATCGAGGGCGGCGACGGCTCCGACGTTCTCGCCCCCATCACCTATGGAACCTACGTCTTCAAGCCGGGCGCCGGCGACGACGTCATCCTCGTCGGACGGCTCGAGCACCAGCTCAACGGCGTCCAGCTCTCTTACGACCTCGACGACGAGCCCGACGACGCCCGCAAGATCACCGTCGATTACTCCGACGCCGCGCAGAAGGTGGTCATCGACATCGCCGCAGGCGAGGCCAAGGACGACGACAACGACTTTCCCGACCGCATCGCCTTCACAGACGACGCGATCGGCTCGACATTCGGCGACGAGATCAAGGGCGACGACAGCGCGAACAGGCTCGACGGCAGGTTCGGCGGCGACGCCATCGAGGCCGGCGGCGGCGACGACACGCTGATCGGCGACAAGGGCGAGGACACGCTCGAAGGCGGCGAAGGCGAGGATTCGATCGCGGGCGGCGGCGACGCCGACCAGGCGACCGGCGGGGACGACGACGACCGCATCGACGGCGGGGCGGGCGACGACGCATTGTCGGGCGGCGGCGACGACGACACGGTGATCGGCGGCGACGGCAGGGACGTCGTCTCCGGCGGTCTCGGCGACGACGATCTCGACGGCGGCCTGAAGTCCGACGTCGTGAGCTACGCCGCGTCGAAGACCGGCGTGCGCGTCTCGCTCGCCACAGGCAAGGCGACCGGCGAGGGGGCCGACACTCTCAGGAATTTCGAAGACGTGGTCGGCTCCGACAAGGCCGATCGCCTGGAAGGCGACGCCGAGGGCAACGGATTGTCCGGCGGCCTCGGCGCGGACACGCTCGCCGGGCGCGCCGGCGACGACACCCTCATCGGCGGCCTCGGCGCCGACGCATTCGACGGCGGCCAGGGCGAGGACACGGTCACCTTCGCCAAGTCCAAGACGGCGGTCGTCGTCTCGCTGCTCAAGGGCGCGGCCGAAGGCGGCGACGGCAAGGACACGCTCGCCAATGTCGAGATCGTCGTGGGCACGGCCAAGGCCGACACGCTGACGGGCTTCGCCACGGCCGACGACACGCTGCGGGGCGGCGACGGCGACGACACGCTCGCCGGCGGCGGCGGCAAGAGCGAACTCGACGGCGGCAAGGGCGCCGACAGCGTCGACTATGGCGCCGCCCCGCTGCCGGCCGGAAAGCTCGGAGCGGTCGTCGATCTCGCCCGGGAGGACGGCCGGCTCGGCGACGCGCTCGACACGCTGAAATCCATCGAGAATGTCGGCGGGACCAAACGTGGCGACATCATCACGGGCGGCGACGGAGACAATGAACTCCTCGGACGCGACGGCGACGACACGCTCGCCGGCGGCAATGGCGACGACGATTTGCAGGGCGGCGACGGCCGCGACCAGCTGAGCTACGTCGATTCCGAAACGAAGGTCACCGTCTCGCTCAGCGCGAACAAAGCGACCGGCGAGGGCGCCGATAAGATCGCGGGCTTCGAGGACCTCGCCGGCTCGTCCTTCGCCGACAAGCTCGCCGGCTCGTCCGTCGCGAACAAGATCGAGGGCCGAGCGGGCGACGATGTGCTTGAGGGGCTCGGCGGCGTCGACACGCTGTATGGCGGCGCCGGCGAAGACACGATCCGCGGCGGCGCCGGAAACGACTCCCTGCTGGGCAGCGCCGGGAACGACCTGATCCAGGAGGTCGAGGGCGTCAACATCATGAAGGGCGAGGCCGGCGAGGACACGCTGACCGGCGGCTCCGGCTCCGACCGCATGGACGGCGGTAAGGACGACGATCGCCTCACCGGCGGCGGTGACGGGGACGGCCTGCTCGGCGGCGCCGGAAACGACACGCTGATCGGCGGCGCCGGCGCCGACGCCTTCGAAGGCTACGACGTCATCGACCCGAAGACCGGGAGCGTGATCGAATCCTTCGTCGGCGACCTCGCCGGAAACGACGTCATCGACGGCGGCGAGGGCGCCGACCTCGTCAGCTATCAGTCGGCGAAGTCCGCGGTCGAGGTCGATCTCGCGGCCGGGCGGGCGACGGGCGGAGGCGGGAACGACCGCCTGACGTCCGTGGAGGGCGTGCGGGGCACGAACTTCAACGACGTGCTGGCCGGTTCGAACGAGGACGAAGCCTTCTTCGGCATGAAGGGCAATGACAGCATCGTCGCCGGCGGCGGGAACGATTCCATCTTCGGCTCGGCCGGCGCGGACACGATCGACGGGGGCGACGGCTTCGACGTCGTGACCTTCGACTCTGTCCTCCGCATCCAGATCAAGACCGACGCCCAGGCCGAGAACGCCTACACGATCATCGACACGGCGAGCGGCGCGCAGGCCGACGTGCTGATTTCGATCGAGAAGTTTCTTGGCTCCGCCGACGGCGACGAGATCGTCGGTGACCGGAAGGACAAGGAAGGCGTCACGGTCGGCGGCGGCGGCGGCTCCGACACCCTTCAGGGCACCGAGGGCGAGGATGCGCTGGACGGCGGGGACGGGCTCGACCAGATCCGCGGCTTCGGCGGCCGCGACACGCTCACGGGCGGCGGCGCGAACGACACGCTCGACGGCGGCGCCGGCGACGACCGGCTGGTCGGCGGCGGAGGCCGGGACAGGCTGACGGGCGGCGCGGGCGACGACGTCTTCGTGTTCGACGATCCGTCGAGCTTCGACACGATCGTCGACTTCCGGCCGGGCGACCAGATCGCCGTCGACGCCGCGGCCTTCGACCTTGATCTGCGCGTCGGCGAACTCGCGGCCGCCTCGTTCCGCGCCGGAAACGCGCCTGAGGCGACGGGCGCGAAGCCGCAGTTCCTCTATGACCGGACGGACGGAACGCTGTCTCTCGACCTTGACGGCGCGGGCGGCGACGCCGCGATCAAGATCGCCGCGCTGAACGGCGCGCCGGATCTCTCGGCCTCCGACATCCGGATCGTCTGAGACCGGGCGCGCACGACAGGCGCCCTCGAGAGTCGCCGGGACCGCCAACGCGACGCCGCGCGTCCAGCCGCGAACGTCGAACCATGCCGGGAGGCGCCCGACGCCCGCCTAGGGGCGCGGCTTGGTCGGGGACTGGCCTTCCGACTCGCAGCCGGGAGGAGCTTAGAATATGAATTACTTATATACAGCTCTGATAATCGGCATGGCATATCGAATTTAGATATGAAGGTGACGCTTATCCAGAACTTGGGACACCCGCCATGCCGAATGCGCTTCATACCGACGTCGCCGTCGTCGGCCTCGGCGCCATGGGCGCCGCGACGCTCTACCAGCTCGCGAAACGCGGGGTGTCCTGTGTCGGGATCGACCGCTTCGCTCCGCCCCATGACCTCGGGTCCAGCCATGGCGAGACCCGCATCACCCGCCTTGCGGTCGGGGAGGGCGGCGCGCTGGCGCCCTTCGTCCGCAGGTCGCACGAGATCTGGCGCGAGCTCGAGGCCGCGACCGGCGAGACGCTGCTGACCCAGTGCGGCGCGCTGGTGATGGCGCCGGGCGGCGCGCCGAGTTCGCATCACGGCAAGCCGGATTTCGTCGCGCGCTCGATCGCGGTCGCCGAGGAGTTCGGCATCGCTCACGAGGCGTGCGGCGGCGCCGAGGTGCGGCGGCGCTTCCCGCATTTCGTGGCGGCGGACGACGTCCAGGCCTATTTCGAGCCGGAGGGCGGCTACGTCGCGCCGGAGCGCTGCATCGCGGCGCAGCTCGGCGAAGCCGTCCGGCTCGGCGCCAGGGTGGTCCCCGGCGCGGCGGCGAGGGCGATCCGCCAGACCGGCGCGGGCGTTGAAATCGAGACGGCGGACGGCGTCGTCGCCTGCGATCGGGCGATCGTCGCGGCCGGCGCATGGGCGGGCCCGCTACTCGGCGCGCCGTTCGACCGACTGCTGACGGTCAAGCGGCAGGTCCTGCACTGGTTCGCGCTGGAGGAGGGGGTCGAAGCCCCTGAAGGCTCGCCGGTGTTCATCTGGATGCATGGGGCCGGCGACGCCGATTATCTCTATGGCTTTCCGCCCCAGCCCGGCGCCCGAAGCATGAAGGTCGCGACCGAGCAGTTCGAGGCTTCGACCGAGGCCAATGCGGTGGAGCGCGCGGTCTCGCCCGCCGAATCGGCGGCCATGTACGAGGCGCACCTGCGCGGACGGCTCGCCGGCGTTACGAGCCGGGCGGTGAAGGCTGCAGCCTGCATGTACGTCATGACCCCGGACTTTAACTTCGTCATCGACGACCATCCGGCGATGGACCGGGTGACGGTCGTCTCAGCCTGTTCCGGCCATGGCTTCAAGCATTCCGCGGGCATCGGCTTTGCGCTCGCGGAGAGGGCCGCCACGGGCCGAAGCAAGATGGATCTGGCGCCCTTCGCGCTCTCCCGTTTCGACGGGCGCGGCTGAACCGCCTCGACGCCGTTTCGGCTTCCTTCGCACGTGGACAAGCCTCCGACGCTCTGGTAAACCGCCTGCCGACGATGGCGGCGCGCGCTCCAGCGGGCGTCGTCGTTTTGCATTTTCAGGGGTTTCGCGGGGTGCGAAATCCCGATCCGATCAAACCGCCAAACCCGAGCGCGAGGCTCCACGTGCAGGTTCTCGTCCGAGACAACAATGTCGACCAGGCCCTCAAGGCCCTCAAGAAGAAGATGCAGCGCGAGGGCATCTTCCGCGAGATGAAGCTCCGCGGCCATTACGAGAAGCCGTCCGAGAAGCGCGCCCGCGAGAAGGCCGAGGCCGTCCGCCGCGCCCGCAAGCTCGCTCGCAAGCGCGCCCAGCGCGAAGGCCTGATCCCGATGAAGAAGAAGGCCTGAAAAGGCCTGCTGATTCGGGTCCCCGCGACCCTGCGCGAAGGCGTTCCGGCCACGGACTGAAACGAAGGGAACGCCCGCCACGGTCCGCCGGCGGGCGTTTTCGCGTCCGCGGCGCCACGGTCGGTCTCCGGCGTAGCGAACGGGGCGGTCGGCTCCGCAATCTCGCCGCAATCCGCCCCTCTCTGGGCGTCGCATGGTGAGCGGTAAGGTGGTGAGGCGATGACGCAGGGCCGGGGTCTGATGATGCGCGCAGGCGTCGTGGCTGCGCTGGCGCTGTCGCTCGCGGCCTGCGAATCCGTCGGCGGCGCCACGAGCACCGTCGATCCGGACGTCTACGCCGCCCGCACCTCCGACCTGGGGTCGCTCTCTCAGGTCGTCCAGAGGAACCCGAACGATCCGGAAGCCTGGAACATGCGCGGCTCGGCTTACGCCCGGCTGACGCAGTACGACAAGGCGGTCGCGGACTTCAACCAGGCGATCCGCCTCAATCCCAGCCTCGCCAAGGCCTACGCCAACCGCGCGCTGGCCTACCGCTCGATGAACAACAACGGCGCGGCGCTCGCGGACTACAATCAGGCGATCTCTGTCGACCCGAACTACAGCGCGGCCTATGTCGGACGCGGCAATCTCTACCGCCAGACGGGCCGCACCGACGCCGCGCTCGCCGATTTCGACCAGGCGATCCAGCTCGATCCGAACAATGCGCAGGCCTGGCACAATCGTGGCCTGATCCACCAGGCCCAGGGGCGCCAGGCCGACGCGATCGATGACTTCACCAAGGCGACCGCGATCTCCGTCACGGCGGCCGAGCCTTACATCGGCCGCGGCTACAGCTATCTCGCGCAGAACGACGCAGCGGCCGCGATCGACGATTTCAACACCGCCCGCACGCTTGCGCCGAAGAACATCGACGCCTGGATCGGGCGCGGCCTCGCCTTCGAGAAGCGCAACGAACTCGGCAATGCGCGCGCCTCCTTCGCGCAGGCGCTGAACCTGAACGGCCGCGACAAGCGCGCCGTCGAAGGATTTGAGCGCGTCGGCGGCCGGGCGGGCGAGACCTACACCGAGCGCTGATCTTTCGCGCAGGCGTCCGCGCGCGCCCTGAGGCGAAAACGCAGCCGCGCCCTGTTTTCGCCGCAACGACTTTCCCCTGAGCGCGTTCTGCTCCCGATCCATCGATCGCAAGGGACGGGCGCGCATGTCGGCAGCCGTGCGGCGGAAGCGCGCCGCATCTCCAGATCTGATCGCGACCGCATCGGCGCTCGTCGCTCTCGCAGTGGTCGCCGCGGCCGGCCTCCAGTCGAGACGCCCCATCGCTCCGCCCCGGGTAAAAGGGGCGGCGTCGCGCTTCCCGTCGACGGAGGCGGACCTCCCGGAGACGCGGAGCGGCGCCGAAGCCAAGGGTCGCGCGGCCGAGACGCCGGTCGAGATACCGGCGCGGGGCTGGAAGGACATCGCGCTCAGGGTCTATGGCGAAATCGCCTCCGACCGGCTGCTCGCGGTCGCCGCCGGCGTCACCTTCTACGCCCTGCTCGCGCTGTTCCCGGCGATCGTCGCCTTGGTCTCGCTCTACGGGCTGACGGCCGACCTCGGCAGCCTGCGCGACCATCTCGACACGTTCCGCGGGGTGGCGCCGAAAGCCGCGATCGACTTCGTCGGCGAACAGGTCGCGCGCATCGTCACCAAGAGCGACGGCCAGCTGGGCTTCGCCTTCGTGTTCGGCCTCGCGACCGCGCTCTGGAGCTCCAACGCCGGCGTGAAGGCGATGTTCGACGCGCTCAACGTCGTCTACGAAGAGCGCGAGAAGCGCTCCTTCATCATGCTGAACCTGAGCTCGCTGGCGTTCACGCTCGGCGCGATCCTGTTCGTGCTGCTGGCGTTCAACGCCGTCGTCGTGCTGCCGATCGCGCTGCGCTTCGTCTGGCTCGGCGACTTCGCCGAAACGCTCATCAGCCTCGGCCGCTGGCCCGTGCTGTTCCTTTCGGTCCTGTTCGGCCTGACGCTGCTCTACCGGTTCGGGCCAAGCCGTCGCAGCCCGAAATGGCGCTGGGCGGCGCCGGGCTCGCTCGCCGCCGGGGCGCTCTGGGTCGCGGGTTCGGTCGGCTTTTCCTGGTATGCGGAAAATCTCGCGAATTTCGACAAAACCTACGGCCCGCTCGGCGCCGCCATCGGCTTCATGCTGTGGATGTGGATGTCGGTGATCGTCGTGCTGCTCGGCGGCGAGCTCAACGCGGAGATGGAGCACCAGACCGCGAAGGACTCCACCCGCGGCGCCCCGAAGCCGATGGGGCTGCGGGGCGCGAGGATGGCGGACACGGTCGCGGAGTAGCGCGTGACCGGCCCGCTTTGAAGCGGATGTCCTCGACTGTCATCCCGGGCTCGTCCCGGGATCCATTTCCGCGGGCGGAGGCATAGTAGTGATGCCCGGCGGAATGGGTTCCGGGACGAGCCCGGAACGACGACTGGGCGAGCGGGCGAACGAGTCCGGGCGGCCGATCCCGCGCTAGAGGGACCCTCGGACGCCCGTCCCGCCCGGCGGCGATCCGGGTCTCGCTGCTCGAACCTACTCCGCCGCGACGTAGAGCTTCCCGCCGCCCTCCAGAAACTCCTGCGTCTTCGCCTGCATGCCGGCTTCGGCCTCGAGCGCTGTGCGCTCGTTGTCGCCCATGGCCTTGGCTTCCTCGCGCAACTCGCGGGTGATCTGCATGGAGCAGAATTTCGGCCCGCACATCGAGCAGAAATGCGCGACCTTGTGGGCGTCCTTGGGCAGCGTCTCGTCGTGGAAGGCGCGGGCGGTGTCGGGATCGAGCGAGAGGTTGAACTGGTCCTCCCAGCGGAAGTCGAAGCGCGCGCGGCTGACCGCGTCGTCGCGGATCTTCGCCGCGGGATGGCCCTTGGCGAGATCGGCGGCGTGGGCCGCGATCCGGTAGGTGATGACGCCGGTCTTGACGTCGTCGCGGTTCGGCAGGCCGAGATGCTCCTTCGGCGTGACGTAGCAGAGCATCGCGGTGCCGAACCAGCCGATCATCGCGGCGCCGATGCCCGAGGTGATGTGGTCGTAGCCCGGCGCGATGTCGGTGGTGAGCGGTCCGAGCGTGTAGAAGGGCGCCTCGCCGCAGACGGCGAGCTGCTTGTCCATGTTGGCCTTGATCTTGTGCATCGGCACATGGCCGGGGCCCTCGATCATGACCTGGCAGCCCCGTCCCCAAGCGACCTTCGTGAGCTCGCCCAGAGTGTCGAGCTCGGCGAACTGCGCGGCGTCGTTGGCGTCGGCGATCGAGCCGGGGCGCAGGCCGTCGCCGAGCGAGAACGACACGTCGTATTTCCGCATGATGTCGCAGATGTCGCCGAAGCGCTCGTAGAGGAAGCTCTCGCGGTGCCCCGCGAGGCACCAGCGCGCCATGATCGAGCCGCCGCGGGAGACAATCCCCGTTACCCGGTTGGCGGTCAGCGGCACGTGGCGCAGCCTCACGCCGGCGTGGATGGTGAAGTAGTCGACGCCCTGCTCGGCCTGCTCGATCAGCGTGTCCTTGAACACCTCCCAGTCGAGCTTCAGCGGGTCGCCGTCGACCTTTTCCAGCGCCTGGTAAATCGGCACCGTCCCGATCGGCACGGGCGAGTTGCGGATGATCCAGGAGCGGATGTTGTGGATGTTGCGGCCCGTCGACAGGTCCATGACGGTGTCCGCGCCCCAGCGGATCGCCCAGACCAGCTTTTCGACCTCCTCGGCCGCGCCGGAGGTGACGGCGGAGTTGCCGATGTTGGCGTTGACCTTGACGAGGAAATTCCGCCCGATCGCCATCGGCTCGAGCTCGGGATGGTTGACGTTCGCCGGAATGATCGCCCGGCCGCGGGCGATCTCCTCGCGCACGAACTCGGGCGTCACGAAGTCGGGGATCGCCGCGCCGAAGCTGTCGCCGTCGGCATGGCGAAGCTCGGCGCCCTCGACCGCCGCCTCGCGGGCGAGATTCTCGCGGAAGGCGACATAGGCCATCTCCTCCGTCACGATCCCGGCGCGCGCGAATTCGTACTGCGTGACCATCGTGCCCGAGGGCGCCTCGAAGATTGCGCGCTCGGCGGGGCAGGGGGCGACGAGCCGGTCGGCGGAGACGTTGCCGTTGTCCTCCGGCTTCACCGCGCGGCCGGAGACGGTCGAAAGCCCGCGCCGGGCGATCCAGTCTCCGCGCACTTGGCGCAGGCCGCGCGCCAGATCGATCGGGGCGTCGGTCTCGGTGTAGGGGCCGGACGGGTCGTAGACACGGACCGGCGGCTCGTTCGGGTCGGTCAGCTGGATCTCGCGGAATGGCACCCGCAGGCCCGGATGCGCCTTCGGCTCGGCGTAGACCTTGCGCGAGCCCATGATCGGGCCGGTCGTCACGCTGTCGGGGGCCGCTTTCGCGTCGCGCGGCGGAACATAGACGTTCATGGGGGATCTCCTCCTCGAGAGACTCGAATTCAGGAGATCCGGGAGTTCGACGACGTCTGGGGCGAACGCGTTTCGATAGGCGAGCCGCTCGCTGGTTCCCGTCCCTTCGCCGGCATGACCCGGATCAGGTTCTAAGGGATCGGCGTAGCGCCATCTCAGCCCCGCATCGCAGCGGGACGCCCCTCGGACCGAGGCCGACGTTAGAAGCGGTCGAACAGCTTGTCGAGCGGGTTGGCGAAAGGTTGAACGCTCCGGCGCCGAGGGCGCCGGAGCGTCGACGACTTCAGGCCGCGGCTATTCCGCCGCCAGAGCGGCGGGCGCCGTCATCGCCTGCTCGGCGCGCTTCAGCGCCGCCTCGGCCTCGTGGATGTAGTCGCGCGTCAGCGGCACGGCGTCCTGCCGGCGCGCCAGCTGCAGCTGGAACACCACCACGCCGCGGTAGCGGAACGCCGCCTCGCAGGCCGCCAGGTAGTACTCCCACATCCGGCAGAAGCGCTCGTCGTAGAGCGCCACGGCTTCGTCGCGACGCGCCATGAAGCTCGCCCGCCAGTCGCGCAGCGTGAAGGCGTAATGCAGCCGGAGCACCTCGACGTCGGTGAGGACGAGCCCCGTCTTCTCGATGATCGGCAGCAGCTCCGACAGCGAGGGCAGCGCCCCGCCGGGGAAGATGTACTTGTCGATGAACGGATTGGTCGAATGCGGCCCGTCGGAGAGGCCGATCGTGTGCAGCAGCATCACGCCGTCTTCGGTCAGCCGGTCGCGGCAGGTCTCGAAGAAGGTCCGGTAGTTGCCGATCCCGACATGCTCGAACATGCCGACCGAGACGATGCGGTCAAAGGCGCCGTCGAGCTTGCGGTAATCCTTGAGCTGGAAGTCGACCTGGTTCTGCAGGCCGGACTCCGCCGCCCGGCGCCGGGCGATCGCCAGTTGTTCCGTAGAGAGCGTAATTCCGAGCGTATTGCCGGCGCCCGCCACGCCCGCGAGATAGAGCCCGAGCCCGCCCCAGCCGCAGCCGATGTCGAGCACGCGGTCGCCCGGCCGGATCGCAAGCTTCGCCGCGATGTGCCGCCGCTTGGCGAGCTGGGCGTCGTCGAGCGGCGCGTCGGGGCTGTCGTAATAGGCGCAGGAATACTGCCGGTCCGGATCGAGAAACAGCGAGTAGAGCCTGGCGTCGAGATCGTAATGATGCGCGACGTTGCGGCGCGACCGGACGAGCCCGTTCGCCTGCGCGACCCTGCGCCAGCGCAGCCTGAACCATTCGAGCGCGCGTATCGGCCAGGGGTCGGGCGCGCTCGGAGTCTGGCCGAGCGCGAGGTCGAGGAACTCCGCGATGTCGCCCTGCTCCATGAGCAGGCGGCCGTCCATGTAGAGCTCGCCGAGCTTCAGGTCGGGGGCCAGCGCCAGCCCCCATTGCGCCGCCCGGTCCGTCAGTCGAATGGCGACGCGCCGTCCTGAGCCGTCGCCGAAACGCGCCGTCCGCCCCGACGCGAAAGTGACGACGAGATCGCCGCGCCGGATCAGACGCGCAAAGATGCGCGCAAGCACTTTCTCCATGATCGCCTCCGTAGAAGGCGCGCCTCCCGCAAGGCGGCCTCACGAAAGATTGTTAATTGTGGAGAAAGTTTACGCGAGTCCAAAATCACGGCGCTGTGTGCAAATCCGGTTTGCATTTTCCCTTTGTGTCACAAGGGCGTCCCCGGCGCGCGGCTCAGAAAAAAGGGTCTCAGCACGCCGCCCATGTCAGCGGCGGAGGAAGGTCCGCCCCGGCGTAGTCGACATGAAGCACCCGTCGAGGCGCGTCCGAGGCCGAGCGCGCCGATGCGTGGAGCGCGAGCAGACGCATCGCGAGCACGTCGCCCGCCTCGCCCGTCGCGGTCAGGACGGGCGCCGCCCGCGCCTTAGCCGCGGCCTCCGCGGCGGAGACACGGCCGAGGCGATGCGAACCAAGCGCGACCTTGACTGGGCCCTGACCGGCGCCGCAGGCGTCGACGAACAGACGCAGCGTCAGCATCTCGGCAAGCAGCGCGACCGGCGGCTCCACATGGGCGACGCCGTCCTTGACGGTCCACGGGCCGAAACCCTCGACGTCGATCCGCCGCGTGACCGCGATCGTGCGATCCTGATGCCAGGGGACCATCCAGTTGGTCGCGGCGGTCTTGTCGAAGCGGACCACGCGGATCGGGCGCATGGGCCGGCCCGACAGCGCGTTCGCAAGGCGGCCGAGCGCGCCGTCGCTTGCGATCAGACGGCCGGCGCGCGACTGGCGGTCCACGCCGCGGACGCCCGCTTCAGCCCTGAAGTCGTCTAAGAATTCAGCGGCGACAGCCGCGACGTCGGCTGCGGAAACAACGCGGCGGACGACGCAAGCGCCGTCCGCCGTCAGACTGTCGGACGCGTCGCTCACAGCGCCTTGACGATCTGCTCCGTCATCTTCTTCGCGTCGCCGAACAGCATCATCGTGTTGTCGCGGAAGAACAGCTCGTTCTCGACGCCCGCATAGCCCGAGCCCATGCCGCGCTTGATGAACAGCACCGTGCCCGCCTTCTCGACGTCGAGGATCGGCATGCCGTAGATCGCCGAGGTCTTGTCGGTCTTGGCGGCCGGGTTGGTGACGTCGTTCGCGCCGATCACGAAGGCGACGTCAGCGCCGGCGAACTCCGAATTGATGTCCTCGAGCTCGAACACCTCGTCATAGGGCACCTGGGCTTCGGCGAGCAGCACGTTCATGTGGCCGGGCATGCGGCCTGCGACCGGGTGGATGGCGTATTTGATCTCGACGCCTTCCTCCTTGAGCTTGTCGCACATTTCGCGCAGCGCGTGCTGCGCTTGCGCCACCGCCATGCCGTAGCCCGGCACGATGATGACCTTGGACGCGTTCTTCATGATGAAGGCGGCGTCTTCCGCCGAGCCCTGCTTCACCGGACGCTGCTCGACCGCGCCTGCGGGTCCGCCGGCCGTCTCCCCGCCGAAGCCGCCGAGGATGACGGAGACGAAGGAGCGGTTCATGCCCTTGCACATGATGTAGCTGAGGATCGCGCCCGAAGAGCCGACCAGCGCGCCGGTGATGATCAGCGCGAGATTGCCGAGCGTGAAGCCGATGCCGGCCGCGGCCCAACCCGAATAGGAGTTGAGCATCGACACGACGACCGGCATGTCCGCGCCGCCGATCGGCACGATCAGCAGGAAGCCGAAGACGAGCGCGACCAGCGTGATGAGCCAGAACACGACGTGGCTCTCGGTCATCACGAACAGCACGACCAGCACCACCAGAAGGGCCGCGAGGCCGATATTGATGACGTGCCGCATCGGCAGCAGGATCGGCTTGCCGGACATGCGTCCGTCGAGCTTGGCGAAGGCGATGATCGAGCCCGAGAAGGTGATCGCGCCGATCGCGACGCCGAGCGCCATCTCGACCAGGCTCTGGCCGTGGATCGAGCCGCTCTGGCCGATGCCGAAGGCGTCCGGCGCGTAGAGCGCGGCCGCCGCCACCAGCACGGCGGCGAGGCCGACGAGCGAGTGGAAGGCCGCGACGAGCTGCGGCATCGCGGTCATCGCGATGCGCTTCGCGGTCACGCCGCCGATCGCGCCGCCGATGCCGAGGCCCGCGATCACGAGGACCCAGCCGAAGGCGTCGGTCGGAGGCGAGACGAACAGCGTCGTCACCACCGCGAGCGTCATGCCCGCGATGCCCATCTGGTTGCCGCGACGCGAAGAGGCGGGGCTCGACAGGCCTTGCAGCGCAAGGATGAAGAGGACGCCGGAGACGAGATAAAGGATCTGGACGATGTCGGTCACGGCGCCGTCAGCCCTTCTTCTTGTACATGCCGAGCATGCGCTGGGTGACGAGGAAGCCGCCGAAGATGTTGATCGAGGCGAGGATCAGAGCGACGAAGCCGAAGGCCCGCGCCCAGCCGGCGCCGGGATGGCCGGCGAGCTCGACGCCGACCGCGAGCAGCGCGCCGACCACGATCACCGAGGAGATCGCGTTGGTCACCGCCATCAGCGGCGTGTGCAGCGCGGGCGTCACGCTCCACACCACGTAATAGCCGACGAACACCGCCAGCACGAAGATCGCGAGGCGGAACACGAAGGGGTCGATCACGCCGCCCGTCGCGCCGTGCGCCGCCATCCCGGCGGCGTCGGCGATCTGGTCGACGTAGGACTGCGCCGCTTCAGCGGACGCGCGTGCGGCGTCGGCGGCGGCGCGGGCGCGTTCGAGCGCCTGGTCGGGGGTCAGCTCGGCCATCAGCTGGCTTCCTGCGGAGGCGGTGTGTCGGACGGCGTGTCGGCGTCAGGCGAGGGAGCCGCCGGCTTCGGCGCGTCGGGCGATTTGGCGACCGGGTGGATCACGGCGCCGTCGCGCGTGAGCGCGGTCGCCTTGACCAGCTCGTCGTCCCATTTGACGGCGAGCTGCTTGGTCTCCTTGTCGAACAGCGTCTCGAGAAACGCCGAGAGGTTCTTGGCGTAGAGCGCGGAGGTCGAGGCGGCGAGACGCCCGGCCCAGTTAACGTAGCCGACGATCTTGACGCCATCGACGTCGACGACCTCGTCGGGCTTCGCGCCTTCGACATTGCCGCCGCGCTCGACCGCGAGGTCGATGACCACCGAACCCGGCTTCATCGACTTCACCATCGCCGTCGTCACCAGCCGCGGAGCGGGGCGTCCGGGGATCAGCGCCGTCGTGATGACGATGTCCTGCTTGGCGATGTGACTTGCGGTGAGTTCGGCCTGCTTGGCCTGATACTCGGCCGACATCGCCTTGGCGTACCCCGCCGCCGTCTCGGCCTGCTTGAACTCCTCGTCCTCGACCGCGATGAACTTCGCGCCGAGGCTTTCGACCTGCTCCTTCGCCGCGGGGCGAACGTCGGTCGCGGTGACCACGGCGCCGAGCCTGCGGGCGGTCGCGATCGCCTGAAGGCCGGCGACGCCGGCGCCCATGACGAAGGCGCGGGCGGCCGGCACGGTGCCGGCGGCGGTCATCATCATCGGCAGCGCGCGGCCATATTCCGCGGCGGCGTCGATCACCGCGCGGTAGCCCGCGAGGTTCGCCTGTGACGACAGCACGTCCATCACCTGCGCGCGCGTGATGCGCGGCATCAGCTCCATGGCGAAGGCCGTGACGCCGGTCTTCGCCAAGGCCTCGATCTCGGCGGCCTTGCCGTAAGGATCCATGACGCCGATCACGAGCGCGCCGGGCTTCAGCCCCTGAAGCGCGTCCGGCGCCGGCCGGCGCACCGTCAGCAGCACGTCGGCGCCGTTCAGGGCGTCGGCGCGGGAGCCGGCGACCTTCGCGCCGGCTTCGGAATAGGCGGCGTCGGTCACGCCCGCGGTCAGCCCGGCGCCGGATTCGATCGCCACGTCGGCCCCGAGGCCGATCAGCTTCTTGATGACGTCCGGCGTGAGCGCGACGCGCGTCTCACCCGGGAAAACCTCTTTCGCGACGGCGATCCGCATCAGCTCAGCCGAGCACGGCCCAGAGGCCGGTCACGACGACGCCCGCGATGATCACCGGAACGATCGTGCCCTTCTCGCTCATGGCGCCGATGACGCCGGTGACGAGCGCGAGCACGATGCCGAGTCCGCACAATCCCCAGGAACCGGCAACGCCGCCGATCGCGAGCGAAATCATGATCACGACGAGCACCGCGGTCGCGACCTTCGAGAGCTTCATGACCATCGCATAAGTGCGCTCGTGCTCGGCGTAGTCGTTGCCGGTCGCGGTGGCGTATTCGTGGACGTGCTCGGCCATTCTGGCGTTCCCTCGGAGTGGCGTCTTGTGGGCGTCTTCCTTCGCCATGTAGCCGAAAGAATCAGTCCCGGCAATTCCCCCAAAGGTCTGGCATGCCAGATTCACAGAGGCGTTCCATCATCTGAAAATTGAGGCGATTACCCCCTGGATCCGGGATCGCCGCCGAGCGGCTCGAGGCCGACCGCGAGAAGCGCTTCCCGCTGGCGCGCGGCCACCGCCGAAACCGAGAAATCCGCCATCGTGTCCCGGAACAGCTGCGCGAAGTTCAGCTCCGCCGCGAGGTGCAGGAACACGCCGCCGAGCCCGATCGCGGCCCGGTCCATGAAGACGAATTCGCGCGGCACCGTGATGGGGCCTTTGCGCTTCAGCTCCTGCGCCACCTGGAACGCTTGGCGTCGGCCATATTCGCCGGGCGAGACGCCGTCGGCGATGGTGCGAACGCGGTCGTCCAGCAAGGGCCCGTAGATGAAGCGCGCCCAGATGTTGAGCACGTCGATCAGCTCGCGCTTCAGTCCCTTGAAGCCCCAGACCTCATAGGCGTGGACCACGCGCGACTCGTCGCCGTCGCGCAGCCCTTCGTAGAGATCGACCACGCCGCCGACGAAGCTCGCCGGAAACACCCGGATGCAGCCATAGTCGAGCAGGTTGATGCCCTGTGGCTCTCCGTCTTCCGAAAAGGCGGCGTAGTTGCCGAGATGCGGATCGCCGTGAATGACGCCATGGCTTGAGAACGGCCCCCACCACGCCTTGAACATGGCGACCGCGATCCGGTTGCGGACCGCGAGCGGCGCCTCCTTATAGGCGAGCAGCTTGACGCCTTCGAGCCAGTCGAGCGTCAGCAGCCGGCCGGTCGAGAGATCGGGCCAGACGCCCGGCACGCGGACCTCCGGCGTCTGGCCGAGCATCCGCGCGTAGAGCGCCGCGTGCTTGGCTTCGCGGCGGTAGTCGAGCTCCTCGCGGATGCGCGCCCCGATCTCCTCGACGATCTGGCTGGTGTCGATCGAGGCGTCGAACCGCCGGCGGATGTCGAACAGGAAGCGCAGCTGGCCAAGGTCCGCCTCGACCGCCGACGCCATGTCCGGGTATTGCAGCTTGACCGCGAGCGGTGCGCCATCGAGCGCCGTCGCGCGGTGCACCTGGCCGAGCGAGGCCGCCGCCGCCGGCTCTTTCTCGAACGAGCCGAACCTCGCCATCCAGTCCGGCCCGAGCTCCGCAGCCATCCGCCGGCGGACGAAGCCGTAGCCCATCGCTGGGGCGTCGGACTGAAGCTGCGCCAGCTCCTCGGCGTATTCCGGCGGCAGCGCGTCGGGGATCGTCGCGAGCAGCTGCGCGACCTTCATGACCGGGCCTTTCAGCCCGCCGAGCGCAGCCCTCAGGTCGGCGGCGCGATCGGCGCGTCCGGCCGCGCGGCCGAGCAGTTGCGCCTGCGCGATCCGCGCGGCGACCCCGCCGACATTGACGCCGACGCGGGCGTAGCGGGCCGCGCGGGCGGAGAAGCGGTTTCGTTCGATGTCGTCTGGGGGCATGTGGGCTTTACGTCGGAGCGCGCCGGTCGGTTCCGGCGGGGGCCGACGACATATCGTCCTCCCGGGCCGCGCATGCGAGGCCCGCGGGCGGGGAAAGGACGACGCGAGCTCAGCCCGCCTTCTTGATCCGGACGATCTTGAAGAACCCGGCGGGAAACACCGGGGCGACGTCGATCACGGCCATGTCGCCGGCCTTGGCGGCCCAGGCGCTCAGACGACTGACCTTGAAGTCGCTCGACCAGCCCATCTTGGCGACCAGCGGCGCGACCGCGGCCTCGACCGCCGCCATCGCGCCCCCGCCCGCGCCCATCTTGGAGGCGATCACGATTTCGCCGCCGGGCTTCAGAACGCGGCGCATCTCGTCGAGCGCGCCTTCGGGGTCCGGCACCAGCGTGATCACGAACGGAACGGTGACGGCGTCGAACGAGGCGTCGGGCAGGCCGAGCCGGCAGGCGTCCATCGCGCAGAGGCCGCGCACCTGGGTCAGGCCCTGGTCGATCACCTTCTCGCGCGCCTTGGCCAGCATGTGCTCGGACAGGTCGACGCCCACCACGCGCGAGCCCTTGGGGTAGTAGCGCAGCACCAGCCCGGTGCCGACGCCGACCTCGAGGATGTCCGGCCCGCAGGCCGCGGCCGCCGCCGCCGCCTTGCGCTGGCCGTCGGCCAGGAACCGGACATAGACCTTGTCGTAGATCGGCGCCCATTTCTCATAGGCGCGCTTCTGGCCTTCCAGATCGTACTGAACGCTCACGCCGCCGCCTCGCTGATGCGCCTCGCCGGCGCTGAAACGCCCGAGGACGCCCGGATGATCCCGCCGCCGAGCACGCGCTCGCCGGCCTCGTCGTAGAGCGCGCAGGCCTGGCCTGGCGCGACGCCCATCTCGCCGTCCACCAGCTCGACCTCGGCCGCGCCGTCCTCCCCCGCGAACAGCCGCGCGGGCGCCGGGGGACGCGTCGAGCGCACCTTGGCCAGGAGGGGCAGCCCGTCCGCCGGCAGATCGGACAGCGCGGCGTCGCCCAGCCAGTTGAGGTCGCGCAAGGCGACCCGTCGCACGGCGAGCGCCTCCCGCGGGCCGACCACCACGGTCTTCGCCGCGGCGTCGATGCGCACGACGTAGAGCGGCTCGCCGGCGGCGATTCCCAGTCCCTTGCGCTGGCCGACCGTGTAGCGGAGCACGCCCTCATGGCGGCCGAGCTCGCGGCCGGAGAGATCGACGATCGGGCCGGGCTCGGCGGCGCCGGGCTTCAGCTTTTCGATCAACTGGGCGTAGGAGCCGTTGGGGACGAAGCAGATGTCCTGGCTGTCGGCCTTGTCCGCCACCGCGAGGCCGAGCTCGCGGGCGAGGTCGCGCACCTCGGGCTTCGTGAGGTCGCCGAGCGGGAAGCGCAGCATGGCGAGCTGCTCGGGCGTCGTGCCGTAGAGGAAATAGCTCTGGTCGCGCTCGGGATCCGCGGCGCGGTAGAGGCCGCGACCGCCGCCAGGAAGCGCCCGCGAGGCGACGTAATGCCCGGTCGCGAGCGCCGCGGCGCCCAGATCCTTCGCCATGTCGAGCAGGTCGAGGAACTTGACCGTCTGGTTGCAGGCGACGCAAGGGATCGGCGTCTCACCCTTAAGATAGGCGTCGGCGAAGGGCTCGATCACCGCCTTCCGGAAGCGCGCCTCGTAGTCGAGCACGTAATGCGGAATCCCCAGCCGGTCGGCGACGTCGCGCGCGTCGTGGATGTCGCGGCCGGCGCAGCAGGCGCCCTTCCGCGCCGTCGCGGCCCCGTGGTCGTAGAGCTGGAGCGTGACGCCGACGACGTCGTAGCCGGCGCGGGCGAGCAGCCCGGCGACGACCGAGGAATCCACGCCGCCCGACATGGCCACCACGACGCGCGTGGCGGAGGGCGGGCCGGACAGGTTGAGGTCGACGGGCGGGAGCATGGCGTCAGGGAGGATCGCGTTGGGGTCCGCGGGGTTCTATCGCGCCGCGCCGGAATGCGAAAGCGCGTGGCGCGTCGCCTTCGGCCCGGCGGATTGGAGCCATTCCAGAATGCGCGGGCCGCTATGCTTCAGGGGGCGTCCCGCCGGCATGGGCATTGCGTGGCAATCCCCATCCGGGGCCAACGGATCGGAGCATCGCATGGGCATGATCGAAATCGTGGTGGCGCTGTGCCTTCAGGCCGAGCCGTCCTCCTGCCGGATCAGCCGGGAACGGCATCCCGGCGCCATGACGGCGTGCGTCCAGAGCAGCGCGGGCGACGCGCTGTCGGAGCCGGGATGGTATCGCGCGCGCTACTCCTGCCGCTGGCGGACCTGACGCTCAGTTTCCGGCAAGCTGGCGGTACAGCCCGGCGTAAACCCCGGCCGAGGCTTCCCACGACACGTCGGTCGCCATGCCGTTGCGCTGCAGCGCGGCCCAGGCGGTCTTGTCGGCATAGAGCGCCGCCGCCCGGCGCAGCGCCGCTTCGAGCGCGGGCGCGGCCACGGGCGAGAACTGAACGCCGGTCGCGCATCCGGCCGCGAGCGCCATCGGGTTGGCGTCGATCACCGTGTCGGCGAGGCCGCCCACACGGGCGACCACGGGCACGGCGCCGTAGCGCAGCGCGCAGAGCTGCGTCAGCCCGCAGGGCTCGAAGCGGGAGGGCACGAGGATCGCGTCGGCGCCGGCCTGCAGGAGATGCGCGAGGTCCTCGTCATAGCCGATGACGCAGCCCACGCGGCCGGGCTTTTCGAGCGCGAGCGCGCGGAAGCGGCTCTCGAGCCAGAGTTCGCCCGCGCCGATCAGCGCAAGATCCGCGTCGAGCCCCAGCAGCGTCGGCATGACCTCGGCGAGCAGGTCCAGCCCCTTCTGGCTCGACAGCCGGCTGACGACGCCGAAGGTCAGCCGGTCGGCGGTCGGATCGAGGCCGAAGCGCTCCCTGAGGGCGCGCTTGCAGGCGCTGCGGCCGGCCAGGTCCCCCGCCTGGTAGCGCGCGGGCAACCGTGGATCGGTCGCGGGATTCCAGACATCGACGTCGATCCCGTTGAGGATCCCCGAGACCGTGGCCGCCCGGCCGCTCAGCAGACCGTCGAGGCCGATTCCGCCGTCCGGCTCGAGGATCTCGCAGGCGTAGGTCGGCGACACCGTGGTGATCCGGTCGGCGAAATAGAGCGCCGATTTGAGGTAGCCGACGCCGCCGTAATATTCGACGCCGTCGATGGTCATGGCCGCGTCCGGGAGCCCGAGCTGCGCCGCGAGGGAGGGCGGAAACCAGCCCTGGAACGCGATGTTGTGGATGGTGGCGACGGTCTTCGGCCGCGGTTCGGGACCGAAAGCGAGATAGGCGGCGGCGAGACCTGCCTGCCAATCGTGCATATGCACGATTTGAGGCGTCGGAAGTCCCGCCGCGCCGCGCGCGATCTCCGCCGCGACCTTGCCGAGAGCCGCGAACCGGAACGCGTTGTCCGGCCAGTCCTTGCCGTCCGGACCGACATAAGGGTTGCCCGGACGGTCGTAGAGATGCGGCGCGTCCAGGATGAGGAGGTCGAGCCCGTGCGCTTCGGCGGCGACCACCGTCGCCGGGCCGCCGAACAGCTCGTCGAACCGCGCGACCGTTTCGCCGGCGCCGGCCTGCGCCATGACCTGCGGATAGCCCGGCAGCAGCGTGGTCACGGCGACGTCATGCGCCGCCAGCGCGCGCGGCAGCGCCCCGACCACGTCGGCGAGGCCGCCGGTCTTGATCAGCGGATAGCATTCGGAGGCGACGGCGAGGACGGGGAGGGGCATGGGGCGCGACAGCGGTTCGAGCGCGGCCACGGTCGGCCGCGTCCCGTTCTTAACGCTCCGGCCGGCGTCGCACGAGCCCGGCCTTGGGAGGGCGACTCTCGACCTTCACAGCCGATCGATCATCGCCTGGGTGATCAGGCAGACGCCCTTGTCGGTCCGCCGGAAGCGTTGCGCGTCAAGGACGGGGTCCTCGCCCACGACGAGCCCTTCCGGGATCTTCACGCGGCTGTCGATCACCACGTTCTTCAGCCGCACGGAGCGGCCGATGTCGGCGTCGGGCAGGATCACGGCGCGTTCGACGTCGGAGTAGGAGTTGACCCGCACGCCGGTGAACAGCAGCGCTTCCTTCACTGCGGCGCCCGAGACGATGCAGCCGCCGGAGACGAGCGATGAGATCGCGCGGCCGCGGCGATCGTCGCGGTCATGGATGAACTTCGCCGGAGGCGTGATCTCGGAGAACGACCAGATCGGCCAGTCCTTGTCGTAGAGATCGAGCGCCGGCACGAAGTCGGTGAGGTCGATATTGGCCTCGAAATAGGCGTCGACCGTGCCCACGTCGCGCCAATAGGGCTCCTCCTCGGTCTTCGACCGCACGCAGGAGCGCGAGAAGTGGTGGGCGACCGCTTTGCCGCCCGTCACGATCGCCGGGATGATGTCGCGGCCGAAGTCGCGCGACGAGTTCGGGTCGGCGGCGTCCTTGCGCAGCAGGTCGAACAGGAACGGCGTGTCGAAGACGTAGATCCCCATCGAGGCCAGCGCCAGGTCGGGCCGGCCGGGCATCGCCGGGGGATCGGCCGGCTTCTCCAGGAAGGCGACGATCCGGTCGTTCGCGTCGACATGCATCACGCCGAAGGCCGAGGCCTCCTTGCGCGCGACCTCGAGGCAGCCGACGGTGACGTCGGCGCCGCTCTCGACGTGCTGGGCGAGCATCTGCTCGTAGTCCATCTTGTAGACGTGGTCGCCCGCGAGAATGACCATGTAGCGGGGCGCGTAGTCCTCGACGATGTCGATGTTCTGATAGACGGCGTCCGCCGTGCCGAGATACCAGGCGTCCTCCGACACGCGCTGGCTCGCGGGGAGGATGTCGAAGCTCTCCTTGCGCTCGGTGCGGAAGAAATTCCAGCCGCGCTGCAGGTGCCGGATCAGGCTGTGGGCCTTGTACTGGGTCGCGACGCCGATCCGCCTGATGCCGGAATTCATCGCGTTCGACAGCGCGAAGTCGATGATCCGGGCCTTTCCGCCGAAATGGACTGCGGGCTTGGCGCGCCGGTCGGTCAGCTCCATCAGACGGGAGCCGCGCCCGCCCGCGAGCACGAACGCCATCGCGCTGCGGGCGTAGGGCGGGCCGAGCGTGGGTTTCGGGGGCATGGATGCGTCTCCTCGGGCGCTGCGCGAATCTGGTTCCGCGCCCCCTGCGAGAAGATATCAGCCCTCCGCCGGCGTCACGTTCCAGATGTCTTTGGCGTACTCACCTATGGTCCGGTCGGACGAGAACCAGCCGACATTCGCCGTGTTGAGCACGGAGGCGCGCATCCAGGCGGCGCGATCCCGCCACAGCTTGTAGACGCGCCGCTGCGCCGCGAAATAGGCGTCGAAATCGGCCGTCACCAGGAAGGTGTCGTTGTTGAGAAGCCCCTCGACGAAGTCGCGGTAGCGGCCTGGCTCGTCGGGCGAAAACACGCCTGAGCGGATCGAATCGAGGACCTCGCGCAGCATGGCCGAGCTTTCGACGGCCGCGCGCGCGTCGAAGCCGCGGCGCTTGCGGGCCTCGACCTCCTGCGCCGTCAGGCCGAAGATGAAGATGTTGTCGTCGCCGACATGCTCCTTGATCTCGACATTGGCGCCGTCGAGCGTGCCGATCGTCAGCGCGCCGTTCAGCGCGAGCTTCATGTTGCCCGTGCCCGACGCCTCCATGCCGGCGGTCGAGATCTGCTCGGACAGGTCGGCGGCCGGGATGATCCGCTCGGCGAGCGAGACGTTGTAGTTCGGCAGGAAGGCGACCTTGAGCAGGCCGCGCACCGTCGGGTCGGAGTTGACCACCCGCGCGATGTCGTTCGCGAGCTTGATGGTCAGCTTCGCCTGCCGGTAGCTCGCAGCCGCCTTGCCGGCGAAGATCTTGACGCGGGGCATCCAGGGCCGCATCGGCTGGGCGCGCATCGCGTTGTAGATCGCCACCGTCTCCAGCAGGTTGAGCAGCTGGCGCTTGTATTCGTGGATGCGCTTGATCTGCACGTCGAACAGCGCGTCGGGATCGACCCAGACGTCGTTGCGCTCGGCGATGATCTTCGCGAGCGTCTCCTTGTTCCGCCGGCGCGCCGCGACGAGGCGCTCATGCAGCGCGGTGTCGTCGGCGAGCGGCACGAGCTTCTCGAGGCGGAAGGGGTCGTCCAGGAGCTCCGGACCGATCGCGTCGATCAGGATCTTGGTCATCTCCGGATTGGCCTGGGAGAGCCAGCGCCGGAAGGTGATGCCGTTGGTCTTGTTGACGATGCGGTCCGGATGCAGGCTGTGCAGATCGCGGAACACCGTCTGCTTCATGAGGTCGGTGTGCAGCGCGGACACGCCGTTGACCTTGTGCGAACCGGTGAAGGCGAGATGCCCCATGCGCACGCGCCGGCCGTTGCCCTCGTCGATCAGCGAGATCGAGGCGAGCAGCGCGTCGTCGGAGGGCTTCTTCGCCCGCGCGGCTTCGAGCGCGTAGGCGTTGATGAGGTAGATGATCTGCATGTGGCGCGGCAGCAGCCGCTCCATCAGCGGCACCGGCCAGCTTTCGAGCGCCTCTGGCAGCAGCGTGTGGTTGGTGTAGGAGAAGGTGCGGACGGTGATGTCCCAGCTCTCCTCCCAGCCGAGCCCGTGGATGTCCAACAGTTGGCGCATCAGCTCGGGCACGGCGATCGCGGGGTGGGTGTCGTTCAGCTGGATCGCGACGTGGTCGGGCAGGCTGCGGACGTCGCCGCGCTCCTCGATGTGCCGGCGCAGCAGGTCCTGCAGCGAGGCGGAGGCGAAGAAGAACTCCTGCCGCAGCCGCAGCTCCTGACCGGCCGGCGTCTCGTCGGACGGGTAGAGCACCTTCGAGATCGACTCGATCCGCACCCGGTCGGCGAGCGCGCCGACATAGTCGCCGCGGTTGAAGGCGTCGAGGCTGATCGGGTCCGGCGCCCGCGCCGACCAGAGCCGGAGCGTGTTGACGTGGCGGCCGCGCCAGCCGACCACGGGCGTGTCGATCGCGACCGCCTCGACCCGCTCAGCCGGGCGCCAGATCTGCTTCGGCTTGCCGCCCTCGTTGATCTGCTCGACGAACCCGCCGAAGCCGATGGGGTAGTCGACTTCCGGATGCGCGAACTCCCAGGGATTGCCGAAGGACAGCCAGTCCTCCGGATATTCCTGCTGCCAGCCGTCGCGCATGCCCTGGCGGAACAGGCCGTGGTCGTAGCGGATGCCGTAGCCGTAGGCCGGCACGCCGATCGAGGCCATGGAATCCATGAAGCAGGCGGCGAGGCGGCCCAGTCCGCCATTGCCGAGCGCCGCGTCGGGCTCCGCCTCCCGCACCGCGTCGATGTCGACGCCGAGACCGTCGAGGGCTTCGCGCGCGGTCTCGATGAGGCCGAGATTGTTCATCGCGTCGAACAGCATCCGCCCGATCAGGAATTCGAGCGAGAGATAGTAGACGCGCTTCTGGGGGATGGGCCCCGAGTGCTCGGCGATCCAGCGATCGACGATGCGGTCGCGGACGGCGAGCGCGGTCGCGACGAACCAGTCTCGGGTGCTCGCGGTCTCCGGCGTGCGGCCGACCGAATAGGTCAGTTCGGCGAGGATTTCCTTCTGAAGCTTCGCGGCGTCCACCCCAGCCTCTGGCGCGCCGGCGGGAGCCGCGGCCCGGACAGGGCGGCGGGCAGGCTCGGCGGTCGCTGCTGCGGCTTCGGTCATCGCGCGGTCTCCCTATGCGGCCTCGTCGACACGCGACCGCGCTCAATCAATCATGGCGCCGCCGCGATGGCGATTGCTGCGATGCGGGATTGTTTCGTCCCAAGCGTCATTTGACAAGGCGGGGCGCCTGGCGACGCCGGAACAATTGGAGCGGGCGGAGATCCGTGGCGGCGTCAGCCGCGGGCGAAGCGGACCACCTTGCCGTTCGGAGACTCGACGGCCTCGCGCGTCGTCTCCTCCTGAAGCGCGACGGCGTCGAGCCTGTCGCGCAAGGCGCGCGCGGCGATCATCAGGTCGATGCCGAGACCGAGCGGAGCGCAGACCAGCGTCGCCGCATAGACGTCGAGCGCCTGTCCGATGAGGTCCGCGTCATGTCGGGACAAAGAGAGGTTCAGCGTGTCCATAAGCGGCGCCACCGGTTGCCTTTCGCGCCCCGCTTCACCCACGTCCGGGAAGCGAAGGCTCGTGTCCACGCCGGCGCGACGACGCCGACGCCGCCATTGGACCACGAACTGCGGCAAATGACATACGCATGACGACTTAGGGTTACTCGGGGTCGGCGAGGAAAGCGATCGGCAGCGCGAGCGCTTCTCCCAAGGGCGTCTTGGCCTGGAGGTCGATCGCGCGCTTGGAGAACCGGTCGATCAGGCGTCGTCCCGAGAGGTTCGATGGCGGCGCGATGTGGTCGTCGCGCAACAGAGTGGGCGGCAGCCAGAGGCTGTCGCCGTCGTTCAGCCGCGCGGAGACGTTGCGGAGCGCGACGATCACGACGGATTCGTCGCCGAGCGTGCGGGCGAAGGCCACGACGTCGGAGGCGTTCGGGCCTTCCGCGACCAGCGGCGTGTAGGCGCCTTCCGCAAACAGCCTGGGGCGCTTCGCGCGCTCGGCGAGAACGGCCGCCATCACCGCCTGCTTCACGGCGCCGTCGCGCCAATGCGACGCCGCGTCCGCCACGGTCTCGCCGTCCTTAAGCGCGGCCTGCCTGGCGGCGTAGTCGACGGGCCGCCGGTTGTCGGGGTCGACCAGCGACTGGTCCCAGAACTCGGTGCCCTGATAGCTGTCCGGCACGCCGGGAGCGGTGAGGCGAAGAAGCGTCTGGATGAGCCCGTTCGCGGCCCCCGCGGCGCCGATGCGGCGGGCGAAGGCCGCGACGTCGGCCCGCAGCGCCGACCCGGGCTCGGTCAGAAGCGTCATAAGAAGCGTCCGAGCCGCGGCCTCGTAGGGCTCGTTCGGCGCGCTCCAGTCGGTCGCGAGCTTCGCCTCGCGCAGCGCCTTCTCCTGCCAGCCAGCGACGCGCTCGGCGAAGGCCTTGCAGCCGTCGAGATCGTCCGGCGACAGGTCGAGCGGCCACGCGCCGACCAGCGTCTGGTAGAGGATCGCCTCGTCGCCGGGAGATGGCGCGTTCTCCGCGCGCAGCGGCGCCGCGGCTTCGCGCCAGCGCCGGACGGCGGCCGCCCACTCGTCGGGGATTTCGCTCAGCACCGCGAGCCGGGCGCGCACGTCCTCTCCGCGCTTGTGGTCGTGGGTCGCGGTTGTGAGCATCGCGTTTGGGAAGCGCGCCTGGCGCGCCGCGGTCTTCTTGTGGAAGGTCGCGACGTCGATCGCGAAGGTCGCGACGTCGAAGCCGACGTCGGTGCGCGAGAGCAGCTTGCCGTGGCGGTAGAAGGCGGTGTCCTCCACCGCCTTGGCGGCGACGGGGGCCGAGAGCTGCTGAAAGCGCTGGATCGCGCGATCGCGAAGGGCCTGCTGGTCGGCCGGCCCGACCTCGCCTCCGAGCCAGCCGTCGAGCAGATCGAGCACCGGGGCGTCGGATGGCATGATCGATTGACGCGCCTTGGCGAGCGCGCGGCTGAACAGCGCCTTGTCGGAGTCGGTGCGCCCGCTCCCTCCGGACGCGTAGGTGCGGTAGGCGGGGAAATGCGCGAGCAGCTCGGTCAAAGCGCGCCGGATCGCGGCCTTCGGCGTGTCGCGCGTGTGGTAGTCGAGCCGGGCGAGCGCATGCAGCGCGGTGGTCGCCTGGTCGAGCTGCGCGGAGAAGGAGCGGTCCAGGATCTCCCGCCGCGCGATTTCCTCCTCGGCGTGGAAATCCGCCGGGCGGCCGCTGAGCTCCGCCCACAGAGCGCCAAGTTTCTCTTCGCCGTCAGCGTCATGCAGAAGCTGGCTGACATCGTCCATGAAGTCGTAGCCGCTGGCGCCGTCGACGCCCCAATCGGCGGCGAGCTCTTCGCCGGGGCCCAGAATCTTTTCGACGACGAGATAAGCTTTCTGCGTCGCAAGCCCTCCGGGGCGTTCGGGCTGAAGGCGATCGAGATGTTCGCGCAGCCGGCGGGCGTAGAGCGCGGGGTCGGCGAGACCGTCGATGTGATCGACGCGGAACCCATCGATCAGCCCTTCGGCGTAGAGACCGAGCAGCTTCTCGTGGGTCGCCTCGAACACGGCGATGTCGCCGATCCTGAGCCCCGCGAGCTCGTTGACGTCGAAGAAGCGCCGCCAGTTGATCTCGTCGCCGGCGACCATCCAGTGCGCCAGCCGCCAGTTCTGCTTCTCCAGCAGCTCGTGGAGCCTGGCGCGACCGTCCTCCGTCGTCCCGTCATAGGCGTCGACGCCGACCTCCTCAATCGCCTGCCGGTCCATGGGGCGGAGAGGAAACAGATGGTCGGCGTAGCGCAGCGCGAGCCCGCCGCGCTTGCCTTCCCGGGTGAGCTTGAGATCGCCAGAGGCCAGCGCCTCGCCATAGCTCATGCCGAGCGTCGGCAGCAGGATCTTGCCGTGAAGCGCGGGGTCCGCCGGCTCCCAGTCGATGTCGAAGAAATGCGCGAAGCGGCTGCCCCGGCCGTAGGTCAGGACGTCGAGCCACCATTCATTGTCGTCGCCGCCGACCGCCATGTGGTTCGGCACGATGTCGACCACGACGCCGAGCCCCTCCGCCCGGAGCGTCGCGACCAGCGCGCGGAATCCCTCCTCGCCGCCGAGCTCGGGATTCACCGTGGTCGGGTCGATGACGTCGTAACCGTGGTTGGACCCCGCGCGCGCCGTCAGGATCGGCGAGGAATAGAGATGGCTGATCCCGAGGCGCTTCAGATAGGGGACGAGCGGAATCGCGGAGGCGAACGGAAAGTCCTTGTGAAATTGCAGGCGCATCGTGGCGCGCGGCGGGGCGGCGATCGCAGGCGCTTGCGTCACGCGTTTCGTCTCCTGTCGAGGCTTGCAAGGCGGGCGGCGGCGGCCGGCTCCGCGATCATCTCATGCGCGGGGCGCGGCATGCGACGCCGCCAGTTCGGATGGACGTCGTCGCCGGTGCCCGGGAGGTTCGGCTGTTCGACGAGCGCCAGCGCGTCCTCGAGCGGCAGAAGCGCGAGCTTCGAGGGCGTCGCGCTCAGAAACCGCACGGCGGCGTTCACGGCGGGCTCGGGGTCGTCCAGCGGCGGCGGATCGCCCTCAGCGACCTTCGCCAGCCGGAACGCCTCCCAGAGATCGACGCGCTCCTGCGCGCGATCGTCGTCGGCGGTCTCGCCGAACTGCTCGCCGGCGATCCGGCCACGCAGTTCGATGTCGCTGCCGGACCACCAGCCGGCCATGGTCGGAAGGTCGTGGGTGGTCGTCATGGCGAGCGCGTCGGGCGCATAATACTCAGGGGGGAAGAAGCGGTCCTTGTCGCGCTCGAACTGCAGCACGCGCATGCCGGCGATCCCGGCCGAGGCGAGGCGCTCGCGGAACCCGTCCGGCACCGTGCCCAGGTCCTCGCCGACGACGACGCAGGCGTTGCGTTCGGATTCGAGCGCGATCAGCCGCAGCATGTCGTCTGCGGGGAAGCTCAGATAGGCGCCGTTCTTGGCGCTGCCGCCTTCCGGCACCAGCCACAGCCGCGTCAGACCCATCGCGTGGTCGATCCGCACGCCGCCGGCGTTCTTCATGCAGGCGCGCAGCGTGGCGATGAAGGAGCCGTAGCCGCGCCGCTTGAGGGCGATCGGCGAGAAGGTCGCAAGCCCCCACGCCTGGCCCTCGGCGTTGAACAGGTCCGGCGGCGCGCCGACGGAGAGGCCGACCAGCACGTCCTCCTGCCGGCTCCAGGCGTGGCTGCCGCCGGCGTCCATGCCCACCGCGAGGTCGGAGATCAGGCCGATCTCCATGCCGGCGCGCTTCGCGACCGACTGGGCCGCGGCGAAGGAGCGGTCCGCGATCCATTGCAGGAAGACGTGAAAATCGACCTCTTCGGCGTGGCTCGCGGCGAATGCGGCGACCTCGGCCCCGTTCGGGTCGCGGAGCGGCTCGGGCCAGCTCCGCCAATCCCACTGGCCCATGTCGGCGCCGAAGCGGGCCGCGTGCAGCGCCTCGAAGCGCGCGTGCTCCTCGAGCAGCTGGCCGCCTTCGTCGCGAAAGGCCGCGAAGTCCGACGCCAGACGGCAGGGCTCGGCCTCTCCGAGCTCGACCTCGCGGAAACTGTCGAACAGCCGCCGCAGCGTCACGAGCTTCGCCTTCGCCGCTTCCGGCCAGTCGATCAACGCGTCGCGCTCGAGCCGCGCCCGGTCGTCGGCCACGCCTGCGACCCTCATGGCCTCCAGCACCCGCTCCTCTCCGAACAGGAAGTCGGGATCGGCGTTGAGCGGGTTCAGGAACAGCCGGCTCGAGGGCGAATAAGGCCCGAAGTGATGGGGGTCGGCAGAAAAGCCGGCATGGAGAGGGGACAGCGCGAGCGCGTCGCCTCCGGCGCGCGCGACCGCCTCGGCGAGCTGCGCGACGCTTCCCATGTCGCCGACGCCTCCGTCGCCTTGGCGGGTGAGACCGTAGACCTGGGCGGCGAGCCCCCACATCCTTCGGCCGCGCCCGGCGTCGAGGATCGTGCGCCCGCGCTGCGGCGCGACCGCCACCGTGAACTCCGCGTCTCCTACGGCGAGACGGTGGTAGCCGGGTTCGAGGATCGGCCGCATCTGGCCGCGACCGTCATGGCCTTCGCCGATCGTGAGATCGAACGCCGCGCCGTCCTCGCGCGTCAGCCGCGCGGCGGCGCCCGGCTTGGCGTCGACGGCGAACGGCGTGCGCACCGTCGCCGTCACGAGCGGATCCGTCGTGCGGCCGCTCGCGTCGAGGCTCTTCAACGCCTCCCGCGCCGCGTCCTCGCTGTCGCATGGGAAGCCGAGCGCCGAGAGCAGCGGCCGCAGCGTCTCCGGCGTCACCGTCTGGCGCGCGCCGGACTGATCGGTCCAGTCGACGGCGAATCCCGCCTTGGTCGCGAGCTCACGGACGAGTTCGTCGTGGCTCACGCGGCGCGCTCCATCAGCGCGACGACCGTGAAGCCCGGAAGCTCTCCGGCGCGCGCGGCGTCCGCCGCGCCGGGCGTAGTCTCGAACAGAACGGGCCCGGCAAGCGCGTCTGCGAGAGGCGTCGGCTGCTCCGCGAGATTGACGGCGAGCGTCAGCATCGCTCCGTCGCCCATCCGCCAGCGCGCGATCGCGGCCTTGGGACCGACCGGCTCGGCGCCGAGGGAGCTCGCGCCCGGGATGCGGGGCGCGATCTCCGCCGCTCGGATGGCCAGCAGCCGGCGGATCAGCGCGGTCCGTCCCTCGGCGCGCGTCGGATGCGGCTCGGGGATCGACATGTCGAAGGTCGCGGGATCGTTGGGGTCTGGAATCTCCGCGCCGGCGAAGGCCGCGAATTTGGCGAACTCCTTGCGCCGCCCGTCGCGCACCGCCTGCGCGAGTTCGTCATTGTGGTCGGTGAAGAACAGGAACGGCGTCTCGCTCGCGACCTCCTCGCCCATGAACAGCATCGGGATGTGCGGGCAGAGCAGCAGCGCCGCGGTCGCGGCCTCCACGCCTTCGGGCGGCGCAAGCGTCGTCAGCCGGTCGCCAAAGGCCCGGTTGCCGATCTGGTCGTGGTTCTGGATGAAGCTGACGAAGGCGGTCGGGGGGAGATGGGCCGAGGGGGTGCCGCGCGGCTTGCCGTCCTGATGCGGGGACGGATCGCCCTGATAGACGAAACCCTCGCTGAGAGCGCGGGCGAGCTTGCCCGCGAGATCGTCGGCGAAGTCCTCGTAATAGCCTTCCTTCTCGCTCGTCAGAGCGACGTGAAACACGTGGTGGAAGTCGTCGTTCCACTGCGCGTCGACGTCCTTGGCGAGGTGGCTCTGCTCGTTGAACTCGTTTTC
Organism: Hansschlegelia sp. KR7-227; assembly: GCF_049446035.1. NCBI lineage: Bacteria > Pseudomonadati > Pseudomonadota > Alphaproteobacteria > Hyphomicrobiales > Methylopilaceae > Hansschlegelia > Hansschlegelia sp. KR7-227. Next base: position 84,374 of record NZ_JBMSEA010000001.1, read on the forward strand.
GAGGATCAGATGGCGCTGGAAGCCCTCTTCCTCCGCGGCGCGGATCTGGGCGGCCATGTCGTCGATGAAGTCCTGCTCGGAGATCGCGTGCACGGCGTCGAAGCGCAGGCCGTCGAAGCGGTACTCCATCAGCCAGTAGAGCGCGTTCTCGGCGAAGAACGACCGCACCTCTGGCAGGCGGAAATCGATCGCGCCGCCCCAGGGCGTCTCCAGATCGTCGCGGAAGGCCTTCGGCGCATAGGCCCCGATGTAGTTTCCGTCCGGCCCGAAGTGGTTGTAGACGACGTCGAGGAGCATCATCAGCCCGAGCTCGTGCGCCCGGTCGATCAGCGCCTTGAGCTCGTCCGGCGTGCCATAGGCGGCGTCGGGGGCGTAGGGCAGCACGCCGTCATAGCCCCAGTTCCGGGCGCCGGGAAAATCGGCGATCGGCATCAGTTCAACCGCGGTGATCCCGAGCTCGGCCAGCAGCGGCAGCGCCTGCATGACGCCCTTGAAGCCGCCGAAGCAACCGGCGTGCAGCTCGTAGACGACCGCCTCATGCCAGGGGCGCCCCTTCCAGTCCGCCGTCCGCCATTGATAGGCCTTCGGGTCGACCAGCACGCTCCAGCCGTGGATGTCCCCGTCCTGAAAGCGGGAGGCGGGGTCGGGCACCGTGAGCCCGTCCGGCAGATGGAAGCGATAGCGCGCTCCGGCCTCCGCCTCCACGGTCGCCGAGAACCAGCCGTCGGCGCCGCGCGCCATCTTGACGGGATCGCGGTCGCGGATCTCGAGCCGCACCTCGGGATGAGCCGGCGCCCAGAAGCGGAAGCTGACGCGGGTCTGGTCGAGCGTCGCGCCGAAGGGCAGCCGGCGTTCGAAGGATGCGGTCAAGCGGTCAGGCTCCTGACAGGTTCGATGGCGAGGGCGAAGGCGAAGGCGCGCGCGGCGCGGGATAAAGCGACATCGTCAGCGCAGCCCCGCGCGCCGCGATCCGAACGACGTCGCCGTCGATCGGCCGTTCCGGGGCGTCCGGGTCGGCGCTGTCGATCAGCAGCCGCGTCGGCAGAGCCGGCGGCGGCAGCTTGAACATGCGGTCTTCGGCTGTGGGATTGAGCATCAACGTCAGGATCGGGACCGCGCCGTCGTCCCGCTTTGCGGCGCGTCGCAGCGTTAACGTCCGCTCGCCCGGGTCGTTCCAGGCGGACGCGCTGATCGGCCGGCCGCGTTCGTCGAACCATGCGATGTCCAGCACGCCCGGCGCCGGCTGCTCGCGGCCATGGAGGAAGTGCTTGCAGCGCAGGACGGGATGCGCCGCGCGTAGCGCGATCAGCCGGGCGACGAAGGCGGTCAGCGCCGCTCCCTCGCCCGTCGCCGCAAGACTCCAGTCGATCCAAGAGATGTGGTTGTCCTGCGCGTAGGCGTTGTTGTTCCCGTTCTGGGTGCGGCCGAACTCGTCGCCGGCGAGCAGCATCGGCGTCCCCTGCGCGAAGAACACCGTGGCGAGGAGCGCGCGCGCGACGCGACGGCGGGTCTCGATGATCGCCGGATCGTCGCTGGGGCCCTCTACGCCCCAGTTCGACGTGTAGTTCTCGCCATGGCCGTCGCGATTGTCCTCGCCATTGGCGAGGTTGTGGCGCTGCACATAGGCCGTGACGTCGGCCAGCGTGAAGCCGTCGTGGGATGCGGCGTAGTTCACCGACGCCCAGGGCTTGCGGGATCGCCGGTCGAACAGGTCGGACGAGCCGGCGAGACGGGCGGCAAGTTCCGGCCGCTGGCCTTCGTCGCCCCGCCAGAACCGCCTTATGCTGTCGCGGAACCTGTCGTTCCACTCGGCGAATCCAGGCGGATGATGGCCGAGCTGGTAGCCTCCCGGGCCGATGTCCCAGGGCTCCGCGATCAGTTTCACCCGGGATAGCGTCGGGTCTTGCCGCAACGCGTCGAAGAAGCCGGAGCCGGGATCGAAGCCGTCCGCCTCGCGCCCGAGCGTGACGGAGAGGTCGAAGCGGAAGCCGTCGACGTGATAGGCCTCGACCCAGTAGCGCAGGGAGTCCATGACCATCTGCAGCACCCGCGGATGCGACAGGTTGAGCGTGTTGCCGGTGCCCGTGTCGTTGACGCACAGCCGCCAATCGTTCTGCTGCAGGCGGTAGTAGCTGACATTGTCGAGGCCGCGGAACGAGAGCGTCGGGCCCTCTTCGCTGCCTTCGGCGGTGTGGTTGTAGACGACGTCGAGAATGACCTCGATCCCGGCCGCGTGCAGCCTGCGGATCGCCACCTTCACCTCGTTGAGCGAACCGTCGGAGAGGTAGCGCGGCTCCGGCGCGAAGAAGCCGAGCGTGTTGTAGCCCCAGTAGTTTCTCAAGCCCTTCTCGACCAGCACGCGGTCCTGCACGAAGGCGTGGATTGGCAGGAGCTCCACGGCGGTGACGCCGAGGCGCTTGTAGTGGGCGATCATCGGCGGGCTCGCCAGCGCCGCGAAGGTGCCGCGCTCATGGGCGCGGATGTCGTCGCGCAGCATCGTCAGCCCGCGCAGATGCGCCTCATAGATGACCGTTTTGGGCCAGGGCACGTTCGGCGGCCGGTCGTCGCCCCAGTTGAAGGCGTCGTCGACCACCACGCCTTTCGGCATCCCGGGAGCGCTGTCGCGCCGGTCGAAGGAGAGGTCGCCGCGCGGCGAGTGCAGGCGGTAGCCGTGGAGCGCGTCCGACCAGCGCACCTCGCCCGAGATCTGCTTGGCGTAAGGGTCGAGCAGCAGCTTGTTCGGGTTGAAGCGCTGGCCGTGCTGCGGATCGTAGGGTCCGTGGGCGCGGAAGCCGTAGAGCAGGCCGGCGCGCGCGCCCGGCAGATAGCCGTGGAACACCTCGTCGGTCTTCTCCGGCAGCGGCATCCGCGCGATCTCGCGGCGCCCGGAGGGATCGAACAGGCAGAGATCGATCTGCTCGGCGTGGGCGGAGAACACCGCGAAGTTCACGCCGAGCCCGTCCCAGGTCGCGCCCAGCGGGTAGGGAGCGCCCTCCTCGAGCGGCCCGCTCATGCGAGCCGCCGCGCCGACGCCGCCTTATCCCGCCCGCAGAGCCACCAGCCCAAGCGGCGGCAGCGTGAGGTCGAGCGACTGCGCCTCGCCGTGACTTTCCGTTTCACCGGCGGCCAAGCCGCCGCCGTTCCCGACGTTCGAACCCCCATAGATCCCCGCATCCGTGTTGACGATCTCCGTCCAGTGCCCCCCGAGGGGCACGCCGATGCGATATCCGTGCCGCGGCACCGGCGTCATGTTCGCGACCACCAGAACGGGCGCGTCGCCATCTTCGCCGATCCTCAGGAAAGCGAACACCGAATTGACGCGGTCGTCGCCGATCACCCAGCGGAAGCCGGACGGCTCCGCGTCCCGGCGGTGCAGGGCGGGCTCCGAAGCATAGATGCGGTTGAGGTCCCGGATCATGCGCTGCACGCCGGCATGTCCGGGATCGTCGAGCGCCGCCCAGTCAAGCTGACCGTCGTGGTTCCACTCCGCGGCCTGCGCGATCTCGCAGCCCATGAACAGCAGCTTCTTGCCGGGATGGGTCCACATCAGCCCGAACAGCGCGCGCAGATTTGCGAGCTTCTGCCACTGGTCGCCCGGCATCTTGCCGAGCAGCGAGCCCTTACCGTGCACGACCTCGTCATGGCTGAGCGGCAGCACGAACTTTTCCGAGAAGGCGTAGACCAGCCCGAAGGTTATGCCGTCATGGTTGTAGGCCCGGTAGACCGGGTCCTGCTCCATGTAGTGCAGCGTGTCGTGCATCCAGCCCATGTTCCACTTGTAGTGGAAGCCGAGGCCGTTCTCGGAGGTCGGTCGCGTCACGCCCGGCCACGCCGTCGATTCCTCGGCGATGGTGATCGCGCCCGGCGAACGCTCGCGCACCACGGCGTTGAAGTGCTGCAGGAAGCCGACCGCCTCGAGGTTCTCGCGGCCGCCCAGATGGTTCGGCACCCACTCGCCCTCCTTCCGCGAGTAGTCGCGGTAGAGCATCGAGGCGACGGCGTCGACGCGCAGGCCGTCGACATGGAACTGCTCGAGCCAGTGCAGTCCGCTCGCGATCAGGAAATTCTGCACCTCGCGCCGGCCGAAATTGTAGATCGCGGTGTTCCAGTCGATGTGGAAGCCTTCCCGCGGATCGGCGTGCTCGTAGAGCGCGGTGCCGTCGAAGCGATAGAGCCCGTGGCTGTCGGTCGGGAAGTGCGCCGGCACCCAGTCGACCACGACCCCGACGCCCGCCGCATGGGCCGCGTCGACGAAGCGGGCGAAATCCTCCGGGGCGCCGTAGCGGCCGGTCGGCGCGAACAGGCCGAGCGGCTGGTAGCCCCAGGAGCCGCCGAACGGATACTCCGAGACCGGCAGAAGCTCGATATGCGTGAAGCCCATTCCCGAGACGTAGGGGACGAGCTTCTCGATCGCGAAGCTCCAGTCGACCTCGCGTCCCTCCGGCTTGAGCCAGGAGCTGAGGTGAACCTCATAGAAGGACAGCGGCTTGTCCGGCGACTGAGCGGCTTGCCTCGCCGCCATCCACGCGTCGTCGGTCCAGCGATAGGGCTCGGGCGAGGCGACGATGGAGCCCGTCGCGGGCGCTTTCTCGGCGGCGCGGGCCACCGGGTCGGCCTTGTCGGGCAGCCGCGAGCCGTCCGGGCCGATCAGCGCGAATTTGTAGCGCTCGCCGGGACCGATCCGCGGGATGAAGATCTCCCACACCCCTGCGGGCTGGCGCAGCCGCATCGGGTGGCGCCGCGCGTCCCAGGCGTTGAAGTCGCCGATCACGGCCACCCGTCGGGCGTTCGGCGCCCACACCGCGAAACGCACGCCGGTCACGCCGCCGACGGTCACGACATTGGCGCCAAGCGCCGAGGCCAGCTCGAAATGACGGCTCTCGCCAAGGAGATGGAGGTCGAGATCGCCGAGCAGCAGGCCGAAGGAGTAGGGGTCTTCGATCTCCTGCGTCGCGTCCGGCCAGGTGATGCGCAGGAGATAGGGGTCGACGCCCTTCGCGGGCCCTTCGAAGACGCCCGTCCCGTCGATCTCGGTCAGAGTGGCGATCCGCTCGCCGCCGTCGCGCGCGATCGCCTCGACGGCCTGCGCCCCCGGCAGCACCGCGCGGATGAACAGGCCTTCGCCGTCGTCGCGGCGACCAAGGACGGAAAAGGGGTCGCTGTGGACTCCGTGGGCGAGGGCGTCGAGCGTCGCGCGGTCGAGCGTGGTCTGGGCGGTCGTCATGACTGGCCTCCTTCATCCGGGGCCAGCCGGGCGGCGAGCGCGTGCAGGCCTCCGAGCGGCACGTCGATCCAGGCCGGCCGGTTGGCCGCCTCGTAAGCGATTTCGTAGGCCGCCTTCTCGATCAGGAACATGTCGAGCAGGTCCTCCGAAAGGGCGCCGCCTGCGGCCTCCACGCTGGTGCGGTAGGCGCTCAGGAACGCCTCGGCCGCGTCGGCGCGGAACCGTTCGAGGAAATCCTCGCGGCGCTTGCCTGAAACGTGCGAGGAGGCCTGCTCGTTGCGTCCGACCATGGCCGCAGCATAGTCGAACGAGCGGAGCACCCCGGCGACGTCGCGAAGCGGGCTCGCCTTTGCGCGTCGCTCCTCGAGCGGCCGGGCCGGCTCCCCCTCGAAGTCGATGAACACGGCGTCGCCGCCCGCGACCAGGATCTGCCCGAGATGCAGGTCGCCATGGATGCGCGTCATCGGCGAACCGATCCCGGAGTCGGCGAGCCGGCCGATCGCCGCCTGAAGCTGGTCGCGTCGCGCGATCAGCGACTGGGCCTGTCCGGCCTGGCGGTCGGCGTCCCATGTCTTGCTCTGCAGCGAATGGATCGCTCCGTCGAGCAGCGACAGAGCGCGCTTCTTCCAGGCCTCGACGTCCCGGGTCGCGGCGGGCGCCGGCGCGAAGCCGGGGTCGTCGCTCGGACGGGCGAGCACGGCGTGGAGCTCGCCGAGCCGTGTTCCCAGCACGCCGGCGAAGCTGACGAACTCGTCGAAGCGATACTGTTCGCTCATGTCGCCGCCGCCGCGGGCGCCGAAATCGTCAAGCGCCCGGGTCAGATGGTCGAGCGTCCAGCCCCAGGCGTCGCCCTGATTGCGGATGAACCCCTGGATGATGCCGAGCGTGGCGCGTTCGCCGTCGGCCGAGACGCGCACCATCTCGCCGAGGAAGGGCGCGGCGTTGCCGTAGCCCTGTCCGGTGAGGTGACGACCCATCTCCGCCTCGGGATGCGCGCCCGGGGCGATCTTGCGCAGAAGCTTGATCATCATCAGGTCGCCGGCGATCAGCGAGGAGTTCGACTGCTCCGCCGACAGCCAGACGATCTCGGCGCCCTCCGGCAGCGCAGGCACCTCGACCCCCTCGGCCGGCTCGAACTGGATCCACCCGCCGTTCCCGCTCGGCAGCTTCGCGGCCGCCTTGAGCGAGTGCGCGATGGCGAACGCGAAGCTCGGGATCGCGAAGGCGTCGGTCAGCAGCTGGACCTCGCGGCCCTTGCGGACGCGGGCGAGCGCAAGGCGGCTCGCAAGTCCGGTCAGCGCTTCGTCCTCGGAGACGACCGCAAGCGGGAGGAGCCAGCGCGTCGGCTCGACTCCGCCGGTGACCTCGACCTCGATCAGGCCGATGTCCTGCGCGCCGCCGGGCAGGCGGGACATCGCCTTGATGCGCGGCACGATGTTCTTCTGATCCTTGCCGGAGAACCACCGCCGCTTGGCGAGGTAGTTGGGCAGGACCGCCGCTTCGAGCGTCTTGCGGGCCTCCGTCTGCATCGCGTCGTCGACGCCTGCGCGAAGGACGAGCGTTTCGTAATCGGCCATGGGCTCCGGGGCAGGGACGTGCCAAGCCGGCGCCGCCTGCTCGGTCGCCAGGGTGAACCAGTAGAATCCGTAAGGCGGGAGGGTCAGCAGATAAGGCAGCTGGCCGATCGGGGGGAACAGCGAGCCGGCGGTCAGCTCGACGGGCACGCGCCCCTGGAACTCCGAGAGCAGCAGCTCCACCGCCTGAGGGCTGCGGCCCATATTGGCGACGCACAGGATCGTGTCGCCGTCATATTCGCGGAGATAGGCGAGCACCCGCCGGTTCTGCGGGAACAGGAAGCGCTGCGTCCCTCGCCCGAAGGCGGGATGCTGGCGGCGCGTCGCCAGCATGCGGCGCTGCCAGTTGAGCAGGGAATGCGGGTCGCGCCCCTGCGCCTCGACGTTGATGGCGTAATAGCCGTAGAGCGGATCCATGATCGGCGGCAGCACGAGCGACGCGAAATCGGCCCGCGAAAAGCCGCCGTTCCGGTCGATCGACCACTGCATCGGCGTGCGCACGCCGTCGCGGTCGCCGAGATGGATGTTGTCGCCCATGCCGATCTCGTCGCCGTAATAGATCACCGGCGTCCCGGGCATGGTGAGCAGCAGGAAGTTCATCAGCTCGATGCGGCGGCGGTCGCGCTCCATGAGCGGGGCGAGGCGGCGCCGGATGCCGAGATTGATGCGCGCCCGCTTGTCGGTCGCGTAGGTCGACCAGAGGTAGTCACGCTCCTTGTCGGTCACCATCTCGAGCGTGAGCTCGTCATGGTTGCGCAGGAAGATCGCCCATTGGCAGTTTTCGGGGATCTCGGGCGTCTGCCGCATGATGTCGGTGATCGGGAAGCGATCCTCGCGCGCGATCGCCATGTACATCCGCGGCATCAGCGGGAAGTTGAACGCCATGTGGCATTCGTCGCCGTCGCCGAAATAGTCCTTGGTGTCCTCCGGCCACATATTGGCTTCCGCCAGCAGCATGCGGTCCGGATAGGTCCGGTCCAGTTCGGCGCGGATTTTCTTCAGGATCTCGTGCGTCTCGGGAAGGTTCTCGTTCGAGGTCCCGTCGCGCTCGATCAGATAGGGCACGGCGTCGAGGCGCAGCCCGTCGATGCCGAGATCGAGCCAGAACTTCATCACCTTGAAGACGGCCTTCAGCACCTGCGGGTTGTCGAAGTTGAGGTCCGGCTGGTGGCTGTAGAAGCGATGCCAAAAATAGGCGCCAGCGACCGGGTCCCAGGTCCAGTTCGACCGCTCGGTGTCGAGGAAGATGATCCGGGTGCCGGAATACAGCTGATCGTTGTCCGACCAGACGTAGAAGTTTCGGTGCGCCGAACCGGGCTTCGCGGTCCGCGCCCGCTGGAACCACGGGTGCTGGTCCGAGGTGTGGTTGATGACCAGCTCGGAAATCACCTTGAGGCCGCGCCTATGGGCCTCCGCGATGAAGCGCTTGACGTCCGCGAGCGTGCCGTAGTCCGGCGACACGCCGGTGTATTCGGAGATGTCGTAGCCGTCGTCCAGCCGCGGCGAGGGATAGAACGGCAGCAGCCAGATCACGTTGACGCCGAGGTCGGCGATGTAGTCGAGCTTCGAGATCAGGCCGGGGAAGTCGCCGATGCCGTCGTCGTTCGAGTCCATGAACGACTTGACGTGCAGTTGGTAGATGATCGCGTCCTTGTACCACTCCGGGTCCATGCCGTCCTTGGCGACGAGCGTGCCCTGCGGCTTCGCGAGATCGGCATGTGCGAGAGGCGCGTTCATCAAGCGGAGGCTCCTGCGGAAGGGGTGAGCCGCCAGATATGAAACGGCAGTTCGTGCGGGTTGAGATAGATCGCGTGGCTCTTGCCGGTCAGCGTGAAGCTGTTGCCGCGCATCAGGTCGGTGACGGCCACCGTGCCGTCGTCGGGGAGGCCGAACTCCCAGAGCGGAAGCTCGTAGCCGGCGCTTCGCTCGGAATGCGGATCGAGCGTCACGAAGCAGAAGATCATGTCGGCGAGCCCGGAGCCGTCGTCCCGGAGCCTGGGCTTGCCGTAGCAGAGAATGTTGTCGTCAAAGCAGTTGTAGAAACGGACGCCGAGATGGGTCTGCAGCGCCGGGTTTTCGCGGCGGATGCGGTTCAGCCGGGTGATCTCGGCTATGATGTTGCCCGGCTGGTTCCAGTTGCGGATGCGGATCTCGTATTTCTCGCTGTCGAGATACTCCTCCTTGCCGGGCAGGGGCGCGGATTCGCAGATCTCGTAGCCGTTATACATGCCCCAGAGCCCGGACAGGGTCGTCGCGAGCGCCGCGCGGATCAGGAAGCCCGGCCGGCCCGACGTCTGCAGGAAGAACGGGTTGATGTCGGGCGTGTTAACGAAGAAATTCGGCCGGAAGAAGTCCTTGGGCGCGGTGGTGGTGAGCTCCGTCAGGTACTCCGCGATCTCCGCCTTATGGTTGCGCCACGTGAAATACGTGTAGGATTGCGAGTAGCCGACCTTGGCGAGGCGATACATCACCTTCGGGCGCGTGAACGCCTCGGAGAGGAACATCGCCTCGGGATGCCGCCCCCGGATGTCGCCGATCATCCATTCCCAGAACGGCAGCGATTTGGTGTGCGGGTTGTCGACCCGGAAGATCGAGACGCCCTGGTCGATCCAGAACTGAACGACGTCCCTCAGCGCCACCCACAGGCCTGGGATCGCGTCCGGCCCGTAGAAGTCGACATTGACGATGTCCTGATACTTCTTCGGCGGGTTCTCGGCGTATTTCATCGAGCCGTCCGGCCGCCATTTGAACCAGCCGGGATGCTCCTTCAGCCAGGGGTGATCCGGCGAGCACTGGATCGCGAAGTCGAGCGCGAGTTCGAGATCGTGCTCCTTCGCCGCCTGCACCAGCGCCTGGAAATCCTCGAGCGTGCCGAGCGCCTGGTGAAGCGCGTCGTGGCCGCCGTCGTCCGCGCCGATCGCGTAAGGCGATCCGACATCCTCCGGCCCAGGCGTCAGGGTGTTGTTGGGACCCTTGCGGTTGGTCGTCCCGATCGGATGAATCGGCGGGAAATAGAGGACGTCGAATCCCATGTCGCGAATCTGCGGCAGGCGCTTGATCACGTCGCGGAACGTGCCGTGCCGCGTCGGATCGCCGCTCTCCGAGCGCGGAAACAGCTCGTACCAGCTCGCGAATTCCGCGAGGACCCGCTCGACGTCGAGCGGATAGGCCTGGGTCTGGGTGGCGAAGGCCTTGGGATCCGCGGCGGCCGCGGCCTTCAGCGTGTCCGGCGACAGCAGCGTCTCGACGCGCGTCTTCGTGTCCTCCGCCCGAGCGGCGAGCACGATGTCGGCGAGCGCGCGCGCGGCGTCGGCGGGGGCGTTCGACGCCGCCTCCTCGAGCAGCAGCAACCCCTCGTCGGTCTCCAGCGCGACGTCGAGGCCGGCGGCGCGCTTCTTGCCGAGATCGCGCCGGAAGGTGCCGAAATCGTCCCACCAGGCTTCGATCGCGAATTCGTGGCGGCCGATGACGTCCGGCGTGAATTCGCCCGACCAGCGGTCGTTGACGAGGTAGCGCATCGGCGCGCGGCGCCAGCCGGTCTCTCCGGGACCCCGCCAGACGATGTCGGCCTTCAGCACCTCGTGGCCGTCCGCGAAGACGTCCGCTTCGACGGCGACGACGCGGCCGACGATCGTTTTGACGGGAAAGCGGCCCCCGTCGACCGTGGGCGCGACGGCCTCGATCGCGATCCGCGGGAGCCGCGCGGCCTCCGCGGCGTCGAGGGGGGGGTGGCTCATGCGGTTCTCGGGATTCGACGTATAGGGCGTCATAAGGCTCTTTGCTCGACCCTCGGCAGGGCGCTCGGCGGGAGGCGTTCGACTTTCGGAACTCGACACATCGGTCAAAGGTTCTTCTGGACAACCCCTCACCTGGCGAAGAGACCCGAACATGAGCGAACGAGAGCGTCTGATCCGAGACGAGGCCTATCGGCTGTGGAAGGAGGCCGGAGAACCGTCCGGGCGCGACGAGGCTCTTTGGCTGGAGGCCGAGCGTCGCGTCGGAGCGGGTCAGACCGCCAAGGCCCCGAAGGCCCCTTCCGGCGGAGCGGGACCGAAAAAGCCTAAGAAGGAAGCCGCCGCGGCGATGTCCCCTGCGGCGATGGCGTCGGCCGACGCCGGCAAGGCCGTCGCGTCGAAGGGCGGCAAGTCCGCGCGGACAAAGGATTCAGGCGAGGCCGCCGTATCGACGCCCGCGCCGGGTCCCGCCGGCGCGAAGCCGAAGGACAAGGCGGCCGCGGCGAAGACCGGCGTCAAACCCGAGGCCAAGCCGAAGGCCGATGCGGCCAAGTCGGGCGGGGTCAAGTCCGGTCCCGCCAAGTCGGGGTCCGGGAAGGCCGCCGAGAGCAAGTCGAAACGCTAAGCGGCGCTCGGCCGCGGGGGCCCCGCGGAACGAGCGGGCCCGTCCGCCCGTTAGGTGCGGACGGGACGCCGTCTGGGCTGCGTCTGACGAGGGGGATCAAGAGCTTTATGAGCGACATCAAGACCGACCGCCGGGCGGAGGCCGGGCGGCCGACGCAGCTTGGCGCGACCTTTGACGGTCAGGGCACCAACTTCGCTCTGTTTTCGGCCTATGCCGAGCGCGTCGAGCTCTGTCTCTTCGACGCCGACCAGAACGAGGTCGAGCGCGTCACCCTTCCGGAGTATTCCGACGAAATCTGGCACGGCTATCTGCCGGGAATCGTGCCCGGCCAGCTCTACGGCTATCGCGTGCACGGCCGCTACGCGCCGGAAGAGGGGCACCGCTTCAACCCCAACAAGCTGCTGCTTGATCCTTACGCCAAGACCATCACCGGCTCGATCGCCTGGAACGACGCGCATTTCGGCTACACGCTGAACGCGGACGACAAGGATCTGTCCTTCGACGAGCGCGACAGCGCGCCCTTCACCCCTAAATGCGAAGTGCCGGACACCGCCTTCGACTGGTCGGGCGACTCCAAGCCGAACGTCCCGTGGGACAGCACCGTGTTCTACGAGACCCATGTGCGCGGCTTCACCATGCTGCACCCGGACGTGCCCGAGGACATGCGCGGCACCTTCGACGGCCTCGGGCAAAAGGCCGTGATCGACCACATCAAGTCGCTCGGCGTGACGTCGGTCGAGCTGCTGCCGATCCACGCCTTCCTCGACGACCAGCATCTCGAGTCGAAGGGGCTCAAGAACTTCTGGGGCTACAACACGATCGGCTTCTTCGCGCCGATGGCGCGTTACGCCGGCGGTCCCAACAAATCCGGGCGCGCGCGGCTCGCGAGCTTCAAGCACATGGTCCGGCAGTTCCACAACGCCGGGCTCGAGGTGATCCTGGACGTCGTCTACAACCACACCGCCGAAGGCAACGAGCTCGGCCCGACGCTCTCTTTCAAGGGCATCGACAACCTCAGCTATTATCGGACGATGCCGGACAACCATCGATATTATATCAACGACACCGGCACCGGGAACACCGTGAACACCAGCCACCCCCGGGTGTTGCAGATGATCACGGATTCGCTGCGCTATTGGGTCGAGGAATGCCATGTCGACGGCTTCCGCTTCGATCTCGGCACGATTCTCGGCCGCGAGCCCGAGGGCTTCGATCCGCGCGGCGGCTTCTTCGACGCGGTGGGGCAGGACCCGACGCTGCGGCAGGTGAAGCTGATCGGCGAGCCCTGGGACATCGGCCCCGGCGGCTACCAGGTCGGCGGCTTTCCCCCCGGCTGGGCGGAATGGAACGACAAATACCGCGACCAGGTGCGCGACTACTGGAAGGGCTCGGGCGGCCATCTCGGCGATTTCGCGGCCCGCGTCACCGGTTCGGGCGACGTCTACGACCAGCGCGGCCGGCGCCCGTGGGCCGGCGTGAACTTCATCACGGCGCATGACGGCTTCACGCTGAACGACACGGTCTCGTACAATGAGAAGCACAACGAGGCGAACGGCGAGGACAACAAGGACGGTCACGGCGACAACCGCAGCTATAATTACGGCGTGGAGGGCGAGACCGACGATCCCGGGATCACGGCGACCCGCGAACGCCAGAAGCGCAATTTCCTCGCGACGCTGCTGTTCTCCCACGGCACGCCGATGATCCTCGCCGGCGACGAGTTCGGCCGCACCCAGGGCGGCAACAACAACGGCTACTGCCAGGACAACGAAATCTCCTGGGTGAACTGGGATCTGGCGGAGAAGGACGAAAAGCTGCTCGCCTTCACCCGCAAGGTGACCGCGCTGCGCGCCGCGCATCCGATCCTGCGGCGGTCGAGCTTCCGCGACGGCATGGGGCTCACCTGGCTCAACCCCGGCGGCGGCGAGCAGACCCCCGAGCAGTGGGCCGACGAAGGCGCCGACTGCCTCGGGCTGCATCTCAAGGCGGCGGATGGCGAGGAGGAGGCGATCATCGTCTTCAACAGCCATGACGGGGCGGTGCCCTTCACCCTGCCGGAGCGCGAAGGCGGCAAACCCTGGTCGGTCGTCGTAGACACCGAACGTCCGGAGGACGACCCGCGCGAGGAGACCGGCGCCGACCCGATCGACGTCGCCGCCCGCTCGCTGCTGCTGCTGATGTGAGGGCGGAGCGCCCGGCGTAGGTCTGCCGGGGACACGAGGCCGCCGGTGGCGACGGCCGGAAGCGCGCCCGGCCGCGCCGCGCTCAGCCGCCGGTGACGAGATGCGCGAAGCAGGATGAGAGGCTCGGCGGAATGCCCGGCGCGTTCTGTTCCACCTCGGATTTGATGTCGGCATATTCATCGGGCCGCCCCTGGCCCGGCGAGAGATAGATGCGCTGGGTGCGCGCCGGATCGCCTTTGAAGAACAGGTAGATAGGGTCCGACGTCCTGGGCGAGACGTGGAACACGCTCCAGGCGCCGACCGCGAGCTTGCGGTCGATCGGCAGCGGGCCCTTGGCGATCTGACGGCCGACGGCCGCGGCTTCGGCCGGGCTCGCGGCGCCCCCGGTGACGGCGACGCCGGGGCAAAGCGGGCCGGCGAGCGCGGGCGCCGCGCCGGCGAGAAACAGGATCATGGAAAGAGGCAGACGTGTCGTCGTCATGAGCGACGTCCTCGCGACTTCAGGCCATCGATGCGGCCGTCGACCGAAGCCTTTCGATCGGCGCGCCGGGGCCGATTCTAGTCCGCCCTCCGCCCGGCGGGCCAGACCCGCCGCCTCCGCGCGGGCCGGGCGCGACGCCGCGCCCCCTCTGGCGGAAACGCCCCATCGTTGTGCTCGGGATCGCGATCGGATAGGTTCCGCGCGCATGCGGCGTCGCGCCCAATGCGACGACGATCCGATCCGCATGCGCGCCGGACACGACCGACCGGTCCCGGTCAGCCCCGACAAAACCGGCAGGTGACATGGATTTCCTCAAGCCACGGTATACGCCGATGAACCGCCGCCGCCGCATCTATGAAGGCAAGGCGAAGGTCCTCTATGAAGGACCCGAGCCCGGCACCCTCATCCAGCACTTCAAGGACGACGCGACCGCGTTCAACGCGAAGAAGCACGAGGTGATTGACGGCAAGGGCGTGCTGAACAACCGCATCTCCGAGTTCATCTTTCAGAACCTGAACGACATCGGCGTGCCGACGCATTTCATCCGTCGGCTGAACATGCGCGAGCAGCTCATCCGCGAAGTCGAGATCATCCCGCTCGAGGTGGTGGTGCGCAACGTCGCCGCCGGCTCGCTCGCGACCAAGCTCGGTCTCGAGGAAGGCACGCAGCTGCCGCGCTCGATCATCGAGTTCTATTACAAGAACGACGCGCTCAACGACCCGATGGTGTCGGAGGAGCATGTCACGGCCTTCGGCTGGGCGAGCCCGCAGGAGATCGACGACATCATGGCGCTCGCCATCCGCGTCAACGACTTCCTGTCCGGCCTGTTCCTCGGCGTCGGCATCCGTCTCGTCGACTTCAAGATGGAGACCGGGCGGCTCTGGGAGAACGACACGGTGCGCATCGTCGTCGCCGACGAGATCAGCCCCGATTCGTGCCGGCTGTGGGACATCAAGTCGAACGACAAGCTCGACAAGGACCGCTTCCGCCGCGACATGGGCGGCCTGGTCGAGGCCTACACCGAAGTCGCCCGCCGGCTCGGCATCCTGCCGGAATCCGACACGCCCAACGGCCGCGGCCCGGTGCTTGTGGCGTCGAAGGACTGATCGTCTGCCGACGCCGCATGATTGCAACGCCCCGCTCCTGAGCGGGGCGTTCTCGTTTCGGGTGGCGTCGCGCCGTCCGAGGCCTTAAACGGTGCAGCGATCCTGAAGCCTCCGGAGATGCCATGAAAGCCCGCGTCACCGTCACCCTCAAGACCGGCGTCCTTGACCCGCAGGGCAAGGCTATCGAGGGCGCGCTCGGCTCGCTCGGCGTGGCCGGCGTGGAGAGCGTGCGGCAGGGCAAGCTGTTCGACGTCGAACTCGCGACTTCCGACCCCGCCGAGGCCGAAGCGACGCTGAAGGCGATGTGCGACAAGCTGCTCGCCAACACCGTGATCGAGAGCTACCGCTACGAGATCGCAGGCTGAAAGACCAAGAAAACGACAGGGAGGCCCCATGCGCCGAATCCTCATGACCGCCGCAGCGCTCCTTGCGCTGACGGGCGTTCCCGCGATCGCGCAGGGACCCGCGCCGGACGGCCCGGCCGCATCCCCGCAGACGCCGGGCCCTGGCGGCCAGCAGCAGCCCTCCGGCCCCGCGGCCGCCCGAGTGCCGGGGCCGACCACCGAGATCGTGGGTCCCGAGGGCGCGTTCCGCCTGCAGCCGGACGGGGTAAACTGGGAGCGGTTCCAGACCGTGCGGGCGATCGGCGTCCGCTGCAGCGAGAAGGCCTGCGGCGGCGAGCGGGTGTTCTGCATGATCCAGGCGCGCTCAGCGAAAGACGCGCTTCCCGGCGTCGCGCCGTCGGCCGCGAGCGCCCAAGCGTTCGGCGACGGCGTGCTGAAGACCGCGCCGAAGGAGCTCAAGGCGGAGTATGTCGCGCCGTTCGCCGAGGCGCGCTTCGGCGCCAATCCCGGCCGCTGGGCGGAGGTCAAAGCCGAGGGCGAGCCGGGCTCGCTGCGATTCGGCCTGTTCCTCGCCGAAGCCAAGGCCCATGAGATCGCCTTCAATTGCGTGACGCCGAGCGCCTCGTGGGCGACGCACAAGCCCAAGATCGACGCCCTGCTCGCCTCGCTGCAGATTCCCCGCTAGCCGCCCTCGAAAGAGCTACGCCGCCGATGAACGCCGCCGTCATTCTCTTCCCCGGATCGAACCGCGAGCGGGACGTCGCCAACGCCCTGAAGCGGGCGAGCGGACAGGCGCCGGCGATCGTGTGGCACGCCGAAACCGCGCTGCCCGAGGGCACCGACCTCGTCGTGCTGCCCGGCGGCTTCTCCTATGGCGACTATCTCCGCTGCGGGGCGATCGCGGCGCGCGCGCCCGTGATGGACGCGGTGCGCGCCCACGCCGCGCGCGGCGGCCTCGTGCTCGGCATCTGCAACGGCTTCCAGATCCTGGTCGAGAGCGGCCTGCTGCCGGGCATCCTCACCCGCAACAAGGACCTGCGCTTCATCTGCAAGACGCAGCATCTCAGGGTCGAACGCGCCGACACCGCCTTCACGCGCGGCTACGAGGCGGGCCAGACCATCGAGGTCTGCGTCGCGCATGGAGAGGGCAACTATTTCGCCGACCCCGAGACGGTCGCGCGCCTCGAAGGCGACGGACGCGTCGCCTTCCGCTACTGCGACGCCTCCGGCCAGGTCGGCGGCCTCGCCAACGCCAACGGCTCGGTCAACGACATCGCGGGAATCTACTCCGAGGGGCTGAACGTCCTCGGCATGATGCCGCACCCCGAGAACCTCGTGGACGCGGCGGTCGGCGGAACGGACGGCGCGGCGCTGTTCGCAGGGCTGGCGCGGGCCGCCTGATGGCGGGCGCGGGCCGCATCTATGTCGGCGTCGGCGGCTGGACCTTCGAGCCCTGGCGCGGCGCCTTCTTTCCCGACGATCTGCCCAAGACGCGGGAGCTCGCCTACATGGCCGAGCGCCTGACCGCGATCGAGGTCAACGGCACCTTCTACCGCGGCCAGAAGCCCGAGACGTTCCGGAAATGGGCGGAAGCGGCCCCGGACGGATTCAAGTTCCCGCTCAAGGCGTCGCGCTACACGACCAGCCGGCGCGTGCTAGCCGAAGGCGCGGAGTCGATCGAGCGCTTCTTCGCGACCGAGCCCACCGCGATGGGCGACAAGCTCGGCCCGATCCTGTGGCAGCTGCCCGCCTTCAAGCGCTTCGAGAAGGACGACATCGCCGCCTTCCTGAAGCTGCTGCCGGCGAGCCATGACGGGGTCACGCTCCGCCATGTGATCGAGGCGACCCACGACAGCTTCGCCGACCCTGCTTTCATCGAACTTCTGCGGGAGGCCAATGCCGAGGTCACGCAGGTGGTGATCGACGATCCCGACCATCCGACGATCGCCGACGTCACCGCCGACTTCGTCTATCTCCGCCTCGAGCGCAGCCAGGAGAACGTCGAGACCGGCTACACGGCCGATGAGCTCGACGCCTGGGCGAAGCGGCTGAAGGCTTACGCCGCCGGCGGCGTTCCGGACGACCTGCCGACGCTTTCGGGCGACAAGCCGGAGAAGCATCCGCGCGACGTCTTCGCCTTCTTCATCTCCGGCGCGAAGGTCCGCAATCCGGCCGCGGCCATGGCGATGATCGAGCGGGTGGGAATCTTGAGCGCGCGATCCTAATAGGCGCGAATTTCCTTTAAGTGTCTAAACATCTTTGCGATATTTTTGAGTTTAATAATGTCGTCCCCCTCTGGAGTGTCGGGATCAAAGTGCATGACGTCGTTTCGGATCGAATTTATCTCGTCTAGAGCGCTACAGAACGAGGTCCGGTCTAGATTGAACCCTATGACACTCCAATTTTCTTTATGTTCTATAAGACGAACGCAGTTTCCAAATGTCAATTGTGATACGTGAGTGAAGTGTTCAGGAGTGTGATTGGGGTCAAGCGTCTTTTTGATTTGCTCAATCGGCAGCTTATTCGATATTAGCGATCTCACGCTATTTTCGATCTCACTAATCAACAAAAATGGTGTACTTGTTAGTTCAAACTGAAGGGCGATGTCGGTTGCTGTAACAATGCCAGTAATTCGTCTATCTGTAGCTCTTACCAATACGTAGTCATATTCCTCAATAATGCGGATTGCGTCGAACATTGAGGCTGATGCAGGTATTTCTTGATGCTCTTCCATAAATTTTTGTACATCTACGCCTGACGCAGTCGTGATTGATCTCGTTCCTATTGATTTCCAGCTCACAATGCCTTTTACGTCTCTCTCATTTGTCATTACCGGAAGCTGTGAAAAATTTTTGGTCATCATCAACGTAACAGCGGTCAATAGTGTATCATTAGGCTTTACAAATGTTGGAGGCGTGTTTGCGGAGCGGATTTTTTCTATTTTAAACGACGGGTCGTCTGCATTAGGTTCAGCAACCACTTCATTTAATTGAACTTGATTGATTATTGCCGTTTTCTGCCTGCTTCTCTTTGAGTCAATTAATTCAAAAGCAATAGGTGTTTCAACCCAAATATTCAAGTAATCTGGAACGGTTCTGATGCCTATTTGCTCTAACTTAGAGTTTATATACTGAACATTGAGGGGGGTTCGGCGTTGAAAACCGAACCATGATAAAAAGGTCCGTATTGTTACAGGTTGCGCTGTGCGCCCAGCCTTGAGGTCGGCCAAAACGGCACTTAGCTCTTCGTGATTGGATATCATTTCATTCCTGAACTGAAATGGCACCTATTCTAGCTAAGCTATGCTCCTATAGGTTGATGCAATCGTCAATATCATCCTTGTTGGGGCACTAGAAAGGCCGGGTCCATTGGCGTAGCAAGGCCCTGCCTCCGAACCGTCGCCTTCAGCCCGAGTCCGATGTCCTCAGCCGAACCCGCCATCACGCCCGAGCTCGTCGCCTCCCATGGCCTGAAGCCCGACGAATACGACCGCGTCCTCAAGCTCATCGGCCGCACCCCGAGCTTCACCGAGCTCGGCATCTTTTCGGCGATGTGGAACGAGCACTGCTCGTACAAATCCTCCAAGCGCTGGCTGAAGACGCTGCCGACCACGGGGCCGCTCGTCATCCAGGGGCCGGGCGAGAACGCCGGCGTGGTCGACATCGGCGACGGCGACGCCGTGGTCTTCAAGATGGAGAGCCACAACCACCCGTCCTTCATCGAGCCCTATCAGGGGGCCGCGACCGGCGTCGGCGGAATCCTGCGCGACGTCTTCACCATGGGCGCGCGTCCCGTGGCGGCGTTGAACGCGCTGCGCTTCGGCGCGCCCGAACATCCGCGCACGCGCCATCTCGTCTCGGGCGTCGTCGCGGGCGTCGGCGGCTACGGCAACTCCTTCGGCGTGCCGACGGTCGGCGGCCTCGTCGGCTTCCACTCGCGCTACGACGGCAACATCCTCGTCAACGCCATGGCGGTCGGCCTCGCCCGCGCCGATTCGATCTTCTACGCCAAGGCGACCGGCGTCGGGCTGCCCGTGGTCTATCTCGGCTCCAAGACCGGCCGCGACGGCATCCACGGCGCGACCATGGCCTCCGCCGAGTTCGACGACGCCTCCGAGGAGAAGCGCCCGACCGTGCAGGTCGGGGATCCCTTCGCGGAAAAGCTGCTGCTGGAGGCCTGCCTCGAACTGATGGCGTCGGGCTCGGTGGTCGCGATCCAGGACATGGGCGCGGCCGGCCTCACCTGTTCGGCGGTCGAGATGGGCGCCAAGGGCGACCTCGGCATCCGGCTCGACCTCGAGAACGTGCCGGTGCGCGAGGAGGGCATGACGGCCTACGAGATGATGCTGTCGGAGAGCCAGGAGCGCATGCTCATGGTGCTCGACCCCGCCAAGGAGGATATCGCGCGGGCGATCTTCGTGAAATGGGGGCTCGATTTCGCGGTGGTCGGCCGCACCACCGACGATCTGCGCTTCAAGGTCTATCTCCACGGCGAGCTTAAGGCGGACCTGCCGATCAAGGAGCTCGGCGACGAGGCGCCGGAATATGACCGGCCCTATGTCGACACGCCGAAGCAGCAGCAGGTCGCGGCCGCCAACATCGACGCGCCGGCCTCCACCCGCGACGCGCTGCTGACCCTGATGGGTTCGGCCGAGCTCTCCTCGCGGCGTTGGGTGTGGGAGCAGTACGACCACATCATTCTCGGCGAGACGGTGCAGAAGCCCGGCGGTGACGCCGCCGTCATCCGCGTCGAGGGCGGCCCGAAGGGGCTTGCGCTCACCGCCGACGTCACGCCGCGCTATTGCGAGGCCGACCCGTTCGAAGGCGGCAAGCAGGCGGTGGCGGAAGCCTGGCGCAATCTCACGGCGGTGGGCGCCGCGCCGCTCGCCGTCACCGACAATCTGAACTTCGGCAATCCCGAGAAGCCCGAGATCATGGGCCAGCTTGTCGGTTGCATAAAAGGCATCGGCGAGGCCTGCCGGGCGCTCGACTTCCCCGTCGTGTCCGGCAACGTGTCGCTCTACAACGAGACCCAGGGGCGCGCGATCCTGCCGACGCCGACGATCGGGGCGGTCGGAAAGCTCGACGACGTCGCGAAGAGCGCGACCGTCGCCTTCAAGCGCGAGGGCGAGGCCGTCCTCGTCATCGGCGACGCCAAGGGCTGGCTCGGCCGCTCCTGCTGGCTCTGGCTCGTCGCCGGCCGCGAGGAGGGCGCGCCCCCGCCGGTCGACCTTTCGGCCGAAAAGCGCAACGGCGATTTCGTGCGCAGCCTGATCCAGGCCGGCGTCGCGACCGCGGTCCACGACGTCTCCGACGGCGGCCTGCTGGTCGCGATCGCCGAGATGGCGCTCGCGGGCCGGCTCGGCGCGCGGCTCGACGAGCCCTATTCCGGCGCGACGCCGCACGGCTACTGGTTCGGCGAAGACCAGGCCCGCTATGTCGTGACGGTGTCGGAGGCCGACGTCGGCACGGTGATCGACGCCGCCTCCGGCGTCGGCGTCACCGCGTCGCGCATCGGCTCCGTCGGCGGAGACCGATTGATTCCGGGGTCCGAAGCCCCCATCCTGTTGAATGAGGTGCGCGAGCTCCACGAGGGCTGGTTCCCGCGCTACATGGCGGGGCCAGCGGTCGAGGCCGCTCCCGCCGACTGACGAGAGGATCTCAACCGATGCCGATGGACGCCCGCGAGATCGAGACGCTGATCCGCGCCGCGCTGCCCGACGCCGAGGTGACGATCCGCGACCTCGCCGGCGACGGCGACCACTACGCCGCGACCGTCGTCTCCGAGGCGTTTCGCGGCAAGAGCCGGGTGCAGCAGCACCAGCTCGTCTATCAGGCCCTGAAGGGCCAGATGGGCGGCGCGTTGCACGCGCTCGCTCTGCAGACCAGCGCCGGTCCCGTCGCCCAGACAGACGCCACGAAAGGCATGTGAGACAATGAGCGCACAGGAAGACATCGCCTCGGCGATCCAGAGCAACGACGTCGTGCTCTTCATGAAGGGCACGCCGCAGTTCCCGCAATGCGGGTTCTCCGGCCAGGTCGTCCAGATCCTCGACTATCTCGGGGTGCCGTATCAGGGCGTGAACGTGCTCGCGAGCGACGAGATGCGGAACGGCATCAAGGCGTTCTCGAACTGGCCGACGATCCCCCAGCTCTACGTGAAGGGCGAGTTCGTCGGCGGTTGCGACATCGTCCGCGAGATGTTCCAGGCCGGCGAGCTGCAAAGCCACCTCAAGGAGGCGGGCGTCGCGGTGAAGCAGACGGCGTGATCAGCTGACGGCGGCCGCGGGGGGACCCCCGGCGGCGCCGTCGCGCGCAAACCTCTGGGCCTCACCTTCCGGCATAGGCCGACCGAAGAAATAGCCTTGCCCGTAGGTGCAGCCCTTCCGGGCCAGTCGGGCTGCGATGGCGGAGGTTTCGATGCCCTCCGCCGTCGTCTCGACGTTCAGGCTTCGGCCAAGGGCGACGATCATGTTGACGAGCGCGCGGCCGTCGGGGCTCTGTTCGGCCGCGGCGACGAACGAGCGGTCGATCTTGATCTTGTCGAATTTGAGCTGCTGCAGCTTCGACAGGCTGGAATAGCCGGTGCCGAAGTCGTCGAGCGCGACGCTCATGCCGACCGCGCGCACCGCGGCGATGAAGTTCTCGGCGCAGTCCACGTTCGTCATCACCGCGCTTTCGGTGATCTCGATCTCAAGCCGCCGGGGCGGGAATCCCGTATCGTTCAGCACGGTCATGATCCGCAGCGCGAGCGAGAGGTCCTTCAACTCGGTCGGCGAGACGTTGACCGAGAGCGTCGGCGCGCCGGCCCAGTCCCGGGCGGCGAGACAGGCCTGCCGGAGCACGCCGAGCGTGAGGTCGCTGATGAGGCCGAGCTCCTCCGCGACGCCGACGAAGGCGGCCGGTGGCAGCAGCCCGCGCTCCGGATGGTCCCAGCGCGCGAGCACCTCAAACCCGTGCAGGTTCGAATCGGAGAAGCGGATCAGGGGCTGGAAATACGGCTTGAACCGGCCGACCCTGACTGAGCTGCGGATGTCGTCCTCCAGCCGCCGCCGGTCTTCGATCTCCGCCTCCATACGCTGCTCGAAGAACCGAAACGTTCCGTGGCCCTCTCGCTTCGCGCGGTACAGCGCGATGTCGGCCGACCGCAGCACGGCCTCATCGTCCTTGTCCGAGCCGCGCCGCAGCGCGACGCCGAGGCTCGCGGACACCGCGATAGGCTCGCCGCCAAACTCGATCGGCTTCGCGAGCTCCTGGGCCAGCCGCTCCGCCAGAAGAGGAACTTCGTGGCCGGAACTGTCGCACGGCAGCAGGGCGGCGAATTCGTCTCCGCCGAGGCGCGCCGCAATCCCTCCGTCATGGAGGATCTGCGTCAGCCGCGACGCCGTCGCGCACAGCACCGCATCGCCTGCGGCGTGGCCGAAGAGGTCGTTCACCGACTTGAAGTCGTCCATGTCGATCAGGAACAGGGCGAATTCCGTTCCGCCCGGCCCGCACAGCCGTTTCAGCTCATCGGAAAACACGCGGCGGTTCACGAGGCCGGTCAGGGGATCGAAGCGGGCGAGCGCCGCGGTTTCCGCTTGCGCCGAAAACAGCTTGTGATTGGCGCGGTTCAAGCGACGGACCAGCAGCGCCAGCACGACGCAGGGCAAGATCAGGGACATGGCGGCGAAGCCGGTCGAGGTGAGGATGAAGCGCAACCGCGCCTCGTCCTCATGTCCAGGCTCATACGGCAGGCTGAGGCTCTCGAAGATGAGCTGTTCGAGCCCGTACTCCCACCAACAGGACAGGGCGAACGTCGTCGCGAGGACGAGCGTCCCGAAGACGACGACGCCGGACGGGTTGAGCGCCTGAGGAACGGTGCGTTGCGACATATGCGGTCCTACGTCGACAGAGCCGCCGGGATCCGACTTGCGACATTAAAGCGCCGGCGAAGGTTACCGTTTCGCCGCGTTTTTAGGCGTCAGCCTCACAATCCGGCGAGCGCGCGCATTCAAGGGCGCGTCATCATCATCCTGCCGTCATCGACAGGTCATGACGGGAGCACGGAGCGTGGCGCTCCCGGCCCCCTCCGCGCGGCGGACGTCGCGGCCGCATTCCGCAATCGAGAGCCGCATGACGCTGATCACCCGCCGCAGCCTGGTCGCCGCCGCAGGCGCCGGCTTTCTGGCCTCGCTCTCGGGCGGGGCTTACGCCGGCTACATCGAGCCGACAGTGCTGCTCGGCGTCACGACCTACGACCTCACGCCGCCCGGCTGGCCGGCCGACTTTCCGCTCGACATCGCGGTGGTGACCGACGTGCACGCCTGCGAGCCCTATGTCCCGCTCGCCCGCGTGGCGCGCGTCGTCGAGACCGTCAACGCATTGCAGCCCGACCTGATCGTCCATCTCGGCGATCACGAGGCGTCGCACCGCTTCGTGCAGAAGCGCGTGCCGTCGACCGAGTGGGCCGCGGCGCTCGCCGATCTGTCGGCGCCGCTCGGGCTCTACACGATCCTCGGCAACCACGACTGGTGGCACAACGAGATCGAAATCCGCAGCGCCCTCGACGGCGCCCGGATCCGCGTCATGGAGAACGAGGCGGAGTTGATCGAGCACCGCGGCCGCCGGTTCTGGCTCGCGGGCCTGGGCGACCAGCTCGCGCACTGGATCGGGCGTGGCGGCTTCCGCGGCGTGGACGACCTGCCGGGAACCATGGCCAAGGTCACGACCGACGATCCGCTGCTGCTGCTCATCCACGAGCCGGACGCCTTCGTGAACGTCTCGCAACGCGTCTCGCTGACGCTCGCCGGCCACACCCATGGCGGCCAGATCCATATCCCGGGATTGCCGAACCCGTTCATCCCGTCCGCCTATGGCGACCGATTCCGCTACGGGCACATCGTCGAGGACGGCCGGCACATGATCGTCTCGGGTGGGATCGGCATGTCCACGGTCCCCGTGCGCTTCGGCGTGCCGCCGGAGATCGTGCGGGTGCGGCTCGGCGGCCGGTCCGCGGCGGTCTGAGCCCGGCGCAGCGACGAGACGCGGAGCTCAGGCGGCCGGCGCCGCGCCGCGCTCCATTTCGGCGATCACCTTGCGCGCCTCCGCCGCCGGGTCGGCCGCTTCGGTGATCTGGCGGCCCATGACGATGTAGTCGGCGCCCGCGCGGATCGCGCCTTCCGGCGTCGCGACACGCTTCTGATCATGGACCGCGACGCCGGGCGAGCGGACGCCGGGCGTGCCGATCAGCAGGCCGGGAGCTCCGGCGCGCCGGCGCAATTCCGCGGGATTGTCGGCGGCCGAGGCGATCACGCCGTCGACGCCGCATTCGGCGGCCTTCCTCACGCGCAGCTCGACGAGCTCCGGCACGGTCAGCCGATAGCCCATGCCCGCGAGATCGTCGTCATTCATGCTGGTCAGCACGGTGATGGCGAACAGCTTGAGCTTGGCGTCGCCGCCCTTGCCCTCGACCGCGGCCTTCATGATCGCGTCGTCGCCGTGAATGGTGACGATCTTCGCGCCGCGCTCCCGCGCCCGCGCCACGCCTTCCTTCACGGTCTGGCCGATGTCGTACATCTTGTAGTCGAGGAAGACGTTATTTCCCTTGTCGACCAGACGATCGATCAGCGCGTCGGTCCCCTTCGCGAACAGCAGCCACATGCCGATCTTGAAGAAGGTCGCGGTCCCGTCGAGCCGGTCGACGAGATCGCTCGCGGCCTCCGGCGTCTTCACGTCGAGCGCGACGATCAACCGGTCGGCCATGTTTGACGGGACGTCGCGGGCCGGGGCTGGCGGGGTTGCGGTCACGTCATGTCCTCCGTCGTCCGGGCTCGGCTGGAGCGTCATAGAGAAGCGGCGTCGCGAAAAGAACCGCCATCACGCGCCGCAAGAACGGTATCCACGGCTTCGTCGACGGAGACCGCTTCGCCGCATCCTCCGCCGGATACGAAAAAGGCCGCCCGGAGGCGGCCTTGTCGCATGTCGCGAAGCGACCGGTCAGCGCGAGTAGTACTCGACGACCAGGTTCGGCTCCATGTGCACGGGGTAGGGCACTTCGGTCAGGCCCGGCACGCGGACATATTTCGCGGTCATCTTGTTGTGGTCGACCTCGAGATAGTCCGGCACGTCGCGCTCGCCGGAGGCGGCGGCCTCGATCACGAGCGCGAGCTGCTTCGACGCGGCCTTCACCTCGACCACGTCGTCGACCTTGACGAGGTAGCTCGGGATGTTGACGCGACGGCCGTTCACCGTGACGTGGCCATGGTTCACGAACTGACGGGCCGCGAAGGGGGTCGGCACGAACTTCGAGCGGTAGACGACGGCGTCGAGCCGGCGCTCGAGCAGGCCGATCAGATTGGCCGACGTGTCGCCCTTGAGGCGGGTGGCCTCGGCGTAGATCCGGCGGAACTGCTTCTCGGTGATGTTGGCGTAATAGCCCTTGAGCTTCTGCTTGGCGCGCAGCTGCACGCCGAAGTCGGAGAGCTTGCCCTTGCGGCGCTGGCCGTGCTGGCCGGGGCCGTATTCGCGGCGGTTGACCGGGCTCTTCGGACGACCCCAGATGTTCTCGCCCATACGGCGATCGATTTTGTACTTCGAGGCGTGTCGCTTCGACATCGCGTCCTCCTGTTCAAGGTCGAGGAACGCGCCCTCCTACTGCCCCATGCCGGGGCCGACAGGACCGGTCGTCGCGAGAACGCCGGGCCACGGGTGCGCTAAAACGCGCGCAGGGGACTCATCGAAGTCCCGCACGACGCGGGCTGGTCTCTAGAGGCCGAGGGCCGCGCTGTCAATCAAGGCGGCGCTGGGGGCTTCAGACATCAAGCTCCAGACCGTCTTCCGCGAGCTCCACGCCGTCGAAGGTCGCGCCCGGCTGGGCCAGCATCGACGGCCCCAAATGCGTCAGCAGCACCCGCTTCGCGCCGATCCGGGGCAGGTTGGTCTTCAGCGTCCCCCAGTCGAGATGGTAGGGGGCCTTTCGGTCGTAGAGGTAGCACTCGCAGATCATGAGATCGGCGTCGCGCCCGGCGGGAATCAGAGCCTCGACCCATTCGGTGTCGCCGCTGTAGCTCAGGACCGTGCCGTCGCAGGCGATCCTCAGCGCGTGCGACGGCGCGCCGGACGGGTGGCGCACCTCGAAGGGCGTGACGGTCGCCGCGCCGAGCTCGGCGGTCGTCCCTTGCGCCATCTCGACGATGTCGAGCGCGAAGCGCCGCTCGACCGTGCTGGAGCCCGGAAACAGCGCCTCCATCGTCGCCGGAAGCCGCGCCTTGAGGCCCACGGGCCCGGCGATCGTCAGCGGGCGCTGGCGCCGGCTGACGAACTGGGCGTCGAGGATGAAGAACGGCAGGCCCGCGAAATGATCGCCGTGGAGATGGCTGAGCATGATCGCGTCGATGTCGTTCGGCGCCGTGCCGAACCGCCGCATCGCGACCATGGACGAGGCGCCGCAGTCGACTAGGAAGCGCATGTCCCGCGCGGTCACGTCGAAGCAGGTGTTGAAGCGGCCGCCGGAGCCGAACGCGTCGCCGCAGCCGAGAATCTTGAGTTTCATGGGGATCGGGGACAGGCGCGGGCTGTGAATAGCGGGCGGCGCGAAAGGCCGGGCGGGAATCGGCGAACGGTCCTAGTGTATAAGGGTCGGTCCGTCAGCCGTTTTCGAGCCCGATTCCGCGCCCCATGCGCTTCACGCCAGCCTTTCTCGACGATCTTCGCGAACGCCTCCCCGTGTCGGAGGTGGTGGGGCGGCGCGTCAAGCTGAGGCGGCAGGGGCGCGAATATGCCGGCCTGTCGCCCTTCAACGCCGAGAAGACGCCGTCCTTCTTCGTCAACGACCAGAAGGGCTTCTATCACTGCTTCTCCTCCGGCAAGCATGGCGACGTCTTCAAGTTCCTGATGGAGACGGAGGGCGTCAGCTTCCCCGAGGCGGTCGAGCGGATCGCCGACATGGCGGGCGTGCCCATCCCCAAGGAAAGCCCGGAGGAGGCCCGCCGCGCGGAGGCGCGCGCCGGGCTGGTCGAGATCATGGAGATGGCGGCGCGTTTCTTCGAAGGCGAGTTGCAGGGCCGGGCGGGGGCGTCCGCGCGCGGCTATCTCGCAGGCCGCGCGATCAGCCCGCAGACGCAGGCCGACTTCCGCATGGGCTATGCGCCGAACGACCGCGGCGCGTTGCGCGGCCATCTTCGCAAGCAGGGCGTGCCGGTCGCCGACATGGTCGAGGCCGGGCTTCTGGTGTCCGGCGAAGACGTGGCCGAGCCGTTCGACCGGTTCCGCGACCGGGTGATGTTCCCCATCCAGGACGCGCGCGGCCGCATCATCGCCTTCGGCGGCCGCGCGATGTCGGCCGACGCGCAGGCGAAGTACCTGAATTCGCCGGAGACGCCGCTCTTCCACAAGGGCGCGACGCTCTACAACCATCACCGCGCGCGCGCCGCGGCGCAGGCGGCGGGCGCCGTCGTGGCGGTGGAGGGCTATGTCGACGTGATCGCGCTGGCGGCGGCCGGGATCGGCCATGTCGTGGCGCCGCTCGGCACCGCGCTGACCGCCGACCAGCTCGAACTGATGTGGAAGATGGCGGCGGAGCCGATCCTCTGCTTCGACGGCGACAAGGCGGGCCGCCGGGCGGGCTTCCGCGCGATCGAGACCGCCCTGCCGCTGCTGCAGCCCGGCCGCTCGCTGCGCTTCGCCTTCCTCCCGGAGGGGCAGGATCCGGACGACCTCGTGCGCGCGGAAGGCCGGAGCGCGGTCGACGCCGTGCTCGCCGGCGCGGCGCCGCTGGTCGATATGCTGTGGGCGCGCGAGTTCGACGCAGGCCCCACCGACACGCCGGAGAGGGCCGCCGCCTTCGAGCGCCGGCTGCGGGACGCGCTCGGCTCGATCCGGGACGAGACGGTGAAGCGGCATTATCAGACGGCCGTAGAGAACCGGCTCGCGAGTTTCGGGCGCCCGGCGTCCGGCGGTCGGCGCGAGCGCCAGCCCCGCGGCGGCGCGCGGCCGCCCCGCGGCGGGCAGGGCCGCGGCGGACCGTGGACGCCGCCGGCGCCGTCGCTGGCGGCGTCCGCCACGCTCCGGGCGAGCCCGATGATGGGGACGGGCGCCGGCCGCCTTCCCGGCCGCGAGACGGCGCTGGCGCTCGCCATGGTCAACCACCCCGACCTGCTCGACGAGCTCGCCGAGACCTATGCGGAGCTCGAATTCACCGCGCGCGAGCTCGACCGCCTGCGGCGCGCGACGCTCGACGCCTACGCCGACGGCGCCGCCGACCGCGAGGCGATGAGGGCGGCGCTCGCGGCGTCTGGCCATGGCGAACTGCTGGAACGGGCGGATCAGGCGTTGCTTTCCAGCAACTGGTGGGTGATGGAAGCTGATCCGGCCGACGCGGCGGTAGGCTGGAGGCACGCGTCCGCCTTGCACACAAAGGTGCGAGCGCTACATAGAGAGCTCCGTGCTGCGGAGCAGGATTTCGGACGCGATTTCACCGACGAGAATTTTCGTCGCATCGTCGAAATCCAGCGTCAGCTTTCCACTGTCGAGGGGTCGGAGGCGTCGATCGACGGGTTCGGCGGCGCGTCCGGACGAACCCTCCGCTCGATGTGACGCGGCGTCGGCGGCCGGCGAATTCGGCGAGGATGGCGCATCTGAATGGCGCCGCCGCGGCGCTCCGAGGCGCCGGGCATGCTTAACGTGGGCGTAAAGCTGCGGCGCGTTATGTGGGTTGGCGCTGATTCGCCGTCTCGGCGGCGTTTGAGGTAATGGGTTGCAGGAGCCGGACGGCGGGTCGGCTCGGAGACTGGACGACATGGCGACGAAGTTGCAATCAAAGGACGAAACCGAGACCGCGGCTCCGGAGACGGAAGCCGGGCCGCTGCTCGACCTGAACGACCAGGCCGTCCGCCGCATGATCAAGGCCGCGAAGAAGCGCGGCTACGTCACCAATGACGAGCTGAACGACGTCCTCCCGTCCGACCAGAACACGGCGGACCAGATCGAGGACATCATGGCGATGCTCAACGAGATGGGCATCAACGTCATCGACAGCGAGGACGAGGCCGAGAAGACCGAGCGCGAAGAGGGCGCCGCGACCGAGGACGAGGAGCCCGAGGGCGGCGATCTCGTCGAGACCGCGCGGCCGACCGCCGTCGCGGTGACGCAGAAGTCCGAACCGACCGACCGCACCGACGACCCCGTGCGCATGTATCTGCGCGAGATGGGCTCGGTCGAGCTGCTGTCGCGCGAGGGCGAGATCGCGATCGCCAAGCGCATCGAGGCCGGCCGCGAGGCGATGATCGCGGGGCTCTGCGAGAGCCCGCTGACCTTCCAGGCCATCATCATCTGGCGCGACGAACTCAACGACGCCAAGATTCTGCTGCGCGAGGTCATCGACCTCGAGGCGACCTACGCCGGTCCCGACGCCAAGAACGGCGCCGCAGCGCCAAGCGACGGCGCTGCGACCGAGGGCGGGGAGGCGGCCGGCGAGCTGGAAGCCGAACCCGAAGCGGAGACGCCGGCGCCCGAGGGCGACCTCGACGACGACGACATGGAGAACAATGTCTCGCTCTCGGCCATGGAGAGCGAGCTCAAGCCTAAGGTTCTGGAGACGTTCGGCGCCGTCGCCGACGACTACAAGAAGCTTCGCCGCCTGCAGGACCAGAACGTCGAGAACCGTCTTCAGAACAAGACGTTATCCCCGGCGCAGGACCGCAAGTACAAGAAGCTCAAGGACGACATCATCGCGAATGTCAAATCCTTGTCGCTCAATCAGCACCGCATCGACAACCTTGTCGAGCAGCTTTACGACATCAACAAGCGGCTGGTCGCCCTCGAAGGCCGGCTGATGCGGCTCTGCGAGTCCTACGGCGTCGAGCGCTCGGATTTCCTGAAGCAGTATCAGGGCTACGAGCTCGACCCGAACTGGATCCGCCGCGTCGCCAATCTCGGCTCGAAGGGCTGGAAGAACGTCGTCGCCGCCGAAAAGGACCTCGTGCGCGACATCCGCGGCGAGATCCACAATCTCGCGACCGAGACGGGCCTCGAGATCCAGGAGTTCCGCCGCATCGTCCAGATGGTGCAGAAGGGCGAGCGCGAGGCCCGGCAGGCGAAGAAGGAGATGGTCGAGGCGAACCTGCGTCTCGTGATCTCGATCGCCAAGAAATACACCAACCGCGGCCTGCAGTTCCTGGACCTGATCCAGGAGGGCAACATCGGCCTGATGAAGGCGGTCGACAAGTTCGAGTATCGCCGCGGCTACAAGTTCTCGACCTACGCGACCTGGTGGATCCGGCAGGCGATCACCCGTTCGATCGCCGACCAGGCCCGCACCATCCGCATCCCGGTGCACATGATCGAGACGATCAACAAGATCGTCCGCACCAGCCGCCAGATGCTGCACGAGATCGGCCGCGAGCCGACCCCGGAGGAGCTGGCCGAGAAGCTTGCCATGCCGCTGGAGAAGGTGCGGAAAGTCCTCAAGATCGCCAAGGAGCCGATCTCGCTCGAGACGCCGATCGGCGACGAGGAGGATTCTCACCTCGGCGACTTCATCGAGGACAAGAACGCGATCCTGCCGATCGACGCTGCGATCCAGTCGAATCTGCGCGAGACCACCACGCGCGTGCTCGCTTCGCTCACCCCGCGTGAGGAGCGCGTGCTGCGCATGCGCTTCGGCATCGGCATGAACACCGACCACACGCTCGAAGAGGTCGGCCAGCAGTTCTCGGTGACCCGCGAGCGCATCCGCCAGATCGAGGCCAAGGCGCTGCGCAAGCTGAAGCACCCGAGCCGGTCCAGGAAGCTGCGGAGCTTCCTCGACAACTGAGACGGCGGCGCCACGTTTTCACCGAAGGCGGCGGGTCATGGCCCGCCGCCTTTTTGTTGGAGCCGCCGTTATGGGGGCGGTGACGTGAGAGGCGAAAGGTGCATAAGGGGCCAGCGGTCGGAACGCGGTCGGCGTCCGAAAGGCCGTGGTCGCTCTCCGCTCGTGAAGCGGCTTTCGCCGAGCGCATGGCGGCGCGTCGCTCCACGGCTTTCGTCTATGAGTTTCTGCGGTTCGGCCTGAAGCAGGCCTGGGCTTGCCTGTTCGGCGGCGTCATGGTCGCCCTGCTGATCGGGACCCATTTCTGGTACCCGCGCGGCGCGCCGCTCGCCCGCTACGACTTCCTACTGCTAGCGGCCGTCCTTGTGCAGGCGCTGATGCTCAGGTTTAGGCTGGAGACATGGGAGGAGGCGAGGATCATCCTCGCTTACCATGTCGTCGGCACGGTCATGGAGATCTTCAAGACCGCCGTCGGCTCCTGGATCTATCCGGAGCCATCTCTGCTGCGGATCGGAGGCGTTCCGCTCTTCACCGGCTTCATGCACTCCTGCATCGGCAGCTATCTCTGCCGGATCTGGGGCCTGATGCGCTTCGAGTTCCGGTCGCATCCGCCGGTCGCTCTGCTGGCCGCCTTAAGCTTCGCCGCCTATCTCAACTTCTTCGCCCATCACTATGGGCCGGATTTCCGGTGGCTGCTTTTCGTCGTCGCGGCTCTCATGCTCTGGCGCACGCAGGTCCAGTTCACCGTGTGGCGACGCCCCCGTTCGATGCCGTTGCTGCTCGGACTCATGCTGGTGACCGCCTTCATTTGGCTCGCCGAGAACGTCGGCACCTTTACAAAGACGTGGCTTTACCCGCAGCAGATGAGCGGATGGTCGCTTGTCGGGGCCGGGAAGTACGGGTCGTGGTTCCTGCTCCTCGTCATCAGCTACACTCTGGTCGCCCTGATCAAGCCGCCAAAGGCCGTCGAGGACCGGGGCGCAAGCCAGGCGCCGCCATGAGCCGCCTCACGACACGAGCCTGCTACGTCGCAGCGGCGCTTATCGTCATCGCCGCGGGTCTGCTGGCGCGTCGGCCGGAGGTCGGCCTGCCATGGGCCGCAGCGAAGTACGGTGGCTCCCTCCTCTGGGGCGCGATGGTCTTTTTCATCGTCGCTGCGCTGGCGGTCCGTTGGCCGCTCGGCCGAGCGGCTTTGGTCGCCGTGATAGCCTCGGCGGCGGTCGAGTTCAGCCAGCTGATCCATGTGGAGCCGCTTGACGCGTTTCGCAGGTCGGCGCTCGGAGCGCTGCTGCTCGGACGCACCTTCTCATGGTGGGACGTCGCCTGCTATTGGATCGGGATCGCGGCGGCCGCGCTCCTGACGGCGCTCCTCCGCGCGCTCTCCGCTGCATCTCTGCAAACGAGGCTTTGAGCGGGGCCGCCTTCACGCGGGCGCCGCTGTCGGTCAAGCATCGGGTCCTCCGCTCCCGAGAGGATCATTCGCCTATGAAGCGTCTTTCATTCGCCCTCGCCGCCGCTCTGTTGATGGCGCAGGCCGCCGTCTCGCACGCCCAGTCCGTCCCCGGCGCGAAGGACGTCTCCCGCGTCTCGGGCGGGACCTACAAGGCCGATCCCAACCACACCCAGGTTCTCTGGTCCGTCGACCACATGGGCTTCTCGACGCTGCACGGCATGTTCGGCCAGATCACCGGCGCGCTGACGCTCGACCCGAAGAACCCCTCCGCCGCCAAGCTCACGATCGAGGCGCCGATGAAGGGTCTCGCCGTCACGTCCGACAAGTTCGCGACCCATGTCTCGGGGAACGAGTTTCTGGACGTCGCGAAGTTCCCGGCGGCGCGCTTCACCTCGACCTCGGTCGACGTCTCCGGCGAAACCGCGAAGATCGCGGGCGACCTCACGCTGCACGGCGTCACCAAGCCGGTCACGCTCGACGCCACGTTCCACGGCGCCGGCGTGAACCCAATGAACAAGGCGGAGACGGTGGGCTTCTCCGCCACCGCCAAGCTCAAGCGCAGCGACTTCGGGCTTGGCGCGTTCGCGCCCGTGGTGTCGGACGAGGTCGAGCTCGAGATCGTCGCCGCCTTCGAGAAGTGAGGCTCAGCGCTCCAGCGCCCAGCGGATCGTGACCCGGGCGCGCAGCTCCTGCTCGCCGCGGGCGATCGGGGTCGCGGGGGCGGCGTCCATCGCCTTCGCGCGCTGGACGAAGGGGCGGATCGGCTCGTCGCCGCCCACCTCCATCTCGTCGATCGCGAGCGGCGCGCCGAGCTTGGCGCCGACGCCCGCGGCGTAGAGCTCCGCCTTGCGGCGCGCGTCGGCGATGGCCTGCTTGCGGGCGTCGTCGAGCTTGGTCGAGCGGTCCGAGACGTCGAAGGTCAGGCCTTCGATCTGGTTCGACCCGGCGCCGACCAGCCCGTCGATCAGTTCGCCCAGACGGCCGAGGTCGCGGGCCCGCACCGTCACGGTGTTGCGCACCTCGTAGCCCATGAGCTTCGGCGCCCGCGGCGCGGAGCCCGAGCCGTAGTCATATTGCGGCTGCACCGTCAGGCCGGAGGTCGCGACGTCGCGATCCTCCACCTTGGCCTCCTTCAGCTTCGCGATCACCGCCGACATGGCGGCGGCGTTGGCCTTGAGGGCCGCCCCGGCGCTCGCCGCGGTGGTGACCACGCCGCTCGTCACCACGCCGATGTCGGGCGCCGCCGAAATCATGCCCTCTCCGGTCACGACGACGGAGGGCGCCGGCGGGCGATCGTCGGCGCGGGCCGCGGCGGGCAGGGCGGCGGCGAGACAGGCGGCGGCGAGCAAGGCGCGCATCGGTATCCTCATCGCCACGGCACGGAGGGAATCGCGCGCTCCGCGGCGTCGGCGCGCCGCCTTCCATCCCCCTCGAATGCGACGGGGGTTGGGCGGCCGCGGCTGGCGTCCCGCGCCGCAGGACGTGGTCGGTCCAGCGCGATCTTCCGAAATCCAGGGAACGTTTGCGACGCGCCCTTGTTGTTATGCTGAGACCCCGCCGCATGGCGGGGCCCTTGTTACAAGAAGACATAAAAGGAGATGACCATGGGTCTGTTTTCCAAGGACATCAAAACTCTGGACGACCTGTTTGTTCACCAGCTTCAGGACGTTTATTACGCTGAGCAGCAGATCCTCTCGGCCCTGCCGAAGATGATCGAAAAGGCGACGGCGCCGGAGCTTAAACAGGGGCTCCAGAGCCACCTCACGGAGACGGAGGAGCACGTCCGTCGCGTCGAGCAGGTGTTCGAGATGCACGGCGCCACGAAGAAGGCCGTGAAGTGCCCCGCGATCAACGGGATCATCGAGGAAGCCAATGACGTCGCCGGCGACGTCGACGACAAGCAGGTGCTGGACGCCGCCATCGTGGCTTCGGCGCAGGCCGTCGAGCATTACGAGATCGCGCGTTACGGCACGCTGGTCGCCTGGGCGAAGCAGCTTGGCCGCGCCGACTGCGCCGCGGTCCTCGAGAAGACCCTCAAGGAAGAGCACGCCGCAGACAAGAAGCTGAGCGGGCTCGCCGAAGGCGGCGTCAACCGCAAGGCGGCCTGACGGGCGGCGGCCTCGGCCGCCGCACGCCACGCGTAAAAAAACCCGCCGGTCGCGAGACCGGCGGGTTTTTCATGTTCGAACGAGCGCGCCTTGATCAGGCGGTCTTGCGCTCGGGATCACGGTTGTTCGCGGCGGCCGGCGCCTTGCGGGCGCCGCCATTGCTCATCAGGCTCGCCAGCGCATGCGCGGCGGCGTTGATCGAAACGGGCTTCGGCTGCGACTGCCTGCGGACCGCCTCGGCGGCGGCGCGGCGCGCCTCTTCCTCTTCGGCGATGCGTCGGTTCTCGGCGGCGATCAGCTCCTGCTTCTCGCGCTCGATAGCGGCGAGACGCTCCTGCTCGGCGGCCTTCTGCGCCAGACGCGCTTCGCGGGCCTGGGCGATCACCGCACGCTCAGCTTTTCGCTTCTGCGCCACCGGGTCCTCGGCTGCGGAGCGGAACCGTTCGAGCAGCTTCTGCTTGGCGTCGCGCGACGTGTCCTGTCGCGAGCGGAAAGTATCTTCTTTGAGCATAGACGGGGTAGGCCTCGGGTTGATTGAAGTGCGCCGGAGATAGTCCGTTACGCCCTCAATTACAATGGGTTTGTGGCCGTGGGGGGCGCGTGCGCGCGCGAATGTGCTCTCCCGGCGGCGCCTCGCGTTCCCGCTTCGGCCGATCATCGGGCTTGATCCCGCCTGTCCGGCGGGTCAGGGTTGCGTCTGGCGCGCAGGCGACGACCGCGGCGCGTAGGAGTCTAGGAGGCGACGGCTATGAACAGGCTCGCACTGGCCTCCGCCGCCGTTCTGGGCTTGGCCTGCACCGCCGCCGGCCCGACCACGGAGCGCGTCACCGGCCAGACCACCGCCTTCGCCGTTCGCGAGGGACCAGACGACGTGCCGTCCGGCTATCGCGGCCTCGTCGCATCCTATCTCAAGGCCAGCCTCGTCGATCCCTCGTCGCTGTCGGCGGCCGACATCAGCGAGCCGGCTGTCCGCCGGGTCGGCATCCTCAACGGGTTTCGCCGTCCGGCCGTGTGCGTGCGCTATGTCGCGAAAGATCGGTTTGGCGCGGTCAGCGACCCTGTGACAACGGTCTACTGGTTCCGGGACGGACAGGTGGCCGGCGCGCGCAAGCGCCCCCAGCTCTGCGCCGGGGCGACCTACGGGTCGTTCCCCGAAGCGCTGGGCATGGCGCCGCGGCGGGCGGCGACGGGGTCCCGCATCGAGCGCCAGCCGCTGAGGCCGCCGTCCTCGACCGGCGCCAGACCTGCGTCCGGAAAGCCCGCATCCGCGCGGCCCACGCCCACGCCCGTCCCGGCGCGGCCGGCCGACAAGCGCTCCGAAGACGTCGTCCCCGAGCCCGCGACCCTTGCGCCGCGCGAATATGTCGACGAGCGTCGCCGGGGCTCCTGGTTCCACCAGCTCTGACGGCACGGCGAGCGGCCGCGCCTGAGGGCGTTAGCGCCCGGGCTCGTCCGACCCCGCCGGCCGCGCTGCTCGATCGGCGGCGCCCGTTCGTTCCTCCGGTTGCGCCGCCGCGGCCTGGGACCCGTCAAGCGCGGCCTTGATCTTCTGCGCGATCAGGCGGTTCCCGGGCGTCGCGAGATGGACATGGTCGATCAGCAGCATCCCGTCGCCGTCGAGCGCGTCGGTCAGGTCGGTCGACCAGGCCGCCGCGCGTTCGGCGAGCTTCTTCCGGACGATCGGATAGATCGTGTTGAGCTCGACGCCGAGCGCGCGGTCGCGGGGGTCGGAGAGGTCGAGATGATCGACGCGCGGCTTGCCCGTGAAGGCGGTCGGCTGCAGCACGAGGCGGAAAGTCCCGCCATAGCCCGTCACCAGGCGCTCGGCCATCTCCCAGTTGCGCATCATCATCTCCGCGACCGCCTCGGCCCGGACGGGATCGGCGCTGCAGCCCGGCAGGCTCTTTCGGTCGTCGACATCGATGAGGCGGCCGATCATCGTGATCATCGGGGCGACCAGGTTGTTCCAGGCGAAGTTCTCGTCGTCGGACCGGTCGATCGCGGCCTGCAGGCGCCGCTCCTCTGTGTGACTGTTCAGCCGATCGGTGACCGCGCGGTTGCAATGGACCCAGACGTCGTTGAAGCCTTCGTAGAACACGACCGTCTTCGGCGCGACGTCGCGGTTCATCAGCGTCATCAGCTCGATCAGGTTCTGCATCGTCGAAAAGCCGCGCTCGCCGTAGTTCGCGACCCGGACGCCGGTCGTGAGATCGTCGAACTGGGCCGGAATCGTGCCGTCATCGTCGACGCCGGTGCCCCAGACGGTCGAGCCGCCGAAGAAGCCGATCTCGGGCGCCTCCGGCCCGGCGTCGCGGCCGATCCTGTGCGTGCGATAGCCGTCCGGGCCGATGTTCAGCGTCTCCGACGCCTTGCCGGACTGCCGCCACTCGATGAAGGGCGCGTAGGTCTTGATCGAGTCCTTCTGGTCGACATGGATCTGCTGAGCGCGGGCGTGATCGGTATAGGCCGCGACCTCGGCGCGCTTGTAGGTCTTGCCGACGAGTGACCGCGCGAGGTCGTAGAGGTCGATCCCGACCGACAGAAGGAGGAGGACGCCCAGCCACAGGCCGGCGAGAACCAGCAGATTGCCGAAGACGAGCTTCAGGATGGACCGC
The DNA here is from genome assembly GCF_049446035.1 of Hansschlegelia sp. KR7-227. NCBI lineage: Bacteria > Pseudomonadati > Pseudomonadota > Alphaproteobacteria > Hyphomicrobiales > Methylopilaceae > Hansschlegelia > Hansschlegelia sp. KR7-227. The sequence continues at coordinate 121,610 of NZ_JBMSEA010000001.1, forward strand.
ATCGCGTCTCGACCTCGTCACACAACACTACGTTTCGGGCATCCACGACTCGGACGCCGCGCTCAATCATCCGATCGTCGGGGCGTGAGCGTCGGCGCGGTCAGTCAAGCTCAAACGCGGTTTCGTAGTTCCGCTTCAGCGCGGGGTCCTGGCGCTCCTTGCGCAGCACCGCGTCGCCCACGACGAGCAGTTCGATCTCGGTCCCCATGAAGCAGCGGAAGGCGTCCTCGGGCGTGCAGACCAGCGGCTCGCCGCGGACGTTGAAGCTGGTGTTGACCAGCATCGGGCAGCCGGTGAGGTCCTTAAAGGCCGAGATCAGCGCGTGATAGCGCGGGTTCACGTCGGCCGACACCGTCTGGATGCGGGCGGAATAGTCGACATGTGTGATCGCCGGCACGTCGGAGCGCGGCACGTTCAGCTTGTCGATGCCGAACAGCTTCATCTCCGCCTCCGTCATCGCCTTCCGATGCCCTGCGGCGACGTCCGCGACGAGCAGCATGTAGGGGCTGTCGCAGTCGAGCTCGAACCACTCGGCGACGTCCTCGCGCAGCACCGACGGCGCGAAGGGCCGGAAGCTCTCGCGATACTTCACCTTCAGATTGAGCACAGACTGCATCTGGGGGGAGCGCGGGTCGCCGAGGATCGAGCGGGCGCCGAGGGCGCGCGGGCCGAACTCCATCCGGCCGTCGAACCAGCCGACCGCCTTGCCTTCGGCCAGCGCCTTCGCGGTCTCGGCGATGACGGCGTCGGGCGCCAGGCGCTCGAACGCGGCCTTCTCCGCCTTCAGCCGCGCCTCGATGTCGGCTTGCGTGAATTCCGGGCCGAGATAGGCGCCCTTCATGGCGTCGCGGCCGGGCGTGACCCTGCGCGTCGCGCCGCCGATCCCGTAGGCTCCGGAGAGCGCCGCGCCGAGCGCGCCGCCGGCGTCGCCCGCCGCCGGCTGGATCCAGATGTTCTTGAAGGCGCCGTCGCGGAGTATCTTGCCGTTCGCCACGCAGTTCAGCGCGACGCCGCCGGCGAGGCAGAGATTGTCGATCCCGTAGTCGGCGTGCAGCGCCCGCGTCATGCGCAGCACGATCTCTTCGAGCGCCGCCTGGACGGAAGCCGCGAGGTCCATCTCCCGTTGCGTGAGCCGCTGCTCCGGCTTGCGCGGAGGCCCCCCGAACAGCGCGTCGAACTTCGCGTTCGTCATGCGCAGCCCGGTGCAGTAGTCGAAATAATCGAGATTCATCCGGTAGGAGCCGTCGGGCTTCACGTCGATCAGATGGTCGAGGATCGCCTGCGTGAAGCGCGGCTCGCCATAGGGGGCGAGGCCCATCACCTTGTACTCGCCGGAATTGACCTTGAAGCCGGCATAATAGGTGAAGGCGGAGTAGAGCAGCCCGAGCGAATGCGGGAAGTGGATCTCCCGCTCGATCGTCAGCTCCGTCCCGCGGCCGACGCCGACCGACGTCGTCGCCCATTCGCCCACGCCGTCCATCGTGAGCACGACCGCCTCCTCGAAGGGCGAGGGGTAGAAGGCGCTGGCGGCGTGGCTGACGTGATGCTCGGTGAAGTTCAGCCGGCCCTCGGGGTCGAAGCCGTCGTCGAGGCTCTTCAGCTCCTTTGCGAGCAGGCTCTTCTGGAACAGTTTTTCGCGCAGCCACAGCGGCATCGCCACGCGGAACGAGCGGAAGCCGCGCGGCGCGAAGGCGAGATAGGTCTCGAGCAGCCGCTCGAACTTCAGGAACGGCTTGTCGTAGAACACGACCTGGTCGATGTCGGTCAGCCGGATCCCGCCGGCCTCCAGGCAGTAGCGCACGGCCTGGCGCGGGAAGCGCGCGTCGTGCTTCTTCCGCGAGAAGCGCTCCTCCTGCGCCGCGGCCACGATCTCGCCGTCGACGACGAGCGCCGCCGCGCTGTCGTGGTAATAGGCGGACAGGCCGAGAACGCGCACGCGCCCGCCGATCCCTAGAAGATCGTGTAGATGAAGGGCGCGACCGCGCTGCCCTTGGCGAGGATCAGCAGGCCGCCGAGCGCGCCCAGCATGATCAGCATCGGCAGCAGCCAGAACTTCTTGCGCGCGCGGGCGAAGGCGAACAGTTCGCTCAGGAACGACATCTCACCCCTTCAGAACTGGTTGCGGATGGAGTCCGGCGCCGGGCCGGGCGGATCGCGGAGAATCCAGTAGCTCGCGGCCTTCGGGTCGGGCTTGCGGTCGAGCAGAGGGCCCTTGATCAGTCGAACCGCGAGCCCCATCGGCACCACGATCAGCCCGAACATCAGCCCGAGCATCACCGGATTGACGATCCGGTGCAGCAGCAGGCCGAACCTCATCCACAGCCGGTTGAGGCGACGCAAGGAGGCGGGCGCGAGAAAGCCGGCCGCGAGGAAGACGGCCGCGACCGCGAGCGCCCAGAGCCGGACCGACCCGCCATGCAGCAGCGGGAAGGCGCCGATCAGCGCGAACACGACGGCGAAGGTGATCGCGAAGGACCGCTCCGACGGCAGCTTCACCTCATGCGAATCGTCGAGGCGCTCGTGAAATCCGTCGGACATGTCGCGCGCCTCCGGCCTCCGGCCTGTCACTCGTCGCGCTCGATGACGATCGTCACCGTCTTGCGCAGGGCTGAAGAGCCCTTCTGGTCCATCTTGCGCACGGAATGCAGCGAGTTGTGCGTCTTTACGAACAGCACGCACTGGTTCGGCGTGTAGGGGATCGTGTCGATCGTCTCGATCTTGTCCCAGGGGACGATGCGGTTGTTCCAGTTGTAGGCGTAAGTCGGGTCGGTCGCCCGGTTGACGTCGAGCCCGCCGCCGAAGGCCGGATCCCATTCGCCGTCCTCGACCATCGAGAGGGTGAGCGTGACGATCTTCCGGGCGGCGTCAGTGTGCGGCTCGACCATGCCGCCGTCGGCGCGCAGCACCGAGAACTCGAACCGGCTGCTGAGCTTCCGCCCGCCGGAGGGGGCGCGGCCGGCTGCGACGGCGCGCACGAGGCGTTCGAGACGCTTGCCCGCGGGCTCGAAGGCGTCCTCCACCGGCAGATGGATGTGGTTCAGCGCGAGGAAGTCGAGCGTCGATCGGATGAAGCCGTCGCTCTTCACCCAGGCGTGGAACGCGCTCCACTCCGCGTTATCGGCGAGGAAGCGCCGGTAGTTCTCCGGCGCGTGCTTTTCCGACAGGCTGAGCTTGTAGGGATATTTGGGCAGCCGGCCGAAGATCGCCTCGGGCGGGAAGCTGCGCGCCAGGCGGCGGTAGAGTTCGGGATCAAGCGCAGGGCGAAGGACGGCCAACGGATATGGCTCGTAGCGCATGTCCGCCATGGTGAAGTTGAGCACGGGAACTCACAACCTCGCACGGTGGGCGCCTGCGCGTGCGCGAGCCGCCCGAAAACGCCGCGCGTTCTACGTGAGGCCCGGCGCCCGGACAAGCATCTCAGAAGGTCTCGGGGTAGAATAGTCCGTCTATCGGAGGGGGCCTGTCACTCGCCCGACACAGGCCGCCGCATCGCCTTGGTCGCGCCCCGCTTGGTCTTGCCGTCGAGCCGCCGCGTCTTGGAGGCGAGCGTCGGCCGCGTCGCCCGGCGCGGCTTGGGCTTCTCGGCGGCTTCCGCGATGAGCGCGACCAGCCGGGCGAGCGCCTCGGCGCGGTTGTCGGCTTGCGTCCTGTGGGACTGCGCGGTCAGCACGATCACGCCGTCCTTCGTCAGCCTCGAGCCCGCGAGCCGCATCAGCCGGATCGCGACGTCGTTCGGCAGCGAGAGCGAGCGCCGCGCGTCGAAGCGGATCTGGACCGCGGTCGCGACCTTGTTGACGTTCTGCCCGCCGGGGCCCGAGGCACGCACGAAGGTCTCGTCGATCTCGGCCTCGTCGATCGCGAGATGGGGCGTGATCGGGATCAAGCGGCTGCTCGGTGGAAGCGGGGTTTGCGGGTCTGCGGGCCTCGCTGTGCGGAGCACGCCGGATCGCCGCGCGTCAAGCGGGGGCGACCCCCGGCCGCGCGCGACGCGCCGCACGCCGGCCCCTCCGGCGCCGTCGCCCGCCGTCCGCGCGACAGGAACCTTTCGACAGCTCAATCGGTTAGGTCAGCGAAGCCCACAACAAGGAGACCGGCCATGAAAGCCGCCATCATCCCCACGCTCGCCGCCCTCGGCCTCGTCGCCGGCCTCGGCGCCGCCTCGGCCCAGCCCGCGAGCGATCCGAACCAGGTCGGGACCGGCACTCCCCAGCAGCCGAGCGCGACCACGCCGAGCCAGCCGAACTCGAACGCCAACACGATGAGCGGCGCGACCGACCCCGCGCCCATCAACCCGGCCGGCGGCTCGACCTCGGAGACGCAGGTCCAGCCGGCGGCCCCCGCCAGCCAGCCCACCCCGCAGACGCCGCGCTGAGCGGCCCCCGCCGGCGCCCGCGCCGGCGACTGTGACGGTCCAAAACACCGGCTCCGCGCCCCCGCGCGGGGCCGTTTTCGCGTCCGCCGCGCGCGCTCACCGCCCGGCGGCGGCGCGCTCCTGGTTGAGCGCGAACAGGCGCTCCAGGATCTCGTCGTCCGGGAGGTCGTCCGGCCAGCCATAGGCGGCGGCCACCGCCGCGTCGAGGCGCCTGTGCGCCATGTCGAGCCAGGCCGGCCGCTGGTTATAGAGATTGGTCAGCGTCCGCTTCTTCAGCTCCTTCGCCGCCGCCTCGTCCCTGGGCAGGATGCGGTCGGGATAGCCGGGGACGACCTCCGGCTCGATCCGCACGAGGTCCGAAGGGTTCAGCCACGCCTGCCGCTTCGCGTTCAGATCCGCCGCCGCCTCCGCGATCTTTTGGGCGCGCGGGTCGTCGGCGTAGTCAGCGGCGGGGATGTTTGGCGTCAGCCCTTCCGGGAAGGGGAAGGTCTCGAAGGTGGTCGAGGGGGTGTAGCGGGGACGATCTTCAAGGCTGGAGCCCATACGGAGCGACCAGAGTTCATGGAAGCGGGAATGAAGTATGCCGAGGGCCGCTTCGTCCTCCCGAGCGATGACGATCAGTTGGGAATCTGGAACGATCGTGCGTGGCAACCGAATAGCTATTCTATGCTTCGCTACTCTTGGGGTAGCAAAATAGAGTTCCCGATTGGCAAGTGCGCGCCACATGCCTTGCCGGCTCTCGACGTGCCGCCACCAGCTTATTCTGTAAAGAACACGATTGTTCTTAATTCTCGTCGGCTTGACATGTTCGAGCGCGTGCTGAAATGGCGCCTCGTAGAGCGCCGCCTCCGCCTCGCTCATTGTCCAGCCGAAGTCGATGATCCACTTGTCCGCGCTCCGCCGCGTGACGTCCATGGCGTTGCGCCACGGCTTCAGCACGTCGCTGTTGGGCCGGCCGTTCGGGTTGAGCGGCAGCCGCAGCCATTCGCGCGCCAAGTCTCCGGGAATGTCGAAGGCGCCGCCTTTGGTGTCGCCCATGAACGCGACGCCCGCGTTCTCCTTCAGCCGCGCCGCCTTGGTCAGGTCGGCCGCCGCCGAGGTCAGGTCCGCGTTGATCGCAAGCGTCGGCAGGCCCTCGCTCCGCCGCTCCACGAATCCTTCGCCGAACCCGATCATCGACACGCGGACCGCGGCTCCGTCCAGAATCCACGGCTGGTCGGCCCAGGCCTCCATCAGCGCTTCAGAATCGGCGATCGGGTCGAGCACGCGGCGGTTGGCGCCGCCGCGGATCGAGTTCGTCGTCACGAGCCCTGCGCGCATCGCACGGCCGGCGCCGATCGCCCGCCACGCTTTCTCGACCCAGTAGCAGACGAAGTCGGCCTCGGCTGGCACGCGGCCCTTATAGGCCGCGAACAGGCGCTCGACCGTGTCGTCGCCGAGCCCGTCGCGCAGCCGCTTGCCGCCGAGAAACGGCGGGTTGCCGATGATGACGTCGGCCTGCGGCCATTCGGCCTCGACCCAGACGCCGCCGTCTCCGCTCGCGCTGCCGTCATGCCCGCCTTCGCGGGCATCCACGACTTTCTCGCCGCCACCCTCGACGTCCAAGTCGTGGATACCCGCGCTTTGCGCGGGCATGACGGGGGAGGGCGCCTCGGAGGGCGCCGCGCGCTCGGTGGGCGCCGGCGTCCATGTCAGCAGGGCGTCGCGGCATTCGATCTGGTCGAGGCTCGACAGGATCGGCTCGACCAGCGTCGTGAAACCGTTCTTGCGCATCCATTGCAGGTCGCCGATCCACAGCGTCACGCGGGCGAGCTCGGCGGCGTAGGGCTCGATCTCGATTCCCTTGACGGCGTCGAGCCCGACGCGCGGGCGAGCCTGCGGGATGCCGAGGCGCTCGGCGTCGAGCAGCGCGCGCAGCTCCAGATCGCGCAGGGCGTGCAGCGCGACGTAGAGGAAGTTGCCGGAGCCGCAGGCGGGATCGAGCACCCGGAACGCCGCGAGCCGGTCCAGGAAGGCTTCGAGCGTCGCCTCCGCCCGCGCGCGCGCCTCGCGGCCGCGCCTTTCGATGGCGGCGAGCGCCTTGCGGCGCCCGGCCTCGCCGGCGCGCGCGGCCTCCACGCCTTCCTTCAGCGCCTCGCCGGCCGAGATCTGCATGGCGCGCCGCTCGGCCGCCGCCGCCGTCGCCTGGTCCATCTCGGCCTTGATGGCGGCGTAGGCCGCCTCCCATTCGGCGGTGAGAGGCCGGATGATGACGGGGTCGACGATCTTGAGGATCTTCGCGCGGTCGGTGTAGTGCGCGCCCAGCGCCGCGCGCTTGCGGGTCGCTTTCAGCGCCTCCTCGAACATCGCGCCGAACACCGCGGGGTCGATCTGCGACCAGTCGTGCTCGGCCGCGGTGTCGCCGATCTCCTTGAGGTCGTCGGCCAAGAGCGGCAGCGCTCCGGAACCGTCGAACAGCCCGCCATTGAACCAGCGGATGACGTCCGCGCCGAAGAATCCGCCCGCGCGCATCTTGGCGAACAGCTCCTCAAGCTGCGGCTTCGCGAGATCCGGCCTGCGCTCGACCGCCCGCACCATGCGGGTGAACAGGCCTTTCGGCAGCAGCTGCGCGTCTTCGGCGAACATGCAGAAGATCATGCGGTTCAGGAAATGCGCGACGGCGCGGGGGTCCTCGCCGCGGTCCTGCAGCCGCCGTCCGAGCGCGCCGAAGCGTTCGGCGACCTTGGCGGTGATCTGCTGCGGGCTGACGCCCGGCTTCAGCCGCTCCGAGCCCTGGAAGATCTGGCGGAGCTCGTCCAGCCGGGCGGGCTCGTGCAGGTCGTCGAAGCCGAATTCGAGCCGGCGCGAGACCGTGTTCGTCCAGTTGGTGTGGACGACGATCCGCTCCATGTCGCAGACGACGAGATAAGGCGGGTTCTCGAGATCGAGCGCATAGGCCTGAAGCTGGCGGAGCGCCGCGTCGAGGTTCTTGTGCCGGCCCTTGTACTCCCAGCCGAAGCAGCCGCGCCGCCACACGTCCGCCCAGCCGTCGCCGCCGCCGACCTTCTCCGCGCCGCGCTCGAAGCAGTAGCGCTCGCCGCGCGGATCGTCCTCCGCCGGCGTCGGCTCGCCGAGCAGGCGGCAGAGGTCGAGAAAATGCTCCTGCGAGCCCTGGCGCTCGCGCAGCGTGGCGTCGCTCCATTTGGCGATGAAGGCGGCAGGCGTCATGAGGCTCCCCGACTCGGACGCCGGAGCATAGCGAAGCCGCGTCGGCAGGAGGGAGCCTTCTCGCTCGGGCTCCGCCGTTCCGAGCGCCGTCCGGCCCGGGCGTGCGGCCGCTTTATCCCGGCGTCTTCGTCTCGAACCACATCGGGCCGCCGTCGCACAGGCCGTCCGACAGGATGAGGATCCGCCAGGGATCGGCGGCGGGGTCGACGACCGACACGGCTTCCGGCTTGATCTCCTTGTCCGTGCAGCCGTCGAGCGCCGGGCGGTCGCCGGGCAGCCCCGCGAGGTCGAGGTCGCGGGACCAGCGCGCGCCGGCGGTCGCGTTCCAGAGCACGAGCCCATAGGGCTGGTCGCCCTCGCGATCGTCCGGCCCGACCAGCAGAAGGAGGTCGTCGCCGACCGCCTGCATGTCCCGGATCGCGCGGCCGGCGCCGACGGCGGCCCGGTGCAGGTCTCCGGCGACGGGCGCCTTGCTCGCGTCGAACACGCCCTCCGCGTCGACGCTCAGCAGGAGCGCCTGGCCGCCCGCCGCCGGTCCGCGAAACCCGAACCAGAGCCTGCCCGCCTGATAGGCCACGCCTTCGATGTCGAGCCCCTGGCCCTTGTTCAGGCATTTGCCGAGATGCGGCGCCAGCGCGGGCGTGGTCCGCAGCGCGTCGATCAGGAAGCCGGCCTGGGGCTGGCCGGTCGGACGACCCGCCGCCGCGTCGAAGCCGTAGCGGACGAGCGTGGCGCTGTCGGGATTGGGCTTGCACGCGCCCTTCTTCATCTTGCGCTTCATGGCGTGCGACCCGACCACGAAGACCTTGCCGTCCCCGACCGCGGCGCCCTCGGCGTCCACCTCCTTGGCGCCGGCTTTCACCGTCACGGCCGCGGGGTCGGGTTCGTAGGCCGTGTCCGAAAGGGTCGCGAGGCGGGCCGAGCCGCCTTCGTCGAAGGCGATCAGGCAGCGGCGCGCCCCGGCCGAACCTTCCCAGCAGGCGACGCCGCTCGCCGCCCGGCGCAATTCGAGGATGTCGTCGGGATCATCGTCGTCCGAGGTGAACCCGAACGATCCGGTCGCCGCGATTGGCGCGACGACCGGCTTGAGCGGCGCGTCGTCCGCGCGCGCCGGGTGCGCCGCGGCCAGTCCAGAAGCGCAGGCGATCGACAACAGCAGGCGTCGAAGGGCGGGCATCGCGCACTCCTCCTATGGGAATCCGGCACGATATGCGCGTTTAAGTTGAGTTAACAAGGAAAATACGCGCGTGAGGCAGGCCGGGCGCCGCGGCGCGTCAGCCCCGCCGCTTCGGCCCCTGCCGGCGTCCGCCCGGCCGGTAGTTCGTCGTCATGTTGTCGGGCTTCGCCGGCAGCGAGAGCGCGGGCTGCAGCGGCGTCGCGCGGTCGGTGCCCGGGCCCATGTCGTCGAGCGAAGGTTTCGCCGGCCCCGCCCGGCGCGGCGGGGTGTTGGCGGAGCGACCGTATTTGCGCTCGCCGGCGTAGCCGCCGGTCTGGCGGTCGACCTCCGCCTGCCGGGCGAGCGGGTCGTCGGCGAGCAGCAGCTCGGTCGCCTGCAGCCGCTTGATCTCGTCGCGCAGCCGGGCCGCGGTTTCGAATTCGAGATCGCCGGCCGCCTTGCGCATGCGCGCCTCGAGGTCGGCGATCGTCGCCTTCATGTTGTGGCCGTAGCCCGGTGTCTCTTCAGCGAAGCCCTTGTCGACGGTGACGCGGTCGCGCTCATACATCGAGTTCATGACGTCGGAGATGTCGCGCTTGATGGTCTCCGGCGTGATGCCGTTCGCCGCGTTGTAGGCGAGCTGCTTCTCGCGCCTCCGCTCCGTCTCCGCCATCGCCCGCTCCATCGAGCCGGTGATCTTGTCGGCGTAGAGGATGACCTTGCCGTCGACGTTGCGCGCGGCGCGGCCGATGGTCTGGACCAGCGAGGTCTCCGACCGCAGAAAGCCTTCCTTGTCGGCGTCGAGGATCGCCACCAGCGCGCATTCCGGGATGTCGAGCCCCTCGCGCAGCAGGTTGATGCCGACCAGCACGTCGAAGGTCCCGAGCCGGAGGTCGCGGATGATCTCGATGCGCTCCAGCGTGTCGATGTCGGAATGCATGTAGCGCACCCTGACCCCGTGCTCGTGGAGGTACTCGGTGAGGTCCTCCGCCATGCGCTTGGTCAGCACGGTGACGAGCGAGCGGTAGCCCTTGGCCGCGACCTCCTTGACCTCGCCCAGCAGGTCGTCGACCTGAGAGCGGGCGGGGCGCACGTCGATCAGCGGGTCGACGAGGCCGGTCGGGCGGATCACCTGCTCGGCGAACACGCCGCCGGTCTGCTCCATCTCCCACGAGCCGGGGGTGGCGGAGACATGCACCGTCTGTGGCCGCATCGCGTCCCACTCCTCGAACCGCATCGGGCGGTTGTCCATGCAGGAGGGGAGGCGAAAACCGTATTCGGCGAGCGTGGCCTTCCGCCGGAAGTCGCCGCGATACATGCCGCCGATCTGCGGAATGGTGACGTGGCTCTCGTCGGTGAACACCAGCGCGTTGTCCGGCAGATATTCGAACAGGGTCGGCGGCGGCTCGCCGGGCTTGCGGCCGGTCAGCCAGCGCGAATAGTTCTCGATGCCGGCGCAGGAGCCGGTCGCCTCCATCATCTCGAGGTCGAAGGAGGTGCGCTGCTCCAGCCGCTGGGCCTCCAGCAGCCGGCCCATCTTGGTCAGCTCCACGAGCCGCATCTGCAGCTCGGCCTTGATGCCCTTCATCGCCTGGTTCAGCGTCGGCCGCGGCGTGACGTAATGCGAGTTGGCGTAGACCTTGACCGCGCCGAGATCTTGGATCTTGGCGCCCGTCAGCGGGTCGAACTCCTGGATGCTCTCGATCTCGTCGCCGAACAGGCCCACGCGCCACGCGCGGTCCTCGTAATGGGCCGGGAAGACCTCGATCGTGTCGCCGCGCACCCGGAAGGTGCCGCGCACGAAGTTCACGTCGGCGCGCTTGTACTGCAGCGCCACGAGATCGGCCATCAACTGCCGCTGCGCGACGGTCTCGCCGACCTTCAGCACGAAGGTCATGGAGGTGTAGGTCTCGACCGAGCCTATGCCGTAGATGCAGGAGACGGAGGCGACGATGATGACGTCGTCGCGCTCCAGCAGCGAGCGCGTCGCCGAATGGCGCATGCGGTCGATCTGCTCGTTGATCGAGCTTTCCTTCTCGATATAGGTGTCCGACCGCGGCACATAGGCCTCGGGCTGGTAGTAGTCGTAGTACGAGACGAAGTACTCGACCGCGTTGTCGGGGAAGAAGGACTTGAACTCGCCGTAGAGCTGCGCGGCGAGCGTCTTGTTGGGCGCGAGGATCAGCGCCGGCCGCTGGGTCGCCTCGATGATCTTCGCCATGGTGAAGGTCTTGCCGGAGCCGGTCACCCCGAGCAGCACCTGGTCGCGCTCCTGCGCGCGGATACCCTCCACCAGCTCGGCGATCGCGGTCGGCTGATCGCCCTTCGGCTCGAAGGGCGAGGCCAAGGTGAAGGTCTGGCCGCTCTCCAGCTTGTCCGGCCGCGGCGGGCGGTGCGGAACCCAGGGCTTGCCCTGCAGCTCGGGCCGCCCGTTCTGGATCAGGTCCTCGAGCGCGGCGACCGTCGCCGACACGCTTTTCGAGGCGTCGAAATCCGCGGGCAGGGCGGCGAGGTCGGTCTCCGGCGTCGCGCCAAAGCCGCGCGGCGCCTTCTGCGGGTCGGGCGTGCCGGGGACGGCGTCGCGCAACTGCTTGCGCTTGCCCTTGGGCGCGGATGCGGCGGCGCTCTTCGGCCCGCCGCCGGCGACCCTCTTCGCCGCCGGCCCTTCGCTCGCGGCCTTGGCGGCGGCTTCGTCCGCGACCGCCTTGCGCGCCTCTTCGGCGGCGTCGCTCCCGCGTCCGAGCGCGCGCAGCAGTTCGGCGTCGGGCGTGACGTCGCTCAGATCGGCGGAGAACGCGGCCTGCGGGGCCTCGGCGAAGCCGGTACGGCGGGAGGACTTTGGCATGGAGGGAATATGGGGGAAGACGTCGCGATATGGGAGAGGACGGATTTGCGCCTCCCCCACAACTTCGCCGCGAGGAAAGTGCTGCGGAAGTTGCGGCTCGGGGTTCAAACCGGTCTGCGAAGCTATAGGTCTTTCGGCGAAGCCGCTGAGGGGCGGCTCGACGAGGGAGCGAACGACATGGAGATAACGCGCGGCGCGGCGCGGTCAGCGAATGCGGGGCCGGCAGACTGGTTCACGGGGGAGGTGCGCATCGATCCGCTGTTCACCGCCCCGGCGCCGGCGCGCGTGGCGGGGGCGAGCGTGACCTTCTCGCCCGGCGCGCGCACGGCGTGGCACACCCATCCGCTCGGCCAGACCCTGATCGTGACGGGGGGCTCCGGCTGGGCGCAACGCGAGGGCGGACCGAAGGAGGACATCCGTCCGGGGGACGTCGTGTGGTTCCCGCCCGGCGAGAAGCACTGGCACGGGGCCACGGCCACCACGGGCATGACGCACATCGCCATCCAGGAGACGGTCGACGGCAGGGCGGTGGACTGGCTGGAGCACGTCGCGGACGAGGAGTACCGGAGGTAGCGGCCGACGGGCCGGCCTCAGCCTCCTTCCCCCTTAGCCGCGAACGCGCTCGCGTCAGGTGGAGGAGGGCTCTTCCGAATGTCGCGGCCCGCCCGCGGGCTCGCTGCCCTGATGCGCGCGCTGGCGGGCCTGCTGATCGCCGGCGGCCTGCTCGGCGTTGATCATGGCAGCCTCGCGCGTGGGATAGCGCTGCGAGATCACGCCGCCGATCGTGTAGGCCCAGCCGCCGTCGTGCTCGATGATCTCGTAAGGGGCTTCGGTCATGGCGCGTCTCCTCTGTCGGGCGTTGAACGGCCCGGGCGGACGGACGTTCCGCGCAGGCCGTAACGTGACCTTGGCCGGCGGCGTACCCATATCCGCCGCGACACCCGAGATGGAGACGAAGACGATGCTCGACGAGACCTTCGAGGTCACCCGCACCGACGAGGAGTGGCGGGCGCTTCTCACGCCCGAGCAGTATCAGGTGATGCGCAAGCACGGCACCGAGCGCGCCGGCAGCTGCGCGCTGCTGCTGAACGAGAAGCGGCGCGGCGTGTTCGCCTGCGCGGGCTGCGGCCAACCGCTCTTCGCCTCGGGAACCAAGTTCGAGAGCGGCACGGGGTGGCCGAGCTACGGCGCGCCGATCGAAGGCTCGGTCGCCACGACCGAGGACCGCAGCTACGGCATGCGCCGCACCGAGGCGCATTGCGCTCGCTGCGGATCGCATCTCGGACATGTCTTCCCCGACGGCCCGCCGCCGACCGGACTGCGCTATTGCATCAACGGCGTCGCGCTGGCCTTCGAGCCGGAGTGAGCGGGCGAGGCGGCGGCGTGCGGCAACGCCCCCGCCGCCCGTCCTCCGTCAGTCCGGCGGCAGCAACTGGTCGTAGGACGGCTCGGTCTCCAGGATCGTCGACCAGAACCGCGTCGCCGGCAGGCCCTCGAGGGTCGCTGCGAGCACGCCAAGATGGGCGTGCCAGCCGCCGCAGACGTTGAGGACCTGCTTGCGGTCCGGCAGGTTCCCATGCCTCAGCGTGAGGCGCACCCGCCCGCTTTCAAGAGGCTCGAGATCGAAGGCGACCTCAGAAGCGTCGTCGCCGGCGCCCCAGCGAAACGCGAAGCCGCGCGGCGGGTCCCACCGGATGACGGTTCCGCCGCTGTCCATCGGGCCGGCATGGGCGGCGAAGCGCTCCGGCACGGTCTCGCCGGTGAGGCTCGCATTGTGAAAGCGCAGCGCGACCTTGCCGCCGATCCGGGGCTCGATCTCGCCGCCGGCGAACCACTGCGCCCGCTTTTCGCTCTCCGTGAGATAGGCCCAGACCCTTTCGATCGGGCCGGGCAGCATCCGCACGAAGGTCACCTCGCGCGGGCCGGTGACGGCGCCCATGCGAGCGTTGGGGTCTTCCTCGGAGGCGGCGGCTGTGGCGGCGGTCATGGAACGTCTCCTTTGGGCGCATCGCCGTCGGCCTCGAGCGCGGCTTCGAGCGCGTCGAGCCGATCGGCCCAGAACTGGCGGTAGGGCGCGAGGAACTCGTCCGCCGCGGCCAGCGGCGCGGGGGCGAGGCGGCAGAGATGAGTGCGGCCGCGGATCTCCCGGGAGATCAGGCCCGCGTTCTCCAGCACCTTCACGTGCTTCGCCGCGGCGGCGAACGACATGGCGTGCGGTGCGGCCAGTTCGCCGACGCTGCGTTCCCGCCGTGCGAGCGCCGCCAGCATCCCGCGGCGGGTGGGATCGGCGAGGGCGTGGAAGACGGCGTCGAGGCGATGATGTTCAACCATGTGGATGAATATGCCGCGACATCTGCTTATGTCAACCATATGGTTGAATGAAACAGCTCGTTCAGCCTTTCCGAATTTGGCAGGAACGGCTTCCAGCATCCGGCGTTCAGGCTTCGGGCGACTATGCGCGGCCCGCCGCGCGAAGGTGCGGTGACGGCGTGACGACTTCGGCGGGGCGAATCCGCAAACTCAGCGACGCGTCGGCGGCGGTGACGCTGGCCGCGTGGACCATTGTGGCCATGAGCGTGGTGATCACGCTCTATTTCGGCCGCGATCTGCTCATTCCGATCGCGCTGGCGCTGCTGTTGAGCTTCGTGCTCAGCCCGCTGGTGAGCCTCGCCAAGAAGGCGCGGCTGCCGCGCGGTCCGGCCGTCGTGCTGGTCGTCCTGTTCGCCTTTGCGATCATCGGCGGCATCGGCGCGGTCATTGCGGGCCAGGTCAACCAACTCGCCGGCGACCTGCCGAAGTATCAGACGACGATGCGCGAGAAGGCGCAGTCGCTGCGGGTCATGAGCGGCGGCAGCCGCACGCTCGAGCGCGCCGCCGATCTGCTGCAGAACCTCGGCGAGGAGTTCGAGAAGCCGAAGGATCCGCCGGCCGGGCCGAACCCGTCCGCCGGGCGTCCGTCGAACGCGCCGCTGCCGGTGGAGGTGCGCCAGCCGCCGCCGTCGTCGCTCGACAATCTGAAATCGATCCTGGGCGCGCTGCTCCATCCGATGGCGACGACGGGCATCATCATCGTCTTCGTGATCTTTATCTTGCTGCAGCGGGAGGATCTGAGGAACCGGCTGATGAGCCTCGCCGGCGCGAGCGACATCCAACGCACGACCGCGGCGCTCGACGACGCCGCCAAGCGGCTGTCGCGGCTGTTTCTGACGCAGATCGTGTTGAACGCCGGGTTCGGCTTCGCGATCGGCGTCGGCCTCTGGGCGCTCGGCGTGCCGGGGGCCGGGCTGTGGGGCGTGATGGCCGCCGTGCTGCGCTTCGTGCCGTACATCGGCGCCGTGATCGCGGCGGTGTTTCCGCTGCTGCTCGCCGCCGCCGTCGATCCCGGCTGGACGACCTTTGTCGCGACCTTCGTGCTGTTCGCCGTGATCGAGCCGATCGTGGGCCATCTCATCGAGCCGATGGTCTACGGGCGGAGCACCGGCCTGTCGCCGGTCGCGGTGGTCGTATCGGCGACGTTCTGGACGGCGCTGTGGGGTCCGATCGGTCTCGTGCTCGCGACGCCGCTGACCGTTTGCCTCGTCGTGCTTGGCCGGCACGTCGAGAGCCTCGCCTTCCTGGACACATTGTTCGGCGACCGCCCGGCGCTGTCGGCTCCGGAGCTGTTCTACCAGCGCATGCTGGCGGGCGATCCCGTCGAGGCGGCGGAGCGGGCGGACGAATATCTGCGCAGCCGCTCGCTCTCGAACTACTACGAGGAGGTCGCGATCCGCGGCCTCCTGCTCGCCCAGCAGGACGCGGCGCGCGGCGCCCTCGACGAGCCGCGCGTGGCGCGCATCCGCAATTCGGTCGGCGATCTCGTCGAGACGATGGCCGACGTCGACGACAGCGAGCCGAGCTCGCTGCGCGGCGCCAATGAGCCGGAGGCGCTGGAGGCGATCGAGGAATCCGATGCCGGCCTCAGCGGCGCCGGCGACGCGTCGCTGCTGCCGACGCTCGATCCGGACGAACTTCCTCCGGCCTGGAGGGAGGGCGCCCCCGTGGTGTGCATCGGCGGGCGCAGCCCGCTCGACGCCGCGACCGCCGAGATCGTCGCCCAGGTCGTCAGCAAGCACGGCCTGCCGGCGCGCCATCTCGGGCCGAGCAGCCTCGGGCGCTCCAAGATCAGCGACCTCGACGCCGGCGGGGTCCGCGTGGTCTGCCTGACCTATCTCAATCCCAAGCGCGCGGCCTTCATGCGTTACGCCGTCAGGCGCCTCCGCCAGGCGAACAAGGACGCGCTCATCATTCTCGCCTGCTGGTCGCCCGGCTCGGAGGCGACCGACCTCGAGACGATGCGGCAGGAGTCCGGCGCGGACGCTGTGGCCTCGAGCCTGCGCGACGTCGCCGAATATTGCATCGCGGCGGTCACCACGCCGCGGGAGCCGATGGTCGGGACGCAGACCGCGACCGTCGCCGATTGCGCGCCGGCCGGCTGACGGACGCGCCTACGGACCGACGTAGCTGACGCGATAGATCGCGCCGTTGTGGTCGTCCGAGACCAGCAGCGAGCCGTCCTTCATGACGTGAACGTCGACGGGGCGGCCGACATATTCGTTGTCCTGCACGAACCCCGTCAGGAACGGCTCGACCGAGACGACCTCCCGACGGTCGTTCAGGAAGGCCACCGCGACGTCGGCGTCCTTCACGGTCCGGTTCCACGGTCCATGACGCGCGATGAAGATCGCGCCGCGATATGGCTCCGGGAACATCGTCTTGTCGTAGAAGCGCATGCCGAGCGGGGCGGAGTGGGCGCCGAGCAGGGCGGCCGGCTTGACGAAGTCGTCGCAGGAGCGCCCCCAGCCGAACTCCGGATCGGTCATCAATCCGGAATGGCAGTAGGGGAAGCCGAAATTCTCCCGGCCGGGCTTCGACACATGGTTGAGCTCGTCGAGCGGCATGTCTTCCGACACCCAGTCGCGCTGGTTGTCGGTGAACCAGAGGTCGCCGGTGCGCGGATCGAAATCGAGCCCGACGGAGTTGCGCACCCCCCAGGCGACGGTCTCGAGCCCCGTGCCGTCGGCGTTCATGCGAAAGATGCGGGCGTGGTCCTTGTCGGGCTCGCAGATGTTGCAGGGCGCGCCGACCGGAACATAGAGCTTTCCGTCCGGCCCGAAGCGCAGGACCTTCCAGCCGTGCTGCGAGGCGCTCGGGAACCGGTCGTAGACGACGACCGGTTTCGGCGGCGAATCCAGGCGGTCCTCGACGCCGTCGAACCGCAGGATCTGCTTCGGGGTCGCGACATAGAGCGCGCCGTCGCGGAACTCGACGCCGTTCGGAAGCGGCGTGTCGTCCAGCACGACCTTGACCTCGCGCCGCCCGGCGGGACCCGTGACCGCATAGACCTTGTTCGCGACGAACAGCGAGGAGACAAACAGCGTCCCCTTGTCGCCCTCGCGCATCATCCGCGCGTCGAGGATGTCGCTGGCGAAGGTCTCGACCTTGAAGCCCGGCGGGACCTTCAGCCTCGCCGTCGGCAGCTGGTCGGCGGGCGTCGGCACGGGGAAGGCGGAGACCGGCGCGAGCTTGATCGCAGGGCCGCTGTTCGGCCGCCCGATCGCCCAGAAGTCCTCCAGCTTGTCGGCGGCGACGCCGTCGCTCGCGGCGAGGGCCGCGGCGAGGACGAAAGCGATTCGGCCGACGGCGCGGGGCAGCGACATGTCCGTCTCCTCGACCGCCGCGCTTCTCGGGCGCGGGCGCTGGCGGCACGCTAGTGCCCGGCGGCCGCGCAGCCAAGCGTCGCGGGCTACGCAGTCTTCCGGATCGCGGACCGTTAACCCCAGCCATAGACTGGGCGTCGCAGAATCATCCCGCGGCCGTGGATTCGTCGGATTGCGGGAGCGTCGTTTATCCGGATCGTTTGGGAACGGCGCGTCAGGGAAGCTGCTGTTGAAACATGCGTCACGCATTCGCCTCGCCGCGGCGCTCGCGGGCTTCGGTCTGGCGGCCGTCGCCTCGGCGCAGGCCTCGGAGTTCGAGCCGCGCCTGAAGCTCGACACGCCCAAGGGCGCGCCGCGCGTCGTGGCGTTGACCTTCGACGCCTGTTCCGGCGGCGTGGACGACCGCGTGCTGGCGGCCCTCGCGGAGACCGGCGCGAAGGCGACCATCTTCGCGACCGAGCGCTGGATCCGGAAGAATCCCGCGGCGCTCGCCCGGCTCACGGCGCATCCTGAACAGTTCGAGATCGAGAATCACGGCGCGGCGCACGTCGCCGCCATCACCGACCGCGCGAGCCTCTTCGGTGTGCGAACGGCCGCGACCCTCGAGGGCGTCCGGGCGGAGGTGCGCGGCGGGGCGGCGGCGGTCGAGGCGGCGACCGGCCGCAGGCCGGCATGGTTCCGCGGCGCGACCGCCCGCTACACGCGCGACGCGCTCGACGCCATCGCGGCCGACGGCCAGCGCGTCGCGGGCTTCTCGCTGAACGCCGACATGGGGGCCTCGCTTCCCGCCCGCACGGTCGCCAAGAGGATGGAAGGCGCGGTCTCGGGCGACGTGATCATCGCCCACATGAACCAGCCGAACCGGCCGTCCGGCGCCGGCGTCGCCGACGGGATTCGCGCGCTGAAGGCTGCGGGCTTCGCCTTCGCCCGACTCGACGAGATGAGGACGAAGAGCGACGACGGCCGCCTGCTGCTAACCGCCGGTCGCGAAGTCCCACACAAGCTTGACGTTCAGGGCGACGATCACGGCCGCGACGAGGCCGGCCACAACCGACATCCAGCGCGGAGCGACGAGGTCGCCCATCTTCGACCGGCTGGCCGTGAACCAGACCAGCGGGATCACCGCGAAGGGCAGCTGCAGGCTGAGCACGACCTGGCTCAGCACAAGTAGCTTGCCCGTGCCGCTCTGGCCGTAGAGCAGCGTCACGGCGATCGCCGGAATGATCGCGATCATCCGGGTGATCAGGCGCCGCAGCCAGGGCGCCAGCCGGATGCGCAGGAAGCCCTCCATCACGACCTGGCCGGCGAGCGTCGCCGTGACCGTCGAGTTCAGCCCGCAGCAGAGCAGGGCGACGCCGAAGGCGGTCGCCGCGATCGCGCCGCCGAGCAGCGGCCCGAGCAGCGTATGCGCCTCGCCGAGCTCGGCGACCTCAGTGCGGCCGCTGGCGTGGAAGGCCGCGGCCGCGAGGATCAGGATCGAGGCGTTGATCAGGAACGCGAAGCACAGCGCGATGGTGGAGTCGGTCACCGCGAAGCGGATCGCCTCGCGCTTGCCCTCCGGCGTCCGCTCATAGGCGCGGGTCTGCACCACAGAGGAGTGCAGGTAGAGGTTGTGCGGCATCACCGTCGCGCCGACGATGCCGAGCGCGATGTAGAGCATCGCCGGATTGGTCACGAGCTCGGTGGTCGGGGCGAGGCCGCGGATGATCGCGCCGAGATCGGGGTCGGCCATTGCGAGCTGGACCGCGAAACAGGCCGCGATGACCAGCAGCAGGCCGATCACGAAGGCCTCGACCCAGCGGAAGCCCACCCGCTGCAGCATCAGCACGAGGAAGACGTCGAGCGCGGTGATCACCACGCCGATCTCGAGCGGAATGCCGAAGACGAGATTGAGGCCGATGGCGGTGCCGATCACCTCGGCGAGGTCGGTCGCGCAGATCGCGGCTTCGGCGAGAACCCACAGAGGGTAGGAGACCCATTTCGGAAACGCGTCGCGGCAGGCCTGGGCGAGGTCGCGGCCGGCGGCGACGCCCAGCCGAACGCACAGCGCCTGCAGCAGGATCGCCATGAGACTCGACAGCGCGACCACCGCCATCAGCGTGTAGCCGAACTGCGACCCGCCCGCGAGCGAGGTCGCCCAGTTGCCGGGGTCCATGTAGCCGACGGCGACGAGATAGCCCGGCCCGAAGAAGGCCACGAACCGCCGGATCCAGCTGCCGCGGCCGACCTTCACCGACGCGTGCACCTCCGACAGCGACGCCGCGCCCGGCGTTCCCCGCCAGCCGGACAAAGGAGAGACGAAGGGACGCTCGGCGATGTCGGTCATGGGGTCAGGCGGTGTCCGCACGCAATCTCGATGAATTAGGAACGCTTCTGATAATCACTCGCAGCTTCAATTATTGCAAGTAGGTCGCAAGAGCATTTTTGCAAGTGCGAGATGGCGGCTTCGAGGCAGCGTAGGGGAGAAGGGCGGCGGCGGCGGCTGCGACATCTTGCCAGCGAGCCCTTCGCGTGCGAGTTCCCCCTCAGCGAGGCGGCTCTTCGCAGGTGCGAACGCGCCGCCATCCCCTGACGGGAATGGAGACGGACGCGATGGCGAAGTGGGTCCTCACCTTCGGCGACGGTAAGGCCGAAGGCAGCGCGGAGATGCGCGACCTCCTCGGCGGCAAAGGCGCGAACCTGGCCGAGATGGCGAATATCGGGCTGCCGGTGCCGCCCGGCTTCACCATCACCACCGAAGTCTGCACCCATTATTACGCCAACGGCCGCTCCTACCCGGCCGAGCTCGAGGCTCAGGTCGCGGCGGGCTTGCGCCACATCGAGGCGGTCACCGCGCGCGGCTTCGGGGACGCGGAGAACCCGCTGCTGGTCTCCGTCCGCTCCGGCTCGCGGGCGTCGATGCCGGGCATGATGGACACGATCCTCAATCTCGGCCTCAACGACCAGACCGTGGAGGCTCTCGCGAAGAACGCCGACGACCGGCGCTTCGCCTATGACAGCTACCGCCGCTTCATCCAGATGTACTCGAACGTGGTGCTCGACCTCGACCACGATTTGTTCGAGGACCTGCTCGAAACGGCGAAGGAGAAGAAGGGAGTCACGGAGGATACCGAGCTCGACGTCGAAGACCTCGCCAAGCTCGTGAAGGGCTACAAGGCGGCGGTCGAACGCGACTCCGGCAAGCCGTTCCCGCAGGATCCGGCGGAGCAGCTCTGGGGCGCGATCAGCGCCGTGTTCGCCTCCTGGATGAACCCGCGCGCGATCACCTACCGCAGGCTCAACCAGATACCGGAAAGCTGGGGCACGGCCGTCAACGTGCAGGCCATGGTGTTCGGCAACATGGGCGAGACCTCGGCCACCGGCGTCGCCTTCACCCGCAACCCGTCCACCGGCGAGAACCGGCTCTATGGCGAGTTCCTGGTGAACGCCCAGGGCGAGGACGTCGTCGCCGGCATCCGCACGCCGCAGCCGATCACCGAGGCCGCGCGCGCCGAAGGCAAGGTCCGTGCGCCGTCGCTCGAGACCCGCATGCCGGAGGCGTTCAAGGAGTTCGCGATCGTCGCGAACCGCCTCGAGCAGCACTACCGCGACATGCAGGACCTCGAATTCACCGTCGAGCGCGGCAAGCTCTGGATGCTCCAGGCCCGCAACGGCAAGCGCACCGCGAAGGCCGCGCTGAAGATCGCCGTCGACCTCGTTAATGAGGGCGTGCTCACCAAGGAGGAGGCGATCGAGCGCATCGACCCGGCGTCGCTCGACCAGCTGCTGCATCCGACGATCGACCCGAAGGCGGAGCGCAAGATCATCGCCTCCGGACTTCCGGCCTCGCCGGGCGCCGCGCAGGGCGAGATCGTGTTCTCCTCCGAGGCGGCCGAAGAGGCGGTCGCGGGCAAGGAAGGCAAGAAGGTCATCCTGGTTCGGACCGAGACATCGCCCGAAGACATTCACGGCATGCATGTCGCGGCCGGCATCCTGACCACCCGCGGCGGCATGACGAGCCACGCCGCTGTGGTGGCGCGCGGCATGGGCAAGCCCTGCGTTTCGGGCGCAGGCTCCCTGCGCATCGACGAGAAGGCCGGGACGCTCACCGTCGGCGGCAAGGTGTTCCGGGCCGGCGACGTGCTCACCATCGACGGCTCGGCCGGCCAGGTGCTCGACGGCGCGGTCGCCATGATCAAGCCGGAGCTCTCCGGCGACTTCGCCGCGCTGATGGGCTGGGCCGACGAGGTCCGCCGCATGAAGGTGCGCGCCAACGCCGAGACGCCGGCCGACGCCAGGGCCGCCCGCGGCTTCGGCGCCGAAGGCATCGGCCTCAGCCGCACCGAGCACATGTTCTTCGACGACGAGCGCATCGTCGCGGTCCGCGAGATGATCCTCGCCGACGACGTCGAGGGCCGCCGCAAGGCGCTCGCCAAGCTGCTGCCGTTCCAGCGCTCGGACTTCCGCGAGCTGTTCGAGATCATGAAGGGCCTGCCCGTCACGATCCGGCTGCTCGACCCGCCGCTGCACGAGTTCCTGCCGCATGGCGACAAGGAGGTCGCGGCGGTCGCCGAGGCGATGGGCGCCGACCCCGACAAGCTGCGCTCGCGCGCCGCCGAGCTGCACGAGTTCAACCCCATGCTCGGCTTCCGCGGCTGCCGTCTCGCGATCGCCTTCCCGGAGATCGCCGAGATGCAGGCGCGGGCGATCTTCGAGGCCGCGGTGGAGGCCGCCAAGGCGACCGGGGAGCCGGTGACCTGCGAGGTCATGGTGCCGCTCGTGGTCGGCCGCGCCGACTTCGACTTCGTCAAGGCGCGCATCGACGCCGTGGCGAAAGCGGTCGAGGCGGAGACCTCCGGAACGCTCGTCTATCAGGTCGGCACCATGATCGAGCTGCCGCGGGCCGCCCTGATGGCGGCCGAGATCGCCGAGACCGCGGAGTTCTTCTCCTTCGGCACCAACGACCTCACGCAGACCGCGCTCGGCATCAGCCGGGACGACGCCGCGCCCTTCCTCAGCCACTACGTCGACAAGAAGCTGCTGCCCTACGATCCGTTCGTGACCATCGACCGCGAGGGCGTCGGCGAGCTCGTCGCCATCGGCTGCGAGCGCGGCCGCAGCGTGCGGCCGAAGATCAAGCTCGGCATCTGCGGCGAGCATGGCGGCGATCCGGCCTCGATCGCCTTCTGCGAAGAGGTCGGGCTCGACTACGTCTCCTGCTCGCCCTTCCGCGTGCCGATCGCGCGCCTCGCGGCGGCGCAGGCGACGCTTCGGGCCCGCAAGGCCCTGCGGACGCAGGACGCCGCCTGACGACGGTCCATCTCGACGGGACGGGCAGGGCGCCGTTCGGCCGGCCCTGCCCGTCGAAACGCACGGGTCCCTATTGCAATCGATTGTCCGCAACCGAGATTCCAGCGACCGGGCGGGAACTTCGGCCGCCGCGGTTTGTTCTCGATTGGATTCGGCGCCCGAGCGATTGTCGTCGCTCCGGGCGGGCGGCGCCGGCGGCGCTCGCCGTCAGAGCGCAGCGCGCAGATTGCGAGCGAGGGGAAGCCCATGACACTCACGACCGCTCGGGCGACCGAGCTCCGCTCCGACGCGCTGGACCGCTTCCGCGCGGTCCGCGCCGACAGCCGCGCGCTCGCCGGCCCGCTCTCCGACGCCGACGCCACGGTGCAGTCGATGCCGGACGCGAGCCCCGCCAAATGGCATCTCGCCCACACCACATGGTTCTTCGAGACCATGCTGCTGAAGCCGAACGTCGGCGGCTACCGGGTCTTCGACGAGGCGTACAACTTCCTGTTCAACTCCTATTACGAGACGGTCGGCGCCCGGCATCCGCGCCCGAAGCGCGGCCTGATCACGCGGCCGTCGCTGGACGAAATCCTCGCCTACCGCGCCCATGTCGACGCGGCGATGGAGGCCTTCATCGGCGACGCCGACCAGGGCGTCGTGGACCTGATCGAACTCGGCCTCAACCATGAGCAGCAGCATCAGGAGCTGCTCCTCACCGACATCCTCCATCTGTTCGCCGAGAACCCGCTGAAGCCGGCCTATCGCGATCCCGAGCCGCTGGCGGTCGCTCCAACGCCGGGCGAGGCCGGCTGGGTCGCGTTCGACGGCGGGATCGTCGAGATCGGGCACGACGGACGAAGCTTCGGCTTCGACTGCGAGGGGCCGCGGCATCAGGCGCTGATCCAGCCGTTCCGCATCGCCGACCGGCTCGTCACAAATGGCGAGTGGATGGCGTTCATGGCGGACGGCGGCTACCGCGATCCGCTGCTGTGGCTCGCCGACGGCTGGGCGCAGATCCTCGAGCACGAATGGTCGGCGCCGCTCTACTGGGAGGAGCGCGACGGCGAGCATCTCCAGATGACGTTGCGCGGGCTGCAGCCCGTCGATCCCGACGCGCCCGTCGCCCATGTCAGCTATTTCGAGGCCGACGCCTTCGCGAGCTGGGCCGGAAAGCGGCTGCCGAGCGAGGCGGAATGGGAGCGCGCCGCCGAGGGCCTGCCCGTCGCCGGGACCTTCGCCAAGGCCGGCGCCGGCCGGCTGCGGCCGAAGCCCGCCGGGCCTTCAACCGGGGGCCTGCGCCAGATGTTCGGCGACGTCTGGGAGTGGACCCGCAGCCCCTTCACGCCCTATCCCGGCTTCAAGCCGGCCGCGGGCGCGGTCGGCGAATACAACGGCAAGTTCATGTGCGCGCAGTTCGTGCTCCGCGGCGGGTCTTGCGCCACGCCGGAGGGCCATGTCCGCGCGACCTACCGGAATTTCTTTCAACCCGACAAGCGCTGGCAGTTCTCCGGCCTGCGGCTCGCCGAGGACGCCTGATGCTCGAGAAGGTCGATTTCCGCACGGCGCAGCGCGAGGCGTTCCGCGCCGACGTGATCGCGGGCCTGTCCGCGCCCGCCAAGACTCTCCCGGCCCGCTGGCTCTATGACGACCGCGGGTCGGAGCTGTTCGAGCGCATCACCACGCTGCCGGAATACTACCCGACGCGCACCGAGACCGCTGTGCTCCGCGAACACGCCGCCGAGATCGCGACCTTCTGCGGTCCGCGCGCCGTGCTCGTGGAATACGGCGCCGGCGCCGGGCTGAAGACCGAGATCCTGCTGGGCGCGCTCGAAAATCCCGCTCTGTACGTGCCGGTCGACATCGCCGGCGACTTCCTCGTCGCGTCGGCGTCGCGGATCGAGCGGCGCTTCCCCTATATCGAGATCCGGCCTGTCGTCGCCGACTTCACCGAGGATTTCGACCTGCCGGCGGATTTGCCAAGGCTGACGCCGCGGGTCGCGTTCTTCCCCGGCTCGACCATAGGAAACCTCGCGCCTCGGGACGCAGTCGGCCTGCTGCAGCAGATGCGCCGCCATGTCGGCGCCGCCGGCCGCGCCGTCATCGGGTTCGATCGGAAGAAGGATGTCGCGACCCTTGTGCGCGCTTATGACGACGCGGCCGGCGTCACCGCGGCGTTCAACCTCAACCTGCTCGAGCGCATCAACCGTGAGCTCGACGGCGACGTCGACCTGGCGCGCTTCGCGCATGAGGCGCGCTGGAACGCGGACGAGTCGGCGATCGAGATGCACCTCGTCAGCCGAGAGGAGCAGACGGTGGCGGTCGACGGCCGCGCTTTCCGCTTCGAGGCCGGGGAGACGATCCACACCGAAAGCTCCCGGAAATACGCGCTCGACGACGTCGCGCGGCTTGCGGATTCCTCTGGCTGGCGTGTCGAGCGCACATGGACCGACCCGGACGGCTTGTTCGCCGTCGTCGGGCTCGCCTGAAGCCCCGACCATCGGCGGGGGTGGTTGATCCGCTCGCGCCATGGCATGCGTACCCCGGCCATAATAAAATCATAAGCGCCGCTCACAGGGGGCGCGGGCATCCGGAGGTACTCCATGCGTTTCGTTCGTCTCGCCGCGGCCGCCGCGGCGATCATCGGCGCGACCGGCGTCGCCGCCGCGCAGGGCACGATGGCTCCGCCGCGCGAGATGGCGGATCCCGTCAAGACCAAGGCGGTCGACGAGGCCTATCGCGGCCAGTGCGAGGCCAAGGCGCCGAAGGCGCTCTGCGCCTGCGTGATCGCGGTCGCGGGCGTCAACGTCAACGACCCCGTCGAGCGCCAGGTGTTCTTCGACTACATGATGGGCGAGGTCGATAAGGCGAAGGCGACCCGCGCGATGTTCTCGCCCGACCAGAACATGAAGTTCAACATCGCGCTTCAGAAGGCCGACACGATGCTCGGCTCCGAATGCGACAAGCTGAAGCCCAAGGCCGAGCCGGCCCAGCCGAAGGCGCAGTAGCCCGCGACCGTCCCACGCGCCGCCGCCACCCCTCGCCCCGACCCTCTCCCGCATGGGGAGGGGGGACGGCGACCGCGCGCCGTCTCTTTTGAGACCCGCCGACGAAGGCGCCGTCGCGCCGCGATGCGGAACATGCGAGAGGAGGCGGCGCGCCTTCTCCGACGGATTCCCTTTGAGCCCTCAGCCCTTTCCCGATCTTCCGTCGCTTCGCGACGCCGGCAAGGCGGGGGTCGCGCGCGCGCTCGCCCGGTTGGAACGCTCGGCCGGGACGGCGGAGGCGGCGGCGCTGCTCGACGCCGCGGACGCGGCGCCGCGCGGCGAGGTCCTCGGCCTGACCGGCCCGCCCGGCGTCGGCAAGTCGACGCTGACCGGCGCGCTCGTGCGCGGCTTCCGTCAGGCCGGGGAGACGGTCGCGGTGATCGCCGTCGACCCGTCGTCGTCGCGCTCCGGAGGCGCGCTGCTCGGCGACCGCGCGCGCATCCCGAGCGACCCGGAGGACCGCGGGGTCTTCATCCGCTCCTACGCCGCGCGCGACCGGCTGGGCGGGCTCTCCGATCTCGCCTTCGGCGCGACCATCCTGATGCGCGCGCTGTTCGACCGAGTGATCGTGGAGACCGTCGGCGTCGGCCAGTCGGAGGCTGACGTCGCGATCGTCGGCGACACCATCCTGCTCGCGGTGCAGCCGGCCTCGGGCGACGCGCTGCAGTTCATCAAGGCCGGCGTGATGGAGCTGCCCGACGTCGTCGTCGTCACCAAGGCCGATCTCGGGGCGCCCGCCCGGCGCGCGCGCGACGACCTCGAAAGCGCCCTGTCGCTCGCGAACCGCGACGAGCCGGGCTGGGAGGCGCCAGTGGCGCTGGTCTCGTCGGACAGCGGGGAAGGGCTCGACCTGTTGACGTCGCATCTCGCCGCCCATTCCGCGTTCCTGCGGGCCGACGGACGTCTCGCCCGCCGCAGGCGCGCCCAGGCCGACGCCAGGCTCCTCGCCGCGATCAAGGGCCGCTTCGGAACCGAGGGCGTGCGCGCCGCGCGCGAGCTGCTCGATCGTCTCGAGGGCGGCCCGTTCGCCCGCGAGGCCGAGGCCGCCCGCATCCTCTCCGAACGCCTCCGCCGAGGCTGATCACGGACGAATGCTTAACGGAACGCTACCGTTTTGTGAGCTGGGCAGTCTAACACACTGACCTGTTGCTCTTTTTCATCCCGCTCGTTAACCGCTCCTCAAGGTTAAGAACCGATAACCAGCAAGGTGTGTCGGTAAGGTCGCGCGTCGCTACGGCGGTGTGGTCGCGACCGCTGTGGGGGCGTTGCGTTATGCGTCGACAGGGAGAGCCAAGGCGCCGGGCGTCACGGCCCGCCTCCGGGGGCGTTGCCAGGCGGGTCAGACCGACGGCGATCCGGCTGCTGCTCGCCGCCGCCGTCTTCCCCTTCGCCACGACCTCGATCGCGCGCCAGGATGCGACCAGCCTGCTGAGCGCCGCCGCCGACCTCGCGGACGGCGCCGGCGGCCATTTTCTCGCGGCGGAGCCGCGCCGGCCGCTGGAGCTCGCCTCGCTCGAGGCCGCCGACCTGTTCGGATCGGGCCGCGGCCCGATGGTCGCCGCCGACCTGCTTGGCGGCGGCGAAAGCCTCGTGGTCGCCGACATGCCGGAAGCCGTCTCCGGCGCCGCGAAATTCGCTCTCGACGAGCCGTTCGTGGACCGCACGCTGAAGGGCGACCGCCGGTTGGCGCGCGTCGCGGCGCCTGAACCCGACGCGCGATCCGGGCCCGAGCCGGACCCGTTCGACGCGCTGCCAGCCCTCGGGGACGCGCTCGCGCTCGACCTGACCGGGGTCAACATCCTACCGCCCATCGACGCCGCGAAGCCCGCGCCCCCGCGCCCGCGGCCCACGGCGGACTGGCCGCAGCCCGCCGAAGCCGCGCCGTCGCGCCAGACGCTCGCGACCACGCCGAAGCGAGCGGACGCCGCTCCCGCCGGCGGGGGCGTGACGGGCGACAGCGCCGTCGCCGAGCCCGCCGCCGCCGCCGCGACGACGAGCGTGCCCATGCGCCGCCGCGAGGAGACGGCGAGCCATGACGGCTCGACGCCCTCCGTCGCGTCGCTGTCGGGAGGGGTTTCGCGGGCGACGACCACGCCCGCCAGCGAGACGCCGGTCGAGGTCGCGGCGCTTCCGGTCTCCCGCGGCGGCGCGCTTGAGCGCGTGGCGCTGACGCCGTCGAGCGACCCGGAGGCCGAAGGCGAGACCACGGCGCTGCGCGACGACGTGCCCGGAGACGGCAAGATCGAAACGCGGCTCGCCCACCGGCTCGTCATTCCCGAGCGGCAGCTCGCCCGCGCCGAGCAGTGCCTCGCCGAAGCCATCTATTTCGAGGCGCGCGGCGAGCCGATCGAGGGCCAGTACGCCGTCGCGCAGGTGGTGATGAACCGCGCCCGCTCGGGCTACTATCCCTCGGACGTCTGCGGCGTCGTCTACCAGAACAAGCAGCGCCGCAACGCGTGCCAGTTCTCCTTCGCCTGCGACCGGATTCCCGATCGCGTCACCAACAAGCACGCCTGGACGATCGCGGCGCGCATCGCGCAGGACGTCGCGCAGGGCGGCGCCTGGCTGCCGGAGGTCGGCGACTCCACACATTACCACGCGACCTATGTCCGGCCGTATTGGCTTGGCGACATGATCAAAGAGCAGAAGATCGGCCGCCACATCTTCTACCGCGTGAAGTGGCGCGCCCCGCTCGACGCGCAGGCCGCGCTCGAGGCGCGCCGGCCGGGCTGACCGCGGCCGGTCACACGACGGAGAAGTCTCGAAAGCCGATCGTCCCCGCCGAGAAGGCGATCGTCGCGAACTGAACCGCGTCCGCGCCGCCGACGCCGTCGGCGTCGTAGAGCAGTCCGCCGGTGCTCTGGCGGAAGATGACGCGGTCGTCGGCGTCCTCGGCCCTCGGGCCGATGCGGAACTGTCCCGCCTTCAACTGTCCGACGTCGAGCGTCGAGAAGATGGCGTCGTCGAGCCTGATCTGATCGTCGGGCGCATAGAACAGCGTGATGCGGTCGATGTTGCCCGGCGAGAGCTTCGTTGAGAACCGGAAGACGTCGGGGCCGCCGCCGCCCTCGAGGGAATCGCTCCCCAGCCCGCCGTCCAGCGTGTCGGCGCCGGCGTTGCCGCGCAGGGTGTCGTCGCGAGCGCCGCCTTCCGCGAAATCCCCCCTGAAGGTGCCGGAAAAGTCCACCGCCTCCATGTGGACCGCGTCGAGCGCGTAGCGGCCCGAGGCCGAGCGCAGCGCGAAGGCGCCGTTCCCGCCGAAGGTCAGCTCGACCCCGCTCGCGTTCTCCTGCGCGGCGTAGATCACCAGCGTGTCGAAGCCGGCGCCGCCGTCGAGCGCGTCGCCGGCGTCGCCCGACCGGCGCATGCCGGCGTCGAGCGTGTCGTCGCCGCCGCCGCTCGCGATGACGTCGGCCTCGCGTCCGCCGACGATCCGGTCGTCGCCGCGGCCGGTCGCGATCGAGATCGCCTCGATCCGCTGGATCGTCTCGACGCCGAGATGCTTGAGCGCCGTGTGCTGGCCGAGGGTGAAGACGACGTTCTCGGCCGTCGCGCCGTAATCGGCGATCCAGCGATCGACGCCGGCCCCGCCGTCGACCACGACGCCGCCGCGCCCGGTGTCGATCCGGTCGTCGCCCGCGCCGCCTGTGAAGCTGACCCTTTCCACGGCGGTGGCGTCGACGAGGTAGCGCCCGTCGGCTGAAAAGACGACATAGCCGGAAGGTTTGGTCGCGAGCGTCAGGGCGCTGCGGTCGACGCGGGCATCGACGACCAGCGTGTCGATCCCCGCGCCCCCGTCGAGCAGGTCGCCGCCGTCGCCGTCGTGATGGGTTCCGCCGTCGAGCGTGTCGGCGCCCGCCCCGGAAGTGATCCTGTCTCCCTCGCCGCCGCCGGAAATGCGGTCGTCGCCGCGGCCGGTCGTCAGGCTCAGGGCCTCCACGCCCGCGATCGCCTCGAGACCGAGCGGCTTCAGATCCGTGGTCCGGCCGAGGATGAAGGCGACGTCGCGCGCCGTCGCGCCGTAATTGGCGATCCAGCGATCCACGCCGCCATAGCCGTCGACCCGAACGCCGCCTGCGCCGGTGTCGATGACGTCGTCGCCCTTGCCGCCGGTGAAGCGCACCTTCTCGCAGTCGGTGGCGTCCACCGAGAACCGGTTTGAGCCCGACCGCACGAAAAAGCCGCCGCCGTTAACCCCGAGCGAGACGCCGAGTTTCTCGGCGCGAGCGTCGACGACGAGCGTGTCGACGCCCGCGCCGGCGTTGAAGATGTCGGTTCCCGTCTCGCCGAAGACCGGCCGGGTTTTCAGATCGACGACGTCGCGGCCGGCGCCGGTGTTGACGATGTCGCCCTGGCCGCCGCCGATGATCGTGTCGTCGCCGGCGCCGGTCGTCAGCAGGATGCGTTCGATGTCGGCGAGCGAGAGCAGGCCGAGCGCCGTCAGCGCTACCGCCCCGCCGCTGCCGGGGGCGGGAAGCTCGAACCTCACGTCGCGCGTGGTCGCGCCGTAGTCCGCGACCCAGGTGTCGACCCCGCTTCCGCCGTCGATCCTTTCCGCGCGCGAGCCGGAGTTGATGAAGTCGTTCCCCGACCCGCCCGTGAACCGGATCTTCTCGCAGTTCGTCGCGTCGACGTCGAAGTTGCGCGAATCCGAATCCACGAAGAAGCCGTCCGCGGTCACGCCGAGCGAGACGCCGGCGGTCTCGTTGCGGGCGTTCACGATGAGCGTGTCGACGCCGGCGCCGGCGTCGAAGAAGTCGGTCTGCGTCTCGCCGTTCGGCGATCGGGTCCTGAGGTCCGCGACGTCGTCGCCGGCGCCGCCCCTGACCGTGTCGCCTCGCGTTCCGCCGACGACGGTGTCGTCGCCGCTTCCCATGGTCAAAGCGATCCGGTCGACGCCCGTGACGGATTTCACGCCGAGTTCGTCCAGGCGGAAGTCGAGATCGAACCGGAACGTCAGGTCCGATTTCGCCGCGCTCATGTCGGCGATCCAGAAATCCATGCCGGCGCCGGCGCGCACGATGACGGCTCCGGTCCCAGTGTCGATGATGTCGTCGCCGGACCCGCCCAAGAACTCGACCTTCTCGGTGTTCGCCGCGTCGACCACGAAGCGGTTCGAACTCGACCGGACGAAGAAGGAGTCGGCGCCGGACCCGAGCTGCACCGACCGGGATTCGGTCCGTGCGTCGACCACGAGCGTGTCGACGCCCGAGCCGCAATCCACGACGTCCGTTCCGGTTTCGCCGAGCGGCCGACGACGCCCCGCGTCGACGCGGTCGGCCCCGGCGCCCGTGACGATGGTGTCGCCCTCGTCGCCGCCCAGGACCGTGTCGCGGCCGCCGCCCGTGGTCAGCGAGATACGGTCGATGTTTCGGACGGTGACGCCGACGGCGAGAATCCCGAGATCGCCTCGGGTGTCGAAGAACATGTTCTCGGAGCGCGCGCCGAAATCGGCGATCCAGATGTCGACGTCCGAGATGCCCCCGCCGTCGATGACGCCCGTGGCGTTGCCCGTGTTGAAGACGTCGTTCTGGGACGAGCCGGTGAAGAGGACATACTCGATGCCGGTCGCGAGGCAGTTGGTGTTCCCGTCGGAGGAGACGATCGACCAGTCGCCGGTTCCGGCGCTGCCGATAAAGGTCGCGGAGGATCCGGCCCCGATCGACAGCGTGTCGAAGCCGGCCCCGCCTTCGACCGTGTCGACCTCGTTCGTGCCCGGGGGCCTCTGGCTTACCCCGCGCGGCTCGAAATAGTCGTCCCGCGGCGAGCCGGTCAGAAGATCTGCGCGCGCTGTGCCTATGCGGTTGACCATTGGTGGCTCCCAAGATGTCAGGATCGCACGGGAGAGAGTGATCGCGATTTCTTCAGTAGCCAATTCGTAGAAACGCCTACGAAATCATGCGCGATGGCGAGTTCAGTTCGTAATAGACGCGCGATGTCGTTGTCTCAGTGATAAAATCTGTTAATCGGGCGCTCAAGGTCGCGTCGGATGGCGTCAAAGCTGTGGGATGGGACGTCCAATGGAGGTCCGGGATCGGATCTGCTAAAGCCGCCCCGATGCGCCTGACCCTTCGCCCCGGCCTCCGAAACGCGCTGACCGACGTCGCCGGCGTGCGCGTCGGCCATGCCGGCGACATGCGCCTCGGCTCGGGCGCGACCGCGATCGTGTTCGACGCGCCCGCAATCGCCTCGGTGGACGTGCGGGGAGGCGGGCCGGGCACCCGCGAGACCGACCTGCTGCTGCCCGAGCGCACGGTCGAGCGCATCGACGCGATCGCGCTGGCGGGCGGCTCGGCCTTCGGCCTCGACGCCGCCGCCGGAGTCATGGCCGCGCTCGCCGAACAGGGCAGGGGCTTCGCCGTCGGCTCGGCGCGCGTGCCGATCGTTCCGGGCGCGATCCTGTTCGACCTGCTGAACGGCGGCGCCAAGGACTGGGGCCGCTACCCGCCCTATCGCGAACTCGGCCACGCCGCGACGCTCGCCGCGACCGCCGACGCCGCGCTCGGGACCGTTGGGGCTGGGATCGGCGCCAGGACGGCGACTCTCAAGGGCGGGCTCGGCATGGCGTCGTCGGTGATCGACGAGCTCGGCGTCACCGTCGGCGCGATCGCCGCCGTCAACGCGCTGGGCTCGGCGACGGCGGGCGACGGGCCGCAGTTCTGGGCTGCGCCCTTCGAGATCGGCGACGAGTTCGGGGGACTGGGCTCGCCGCTCCGGCCCGACCCGGACTCATGGTTCCCCGAGGCGAAGCCGATGGCCGGCGCCAACACCACGCTCGCCGCGGTCGCGACCGACGCCGCGCTGACCAAGGCGGAAGCCCGCATGCTCGCCGTGATGGCGCAGGACGGGTTGGCCCGGGCGCTGGTTCCCGTCCACACCCCGCTCGACGGCGACGTGGTGTTCGCGGCCTCGACCGAGCGGATCGCGATCACGGGCGACCGGCTGACCGCGCTCGCCGCCATCGGCCATGTCGCGGCGCTGACCCTCGCCCGCGCCGTCGCGCGCGGGGTGTTCGAGGCGACGCCGCTGCCGTTTCCGGACGCGCAGGCGAGCTGGCGCGGGCGGTTCGGCTGAGGCGGCCGGCGGCGGGACGCGCCTGCCGCCAAATTTCACGCGATTGCGCAGGATTGACCCGGGATTGCGCCCGCGTTCCAGCGCGCCGCGATCCCTTTCAGCGGCCGACGAACACCTGGTCGAGCTTGCCGCCGGACGCGAAATGGGTCTCGTTCGCCTTCTTCCAGCCGCCGAAGACGTCGTCGACCGAAAGCAGCTCAACGGCCGGGAAGCGGTCCTTGTTCGCCTCCATGATCTTCGGATCCTGGACTCGGTTGTTGAAGGAGGCGATCAGCTCCTGCCCCTTCGGCTCGTAGAGCCAGTTGAGATAGGCGGTGGCGAGCTCGCGGCTGCCGCGACGGTCCGCGACCTTGTCGACGACGGCGACGGGAAACTCCGCGAGCAGGCTGACCGGCGGCACGACGACGTCGACCTTGTCGGCGCCGTACTCCTTCTTCACCGCCGCGGTCTCGGCCTCGAAGGTCACCAGCACGTCGCCGATGCCGCGCTCCACGAAGGTCGTGGTCGAGCCGCGTCCGCCGGTGTCGAACACGGGGACGTTCGCCAGCAGCTTCTTGACGAAGGCGTCCGCCTTGGCCTCATCGCCGTTGTTCGTCTTCAGCGCGTAAGCATAGGCCGCAAGATAGGTGTAGCGAGCGTTGCCTGACGTCTTCGGGTTGGGGAACACGACCTTGACGTCGTCGCGGATCAGGTCGTCCCAGCTCTTGACCTGCTTGGGGTTGCCGGAGCGCACCACAAAGGCCGGCAGGGAGTAGTAGGGCGAGGCGTTGTTGGGGAATTTCGACTTCCAGTCGGCCGCGACCAGCTGGCCCTTGTCGGCGAGCACCTGGACGTCGAGCTCCTGGTTGAAGGTCACGACGTCGGCCTCGAGGCCCTCCAGGATCGCGCGCGCCTGCTTGGAGGTGCCGGCGTGGCTCTGGTTGACGGTGACGTCGGCTCCGGTCCTCGCCTTCCAGTCCGCGGTGAACGCCGTGTCGACCGCGGCGTAGAGCTCGCGACCGATGTCGTAGGAGACGTTGAGGATCGTGTCGGGGGCGGCGGCGGCCGGCGCGACCGAGAGCGCGAGCAGGCCGAACGCGAAGGCGGCGCGGCGAAGGACGGCAGCATGCATGGCGGAGGCTCCGAAGGCCCGCTGATGGGCGCAGTTTCCAGCGCCGATCTAGCCGTTCGCGCCGCTCGACGCAAGAATTACCGGAATTAAAACGATGTTTTGATATAAAAACATTTTCATAACGTATAATCTGCTGTGGACTTTCGAGGCTACGACGTGCGAAGCCGCGAAAGGCAGGGCGAAGCGACCATGACGATCGACGTAAAAATCTGCGGGCTTTCAACCGCGCCGACGCTCGACGCGGCTCTCGACGCCGGCGCCGATCTCGTCGGTCTGGTGTCGTTTGCGAAGAGCCCGCGCCATGTCTCGCTCGAGCAGGCCTCGGCGCTCGCCGAGCGGGCGAGGGGGCGTGCGCGGATCGCGCTGCTGACGGTCGACGCCAGCGACGCCGACCTCGCCGCGCTCGTTGCGGCCGTAGCGCCGGACGTCCTGCAGCTTCATGGCCAGGAAACGCCCGAGCGGGTCGCGCGGCTGAAGACGACGTATGGCCTGGAGATCTGGAAAGCCGTCGGGGTCTGGTCGTCCGACGACCTCGCCGCCGCCGAACGATATCGCGACGTCGCAGACCGGCTTCTGTTCGACGCCAAGCCCCCGGCGGATGCGGAGCTTCCCGGCGGCAATGGCGTCGCCTTCGACTGGACCCTGCTCGCCGGCCTTGACCCCAAGCGTCCCTTCGTGCTTTCCGGAGGTCTGACGCCCGAGACGGTGGCGGAGGCGATCCGCGTCACCCGCGCGCCCGCGGTCGACGTCTCGTCCGGCGTCGAAAGCGCGCCCGGCGTCAAGCAGCCCGAGCTGATCGCGGCCTTCGTGCGCGCAGCCCGCGCCGCATCCTCGAATGACGGAAGGTCTTCGTCGTGACCGCTCAGCCGCAGCCGAACTCCTTTAGAACCGGTCCCGACGAACGCGGCCGTTTCGGCATCTATGGCGGCCGCTTCGTCGCCGAGACGCTCATGCCGCTGATCCTCGAGCTCGAGAAGGCCTACGAGGACGCCCGGAACGACCCCGCTTTCATCGCGGAGATGGCCGGCCACCAGACCCACTACATCGGTCGTCCCAGCCCGCTCTATTTTGCGGAGCGTCTGACGGAGAAGCTCGGCGGCGCGAAGGTCTATCTGAAGCGCGAGGAGCTAAACCACACCGGCTCCCACAAAGTGAACAACGTGCTCGGCCAGATCATGCTCGCCCGCCGGATGGGCAAGAAGCGGATCATCGCCGAAACCGGCGCCGGCCAGCACGGCGTGGCCACCGCGACGCTCTGCGCGCGCTTCGGGCTCGAATGCGTCGTGTTCATGGGCGCGGTCGACGTCGCCCGGCAGGCTCCGAACGTGTTCCGCATGAAGATGTTGGGCGCGACCGTCGTGCCCGTGCAGTCCGGCGCGAAGACCCTGAAGGACGCCATGAACGAGGCGCTGCGCGACTGGGTCACCAACGTCTCCGACACCTTCTACTGCATCGGCACGGTGGCCGGGCCGCACCCCTATCCGGCGATGGTTCGCGACTTTCAGTCGGTCATCGGGCGCGAGACCCGCGAACAGATGCTGGCGCTGGAGGGGCGGATCCCCGACAGCCTGATCGCCTGCGTCGGCGGGGGCTCGAACGCCATGGGGCTGTTCCACCCGTTCCTGGACGACACGGACGTCGAGATCTACGGCGTGGAAGCCGCGGGCTTCGGTCTGAGCGGGCTGAACGCCGCCTCGATCGCCGGCGGGCGGCCGGGCGTGCTGCATGGCAACCGCACCTATCTCTTGATGGACAAAGACGGCCAGATCGAAGAGGGCCACTCGATCTCGGCCGGCCTCGACTATCCCGGCATCGGCCCGGAGCACGCCTGGCTGAACGACATCGGCCGGGTGACCTATCTCTCGGCGACGGACGACGAAGCGGTCGCCGCCTTCCAGACGCTGTCGAAGCTCGAAGGCATCATTCCGGCGCTCGAAAGCGCCCATGCGATCGCCAAGGTGCTGGAGCTCGCGCCCGCGAAGCCGAAGGACCATCTGATGGTCGTCAACCTCTCCGGCCGGGGCGACAAGGACGTGCCGCAGGTGGCGGAACTGCTGGGAACCACGCTGTGACGACCCGACTCGACGCCCGCTTCGCCGCGACCGCGAGCGAAAACCGCGCCGCGCTCGTGACCTTCGTCACGGCCGGCGATCCCGATCACGCGACCTCGCTCGCGATCGTCAAGGCGCTGCCGGGGGCCGGCGCCGACGTGATCGAGCTCGGCATGCCGTTCACCGATCCGATGGCCGACGGCCGGGCGATCCAGGCCGGGGGCCTGCGCGCGCTGGCCGCCGGCGCGACGCTCGTGAAGACCCTCGACCTCGTGCGGGCTTTCCGAGAGAGCGACGACGCCACGCCGATCGTGCTGATGGGCTACTACAATCCGATCTACGCCTACGGGGTCGATCGCTTCCTCGTCGACGCCAAGGCGGCCGGCGCCGACGGCCTGATCGTCGTCGACCTGCCGCCGGAAGAGGACGAAGAGCTCTGCCTTCCCGCGTTGAAGGCCGGCCTCGCCTTCATTCGTCTCGCCACGCCGACGACCGACGACGCCCGGCTGCCGACCGTCCTGACCAACACGTCCGGCTTCGTCTACTATGTCTCGATCGCAGGCATCACGGGCTCGGCGACGCCGGATTTCGGCGTGGTGTCTTCGGCGGTCGCGCGCCTGAAGCGGCACACCAAGCTGCCGATCGCCGTCGGCTTCGGCGTGAAGACGCCGGAGCACGCCGCGGCGATCGCAGCCGGCGCCGACGGCGTGGTCGTGGGCTCGGCCCTGGTCGAAGCGGTGCGCGGAAGTCTCGACGCCAACGGGGCCGCCACGGAAAAGACGGTTTCGGCCGTCACCGACCTCGTTTCGGCGCTCGCCGCCGGCGTCCGCCGTGGGCGCGCCGCCGCGTGACGTCGACGGAACACGCCCGACAGGAGGCCTTCTCCGCATGAACTGGCTCGTCAACGTCGTACGGCCCAAGATCAACAGCCTGCTGACGCGGCAGGCCGCGACGCCCGAGAATCTCTGGATCAAATGTCCGGAGACCGGTCAGCTCGTGTTCCACAAGGACGTCGAGGCCAACCACTGGGTCATCCCCGGCTCGGGCTATCACCTGCGCATGGGCGCGGTTCAGAGGCTCGCGGCGACGCTCGATTCCGGCTTCGAGGAGATCAAGCTTCCCGACGTCGCCGCCGACCCGCTGAAGTTCCGCGACGAGAAGAAATATGTCGACCGCCTGAAGGACGCGCGCGCCAAGACCGGCATGACGGACGCGGTGAAGGTCGCCGTGGGCGCGATCGAAGGCTCGCCCGCGACCGTGATCGTGCAGGATTTCGAGTTCATGGGCGGTTCGCTCGGCATGGCGGCCGGCGAAGCGATCGTCGCAGGGCTCGAGACCGCCGCCGCCCGTGGGACGCCGGCGATCCTGTTCGCGGCCTCCGGCGGGGCGCGCATGCAGGAAGGCATTCTCTCGCTGATGCAGATGCCGCGGACCACGGTGGCCGTGCAGATGCTGCGCGAAGCCGGCAAACCCTACATCGTCGTGCTGACCAACCCCACGACCGGCGGGGTCACCGCGTCCTACGCGATGCTGGGCGACGTCCACATCGCCGAACCCGGGGCGCTCATCGGGTTCGCCGGACCGCGCGTGATCGAGCAGACCATCCGGGAGAAGCTGCCCGACGGTTTCCAGCGCGCCGAGTATCTCAGGGACCACGGCATGGTCGACCTCGTCGTTCACCGCAAGGACATGCGCGCCACGATCGCGCGGCTCTGCCGGCTTCTCTCCGGCGCCCCAGCCGCCGATACGCTCCTCGACGCTCCGGAGACATTGTCGGACGAGGCGCAGGTTGAGGCCGCCCACGCGTGAGCGCCGAACCTGTCGCGGAGCCCCCTTCGCCGGGCCTGAGCGACGCGATCCTCGCGCGCTTTCTCGCGCTGCATCCCAAAGAGATCGATCTCTCGCTCGGCCGCGTCGCGCGGTTGCTGGGCGAACTCGGACATCCCGAACGGTCGCTGCCCGCTACGATCCAAGTCGCGGGCACGAACGGAAAGGGCTCCACCACCGCCTTCCTGCGCGCGATGCTGGAGGCGGCCGGCAAGTCGGTCCATGTCTACACCTCGCCGCATCTCGTGCGGTTTCACGAGCGGATCCGCCTCGGCGCGCCCGGCGGGGGCGCTTATGTGGACGAAGACCGTCTCGCCGATACGTTCACCGAGGTCGAGCGCGTCAACGCGGGCCAGCAGATCACCCTGTTCGAGATCACGACCGCGGCGGCGCTGCTGCTTTACGCCCGCCACCCGGCCGACGTGCTCCTGCTCGAGGTAGGCCTCGGCGGCCGCTATGACGCCACCAATGTGGTGGAGCGGCCGATCGCGAGCGTGATCACCCCGGTCAGCCTCGACCACCAGAAGTTTCTGGGCGAGGATCTGGCCGCGATCGCGCATGAGAAGGCCGGCATTCTGAAGAGCCTGACGCCAGCGGTGATCTCCCGGCAGGACGACGTCGCGCTGCGGGCGATCGAGCGCGAGGCGGCCCGCGTCGGCGCGCCGCTCAGCGTCTCCGGCCAGGACTGGCAGGCGC
Organism: Hansschlegelia sp. KR7-227; assembly: GCF_049446035.1. NCBI lineage: Bacteria > Pseudomonadati > Pseudomonadota > Alphaproteobacteria > Hyphomicrobiales > Methylopilaceae > Hansschlegelia > Hansschlegelia sp. KR7-227. Next base: position 159,963 of record NZ_JBMSEA010000001.1, read on the forward strand.
GCGAGGAGCGCGGGCGGCTGGTGTTCGAGGACGGCGACGGGCTGCTCGACCTGTCGTTGCCGCGGCTTGTCGGGCGTCACCAGATCGAGAACGCCGGCGCCGCCATCGCCACGCTGCGGGCCGTCCCAGCCCTGGGGATTTCGTCGGCCGCCATCGACGCCGGCCTTGCGGCGGTGGACTGGCCGGCGCGCATGCAGCGTCTCGCTTCAGGAGAACTAACGAAACTGCTGCCGGACGGCGCCGAACTCTGGCTCGACGGGGGACACAATCCAGACGGGGGCCGCGCGATAGCCGCGACGCTCGGAGACCTCGACGAGCGGTCGCCGAAGCCCATCGTGCTCGTGGTCGGCATGCTCAACACCAAGGACTCGGAAGGGTTTCTCGAAGCCTTCGCGGGCCTTGCCGGACGCGTCTACGGCGTGCCCATCGGCTCGACCTCGGCGGCCCGCTCCCCCCAGGAGGTCGTCGATGCGGCCGAGAGGGCGGGGCTGTCGGCGGAAGCCTGCGACTCGATCCCGGAGGCCCTGGCGAAGGCCGCGCGCGCGGCCGGTCCGACGCCGCCGCGCGTGTTGATCACCGGCTCGCTTTACCTCGCCGGCGAGGCGCTCGCCGCGAACGGCACGCCGCCCAGCTGAAGTCCGGAGCGGTCAGTCCGCCTGCAGCTTGGCGTCGCGGATCAGCTTGGTCCATTTCTCCGTCTCGGCGCGCTGATAGGCCTCCGCCTCCGCGACGCTGCTGCCGATCGCGATGAAGCCGAGCCCTTCCAGCCTGTGCGCGGCCTCCGGCGCCTTCACCCCGGCGGCGACTGCCTGGTTCAGCCGCGAGACGACCTCGTCGGGCGTTCCGGCCGGAGCCAGCAAAGGGTACCAGCTGTCGAGCACATAGCCCGGCGCGCCGGCTTCCGCGACGGTCGGGGTGTCGTCCCATCCCTTCATGCGCTTCGTCCCCGTTGTCGCGAGCGCCCGCAGGCGGCCGTCGTCGACGAGCTTGCGCGCGACCAGCGGGCTGATGAAGCTGATGTCGACGCGGCCGGCGAGCAGGTCGACGAGAACTTCGCTGGTGCCCTTGTACGGCACGTGGATGATGTCGAGCCCCGCGACGCTCTTGAACAGCTCGCCGCCGAGGTGGAGCGTCGTGCCGACGCCGGACGAGGCGTAGGTGAGTTCGCCGGGCTTGGCCTTCGCCAGCGCGATCAGCTCTTCGAGCGTCTTCGCCGGCAGGTCCTTGCGGACGGCGAGGACGGACGGGCCGCCGGTCACGTTGCAGACTGGCCGCAGATCCTCCGTCCGGAAGGAGGGGCTCTTCGTCAGCATGGGATGCGTGACCCAGCCGACGCCGGTGGCGAGCACCGTCGTGTAGCCGTCCGGCTCGGAGCGGGCCGTCGAGCCGACGCCGGTGGCGCCGCCTGCGCCGGCCCGGTTCTCGACGATCGCCTGCGCGCCGAGGGCCTCGGTCAGCGTCTGCGCGGTCAGCCGACCGACCACGTCGTTCGGCCCGCCGGGCGGGAAGGGCACTATCACAGTGACGGGCTTGTCGGGAAACGCAGCGCGCGCCGGAAAAGCGAGCGTCAGAGCCGCGCCCGCTCCAAGAGCCAGGGCCATGCGGCGGGATGGATTGTCGTGAAGCTCAAGCACGGCACGTCTCCTGGCGCGAGAATGGGCGGACAGCGCAAATATTGCGCACTACTGAGTTGGGCATTTGGCCAGATTAAAGAGATGTGGCGCTCGGCCTGCAAGTAAACTGCGCGCCGCTTCGCCCGCGGAGGATTCTGCGTAAGGGACGGGAAATCGGCCGCGCCCGCCCTTCGGCCTTCGCGCAAGGGTTAAGATTGCGCCATGGCCGATTCCCCGCCGCGTCCCCGCCCGAACGTCCTGACGATCCCGACGGGCGCCGCTTTCCTGCCGACCCTGGCCCGCGGGCTGCTCGACGGCGAAATCGTCCCCGGATTCGCGCCGCGCGACGATCCCATCGCGCTCGCCGACGCCACGGTCTTCCTTCCGACGCGCCGCGCGGCGCGGGGCTTGCGCGACGCGTTCCTCGAGGCGCTCGACGGTCGCGCCACGCTGCTGCCGCGCATCGCCCCGCTCGGCGACGTCGACGCCGACGAGGCGCTCGCAGAGCCCGCCGACGAGGCGGAGGTCGAACTGCCGCCGCCCGCCGCGCCGCTCGAACGCCGGCTCGCCCTCGCGCGCCTTGTCTCAGGATTTGCGGCCGCTCTCGACCGTTCGGTCTTGACGCTCGGGCCTGACGACGGGCCGCTGATCCCCGCGACCGCCGCCGACGCCGTCTACCTCGCCGGCGAGCTCGAGGGCCTGATCGATTCGATCGAGCAGGAGGAGGTCGACCTGGCGGGTCTCGATACGCTGGTGCCGGGCGAGCACGACCGCTACTGGGCGATCACCCAGGCCTTCCTGCAGGTCGCTCTCCGGGCGTGGCCGGCCCGCATGGCGGAGGTCGGGCGGCTCGACCCCGCCCGCCGGCGCCGCCTTCAGATCGACGCCGCGGCGCGCCGCGTGGCGCAGGCGCGCGGCCCGGTGATCGCCGCCGGCTCCACCGGATCGGCGCCGGCGACGCGCCGGCTTATCGCGGCGATCGCCGGCAGCGCGTCCGGGGCGGTCGTGCTGCCAGGGCTCGACGTGGACGGTCTGGACGCGGCGGGCTGGTCGCTGCTGCTGGACGGCGAGGGGCCTGGCCTGTTCGGCCACCCCCAGCGCGGTCTCGCCCGGCTTGTCGCTGCGCTTGGGCTTGCGCGCGACGACGTGCGCACGTTGGGCGCGACGAGCTCTCCGCTCGCGGCGCGGGCGCGCCTCGTCGCGGACGCGTTGCGGCCGGCGGAGACCACCGACGCCTGGAGCGACCGGAGCGCGCCCGACGCGGCGTCGGGACTTCAGGGCGTCGCGATCGTCGAGGCGCCGCACATGCGCGGCGAGGCGGCGGCCATCGCCGTCGCCCTGCGCGAGACGCTGGAGACGCCGGGAAAGACCGCGGCGCTCGTGACGCCAGACCGCGACCTCGCCATGCGGGTGGCGCTGGAGCTGGAACGCTGGGGCGTCACGGTCGACGACAGCGCCGGCCGCCCCCTGGCGGCGACGCCCGCCGGGGCGCTGCTGAGGCTCGCCGTGGAGACCGCTCTCGATCCGCGTCCGATGGCGATCCTCGCCCTGCTTCGCGCCCCGGCCTGTCGGATCGCCGCGGATAACGCGCGCGCGGTCGACGCGCTCGACGTCGCGGCGCTGCGTGCGCCAGTTCCCGGAAAGGGCCTTTCCGGCGTGATCGCCGCGCTCCGGTCGGAGGGCGATGAACGGCGCGGCGTCGCCCGCCGGTTCGGACCCGAGGATCGGGCGGCGGCGATCAACCTCGTTGAGCGTCTAACGGAGGCGCTCGAACCGCTCGCGGCGTGCGCCGCCGAACCTTCATCCGCGCTGGCGATGCTGACGGCCGCGGCGACGCACGCTTACGCCGCCCTGTCCGGGCAAGCCGACAGCGAAGACGCGGCGGCCGTGGAAGCTTTCCTCGAAGAGCTCGGCGCATCTGCCGGCGAGGGCGATCCGATTGCAGCCGCCGCGTTCCCTTCGGTGCTCGAAGCGCTGATGGCCGGCCGCGTCGTGCGGCCGCCCCGCGACCGCCACCCGCGGGTGCGCATCTTGGGGCCTCTGGAGGCGCGCCTGATCCGCTTCGATCGAGTCATTCTGGGAGGGCTGAACGAGGCGACGTGGCCGCCGACGCCTCAGGCCGATCCCTGGATCAACCGCCCGCTGCGCGCGGCGCTTGGACTGCCGCCGCCGGAACGCCGCATCGGTCTGTCCGCGCATGATTTCTGCCAGAGCCTCGGCGCGGACGAGGCGATCCTGACGCGCTCGTCGAAGGTTGCAGGCGCGCCGGCCATCCCCTCCCGTTGGCTGCAGCGTCTGGCGGCCGTCGCAGGAGGTCCCGATTACGAGGCGGCGCTCGCCCGCGGCCGGCGCTACGTCGAGCTCGCGGAAGCCCTCGACGATGTCGATCGCGCGCCGCCCGCGCGCGCGCCGGAGCCGCGGCCGGCGCTTGCGCTGCGTCCGGTCAAGCTCAGCGTGACGGCCGTCGAAACCTGGCTGCGCGATCCCTATGCGATCTACGCCCGGCACATTCTCCGGTTGGAGCAACTCGATCCCGTCGGCCGCGAGCCTGGTCCCGGCGACCTCGGCGACGCCATTCACGGCGCGCTCGAAGCCTTCGCCAGGGCTGGAACGCCGCCCGACGCCGCGGGCGCCCGCGAGCGGCTGCTCGCATTCGGCCGGGACGCCTTCGGACCGCTTCTCGAGCGCGACGACGTGCGCGCTTTGTGGTGGCCCCGCTTCGAGCGCATCACGGACTGGCTTCTGGCGTTTCAGCGCTCCCGCACGCCGCGCGTGTCGTCGGCTTTCGTGGAGAGCACGGGCAAGCTGACCTTCCAGACCGTCGCAGGCCGCGCGTTCACCCTCACCGCGCGCGCCGACCGCATCGAGGCGCTCGGCGATGGCGGTTTCGCGCTGCTCGACTACAAGACCGGCCGCGTCCCGAGCGTGCGTCAGGCGCTGGCGGGATTTGCGCCCCAGCTTTCGCTCGAAGGCGCCATCCTGCGGGCAGGAGGCTTCTCGGAAATCGCGCCGGAGGGCGGTCCGATCGCGGAGCTCGCGCTCATCCAGCTTCTCGGTCGTGAGCCCGCAGGAGAGACGATCGACATCCGCGGCAAGACCGAGACGCCGGACGACGTCGCCGCATCGGCGCTGGAGCGCTTCAAGGCCGTCGTCGCCCGCTTCGAAAGCGAGGGCGAACCCTATCGCTCGCTGTCGCATCCCCAGTTTCTCTCGCGGCCGGCAGGCCCCTACGGCCATCTCGCGCGGGTCAAGGAATGGTCCTCGACCGGCGGCGCTCCGGAGGGGGACGCCGAATGAGCGGGCCGAGCGCAGAGACGCTGGCGCGGCAGGCGCGGGCGTCCGATCCGGGAGCGTCGGCCTGGGTGTCGGCGAACGCCGGCTCCGGCAAGACCTATGTGCTGGTGCAGCGCGTCGTGCGGCTGCTGCTCGCCGGCGCCGATCCGTCGCGCATCCTGTGCCTGACCTTCACCAAGGCGGCCGCCGCCAACATGCAGAACCGCGTGGTCGAGCGGCTGCGCGGCTGGGCCACCATGCCGAACGCGAAGCTTTCGGCTGAAATCGCGGGCCTCGAAGGCGCGCGCCCCGACGCCGCCCGCCTTTCCGCCGCCCGAAAACTGTTCGCGCGGGCGCTCGAGACGCCGGGCGGGCTGAAAATCTATACGATCCACGCCTTTTGCGGACGGCTGCTTCATCAGTTTCCGTTCGAGGCGAACGTCCCCGCCGGCTTCTCCGAAGTCGACGACCGCGACCAGGCGGAGCTTCTGGCGGAGGCGCGCGGCAGGACGCTGGCCGAGGCGGCGCAGCGCCCCGAGGGGTCGGTCGGTCGGGCGCTCGCCTCTCTCGTCGCGCGCATGGCGGAGCAGACGATCGACGGCGCGCTCGCCGAGGCGGTCGACGAGCGGGACGCTCTCCGCAAGCTGCTCACGGCGCCGGACGTCGACAGCCCGGACGGGGCCGCGCGCGCGCTCCGCCGGCTGCTCGGCCTGGCGGCCGACGAGACGCTCGCGTCGATCGAGGCGCAGATCCTCGGCGGCGGACTCGCTGCGACGGAGTGGCCGGCGCTCGCAGCGACCCTGCGCGCCGGCTCCGCGAACGACCGCAAGCTCGGCGACGCTTTCGCGGCCGCGCTCGCGGCCCGGTCCGACGAAGAGCGCCGCGCAGCCTATCTCGGCGTCTTCCTCACGGACAAAGGCGCGCCCCGGTCGGCGCGGACATTCGTCACGGCCGCGACACGTGCGGCGCACCCGACGCTCGCGGCGGTGCTGGACGCGGAAATGTCGAGGCTTGCGCTCTTGATCGAGCGCAGCAAGGCCGCGGCGCTTGTCGAACGCACGCACGCGCTCCTGACCCTCGCCGACGCCACCATCGGCGCCTATGCGAAGGCGAAGAACGCCCGCGGCCTGCTCGACTATGACGATCTGATCGGCCGCACCCGCGCGCTGCTGTCGCGGACCGACGCGGCCTGGATCCTGTTCAAGCTCGACGGCGGCCTGGACCATGTCCTCGTCGACGAGGCGCAGGACACGTCGCCCGCGCAGTGGGAGATCGTCCAGAAGCTGACGGAGGACTTCCTCGCCGGCCATGGCGCCCGAGCCTACGGCGGTCGGACAGTGTTTGCGGTGGGCGACGAGAAGCAGTCGATCTTCGGCTTTCAGGGCGCCGAGCCCGCCGCGTTCGGGGCGACGCGCAAGCTCTACGACGCCGCGCATCGCGCCGTGGAGCTGACCTTCGAGGACGTGCGTCTGACCGAGAGCTTCCGCTCCGCGACGGCGGTGCTGGCCGCCGTCGACGCGGTGTTCGCCCGCTCGGAAGCGCATCGCGGCCTCTCGTCCGATGAAATGGTGGGCACGGTCCATACCACGACGCGACGTGAGGCTCCGGGGCTCGTCGAAGTCTGGCCGATCGTGACGGCGGCGCCGGCCGCCTATGCCGAGGAAGCCTGGGATGCGCCGTTCGACCGCGTGAATCCGGAAAGCGCCGTCGTGCGGCTCGCCGAAAGGATCGCGGCGGAGATCAAGCGGACGATCGACGCCGGCGAGGTCCCTGCGGGCGAGGTGCTTGTGCTGGTGCGTCAGCGCAAGGCGCTGTTTGAGGCGATCCTTCGCGCGCTCAAAGCGAAGAACGTTCCGGTGGCGGGCGCCGACCGCCTGATCGTCGGCGAGCACATCGCCGTCATGGATCTCGTCGCGCTCGGCGACGCGCTCGTCACGCCGGACGACGACCTCGCGCTCGCCTGCGCGCTGAAGAGCCCGCTGTTCGGGCTTGACGACGACGATCTGATCGCCGTCGCGCCCGGGCGCCGCGGACGCCTGCTCGACGCGCTGGCGGACGGCCCCGAGCGGGCCGTCGCCGCGCGCGCCCGGCTGAGGACCTTCGCGGCGGAGGCGCGGGCGCGCACGCCCTTCGGATTCTTTGCGCATGTGCTGACCGAGGCCGGCGGCCGCAAGGCGTTTCGCGCGCGGCTCGGCCACGAGGTCGACGATCCGCTCGACGCCTTCCTCGATCTCGCGCAGGCGTTCACGCGCGAGCGCGCGCCGACGCTGGCGGGCTTCCTCGCCTGGATGCGGGCCGCGCCGGCCGAGATCAAGCGCGACCTCGACGTCGCTTCAGGTGAAGTGCGCGTGATGACTGTGCATGGTGCAAAGGGGCTCGAGGCCGGCCTCGTCGTGCTCGCCGACACCTGCGGGCCGGTGAGCTCCGGCCGCGGCTCGGCGTTGATCATGCTGCCACGGCCAGAGGCCGGCTACGACGCCGCGCCGATTCCGGTCTGGGCCGGACGCAAGCAGGACGATCCGCCGGCGCTCGCGACCGCCCGCGCCGAGCTCGCCGCCCGGGCCGAAGCGGAGCACCGCCGGCTGCTCTATGTCGCCATGACGCGGGCGAAGGACCGGTTGATCGTCTGCGGTCACGATTCCGGCCGCGCGCGGCCCGAAGGGGCCTGGTACGACCTGATCCGTGACGGGGTGGCGGGCGCCGAGGGCGTCCAGATCGTCGACGGCGGTGACGGCGACACGCCGCTGCTGCGGCTGGCGTCCGGCGGCCCTGGCGCTGTTCCGGACGCGCATCAGGACAGTCTCGCATTGCCGCCTGCGCTGCCCGAATGGCTCGCCGAGCGTCCCGCCTTCGAAGCCGCGCCGGGGCCGCCGCTCTCGCCGTCGGCCTTGGTGGCGGACGACGACGCCGCGGCGACGGCTTTCGTCGGAGGACCCGCCGCGGAGGCCGCCCGCGCGCGGGGCGTGCTGCTTCATCGCCTCCTCAAGGCGCTGCCCGACGTGGCTCCGGACCGCCGGGAGGACGTCGCGCGCCGCATCTCGAACGTGGCCGAACTCGGCGACGTGGTCGAGCGCGAAGAGGCGGTCGCGGCGTCGCTTGCGATCGTCTCTGATCCCGCCTTCGCCGAGGTGTTCGCGCCCGGCGGTCGCGGCGAGGTTCCGATCGTGGGCCGGCTGCTTGACGGCCGCCCGGTCTCGGGCCGCGTTGACAGGCTCGCCGTGACGGAGCGCGAAATCCTGGTCGTCGACTACAAGACCGACCGCCGACCGCCGGCCCTAGGAGCGGAGCTCCCTGCGGCCTATGTCGCGCAGCTCCGCGCCTACGCCGAGCTGCTCGCGGCGATCTGGCCCGATAGGCCGGTGCGAGGTGCGATCCTGTGGACGGCGGCGCCGAGGCTCGACGTGGTGGCGTTGGGCCGCGCCGCCGTTCCTTGACGCTGCCCGGGCCCGTTCATACCTTCGTCGCGACAGATGGAGCGGGTTCGCGCGAGCGGACGCGTCGCTCCGACCACAGAGGTGCTTCCCATGGCCACCGCCAAGGTATCCGATAAGAGCTTCGAGCAGGACGTGTTGAAGTCCGCCGAGCCGGTCGTCGTCGACTTCTGGGCCGAATGGTGTGGCCCGTGCCGCGCGATCGGGCCGGCGCTCGAGGAGATCTCCGAGGAGATGGCCGGCAAGGTGAAGATCGTGAAGCTCAATGTCGACGAGAACCCGGAGATCGCGACGCGCTTCGGCATCTCGGCGATCCCGATGCTGATGATGTTCAAGGGCGGCCAGCACGTCGCGACCCAGCGCGGCGCGGCGCCCAAGTCGAAGCTGGTCAGCTGGATCGAATCCTCGGTCTGAGCGCGCCCGGCTTCCGGCTTGTCTGGAGACGGCGTCTGAAAAGCTGACGCGCCCTTCGGCCCGGCCGGAGGGCGTTCGTCGTTCGGAAAGGCCGACGCTCAGGCGACGGACTGCGCGATCGCGTCCTCGGCTTCGGCGATCGCCGAAGGCGTGCCGACATGCAACCAGAGCCCGTCGAGCCGGAGCCCGTAGAGCCGATCGCGCTCGATCGCGGCGTTCCAGATGCGGTTCAGCGAGAACGGGCCGGCTGGCGCGCCGTCGAACGCGGAGCGCGGCATGATCGCGACCCCGGCATAGGCGAAGGGCGTGACCTGCCGCTCGGCGCGCCGCCGCAGGCGGCCGTCGGGCGAGAAGCTGAAGTCGCCGGCCCCATCGAAGCCCACGCTCGACGTCAGCGCCGCGATCAGGAGCAGCGCGTCCATCCGGTCGGGGTCCCAGGTCGCCATCATGCGGGTCAGGTTCCGGCTTGCGCCGTCCAGCCAGAACGTGTCGGCGTTGAGCACGAAGAAGGCGTCGCCCTGAAGCAGCGGGAGCGCCTTGACGACGCCCCCACCGGAATCCAGCAGGCCCGAGCGTTCGTCCGAGACGGTGACGCGCGGCTTCTCGCGGCCGCTCAGATGCCGCTCCATCTGGTCCGCGTGGTGATGGACGTTCACGACCGCCCGCAGGACGCCCGCTTCGGCCAGCCGATCGAGCGTATGGTCGACGAGCGCGCGGCCGCCGACCTCAACCAGCGGCTTGGGCTTGGTGTCCGTGATCGGCCGCATGCGGGAACCGATCCCGGCCGCCAGAACCATCGCGTCGGTGATGGAGGTCATCCGGGCTCCGAAAGACCAAGATGCGCGGCGTACCAGGCGTTGAGGTCGGCGAGATCCGGATGATCGAGATTGGCGGCGAGGGCGCGTCGCACCCGCGGCAGGCCATGCAGGTAGTTCGGCTTGCCGTCGCGCTTCGCCAGACGGACGAAGATGCCGAGAATCTTGGTCGCGCGCTGCGCGCCGAGCGTGGCGTAGGCGCGGGCGAACGCCTTGGGCTCGAAGGCGGGGTCGGCCTTGCGCCGGGCCGCGAGGTAACGGGCCGCCAGCGCCATTTCGAGCCCGTCGGGCATGTCGACGCGCGCGTCCTGCAGCAGGGAGACGACGTCATAGGCCGGCGGCCCGAGCACGCAGTCCTGAAAGTCGAGCACGCCGAGGCGCATGAGGCCCTCGCGATCGCCCCGCCAGGTCAGGTTCGGCGAGTGGTAGTCGCGCAGCGTCCAGGTGAGCGGCTCGGCGACGATCGGCTCCAGCGCCGCGGCCCATAGAGCGTGGAAGGCGGCGCGCGCCTCCGGGTCTGGCGCGAATCCGGAGGTCTCCGGCAGGTACCATTCGTTCAGCAGGTCGCATTCCGCGAGGAACGCTGAGACGTCGTAGCGCGGGAGCTGGTAGCGCTCGGGACCAACCGGCAGCTCCGTCGGCACGGACCGTCCATGCAGGTCGGCCAGAAGGTCCACGGCGGCCTCGTAGCGGCTCGGGATCGGCGCGCCGAGCGCGACGACGGGCTCCACCCCCAGATCCTCGACCAGCAGGAAGCCGGTTTGAAGGTCGGCCGCATAGATCTCGGGCGCTCCGTAGCCGAGGGAGCGCAGACCGTCCGCGACCGCCACGAAGGGCCGCACGTCGGCGGCGAGCTTGGCGAGCGCGAGATAGCTCTTGCCGTCGCGTGTCGGCGGATCGAGCGGCCGCGGCGGCGCGTCCATCAGGATTGCGCTGCGGCCGCCGAGAGTAAGCCGCTCATAGATGCGCCCCGAGGCGTCGCCCTGGATATGCGCGCGCGAGGCCTCGCCCCAGCCGGCGTCCCGGAGAAACGTCTGCCCGTCGCGCAAGCGCGAGAGGCGCTCGGCGAATCCGCCGTGGCCGACAAGCCGCGCGCTCCGGGATTCGGGATCGGCTCCAAGCCCGAGGATCAGTTCCAGCCGGTCCGGCGGAAGCTCCGCTCCGAGCCGATCGGGCCATTCGACGAGAACGATCGCGTCTTCTCCCGCCTCGTCCCAGCCGAGTTCGTCGAGCTCCTCAGGCCCCGTCAGCCGATAGAGGTCGGCGTGCACGATCACGCCGCGCGGCAGATCGTAGGTCTGGAGCAAGGTGAAGGTCGGGCTCGGCGCCTCCAATTCGGGGTCGCCGGCCCAGGCGCGCACCAGGGCGCGGGCGAACGTCGTCTTGCCGACCCCGAGGTCGCCGCCGAGCGTCAGCAGATCGCCCGGCTTGAGGGCGCGCGCGACGGCCGCGGCCAGCGACGCCGTCGCCGCTTCGTCCGGCAGATCGAGGTCCCAGCGGGCCTCGCCGGCGGGCTCCGCCCGCAGCGCGGTCCGCGTCCTGGCGGCAGGTCCCTTCATTCCGCGGCCTCCACGCCTGTGGCTTTGATCGGGAAACGGCAAGTGACCGTCGTGCCGGCGCCGGGCGTGGACTCGATCGAGACGTCGCCGCCGTGAAGCTGGACGAACGAGCGGACGATCGACAGACCGAGACCGACCCCCCGATGGCGGCCGGCCGTCCCGCCGCTTTCGAAGCTGTCGAAGGCCTTCTTGATGAATTCAGGAGGCATGCCGTCGCCTTGGTCCGTCACTGTGAGGATCACATGGTCCCCCGCACGCTTCGCGGCGACCCGGATCGCGAGCCCCGGCTTCGAAAAACCGATCGCGTTGGAGAGCAGGTTGAACAGGACCTGCCGGACGCGCTTGGCGTCCGCCGTGAAGCTGATGCCGGGCGGCGCGTCGATCTCCAGGCCGAGGCCTGCTTCCGCCAGGCGGTCGCGTACGCCTTCGACGGCGGCGTCGATCGCCTCGCGCGCGTCGACCGGGCCCCGCTCCAGCTCCATCGCTCCGGCCTCGATCGTCGTGAGATCGAGGATGTTGTTGATGATGGCGTAAAGCGCGAGCGACGACGACTGGATGTGATCCACGAATTCCTTCTGCTTGGGCGACAGCGCGCCGAGCCGCGGATCGGCGAGCAGTTCGCCGTAGCCGATGATCGTCGTGAGCGGCGTGCGCAACTCGTAGGACACTTTGTCGGTGAACTCGCTCTTGATCTTGGCTGCGGCCTCGACGGCCTCGGCCCGTTCGCGCAGCGCGCGCTCGACGTTCACCCGCGCGGTGACGTCGGTGAAGGTCGCGAGCGTGCCGCCATCGGGTAAGGGAAGTGTGACCACGTCGATGACGGCGTCGTCGTCACGCTCGATCCTGACCGCGAGCGGACGGCGCTCGTCCGGCATCGCGGTCATCGCGGTCTTGAGACGCTCCCACAGCTCGGCGTCGGCGGGCCGGGCTCCGCAGGCGTTCAGGATCTCCTCGGCGTGGGGCCGAAGCTCCAACTGCTCCGGCGTCAGACGCCAGAGCGCCTGGAAGGCCGGATTGTGGAGCGTAAGCCTGCCGTCCGAGCCGAACACGGAGACGGCCTCCTGCAAATGGTCGATGGTTTCGCGCTGGACCTTGGAGAGCGCGTTGAAACGGCTCTCCAGCGCGATCCGCTCGGTGACGTTGTCGAACAGATAGGTCACGCCGCCCTGGGGATTGGGAGCGGCCACGACGCGCAGCGTCCGTCCGTCCGGAAGATGCCACCAATGCTCCTGCGCCTCGATCGCGCGATAGGCTTCGTGCAGCTGGCGTTTCCACGTCCGGAAGTCGGCCTGCTCCGGCAGTTTCCGGTCCGCCCGGAGGCGGTCGAGGATCGCGCTGTCCTCCGGCGCCGTTCCGAGAAAGCTTTCGTCGAGCGCCCAGAGCAGGCGGTAAGCCTGATTGTGGAAGGCGAGCGCGCCGTCGGAGCGGAAGATCGCGACGGCGGTCGCGAGTTCGTCGAGCGTGCGGCGGTGGGCCTCGTTCTGCCGCGCGAGCTCGGCGCGCATGTCCTCGAGTTCGGAGACGTCGATCGCGATCGCCGCGGCGCCGGCCGGTGACGGAGCCTCGACGACGTCGAAGATGCGGCGCGCGCCGGCGAAGACGGCGGGCGCGCGCGCCCGAAACACGTGTCCGGCGTCCGTCGCCCGACGCGCGGCGGCCCGCGTGGACTGATCCAGGAACTCCGCGTCGCGCTCCACGGCGGCGGCGCCGTCCTTCGCCTCGACCGCCCGGGCGTAGGCCTCGTTCGTGAAGATCAGCCGGCCGCGCTCGTCCCGCATCCAGACCGGCTGCGTCAGCGACTGGCTTAAGCCGGTGAACCGGCCGACGACGTCCTTGAGTTCGGCGTTCTCCGCCTCGATCTCCGCCCGCGCGAGCCGCTCGCCGGTCACGTCGCGCAGGCGAAGCACGGCGGCGGCGCCGACCGGCCGGCCGTCGGCCTCGACATGGCCGCCTTCCGGCGTGCGCAGCATCAGGCGAAACGGCTCGCCGCGCCCGCGCAGCGCGTCGATCCTGAGGTCGATCGCACGCGCGGTCTGCGGGTCGAGCCACGAGCCGAAGGCGAGCAGCCGGCGGCCGGCAGGGATCTTGAGCCGCTCGGGATTGCCGACAATTTCAGGGACATCGCGATCGGCTCTCCAGGCGACATGGACCTGGGGTTCCGAGGCGATCAGCGCCTCCGCCTGATCGAGCCGGCTGCGCAGCTCCGCGAGCGCGCCGCCGGTTCCGGCCTGGACCTCCGACAGTCGGCGCCGGGCGCGCAGCAGGGCGACGCAGGCGGCGACCGCGACGAACAGCGCGCCGAGAAACATCGCGAGCACGGCGATGTCGGACGGGCCGAACGCGACGGCTTCAGCGGCGGCGGCTGGCCCTGCGGCGCCGGGCGTGAGTGCCGCAGCCGCGAGAGCGACCGACCGGCGACGCGACCGTCCGGACATGCGGCAAAGCCCCCAAAAAGAAGACGGACGCGGCGTCCGCCGCGTCCGTCGCAAGGCGCCACGTCCCCTCACGCGCGCCTCGCCCCGAATCAGTCCCGAAGTTAGCCGGGAGGGGCGTGACGCCGAAAGAGTCCGGAACGGGAACAGGCGCCGATTTCGGCGCCTGTGTCGCCATTCAGTAGCGGTAGGTCTCAGGCTTGAACGGCCCGGACTGCGGGACGCCGATGTAGCTGGACTGCTTGTCGGTCAGCTTCGAGAGCTTTACGCCGATCTTGTCGAGGTGAAGCGCCGCGACCTTCTCGTCGAGGGTCTTGGGCAGGACGTAGACCTGCTTCTCGTACTTGCCGTCCTTGTTGTTCGCCCAGAGCTCAATCTGCGCGAGCGTCTGGTTGGTGAAGGACGCCGACATCACGAAGGACGGGTGGCCGGTGGCGTTGCCGAGGTTCACGAGGCGGCCTTCCGACAGCACGATGATCTTCTTGCCGTCCGGAAACTCGACCTCGTCCACCTGCGGCTTGATGTTGTCCCACTTGAAGTTCTTCAGCGCGCCGATCTGAATCTCGCTGTCGAAGTGGCCGATGTTGCAGACGATCGCCCGGTCCTTCATGGCGCGCATGTGGTCGACCGTGATGACGTCGACGTTGCCGGTCGCGGTCACGAAGATGTCGGCGCGCTTGGTCGCCTCCTCCATGGTGACGACCTCGTAGCCTTCCATCGCCGCCTGCAGCGCGCAGATCGGATCGACTTCGGACACCATCACGCGGCAGCCGGCCTGGCGCAGCGAGGCGGCCGAGCCCTTGCCGACGTCGCCGAAGCCCGCGACCATCGCGACCTTGCCGGACATCATGACGTCGGTGCCGCGGCGGATCGCGTCCACCAACGACTCGCGGCAGCCATAGAGGTTGTCGAACTTCGACTTGGTGACCGAGTCGTTGACGTTGATCGCCGGGAACAGCAGCTCGCCCTTCTTGGCGAACTCGTACAGGCGATGGACGCCCGTCGTGGTCTCTTCGGTCACGCCTTTGATGGCGTCCGCGTTCTTCGTGTACCAGCCCGGATGGGTCTTGAGACGCGACTTGATGGCCGCGAAGAGGATCTCTTCCTCTTCATTGGTCGCGCCTTCGAGGAAGGCGACGTCGCCGGCTTCGGCGCGCTTGCCAAGGTGGAGCAGCAGGGTGGCGTCGCCGCCGTCGTCGAGGATCATGTTCGGGGTGCCGCCGTCGGCCCACTCGAAGATCTTATGCGTGTACTCCCAGTACTCCGTCAGGGTCTCGCCCTTGACGGCGAACACCGGGGTGCCGTTCGCGGCGATCGCGGCTGCTGCGTGGTCCTGGGTCGAGTAGATGTTGCACGACGCCCAGCGGACGTCGGCGCCGAGCGCCTTCAGCGTCTCGATCAGCATCGCGGTTTGGATCGTCATGTGCAGCGAGCCGGCGATGCGCGCGCCCTTGAGCGGCTGCGTCGGGCCGAATTCGGTGCGGCACGACATCAGGCCGGGCATCTCGGTCTCGGCGATGGCGAGCTCCTTGCGGCCCCAGTCGGCGAGGGTGATGTCCTTGACGATGTAATCGTTCCCGGGCGCGACTTTGAGGGCGGCGTTGGCGTTGCTCATGCGGGAGATCCTTTGTTCGCCACGCGCGACGTCACGGCGTCGAGCGTCGATCATGGGTTCGACGGCGTCCGTACCACGCTTGGGAGTTCGGTTCAATAAAGACATAAAGAAGTCTTTATGTAGGAGCCTCGCGGCCGGCGAGCCGTCCGCCGACGCGGGCTCGTCGGGACCCAGAGAACGACGCGGTCAGTCGCGGGGGAGGGCGTAGGCGAGAAGCGACCCGCCGAGGGTCGCCGCCTGACCGATGATCGAGCGGGTCGCGAGGTCCCCGCGCGCAAAATCCTCGGAGGCGTAGGCGAGGGCGTCGCCGTCGAACGCGGCGAAACGGCCGAAGGCCTGGCCGACGCGCGAGCCGATCGGATCGCTCGCCGCGTTCGCGTTGAGCGAAACGTCGGGCTCGGCGAGGCCGGCGATTCGATCCTGATCCGCCCGCACCGCCGCCGACACGGCGTCCGGCTCGAGCCTTGGAGATCGAGAGACGTCGCCGAAGCCGGTCACCGGGAGCGCGGGCAGCGGAAGCGCAACCTCCCGCCAGACGTCGTCGCCGACGGTCGTCGCTTCGGCCAGCGCGCTCGCCTCGGCGAGACCTGGCCACGCCGACAGCTCCTCTGCGCGCGGAGAGGCGGGGGCAAGCACCGCCGCCATCGCCAGAACGGCGACCGGTACGACGGCCTTCATGCGGAATCCGAGCGAGGCTGCAGCATCACTCGGCGAGTCTTATGCGAGACGCCGCGATTTGCCGAGCCGCAAGGGACAGGTTGGGTCGGTTCGCCGCGCCCGTGACATATGGGCCGCACGAGGGCGATCGAGCGGCGAGGGGGCGCCCAATCTCCGGGGCCGCCGAGGAGCAGATCGCGGAAGGTTGAGAGGCGGGGGCGGCGACGGTAGGTGACGGACCTCCTCCGAACCCCCATCTAGTGCGGGCGGCGCGCGACGCCGCAGCTTGTTGGGAGCCGCCTTATGGCCTGGAACGTCGTCCCTCTTCGCCGTGCTCTGGCGTTCGCCTGCGCGGCCCTGATCGTCGGCGCCACGCTCGTGCCTGCGGACGCCGACGCGCGCGCCGGCCGTGGCGGCAGCTTCGGCAGCCGCGGATCCAAGACGTTCTCCGCGCCGCCGCCCACCGCCACCGCGCCCGGCGCCGCTCCGATGCAGCGTTCGATAACCCAGCCGGGCGCGACCGCCCCATCGCCAGGCATCGGCGGCGCGGCCGCCGCTCAACGCCGTCCGGGCCTGTTCGGGGGCGGACTTGGCGCCGGCATCATGGGCGGACTGCTCGGCGCCGGTCTCTTCGGGCTGCTGGCCGGGTCCGGCTTCTTCGGCGGCCTTGGCTCCCTGTCCTCGATCTTCGGCCTTCTGATCCAGGTGGCGCTGATCGTGATCGTCGTCCGCCTCGTCATGGGGTGGATGCGCCGCCGCAAGGAGCAGCAGCAGCCGGCTCTGGCGGGCGCCGCGGCAGGAGCCGGCGGTCCGTCCAGCTATCGCTATGAGGTGGGCGGCGGATCGGCAGGCTCACCGGAAGCCCGCCCGTCGTCCGCCGACGGCTATGGCGGATCGTCAGCCGCGCTGGGCGCCGTTCAACTCGACGCCCAGGATTTCGAGGCGTTCGAGCGCCTGCTGTCGGACGTGCAGGACGCCTGGTCCCGTCAGGATCTGTCGAGGCTGCGCGCGCTTGCGACCCCCGAGATGGTCGAGACCTTCGGCGAGGACCTCGCCGCCGACGCCAGCCGCGGCGTCGTCAACAAGGTGGGCGACGTGAAGCTGCTGCAGGGCGATCTCGCGGAAAGCTGGAGCGAGCGGGGCCGTGATTACGCGACCGTCGCGATGCGCTACGAACTGACCGACGTGACCGAGGAGGTCGGAACGGGCCGCGTGGTCGACGGCGATCCGTCCGAGAAGGTCGAGGCGACCGAACTCTGGACATTCCTCAGGGCCGGCGCGAACGGCCGCTGGCTCCTGTCGGCGATCCAGCAGGCCGCCTGAGGCCGCGCTACTCGTCCTCGCCGAACCGGTTCGCCACCAGTTCGGCGAGCGCCGCCACGGCGGCGTCGGCGTCGGGGCCTTGCGCCTCGACGACGATCGTGGTGCCGGGCGCCGCCGCCAGCATCATCAGCCCCATGATCGAGGTGCCGCCGACGGTCTCGCCGGCCCGGCTGACTTGGACCTGCGCGTCGAACTTCTCCACCGTCTGCACGAATTTGGCCGAGGCGCGGGCGTGCAGGCCGCGCCTGTTGACGATCGCGAGTTCGCGGGACGCGACGCCGCGGCCCTGGCCGGCGGCCGGCTCCTCCATCGTCTCCATCATCGGCCGGACAGGACCCTGCTCGCCACATTGATGTACTTACGGCCGGCCTCCTGGGCCTGGACCACCGCGGCGTCGAGCGGAAGATCGGCGCGCACGCTCGCGAGCTTGATCAGCATCGGCAGGTTGATGCCTGCGATCACTTCGACCTTACGGCCGTCCATGCAGGAGATGGCGAGGTTCGAGGGCGTCCCGCCGAACATGTCGGTCAGGACGGCGACCCCGTCGCCGGTCTCGACCTCGTCCACCGCCGCGAGGATGTCGCCGCGCCGGAGCTCGATGTCGTCCTCGGGCTCAATCATGACGGTTGCGATTTGGCGCTGCGGCCCGACCACATGCTCCAGCGCGGCGCGAAACTCACGGGCGAGCCGCCCATGAGTGACGAGTACGAGGCCAATCATGCAGTCTCCGCGCAAAACGCCATGCGCTCCGGGTCTTGACCGCCGCGCGGCGACGCAGCGCGGTCGGTCCGGATCGACGGCGCGTGCGGCGCCGAAGATCCAATCTTTTCACGTCGCGCGGCGAACGCAAGGGCTCGCATACCACAGCTCCTTCGCCAATGATCCCCGAGGCTGAAAAGGGCGAGCTCAGCCGCCCGTGAGTCTCCGCGCGCCACCGCGATCCGCGGCAGAGCGACGCCCTCCAACACGATTTCGAGGGCCGCGGGTTCGGGCATCCGCTCCGGCGCGGGCTCGATGTCGACGATCAGCCGTATCACCGCCTGTTCGACATGGTCGGCGGACACGATTCCGAGGCCGCGCCGCTCGACGAGTCCGGAAAGCGCGGCCGGAGCGGAGGCGAGCGCGCGCCCGTTGCAGGCGTCGACGCGCACCCGGTCGTCGGCGACGAGACGCGCGAACCGGCCGGCGCGTCCTGCGGAGTCGATGATCGCCAAAGCGAGGCTCGACTTGCCGGCGCCCGACGCGCCGCGGATCAGAACGCCAGCCTCCCCCACGACGACGCAGCTCGCATGGATGGTCGGGCAGCCGCTCATGTCAGCGCCGCGGGCAGTCGGACCACGAAGCGGGCGCCCATCACCTTGGGCTCGCCGTCGACGGTCCTGACGCGGTTGTCCGCGCGGATCGACCCGCCATGGGCCTCCGCGATCTGCTTGGAGATCGAGAGGCCAAGCCCTGAATTCTGACCGAAACCCTGCTCCGGACGGTCGGTGTAGAAGCGGTCGAAGATCTTCTCGATCGCGTCCGGGCGAATTCCCGGTCCGTTGTCATCCACAATGATCTCCACGACCTCGCGCACGCGGCGGCACGTGACCTTGACCGTCGCCCCCTGGGGCGAGAACGAGCGCGCGTTGTCGATAAGATTGGTCACGACCTGCGCCAGGCGCGAATCGTGGCCGAGCACGATATAGGCGTCGCGCCCCTGAGCGGCGTCGGCGACGGCGAGCTTGACGTTGACGCCGTGATCGCGGGGCGCGCCGTTCTGCATGTCGATCACCATGGTGAGCAGCTTCACCACGTCGACCGGCTCGGCGTCCTGCCGCTGCATTTCCGCGTCGAGGCGGCTGGCGTCGGAGATGTCGCTGATCAGCCGGTCGAGCCGCTTCACGTCGTGCTGGATCACGCCGAGCAATCGGTCGCGCGACTCGTCGGTCTTGGCGAGCGGGAAGGTCTCGACCGCCGAGCGCAACGAGGTCAGCGGATTCTTCAGCTCGTGCGCGACGTCGGCGGCGAAGCGCTCGATTCCCTCGATGCGCGCGTAGAGCGCGTTGGTCATGTCGCGCAGCGCGCCCGAGAGATGGCCGATCTCGTCCGACCGGTTCGTGAAATCGGGAATCTCGGCGCGGTGGCGCATCCGGCTTCGAACCCGCTCCGCGCCGTCGGCGAGCTTGCGCACCGGGCCGGCGATGGTGCTGGCGAGAAGCAGCGACAGCACAATCATGACGGCTGCGGCGACCAGAAACACCTTCATGATCGCCGACCGCTCGGCCGAAACGATCGCGTCGATGTCGCCGCCCTGGGTGGACAGCAGCAGGACGCCGGTCACGGCCCGGAAGCGCTGGATCGGCACGGCGACGGAGACGATGATCTCGCCGGCGTCGTTCACGCTGACGACGCTTTCGGGCGAACCTGACAGCGCCTTCGCGACCGCGGGATAGGCCCGGCCGTTGGCGGCGCCGATCTCGGTGTAGAGCGGCAGATCGGAGCGTCGGAGCCAGCCCTTGACCGTCCTCGCGACGCGCTCGACGACGTTCGGCTCCTTGTTGCGCGGCGCCGGCAGGTCGAAGCGCAATATGTCGCCCCGCGCGTAAAGCGAGCGCGAGTCGAGCAGCAGCGCGCCGTCGCGGTCATAGATGCGGGCGCGAGTGCGCGTCGGGGTCACGAGGCGGCGCAGCACGGGCGCGACGCGTTCGGGGTTGATCGGGAATTCGAGGCTCTGGATGGCTTCCTCTCCGGGCGCCGCGGTCTGCCCGAGCTGCAGCTCCAGCAGCTTGTCCGGATCGACATAGAGCTGGTTGGTCTCGACGGTCGCCGACGAGGCGATGGCGCCGGCGATGATCTCGCCCTGAATGAGCAGGCTCTGGACGCGCGCGTCGATGAGCCCCGCGCGGAACTGGTTGAGGTAGAGGATGCCGGAGACGAGCGCGACGAGGCCGGCGAGGTTCAGCACGACGATTCGGCGGGTGAGGCTCGAAAAGCCGACCACCCTCAGCGCTCCGAACGCGCGCCCCAGTCTGACGCGCCAGGATTCGCGCGCAGCGGCGCCGTCCTCGGCGTCCGTCGGTATGTCTTCGGCCCGCTCGGCTTCGACGCTCATGGGCTCGTGACTGACAGGCTGAGCGCTGGCGGGGGCGCCGCCGCTCAGATTTCCTTGAAGCGGTAACCGACGCCGTACAGCGTCTCGATCATGTCGAAGTCGTCGTCGCTCGACTTGAACTTCTTGCGCAGCCGCTTGATGTGGCTGTCGATCGTGCGGTCGTCCACATAAACTTGGTCGTCATAAGCCGCGTCCATCAGGGCGTTGCGGCTCTTCACCACGCCCGGACGCATCGCAAGCGCCTGCAGGATCAAGAACTCCGTCACGGTGAGCGTGACCGGCTCGCCCTTCCAGGTGCAGGTGTGGCGCTCCGGGTCCATCATCAGCTGCCCGCGCTCGAGCGCCTTGGAGTCCGGACCCTTCGCCGCCCCGGGCGCCTGGGGGTCCTTTGCGCTGGCGCGCCTGAGCACGGCCTTGACGCGCTCGACGAGCAGACGCTGGGAGAACGGCTTCCGGATGAAATCGTCCGCGCCCATCTTCAGGCCGAACAGTTCGTCGATCTCCTCGTCCTTGGACGTGAGGAAGATCACCGGAAGCTCGGACTTCTGCCTCAGGCGGCGCAGCAGCTCCATGCCGTCCATGCGCGGCATCTTGATGTCGAAGATCGCAAGGTCCGGAGGCGCGGCGCGCAGACCCTCCAGGGCGGCCGCGCCGTCATTGTAGGTCTGGATCCGGTATCCTTCGGCTTCGAGCGCGATGGACACGGAGGTGAGAATGTTGCGGTCGTCATCGACCAACGCGATCGTAGGCATGGCGCCTTCTTCTATAGCATAACCCTTTCGGCATGAACCGTCGCGCCGTGGCTTTATTGTGGCTGGGCCGGCGGCCTTCCAAGATGGTCAAGCAATTCGTCGTTTAGGGCGCGTTTTCGCGGCGAAAGAGGAGAGGATCATGACGACGTCGAGCGCCCCGATCGCCAAGAAGGCCGCCGAATCGACCTTCGATCCCGTCGCTTCCGCCCGCGCGCTGCTGCGCTCCGCGCGGCGCGCCAGCCTGTCGACGCTCGATCGCGATTCGGGCCGTCCTTACGTCTCGCTGATCGGGATCGCGACGGCCGAGGACGGCGCGCCGCTTCTGCTGGTCTCGGATCTCGCCCGCCACACCGTCAATCTCGGCGCGGATCCCCGCGCGAGCGTGCTGCTCGCCGACGTCGGCGCGGGCGATCCGCTCGCGCATCCGCGCGTCACTCTCTTCGGAACGTGCGTCGCCGTGGACAAGGCGGCCAAGAAGACGCGCTGGCTGGCCCGCCAACCGGAATCCGAGATGTATTACGAGTTCGGGGATTTCCGCATGCTGCGCCTCGAACCGGAGGGCGGGCACCTGGTCGCCGGCTTCGGCCGCATCGTCGACCTCGCATGGGACGACGTCCGGACGGAAACGGCCGGCGCGGACGCCCTGTTCGAGGCGGAGGCCGGGATCGTCGAGCATATGAACGACGACCACGCCGACGCGACGCGTCTCTATGCGACGGCGCTGCTCGGCGCTCCCGACGGGGCGTGGCGGTTCGAGGGCGTGGACCCTCTGGGATGCGAGATCGGACTGGACGGCCGCTCGCTGTACCTGCCGTTCCCCGAAGCCGCCCGGACCGCGGGAGACGTCCGCAAGATGCTCGTCGCGCTCGTCGCCGAGGCGCGAGGCGCCGCATCCTGAGGGCCCGCGCGCCCGAAGGGCGTCCGGGATCCATGACAGCTTGGGGAATAACAAGTTGCGCGCAACTGTCCCGAAGCCAGTCCTGCCTCCGGTCTTGTCTTAAAGCCGCGTCGCACGACGAAAGAAGTAAGGCGCGGGCCCTTTCAGAAAAATAGAATTCCTTCGTCAGTTTGCCTGAACCACATGGCGTGGGGACACGCGCCGGCGGTCGATCGTGTCATGCGCTCGTCGCCGCCGCCGGCCGGATTCGCGAAACCGTCATCTTCGCGCCGATTTTCACTGTTTCGGAAGGGTGAGAGATATGGTCGCGCTGGATCTGACGAATGACGGCGCCGGGACGGAGGATTTCGCATTGAGGCAGACGGGCGTGTGGAACGACGCTCACGGCGCGGGGGCCTTTGGCTTCGAAGCGCTCGCGGGCGTCAACTGGAACCTGTCGGAGCCCGTGCTGGTCGAGCGCGCCCTGCGGCGCGGCGAGGCCTCCCTGTCCTCCTCGGGCGCGCTGTGCGCCGAGACCGGCGTCCACACCGGCCGCTCGCCGAAGGACAAGTTCGTCGTTCGCGACGAAACCACCGAGTCCGAAGTGTGGTGGGACAACAACGCGTCGATGTCGCCGGAGCGCTTCGAGACGTTGCTCGCCGATTTCCTCGCCCACGCGCGCGGACGCGAACTGTTCGCGCAGGACCTGTTCGGCGGCGCCGACCCCGAGCATCGGCTGCCGACGCGCGTGTACACCGAATACGCCTGGCACTCGATGTTCATCCGCACGTTGCTGGTTCGGCCGGAGCGCGCCGAGCTGAACAGCTTTGTCCCGCGGCTCACCATTCTCGACTTTCCGAGCTTCCAGGCTGATCCGGCCCGGCACGGCTGCCGCTCAGGCACGGTGATCGCGGTCAACTTCGCGCGCGGCATCGTGCTGATCGGCGGCTCGTCCTATGCGGGCGAGATGAAGAAGTCGGTCTTCACCTTCCTGAACTATCTGCTGCCCGCCAGGGGCGTGATGCCGATGCACTGCTCGGCGAATGTCGGCCCGGACGGCGACAGCGCGATCTTCTTCGGCCTGTCGGGAACGGGGAAGACGACGCTCTCGGCCGATCCGGCGCGCCAGCTCATCGGCGATGACGAGCATGGCTGGGGTCCTGACGGCATCTTCAACTTCGAAGGCGGCTGCTACGCGAAGACCATCAGGCTGTCGCCGGAGGCCGAGCCCGAGATCTACGCGGCCGCCCAGCGCTTCGGAGCGATCCTCGAAAACGTGCCGCTTGACCCGGAGACGCGCGCTCCGGACTTCGACGACGTCTCGAAGACCGAGAACACCCGCGTCGCCTATCCCCTGCGCTTCATTCCGAACGCGCATCCGACCGGCAGGGCGGGCCACCCCAAGAACATCGTCATGCTGACCTGCGACGCCTTCGGCGTGCTGCCGCCGATCGCCAAGCTCACGCCGGCGCAGGCGATGTACCACTTCCTGTCGGGCTACACCGCCAAGGTCGCCGGCACCGAGAAGGGCGTGACGGAGCCGCAGGCGACCTTCTCGACCTGTTTCGGCGCGCCCTTCATGCCGCGCGACGCCGCCGTCTATGGCGAAATGCTGAAGCGGCTGATCTCCGAACACGGGGTCGACTGCTGGCTGGTCAACACCGGCTGGACCGGAGGCGGCTTCGGCGTCGGCTCCCGCATGCCCATCAAGGCGACGCGCGCTTTGCTGACGGCCGCGCTCGACGGCTCGCTCAAGACCGTCGACACCTATGTCGACCGCTTCTTCGGCCTGATCGTCCCGACGGAGGCGCCGGGCGTGGACGCCACTCTGCTGCGTCCCCGCAAGACCTGGGAGGACAAGGCCGCCTACAACGTCGCCGCCCGCCGCCTGCGCGAGATGTTCCAGGCGAATTTCGAACGCTTCGCGGCGGACGTCGACGACGAGGTCCGCGCCGCCGGCCCGCAGGAGTTGCGCGAAGCGGCGGAGTGAGCGCCAGGCCGCCGACCTCGCCGCTCAGAGGAAGAAGACGAACGTCGTGAGCACGAAGATCGGGCCGAGAATGCCCCAGCTCCAGGCCATGTAGCCGAAGAAGCTCGGCATCGCGACGCCTCGGTTCTTGGCGATCGCGAGCACCATGAAATTGGGCGCGTTGCCGATATAGGTGAGCGCGCCCATGAACACCGCGCCGCCTGAGATCGCCGCGAGCGTGGAGGCGAGGGGGCCCATCAGCTCCCGCGCGTCGCCGCCCGCGAGATTGAAGAACACGAGATAGGTGGGAGCGTTGTCGAGCACGCTCGACAGGATGCCCGTCAGCCAGAAGTACATCTCGTCCCGCGGCGCGCCGGTCTCGTCGGACACGAGCGCCACGAGCGGGGCTGCGGCCCCGTCCATGCCGGCCTTCAGGATCAGCAGGACCGGGATGAGGGTCGCGAAGATGCCGGCGAACAGCTTCGCCACCTCGCGGATCGGCTCCCAGTCGAAGCCGTTGCGCTCGCGCAGTTCGGTCGGGGTGATCGCGAGCGACGTCAGAGCCAGGGCGAGCAACAGGACGTCGCGCACGACCGACTGCAGCGGGAGATGAGTCCCCCAGACGTCGAACTCGATCCCCGGCTTCCAGAACCCGCTCATCAGGATCGCCGCGACGACGCCTGCGAGCAGCGGAATGTTGCGCAAGCCAATCAAACCGATTTGGCTGTCGGGCGTCGGGTCCGGCTTGGGAGGGGGAGCTTCGCGCCGGTAGAACCATTTGTCGATGGCGTAGAACAGCGGCAGCAGGAGCGCGACCACGAACAGGGTCTCCTTGCCGAGGTTGGTGGTGGTCCAGAAGAAGTCGACGCCCTGCAGGAAGCCCAAAAACAGCGGCGGGTCGCCGAGCGGCGTGAGCGAACCGCCCACGTTCGACACCAGGAAGATGAAGAACACCACGACATGGGCGTTGCGCCTGCGATCGTCGTTTGCGCGCAGCAGCGGGCGGATCAGCACCATCGACGCCCCGGTCGTGCCGATTACGCTGGCGAGCAGCGTGCCTATGGCGAGCAGGGCGGTGTTCACCGCGGGGCTGCCGTGAATGTTGCCCTTGAGGAGCAGGCCGCCGGAGATCGTGAACAGGGCGAACAGCAGGATGATGAAGGGCGCATATTCGAGCAGGGCTGCGTGAACGACCTCTGAGGCTACAGGGCCGATGCCCTCGGCCGCCGCGAATGGAATCAGCAGCAGCAGCGCCCAGAAGGCGGAGATCTTGCCGTAGTGGTGGTGCCAGAAATGCGCGGCGGCGAGGGGCAGCACGGCGATGGACAGCAGCATGCCGACCAGCGGTATGGCCCAGACGAGTCCGAGTTCGCGACCCTCGACGTGGCCGGCGATCGCGGCGCGCAGAACGGGATCCGCGAGGTAAAGAGCGAGCGCGACGGCGGCGGCGACGGCTAGTCCGCCCGCCGCCTGGCGGCGGAGGGGGCGAGGGGGCAGCGCGCTCGTCATGCGATCTCCTGGAAATCAGCCTGCAGTTCGGCGACCTTTTTTCGTTCTAACGGCGGACGGCGAGCCGGGCCAAGTCGGTACGGCGCAGCCGCAGCCGCCACGACGTCCCATTCCTGTGTGAATCCCGGCGAACGATCGTCCGCTCAGCGGTCCGCGACCCGTCAGGGTTTGAGGTTCATCGGCACGGCGCCGGGCGCGGCCGTGAGCGCGATGGTCACCCGCCGGTTGGCCGCGATCTGCGGCGCGTCGGGGAACATCGGTTCGGTTCCGGCCTTGCCTTGAACGCTCAGGAAGCGCCCGTCCGGAACGCCGTTGCCCGCGAGCAGGCTGCGCACCGCGCTCGCCCGATCGGCGGACAGCCGCCATGGATCGGCGCTCGACCCTTCCGACACGCCGGAGGCCGTATGGCCCGTGATCGAGATCGGGTAGTTCAGCGCCCGCAGCGAGGGCGACAGCGCCGCGAGCGCGTCCACGACCCGGCGCGAGGGCGAGGGCGAGCCCGGCAGGAACATCGAGCGTCCGTCCTCGTCCACCAGCGCGATCGAGACGCCGTCCGGCGTGTCCTCGATGACGATCTGGCTCGAGACGTCGGCGATCTCGGGCATCGATCGCAGCGCCTGGCGCAGCGTCGCGGCCGCGCGGGCGAAGCCGCGGGCGGCCGGGTTGGTGTCCGCGCGGTCCGGCGACAGAGGCCCGGCGAGATTCGACGTCTCCTCGGGCGTGCGGGCTGCGTTGTTCAGCAGTTCTGTCCTCGCCGGCATGCCCGCGATGTCGATGACGCCGTCCGCGATCACCTCCTTCTGCGAGCCGAAGGCCTCGCGCATCGAGCCCGCGACGATCGACATCTTCTTCTTGTCCTGCGTCGAGAAGGCCACGAGGACGACGAAGAAGGCCATCAGCAGGCCCATTAGGTCGGCGAAGGTGACGAACCAGCCGTGGCCGCCGCCGTGGTCCGCGTGCTTTTTCTTGGCCACCGGACGTCCTTACGCTGCGGCTTCCGCGAGCTCGGCGCGATGCTTTTCCGGGAGATAGGCGAGCAGCATCTCCTTGATCACCGCCGGGCTCTTGGAGGCGCGCAGCGACAGCACGCCGTCGATGACGAGCGTCTGGTTGAGCTCGTCATGGGCGAATTTGATCGTCAGCTTGTCGGCGATCGGCAGGAAGAAGAAGTTCGCGACCACGGCGCCGTAGAGCGTCGCGAGCAGCGCGATGGCCATGAAGGTGCCGAGCTTGGAGGGGTCCGACATTTCCGCGAACATCTGGACCATGCCGATCAGCGTCCCGATCATGCCGAAGGCCGGCGCGCAGTCGCCGATGCCGCGGAACACCTTTCCGGCCATCTCCAGCCGGTGAAGGTTGAGGTCCCGCTCGCGCTCCAGCGTCTCGCGGATGAAGGTCTCGTCAAAGCCGTCGGCGACGTAGCGCACGCCCTTGGCCAGAAACGGATCGTGCGGCGTCGCCTTGTCGAGGCCGACCGGACCGGACTTGCGAACGATCGCCGCCATCTCGGCGATCTCGGTGATCAGGTCGCGGGGGTTGCTGTGCGCGCCCCGGATCACGGTCTTGATGGCGGTCGGGAACGACGACAGGAAGGCGCTGAGCTCGAAGCGGATCAGGGTCGCGGTGACCGCGCCGCCGAAGATCACGATCACGGCGTGTTCGGAATAATAACGCTCGAGGCCGCCGCCCTCGTGGATCAGGAAGCTGATGACGCCGACGCCGCCGATGAAGCCGATGATGGTCGCGAGATCCATGTCCGTTCCCTTGAGGACGCAGGCGACCGGGCGCGCGCCGTCCAACGGGCGGATCGTGAAGTTTTAAGGTTAAGGCCGCGTGAAAGCGGGGGACTCGCGGCACGGAAGCCGCGCCCCGCTCGATCGCCCGGACGCATCGGGCGCGTGCGCCGCACGTCTCGGCCGGCGGATTTTCGTCGGCGCAAGGAGACCGCGGCGCGCCGAGCCCCAGGGACGCCGCGCGAGCCCCGAAACGAAGCGCGGGCCGGACTGACGTCCGACCCGCGCAGAAAGAGGCTGCAGCGCGAACGATCGCGCCGGCGCTCGGATGGTCAGCGAAGCGTCAGGCCGCGGCCGACACGCTGGCCGAGGCTCCGGTCGGGACCTCGGAGATCGTCTTCAGGATCTGGGAGGCGATCTGGTAGGGGTCGCCCTGCGAATTCGGACGACGGTCCTCAAGATAGCCCTTGTAGTCGTTCTTGACGAAGGAGTGCGGCACGCGGATCGACGCGCCGCGGTCGGCGACGCCGTAGCTGAACTTGTTCCACGGCGCGGTCTCGTGCTTGCCGGTCAGACGCTTGTCGTTGTCCGGGCCGTACACGGCGATGTGGTCCATCAGGTTCTTGTCGAACTGCGCCATCAGCTTCTCGAAGTACTCCTTGCCGCCGACGGTGCGGAGATATTCGGTCGAGAAGTTGGCGTGCATGCCCGAGCCGTTCCAGTCGGTGTCGCCGAGCGGCTTGCAGTGATACTCGATGTCGATCTCGTACTTTTCGCACAGCCGCTGCAGCAGGTAGCGCGCCATCCACATCTCGTCGGCGGCCCGCTTGGAGCCCTTGCCGAAGATCTGGAACTCCCACTGGCCCTTCGCGACTTCCGCGTTGATGCCCTCATGGTTGATGCCGGCGGCGAGGCAGAGGTCGAGGTGCTCTTCGACGATCTGGCGGGCGACCGGGCCGACGTTGGAATAGCCGACGCCGGTGTAATAGGCGCCCTGCGGCGCCGGGTAGCCGGAGGCGGGGAAGCCCAGCGGACGGCCGTCCTTGTAGAAGAAATACTCCTGCTCGAACCCGAACCAGGCGCCCTCGTCGTCGAGGATCGTCGCGCGCTTGTTGGTCGAGTGCGGGGTCACGCCGTCCGGCATCATGACTTCGCAAAGCACCAGCACGCCGTTGATGCGGGCGGCGTCCGGAAACACGCGGATCGGCTTCAGGACGCAATCGGAGCTGTGGCCTTCGGCCTGCATGGTCGACGAGCCGTCAAAGCCCCAGAGCGGCAGCTGCTCGAGCGTCGGGAAGTCGTCGTAATCCTTGATCTGAGTTTTTCCGCGCAGGTTCGGCACGGGGGTGTACCCGTCGAGCCAGATGTACTCGAGCTTATACTTCGTCATCGCGGGTCTCTCGTTCGTTGGGACGCGAGGCGTGAGGGAATTCGAGAACGCATACAGGCGCCCGGCGAAGCCGGCGGCTGACGGTTCGAAAAATTAAAGCACTTCTCATGCCATCCGGCGCGGAACTTCGGAGGGAGCCGCCTGGCCTGGCGCGCCAGCCCCGTGACGGCCGGCGGAGGCGGGCGCTTCTTCCGGTCGCGAGCGACGGTCGAGCGCGGGTCCTCTTGGCGGCGGGGGTGGCCAGCCCCATGTCAAGTCGAGGACGCGCCTCGCGATACATCCGGGGGCGCGTTGGGACCTGTTCTCAGGCCTTAGCAGAGCCACAGCTGCCGGTGTTGGCGCCGAGGAACTGGCGGAGCCTAAAAACCAGGCGGCACTAGCGTGGCGACAAAACACGCATAAGCGATAGTGCTCATACTTTTCTCAAATGCTGCTTTTTGACTAGGCAGTCAGTACAAAAATTGCGCAGCGAATGCTATATTCCATCATGCGCTACGGCGCATCATTGATGAAAGAGACAGAACATGATCATGACCTCGTCTCGTGGGTCGGCAAAGATCTATGAGTTTCCTGCACGGCCCCGGGCGACCTCCGGCGGTCATCGCGATGGTTCCGGTTCGGCGGTCGTCGTCGGCCTTCCCATCCAGCCGAAGATCGTCTTCGGCAGCGGCTGGTACCATGAAGAAGCCATCCGGGAAGACGCGCAGCGCGCGGGCAAGCATTGAGTCCGGACATAGGCTCGCCAACGGCCATGGGCCGGCGTCGCCGAGGCGGCGCAGTCAAGAGAGGGTCGGTCCCGCGATGGTCCGGCCCTTTTTTCGTTTGAAGCTCGGACGGCGAGGCTAAGGACCGTTTCGCCCCGCCGTGCGCGGCGGAGAAGTCAGGCGAGCCCCAGCTTCAGCAGGTCGTGGATGTGCACGAGCCCGACGGGCTTGCGGTCCTCGACCACGAACAGCGCCGTGATGGAGCGGCTTTCGAGCTCGCTCAGGGCGCCCGCGGCCAGATCGTCAGGCGCGACGACCCTCGGCGACGGCGTCATGACCGCGTCGACGGCCATGCCCGTCAGATCGGGACCCATGTGACGGCGCAGATCGCCGTCGGTCACGATGCCCACGAGACAGCCGGCCTCATCGACGACGCCGACGCAGCCGAAGCTCTTCGCCGACATCACGATCAGCGCTTCCGACATCTTCGCGCCGCGCGCGATGAGCGGGACCGCTTCCCCGACATGCATCGCGTCGCGCACGAAGGTGAGCACCGCGCCGAGCTTGCCGCCCGGGTGGAAACGCTTGAAATCGCCGGGGGTGAACTTGCGGCTTTCGAGCAGCGCCACGGCGAGCGCGTCGCCGAGCGCGACCTGCATGGTGGTCGAGGTCGTCGGCGCCAGACCGTGCGGGCAGGCCTCGCTCGCCTTGGGCAGGATCAGGACGACGTCCGCCGCGCGGCCGAGCGCGCTCTTCGGCGTCGAGGTGACGGCGATCACCGGCACGCGGAAGCGTCTGGCGTAATGCAGCAGATCACGCAGCTCCGCGGTCTCTCCAGACCAGGACAGCGCGAGGATCACGTCATCCGACGTGATCATCCCGAGGTCGCCATGGCTCGCCTCCGCCGGATGGACGAAGAAGGCCGGCGTCCCCGTCGAGGCGAAGGTGGCGGCGATCTTGCGCCCGACATGGCCGCTCTTTCCCATGCCGCTGACGATCGTGCGTCCGCGCGCGCCCGCGATCAGGTCGACGGCGGCCGCGAAGCCGGCGCCGAGGTCGCCCTTCATGGCGCGCGCCAACTCGTCGAGCCCCGCCGCTTCGATCTCGAGCGTGCGCACCGCGGAGGTGACGGCGTCGACGCGGGCGCCGAGCGCGCCGGATGTTCCGAACTCATCGAGGTCTGATGGGGCGGGAAGGGCTGAGACAGGCGACGAGGAACGAAGCGGCTGAGCCATAGGGAATGCGGAACTCCGTATGCGGGGCGCCGAAGCGCGAAGCGCCAAGCTAGCACTTTCGACGGGGGGACGCACGCACGAGCCCGGAGGGACCGTCAAGGCTTCGTTAACCATAAGGGCCGGATTCTCCTGTGGACCGACGGGGTTTGGCGCGAGGCGCCGCGCCCGGCGGTCTCAGGAAGCCATGTCCCGCAGCCGCGCCGTCACGTCAGCCCTGCTCGCCATCGTCGCGCTGTGCGCCGCGACGACGCACGCCCGCGCGCAGGCTCTGGGGGACGACGAGCCGCTGCGGCGGCTCGACGCGAACGCGCTCGCCGGAGGGACCTATGGCGAGGCCGAGCCGGGCGGGCTCGCCGGCGGAGATTACGGCGCGACCAGGCCGGATCAGCAACCGGAGCCGCCGACCTCCGCGACGCTGCGGATCGGCAATCCGCTCGGCGCCCCGCCCAGGGGACTCCGCGATCCCACCCCGCGCCGCATTCCCGTCTCCGACGACGACGCCTACGCCGCGTCCGGCGTCCAGGCCGGCGCCTTCACGCTGAGGCCGACGCTCGAGACCGCCGGGGGCTATGACGACAACCCGAATCGGGATCCGGAGGGCGGCAAGGGGTCCGGCTTCTACCGCTTGCGGGGCGGGCTGGACGCCCGCTCGAACTGGTCGCGCCACGAGCTCGGGGCCCGGCTGAACGGCCAGATCCGGCGTTACGTCGACCAGACGGAGCTCGGCTACGAACCGGAGGTGAGCGCAGCCGTCACCGGGCGGCTCGACGTGACCGAGCGCACGCAGATCAACGCCGAGCTCCGCGCCTCCCTGACGAGCTCCAGGCCGGGCGACCCGGAGACCCCGACCGGCATCAAAGGCGACGAGATCACCCGGTCGGCCGGCGCGACGCTCGGGGCGACCCATCGCTTCAACCGGTTGAGCGTCACGCTCGAGGGGGCCGTCGACCGCTACGTCACGGCCGATTCCAAGCTCCGCAGCGGGGGGACGCTCGACAATTCGGACCGCAACTACAACTCCTACGAGGCGCGGCTCCGCGGCGCCTATGATCTGTCGCCGCGGCTGCAGCCCTTCGTCGAGGTCGCGGTCGACACCCGCGACTACGACGAAAAATTCGACAACACCGACCCGACGCGCCGCCTCGGCTCCGATGGCTACGCGCTCAGAACGGGCGCCAGCCTTGAGCTCACCCGGCTGGTCACTGGCGAGGTCGCTGTCGGCTATGGCCGCCAGACGCCCAAGGACCGCGACCTCAAGCCCGTCGACGGGCTCCTGGTCGACGGCGCGCTCGCCTGGACGCCGACCGCGCTCACCACCGTGCGGCTCGACGCCAAGTCAGCGCTGCGCGAAACCACCTTGAACGGCGCCGGCGGCGTGCTGGAGCGACAGGTCGGGCTCGAGGTCGAGCACCGACTCAGGCGCAACCTGACCGCGACGGCGCGCGCGGATCTGGTGCGCGGCGACTACAAGGGGCTCGGGCGGGTCGACGACAACTGGACCCTGAGCCTGGAGGGCGAATACCGCCTGAACCGCAATCTCGCGGCGATCGGCAGCGTGCGCCGCGAATGGCAGGACAGTTCGGAGCCTGGCGAAGACTACCGCGCGACCATCGTGGAGCTGGGCCTCAGGTTCCGGCGCTGACGTCTGCGTCAGGCGCCTTCGACCAGGCGACGCACCAGGATGAGGTCCGCCGGCTTGTCGACGTCGATCGCCGCCCGGCCGAAGGGCAACTCGACGGCGCCGACCGAGACGCCGGCGATCGTCTCGACGCGGTCGAGCGCCATCCTGAGCGTCAGCCGGCCGGTCAGGAAGGCGAACAGCTCGCGGGGCCCGAGCCGTCGGAGCAGCTTCCAGGGCTTCTTGCGCTCCGCCTCGACGACCCGCCAGAGCCTGATCGCCGACAGCACGTTCAGACTGCGGAAATGGAACAGGTTGCAGCCCGAAAACGCGCCGTCCGCAAAGCGCAGGAAGGTGCGCTTGGTGTCGGGAGTCTCCGCCATCACCGCGTCCGAGCGGGCGAGGCCGACGGCGATCTCCTTGTCCGGGACGTGGTCCAGGAAATAGCGGATCCACTCCGGCTCGAGCAATGCGTGATCGGCGGTCGTGACCAGGAGCGGCGCGCCCAGCCGGTTCAGCGCGTCGACCACGCTGTCGCTCAAGGAGGTGCCCGACCTGATCACCTCGACGTCGGCGATCGTGACGAGCTCCGGCCGATCGATCGAGATCACGATGCGGTCGATGCGGCCGCTCCCCCGAAGCGCCCCGACCACCCGCTCGAGCATCGGCGTTCCGCCGATCGGGATCAGCGCCTTGTGGCTGACGCCGGCGAAGTCGGCGAGCAAATCCCCGCCGGGCCGCACGCCGGCCAGCACGAGCGCCGTTCGGGTCATGCGACCAGGGGCTTTGTGTAGATGCGGTAGGTCTTGTAGGGCGCGCCGCCGCCCAGCGCTTCGCCGATGTGGCGCATCGGCATGTTGCTCTCGAGCACCCAGGACATTTCGACCTTCTTGACGCCGCGCTCGCGCCCGACTTCGCGGAACTTCTCGAAGATGAACAGCGGCACGAGCTTTCCGAGATAGCTCCGGTGATGCTCGCGGCGCACGCCCATCAGCGCCACCCTGCCGGTGGTGTAGGTGCGACGCTTCAACCGCCACACCAGCTTGGCCCAGCCGAACGGCAGCAGGTCGCCTCCAAGATCGCGGATCATCTCGTTGAGATTGGGCAGAGCGACGCCGAAAGCCGCCGGCTTGCCGTCGACTTCGGCGATCCACGCCAGCTTGTCGTCGAGCAGCGGCTTCATCGATTTCGCCAGATGTTGCAACTCGTCCTCGCCGAGCGGCAGGAAACCCCAGTTCTCGGACCAGGCGTCGTTGAAGATGTCGACGATGGTGCGGAGCTCTTCGTCGTAGCGCTTCCAGTCGATGTGCCGGACGACGACGCCCTCCGGGCGCGGGCGCGCCAGGATGCGCTCCACCGCCTTGGGAAAGGGCACGGACACGTCGTGGAGATAGGCGAAGAGATCCATCGCCTTGGCGTAGCCCTCAGCCTCCACCCGCGGCGCGACGTAAGGCATGTCGTGCGGCATGAGCAGCATCGGCGGCGTGTCGAACCCCTCGATCAGCAGGCCCGACTCCTCGTTGATGTTGAGGTTGAACGGACCTTGGACCTCACGCTTGCCCTGGGCGCGGAGCCAGCTTTCGGCGGCCCCAAAGAGCGCGTGAAACACCGCGGCGTCGTCTTCCGCGGCGATCAGGCCGAACTGGCCGATCGGCCCCAGCCGCGGGTCCGCCTGCGCGCTGATTCGTCCGACCGGCTTGCCGCCCCGATAGGCCAGGAAGAAGCGCGCCTCGATGTGGTTGAACAGCGGGTTGGATTTCGGCGAGAGCGCCTGACGCCGCTCGAGCTTGAGAGGGGCGACGTAATGCGGATCGTTCCTGTGCAGCCCGTTCGGGAGCGCGATGAACGTCTCCATGTCCCGCTTGCTCTGGACGGGACGGATCTCGACCTGGCTCATCGGGCGGCCTCCGCGAGCCGGGAACGGGCCGCCGGCGCCGACGCACGTTCCGGCCAGCCGCCGTCCATCCGGTAGAGGCGAAACGCCCCAAACGCCGCGAAGGCGAGCAGCGACGACCATGCGCCGACGACCGGGCCGATCACGCCGGTCATGGCGAGCGTGGAGAGCATTCCGTCCGACAGCAGGAAGCACAAGCCGGCGCCCAGGGCGAGGAGGCCGTGACGGCCGGTTCGCGCGTCGCGCCAGTTGACGAGGGAAGCCGGCATCGCGAGCAGCACCATGACGATTGCGCCAAGCGGCGCGGAATAGACCCGTTCGACGAGCGTCTCGTAGAACGGAAGCGGCGCGTTCGGCGTCTGGCGACCGGACAGCACGGCCCGGGCGGCGGTTAGCGACACGCGGCTCTCCGGCGTCAGCGCCGAGAGAACGTCGTCGGGGACCAGCGTGGTGTCCCAGACGCCGTCGGCCGACCGCTTCTCGTTCAGCGTGTCGCGCTGCCAGGAGACGCGTTCGGCGCCCTTGAGGATCCAGCGGCCGTCCTCGTAGTCCGCCTCGGCCGCCGTGATGCGGGCCGTGACGATCTTGTTGGCGTCGCGTTCGTAGATCCGCACGGCCTTCAGCGCGCGGCCCTTGCGCTTGACGCGGTCGAAGGACACCACGGAATCGCCCACCCGGATCCAGGTCGGCTTGGCGTCGTCGGCCTTCTCGCCGTCGGCCTCGATCTGCCGGGTCAGCCAGATGGCGAGCGCCGACTCGGTGCGGGGCGTGACGACGTCGATCAGCGTCGAATGAATGAGCACCAGAGCGAGCGCGCCGGGCGCCATCGCGAAGAACAGCGCCCAGGCGCCGCGTCCCGACGCGCGCATCGCGATGATCTCGGAGTTCCTCGCCAACAGCAGCAGAGTCAGCAGCGCCCCGACCAGCGTGCCGAGCGGCAGCGCGTGATTGAGAAGCGTGGGGAACCGCAGCGCGACGTAACGCAGGATGCCGAGGACGCCCTCGCCCCGGTCGACGATGTCGCCGGCGTTGTCCACGAGGTCGAGGATCTCGGCGATGAACGCCAGAATGAACGTCGCAGTGAGCGCGAGCTTCACGAGATAGAGGCTGAGATATCGCGTCAGGCGCATTCAGACCTCGGCCGTCCGGAAGCGTCCGACCGTCCGCTGCGCGAGCGTCGAGACCAGAGCATGCGCCTTGTCGATCGCCCGCGAGATCGCGGTGTCCCCGGGCCGATCCGTGCTTGTCCTGAAGAGCCAGAGCGAAAGCGCTAGAAACAGCAGGAACGGGACCCAGCACATGACGGCCGGCGGCCCGACGTTCTTGTGGGCGAGGGTCTCGCCGATCTGCATGGCGTTGTGAAACAGCACCATCGTAATCGCCGCCGTCGCCATGTTGGCGATCTTCGCGCTGCGCCGCATCGTCATGCTGAGCGGCACGATCAAAAGCGGCACGAAGGCGAGCGACAGCGAGCGCGCGAGCCGGGAGTGAAACTCCGCCGCGAGCTGTTCGCGCGGATTGGAGGGCAGCGGAGCGTTCATCTCGCTCCAAAGCTCCGTCAGGGTGAGCTCCCGCTCGCTGCCGCCGCGCGGACGGAACGGCGGCGCCTGAAGATCGAATTTCTTGTCGAGCACGAAGTCGTTGAAGCGGAGCGTGCTCGGCCGCTGCGCCCCGAGATCCCGGACGATCACGCCGTTGTGCAGCTTAAGCTGGATCGCCGTCTTGTCGGGCGTCAGCTCCAGCGTGCCGCCGGCCGCCGTCGTCACGACGTCGACGCCGGCCGTCTGCCGGTTCTGGATGAACACGCCCTTGAGCTGCCGCCCGGTCTTGTCGACCTCGTCGGCGGTGATCGTGAGCCCGTCCTTCACCGAGATGAAGGTCGCGGCCGGCGCGTGCGCCCGCCACGCGTAGGAGACGCTCTGATTGACGATCTCGCGGTAGGTGTAGCGGCAGAGCGGCGAGAGATAACCCACGACCACGATGCTGATCAGGCTGAGCGCGCAGCCGAGCGCGATCAGCGGTCGCGTGATGGACTGCACCGACACGCCGGAGGCGAGCATCGCCTCGAGCTCGGCGCCCGCGCTCAGCCGCGACACCGCGCTGAACACGCCGAGCGCGAAGCCCGCCGGCAGGGCGAAGCCGAGATAATGAGGGATCAGGTTCGCCGACAGCGCGAAGGCGAGGAAGATCGGCGCCCCGGCCGTCGCCAGCATGTCGACGAGCCGCAGCAGCCGTTCGAGCAGCAGCGCCATCAGCACCACGCCGAGCGACATGAACATCGGCTTCAGCGTGAGCGCGAGCACGTAACGATCGAGGGTGCGCGGCGCACCCCAGCGCCGCGCCGTCGGGGACGAGGCCATCAGGCGGCTGCCCAGTGCGTCTTGAGGTCGGCGACGAGCCGATCGAGAGCGTCGCCGTCGAGGTCTCGTCCCTCGCCCAGCGCCGGCGGCCCGGGCCAGCCGACGTCGGGATAGGCCACGCCGTCCCGCTCCCGCGAGCCGGAATACCTGGGGATGACGTGGAAGTGCACGTCGGGATCGACCATCATCAGCATGAGATAGTTGATGCGCTCATATTTTACGAAGGCTTTCAATGTCGCCTCGATTCCGGCGATCGCGAGGCCGAGATCGGCGAACCCCTGGGGGCTCACCTCCGAGAAGGCGGAAGCGCGTTCCGAGCAGGCCAGCACCAGCGACCCGAGCGTCGGCTGCTTCGGCCGGACGAGGACCGTCCACGCCCCGACCTCGGCGACCACCGAACGGGGATGGCCGAACTTCTCCATCGTGGCGTTGGTCATGGGCGCTCTGTGTCGTCGAATGGTCGTGCGGACGGCGGGGCGACGGACCGACCGGCTGGCACGATAGGCGAACTGCCGCTAAACGACACGCCGGATAGTCCCGCAAGCATGGGAACTGCAAGCAGAATGACGTTGCAGCACGGCAAGACGCAAGCGCGGACGGCGATCCTCGTCGGCGGCTCGACCACACGAATCTGGGGCATGAGCGCGGCGGAGCGGCTGCGACGGCAGCTGAAACGGGCGGGCGTGACCGACGTCCGCGACACCGCCGAGGGCCTCGCGGGCGACGAGGGCGTCCTGCTGCTGCGGCTCGACTGGGCGTTCGAGCAGCGGCTGGTCGACGCCCTGGCGACGCGCGCGGGCGTCGCGCTGATGGCCGGAGACCAGCCGACCGCGGCCCATGTCGCGGCGCGCGACGCGGCGGAGGCGGCGGCGGCGCTCGCGGCGAGCGGCGTTCCTGCGGGCGTCGAGCGGCTCGATCCGGAGGGCCTCGCGGGCTCCTACAACTTCGAGCTTCGCAAGCGCGAGGTGGCGTATGTGATCCCGCTCGACGATCGGTCGGCGGTCGAGGTCGAAGCGCGCAGCTTCGCGGGATCCTACAAAGGCGTCACCGACCTCGTGACGAAATATGTCTGGCCGCGGCCGGCCAGGATCGTCACGAAATGGTGCGCGGAGCATGGCGTCACTCCGAACCAGGTGACCTATGTCGGCCTCGTCCTGGTGTTCGTCGCCTTCGGCCTGTTCTGGACCGGACATTATCTCACGGGGCTGATCGCCGCGTGGATCATGACCTTTCTCGACACCGTCGACGGCAAGCTCGCCCGCGTCACCATGACGTCGAGCAAGTTCGGGAACGTGCTCGACCACGGCATCGACCTCGTGCATCCGCCGTTCTGGTGGTGGGCGTGGATCGTCGGACTGCCCGCCGCCGGCCTGCCGGTCGAGCACGCGTCGCTGATGATCTGGATCATCTTCGGCGGCTATATCGTTCAACGGATTGAAGAAGGCATTTTTGTCCGGGCCTTCGGCATGCACATGCATGTCTGGCGGCCGTTCGACTCGTTCTTCCGGCTCATCACCGCCCGCCGCAATCCGAACCTCATCATTCTTACGCTGTTCGCGCTGGCCGGCCGCCCCGACGTCGGCATGATCGTCGTGTGCGCGTGGATCGTGATCTGCCTGGTCGTCCATCTCGCGCAGGTCGTGCAGGCCTTCGTGGTGAGCCGGCGCGCGCCGATCACCTCCTGGCTCGAGGCATGAGCCGACTGGGCGTCATCGCGAACGCCCGCAGCTGGCGCAACAAGGCCGCAGGCGCCGCCGACCCGACGCCTCTCGGCGACATGCTGTTCGAACGGCCCTCGCGCGCCGGCTATCCCGACGCTCTGAAGCGCTTCGCCGACGCCGGCGTCGACGTCGTCGCGGTGGACGGCGGGGACGGCACGCTGCGCGACGTCCTGAGCGCGATGATCCCGGCCTATGGCGAGCGGCTTCCGGCGGTCGCGCTGATCCCGAGCGGCAAGACCAACGTCGCCGCGCTCGACGTCGGCCATGCGGGGCGGGGACCGGAGGCTCTGGCGAAGCTCGCGGAAGCGGTGAGCGCCGGATCGCTGCTGGGCAAGGCGGCGATCCGGCGACCCATCGTCGTCAGCGCCGACGGCTGGTCGCGGGCAGGCTTCGTGTTCGGACTGGGCGCCTATGAGCGCGCCACCAGACTGGTCAACGAGCGCGTTCATTCGCGCGGCTTCGCCCAGAAGCTCGGGGTGGCGCTCGGCGTCGTGATGGCGGGCGCGGCGGCGTTCGGCAAGGACCGCGAGATCTGGCGGCGCGGCGTTCCGCTCGGCCTTGCGGTCGGCGGCGGGGCGGAACGGTCCGGCGACAGCTTCGTGCTGCTCGCGACCTCGCTGAACCGGCTGTTGCTCGGCCTGTGGCCCTTCTGGGGCGAGGGCGAGGGCGCCATTCGCATGACGGAGATCTCGGCGCCGCCGCGCCGGCTCGCCCGCGGGCTCGCCGCTCTGGCGGTCGGGCGAAAGCCGTCCTTTGCGGATGAGGAGGGCTATACGAGCCTGCGCGCCGACCATATTTCGCTCCGGGTGAGCGAGCCCTTCATCTTCGACGGCGACACCTTTCAAGCAGGGCCGGACGGCGTGGTGGAGCTGCGCGCCGGGCCGCCGATCCGCTTCGTGCGGCCGACATGACCGGGCTCGCTGCGTCCCGCCTGGTCGGCTTCGTGGCGGACGAGCTCGCGCGGACCGTTCAGCCCGCGGTGTCCGCCTTCGCCGCCGAACTCGCGGCGCGGGGGGAGGGGGGCGTTGTCGGCGTCCTGTTCTACGGCTCCGCTCTGCGCACCGGCGCCAGCGACGGCCTGCTCGACTTCTACGTCCTGCTCGATGACCTCGGGCGGTGGGACGCCGGCCGGCTCGCGACCGCCGCCAACCGCGTGCTGCCGCCCAACATCGAATACGCCGAGAGCGTCCAGGAGGGCGTCACGCTTCGCGCGAAGATCGCGATCCTGTCGCTCGATCAGTTCCGGCGCCACGCGCGGCCCGAAAGCTACGACACCACGATCTGGGCGCGCTTCGCGCAGCCCTGCGCGCTCGTCTGGCGGCGCGACGCGCCGGCGGCGCAGGCCGTGGCCGAGGCGGTGGCTGTGGCCTGTCGAGGGGCCGCGTGGTGGGCTGCGCGCCTCGGGCCCGCGACAGCGCCCGCGCTCGCCTTCTGGTCGGCGCTGTTTGCGCGCACCTACGCCTCCGAGCTCAGGGTCGAGAGCGCCGCGCGTCCGAGCGCGATCGTGGAGAGCGCACGCGAACGCTACGAGACGCTGCTGCGCCTGGCCTGGGAGGCCGACGATCTGGCCTTCGGAGAGGACGCCGACGGAGCGCTGACGCCCGTCCTCGACGACGACGCAAGGCTTAACGCGGAAAGGGCCTGGCGCCGCCGCAGCCGGCGGGCCAAGCCCCTGAACCTTGCGCG
Source organism: Hansschlegelia sp. KR7-227 (assembly GCF_049446035.1). NCBI lineage: Bacteria > Pseudomonadati > Pseudomonadota > Alphaproteobacteria > Hyphomicrobiales > Methylopilaceae > Hansschlegelia > Hansschlegelia sp. KR7-227. Next base: position 199,637 of record NZ_JBMSEA010000001.1, read on the forward strand.
GCTCGCAAAGGCCGCCTTCACGTTCTCAGGCGGCGCGGACTACGTCGCCTGGAAGATCGAGCGGCACTCCGGCCACAAGATCGAGGTCACGCCATTCCAGCGCCGACATCCGCTGCTGGCCGCCGGGCCGGCGCTGTGGCGGCTCTGGCGGACAGGCGTTCTGCGCTGACGCGCGGGAACGGCCGGACGTTGTCCGGCAGCAGGCCGAACTCGCGACCGACGCGGGTCATCAGCTCGATGGCGAAGTCGATGTGCTCCGGCTCATGCGCCGCGCTGACGCTGGAGCGCAGGAAGGCGCAGTGGCTCGGCGTCGCGGGCGGCAGCGCGAGGTTGAGATACATGCCCTCGTCGACCAGCCGCTTCCAGAAGGCGACCGCGACGTCGACCTCGTTGACGATGACGGCGACGATCGGGTTCGCCTCGGGACCGACGGCGAAGCCCGCGTTCTTCAGGCCGTTGTAGAACCGGCGCGAGTTCGCGGTCAGCTTGGCGCGGCGCTGCGGCTCGTTCTGCAGGGTCTCGAGCGCCGAAAGGGTCGACGCCATGATCGAGGGCGGCAGGGAGGCCGTGAACATGTAAGGCCGCGCCGCGATGCGCAGGATGTCGAAGCCGTCCACATTGGACACGCAATAGCCGCCGACGCTGGCGAGGCTCTTCGAGAAGGTGCCGACCACGAAGTCGACGTCGTCCTCGACGCCCTCGCGCTCGGCGAGGCCCCGGCCGCGCTCGCCGAGCACGCCCATGGAATGCGCCTCGTCGACCATCAGATAGGCGCCGAACTCCTTCTTGACGTCGACGATCTCCTTCAGCGGAGCGGTGTCGCCCAGCATGGAGTAGATGCCCTCGACGACGATCAGCTTGTCGCCCGGCTGGTCCTTCAGCCGCGCGAGGCGCTTGGCGAGGTCCTCGGGGTTGTTGTGGCGGAAGCGCACGACCGGCGCGTAGCCGAGCCGCGAGGCGTCGTAGATCGAGGCGTGGCTGTCGGCGTCGATCACGAGATGATCGTCCTTGCCGACCAGCGTCGAGATCATGGCGAGGTTCGCCTGATAGCCGGTGGAGAACACCATGCAGTGCTTGCGGCCATAGAACGCCGCGAGCTCGCGCTCGAGCTCCTCATGACCCTTGTAGCTACCGTTCGCGATGCGCGATCCGGTCGTGCCCGTGCCGTGCGTTCGGATCGCCTCGATCGAGCGCTCCATCGCGACGGGATCGAAGGTCAGGCCGAGATAATTGTTGGTGCCGAACAGCAGCGTGCGCTTGCCCTTCACGACGCCTTCGACGGACGAGATGATGTCGTCGAACTTCACGGAGAAGGGATCGGCGCCGCTTGCGCGCATGTGGTCGTAACGCGCCGCCAGCGGCGAAAACTTGTCGAGAATGGACATTACGCGTCACTCCGCAGCGTTTCGATCGTCTTCGCGAGATCGTCGACGGTCACCACGCTGGCCATGTCATGCAGCGGGATAGAAATGTCGAACTTGTCTTCCAAGGCCATGCAGAAATTCATTACGGCGATGGAGTCGAGGCCGAGGTCGTTCACGATGTTCATGTCCGACGTCAGCTCGACTCGTTTATTGAGCACCGTCTCGAGAACATCCGCGATATCGGCGACCAACGCTGCTCTTGCTTCACTCATCTTAAAGCCCGGGTCACAAAACCCAGGAGCCCTTATTTGCACTGCGGGAAAATATGGAGCCGTCGTCGTCCTGTAAAGTTCCCGGGCGACGCCTGGAAACACTAATCAATGCAGCTTGTTACACGTCCGTATCCCTAGAAGATCACGAGTCGGCGTTGCAGGAGAACGGACAAGGCGGCCTTTGCCGGCGGCTGTTGCGAAAATGTCAAAATCGCCGCCGCCGCTCATTCATGCGACCCGATTCGCCCCGGGCCTCATGAGGAGCCCTGGCGCTCGCTGTAGGACGAAGGTCGCAAATCTCCTCAAATTCGAGGAGACCCGCAATTTATGAACGAACCGTTCGGTCAATGGACAGGCGGGTCCGTGGAGGCGCCTTCTGCCGTGAACCGCCCCCCGGTGTTCTAAGGGAAGCGCGCCTCTGGGCGCCGAGACCACGCAGGACTGAAACATTCCGTGACGGAATGTGTTCAGCCGGCGTCGGACTTCAGGGCGCGATAAAGCTCTCGTGAGCGGCTGCGGCTGAGCTTCCCCGAGGAGGTGACCGGCAGGGCATGCGCGCCGACGAGCCTCACCGTGACCGGCGTCCCGAACTTCAGACGAAGCAGCTTGGAAACGTCGTCGACCAGCGCGGCGCGCGCGTCCTCCGCGTGCAGGCGGCACTGGACAAGGGCGACGACCTCCTCGCCCTCGTCGTCGTCGATCGAGAACACCGCGACGTCGCCGCTGCGTAGGCCGGGGATCCCGGTCTCGACCGCCCATTCGAGATCCTGCGGCCAGACGTTGCGGCCGTTGACGAGGATAAGGTCCTTGGCGCGGCCGGTGATCACCACCTGGCCCTGGCTGAGATAGCCGAGGTCGCCGGTGTCGAGCCAGCCGTCCTTCGACAGCACCTCGCGGGTCGCCTCCTCTTCCCGGAAATAGTCGCGCATCAGGCTCGGGCCCCAGGCGAACACCTGGCCGATCCGTCGCTCGGGCAGCGGCGTGGCGCGGTCGGGCGCCCGGATCTCGATCCTGTGGCCGTCGAGCGGCGCGCCGCACAGCACGAACTCGCGCGTGCGGTCGCCGGCCGCGGTCTCGACCGCGAGTCCGTCCTGCTCCAGCCGGTCGAGGTCGAGGGTCTCGGTCTTCAACTCCTCGCCGAGCGGCGCGAAGGTCAGCGCGAGCGTCGCCTCCGCCATGCCGTAGCTCGGCACGAAGCGATCGAGATCGAAGCCGTGGCGGCGAAACCGGTCGGCGAAGCGGCGCAGCACGTTGGGACGGATCATGTCGCCCCCGATCCCCGCGATCCGCCAGGAGGACAGGTCGAGCTCGCCGAGATCGAGGGTCGCGGCGCGCTGCGCGCAGAGTTCGAAGCCGAAGCTCGGGCTGTAGGAGATCGTGGCCCTGTTGCGCGCGATCAGGTCGAGCCACAGCATCGGCCGGCGGGCGAAGTCGCGGGTCGCGAGATAGTCGACGCTGAGGCCCGCCACGATCGGCGACAGCATGAATCCGACCAGGCCCATGTCGTGGTAGAAGGGCAGCCATGAGACGCAGCGGTCCCGCGGGGTCGTCTTCAGCCCGAAGCGGCTGATCGCGGTCGTGTTCGCCATCAGAGAGCGGTGCGTGACCGAAATCCCCTTCGGAAACCGCGTGCTGCCCGACGAGAACTGGATGTAGGCGAGGTCGTCGAGCTCTGGAGCCGGCAGGTCGCCGCGGTACGGCTGGACCGCGTCGAGATCGGCGACGGCGCCAAGCAGCTTGAGCTCCAGCCCCTCGGCCGCTTCGACAAGCCATTCCTTGAGAGCGGCAGGCGCGAAGGCGGCCTTGGCGTCCGCGCATTCGATCATCTTGCGGACATGGGCGAGATAATTCTCACGACCGCCGAAGGCCATCGGCAACGGCATCGGCGCCGGCACGATGCGGGCGTAGCCGCAGGCGAAGAACAGCCGCACGAAGTCGCCTTCGGTGTCGGCGATCAGCGCGACGTGATCGCCGTGTTTCAGCCCTGCGCCCAGGAGCTTCCGCGCAAGCGCGCGCGCTTCCGTGACGAGCGTCGCGAAGGGCAGGGCTTCGGTCAGCACGCCCTTGCCGGAATGGAAGTTGAAGCCTTCGCCGCCCTCGCCCGCGATCTCGAGCGCGTCGAGGATCGTCAGGCGGCGCTCGGCTGCGAGCGCCGGCGTGAGGGGGAGTTCGGCGAGATCGATCATGCCTTCGACATTCCTGCGGGGCGCGCGCCGCGCCGGCCGGCCGTCAGTTCATCGGGCCGGCGGTCTGGACGCGGCGGGCGAGGTCGGCTTCGGCGCGGGTCGACCATTCCTCGCCCGGCCTGTCAATCCTCACGATCCGGCCTTCCGAAAGGTGCACGACATTGTCGGAGGCCCGCGCCCAGGCCGGCTGATGCGAGATCGCGAGCACGGTGAGTCCGCTCTCGCGCGCCAGATCGACGGCGTTCCGCACGATGTTCGCCTCCGTCTCCGGATCGAGCGCGGTGGTCGCCTCGTCGAGGATGAGCAGCCGCGGACGGTGGATGAGCGCCCGGGCGATCGCGATGCGCTGGCGTTGACCGCCCGACAGCCGGGTGCCGCGCTCTCCGACCACGGTCTTCATGCCTTCCGGCAGCTTCGACACGAAATCCGCCGCCCCGGCCTCGGCGAGCGCCCGCATGACGTCCTCGTCCGTGAAGTTCGGCTCGCCCAGCGTCACGTTGGAGCGCAGCGTGTCGTGGAACAGCATGAGCTCCTGCGGCACGTATCCGTTCATGCGCCGCCAGGCCTCGAGATCGAGCAGCCTGAGCGGCGTGCCGTCGATCAGAATGTCTCCGCCGGTCGGCTCGTGCAGCCCGAGCAGGAGGTCGACCATGGTGGTCTTGCCCGCGCCCGACGTGCCGGTGATCGTCGTGACCTTTCCCTTCGGCACCGTGAAGTTCGCTCCACGGATGATCTCCGCGTCGCCAAATCCAAAGGTGACGTCGCGGAACTCGATCGCCATCTCGAAACTCGGCGCCACGCCCTTGTGACCGGCCTCGCGCATGCCGCGCGCCACCTCGATCGTATTGGAGATCGCGAGGAAGCCGGCCTGAGCGACGCGCACCGCCTGCAGCGCTTGCTGCGCCTTGCCGATGGCGGTGACGGTGCGCGCCAGCAGCAGCGCCATGACCAGCACTTGCCCGGCCGACAGGTCGTAGACCGACACCGACAGATACATGCCGATGGCGAGGCAGACCGCGAGGATCGGCTCCTGCAGCGCCTTGTTGGCTTCACGCGCGAAGGATTGCTTGCGTTGGGCCCGGCGGATCTTCTCCGCGTCGCGCTCGAACAGCGCCTGGAAACGCGCGTGCCGGCCCATGGCCTTCATCGGCTTGATGCCGACGAGCAGATCGGTGAGCCCGGCGACCATCGCGCGGACATGGCGCTTCTGCTTCTGGGCCGTGCGCTTCGCGATCGTGACGAAGCGGTTCAGCGTCAGCACCATCAGCAGCCCGACGCCGAGCGCGAGCAGGCCGAGCTGCCAGGAGAACAGCGTCGCGACGGTCGCATAGGTCACGACCTGGATGAGCTCCGAGGCGAAGCGGGCGGCGGCGGTGTAGGCCTCGCCGGCCTGGACCGCCTCCGAGCTCAGGGCGGCGGAGAAGCGGCCCACCGGCTGGCGCACGTAATAGGACCAGCGGGCGGCGAGCAGGGCGTCGATCAGGTCGAGCCGCATCTTGGTCGCGACGTCGGCGACCGCGCGGCCGACCTGGTTCATCGCGACCAAAGTGAGCGCGGCCTTCAGCACCATGCCGACGATCAGCAGGCCCACGAACAGGCCGAGGCTGGGCTCGAGGCCGATCCCCTCGATCGCTCCGACGATCTGGCCGCCGACCCCCTTCGGCGGGCCGGATTCGGGGCCGACCATGGTGACGAGCGGCAACAGGCTCGCGACGCCGAGCCCTTCGGCGGCCCCGGCCAGCACCAGACAGAACAGGGTGACGTAGGTGCGCCTGAGTGGAATGACCGACGCGATTCGGATCAGCGTCGAGAGCGGGCGCTTCCTGCGTCTTTCGGGCGTTTCGGTCCGCTGCAGCGGCATGGCGACCATCGTCGCGGCGCGGGTCATGTGCGCCGGCAAGGGGGACGGACGGCGCGTTCGCGGGGGAACGGGCCTTGAGCGATGGCGCACTGTCTAGGGGCAATCGCCTTTCGTCTCAAGCGGACCCACGGGCGCCCCGCGTCAGGCCTGCTTCTTGAGAAGGCGGATCCGGTCGCCGACGCCGCCGAGCAGATAGCGGTTGTCGATCACCGCAAGGTCGTCGTCGAACACGTAGCGCTTCGGCACCGCGGTCGCGACCCGGAACGAGCCGCACTGTTCGTCGGTCAGCCCCTCGATCTCACGCACGATGCCCCGGATCGGGCTCGTGTGGGCGACGACGAGCACGTCCTTGCCGGCCTTCAGCGCCGGGGCGATGATTTCGGTCCAGACCGGGCGCGTGCGCGCCGCGCCGTCCGCCATGCTTTCCGTGCGCGGCTGCAATGCGGGGTCGATTTCGGGGAAGCGCTCGAATTGTTCGGCGAGGCGCGGATCGTCCTCGGGAAGCGCGGGCGGCTTGCCATGGAACGAGCGCCGCCATTCCGCGATCTGGGCGTCGCCGTAACGCTTGGCCATGTCGTCGCGCAGCTCGCCCTGCAGAGCCCCGTAGTGCCGCTCGTTGAGCCGCCAGTCGCTGGCGAGCGCGCCGGAGCCGAGGCCGATGGTCTCGGCGATGATCTCGAGCGTCTGCTGGGACCTCTTCAGCCGCGAGGAGAGGCAGAGATCGAAGGAGCCGAGCTTCTTGAGCAGGCTTGCGGCGGCCTTCGCCTCCTTCACGCCGACATCGTCGATCGCCGTGTCGCCCCAGCCGGTGAAGCGATTCTCCTCGCCCCAGACCGTGCGGCCGTGGCGTATAAGAACGAGAGTTGCCATGATTTGCCGTTGTTTGTAGGGCTCTGGACCGACGAATTCTTGGACAGACCGACGATGCGGACGAGATGGGCCGCCGTCCCAGCGCCCCGATGAGCGACAGGACCGACGCATCCCGCCCGCGGGTCTGGCTGCTGATCGATGATCGGCCCGGCCATCGGACGCAAGTCCTTGGCGCGGCGCGAGCGCTCGATTGGCCCGCCGAGGAGAAGATTCTCGCGTTCAACAAGCGGGAAAGGCTGCCCAATCCGGTTCTCGGCGCCACGTTGTCGACGCTCGACGGGGCGTCGCGCAAGCTGATCGCGCCGCCGTTCCCCGACGTGGTGATCGGGATGGGACGCCGGGTGTCGCCGGTCGCGCGCTGGATCAAGCGGGCGAGCGCGGGCCGCACGCGCGTCGTTCTGCTCGGCCGCAAGACGCCGGGCGACTTCGCCGACCTGACGGCGCGCTGCGCGCATTTCCAGCAGCCGCCGCATCCCGGCCTGTTCGAACTCGTCGTGCCGCCGACGCAGGTCGACGCCTTAACCCTCGACCGCGTCCGCGCCGCGGAGCCGAACCCGATGGCGGGGGCCGCCGAACCGCGGGTGCTGTTCCTCGTCGGCGGCGCGACCACGCAGCACGAGCTCTCTCCAGCCTTCGCCGAGCGCATGGCCCGCGAAATCGCCGACGCGACGGAGGCGCTCGGCGGATCGCTTTTCATCGTGACCAGCCGCCGGACGGGCGATACCGCGATTGCGGGGCTGAAGCGCGGGGCTCCCGCGGCGCGGATTCACGAATGGCGGCGCGACGCGGCCTACAATCCCTTTCTCGCCTATCTCGCGAACGCTGATCTGATCGTGGTGACGGGCGAGAGCGAATCGATGCTGGCCGAGGCGGTCGCGACGGCGAAGCCTCTCACGATCTTTCCGCTGATCGAGCGCCCGACGACGCGCAAGGGAAGGCTCGTCAAGCGGGTCTCCCGCCTCGCGCGCGGGCGCAGCGCGCTCGCCCCGCTCGCCCGCCGCCTGTTGCGGGACGGCTGGATGACGCCCCGCCGGGACCTCGGCCTCATGCACCGGCTGATCGCCGAACACGGCTGGGGACGGGTGTTCGAAGGCAAGCTCAATCGCTCGCCGCCGGCCCCTCACGCCGAGACCGAGGCGCTCGCCCGGCGCATCGCGGGGCTGATCACGAGGGCGCCGGAGACATCGGCGTGAGCGCCCGGGGCGTGGCCCGGCTCGAGGAACGGGTCGGCCTGCCTGCCAAGCAGAAGGAGCGATCCTTCTGGCTGATCGGCGGCTCGCAGGAGGCCTTCGAGGCCGCAGCGCCGATCATCGAGGCGGTCGGCGCGCGCTTCGCGCGTCTCAGGATCATCCTGAGCGGGCCCGATCCTCTGCTCGACTGGCTGACGCTGCGCTTCCCCAGCTGCGCCGTGCAGGCGATCCCGAGACTTGCGGCGCGGCGCTATGTCCGGCGCTCGAACTTCCGCGCGGCGGCTGCGCTCGAAGACGTCGCGCTGAGTCGATCGCTGCTTCGCGCGATCGCCGACGAGGGCCTTACCCTCGTCGCGCTGCGCGCCCGCGACCGGGCGGCCGAGCCGACGGCCGACGTGCGCGCCGCGGCTGAGGCCGTCGTCGCCATCGGAGAGGGCCTGTCCGCCGCGGGTCCGGACCGCGCGCTCGGACGGGAGACGGGCGTCGGCTTCCTCGGCGAAATCCTTGCCCGCGACATCAAGATCCGCCGCAAGACCGCGCGGAAGGTCACGGGCGTCCCGGCCGCGCTGCTGCGCGCGATTGAGACGCCGATCGGCCGCCGCGCGCTTGCGCGGCGGTTGCGCCGGATCGACGGCGCGGGCGAGCTTTTCGAGGAGATCGGGCGCCCCAAGAGCATCCTGTGCCTCGGCAACGGCCCGTCCTCGGAGGATCCGGCGGTCGCGGCGGCGGCCTGCGATGCGCTGTTCCGCGTCAACCATTCCTGGGCCGAGCGCGGGCTGCTGACCTCCCCGGACGTCGTCTTCACCGGCGGCACGCCGACCATGGCCCGGCTCGACGGCGTGATTTTCGGCGTCCAGTCGGCGGGAGCGGAGAAGCGGCTGGTCGGCGCGCGCTTCCTCAGGCCGGGCCGCGGCCGGACGCGCTTCTTGCGCGTCGGCTCCGTCGCGCCCGGGCTCGCGGCGTTCGATTGGGGGGCGGTCCGTCCGACCAACGGCGCGGCGATGCTGGCGGTCGCCGTCGCGCTCAGGCCGCAGCGCCTCGTGGTCGCGGGGATCGACCTGTTCCGGCATCCGGCGGGCGCCTATCCGGGCGACGCTGCAACGCCGAACGCCTTCGCTCCCGCACACGACGCCGACGCGGAATTGAACTTCCTGCTCGATCTCTTCGAGCAATTCCAAGGTGAGCTCGTCGTGATCGGCGATGTCCTAAAAGCCGCCATAGATGCGCGTAAGTTGCGCGCTCCGTCTTGAGCTCGCTTGCCGAAGGGCAGGGCCGGGGCGTAGTTTCGTCGCCGGGAAAATCCAGATCCGACGACCGGTCGGACATTGAGAGGCGCCCAATCGGGGCGAACGACGACGTGGCCAAGAAGTACGAGAAAGAAACCCAGTTCATGACGCGGTGGTATCACCGCCAGCCGGGCTTCTGGTTCCAGAAGGACCGGCCCCGGCCGGAGGGCCATCGCGAGGCGCCCGAGGTGTTCAGGCTCGACGTCGAGCCGGGCGTGACTCCGAGCCCGAAGCCGCCCGTCCGCATCTTCCTCGGCACCGAGCCCCTGCAGGCCCGCGCCGAACGCGTGTTCCTGTGGTCGGTCAAGCAGCATCGCGATCCGGCGCGGGTTTACGAGGTCTATCTGATGAAAGACCTCAAAGGCTTCGACCGATCGGGCTGGAAGACCGGCTTCACCAATTACCGCTACGCCATCCCAGCGCTCGCCGGGAACCATGGCCGGGCGATCTACAACGACGTCGACCAGATTTATCTCGCCGACCCGGCCGAGATGTTCGATCTCGACATGAAGGGCGCGGGCATCCTCTGCATCACCGAGCGCGACAACTCGGTCACCTTGATCGACTGTGACGTCATGGCGGCGCGCTGGACGATCGAGGACGCGCGCAAAGGCCTCAGGCACAAGCATTTCCGTGACGCCGCCTATGACAACGGGCTGTGGGGGCGGCTGCCGGGCGAGTGGAACGCGCGCGACCAGGAATTCGTGGCCGGTCGGTCCAAATGCTTCCACTTCACCACGCTGCAGTCGCAGCCGTGGCGACCGTTTCCCGATCAGTTGCGCTACCAGGAGCACCCGCAAGGCGAGGTCTGGTTCGCGCTGGAGCGAGCGGCCGACGCCGCGCGGTTCAACGGCTTCACACGCGAGTCGCCGGGGGCGCATTTCCGCGACTACCTCGCGCGGAGCGCGAACGGCGCGCCCGCGAACGCCGGCGGCGAGAAGAAGACGGACGGCGACGTCGCCCGGCTCGTCGCGATGAGCGGCGCCAAGACGCTGCTCGATTATTCCGCGCCGCGCCCCGGCGGCGGGGAGCGGGCCTGGCCGGGAACCACCGTGACGTCGCGCGATGGGGCGGCGCCGTTCGCGGCCCCGGTGACCGGCCGCTTCGACGGCGTGGTCGCGATCGACTCGCTGTCCGCCATGCCGGAAGAGGATGTGCCCTGGGCGCTCGACGAACTGTTCGCCGCTGCGGAGCGGTTCGTCTATGCGGCGGTCGCGGTCGATCCGGCCCTGATGGTCGCGGGAGCGGCCCCGCTGCCGCCGTCCTGGTGGCGGCTGCAGTTCGAACTGGCGTCGAACCGAAACCCCGGCCTGCGCTGGGTGCTGCTCACCGTCGACCGGAGCGAGACCGGCGAGGGCGCCCAGCTTCACGAGGGATCGGCGGTGGCGGCGAAGGCCGCCTGATCCTCAGCCCGCGACCGAATCCAGCGGGATCAGCTCCGACTCGGCGACGTGGCGCGTGCGCCCGTCGTCGAGGCACAGCACGCGATAGCCGAGCTGGCCGTTTTCGGCCGGCAGTCGCGCGACGATCTCCGCAAGCTGCGGCTTAGGTCCGAGAGGGCTCCCGACGAAGCGGGCCCGAGCTCCGATTTCGAATTCATGCATATGTGAACGTCCTCCCAGGCGCGTCAGATGAGGCGCGGCGGCGTCTTGACCAGTGCGTCGGCGGCGAATTCCGCGTCTTTCATGCAGCGCCTCCCCGCCAATCGGGGCGCGATGCGGCCGTCGCACGCGAGACGCGACTGCGCTAACCTTCACGAGGCCGTCGCGCATGGCTCGCGCGTCCGTGATCTTTCTGCGCGAAGGGCTTCGGCTCGGCGGACGTTGAGAGGGTCAGCGAGTCCCGCGGCTCGCCGCGCCCCGCGCATTGGAGCAGATCGCCGATCGATGGCAGGCCGCGCCTCACTCTTCGTCATGGTCGCGCTGGTCGTCATAGGCGGCGCGGCGTGGCGCCTGCATTGGGCGGCGGACGCCGCGATTCCGACGACGAAGCCTGTCGCGCGCATCCCCGTTCAGATCGCGGCCGTCAGCCGCGGGGACGTTCCGGTGTCGCTGACGGGCCTCGCGACGGTCCAGCCGCTCAACGTCGTCACGGTGCGGAGCCGCGTCGACGGCGAGATCATGCGGATCGCCTACGCCGAGGGGCAGACGGTCAAAGAAGGCGATCTCCTCGCGGAGATCGATCCGCGCCCCTACAAGGCGTCTCTCGACCAGGCGAAAGCCCAGCAGGCTCAGGACGAGGCGCAGCTCGCCAACGCCGAGCGCGATCTCGCGCGCTCGCAGCAGCTCGCGCAGAGCGCCTACGCCTCGCGCCAGCAGGTCGACCAGCAGAAGGCGATGGTGGCGCAGCTCACCGCCCGCGTCGCCGGCGACAGAGCGGCGGTCGAGAGCGCGGAAGTCCAGCTCGCCTACACCACCATCCGCGCGCCGATGGCCGGCCGCGTCGGCTTCCGTCTGGTCGACAAGGGCAATCTGGTGCGCGCCTCCGACGCCACCGGCATCGTGACGCTGTCGCAGGTCCAGCCGATCACGGCCGTCATGACGCTGCCCGAGCGCCATTTCGGCGACGTCTCCGCCGCGCTGAAGCGCGGCGAGGTGCGGGCGTGGGCGATCGATCCGGACGGGCGCGAGCTCGGCGCAGGCGAACTCAGCGTGCTCAACAGCCAGATCGACCAGGCGACCGGCACCTTCAAGGCGAAGGCGACCTTCGCAAATGGCGACGGCGCGCTCTGGCCCGGCCAGTCGGTCAGCGTGCGCATTCTGATCGACACGTTGCAGAATGTGGTGACGGCGCCGGACGACGCCGTGCAGCGGGGCCCCGACGGCGCCTTCGCCTATGTCCTCAAGGACGATTCCACCGCCGATCGCCGCAAGATCGCCGTGGCGCGGCAGGCGGACGGCGTCGCGGTCATCAGCGACGGGCTCGCCGCAGGCGATCGGGTCGTCACGGCGGGCGCCTCCCGCGTGCAGGCCGGAGCGCGCCTCGACGCCGCCGAAGCTCCGCAGGCGGAGGCCGGCGCGCGTCCGGGCGAAGGCCGCGCCGCGCAATGATCGGCTCCGGGCCGGGCGGATCCGCCGGAGGCGGGGTCTCCGGCCCCTTTATCCGCCGCCCGGTGGCGACCTGGCTGATGATGGCGGCCGTGACCTTGACCGGCGCGCTCGCCTTCCTGCGGCTCCCAGTCGCGCCCCTGCCGCAGATCGACTTCCCGACGATCCAGGTCACCGCGACGCTTCCGGGCGCAAGCCCGGAGACGATGGCCTCCTCCGTCGCCCAGCCGCTCGAGCGTCAGTTCGCCCAGATCCCGGGACTGACCGAGCTCACCTCCGTGAGCGCGATCGGCGCGACCACGGTGACGGCGGAGTTCGACCTCGATCGCGACATCGACGCCGCGGCCCAGGACATCCAGGCCGCGATCAACGTGGCCGGCGGCCAGCTGCCGCCGAACCTGCCGTCGCCGCCCAGCTACCGCAAGACCAACCCGGCGGACAGCCCGATCCTGCTTCTGTCGGTGCGCTCCGACACCCTGCCGCTGATCGAAGCGAACGACCTCGCCGACAGCCGCCTCGCCCAGCAGATCAGCCAGATCGCCGGCGTCGGGCAGGTGACCATCGGAGGCGAGCAGAAGCCTGCGATCCGCGTCCAGATCGATCCCCGCAAGATCGCCGCGAAAGGCCTGACGCTGGAGGAGATCCGGGGCGTCATGGCGACGGTCACGACCGACAGCCCGAACGGCGTCATCGACGGCGCGCGCCGCGCGCTGACGATCTATTCGGACGGGCAGCTCACCGAAGCCTCGAAGTGGAACGACGTGATCCTGGCCTATCGCGACGGCGCGCCCGTGCGCGTGCGTGACGTGGGCCAGGCGGTTGCGGGGCCGGAGGACCGGCTGCAGGCCGCCTGGATCAACGGCCATCGCGGCCTGTTCCTCGTCATCCGCAAGCAGCCCGGCGCGAACGTGGTCGACACCGTCGACGCCATCAAGGCGGAACTGCCGCGCCTGACCGCGTCCCTGCCGCCGTCGCTCAAGGTCGAGATCATGAGCGACCGGACGACCACGATCCGGGCCTCGCTGGAGGAGGTCGAGCTCACGCTCGCCATCACCATCGCGCTGGTGATCGCCGTGATCTTCCTGTTCCTCAGGAGCGTCTGGGCGACGGTCATACCCTCGCTCGCCGTGCCGATCTCGCTCCTCGGCGCCTGCGCCGTGATGTACGCTTTCGGCTACAGCCTCAACAATCTCTCCCTGATGGCGTTGGTCGTCGCCGTCGGCTTCGTCGTCGACGACGCGATCGTGGTGGTCGAGAACATCGCCCGCCACGTCGAGGAGGGCATGAAGCCGTTCCAGGCCGCGGTGAAGGGGGCGGGGGAGATCGGCTTCACCATCGTCTCCATCAGCGTGTCGCTGATCGCGGCCTTCATTCCGCTGCTCCTGATGGGCGGCATCATCGGCCGTCTGTTCCGCGAATTCGCGATGACGGTGGCGATCACCATCGTGGTCTCGGCGGTCGTCTCGCTGACGCTGACGCCGATGATGGCGGCGCGCTTGCTGAAGGACGAGCGGCATCGGCGGCACGGCCGGATCTACAACGCGATCGAGGGCGCTTTCGAAGGGCTCTTGAGAGGTTACGAGCGTGGGCTCGACCTCGTTCTGAGGTGGCGCTTCGTCACTTTGCTGGTGTTCTTCGCGACCGTCGCCGCGTCGGTCGCGCTGTTCGTGATAATTCCCAAGGGCTTCTTTCCACAGCAGGACACCGGCCTGATCACCGGCTCCAGCGAGGCGGCGCAGGACGTGTCCTTCGCGGAGATGGCGGAACGTCAGCAGGCGTTGGACGCCGTCGTTCTGGGGGATCCCGCCGTCGCGACGGTCGGTAGCCTGATCGGCGCGGGCGGCGGAGCGTCGGCCCCCAATGCCGGGCGGACCTTCATCACGCTGAAGCCCCAGCACGAGCGCGACGCGTCGGCCGACGAGGTGATCGCGCGGCTCCGGCCGAAGCTCGCGGAGATCACCGGCGCGCAGCTCTTCCTGCAATCGGCGCAGGACGTGCGGCTCGGCGGTCGCCGCACGCGCACGCAGTACCAGTACGTCCTTCAGGACGCGGACCTGGAGACGCTGGACGACTTCGCGCCCAAGATGCTGGCCGCGTTGAAGCAGCTGCCGCAACTCCGCGACGTCGCGACCGACCAGCAGGACAGCGGCGCGACGCTGACTCTGAAGATCGACCGCGACCAGGCCTCCCGCTACGGCATCCAGCCGGAGGCGATCGAGAACACGCTCTACGACGCTTTCGGACAGCGGCAGGTGGCGCAGTTCTTCACCCAGCTGAACAGCTACCGGGTGATCCTCGAGGCGCCGCCGCTGCAGCGCGGCGACGTCGGCACGCTGGAGCGCCTCTATGTCCGGTCGCCCGCCAATGGCGAGCAGGTGCCCCTGTCCGCGCTCGCCTCCTGGTCGCAAGACGACACGGCGCCGCTCACGATCAACCATCAGGGCCAATTCCCGGCGGTGACGCTCAGCTTCAACCTCGCGCCGGGCGTCGCCCTCGGGGAAGCAACGGCTGCGATCGAACGAACGCAGCGCGAGCTCGGGGCGCCCGCCTCGCTCGCCGGCTCCTTCGCGGGCACGGCGCAGGCGTTCCAGAAATCGATCTCGAGCGTGCCGCTGCTGATCCTGGCGGCGCTCATCGCGGTCTACATCATCCTCGGCATCCTCTATGAGAGCTTCGTCCATCCGCTGACGATCCTCTCGACGCTGCCCTCCGCGGGGCTCGGCGCCCTCGGCGTCATGTACGCCGCAGGCTTCGAGTTCAGCCTGATCGGGCTGATCGGCATCGTGCTGCTGATCGGCATCGTGAAGAAGAACGGGATCATGATGGTCGACTTCGCCATCGCCGCCGAACGTGGGGAGGGGCTGACGCCCGAGGAGGCGATCAGGAAGGCTTGCCTGCTGCGCTTCCGGCCGATCCTGATGACGACGCTGGCCGCCATGCTCGGCGGGGTGCCCCTCATGCTCGGAACCGGCGTCGGCTCCGAGCTCCGCCAGCCGCTCGGCTACGCAATGGTCGGCGGTCTGGCGGTCAGCCAGATCCTGACGCTGTTCACGACGCCGGTGGTCTATCTCTATCTCGACCGGCTTGCCCGCCACCGGCGCCGGGCTCCGGAGGGCGCCGGCACGCCCGCGGCCGACCCGGCGGAGTAGAGGGCTTCCCCGCCGCGGGCGCGTCGAGGGGACCCACGAAAATTTGTCGACGAGGTCGTGGAATAATCCGGCCTCGATTGTGTCTTTGCCCTCGTAGCCAACGACAAGGAGACGCCCCGATGCTCAAGACCTTCTCCCGCATGGCGCTCGCCGCCCTCTTCGCCGGACTGGCCTCGACCGCCGTCCTCGCCGCCGAACCGGCGATGACCGCGGACTCGGCCAAAGGCAAGATCCTCACCGACCACAAAGGCATGGCGCTCTACACCTTCGACAAGGACAGCCAGGGCAAGTCGGCGTGCAACGGCAAGTGCGCGGAGAACTGGCCGCCGCTCGCCGCGACGAGCTCCGACACGGCCGCGGGCGCATGGACGGTCGTGACGCGCGACGACGGCGGCAAGCAGTGGGCCTACAAGGGCAAGCCGCTCTACGCCTTCGTCAAGGACGCAAAACCGGGTGACGTGGTCGGCGACGGCTTCATGAACGGCGTGTGGCACGTGGCGAAGCCCTGACGCGAGGCCCTGACGTGGGGCCGGCCTGAACCGCCGCCGCTTTCCCAAGTCCGGCGGGCCCTCATGGCCGCAGACGAGAGCGCCCGTCCTCGCGCCGCCGATTCCGGCGTTGAGGCGGAGCGCTGAGGCGTCGCCGCGTGACCACGCGTGGCCCGCGGTCTGGCCAGACCGTCGAGCGGCGTCGGCCCCCGGGGGTCTCGACGTCGCCCCCGACGGATCGCGGCCTCGCGGTCACGACGCTCGGGGAAGCCCGGAGTTTTCGATTTTCCCGGTTCCGATCCGTCAAGAAGCGCAGCGCGATGATGTGGAAATGGTTCGCTCGCCGTCGCGGCGTGTTATTTGCGTAGCGACCACCGCGCACCAGACGACTCGCGCATGGGTCCGGCGCCGGGCCGAGTCGACCGAGCATGCGAGCGACCAAGACGTGATGACGAGCGACGCCCCCAGTCCCGACTCCGTCCTCGCGGTCCCAGACGACCGCGGATATGAGGCGTTGCGGCTCGACAATCAGCTGTGCTTCGGCCTTTACGCCGCGGCCCACGCTATGACCCGGGCCTATCGGTTCAGGCTCGGCGCATTGGGATTGACCTACCCGCAGTACCTGACGCTGCTCGCGCTCTGGGAGCAGGACGCGCAGAGCGTGTCCGAGCTCGGGAGGCGACTGCGCCTCGATTCGGGAACCCTGACGCCCTTGCTGAAGCGGATGGAGACGGCCGGGCTACTGGCGCGCTCGCGGAGCCGCGCCGACGAGCGCGAGGTCGAGGTGACGCTGACGGCGCGCGGCCAGGCGTTGCGGGACGAAGCGACCGGCGTGCGCGCCGGCGTCGTCTGCCAGCTCGCCATGTCCGACGAGGAGATCGGCCGGCTGCGCCGCGACATCGACCTCGTGATCGAGCGGCTCGACGCCGCGAGCCCCGATCGCGTTCCCGGAACCTGACGCCCCGGGCGACGGCGCGCGCGCGAAGCTCGCGGCTCAGACGTCGCGGTCGTTCCGCAACAGGCGCGTCAGGAGGTCGATCTGCTCCTGCTGTTTCACCAGCAGCGCCTCGATCGCTTCAGTGCGCAGGTGGTCCATCTTGTCGTGCAGCGCCATGATTTCGATCTCGGCCTTGAGGTTCACCTCGTAATCGTGGCGCGCGTCCAGCCGATCCCTTTCCGCCTGGCGAGCCTGGCTCATCATGATCACGGGCGCCTGGAGCGCCGCGATCATGGACAACAGCAGGTTCAGGAAGATGAAGGGATAGGCGTCGAAGGCGCTCTGGCCGAGCAGGGCGTTCGCGGCCGCCCAGCAGGCGAGGAACGCGCAGAAGCTGATGATGAACGTCCACGAGCCGCCGAACGTCGCCACCTTGTCGGCGACTCTCTCGCCGAAGCTGAGCTGACCGTCGAAGGTCTCGTTGACGTCCTGCGAGAGGGGGCGGCGCTCAACCGTGCGTCCGAGGACGAGCCGTTCGCTGTCGTCGAGATCGCTCTCGTCCTTGCCGAACCAACGGCGGGCGAGGGAGGGGATGTCGCGATGGATCGTCGTCATGGACCTTAGGGCTCCTCATGGGGCATGACGCGCGAGGGGGTCATGCCGCGCCGTAAGCATATCGGAGACCATTTCCGCAGTGGGGGGCGCATAAGCGCGGCCACCGTCTCACGGTCGTTCGCCTCCGGGTCGACGATGCGCCCCGGTTCGAACGCGCCTCGCATCCGCCCTAGGGATCGACTGCTTCGCAAGGGGGTGGTGGGCCCGGCAGGACTCGAACCTGCAACCAGACCGTTATGAGCGGTCGGCTCTAACCATTGAGCTACAGGCCCCCGCCGCAGGCATACGCCGACAGGCCGGGGCTTGTCATCGTCCGCCGTCGGGAAAGGTGATGGCGGGCGCCTCGCGGCGCGGATCGCGCGGAGGGCGGGCCGGGCTTAGGGCTCGGCGGGGGATCGCGCGGCGGCGACCGGAAGAGGAGGTGGGATGGGGCGGATCGGCGGGGCCTTCGCGGCGATCGCAGGCGCGCTCGCGCTCGGCGTGGCGGCGCTCGTGGCGTGGGCGCCGGGCAAGGCGGCGATCCCGGCCGACACGCTGGTCGTCGGACAGATCGCCGAGCCGAAATCGCTGGACCCGGCGGCGGTTTCCGCGACCAACGACTTCCGCATCCTGGTCAATCTGTTCGAGGGGCTGACGCGCTTCAAGAAGGGCTCGCTCGAGCCGGAGCCGGGGCTGGCGGAGAGCTGGGAGATCGCCGACGGCGGCCGCACCTATCTGTTCCATCTCCGGCCGAACGTCCGGTTCCACGACGGCACGCCGTTCGACGCCGAGGCCGTGAAGTTCAATTTCGAGCGCATGCTCGAGCCGAAGCACCCGCAGGCTGCGACCGGGCCGTTCCCGCTCGCCTTCTTCTTCCAGGCGGTGAAGCGGATCGAGGTGGTCGATCCGCTCACGGTGCGCTTTCGGCTGGACCAGCCCTTCGCGCCGCTGCTGTCGAACCTCGCTTACCCCGCCGGCCTCATCGTCTCCCCCACGGCCGTAAAGCGGCTCGGCAAGGGTTTCGCGCGCGCGCCGGTCGGAACCGGGCCGTTCCGCTTCGCGGTCTGGCAGAGCGAGCGGCAGGTCCGGCTGGAGCGCTTTGACGGCTATCGGGACGGCGCGCCGAAGCTCGCCGCGCTGGTGTTCCGCCCGATCGCCGACGCCAATGCGCGGGTGAGCGAGATGCTGGCCGGCGGGCTCGACCTGATGCTGGAGGTTCCGCCCGACACGCTCGCGACCTTCCGCCGGTCCGACCGCTTCGCGCTTCACGAGGCGGAAGGGCCGCATCAGTGGTTCCTCATCCTGAACGCGAAGGAGGGGCCGTTCTCCGACGTCCGCGTGCGCCGGGCGGTGAACTATGCGATCGACAAGCGCGCCATCGTCGACGCGATCCTCCAGGGCGCGGCGACCGTGCCGGCCGGCCCGATCCCGCCGGCCTTTGGCGACGCCAGCGATCCGAATCTGAAGCCGTACCCCTATGACCCCGACACGGCGCGGGCGCTGATCCGCGAGGCGGGCGCTGAGGGCGAGAGCCTCACGCTGCTCGCGGCGCAAGGCGGGTCGGGGATGCTGGAGCCGATCGCGATGGCGACCGCGATCCAGTCCGACCTCGCCAAAGTGGGTCTTCAGGTGCGCATCGAGACCATGGAATGGAACGCCTATCTCGCGCGGGTGAACGGCGGCCTCAAATCGGACGACATGGCCGAGATGGCGTGGATGACCAACGACCCGGACACGCTGCCTTATCTTGCGCTGCGCGCCGCCGCGACGCCGGAGAAGGGCGGCTTCAACGCGGGCTCCTTCGGGAACGCCGAGCTTGACGGTCTGCTGGAGCAGGCGCGGCGGGAGACCGATCCGGCGTCCCGGAACGCGCTCTACCGGCGCGTCGACCACCTCGTTCACGACGCGGCGCCTTGGGCCTTCGTCGCGAGCGGCAAGCAGACGGCGGCGACCGCGAAGGGCGTGACCGGCTTCCGCCTGGAGCCGTCGTTCCTGGTCGAGCTGAAGGACGTCGGAAAGGGATGACGGCCTTCGCCCTGCGACGGCTTGCGCTCGCGGTTCCCGTGCTGCTCGGGGTGTCGATCGTCGTGTTCCTCGTGATCGCGCTGATCCCCGGCGATCCTGCGCTCGCCATTCTCGGGACCTTCGCGACGCCGGAGACGGTCGCGCGCCTGAACGCCGAACTGGGCCTCGACCAGCCGCTGCCCGTCCGCTACCTCGCCTGGGCGAAGGGCGTCGCGACGGGGGATCTCGGGCGCTCCTACGCGCTCGACCGGCCGGTGCTCGACGAGGTGCTGGATCGGTTGCCGCCGACCCTGATCCTCGCCGGCGCCGCGCTGTCGCTCAGCGTGGTGTTCGGCGTCGCCGCCGGCGTGGTCTCGGCGGTCCGCCAGAACGGCTGGGCCGACGGCGCGATCCGCATCGCGCTGCTCATCGGGGTGTCGACGCCCTCTTTCTTCCTCGGGATCCTGCTGATCCTGTGGCTGTCCGTCGGTCTCGGCTGGTTCCCGACCGGCGGCATGACCTCGCTGTTCGGCGGCGGCGGCGCGTTCGATCTTCTCCATCATCTCGTGCTGCCGGCGACGACGCTCGCCGTGGTGGCGACGGCGATCCTCGGCCGGGTGACGCGCGCCGCGATGCTCGAGGTGGTCCGGCAGGACTTCGTGCGCACCGCGCGCGCCAAGGGCGTCGTCGAGGATCGGGTGATCGGAGTCCATGCGCTGAAGAACGCGCTGGTCGCGGTGGTCCCCGTGATCGGCCTGCAGGCGGGCTACGTTCTCGGCGGCGCGGTCTATGTCGAGACGGTGTTCCAGTGGCCGGGCGTCGGCCGCATGCTCGTCGAGGCGATCGGGCGGCGCGACATTCTGCTGGTGCAGGGCGGGGTGCTCGCGGTCGCGGCGCTCTACGTGCTGGTCAATGTCGCGACAGATCTCGCGCAGGCCGCGCTTGATCCGAGGCTGCGGACATGAGCGCCTCGGCCGTCGCCGGCGACGCGGCGTTCGCAGCGTCGCGGCCTTTCGGGAGGCTCATACGGCAGCCGCTCGCCGCGACCGGGCTCGTCATCGTCGCCGTCTTCGCCTTCGCCGCGCTGGCGGCGCCCTGGCTCCCGATCGCCGATCCCAATCTCGCGGTCCCGACCGACCGGTTGAGGCCGCCCTTCGGCGATCACGGCCTGCTCGGAACAGATCAACTGGGCCGCGACGTGCTCGCGCGCGTGGTTTGGGGGCTGCGCGTCAGCCTCGCCGTCGGCGCCGCCGCGACGCTGTCGGCGGCGCTTGTGGGGTCGGCGATCGGGCTGGTCGCAGCCTTCTATGGCCGGCTGGTCGACGCCGCGTTGATGCGGCTGATCGACGTGCTGATGGCCTTCCCGTATCTGCTGCTCGCTCTGGCCGTGGTCGCCGCGCTGGGTCCGGGTCTGGCGAACGCGGCGCTGGCGATCGCCATCGTCAACGTGCCCTTCTTCGCGAGGGCGGCGCGCGGCGCCGCCCTCGGCGTCGTCCGTCGCGACTATGTCGACGCCGCCCGGCTTGCGGGGCTGTCCGACCTTCGCATTCTTCTGACCGAGGTGCTGCCCAACGTGGCTCCGCTCATCGTGGTGACCGCCGCAACCACAGTCGGCTGGATGATCCTGGAGACGGCGGGCCTCTCGTTCCTCGGGCTCGGCGCGCAGCCGCCTCAGGCCGATCTCGGCTCCATGCTGGGCGACGGGCGCAAGCTCGTGGTCGCGGCTCCGCATGTCGCCGCGGCGCCCGGCGTCGCGACCTTCCTGCTGGTGGTCGGACTAAACCTGCTCGGCGACGGCCTGCGCGACCTGCTCGACCCGCGCCTCGCGGAAGGCGGCCGGGGCGGCGCGCCGGCGCCCGCCACCGCGGTCCAGCGCGCTCCGCCGGCGTCACAATTGCAGGACGGGCTTCTCGTGATCGAGGGACTCGAGACTGCCTTCGACGGGCCGTCCGGCCGGCACCCCGCGATCCGCGACCTCCACATCGCGCTCGCGCCCGGCGAGGCGCTCGGCGTCGTGGGGGAATCCGGCTCGGGCAAGTCGGTCGCGGCGTTGTCGGTGACCCGGCTGGCCGCCTCTCCGCCGGGGGTGATCGTCGCCGGGCGGGTGGTTCTCGACGGCGAAGACCTGCTCGAGGCCGATCACGAACGCCTTCGCGAAATCCGCGGGGCGCGGATCGCCTATGTCTTCCAGGATCCGTCGACGACGCTGAACCCGCTGATGCCGGTCGGCCGCCAGATCGCCGAAGCCGTGCGCAGCCACAGGAGAGTCGGACGCGGCGAGGCGGGGACACGCGCCCGCGCGCTGATCGCGGATGTGGACCTGCCGGATCCGGAGCGCGTGTTCGCCGCCTATCCGCACGAACTCTCCGGCGGCCAGCGCCAGCGGGTGGGCGTCGCCATGGCGCTCGCGAACGACCCCGACGTGCTGATCGCCGACGAACCCACCACGGCCCTCGACGCCACCACCCAGGCGCGCGTGCTGGCGCTGTTCTCCGCGATCCGCAGGGAGCGCGGCGCGGCGCTGATCTTCGTCAGCCACGACTTCGGGGTCATCCAGGCGCTCTGCGAACGCGTGGCCGTGATGTATGCCGGCGAAATCGTCGAGCAGGGTCCGACAGCTGAGGTGCTGGCGTCGCCGCGCCATCCCTACACCGCGCGCCTTCTGGCCTGCGCGCCGACGCTCGGCGAGCCGGATCGCGCGCTCGATGCGATCGAGGGCTCTCCGCCCCCGCTCGACCGACGTCCCACCGGCTGCGCTTTCGCTCCGCGCTGTCGGCTCGCGATCGACGCATGCCGCGCCGCGCCCATCGCCCTGACGGCCGTCGGGGAGGGACGGGCGGCGCGCTGCATCCGGACCGAGATGGTGGCCGATGGCCGCGCCTGAGCTCGTTCTCGAAGCGCGCGAGGTCATGCGGACCTTCGGGTCGGGCGCGGCGGCGCTGGTCGCGGTCGACCGCGTGACGCTCGGCGTCGCCGCGGGCGAGGCTCTCGGAATCGTGGGCGAAAGCGGTTCCGGCAAGTCGACGCTGGCGCGCATGCTGGTCGGCCTGTCGGCGCCCGACTCCGGATCGGTGGCGCTCGACGGCGAAGCGGTCGACGCCAGGCGGCGCGTCCACCGGAGGCGGCTGCTGACCCGCGTCCAGTTCGTGTTCCAGGACCCCGCCAGCGCCTTCAATCCGCGCCGCACGGTCGGTCAGGCGCTGGAGGCGCCGCTGATCGGGCTGACCACTCTGAACGCGGCGCAGCGGCGCGACCGCGTGGCCGAATTGCTGACGATGGTCGGTCTTCGGCCCGACCATGCGGCGCGTCATCCGCATGCCTTCTCCGGCGGCCAGTTGCAGCGGGTCGGCGTCGCGCGCGCCCTGGCGGCGGCGCCGGCGATCCTCGTGCTCGACGAACCGGTCTCGGCGCTCGACGTCTCGGTGCAGGCGCAGGTGCTCGCGCTGCTGCGGTGCCTGCGGACGGACGCAAACATCGCGATGGTCTTCGTCAGCCACGATCTCGCGGTCGTCGAAAGCCTCTGCGACCGAATCGCCGTCATGCGGCGGGGCCGCGTGGTCGAGGAGGGGGCCTGCCGCGACGTGCTCGCGGCGCCGCGCGAGGACTACACGCGAAGCCTGATCGCGGCGGCGCGCTTCGAGGCGGCTTGACGAAGCCCTCCGCCGCCCGATCTCGGCTCGACAGATGTCCCAGCCATTCCCCCGATGAGCGCCTCCGCCGCCGACCGCCGTCGCGAGATCGACCACGGCTTCGCGCTCGACCTCGGCCGCGCGGCGGGCGGGGCGATCGTCTTCGTGCTGCCCGTGCTGATGACCATGGAGATGTGGCAGCTCGGCGCGACGCTCGAGCGCTGGCGCATTGCGGTCATCCTGGCGGGCGTCCTGCCCCTGCTCGTCGGGCTGTCGCATTATGTCGGCTTTGAAGACACGGAGACCTGGCTCGACGACGTGCGCGACGCCTTCGTGGCGATCGCGGTGGGCTTCGTCGTGTCGGCGGCGGTGCTCGCTCTGTTCGGCCTGATCGAGCCGCAGCACTCCTTCGACGAAGCGCTCGGCGCGATCGTCATCCAGACGGTGCCGGCGAGCTTCGGCGCGGTCCTCGCGCAAGGGCAGCTCGGCCAGAGCGACGAGAAGGAAAAGCGCCGCAACCGGCAGGCCGGCTACCCCGGCGACCTGCTGTTCCTGGCCGCCGGCGCGCTTTTCTTGTCCTTCAACATCGCCCCCACCGAGGAGATCGATTTGATCGCGGCCTCGATGGGGCCGTATCACGCGATCGCGCTGGTGCTGGTCTCGCTGATCGCAATGCACGCGATCGTCTATCTCGTGCGCTTCGCCGGGCAGGACGCGCGGCGGCCGGAAGGGCATGGCTTCTGGAGCCTGTTCGTCCGCTACACGCTCGGAGGCTACGCGGTCGCATTGCTGGTCGCTGCGGCGATGCTCTGGGCGTTCGGCAGGCTCGACGATCTCGGGCCGGTGGCGACGCTGCGGCTCGTGGTCACGCTCGGCTTTCCCGCCGCCATCGGCGCCGCCTTCGCGCGGCTGATTGTGGGAGGCGGCGACTGATGGCGGAGAACGGACAGGACGAGGCGGCGAAGCCGCGCGAGGTCGGCCGGCTGGAATGGGCGGTCGGCGCGCTCGGCGCGCTCATCGTCGTCGCCGTGCTGGGGATGCTCGGCTATGAGGCCGCGGTCGCCCGGGACGGGCCTCCGATCCTTCTGACGCGCGTGATCGCCGTCACGCCGACGGAGGCCGGTTTCGTCGTCCGGTTCGAGACCGAGAACCGCGGCCCGTCGACCGCGGCCGAGGTGGTCGTCCGCGCGACGCTCAAGGAGGGCGATCGGACGGTCGAGGACATCGAGACCACGCTCGACTACGTCGCGCGCCGCTCGCGCCGGGAGGCCGGGGTGATCCTGCGGCGCGACCCGGCGTCGGGCGCGCTCGAGATCGCCGCCGTTTCGTATCGCAAGCCGTAAGGAGACGTCGTGGACAAGGTGGTCCTGAAGGTGGAGTGCAGCCGGACGACCTGACGCGCCCTCCGGGGGACGTCGGGCTCGACGCGCAAGTCCGCTTTCGGCAGGGTGCGGCCGAACAGCAAAGACGCCGAGGACCACGTCTTGACCAACCACGACATCGCCGAAACCGCTCGCCTGCTCGACGAGGCGCGCGCCCCGAACGGTCCTCTCGACGCGTTTCCAGAAGGACGTGCGCCCGCCAACGAGACGGAAGCCCTCGCGATCCACGAGGCGCTCGTCGCGCGCCACGGACCGGTCGTGGCGTGGAAGACCGGCGCGCCCACGCCGACGGCCGAGCCGATGTACGGCCAGATCGCCGGAGACACGCTGCATTCGAGTCCCGCGGCGATCCCGGCGGCGGCCTTCCGGCTTTGGGCCGTCGAGGCGGAGATCGCCGTGACCTTGGCGCGGGACCTTCCCGATCGCGAGACCCCCTATGACGCCGAAGAGGTTCTGGCCGCGATCGGGGCGTGGCACGCCGCGATCGAGGTGCTCGACACCGCCTTCGCCGACTGGCACGCGGCGTCGCCTCTGTGGAGGATGGCCGACCGGCAGAGCCATGGCGCGCTGATCATTGGACCCGGCCGGCCGGAGCGCCCGTCCGGCGCGCTCGATCGGCTGCCGGTGCGGCTGCTCGTCGACGGCGAGGCGGCCTTCGCCCATGAGGGCGGAAACACCGGCGGCGACCCGGTCCGACTGCTGGTCGGCCTGGCGAACCGCCTGCGGGGGTCGGCGCGGCCTTTGAAGGCGGGCGACGTCGTCACCACGGGCTCGACGACGCCGTTCCACCAAGTGGGCGCCGGTCAGCGGGTCGTGGCGGACTTCGACGGGCTGGACGTCGCGGAGCTTGTCGTCGGGGCTTGAGCGGGCGCCTGGGCCCCGCGCCGCAGGTTCGGCCGCAGCGGCGAGAAGGCGTCGTCGATGTTTCCGCCGAACTGCCCGAGCTGATCGCCGTAGCCGCGCCGCACCTTCGGGTCGACCACCGCCAGCGGCGCGTTGATGATGACGCCGGCGGCGGAGCCCGCCGTCGACGCGACGCCGGACGCCACTTGGCCCACCCGTTCGCCGAGACTGAGCTCGCTGTCGGAGATCTGCTGACCTGCGACGAGCCGGCCGCCGATCGCCTTCACGACCTCCGGGCTCTCGGCGAACTTACCGTGCGCCAGTCGGTCGTCGGTCTGAAGATCCGTGAGGTCGAAGGCGTCGATCTTCTGGGTCCGGAACTCGGAGGCGTAGGGCTCGGTCTTCGGATCGATCGCGCCAAGGCGCGGCACCCTGCCGGCGAGGCGGCTCGAAACCAGCAGCGCGCGATCGTCCGTCGACGTGAAGATCGTGAAGCGGGGCCGCTCGGCAGGCGCGCCCATCTCGCCCAGCTGCTGCCGGAAGACGTCGACGTCGACGTCCGGCGCGGCGAGGATGACGTTTCGGATCTTCGGCGCGATGCGGCCGTTGCGAATCGCCATCTGGCGCAGCGATTCGAGCGCGAGGAAGCTGCCCATGGAGTGCGCGAGCACCGAGACGTCCTCGACCTCGGGCGCCTTGGCGAGCTCCTGCAGCGCCTCCTCCAGCGCGTCGCGGGAGTAGTTGGTGCTCTCCCGGTCGTAATTGTAGGCGAAGACGCTGCCCCGCGACGGCCAGGTGAAGAGCACCGGCACGGCCTCGGTGCCGGAATCGTGCACGATCTGGGCGAAGCGGTAGACCGCGTCTTCGTAGGTGTTGTTGAAGCCGTGGACGAACAGCAGCACGTGGCGCTTCCGGCCCTTGGTCTCCTTTCGGAACCAGAATCGGGCGCCGGTTCGGTCCACCGGGCGGACGCTCATCGTGGAGAACTCCACGGCCGGGTTGGCCGGAAGCTTCTTCGGCCATTGCACCTCGCCGATCTTGCGGACGCGATCGGGCGGGATCGAGATGGTGATGTCGGTCAGAGAGAGCTTCGAACTGCGCTCGCCGGAGAACAGGAAGCCGGGCTCGGGCGAGGCTTCGCGCGTGGTCAGCGTCATCAGCTCGATCTGCGACGCGCCCGGCGCCGAAAGTCCGTCCGGGGTCAGGACGCCTTCCGCCCGGCCGCCGCAGCCCGCGAGCGCGAGACAGGCGAGAAACGCAAAAACTGTGTGATCAGGCCGCACGCGGCGCCGCCCCCGGGCATACTCCGGCGTCGCCGCCGATCGCGCTTCGTGTAGCCCGGAACGGCGCGGGCGTCGACGTCCAGTCCGGGCCGCGCGAGTTGAGGTCGCCCCGCAAGTCCAACGAAAGTTTAGGTGCAGCGCAATATAATTGAACGAACCGGCGGCGTCTCTCGTTAGTGCGCGAGTCGATAAGACGCACCCAACGCCACAATAGGAGCGCGGCGACGTCATTGACGCGTCGGAATCGGCGCTTAGGTGAACGCTGGGGCATCAGCGGCGTTGGTCAACCAATCACTGACGAAGCCGGGAACAGAACAAGGTTGATGATGAAGACGACGAAGATTCTTCTGCTCGCCGGCACGGTGCTGCCGGCATTCGCGCTCGCCGCGCCCGCCATAGCGCAGGCGCCTGTGACCGCGGCGCCCTTCGTGATCGCGCAGGCCGGCGGCGGGGACGGGCCGGAGCGCGGCGGAGGACGCGAGGAGCGCCAGCAGCAGCGCCAGCAGCGGCAGGACGCGCAGCAGGAGCGGCAGCAGCGCCCGGCGGCGCAGGACGATCGGAAGCAGGAGCGTCAGAAGCAGCGCCAGGAAGCGCAGCAGGAGCGTCAGCAAGAGCGGAAAGAGCGCAAAGAAGCGCAGCCGGAGCGCCAGCAGCCGGATCGGCCGCAGCGGCAGGAGCGCCCGGACGCTCAAGACAATCGTCAGAAAGATCGCAAGGACGCGCTCGAAAAGCGTGAGGACGCTCAAGAGCAGCGCCAGAAGGAGCGACAGGACGCGCTGGAAAAGCGCCAGGAGATGCAGAAGGATCGCCAGGACACGGCGAAGGAGCGTCTCGAGCAGCGTCAGAAGGCCCAGGAAGAGCGCCAGAAGGACGTCAAGGACGCTCAGGAGAAGCGGGAAGACGCCCAGAAGGACCGTCAGGATCGGCTGAAGGATCTCCGGGAGAAGCGGGAGGATCGGCAGGAAGATCGCAAGGACGTCAAGGAGCGACGTGAAGACGCCGGCGAGCGCCGCGAGGACCTCAAGGAACGCCGCGAGGACGCTGCGGAGCGCCGCGAGGACGCCCAGGATCGGCGTCAGGACTCCCGGCAGAAGGACCGCATGGAGCGGCTGCAGAAGAAGATCCGTGAGGAGCGCCGCGACGCCCGCGACGACAAGGAGCGCCTCAACGAGCGTATCGACCGCATCCGCGGCGACCGCCGCGAACGCCGCGACGGCGACCGGGTGATTATCACCGAAGGCAACCGCACCATCATCCGCGAAGGCAATCGCACCATCATCCGCCGCGACGAAGGCGCCCGCTTCCGCTATGGCGCCCGCGACTTCCGCGAGGAGCGCGGCAATGGCGAAATCCGGCGCATCGTCACCCGTCCTGACGGCTCCACCATCGTCACGATCACCGACGATGACGGCCGCCTGATCCGCCGCACCCGGCGTTTCCGCGATCAGGAATATGTGCTGATCGACAACCGTCCGCGCGGCGCCCGCACGGGCATCTTCCTCAACCTCGATCTCGCGCCGCCGCCGATCTCCATCCCGCGTGAGCGCTACATCGTCGACGCCGACACCGCGTCCTACGACGACATTGAGGAGGCGTTCGTCGCTCCGCCGGTGGCTCGCCCCGAGCGCGCCTACTCGCTCGACGAAATCCGGCAGAACCAGCCCTTGCGTCAGTATGTGCGCTCGGTCGATCTCGACGCCATCACCTTCGACACCGGCTCGTGGGAGGTGAAGGACGACCAGATCGAGAAGTTGGAGAAGGTCGGCGACGCCATGGCGCAGGCGATCAAGAAGGACCCGAAGACGGTCTTCATGGTCGAGGGCCACACCGACGCGGTCGGTTCGGACGACGACAACCTGTCGCTGTCGGATCGCCGCGCCGAGTCGGTCGCCGAGGTGCTGACGAAATACTTCGACATCCCTGCTGAAAATCTGACGACGCAGGGCTATGGCGAACAGTATCTGAAGGTGCAGACCGACGGAGCCGAGGCGCGGAACCGCCGCGTCACGATCCGCAACATCACGTCGCTGCTGTCCAGCAGCAACTGATCGGCGCCCCGACCGCACGATCGGAGAAGCGCGCGGGCTTATGGCCCGCGCGCTTTTTTTCTAGCCATTTCGCAGGCGCCGCATGGGTGGCGGCGGAAATCGAACGCCCTAGCTGCTTAAAGGTGACGAAACCATGGCGCCTCGGCGCCGCTCAAGCGGAGGAGCAGCGCGATGGCGGAGACGGCTCGGGACGGAAGCGCGGGCGAGCCGAAGCTCGATCGTTCGGTGACGCTCTGGCAGATCACGCTCTACGGTCTGGGCTCGATGCTTGGCGCCGGCATCTACGGATTGATCGGCCAGGCGGCGGGCCAACTCGGCAGCGCGGTGTGGATGGCGTTCATCGTGTCGATGATCGCGGCGATGTTGACCGGCCTGTCCTACGCCAACATCGTGTCGCGCTATCCCAAGGCGGGCGGGGCCGCCTACGTGACCCAGCGGGCCTACATGATCCCGCTGCTCTCTTACGTCGTGGGGCTGACGGTCGTCTGCTCCGGCCTGACCTCGATCGCGACTCAGTCCAACGTGGTCGCCGCCAGCATCGCCAAGCTGTTCGGCCTGTCCGTGCCGATCTGGATCCTCGCCATCGGCTTCCTGCTCGTCGTCGCCGGCATCCTGCTTCGGGGCATCAAGGAATGCATGTGGGTCAACGCGCTCTGCACGGTGATCGAGGCGACTGGCCTGCTGATCGTGATCGCCTCAGGCGTCAGCTATTGGGGCTCCGCCAACCTTCTCGAATTCCCTGCGGCTGAAAGCCACAACAACGAGATCGGAGCGATCGCGGTCCTCGTGATGCAGGGCGCGGTCCTGACCTTCTTCTCGTTCATCGGCTTCGAGGACATGCTGAACGTGGCCGAAGAG
Source organism: Hansschlegelia sp. KR7-227 (assembly GCF_049446035.1). Taxonomy (NCBI): domain Bacteria; kingdom Pseudomonadati; phylum Pseudomonadota; class Alphaproteobacteria; order Hyphomicrobiales; family Methylopilaceae; genus Hansschlegelia; species Hansschlegelia sp. KR7-227. The sequence goes on from NZ_JBMSEA010000001.1 coordinate 228,928, forward strand.
GTGAAGGAGCCGAAGCGCAACATGCCGCTGGCGATCATCTTCGCGATGGTGGCGGCGACCGTCATCTACATGGCGGTCGCGGTGACCGCCGTCTCCGTCATCCCGTGGCAGGAGCTGCCGAAGGAGCTCGCCCTCGTCGCCGTGGTGGAAAAGGCGTGGCCGTGGTTCCCGCCCATCATCCTGAGCGTGATCACCATTTTCGCCGTGTCGAACACGGCGCTGGTGAACTGGATCATGGGATCCCGGCTGCTCTACGGCATGTCCAAGCAGGGCCTGATGCCCGCAAAGCTCGGCAAGGTGCACCCGACCCGCAGGACCCCTTATGTCGCGATCCTCACGCTGCTCGCGATCGTCATCGTGCTGTCCCTCGTCGGCGACATCAAGGCGCTGGCCTCATCGACGGTGCTGCTGCTGCTCACGGTGTTCACCATCGTCAACGTCGCGCTGGTGATTTTGAAGCGGCGCGAAGGGGAACCGCAGGGCGATTTCGAAGTGCCGATCTTGGTGCCGATGCTGGGAGCCTTCGTCTGCTCGGCGCTGATCGTCACACGGCTGTTCCAGACCGGCGACTTCATCGCCCCGCTGATCGCGATCGGCCTCATTTTGCTCATCACGGCGCTGTATTTCGTGACCGGCGCCGGGAAGGACCAGGCGCGGCTCCGGCGCTTCATCGAGCAGGAAGACGCCGCGGCCGAGGCGTGAGGCGGGGTCGTAACGCGTGAAGGTGGCGCTGGTCGTGAACTCGTCTTCGGGCGCCCTGATGCACAGGCCCGACGCCGCGGTCGAACTTGCGGACAAGCTGCGGGCGGCGGGCCTCGAAGTGGAGGCTGTCCTCGGCGGCGATTCGAGCGACATCGTCGAGCGCATGATCCAGGCGCGGGACCTTCCGGTCGACGTGATCGTGACGGCGGGCGGCGACGGCACCATCGCGGCCGCGGCCGCCGCGCTGGTCGGGACCGACAAGGCGCTCGCGCCGCTGCCGCTCGGCACGATGAACCTGCTCGCCAAGGACCTAAAGATACCTGTCGACCTCGACGCTGCGATCGCCGCCTTCGCCGACGCCGAAATCGTCTCGATCGACGTCGGCGAGGTCAACGGCCACAAGTTCCTGTGCAATTCGATGCTCGGCGTGCCGGCGCGGCTGGCCGAGCGTCGGGAGCGCAACCGCCTGCAGATGGGCTTGATGGGCTGGTGGAAGCACGGGCTCGCGACGCTCAAGGCGATGTACCGCTATCCCCCGATGCGCGTCGGGCTCGACCTCGGCGACGGGCCGATCTTCCTGCGCTCGAAAGCGATCGTCGTCGCCGACAACGCCTATGACGAAGGCTTCGGTCACGTGTTGACCCGTTCGCATCTCGATCGCGGCGAGCTCACAGTCTACGCGACCCGGCGTCTCAGCATCTGGCCGCTCGCGCGGCTCGCGACCCGCATGGCCCTGGGCCGGTGGACGCAGGATCCCGACCTGGAGACGCATCACGTGCGCAGCCTCATCGTCACCAGCCGCCGCAAGCTGCTGCGCGTGATGCTCGACGGCGAGACGCGGCTGATCCGGCCGCCGTTGCGCTTCATCATCCTGCCGAAAGCCTTGAAGGTGCTGCGCCCTCGCCAGATCGCGCCGGCCCCGGAGCTGGAGGACGCCGCGTGAGCGCCCCGGAAGCCGCCACTCCGCCGCGCAGGTCGGCTCAGGCCTTTCGGAGCGGCGGCTCGTGACGCGGATCGTCCATCTCTCGGACCTTCATTTCGACCGCGTCGATCCCGTGATCGTCAACGCGCTGCGTGACGAGATCAACGCCGATCCGCCGGATCTCGTCGCCGTGTCCGGGGACCTGACGCAGCGAGCCCATCGCCACGAATATCGCGCCGGCGCCGAGTTCCTGCGCAGCCTCGACGCGCCTGTGCTCGCCGTGCCGGGAAATCACGACATCAGTTACATCCATCTGCTGCAGCGCTTTGCCGACCCCTTCCGGCGTTGGCGCCGCTACGTCTCGCGCGAGCTCGAGCCGACCTGGACCGACGACACCGTGGCCGTGCTCGGGCTGAACACCGCGCGCCGCGCCGCGCTCGCGCTCGACTGGTCGAACGGCCGGTTCGGCCTTCGCCAGCTCGTGCGGTTCCGGAAACGCTGCGAGACCCTGCCGCCACATCTGTTCCGCATCGTGGTCGCGCATCACGCATTGCACCCGCCTGACGCCGAACCGGACCTCGACGTCGTCGGCCGCTCGGAGATAGCGCTCGACGTGTTCCGGAGGGAAGGGGTGGGCCTCGTGCTCGCGGGCCATCACCACCGCGGCTACATCACGGGGCACGAAGCCGCTCGCGAGGAGGCGCCCCATCTGCTGGTGGTGCAGGCGTCGACCGCGACCTCGACGCGCCTCCGCGGGGAGCCCAACGCCTACCATCGCATCGAGATCGACAAGTCGGGCGCCGTGGAAATCGAGATCCGCGCCTGGGACGGTCGCCAGTGGCGCGCGATCGCGGCGCGCGAACAGGGCGCGCAGCGCCCGCCGCCGCCGCCGCCGGCCGAGGCTCTGCCGTTCCGCAAGCCGACGGTCACCGAGGTCGCCCATCGCGACAGCGCGCCGGCCGGGCTGGGGTAGCAGGCAGGCTTAGCCGGACGCAGGCGCGAACTGCATGCGGGCGCCGATGGCCGCGCAAGATCGACGACAGCGGCTTGCTCCTCTTCGGCTTTTCGATCAGACGTCTCAGCCATGACCGACCTCCCTCTCGCCTCCCGCCCCGTCACCCAGCTCGCCCGAGAGGTCGCGCGCCGTCGCACCTTCGCGATCATCTCGCATCCGGACGCCGGCAAGACCACGCTGACGGAGAAGCTGCTGATGTTCGGCGGCGCAATCCAGCTCGCCGGTCAGGTGCGCGCCAAGGGCGAACGGCGGCGGACGCGGTCGGACTGGATGGCGATCGAGCGGGACCGCGGCATTTCGGTCGTCACCTCCGTGATGACTTTTGAATACCGCGGCTGCGTGTTCAACCTGCTGGACACGCCGGGCCATGAGGACTTCTCCGAGGACACCTACCGCACGCTGACCGCGGTCGATTCGGCGGTCATGGTCATCGACGCCGCCAAGGGCATCGAGGAGCGCACGCGCAAACTGTTCGAGGTCTGCCGGCTGCGCGACATCCCGATCGTCACCTTCGTCAACAAGATGGACCGCGAGAGCCGCGATCCGTTCGAGATTCTCGACGAGATCGAGAGCACGCTCGCGCTCGACGTCTCGCCGCTCACCTGGCCGATCGGCCGCGGCCGCGACTTCGCGGGCACCTTCGAGCTCAAGACCGGCCGCATCCGTCTGGTGGACGGCGGCGACGAGGCCGCCGGCTCGGGGCTGGACGCGCTGGGCGGGCTCGTGTCCGAACATCGCGCGACCGAGGTGCGCGAGGAGCTCGAGCTGGCGCAGGGCGCGCTCAAGGCGTTCGATCTCCAGTCGTTCCGGGAGGGACATCTGACGCCCGTGCTGTTCGGCTCGGCGCTGCGGAATTTCGGCGTCCGCGACCTGCTCGACGCGCTCGCCGACCTCGCCCCGGCGCCGCAGGGGCTCGAAAGCGACAAGAGGCCGGTCGCCTCGGACGAGGAGCGGATGACCGCCTTCGTCTTCAAGGTGCAGGCGAATATGGATCCGAACCACCGCGATCGCATCGCCTTCGTAAGGCTTTGCTCGGGAAAGCTCACGCGCGGCATGAAGGTGCGGCAGACCCGCACCCAGAAGATGATCGGCGTCCACGCCCCGCAGTTCTTCTTCGCGCAGGACCGGGCGCTCGCCGAGGAGGCCTATGCCGGCGACGTGGTCGGCATTCCCAACCACGGCGCGCTCAGGATCGGCGACACGCTCACGGACGGCGAGGACCTGTCCTTCCTCGGCGTGCCGAGCTTCGCGCCGGAGATCCTGCGCCGCGTCCGTCTCGAGGACGCGATGAAGGCCAAGAAGCTGAAGCAGGCCCTTCAGGAGCTGGCGGAGGAGGGCGTCGTGCAGGTCTTCCGTCCGCTGGACGGTTCCCCGGCGCTGGTCGGGGTCGTCGGGCCGCTGCAGCTCGACGTGCTGACGGGGCGGCTCGCAGCCGAATACGGCCTCGAGGTCGGCTTCGAACAGAGCCAGTTCTCGCTCGCCCGCTGGGTGTCGGCGGCGACCCCGAAGGACCTCGACGAGTTCGTCGCGGCGAACCGGTCCGGCCTCGCCGAGGACCTGGACGGCGACCCGGTTCTGCTCACCGGCTCAGCTTTCCAGATGAACCGCGCGAAGGAGCGCTGGGAGAAGGTCACCTTCACGGACGTGAAAGACGTGCGGAAGCAGGCGGCCTGACGGGTCTGCCAAGCGGAACCTTTTCGACTCCCGCCCGCTTGGCGTGAAAGGGAGCCCCTTTATGGCCGACGACGTCACGGGATTCGAGATCATCACGCTGGAGCGCCTGAGCGCGGGGGACAGGCGTCTGCCGTATGATGTCCGCCTGTTGCAGAGCCTCGCGCAGCGCGGGTTGGTCCGGTGCGTCGACGAGATCTGGGACGTCACGCCGCGCGGGCAGACGGCTTTGCTCGCGATCGTCGACGACATCTGAGGGCCGTCAGGCCAGCTCCCGCTCCCGCGTGCCTTCGAAGCATCCGCGTTTGCGCGCGAGCTCGCCGCCCACGAAATCCATGAAGGCGCGGATGCGCGCGCTGGTGCGCAGGTCCGGATGGGTCAGGATCCACAGTCCAGGCGGCGTCTGGCCCGGCGGATCGTAGAGACGGACGAGCGTGGGAAAGCGGTCCGCGATGAAGCAGGGAAGGGGGCCGACGCCGACGCCCGCCGCGATCGCTTCGGCCATGCCGAGCACCGTCGACAGCCGGTAGACCATTTTGTGTTCGCCCACGACGTCGCGCAGCCAGCGCTGCAGCTGGACGAGCATCTCGCCGGGTCCGATCCAGGGCAGATCGTCGAGCGCTTCTATCGCGCCGACCGGCTCGAGCGGCGCCGCGCCGTAGACGGCCCAGGAGATGCTGGCGAGGCGCCGGCCGACGAGGGTCTCGGGCGGCGACGACGTCACCCGGATCGCGATGTCGGCGTCGCGCTTCGACAGGTTCAGCACGGCGTTGCCGACGACCACGTCGAGCAAGATGTCGGGATAGGCCTTGCGGAAGGCGGCGAAAATGTCGGTCAGGCAGTGGATCAACAGCGTGTCATTGGTGGTGACGCGCAGCTCGCCGGCGGGGGCGAGGTCCTGCCCCGAGACCCGGCGCTCGAAGCCGACGATCTCGTCCGCCATGCGATCGGCGATCATCGCCATCTCTTCGCCGGCCGTGGTCAGGCCGTAGCCGGCCCGTCCGCGCTCGAACAGCCGCGCGCCGAGCCGGTCCTCGAGCGCGCCGAGACGGCGGAAGACGGTCGAGGCGTTGACGGCCAACAGATCGGCGGCGCCGGCGAGCGAGCGCCGCTCGGCGATCGCCTTCACCAGCCTGAAATCGTCCCATGCCAGCATGAAGTGATGCGCTCCGGGGGAAATCGCCTTGCACGGCTGCAAAGCGTTTAGCCGATCGCCGCGCCGGAGTCATGCCTCGGAAGGGCGATCGCCGTCATGGGGCGTCGGCCGTGCGCGGGAAGAGAAGGCGCTGGTAGATCGCCCCGATCCCGATCAGCACGCCGCCGAGGCCGATGAAGGACAGCGCCCGCCAGACCCCGCCGAGGCCGGCGAGGTCGAACAGGAAGACTTTTATCGTCACGACGATCAGCACCACGGCCGAGCCCAGGCGGAGCATCTGCGAGCGTCGCAGGACGCCGGTCCCGAGCAAAGCAAGGCCGCAGGCCAGCCACACCGCCGAATAGGCCCACATTTCCGCGTCGCCGATCTCGGGTCCGGAGAGCTCAGGCCCGACGAAGGCCTGCCGGACGGTCAAGGTGGCCCAGGCCAGCGCGAGGATGAGCGCGACGCCGCCAAGCGCCCGGCGCATCCAGATCGGCCGGCCTTCGGCCGCGAACGACGCCGCGGCGAAGGCGGCGATCGCCGGCAGGAGGTAGCCGGGCAAGAGGGCGTTGAGGACGACGCTTTCGCCGACCGGTTCGCCCGTCAGCGCGGGGTTGGCGCCGAACAGCAGGCCGAGCGTCGCGAGCAGACAGCCGAGCGCGCTCGCCGCCAGCGCGCCTCCCGCCAGCACGGGGCTCGCGCGCTTCAGGTTCAGCCCGCCTGCGACGGCCGCGAGCCCGAAGGCGACCGTCGCGTCGAGCCCGCTCTCAAGCAGACGCGGGCCCGTGGCCGCCATATCGCCGTCCCGCGCGAAATGGCGCGCTTCGGTGAAGCCGAGCAGCAGCGCGAAGACCAAGGCGGCGCCTTCGAGGATCTGAGACGGCCGGACCTGACCGGCGCGGGCGAAGAAACGTGAGGCGGCCCAGAAGGCCGCGGCCGGCGCGCCATAGCCCCACAGCAGCGCGTTGAACACCGGCGTCGACGAGAGATCCTCGCCGACGATCCGCGGGTCGAGCGCGATGCGGACCAGCACGAGACCCGCGGCGATCATCGCCAGCACGCCGAGCGCCCGGATCGGCCGCGCGGTGGCGACGAAACCGAGAGCGGCGGCCAGGAAGGCGAGGGCGACGGTGAGCGCGCCCTCGCGCATCGCCATGGCGAGCGCCAGGCCGACAGCGGCGGCGGCGCCGGTCGCGAAAGAGGCGGTGACGGCGGGGCCGGCGTCGCCTTTGGCCTCGCGGCGGGAGGCGTCGTCGGCGGCGAAGGCGAAAGCCGCCCCGAGCAGGACGGCGAGCCCGGCGAAACGCAGATCCGGCGCCAGGCCGACCGCCTTCCAGTAAACGAAAGCGAGCATCGCAAGAGGCGTCGCGACCGCCGAGGCCGCCAGCAGGCCGGCGCGCCAGTCGGGTCTCCCCGGCGCGCGCCGCGCCGCGTAGCCGCTGCCGAAAAGGTAAATCGCGCCAAGCACCGCGGCGAAGGCGAAGAAGGTCGAAAGCCCTGCGGCGCGCGCGATCTCGCCGGGCGCGGGCAGGCTGGTCGCCTCCGCGACGGCCGCCAGCGCCGCGTCGTCGAATGACAGGGCCGTCAGAACGGCGAGCGCGCCGCCGATGCCGGCGACCGGCGTCAGGCCGGCCGCCCAAACGCCGAGCGCGAGATGAAGGGCGAACAGCGCTCCTGCGGCGACGATGGCCGCGGTTCCGAAACCGTCGACGGCAGGCGCCCCTACGGCGAGCAGGCCGTAGAGGCCGATCAACGCGCAGGGGATCGGCGACGGTTTTGAAGGCTCAGGCGGCGTCAGTCTTCCGCCGGTGTGCAGAAGAGCGGCGAGGCCGGTGAGCGCGAAGGCGTAAGCGAGCGTCGCACCCGCCGCGCCGTCGAGCGTGACCAGCGCGGCTGCGCCCCAGAGAAAGGCCGCGACGCCGGCGCCGATCGCAAGCTGCGGCCACCGGCGGATCCGCGCGACCGCGAAGGCCGCAGCCGTCGGCGCCAAAAGGTAGATGAGGAGCGCCCAGACGTTCGGCTCGTCCGAGGACACCAGCAGCGGCACGCCAAAAGCGCCGACGAGGCCGAGCGCTCCGAGGATCGGTCCGTGCAGCAGCGCAGCCAGCATCGTGGCGACAGCGACGGCCCCGAGAAGAGGAAAGGCGACGGTCGGACCGACAAAGCCGTAAAGGGCGTAGGCCGCGTAGACGACGGCGAAAGCGCTGACGGCCCCGGCGGAGGTCACCGCCGCCGGGATGTCGATCGCCGGCCGGGGCGCGTCCCGCCGCGCCTCAGCCCGTCGCATGCGCTCGCCGAGGGCGAGCAGCCCGCAGGCGAACAGCGCGCCGAGCGTCACCCGCGCGGCCGGGCCGATCCAGCCCTGCTCGATGGAGTAGCGCACGAGGAAGACGCCGCCGAGCGCAAGCGCCAGCCCGCCGACGACGACCGTCCAGCGGGCGCCGAGCCTCTCTTCGAACGAACGCTTCGGCGCGGCGTCGGGCCTGGCCGAGATGGCCGGCGTCGAGCGCGGCGCGGAGGCGACCGACGGCTCGGGGAGGGCGGGGGGCGTGGCGTCGGATTTCGGCGGCGACGGCGGAGCAGGCTCGGCTGCCGGGCGGGCCGCCGCATCGGATGCGGGAGCCGCCCTGCGCGCAAGTTCGCGCTCAAGGAACGTGACGCGCTTCTCGAGCGTCTCGGTTCGCCTCCGGCCGACGATGGCCAAAGCCAGCGCCGCGACGGCGACGACGGGCAGCGCGAGCACGAGCAGGCCGAGCAGCAGGAATTCCACGCGAAAGGCCCCGGAGAAGGGCGTGGACCTTATGCGGAACGGATGTCCGGCGAAAGCCGGATGCCTGTTCGGCGTGGCCCCTCGAACTCAACGCCGCCGAAGGCGCCGCGCCATGCTCAGGCGCAGGCGCGCCCAACTCCCGGGCGGTCGTTCGGGATCGACGAAGTCGGTCTCCGACAGCGCGTCCTCGACCTCTCCAATCTCGCGGATCGGCAACTCGGCCAGGCGCCGCCCGCTCTTCGACAGCGCCTCGATCGTCGCGATCAGCGAGCCGGTCTCCTCGACCTTGGCGGTCACCTCGGCAGGCGTCGCGCCGAGATGCTCGGCCAGGAGATCATGGCGGATGGCCGTGATGTCCGACCCCAGCGGCCCCTCCTCCCGGACCTCGATCGCGAGGTCGCATTCGGTGTCGAAGCCCATGGACCGGTTGTTGAAGTTCGACGAGCCGACCCGGAACAGCCGGTCGTCGATGATCATGATCTTGGCGTGGACATAGATCGGGGCGCCGCCCTCGGTGACGGGGTAGTAAAGCCGGAAGCGGTTGCGGGCGTCGGCCCGCTTGACGTGTTCAAGCAGCTTGGCGCGGGTCGCGCCCATCGTCGATTCCTCCAGCCAGCCGTCCTGGGACTGAGGATTGACGATCACGACCTCCGGGCCGTCGAATTCGCGCAGGCGCGCCATCAGCGCTTCGGCGATGACGCGGCTCGCGAAGTACTGACTCTCGACGTAGATGGCGCGCTTCGCGCCGGCGATCGCCGCGAGATAGAGTTTCTCGATCTCGGTCACCTGCCGGTGCCCGTCATATTCGGCGAGGGTGCGCGCGATCCCCACGTCGACGTTCTCGAACGTCGTGGCGAGATGGTCGGGCCAGGGATCGCCTCCGGCGGGGGACGGCTCGATCGTCTCGCCCGTCGCCCGCAGCCAGCGTTCGCGGGCGAGGTCGCCGAGCGCTTTCGCGGCGGGGCCGTCCACGCAGGTCGTGGCGTCGTGCCAGGGCTGCAACGGGCGCCCCCACGGCGTGCGGCGGGACGGATCCTCTTCTTTGTGCTGACGCGTGTCCCAGCGACCGAGCGTCATGTCGATGCCGCCGCAGAAGGCGAGCGCGTCGTCGATCACCACGATCTTCTGGTGATGCGCGGCCAGCGGCGGATGGGCGGCGTCGAGCTTCATCTCGATGTTCTTCTTCGCCATCCACTGCATGAGGTAGAAGGGCGTCTCGCCCCGCGTCAGCGTCTCGATGACGCCGAGGTTCCACTTCAGCAGCCGGATGTTCAGCTCCGGCCGGCGGTCGGCGATCCACTTCAGGAACGGTCCGAGCTTGTTGGGCCCTGCGAGGGTCGGCCCTTCCGGCTCCAGCTCGATGCGCGAATCGAAGTCCCAGCCGATCAGCATCACGCTGTGTTCGGCGTTCAGGATCGCGGCCTTTGCCGCCCGGTAATAATCGGCGGCGTCGACGATGAAGGAGAAGCGGTTCGCGCGCTCGATCCGCCAGCAGGTCTCGCCAGGCTCGAGATAGGCGTTGGCGGTCATGCTGAACGTCGTCCCCGTTGCTGCCCCCGGCGGTTTATAGGTCAGCGCGGCGAGGCGTCATCCACGGCCGAAGCGCAGGCCCGGGGCAGGGCGCTCCTCGATCACCTCGCGCCGGAATCGGTACAGCTGAGCCGGCCGCCCCCCGGTCGCGGTCTCGGACTCGCCCGTCGGCTCGACGAGCGCCGCCGCCTCCACCAGCCGGCGGAAGTTCTGCTTGTGGAGCTTGCGGCCGGCCACCGCCTCCACGGTCTGCTGAAGGGCGGTCAGCGTGAAGCTCGGCTTCATCAGCTCGAACACGACGGGCCGGTATTTCAGCTTCGCGCGGAGCCGTCCCATGGCCGTCGCGAGGATGCGACGATGGTCGTCGCGCATCGTCTCGCCGAGCCGCGGAAGGCTCTCGCGGGCCGCAGCCGCGGTCCGGCCGTCGCGCGCCGCCTCCTCCACCAGGCCGGCCTCGTAGAGCAGTTCGTAGCGGTCGAGCACCTTTTCCTCGTCCCAGGGCGCGCCGTCGCAGCCGAAGCAGAGGCGGGCGCGGGCGAGCCGCGGCAGATCCCGGCCGGTCGCCGCCTCCGGCGCCTCGGCCGTCCAGCGCCCGAGCGCCGGAAGGATGGCGGCGTCGAGCACCTCCGGCCTCCGCCGTCGCCAGTCTTCCCATGGGAAGAAGGCGTACCACGGGCGGAAGGCGGCGCCGGCGCCGGCGAGGGCCGCGGCGTCGCGCGGCCGTCGCGTCAGCGCGAGATAGCCGATCGAGACGATGTGCGGGCCGACGTCGTCGGGCGTCGCGGAGCGGCCGAGGTCGCCGAAGGTGTAGAGCTGCTCGACATAGCCGACGTCCAGCGCGGTCTGCGCCGCGATCGAGGTCCTAAGCGCGATCTCCAGAGTGCGATGCCTGCGCGGGTCGAAGGGACCGGCGGGCAAGGCGGGGGCCCCGTCGCCGACGCGCGTGACGAGGATCTGGGGCGTGTCGCCGTCCACGGCGACCACCGCCGCCGAAAGGCCGATGCCGACGGTGGCGGGGTCGCTCACGCGGGCGATCGCGGGCAGAGCGAGAACGGTTCGCCTTCATAGGCGTCGACGCCGCGGCCGATCGCCTCGATCGCGGCCGCCATGCGGCCCTCGCGCCCGAGCGCCCGGTCGGCGAGGCGCACGATCAGCCGGTTGGGCGTCGCCGTCGGGCTCAGACGGCGGAGCGACTGGGCGAGCTCCGCCTCGTCGCGGCGCGGCTCCCGCGCGCAGGCGATCGCATATGCCATAGCGGTCGAGCGACTGACGCCGGCGTAGCAGTGCACCACGATCGGCTCGTCGCTGGCGGCCGCGAAGGCGAGCGCGTCCGCGACGTGGCTCTCCGACGGCGGCACATAGCCGAGCAGCGGCTCGGCGATGTCATGGAACCGCAGGACGAGATGATCGTTCGGGGCGATCCCCGGGGGCCGCGTGACCGTGGCGCCGTCGGCGATCAAAGACAGCAATCGTCGCGCGCGAACGGCGGCGACCGTTTCCGCGACGCGCGTGATGGAGCAGACCGCGATCATTGAGCGGATGCTAACTACGTCGGCGGGCGATGCAAACATCAGAAGAGTCCAAAAGGGGCCAGCCCCGTCGCGAGGAACGTTGGTGAGCTCGTCACGCGTGAAGCTCGTGGAAGCGCGCCAGAAAGCGCCGGGCGGCCATCTCAGCCGGCCAGGGCGTGAGATCGGCGTCCGACGGCGCGCCTTCGGGGCGGCCGAAGAACCTCCGGGCCTCCTCGAGCGAAAATCCCGCCAGACGCGTGGCCTCGAGAAACGCTGCCGAGGCGTCGGCGCGCTTGAGGAGCTTGGTGACGGCCGGAGAACGCTCGGGCGGCAGCCCGAAGCGCAGGTGGATCGCGCTCATCAGGCGCGCCTCCACCGCCTTGTACTCGCCGCCGAGCACGGCCTTGAACGGGCTGATCATGTCGCCGATCACATATTCCGCCGCGTCATGCAGCAGGATCGCCAGCCGCGTCTGCGCGTCCGCCTCGGCGGAAAGTCGCCCGGCGATCCGCTCCACCAGCAGGGAATGCTGGGCGACGGAGAAGATGTGCGCGCCGGACGTCTGCCCGTTCCAGCGCGCCACCCGCGCGAGGCCGTGGGCGACGTCGGCGATCTCGACGTCGAGCGGGGAGGGGTCGAGCAGGTCGAGCCTGCGACCCGACAGCATGCGCTGCCAGGCCCGGGGCGACGCCGTAGCCCTGCGCGCGGCGGCGGGCTTCGTGGGGGAGGGTCGGTCGTTCACGGGAACGGGCTTATCGCCTTTGACGGAGAGGCGCGGAGCGCGCGAAGGGTGACGGCGAACGACAATAACCGAGTCTGGGAGGACTCCATGACCGTGCTTTACGGCGCCGAACACCGCGCGCTGCAGGACGCCCACGACACGCGCCGGCTCGCCGATCTGTGGCAGGACAAGCTGATCCACCGCGAGCTCGCCCCCGAGGAGCAGACGTTCATCGCAAGCCGCGACATGTTCTTCCTTGCGACCGTCGACGAAGAGGGCCGACCCACCGTCTCGTACAAGGGCGGCGCCGAAGGTTTCGTGCGCGTGCTCGACCCGACGACGCTGGCCTTCCCCGGCTATGACGGCAACGGCATGTTCCTGTCGGCCGGCAACATCGCGACGACGCGCTCTATCGGGATGCTGTTCATCGACTTCGAGACGCCGCACCGGCTGCGCGTGCAGGGCGACGCCGAGATCGTGCGCGAGGGTCCGCTGGTGGAGAGCTTCCCGGGCGCCAGCCATGCGGTTCGCGTCGCCGTGACCGACGCCTTCGTCAACTGCGCCCGCTACGTCCACCGCTACAAAAAGCTCGGGCCCTCGCGTCACACGCCGGCGGCCGGCGGAGACCAGCCTCTTGCGGAATGGAAGCGCATCGACTGGGTCTCGCCGCATCTCGCCGCGGCGGACAGCCGGGCGATCGCCGATGCCGGCCCCCTCACCATGGACGAGTACGGCTCTTTGGTCGCCGAAGGAAAAAGCTGATCTCGGCGCGTCTCCGCTCTAAGTACGATCACGCTGGCGCGAGCGCGTCCGCTTCCTGAACGAACAGCGTGAGAAGCCCGATGGCGACGACTCCAGCCGAGACCGCAGGCGGGGCGCGTTCGCGCCCCTGGTACACGATCCTGTATGTGCAGGTGCTGATCGCGGTCGCGATCGGGATCCTGCTCGGCTATTTCGATCCCGCCCTCGGCAAGGCGATGAAGCCGCTCGGCGAAGGCTTCATCAAGCTCGTGAAGATGTTGATCGCGCCGATCATCTTCCTCACCGTCGTTCACGGCATCGCCTCGATGAGCGACATGAAGAAGGTCGGCCGGGTCGGGCTGAAGGCCCTGATCTACTTCGAGGTCCTGACCACGGCCGCCCTGATCGTGGGCTTGGTCGTCGTCAATCTGCTGCAGCCCGGCGCCGGCATGAACGTCGACCCGTCGAAGCTCGACGCCGGATCGATCGCGAAATACCAGGAGGCCGCCAAGGGCCAGACGGTCACCGACTTCTTCCTGCACATCATCCCCGATCAGGTGATCGGGGCGTTCGCGCAGGGCGAGATCATCCAGGTGCTGTTCTTCGCCGTGCTGTTCGCGTTCGCGCTGCATATGCTGGGCGAGCGCGGCAAGCCCGTGATGACGCTGATCGACGTCTCGATGGAGATCTTCTTCAAGATCGTCTCGATCGTGATGCGCGTGGCGCCGATCGGCGCGTTCGGCGCGATGGCCTACACCATCGGCAGCCAGGGCCTCGGCGCGCTGGCGTCGCTCGGCTATCTCATGGCGGCGTTCTACCTGACCTGCCTGATCTTCGTGTTCGGCGTGCTCGGGATCGTGGCCCGGCTTGCGGGCTTCTCCATCTTCAAATTCGTCCGCTACATCCGCGAAGAGCTGCTGATCGTGCTCGGCACGTCCTCCTCGGAGTCGGTGCTGCCGCGCATGATCGGCAAGATGAAGAAGGCCGGGGCCGAGGAATCGGTCGTCGGCCTCGTCATCCCGGCGGGCTACTCCTTCAACCTCGACGGCACCTGCATCTACCTGACGATGGCCGCGATCTTCCTCGCCCAGGCCACCAACACCGAGCAGACGCTCTGGCAGCAGATCGTGATCCTCGCGATCCTGCTGCTGACCTCAAAAGGCGCGGCGGGCGTCACGGGATCAGGCTTCATCGTGCTGGCCGCGACGCTGCAGTCGGTCGAGCACATCCCGACGACCGCGATCGCGCTCATCCTCGGCATCGACCGCTTCATGTCGGAAGCCCGCGCGCTGACCAACCTCGTCGGCAACGGCGTCGCGACCATCGTGGTGGCGAAGTGGGAGGGCGTGCTCGACGAGCGGAAGCTTCACGCCGAGCTCGACAGCGGCGGAAGCGCCGAGGATGACGAACCCGCCGGCGCGCCCGCGAAGGCGTGACGACAGGCCCTCGCGGTCTCAGGCTTCCGCCACCTCGTCATGGCGCCAGCAGTCGACCATGTGGTCGTTGACCATGCCGACCGCCTGCATGAAGGCATAGACGATCACCGGGCCGCAGAAGGTGAAGCCGCGGCGCTTGAGGTCCTTCGCAAGCGCTTCGGACACCGGCGTCGAGACGGGCACGTCGCCGATCGCGCGCCACCGGTTCTGCACCGGGCGGCCCTCGACGAAGCCCCAGAGATAGTCGGAAAAGTCCTCGCCTCTTTCGCGCATCGCGAGATAGGCGCGGGCGGATTTGATCGCGCCTTCGATCTTGGCGCGGGAGCGCACGATGCCGGCGTTCTCCATCAGCCGCGCCACGTCCGCCTCGCCATAGGCCGCGACCTTCTCCGGGACGAAGCCGTCGAAGGCTTCGCGAAAGGCCTCGCGCTTCCTGAGGATCGTGATCCAGGCGAGGCCGGCCTGAAAGCCGTCGAGCACCAGCTTCTCGTAGAGCGCGCGCGGATCGCGCTCCGGCACGCCCCAGTCGGTGTCGTGATACCGGACGTAGAGCGGATCGATCCCGCACCACCGGCATCGGCATTTGCCGTCGGCGTGCGGCGGGGCGGCCTCGCTCAAGCGGCGGTCTCGCCGGGATAGGCGAAGCGCGCCCAGGCCGGCTTCTCGATCGTCAGCATCGCGGCCCCCGCGACCAGGGGCACGCCGGCCGCGCGCGCCTCCTCGGCGCGGTCGAGGCGCAGCAGCGCGAGCCCGCGGCCGTTCGCGGAGGAGCCCATGCGGCCGACGGTCTTCGGCCCCGCCGTCACGGCTTCGCCGATGGCGGGCGGCAGACCGTCGAGCAGGACGGGCGTGACCCGCGTCCGCGCCGTGCCGCGGTGCTCCATGCGGCTCACGACTTCCTGACCGACATAGCAGCCCTTCTTGAAATCGACGCCGTTCAGCTGATCGAGGCAGGCCTCGTGCGGGAACGTGTCGCCGTAAACGAAGTCGAGCCCGCCATGGGGCACGCCCAGCGCGACGCGGTGCGCGCGCCAGGCGTCGAGATTCTCCGAAACGCCCTCCGGGAGCGCGGCGCCCGCTGGGAGATAGGCGCGCGCGCCGAGCCCCGCGAGCCGCGGATCGAACACGAGATCGCCGTCGACGCGCGGCAGCATGCCGTCGCCCCACAGCGCCGCCACGCGCAGCTCGTCGCTCTCGTCTCGGAGATCGACGTTCGAACGCAGCTTGTAGAGGGTGAGGCGGCGCATCAGATCGGCGACATGCGGACGTGGAACGTCCAGCCGGAAACCGTCCGCGACCCGCGACACGATCATATCGACGATGATCTTGCCCTGCGGCGTCAGCAGCGCAGCGTAGGCCGCACGGCCCGGCGCCAGCCGTTCGACGTCGTTGGTAAGAAGGTTGTCGAGGAAACGGCCCGCCTCCGCGCCTGTCACCCTCACAATGCCGCGTGCGTCGAGGAAAGCGCCGCGCATCTGGCTCTCCCATATGGTTGCCATCAGCCCCGCGCGAAGGTAGCCACCCCCACGTCCCCTCTCAAGCCGATCCTTCGACGAGGCCGCCATGTCGAGAACCTTCGACCTGATCCTGACGGGAGGCGTCGTGGTCAATCATGACGGCGAGGGCCGAGCGGACCTCGGCGTGATCGACGGGCGAATCGCCGAGATCGGCGATCTGTCGCAGGCCTCGGCCGGGGAGACGGTCGACTGCGCGGGCTTGCATCTGCTGCCGGGCGTGATCGACAGCCAGGTGCATTTCCGGGAGCCGGGCGCTACCCACAAGGAAGACCTCGAGACGGGCTCGCGCGCCGCCGTGCTCGGCGGCGTCACCGCCGTGTTCGAGATGCCGAACACCAGCCCGCTCACCGTCACCGCGGACGCGCTCGCCGACAAGCTCGCCCGCGCCAAGGGGCGGATGCACTGCGATCACGCCTTCTTCGTCGGAGGCACGCATGAGAACGCCCGTGACGTCGCCGAGCTCGAACGGCTGCCGGGGGCGGCCGGCATCAAGATCTTCATGGGTTCGTCCACCGGCTCCCTGCTGGTGTCGGACGATGCGGGGGTCTCCGAGATCCTGAAGCGCACGCGGCGCAGGGTCTCCGTGCATTCCGAGGACGAGCCGCGGCTCACTGAACGGAAGGGGCTGCGGGTCGCAGGCGACCCCTCCAGCCACCCCGTCTGGCGCGATCCGGAAGCCGCGATGAAATGCACCCGCCGACTGCTCGCGATCGCGCGCCAGCATGGGGCGAAAGTGCATGTCCTTCACATCTCGACGGCGGAGGAGATGCGCTACCTCGCCGATTTCAAGGACGTCGCGACGGTGGAATGCACCCCGCATCATCTCACGATGGGTTCGGACGCCTATCAGCGGCTCGGGACGCGCGCCCAGATGAACCCCCCGGTGCGCGACGACGCGCATCGCGCCGGGATCTGGTGGGGTCTGCGGCAGGGGGTCGTGGACGTGCTCGGCTCCGACCACGCGCCCCACACGCTTGAGGAGAAGGACAAGCCCTATCCCGACAGCCCGTCCGGCATGACGGGGGTCCAGACGCTTGTGCCGATGATGCTCGACCACGTCGCGGCTGGACGCCTGAGCCTCGCGCGTTTCGTCGATCTGACCAGCGCCGGGCCGAACCGCATTTTCGGGATCGCGCGCAAGGGACGGCTCGCCGTCGGCTATGACGCCGACGTCACGGTGGTCGATCTGAAGCGGCGCGAGACGATCACGAACGCGTGGATCGGCTCGCGCAGCCGCTGGACGCCCTACGATGGCGTCGACGTGACCGGATGGCCGGTCGGAACGGTCATCCGAGGCAGGCGCGTGATGTGGGACGGCGAGATCGTGACGCCCGGCTCGGGCCGTCCCGTGCGATTCATCGACGCCCTGACCGGGTGAGCGCGGTTCGGTCGGAGCCGGCGAGCGCGAAACATGGCGCCGCGGTTGCCTCCGCCTCCCCGGACGCCAGTTTGCGGCGTGAGCCGATGGGCCTCGGTTTCCCAAGGTCGAAGGAGTTCCCCACGTCGTGATGGACGTCTCGCTCGTCGCGACCGGAATCGCGATCGGCATCGCCGTCAACGCGCCGGTCGGTCCCGTCAACCTCATGTGCATCCATCGCGCGATCCGGAACGGCCCGGCCTCCGCGATGGCGGCCGGCGTCGGCGCCTGGATCGCGGACGTGATGTTCGCGGCGATGGCGGCCTTCGGCGTCAGCGCGATCACGAACTTCGTCGAGGGGCATCTCTCGGTCATCAAGGTGGTCGGCGGCGCGCTGATGATCGCGTTCGGCGTCAAGCTTCTCTATGCGCGGCGGGAGGCCAAGGCGCCCAAGGACGACACGGCGATGTCGCTCTTCCGGGCGGGCCTCACCTCCTTCGCGCTGACGGTGACCAATCCGGCCGTCTTGCTCGGCTTCCTCGCGATCTTCGGCGGCCTCGCCGGCATCGGAGAGAAGCCGGGCGACTTCGGCGCCGCCGCTCTTCTGACCCTCGGCGTGGCGATCGGCAGCGCCGGCTGGTGGCTCGGGCTCTCGACCGGAGCGAGCCGGCTCCGCGAGCATATCGCCGAGACCTGGCTCGGCCGCATCAACACGATCTCGGGCGCGGCCCTCGCCGTGTTCGGCGTCGCCGTGCTGATCGCGGTGGCGCTGGGGTACTGACCGTCAGTGCGGCAGGCGGGGGAGGGTGTAGCCGCCGGTGCGGACGCGCTCGGGCAGCTTCTCGACGAAGCGGGCCGTCGCCTCTTCGCCGAAGGAGAGCACGAGCTCCTTCAAGGCCGCGAACAAGGCGGCGTGCGCCACGCAGTCCGGCGCGATGCCGTCCAGCAGCGCTTCCTCCCAGGCCTCGTCCAGATAGGCGAGCGCGGCTCGGCGCTCGTCCGTCGTCGCCTGGTCGGTGGTGGAATCGTCCTGACTCATGACCCGCCTTCTCGTCACCCAATGCGGACTCTAGCGGATCGCGGGCAGGGCGAAGCCGATTCTCGAAGAAAGGGTTAACGGGCGGGGGAAAACTTGAGCGATCGCTCAGGGCCCGTATCGCAGCTTGACGTTGGTCGCGATCTTGGAGGCCTCGTCCAGGAACTTCGAGATCGCGAGCTCGGCCGCCGGCGTGCAGCTGCGGTAGCTGCGGGCCCAGGTCCGGAAGCTCGCGTTGAACGCGCCCGCCATGCGGTCGCGCCGGTCCGGCGTGGGCTGCTCCGCCTCGATCAGCGCCGCCATGCGGTCCCGCCACACCGTCGCGTCGCTCGCCGAGCAGACGGTGCGCAGATGGTAAAGCGCGCCGAGCACCTCGGCGAGCCGCATCAGTTGCGGCTCATAGGGCGGGGGAGCGTTCGGATCGGGGGCCGCGGGCGCCGCCGGGGCGCCGGGCGCGGGCGTCGGAAGCGGGGGCGGGCGCCGCTCGGCCGACTGCGCGGCGAGGGGACCGGCGGTCGCGACCACCAGCGCTCCGGCCAAAGCCGCCGCCGTAAACCCCGGCGCGAAACCTCGCCTGCGCTCACTCACCGCAGAGGCTCCGGGCGCGCTCGATCACCAGCGCAAGGCCGGGAGTCGTCTCATAATCCGACAGCGCCTCGGGCCTGACCCACGCCACCTCCGTCGCCTCCTCGCCGGGGGTCGCCTCTCCGGAGATCCAGTGGCCGGCATAGGCCAGGATCGCGACGTGCCGGGCGACGGCCCCCTCGGCTTCGGGCAGGATCACCTCCACAACGTCGGCGAGCCCTATGACCTGCGCGCGCACGCCGGTCTCCTCCTGCAGCTCGCGCATCGCGGCCTCGGCCGCGCGCTCGCCGAGTTCGACCCTTCCGCCCGGCAGCGACCACAGCCCGCGGGAGGGCGGCCGCCCGCGACGGGCGATCAGGACCTGGCCGTCGCGGAAGCAGGCGAGGCTCGCGGCAAGCGTCGGTCGGGCCGTGCAAGGCCGGTCTGAGCGGAGTTGATCTTGATCCAGCGTGGCCTCCGTGCGAGCACCGTGCGGCCTTCGGCCCAACGACGCGGGACCCATAGCATGAGCGAACGCTACGCCCAGACCTCGTCTCCCGAGGCCCTGTCCGCGTTGCTCGGGGCCGAGGCGGCCGCGGAGCTCAAGCCCCGCTACAACATCGCGCCGACGCAGGACGTTCCGGTCGTGGTGATCGAAGACGGCGCCCGCCGAATCGTCACGATGCGCTGGGGCCTGCCGCCTCTCGGCGAGACCGCCGCCCCCGCCATCGTCAACGCTCGCGCCGAGACATTGGCCCAGAAGCCCGCCTTCCGCACCGCGCTCCAGCGCCGCCGCTGCCTCGTGCCGGCCGACGCCTGGTATGAGTGGAGGACCATCGGCCGATTCCGCCAGCCTTATCTGATCCGGCGGCTCGATCGGGCTCCGATGATGTTCGCAGGGGTATGGGACGCGTGGAGCCGACCGGACGGCGCGACGCTGACCGCGGTGGCGCTGGTCACCGTGCCGGCGAAGGGTCGGCTCGCCGGCATCCATGAGCGCGCGCCTGCGGCTCTCGCGCCGGCGCATTGGGACGCGTGGCTCGACGTGACGGTCGACGGCAGCAGCCTCGCGCTGCGCTGCATGGCGCCGCCCCCCGACGACGAATTCGAGGCGATCGCGATCGGCGCCCGGATCAACCAGATCGGCAATGACGGTCCCGAAGTGCAGGAGGCGGCTTCGGAACATGCCGTGGCCCCCGATCATGCCCAGCCGCGACTGGTCTGACCCTGGGCTTCAGCGCGAGCCCAGGCGCGGGTAAGGCGGGAACGCGCCGCGCGTCGCGGGGTGGGCCGTCTCCGCGGTGAAGGTCGGCCGGCAGTCGCCGCTCAGCCGTACCTCGTGCTCGCGGTCGACCCAGCGGCAGGATGCGTAGCCGGAGACCCCGCGCTCGCAGATCTGCTCCTCATATCGCGCGACCTCGACCCGCGGGCCGCGGCACGACGACTGGGCCAGATCGGCCGCCGACGCTCTGTCGGACGCCGACGGTCGATCCGCCGCCGCCGCGGGGGACGCGGCCCACAGGCTCGCGGCGGCGATCAACGCGGCGTGGAAGGGTACTCGGATCATCGGACGGCCCCGGACAGGATGCCGCCCCAGTCTCCGAGGCCCGCGTTAAGGGCGCGTTTCCGTCAGCAGGACGCCTGGATTGAACAGCCCCTCGGGGTCGAACGCGCGCTTCACCGCGCGCATCAGGTCGAGTTCGACCTCGGACTTCACACCCGACAGCAGGCCGCGCTTCAGCCGTCCGACGCCGTGCTCGGCCGCTATGGAGCCGCCGAAATCGGAGACGATCGCATGAACCACCTGGTTCATCGCGGCCCATCCCTCGAGATATTTCGCCTTGTCGGCGCCCACCGGCTGGCTGACGTTGAAATGGATGTTGCCGTCGCCGGCATGGCCGAAGGCGACGACCCGCGCCCCGGCGAGGTGCCTTTCGACGGCGGCCGTCGCGGTGTCGATGAACTCCGCGACGCGGGCGAGCGGAACCGAGACGTCGTGCTTGATCGAGCCGCCCTCATGGCCCTGCACCTCCGAAAGCCCCAGCCGGATGCGCCAGAAGGCGGCGGCCTGCTCGCCCGAGGACGCGATGGCGGCGTCGGTCACGACGCCGTCCTCGAGAGCCTCTCCGAGAATGGCTTCGAGCGTGTCGGGCAGGCCGGTCTCGAGCGGCGACGACAGCTCGAGCAGGAGATACCAGGGATGCGGCTCGGCCAGCGGATCGCGCGCGCCGGGCAGGTGCCTGAGCGCGAATTCGACGCCGATCCGCGGCATCAGCTCGCAGCCGGTCAGCGCCTGGCCGGCGCGGGCCCTCGCCAGGCGGAACAGGGTCAGCGCCGCGGCGGTCGACGGCAGGCCGACGAAGGCGGTCGCGGTTTCGCGCGGCGCCGGAAACAGCTTCAGCACAGCGGCGGTGACGACGCCGAGCGTTCCCTCCGAGCCGATGAACAGCTGCTTCAGGTCGTAGCCCGTATTGTCCTTGCGAAGCTTGCGCAGCCCCTGCCAGATCCGCCCGTCCGGCAGCACGGCCTCGACGCCCAGCACCAGCTCACGGGTGTTGCCATAGGCGAGCACGCCGGTGCCGCCGGCGTTCGTCGCGATGTTGCCGCCGATCGTGCAGGTGCCTTCCGACCCGAGGCTCAACGGGAACAGCCGGTCGACCTCGGCGGCCGCCTCCTGGGCCCGAGCGAGAGTCACCCCGGCTTCGACCACCATGACGTTCTCGTCGGGATCGACCTCGCGGATCCTGTCGAGGCGGATCGTCGACAGCAGGATCGCCGAGCCGGACCCGTCCGGCGTCTGGCCGCCGACCAGCCCGGTGTTGCCGCCCTGCGTCACCACGGCCGTCCCCGTGTCGCGGGCGAGCCCGACGATCGCCGCGACCTCCTCGGTGGAGCGCGGCGTGACCACCAGACCGGCCTTGCCATGATAGAGGCCGCGCGGCTCGACGAGATGCGGCGCCGCCGCGTCGACGTCGAGCGTGTCGCGGGGGGATACGAGCTGCGCGAAGCGAGCGACGAGGTCGGGCGGCATGGCGATGGTCATGGCGTCCATTATGGCGCGCCGCCGGCCCCGGCGCATCTGTCTTAGGCATGGCCCCGCGCCGCGGCGCGCGGAGCCCGCGGGGCGGAATGCCTGCGGACACGGGCGTCGGCGGCGGGTCCGCCTTGACTTGTGCGGCGCCGCTCGCTCTAGGTCGAGCGCTCCTGGAAACTGGTGATCGCACATGTCGTCGACGGACAAGCTGACGGGCGACCGCAAAGGCAAGTCGTCCTGGTCCCGGCTGAAGAAGCAGTGGAAGACCGGAGCCCTCGACGCCCTCGGGCTCCAGGTCAGGAAGAAGCGTCCGGCCGAATGGCGCACCCGCGACTACTTCCAGCCGCCGCTCGCCCGCGGCATCAAGGGCATCCCCGACGAGCGCTGCTTCGTGCTGCAGAACGTCGTGCGCTCGCTGAAGGACGTTCGCGGCGACGTCGCCGAGTGCGGCCTCCGTTTCGGCAAGAGCACCGCCTTCATGCTCTCGGTTGATCGGCCTGATCGCGCCTACTGCCTGTTCGACAGTTTCGAGGGCCTGTCCGCGCCGTCGCCCGAAGATTTCATGGAGGGCGCGAGCAAGGCGCACTGGGAAAAATCCGATCTCGGCGTGCCGGAAGACATCGTCAAGGCGAACCTCGCCGGCTTCCCGAACGAACTGAAGTTCTACAAGGGCTGGATACCGACCCGCTTCCCGGAGGTGGCCGAGCGCTCCTTCGCGCTGCTCCATGTCGACGTCGACCTCTACGAGCCGACCCGCGACGCCCTCGAATTCTTCTGGCCGAGGCTCGTGCCGGGCGGCGTCGTGGTCTGCGACGACTACGGGTCGCGGAAGTGCCCGGGCGCCAAGCGCGCCTTCGACGAGTATTTCGCCGACGGTCGGGGCCGCCTGATGGAGCTGACCACGGTTCAGGCGCTGGTGTTCAAGCCGGGCTGATCCCGCGGCGCGGCGGCGCGCTCCAGCCGGTCACGGATCGCTTCGCCGAGCCCGTCGATCGGGATCGGCGCGACGGCGATCGTCCTGACGCCGGTCGCGTCCAGCGAACGGAGAGCTGCGAACAGACGCGCGGCCGCCTCTTCCAGATCGCCTGCGAGACTCAAGGTCTCGTAGGCCGCCGCGCCTTCGCGGACGCCCTGCGGATCGAGGCCGAAACCGAGAAACGCCTCCCCTTCGACGACCTCGGTCGCATCGAGCCGCAGCCTCGCCGACGGGGCGTAATGCGAGGCGAGGCGACCGGGCGCGAGAGGGCTTTCGCCGTCGCCCGAAGCGTCCGGCAGCCGACGTCCCAGCACAGCCTCGATGTCGGCGCGGGGCAGGGCGCCCGGTCGGAGCAGACGAGGGCCGCCCTCAAGGCATGACACGATGGTGGACTCCAGCCCGACCCGCGTGGCGCCGGCGTCGATCACGGCGTCGATGCGGCCTTCTAGATCGGCGACGACGTGATCGGCGGTCGTCGGGCTGACGCGGCCCGAGCGGTTCGCGGACGGCGCCACGATCGGGCGGCCGGCGGCGGCGAGCAGCGCCTGGGCGACGGTATGGTCCGGCGCCCGAAGGGCGAGCGTCGGAAGTCCGGCCCGCGCCAGGTCGCAGACCGCGCAGTCCGCGACGGCGGGAACCACCAGCGTCAGAGGGCCGGGCCAGAACGCCGCCGCGAGACGCTCGGCGGCGTCGTCGAACGCCCCGAATCCGCGCGCGGCCGCAAGGGAGGGCACATGCGCGATCAGCGGGTTGAAGGCCGGCCTGCCCTTGGCGGCGTAAAGCGCGGCGACCGCCCGGGCGTCGGTCGCGTCCGCGCCCAGCCCGTAGACCGTCTCGGTCGGAAACGCCACCAGCCTGCCGGCCGCCAGCAGCGCGCCGGCTTCCGCCCCATCCCCCGCTCCGAGCCGCCGCGTGCGACGAACGCCCGATAGTGCAGCTGCACGGCTTGCTTTATCGGGCACGGAGAGGTCCTAAATCGCGGGAGGCGGCGGGGCCTCTGGCTCCGCCCATGCCCGACCGTACGCTCCTTCGTCAAGCCGCGCCTGGAGACGACGCATGGCCTACCGCGCTCCCGTCGCCGAGATGCTGTTCACGCTGGACCACGCCGGGGGGTTCGCCGCCGCGTGCGACGCCGGCCTGTTCCCGGACCTCGACGCCGCCACCCTTTCCGCGATCCTGGAGGAGGCGGGGGCGTTCGCGACGGAGGTGATCGCGCCGCTGAACAAGGTCGGAGACGTCGAAGGCGCGACCCTCCTCGACGGGTCCGTGACGACGGCGACGGGCTGGGCCGACGCCTATCGGCGCTGGGCGTCGGCCGGCTGGAACGCGATTCTGGCCGAGGAGGAACACGGCGGACAGGCCCTTCCGACCGCGCTGTGGGCCGCGACGACCGACCTCTGGGCGCAGGGCTCGATCGCCTTCGGGCTCTGCCCGCTGCTCAGCCATGGCGCGATCGAATGTCTCGCCCGCCACGCCTCGGAGGACATCAAGGCGCGCTACCTGAAGCGGCTCGTCTCCGGGGAGTGGACCGCGACGATGAACCTGACCGAGCCGCAGGCCGGGTCCGACCTCGCGCTGCTGCGCGCCAGGGCCGAGCGCGCCGGCGACGGAACCTACCGCATCTTCGGCCAGAAGATCTTCATCACCTTTGGCGAGCACGACTTCGCCGACAACATCCTCCACCTGGTGCTCGCCCGGCTGCCCGACGCGCCGGAAGGCACGCGCGGCATCTCGCTGTTCCTGGTTCCCAAGGCGCATGTCGAGGACGACGGGTCGCTCGGCGCCCGCAACGACGTCGTCTGCGTCGGGATCGAAGAGAAGCTCGGCATCCACGGCAGCCCGACCTGCACCATGGTCTATGGCGAGAACGGCGGAGCGATCGGCTGGCTCGTGGGGGAGGAGCATCGCGGCCTCGCCTGCATGTTCACGATGATGAACAACGCGCGGCTCGCGGTCGGCCTGCAGGGCGTGGCCGTCGCGGAGCGCGCGACGCAGGGCGCGCTCGCCTACGCCCATGACCGCAGGCAGGGGAAGGCGGCGGGATCGGCCGGAGCCAGTCCGATCGTCGCCCATCCCGACGTCCGCCGCATGCTGCTCACGATGCGCGCGCTGACCGCAGCCGCGCGCGGGATCTGCTATCGCGCGGCCGTCGAGACCGACCGCGCCAGGCTGCTTCCCGACGAGGGCGAGCGGAAGGCCGCGCACGAACGGGCGAGCCTGCTCATCCCGATCGCCAAGGCCTTCGGCACGGACGTCGGCTGCGAGGTCGCTTCGCTCGGCGTCCAGGTCCATGGCGGCATGGGCTTCGTCGAGGAGACTGGGGCGGCCCAGCACCTCCGGGACGCGCGCATCGCGCCGATCTACGAGGGGACCAACGGCATCCAGGCGATCGATCTCGTCACCCGCAAGCTGCCCCAGTCGGGCGGCGCGACCGTCCGCGCCGAGATCGCCTATCTCCGCGACGTCGTCGCGCGCGTCGCCGCCGCCAACGCGGAGGGGCTCGGCGCGACGGGCCGTCGCCTCGGCGAGGCGGTGGACGCTCTCGACCGGGCGACCGCATGGGTCATGGCGCCGGATCGCGCCCCGGCCGACGCGCTGGCGGGGGCGACGCCCTATCTGCGGCTGTTCGGTCTCGCGGCGGGCGGAGTCTGCCTCGCCGAGGAGGCGCTCGCCGCGGTGCGGACCGACGACGCCACGGGGCCCACGCGCGTTGCGCTCGCCCGTTTCTTCGCCGAAAATCTTGCGACGGCCGCCGATGGATTGGCGCTGACGGTCACCGAGGGCGCGGGCGCTCTCGGCGGCGACGCGGTGGAGGCGGCGCTCGCCGTCTGACCGCTTCGTCGAGGTCTGGCATGCCGCGGCTCGACTTGGGGCGTCGACCGCGCCACGTTTGCGTGAGGCGGCCGCCGGAAGAGCGGCCGGCCCTCTCAGGGAGACGCCGTTTCACGTGCCCACGCTCTACGTCACCCATCCGTCCTTCGCGGACCATCTGGTCCCTCCCGGCCATCCCGAACGGCCCGAGCGCATGCGCGCGGTCGATCAGGCTCTCGAGGCCGAGGCGTTCCAGTCGCTGATCCGGGCCGAGGCGCCGCTCGCGGAGGCGCAGGTCGCGACGCTCGCCCATCCGGCCGCCTATGTGGAGGCGCTGGAGAGGCGCCGCCCGCGCGAGGGCATGGTCCGCATCGACGGCGACACCGTCATGAGCCCCGGCACCTGGGAAGCGCTGCTCCGCGCGCTTGGCGGGGCGACCTTCGCGGTCGACGAGGTGATGACGGGGCGCGCCCGCGGCGCGTTCTGCGGGCATCGCCCGCCCGGCCATCACGCCGAGGCCGCGCTCGCGATGGGCTTCTGCTTCTTCAACACGGCGGTCGTCGCTGCGAAGCATGCGCAGAGGGCGCATGGCGCCGAGCGGGTCGCGATCGTCGACTTCGACGTCCACCACGGCAACGGCACGCAGTCGCTGGTCTGGAGCGATTCGAGCGTCTTCTATGCCTCGACGCACCAGATGCCGCTCTTCCCCGGCACCGGCGCGCGCTCCGAGACCGGCGTCGGCAACATCGTCAACGCGCCGATGCGTTCCGGCGACGGCGGCAAGAAGTTCTACGAAGCGTTCGACGAGGCCATCCTGCCCTCGCTCAGGACCTTCGCTCCCGACCTGCTGATCATCTCCGCGGGGTTCGACGCCCACACGCGCGACCCGCTCGGCGGGCTGGAGCTCACCGCCGAGGACTATGGCTGGATGACCCGCGCCTTGATGGATGCGGCGGGCCCGACGACCAACGGTCGCGTGGTCTCGCTGCTCGAAGGGGGCTACGACCTGCGTGGGCTCGCCCAATCGGCCGCCGTCCACGTCCGCGCCCTGATGGGCGCTTGAGCCGCGCCGACCTGACATTCGCCTAGGAGCTACGCATCCGTGACCGACGCCGCGCCGGACGTGTCCACGCTGACCTTCGAAGCCGCGCTCGCCGAGCTCGAGAGGATCGTCGCGCGGCTTGAGCAGGGCCAGGCGCCGCTCGAGGAGTCGATCGAGATCTATCAGCGCGGCGAGGCGCTGAAGGCGCGCTGCGACGAACTGCTCAAGCGCGCCGAAGCGCGCGTCGAGACCATCGCCGTCGGCGCCGATGGAGCGCCGTCCGGCGTGAAGCCGCTCGATCCG
Source organism: Hansschlegelia sp. KR7-227 (assembly GCF_049446035.1). Lineage (NCBI taxonomy): Bacteria > Pseudomonadati > Pseudomonadota > Alphaproteobacteria > Hyphomicrobiales > Methylopilaceae > Hansschlegelia > Hansschlegelia sp. KR7-227. The sequence goes on from NZ_JBMSEA010000001.1 coordinate 255,725, forward strand.
GAATGACGGCGTGCTGATCGCCTTCGCCGCGCGCAACGGCGGCCTCGAGCGCGTCGATTGGAGGGCTGGCGCCGCGCTGCCCGACGACGTCGTCTGGATCGACCTCCTAGGACCCAGCGCCGCCGAGGACCGCTTCGTCGAGGAGACGGTCGGCGCGAGCGTGCCGACGCGCGAGGAGATGGTCGAGATCGAGCCGTCGAGCCGGCTCTACGTGGAGAACGGCGCGCGCTACATGACGGCGTCGCTGTTGTGCAAAGCCGACACGGCGCTGCCGCATCTCACGGCCGTCACCTTCATCGTGACCCCGCGGGCGCTGGTCACCGTCCGGTATGACGATCCGAAATCGTTCGAGATCTTCGCCGCGCGCGCCTGCAAAGGGCCGATCCCCGGCGCCCAGACCGCCGAAGGCGTCTTCGTGGGGCTTGTCGACGCCGTCGTCGACCGGCTCGCCGACGTGCTCGAGCATCTCGGCGCCGACGCGGACGACCTGTCGCGCACCATCTTCCAGAGGGTCGGCGCGCAGGCCTACCGCAAGCCGTACCAGGCGCTCCTCAAGTCGATCGGGCGCAACGGCGACATCCTTTCTAAAACACGCGAGAGCCTGGTCACCGTCCAACGCGTGCTGGTCTATTTTTCAGCCGAGGTGGAGGGCCTCAAGCCGAAGAAGGACATCATGGTCCAGCTGAAGCCGATGCAGCGGGACGTCGCATCGCTGCTGGAGCATGCCGGTTTCCTCAACGACAAGATCACCTTTCTGCTGGACGCCATGTTGGGCATGGTCGGGCTCGCCCAGAACGACATCGTCAAGCTGTTCTCGGTGATGGCGGTCGTCTTCCTTCCACCGACGCTTGTGGCCTCGATCTACGGCATGAACTTCGAGTCCATGCCGGAGCTGAAATGGGCGCACGGCTATCCGTTCGCGCTCGCCCTCATGCTGATCAGCGCCGTGGTTCCGTATCTGATCTTCAAGTGGCGGCGCTGGTTGTAGGGCCCGCTAACAGAATTTTATCGCGTGCGGCCTACGGTAGGCGACAGATCGCTCTCCGGGCCCGATTATGCAGATCGTCACGCATGCCCTGGCCTATGGCCACAGCGCGACCAGCCTCGCGCTGATCGGGGGCTGCGGCGTGTTGGGAGCCGCGCTGATAGCGCCGCTCCTGCGGCGGACCGAGAGAGCGAAGCTGTCCGCTTCAAGGTCGCTGGACTTCACGGTCGCCGTGGGCGTGAGCGGCGTCGTCGTCTGGCTGACGCACGTGATCGCGATCGCGCCGGCAGGGGAGGCGTGGGGCGCGAATTTCGATCTCGCCATGACCGGCTTCGCTCTTGTCGTCTCCTTGGTGATGTCGGCGGTGGGTCTGTCGATCGCGTCCCCCGCGTTCGCGGGAGGGGCTCCCGCCGCCGCCGCCCTGGGCGGCGCGATCGTCGGGCTTTCGATCGCAGTGGTCCATTTTGTCGGCGTCGCGGCGGTTCGGGCGCCGGGCTATGTCGACGTCCATCACACGACCCTGCTGCTGGCGGGCGTTCTCGCGGCGGCCGTGTCCGGGATTGGCTTCGCCCTGAGCGCGCGTGACTCGTGGGTTGGACGTCTGTGCGGGGCGGCGCTGATCGGAGCCACGGCCCTCGCCTACCATGTGCTCGTCCTCGCCTCCTTGCACTTTACGCCGGATGCGCAGGTCGCCATGCCAGCCAGCGCCGTCAGCGCGCGTCTCCTGCTGCTCTGCGCGTCGCTTTCGGCGCTGGCCGTGCTCGCCCTCGCCTTCGGCGCCGCGTTGGCGGACCTGCGCGCCGCGAACGGCGAGGTCGATCGCGACCGAACCTTCGCCGATCTCACGCGAGAGGGCATCGTGATCTGCGCCGACATGCGGATCGTCGACGTCAACGTCGCGGCCGCGCGGCTCGCCGGGCTCGATCCGTCGATGATGCGAGGCCGCGCCTTTCGCGACTTCGTCGACGCCCCGGATCCGGACCGCCTGTTGTCGGCGACCCTCGCCAAGCCCCAGGAAATCGCGCTCCGGACGCTCGGGGGCGAATCCGCCTGGGTCGAGATCTCGAGCCGCGACGTCGCGATGCAGGGGCGGGCGCAGCGTGTGTTCACCCTGCGCGATCTCTCCGAGCAGCGCCGCAAAGAGCACCAGATCCGCCATCTCGCCTATCATGACCCGCTGACGGGTCTCGCCAACCGCGCCGCCTTCAACGAGGCGCTGGCCACGGCTCTGAAGCGCGGGGGCGAGGTCGCGCTGTTCTGCGTCGACCTCGACAAGTTCAAGGAGGTCAACGACGTATTCGGCCACGCCGCCGGCGACGAGCTGTTGCGCACGGCCGCGCGGCGCATCATGGCGGCCGCGTCGGACGCCATGACGTTCCGTCTCGGCGGCGACGAGTTCGTCGTGATCGGCACGGGACCCGACGCGGGCGACGCCGACAAGCTGGCGCTGCGCATCACCGAGCGGCTGAACACGGAGACGGTCATCGCCGGCCGGACAATGCGCTGCGGGGCCTCGGTGGGCTTTGCGGTCTATCCCTACCACGGCGCGAATGTCGACGCGCTGTTCGCCAACGCCGACGCCGCGCTGTACCGCGCGAAGGCGGATGGCCGGGGCCTCGCGCGCGGATTCGAGCCGGAGATGGACCTGGCGTTGCGCGAGCGCCGAGCCCTGCAGCAGGATCTGGCGACCGCCGTCAGCCGAAACGAGATCTTTCTGCATTGGATGCCCCAGGCCAACACCGAAACCGGCGAGATCGTCGGCTTCGAGGCGCTCGTCCGTTGGAAGCATCCGACGCGCGGCGTGGTGCCGCCGGTTCAGTTCATCCCCGTGGCCGAAGAGACCGCCGCGATCGTGCCGATCGGGGAATGGGTGCTGCGCACCGCCTGCCGCGAGGCGATGGGCTGGGTGAAGCCGGGCAAGGTGGCCGTCAACCTCTCCCCGGTGCAGTTCCAGCATGGCGACATCGTCGACCTCGTGCACTCCATCCTGCTCGACACGGGGCTTCCCGCGCGGAGGCTTGAGCTGGAGATCACAGAAGGCGTCCTGCTCGACGATCTCAACGGCGCGCTTCTGACCCTGCGGCGCCTGAAGGCTCTTGGCGTGCAGATCGCGATGGACGACTTCGGGACAGGGTACTCTTCGTTGTCCTACCTGCAGTCCTTTCCGTTCGATCGCATCAAGATCGACGCCTCCTTCATCAGGACGCTGTCCACCAGTCCGCAGGCCAAGGCCATCGTGCGCGCGGTGGTCGCCCTCGGCGCCAGCCTTGACATGCCCATCACGGCGGAGGGCGTCGAGACGCCGGAGCAGCGGGCCTTCCTCGCGGAGCTGCGCTGCGAAGAGATCCAGGGCTATCTGGTCGGACGTCCAAGCCCGGTCGTGTCCTTCGACAGCGTCTTCGCCAAGCAGCGGATGCGCGCCGCCGGCTGACGCGTTCACACGTGCTGGCCGCCATTGATGTGGATTTCGGCGCCCGTCACGTAGGACGAGCTCTCGGTGCAGAGAAAATAGATCGTCTTCGCGACCTCGTCCGGCGTGCCGAGCCGTCGGAGCGGTATCTGTCCGACGAGCTTTTCGGTGCCGGGCGACAGGATCGCGGTGTCGATCTCGCCAGGCGCGATCGCGTTCACGCGCACCCCCAACGGACCGAAATCGGCGGCCATCTCGCGGGTCAGGGAGTTGAGCGCGGCCTTCGACGTCGCGTAGGCCGCGCCAGCGAAAGGGTGGACTCGGCCGCCCGCGATCGACGTTACGTTGACGATCGACCCGCGCGCGGCCTTGAGCTCCTCCGCGAGCCCGCGCGCGAGCATGACCGGCGCGAAGAAATTGACCTGAAAGACCGTCTTCCAGTCCTCGAGCGCGGTGTCGAGCGCGCCCATCCGCTCGCGGTTCGGGCCCTTCGGGGAAATGCCGGCATTGTTGACGAGCGCATGCAGCTCGCCGCCCTCCAGGCGCTCGCGGATCTCGCCGATGGCGGCGAGGGTGTTGTCGGGATCGGCGAGATCGACCTGAACGTGGTCCTCGGGCCCCGCGCCCCACGGGCACTCCTCGGGGAAGGCGTGGCGCGAGCAGGTGATGACGCGCCAGCCTGCGGCGGAAAAGCGCTTGACCGTCGCATGCCCGATGCCGCGGCTGGCGCCGGTCAGCAGCAGCGTCTTGCGCGGTTCGTTGGAGCCGGGGCGCGTCGGGCGCGAGGCCGGAGACGGCTGCTTCGGCGCCGGCGCTCCCGGTCCCTGCGCGGTCGCCGCGGGCGCCGCCGACGCGCCCGGCGCGGCGTCGCCTGGACGCGCGCCGGTGAAGGGGCAGGCCGCGGGCTCGTTCGCAGCGTTCGGATCGTCGGGCGCGCTCATGGGCAGGTCCTGGGAAGAGGGCTCGGCGTCAAGGGTAGAGTCGGGTTCGGGTCCACCCGCCGCCGCCGTCGCGACGGAACTCGGCGCGGTCGTGGAGCCGGAACGGTTGGTCGAGCCAGAACTCGATCGAAATGGGGACGATGCGGTAGCCCGTCCACCACTCCGGCCGCGGCGGGTCGCCGCCCTCGAACTGCGCTTCTCGGCGCGCGACCGCCTGCTCCAGTTCGGCGCGCGACGCCAGCGGTTGCGATTGCCTCGAGGCCCAGGCGCCGATGCGGCTGAGCCTCGGGCGCGTGGCGTAATAGGCGTCGGCCTCGGCGTCGGTCACGCGTTCGACCGGGCCGCGGAACCGCACCTGCCGGCGCAGCGACTTCCAGTGGAACACGGCCGCCGCCTTCGGACGCCCATCGAGCTGTCGCCCCTTGGCGCTTCCGACATTCGTGTAGAAGGCCAGACTCCGCCGATCGTAGCCGTTCATCAGCACCACGCGGACGTCCGGGAGGCCGTCCGCGTCGACGGTCGCAAGCGCCATCGCGTTGGGATCGTTGATCTCGGACGCCCGGGCCTCCTCGAACCATGAGTCGAAAACATCGAACGGGTCGTCGGTCGCGTGGAAGTCACCGGACATTAACGGCTCCTGGCGTTAACTCGTCGCGCGATCAAGGAGTTTTCGAGTAGCGATGCGTAGCCTCGATCCGCGCATGACGAAGCCCGCCTGTCCTACACGAGCGCCGCGCGCCCCGCGAGCGCGGTTGCGTGGCGCCGCGGCCTGCCTGCTCTCGCTCGGCCTCGGAGCCTGCAGCGTGTCCTATCCGCTGTTCGGTCCTGAGGGCGACGACCTCAAGACGGGCAGCATCGAGAGGCGCGACGCGGCCATCACGCCGGTCGCGCGCGACGCCGTGACCAAGGCGCCGCTCGCTCCGCCGCCTGGAGCCGCCGCGGCTCCCGCTCCGGCTTCGGGGCTCGCTCCGGCGGCCTACGCTCCGCCTCGCGCCTCGGTCGACGAACCCGCGTTGACGCCGTCCGACTGGCCCTACGCCCGCGGCGCGCTCAGCCTCGCCATGGGCGCCGAGGCGAACAACGCGTCTGTGCCCTGGGCGAATCCGGACTCCGGCGCCTACGGCGCCTTCAGCGCGCTGGCCGGACCGGTGATCGAGAACGGCGCGACCTGCCGTCCGTTCGCCGCGAGCCATTCCGGCGGCGGACGCGAGCAGCGCCTGGAAGGCACCGCCTGCCGCACGGCGGCCGGCTATTGGGAGGCGGTCGCCATCCGCACGACAGCAAGTCGCACGCTCTGAGCCTCCAGAAACTGTTGCATTCGCGTCACATCCGCCCACATTGGTAGGAGCCGGCGTCCCGCGCGACAGTCACGGGCTCGCCCCCACACATGGACGGACATCCCGACCCGATGCGCGACCCTTACGACGTGCTCGGCGTGGCGCGCTCTGCGGCTGCGGCCGAGATCAAGAAAGCCTACCGCAAGCTCGCCAAGACCTGGCACCCCGATCAGAAGCCGGACGACCCGACGGCGAAGGAGCGCTTCGCCGAGATCGGCGCGGCCTACGAGCTGCTGTCCGACGAGACCAAGCGCGGCCAGTTCGACCGCGGCGAGATCGACGCCGAAGGCAAGCCGCGCTTCCAGGGTTTCGCTGGGCCCGGCGCGGGCGCGGCCGGCGGGCGAGGTCAGCGATTCGACTACGAGTTCACGCCCGGCGGCCCGTTCGGCGGGACGCGGACCCGGGGAGCGGGCGCCGATTCCGACATGTTCGAAGAGATTCTGAGCGCCTTCGGCGGCCGGCGCCCGCGCGCGAGCGCCGGCTTCGGAGGCGGCGAGCCGCCGCGCGGCGAAGACCTGCAGGCCGAGGTGACGGTGCCGTTCCGCGACTGGGCGCGCGGGGCCAAGCAGCGCATGCGGCTGCCGAACGGCAAGGAGCTCGAGGTCGCGATCCCGGCCGGCATCGAGCCCGGCAAGGCCATCCGCCTGAAGGGCCAGGGCATGCCGAGCGGGTTCGGCGGGCCGGCCGGCGACGCGCTCATCACCGTCATGGTGGGGGCCGACCCCCAATTCACGGCGGAGGGCAAGGACATACGCGTCGAGGTTCCCATCACCCTCTACGAAGCCGTGCTCGGCGCCAAGGTGCGGGTGCCGACCCTCGACGGAGCGGTGGAGATGAAGGTGCCGCCCGGGTCCGACGGCGGCCGGACGCTGCGCCTGCGCGGCAAGGGGGTCGCGGCCAAGGACGGCTTCGGCGATCTTCTGGTCGCTCTCAGGATCGCGTTGCCGAAAGGCGGCGACCCCCGGCTCACCGAATACGCCGAGGCGATGAAGGCGAACGCGCCTTACGAGCCGCGGCGCTGACGACGCAGTCCCATCAGCGGGACGAACGGGTCCGATCAGCGATGCGCGTTTGATTCGATGGGCGGAACGCGCTGTGCTGCGACCGCCCGTCGATCAAGGCTTTTCGGACGATGCCCGACGTCACGACGCTGCTCGCCTTCGCGGCCATCGCGCTCGGCATGGTGCTGACGCCGGGGCCGAACATGATCTATCTGGTCTCGCGTTCGATCTGCCAGGGGCCGAGGGCGGGACTGATCTCGCTCGGCGGCGTCGCGCTCGGCTTCGTGGTCTGGATGCTGTGCGCGGCCCTCGGCCTGACCGCCCTCATCGTCGCGATCCCATACGCCTATGACGCGTTGCGGCTGGGCGGGGCGCTCTATCTCGGATGGCTCGCCTGGCAGGCCCTGAGGCCGGGCGGACGTTCGCCGTTCCAGGTCGCCGCGCTGCCGGTCGAGCGGCCCGCGAAGCTGTTCGCAATGGGGCTCGTCACCAATCTGCTCAACCCGAAGATCGCGATGGTCTATCTCGCGCTGCTTCCGCAATTCGTGGATCCCGGCCGCGGAGGCGTGCTGCCGCAGACGCTGAGCCTGGGAGCGACGCAGATCGCCGTGTCGGTCGCGGTGAACGCGATGATCGCGGTGGGGGCCGGAAGCATCGCGGGCTTTCTGGGGACGCGACCGCTGTGGCTGCGCGCGCAACGCTGGCTGATGGGCGGCGTGCTCGGCGCGCTCGCCCTCAAGATGGCTCTCGATTCGCGCCGTTGAGGCCTCAGAGGCCCAACGCCGTGAGCCCCGGGAAGTCGTCCGGCCGCGGGCCCTTGGGCCAGAGAAACTTGCGGTCGCTCGCCTTGATCGGCACGTCGTTGATGCTCGCTTCACGGCGACGCATCAGGCCGCGCTCGTCGAACTCCCATTGCTCGTTGCCGTAAGAGCGGAACCAGCGATCCTCATGGTCGCGCCACTCATACTGGAAGCGCACGGCGATGCGGTTGTCGTGGAACGCCCACAGCTCCTTGATCAGCCGGTAGTCGAGCTCCTTCTCCCATTTGCGGGTGAGGAAGGCGACGATCGCGGGCCGCCCCGTGAAGAACTCGGACCGGTTCCGCCACGTGCTGTCCTCGGTGTAGGCGAGCGAGACCCGCTCCGGCTCATGGGTGTTCCAGGCGTCCTCCGCCTTGCGGGCCTTGAGGGTCGCCGTCTCGAACGTGAAGGGCGGCAAAGGCGGGCGCGGTTCGGACATCGGCGTCTCCGGATCGGCGGGCGAGCAGCGGCAGGCAAGGCGCGACCGGATCACGCCGGCGGGCCGATCGTCAATCGCTCCAAGCGCGCTCGATCGGCGCTCGCTTCTGTCGGCGAGCGAAACGCGCTGTGAGCCGGGGCCGGGCCGCGCGGCTTGAAGCCCTTCAGGGCGTGTGCGATAGCGAACGCCGTCTCGCGGGTTTCGCGTCGCAGGGGTGTGTTGATGACCGAAGTCCAGGGCTTGATGGCCGGCAAGCGCGGGCTCGTGATGGGCGTCGCCAACAACCGGTCGATCGCCTGGGGCATCGCCAAGGCCTGCGCCAACGCCGGCGCGAAGCTCGCCTTCACCTATCAGGGCGACGCCCTGCGCAAGCGCGTCGAGCCGCTCGCCGCCGAACTGAACGCGGAGGTCGTCGGCCATTGCGACGTCACCGACGGAGCGACGATCGACGCGGTCTTCGAGAAGACCGGCGAGGTTCTGGGCGGGCTGGACTTCCTGGTCCACGCCATCGCCTTTTCCGACAAGGACCAGCTCGACGGCCGCTACATCGAGACGACTGCGGACAACTTCCACAAGACGATGTTCATCTCCTGCTACTCGCTGACCGCGGTCGCGCAGCGGGCGGAAAAGCTGATGGGCGGCGGCGGCTCGATCCTGACGCTGACCTATTACGGCGCCGAGAAATGGATGCCGCACTACAACGTCATGGGCGTCGCGAAGGCGGCGCTCGAGGCGAGCGTGCGCTATCTCGCGGCCGATCTTGGACCTCAGAACATCCGCGTCAACGCGATCTCGGCCGGCCCGATCAAGACGCTGGCGGCCTCGGGCATCGGCGACTTCCGCTACATCCTCAAGTGGAACGAGTACAATTCGCCGCTCCGCCGGACGGTCTCGATCGAGGAGGTCGGCGATTCCGCGCTGTATCTTCTTTCCGACCTCGGCCGCGGCGTGACCGGCGAAGTCCACCATGTCGACGCCGGCTACCACATCGTCGGCATGAAGAACCCGGACGCGCCCGATCTCAGCGTCGAGAAGGCGTGACGGAGGGCGGCGCCGTCGCGCGGCCGTCGATCGTCTTCGTCCGCCACGGCGAGACCGACTGGAACGTCGCCGGCCGGCTGCAGGGCGGGACGGACATCCCGCTCAACGCCCGCGGCCGCGACCAGGCCGCGGCGGTCGGCCGAACGCTGATCAGGGCGTTTCCGGACATCGCCGCGCGCGCCTTCGTCGCCAGCCCGCTGTCGCGCGCGGTCGAGACGATGCGGCTGATGCGGGGCGCGATGGGCCTCGACCCCGAGGGCTTCGACCGGGACGACCGGCTGCGCGAGATGTCGTTCGGCCGCTGGGAGGGCTCGACCTTCCGGGAGGTCGGCGAACGCGAACCCGCCGCGATCCGCGCCCGCGCCGCGAACCGCTGGACGCACCGTCCGCCGGACGGAGAGAGCTATGTCGACCTGGTCGCGCGGCTTCAGCCCTTCGTGGAGAGCCTGACCGTCCCTTGCGTGATCGTCGCCCATGGCGGCGTCGCGCGCGGGCTGCTCGCCGCGATCGGCGGGGCGGACACGGCGAGCCTTCCGGAGATGCGCATCCACCAGGGGCGGGCGATCCTGTTCGAGCAGGGCGGGTGGCGCTGGAGCTAGGCTGATCAGCCGCGCTGGAACACGGCGACGGCCTCGACATGCGCGGAATGGCGGAACTGGTCGACCGGCGTGACGCGGACCAGGCGACAGCCGCCGGCGACGAGCATCGCCGAATCGCGGGCGAGGGTCGCGGCGTTGCAGGAGACCGCGACCACCGTCTTCACCTTGGACGCCGCAAGCGCGCGGGTCTGGGCCTCGGCGCCGGCGCGCGGCGGGTCGAAGACCACGGCGTCGAAGCGCGACAGCTCGAGCGGCGTAAGAGGCCGCCGGAACAGGTCGCGCGGCTCCGTGGCGACGCGCTTCAGCCCCTGAGCCCGGTTGGCGGCCGCCGCGAGCGCAGCGACCGCAGGACGCTCGGCGTCGGCTGCGAACACCTCGGCTATCTCCGCGAGCCGCAGCGCGAAGGCGCCGACGCCGCAGAACAGATCGGCGACCCGCTTGGCCTTTCCGACCGCCGCGGCGGCCAGTTCCGCGAGCGTGCGTTCGCCGAGCTCGGTCGCCTGCAGGAAGCCGCCGGGCGGGGGCGTGACGGTCGCGCGCCCGATGAAGAGCGTCGGCTTTCGGCGCTCGACGACGACGTCGCCATGGATCGACAGCCGCGCGAGGTCGAGCCGCTCCGCGAGCCCGACCAGCGCCAGCCGCATCGCCTCCGGCGGCGGCCCGAGGCCGCGCACGTCGATGTCGAGGCCGGTCGCGGTGGCGGTCGCGATCAGGTCGAGCGGCTTTCGGCGGCTTGCGACGGTCGTCGCGATCTTGCGGGCGGCGTCGAGCGCGCGGGCAAGGCCCGGCGCCAGAAGCGGGCAGGCCGCGATCGGCGCGATGGCGTGGCTGCGGGCCTCCGCGAAACCGACCGCGAGCGCGCCGGAGGCGTCGAAGCGCGCGTGGAAGGTCGCCCGGCGCCGTCCGTCGCCATGGGCGTCCACCGCGGGAGCGACGCGCTCTCCGACGTCGAGACCCTCGCGCGCGAAGGCCTCGATCAGCAAGGCGCGTTTCCAGGCCAGGGCGACGTCCTGGGACAGCTCCTGCGTCGCGCAGCCGCCGCAGACGCCGACCGCCGGGCAATACGCCTCGACGCGGTCCGGCGAGGGCTCCAGAACGCGCTCGAGGCGTCCGCGCTCGCCCGAACGTTCGATCTCGACGCGCTCCCCCGGCAACGCCCGCGCGACGAAGACCGGGCCGCCTTCCGTCTCCGCGATCCCGTCGCCGCGGTGGCCGAGGCGGTCGATCCGTACGGTCTCCAGGCCGAACATCGTCACCCCTCCGCCCGTCGGGCGGCGAGCAGATACTCGATGTTCCCGTCGCCGCCCGAGATCGGCGAGGGGACGACGCCGAGCACCGCGAAACCGAGCGTGGCGGCCAGCGCTTCGGCCGCGGCGACCGCCCGTTCGCGCGCGGCCTCGTCCTTCACGATCCCGCCCTTGCCGACGTCGCGCCGGCCGACCTCGAACTGAGGCTTCACCAGCGCGACCAGCGTGGCCGCGGGCGCGGCGAGCGCGGCCGCAGGGGGCAACGCCACCGCGAGCGGCGCGAAGCTCACGTCGACGACCACGATGTCCGGCCGGCGGGGCAGGGCGCTTGGCGCGAGGGCCCGGATGTCGGTCGCTTCGAGGCTGAGGATGCGCGGATCCGCGATGAGGCTCGGATGAAGCTGACCGCGTCCGACATCGACCGCGGTCACATGCGCCGCGCCGCGCATCAGCAGCGCCTGCGTGAAGCCGCCGGTCGACGCGCCGACGTCGAGGGCGTGGAGGCCCGTGACGTCGATCCCGAAGGCGTCGAGCGCGAAGGCGAGCTTCACGCCGCCGCGCGAGACGTAAGGATGCGCCGGCGCGGCCTCGATGCGGGCGTCGGCGCTCAGGCCATCGGAGGCGCGCGCCACCGGCGCCCCGTCCGCGAACACGCGTCCGGCCGCGATCGCCGCCTGCGCCTTGGCGCGGCTGTCGAACAGGCCGCGTTCGACGAGCAGCAGATCGGCGCGGCGGCGGGCGGGCAGGGGAGACATGACGTCGGCATCCATTCGCGTGGCAGCGAGCCTTAGCAGACAACGCGCGCCGCCGCCGAGCGGCCGTCGCCCGCCGGCGCAACGTTTTCGAAGGCGTCCTTGGCCATAGTGTCCGCGACAAGAGCCGCCGGACGCCCTTGCCAGCAGGCCCTGCCGGAGACGCATCGTGCCCCATCGCCCGGATCACGCTCCCGACGTGTCCCGCCGGCGGTTCGTCGCGACCGCCGCAGCCTTCGCCGGCCTTGCTTCCGCGCCGGGGCTCGCCGAGGCCGCGCCGGGGGCGCTCGACGCGGGCGCGCTCGGCGTGAGGCCGGGCGAGGCCGATCAGAGCCGCGCTTTCGCCCGGGCGCTGGAGCGCGCCGCGCGCGAGGGACGGCCGCTCGCGCTCGGTCCCGGCGCATATCGCATCGCGAAGGTCGAGCTTCCCGACGGCGTCTCGCTCATCGGCGCGCCGGACCTCACGCGACTGGAACTGTCGGACCGCGGACCGCTGTTCATCGGCCGCGGACTGAAGCGGGTGCGGATGCGCGGGCTCGTGCTCGACGGCGCGAACATCCCGACCCTCGCTCAGTCCGGCGTGCTGAACCTCGAGGACGTGGCGGAGCTCACGCTCGACGAGGTCGCCGTGATCAACGGCGGCGGCTCCGGGATCGTGATGTTCCGCTCGGGCGGCGCGGTGCGCGGCTGCCGGATCGAGAACGCGCGCTACTCGGCCCTGCTCTCGATGGATGGGAAGGGGGTCGCGGTCACCGATTGCCTGATCCGGGGCTGCCGTAACAATGGCGTGCTGATCCGGCGGACCGACAAGGGCGACGACCCTTCGATCGTCTCGCGCAACCGGATCGAGGACGTCGGCGCGCTCGACGGCGGCCTGGGCTGGAACGGCAATGCGATCAACCTGTCCAAGGCGAGCGGGGTCTCGGTCGCGAACAACGTGATTCGCCGCCCGGCGTTCACGGCGGTGCGCGCCCACATGGCCGACGACGTCATGGTCTCCGACAATCTGTGCCTCGACTGTGGTGAAACCGCCCTCTACGTCGAGTTCGGCTTCTCCGGTACGGTCATCTCCGGAAACCTGGTGGACGGCGCGGCGAGCGGGATCGCCGTCGCCAATTTCAACGAAGGCGGCCGGCTGGGAACCGTGGTCGGCAACGTCGTCCGCAACCTGTTCCGTCGCAAAAGGCTCGACGAGAAGAGCGACGGCTACGGCGTCGGCATCGGCGTGGAGGCGGACGTGGCGGTAACCGGCAACGTCGTCGAGAACGCCGCCGACATCGGCATCGCGCTGGGCTTCGGTCCCTATCTCCGGGACGTCACCGTGTCGGGCAATGTGGTGCGCAATTGCGAGGTCGGAATCGGCGTCTCCGTCGTCGACGGCGCGGGTCCCGCCACCATCGTCGGCAACACGATCACGGGCTCCCGTCGCGGCGCGGTCTTCGGCTACCGCTGGTGGGACGTCGCGACCCCCGATCTTGCGGTCGGCGGAGGAGGGGGACTACCCGGCCTTACGATCGCCCAAAACACCATTCGCTAGGGCGCCCATTATGGCGGCGCCGGACGCCGCGTCGTCGACCTGCCCGCAACTCTCTGATCTCTTTAGAATTTGCACAACCAGTGCGTCCACACGGGGCGCTACTCCCTCATTTGTTAAGCGATTCCTACCATCACGGAGTTGCGACATTTCGGAGACAGTTGTGTCCTCACGGGGGCCGGAGCCGGCGATTCCGGTAGCTTTCGACGCCTAAAAACTGTCCTCTGCTGATGGCGGCGCCCGAGTCGGGGGCGCTCGTTGAGCCATCGGTTCAGTGTCCGACGGGTTTCTGTTTTGGGGACGGAAGGAACCGAACCGAAAAGGCGGAAACGAAAGTCATTCGGGTAAGGCGGCGTTCCCGGCAGGGCGCCGATCGGAGGAAAGGCAACATGCTTCATAAGGCACTCAAGATTGCGGCGGTCGGGGCTCTCGCTCTCGGCGCGTCGGTGACGGGAGCCCTCGCGGGTTCGGTCACGCAGCCCGGCGAGCGCGTCGGTCTGGCCGCGGGCGCTCCGCTTCCGGAAGGCGTCTACTTCGTCAACACGCTCGACTGGGGCGTGCGCAAGCAGCCGGGCCACGACGTCAGCGTCGGCGTCGACATCCCCGTCATCGCCTGGTCGACCCCCTGGCAGATCGCCGGCGCCCGCGTGCAGGTGCTCGTCGCCACGCCGCTGATCCATGCGTCGGTCGAGAACGGCCCGAACAACTACGGGTTCTACAACCCCTTCGCGGCTCTCCAGCTCGCCTGGGACCTCGGCGGCGGCCTCGGCTTCAGCTACTACGCCGGCGCCTACTTCAACATCGGCGACAAGGACGTCCGCTTCCGCTCCACCTCGTTCAACCATGCGGCTGCGATCAGCTACACGGCTGACGGTTGGAACCTGACGGCGAACCTCATCAACGGCATTCACATCGATGAGTCGAAGGGTTACGACTACCCCGACTTCTTCAACCTTGACGTGACGGCCACCAAGACCTTCGGCAAGTGGGAGTTCGGTCTCGCCGCCTTCGGTTCGACCGACTACAACGTCCCGCGCAGCCTCAAGAACGTCGGCTACGACAAGCAGCGCCAGATCGCGCTCGGACCGCTCGTCGGCTACAACTTCGGCCCGGTCATTCTCCAGGCCTACCTGACGCGCGACGTCTATCAGCGGAACTACGGCGGCAAGGACACGCGTCTCTTCACCCGCATCATCATCCCGCTGTACACGCCGGAAGCCCCGATGACCCCGCTGGTCACCAAGTACTGAGTTCTGCTCAGCGCTGAAGCGGGTCCCACGGGGGGATCTACGGAACGGGGACGCCTCTGGCGTCCCCGTTTTCGTTTGGGCGAAGAGGTCCGAACCTGCCGTCTTCAGCCGGAGAGAGCGGCGGTCGCGCGCACGACGCCGACCTCGACCCCGGCCCAGTTGCGCAACGGCCGCTCCGCCCGCCGGGCGAGGAAGTCGCCGGCCTCGCCGGCGGGCTTCAGCATCCGCAGCAGCGTCGCCGCCATCGCCGCCTCGGAGGCGCGGCTGGCGCCGTCCTCGATCTTGAGCGCGATCCCCAGACCGAGCTCCGGCAACGCCGCCCCGTGGACGCCTTCAGCGCCGACCTTGACGAAGACCGCGCCGGCCAAGAGCTGCATCGCCTCGGTGTCGAAGCGCCCCGAGCCCGCGATCTGGAAGGGCGCCGACCACGCCGCCTCCATCAGCCGCCGCGCCGCCCCGGCTCGAACAGGCTCGAGACCCACGCCGGAGCCGAAGCGCGCGAAGCCGCGGGCGATCGTCGCGAGCGGCAGCGCGTAAGTCGGCACGCCACAGCCGTCGACGCCGGTCGCGGCGTCGTCGAGACGGGCCGCCATCGTTCCTTCCAGCGCGGCCGTCACCTCGCGCTGCACACGGTGGTCCGGCGCGACATAGCCCCGAGGATCGACCTCGAGGGCGCAGGCGAGGCACAGGAAGCCCGCATGCTTGCCGGAACAGTTGTTGTGCAGGGCCGACGGCCCGGCGCCGCTTGCGGCGAGCGCGCGCGCCGCCGCGTCGTTCAGGGGCCAGTGCGCGCCGCATTCCAGCGCGTCGGCGTCGAGCCCGAGGCGGGCGAGGACGCCTGCGGCGGTCGCGACATGTTCGGGCTCGCCGCCATGCGAGGCGCAGGTCAAAGCGAGCTCGACGTCCGACAGGCCGAAGAGCTCCGCCGCTCCGGATTCGACCAGCGGAAGGGCCTGGAGCGCCTTGACGCTGGAGCGCGCGAAGGTCGGCCGGGTCACGTCGCCGAGCGAGAACACGACGGCGCCCTCGGCGTCGACGACCGCGACGGCTCCCGCGTGGCGACTCTCGACGGCCGGGCCGCGCGTCACCTCGACCAACGTCATCGCAGCATTCATGGCGCCATCCCTGAAGCGACGCCGAAGCCTAGCCTCGCCGGGGACGGCGCGCGAGAGCGCGGAACCACAGACCCACCTCCGCGGTTCTTCAGCACCACCATCCGATGCGAGCGTTGTTCGATGCCTGCGAAAGCCGCCGCCCAGTCCGGGCGAAGCCGCAACGTTCACGCGCGGCGCGACGACCGAGGTCCGAGCGCCCCGTCGCGGGCGAGGAAAGCCACGATGATCCCGTCTCGGAAACCGCTCTGATGGCCGGACAGGAGGACGCCCCCCAGGTCGCCGAAATCGCGGCCGAGGCCGGTCTCAAGCTGACGGCGCCGCGCGATCTATCGATCGTGCGCAAGCGCGCCGGCCAAGGTTTCGTCTACCTCGACGGCAAGGGACGCAGGGTCACCGACGAGGAGCAGCTGGCGCGCATTCGTTCGCTCGCCATTCCGCCGGCCTATGAAGACGTCCGGATCGCCGCCGACGCGCGCCGCCACCTCCAGGCCACCGGCCGCGACGAGGCCGGTCGGACGCAGTACCGCTACCATCCGGATTGGGACGTGGTTCGCGAGACCCGAAAGGTCGAGCGCCTCGACCGGGTGATTGAGTCGCTTCCCAAGCTGCGGGCCGCCGTCGCGCGCGACATGGCGAGCCCGAAGCTAAGCCGGGTCAAGGCGCTTGCGTCGGCCGTCGCGCTGATCGACGAGACCCATATCCGCGTCGGCTGCGAGACCTATGTGCGTTCCAACAAGGCCCATGGCGCGTCGACGCTCCTGAAGCGCCACGTCAAGGTGCGGGGCGAGACGGTGAAGCTCGGTTTCCGCGGCAAGGGCGGCAAGGACATCGAGGTCAGCCTGCGGTCGGGGCGGCTCGCCCGCGCGCTCGACCGCGTCGGCTCGCTGCCGGGCCGGCGGCTGTTCCAGTACAAGGACGAGACCGGCAGGGTGCGCCGGATCACCTCCGTCGACGTCAACGCCTATCTCCGCGACGTCACCGGGCTGCCGATCACAGCGAAGGACCTGAGGACGCTGGGCGCCAGCGCGACCGCCGTCGAGAGCCTTGTCGACATCGAGCCCGCCGTCAGCGAGACGGGCCGGCGCCGGCAGCTGGCCGGAGTGATGCGGGCCGTGTCCAAAAGGCTTTCGAACACCCCCGCGGTCGTGCGCAAATCCTACGTTCATGCCGTCGTGGTGGAAGCCTTCGCCTCCGGCGCGCTCAAGGCTGCGCATGACGGCGCGCGGGGACGACCCGGACTGCGGCGCGCGGAGAAGACGGTCGCCCGGCTGGTGACGCGGCTCAAACGCCGCAAGTGACCTCAAACCGCTTGCGTCCGGCGTCCAGTCGGGAGAAATCGCTGCGAGGCGCGTCATGTCTTCGCCCGGATCGCGCGCGATGCAGTGCGGGCGTAGGGGCCGCTGCGGCCCGCTCTTCCGGATCGGTCCCATGACGACATGCCTTCGCCTCGCAGCCGTCGCGTTCGGGCTCTGCGCCGCCGGGCCGGCTGCGGCCGAGGCGCCCTGCGGCGGGGCCTTCGACGTCTGGCTCGACGGCGTACGGACCGAGGCGCGCGGCGCGGGCGTGTCCGAACGCGCCATCATGGATGGGCTGACGGGCGTTCGGGTCGAACCCAAGGTGCTCGCGGCCGACCAGGCGCAGGGCGTCTTCCAGCAGACCTTTCTGCAGTTTGCGGGCCGGATGGTCGCGCCGCCGCGGCTTCCCAAGGGGATCAAGCTCGTCAAGGACAAGGCCGAGCTGCTTGAGAAGATCGAGCGGGAGTATGGCGTCCCCGGCCCGGTGCTCGTGGCCTTCTGGGGGCTGGAGACCGATTTCGGGGCCAATCTCGGCAAGTTCGACACTCGGAACGCGCTCGCGACGCTGAGCCATGACTGCCGGCGGCCGAACTTCTTCCGCCCGCAGCTGATCGCGGCGCTCCAGATCATCGACCGCGGCGATCTCGCGCCCGCCGATATGCGCGGCGCCTGGGCGGGGGAGCTCGGTCAGACCCAGATGATGCCGGTGGACTACCTCCGTTCGGCCGTCGACGCCGACGGAGACGGCCGCCGCGATCTGATGCGCAGCCAGGCCGACGCCTTGACGTCGGCCGCGAAGTATCTCGCCGACCTCGGCTGGCGGCGCGGCGAGCCGTGGCTCCAGGAGGCGACGCTGCCGGCCGACATGCCGTGGGCGGAAGCCGACATCGACGTGAAGCACCCCGTCTCCCAATGGCGCGCCTGGGGCGTCGGGGCCCGGACCGGAGCGTTGCCTCCGGACGATGCGCAAGCCTCGCTGCTGCTGCCGATGGGCCGCAATGGCCCGGCTTTCCTCGCCTACCGCAATTTCGACGTCTACCGGACGTGGAACAAGTCGTTCATCTACGCGACCACCGCGGCCTATCTCGCGACCCGGCTGGCTGGCGCGCCCGAGGCGTCGCCGGGGCGCGCGCCGGTGCGGGCGCTCGACACGAACGAGCTGCGCGCCCTGCAGACGCTGCTCGCCCGAGACGGGTTTCTTTCGGCCGACGAGGTCGACGGCCAGCTCGGCGGCGATACGCGGAAGGCGGCGCGCAGGGCGCAGCAGAAACTGGGTCTGCCGGCCGACGGCTATCCCAGCCTGGAGCTGACGCAGGCGCTCGAAGCCTCTCGCGGCTGAGCTTTTCGCCTCGCCCGGCTTGAAACCCGCGGCTGGGCGTTTCATGAACCAAGCCATGCACGCATGGGTCCTGACCGCCGGTGACGCGGACGACGAGGCGCGCTGCCTCGGCGTCGCCGAAGCGGTGGCCGACAGCCTCGAGCGGCGGCGGGTGGCGCCGCGGGCGCCGTTCGGCTGGCTCGCGCCGTTCGGTCCGATCGACCCGCGGGACGCGCCTCATCTGCCGAACAGTCCGATCGCTCCGAGCGCGCCACGCCATCGCGGCGTCCGCTGGCCCCACGTCGTGGTCGCCGCGGGCGAACGCGCGGTCCCATATCTCCGACGCGTCGAGGCCGCTTCGGGCGCCCGGCCCGTCACCGTCTTCCTCGGCGCGACGCTCGCGGGCTCAGGCGTCGCCGACGTGGTCTGGGCGCCCGACTGTTCGTTCTTGCGCGGCGCGAACGTGATCGCGACTCCGACGGGCCCCCACGGCGCGGGCGTCGGCCGCCTCGCCGCGGCGAGGGGCGGACCGCCGCCGTGGAGCGGCGCTCCGGACGGTCCACGGGTCGGCGTGCTGCTCGGCGGAGATCCGCGTCGCCCACGGGCCGACGAGGAGGACGTCGCGCGGCTGGTCGCGGGCCTGAGGCGGCTGCGTGACGACGGCGCCTTTCTGGCCGCCGCGCGATCGCCGTGGACGCCGCGCAATCTCGTCTTGGCGGTTGGCCGGGTCGCGCACTATCTATGGGATGGGCAGGGGCCAGACCCCCATATCTCGTTGCTCGCTCATTGCGAGGCTTTCGTCGTGACCGCAGACGCGCTGCATCTGATCGACATGGCGGCCGCGACCGGCCGACCGATCCTGGCGAGCCGTTCCGCTGGTCTCGGCCGACGCGCGCGCGCCAGGCTGGATCGGCTGACGGGGCTCGGCGTCGTCCGACCCTTCGCCAGACGGCTCGAACGCTACGCCTATCCTCCGCTCGACCCGACTGGTGAGATCGCCCGCGCCGTCGAGGCGCTCGTCGCGACGCGCGCGGTGCTTGCGCCCGCTGCGGCGCCGATCTCGCCGGCCCGCGCCCGCGAAACAAACGGACCTGCACGATGACCGCCGAACCGATCCGTCACGCCCGTCTCGTCATCCTGGGCTCCGGGCCCGCCGGCTGGACGGCCGCGCTCTACGCCGCGCGCGCTATGCTCGAGCCGGTGGTGATCTCCGGGCTGCAGCCCGGCGGCCAGCTCACCATCACGACCGACGTCGAAAACTATCCCGGCTTCGCCGATCCGATCCAGGGGCCGTGGCTGATGGAGCAGATGCAGCTCCAGGCGGAGCGCATGGGCGCGCGCACGCTCGCCGACCATGTCGCCAAGGTCGATCTCTCCCGCCGGCCCTTCGTGCTGGAGACCGAATCGTCCGGCCGGATCACCGCGGACGCGCTGGTGGTCGCCACCGGCGCGCAAGCCAAGTGGCTCGGCCTCGAGAGCGAGGAGACGTTCAAGGGCTACGGCGTCTCGGCCTGCGCGACCTGTGACGGCTTCTTCTTCCGCAACAAGCAGGTGGTCGTCGTCGGCGGCGGCAACACGGCGCTCGAAGAAGCGCTGTTCCTCACCAACTTCGCCTCCAAGGTGACGCTGGTCCATCGGAGGGACTCCTTCCGCGGCGAGCGCATCCTGCAGGAGCGGGTGTTCGCGAACCCGAAGATCGAGGTGGTCTGGAACGCGACCGTCGGCCAGATCCTCGGCGGCGGCGCGCCGCTGAAGGTGGAGGGGGTGACGCTGGTCGACACCCGGACGGGGACGCCGACGACGCTCGCCTGCGACGGCGTGTTCGTCGCGATCGGCCACCAGCCCGCGACGGAGCTGTTCCGAGGCCAGCTCGACATGCGACCGTCCGGTTATCTGAACGTGCGGCCAGGCACTTCCTTTACGAACGTGCCTGGCGTGTTCGCGGCGGGCGACGTCGCCGACGAGACCTACCGACAGGCCGTCACGGCGGCCGGCATGGGCTGCATGGCGGCGCTCGACGCGGAGCGGTTCCTTGCGGGCGAAGAGGCGGCGCGCCACGCGGCGTGACCACGATGGCCGCGAGCGAGCGGCGAGGGGGAACCGTATTGGATTGGGACAAGCTGAGGATCTTTCACGCGGCGGCCGACGCTGGCAGCTTCACGCGCGCCGGCGAACAGCTGGCGCTCAGCCAGTCCGCGGTGAGCCGCCAGGTCTCCGCGCTCGAACATGAGCTGAAAGTCCCGCTGTTTCATCGCCACGCTCGAGGCCTGATCCTGACCGAGCAGGGCGAACTCCTGTTCCGCACGGCCCAGGAGGTGTTCGCCAAGCTCGAATCGGCGCGGTCGATCCTGACCGACAGCCGCGAACGGCCGCATGGCGTGCTGAAGGTCACGACGACGGTCGGCCTCGGCACCGGATGGCTGACGCCGCGGCTCGTCGAGTTCATGGACGCCTATCCCGACATCCAGGTGCAGCTGATTCTAACCGACGACGAGCTGGATCTTTCGATGCGCGAGGCCGACGTCGCGATCCGGCTGCGCGCGCCGACCCAGCCCGACCTGATCCAGCGACGCCTGTTCACGGTGCACTATCACGCCTACGCTTCGCCGGACTACCTGAAGCGCCACGGCCGGCCGAACGGCCTCGACGACCTCGACCAGCACCGGATCGTGGAGTTCGGCGGCCCCATCCCGCATTTCCTCCAGAGCATCAACTGGATGAAGACCGCGGCTCGCTCGCCGAAGAACCCGCGGCTTGCGAGCCTCGTGATCAACTCGGTCGTCGCGATCAAGCACGCCGCCGAGACCGGCGTCGGCCTCGCCGTGGTGCCGGATTATCTGCTGGATGACACGACGACGCTGGTGCGTGTGCTGGAAGGCCTGGAGATGCCGACGCTCGAGGGCTACTTCGTCTACCCCGAAGAAATGAAGAACGTCGCCCGCATCAACGTCTTCCGCGACTTCCTGATCGAGAAGGCGCAGCGCTGGTCGTATTAAGGCGACGTCATGGGCGTCTGACGACGCGATAGCGCGAGGGGAGCAAGATGCCGACTTACGACGACGTAGGTGATGCGATCCATAAGGCCGGCCACCGAAACTTCGTCGGCGGTGAAACGGTCTGGGACGAAATCTCTTCGCTTCAGTTCGAATTCTTGAGATCGCAGGGCCTCAAACCGTCGCATGTACTCGCCGACATCGCCTGTGGATCGCTCCGTGCCGGGATCCGTCTGATCCCCTACCTCGACGCTGGCAACTACATCGGGATCGACAAGCATATTGAGCTGATAATCTACGGCGTCGCGTCCGAATTGGGACTCGAGACGTTCAGCGCCAAACGTCCACAATTCTTAGTATCGAGCGATTTCGACTTCAGCGGGTTCCGAAAAGCTCCGCAATTCGCCATTGCGCAATCTCTTTTTACGCATCTGACGGGAGCGGACATCATCGCCTGCCTGGCGAAGTTCCGGCCGCAGGCGGCGGACGGCTGTCGGTTCTTCGCGACGTTCCACCATGCGCCGACCCGCCGGCAAAACCCGGCGCATTCACACTCGTGGGAGCAGTTTTACTACGTGCCCGACGAGATGGCGGAATTCGGTAAGGCCGCGGGATGGTCGTCGCATTACATCGGGCAATGGAACCACCCACGGCGGCAGCACA
The DNA here is from genome assembly GCF_049446035.1 of Hansschlegelia sp. KR7-227. Lineage (NCBI taxonomy): Bacteria > Pseudomonadati > Pseudomonadota > Alphaproteobacteria > Hyphomicrobiales > Methylopilaceae > Hansschlegelia > Hansschlegelia sp. KR7-227. Next base: position 277,445 of record NZ_JBMSEA010000001.1, read on the forward strand.
TCGTGGAGTATCGGCCCCTCGCGTGACGCTTCTTGGGCCAGCCGGTCAATCTGCAGGGATAGAGATCGACGAAGCCGGATCGGAGGTCCGCCGCGGGATTTGCGGCTTGGCGGGATCGGTTCGGCCCCCCGTTCGTTGTCTCCACAACAGGCGCCCGTGGGGCGCGAGCAGGAGACACGTATGAACGCGCGCACCCCGTCCCCCGGCGAAAAAACCGAGGCCGTCAAGCCCGTCGAAGCGAAGCAGGGCACCGACGCGCCCAAGGGAATGCCGGTCGTGCTGATCGTCAGCCTGGTTGGCGCGGCGGTCGCCATGTGGGCGATCTGGTCGATCTTCTTCGCGCAGGGCTGACGAGAAAGGGGACGGCGAACCGTCCCCTCAGCCTCCCGTCGCCGGACGCTCAGGCGAATTTGATGGAGAGCACTTCGTAGCTCTTGCCGCCGCCGGGCGTCGCGACCTCGACGGTGTCGCCGACCTTCTTGCCGACGAGGGCGCGCGCGATCGGCGAGCCGATCGACACCTTGCCCTGTTTCACGTCGGATTCAGCCTCGCCGACGATCTGGTAGGCCTTCTCCTCGTCCGTGTCCTCGTCCACCAGGGTCACGGTCGCGCCGAAGGTGATGGTGTCGCCCTTGAGCTTCGAGAGGTCGATGACTTCCGCGCGCGCGATCATGCTCTCGAGCTCCGCGATGCGGCCCTCGTTCAGGCTCTGCTGTTCCTTGGCGGCGTGATACTCGGCGTTCTCCGAAAGATCGCCATGCGACCGCGCTTCGGAGATTGCGGCGATGATCCGCGGGCGCTCCTCGGAAGCGCGCTTCTTGAGCTCCGCCTCCAGCGCCGTGTGGCCTGCGGCGGTCATCGGAATTTTGTCCATTTCCATCTCTCTCGACACAATAATTACGCCGCCCGCCGTGTGCCGACAGCGAGCGCGCGTAAATCCAGAAACGTCGGGTAGGCCGTCGACGTTCCATCACGCCTCGGCGAGACGGTTGTCTCAGCCGAAATAGGATTGCAGCGAGCGGACTTCCAGATCGCCGCGGAGATAGGCTTTGATGCCCTCGGCCGCCGCCACCGCCCCTGACAGGGTCGTATAGTACGGGACTTTGTGCAAGAGGGCCGCCCGGCGCAGGGAGCGGCTGTCGGAGAGGGCCTGCGCGCCCTCCGTGGTGTTGAACACGAGCTGGACGCCGCCGTTCTTGATGGCGTCGACGACGTGCGGACGGCCCTCCAGCACCTTGTTGATCTTCTGCGCCGCGATGCCGTGCTCGACGAGATGACGCTGGGTGCCCGAAGTCGCGATGATCTTGAAGCCGAGCTCGGCGAGCATGCGCACCGGCGCCAAAACGCGCTCCTTGTCGGTCTCCCGGACCGACACGAACAGCGTGCCCTCGCGCGGCACGCGGGTGCCGCCGCCGAGCTGGCTCTTCGCGAAGGCGACCCCGTAATCGACGTCGAGGCCGATGACCTCGCCGGTCGAGCGCATCTCGGGGCCGAGCACGGTGTCGACGCCGGGGAAGCGGGCGAAGGGGAACACCGCCTCCTTGACGCCGATATGCTTCAGCGGCTCGGACTTCAGTCCGAAGGATGCGAGGGATTCGCCGGCCATGATGCGCGCCGCGATCTTGGCGAAGGGCTTGCCGACTACTTTCGCCACGAAGGGCACGGTGCGCGACGCGCGCGGATTGACCTCGAGCACGTGGATCACGCCGTCCTTGATGGCGTATTGCACGTTCATCAGCCCGCCGACTTCGAGCGCCAGCGCTAGCGCCCGGGTCTGGTCCTCCAGCGCCGCGATCATCTCGGCGTCGAGCGAATGCGGCGGGAGCGAACAGGCGCTGTCGCCGGAATGCACGCCGGCCTCCTCGATGTGCTCCATGATGCCGCACACGAACACGTCCTTGCGGTCGCAGAGCGCGTCGACGTCGACCTCGATCGCGTCGGTGAGGTAGCGGTCGAACAGCAGCGGGTTCTGCGACAGCACCGTGTTGATCTGGCCGGTCTTATCGTTCGGATAGCGCTGCTTGACGTCCTCGGGAACGAGGGCGGGCAGGGTGCCGAGCAGGTAGTCGGAGAAGCCGCGCTCGTCGTGCAGGATCGCCATCGCCCGGCCTCCCAGCACGTAGGAGGGGCGCACGACCAGCGGGAATCCGAGATCGGCCGCGACGATGCGCGACTGCTCGACCGAATAGGCGATGCCGTTCTTCGGCTGGATCAGTTTCAACCTGTCGAGCAGGCGCTTGAAGCGGTCGCGGTCCTCGGCGAGGTCGATCGCGTCCGGCGTCGTGCCGAGGATCGGCACGCCCGCCTTCTCCAGCGCGCGCGCGAGCTTCAGGGGGGTCTGGCCGCCGAACTGCACGATCACGCCGTGCAGAACGCCGTTGCTCCGCTCCGTCTCGATGATCTCGAGCACGTCCTCTTCGGTCAGCGGCTCGAAATAGAGCCGGTCGGAGGTGTCGTAGTCGGTCGAGACGGTCTCGGGGTTGCAGTTGACCATGATGGTCTCGTAGCCCGCCTCCGACAGCGCGAAGCAGGCGTGGCAGCAGCAATAGTCGAACTCGATGCCCTGGCCGATCCGGTTCGGGCCGCCGCCGAGGATGATGACCTTTCGGGCGTCGGTCGGCTTCGCCTCGTCGGCCGCGACGCCGGCGAACAGGGGAGCGTAGGTCGAGTACATGTAGGCCGTGGGCGAGGCGAACTCGGCCGCGCAGGTGTCGATGCGCTTGTAGACCGGCCGCACGCCGAGCGAGCGCCGCCGGGCGGCGACCTGCTCGGGCGTGAGCTGGGCGAGCGTCGCGAGACGTGCGTCGGAGAAGCCCTGCGCCTTGAGCTTGCGGAACGCCTTGTCGGTCCAGGGCAGGCCGAAGCGCCTGACCTTCTCCTCGGTCGCGACCAGCTCGGCGAGCTGCTCGATGAACCAGGGGTCGAACTTGCAGGCCTCGTGGATCTCCGCGGTGGTGAAGCCGAGACGCAGCGCCTGCGCGACCTTGAGCAGCCGGTCCGGAGTGGGTCGCCCAAGCGCCGCGCGAATCGCGTTGCGATCATCGCCCTGGCCGAGCCCGTCGATCTCGATCTCGTCGAGGCCGGTCAGTCCCGTCTCGAGCGAACGCAGCGCCTTCTGCAGGCTTTCCGCGAAGGTCCGGCCGATCGCCATCGCTTCGCCGACGGACTTCATCGAGGTCGTCAGCGTCGCCTCTGCGCCCGGAAACTTCTCGAAGGCGAAGCGCGGGATCTTGGTGACGACGTAGTCGATCGTCGGCTCGAACGAGGCCGGAGTCGCGCCGCCGGTGATGTCGTTCTCGATCTCGTCCAGCGTGTAGCCGACGGCGAGCTTGGCCGCGACCTTCGCGATCGGGAAGCCGGTCGCCTTCGAGGCGAGGGCCGAGGAGCGCGACACCCGCGGGTTCATCTCGATCACGATCATGCGGCCGGTCGCCGGATCGATCGCGAACTGGACGTTGGAGCCGCCGGTCTCGACGCCGATCTCGCGCAGCACCGCGAGCGACGCGTCGCGCATGCGCTGATATTCCTTGTCCGTCAGGGTCAGCGCCGGCGCCACCGTGATCGAATCGCCGGTGTGGATGCCCATCGGATCGATGTTCTCGATCGAGCAGATGATGATGCAGTTGTCCGCCTTGTCGCGGACGACCTCCATCTCGTACTCCTTCCAGCCGAGCACGCTCTCCTCGATCAGCACCTCGTCGGTCGGCGAGGCGTCGACGCCGCGCTCGACGATCTCGAGGAACTCCTCGCGGTTGTAGGCGATGCCGCCGCCGGTCCCTCCCATGGTGAAGGACGGCCGGATGATCGCGGGCAGGCCGATGTCCTCGAAGGCGACCAGCGCCTCGGTCAGGTTGTGGGCGAGCCTGGAGCGCGGCGTCTCCAGGCCGATCTTGGTCATGGCCTCGCGAAACTGCTCGCGATCTTCGGCCTTGTCGATCGCCTCGGCGGTCGCGCCGATCATCTCGACGTCGTAGCGCTCCAGCGCGCCCATCTTGCGCAGGGACAGCGCGCAGTTGAGCGCGGTCTGCCCGCCCATGGTCGGCAGCAGCGCGAAGCCGCCCGGGACGACGTTGCGTTCCTTGGCGATGATCTTTTCGACGATTTCCGGGGTGATGGGCTCGACATAGGTCGCGTCGGCCATCTCCGGGTCGGTCATGATCGTCGCCGGGTTCGAATTGACCAGGACGATGCGGTAGCCTTCCTCCTTCAGCGCTTTCACGGCCTGCGTGCCCGAATAGTCGAATTCGCAGGCCTGCCCGATGACGATCGGTCCTGCGCCGATGATCAGGATCGTCGAGATGTCGGTGCGTTTGGGCATCGGGTCTTATCCGGGGCCGCGAAGGCGGCGGTAAGCGCTCCTCGGGCGGCGGGCGCGCGAGGCTGAGGAAGGATCGTTGCGTGGCTGAGCGCGTTCCTTACACAGTCGGCTGTGAGCAGGGAAGCCGCAAACCGTCCACGAGCCTCCCGCCATCCCCGGAGAAGCGCCCATGACCGCCGCCCGCACCGTTCTTGTGACAGGCGCATCCTCGGGGATCGGGGTCGAGCTCGCGCGGCTGTTCGCCGCCAACGGTGACGATCTCGTGCTTGCGGCGCGCCGGGCGGACCGCCTGAAGGCGCTCGCCGAGGAGCTTGCGTCGCGGCATGGGATCAAGGCCACGGCGATCCCGGCCGACCTCGCCAAACCCGAGGGCGCGAAGGAGCTCGCGATCGAGGTCGGGCGGGGAGGCCACGTCGTCGACGTGCTCGTGAACAACGCCGGATTCGGCCTGCGCGGCCATTTCGCGACGCTGCCGTTCGACCGGCAGCTCGACATGATCCAGGTCAACGTCACGGCCCCGACCGCGCTCGCGGGCCTGTTCCTGCCGGGTATGCTCGCGCGCGGCCGCGGCGGAATCCTGAACGTCGCGTCGCTCGCGGCCTTTCAGGCCGGTCCGGACATGGCGCTCTATTACGCCACCAAGGCGTATCTGCTGTCGTTCTCCGAGGCGCTGTTCGAAGAGACGCGCAAAAAGGGCGTCGTGGTGACCGCGCTCTGCCCGGGCCCAGTCCCGACCGAGTTCGGCGAGGTCGCCGACCTGCAGGGCACGCGCCTGTTCAAGACCGGCGTGGTCTCCGCCAAGGAGGTCGCGAAGGCCGGGTTCGACGGGTTCCAGGCGAAGAAGGCGATTGTGATTCCGGGGATGCTGCCGAAGATCGGCGCCTTCGCGAGCCGGCTCGGCTCGCGCGGTCTGAACCGTAGGATCGCCGGCGCGCTTCAAGGGGTGGAGGACTGACGCCCGGCCCGAACGCAAACGGGGCGTCCGTCAGGACGCCCCGTTCACGATTCTAGACCCGAAAACCAGGGCGCGGATCACTCGGCGCGGAGGTTCGAAGCCTTGGTCTTGCCGCGGTCCATCACGACCTCGAACGCGACCTTCTGGCCTTCGACGAGCGTGTGCAGACCCGAACGCTCGACGTCGGAGATGTGAACGAACACATCCTTCGAGCCGTCGGTCGGCTGAATGAACCCATAACCCTTTTGGGTGTTGAAAAACTTCACGGTGCCGCTCGGCATCACTGCCTCCCTCAAGACAAGCGCATGTGCGCATTTGGCTGACCGCTCACCTCGAGCGGTCGACCGGGCACAATCCGAACTTTGGTGCGTGTCGTGGAGGCGGAAGCTTCGGCAATGCGCCGTATGCGAGGCCAGACCGGACGTCCAAAAATCTGATTGCAGACGCGACTATGGCGCACAGGGCATGGGTCCAGTCAAGACGCAGCGCACAACCGCGCGAGGAACCGCAAAGCCCACTGTCCGTTGACACTTCGAAGGTTTGCCGGCGACGACCAGGGAGGCGAAGCGCTTGGGCATTTCGTATGACGAGGCGACGACCGTCGCGCTCAGCTTTTCGGATGACGGCGCGACGCCCAACAATCCGCATTTTCCGCTGCTTCTGCATCGCGCGGCCTTCGACGCCGGCGGCGAGGATCCGGCGGCGGCGGCCGAGGGCCTGTTCGCAGCGAATGGCTGGGGGCGCTTCTGGCGCAACGGGGTCTATCCCTACCACCATTATCATTCGAGCTGCCACGAGGCGTTGGGCGTGGCAAAGGGCTGGGCCGACATCCGCTTCGGAGGCGAGGCGGGCGAGACGGTCCGGATCGACGCGGGAGACGTCGCCGTGCTGCCCGCGGGCACCGGCCACAAATGCGTCGACGCCAGCGCGGACTTCCTCGTCGTCGGCGCCTATCCCGCGGACCAGGCCTACGACCTCGTCCGGTCCGATCCTGCGCAGCATGACGCCGCCGTCCCCCGAATCGCCGCCACCCCGCCGCCGGCGACGGATCCCGTGTTCGGCTCCGGGGGCGGCGCCTGCGACCGCTGGCGGGTCGGCTAGGCCGGCCGACCCGATGGGATCGACGGCGTCGATTACGTTCCCCCGACGCGCGGGGCGGGCGGCGTGTCGGCGCCCGGTCCGAGCGCGCGCTGCATCATCACGGTGTCGAGCCAACGGCCGAGCTTGAAGCCGACCGCCTCGAAGGTTCCGACATGGCGGAAGCCGAGGCTCGCGTGGAGCGCGATGGAGCCCGAATTGGCGCTGTCGCCGATCACCGCGATCATCTGCCGCCACGGGCCGCGCTCGCAACGGGCGATCAGCTCTGCGAGCAGGGCGCGACCGACGCCCTGTCCTTGCGCCTCGGCCGCGACATAGACCGAGTTCTCGATCGTGTCGCGATAGGCCGGTCGGGCGCGGTAGGGGCCGGCATAGGCGTAGCCGAGAATGACGCCCTGCCTTTCGGCGACGAGATAGGGCAGGCCGAGCGCCCGCACGGACGCCAGCCGCCCACGCATCTCCTCGACGGTCGGCGGCGTCATCTCGAACGAGGCGAAGCCGGCCCGCACTTGCGGCTCGTAGATCGCCGTCACGGCCGCCATGTCGGCGTCGTCGGCGTCCCGGACGCGGATGTCGAAAGCGGCGGCGGGGCCGGCCGCGTCAGGCGAAGTGAAGGTCATGGGGCTGGGACGGTTGGGGCGGGACCGCGCGATCTTGGCCTCGACGCGGTCATGATGGAAGCAGCGCCCGGCGCTCCCGGTATGCGGCCGCGTCGGTCCGCGAGGACGGATCGGTCAGGCCGCCGTCTGGCGGCACTTGCCCGGCAGGTTCTGGAAATGGACGTTCTTGAGGCTCGCCTCGAAGAATTCGGTCGAGCGACGGTCCGGCACGTAGCCGTAGAGCTCGATGACGATGTCCTCCTCATGCTGCCCCGCCTGGGACGTGTCCGGAACGGCGATTCTCGACGACAGCGTCCTCGGTTCGGCCGTCGGGTCGAGCCGCCAGTCCGGCGGGGGCGCGCTTTCGCCGTCATAGTCGGTGCGGGCGCCGTTGTCCTCGGCGATGTAGCGCTGTCGGAACTCGGGCCGGCCGTCGCGCTCCGCGACCTCGAAATAGAGCGCCAACCGCGGCCGCTGCTCGGTGAAGACGTAGAACTGGCAATAGAGCCCGAGCGGCGCCGCGGCCGGTTCAGCGGCGGACGCCAAGCCTGCGGATGCGGCAGGCGGAGCCGGCGCAAGAGCCGGACGCGTCAGAAGGACGACGCCCAGAGCGGCGCCAAGGCCTGCCGCGCCGGTCACAGCTAGCAGGACGCGGCCTGCGCCCACGTCAGTCGCCGGCCCGCGCGCCGTCCATCATGTCGACGAAGCGCTTGAACAAATAGTGGCTGTCCTGGGGGCCGGGCGAGGCCTCGGGATGGTGCTGGACGGAAAACGCAGGGCGATCCGTGAGTTCGAGGCCGCAGTTCGAGCCGTCGAACAGCGAGACATGGGTCTCGCGGGCCGTCGCCGGCAGGCTGTCGCGATCGACGGCGAAGCCGTGGTTCATCGACACGATCTCGACCTTGCCGGTGATCAGGTCCTTCACCGGATGGTTCGCGCCATGGTGGCCCTGATGCATCTTGGCGGTGGTCGCGCCGACGGCCAGCGCCAGCATCTGGTGGCCGAGACAGATGCCGAAGGTCGGCGTGCCGGAGTCGAGCACGCCCTGGATCATCGGGACGGCGTAGACGCCGGTCGCCGCCGGATCGCCGGGGCCGTTCGACAGGAACACGCCGTCAGGCTTCAGCGCGAGCACCTCGTCGGCGGTCGCGGTCGCCGGCAGCACCGTGACCTCGCAGCCGGCGGCGGTGAGCAGCCGAAGGATGTTGCGCTTCAGGCCGTAGTCGATCGCGACCACGCGCTTGGGCGCGCCGTCCGGGCGCACGCCGTAGACGCCGGGCTGGTCCTGGCCGGGCCAGCCCCAGCCGCCTTCGTCCCAGCCGTAGCGCTGGGTCGCGCCGACCATCGGGACGAGGTCTTCGCCTTCGAGGCCGGGGAAGGCCTCGAGCTCGGCCTTCAGCGCCGCGTCGTCGGGCGCGCCGGCGGCCGCGTAGCCGATGACCGCGTTCGGCATGCCTTTTTCGCGGATCAGCGCGGTGAGCGCGCGCGTGTCGACGCCTGTGATCGCGACGATGCCGCGCGCCTTCAGCCATTCATCGAGCCCGCGCGTCGCGCGCCAGTTCGAGGGCGACGTCACGTCGGCCGCGAACACCGCGCCGCGCACGCCCGAGGAGGCCGAGATGTTGACGGTCTCGACGTCGTCGTCATTGACGCCGACATTGCCGATGTGCGGGAAGGTGAAGGTGATGATCTGGCCGGCGTAGGACGGGTCGGTGAGGATCTCCTCGTAGCCCGTCATCGCCGTGTTGAAGCAGAGCTCGCCGGCCGCGATCCCTTCCGCGCCAAGTCCTTCGCCTTCGATCAGCGTGCCGTCGGCCAGCAGAAGCTTCGCGGTCGGGCGCGTCTCGTCCCAGCCCCGATCGGCCGTGTCTTGTCCCGTCATCACGATTGCCTTAGTCCCTGCGCGGATTGGACCGCGCCGATGCGGCCGGAACCTAGGCGCCGGCAGGCAACGCGTCAACCAACACGCGATCCGCGGCGCCAACCTCTTCAGAAGGAAATTGCGCCATGCGCGAGGCGATCAACGCCGCTCTTAAGGACGCCATGAAAGCCCGCGACGCCGAGCGCGTCGGCACGCTCCGCATGGTCGCCGCCGCGATCAAGGATCGCGACATCGAGGCCCGCGGCGCTGGAAAGGGGAAGGCGAGCGAGGACGAGCTGAAGCAGCTGCTCGCCAAGATGATCAAGCAGCGGCAGGAGTCGGCCGGCATCTACGAGCAGAACGCCCGGCCGGAGCTCGCCGCCAAGGAGCGCGGCGAGATCGCGGTCATACAGAGCTTCCTGCCGCAGCAGATGTCGGACGCTGAGGTCGCCGCGGCCATCGACGGCGCGATCGCCGAGACCGGCGCCGCCTCGATCAAGGACATGGGCAAGGTCATGAGCGCGCTGAAGGGAAAGTACGCCGGCGTGATGGATTTCAGCGCCGCGAACGGCGTGGTGAAGGCCAAGCTCGCGGGCTGAGTGACAAGCGCCGCCGTCGGACCCGGACTTGAGCGGGACCGACGGCTGGCGGGGCGATGTCGGGGCCAGCCGGCCTGTAAGCCGGGTTCTGTATGGCGCGGACCCCCGGTTTCCCGGACGCCCGCACGTGACGACCATTCCTCTGGGACGTCCATTGCTGGACGCCTCGAGCGACCAACCCGGGCGACGGCCCGGAAGCAGGCCTGCGGCGCCCGCGCCCGAAGGCGCGGAAACTCGCGCGTCGCCCCTATTCGGTCTTGCTCCCGGCGGGGTTTGCCATGCCGCTCCCGTCGCCGGCAGCGCGGTGCGCTCTTACCGCACCCTTTCACCCTTACCTCAGGCCGAGGCCTGAGGCGGTCTGCTCTCTGTGGCACTTTCCCTGGGGTCGCCCCCGCCGGACGTTATCCGGCGCCGTGCTTCCGTGGAGCCCGGACTTTCCTCCCCGGCGTGAGCCGGAGCGGCCGTCCGGCCGGCTGGCGCGGCTGTCTTGGGGGCAAGCGCGGCGCGGGGTCAAGCGCGCGATCCGGGCGCTTCGACGAAAAAGGCCCTCCGTCGCGTCTGCGAGGAGGGCCTTTCGCTCGATAAACGGGTCAGGCGGGACGCGCCATGCGGGTACGCGAGACCTGTTCCCCCCGCCCGACCTTTCGTGCCCATTCGGTCGGCCGGACCTGCCGGGCGGCCGGGCGGGCGCCGAAGCTCACCGCGAGGCGACCTTGTCGCTGGACGGATAGCCCTGCGCCATGAAGCGCTTGACCTTGGCGCAGTAGACCGCGCCAGCGGACGTCACGCCGCGCACGGCGTGGCCGCCCTGATACTTCGAGACTGCGGCGCAGGTGTTTCCGCCAGCCTTGCGCACGGCTTCCGCGAGATAACGCATGCCGTACTGCAGATTGGCGGAGGGCTCGTAGAGCGCCTGGCGGCTGCCGCGGAAGCCCATGCCCCGCGCGGTCTGATAGCTCAGCTGCATCAGGCCGATGTAGCCGCCCTTGCCGGTCGCGCGCGGCTGATAGCGCGATTCGACCTTGACCACGGCGTGGGCGAGGGCGGGGCTGACGCCCTGGCGCTGCGCGGCCGCGGTGACCATCCCGGGGATCGATCCGGAGGGAGCCGCCGCGGCGACCGCCGGCGTCTTCGCCGCGCCGGAAAGATCGACGTCGCGCTCCAGCGCGACGGGGCGCGTCTTGCCCACCAGTTTGCGGGCCGCGACGCGACGTCCCTGGCGGGCTTCGGCGGCGCGGGCGACGCGCTTCGTTTCGGATCGGGCGACGCTTCCGGCCTTCGCGCGGGACGGCGTCGCTTCGGAGGCAGAGCTCTGAGCGATGTTGGAGCGGCTCGCCGTAACGGACCGAGGCAGGACCGGAGCGGAGGCCGAGGAGCCCGCGTTGCGGGCGGAGGTGAACGCGGACGCCGCGGCTTTCACGTTCGAACCGGGAGCGGGCCGTGGAACCGGAGCGGCGGCGGCGGCGTTAACGTGCTGTTTAGATGTCGCCGCGCGGGCGGCGGATGCTTTCTGTTGAGTTTGAGACTTGGACTGAACGGTTGTCCCCCGGACAAGTCGTTCTGAATTCGGCGCAGCATTCGCCGAGGCGACGGTCGCCGCGAGGACCGCGACGACGATCGTCGATTTACGCATGTGCACACTCCCGATGCGTTTCGTAATGGGGGCGAGCAAAGCCGTGCGAAGATGACCTTGGATCGACCGTCGTCAGGTCGCAACATGACCATGACGTGACGGGAACAAGGCGCCCGGTTCAGGCGTCGGGACGGCTGGCGAGCAGTCGCCGGAGCGTGTCGACGGTGGAAAAATCCGCGATCCCGTCGATCCGGGCGGGACGGAAATGGCGTTGAAACGCACGGACGACCGCGGCGGTGTTCGCGTCGTAGCGGCCGTGGATATCGACGCCGTAGCCGTACAGGCTGAGCAGGGTTTGAAGCTCCTCGACCGGTTCGCCTTCCTCTCCTTCAGCCAGTCCTCGGTCGTCCTCGAGCGGCGCAGGCGGAACCCAATGACCGACGCCGGCGGCGGCGAGCCTGTCCCAGGGAAACTTCTCGCCCGGGTCGATTTTTCGCTGCGGCGCCACATCGGAATGGGCGAGCACCCGCTCCGGCCGGACGCCCCGTCGGGCGCAAATGTCGCGGGCGAGCGCGATCACGGCGTCGATCTGCGCGTCTGGGAAATCGGGGTAGCCGAAATCATGGCCGACATTCGCGATCTCGACGCCGATCGAGCGCGAATTGACGTCGGTCTCGTCCTCCCAGGACGACAGCCCGGCGTGCCACGCGCGCCGCGCCTCCGGCACGAGCTGAAGGATGCGGCCGTCCTCCAGGACGACGTAGTGGCAGGACACCTGCGCCTCCGCGCCGACAAGCCGAGCGCAGGCCGCCTCCGTCGATTCCATGCCGGTGTAGTGCAGCAGGAGGATTTCAGGCTCCCGGCCGTCGCGGCGCTCGTCGTGATTGGCCGCAGGGCGGATCTCGCCGACCAGCGGACTGTCGGCCGCGAACGTCGTCACGCCATGCCCCGCTCGGCCCGCACCGCGTCGAAGGCGGCGTTGATCGCGGCGAGCTTCGCCGTCGCGATCCGGACGGCCTCGACCGGCAGGCCGCGGGCGGTGACGCGATCGGGATGGTTCTCCGCGACGAGCGAGCGGTGAAGCCGCTTCAGTTCGGCGTCGGACAGCGCCGGGTCGGCGCCGAGAATGTCGTACGGATCGTCCTCGAGCCGAACATAGGCTCCGAGCGCGCGTCTCAGACGCGAGCGCTCCAACTTGAAGATCTGCGCGACGGCCTCGAGGTAGCGGACCTCCGCCTCGTGGATCGCGCCGTCGGCGGCGGCGATGTGCGCAAGACCGTGCAGCACGTCCTCGAGGGTCGCCGGCTCGTCCCGAAACGTCTCCGCAAGCTGCTCGGCGTAGGCGTCGAACCCCGCGACGTCGGCGGTCGCCCGGTCGAACACCTGGCTGACTTCGGCGAGGTCCTTTTCCGCGATGGCGAAGATCTTTCGGAAGGCGTCCACCTCGACGGGCGCCACCACGCCGTCGGCCTTCGCCATCTTCGCGCCGAGCGCGATCACGCCGATGGTGAAGGCGAGGCTTTTTGCGTCGGCGTCGCGCTTGGCGACCGCCTCCGGCGTGTTCTCGCGATCGAGCAGATAGTGGCCGGCGAGAACGCCGGCGATGGCGCCGAGCGGCCCGCCGAGCGCGAAGCCGCCGGCGGCTCCTCCGAGCTTTCCCCAAATCGGCATCGCCGCCGCACTCTCCTTCGTTTCCGCGCCGCGACAATAACGGGCCCCGTGCGGCATGGGGAAGGCGCCGGCGTCACGAACCAGCCTGGACTCCATCCCGGATCGTCGTTTGCGCCTGCGCCGGGGCTCCTGTTCAGTCCGCGAACGTCGCACGATCGGGAATCGGCCATCGAGTCGCTGCGGAAGCGGCCGCGCTCGGACGGCGGGCTCAGATTCGTCGGCCGAATTGAGCGGCGCACTGGCGCGTGGACGCCTCTGCGACCAAATCTTGATCGACCCGCATGGCCCTAAGGGCCTATGACAGCACCCTGGCCGCGGCCGGACCTGACGCCTTTGGGAGGCTCCGAGGCATGAGCGCACGTCAAGCGACGACGATCGAGGGGGGGAAGGCGCGCAAGCCCGTCACCGTCGCCTCGATCCGCAACGCCAAAGGGGCCGAGCCGCTGGTGTGCCTCACGGCCTACACCACGCCGGTCGCCCAGGCGCTCGACGAGGCCTGCGACCTGCTGCTGGTCGGCGACAGCCTCGGCATGGTCGTCTATGGCCTCAACAGCACGATTCCGGTCACGCTCGACATGATGATCGCGCATGGCGCGGCGGTCGTCCGCGGCGCGAAGCACGCCCTCGTCGTGGTCGATCTCCCCTTCGGCTCCTATCAGGAGAGTCCCGCGCAGGCCTTCGCGAGCGCCGCCCGCATCCTCGCCGAGACCGGATGCGGCGCGGTGAAGCTCGAGGGCGGGGCGGTGATGGCCGAGACCATCAATTTCCTGACCGAGCGGGGCGTTCCGGTCCTGTCGCATATCGGGCTGCAGCCGCAGTCGGTGAACGCCCTCGGCGGCTACGCCGCCCGTGGCAAGGCGGCGGCGGAGGCGGAGGCGATCGTGGCCGACGCCCGGGCGGTCGCCGAGGCCGGCGCCTTCGCCGTGGTGGTCGAGGGCGTGGTCGCGCCGCTCGCCGCGCGCATCACCTCGACGATCCGGGTGCCGACGATCGGAATCGGCGCGTCCGCCGAATGCGACGGGCAGATCCTCGTCACAGACGACATGATGGGGGTGACCTTCGGCCATGTCCCGAAGTTCGTGCGCCGCTACGCCGATGTTGGCGCCGCCATGCGCGCTGCGGCGGAGGCCTATGCCGAAGACGTCCGGGCGCGCCGCTTCCCGGCGGAGGAGCATCTCTACGGCGCCAAGCCGAAGATCGCGGCGGGGTAGGCGGTCTCGGTTGCGGCGCCGCGAAGATTAATGCAGCGCAACAGTCAAAAGACAGAAGCCGGGTCCTCCACGCGCGGCACGGGACGGATGAAACGCAACCGTCCCCGCAAAAACCTCCGGCTCTGCTTGGGTCCGAAAATGACTTAACATGCAGCCTGTTAGGTCCTCGCTCCTCAATTTTCGCCTTTGCTCGCGCCGGGACGCGACGCGGTTTGCTCTTGTCCAGTGGATCGGTCGAGTTAAGCTCGCCGCAATCGATGGTTCGGAGACAAGGCGGATGAGCGCTCTGCAGAAAATGAACCTGATGGCTGTGTGCGCCGCCTTCGCATTTCTGTGCGCGATCGTGGTCGGCGTGTTCTGAGGCCGGGAGGCCAGGATCGTGCGTGCCCGGCGACATCCGGGACCAATGAGGCGTCGGCGCGTCCCGGTCTTCGCCGTTGCGGCGCGGACGCCGTTGTCCGGTGGGGACAGGCCGAACGCCAGGAGATGACGCCGTGACCGACGCCCCCAAGACCTTGCTCGAACTCGCCGGCGCAACCCCCGCGCCGGCTTCGCTGAACGACGCCACGCTCGTGGTGATCGACGCGCAGAACGAATATGTCCGCGGCCCGCTCACCTTGCCCGGCGTCGGACCGGCGCTCGGCGCGATCGCCGACCTGCTGGCGCAGGCGAGGGCGGCCGGCGCGCCGATCGTCCACCTCGCGCATCGCGCGCCCGACGGCGTGTTCGTCGAAGGGACCGAAGGCGCCGAGATCGCTCCTCAGGCTGCGCCGTTGGACGGCGAGACGGTGTTCCTCAAGGAGCTGCCGAACGGCTTCACCAATCCCGACTTCCGGCCGGCGCTCGAGAGGCTCGGCCGCAAGAACCTGATCCTGGCCGGCTTCATGACGCATATGTGCGTCGACTCGACCGCTCGCGCCGCGGTCGATCTCGGCTATGGCGTCACGATCGTCGAGAACGCCACAGCGAGCCGCGCGCTGCCCGGCGCGGTCGGAAAGCCGTCGCGCTCGGCGCAGGAGGTTCACGACGGCGCGTTGGCCGGCCTCGCCGACCTGTTCGCCGTCGTCGTGCCGGACGCTTCGAAACTCGGCTGACGTTCCGGATCGAAGGGCGGCGTCTGACCCGAGAGTCGACGCGCCGGCTTCTGCGACCGCGGCGGCGGTCGCCGATTATCCACAGCTTGTCCACGTGACCCACCGGGCGCATGGGACAATGCTCGCCGCGGAGTCCGAGCCGCGCCGCCGGGCTGAAACGCCTTCTTAACCCTACCGAAGCTTTACTCGCAGGGTGTCGCGCCGTCGCGATGCGGCCCTTGTCAGGTTGCGCGTCCTGGGCTGCGCCGCGCCGGGGCGGGCCGTCGTTTCGTTGACGCCCAAAGGGCCCCATGCTATCCCAAATCATCCCGTCGAAACGACAAGCCGACGGCTCCCAGTCAGCGTTTTGGGACATGGCGTTCGCGACCTCGTCGGTCGCGGACTCGTCGTTCGACGTCCGCCGTGCGGCGGTTCCGCTTGGGGGCAGGCGGGGAGCGCTTGCCGGATGGACCGGCGTGGGGACGCATGGACCGCTTCGTGTCGACGTTCACGAACCGGCTCGACGCCAAGGGGCGGGTCTCGATCCCTGCGGCCTATCGGGCGGTGTTGGCGGCGGACGGTTTCGCCGGCCTCTACGTTCACCCGTCTCTGGACATGCAGGCGCTGGATGCGGGCGGCAACGCGCTGCTGGCGGAGATCGACCAGCTGCTCGAGACGCTTTCGCCCTATTCCGAGGAACGGGACAGCTTGGCGACCGCGCTGCTCGGCGCGAGCGAGGTGCTGAAGGCGGACGGCGAGGGCAGGGTGATCCTGACCGACAGCCTCAAGGTCTATGCCGGAGTGTCCGATCAGGTGACCTTCGTGGGCCAGGGGCGGAAATTCCAGATCTGGGAGCCGGAGCGCTTCCGCGCGCATTTCGCGGCGTCGCGGGAGAGGGCCCGCGACCTGCGGCGCCGGCTGTCGAACGCCGGCCCGACGGAGCCGATGTCATGATGGCGAAGCGCAGCCGCCGCTCCGAAAGTGATCAGGGCGACCTGCGGCATCGCCCGGTGATGCTCGCGGAGGTGCTCGAAGCGCTGTCGCCGCGCGACGGCGAGACCTATCTCGACGGCACCTTCGGCGCGGGCGGCTACTCACGCGCCATTCTCGAGGCCGCGGAGTGTCGCGTGATCGCGCTCGACCGCGATCCCTCCGCGATCCTCGGCGGCTACGACATGGTCGCCGAGTTCAAGGGGCGACTGACCCTCGTCGAGGAGCGCTTCTCACGGCTCGGCGAAGCGCTGGACGGCCTTGGGATTGAGCGGGTCGACGGGGTCGTGCTCGACGTCGGCGTCTCGTCGATGCAGCTCGACCAGGGCGAACGCGGCTTCTCCTTCCGCCTCGACGGGCCGCTGGACATGCGGATGGGCGGAGACGGTCCGAGCGCGGCCGAACTCGTGGCGTCTCTCGAGGAGAAGGCGCTCGCCGCCGTTCTGCGGACGCTCGGCGAAGAGCGCCGCGCCGGCGCGATCGCGCGCGCCATCGCAGCCGCGCGCGAGGAGGCCCCGATCGAGACCACGCTTCAACTCGCCGATCTGGTGGAGCGCGTGATCGGTAAGTCCTACGACGGCATCCACGCAGCGACGCGCACCTTCCAGGGTCTGCGCATCGCGGTGAACGACGAGCTGGGCGAACTGGCCCGCGCGCTGTTCGCCGCCGAGAAACGCCTCGCCCCCGGCGGCCGCCTCGCCGTCGTCGCCTTCCATTCGCTGGAAGACCGGATCGTCAAGACCTTCCTCGCCGACCGGACGCGAACCCTGCCGGGCGGATCGCGCCACATGCCCGAGACGGCCGTGCCGCCGGCGACCTTCAGGGCGCCGATCCGGGGCGCGACAAAGCCCGGCGACGCCGAGATCTCTGAGAACCCGCGGGCCCGCTCGGCGCGCCTGCGCGCCGCGATCCGCACCGACGCGCCGGCCCGCGGCGGCGATCCTTTCGCCTTCGGCGCTCCGCGCCTGCCGCACGAGCTTCTGTCGGGGGACGCGTCGTGAAGATCGCCCGCATCATCAACGTCGTCGCGATCTGCGCGCTGCTCGGCGCCGCGGTGAACCTCTACCGCATCAAATATGACGCCACCCTCCACGCCGAGCACGTCGCGAAGCTGAAGCGTCAGATCTCGGCGGAGGTCGACTCGATCGCGGTGCTGAGGGCCGAGTGGGCTTACCTTGCACGGCCCGACAGGGTGCAGGCCTTCACGACCCGACATCTCGACCTCAAGCCGCTCTCCCGCGAGCAGACGGTGTTGCTGGCATCGCTTCCCGACAAGCCGCAGCCGGTGGACGAGATCGGCAAGAAGCTCGAGGCGCTCGGCCTGATGGGCGAAGACGCCAGCATCGCGCTCGACAAGGGGCCCTCGACGCCCGTCTCGAAGAAGCCCGCTCCGCCCGCCAAGAAGTCGACGATCGCGGTGAAGCCCACAGCCCAGCTCAAGGCGCCGACGACGCGACCTGCGCCGAAGCCGCTGCCTCAGCCCAAGACCAGCGCGCCGCTGAACATCACCGATTTCCTGCGTAAGAACCTGGGGTTCAACTGATGACGGGGCAGCAGGTTCTCGACGGCGCGTTCCGCGGCGGCGCGGCGGCCAGCGCGGTCCTGGGACGGTTCGCGGTCGTCTCCGCGCGGGGGCTCTGGGCCGCGCTGCGCTTCGCGTGGCGATGGATCCGCAAAATCACGCGCGCGCTGATCGGCAACGGGGAGGGCCTGGGGCTTACCTCCGGCCGGCTCCGGCTGGCCGCGATCGCCTTCGGCATGGTCTATCTCGTGATCGTCGGCCGACTGGTGCAGTACGCCGTCGCGCCCGACGTGAAGACCGCCTCGCAGGTCGCGCAGACGGCGTCCGCGAGCTCGCGGCCCGACATCGTCGACCGCAACGGCGTCGTGCTCGCGACCGACATCAAGGTGTCGTCGCTCTACGCCGAGCCGAAGAACATCATCGACATCGACGAGGCGACTGAGCTGCTGATGCAGGCTCTTCCGGATCTCGATCCGAAGGAGCTGCGCGCGAGGCTTTCGACCAAGCGCGGCTTCGTCTGGATCAAGCGCGAGGTCTCGCCGCGCGATCAGGTCGCGATCTTCCGGCTCGGCATCCCCG
Source organism: Hansschlegelia sp. KR7-227 (assembly GCF_049446035.1). Lineage (NCBI taxonomy): Bacteria > Pseudomonadati > Pseudomonadota > Alphaproteobacteria > Hyphomicrobiales > Methylopilaceae > Hansschlegelia > Hansschlegelia sp. KR7-227. The sequence continues at coordinate 295,494 of NZ_JBMSEA010000001.1, forward strand.
GGGTCGGCTTCGTCCAGGAGAACAAGCGCATCTATCCGAACGGCGCGGAGGTCGCGCATGTTCTGGGCTTCGCCGACGTCGACAACAAGGGCATCGCCGGCATCGAGAAGTTCCTCGACACGTCCGGCAAGACCGCCGAGGCCGGCGCCGCCGCCTCGCACGGCGAACGGCTCGCGCCGATCCACCTCGCGCTCGACCTCAAAGTGCAGCACGCCGTGCGCGACGAACTGGTCGCCGGCATGACGAAGTTCAAGGCGATCGCGGCCTCCGCGGCCATCGCCGACGTCGACACCGGCGAGATCGTCTCGCTCGTCTCGCTGCCGGACTACGACCCGAACACCCCGACCGACGCCCTGAAGTCCGACCGCATCAACCGCGTCAATGTCGGCGTGTTCGAGATGGGCTCGACCATGAAGGCGCTCACTCTCGCGATGGCGCTCGATTCCGGCAAGGTCGGCCTCCAGAGCCGCTTCGACGCGCGCGCTCCTCTCGCCTATGGCCGCTTCCGAATCCATGACTTCCACCCGACCCGTCGCGTGCTGACGGTGCCTGAGGTGTTCGTCCACTCCTCCAACATCGGCACCGCCCGCATCGCGCTCACGATGGGCGTCGAGGCCCACAAGGCGTTCCTGAAGAAGATGGGCCAGCTCGACCGGCTGCAGACCGAGCTGCCGGAAAGCGCGCGCCCGATCGTCCCGTCGCGTTGGGGCGAACTCAACACCATCACCATCTCCTTCGGCCACGGGCTCGCGATCGCGCCGATCCAGTCGGTCATGGGGGTCAGCGCGCTGGTCAATGGCGGCTGGCTGATCAAGCCGACCTTCCTCCAGCGCACGACCGAGGAAGCCCGCGTCGACGCCCAGAAGGTGCTGAAGGACTCCACCTCGGTGCAGATGCGCTACCTCATGCGCCTCAACGCCGAGAAGGGCTCGGCCAAGAAGGCCGACATCCCGGGCTACCGCGTCGGCGGCAAGACCGGCACCGCCGAGAAGGTGGTCGGCGGGCGCTACGCCAAGAACAAGAACCTCACCGCCTTCACCGCGGTGTTTCCCATGGACAAGCCGAAATACATGCTGCTCGTCGTGCTCGATGAACCGAAGTCGCTGCCGGAGACGCACGGTTTCGCAACCTCGGGCTGGAACGTGGTCCCCGTCGGCGGCAAGATGGTCGAACGGGTCGCGCCGCTCCTCGGCGTAGAGCCGAATTACGACGCGCCGTCGGCCAACGACATTCTCGGCGACATTCCCACCGGCTCGGTCAAGGTCGATTGACGACGTCCCCGCTCACGCTCCGCGAGCTGTTTCCCGAAGCGACGCTCGATGCGGCGTCCGCGGAGACGCGGGCGTGCGGGATCACGGCCGACAGCCGGGCCGTGAAGCCGGGCGACGTGTTCGCGGCGCTCGCCGGAACGAAGGCTGACGGAACGCGCTTCGTCGGCGACGCGCTGGCGAAGGGCGCAGTCGCCGTGCTCGCCGAAACGCCTGTCGAGGCGACCGTCCCAGTGGTGCGGGTCGGCGACGCACGCCGGGCGCTTTCGCTCGCCGCGGCGCGGCTCCATCCCGGGCAGCCCGCGACGATCGCCGCCGTCACCGGCACGAGCGGCAAAAGCTCGACCGTCACCTTCCTTCGCCAGATCTGGGCGCGCGCCGGCCTTGAGGCCGCAAGCCTCGGCACGCTCGGCGTCACCAGGCCGTCCGGCGCGACCTACGGCTCGCTGACCACGCCCGATCCCGTGTCCCTGCATCGGACGCTCGACTCGCTCGCCGGCGAAGGCGTGACCCATCTCGCGATGGAGGCCTCCTCGCACGGGCTCGACCAGCGCCGGCTCGACGGCGTGCGGCTGACGGCGGCCGGCTTCACCAATCTCAGCCGCGACCACATGGACTATCACCCGACCGTCGAACACTACCGCGACGCCAAGCTCCGGCTGTTCCGCGAGTTGCTGCCGCAAAGCGGGGTCGCGGTGGTTTCGGCCGACGGCGCCGACGCGCGCCATTTCGCCTACGTCGCCAGGGGCAGGGGGCTCGCGCTCCTCACCGTCGGGCGCGCGGGCGCCGACCTGCGGCTGACCGGGGTTCGGCGCGACGGGCTCTCCCAGATCCTCGCCGTCGCCCATGCCGGCGGACGCCGGGAGGTCCGCCTGCCGCTCGCCGGCGACTTTCAGGCGGAGAACGCACTGCTCGCGGCCGGCCTCGCGATCGCGACCGGGGTCGCGACCGACGCCGTTCTCGACGCGCTCGAAAGCCTTGAAGGGGTGCCCGGACGGCTGGAGCTGGTCGGCGAGGTCCGTGGAGGCGCGGCGTTCGTCGATTACGCGCACAAGCCCGACGCTCTCGCCACCGTGCTGTCGGCGCTGAGGCCCTTCGCGCACGGCCGACTCGTCGTCGTGTTCGGCTGCGGCGGCGACCGCGACGCCGGCAAGCGTCCCCTCATGGGCGAGATCGCCGTGAAGGGCGCGGACGTCGTCATCGTCACCGACGACAATCCGCGCTCCGAGGACCCCGCCGCGATCCGCAAAGCGATTCTCGCCGCGGCTCCGGGCGCCCGCGAGATTGGCGACCGCCACCGTGCGATTGAGACGGCGGTCGGCGAACTTCAGCCGGGCGACGTCCTCGTCGTCGCGGGCAAGGGCCACGAAACCGGCCAGATCGTGGGCGATCGCACGCTGCCCTTCTCCGATCATCAGGTCGTGCGGGAAGCGCTAGCCTCGAGGGAGACTGCCGCGTGACCGCCCCGAACGTCTTCGCCGAACCGCTCTGGTCGGCCCCTGAGCTTGCGCTTGCGACGGCCGGCCGCCTGCTCGGCCGCTTCGACGGAGCGATCGCCGGCGTATCGATCGACAGCCGGACCGTCGGCCGCGGCGAGGTCTATTTCGCCATCAAGGGCGACGTCCATGACGGCCACAGCTTCGTCGCCGACGCGCTCGGGCGCGGGGCCGGCATCGCGGTGGTCGACGAGGCGCACGCCGCCGATCTCGCCTCCGCCGGGGCGCTGCTCGTGGTGAAGGACGTGCTCGCCGCGCTGGTCGCGACCGGAATCGCGGCGCGGGCCCGGACTCGCGCAAAGATCGTCGCGATCACCGGCTCGGTCGGCAAGACCTCGACCAAGGAGGCGCTGCGGCTCGCGCTCGCCGAGGACGGTCCGACGCATGCCTCCGCCGCCTCGCACAACAATCATTGGGGCGTGCCGCTGACGCTGTCACGTCTGCCGAAATCCGCGGCCTACGGCGTGTTCGAGATCGGCATGAACCATCCGGACGAAATCCGGCCGCTGGTGAAGATGGTCCGTCCCCATGTCGCGGTCGTCACCAATGTCGAGCCGGTGCACCTCGCTCAGTTCGACAGCGTCGAACAGATCGCGGACGCCAAGGCCGAGATCTTCGAGGGACTGGAGCGCGGCGGCCACGCCGTCATCAACCGCGACAACGCGCATTACGAACGGCTGAAGGCGGCCGCGATCGCGGCGGGCGCGGCGACCTGGAGCTTCGGAGAGCACGTCTCGGCGGACGCGCGGCTTGATCGGGTCGCGCTGAAGGAGACGAGCTCCTGCGTCGCGGCCACGGTGCTGGGCGAGGCCGTGACCTTCAAAGTCGGCGCGCCCGGGCGCCATCTCGTGCAGAACGCGCTCGCCGTGCTGCTGGCGGCCAGGCTCGCCGGGGCCGATCTCGCCCTCGCGGCTCTCGCGCTCGCCCGCTACGCGCCCTCGAGCGGGCGCGGCAAGCGCTATATGCTCGCGACCGAGACCGGTCCGCTGACCGTCATCGATGAAAGCTACAACGCCAATCCGGCCTCGATGCGCGCGGCGCTCGCGCTGCTCGGCCAGACGCCGGTGGGGGCGGCCGGCCGCCGCATCGCCGTGCTCGGGGACATGCTGGAGCTGGGAGCCGAGGCCGAGGCGCTGCACGCCAAGGTCGCCGAGGCCGTCGCTGCGGCGAAGATCGACCTGGTCTTCGCGGCCGGTCCGCTGAGCCGGTCTCTCTACGATTCGCTGCCTGCGGCGCGCCGCGGCGGCTATGGCGCGACGTCGGCTGATCTCGAGGCCGCTCTCCTCGACCGAGTGCGCGGCGGGGACGCGGTGATGGTCAAAGGCTCGAACGGCTCGCGCATGGGACCGCTGGTCGCGGCGCTCACGGCGCGCTTTGCGCCTATGCCGTCGTCCGACGAAACCGTCACCGCCGGATGACCCTGAAATGCTGACCTTCCTCGCCGAATTTTCGAACGTCGTCCCGGGCTTCAACATCTTCCGCTACATCACCTTCCGCACGGGAGGGGCGGTGATGACGGGGGCGCTGTTCGTGTTCCTGTTCGGACCCTGGATCATCGACCAGCTGCGCCTCAAGCAGGGCAAGGGCCAGCCGATCCGCGAGGACGGACCGCAGTCCCATCTCGTCAAGCGCGGCACGCCGACCATGGGCGGGCTTATGATCCTGTCGAGCCTCGTCGTGACGACGCTCGTCTGGGGCAACCTCGCCAACCCCTATGTGTGGACGGTGCTGCTGGTGACGATCGGCTTCGGCGCCATCGGCTTCTATGACGACTATCTCAAGGTGACGAAGCAGAGCCACGCCGGCTATTCCGGCAAGATGCGGCTCGCGATCGAATTCGCGATCGCGCTCGTCGCGGTCTATGTGATCGCCGCGGCGGGCCAGCCCGGCGGTTTCCGCGCGGCGGCGATCTCCGGCCTCGACCATGGCTTCTCGACCTCGCTCGCCTTCCCGTTCCTGAAGAATGTCCTGCTCGATCTCGGCTGGTTCTTCCTCGTCTTCGGCGCGTTCGTCGTGGTGGGCGCGGGCAATGCGGTGAACCTTACCGACGGGCTCGACGGGCTCGCGATCGTCCCCGTGATGATCGCGGCCGCAAGCTTCGGCTTCATCGCCTATCTCGCCGGCAACGCGGTCTTCGCCGACTATCTCCAGATCCACTTCGTGCTCGGCACCGGCGAACTCTCCGTCGTCTGCGGCGCGATGATGGGAGCCGGCCTCGGCTTCCTCTGGTTCAACGCGCCCCCGGCCTCGATCTTCATGGGCGACACGGGATCGCTCGCGCTGGGCGGGCTGCTCGGAACCGTCGCGGTCGCGACCAAGCACGAGATCGTCCTCGCCATCATCGGCGGGTTGTTCGTGCTGGAGGCGGTGTCGGTGATCGTGCAGGTCGCCTCGTTCAAGCTGACGGGCAAGCGTGTGTTCCGCATGGCCCCGATCCATCACCATTTCGAGCAGCTCGGCTGGTCCGAGCCGCAGGTCGTCGTGCGTTTCTGGATCATCGCCGTCGTGCTGGCCCTGATCGGCCTCGCGACGCTGAAGCTGAGGTGAGCGGGATGGCGGAGACGTTCCTGCGGGATCGCGAGGCGGGGGACTGCGTGCTTCGAGACGCCGTCCGTCGGACGGCTCCTCAGCATGAGGACCGTGTGTGGGAGTTGATACCTCCTCATGCTGAGGAGCGGCGCGACGCGTCGCGTCTCGAAGCACGCAGTTCGTCGGTCCAAAGCGCCTTCTTCTGGATCAACCTCGCCCAGAGGCGGGTCAGCCGGTCGTGACGCCCGCCACCGCGTTCAAAGGCGCTCGCGTCGCCGTCTTCGGTCTTGGCGGATCGGGCCGCGCGACCGTGCGCAGCCTCGTCGCCGGCGGGGCGGAGGTCGTCGCGTTCGACGATTCGCCGGAGAGCGTCGCCAAGGCCGCGGCCGAGGGCCTGCCGACCGGCGACCTGCGCGAGCAGGATTTCGCCCGCTTCGACAGCGTCGTGCTCGCCCCCGGCGTGCCGCTCACGCATCCCAAGCCGCACTGGACGGTGGAGCGCGCCAAGGCCGCCGGCGTCGAGATCATCGGCGACATCGAGATCTTCTGCCGGGAGCGCCGCGCGATCGCGCCGGGCGCCGACTTCGTCGCGATCACCGGCACCAACGGCAAGTCGACGACGACGGCGCTGATCGCCCACGTGCTGCGCGAGGCCGGCCGCGACGTGCAGATGGGCGGCAACATCGGCGTCGCGATCCTCGACCTCCAGCCGCCGTCCGCGGACCGCGTCCATGTCGTCGAGTGCTCGTCCTACCAGATCGACCTCGCCCCCACGCTCGACCCGTCGGTCGGGGTGATGCTCAACCTCTCCGAGGATCACCTCGAGCGCCACGGCACGATGGAGAACTACGCCGCGATCAAGGAGCGGCTGGTCGCAGGCGCCGCCACGGCCGTCGTCGGGGTCGACGATCCGCTGTCGGCGGAGATGGCGAAAAGGCTTCAGCAGCGGGGCGTAAACGTCGTCGCGATCTCGGAAAACGACGCCGTGGACCTGTCGGCGGCCCGCGCCCTGCGCGGCGCGCACAACGTCCAGAACGCCAGCGCCGCAAGGGCGGTCGCCCGCGCGCTCGGGGTGTCTGACGAGGCGATTGCGAAGGGGCTCGCGAGCTTCCCCGGCCTCGCGCACCGCATGGAGGAGATCCTGACGCCGGGCCGGGTGACCTTCATCAACGACTCCAAGGCGACCAACGCCGACAGCGCCGCGAAGGCGCTGGCGTCGTTCGACCGGGTCCACTGGATCCTCGGCGGCAAGCCGAAGACCGGCGGCATCGAGGCGCTCGCGCCGTTCTTCCCGCGCGTGGTCGCGGCCTATCTGATCGGGGACGCGGCGGAGGCCTTCGCGAAGACCCTCGACGCGCACAAGGTGCCGCGTGCGATTCTGGGCACCGTCGAACAGGCGGTGGTCGAGGCGGCGGCGGACGCCAAGGCCTCCGACGAGGCCGAACCGGTCGTGCTGTTCTCGCCGGCCTGCGCCTCCTTCGACCAGTACCGCAACTTCGAAGAGCGCGGCGAGGATTTCCGGCGCGCGGTGTTGGCGCTGGGCTTGTCGTAAGCCGCGCCGCCCTCGGCCGGCGAAAGCGGCGACGGCGAGGGCCTCTGGTCGGATTTCGTTAACGCTAATCGCGCCATGCTCGGCGCGGCGCGCGCCTGCCCGGAAGGAGGCGCGCGGCCGGCTCCTCACGGCAGGCCGGCGTCAACGCGTCCTCGGAGCGCCTTGCATGATTTCCCGCGCGGAACGCACCGTCTTCGGCGAATGGTGGTGGACGATCGACCGGTCGCTCCTGTTCGCGGTGAGCGCCCTGATGGTGCTCGGCGTCGTGCTGTCGCTCGCGGCCTCGCCGCCGGTCGCCGAGCGCATCGGCGTCGACCTGTTCCACTTCGTCAACCGCCAGGCGATGTTCCTGCCGCCCGCCTTCGTGCTGATGATCGGCGTGTCGTTCCTCAGCCCGCGTCAGGTGCGCCGCCTCGCCTGGGTGACGTTCTTCGTCGGCATGGCGATGCTCGCCGCGACCCTCGTGATCGGCACCGAGATCAAGGGCTCGAGGCGCTGGATCAGCCTCGCCGGGATGGTGGTGCAGCCCTCGGAATTCGTGAAGCCGGCCTTCGTCGTGCTCGTCGCCTTCCTGTTCGCCGAAGGCTCGGAGCGGCGCGACGTGCCCGGCCACATCATGGCGACGCTTCTGCTGGGCGCCGTGCTCGGCCTGCTCGTGCTGCAGCCTGACCTCGGCCAGACCGTCCTGGTGACGGCGGTGTGGGGCGCGCTGTTCTTTCTCGCCGGTCTGCCATGGATCTGGGTGGTCGGCCTCGGCGGCGTCGGCGTGTTCGGCCTCGCGACCGCCTATGAGCTGCTGCCGCACGTCGCGCGCCGCATCGACCGCTTCATGGACCCCGAGACCGGCGACAACTTCCAGATCGAGAAGGCGACCGAGGCCTTCACCTCCGCCGGCTGGTTCGGAAAGGGGCCGGGCGAGGGCACGGTGAAGCGCATCATCCCGGACGGGCACACCGACTTCATCTCGGCGGTCGCGGCCGAGGAGTTCGGCATCCTGTTCTGCATCTTCATCGTGGCGATCTACGCCTTCATCGTGATTCGCGGCCTGCACCACGCGCGGCGCGAGCATGACGGCTTCGTGCGGCTCGCGATCGCCGGGCTCAGCATGCTGTTCGGCCTGCAGGCCGCGATCAATCTTGCGGTCAACCTCCACCTCATGCCAGCCAAGGGCATGACGCTTCCCTTCATCTCCTACGGCGGCTCCTCGATGTTCGCGCTCGCGCTCGGCATGGGGATGCTGCTCGCGCTCACCCGCCGCCGTCCGCGCGCCGACACGCTCGCCGCCGAGATCCGCAGGCACGCGCGCGCGCATGGCGCCGAGTCGGCCGGGGCGCCTGCGTGACGCAAGATCGGCCTATCCTGCTTTCGGCGGGCGGGACGGGGGGCCATTTGTTCCCGGCCGAATCGCTTGCGGTCGAGCTCGCCAAACGCGGCGTGCCGGTCGAGCTGATCACGGACGAGCGCGCTCTCGCCTATGCCGGCCATTTTCCGGCCAGAGCCGTCCATGCGGCTCCGGCGGATACGCTGCGCGGCGGCGGGGCCAAGGCCTACGCCGAGCTTGCGCTCGTTCTTCTCCGCGGAACCTGGCGCAGCCTTGAAATTCTACGCCGTGTGCGGCCCGCCGCCGTCGTGGGCTTCGGGGGCTACCCGACCGTGCCTCCGCTCGTCGCCGCGCGGCTGCTCGGCATCCCCGTCGTTCTCCACGAGCAGAACGCGGTGATGGGCCGCGCCAACCGCATGCTGGCGAGGCTCGCGACCGCGGTCGGCTCCGGCTTTCCGCAGGTCGCGCAGACGCCCAAGGGCGTGACCACGACCCATGTCGGCAATCCCGTCCGTCCCCAGGTGCTCGCCGCCTGCGAGGTGCCTTACCAGGCGCCGACGGCCGGCCAGCCGGTGCGCCTGCTGGTCTTCGGCGGCAGCCAGGGCGCGCGCGTGATGTCGGAGGTCTTGCCGGCTGCGGTCGCGCTGATGCCGGACGACCTGAAGCGGCGCCTGCGCGTCACCCAGCAGGCGCGGCCCGAGGACATCGCCGCCGCCCGGGCCGCCTACGCCGCGGCCGGCGTGCAGGCCGAGCTCGCCTCGTTCTTCGACGACATGCCCGCGCGTATGGCGCTCGCCCATTTCGTCATCGCCCGCGCCGGCGCCTCGACGGTCGCCGAGCTCGCCGTCATCGGACGGCCGTCGATCCTCGTGCCGCTGCCGCACGCGCTCGACAATGACCAGCTCGCCAACGCCAATGCGCTGGCGCTCGCGGGCGGCGCGGTGGTCACGGCCCAGGATCGCTTCACGCCCGAGGCGCTGGCCGACGAACTGAGCGCCAGGCTCGACGATCCGGTGGCGCTGGCGGCCGCCGCCGAAGCCGCCAAGCGCGTCGGCGCGCCGGACGCAGCAGGGCGACTCGCCGACCTGGTCATAGCCACGGCTGGAAGCTGAGCCGTTTCTGCCTTACACGGGCTCCTCTCTTCACCCTTCCACGGCCGCGCCCCTCCATGAAGCTTCCCCGCGACATCGGTCCCATCCACTTCGTCGGCATCGGCGGCATCGGCATGTCCGGCATCGCCGAAGTGCTGGCGAACCACGGCTACCGCGTGCAGGGCTCGGACGCCGCGGAGAGCGCGAACGTCAAGCGGCTGCGCGAGAAGGGGATCCTCGTCACGATCGGCCACGCCGCCGAGAATCTCGGCGACGCCGAGGTCGTGGTCGTCTCGTCCGCCATCAAGCGCGGCAATCCGGAGCTCGGCGCGGCGCGCGAGAAGCGCCTTCCGGTCGTCCGCCGGGCCGAGATGCTGGCCGAGCTCATGCGGCTGAAGTCCTGCATCGCCGTCGCCGGCACGCACGGCAAGACGACGACCACGTCGCTGGTCGCGACGCTGCTCGACGCCGGCGGCCTCGATCCCACCGTGATCAATGGCGGCATCATCAACGCCTATGGCGCGAACGCCCGCATGGGCGACGGCGACTGGATGGTGGTCGAGGCCGACGAGAGCGACGGCACCTTCCTGAAGCTGCCGACCGACGTCGCGGTGGTGACCAATGTGGACCCAGAGCATCTCGACCATTTCGGCACCTTCGACGCGATCAAGGCGGCGTTCCGCTCCTTCGTCGAGAACGTGCCGTTTTACGGCTTCGCGGTGATGTGCCTCGACCATCCGACCGTGCAGGACATGGTCGGCCTGATCGAGGACCGGCGCGTCGTGACCTATGGCGAGAACCCGCAGGCCGACGTGCGGCTGCGCGACGTCGACCTGCGCGGCGGCGCGGCGAAGTTCCGCGTCACGATCCGCGACCGCAAGACCGGCGCCGAGACGTCCATCGACGGCCTGGAGCTGCCGATGGCGGGCCATCACAATGCGCTCAACGCCACCGCCGCGATCGCGGTCGCGCATGAGCTCGGCATCTCGGCCAACCAGATCCGCACGGGGCTCGCGAAGTTCGGCGGCGTGAAGCGGCGCTTCACCCGGGTGGGCGAGTGGCACGGCGTCACCATCTTCGACGATTACGGCCATCACCCCGTGGAGATCGCGGCGGTGCTGAAGGCCGCGCGCGCCTCGACCGAGGGTCGCGTCATCGCCGTGGTGCAGCCGCACCGCTACACCCGGCTTCACGCGCTGTTCGACGGCTTCTCCAGCTGCTTCAACGACGCCGACACGGTGATCGTGGCCGACGTCTACGCCGCGGGCGAAGCGCCGATCGAGGGCGCCGACAAGGACGGGCTGGTGGCGGGCATCCGCGCCCGCGGCCATCGTCACGTTGTAGCCCTTGAGGGACCCCAGGCGCTCGCCGGCGTGGTCGCGGCGATCGCCAAGCCCGGCGACTATGTCGTGCTGCTGGGCGCCGGGACCTCGACCTACTGGGCCGCCGCTTTGCCGGACGAACTCGCCGCCTTCGGGCAGGGGGACGCGGCGTGAGCGGCAGCGCCGTCGCGCGGACGCCGTCGAGCGGGCTCGCGGAAACCCTGGCCAGCCTCATGCCCGACCTTCGCGGCAGGCTGCTCGCCGACCAGCCCTTGGCGGACCTCGCGTGGTTTCGCGTCGGCGGACCGGCGGAGGTCCTGTTCTCGCCGCAGGACGAGGACGACCTCGGCTATTTCCTCGGCCGCCTGCCGGCGGACATCCCGCTCTACCCGATCGGCCTCGGCTCCAACCTGCTGGTGCGGGACGGCGGCATGCCCGGCGTCGTCATCCGGCTCGGCAAGGCTTTCGCCGGGATCGAGCCCATGGACGAGTCCCGGATCAAGGTCGGCGCCGCGGCCGCGGACAAACGCCTCGCTGGCGCGGCGCTCGAGGCCGGCATCGGCGGCTTCGCCTTCTACCACGGCATTCCCGGCGCGATCGGGGGCGCGCTGCGCATGAACGCCGGCGCTCACGGGACCGAGACGCGCGAGCGCGTGGTCGAGGTCTACGGCGTCGACCGCTCCGGCGCGAAACGGATCTTCTCCAACGCGGAGATGGGCTACGCCTACCGCTTCTCCGCGGCGCCCGCGGACGTGATCTTCACCGGCGCCCTGATGCGCGGCGAGCCCCGCGATCCCGCCGCCATCCGGCAGGAGATGGACGCGGTCGCCGAGCACCGCGAGACCAAGCAGCCGATCAAGGCGCGCACTGGCGGCTCCACCTTCAAGAACCCGCCCGGCCACTCCGCCTGGAAGCTGATCGACGCGGCGGGCATGCGCGGATTTTCCATAGGCGGCGCGCAAGTGTCAGAGATGCACTGCAACTTCCTCATCAATGTCGGCGGCGCCACGGGGGCCGATATCGAGGCTCTCGGCGAAGAGGTGCGCCGGCGCGTGAGGGAGACGTCGGGCGTCGAACTCGAATGGGAGATCAAGAGGATCGGGTTGACGACCTGACGGTCGTGGGACTGGCGCGCTGCGTGCTTCGAGACGCGATCCTTCGGACCGCTCCTCGGCATGAGGAACGCTGGAACTTGCCATCCCCGACATCCTCATGTTGAGGAGCCCGCGAGAGCGGGCGTCTCGAAGCACGCAGGCGGCTTGCGCCGTCGTCCTCGGGCTTGACCGGAGGATCCATCGTCGACGCGGAGTTTCCGCGCTCAGGCTGGATGGTCCGGTCAAGCCGGACCATGACGCGTGAAACGTGAATGACGACGCCGGCTCTCCGCGGCCGGAATGGCGACCTGTCGGTCTCGGGGGAATAGGCATGACCAAGCACGTCGCCGTCCTGATGGGGGGCTGGTCCTCGGAGCGGCAGGTCTCGCTCTGGTCGGGCTCGGCCTGCGCCAATGCGTTGGAGGGGGAGGGGTTTCGCGTCACCCGCATCGACGTCGCGCGCGACCTGCCCGAGGTGCTGTCGAGGGTGAAGCCCGACGTCTGCTTCAACGCGCTGCACGGCCGCTACGGCGAGGACGGCACCGTCCAGGGCCTGCTCGAGATCATGGGGCTGCCCTACACGCATTCGGGCGTGCTGGCGTCGTCGCTCGCCATGCACAAGGAGCGCGCGAAGACGGTGATGGCCGCCGCGGGCGTTTCCGTGCCGCGTGGCAAAGTGGTCACACGCGCAGAAGCAGCGGCCTCCCACGTCTTAACGCCGCCTTACGTTCTCAAGCCTGTCGACGGTGGATCGTCGGTCGGCGTCCTAATCGTTAACGCCGATCACGAGCACCCCCCGCAGGAGCTGCACAGCGCGGACTGGCGGCACGGGGAGCTCCTGCTCGCTGAAAATTTCGTGGCGGGCAAAGAACTTACCTGCGCCGTGCTCAATGGAGAGCCGCTCGACGTCATCGAAATCGTGGCCTCCGACGGCTGGTACGACTTCGAAGCGAAATACGCCAAGGGCGGCTCGCGGCACGTTCTCCCGGCCGAAATTTCACCCTTTGTTTACCAAGAGGTCCGAAAACTGGCTCTCGCGGCGCACCACGCGCTCGGGTGCCGCGGAGTCAGCAGGGCCGATTTCCGTTTCGACGACCGCAAGGACGGAACGGGCGAGCTCGTCTGCCTCGAAGTGAACACGCAGCCCGGCATGACGGAAACGTCGCTCGTGCCGGAACTCGCCGCTTATGTCGGCATGGGGTTTGGTGAGCTCGTCAAATGGCTGGTGGAGGACGCCTCCTTAGATCGCTAGACGGGCCGCTCTCACGGGCCGGTCACGGTCGGGCTACGGACGGCGTCCAGACGCTGATCTTCAAGACCGGCCCCAATATGAGGACCGCCGCCGACAACGCCCGGCGCCCGCGTCCCGACCTCGACGACGTCTCCGAGGTGATCGGCGCCAGCCGCCTGTCCTCGATCCGGTTCCGCGCCGAGCGCTTCGTTCGCCGCCGTCCCATCGGCCTCGCGCTCACCGCCGGCCTCTACGCCGCCACCGGTCTCGTCGGCATGATCGACGGCGGTCACTGGCCGACCGTCCGCCACGAGCTCGAGACCCTCCACGTCACCACCGCGAACGCGATCGGCTTTCGGGTCGTGGCGATCCAGACCGACGGGCAGAGCGCGCTCACCGACGACGAGGTGCTGCTCGCGCTCGGCGTCAATGAGAACACCGCGCTTCCCTTTCTCGACGTTCAGGCCGCCCGCGAGCGGCTGATGGAGAACCCGCTCGTCGAGGATGCGGCCGTCCGCAAGCTCTATCCCGACCGCGTCACCGTGCATCTCGTCGAGCGCAAGCCGTTCGCGCTCTGGCAGCATGACGGCAAGGTGCAGATCCTCGCCGCCGACGGCACGGCGATCGACGAGTTCCGCGACAGCCGGTTCGCGCATCTGCCGCTGGTCGTGGGCCCCTCCGCCAACCTCAAGGCGCAGACGCTGCTCGGCGCGCTCGCCGCGGCGCCGACCATCAAGGAGCAGACCTACGCCGCGGTCCTGGTCGCCGAGCGGCGCTGGAATCTGCGGCTGCGCTCCGGCATCGAGGTCAAGCTGCCCGAGACCGACTACGGCGCGGCGCTCGCCCGGCTCGAGGCGCTGCAGGCGAAGCAGAACCTGTTCGCGAAGTGGATCACCGCGGTCGATCTGCGCTCGCCGCTCCGCACGGTCGTCAAGCTCACGCCGGAGGCGGCCGCTCTGATGGCCGAGGCCGACAAGGCCGCCGTCAAGGCGCGCAAGAAGGCAGGCCAGACATGAGCGCCGCGTTTCCCTATGGCGTCGTTCCGAAGATGCGCCCGCTTCCGCACCGGCGCGCCGTGGTGGTGTCGGTGCTCGACGTCGGCACCTCGAAGATCGCCTGCCTGGTCGCGCGCCTTCGGCCCACCGAAGCCGGCGACGCGCTGCCGGACCGCAGCCACATGGTCGAGCTGATCGGCGTCGGCCATCAGCGTTCGCGCGGGGTCAAGGGCGGGCAGATCGTCGACATGGAGGCCGCGGAGCAGGCGATCCGGCTCGCGGTCGACGCCGCCGAGCGCATGGCGGGCGTCCAGATCGAGAGCGTCATCGTGTCGGTCTCGGCCGGCAGGCTCGCCTCCGAGACCTTTCATGCGGAGGTGCCGATCGCCGGCCATCCGGTCGAGGACCGCGACATCCGTCGCGTGCTGCAGGCCGGCTGCGCCCACTCGGTCCGCCCGAACCGCGCCGTGGTGCACTCGATCCCGACCGGCTTCGGCCTCGACGCCAACCGCGGCGTCCGCGATCCGCGGGGCATGGTCGGCCAGCATCTCGGCGTCGACATGCACATCGTGACAGCGGAGGGCGCGCCGCTGCGGAACCTGACCTTGTGCGTCGAGCGCTGCCATCTCAACGTCGAGACCATGGTGGCCGCGCCCTACGCCGCCGGACTCGCCTCTCTCGTCGACGACGAGAGCGAGATGGGCGTGACGCTGGTCGACATGGGCGGCGGCACGACCTCGGTCGCGGTGTTCCAGGGCGGGCATTTCGTTCATTGCGACGCCGTCGCGCTGGGCGGCCACCACGTCACGCTCGATCTTGCGCGCGGCCTCTCGACCTCCATCGACGAAGCCGAGCGCCTCAAGACCCTGCATGCGAGCGTCTTCCCGTCGCTCGCGGACGAGCGCGACCAGATCGCGGTGACGCCGGTCGGCGAGAACGAGCCCGAGGCTGCGAACTACCTGCCGAAGTCGATGATCGTGAAGATCGTCAAGCCGCGGGTGGAGGAGATTCTGGAGCTGGTGCGCGACCGTCTGCGGGCGTCCGGCCACGCCTCGGAAGCGCGCCGCATCGTGCTGACCGGCGGCGCCTGCCAGTTGACCGGATTGCCGGAGCTCGCCCGCCGCATTCTCGACCGGCCGGTCCGCATCGGGCGTCCGCTGGGCGCGCGCGGGCTTCCGGAGGCCGCCAAGGGGCCGGCCTTCGCAGGCCCGGTCGGGCTGCTGGTGTTCCCGCAGGTCGCGGGCGTCGAACACGTCGATCCGAAGCGCATGCGGCGCGGCGGGCAGACGCAGAAGGACACGTACATCCACCGCGTCGGGCGGTGGCTGAAGGAGAGTTTCTGACCGGCGGCGCGGCGGCCGACGGTCGGGATAGGGCCTAGCGCGCCCTCCGAACGCCGAAACTTGAATTGGCACTCGCCTGGACGGCGCGACAACCTTAGAGGCTTGCGATGACGATCAATCTGAAAATGCCGGACATCCGGGAGCTGAAGCCCCGCATCACCGTGTTCGGCGTTGGCGGCGCCGGCGGCAACGCGGTGAACAACATGATCGAGGCCGGCCTCGCCGGCGTGGACTTCGTCGTCGCGAACACCGACGCGCAGGCGCTGACCCTGTCGAAGGCCGAGCGCATCATTCAGATGGGCGTGCAGGTCACGGAAGGCCTCGGCGCCGGCTCGCAGCCGGAAGTCGGCCGCGCCGCCGCGGAAGAGGTCATCGACGAGATCCGCGATCACCTGTCCGGCGCCCACATGGCCTTCATCACCGCCGGCATGGGCGGCGGCACCGGCACGGGCGCCTCGCCCGTCGTCGCGCAGGCCGCGCGCGAAGCCGGCATCCTGACCGTCGGCGTGGTGACGAAGCCGTTCCACTTCGAAGGCCAGCGCCGCATGAAGATCGCCGAAGCCGGCATCGAGGAGCTGCAGAAGGCGGTCGACACCCTCATCGTCATCCCGAACCAGAACCTGTTCCGGGTCGCGAACGAGCGCACCACCTTCGCCGACGCCTTCGCGATGGCCGACCAGGTGCTCTATTCCGGCGTCGCCTGCATCACCGACCTGATGGTCAAGGAAGGCCTGATCAATCTCGACTTCGCCGACGTCCGCGCGATCATGCGCGAGATGGGCAAGGCGATGATGGGCACGGGCGAAGCCTCCGGCGACAAGCGCGCCGTCCAGGCCGCGGAAGCCGCGATCGCGAATCCCCTGCTCGACGACGTCTCGATGAAGGGCGCCCGCGGCCTGCTGATCTCGATCACCGGCGGCAACGACCTCACCCTGTACGAAGTCGACGAGGCCGCCACCCGCATCCGCGAGGAGGTCGATTCGGAGGCCAACATCATCCTCGGCGCGACCTTCGACGAGAGCCTCGACGGCATCATCCGCGTGTCGGTGGTCGCGACCGGCATCGACCACATCCAGGAGGCGGGCGTCCCGAGCCCGGCCGAGCAGCGGATCGCCGAGCTGACGAGCCGCTTCAAGCAGCCGGCCCCGGGCACGCGCAGCCCCGAGCCGCAGACGCTGCCGACCTTCCGCGCCCCGACGCAGGGCCACGCCCAGCAGCCGGCGGCCGAGCAGGCCGAGGCTCCGGCCGAGAACGCCTACGACGCGCAGGTCGTGGCCGCGATCGAGGACGTGACGATCCGGGCGGCGGCCCCCAAGCCCCCGCTGGCCGAGCCGCAGCAGCAGGACACGGCCTACTACGCCGAAGACGACGGCCACGAGCAGGCGTATGTCCCGCCGGCTGCGGAGCGCGTCCCGGCCCGCGGAGCTCGCATGCCGCGGATCGAAGATCTTCCGATGCCGGCCCAGGCGCAGATCCGCGCCAGCCGCGAACAGGCGCCCGAAGCTCCGGCCCCTGACAAGAAGCGCATGACGCTGCTGCAGCGTCTCGCCTCCGGCCTCAACCGCTACGCCGAGGACGGCGACGCTGAGGCCCAGCAGCCGGCCGCGCCGCGTCCGGTCGCCCACGAGGCGCCGCAGCCGCCGGTCCCGCCGCAGCGTGCGCCTTCGCCGCAGCAGCAGGACTTCGCCCGCCGCCCCCAGCCGCCGGCGCATCAGCGCCCGGCGCATGGCCAGCTCGACCCGCACGGCCGGAGCCCCGGTCCGCAGTCGTCGCGCGGACTGGAGGACGACCAGCTGGAGATCCCGGCCTTCCTGCGCCGCCAGGCGAACTGAGTCGGGCCGCGGCGCGGCGCGCCGTCTCCCTCACCCTCGGCGATCCGGACGCGGAGCCCCGCGTCCGGATCGCCTCGTTTCAGCCACAGGCTTGCGGGGCGCCTGTTGCCGAAAAGCGGCCCGAGGCGCGTGGCGCAGGCGACTCCTTTCGGCTATAGACTGCGCTGCGGCGTTCGCTTCGCGCGCCGAAGGCTCGCGTTTGCGGCGCGGCCGGTCCCTCGGGGGGATTTGTTTCCGTCTTGTTGAACAAGAGGCTCGCGATGGCCGTGCGTACGCCCTCATCTTCGTCCGTCGCGCGGGGGCGCGGCTTCTTGCGCCTGGCGTTGGCGCTCGCGCTGACGCTGCCGATCGCGGCGTGCTCTTATTTCAATGAGAACAAGGACGAGGTCGGCCCGGACGAGCCCGCCGACAAGCTCTACGGAGAGGGTCTGAGCAGCGTCAATGCGGGCGACTACGCCGCCGCGCAGAAGAAGTTCAACGAGGTCGACCGCCAGCACCCCTACACCGAGTGGGGCCGCAAGGCGGTGCTGATGACCACCTACACCAATTACAAGAGCGGAAAGTATACCGACGCGATCGCGAGCGGGAAGCGCTACGTGCAGTTGCATCCGACGAGCCCGGACGCGGCCTACGCGCAGTATCTGATCGGCATGTCCTACTACAACCAGGTCCCCGACGTGAGCCGCGACCAGGAGGGCACGCGCCGCGCGGTCGAGGCGTTCGAGGAGTTGGTGCGCCGCTGGCCGGAAAGCGAATACGCGGAGACGGCCCGGCGGCGCATCATGGTCGCGCGCGACCAGCTGGCCGGCAAAGAGATGCAGATCGGCCGTTTCTATCTCGGGCGCCGCGACTACACCGGCGCGATCAACCGCTTCCGGGTGGTCGTCTCGAACTATCAGCAGACCCGGCACGTCGAGGAGGCGCTCCACCGCCTGGTCGAGGCCTATATGGCGCTCGGCATCACCGGCGAAGCGCAGACCGCCGCGGCGATTCTCGGGCACAACTATCCCGACAGCGAATGGTACAAGGCGAGCTACACGCTGCTCAACACGGGCGGACTGCAGCCGCAGGAGAACTCCGGCTCCTGGATGAGCCGGGCGTTTCGCGGCTTCGGCGGCGGCGTCAGCGCTCCGCCGACCGCCCAGCAGCCCCTCGAGGAGCCGGGACCGCCGGCGCAGCAGGCGCGGGCCGGCTGAGGCCGACCGACCGGGCTTAGCGGAGGCTCCGTGCTCGCACGGCTTTCGATCCGCGACATCGTCCTGATCGACCGGCTCGACATCGATTTCGACGCCGGACTCTCCGTCATGACCGGCGAGACCGGCGCCGGAAAGTCGATCGTGCTCGACGCCGTCTCCCTCGCGCTCGGCGGCCGCGGCGACGGCGGGCTGGTCCGCGAGGGAGAGTCGCAGGGGCAGGTCACGGCGGTCTTCGAACTCCCGTCCGATCATCCCGCTCGCGCGATTCTCGCAGCCCAGGACCTGTCGGACGACGGCGATCTGTTCCTGCGCCGCGTGCAGGCCCGCGACGGCCGGACGCGCGCCTTCGTCAACGACCAGCCGGTCAGCGTCCAGGCGTTGCGAAGCCTCGGCGCGACGCTGGTCGAAATTCACGGCCAGCACGACGACCGCGCGCTGGTCGATCCCGCGGCCCACCGGTCGCTGCTGGACGCCTATGGCGGTCTCGCGTCGGAAGCCGCTTCCGTGTCGGCGGCCTGGACGCGCCGCCGGACCGCCGCGCGCGCGCTGGCCGAGCACGCCGAGAAGGTCGAGGCCGCGCGCCGCGAGGCCGATTATCTGCGCCACGCGAGCGAGGAGTTGGACAAGCTTGCGCCCGAGGCCGGCGAAGAGGCCGCGCTCGCGGATAAGCGCGCCGCGACGATGAAGGCGGAGAAGGCGGCCGAGGATCTCAACGAGGCCTATGACGCCGTCGCCGGCGCGTCCTCGCCGGTCACCACGATCGCCAACGCCATCCGCCGACTCGAGCGGCGGGCGGCCTCCTCGCCGGAACTGGTCGAGCCGGCCATCAAGGCGCTCGACGCCGCGCTGCTCGCGCTCGACGAGGGCGAGGCGCATCTCAGGGCCGCTCTCGACGCCACGGCCTTCGACCCGAAGGAGCTCGAGCGGACCGAGGAGCGGCTGTTCGCCCTGCGCGCCGCCTCGCGGAAATTCTCCGTCCCGGTCGACGACCTCGCGGCGCTCGCCGCCCGGTTCCGCGGCGACCTCGCCGATCTCGACGCGGGGGAGGCGAAGCTCGCCGCGCTGACGGAGGAGGCGGCCGCGGCGGAGACGGCCTACGCGGCCGCGGCGGTGATCCTGAGCGAGGCGCGCCGGGCCGCCGCAGCGACCCTCGACGCGGCCGTGATGGCGGAATTGCCCGACCTCAAGCTGGAGCGCTCGCGTTTCGCCACCGAGATCGCGACCGATCTCGCGAACGCCGGCCCCGACGGCGTGGACCGGGTGGAGTTCTGGGTCCAGACCAATCCGGGCACCCGCGCCGGGCCGCTCGCCAGGATCGCCTCGGGCGGCGAACTCTCGCGCTTCATGCTGGCGCTGAAGGTGGCGCTCGCCGACCGCGGCTCGGCGCCGACGCTCGTGTTCGACGAGATCGACACCGGCGTCGGCGGGGCGGTCGCCGACGCGATCGGCGCCCGGCTCGCCCGGCTCGCCCGCGGCGTGCAGGTGCTGTCGGTGACGCACGCGCCGCAGGTCGCCGCGCGCGCCGGCCAGCACTTCCTGATCAGCAAGGCGCAGGAGCTGGAAGGCGGGCGCGTCGCGACACGGGTCGCAGGTCTCGCCGCGCATGAGCGCAGGGAAGAGATCGCCCGCATGCTCGCCGGCGCGTCGGTGACGGAAGAGGCGAGGGCCGCGGCCGCGAGGCTGCTGGAGGGCGCCGCGTGAGCGCGAAGGAGACGTCCGACGGCGAGTTGCCGCCCTCGCTGCCCGACGCCGCGAAGGAGCACGCGGCGCTTTCCGAAGAGATTCGCGGCCACGACCGGCGCTATTATCAGGAGGACGCGCCGGCGATCTCCGACGCCGAATATGACGCTTTGCGTCGCCGCCTGGACGCGCTCGAGGCCGAGTTCCCGGAGCTCAAGACCCCCGACTCTCCGAGCCAGACGGTCGGCGCCGCTCCCTCCGGGGCCTTCGCCAAGGTGCGCCACGCGGTGCCCATGCTCTCGCTCGGCAACGCCTTCGCCGAGGAGGATGTCGCCGAGTTCGTCGCGCGCGTCCGGCGCTTCCTTCAGATGAAGCCGGACGACGAACTCGCGATCTCCGCGGAGCCCAAGATCGACGGCCTGTCGGCGTCCCTGCTCTACCGGGACGGACGGTTCGTGCGGGGCGCGACGCGCGGCGACGGCGCGGTCGGGGAGGACGTCACCCGCAACATCGCCACCATCGACGACGTGCCCGAGCGCCTCGAGGGCGACGACGCGCCCGAGGTCCTGGAGGTGCGCGGCGAGGTGTACATGTCGCATGCCGACTTCCGCGCTCTGAACGAGCGGCAGGTCGCTGCGGGAAAGCCCGTCTTCGCCAATCCGCGCAATGCGGCCGCCGGATCGCTGCGCCAGCTCGACCCGAGCGTCACGGCGAGCCGGCCGCTGCGGTTCTTCGCCTACGCTTGGGGCGAGGCCAGCGCCGTGCCGTCCGACACGCAGACCGGGATGGTGAAAAACCTCGGCCGCTGGGGCTTCTCCATCAATCCGCTGATGAAGGTTTTCACCTCGGCCGAGGGCCTCATCGCGCACTACCGAGCGATCGAGGCCGAGCGTTCGTCGCTCGGCTACGACATCGACGGCGTCGTCTACAAGGTCGATCGGCTCGACCTGCAGCGCCGGCTCGGCTTCGTCTCCCGCAGCCCACGCTGGGCGATCGCGCACAAGTTTCCGGCGGAGCAGGCGACGACCGTACTAGAGGCGATCGACATCCAGGTCGGCCGCACGGGCGCGCTCACGCCGGTCGCGAAGCTCACGCCCGTCACGGTCGGCGGCGTCGTGGTGTCGAACGCCACGCTGCACAACGAGGACGAGATCGCCCGCAAGGACGTGCGCGTCGGCGACACCGTGATCGTCCAGCGGGCGGGCGACGTCATCCCGCAGGTCGTCGCCGTCGTGCCGGAGAAGCGCCCGAAAGGCGCGACGCCCTTCGTGTTTCCGACTGTCTGCCCCGTCTGCGGCAGCCACGCGGTGCGGGAAGAAGGCGAGGTCGTCCGGCGCTGCACCGGCGGGTTGATCTGCCGCGCGCAGGCCGTCGAGCGACTGCGCCATTTCGTGTCGCGCAACGCGATGGACATCGACGGGCTCGGCGACAAGCAGATCTCGGCCTTCTACGAATGGGGCCAGATCCGGCAACCGTCCGAGATCTTCACGCTCGAGCGGCGCGAGAGGGACGGCGACGGGCTCATCCTGCTGAGGAACCGCGAGGGCTGGGGCGAAACCTCGGCGAAGAACCTCTACGCCGCGATCGAGGACGCGCGGACGCGCACGACCGATCGGCTGCTGTACGCGCTCGGCATCCGCCATGTCGGCGAGGTCAACGCCAAGCGCCTGATGCGCCATTTCGTGTCGCTGGAGGCGCTGCGCGACGCCGCGCGGCGCGCCACGCCGCCGGACCCGGAGGTCAAGGGCGACAAGGGAAACGACGCCTGGGCGGAGATCGTCGACATCGAAGGCATCGGCCCGATCGTCGCCCGCGCCGTGATCGACTTCTTCCAGGAGCCCCAGAACGACCCGCCGCTCGACGCCCTGCTCGCCGAGGTCAAGCCCGAGCCGATGGAGCAGGTCGCCCGCGAGAGCCCGGTCGCGGGGCTCACGGTCGTCTTCACCGGCGCGCTGGAAAAGATGACCCGCGACGAGGCGAAGGCGATGGCGGAGCGGCTGGGCGCGAAGGTCGCAGGCTCCGTGTCGAAGAAGACCGACATCGTCGTCGCGGGCCCTGGCGCGGGATCGAAGCTCGCAAAGGCGCGCGATCTCGGGATCGAGACGCTCAGCGAAGATGAATGGCTGGCGCGCGTGGGCGAGACTGGCTGACGCGTGGCGAGGGCTGCGTCCTAGCCGTCGGAACCTCTGAAATAATCACGTCGCCTCAAAGATATAATCCGCGGTTAAAAGTAATTAAAATTTAATTATATTAAAACTGGACTGATCGCTTACCGGTATTTTAATAAGAGCCAGGGTATCACCGTCCGATAGCTTGCGCCGCTGCGCTGATTTGAGCGGCACGTACCGGCGGTAAGATGATCCCGAACAGAGCGAGAGATGGACTGCGGGACGATCGCGGCAACGTGACGATCCTGGCGGCCGTGTTTCTGCCGCTGCTGATCGGAGTCGCAGCCCTCGTCGCCGAGTTCGGCTCGGGGTTGCTCACGAAGGTCGAGTATCAGCGCGTCGCCGACCTCGCCGCCTATGCGGCCGCAAAGGCCTACAGCGCCGCGAACGACTCCGCGAAGATGACGGCGGCGGCGCAGCGGCTGGCGGGCCTGCATGGCGTGCCCGCGGCGAACGTCACCGCGACGCTGGTCGCGTCGCCCAAAGGCGGAAGCAACACGACCGTCGAAGTGACCATCGAGGGCGAGAGCGTCCTCGCTTTGGCGAAAGTGATCGGTTACCGCGCGAATCTCACGATCGCGGCGTCGGCCTACGCCGAGATCTCCGCCCAGGCCAACGCCTGCATCATCGCGCTGAAGACCAGCGGCTCCGGCATAACGCTGTCCGGCGGCACGAAGATCACGGCTCCCAATTGCGGCGTCGCCTCGAATGTCTCGATCACGACGCCTTGCGGCACGTCGATCGTCACCAAGGCCGTCAGCTACAACACCACCCCGCCAAGCCAGCCCTGCGCCGGCGCGATCTCCGCCCCTTCCGGCTCCACGCTGACGATCACGAAGAAGGAGACGACTGATCCGCTCGCCGGCGAAAGCGCGGTCACGACGGCGACGTCCCGACTTTCGGTCGTCGCGGGGCAGACAGGACCGAGCGCGCCGACGCTTGCGAGCGTCCCGACCGGCACGAACATCGACTTCGCGTGGGATCAAAACGGGACGAAGGCCGCCGCGACCGCCGCCAAGTGCACGGCGAGCTGGTCGCAGCCGACCTGGACGCTGACCTGCCCGAGCGGGGGGACCTACAATTTCGGGAAGATCAGCGTCGGCGGTGGCATCACGGTCAATTTCAACACCGGCGGGACCGCGGCCACGACGTACACTTTCAGCGACGTGCTCACCAACGCTGGCGGCGGCTCGGTCATCACCTTCGGCCCCGGCGTCTACAACATGGCCAAGGGATTTTACGCCAACAACACGACCACTTTCGGCGCCGGGACGTACAACATCGGCGCGACCCCGTCCGGGACCTGCTCCGGCGGCTACAGCGTGTGTTTCACGAACGGCACGCTGACCTTCGGGGCAGGGACGTTCAAACTCCCAGGCGGCGTGTGGACCGGCGGCGGAACCACGACCACCTTCGGCGCTGGCACGTTCAACCTCGGCGCAGGAACTGCGAACTGCTCGCCCGGGGCCGGCTACAGCATCTGCCACAATGGCGGGACGCTGACCTTCGGAGGGCCCAGCACCTTCGAGATGTCGGGCGGGATCTACAACAATGGCGGGTCCACGCTCACCTTCGGCTCCGGCTCGACCAACAGCTACCGGATCGGCGCGAGTTCGGCCGGCGATTCGATCAATGTCGGCGGCGGCTCCAAGACGACCTTCGCCGACGCCGCGGGGTCCTCCGGCCTGTTCCAGCTCGCCGGCAATCTCAACGTCACCTCCGGCGGCGGCAGCTGCATGACACTGCCGGCGGCCGCCCAGCACGACATCAAGGGCTTCTTCAACTCCGCCGGCGGCACGATCCTCGGCGCAGGCGTCTACACCGTGCGCGGCTACATCGCCTTCGGCGCCAATGGCGGGGGCGACGTCTATTGCAACGGCTCGACCGTCGGCGTGAAGGGCGTCGGCGTGACGCTCGTGACCGGCGGCGAGAGCACCGTGTCCGGCTCCGGCTGCACGAACGTCGCGCTGTGTCTCGGGTCCGGCTACGGCAACGTCTCGATCAGCGCCCCGACCTCGGGCGCGACCGCGAAGCTCGCGATCGTCGGCCCGACGACGTCGTCCAAGACGATGGGCGCGTCGCTGACGGGGGGCGCGAGCGCCAGCCTCGCCGGAGCGCTGTACTTTCCCAACGGACCCATTTCGATGAGCGGCGGCGCCAGCCTCGGCAACGCCGCGGGCCAGTGCCTTGAGATCATCGCGTCGCAGATCACGCTGACCGGCGGCACGGCCGCCGGTTCGCTGTGCTTCGGCGGGGCGACGTCCGGCGGCGGCGGCGTGGCGCTGGTGCAATGACGGCGTCTCTCGTCGCCAGCCTGCGCGCGGCGCTTGCCCGCTTCGCTCGAGAGAAGAATGGCGTGTCGGCCGTCGAGTTCGCGTTGCTGGCGCCGGTGTTCTGTCTGATCTTCGCCGGCACGATCGATTTCGGAGGCTCGCTCTACACGCGCTTCAATCTCAACGCCTCGGTCGCCGCCGCCTCGAACTACGCGCTCCTCAATGGCGCGAGCGCGACCTCGACCGGAGGCCGGGCGCTTGCCGACGCCACGGCGGCGCTGATCGCAAGCACGCAGACGGAAAACTGGGCGGACGCCGTGGTCGTCGTGAACAACGGTCCAGCCACCACCATCCGTTCGGGGGCGGTCTCGAAGACCGGCACGGCCGCGAACGCCGATTCCTGCTACTGCCCGACGATCGCCCCGGCCGGCGTCGTCTGGGGATCCGCAATGACGTGCGGCGGCGCCTGCGCCGGCGGCGGCGTCGCCGGCAAGTTCGTGTCGATCAGCGGGAGCCGCGCCGTCACGCCGCTGCTTCCGGCGATCAGCCGCGTTGAGGCGGGAACGGCGGTCGAGCGCGCGATCGTGCAGGTCCAATGAGCGGCGGGATCATTCGCCGCTTTGCGGGGCGCTTCGGGCGTCAGTCGTCCGGCGCCACCGCGGTGGAATTCGCGTTGCTGGCGGGACCCATGCTGATGATGCTGCTGGGTTCGATCGAAGCGGGACGCGCGATGTGGATCCGGCAGGCTCTGTCGGAGACGGCGATCGCGGGCGCGCGCTGCATGGGCGTGCGTCAGACGGAGTGCTCGGCGAACGGGGTCTACAGCGCGTCCAAGACGCTCTCGCATGTCGTCGAGACCGGGGCGTCCTATCAGATTTCGATCCCGACCGCGAATGTGACGCTGAACGCGAACGCGACCTGCGCAGGGGTGGCGGGGAACTCCAAGGTCACACTCACGACGCCGTTCGAGACGCCAATTCCAGGCTTCCTGACGGAAATCGCCGGCGTCCACACGCTGCATGCGTCGGCGTGCTTCCCGAACCAACCGTGATCTTTTCGCGCGACCGGCGTCGCGATGACGCGACCTCGGGAACAACCGGCCGCCTCCGGACGTTGTTGGACCGGGCAATGTCAATCTCTTCAAGCACGACCAGACCTGGAAGCTTGTTCCTGGGCCGCCAGCCGAGGGCCGCGCCGTGAGTCGTCTGATCGTCGTCTCCAATCGCGTCCCGATGCTGAAGCCTGGGGCGCAGGCCGCTGGCGGGCTTGCCGTCGCGCTGTCCGGAGCGATGCAGGAGCGCGGCGGCGTCTGGTTCGGCTGGAGCGGGCGGACTATTCCCGACGACGCGGCGCAGCCCGAGCATCCCAAGACGGTCGAGAGCGGCGGCCTGACCTACGCGCTGGTGGACCTCAAGCAGCGCGACCTCGAAGAGTATTACGGCGGCTTCTCCAACCGGATGCTCTGGCCGCTGTTTCACTACCGGATGGACCTCGCAGATTTTACCCGCGTGGCGCTGGGCGGCTACTACCGCGTCAACAAGCTCTTCGCCCGCATGCTGGCGCCGATGGTGCAGCCGTCCGACCTGGTCTGGGTGCACGACTATCACCTGATCCCGATGGCCGCGGAGCTCCGCGCGGCCGGGCTGAAGAACCGGATCGGCTTCTATCTCCACATCCCGTTCCCGCCGCCGGACATCCTGACCGTGCTGCCCAACCACGCCGACATCGTGCGGGGACTGGCGGCTCATGACGTCATCGGATTCCAGACCCCGCTCGACGTCGAGAATTTCGAGACCTACGTCCGCCGCGAGAAGGTCGGCCGGCGGCTGAGCGCGGGCCGGTTCGTCGTTCATGGCCGAGCGATCCGGGTCGAAGCGCTGCCGGTCGGGATCGAAACCAAGGCCTTCGCCGAGACGGCCGCCGCATCCGGGCGCAACTCGCTCGTGCGGCGCATGCGCGAGAGCATGCTCGGGCGCAAGCTGATCATCGGGGTGGACCGGCTGGATTACTCCAAGGGCATCGCCGAGCGCATCCAGGCCTTCGAGACGTTTCTCACGCTGGACGACAGCTGGCGCGGCCGCTGCACCTTTCTTCAGGTCACCCCGAAATCGCGCGAGGAAGTGCCGGAATACGCCGCGATGGAGCGCGCGGTCGCGGAGCTCGCCGGGCGGGTGAACGGCGCGCACGCCGAGCTCGACTGGACGCCGATCCGCTACGTGAACCGCACCGTCGGCCGCAACGCGCTGGCGGGGCTCTATCGCATGGCGAGCGTCGGCCTCGTGACGCCGCTGCGGGACGGGATGAACCTCGTGGCGAAGGAGTTCGTCGCCGCCCAGGATCCGGAAGACCCCGGCGTTCTCCTGCTGTCGCGCTTCGCGGGCGCCGCGGCCGAGATGGACGGCGCGCTGCTCACCAACCCTTATGACGTCGACGGCACCGCGGGCGCGATCGCCCGCGCGCTCGACATGCCGTTGGACGAGCGGGTGGACCGGTGGAAGCGGATGTTCGCTCGCATTTCGGAACATGACGTCGCCTGGTGGCGGCGCTCCTACCTTGAAGCGCTCGAAGGCGACGCCGAAACGTCCCCAACCGCCGACCGCCTCAAGGCCGTGAGCTGAACTGTCCGACCGGCGGTTTTGGGTCCGGGGGCGTCGACCGGCGGCGGCCTTGTCGCCTCACCTCGCCGGCGGCGCCCCGAAGTCGGGAGGCGGCGGGACCCCGAAGTCCGGCTCCTTCATGTCGCCGCCGTCCGGAGCGCCGAAATTGTTGTCGGGGATGTCGATCTTGATCGTGCTCGGGTCGACGGTCGACGCCGCGCCCTTGTAGTGCGTCACCATCTGCGGGAAGGCGATCACCAGCCCGACCATGATCATCTGGATGATCACGAAGGGCACCGCTCCCCAATAGATCTGGCCCGTGGTGACGCCTTCGGTGCGCTTCTTCGTGATCTTGTCGAGGTAGGATTTTCGCGGCGCGACGGAGCGCAGGTAGAACAGCGAGAAGCCGAAGGGCGGGTGCATGAACGACGTCTGCATGTTGACCCCGAGCATAACGCCGAACCAGATCAGGTCGATCCCCAGAGCGGCGGCCGCGGGCCCGAGCAACGGGACGATGATGAAGGCGAGTTCGAAGAAGTCGAGGAAGAACGCCAGCACGAACACCAGCGCGTTCACGACGATCAGGAACCCGACCTCGCCGCCCGGCAGGCCGATGAGCAGGTTCTGCACCCATTTGTCGCCCTCGACCCCATAGAAGGTCAGGCTGAACACGCGGGCGCCGATCAGGATGAAGATCACGAACGTCGAGAGCTTCGCGGTCGAGTCGAGCGCGTGCGTCATCAACGGCACTGTGAGCTTCCGCTTCATGGCCGCGAGGATCAGCGCGCCCGCGGCGCCCATCGCGCCGCCCTCCGTGGGCGTCGCGATGCCTACGAAGATGGTGCCGAGCACCAGCCCGATCAGCACCAGCGGCGGAATGAGCACGAACAGCACCCGCGCGATGAGCGCCGCCCCGCGGAGGGTGCGCGCCTCCGGCGGCAAAGCGGGCGCCGCCGCCGGGCGGACCATCGTCACAAGAAAGATGTAGCCGGCGTAGAGCGCGGTCAGCACGAGGCCCGGGACCAGCGCGCCCTTGTACATGTCGCCGACGGACTTCCCGAGCTGGTCGGCCATGACGATCAGCACGAGGCTCGGCGGGATGATCTGCGCGAGAGTTCCCGACGCCGCGATCACGCCGGCGGCGACCCTGCGGTCGTAGCCGTAGCGCAGCATGATCGGCAGCGAGATCAGCCCCATCGAGATGACCGAGGCCGCGACCACGCCGGTGGTGGCCGCAAGCAGCGCGCCGACGAAAATCACGGCGTAGGCGAGGCCGCCCCGGATCGGCCCGAACAGCTGCCCTATGGTGTCGAGCAGGTCCTCGGCCATGCCGGATCGTTCGAGGATCAGCCCCATGAAGGTGAAGAACGGAATGGCGAGCAGCGTCTCGTTGCTCATCACGCCGAAGATGCGGAACGGCAGGGCTTGTAGGAAATCGGGCTGGAACAGGCCGAGTTCGATGCCGATGAACGCGAACAGAAGCCCGTTCGCGGCGAGCGAGAACGCGACGGGATAGCCGATCAGAAGGAACACGACGAGCGTCGCGAACATGATCGGCGCCATGTTGTGGATCAGGAACTCGGTCATGCCTCGGGGGCTCCGGCGTGTCGCGTCGGGTCGTCGGGAAGAGGCGGAGTTCAGGCGACGACGGTCTCATCCTCGTCGCGCTTCTCCTCGTAAGGGTCGGGGATCAGCCCCTGCAGCACCGCGACGCGCTTGATGAGCTCGGAGACGCCTTGCGCGAGCAGCAGAACGAAACCGAGCAGGATGAGCCCCTTGGCGGGCCAGATGATCAGGCCGCCGGGGCTGTTCGAGACTTCTCCCGAGGTGAAGGAGAGCCAGAAGAACGGCCAGAGATCGTAGATCATCAGCAGGCAGAACGGAATCAGCACGATCACGTGGCCGCCGACGTCGATCCAGTCGCGGGTGCGCTTGGAAAACAGCCCGGCGAGCACGTCGATCCGGATGTGCTCGTTCTTCAGCAGCGTGTACGCGGCGCAGAGCATGAACACGCCGCCGAACAGATACCACTGCAGCTCGAGCCAGGCGTTCGAGCTCATGTCGAACGCCTTGCGCAGGACGGCGTTGACCGAGCTGACGATGACGGCGATCAGCGTCAGCCACATCGCGGAGCGCCCGATCACGGTGTTGATCGCGTCGATCGTGCGGCTCAGCGCGAGCAAGGCGCCCATCGGCATGTTCCCCCCGTCGGCGGGCCGTTCGCGGTCTGAGACGCCGCGATCCCCTCTTGTCGATGCTTGTGACTTACCATTCCAGCGGCCTCCACGCGAGCGGAGGCTGCAGGCGGATGCCACGATTCAACCGAGGTCGCAACAGGCAAGCGCCATCTGGCGCGAGGCGCCTCAAGCGCGACGAACCGCTGCGCAAACCGCGGGAGCGATCGTCGCGAACTCGATCATCGCAGCCTGGGACGCGCCCGGAGAAAATGGACGCCGTCCAGGCACGTCACGGACAGGAGCCGATGTGGGAGGTTTTCGAGACGCGGGCTGTACGCCCGCCAGGCGCCGGTCAGCCGCCGGTCGTCGACATGTGACGGGCGACGGCGGGCTTTGCGCGCGTGCGGTCGATGACGAAGTCGTGGCCCTTCGGCTTGCGGGCGATCGCGCTGCGGATCGCGTCCGCGAGCAGAGCGTCGCTTTCGCTGGCCCGCAACGGCGCCCGCAGGTCGGCGGCGTCTTCCTGACCGAGGCACATGAACAGGGTGCCGGTGCAGGTCACCCGCACGCGGTTGCAGCTTTCGCAGAAATTGTGCGTCATCGGGGTGATGAAGCCGATCCGCCCTCCGGTCTCGGCGACCGAGACGTAGCGGGCGGGGCCCCCGGTCTTGTAGGGAATGTCGTTCAGCGTCCAGCGCTGTGCGAGCCGGGCGCGGACACGGCTCAGCGGCAGATACTGGTCGGTGCGGTCGCCGTCGATCTCGCCCAGCGGCATGGTCTCGATCAGCGACAGGTCCATGCCCTTGCCGTGGGCCCAGGCTGCGATCGAGGCGATCTCGTCCTCGTTCACGTCGCGCAGCGCGACGGTGTTGATCTTGATTTTCAGGCCAGCCGCGAGCGCCGCGTCGATGCCGCCGAGCACCACGCCAAGGTCGCCCCAGCGGGTCACCTGACGGAATTTGGTCTCGTCCAGAGTGTCGAGCGAAACGTTCACGCGGCGTACGCCCGCGGCGTAGAGGTCCGCGGCGTGCTTCGCCAATTGGCTGCCGTTGGTGGTGAGCGTGAGCTCCTCCAGCGCGCCGGAATCGATGTGGCGGCCGAGCGACCGGATCAACGTCATCAGGTCCCGCCGCACCAGCGGCTCGCCGCCGGTGAGCCGCAGCTTGCGGACGCCGAGCCGGATGAAGGCGCTGCACAGGCGGTCGAGCTCTTCCAGGCTGAGCAGATCGCGCTTCGGCAGGAACGTCATGTGCTCCGACATGCAGTAGACGCAGCGGAAGTCGCAGCGGTCCGTCACGGAGACGCGCAGATAGGTGATCGCCCGCGCAAACGGATCGATCAACGGTTCGGTCGGCAGGGGGCGCGGAAAGATGTCCATCGGCTCGGGGGTTATACGCAATCGTCGCGCCGGACGCGACAGGGATCCGATGACGGTGGCGAAAACGTCATAGGGAAGTTAGGAACGCCCCAGCCCCGACGAAAGGGGCCGGACGGACGGGGAGGGCTCGGAATGGGCGACGACACGCTGTGGCCGACGGAGGTCAGGCTCTCCAAGGACGGCCGGACGCTCACGCTCGCATGGGCGGACGGCGCGCGCCACGCGATCGCCGCGGAGCTCCTGCGCGTCGAAAGCCCGAGCGCCGAAGTTCAGGGGCATTCGCCCGACCAGAAGACCATCGTGCCGGGCAAACGCGACGTCGCGATCCGCGACGTGCAGGAGGTGGGCTCCTATGCGGTGCGCCTCGTCTTCGACGACGGCCACGACACCGGCATATACACCTGGAGCGCGCTGCGCGTGTTCGGAGAGCGCGGCGACGAGCTCATGTCGGATTATCACGCGGCTCTCGCCGATCTCGGCCTGACCCGCTGACCGCGACCTGAGGCTAGTGCGGAACGGGCGGCCGGTCGGCCTCGCCCCCCTGGCGGGACACCCAGCCGCAATCGCACATCTTCTGCAGAATGGCCTCGGGCGTCTCCAGCACGCCGACGCAGTGCGTCCGGTCCATCGAACTCGTCAGCATGTCGATGGTCGTCTTCTCGCCGAACCGGCGCATGTGCACGGCCAGCGCCATGTTCACATAGACCTCATGCTGACCCGGGGCCGTGAGTCGAAGCCATTGCATGGCGAACCTCCCTTGGCGTCTCGTGATCGAGCTCTCGTGACTGTCACGCTTTCTTGAGTACACCACGAGTTCGGACGGGCTGCGAGCATTTTAGGTGGTGCGGTGCAGCGTTTCCTTCGGCGCCGCATGAAAAAGGCCGCCCGGCCTGGCCGGGCGGCCTCGACTGGCGCAGAGGACGTCGCTTACTTCTTTTCGTCACTCGTCGACTTGTGAGCGTCGCCGGTCGATTTCATCGCCTTCCCGCTATCGTCGGTGCTGGGCGTCGTCGCGCCGGTGCCCTGCTTCTGAACGTCCTGCGGGCTCGTGGCGACGCCGCCGGCTTCGTTCTGCATGGCGCCGGCGGTGCCGGGGGACATCTTTTCGCTTCCGCTGTTCTGCCCCGCAGCGGCCGGTTTGTCGGCCGTCGATGGCGACTGGGCGTTCGCGACGCCCGCGGTGAGCGCCAGTGCAGCGGCGGCGGCAAGAATCATTCGCATGTCGTTTCTCCCGGTGATCGTCGTCTTTTGAATGCGCGCGACGCACGCATCGGTCTTGTTTGTGATCAACGATCTCCACGGCAGGTCCGTTCCTTGGCTTCTCGTCCGCTGAGCTGCGACGTTCCTGCGAGCGCGCGGCAAGGGCTTGGCGGCCCTGGTCCGCTGCTTCAAAATGCAGGCATGTCGCTTCGACCTCCAAGAACGCTCGTCCCTGGGCCTGCCGACGCGATCGGCCTGCTGGCGCTCGACGCCGAACTCCGGGCCGAAAAGGTCGCCGCGCTCGACCGGTCGGAACGCGCGGCGAAAACCGCGCTGGCGGTCCTGCGGGCGGTGGAGAGCCCGGAGGATCGCGTCCCGGCGAAGCTGGCCGCGGCGAAGGCGGTTCATGCCTTCTTCATCCAGCGCGAACTGATGGGGTTTCGGCGGCACGGCGACGTCATCGAGGCGTTCCCCATTCCGCGCGAGGTTCTGGCCTTGGTCGGCGCCTGTTGACGTCGACCTGAGCGGCGACAGGTCAGCCGGTCGGCGCCGTAGGACGGAGCGGGCCGCTCGTCTCTGGATGGCCGACCTCCGAGACGCGATCGCGCGGCGAATGGGTGAGGGGCGAGGTCCGCGTGGGGCTCGGACCCGAGGCGGGTTGGTCGGCGCAGCCTGCAAGCAAGGCGGATAAGATGAACGTCATGATCGCCGCACGTCTCATGTGAAACCCTCCGTCGGCGGAGCTTGGGGCCCGCCTCTCACGCTCATACGCGGCAGGGCCGCGCCGGATCGGCGGCGGGACTCGCGGCCCTCGCCGCGCCGCCGCGATTCTGCGTCTCGACGCGGCTATGTTGTGGTTGCTTTTTGGCCTGTGCGGAAACATGCTCGACGCGGGTCGAGCGGCCGGACCAGCGGTGCGGACGGCGCTTGCCTGGGCCAATTCGGGGGCGTTCCGTCATGACGGTGGTGACTTCGTCCGACACGCTCGGATTCGATTTCGACTATTTCGATTTCAGCACCGTCTATGACGGGGTGAGGTTCACGCGGAGCTCGACGCTGTTTCGCGTCGATTACGACGATGGAACGCGGGACGAATTCCGCGGGACGGGCTTCCGGTACTCGTCCTTGGGCGAACCAATCAGCGGCGTGGTCACCTCATACGCGGCGTTTGACGGCTCGACGCGCGTCGCGAGCATCGAAGGCGGCCGGCTCGACGTCGCCGACATCCGCGCCGCGGCGCTCACCAGCTCCACCACTGACGATTTCGCCCTGATCCAGGACGTGCTGTCCCGGGCCGACCGGTTCATAGGCGGGGCGAAGGCGGACAGCTTCCAGAGCTTCGGCGGCAACGACGCGCTGAACGGCTTCGGCGGCAACGACACGCTGTTCGGCGGCGACGGCGCGGATCTGATCTATGGGGATCTCGGCGCGGATTCCCTGTCCGGCGACGCCGGCAACGACACCCTGCTGGGCGGCGCGGGCGGCGATCGCCTGATCGGCGGCGCGGGAGCCGACACCGCCACTTACGCCTCGGCGAAGGCGGCGGTCCTCGCCAGTCTCGGGAGTGCCCGGTCGAACTCCGGCGACGCCCGCGGCGACGTCTATTCCTCGATCGAGAACCTGATCGGGTCGCGCTTCAATGACGCCCTCGGCGGCGACGGCGCCGCGAACCGCCTGTCCGGGGGCGCCGGGAACGATCGCCTCAATGGCGGATTGGGCCAGGACATTCTTGAGGGAGGGGCGGGGGCGGACACGTTCTCCTTCAAGAACGCGCCGTCCGCGACCAACATCGACATCATCACCGACTTCAGGCCACTCGACGACACGATCGCGTTGTCGCGCGCGGCCTTCGATCGGTTCGCGCCCCTCGGCGATCTCGCCAAGGCGGCGTTCTGGACGGGCGCGCGCGCTCACGACGCCTCGGACCGCATCATCTACAACGAAGACACCGGCCGGCTGTACTTCGACTCCGACGGCACGGGCGACGACCGGGCCGTGCTGTTTGCGATCCTGAAAAAGGGACTGGCGCTGACGGCCGCCGATTTCGACGTGATCTGACGCGCTCGGTCAGCCCGCGGCCGCGATCGTCTCTTCGGCGAGCGCGCGGACGCGGGCGAAGGCGGCCGCCGCGCCGGCCTCGGCGCGCTCCTCTTCCTCCGGCGTCAGCTGCGGACCGTCAAGGTCCTGCGTGAAGCGCCGCCAGTGCAGGCCGCGGCCTTCCGGATGCGCGGCGAGCGAGCGGGCCCCGAAGCTTTCGGACAGGCCGAGCTTTGCAGCCTCCTTCAGAAGGAAGGCCGCCCCCAGGTTCGAGCCTTCCGCGACATAGAGCCAGCCGAGCGCTGCAGCTTCGTCGCTCGGGTCCGCCGGCTGGGCTGGATTCGCCGGGGGGGCCCGTCCGAGGTCGGCGAGGTCCTGATCGATAAGGTCGAGCTTCCGGCGCTCGAGCAGGTCCGGAATCACCGCGATCAGCCGAGGGTCGCGGTAGAGGGCGTCCACGTCGGCGTGGAACCGGCGCTGCATCGCGAGAAACAGCGCGTAGCGGTCCCGGTCTGTGAAGAGCTTCGCGTCCGAGATCCGGCTGTCGAGCGATTCGTGCAGGCTGTGGGTCGCCCGGCGCAGGCGCTGCGCTCGGGTTTCGGGCGTCGCGACGGGCGCCGCGGCTTCGGTGAGGGACATGGTGGCCGCCTGCTCTGGTGGGAAATGGCCCGCCACCCGCTGCCGGCGGGGGACGGGCCGGTCATTGCGGATCAGACGAACGAGAAGTCGTTCGCGTTGAGCTGGGCCTCGGTGACGCCGAGCAGCGTCAGCGTCGTGGTCGCGCTGAACGCTATCACGGCGTTTCCATCCACGTTCGTCGTATGATCGAGCACGTCCTGGAAGTTCGAGAACAGCGAGGTGGAGAACTCGATCACGTCGCCGCCGCCGGCTCCGGCTTCGAAATCGGCGATCCGGTCGACGCCGAAGCTCTTGCCGAAGACGAAGGTGTCGTCGCCGGTCCCGCCGACCAGGCGATCCCGACCGCCGCCGCCGATGAGCCGATCGTCGCCCGCGCCGCCGTCGAGCACGTCATGGCCTGCGGCTCCCACCACCGTGTCGGCGCCGACCTGACCGTAGAGGAAGTCGTTGCCGGCGCCGCCATTGATCGAATCTTCGCCGGCGTTGCCGCGGAGGTAGTCGTTGGAGCCGCCCCCATTCATCGTGTCGTCGCCGCCGAAGCCGATCATGGTGTCGCGGCCGCTGCCGCCGCGGAAGATCACGTCGGACGCCTCGAGGACGTCGCGCAGCGCGTCGTCGCTGCCGTTCATCAGGTCGGCAACCACCTTGTGGACGGCGCCGTCGGCGCCGGAGCCCGTGAGTCCAAGGCCGGTGATCGTGACGTCGCGCGTCGTCGTAAAGTCGTCCGTGGCGCTCGTGTAGGTGAGGCCGGTTCCGAACTCGACCGCGTCGAGGGAGCCGCCAAGCGTATGGGTGTTGAAGTCGTAAGTGAGTTCGTTTGCAGCGCCGGAATCCATGATGACGGCCTGGCCGTCGGAAATCGGCAGCGTCTGGTCGGCGCTCGAGGAGACGGCGTATTCGTCGCCGGCCAGATCGAACGGGTTGTCGCTGAAGAAGCCGCGGCTGCCGTTCACGAAGGTGGCGTCGAACGCGTTGAGGTAGCTGTTGAAGTTCAGGCCGGTCGCGTCGCCGTTGGCGTTGAAGGCCGTGATGGTGATGGCCATTGTCAGTTCTCCTTGTGCGGCCCCGCTCCGGGGCTATCAGCAGAGTTTAGACGGGCGTCAGAACCGCGCCGTCGCTCCGATGGTGAAGGTTCGCCCCGGTGAGGGAGACAACGCCGCGCCCATCGCCTCGACATAGGCGACGTCACGGATGTTCTCGACCGACG
Organism: Hansschlegelia sp. KR7-227; assembly: GCF_049446035.1. NCBI lineage: Bacteria > Pseudomonadati > Pseudomonadota > Alphaproteobacteria > Hyphomicrobiales > Methylopilaceae > Hansschlegelia > Hansschlegelia sp. KR7-227. Next base: position 331,120 of record NZ_JBMSEA010000001.1, read on the forward strand.
CGCGGAAGGTGATTTGATCGTTCACCTTGAAGGAGGTGTAGAGGTCGATCAGCGTATACGTATTGTAATTGTAGGCGCCGGTGATCGAGCCGATGTTATCTTCGGGATCTACGTAGGTGACGCGTCCGCCGACCGTTAGGCGCCGCTCGAAGAAGCGCGCGCCGCCGTCGACTGCGAGCTTCCTTTTCGGCGCCAGGTAGATGCCGGCGAGCGCGGGTCCGAAGGACGGGATGTTGTCGTAGTCGTCGCCGTAGCGGGCGTCGATGAACGAGGCCGAGCCGCCGATATAGGCGTAGCCGGCGTCGTAGTTCGCCTCGAGGTCGACGCCCCGCAACCGTGTTCTGTCCTTCAGATTGACGTTCTGAAGCATGGTGTCGTTCCCGCTCCGAACCGCCGCCTGAGTGATGAAATCGTCGACCCAGGTCGAGTAGATCGACGCCTTCGCCCGCAGGGCGTCGCCGTCCTGCAGCACGCCGTCCAGCTTGACGTTGGCCCCGGCCTCGACCGTGCGCGAGATTTCGGGATCGAGGTTCGGGTTCGGCGCGAAGGGCGCCTGAAGCGGGCCGCCGATATGCTCGCCGCCGAGGATCGCCTCCATGATGTTGGGGGGCCGGTAGCCCTGCTCGTAGGACGTATAGAGCTGCAGCCCGGTCAGCGGCGTCACCGCGATCGTCGCGGTCGGCGAGAAGCGTCCGCCATCGACGTCGACGTCGAAGGGCGACGGGCAGCGCGCCGAGCCGCATCCGGAGCCGAGGCCGTCGAAGACGACGCCCGAGCCCTTCATGTAGTAGCGGTCGTAGCGGACGCCCGCGAGCACCTTTAGCCAGTCGGCGTGGCTGAGTTCGGCGCGCGCGAACAGGCCGCCGACGCCGCGTTCGCCGACCGGGTTGGAGCCTGTGAACTGCGAGCCGCTCGGATCGTCCGCCGGGTCGGCGTAAACCGAAGCCGTGTCGGTCTTGTCGAGGAAGTACTCGCCGCCATAGGTCAGCGCGACGTCGAACAGAGGGATCGCGAAGCGCGACGTGTTCGACAGCGAGCCGCCATAGGTGTCGATGGCGTAATCGACGTTGGCCTCGGAATAGCGGATGTTCCCGGGATCGTTGGGATCGCCGTCCGGGTCGCGAAGGCGGCGCGGCCGGAACTGATCGTTCGACGTGCGGGTGTAATAGAGCTTGGCCGCCACGTCGGCCCAGGCGGAGCCCGGCGTCCAGCGCCAGTCGGCGACGATCGTGTGGTTCACGACGTCGTCGGTGTCGACGTAAGGCCCCGAGCCCGTGCCGAACTTGGTCGAGAGCCCGGTGTAGCTTAGCGTCAGCTTGTGGTTCTCGGCCGGCTCCGCCGTCGCCTTCAGCAGCCAGGACCACTGGTCCTGCGTGGTGTATTCCGCCCGCTCGCCCAGACCGACGTAATCCAGATCGCCGCGCTTGCCGACTTCGTATTCGCCGAGCTTCTTGCGGCCCACCGCGCCGACCAGCTCGAAGCTCTCGGTCACCCGCGACGCGGCGGCGAGGCTGCCGTTGAAGGTGAACGCGTTCGTGCCGGTCGTCCCGTTGAAGCGGACGCCGTAGTCGCGGCCGGGCAACGCGATGTCGTCGAAGTTCAGCGTGCGGAAATTGACGACGCCGCCGATGACGCCGGCGCCGCCGGCGAGCGAGGTCGGCCCCTTGTCGATGTCAACGCCGCCGATGAGCTCCGGGTCGATATAGGCGAAGGCCGTCGCGCCGTGGCCCGACTGCTGGAAGTTCTGTCGCGCGCCGTCGATCGACATGTTCACCCGACCTTGATCCTGCAGGCCGCGGATGTTGACGTTCATGCCGGGGTTCTGCCGGTCCATCACCGCGTTCACGCCCGCCACGCCGCGCACGAGGTCGCCCGAATTGCGCGCCCCTCCGCGTTCGTCGATCGCCTCCCGGCCGATCTGCGCGACCGCGCCAGGGGTGTCGTAGACGTCGTCCGACGCGCCCTGCCAGCCGGCGAAGATCTGGCCGATGACCTCCAGAGGGTCGAGCGCAATGACCTCGTCGGCGCCGTCCTCAGCCGCCGCAGGCGCGATCACGCCCGTCGCCGCGAGACAAGCCGATAGCGCGACGACGCCCACGCTCCGCCGCTGCCCCCCGATGCGCACGTTCACGCTCCACACACCCGGTCCGCCCCGTCGCCCCGAGCGCGGACCACCTCGCGCCGCGCGTCCCGCCTGGGACGACAAACGCTGGCGAGCCAATACCATGCGCCCTAAGGTCTCACAACAAATAAAGCCGCACGCTTATGTATATATAATATAATTATTCTAATTCAGAACTCGACGCGCCTGAAGGAATCCAGAAGATACTAAGCCAGGAAGGGCGTCGCCATGATCTGGCCGAACGGAGGCGTGCTGGCCCCTGTCCAGCAAGCGGCGAAGCGCCATTCTCGAATCGGAGCCATCGAGACCGTAAGCCCTCTATATCGAGCGTGAATCCTCAGATCTGCGCACTTGGCGGCTTGGCGCGCTGGACGTTGACCCCGATCCGGGATTGCGCCAATGAGCGTGGGCGGGAAGTAAATCTCTTTCTAGAATTAGAATAACTCAGTTGTATCTGGCCCAGGGCAGAGTGGACGACCCATGCTCCGAACGACGCCTTTATCGCCCTTGGAGATCCGCGCCGCGCCGTCTCGTCGGGCCGTCATCGCAAGCCTGGCCGGGGGAGCGGCGTTCGTCGCGGCGCCGCCGATGTCGGCGCGGTCCGCAGGTGTGAGCGGCGACCGCGTCGTCTCGCTCGGCGGCGGCGTCACCGAGATCCTTTACGCGCTCGGATGCGGCGAGCGGATCGTCGCGGTCGATCTGACGTCGACCTATCCCGCGGAAGCGCGCGCCAAGCCCAATATCGGCTACTATCGCCGAATTTCCGCGGAGGGCGTGCTCGCCCTGTCGCCGAGCGTCATCATCGCGGCCGACGGCGCCGGTCCGAAGGAGGCGCTCGACGTACTGGCCGCAGCGTCCGTCCGCCTGGTCGCTCTCGACGAGGTGCGCGGCGCCGACGACATCGCCTCTCGCATCCGCCAGGTTGCCGAGGCGGTCGGGGAGCCGGAGCGCGGCGCGGAGGTCGCCGCCGCCGTCGCCGCGGACCTCGCCGGTCTGAAGCGAAGCGTCGGCCGCGTCTCGCGACGGCGACGCGCGCTGCTGCTGCTCGGAGGAGGGCAGGGCGGAAGCCTGACGGCCGCGGGCGCCGACTCGACCGGCGCTCTGGCGCTCGACCTGATCGGCGCGGACAACGCCGCCGCCGGCATGGCGGGCTGGAAGCCGCTCTCCGACGAGGCGGCGCTCGGCTTCGCCCCCGAAGCGGTCGTGGCGCTCGCGACCGGCGCGCCCATCACCGCCGAGGCGGTCGCGCGCCACCCCGCTCTCGCGGCGTCTCCGGCCGTCCGCGAAGGCCGCGTCGTAGTGGCGGACACGCTCGGGCTCGTCGGTTTCGGACCGCGGACCGCCCATGTCGCCCTCGACGTCGCGCGGCGCGTCTATCCCGAAATCTCCTTTGACGACCTGCCGGCGCGGGCCTGGATGGCGGGCGCGCCCGCCCGCCCATGACCAAGACCGGCGGGCTGGTCGCCGCGGCCGGCCTTCTCGCCGTGGCGCTCGTCGCGTCGCTTGCGGTCGGGCCGGTCGCGATCGGTCCCGCCCGTCTCGTCGACGTCGCGAACGCACTGATCGCGGCGGGCGGCCGCGCCGGATTGCCCGCCGACTACGTCCGCGACGCCATCATCCTGTGCGACGTCCGGGCGCCGCGGACCGTGCTCGGAGCGCTGGTCGGGGCCGCGATGGCGATGGCGGGCGCGGTGATGCAGGGCATGTTCCGCAACCCCCTCGCCGACCCCGGCCTCGTCGGCGTCTCGTCCGGCGCGGCCCTGGCGGCCGTGCTCTGGATCACGTTCGGTGAGACGGCCGCGCATCATCTGCCGCCGGCTTTGGCCGTCCTTGGGCTGCCGCTCGCAGCCTTCGCGGGCGGCCTCGGCGCGACGCTCGTTCTTGCGCGCCTCGCGACCCGCGACGGCCGGACCGAGATCGCCGTCATGCTGCTTGCGGGCGTCGCGCTCGGCGCGCTGACCGGAGCTGCGACCGGCGTTCTCGTGTTCATGGCGCGCGACGACCAATTGCGCGCCTTCCTGTTCTGGACGCTGGGCAGCCTCGGCGGCGCGACCTGGCTCAAGGTCGCGCTGACGCTGCCCTTCCTGGTCGCCCTCGCGCTCGCCGGACCCTTCCTCGCGCGCGGGCTCGACGCGGTCGCGCTCGGCGAACGCGGGGCCTTCCATGTCGGCGTCGACGTCGAGCGCCTGAAGCGGGTCGCGACCGTCGGCGTCGCGGCGGCGGCCGCCGCGGCCGTCGCGAGCGCGGGCGTCATCGGATTCATCGGCCTGGCCGCGCCGCACATCGTGCGGCTTGCGATCGGCCCGGGTCATCGCGCGCTGCTGCCGGCCTCGGCGCTGGTCGGCGCGGCGCTGCTGCTCCTGTCCGACGTCGCCGCGCGGACCCTCGTCGCGCCGGCGGAGCTGCCGATCGGCGTGGTGACGGCCGTCTTCGGCGCTCCGTTCTTTCTCTGGCTGCTGATGCGGCGGCGAGGCCGCGTGGTCGGATGAGCGGGCTCGCGGCTTGCGGCGTCTCCGTGCGCCTCGGCGGCCGGGTCGTGCTCGACGGCGTCGACGCCGCTCTGACGCCGGGGCGCGTGACGGCCGTCATCGGCCCGAACGGGTCGGGCAAGTCCACGTTGCTCGCGACGCTCGCGGGCGAACTTGAGCCATTCGAAGGAACGGTCGCGCTCGACGGGACCCGCCTCGCGTCCATCCGTCCGATCGAGCTCGCCCGCCGCCGCGCGGTGCTCGCCCAGGCGCCCGAGCTCGCCTTTCCCTTCACCGTGGACGAGACGGTGCGCCTCGGCCTCGCCCCGGGCCTGCCGCGCGGGGCGGCCGACGCGATCGCCGCGCGTCGTCTGGCGGATGTCGACCTCGTCGGATTCGGCGACCGCATCTGCGCGGAGCTGTCGGGCGGGGAGCGGCAGCGGGTGCATCTCGCGCGCGTCCTCGCCCAGCTCGACGCCCCGCCGGACGGGCGGTCCCGCTATCTGTTCCTCGACGAGCCGACGGCGAGCCTCGACCTTGCCCATCAGCTCGCCACCCTGCGGCTCGCGCGACGCTTCGCCGACGAGGGCGGCGGCGTGCTGGCCGTGCTGCATGACGTGAACCTGGCGGTGATGGCGGCGGACGAGATCGTCGCGCTGAAGGCCGGGCGGGTCCTCGCCCGCGGGACGCCGGCCGAGGTGGTGACGGACGCGGTGATCGGCGCGCTGTTCGACGTCGCGGTCCGGGTGGGCGCCGCGCCCGCCGCGCCGTTCCTGCTGCCGCACGACGCGCTCCCGCTCACTGGCGGGCGCTGACGGGTCTTCCCGACGCGGCGGCGATCACGTTAAGTCCGAGCCTGCTCCGCTCAGCGGCCGGCCTCACGCCTCACGGATTTCTCATGACCGCCTATTCCGAACTCGCCGGCCGTTTCGGCCGCATCTCCGCGCTGTCGAACGCGATCGGCATCCTGCAGTGGGACACCGCGGCCATGATGCCGAAGGGCGCCGCGGCGAGCCGGTCGGAAAGCATGGCGCTGCTGCAGGTCCTGCGCCACGGCATGGTGACGGACCCTGCGATGGGCGACCTGCTCGAGGAGGCCGAGACTGCGACCGAGCTCGGCGCCTGGGAGCGCGCCAATCTCCGCGAGATCCGCCGCCTGCTCACCGTCGAGACGGCGCTGCCCGCCGATCTCGTGTCGGCTTCGAGCAAGGCCGTTTCGATCTGCGAGATGACGTGGCGACAGGCGCGCGCCGATTCAGACTTCGCGAGCCTGCTGCCGAGCCTGTCCGAGGTCCTCGCGCTGCAGCGGGAGATCGGCGCGATCAAGGGCGAGCGCCTCGGGCTCGACGCCTACGACGCGCTGCTGAACGACTACGAGCCCGGCGGCCGCTCCGCGGAGATCGACGTCCTGTTCGACGATCTTGCGTCCTTCCTGCCGGCGTTCACCGAGGAGGTCCTCACCGTTCAGGCGCGCCGGCCGGCGGATCCGCCGCTCGAGGGGCCGTTTCCGGTCGAGACGCAGAAGGCGCTCGGCGTCCGCTTCATGACCGCGCTCGGCTACGACTTCGAGCGCGGCCGTCTCGACGTGTCCACACATCCGTTCTGCGGCGGAGCCGATCAGGACGTGCGCATCACCACCCGTTACGACGAGGCGGATTTCACCAGCGCGCTGATGGGCGTTCTGCACGAGACCGGCCATGCGCTCTACGAGCAGGGCCGGCCGCAAGGCTGGCTGAGCCAGCCGGTCGGCCACGCCCGCGGCATGAGCGTGCATGAAAGCCAGTCCCTGCTGATCGAGATGCAGGCGTGCCGCAGCCGGGCGTTCATGGGCTTCGCCGGGCCCTTGATGCGCGACGCCTTCGGGGGCTCAGGCCCGGCATGGGACGAAGACGCGATGTGGCGCCGCTCGACCCGCGTCAGTCGCGGCTTCATCCGGGTCGACGCCGACGAGGTGACGTACCCCGCCCATGTCATCCTGCGCTACCGGCTGGAGCGCGCGATGATCGCGGGCGAACTTCCGCTCGCGGAGCTCCCGGCGGCCTGGAACGACGGCATGCGGCGACTGCTCGGCGTCACGCCGCCCAACGATCGGGTCGGCTGCCTCCAGGACATCCATTGGCCGAGCGGCGGCTGGGGCTATTTCCCGACTTACACCTTGGGCGCGATGACCGCCGCCCAGCTGTTTGACGCCGCCCTCCGCGCCGATCCCGAAATCCTGCCCGCGATCGGGCGGGGCGACTTCGCGCCTCTGGTCGGCTGGCTGCGGGCCAACGTGCATGCACACGGGTCGCTGCACGAGACCGGCGACCTGCTGACGCTCGCCACCGGACGCACGCTCGACGCCGAAATCTTCAAGTCGCATCTGCGCCGGCGCTACCTTGAGGAGGCGTAGGGCGCAGTCGCCCGTTAGCGCCTTCCCGCCGACGGCGTCAGGCGGCGGATCGGCGATCAATGCCGGATTGAATTTCCTCGCCGGGCGCCGTAGAGAACGCGTCTCCGCCGGCAAGCCCGAATAGCTCAGCGGGAGAGCACACCCTTCACACGGGTGGGGTCACAGGTTCGATCCCTGTTTCGGGCACCATCTTTTTCAGCAGGTTCCCGGTTCGCTGCGGGGCGTCAGAACAACCCGGCGATCGCGGCTTCAAGCTCGTCGAAGTGATCGATGACGGCGTCGCCGCCAAGCTCGCGCGCAGGCGTCGAGGTGTAGCCGAAGGTGGCGACGACCACCGGCACGCCCGCAGCCTTCGCCGCGCCGACGTCGGTCGAGCTGTCGCCCACCATCACCGCCCGGGCGGGCGAACCTCCCGCTCGCTCGATCGCCCCAAGCAGCGGCTCGGCGTGCGGCTTCGAGGTCGCGAAGGTGTCGCCGCCGACGATGGCGTCGAACCTCTCGGTGAGCTTCAACGTGTCCAGCAGCTGCAGCGCCAGCCGCTCGACCTTGTTGGTGCACACGGCGAGCTTCGCGCCCGAGGACGCGAGACGCGCGAGCGCCTCCGTGCAGCCGGGATAGATCTCGCTCTTGTCCGCGATGTGCTGGGCGTAGCGCTCCAGGAACAGCGCGTGCAGCTCGTTCATCCGCTGCGGGGTGACCTCGCGCCGGGCGACCTTCAGGCCGCGTTCGACCAGCGCTCTGGCGCCGGCGCCGATCAGGTCGCGCGATTCCTCGTAAGGCGGCGCGTCGACCCCCTCCGCGGCAAGCGTGAATTCGAGCGCCGCGATCAGGTCCGGCGCGGTCTCGACCAGCGTGCCGTCGAGGTCGAACACCACGGTGAGCGGAGCAGAGGGGGTCATCGTGGGCGCCTTGAGGGAAGGGTCGGAGGATCGGGCTGGCTGGCCGGCAATGGCCTGTTACGCTCGGACTCGTCAACCGCGCGATTCGCGGCGCCGCCATTCGTTGGGAGGGAGACGTCGTGGCTCCGACGACCCGTTCCGCCATGCGCGTCCTCGCGGCGCTTGCCGCGCTGCTCGCCGCCGGACCTGCCGCGGCGGAAGACTACGCCTTCCTCGCCTCCCCGCAGACGGACCTCAACCGCGTCTTTCGCGTGGAGCGCTCCACCGGTGAGGTCGGCGCCTGTCAATACGCCGTGAAGGGCGGCTCGGTCGGCGTCACGCTGTGTTTTCCGGCGGGCGAGGGCGCCGGGCCGCAGGAGCCCGGTCGCTACGATCTCGTCGCCTCGAACCATCGCCAGGAGGGCGGCGTCTATCGCGTGGAGCGCGGCACGGGCCGGATGAGCGCCTGCTACGTCATCGGCGAGCAGGTCGTCTGCACCCCGCAGGCAAAGTGACCCTCCGCATGAGCGAGGCGTCGGGCGCATCCTCTTTTCGCCTCATCCGCGTCGTGTAGATTGGCGGCCGGTCGCGCCTGCCGCCGCGCGCGTCCCGAAGCCGAGGGTTTTCCATGAGCGATCCGATCCGTCCGTCCGCGCGCCGCGCGTCCCGCGCCGTCGCGCTTGCGGTCGCAGCCGGCGTCGCCTGCCTGTCCGTCTCCGCCCCGCCGGCTCATGCGCGGGCGGCGCCAGAAAGCTTCGCCGATCTTGCCGAAGGGCTGCTCGACGCCGTCGTCAACATCTCGACGTCGCAATCGGCGCCGGCCGCCGACAAGGCGGTGCCGCCGCCCCAGCTTCCGGAGGGCTCGCCCTTCGAGGAGTTCTTCGACGAATTCTTCAACAAGCGCGGCGACGGCGACGGTCCGAAGGGCCGCTCGCGCAAGCAGAGCTCGCTCGGCTCCGGGTTCGTCATCGACCCGAAGGGCGTCGTCGTCACCAACAACCACGTGATCGAGGGCGCCGACGAGATCACGGTGAATTTCGCCGACGGCGCCAAGCTCACCGCCGAGGTGGTCGGCCGCGACACCAAGACCGACGTCGCCGTGCTCCGGGTGAAGCCGGAGAAGCCGCTGAAGGCCGTGGCGTTCGGCGACGCCGACAAGCTCCGCGTCGGCGACTGGGTGCTCGCGATCGGCAACCCGTTCGGCCTCGGCGGATCGGTCTCCGCCGGCATCGTCTCGGCGCGCAACCGCAACATCAACTCCGGGCCGTACGACAATTTCATCCAGACCGACGCCGCCATCAACCGCGGCAATTCCGGCGGTCCGCTGTTCAACACCGCGGGCGAAGTCGTGGGCGTCAACACCGCGATCATCTCGCCCTCGGGCGGGTCGATCGGCATCGGCTTCTCGACGCCGTCAACCACCGTCAAGGCGGTCGTCGACCAGCTGCTGAACTACGGCGAAACCCGTCGCGGCTGGATCGGCGTCCGCATCCAGGAGGTGTCCGACGAGATCGCCGAGAGCCTTGGGGTGAGGTCGCCGAACAAGGGCGCTCTGATCGCCGGCGTCAACGACGACGGCCCCGCCGCCAAGGGCGGCCTCGCCGCCGGCGACGTGCTGCTCAAGTTCGACGGCAAGACGATCCGCGAGATGCGCGACCTGCCGCGCATCGTCGCCGACACGCCGATCGACCGCGAGGTCGAGGTCGTGGTCTGGCGCAAGGGCAAGGAGGAGACGCTCAAGCTCAAGGTCGGACGGCTCGAGGAGGCCGAGCCCAAGCCCGCGGCCCTCAAGGAGCCGGCCGCAAAAGACGAGCCCAAGATCGGCAAGGCGCTTGGACTCTCCTTTCAGTCGCTGACCGACGACCTGCGCAAATCCTTCGACCTGAAGCCGGACGCCAAAGGCGTCGTGATCACCGCCGTCGACGACGGCTCCAGGGCGGCCGAGAACGGCGTCAAATCCGGAGACTTGCTGGTCGAGGTCGCCCAGGAGGCGGTGGAGTCGCCCGACGACGTCACGCAGCGGATCGACGAGCTCAAGAAGGACGGCAAGAAGACCGCCCTCCTGCTGCTCTCCAACAAACAGGGCGACGTGCGCTTCGTCGCGGTGTCGATCGAGTAGTGCGCCTGCCCGAAAAGCTGAAGCTTTGGGCGCGCTCGATCAAACGTGACGTGGTCGCTCTCTATTTCGCGGCGCGCGATCCCCGCGTGCGCTGGTATGCGAAGGCTGTCGCGGCGGCTGTGGCCGCCTACGCGCTGAGCCCGATCGATCTGATACCGGACTTCATCCCCGTGCTCGGCTATGTCGACGAGCTCTTCGTGCTCCCCCTCGGCATCCTGCTGGCCGTGAAGCTTATTCCGCCGGACATCATGGCGGACCATCGCGCCGCCGCGCTCTCTGCCGAAAGCAAGCCGAAGAGCCGCGCCGCAGCGGCGGTGATCATCGCGATTTGGCTGGCGGCCACCGCGTTCCTCATCTGGCTCTTCTGGCCGAGCAGGTTCGCTAAGATTGCCTGATTTCGCCCGGCTTGCTTGAGCAGGAAGTCACGCCAGCTCGCGCGGGCGGCCTCCGGATGGTCGATCAAGCCGCACATGACAGGGTTCTTCCGCGGGGGCGGAGCGTCGTCCCGTCACGCCGCCCCCTCATGGCCGGCGATCTCGTGCTCGGCGTAGCCCTGCAGGTAGAGCAGGGCGGTCAGATCGCCGTGGTCGATGCGGACCTGCGCGGCTTCCGCCACCGCCGGCTTGGCGCGGAACGCGACGCCGAGGCCGGCGGCTGACAGCATCGCGAGGTCGTTCGCGCCGTCGCCGACGGCGAGGGTCGCGGAGAGCGGTACGCCGTGCGCCGCCGCGAGCTCGTTCAACGTCTGCAGCTTGGCCTCGCGGCCCAGGATCGGCTCGCGGACCGTCCCGGTCAGCCGGCCGTCGACGGACTCCAGCACGTTCGCGCGATGCTCGTCGAAGCCGAGCCGGGAGGCGATCGGGCCGGTGAACAGCGTGAAGCCGCCCGAGATGAGCGCGGCGTAGGCCCCGTTGAGCCTCATGGTCGCGACCAGCGCGCCGGCGCCGGGAGTGAGCGTGATCGCGCCGCTCAGGAGATCCGCGATCGCTTCGTCGATCTTCAGGCCCTCGAGCATTGCCACCCGTTCGCGCAGGGCCGGCTCAAAGGCGATCTCGCCCCGCATCGCGCGGTCGGTGATGGCGGAGACCCTGTCCTTCAGCCCCATCGCGCCGGCGAGTTCGTCGAGGCATTCCTGCTCGATCATGGTGGAATCCATGTCGGCGATCAGCATGCGCTTGCGGCGGCCCTCGGCGGGCAGAACCGCGACGTCGACCGGCGCGTCCCCGACAAGGTCGGCGACTTCGACGCGGATCGCGCGCGGGTCGCCGTCCGGAACGACGAACTCCGCGGCGACGCCGACGGCCAGCACGCGCGGCTCGGCGTCCAGCGCCTCGCCCACGCGCGCGACCAGCGCCTCGTCGACCGAGGGGGCAAGGGGGTTTGCGATCAGGACGAGGACGAGGCTCATATGCGCTCCCATGGGCGAGCGCGGACCGTCGGGGTGCGCCGTGCCTACAGGCTCGTCTATAAGGGCGCGCCGACGCCGGCAATGAGGCAGCGGCCTCGCATGCACGATCAAACGCGAGCCTCATGCCGGACGCACGATCCATCGCGACGATCCTGATCGCCGGACCGACCGCCTCGGGAAAGTCGGCGCTCGCGCTCGCGCTCGCGCGGCGGCTCGGCGGCGTCGTGATCAACGCCGACGCCTCGCAGGTCTATCGCGATCTGCGCATCCTCTCGGCCCGTCCGGCGCCGGAGGAGGAAGCGGCGGCGAAGCATGCGCTGTACGGCCATGTCGACGCCGCCGAACCCTATGCGGTCGGCCGCTGGCTGGCCGAGGCTGGCGGAGTCATCAACAGCCTGCGCACACGCCGTGAGGCCGGTTTTCAACAGGACGACCACAGACGCGCGAACTCGCTCTCGACGGCGCGCTTGCCGATTTTCGTCGGAGGCACAGGTCTTTACTTCGAGGCGCTGACCTCCGGTCTCGCCGTCGTCCCCGCAATCCCCGTCGCGGTGCGGGAGCGATGGCGCGGCGCCGGGGGCGAAATCGACCTGCACGCCGAGCTTGCCCGCCGTGATCCCGTCATGGCGGCGCGACTTCGACCGTCCGATCCGCAGCGGCTGATGCGCGCGCTCGAGGTGATCGACGCGACGGGGCGATCGCTCGCCGATTGGCAGCGGGAGACGGCGCCGGGTCCGGTCGATCCGGCAAGCGCGCTCAGGATCGCGCTCGCGCCGGACCGCGGCTCGCTCGACGCAAGGATCGCCGCGCGGCTCGAGGCCATGCTTCGGGACGGCGCGCGGGAGGAGGCGGAGCGGCTCGTCGCGCGCGGGCTCGATCCGGCGCTGCCCGCGCTGAAGGCCCTGGGCGTCGCCCCGCTCGCGGCCTGGGCGCGCGGCGAGATCGACCGCGCGACGGCGGTCGAACGGACGCGGCTCGACACAAGGCGCTACGCCAAGCGTCAATCGACCTGGCTCCGCAACCGCATGGCCGACTGGCTTCACGTCGCGCCGGAGGCGGCGCTGGACGCCGCTCACGCCGAGATCGAGCGGAGGGGCGTGGCCGGCTGAGGCCGCGCGAAGCGAGCCGGCGTTTGCTCCGCTGCTGTCGGGGCGCGCCGGGGCCTCTTAAGCCGCCTTCTGTCCGCGCTTGGCCTGCTCGGCCTCGACGGCTGCGAGCAGGATGCAGATCGCGATCCCTTCGGATGCGGCCGTCACCTCGGCGAGCGACGGGAAGGACGGCGCGAGCCGCAGATTCTGCTCCGCCGGATCCTTGCCCTGAGGCCAGGTCGCGCCGGCGCCGGTGAGCAGCAGGCCGGCCTCCTTTGCGAGCGCGACCACCCGCGAGGCCGTCCCCCGCGCCACGTCGACGCTGACGAAATAGCCGCCCTGCGGCGTGGTCCAGGTCGCGGCGCCCTTGCCGGCGAGGCGGCGCTCCAGCGCGTCGGTCACCGCCGCGAACTTCGGCGCGAGCAGCGCCCGGTGCTTGTCCATATGCGCGACCAGACCGGCGAAGTCCTTGAGGAAACGGACGTGGCGAAGCTGGTTGAGCTTGTCCGGCCCGATGGTGCGTTTGCCGGCTCGCGCGAGGTACCATTTCACGTTGGCCTCGGACGAGGCGAAGAAGGCGAGGCCGGCGCCGGCCAGCGTCATCTTTGAGGTCGAAGCGAACACGAAGGCGCGGTCGGGGGTCCCGGCCTCCGCGCAGGCGTCGAGCACGTTGAGGATCTCGCGCCCGGTCTCCGTCAGGTGATGAAGGACATAGGCGTTGTCCCAGAACAGCCGGAAATCCTTCGCGCCTGTCGTCATGGCCGCGAGGCGGCGGACCGTCTCGTCGGAATAGACGTCGCCCGAGGGGTTCGAATATTTCGGCACGCACCACATGCCCTTGACCGCCGGATCGCGGACGAGCTCCTCGACCTTGGCCATGTCCGGGCCGTCGCCGACGAGCGGCACGGGGATCGCGCGGATTCCGTATTCCTCGAGGATCGCGAAATGGCGGTCGTAGCCGGGAACGGGGCAGAGAAAGGCGATCTCGCTTTGCCTGCTCCATGGCGCCTCCGATCCCGGCACGCCTTTCAGGAGCGCCCAGACGATCGTGTCGTGCATCATCGCGAGGCTGGCGTTGTCGCCGATCACCACGCGCTCGGGCGGCGCGCCCATCGCTTGGGCGAACAGCCCGCGGGCTTCGGCGATGCCCTGCAGGCCGCCGTAGTTGCGGGCGTCCTCATGCGCGTCGGTGAAGTGGTCGCGGTTGCCCGGCAGCGCGAGCATGCCATCGGCGAGATCGAGCTGTTCCGGAGACGGCTTGCCCCGCGTCATGTCGAGCTTCAGCCCGCGGCCCTTGAAGGTCTCGTAATCAGCGCGCACGGAGGCGGCGAGGGCTTCGAGTTCAGCGGCGGACAGGTCGGCGATCACGGCAGGCGTCCTGGTCAGACTTCGGGGAGGGCTGCGACCTTAGTCGCGCGCCGCCCCCGACGCCAGACGGCTCAGGCCGGCCGGTCGGCCGCCTCGAGCCGTGGCCCCTTCGCCGCGCGCGGCCGCGCCGGCCCTCGGCGGCGCGCGCCGATCAGGCTCGAGACGGCGACCCCGAGTCCGAGGATCAGCACCCACCAGCAGGGGCGCAGGCCCAGCCGGATCGTGAAGTTCGCCTTGAGCACCCGCACGGGGTCGACGCCGGTGAAGAGCCCGTACCAGGCGGCCTCGGTGAGAGCGGTCATGAGTCCGGCGGCGACGGCGAGCCCGATGAGCCACGGCAGGCTGACGGCGCGGTCCGCCTTGGTCTGCAGCCAGCGCCACCCCATCGCCCAGAGGAACAGGCCCCACATCAACGTCGGCTCGGCGATGTCGAGCTTCGACTGCATGGCGAAATGCAGCACCGCGAGGCCGCAGATCACGTAGGTCGTCTTGTGCAGACGGTTCCATCTGTCAGCCCCGAGCCGCCGGACCGCGGCGTCGGTCGACGTGCTCCCCAGCGCGATCAGGCCGAGCAGGGCGACGAAGCCGACCGTGAGATAGACCCGGAGCGCGATCTCCGACGCGATCTTCGTCGCCTCGAAGTTCTGGTCGAGCGCGTAGAGCATGAAATGGGCGCAGGCGTAGGCCAGCGCCGCGAGCCCGACGCGTCGGCGCACGAGTTGCAGCCGCGGCCAATGCCACAGGCGGCGGAACGGCGTCACGGCTAGGGACAGCAGCAGGAAGCGCACCGCCCAGTCACCGGTGAAGTGGATCGCGGCGTAGATCGGGCGGGCGCTGTCGCGACCGATCTCTCCGAAGGCCGTGCCGCCGCCGGTCGGGCCGAAAGGCGACGCGCCGTCTGGCGCGCCGAGTCCGGGCGCGCCTTCGAAGCCCGGCGGCAGGCCGGGCGGTCCCGCGAGCGGCGCAGGCCCCGAGAAGTCGCCATGCGCCGCGCGGAACGCGAGCCAGGCGGCAGGCGCGACCAGGCCGATGAGCGTGAGCGTCATCAGCGGAGAAAAGCGACCGGAGCGGTCGTGCAGCAAACCCATGGACGGCCTTCGACTGGCGTTTGGCTTCCGAGCGGATACGCGGACCCTCGCGCGAAGATTACGCGAGCGTGTCTCACGAGAATGAGAGGGCGACCAGAACGTCCGCCTTTCCTTCAAATTTGAGGGTCGCCGCGAACTCCGATTTAGCGGATCGCTTGATAAGCTCGGCGCATCTCGGAGAACATCATGCCCTCTGCCGCGTTCCGTCGCATCGTCGAAGATTGGCGTCGCCTCGCTTCCCTCCTCCCCGCCGAAGCGCTCATCGCCTTCGGCTATGTCTGCGGCCTGGTGGCCAGCCGCGCGCTCGGTCTGGGCGCGGGGGGGCAGCCGCTGCTGACGATCGGCGCGCCGATCGCGCTCGGACTGATGTTGAGGTCCGGGCGCGAGCTCAACGTCGCGGACGCCGCCGCGATCGCCGCGGGCCATGCTGCGGTCGCGACGCTGTTCGGCGACCCCTTGGGCGTCTGGGGCTGGACGCTGGCGGGCGATCTGGTCGGAATCGCCTGCGGCTCGATCGCCTTCGCGCGTCTGCGCGCCGGCGGCTGGCTGAGCTCCTCGAGCCGCCTCGCCGCCGCCGCCGGCCTGGTGGCCCTTGTCAGTTCGCTGGCGAGCGCGCCGGTCAATCTGCTCTCCATGGCGGCGGCCGGCCACGTCTCGCCAGCCGCTCTCGGTCTGCACTTCGTGTCGGCGGCGGTCGGCTCGGCGCTCATCCTCGGCGTGATCCTGGCTTATGGCCGGGACGCCGGCGACATCGCCTGCGACGACGAACCGAGACCCCAGGCTTGGGAATACGCAGCGGCGTCGCTGCTGCTCGGCGGCGCCGTGCTCGCGCTACTCGCGGGAGGCCGCGTCGAGACCGCGCTCGGCGCGTCGTTCCTGATGCTGTGGTTCGCGCTTCGGCTCGGCCTGTTCGCGACCACGGTCGCGGCGCTCGCCTTCGCCGCCATGCTGCTCGCCTTTTCGGCGGAAGGCCAATGGCTCGCCTTTCTCGCCGGCGCGGACCCGGTCCAGACCGAGCTGCTGCGCTACGTCGCGCTGATGCTGCTCGCGGCGCCCAGCATCGTGGTCGCGACGGTGGTGCACGACCAGACCCGCCTGAAGCGGATGTTCGCCTACCGCGCCCGGCACGACGGGCTCACCCGCCTCGCCAACCGCTCGCGCTTCGTCGAGATCCTCGACGGCGCCGCCGCTTCGGCCCGGCTGCGCGGCAAGCGCTTCACGCTGCTGCTGATCGATCTCGACCGCTTCAAGAGCGTCAACGACACTTACGGCCACGCCCGCGGCGACGCGCTCCTCGTCGAAGTCGCCCGACGGATGCGCGAAACGATCCGCGCCACCGACGTCGTCGCCCGCATCGGCGGCGACGAGTTCGCCGTCGTGGCGCCGGTTCCGGCGATCGCCGACGCGATGGCGCTCGCCAGGCGGCTGGTCGAAACCGTGAACCAGCCGTTCGTGATCGACGACATCGCGTTCAAGCCCAGCATCACGGTCGGCGGCGTGCTCGGTCCGGACAGCGCGATCGATTCCCAGCATCTCATGCTGCTCGCCGACGAAGCGCTGTACGCGGCCAAAGCCGCAGGCCGCAACTGCTGGCGGTTCAGCTCCAACGAGCGCGAGCGTCGTCCCGAACCGACATGGCGTCCCGGCGACCAGGAGGCTTTCGTGGAGACCGTGCTGCTGGATTGACGGACCGCCCGACGGTCCCCGAGGGTTTGGCGCGGGCCTCAACCCTTAGGGACCGGGCGCTCATCCAAATTTTCGGCGCGGGGGTCCCCGTCTTGACGCCGCGAACCGGCGCGCGTAGGTTCCGCGCCGAATTCGCAAAGGAGCGGCACGTGTCGCGGAAGCTCATTCTCGTAATCGAGGCGTCGTTGACGGTGCGGGCCGCGTAAGGCCGCGGCCACCTTCGATGACGCCTAAGCCAAGGGCTCCCTCGCGGGCCCTTTTTTGTTGCCCGGCGTCCCTGAAGGGGGTCGGGCGGATCCAAGGTCGACAAGGCGAAAGGAACCGCCACATGACCGAGACGATGACCGGCGCCGAAATTGTCATGCGCGCGCTCGCCGACCAGGGCGTGGCCCACATCTTCGGCTATCCCGGCGGCGCGGTGCTGCCGATCTACGACGCGCTCTTCCAGCAGGAGGCGATCGAGCACATCCTCGTCCGCCACGAGCAGGGCGCGACCCACATGGCGGAGGGCTACGCGCGCTCGACCGGCAAGCCCGGCGTGGTGCTCGTCACCTCCGGTCCCGGCGCGACCAACGCGGTCACCGGACTGACCGACGCGCTGATGGATTCCATCCCGATGGTCTGCATCACCGGCCAGGTGCCGACGCATCTGATCGGCTCGGACGCGTTCCAGGAGTGCGACACGGTCGGCATCACCCGGCCCTGCACCAAGCACAATTACCTGGTGAAGGACGTCAACGACCTCGCGCAGGTGCTGCACGAGGCGTTCTACGTCGCGACCAACGGCCGTCCCGGTCCCGTCGTCGTCGACATCCCGAAAGACGTCCAGTTCGCGACCGGCAAATATGTCGGGCCGAAGAACGTCGTCCACAAGACCTACCACCCGAAGCTCAAGGGCGACGTCGACCGAGTCCGCGCCGCGATCGAGCTGCTGGCGAAGGCGAAGAGGCCGATCTTCTACACGGGCGGCGGCGTCATCAATTCCGGCCCGGAGGCGACCGCGCTGCTGCGCGAGTTCGCGGCGATGACCGGCGCTCCCGTGACGTCGACGCTGATGGGGCTCGGCGCCTATCCCGCCTCCGGCCCACAGTGGCTCGGCATGCTCGGCATGCACGGCACCTACGAGGCCAACAACGCCATGCATGACTGCGATGTCATGCTCTGCGTCGGCGCGCGCTTCGACGACCGGATCACCGGCAGGCTCGACGCCTTCTCGCCGGGCTCGAAGAAGATCCACATCGACATCGACCCGTCCTCGATCAACAAGAACGTCAAGGTCGAAGTCGGAATCATCGGCGACGTCGCCCATGTGCTCGAAGACATGGTCCGCCTGTGGCGCGCCACGTCGTCGAAGATCGACCCGGACGGCTTGAAGGACTGGTGGGCGCAGATCGACCGCTGGCGGGCGCGCAAGTGCCTGAACTACAAGCGCTCGGAGGAGACCATCAAGCCGCAGCAGGCGATCGAGCGGCTGTTCGCGCTGACCAAAGGTCCGAACACCTACGTCACCACCGAGGTCGGTCAGCACCAGATGTGGGCCGCGCAGTATTACGGCTTCGACCAGCCGAACCGCTGGATGACCTCCGGCGGCCTCGGCACGATGGGCTACGGCATGCCGGCCGCGATCGGAACGCAGGTCGCGCACCCGGACGCGCTCGTCATCGACATCGCGGGCGAGGCCTCGATCCAGATGTGCATCCAGGAGCTCTCGACGGCGGTCCAATACAACCTGCCGATCAAGATCTTCATCCTCAACAACGAGTACATGGGCATGGTGCGCCAGTGGCAGCAGCTGCTGCACGGCTCCCGCTACTCGCACTCCTACTCCGAGGCGCTGCCCGACTTCGTGCGGCTCGCCGAGGCCTACGGGGCGAGGGGGCTGCGCTGCGAGAAGCCGGGCGACCTCGACGCCACCATCAAGGCGATGATCGAGACGCCGGGTCCGGTGGTCGTCGACTGCATCGTGGACAAGCACGAGAACGTCTTCCCGATGATCCCGTCGGGCCGCGCCCACAATGAGATGCTGCTCGGCGAGGCCGGCGAGCAGACGCTCGACGACGCGATCACCGAAGAGGGCAAGATGCTGGTGTGACGCCGGCGCGGACGACGAACGTCATCCCGGACGGCCGTAAGGCCGATCCGGGATCGTACTCAAAATCCAGCGCTGTTTCTTCACGCCTCTATCCGGAAAGCACATCCCATGCGCCAACCCACCGGCTCCGCCTATTTCATGGAGGAGCACCATGAGGCGATCGCCCGCCACACGCTGGCGATCCTCGTCGACAACGAGCCCGGCGTGCTGGCGCGCGTCATCGGCCTGTTCTCCGGCCGCGGCTACAACATCGACAGCCTGACCGTCTCCGAGGTCAGCCACGAAGGCCATCTGTCCCGCATCACCGTGGTGACCACCGGCCCGAAGGACGTCGTCGAGCAGATCAAGGTGCAGCTCGACCGTCTGGTCCCGGTGCACACCGTCTTGGACCTGACGCTCACGGGCAAGTCGCTCGAGCGCGAGCTGATGCTCATCAAGGTGCGGGGCAAGGGCGAGCAGCGCGCGGAAGCGCTGCGGCTTGCGGAGGCCTTCCGCGCCCGCGTGATCGACGCGACGACCGAGAGCTTCATCTTCGAGATCACTGGCAAGCCGGACAAGCTCGACCAGTTCATCGTGCTGATGACGCCGCTCGGCGTCGTCGAGGTCTCCCGCACCGGCGTCGCCGCGATCGCGCGCGGTCCGGACGGCATGGTCGCTTGAGGCGACGGGCGGATCGCCGATACGCTGATCCGTCGCCAGCGCATTTCGGGACGACGAAGGGCCGCGTCCCGAAAGTCGCCCTTCAATTCCGGCCTCTTGTGCGCTAAACGCGCGCGGCTGGCGGAAGCGCCTCACCTGACAAAATGACATCGAGGAACGTCCTTATGCGCGTCTATTACGATCGCGACGCCGATCTCAACCTCATCAAGGGCAAGTCCGTCGCCGTGATCGGCTATGGCAGCCAGGGCCACGCGCACGCGCTCAACATGCGCGATAGCGGGGTCAAGGACGTCATCATCGGCCTGCGCCCCGGCTCCGCTACCGCCAAGAAGGCGGAAGGCGAGGGGCTCAAGGTGATGTCGCCGGCCGACGCCGCCAAGCAGTCGGACGTGGTGATGATGCTGACCCCCGACGAGCTGCAGGCCGACATCTATGTCGAGAGCCTGGAGCCGAACATGAAGGAGGGCGCCGCGCTCCTGTTCGCGCACGGCCTCAACGTCCACTTCAACCTGATCGAGCCTCGCAAGGACATCGACGTCCTGATGGTCGCGCCAAAGGGCCCCGGCCACACTGTGCGCGGCGAATATCTGCGCGGCGGCGGCGTGCCCTGCCTGATCGCGATCGCGCAGGATTCCTCCGGCAACGCCCACGATCTCGGCCTCTCCTACGCCTCCGCGATCGGCGGCGGCCGCGCCGGCATCATCGAGACCACCTTCAAGGAGGAGTGCGAGACCGACCTGTTCGGCGAACAGGTCGTGCTCTGCGGCGGTCTCGTCGAGCTGATCCGCGCCGGCTTCGAGACGCTGGTCGAGGCGGGCTACGCCCCGGAGATGGCCTATTTCGAGTGCCTGCACGAGGTGAAGCTGATCGTCGACCTCATCTATGAGGGCGGCATCGCCAACATGAACTACTCGATTTCGAACACCGCCGAATATGGCGAGTACGTCTCTGGCCCGCGCATCATCACGCCCGAGACCAAGGCCGAGATGAAGCGCGTGCTTCAGGACATCCAGGGCGGTGTGTTCACCCGCAACTGGATGCTCGAGAACAAGGTCAACCAGACCTCGTTCAAGGCGACGCGGGCGAAGAACAACGCCCATCAGATCGAGCAGGTCGGCGAGCAGCTCCGCGGCATGATGCCGTGGATCAAGGCGAAGGCCCTGGTCGACAAGACCAAGAACTGAGGGCGACGGCGGCGCCGGACGAGCCGTCCGGCGCCGCCGTCCCTTTCGGGACGCGGAAATGACCAAGCGGCCGGGCCGTTTTTTTCCCGTAAGTAGTTATACGTATTTCCGGACGCCGCTCCCGTTCTCCGTGCTTCGTCAAGGGGATCAGTTGTTAAGTTTGCTTTCATTATAATGATTTCGCATGACTTTCCGGAATCACGTCTAAGTTGAAACCGATTTTTTAGATATGGACCGCAATAACGTACCCCTCTTCTCCAGGGGTACGTTTCGATGAGTCTGATCCCAGGCACGACGACCGGCAACGACACGCTGACCGGCACCACGCTCGACGACACCATCATCGGCGACGCCGGCAACGACGTGCTGAGCGGACTGGCCGGCGACGACTCCATCACGGGCGACGCCGGAGCCGACACCATCACGGGCGGGGCCGGCGCGGACACGCTCGAGGGCGGCGCCGACAACGACACCTTCATGCTGAGCGGCGGCTTCGGCGTCGACACGATCATCGGCGGCGCGGGGGCCGACACCGCGGTGTTCTCCGGCGGGGCGAACTCGACCTTCATCCGGCTCGACGCGGACGCGGGCGTCGAGCAGATCAACATGTCGAACGCGACGCTCTCGGGCACGAGCGCCGAGGACAGGTTCGACTTCTCCGGCGTGACGACCGTCACCAACCGCGGCCGGATCGACCTGCTCGCGGGCGACGACCGGTTCACCGGATCGCAGGCGGCGGACAGCGTCGTCGGCGGCGCCGGCGACGACACGCTTATCGGAGGCGCCGGCAACGACACGCTGGACGGCGGAGAGGGCTCCGACAGCCTGCTCGGCGGCGACGGCGACGACCGGCTTGTCTCCACGGGCGCGGAACTCTTCACGAGGTTCTCAGGCGGAGCGGGCTCGGACACGCTGGCGCTGGTCGGCTCGGGAGGGGCGACCTCCATAAAGAACCTGAAGCTCGACGCCGCCGCCTCCATCGAGACGATCGCCTTCGAGACCGGCGGAGGCTTGGGCGGCACCGCAGGACGCGACAATTTCAACCTGAGCGGTGTCGCGACGCTTGTGAACGGCGCCGTCATCAACATGGGCGCCGACAAGGACGTCTTTGTGGGCTCTCAGGCGGCTGACGCCGTCAACGGCGGCGACGGCGCGGACTCGCTCGACGGCGGGGTCGGCGACGACACGCTCGAGGGCGGCTCGGGCGTCGACACCCTGCTGGGCGGCGACGGCGCCGACCGCTTCGTCTCCACCGGCGTCGAAGGCTCCACCTCGTTCAAAGGCGGGGCCGGCGCCGACACGCTGGCCTTCGTCGGATCCGCGGAGGGCGCCTCCACATTCACGCGCCTCACGCTCGACGCCGCGGCGTCTGTGGAGACGCTGCGCTTCGAGACCGGCGGCGGCCTCGGCGGCACGGCCGGCGCGGACACCTTCCGCCTGGGCGGCGTCACGACGGTCGTCAACGGTCAGACGATCGACCTCAAGGCCGGCGCGGACAGCTTCATCGGAACGCAGGCGGCCGACACGGTCCTCGGCGGCGACGGGCGCGACAAGCTCGACGGGTCCGACGGGGCCGACTCCCTCATGGGCGGAGCCGATTCCGACACGCTCACCGGCGGCGACGGCGCCGACACGCTCGATGGCGGGGCCGGCGCGGACAAGCTGACCGGCGGCGCGGGCGACGACGTCATGATCACCGCCGGCGACGACACCGGATCGTCCTTCTCCGGCGGCGCCGGCGCCGACAGGCTGGTGTTCCTTCAGGCCGC
Organism: Hansschlegelia sp. KR7-227; assembly: GCF_049446035.1. Taxonomy (NCBI): domain Bacteria; kingdom Pseudomonadati; phylum Pseudomonadota; class Alphaproteobacteria; order Hyphomicrobiales; family Methylopilaceae; genus Hansschlegelia; species Hansschlegelia sp. KR7-227. Next base: position 353,442 of record NZ_JBMSEA010000001.1, read on the forward strand.
AGGCGTCGGCACGTCGGTGGCGGGACTAACCCTGAACGCCGCGGCGTCGATCGAGACGATGGACCTCACGGTCGGCAGCCTGAGCGGCACCGCCGCCGTCAACAGGTTCGACCTCAGCGGCGTCACCACCGTGATCGCGGCGAAGTCGATCGCGCTGCTCGCCGGCAATGACAGCTTCATCGGGTCGCAGGCCGCCGACATCGTCGACGGCGGCAGCGGGTCGGACACGCTCGACGGCGGCCTGGGCGCGGACAGCCTGACGGGCGGGACGGGCAACGACACCTTCGTGGTCGACAACGCCGGCGACAGCCTCGTCGAGGCGGCGAGCGGCGGGACCGACAGCGTCCTATCCTCGATCTCCTACACGCTCGCAGCTCAGATCGAGAAGCTGACGCTCACCGGAAGCGCGGCGATCAACGCCACGGGCAACGCGCTCGCCAATACGCTGACGGGCAACGCCGGCGCCAACGTCCTCGACGGCGGCGCAGGCGTCGACATCATGACGGGCGGGGCCGGCAGCGACACCTACGTCGTCGACGACGTCCGCGATCGCGTCACGGAGAGCTCCGGCGCGGCGAACGGCGTCGATCTCGTGCAGTCCTCGGCGAGTTATGTCCTCGGCCTCAACGTCGAAAAGCTCACTTTGACGGGAACGGCGGCGATCAACGCGACGGGCAACGCGCTCGACAACGTTTTGACGGGCAACGCCGGCGCCAACACGCTCGACGGCGACAGCGGCGCCGACACCATGGCGGGCGGGGCGGGCGACGACGTCTACGTCGTCAGGGACGCCGGCGACGTGGTGACGGAAGGCGCGAACGCCGGCGTCGACACGGTCAAGTCGTGGCTGAGCTACTCGCTAACCGGAAATGTCGACAACCTGACCCTCCTGGGGTCGGCGACCGACGGAACCGGCAACTCGCTCGCCAACGTGTTGACCGGCAACTCGCGCGCCAACGTGCTGAATGGCAACGCGGGCGCCGACACGATGGCCGGAGGATCGGGGAGCGACCTTTACATCGTCGACAACGCCGGCGACGTGGTCACCGAGACCGGCGTCTCGGGAACGGACATTGTGCAGTCGAGCGCCTCCTTCACGCTCGGCTCCTATGTCGAGAACCTGACGCTGACCGGCTCCGGCGCGCTGAGCGGAACGGGCAACACGCTCCGGAACGTCATCGAGGGCAACGGCGGCGCCAATGACCTCGACGGCGGGCTTGGCTCCGACGCGCTCACCGGCGGAGCGGGCGCCGACAACTTCGTGTTCTCCACGAAGCTCGGCAGCTTGAACGTGGACAAGATCGCCGACTTCACGGTCGCCGACGACACGATCAAGCTCGACGACGCCGTCTTCGCCGGGCTGACTGCGGGCGCGCTGGACGTGGGCGCGTTGGTGCTGGGCACGGCGGCGCTCGACGCCGATGACCGCATCATCTACGACGCCGGGACCGGCTCGCTGTTCTTCGACCGCGACGGCCTCGGCGGCGCCAAAGCGGTCAAGTTCGCGACCCTGGGCGAGGGCCTTGTGCTCACGAACGCGGATTTCGACGTGATCTGAAGACGCCAGTCCTTTCGAGCGACATCGGCGCGCGGCCGGCTTCAGTCTCTGAGGCCGGCCGCGGTCGTTTCAACGACTGGCGGATGCGATTCTGCTCCGCGCGACGGCGCCCGCTGCCCTCGGATCTCATCGACCGACGGCTCCAACGATCCGCGCGCTTACAGAATGAAATCGACCGCCGTCAACGCGATCTGGCCATCGAGCCTGAGCGTGAAGTCGGCGCGGCCGTCGCCGTCGCGGTCGCCGGTCAGCAGCGTGTCGCCGGAGGCGAAGCCGTAGCGCAGTTCGCCGGCGTGAGCCCCGAAGGCGTCGCGGCCAATGAAGGCGAAGGCGTCGTTGCGGGGCGTTCCCGCACGGGCGTCGATCGCCGACAGCGCGATGCGATCATCCCCGTTTCCGAAGTCGAGGATCAGGTCGCCGGACGTCTCTGCAATGGCGTTGAAGCGGAACAGGTCGGCTCCGTTTCCGCCCGAGAGCCTGTCCGCACCGGCTGCGCCTTCCAGCGTGTCCATGCCGTTGCCGCCCATGACGACGTCGGCCCCGCCGTAGCCGCGCAGCAGATTGTGCGCGCCGTTGCCGACGAGCACGTCGCCCTTGGACCCGCCATAGCCGCGCTCGATGGTCGTGTCGTGAGCGATCGCGAGGTTCTTGACGTGGCCGTTGAGGTTCGAGAACGCGCCGGGGCGCAGATCGAGCCTCGCCGCGGCGCCCAGCCCGCGCAGGTCGATCGTGTCTGTCCCGCCGGTGTCAGAGATCGTGAAGGCGGCGTCGGGATTGGCGGCGAAATCATAGTGGCCGGATCGGCCGTAGTCCGTGTCGCCCGCGTTCACGGGCCGCGCGCCGTAGAGCTCCCGGATCGCTGCGATGTCGGCGATCCCCGGAGTCGCAAGGTTGAGATCGGTCGCGTCGCCGAAATTCGACTGCACGAAATAGGACATCACCGAATACTGGTTGGTGTCCTTGGTGAAGATCGCGTCGCGGTCCCAGTTCGCGTCGCCGTCGTAGTCGCCGCCGTGATAGAGGCCGAGCGCGTGGCCGATCTCGTGGATGAACGTCTGGAGCCCGTAGTCGCCGATCCCCCAGCGCTCGTCGGCTGGATAGCCGTCCATCCAGTCTTTTCCGATGCTGATGTCGGCGTCGGTGAGTTCATCGCCCCGCCACGCGGTGGAGCAGTAGCCGGCGCCGGGCTCCTCATTGTCGGCGGTTATGTCGGCGCTCGCGCTCGACGTCAGCGTGAAGGTGATCCCGGTCGTCATCGTCCAGGCCTGCAGCGCGAGCTTCGCCGACTCCAGCATCGGAGCGGAGACGTAGCGGCCGCTTGTCAGCCCCGTCAGGTTGACGGTTAGAGTCGCAGCCGGCCAGGCGTAGCGTTCGTCGCCGGCGCCGCCCGCGAGATAGTCGACGTAACGGTCGAACGAGGCGTCGCTCGGCGCCATGCGGGTCTCCTTCCGGTCTCGAGGCGAGGCCTCTCAGCGCCGATTCGCGTGGACGATAATCGACCTATCAGTTCGCGTCGGCGACCATTTCCCCGAGCCGAGGTAAACTGATCGTGCCGCGCAGGCGCATTGCGCGGACCCCGGAAACCGGGAACAACAGCAGCGATCCTGACGCTCTCGGACCTTCCGGCCCCTTATGACCTTCGACAGCGTGCTGACCGCCGTGCTCGACTTCGTGCGCGAACACGAGGCGTGGGCGCCCTTCATCGTGTTCGCCCTGGCGTTCCTCGAGTCGATCGTCGGTCTCTCCCTCGCCGTGCCCTCGACTCCGCTCTTCGTGGGGGTCGGCGCGCTGATCGGGGCGAGCCAGATCGCGTTCTGGCCGATCTTCGCGGGCGTCGCCCTCGGCGGCTTCATCGGCGACTGGGTGTCCTACGCGCTCGGCCTGCACTTCAAGGACCAAGTCATGGAGTGGAAGGCGGTGAAGGCGAAGCCGCAGCTGATCCTGCGCACCCGGGGTCTAATCGAAAAATGGGGCATGGCGGCGGTGTTCGTCGGCCGCTTCATCAGCCCGATCCGATCCTTCGTGCCCTTCGTCGCCGGCATGTTCCAGATGCCGGCCGTCGCGTTCCAGCTCGCCAATGCGAGTTCCGCGGTGGTCTGGGCCTATGTGCTGCTGGCGCCGGGCTCAGCTCTGCTGCGGGATTACATGGCCTAGGCTCCGCGATCGCGCACGTCGCCGCTCCGAACTCGACGGCGCCGACCCGCCAACGGTAGAACTCGGGCCAGTTCCTTCGGCCGGACTTGCGCGTCCGGCGCACCCATGACGTTCCGCCATGAACATCCTGTCGATCCAGTCCCACGTCGCCTACGGCCATGTCGGCAACGCCTCCGCCGCGTTTCCGATGCAGCGGCTCGGCCATGAGGTCTGGGCGGTCAACACCGTGCAGTTCTCCAACCACACCGGCTACGGCGCCTGGCGGGGCCCGGTGTTCCCGGCCGAGGCGATCCGAGAGGTCGTCACGGGCATCGAGGAGCGCGGCGTGCTGCCGTCCTGCGACGGCGTGCTGTCGGGCTACATGGGCGACGCGGCGATCGGCGAGACGATCCTCGACGCCGTCGCCCGTGTGAAGGCCGCCAATCCGACCGCGCTCTATGCGTGCGACCCGGTCATCGGCGACGTCGGTCGCGGGGTGTTCGTGCGGCCGGGCATCCCGGAATTCATGCGCGACCGCGCGCTGCCCGCGGCCGACGTCGTCACCCCCAACCAGTTCGAGCTCGAGTTTCTCGCCGGGGCGCAGGTGACCAGCCTCGACGCCGCCAAGGCCGCGGCCGGCGCGCTGCTCGCCCGCGGTCCGCGCGTCGCGCTCGTCACCAGCCTGCAGACGGCGGAGACTCCCGCGGACTCGATCGAGATGGTGGCGGTCGACGGGGAGGGGGCCTGGCGGCTGCGCACGCCGCTGCTTCCGGTCTCGGTCAACGGGGCGGGCGACGCGATCGCCGCGCTGTTCTTCGTCCACCTCCTGACCACCGGATCGGCCGCAGAAGCGCTTTCCAGGGCGTCGTCGTCGGTCTACGGCGTCCTGAAGGCGACCGCGGCTGCGGGCTCACGCGAAATCCTGACCGTCGCGGCGCAGGATGAGTTCGTCGCGCCAAGCGAAGTGTTCGCGCCCGAGCCGTGCTAAGCGGAGCGCCATGTCCCGTCTCTATGTGATCCTCGACGTCTTCGCCGACCGCGCCTATGCCGGCAACCCGCTCGCCGTGGTGCTCGACGCGCAGGGGCTCGACACGGCCGGCATGCAGGCGATCGCGCGCGAGTTCAATCTCAGCGAAACCGTCTTCCTGCTGCCTGCGGAGGACGACACGCGCAAGGCCCGGCTCCGGATCTTCACGCCCGAGACCGAACTGCCGTTCGCAGGCCATCCGACCGTTGGGACCGCCGTCCTGCTCGGGCTGATGGACGCCGTCGCCGGCAAGGGCCGAGAGGCCGTCTTCGAGGTCGAGGAGCAGGTCGGCGTCATCTCCTGCCGCGCGACCGCGACGGCAAGGCGCGCCGGCCGCGCCGAATTCACTCTGGCGCGCCTGCCGGCGCCGGGCGGACCGGCGCCCGCGCCGTCCGCGATCGCCGCGGCGCTCGGCCTCGACGAGTCCGATATCGGCTTCGGCGCGCATGCGGTCTCGGTTTTGGACGCCGGCAACGCGTTCTGCTTCGTGCCGGTCGCGTCGCTCGACGCGCTTGGGCGCGCCCGTGTCGACGGCGCCGCCTGGAACGCCGCTCTGAAGGACAGCCCGGCGCGCGGCGCCTTCCTTTACACGAGCGAGACCGGCGACCCCGCTTACGCCTACCGGGCCCGCATGCTGCGGCCGAACGCCAGCGAGGATCCCGCAACCGGCTCCGCCGTTGCGGCCTTCGCGGGCGTCGTCATGGCGTTCGACCGCCCCGCCGACGGCGTCCGCCGGCTGACCGTCGCGCAAGGCTTCGAGATGGCGCGGCCGAGCCTGATCGAGCTCGGACTGACGGTCGCGGGCGGAGCGTTGGTCTCCGCCACGATCGGCGGCGCCGCGGTGGTGGCGGCCGAAGGGACGCTGTTTTCGTGACCGTCACGCGGATCGAGCGCGTCGACGGCTTCGACGGCCGCCTGTTGCCGGGATCGTCGCCGATCGAACAGACCGAGCGCTCGGCGATCGCCGCAGGCTGGGCGAAGGCGACGGCGGCCAATCCGCGCCTGTTCAACGGCAAGGTGCTGCTGGCCGACGAGGTCGCGGTCGTCGGGCGCCGCCTCCGCCTCGGCTATATCGAAGCGAACTTTGCCACCTATCTCTGGCTCAGGGATCGGGGCGGCGTGGAGCAAAGGCTCCTGAACGCGTTCGGAGCCGCCGCGGTCGTCTCCTCTGACGGCAAGGTCCTGCTCGCCCGCATGGCGAAGGGCTCGGCGAATGAGGGGCTGATCTATTTCCCGGCCGGCACGCCGGACCGGGACGATCTCGTCGGCGACGTCGTCGATCTCGACGGCTCGATCGATCGCGAGCTCGCGGAGGAGACTGGGATCGTCGCGCCGCTCGCGCGTCCGGCGGAGCGACGCGTCGCGATCTGGGACGGGCGCTACGTCGCCTGCGTCCGCCGCATCGACGTCGATCTGACGGCGGCGGAAATTGAGGAACGCGTGGGGGCGCATCTCGCCGCCGAGCGCGCGCCCGAACTCGACGCGCTCTACTTCGTGCGCTCCGCCGACGAGGCGCCGGACGGCGCGCTCGACTACGTCCGGGCGGCGTTGCCGCATCTGCTCGGGGCCTGACCAGGGTCCCGCTCCCCTCCGGCGAGCGCATGCCGCGTAAGGGCAGCTGGGCGAGACAAGCGATTCCTTCATTGATCTGAAAGCCCGGAACACGTACATCTGCCCCATGTTCGCGTCGGCTTCGCCGGCGCCATAGCGGACTTCGGACAGGTCATGCGCGCGAGCGGCGTCACCAACGCGGACCGGACGACGGCCTTTTCGGCCGGCGCGGTCGCGCGCGCGCTCCTTCGGCTCTCGCTTACCCGCCCCTGAGGGCCGGCCGGGCGACGTCGCCCTGGCGCTCAGGGGACCGGACGAGCAAGCCGACACGCATCCGATTGCGCCGCCCGTCATTTCAGCGTTGACGCGGTTCGGCGCCCCCGACCCAAGGACTTCCGACATGACCGCAATTTCCGACCGCGTCGTCATTTTCGACACGACGCTGCGCGACGGCGAGCAATGCCCCGGCGCGACCATGACCTTCGAGGAAAAGCTCGAGGTGGCGAGCCTGCTCGACAAGATGGGCGTCGACATTATCGAGGCCGGCTTCCCGATCGCCTCGAACGGCGACTTCGAGGCCGTCGCCGAGATCGCCCGCCGCACCGAAAACGCCACCGTCGCCGGTCTCGCCCGCGCGATTTCCGGCGACATCGCCCGCGCCGGCGAAGCGGTGCGCCACGCGCGGCGCGGCCGCATCCACACCTTCGTCTCGACCTCGCCGATCCATCTCGCGCATCAGATGCGCAAGACCGAGGATCAGGTGATCGAGATCATCGCCGCGACCGTCGCGCAGGCCCGCAATCTCGTCGAGGACGTCGAGTGGTCGGCGATGGACGCGACGCGCACCTCGATCGACTATCTCTGCCGCGCCGTCGAGACCGCGATCAAGGCCGGCGCCACCACGATCAACCTGCCGGACACGGTCGGCTACGCCACGCCTGAGGAATATGGCGACATGTTCCGCCAGATTCGCGCGCGCGTGCCGAACGCCGACAAGGCGATCTTCTCCACCCATTGCCACAACGACCTCGGTCTCGCGGTCGCGAACTCTCTCGCCGGCGTCGCCGGCGGGGCGCGCCAGATCGAATGCACGATCAACGGCATCGGCGAGCGCGCGGGCAACGCCGCGCTCGAGGAGATCGTGATGGCGCTGAAAACCCGTCGCGACGTCCTGCCCTACGAGACCGGCGTCGAGAGCACGATGCTGACCCGCGCCTCGCGCCTGGTGTCGGCCGCGACCTCGTTCCCGGTGCAGTACAACAAGGCGATCGTCGGCAAGAACGCCTTCAGCCATGAGAGCGGCATTCACCAGGACGGCATGCTCAAGCACAACGAGACCTACGAGATCATGACGCCGGCCTCCGTCGGCCTGTCGCGCACCTCGCTGGTCATGGGCAAGCATTCCGGCCGCGCCGCCTTCAAGGACAAGCTGAAGGCGATGGGCTACGAGCTCGGCGAGAACGCGCTGCAGGACGCGTTCCAGCGCTTCAAGGACCTCGCCGACCGCAAGAAGCACGTCTATGACGAGGACATCGAGGCTCTGGTCGACAACCAGATCGCCTCGGCGCACGACCGCATCAAGGTGCTGTCGCTGACCGTCATCGCCGGCACGATGGGCCCGCAGCAGGCGACGCTGACCCTCGACATCGACGGCGTGCACACCACCGTGCAGTCCTCCGGCAACGGGCCCGTCGACGCGATCTTCAACGCCATCCGGCGGGTGATCCCGCACGAGGCCAGGCTCGCGCTCTATCAAGTCCACGCCGTCACCGAAGGCACCGACGCGCAGGCGGAAGTGTCGGTGCGGCTGGAGGAGGGCGACAAGACCGTCACCGCCAAGGTCGCCGACCCCGACACGTTGGTCGCCTCCGCCAAGGCCTATGTCGCCGCGCTGAACAAGCTCTCCGCCAAGCGCGGCCAGCTGAACGCGCAGGCGGCGATCAGCGCGTAGCGGCGCCTCGTCGGCGCGGGCTTTCGGCCTGCGTCGACGCCGCTGGCTTTCGCGGGGCCGCTGGGGCATGACCGGGACGCCCGCCATCCGGTACGCCTCGCCTGTGCTCCAGCCGCCGAACTCCCGAAACGACGCGCGTGACGCCGCCCTCGCGGTGTTCGCGCTCGCGATGGCCCCGGCGATCGGCCTGGGCATCGGCCGGTTCGCCTATGCGCTGGTGCTGCCCGACATGCAGGCGGCCTTTGGCTGGAGCTACGCGCAGGCGGGAACGCCCAACGCGTTGAACGCTCTGGGCTATCTCCTCGGCGCGATGGTCGCCTCGCGGATCGCGGCCGCCACAGGCGCGCTGCGGCTCGTGATTGTGAGTTCGATCGTGGCCGCGGCCTGCACCGCGCTCAGCGCCGTGGCGACAGGTCTGGTCACGCTGTCGGCGCTGCGGCTCGTCGCCGGCGTCGCGGGAGCCTTCGGGCTGGTCGCAGGGGGCGCCACGGCGATCGCGATCGCCGAACGCGCGGGCCGCCGCGGGGCGCTCGTCATCGCGCTGTTCTACGCGGGGCCGCCCGCCGGTATCGTCATGTCCGCCCTCGCGACGCCGGCCGCCCTGTCGGTCCACGCGATCGAAGGCTGGCGCGCGGCGTGGGGCGCGCTGGGGATCGTGTCGTTCCTGCTTCTGCTCGCCTTCCTCGCGCCGCCGCTGCGCAGGGCGGCCGTCGCGCTCGGGGCGAAGCCGAGCGCTGCGCGAGCCCCGGCTCCGTTGCGGCGGCTCTGGCCGCTGCTGGCTGGTTACGCGATCTTTGGCGCGGGCTACATCACCTACATGACCTTCATGATCGCCTTCTTGCGCGAGGGCGGCGCGAACGTGTGGCGGGAGGCTGCGTTCTGGTCGACGCTCGGCGTCGCGGGGATGGCGTCTCCCTGGGCGTTTTCCCGCGTGCTCGGTCGACTCAATGGCGGATGGGGCGTCGCCGCGGCGATCGCGGTCACCACGCTCGGCGGCGCGGCGCCGCTGGTCGCGCGAACCCTACCGGCCGAATTCGCCTCCGCCGTGGTGTTCGGCGTCGGCATGTTCGCGACGACGGCGGCGACCACGGTCTTCGTCCGGCGCAATCTCGCGCCGGCCGCGTGGGCCTCCGGCGTCGGCGCGCTGACCGTCGCGTTCAGCCTTGGACAGACGGCGGGGCCGCTTCTGACCGGACTCGTCACCGACCATTTCGGCGACCTGAACGCGGGTCTTGCGGCCGGGGCGGCGATGCTCGTCATGGGCGCGGCCTTGTCGGCCGCCCAGCGCGAACTCGCCGCAAAGCCTGTTGCGCCAGCCCGCCGTATGCCGGATGATCAAATTTAAGAGCGGACGTTTCACGTCTTGCGCCAAAGGGTTGACGACCTGCTGATGGTCGGCCGACAGGGAAGACGGCGGTCAACCGCCGCGTCCAAAGGGGAACGTCCTGTGAAAGCACCGCGCATTTACACGCTCGCAGCCGCGGCCGTGATGGCCCTCGCCGTCGCCGGCCCCGCGGCCGCCGAATATCCCGAACGGCCGATCACGATGGTGGTGCCTTTCTCCGCCGGCGGCCCGACCGACACGGTCTCCCGCCTCGTCGCGGAATCGATGGGCAAGGACCTCGGTCAGCAGATCGTCATCGAGAACGTCGGCGGCGCCGGCGGCACGCTCGGCTCCAGCCGCGTCGCGAAGGCCGATCCGGACGGCTACACCCTCCTCCTGCACCACATCGGCATGTCGACCGCGGCGACGCTGTACCGCAAGCTGCCCTACGACACGCTCAACGCCTTCGATTATGTCGGCCTCGTCACCGACGTGCCGATGACGCTGGTCGCGCGCTCCGACTTCGAGCCGAAGGACCTCAAGGGGCTTATCGAGTACGCCAAAGCCAACAAGGACAAGGTGACCTACGCCAACGCCGGCGTTGGCGCGGCGTCGCATCTGTGCGGCATGCTGTTCATGAGCAAGATCGAGACCCAGCTCACGACCGTCCCATACAAGGGCACCGGTCCGGCGATGACCGACCTTGTCGGCAAGCAGGTCGACATGATGTGCGACCAGACGACCAACACCACGAACCAGATCAAGGCCGGCAAGATCAAGGCTTACGCCGCGACGACCAAGGAGCGGGTGTCTTCGCTGCCCGATCTGCCGACGGCGGAGGAGGCGGGCCTGCCGGGCTTCGAGGTCGGCATCTGGCACGGCATCTACGCCCCGAAGGGCACGCCGCCGGAGATCGTCAAGAAGCTGTCCGCGTCGCTGCAGAAGGCGCTCAAGGATCCCACGGTGGTGCAGCGCTTCGCCGATCTCGGCACCAAGCCGTCGACCGACGCAGAGGCGACCCCTGAGGCGCTGAAGGCGAAACTCACCTCCGAGATCGAGCGCTGGGCCCCCGTCATCAAGGCCGCCGGCGTCTACGCCGACTGAGACCGAAGCGGCCCCGGCGCTCCCAGCGCCGGGGCCGCTTCCGCATTCGACGCCCGGCATCCGGGCGACTCCCCCAGGAAAAGAAGAGCGCTCGATGCAGATCGACATCCGCGAGATCGTGTGCGGGGCGACGTTTATCGTCATCGCCGCGCTGTTCGCCCTCGGGACGATGGACTTGCCCATGGGCAGCGCCCTCCGCATGGGGCCGGGCTACTTCCCGCTCATGCTGGCGCTCATCCTCGGCGCGCTCGGTCTGGTGATCCTCATCAAGGGCCTAAAGCACGAACCGCAGTCCTTCGGCGCGTTTCCCTGGCGCGGTCTCGTGTTCATTCTGGGCGGCCCGATCGTGTTCGGCCTGACCGTGCGGGGGCTCGGCCTCGTGCCCTCCATCGCGCTCGTCGCGGCGGTCGCGACGCTCGCGAGCGCCCGATCCAATCTGAGGATGCTCGCGATCATCACGGTTGTGCTCACCCTGTTCTGCGTCGTGGTCTTCAGCTACGGCCTCGGCCTGCCCTACGCCCGTTTCGGGCCGTGGGTCGCGCCCTTCATCCCCGGCGTTTGAGAGGGCGGCGATCATGGAGCTTCTCGACAATCTCGCTATCGGCTTCAGCACGTCGCTGGCGCCGATCAACCTGTTCTACTGCTTCATCGGGGTGCTGCTCGGCACTTTGATCGGCGTGCTGCCCGGCATCGGCCCGACGGCGACGATCGCGATGCTGCTGCCGATCACCTTCGGGCTTCCGCCCGAAACCTCCCTGATCATGCTCGCGGGCATCTACTACGGCGCGCAGTATGGCGGCTCGACCACCGCGATCCTGATCAATCTCCCCGGCGAGAGTTCGTCGGCTGTGACCGCGATCGACGGCTACCAGATGGCGCGGCAGGGCCGGGCGGGTCCCGCGCTCGCGACCGCCGCCCTCGGGTCGTTCTTCGCGGGCACCGTCGCGACGGTGCTGGTCGCGGTGTTCGCCGGCCCGCTCACCGAGATCGCGCTCGAATTCGGCCCGGCCGAGTATTTCTCGCTCATCTTCCTCGGCCTGATCTCATCCGTCGCGCTGGCGCACGGCTCGGTGATCAAGGCGCTCGCGATGATCGTGGTCGGCCTGCTGTTCGGCCTTGTCGGCACGGACGTGACCTCCGGGGCGCAGCGCTTCACGCTCGGCATCCCGGAAATCTCCGACAAGCTCGAATTCGTCTCAGTCGCGATCGGCGTGTTCGGCCTCGCGGAGATTCTGCGCAATCTCGAGAACGAGACCGACCGCGACGTCATGGTGACCAAGATCACCGGTCTTATGCCGACCCGGGAGGACTTCAGGGCGATGTTCTGGCCGGTGATGCGCGGGACCGGGCTGGGGTCGGCGCTCGGCATCCTTCCCGGCGGCGGCGCGATCCTGTCCTCCTTCGCCGCCTACACCGTCGAGAAGAAAATCTCGAAGAACCCGGAGCGGTTCGGCAAGGGCGCGATCGAGGGCGTCGCGGCGCCCGAATCGGCGAACAACGCCGGGGCGCAGACCTCGTTCATCCCCATGCTCACGCTCGGCATCCCCGCAAACGCCGTGATGGCGTTGATGGTGGGGGCGATGATCATCCAGGGCATCCAGCCGGGACCCAACGTCGCGATCGAGCAGCCCAAACTGTTCTGGGGCATCATCACGTCGATGTGGATCGGCAATTTGATGCTGGTGCTTCTCAATCTGCCGCTGGTCGGCCTCTGGGTGAAGCTGCTGACGATTCCCTACACCGTGCTGTTCCCGGCGATCCTGGTGTTCTGCTCGATCGGCGTGTTCTCGGTGAACTCGAACGTCTTCGACCTCTACACCGTGTCGTTCTTCGGGGTGCTCGGCTATCTCCTGATGAAGCTCGGCTGCGAGCCGGCGCCGTTGCTGCTCGGCTTCGTGCTCGGCCCGATGATCGAGGAGAACCTGCGCCGCGCGATGACGATCTCGCGGGGCGACTGGACCATCTTCTTCAACTTCTCCACGCATCCGATCAGCGCCGGCCTGCTGGTCGCCTCGGTGGCGCTGCTTGCGGTGGTGTTCCTGCCGGCGATCCGCAAGAAGCGCGAAGAGGTCTTCGTCGAAGAGGATTGATTCCGCCGCTCCTCCGCCTTCCGGGGCGGGGGAGCGCCGCTGACGCATCGATCGCGTTCGGGGGGAGCGGCCAGCCTGTTGCGGCCTGGAGGTGGCCTCGGCGGGTGCGTGGCGCAGCGCGCCCGGCGCCCTCGACGCCTCCTTGCGTCAACCACGTCGCGGAAATCGGCACCGTCAATGTCCGCGACGGCTTGCCAGCGCCGCCGGGCTTTGTTACATCCCCGCCCGCTGCGGCGTCGTCGCCGAACCGTTTGGTTTCGGGCGCATAGCTCAGTTGGTAGAGCAGCTGACTCTTAATCAGCGGGTCCTAGGTTCGAGCCCTAGTGCGCCCACCAAGTTCGTCTTGGTGTTTTTTCCGACGTCGCCTCCCGCCTTTCGACAAGCCGTACCGGCTCAATCCGAGAAGCCCGCAAGCTCCGAGCGGGACGCCTCGGAGCTTGACGCGCGATCGCCGCTCAATGGCTGAGCGAGTTCGAGAACAGATTGATCACCACGACGCCGGCGATGATCAGGCCGAGGCCTGCGATCGCCGGGCCGTCGAGCGACTGATGGCTCCAGACGTAGCTGACGAGCGAGATCAGCACGATCCCGAAGCCCGACCACAGGGCGTAGGCGACGCCTGTCGGCATGACCCGCAGCGTCAGGGACAGGAGATAGAAGGCGATCGCGTAGGAGGCCGCCGTCAGCAGGCTCGGCCCAAGCCGCGTGAAGCCGTCCGAGGCCTTCAGCGCCGAGGTTCCGATGACCTCGGCCACGACCGCGATCGCGAGATAGACATAGGTCAGCATGCCGGCCCCCACGCGCCCTGGCCGACGGTCTCGTCATCATGCCGCCCTGAGCGGCGCCGAGCGCGCCGGCGCGTCGCCGGCGACGTAATAGGGCGCCTCGCTGCGCGGAAGCGGCGTCCGGCCGCGGATGCGGTCGGCGATCTTCTCGGCCAGCATGATGGTGGTCGCGTTGAGGTTGCCCGTGATGATGGCCGGCATAATCGAGGCGTCGACGACGCGCAGGGCGTCGACGCCGTGGACGCGGCCCTCGCCGTCGACCACCGCCGCGTCGTCCTCGCCCATCTTGCATGTGCAGGAGGGATGATAGGCGGTCTCGGCGTGGGCCCGGACGAAGCCGTCGAGTTCGGCGTCCGTCGTCAGCCCTTCGCCGGGCGACAGCTCCCGGCCCCGATAGGGGTCGAGCGCGGGCTGGCGCATGATCTCGCGGGTGATGCGGATCGCGTCGCGGAACTCGCGCCAGTCCTGCGGCGAGCTCATGTAGTTGAACAGAATGCTGGGGTGGGCGTGCGGATCGCGGGAGGTGAGGTTGACCCGGCCGCGGCTCGGCGAGCGCATCGAGCCGACATGGGCCTGGAAGCCGTGCCCCGCATGGGCCCGCTTGCCGTTGTAGCTGATGGCGACCGGCAGGAAATGGTACTGCAGGTTCGGCCAGGCGAATTCCGAGCTCGATCGGATGAAGCCTCCGGCCTCGAAATGGTTGGTCGCTCCGAGACCCGTTCCGAGGAACAGCCATTCGGCCCCGATCGCGGGCTGATTCCACAGCTTGAGGGCGGGCGAGAGCGAGACCGGCAGCTTGCACTCATATTGCAGGTACATCTCGAGATGATCCTGCAGGTTCTGCCCGACGCCCGGCGAGACGTGGACGATCCCGACCCCGACCTCGCGCAGCAGCGCCGCAGGACCCACGCCTGAGCGCTGCAGGATCTGGGGCGACGCGATCGCGCCCGCCGACAGCAGCACCTCGCGGCCCGCATAGGCGATGGTCGGCTCGGTCGCCGAACCCTGGAGATAGGCGACGCCGATCGCGCGCTTGCCCGAGAACAGGATCCGGTCGGTGGTCGCATGCGTCGCGATGGCGAGGTTCGCCCGCGCTTTCGCCTGGTCCAGATAGCCGCGCGCGGTGCTCGCCCGGCGGCCTTTCGGCGTCACCGTCCGATCCATCGGGCCGAACCCCTCCTGCCGAAAGCCGTTCAAGTCGTCCGTGCGGGGAAAGCCGGCTTGTTCGCCGGCTTTGATCATCGCTTCGTACAGCTCGTTGTTGCCGGGTTTCGGGGTCGCGACGCTGACCGGCCCGTCCCCGCCATGATACGCATTCGCGCCCGTGTCGCGGGTCTCCGCCTTGCGGAAATAGGGCAGGCAGTCGGCGTAGGTCCAGTCGCCGAGGCCCGGCCCCTGCGCCCACCCGTCGAAGTCCATGGCGTTGCCGCGGATGTAGCACATGCCGTTGATCAGCGAGGAGCCGCCGAGCCCCTTGCCGCGGCCGCACTCCATGCGCCGCCCGTTCATGTGCGGCTCGGGATCGGTGAGATAGGCCCAGTTGTAGCGCCGGCCCTGCAGAGGAAAGGCGAGCGCCGCCGGCATCTGGGTGCGGAAGTCGAAACGGTAGTCCGGGCCGCCGGCCTCGAGCAGCAGCACGGTGACGTCGGGGTCCTCCGTCAGCCGCGCGGCCAGCACGTTGCCGGCGGAGCCGGCGCCGATGACGATGTAGTCGTAGTCTTGGGGCGTCCCGCTTGCGTGCGCCATTGCCATACGGTCCTGATGCTCTCGCTCGGCGTCGTCGTCGTTCCGGGCGTGTCCCGGAACCCATGTCCGCGACCTCGACAGCGGGCTTCCGCGGCGGAAATGGATCCCGGTACAAGCCCGGGATGACGGCGGGGTGCTCGTTGTTCGACCGAACCCTCAGAACGTCGCGGCGAACGCGCCGAGTTCGATCTGGATCGACTTGGTCCGCGTGTAGCGTTCCAGCGTCTCGACGCCGTTTTCGCGGCCGACGCCGGACTGCTTGTAACCGCCGACCGGCATCTCGGCCGGCGACTCGCCCCAGGTGTTGATCCAACAGATGCCGGCCTCGAGCCTGTGGATGACACGGTGCGCGCGCGCGACGTCGCGCGTCACGACCCCCGCCGCGAGGCCGTAGGTCGTGGCGTTTGCGCGGGTCACGACCTCGTCCTCGGTCTCGTAGGCGAGGATGCTCATCACCGGCCCGAAGATCTCGTCGCGTACGATCGCCATCTCGTCGGAGCAGTCGGTGAAGACCGTCGGCGCGACGAAGGCTCCGCGGCCGAGCGCGCCGTCGGTCAGCCGCTCCCCGCCGGCGATGAGGCGCGCGCCGTCGGCCTTGCCGCGCGCGATGTAGCCGAGGACCTTCTCCATATGCGGGAAGCTCGAGAGCGGGCCGAAATTGACGGTCTCGTCGAGCGGATCGCCGACGCGAATGCGGGCGACGCGCTCCAGGATCTTCGCCTCGAAGGCGTCCTTCAGCGCAGCCGGCACGAAAACGCGGGTGCCGTTGGTGCAGACCTGGCCGTTGGAGAAGAAATTCGCGGTCGCCGCGATGTCGGCGGCGCGGTCGAGATCGGCGTCGTCGAACACGATGAGCGGCGACTTACCGCCGAGCTCCATCGTCACCTCCTTCAGCGTCGAGGCGGACGCGCTCGCCATCACCTTCTTGCCGGTGACGGTTCCGCCGGTGAACGACACCTTGGCGATCCCGGGATGCTCCGTCAGCATCGACCCGACGGCTGCGCCCGCTCCGTTGACGACGTTGAAGCACCCGTCCGGCAGGCCCGCCTCGGCGTAGATCTCCGCGAGCTTCAGCGCGGTGAGCGGCGTGACCTCGCTCGGCTTGAAGATCATGGCGTTGCCAGCGGCGAGCGCCGGGGCCGATTTCCAGAGCGCTATCTGGATCGGATAGTTCCAGGCGCCGATGCCGGCGACCACCCCGAGCGGCTCACGGCGGGTGTAGACGAAGGAGGTCTCCCTGAGCGGGATCGTGCGGCCTTCCAGCCCCGGGATGAGCCCGGCGTAATATTCGAGAACGTCCGCGCCGGTGACGACGTCGACGACGCGCGTCTCCGAGAAGGCCTTGCCGGTGTCCATCGTCTCGAGCCGCGACAGTTCCTCGTTGCGGTCGCGCAGGATGGCGACGGCCCGGCGGAGCACGCGCGAGCGCTCCATCGCGGTCATCGCGGCCCAGACCTTCTGCCCCGCCGTCGCCGCTTCGACCGCGCGGTCGACGTCGGCCGCAGAAGCCTGCTGAACCTCTGCCAGGACCTCGCCGGTCGCGGGGTCGATGGTCTCGAAGGTCACGCCGCCGGTCGCGTCGACATAGCCCCCGCCGATGTGCAGCTTCTGGAGGCCGAAGGGCGGGACGGGCGCCGTTTCCCGCGGCGCGCGGACAGCGACGGTGGTCATGTCTTCTGCAGCAGCCCCTTGTAGATTTCGGTGTGGTCGCAGAGGCCGGCGAGCCGGCCGAGGTGGTCGACGATTGCGATCGGGTAGTTGGTCTGCCGGCGAGCGTCGATCGCGGATTTGAGCGGCAGATCGAACGGCGCGATCATCAGGTCGCCTTCGACGCAACAGGTCCCCCTGACGTCGATCTCGCCGATCTGGCCGGCCCGGCCGTCTACGCTGAAGCCGATCGGCTTGCCGGCGCCGTCGAGCGTCAGCCTCGCCTTGCCGCCGTCGTCCATCAATATGCAATCCGCCTCGCGCGGAAGCTCCGCGGTGGGGGTCATCACCGTGTCGGCGCTGAGCACGTCGAGCGGGTTCATGCGCTTTACGAATTCGGCGACATAGGCGTTGGCGGGCCGCAGCATGATGTCGGCCGCCGCGCCGAATTGAATGACGCGGCCGCCGTCCATGATGGCGATGCGGTTGCCGAGCTTGAGCGCCTCCGACAGGTCGTGGCTGACGAACACGATGGTCTTCTTCAGCCGCTTCTGCAGGCTCAGCAGATCGTCCTGCAGCTTGTCGCGGATCAGCGGGTCGAGCGCCGAGAACGGCTCGTCCATCAGCAGGATGTCGGCGTCGGTGGCGAAGGCGCGGGCGAGGCCGACGCGCTGCTGCATGCCGCCGGAAAGCTCCTGAACCTGCTTGTCCGCCCAGCGGTCGAGGCCGACCATGGCGAGCTTCTCGTCGACGATCTTGGCGCGCTCGGCGGCGCCCATGCCGCGGATCTCCAGGCCGAAACCGACATTGTCGCGCACGCTGCGCCAGGGCAGGAGACCGAACTGCTGGAACACCATGGAGACGGTCTTCAGCCGGATCTCGCGCAGCGTCGCCGCATTGCAGGTCGCGACGTCGACCTGCGCGCCGCCGTGGCGTACGAGCACCTTGCCGCGCGCGGTCTTGTTCAGTCCGTTGATCGCCCGCAGAACGGTCGACTTGCCAGAGCCCGACAGGCCCATCAGGACGCAGATCTCGCCCTCCCGGATGTCGAGGTCGACCTTGTACGCGCCGAGGATCGCGCCGCACTGGTCGCGGATCTCGTCGCGGGAGCCGCCCTTGTCGGCGATCTCAAGCGCGGGCTTCGCTTTGCCGAAGACGATGGCGAGATCCTGAAGTTCGACCGCGTTCATGCCGATCTCCTCTTCGACCGGGCGTCCGGCCGCTTGCACACGCGATCGAGGATGATCGCGAGCACCACGATGGCGATGCCCGCCTCGAAGCCCATTGCGATGTTGACCGAGTTGAGCGCGCGGACGACCGGCTTACCGAGACCGTCGGCCCCGACGAGCGCCGCGATGACGACCATCGAGAGGCTGAGCATGATGCATTGGGTGACGCCGGCGAGAATGGTCGGCATCGCGCTCGGCAGCTCGACCTTGAGCAGCAGCTGCCGCTTGGTCGCGCCATAGGCGAGCGCAGCCTCCCGGAGGGATTCCGGCACCGACGAAATGCCGAGCTGCGTCAGCCGGATCGGCGCGGGCAGGGCGAAGATGACGGTCGAGATCAGTCCCGGCACCGTTCCGAGGCCGAACAGCACCAGCGTCGGGATCAGATACACGAAGGTGGGGATCGTCTGCATCAGGTCGAGGACAGGGCGGATGGCCTCGTAGAGCCAGGGCCGGTGCGCCGCCATGATGCCGATCGGCACGCCGATCACGACGCAGGTGACTGTCGCCCAGATGATCAGCGACAGGGTCTGCACCGTCGCCTCCCAATAGCCGAGGTTGATCACCAGCAGCAGCGACAGGACGATGAAGACGACCAGTCCGATCGAGCGGTGGAGGAACCAGGCGCCGGCCGCGATGGCCGCGATCAGGATCAGCGGCGGAATGGCGATCAAGAGCCACGTCAGCCCGTCGATCATGGAGGCGAGCACGACCGAGACGAAGTCGAAGAAGGCCTGACCGTTCTCGGTCAGCCATTCGATGCCGGTCGCGAGCGCGGCGCCGAGGGGGATCTTATGGGAGACCAGCCAGTCATACATGGACGCTCTGCCTCGAACGACGTGAATGGCGATTGCCGGCGACGAGGGCGTTCCCGCAACGACCTCGTCATGCTCCGTTTGCCGCCGGCCGCACGCGTGGAACTGAACGTTCGGAGAGGAGCACGTCGATGACGCGGGGACGTCGGCGGCGGTTCGCAGGCCTCACGCGAGACCGGACGTCAGTTGTTCAGAGTCCGAGGCTCTTCTGCACGGCCGGAAGCGCCGGCTGCCCGTCCATCGTCGTCACGCCCTCGAGCCAGGCCTTCCAGACGTCGGGCTCTTCCTTCAGCCACTTTTCGGCGGCCTTGTCCGCTTCCATGCCGTCGAACAGGATGTAGCCCATCACCTTGTTCTCGGTGTCGAGCTGGAATTTGAGGCCGTTGAAGAACTTGCCGAGATTAGGACATTCGGCGGAGTAGCCGGCGCGCAGATTGGTGAAGATCTCCGCGCCGCCGTAATTCGCGCCGAAGACGTCGTCGCCGCCGTCGAGATACTTGATCTGATACTTGGTGTTCATCGGATGCGGCTCCCAGCCGAGGAACACGATCGCCTCCTTGCGGCGCTGGGAGCGGTCGACCTGGGCCAGCATGCCCTGCTCGCTGGACTCGACGAGGTCGAAGCCCTTCAGGTCGAACTTGCCCTCCTTGATCATGCCGAGGATCAGGCGGTTGCCGTCATTGCCGGGCTCGATGCCGTAGATCTTGTCCTTCAGGTCGTCCTTGAACTTCGCGATGTCGGCGAAGCTCTTGAGCCCCTTGTCGTAAAGGGCTGCGGGAACGGCGAGCGTGTATTTCGCGCCGGTCAGGTTCGGCCCGATGACCTCGATCTGCTTGGCGTCGAGATAGGGTTTGCGGTCGGCCTCCATCGTCGGCATCCAGTTGCCGAGGAAGACGTCGATGTCCTTGCTCTTGAGCGAGGCGTAGGTGACGGGCACCGACAGCACCTGCGTCTTCGGCTGATAGCCGAGCGCAGTCAGGATGCGAGACGCGATCGCCGTAGTCGAGGTGATGTCGGTCCAGCCGACGTCGGCGAAGCGGACCGTCTTGCAGGAGGCGGGTTCGGCTGCGGCGGCCGGCCCCGCGAGTCCGATCAGTCCGGCGAAGAGAAGAGAGGTTGCGATCGAACGCTTCACCTTAAGCCTCCTGGAGCTCGTTCCGCCATAGCTTCCTCACCCCATTAACCTGTATTGAATGCCTATTCAATAGCAAACCGGATGATGTTGTGCCGCAATATTTTGCTCACACGCTATAAAGTGCGGCGAGTCGTTGATTCGACGGGGTTTTTTAAGACTAGCTTTTGTGCGCTGCGGCGGCGAGGCAGGTCGCTGGAGGCGGGGCCGGATTTACGTTTGAATGGACGTTCAAAATGAGTCACGTTTCGCGCATGAACGGGCCCACGGAGATGCAGAGTTTTGAGGCGGCGCGCCGGCGTCAACTCATCGAGGCGACCATCGAGACGGTCGCCGATCTGGGTTTTCGCGCCGCCTCGTTGAGCGAGATCGCGCGGCGCGCGAATGTGTCGCCGGGACTGTTCGCCCACTACTTCGGCGACAAGGACGGGCTGCTCGAGGCGACGCTTCGCTTCATGGCGGCGCGTCTGGGCCGCAACACGGCTGAACGCATCCGCGCCGCCAAGACTCCGCTCGATCGAGTCCTCGCCGTTCCCGAGTCCGCCTTGGCGGACGAGGAGTTCGACCGCCGGACGAGCGCCGTATGGCTCGCCTTCTGGGGCCAGATCATCCATTCCGGTCCGTACCGCCGGGTGCAGTCGATCTACCAGCAGCGCATGAGGTCGAACCTGCGCTACGGACTGCGCGGCCTGGTCGCGGCCGAGCGCGTCGAAGCGTCGTCGGTGCTGATCGCGGCGACGATCGACGGGCTCTGGCTGCAGTCCCACGTGCGCGGGGGCGGCCCGGACGAGGCCGTCCGCGCGCGCGGCGTTGTGCGCGACCTGGTCGCCATGCTGGTGGGGCAGGGGGCCGGCCAGCCGGTCGCCGGCGCGCGTCCCTTGCCTGTTGCGGCGCCCACGCGCGAGCCGACGCTCGCCGCGGCAGAACGCGCCTTCGCCCTCTGGCGCGCGACGCCTGGCGAACGGCGGGCGGAGACCCTGCGCGCGGTCGCCCGCGTCCTCCACGACGACGGCATGGCGATCGCCCGGCTCGAGGCGCGCGACACGGGCCGGCCAGTCTCGGAGATCGCGGCCTACGACGTTCCGGCCTGTGCGCGCGCCTTCGAGCAGGCCGCGGCGCTCGCCTGTCGACCGTCGGAGGAGCAGGTCGGCTTCGGCGGCTCCGGCCGCGGCCATCTTGAACGCGAGCCGCTCGGGACGGTTCTGGCGCACGCGCATTGGAGCGGTCCGCTCGCCGCCGCCTGCCGCGTCGCCGCCCCCGCGCTGGCGCTCGGAAACGCGGTCGTCGTGCATTCGTCCGCGCCGGCCGAGCGGGCGCTCGCCCGTCTTGTCGCGATCGCCGAAGAAGCCGGCCTGACCCGAGGCGCGCTTTCGATCGCGGACCGAGATCTTGCGGAGCGCCTCGCGCGCGCCCAGCCGGACGCGGTCTTCGGCGATCCGGACGGCCCGCCGAAGGCGGCCGTAGCGATCATGGAGGACGCCGGTCTCGACGACGCCGCAGCGCGGATCGTGCGGGGCCCGCGGGCATGGGCCAGATCCCGGAGCTTCAGCGAAACGCTGATCTTCGTCGCGGAACGCCGGCGCGCGGCCTTCGTCGACCGGTTATGCGCGGAGGCCGCCTCGCTGGTGTCGAGCGATCCGCTCGACGCGAATGGAGAGGTGGGCGCCGCGCCGTCGGAGGCGCATCTGGAGCGCGTTCTGGCCTCCGTGAAAGCGGCGCAGGAGAGCGGCGCGGAACTGCGGCTCGGCGGCCGCGCGTGCCGGACGTCGTCGCGGGCGAAGCTCGCCGTCCTGGAGCCCACGGTGCTCGACCGGTGCCGGGAGGACATGACGATCGCGCGCGAGCGCCTGTTCTCCCCGGTGCTGCTGGTCCTGTCCTTCACGGACGACGCGGACGTCGCCGCGCGGCTGAGGACGATGGGTCCGGACCTCTCGCTCGGCCTCTTCGGGCGCGACATAAGCCGGATGCGGGTGCTCGCCCGCGAGGCGAGCGCGTCGGTCTGCCGGCTGACGGCGCCGAGCGGCTCCTGCCCGCTCATCGAGGACTGGCTCGCTGCGGCGCCTCGCGACGAGATCGCGCGCGCGCTCGAACGGACCCGCCGTCTCGCGACGCATGGCGGGGCGTGACCGACGAGGCAGCGGAAGGGACGTCGAGCCGACCGCGTTCCGGCCGTTCCCTCAGTGCATAGCCGCGCCGCCGTCGACGCTGACGCACTGGCCGGTGGTGAAGCTCGTCCGGCGGCTGAGCAGGAAGAGCACGGCCTCCGCGACCTCCTCCGGGCGTCCAATGCGGTTCATCGGATTGAGCGTCTCCAGCGCCTGCTGCGCCGGGGTCATGGCGTCGAAGTTCAGCAGCGGGGTGTCGACCGGGCCGGGCGCAACGGCGTTCACCAGCACCTTCGGCGCGAGCTCACGCGCCCAGGAGCGGGTGAGCGCGAGAATGGCCGCTTTCGTCGCGCAATAGCCCGAGGCGCCGGCGCGGCCGAGATAGGCGAGCTCGGACGCGATGTTGACGATCTTGCCGCCGGCGTCGCCGAAGTGGCGCACCGCCTCGCGCGCGACGAGGATCGCGCCGCGCACGTTGACGGCGACCATTTGGTCGAAGGCTTGGAGGTCGAACGCGGATAGCGGACTCTCGAGGTCGATGCCGGCCGAGTTCACGACCGCGTCGAGTCCGCCGAGCCGGTCGACGGCCTCGGCCATGGCCGAGACGACCTGCGCCTCGTCCGCGAGGTCGGCGCGGACAAAGGGCCACTTCGCCTCGATCGCGCGGAGATCGAGCCCGACAACCTTTGCCCCCGCCTCATGCAGAGCGGCGGCCGAAGCCCGGCCGATGCCGCTCGCGGCGCCGGTGACGACGATGCGCAGTCCCTCATGCGGGCTCGTCATGGCGCGTTCCTCCGCGATCGAGGCCGCAGCCTCTGGCCAAATCAGGTCGTTCCGTATTCGATGCGCGGATGTCTTGATGCGTAAGGAGTGGCCCGATGTCCACGCCGGCCGCCTCCTACGTCGATCCGGTCACGGGCGCGCTCTATCCGCTGGACGCGCCCCGCTGGTGCTCGGACGAGCGTCGCCCCCTTCTGATCACGCCTCAACGCGGCGTCACGCGACAGGACGTCGACGTCGGCGCGCGGTCGCTCTGGCGCTATCGCGCCGCGCTGCCGGTCGACATCGCCGATCCGATCTCGATGGGGGAGGGCTGCACGCCGCTCGTCGAGAAGCCATGGGGCGATCTCCGCCCGCTCTTCAAGCTCGAATGGTTCAACCCGACCGGGAGCTTCAAGGACCGGGGCTCCAGCGTGATGCTGTCGTTTCTCCGGCAGATCGGCGTCGAGGCGGTCCTCGAGGACTCCTCGGGGAACGGCGGGTCGTCGGTCGCCGGCTACGGGGCTGCGGGCGGGATGCGGGTCAAGATTCTCGCCCCGTCCTACACGTCGCCTGCGAAAATCGCCCAGGTGCGCGCCTACGGAGCCGAGGTCCAGCTGGTCGAAGGTCCGCGGGAGGAATCGGAAGCCGAGGCCATCCGGCAGTCCGACGAGACCTTCTACGCCAGCCACAACTGGCAGCCCTTCTTCCTGGAGGGGACGAAATCGCTCGCCTACGAGCTGTGGGAGGATCTGGGCTTCAGGGCGCCGGACAACATCGTCATTCCGGTCGGGGCGGGAAGCAACCTTCTCGGCTGCTGGATCGGCTTCAGGGAGCTCATGGCGGCGGGCGAGATCGCCAGGCTGCCGCGACTGTTCGCGGCGCAGCCGCTGAACTGTTCGCCCATCGACGCGTCCTTCACCGCGGGCGTCGACACGGCCGTCGAGCGGGAGACGAGGCCGACGATCGCGGAGGGGACCGCGATCAAGCGCCCGCTGCGTCTGCGCGAGATCATCGCGGCGCTGCGCGAGAGCGGCGGCGGAACCGTCGCGCTGACGGAGGAGGAGATCGTGGCCGCGCTCCGACGCCTCGCGCGGAACGGCCTGTTCGCCGAGCCGACCTGCGCGTCGGCTGCGGCCGCGCTTGACAAGCTTGCCGCAGGCGGAGCGATCGCGGCTCGGGAGACGACAGTCGTGATCGTCACCGGAACCGGGCTGAAGGCCGCCTCCACGGTCGCCGACCTCGTGGGATAGGGCCGCTCGGGCCGGTCCCGGACATGACCTGCCGGAGGCCTGCCCGCCGTCAGGCGATCATGTCGCGCACCAGCGGCGCGACCTGGCCGCCATAGAGCTCGATGCAGCGCTTCAGGCGGTCGTGGGGCAGGGGACCCGCGCTGTATTTCAGTTGGAACCGCGACAGGCCGAGGAGCTTGACCGTTGCGGCGATCTTGCGCGCCACGGTTTCGGGCGAGCCGACATAGAGCGAGCCGCGCTCGATCTCGTCGTCATATTCGGTTCGCGCCATGGCCGGCCAGCCGCGCTCGGCGCCGATCAGGTCGCGCATCGCCTTGTAGTCGGGCCAGAATTCCTCGCGCGCCTGCGCGTCCGTGTCCGCGACATAGCCCGGCGAATGCGCGCCGATCGGCTGCCGCGGCTTCTCAATCTGGTCGAGAGCGCGCGTGTAGAGATCGACATAGGCTTTGAAGCGGCCCGGTTCGCCGCCGATGATCGCGAGCAGCAACGGGAAACCGTAGCCGGCCGCGCGAACCACCGACTGCGGGCTGCCGCCGACGCCGATCCAGGTCTTGAGGCGCCCGCCTTCCACCGGTGGGAAGACCCGTTGATCGACGAGCGGGGGACGGACGCTGCCGCGCCACGTCACGGTCTCCTGGCTGACCAGGGCTGCGAACAGCTCGAGCTTCTCCTCGAACAGGGTCTCGTACTGGCCGAGTTCGTACCCGAAGAGCGGAAAGGACTCGGTGAACGAGCCCCGCCCCAGGATCACCTCCGCGCGTCCGTTCGAAGCGGCGTCAAGGGTGGAGAAGCGCTGGAAGACTCGCACCGGCTCGTCCGAACTCAGCACGGTGACGGCCGAGCCCAGCCTTACGCGCCGCGTTCGGCCAGCGATGGCCGCGAGCACGATCTCGGGCGCGGACACCGCGAAATCGGCTCTGTGATGTTCGCCCACCCCGAAGAAATCGACGCCGACCTCGTCGGCCAGGACGCCCTGTTCGACGACGTCGCGCACCACCTGGGCGTGATGCTGCGGCCGGCCGTCCGCCCCGCTTGTGACGTCGCCGAACGTGTCGAGCCCGAGCTCCAGTCGCTCACTCATGCCGTCGCCTGTCCAAGAACCGAATAGATGAGGCTGTTGTGCATGTCCCCGGGTCGCCCGCAATCGTCGGGCGGAGGCGTCAGCCCTGCATTGGACGCGCCGCTTGCGTGGCGGGGTTGGCGCGACCGCGGTGGTCGGGATGCCCCAAAATAGTGTCGGCATACAATATTGAAATTGTATGCCTAACCGATTAAATCGCGGGTGCGCTCGGATCGGCGAACGCGCAGCGGAGGCTCCGATGACCCAAGCGACCTATCCTCGACTGGCGCCTTACGACGTGGGCGTGCGCGGCCGTTGCCCACGCTGCGGCGAAGGCCACATGTTCGAGGGGTTCTTGAAGCTCAAGGCCGAGTGCGAGGTCTGCGGCCTCGACTACTCCTACGCCGACCCGGCGGACGGCCCAGCCTTCTTCGCCATCACCTTCGCCTGCCTGCCCTCGGCGCTGTTCGCCGTCTGGCTGGAGCTTTCGTATCAGGCCCCGTACTGGGTGCACGTCTTCACGACGTTCCCCATTATGCTCGCCACGCTGCTTCCTCCGCTGAGGCCTCTGAAGGGATGGCTGGTGGCGAGCCAGTACTATCACAAGGCCGCGGAGGCCCGCCTCGTGCGCGCCGACGAAGAGGACGACCGCTCCGGCTGGTGAGCGCCGGTCGGGCGTCGTTCATCCGGCCGCGTGGAGCGGCGCCGTCGCCGATCCCGGCCGTCAGACCACCTCGTGCGGCGCGCGACGTTCCTCCGCGAGGATGCCGGCGAGGGTCGTCAGGGCGGCGGACAGCCGAGCCCGTTCCGGGACCGCCCCGAGCGAGATCCGGACGGCGTCGACGATGGGATCGCCCGCGCTGAAGGCGTCGGACGGGGTTACGGCGAGCCCCTGCGCCCGCGCGCGGTCCGCCAGCCGGCCACGGTCCCAGCGCGCCGGCAGCGGAAGCCAGACATGCAGCCCGTTCGGATGTCCTTGCGCCGTGCCCGGCAGGATGTCCCGTGCGAGCGCCTGGCGGGCGGCGGCCTCCTGCCGGACGCCCCTGAGGACCTCCTGCGCGATCCCCTCGCGGATCCATCCGCCCAAGAGCGCCACCATCAACGGCGCGGCCATCAGGCTGACGGCGCGCAGCCCCGCCAGGAGCTCAGCGCGGGCGCCGGTCGAGGGCGCCGCCACATAGGCGACCCGCAAACCCGGCGTGAGGCATTTCGAGACGGTGTGGACGTGCCATGTGAGATCGGGTGCGAGGGTCGCGAAGGGCGGCGGCGCCTCCGGCGCGAACGGCGCGTAGGGATCGTCTTCGAGGATCGCCGCTCCGTGGTCGGCGGCGACCTGCGCGATCGCGCGCCGCCGGGCCTCGGGCATGGTCACGGTGGTCGGATTGTTGATGGTCGGGTTCAGATAGACGAATTTCGGCCGCATCCGCCGGCAGCAGGCCGCCAGCGCGGACGGCGACATCCCGTCGCTGTCGGCCTCGACGGCGACGACGGTCAGGCCGAACTGACGCGCGATCGACAACAGGCCGGGATAGACCAGGGGTTCGCAGGCGATCGCGTCGCCGGCCGCCGCGAGCGTGGTGGCGATCGCCGCCATCGCCGCCTGGGCCCCGGCCGCGACGAGGATCCGGTCGGGGTCGACGCTCCCGAGCGCCGGGCGCAGCCAGGCCGCCGCGGCCGCCCGGTCCGAGGCCGATCCCGCGCCGGGATGGTAGGACATCAGCATGTCCATGTTCGACCGCGCGGCGAGGTCGGCGATCCCGCGCCCGACCATCTCCGCCAGCCGCACGCCGCTGGGGGCCGGCGGGATGTTCATGCTGAGGTCGAGCGCCGGCGCCGACGGGTCCTTCCGCAGGGCGATGAAGGAGCCGCGCCCCGTCACCGCGTCCAGCAGATTGCGGCGGCGAGCCTCGGCATAGGCGCGCGTGACCGTGGTGAGGTCGACCGACAGCTCCTGCGCGAGCGAGCGCTGCGGCGGAAGCCGGTCGCCCTCCCGAAGCGCTCCCGCGGTCACCGCGCGCTCGATGGAGTCGACGATCTGCAGGTAAAGCGGCCCGGCGTCGGGTCGCAGAACCGGCGTCCAGCGTTGAGCGGAGGCCATCGGCGCCCTCGAAGCCATACAAAGCGTCGATTGTACGTAGAGGGCGTGGAAACGCAATCGTGCGCCCGCGACGGCGACGCGGGCGACGACCGCGACGCTGACCCGAAAGCCTCGTCCGCGCGTAAGAGATCGGCGGCTGACGACCCGCGCTCTCAGGCCTATGGTCACGCCCATGCAGAACATTCGTCGCGCGATCAAGCAGCAGGTGCTCGGGACGGTCGGCTCCTCCTCAGACGCAAAGCCGCGCGCGCGCCCTCCGGGCGACGACGGGCTCTTCGGTCCCGGCTCGGTGGCCTGGCGGGTGCACGGCGACGTCACGTCGATGATGATCGGCGGCGTGAGTTCGCTGCTCATCCAGATGCTGCATCCCGGCGCCCTCGCCGGCGTGTGGGACCATTCGAACTTCCGCGGCGACATGGCGGGACGCCTGCGGCGCACGGCGCGGTTCATCTCTGCGACGACCTACGGTTCGACCGACGAGGCGTTGGGATCGATCGGACGCGTGCGAAGCATTCATGAGCGGGTCCGGGGCGTCCTCCCGGACGGCTCCGCCTACAGCGCGAACGACCCGGCGCTGCTGACCTGGGTCCATGTGGCGGAGGTCCGCTGCTTCCTCGCCGCCTATCTCCGCTATCGGGACGGTGGTCTGAGCGCCGCCGACCAGGACCGCTATTTCGCCGAGACCGCGATCGTCGCGCGTCACCTCGGGGCGACGGCGATTCCGACGACGAGGGAAGAAGCCGAGGCGTATCTCCGGACGATGCGGCCCCAGCTCCGCTGGGACGCCCGCACCCGTCGGGTCGCGAGCGCGCTGCTGTCGCAACCGGCGTCCGGCGCGTCTTTCCGCCCGGTCAGCTCCCTCATGGTCGACGCGGGCGTCGATCTGCTTCCGGATTGGGCCGCGGAGATGCACGGCTTTCGCCAGCCTCCCGGCCGTCGGAAAGTCGTCCGGGCCGGCGCGATGGGCGTCGGATCGGTCGTGAGATGGGCGCTGCGCGCGGACGCCGCGCCGTCGGGCGCGTAAAGCTGCACGGCGCGCGTTTGGAGCGAGAGACCATGACCATGTCCGTCGCGGACGGGACGCCCGGCCCGCCGCGCGCAGTCCCGACTCTCGGTGAGGCGTTCCGGCTGTGGGCCAAAATCGGGTTGCTCAGTTTCGGCGGGCCGGCCGGTCAGATCGCGCTCATGCACAAGGAGCTGGTCGAAGAGCGGGGCTGGATCGGGGAGGAGCGCTTCCTGCACGCCCTCAACTACTGCATGCTGCTGCCGGGCCCGGAGGCGCAGCAACTTGCGACCTATATCGGCTGGCTCATGCACCGGACGATCGGCGGGGTGATCGCGGGGCTGCTGTTCGTCCTGCCCGGCGCGCTGGTGATGCTGGGATTGAGCGTCGCCTACGCCGTCTGGCGCGAGGCCCCGCTGGTCGACGCCGTGTTCTTCGGCGTGAAGGCCGCGGTGCTCGCGGTGGTCGTCGAGGCGGTCATCCGGATCGGCCGCAGGGCGCTCAAAAACCGCGTCATGATCGGCATCGCCGTCGCGGCTTTCGTCGGCGTCTTCCTGTTTCGTATCCCGTTCCCGATCATCATCCTGGCGGCGGGCCTGTTCGGCTGGGTCGGCGCGAACCGGGCGCCGGGGCCGTTCGCCGCCGGAAGCCCCGGATCGGCCAAGGCTGCGTCCCGCGCAGGACTCGTCGACGAGATGTTCGCCCGCGGCGAACTCGCCCATGCCGAGCCGAGCGCGGCCCGCGCGCTGCGCGTGCTGGCGATCTGGCTCCCCCTCTGGCTCGCGCCCGTGGCCGCGCTCTGGCTCGTGACCGGGCCCGACAGCGTCTGGAGCCATGTCGGCGGCTTCTTCGCCTCGATGGCGGTCGTCACGTTCGGAGGCGCCTACGCGGTCCTCGCCTATGTCGCGCAGGCCGCCGTCGACGCCTTCGGCTGGCTCAAGCCGGGCGAGATGCTCGACGGCCTCGGCTTGGCGGAGACGACGCCGGGGCCGCTGATCATGGTCGTGCAGTTCGTTGGCTTCCTCGCGGCCTACCGCGCCCCGGGCGCCCTGGATCCGCTGGTCGCCGGCTGCCTCGGGGCGCTGCTGACGACCTGGGTCACCTTCGCGCCCTGCTTCCTCTGGATCTTCCTCGGCGCCCCCTATGTCGAGGCGCTTCGCTCCAGCGCGCGGCTCTCGGCGGCGCTCTCCGCGATCACCGCGGCGGTCGTCGGCGTGATCCTGAACCTCGCTGTGTGGTTCGCGCTGCACGTCGTGTTCCGCGAGGTCAGGCCGCTCGACGGGCTCGGCTTCGGTCCGGATCTTCCCGTGCTCGCCTCGATCGACTGGCGCGCGGCGGCCCTCGCCGCAGCCGCCATGGTCGCGATGTTGAAGTTCAGGCTCGGCATGATCCCGACGCTCGGCGCGTGCGCCGTCGCGGGCGTCGCCCTGTCGCTGCTCGGAGCGTAGCCGGCGCGGCGGTCTGTGCTTCGTGGCGGCCGGAGGCCGCTCGAGCGAGGCGGGCAGGCTCGTGATGTCGGCTGGCCGGCCGAAGGGCCGGGCGCGGGGTCAATCGGAGGCGCCGGGCGACTCGCGCTTGCCGGCCCGGAAGATCAGCCAGCCGCCGAGGAGCATCGCCGCGCCCCAGATCAGGAAGCCGAGGTCCCAGTAGATCCAGGTCTCGCGAGAGACGGTCTCGTTGACGTGGTGGAGGCCGAGGATCTGGTGGTTGACGACGCCTTCCACGAGATTGAAGACGCCGAACCCCATAAGCATCGTTCCAACCAGGAGTTTGCTGGACCACCACAGATGATGCCGATGAGCGGTGCGCCAGAGAATGACCAGGCCAAGAACGACGAAAATATACGTGCTCGCGTGGAAGAGCCCGTCGAGCAGGGTGTTCAGCCGGAGGTTCTCGACGCTGTCGGCGGGATAGCCGGCGCTGGTCGCCATGTGGTGCCACTGCAGGATCTGGTGCAGCACGATCCCGTCGAAAAATCCCCCCAACCCCAGTCCGAACAGAATCCCGGCGGAGCTCGGAAACCGTCGATCAGGCGCGTTCGTCATGGCCGAGGACCCCGTTCCAGAAGGAGTGACCGCTCTCATCAACCAGCGCCCGCTTCCGGGGCGGCGAGCGGACAAGCGTCAGCGCGCGAAAACGTTCCAGCGGCGCCCGAAGGAGGAGAGCCGACGCGCGGCGAGTCCGGGGCTTGCGTCTCTCTTCGAGAAGCTTCAGCCGCCTTGCGGGGGAAAGCTGTTCTGCTTCGCCGGAACCATCACGGCCTGCCGGACGCTTCGTCGCGATGAAGCATACGCACGAGCGGAAGACCCTCCTCCTCAGGGGCGGAGAGCGGCTGGCCTATTTCGAAGCTGGACAGGGGCCGGGTCTGCTGCTCGTCCACGGCGCTGTCGTGACCTCGCACGACATGCTTCTGAGCCTGCTGGAGCCGCTGGCGAGGACGCATCGTGTGGTGGCGGTCGATCGCCCGGGACATGGGCTCAGCACGCGGCCCCGGCTGAGCGGGTCGCCGCGCCGCCAGGCGGAGCTCATCCTGGAGGGCGCTGGGCGGCTCGGGCTGCACCGTCCGGTGGTGGTCGGCCATTCGGTCGGCGGGACCGTAGCGCTGGAGATGGCTTTGTCCTGGCCGGAGCTGATAGCGGGCGCCGTCGCCGCGGCGCCGATCGCCTTTCCCGAGCCCCGCCTCGAGCAGATTCTCTTCGGTCCGCGCGCCGCGCTCGGCTTCGGGGAGTGGGCGTCGCGTGTGGGCGGCGTGGGCCTCGACGCGGCTCTGCTGCCGATGCTGTGGCGGGCGATGTTCCTGCCGCAGCGGATGCCGGAGGCGTTCCGGACCGGCATGGCGTTCGATGAAGTGCGCTGCGGGCCGGGCCTTCTCGCGAATGGCGAGGACGCGGTGGCCACGCCCGCCGCCCTGGTCGCTATGGCGGCGCGCTACGGGGGATGCCGCGTCCCCGTCGAGCTCATCGCGGGCGACAGGGATCTGGTCGTGAATCCGCTGCTCCACAGCCACGCCCTGAGCCGCCTGCTTCCGGTCTGCTCGCTTTCCTGGGCGCCCGGCTCCGGCCACATGCTGCACCATTTCCGCGCGGACCTCATTGTCGAGGCGGTGCGTCGTCTCGCGAGCGGGACGGGCTGAGCCGGGCGCCGCCGGCCCCTAAATCTTTCGTGGATTGGGCACGCCGCGCAGGCAGGTCCGCCCAAGAGCACGCCGCGTTTGTGGACATCGCGAGACGCCGTTGGGAGACCGTTCGGCCGCTAAACTGACATTCCCGCCGGAAACGGTGGAGCGACGATCGCCGGTGCGCGAAGATCGCGGCATCGTCATCAGGCATCTCGTCAGCAGCGCATTGAAATGGCGGAGACGGAGGGCGCCATTGCCACGTCTCCGCCAGTCTCACCCCGTCGCATAGCCGTTGAAAACTGAGGATATCGCGGCGCTCCGCTGTTGCATCCCGTCGCGCCTTGTCGCACACAATCACAATGTTTTGGGCGGGTAGCTTGGCGGGCTGGCTTTTGCGGCCATGGCGGAGAGACCCGTAATCGAACTGCGCGAGGCGATCCGGCATGCCGAAGAAGGCGCGCGAGCTTACAGCTCTCGACGTGAAACGCCTGACCCATGGCGGAGGGCGCTCCGCGACCATTCATGCGGTCGGCGGCGTCGCTGGGCTGGTGATGCAGGTCACGCCGAGCGGAGCCAAGAGCTGGCTCTTGCGAGCCCGTGCAGGCGGTCGCCGCCGGGAGATTGGCCTGGGCGGCTTTCCGGACGTGACGCTCGCGGCTGCACGGGACAAGGCGCGGGAGGCCAGGGCGAAGCTGGAGGCGGGCGTCGACCCTGTTTTGGAGCGCCGTACGGCGCGC
Source organism: Hansschlegelia sp. KR7-227 (assembly GCF_049446035.1). Lineage (NCBI taxonomy): Bacteria > Pseudomonadati > Pseudomonadota > Alphaproteobacteria > Hyphomicrobiales > Methylopilaceae > Hansschlegelia > Hansschlegelia sp. KR7-227. The sequence continues at coordinate 385,664 of NZ_JBMSEA010000001.1, forward strand.
TCCGCTCTCGCCGCCGCTCACGCCCGGGGCCTGACCTTCGCGGACGCCGTCGATCGCTACCTCGAGAAGCGGCTCGCCGAGTTCCGCAACGACAAGCACAAGCGCCAGTGGCGATCGACGCTCGACCTCTACGCCGCGCCGAAGATCGGCGGCATGCTGGTTTCGGACATTGCCCTGCAAGACGTGCTGCGCGTGCTCGAGCCGATCTGGTCCGAAAAGACCGAGACCGCGACCCGACTGCGCGGGCGCCTCGAAAGCATCCTGAGTTGGGCGACGGTCGCCGGGCACCGGACGGGCGACAACCCGGCACGCTGGCGCGGCAACCTCGACGCCATTCTCCCGAAGCCGAGCAAGGTCGCAACGGTCGAAAATCACCCGGCCATCGCTCTCGACGATGCCGGTCGCTGGTTCGCCGAGCTGCGCCGACGCGAGGGCATGGCCGCCCGCGCGGTCGAGTTTCTAGCTCTATGCGCTTCGCGCTCGGGCGAAGTACGCGGCGCGGCTTGGGGCGAGATCGATCTCTCTAAGAAGCTGTGGATCATTCCCGCGTCCCGCATGAAGATGAGGGCCGAGCACCGCGTGCCGCTCACCGACGAGGTTGTGGACCTGCTCAAAGCGCTTCCGCGCTTCAAAGGCTCGGATTTCGTGTTTCCGGCTGTGCGTGGCGGTGCGCTGTCCGACATGTCGCTGTCGGCGGTCATGAGGCGAATGCAGGAGGGCGAAGTCAGGGCAGGGCGGTCTGGCTTCCTCGATCCGCGAAACGGCCGCCCAGCGGTTCCCCACGGGCTACGATCGACGTTCCGGGACTGGACGGCGGAACGGACCGACTATCCCCGCGACATGGCCGAGATCGCGCTGTCGCACAGCGTAGGCACTGACGTCGAGCGCGCCTATCGGCGCAGCGACATGGTCGAGAAGCGCCGCGCGATGATGACGGCTTGGGGGCGATTCCTGCGCGGAGAGGCGGCGGCGAAGGTGGTTAAGCTGAGGGGGCGGTCGTGACAGCGCTTCTGGAGCAATGGTTTTGGGCGCATCTGGAGGGCATGGAAGATCGCGCCGGGTCGGCGCAAGGCGTTCCCAGGCTCATCGAGCGACTAGCCCGGAAGACAAAAGACCCGGTTCTTGCCCAATTTTATCGTGAAACGCATGATCCAGCGTCGGTGCGTCAACGCCTCGCCAGGATCCGGTTTACAGCGGAGCGCCGCGACCTCGAAGAAGCAATTCTCGCCTTCATCAACCTGAAGGAGCGGGCACAGTGGGTCTGGTCTTTGGCAGCCGAGCAGCCGTTACTTTGGGATCATAACTTTAAGGACCGCGGAGCCGAGCAGGCTCAGAGGGTAAGAGATCGGGCGCAGGTCTGGCGGTCAGTATGGAATGAATTGGCGGCCGTCATTTACAATGAGAAGCCGGATCTTAGGGACGACCCAGGTAAGGCGGCGCACATTGTGAGAAAGCGGCTGAAGGCGGCTGGCGATAAGCGCGGCTATATCGAGAAAGCCACGGAGGACGGGGCAAGAGCATACGAGCTCCCCACCCGCGATGCCATTTATCGCCATTTAAAGAAAGTTCGGATGGCCGCTCGGCCATCCGAATAGCGACGGTCCAAGTTTGTCCGCGTCAGATCACGACGCGAGGCGAGAAATGCCGACATACCTGAGCGATACGGACTTGGCCGCACGGTTCGGCATCGTCCGACAGACCATCTGGCGTTGGGTCGCGGAAGGTCGCTTCCCGAAGCCCATCAAACTGTCGACTGGCTGCACCCGTTGGCGTCGGGAAGACGTCGAGGCCTGGGAAGCCTCTCGCCTCGAGGCCGCGTAACGGATGGCCCCTCAGCACGAAGCCCGCTCGGCTAGGGACCGGCGGGCTTCGGAGAATGTCGGTTTTTGCAGGCTCGACCTCTCCGAAAATAGCATCCCGCTCCTGATTTGCAATCGCATCAAGCACCGCTTTGGCGTCTCCGTCGAGGTCGCAGCGCTTGTCGCGCAGCTCGCCGACCTTGGCCCGCGGGAGCCGCGGCGATGACGGCGAAGGTGATCAAGCTTCGGAAGGGGAGGCAAGCCACCCCCGTTTCGAATGGCTCTGGTTTACCGATGTCGCAGATCCTGCCGCTCCCGCGGATCGACGTCTCGGCCTACCACGGCGAAGACGGCTCAGTGACCTATGACGTCGAGCTTATCAGGCACGAAGGGCAGGACGGCTTTGACGTCTTAGCCACCTTCGGCGACGCGGACGCGGCCGAGGCCTTCATCGAAAAGTACATGGGCGACCATCCGGAGGGCGGCGGATGAGCGACGTCCTCGACGAGTACGGAATGCTCGAAACGATGCGTCAACCGGAACTCGACGCCTTCAAGGCGAGGGGCGTTCCGCCTTTGGCGCTCGCCGAGCCGGATGCGCTCTGCCGCGACACGGTCGTCTTTCTCGAGGGCGGCCGGTTCGAGTTCAAGCGGTGGGCTGATGACGTGTCAGGCGCCACGGGCGCCGTCATCATCCTTGTCCGATCGGGCCTGGACTACGCCATGGATCTAGTGGCGTGGACGCCGGGAACCGACAGGCTAGCCTCTTGGCTCGGCTATGCCGGCATGCTCGGCGAAGGGCACGCGGCCTCGGCGCGCATCGCCGAAGGTCTGAAGGTTCACCGCTCGCCGCTGACGTGGCTGCAGTCGTCGCGCCGCGGCGTCGTGATCGTCGACCCACGCCGGGCCGCGCCAATCCTGCGGAATGTCGGGCCGATCGAGGCCGAGGATCACGCGCACGCCCGCGAGCTACGGGCCACGCTCGCCGAACCCCCGATCCGCATCATCCTCCCCGCGGGGAGCGTCGCCGCATGAGCGATGTCATCGACTTCGCAGGCGATCAGAAGAGCGGGCGATCCGGCCGCGCTCCCCGCACCGAGCGAATGCAGCGGATTGCCGCCTCACCATTCGTTTGGCGCGACCCGGCGACCCTGCCGCGCCGAAGGTGGCTTTACGGCACGGTCTACATTCGCCGGTTCCTGTCGCTCCTGATCGCCGCAGGCGAAGTCGGCAAGACGGCGCTGCTGATCGCCGAGGCTCTGGCGCTTGTGACGGCCCGCGACCTCTTGGGCGTGAGGCCGCGCGAGCGTTGCCGCGTCTGGCTGATCAATCTCGAAGATCCGATGGAGGAGCTGGAGCGCCGCGTTCTCGCCGCCATGCTGCATTTCGGAATCGACCGCGACGAGGTGGAGGGCTGGCTGTTCTTGGACAGCGGCAGGGACATGCGGGTCCTGCTCACCATGAACAAGGACGGCGCGCTGGCGATCGACCCCGTCGCTTCGGAGGCGATCATCGGGACGATGCAGGAGAACCAGATTGACGTCCTGATCCTCGACCCCTTCGTCAGCCTGCACACAGGGCAGGAGAACGACAACGTGGCGATCGACATGATCGCCAAGGAGCTCGGCCGCATCGCCGAGCTGACGAACGCCTCGATCATGTTGGCGCACCACAGCCGCAAGATTTACGAGGGCGAAGTGAAGGTGGAGGACTCGCGCGGCGCGAGCGCCTTGCTCGCCGCGGCCCGCGTGGCGCGCGTGCTCAACAAGATGCCGAAGGCCGACGCCGAGCGCTGGGAGATCGACAACCCGCGCCTCTACTTCCGCGCCGACAACGGCAAGTCCAACCTGGCGCCGCCGGCTGAGAAGGCGGACTGGCACCACATCGCCAGCGTGCGGCTAGGCAACGGGACCCGCGACCCGTCAAACCCCTTCGACTTCAATCAGGACGATGGCGACAGCGTCGGCGTCGTGACGACGTGGGAGCCGCCGAGCGCCTTGGCCGAGCTTACGGTCGGGGACCTTGAGGAAGTGCAGCGCCGCGTCCGCGCCGGAAAGTGGAGGGAGTCGCCGCAGGCTGCGGCCTGGGTCGGCAAGGTGGTGGCCGACGTGAAGGGATGGGACCTCACGAAGCCGGGCACGAAGAAGAAGGTCAACGGCGTGTTGGGCTCCTGGTACGCGAGCAAAGCTCTCGAAGTTTATTCCGATCAGACCGACAAGCGCGAATGGAAGGATCACGTTCGTGTTGGCCCGGCGCAGTGAGTTTGCCGAACCCCGATACCCTTGTTTCTTGCCGCCGTGCCGAACCCGAGCCCCCCTTATAAGGGTGGGGCTCGGCAGTCCGGCGGCCCTACTGCCGAACCTTGCCGTGCCGAACTTCGATCAGGTTCGGCAACCACCCCACCGGGGGGTAGACGGCATGCCTCCGGCAGAGCCTTTCCGTACCGGCGGCATCGTCCAACGCGCGTTTTCGGGAAATCGGGAATCCGATCTCCGCACCGGTGTCGGTCCAAAACTCGCGCAAAGCCAAATTAATGTTCTGAGATGGCCAATCTGCAAAAGGTGGGGGGGCGGGTCTAGGCCAGCGCTCGCCGCGATCTCCGCACCGGCGTCCATCTCACCCGCAGATTTTTTCCCTCTCGTTGATTTCAATCAAAGGGGCGCACTGGGGGGCGGTCGCGGTCATCGTCGGCGACAAACTGCGGACCGGTGGTGGAGTGCAGCAGGGCTAAACCGTAAGAAACGGAGCCTCAGAAACCTTTTTTCTACGAGTTTTACGCAAGAGCTCGACAACACCGGTGCGGAAAACAGCCTCCGTTTAGGCGGGACCTACCCCCCGAGGGGGATCGCCGGTCCCGCGGATCGCGCCGGCTACCCTTCGGCCTCCCCCGCCCACATGCTCGGCGAGCCTGCCGATGAATGACGCCGCAATTCTAGCAACGCTAGATGGCATCTCGCGCGAGCTCGAACGCCTCCGGGAAACTGTGCGGGACCGTATGAACCCGAAGGTGGCGCTCGTCACCGGGCTCGCCGAGGCCATGGACCGCGAGTTGTTCACCGCTTCCGATGTTACTTTGGGACCCAAACTAACAGAGTTTCCGCGCCTCGCGGCGGCAGTAGAGGCGACGTGTGGAGGTAGTACGCGCGGCCTCGGTCGAGTGCTTGCATCCCTAGAAGATCAAGCAATAGGCGGGCTTGTCGTGATGCGCAGGGGAGAGGCGCGCGGCCATGTTCTATGGGAGATCGTCGTCGCTCCGGTGCGTTAGTTTGGATCTCGAACTAACAGAGGCCCTTTAGCGCCGAGTCATTGGCTGCGACCTTCGCTCCGCGAATGGAGAGCAAAGGCCGATGAAATGTCCCGACTGATCGACACAGCCTCGCGCTATGACATGCAGGCGAAGGCGCTGGACTTCACGCGGGGCGTTATTGCGATGGCGGTGGCGGATTCGGTCGGCGATCGACCGTCCGCCATCATAGAGCGCCGTTGGCCGGACGCCCGCTATAGCGCGCTTATCCGCAAGGCGGCGATCGGATCGGGCTCTGTCGGCGGGGCGACCTGGGGCTCCGAGATCGCGGACCTTCAGCCGCTTGCGGACGCCTTCCTCGAAGAACTGCGGCCCCTGACCTTCCTAGGTCGAATGGAAGGCGTCCGTCCGGCGCCCTTCAATATCCGTTTTGCGGCCGGCACGGCGGCGGCGTCGGCCGGCTGGGTGGGCGAGGCGTCGGCAATTCCGATCACGTCGATGACGTTCGGAGAGGCGACGATGCGACTCGCCAAGGTCGGCGGGATCGTCGTCTTGACCGAAGAGCTGCTCCGGTCGACGTCGCCAGCGGCGGAAGCACAGATCAAACTCGACCTTCAGTCGGCGATCGTCACCTTCACGGACGCGCAGATTATCGATCCGACGATCACGGAAACGGCGGCACGGCCGGCGTCGATCACGAACGGAACGACGCCGGTCGCGGCGAGCGACACCACGGCCGAGGCGGCGGCCGCCGATTTTCGGGCACTCGTCAAAAAGCTGACGGATGCAGGCGTCGGCCTCGCGGCTCCGTACTTTCTGATGTCGACCGACATGGGCGCACGCCTCGCCGGGCTGGACGTCCAGATGTTTCGCGACGTCGGCCCGCTCGGCGGGAAGGTCATGGGCATTCCGGTTCTTACGACGCCGGGTTCTGGCGCCGTCATCGCGCTGGTCGACGCGAGCGAAATCGCTCTTGCGGACGAAGGGCTTGAGATCATGACGGCGCGTCAAGCCAGCGTGCAGATGGACACCGCACCCAATCAGACGCCTGGCACGGCGACGAACCAGGTCTCTTTGTTTCAGGTCAACGCGGTCGGCGTCCGCGCCCTTCGATCAATCCGCTGGAGGAAGCGCCGCGCCGGCGCGGCGGCGTACATCTCGGGTGCTGCCTATGGCGACGCGGCCTGATCCGGTGGTGAGCGATTGGGGAGAGAAGTTCGGCCGCGACGTTGTCGAGATCGTTCGTGACCACGTTTCGCGTGAAATCCACAAGCTGGAATCTCGCCTTGAGGAACGAGTTAAGTCCCTAGAGGCGCGTCCGACGCTCGAATACCGCGGCGTCTGGAGTGGGGACTTGACCTACTCGAAGGGCAACGTCGTCACGGACGGCGGTTCCATGTGGTTTTGCAACCGTGAAACCAGGGCGCGGCCCGGCACCTCCGGCTGTTGGACGCTCGCGGTCAAAAAAGGTGCTGACGCAAAATGACTATCGAAGAGGAAGTCGATCGCGCAGGGCCGATGATTGACCGCGCTCTTGATGAGTACATCAAGAAACGGGCGCATGCCATGAAAGAAGAGGGGTGTGATCTAGATGTGATCATACCGGTTTTAGCTGAAGCCTATCGGGCGATGGAGGTGGAAAAGCCAAAGCTACTCGCTCGTATTGAGGGGATTCTTCGGCGCGGCGGGCGAGAGCTGCATTAACAAAGGGCGCAACGTCGTGAAACGAGACGCAAATCGACTTAATCGGAACTTTGAGATGAGTGAGCCTGCGAATGCAAACGAGCGCCGACGCCGCGTGACGTCTGATCATATGCGCCTAGACGAGATCAAAAGACGCGCCGTAAGTGCGCGACAAGCGATCCATTGCCGTATGGTCAAGGCTGGCGCGCGGCCGAGCAACTTGCGCGACGTAACGGATCATCTTCGGTCTCTATTTGAGATCGTGTTTATCCCGGAAGCCGTGGTCGATCCCAAACACTGGCTTCGGACCTACGGAATGCAGAGGACACGTCCATGAGCGAGCCCGCCTACCCGTATGATCTCGTGGTCGACATGCCAATGCTTGTCGGCCCGCGCGGCCCGGCCGGCATAGACGGCCCGGCAGCTACCGCGCTCAAGGACGCGGCGGAGGCGGCGGCTTTGTCGGCCACGCTCATTGCTTCGGAAAAACTGGACAAAGCGTCGAACCTTGGTGACTTGCCGAATAAGGCGACTGCGCGCGTAAATATCGACGCTGCCGCATTGAGCGACGAACCGGTGAATCCGGCTGCGCCTCCGTTTAACGCCGACAGGACAGGCGCGACCAACAGCGCCGCCGCATTTACCGCCGCGTTTGCCGAGGCCGTCGCACGGGCGCAGACCAATGGCGGCGTCGCGCACGTCAGGCCGTCGCCCGGCCGTTACCTTATCCAGTGGGACGGCGTGAGCGGGTACAGCGTCAATCCTGGCGCCACCTCGTTCACCGGGATCAATCAGCGTTATTGCGTTGTCGTGAACGACCCGGCGGTCAAGAGCGTCGTTCTCGACCTGACCGGCGTTACGCTGGTGATGGGCGGAACCGACTGGACGGAATGGGCGTCGTTCCTCCTCGTTAAGGGAGCCGAGCGCCACGTCATCAACGGCACGCTCGATTATGCGCACCGGCCGTTCTTTCAGGGCACGGTCAACGTGGTCGGCGCGAGCGCTATCAGCGTGCAGATCGACCCGGCCTTCGGCGAAGCGCCGTCGTTCTCTGAAGTTTTCGAGATCGTTCTTTACTCCGAATATGACAACACGCGCGCGGAACGCTACCCGCTTGTGCTAGCGCTCGACCGGCACGCCTACACGGGCACGCCGGCGCCCATGACGAACCAGGGCGGCGGCCTTTACCGCATCTTCGATCTTACGCCTGACGAGATGGCGTTCATCAGTTCCACCGCTCTTACTACAGGCTCGACGGTCGTGGTGAAGGGCTGCACGGACGGCCCGGCGTGGTTCAACGGCATTCTCTGCCCCGCGACGTCGATCGTAGGGACGACCTGCCACTGCTCGGCTGAGGCCCTGTTCCTCAATACGCTCTGCCTTAACAGCACGGTCGAGAACGTGCGCGTCGTTCCGCGCCCCGGATCGAACGCGCTCGCGGTCGTCATGCGCGACGCCTTCGACCATTTCGACTGTGGCGGCTCCGTAAAGGTCTCCGGCTGCGAAGTTGTCGGGACGGGAGACGACGGCACCGCGATCATCGGATCCGCGTTGATCTCGTTGCAGCGCGTCACCGCGACGACGATGTCGGCGTTCTCCTACGGGCATTATTACGGGGTCGCGCCGATCGGGTCGCACTTCGCGATCTACAACGCAAGCCATGTCCAGGTCGCGGCCGGCGTCATAACGGCGATCGGCGGTTTCGATGCGGACTATTTGCGCCTCTATACGGTCGAGCTTTCGTCCGGGTCGCTTCCGGTCGACATGACGGACCATATTGCTCCAATCCTAGAATATCAGCCGCTAGCGCGCGTTCGGGGAAATCGCTTTCGCAGCATTCGCGGGAGGGCGATCTACAGCGGGGCGCGCGGCATCTATAGCGACAACATCATCGAAAACACGACAGACGAAGCGATCCTTATCCACCCATCGAAGGGGAACAACGCGGCGAACTACACGGGTGGGAGAGGCATCGAGATAGACGGCAACGACATCCGCGGAGCCTGTCGGGCGACGTTCTACCCCGCCGCCATCCGCGTGTTCGCGTCCAGCCCGGCCCCGACCGGATCGCAGGAGGCCGCGCTAAATTACCCCTACAAAAAGGTTTCGGTCAGAAACAACCTGATCGCCGACTGCCCTCACATGGCCGTTCTTATTGCCGGCGTAGAACAGGGCGACATCTTCGGAAATACGATGGTCAATGCGGCGTGGGCGACGCCAGCGGGCGAACAGACCGCACTCGGCCTGTCGACCAAGGCCGTGTTCGGTTACATCAACTGCAAGAAGGTCGCTATTAAAAGGAACACGCTGATTGATTGCAACGGCGCATCCGTATCGGTCTCGACGACCGCCAACGGCGGCGCGAATATCGGCGTCGTCGTGTCGAACAACGCCGATATGGACCTCGCGACGCTCGTCGAGGCGTTCAACACGGACGTTGGGATCGGTATCTTGGAGCCGCTCGCGAGGCTGCACGCTTATAAAACCTCCGGCGTGGAGCTATTGCTGGAAACGAACAGCGCGTTCTTTCCAAAACTGAGAATGAAAAACGGCTCTCTCGAAATGTCGACGTATGGGGCCTCGGATGGCTGGTATGTCCGCAACGAAACGAGCTCTACGAACCTCGTTCGGTTCCCCTCCACCGGCGGTATCAACCCATCGGCATCGGGGACCTATTCGTTGGGCGCTCTCGGCGCGTCTTGGAGCACGACGTGGACGAACACCCTGAGCTTGTTTGACGGGATCGCGGCGCCGGCGGCCGTCGCCGGACGCGCCCAGCTTTTCGTTGACGCTGCGGATGGCGATCTCAAGATCATCTATGGCGACGGCACGACAAAGACGATCGTCGTCGACACCTAAGCGAGCGGTGTCATGATGATCGTTTGCTTCTGCGATTGAGGGCGCTTCTCGAAGACGACGACGCTGTCATAGCAGGTGATCGAGTCGGTCGATGTCGTGATCCCCGTGATCGGGACGGCTTTCCTCGAATGGGTCGCGTTAAGTTCGTCAAGGCATCCTTTGACAAATTCCATAAAAGACCCTTCGCGTTTCAGCCCGCCGCCGTATTCATCCCAATAGGCCGTGTGCATGTCTTCCACCATGTACACGCCGCTCTTGCTGATACGGTCGAACAGTAGCTTGAACGTCGCCATGACGTGCCGCATGTGGTGACTGCCGTCATCCAATACGATGTCGATCTTCGGGTGTTTTGCGAGGATATCGTTGATGACGGCAGGATCGTCCTGGCTGCCGATAAAGACGTCGATCCCCTCAGCGGAATGCTGCGCGCAGTCCGGGTTGATATCGAGGCCGACGATTTGAGCGCCCTCTCCGAAGTACGCCTTCCACATCTCGACGGACCCGCCGCCATGTACGCCGATCTCTAAGATCACGGGGCGCTTTCCGCGGAACCTAGAGAAGTGCCGTTCGTATATATCGAAGTAGTGCATCCACTTGCTCATACGCTTAGGTCCGCCAGCAAGTGCATATTTGTGCAGAAAGCCGCTGTCGCTCATTTTAGAATCCCCCATTTTAGGTTTCGTTATGACTTAGGATTGCATCCGTCAGCTTTTCGACGTTGCATATTTCGAACGGGAACATGATGCCTTCCCGCGTGATGGCCTTCACGCTGGGAAAGAAGTATGTGGCGTCATGGCCAAGCGCGATGTCGATCATTGGGTAATTGGAGTTCACCACATCGCCTGGGGCGATGTAGCGGAGGCGCTTATTGCCAGCGCTTAACAGGAGGGTATGAAATGCAGAACCGGCGCATCCCACAACATCAGTGAACGCGTCGAACGTGGTGATCTGATCTTTAAACGTTAGATCCTCGGGGTAGACCACGTCATAGCCGTGATCTCTCATCGTGTTTTCGATGAATTGCTCGTTCGAAACGAGCGTCACGCCATGTTTTATCTTTGTTTTAGAGATGTAGACGCCGTTACGTTTTTTCACATCTGGGGGCTTGATACCCATAGCGATGCGAGCACGCGAGAACATCTCGGCAAACTCGTGATAGACGTGGGCGCGCGGCTGCATCGCGGGCTCGGGAATGACAAGCGCCTCAAAGATGGTCGGGCGCGATGGCCTGATCAGGTCGCCTTCGCCAACTCCGAGCGCGACTAACAAATCGCGCATAAAGGGCCGCTTCGTCAGAAGCTCCGGAACGTCCTCGTTCGCATGACACACAACGCCGTCGATCGTCGATCGACATTGGCCGAGCGCCCACATCCTATTCAGGCTTTCGATCAGAAAATGACCGAAGTGCGGGAAGATCGGCCCAAGGTAGAAAAACGTCCCGGCCCTGCGATCAAAATCGCCGCTCGGCATCGGCATGCGATCGACATGGCCAAACGGGCGTTCGCCGCGCCCTCGGAGGGGAATTGAGAGCGGCAGGGCGCCCCCGGCATAGTCCGTCAAGCCCCATGAGCCATTGAAGAAGGAGCCGCTTACAGGGTGATAAACCGCATTGTGGGAGACGCTAACACGAGGCCCGGAGAGGATCGCGACATCGCCATTCAATCGGTTAGGCGGCACGTCTCTCGCAGTAAAGCGCGGAACCGTCATCTGTTCTCCCAATGGGGCCTAACACCTTAGCCGGGTGTGGCTACCATGGCGCCGATCATGTCGCTAGAGCGTCCATTTATCGCTGGCGGTTCTGCTTATGTGACGGGCGTGATTGCTGGTTGAACATAAGGTGCATTTATACTTTAAACTCAGGTTCTAGCGTCGATCTGCGCGACAAGCTCGTACCCTTAGCGGGCCAGCGGCTTTGTCAGTAGAGCGAATGAGGGTGGGCTCGATCTCTGGAGGGAGTTAATCCGAGTTTCCACACTAACGGACTCTCGCGCGCCAGTTCGAAAACGTAAGATAATGTCAGGGAACATACTAAGGCAGGATTACTGATGCGAAACGCGATTAAAGGACTTCTGTGCGCCGCGATGTGCTTGGCGTCTATGACGCCCGCGCGGGCGGATTTCATTGTCACCCCCCTTGTGGTCTCACTCTTGACTGGAGCCGGCGTCAGCGCGGCTGTCGCTGGGGTGGCTGCACCGCTGGTCGCGCCAGTTGTCCGGCGCGCGGATGGATCGGTATCCGGCGGCATGATCTTGAGGGTTCCTCGCCGATGAGCGCCATGGTCGGCGTCGTCATGGAGAACCGCCTACATCTCATGAGCGACGGCGGCGTGTTTCACGCCAGACAGCCGGGCGTGCTGATAGGCGTGATGCCGAAGGTTATTCCCATTCCTCGGCTCAACGCCGCGTTTGTCGCGCGTGGGGCGCTCGTGGCGAACCTGCTCTTTCCGATGGTCTGCGAAGCCGTGCGGGACTTTGACGAGCTAATCGGCGACCTGGGGGCGATCCTCGACCGCTTCGATACCGTCATGGACGAAGCGGTCCACATGGACAACGAGCTGCTGATAGGTGGCTGGTCGGAGGAGCTTGGTCGGCCTCGCCTGCTTTTCCGCGCGATGCATGACGGGATGGCCGGTGTCGAACGCGGGTCCGTCTATGAGGTCGCCGCCTTCACTACGGGCGACCCGGCGGCGCTTCCGTCAGACCTTTCGACCTTCCGCGCTTCAGACGGCGTAGGTGTATTGGATAGGGCGCGCCAAATGGAGATCGCGGGCGGGACCGCGATTGGCGGCGCGATCTATCACGCCGAGATCACCGAGCGAGGCGTGTCGCCGGTGACTTGCGTCCACCGCTGGGACGATAGGATCGGGGAGATCTGCGGCGCGTCGGTTCCGGCGGCAGCGTAGGATCAAGGCCCCTAGGAAGATTACGATCAAGCGTATAGCGCACCGTACCGTGTCACCACGCGCGCAAGCTCGCGACCCTTGGCGGGGTCGGCGGCTTGTCATTGGCGCGAACAAGTGTAGCTTCGTCCGTGGGTGTGGAAACCCGGAGCTAAGAAGCACGCGGGACGCTTGGCGGCGTCCGCGTAGCACGGGGTAGGAGCTTGGCGGCTCCGATCCGTATGGACGCGCCTTGGCGGGCGCGCCTCAACCTGGCCAGAGTATGGCCGGGGGCGGTGCGCCATGTCCAGAGGGGTAAACCCTTAAAAGCGTGCCGACGTGTCTCTTAGCCACGTTTCCACCCCCCGGCTGCTCGGGCCGTTTCCGGGCACGGGTGTGGAAACCCGCAGCTAAGAGACGAACATGCACCACGATCATAAGGCTTTGGCCGCGCCCTACGGCGCTGCGATGGCGATCATCGGCCTTTCAGCCCATACGGCGCGCCTCGAAAGCCTCAATGCGGAAATTGTCGACGAACTTGGCCGCTATCGTCAGGCACGGACGAAGATCGGCGACCTGATCACTCGCTTGATCGACGGTCTAGACGAGATCGACGCGGTCGCCGAGGATATGGAGGACTTCGACGAAGGCGACGCTCTCGACGCGGGGGAAGACGACCCCGCGGAGCGTGACGACGATAGCGAGGCCAACGCCAGCCCCGCCACGCCAGAGTGGCGACCGTCCGTCCCAGCCAAGCGGATCGGTTCGAGGGCGCGCCCATGACGCTCACTCTCATCGTCAACAACGACGCGACGGATTCCTGTCAGCCGCGGCGTTCCGAGCGGGTCGACTGCGCATCGTGGAGGCGGTCGATTCGATATGTTGATCTTGCGGATCATCGCCGCCTAGCAGCGGATTGCGAGCTGTGGATCGCCCGTGAGGAGTACGGCGAGGATGATCCAGGCACGCGGCTTCTGGAGGAGAGAGCGCGTCTCGCGTTCGAGTTGCTCATCGAGCATGTCCGCCGCCAAATATTGCTTCCTGCTCCGGATGTGGGCGCCCTGCGCTGGAAGGAAAAACACTGCAACGCGGGCAGTCTCGCCAACCGCGACCCCGCGGTGCGGGAGGCTATAGAGCGAGATCGGCAGCGGTTTTCCGACGTCATCGAGCGGAACCGGCGGGCCGCCGCCAAGCGCAGTGAGACCTGCGCGTTGAGGGCGCGGCCATGAGCAAGCGCTCGGTTCTATCCTTCCCCTGCGGACGCGAGCGCGAAGTGTCGATTGACGGCGTGCTGCATGAAATCCGCGCGCTCTCGAAAGTCGCATGGCTCGCGCTGGGCGAGGTTGGAAGCGGCACGGACGACGCCGACGCAATGCGGCTCACGCTCGACATGCTCAACGAGAAAGTCGACGCGGTCGAGGCGGCGCTTACCGCGCTGAGTGTCGACCGATGGGTGACGATCCGATCGGTGTCCAACTGTATATGGTGGCGCACGCCGCTTCTCAGATCATGCTCACGACATTCAAGGAAATGCCCCGTCGGCAGGCCATCAGCGTCATGGCGCGGCTCTATAGGGACTTCGAGCGCGACATCATGAACGAGGGGACTCCCCCGACGCTGGTCTCTGTCAACGCGGAACCGAAGCCGTCCAAGCGACGACGGAAAACGACGCTTCAGGTCGTGCAAAAGCGCACCTGAAGGTGGGCGGGTAGGTTGGCGGGGCGTTACGGCCCCGTCATAAAATACGTAGCCAAATCAGCGTGTTAGCTCGTGAAGTGGCGGAGACGGAGGGATTCGAACCCTCGAGACCCGTTTCCAGGTCTGCTCATTTAGCAAACGAGTGCCTTCAGCCTCTCGGCCACGTCTCCGTGGCGGCAGGGGTACACGGGCGCGTTCGGGCGGTCAACGCATCGCGCGAACGCGGCGCCGGCGCCGCTGGGGAAACGTCGGGTCGCGCCTTCGCCGTCAGTTCGCGGCGATCCATTCGCGCGCGCCGCGCTGGGCGTCCGCAATCTCGGCGGCGGTCATTTCGGCGGCGAGCTCCCGGCGCAGCCGGGCGGCCTCGGCGACGCCCTCCCGGGCGGCCAGGTTGAACCATTTGTGGGCGGCGACCCGGTCGATCGCCGCGACGCGGCCGATCGCGTGCATCAGCCCGAGCTGGAGGAACACCGTGCCGGTCGCCACGGCGCCCATCGCGCCGCAGTCGATCGAAGACATTTCATACCGCGCCATCTGCCTGTCCCCGTCTGGCCTGGACCCAGCCATTTCCCGGCTTGGGCCGTTGCTTGCGAAGACCTTAAACGATGCCTTCGCGTTGAAGGCGACTATGAGCAAACCTGTTCTACCGCCTGCTTAAAAGTCGAGATGAATACAAATTGAATGATCTGAAAACAGTACGTAAATTTCGCACATCCTTTACCGTGCGAAGCCAAGAGGCTGAGGCGGGGCCTTGGTCGAACGCGAAACCGGCGGACGCCGGCGTTCATCCCGCGGCAACCATCCCACGGGATTAAGCGGCCCGGCGCGCGATCGGTTCGATCCTCCGTGGTCCTTCCGCGGGCGGGAAAGCGGAGGCACAGTGCGGACACGAACGACGCCGGCGGCGCGAACGCCGGCGCGCCGTCTTATGCGAGGAGCACATCCATGATCCGCTTCGCCATCGCCGTTGCGCTGGTCGCGCTGTCCGGCGCCGTCGCCTCCGCCGATCCGGCGGGCACGTGGAACACCGCCGAGGGCAAGGCCCGGGTGCGCATCGCCGACTGCGGCGGCGGCCTGTGCGCCACCGTCCTGTCCCTCAAGGAGCCGAACGCTCCGGAGGGCGGCCCGAAGCTCGACATCCGGAACGTCGACGCCTCGAAGCGGACGCGGCCGATCGTCGGAATATCGCTGCTGTCCGGGATGGCGCCGCAAGGCGACCAGTGGCTTGGAAAGATCTACAATCCAGAGGACGGCAAGACCTACAAGGCCTATATGAGCGAGCAGGGCGGCGACAAGCTCAAGGTGCAGGGCTGCGCACTGGGCGGATTGATCTGCAAGACTCAGATCTGGACGCGCGCGAAGTAGCGCACGGAATTGTTCCGTGCTTCTCCGCAAATCTACGTGTGTGACGGCGAGCGGACTGGTCGAAACCTTCTGTGCTCCGCCGCGTTTGAGGCAGTGAACGCATCCGCCTGCGCCTCGTTCGATGCGCGGCGGCCGACATTGCAGGAGCATCGATGATGAAGACCGTTATGAGCCTCGCCGCCGCGGCGGCGTTCGCCGCAGCCACGCTCGCCGCGCCGATCGCCCAGGCTCAGACCAATGAGGGATCGGGCTCGCGTCCGTCCGCGACCCAGAACTCGACCAACGAGAACCAGAGCAACAAGCCGGTCACGAATCAGGGCTCCGGCATGGCGAGCGAGCCGTCCACGGCCGCGCCGACTCAGAACTCCACGAATGAGAACGGATCGGCGAAGCCGGCCGGTCCGTCGATGGGGTCGACCTCGTCCGAGCCGAAGAAGAAGGCCGCGCCGACCGACACGTCGAACTGACGTCCGGTTGAATGACAAAACGCCGCCGCGGCACGGGCCGCGGCGGCGTTTTGTTTTGATTGACGGCGCGTTTAGAGCCGGCGGCCGAGTACGATCCCCGCCAGCACCGCGATCAGCGTCATGTTCAGCGCCCTCTTTCGCCGCGCGCCCGGGGGCCGAACAGGCAATGGGGCCGTATCATGCACCGGCCTGCTCCTGCGCGTGGACGACAGCGCGGAGCCTGCCGCCGCGACTTCGGCCCGGACGCGATCCACGACGGCCGGGCCGCGCGCAACCGGCCTGCGCTCCCACGACCCGACCCAGGCGACGATCCCGGCGACGACGATAAGCCCGCCGCCCACCATGAGGGCGGCGACGGGGAGACCGAACCGGGGCTCAAGCGCGGCGACGGCCGCAGCCGTCAGCGCGCCGAGCCCGAGCAGGCCGAGCAGCGCCGCGATCGAAAGGAAGAGCGCCTGCCTCTTCAGCCGGGCGATGCGCCGTCCGATGTCGAAGGTCGCAAATCCGAGGCCTGCCTGAAGCAGCAGGCGGAGCATCAGCGCCTCCGTCCGAGCGCGCCGACGATGTAGCCGAGACCGAGCGCGACGAGCACGGCGGTCAGCGGGTTCTGCTCGACGGCGGCGCTCAGGTCGTCAGCCGCGGTGGCGACCTTGTCGCGGGCGGTGTCCACGCCCTCGCGCGCGGCGTTGCGCGCGGTCGCGGCGCCGTCGGACAGCAGCGTGGAAAGCGTGTCCGTGAGCTTCGCCACGTCCGCCTTCAGGTTTGCGAGGTCGCCCTCGAGGGAGGATCCGCCGGGCAGGGTGTCGCCGGAGCCGGGTAGGGTGTCGGACATGGGATGCAGTCTCCTCGTGTGAGTTCTTAAGGCCCGTCGACCGTGAAGGGCACATATGGCGTTCGTCCGGGATTGCCCGCCCGAGGACGTCGATGTCGCAACGTCCGTCGCCGAACGCTCGTTCCGGCGTTCGTCCTCAGGCGCGTCGGGCGCGCTGTCCGAAGAGCACCTTCTGAGCCTCCTTGTCGGTCGCGAGATCCGCCTTGGGCTGGTCGACCGCGACCGCGAGGCCGCGCGCGACGGCCGGCCGCGCCAGCATCGTGTCGAGCCAGCGCTTGACGTTCGGCGTCTCCGCGATGTCCTGGCCCTGCTTTTCCCACAGCTTGGCCCAGCCGACGATCGCCATGTCCGCGATCGAGTAGTCGCCGCAGACATAGTCCCGGTCCTTCAAGCGCTCATCCAGCACGCCGTAGAGGCGATGGCCCTCATTGACGTAGCGGTCGATCGCGTAAGGGATCTTCTCCGGCGCATAGTTCAGGAAGTGATGAATCTGGCCGAGCATGGGACCGAATCCGCCCATCTGCCAGAACAGCCATTCGTCCACCTCCT
Source organism: Hansschlegelia sp. KR7-227 (assembly GCF_049446035.1). Classification (NCBI taxonomy): domain Bacteria; kingdom Pseudomonadati; phylum Pseudomonadota; class Alphaproteobacteria; order Hyphomicrobiales; family Methylopilaceae; genus Hansschlegelia; species Hansschlegelia sp. KR7-227. The sequence continues at coordinate 403,037 of NZ_JBMSEA010000001.1, forward strand.
GACGCCTGCGCTCGTCCGCCGGATAGAACTTGCCGGTCTTCCGGCCGAGATATTGCAGGATCGCGCCGGATTCGAAGACCGAGATCGGCTGGCCTCCGGGCCCCGCCGGGTCGACGATCGCCGGCATCTTGTTGTTGGGCGAGATCTTCAGGAAGTCGGGCTTGAACTGGTCGCCCTTGCCGATGTTGACCGGAACGATCCGGTAGGGCAGGGCGCATTCCTCCAGCATGATCGTGATCTTCCAGCCGTTCGGCGTCGGCCAGTAGTAGAGATCGATCGGCGGGATCAAGGCTTCAGCCATGGCGTGTGTCCTGAATGTTGGCGCGCAGCGTGCGCGAAGCCCGGGCGAGGGTGTCGGGCTCCAAGGTAGTCAGCCGCGTAGGCGCGGCAAGGCGCGAAACGCGCCGCCTGTCCGTCGCAATCACGCAAACGGCATTCGGCGGGCCGCACCCGGACAGGTCGACGGCGGGTACCGGGTGTGAAGCGTCGAACCCGCGGCGCGTCAAACCGACAAAGGGAACGCCGCCATGACGCCTTTCGCACGATCCGCCATCGCCCTCGCCGCTTGCTCCGCGAGCGCCTTATGCGCCGCGCCCGCCGCCGCCGAGAGCCTGATCGCGCTCTCCGGCGCCAAAAGCCTCACGGTGATCGATCCCGATAGCCTCAAGACCACCGCCAAGATGGATGTGACCGGGGTCGAATCGCTCGTCGGCGTGGATGTCCGGCCGGCGGACGGCATGCTCTACGGGCTGACCGCGACGGGGGACATCGTCACAATCGACATGAAGACCGGCGCAGCGGCCAAGAAGAGCGCGCTGAGCGAAAAGCTGGCCGACGGCGCGACCGTGACCGTCGACTTCAATCCGGCCGCCGACCGTCTGCGCGTGATGACCGACAAGGGCGTGAATCTCCGCGTCAATGTCGATGACGGCAAGGCGACCGTCGACGGTCCGTTGAAGTTCGCGGAAAAGGACATGCACAAGGGCGAGACGCCGAACGTCGTCGCCGGGGCCTACACGAATTCGATCACCGGCAAGAAGCCCGAAAAGACCGCGCTCTACGACATCGACGCGACGATTCCCGCGCTGCTGATGCAGGCGCCGCCGAACGACGGCGTCCTCTCGGCGATCGGAAAGCTCGGCGTGTCGATTTCGGGACCGGTCGCCTTCAACATCGTCACGGGAGACGACGGCGCGACCGCGGCCTGGCTCGTGACCGGCGGCGCGCTTTATTCGGTCGATCTCGCGACGGGCAAGACGCGCGAGGCCGGCAAACTCGACGTGGCGGGCGACATCATCGACATCGCGTGGGCGCCCGCAAAGTAACGCTCAGGCGAGAAGGGCGGAGCGCGGCCGGACGAGGCCGCCGCTCCGCCCTTGCCCCTGCGACGTCGGGGCGTGGGGCCGTCAAGTCGATGGCGGGTGCGTTTGGCCGCCCGGACCGCTATTCTGTCCGGGTCTGACGCAAAGCGTCGCCTTTCGGACCGATCATGCTCGACAAACTGGACTTTCTGCTTGCGCTCGCCCAGGAGCGCCATTTCGGGCGGGCCGCCGAGGCCTGCGGCGTGACGCAACCGACGCTTTCGGCCGGCGTCAAGCAGCTCGAGGACACGCTGGACGTCCGTCTGGTTGAGCGCGGCTCGCGGTTTCACGGGTTCACGCCCGAGGGCGAACGCACGCTGGAATGGGCGCGCCGCATCGTCGGCGACGCCCGCGCGATGCGGCAGGACATCGACGCGCTGAAACGCGGCGTGGTCGGCCATCTCCGGATCGCGGCGATCCCGACGGCTCTGCCGATGGTGGCCCAACTCACCACGCCGTATCGCGCCCGCCACCCCGACGTGCGCTTCACGATCCTGAGCCGGACCTCGCTTGAGATCGGCACGGCGCTCGACAATCTCGAGATCGACGCGGGGATCACCTATCTCGACAACGAACCGATCGGGCGCGTCTCGGCCGTCCCGATCTGGCGAGAGGGCTACCGTCTGATCACGGCGGCAGACGGCGTGCTGGGAGACCGCGAGGTCGTCACCTGGCGCGAGGTCGGACGGGTGCCCCTCTGTCTGCTCACGCCCGACATGCAGAACCGCCGGATCATCGAGGGCCTGCTGCGCGAGGCCGGCGCGGCGCCCGCGCCGACCCTCGAGTCGAATTCGACCGTCGTGCTGTTCACCCACGTTCGCACGGGGGCCTGGGCGAGCGTCATGCCCCAGACCTTCGGGGAGGTGATGGGGCTGCCGCCGAACGTGCGGTCGATTCCGATCGTGGAGCCGGAGGTGGTGCACACCGTCGGGCTTGTGGTGCCGCATCGCGATCCGATGACTCCGGCGACAAAGGCCCTGGTGAGCGAGGCGCGGGCGCTGGCGGCGAAGCAAGGACTCCAGGCCTCCGTCCGCGCCGAGGAGTGATAGAAGTCGTCTATCAAGCGACGGGACGCGCCCATTGATCCGGAGGTAATTGAGGCCCACATTTCCCGATAAGAAGAATTCTATTTGGAGGGAGCGCGGCCATGTCGACCGGCTCAGTGGGATACGCCGCCGCACGCGGTCGGCACGAGGCGTGGAGCCCCGCCCGCGGTTCGGAGATCATCGCAGAACACATCGCTCTCGAAGGAGCGACGATGCCGATTCTGCATGCCTTCCAGGAGGCCTTCGGCTACGTCCCCCAGGACGCGGTGCCGATGGTCGCGGACGCGCTGAACCTCTCGCGCGCGGAAGTGCACGGCACCTTGACCTTTTATCACGATTTCCGGCACGAGCCGGCCGGCAAGCACATCGTCAAGGTGTGCGTGGCGGAAGCCTGCCAGGCCGCGGGCGGGCACGTCACGTCGGCGGCGGTCGCCCAGGCCCTCGACTGCGGCTTTGGCGAGACCCGGCCCGACGGGCAGGTGACGCTGGAGCCGATCTACTGCCTCGGCCTCTGTTCCTGCGCGCCCGCGGCGATGGTGAACGGCCAGCTGGTCGGCCGCCTCGACGACGAGGCGATCGCCGAGATCGCTGCGGAGTGCCGGTCTTGAGCGCGCCGAAAATCTATGTGCCCGGCGACGCCGCCGCGGTCGCGCTCGGCGCGGACCGGGTGGCGAAGGCGTTCGCCGAGGCGTTCCAGGCGCGCGGACTGGACGTCCAGATCGTGCGGAACGGCTCGCGCGGGATGCACTGGCTCGAACCGCTCGTCGAGGTCGTGACGCCGTTCGGCCGCCGCGTCGGCTACGGTCCCGTCAAGCCGCGCGACGTGGAGACGCTCATCGACGGCGGCCTGCTCGAAGGGCAGGGCGGGACGCTCTCGCTCGGCAACGTCGAGAAGATCCCGTTTTTCGCGCGGCAGCAGCGCTTCACCTTCGCGCGCTGCGGAATCGTCGATCCGACGTCGATCGACGACTACAAGGCGCATGACGGATACAAGGGCCTGGAGCGCGCCATCGAGCTCGGCGCTCCGGCGACCGTCGAGGAGGTCTTCGACTCCGGGCTGCGCGGGCGGGGCGGCGCGGGCTTTCCGACCGGCATCAAATGGCGAACCGTCGCGCAGACGCCGCCCCAGCAGAAATACATCGTCTGCAACGCCGACGAGGGCGACAGCGGCACCTTCGCCGATCGCATGATCATGGAGGGCGACCCCTTCACGCTCATCGAGGGCATGACGATCGCCGGCCTCGCCGTCGGCGCGACCAAGGGCTACGTGTACTGCCGCTCGGAATATCCGCACGCCATCGCCGCCATGAACAAGGCCGTGCAGGCGGCGCGCCGGGCCGGCTATCTCGGCTCGAGGGTGGCCGGCTCGGACTATGATTTCGACATGGAGGTCCGCGTCGGGGCAGGGGCGTATGTGTGCGGCGAGGAGACGTCGCTGCTCGAAAGCCTCGAGGGAAAGCGCGGTCTCGTCCGCGCCAAACCGCCTTTGCCGGCGCATAAGGGGCTGTTCGGCAAGCCGACCGTCATCAACAACGTCGTGTCGCTCTGCTCGGTCCCCTTCATTCTCGCGAACGGCGCCAAGGCGTATGCGGAGGTCGGGTTCGGCCGGTCGCGCGGCACCATGCCGATCCAGCTCGCCGGCAACATCAAATATGGCGGCCTGTTCGAGGTCGCCTTCGGCATCACGCTCGGCGAACTGGTGGACGACGTCGGCGGCGGCACGTTCACCGGTCGTCCCGTCCGGGCGGTGCAGGTCGGCGGTCCGCTCGGGGCCTATTTCCCGCGGGCGCTGTTCGGCACCGAATTCGACTACGAGGCTTTCGCGAAGAAGGACGGCCTGATCGGCCATGGCGGCGTCGTCGTGTTCGACGAGTCCGTCGACATGGCCCGGCAGGCGCGCTTCGCGATGGAGTTCTGCGCGATCGAGAGCTGCGGCAAGTGCACCCCCTGCCGCATCGGGTCGACGCGCGGCGTCGAGACTTTGGACAAGGTGATCGCGGGCCAGGACCGCGAACGTAATCTGCAGGTCGTCGAAGACCTGTGCCACACCATGAAGCTCGGCTCACTGTGCGCGCTCGGCGGCTTCACCCCTTATCCCGTGATGAGCGCGATCACCCATTTCCCCGAAGACTTCGGACGCGGCGCCGCCCTGTCCGAAGCGGCGGAATGAGGAGGAACCCATGGCCCTCATCCAGGAAATCGATTTCGGCACCCCCGCCTCTCCGGCGGAGAAGCGGGTGACGCTCACCATCGACGGCCAGAAGGTCTCGGTGCCCGAGGGCACCTCGATCATGCGGGCCGCGATGGAGCTCAACAACGAGATCCCGAAGCTCTGCGCGACGGACTCGGTGGAGGCCTACGGCTCCTGCCGGCTCTGCCTCGTCGAGATCGAGGGCCGCAACGGCACGCCGGCCTCGTGCACCACGCCGGTCGCCGACGGCATCGTGGTCAAGACCCAGACGCCGCGGCTGAAGCAGCTGCGCAAGGGGGTGATGGAGCTTTACATCTCCGATCACCCGCTCGACTGCCTGACCTGTTCGGCGAACGGCGACTGCGAACTGCAGGACATGGCCGGCGTCGTGGGTCTGCGCGAGGTCCGGTATGGCTATGAGGGCGAGAACCACATCGTCTCCAAGAAGGACGAGTCGAACCCCTACTTCACCTACGATCCTTCGAAATGCATCGTCTGCTCGCGCTGCGTCCGGGCCTGCGAGGAGGTGCAGGGCACCTTCGCGCTGACGATCTCCGGCCGCGGCTTCGACAGCCGCGTGTCCGCCGGCATGGACGAGCCGTTCATCACCTCCGAATGCGTCTCCTGCGGCGCCTGCGTGCAGGCCTGTCCGACCGCGACCCTTCAGGAGAAGTCGGTCGCCGAGATCGGCACGCCCGAGCACTCGGTCGTCACCACCTGCGCCTATTGCGGCGTCGGCTGCACCTTCAAGGCCGAGATGCGCGGCGACGAGCTCGTGCGCATGATGCCGTACAAGGACGGCAAGGCGAACCACGGCCACTCCTGCGTGAAGGGCCGCTTCGCTTATGGTTACGCCCAGCACAAGGACCGCATCCTCAAGCCGATGATCCGCGCCCAGATCACGGATCCGTGGCGTGAGGTCTCCTGGGAAGAGGCGATCGAGCACACGGCGTCGGAGTTCAAGCGCATCCAGGGCCAGTACGGCCGGTCGTCGATCGGCGGCATCACCTCCTCGCGCTGCACCAACGAAGAGACCTACCTCGTCCAGAAGCTGGTCCGCGCCGGCTTCGGCAACAACAATGTCGACACCTGCGCCCGCGTTTGCCATTCGCCGACCGGCTACGGCCTGAAGACCGCCTTCGGCACGTCGGCCGGCACGCAGGACTTCGATTCGGTCGAGCAGTCCGACGTGATCCTCGTCATCGGGGCGAACCCGACCGACGGTCATCCCGTGTTCGCGAGCCGCATGAAAAAGCGTCTGCGCCAGGGCGCGAAGCTGATCGTCATCGATCCGCGCCGCATCGACCTCGTGAAGAGCCCGCATATCCGCGCGGAGTATCATCTGCCGCTGAAGCCCGGCACCAACGTCGCGATCGTGACGGCGATGGCCCACGTCATCGTGACCGAAGGCCTGATCAACGAACAGTTCGTGCGCGAGCAGGGCGACCTCGAGACCTTCCAGCCCTGGGCCGAGTTCGTGGCCGAGGAGCGTAACTCGCCCGAGGCGACCGAACTCGTCACCGGCGTGCCCGCCAGTCTCGTCCGCGAGGCCGCCCGGCTCTACGCCACCGGCGGGAACGCGGCGATCTATTACGGTCTCGGCGTCACGGAGCACAGCCAGGGTTCGACGACCGTGCTCGCGATCGCGAACCTCGCCATGGCGACCGGCAATATCGGCCGCGAAGGCGTCGGCGTGAACCCGCTGCGCGGGCAGAACAATGTGCAGGGCTCGTGCGACATGGGCTCGTTCCCGCACGAATATCCCGGCTACCGCCACGTCTCCGACGACCAGACCCGCGAAGTGTTCGAGAAGCTGTGGGGCGTGCCGCTCGATCCGGAGCCGGGTCTGCGCATTCCGAACATGCTGGACGCCGCCGTCGACGGCACCTTCAAGGGCCTCTACGTGCAGGGCGAAGACATCGCCCAGTCCGATCCGGACGCCAAGCACGTCATCGGCGGCCTCAAGGCGATGGAATGCGTCGTCGTGCAGGATCTCTTCCTGAACGAGACCGCAAATTACGCCCATATCTTCCTGCCGGGCTGCTCCTTCCTCGAAAAGGACGGCACCTTCACCAACGCCGAGCGTCGCATTCAGCGCGTGCGCAAGGTGATGGCGCCGAAGAACGGCTACGCCGACTGGGAGGTCACCCTGCTGATCGCCAAGGCGATGGGCTATGAAATGAACTACGAGCACCCGTCCGAGATCATGGACGAGGTGGCCGCCACGACGCCGAGCTTCGCCGGCGTGTCGTTCGACAAGCTCGACAAGCTCGGCTCGATCCAGTGGCCGTGCAATGAGAAGGCGCCCGAGGGCACTCCGACGATGCACATCGGCGGCTTCGTGCGCGGCAAGGGCAACTTCGTCATCACGGAGTATGTCGGCACGGATGAAAAGGTCGGGCCGCGCTTCCCGCTTCTGCTCACCACCGGCCGTATCCTCAGCCAGTACAATGTCGGCGCGCAGACCCGCCGCACGGAGAACTCGCGCTGGCACGAGGAGGATCGTCTTGAGATCCACTCGGTCGACGCCGAGGATCGCGGCATCCGCGACGGCGACTGGGTGACACTGCGCAGCCGCGCCGGCGAGACATCCTTGCGCGCGCTGATCACCGACCGCGTCGCGCCGGGCGTCGTCTACACGACCTTCCACCACCCGAGCACCCAGGCGAACGTCATCACCACCGACTTCTCCGACTGGGCGACCAACTGTCCGGAATACAAGGTGACCGCGGTGCAGGTGGCGCCTTCGAACGGTCCGTCCGCGTGGCAGGAGGAGTATGAGGAGCACTCGAAGCTCAGCCGCCGCATCACGGCGGAAGCGGCCGAGTAATCTTGGATCGGCATCCCGGACGGCGCGTCAGCGTCGATCCGGGATCGCATTCAGGATAAGACGATGATTGATCTGAGAGACGTCTGGCTTCCCCAGATCATCGCCTACGCCAAGTTTATCGAAGAGGATGGAGCGGTCCGCGCTGCCTGGATCGACGGCGACCGGTCCCAGACGTCAGTCACTGACTTCGACGAACTTATGGAGCAGGTTTTCGGCGATGCGGATGCCAAGGAGCAGCTAAAACTGGCGGTTGTCGAGTTCGGTGACGACGCGATGCTTGTGATGCGGCTTGCGGAGTTTATCGAAGGACTTGAATGCGTGGACCGCGTGGTCGTGGACACGGAGATCGACAGCGATCCCGCCAAGATTTTGGCTCTGCCGGAGTGGTTGTCGCTGCGTGATCGTTCACGGCAACTGAGAGTGTACGCCGAGCTGCATGGCTATCGGGCGCCATCCAGAGACAGCATGATTGGCCTTCAGAACTGATGGTGAAGATCTCTTCCCCCGTCGTTCGCATCTCCCGCGCCGTCTGGCGCGACGGCGCGTTGCGCGACACGTCGGAGCGCGCGACGCCGGAAGAGACGCCGATCGCGCTGGTCTATGACGGCTCGACGCAAGCCGTGATGATGGCGACCCCGCAGGACGTCGAGGACTTCGCCGTCGGCTTCAGCCTGACCGAAGGGATCGTCGCGGACGCCGGGCAAATCGAGAGCCTCGAGATCGTCGCCCACGAACTCGGGCTCGAGGCCCGCATGTGGCTCGCCAAGGACCCATCCCGGAGTCTCGGTTCGCGTCGCCGCAGTCTCGCCGGCCCGACCGGGTGCGGCCTGTGCGGCGTCGACAGCCTCGAGCAGGCCGTGAAGCCGGCCCGTCATGTCGTGGCGGACGCTCGGTTTTCGGCGACCGACATCCACGCCGCGCTCGACGCCCTGTCGCGCGCCCAGACGCTGAATTTCGAGACCCGCGCCGTCCACGGCGCCGGCTTTTATCTGCCCGCCGCAGGGCTCGTCGCGGCGCGCGAGGACGTCGGCCGCCACAATGCGCTCGACAAGCTCGCCGGTTGTCTCGCCCGTTCCGGGACGGACGCCTCGGACGGCTTCGTCGTGCTGTCGAGCCGGGTGTCCTTCGAAATGGTGCAGAAGGCCGCAGTCATCGGCGTCGGCCTCTTGGTCGCCGTCTCGGCCCCGACGGCTCTTGGCGTCCGCATGGCGGAGGAGGCGGGGATCACTCTGGTCGCCATCGCCCGCGACGACGGCTTCGAAGTCTTCACCCATCCGCATCGCGTCAGCGACGGCGCGGCGGCGTCCGCCGCGCGTCCAGGAGCAGCATGACCATGAGCCAGCCGGCCGCCGCGCATCACGACGAAGAGCACGCGCACAAGACGACGCTCGACCGCCTGATCTACATGGGCAACCAGATCGGCTGGTTTTTCAGGAGCCAGCCCGAGGGCAAGCGGGTGCCGGGCATCCTCGACCATATCCAGCATTTTTGGGACCCGCGGATGCGCGCCGAGATCTTCCGGCACATCGACGAGACCGGCGGAACCGGCCTCGAGCCGGAGGTGCGCCAGGCGCTGGTCGAGCTCAAGCAGGCGGCCGAAGGCAAACGCGCCACGCGTGGCGAGGCCGAGAAGGTCGAGACCGGCCAGCAGCGCGCCGGCGAGGCGCCGCCGGAGGTCACCAAGGAAGGTCTGGGCTGAGCGCGCTGGCTCTTTCCGCGCCGCGGCCTATCTCGCTCGTCTGACATACGGGCGAGGAGCTTCAGCCGCGTGAGCGTCGACGACAAACCGCTGTTCTCCTTCCCGCGCTGGACGCCGTCCTGGCAATTGCCGGAGTTCGCGCCGCTGGTCGCGTTCTGCGCCTGCGCAGGCCTCGCCTTCGCCTTTGTGCACATCGCCGACGAGATGGCCGAGGGCGAGACGCGCGCCTTCGACGACGCGGTGCTGCTTGCGCTGCGCGCGCCCGGCGATCTGAAGCGACCGATCGGCCCCCAATGGCTCGAAGCCGCGATGATCGACGTGACGAGTCTCGGCGGCGTCACCGTACTGACGCTGATCGCAGCCCTTGTTGTCAGCTACCTGCTGGTGACCGCCCGCTACGCCAACGCGGCTCTCGTCCTGGCGTCGGTGGCGGGCGGCGCCGTTTTGACCGGCCTTCTCAAGAACGCCTTCGCGCGCCCACGGCCGGAACTCGTCGACCATCTCGTGACGGTGCATTCGCTGAGCTTTCCGAGCGGCCACGCCATGGCCTCGGCGGTCACCTACCTCACCTTGGGGGCGCTGCTCGCGCGCACCGAACGGCGCCGGACGGTGCGCGGCTTCATCTTCGCGGTCGCGGGGTTCCTCACGCTGCTGATCGGCGTCAGCCGCGTGTTCCTCGGCGTGCATTACCCGACCGACGTGCTCGCGGGCTGGAGCCTCGGCGCGGCCTGGGCGCTCGCCTGCTGGATCGTGGCGCGCTGGTTGCGGCCGAAAGACAACGAGACCGAACGCGGCTCCTGAGAGCCGTCAGACCGGCGGCCTGAGGCGTTCGAACGCCTCCCGCCACACGGCGGGCCACACGCGAGGGGTCTGGCTGTCGCGGTCTATGCAGACATGGACGAAGCGTCCCTGCGCTCTCGGCTCAGATTCGCCCTCGCCGAACAGGCCGATCCTCCAGGTCACGCTGGTGCGGCCGACTGCGGCGACCGCAAGCCCGCTTTCGACGATCTCCGGGAAGGAGAACGCCTTGAAGTACGCGCAGTCGCTCGCGACGACGTAGATCCGAACGTCGCCGTCGGCCGCTCCGAGCGCCTGCGCCTGCAGCAGATAGGCCGTGATGGTGGTGTCGAAGAAGCTGTAGTAGAGCGCGTTGTTGACGTGGCCATAGACGTCGTTGTCCGCCCAACGCGTCGTGAGGCGATGGTGGAAACCATAGGCCGACCGGGGCAGCGCCTGCGGTTTCATGATCAGGCTCCGGGACAAGGGGCGCGCCGAGGCCTAGCGGCTCGATCCGGCCGGGGCAAGCCGCCATGCGGGGCAGCGTCCCGCAGCGGAGTCTTCTAAAAGACTGAGAGCGTGCTAGGAGGTCGCCGCGCGCCGGCTACGGCCGCGACCGCCCTCGCCAGCAACGCCTGTTCCCCCCGCCCTGCATGTATCTCGGCATCGCCTTCAAACTGATCTCCGCCTTGCTGTTCACGGTGATGGCGGCGCTCATCCGCGCCGTGGGCCACGACGCGCCGACGGGGGAGATCGTGTTCGCGCGCTCGTTCTTCGCGCTCGCGCCGCTGCTCGCCTGGCTCGCCTGGCGCGGCGCGATCCGCTCGGCGCTCGCGACCAGGCGGCCGCTCGGCCACATGCTGCGGGGCCTCGTGGGCGTCGGGTCGATGTTCTGCCTGTTCGCGGCGCTCGCGCGCCTGCCGCTGCCGGACGCGACCGTCCTCGGATACGCCGCCCCTCTGATCACCGTTGTGTTCGCCGCCGTCCTGCTCCGCGAGCGCATCCACGCAATTCGCTGGACGGCGGTCGCGGTCGGCCTTGTCGGCGTGGTGGTCATGCTGTGGCCGCAGCTTCGTTCTGGCGCGCTGGCGGACGTCGTCACGGGGAAGGGGCCTGTCGACGAGACCGCGGCCGGCGTCGCCTTCGCCCTCGGCGCCACCGTGCTCACGGCGAGCGCCATGATCCAGATCCGCCGCCTGACCCAGACCGAAGGCACCGGCGCCATCGTCTTCTACTTTTCGATCTGGTCCGCGGTGATCGGGCTCGCGACCCTGCCGTTCGGTTGGGTCTGGCCGGACGTCCGCATCGCCGCGCTGCTGGTGGGCGTCGGCGTGGTCGGCGGCGTCGCGCAGATCTTCCTCACGGAAAGCTACCGGCTCGCCGACGCCTCGCTGATCGCGCCCTTCGAATATTCCACCATCCTATGGGCGCTCGCGATCGGCTTCCTCGCCTTCGGCGACCTGCCCTCGGGCTGGACGCTGGTGGGCGGGGCGATCGTCGTCATGTCGAGCGTCGCGGTGGTGATCCGCGAGCGCCAGCTCGGCATCAAGCGGGCGCGCGTGCGAAAGGCGAGCCCGCCGTCGCCGATGGCCTGACGCGGCTCTTGGCTCGGGCTCCGGCCCTCGCTATCACCGCCCAATGACCACGCCGATCGCGCTGACCATCGCAGGCTCGGACTCCTCCGGCGGCGCCGGAATCCAGGCCGACCTCAAGACGTTTTCCGCGCTCGGGGTCTACGGCGCCTCGGCGCTGGTGGCCTTGACCGCGCAGAACACCCGCGGCGTCACGGCGATCCACGACGCGCCGCCGGATTTCATCTCAGCCCAGATCGACGCCGTCATGAGCGATCTCGCGGTGGACGCGGTGAAGATCGGCATGGTGTCGCGCTCCGACTCGATCGCGGCGGTCGCCGACAGCCTCCTGCGGCATGGCGCGACGAGGATCGTGATCGACCCCGTCATGGTCGCGGCCTCCGGCGCCCGGCTGCTCTCCGAGGATGCGGTCGACACGCTGCGCCGGCGCCTCCTGCCGCTCGCTTTGAATTTGACGCCGAACCTGCCGGAGGCCGCCGCCCTGCTCGACTGCGCGGTCGCGCGCGACGAGCAGGAGATGGCCGAGCAGGGTCGGGCGCTGCGGGCGCTCGGCGCGCGCACGGTCCTGGTCAAGGGCGGTCATGGTTCGGGCGCCGAAAGCGTCGACGTCTTCATCGATGAGGACGACGCCGTGACCCGCTTCGCCGGTCCGCGCCGGCCGACGCGGAACACGCACGGCACCGGCTGCACCCTGTCCTCCGCGATCGCTGCCGGGCTTGCGCGCGGCCTGCCGCTGGTCCAGTCGATCGGGCTCGCCAAAGCCTATGTCGCAGCCGCCATCGCCGCCGCCGACGAGCTCGACGTCGGGTCGGGCCATGGTCCGGTCCATCACTTCGTCGGCCTGTGGCCCGGCGACGGCTCTGCGCCGCCGCGCCTTGCGCGCGGGGACGCCGCCGACTAGGTTCGTCCGGTACGTCGAACAGGCGTTCGAACTACCAAACGGAGGCCGCCGATGGCCGGGCGTGCGCGAACGGATCTCGAGAGCGGCGCGCAGGTCGTCTCGGGGCAGCTCGGGAAGACGGTTCAGCGCCTGCGCAAGGCGTACAACCTCTCCCTGTCTGAGCTCGCGGAGCAGTCCGGGGTCGCGAAGTCGATCATCAGCCAGATCGAACGCAACGAGACCAATCCGACGCTCGCGACGATCTGGCGCCTCAGCCAGGCGCTCGACGTCTCGATCGACCGCGTCCTGGCGTCGGCCGACGACGAGCCCTTCGTCGAGAAGCTCAGCAGCGCCGACACGCCGATGCTGGCCTCGCATGACGGCAAGTTCAGGCTCGCGATCATCGGCTGGATCAAGACCGTCGAGTGGCTGCAGTGGTACGACGTCTCCGCCGACCCCGGCGGGTCGCTCGAATCCGACGCGCACCAGCGCGGATCGATCGAATGTCTGTCGGTCCACGCCGGCGAGGCCGAGGTGGAGATCGGCGGACATGTTGAGAGCGTGAAGGCCGGCGAGACGCTGCGCTACCGCTGCGATCGGCCCCATGTCATTCGCGTCGTCGGGAAACAGCCGATGCGGGCGACGATGGTCTGCATCATGAAGGCTGCCGTGATGGATTGACCGCGCTCGCCGATCAGCGGGCGCGGTCCATCCCGCCCGGTTCAGGCGATCGTGAAGTCCGACGCGGACAGCGCCAGCCCCGGCTGCAGTTCGGCGAACTTGACGGCCGAAAAGTCCTCGCCCGAGCCGTCCCGGTCGAACAGCAGAGCGCCGCTCGCCTGGTCGTAGATCACGCGGTCCTCAGCGTCCCGCGCGACGACGCCGAACGTGAAGGCGTCGTCGGAGAGCGCGCCGACGGCCAGATCGAGGAAGACGGCGTCGTCGAGCCGGAGCGTGTCGCGTCCGGTCGCGAAGTCGGTGATCACGTCAGCCTGGCCGCGGGCGAGCGAGGTCGTGAAGGCGAACACGTCTTCGCCGGAGCCGCCGGTCATCGTGTCCGCGCCGCGGCCGCCGATGAGGGTATCGTTCCCGGCTCCCGCTCTCAGCACGTCTTCGCCGGCCGCGCCGGTCAGCCGGTTGTCGAAGGCGTTGCCGACCAGGGCGCCGCCTTGGGCGGACATGAGCCGCATCGCCTCGATCTCTTCGCCCGCCGCGAGACGAAAGGACGACCCGACCAGGACCGTGTCGTGACCGCTCCCCGCCGCCTCGTGCACGACGTCCGCGAGACCGTTGACGAGATAGACGTCGTCGCCGTCGCCGCCCGCCAAAGTGTCTGCGCCGCCGGCGCCGTCGAGCCGGTTCGCGCCGTCGTCGCCGGAGATGCGGTCGCCGACGCGGGAGCCAGTCACGTTTTCGAAGCCTTCGACCCCGCCGGCCCCCGTGGCCTCGCCGGAGGCGAGCTCGACCGTCACGGGCCGGGTGAAGCCGCCATAGGACAGCGTGTCGACGCCGTCGCCGCCGATCGATAGCCCGACGATCCTCGATCCGTCCGCGATCGACAGATGATTGTCTCCCGAGCCGAATTCGACGGCGACCCCGTCGCCTCCGCGGATCAGGCCGGCGTTCTCGATCGCGTCGTCGAGGCTGCTGACGATCTTGATCGCCGCGCCCGAGCCGGCCGTGATCGTCCCGTGATTGACGACCTCCGTCAGGAACGGCGCGTTACCGCGCGAACTGTCGTCGATGAGAATGCCGAGGCCGGCGCCGGCGATCGTCGCTCCGGCGAAGTTTTCGATCACGCCGCCGCCGGCGGCGATGCCCTCGGCGGTGTTGGCGAAGCCGTCGGAGCCGTTGCCGCCTGCGCCCGTGCCGCGAATGACGCCGTAGTTCTGGATGGTCGCGAAGCCGTCGACGTCCACGCCGTCGCCGTCGCCGTCGTTGATCCCGTCCGGACCCCCGCCGTCTTCCGCTCCGGGCGTCGAGCCGTTGGTGTCCGATCCTTCCGAATCGCTGAAGGCGCCGATGATGCTCCCGCGGTTGATCACGGTCGCGGACCCGTCGGAGCCGACGCCGGAGCCGTTGTGTCCGACGATCCGCGCGCCCGCTCCGTTGACGACGGTGATCGTGGTGCCCTCGTCGGCGTTGACGCCGTGGCGGTCGCCGTAGATCAGGGCGCCGGGCGCGTCGTTCCGGATCCAGCCGGAGGCGCCTTCCTCGAACTGCACGCCGTCCACGCTGCCGTCGTAACCGTCGGCGCGACCGCCGCCGATGATCCCTGCGTTGACGATCTCGGTGAACGAACCGATCCGCACGCCGTCATTGGTTTCGCCGATGATCTTGCCGGCGTTCGCCAGATCCAGAACGAAATCGCCGCCGGCGTCGGCGAGGTCGAGCGCCTGGCCGGCGTCCGAGACGATCTCCGCGCCCTCGGCGTTGTCGATGGTGAGCCGGCCCGCGGCGAGCGTGCCGTCCTGGATCTGGACCGCGTCGTTCGCCGACCGGACGTCGCCGAAATTGGCGATCCGCGCGGTCAGCGCCTCGCCGATCTCAGTCTCGAACCTGATCGCGCGGCCGTCGTCGGCGACGTTCTCGAGGACCCCCCGATTGACGATGAGAGCGCCCTCGGTCGCGGCGCCGAAACGGACCGCCTGGTTCTCATCGCCTACGGAGAAGACGCCGTTCACGCGCAGCGAGTCCGCGCCGCTCATGTCCAGCCGCTCGTTCCGCGTGTCGCTCCGAGCGATCACCGTGTCGACCATGCCGAAATCCCCCTGTTCGACCGGATGAAACTCCGGTCGTTAGCCGACCCGCGTATGGCTCAGGGAGATGACGGCCGGACGACGCCGTCGGCGCGGCTCCTTCAGGAACGGGGAATGTCGAATCCGGACCGGTAGGCGTTCGAGCCGCGGCTGTCCTCGGCGGCCCGGTGCCCGATGACGGTCTGCTCTTGCTCGCCGAGCCCCGTCACGCCGAGGCGCATGACGTCGCCCG
The DNA here is from genome assembly GCF_049446035.1 of Hansschlegelia sp. KR7-227. NCBI lineage: Bacteria > Pseudomonadati > Pseudomonadota > Alphaproteobacteria > Hyphomicrobiales > Methylopilaceae > Hansschlegelia > Hansschlegelia sp. KR7-227. The sequence goes on from NZ_JBMSEA010000001.1 coordinate 418,404, forward strand.
CCTTCAGGAAGACTGGCGGATCCATCGCCATGCCGACGCCCGGAGGCGTGCCCGTGGTGACGACGTCGCCGGGGTCGAGCGTCATGAAGGTCGAGATGTAGCTCAGCAGATACGGGATCTTGAAGATCATCGTCGAGGTCGTGCCGGTCTGCATCCGGCGGCCGTTGAGATCGAGATGCATGTCGAGGGCGTCGAGATCGCCGGCTTCGTCGAGCGTCACGAGCCACGGACCGAGCGGGCCGAAGGTGGGGCATCCCTTGCCTTTGGTCCATTGGCCGGAGCGCTCGGTCTGGAAATGGCGCTCGGTGACGTCGTTGCAGATGCAGACGCCGGCGATGTGGCCGAGCGCGTCCTCCTCCGCGACGTTCGACGCCCGGTCGCCGACCACGAAGGCGATTTCGACCTCCCAGTCGACCTTCTGATGCGCCTTGGGCAGCATGACGTCGTCGTTCGGCCCAACGATGCAGTTCGGCGCCTTGTTGAACAGGATCGGCTCGCGCGGGATGCGCAGCCCGGTCTCCGCCGCGTGGTCGGCGTAGTTGAGGCCGACCCCGACGAAATTGCGCACGCCGCCCACGCAGGGGCCGAGCCGCGCTTCGGCAGGCCCTTCCGGCAGGCCCGAAGCGTTCGCGGCCCGAATGCGCTCCAATCCGCGCGCGGTGAGCGCGTCGCCGGCGATGTCCGGCACGACGGCGCTCAGGTCGCGCAGCGTTCCGGACGCGTCGATCAATCCAGGACGCTCGGCGCCCGCTTCTCCGAATCGCACGAGCTTCATGAACCTCTCCCTATTCTTGTTCGCAATCGACGTTGCTCAGTCGTCTTAGGCCATTTCCCCCCGCGCGTTCAGGCTGATGCGCGCGGCAGCCTGAAAATCAGGCGCGACCGCCGGTCGCGGCGCCTTGGTCGTATGCAGGTGTGGTGCTTCGCGGCCACGCTTTGGGCGAAACCGCGGCGCCATTGGGTCAAAATGGTTGCGGGTCGGGCGGGCCGTCCGCAACCTGTCACAAGCGCCGGCCGAAAAAGCGTCGGCGGTTGAACGACCGGCGCTTCCGTAGGGCCGGCGACCTTGGGGACGACATGATGTCGAGCATCGGACTTCGCCGCCGCCACGCCCGCCTCGCCACGGCCGCTTTGACCGTCGCGCTCGCGAGCGGAGCGTCGACGGCGGCCATGGCGGGGGCGTTCGGCCTGCGCGAGCAAAGCGCCACGGGGCAGGGCCTGTCCTTCGCGGGCATGGCGGCGGGCGGCGGCGACAGCATCTCCGGTATGTTCTGGAACCCGGCCGTCGTGAACCAGGTCGAGCATTTCCAGGGCGAGCAGCACATCTCGGCGGTGCTTCCGAGCTCCGACGTCACCGTCAGCGACGCCACCAAGGGCGGGCTGTCGCTCATCACCGGCGGGGCGGCGGCGACGGGAGACGGCGGCGACATCGGCAAGAACGCCGTGTTGGCGTCCGGCTACAACGCCTACCGCCTGAACGACAAGGTCGCGATCGGCCTGTCGATCAACACGCCGTTCGGTCTCGCGACCGATCCGTCGCACGACTGGGCGGGGCAGTTGCTCAACCGCTCGTCCAAGGTCCTCACCGTCAACGCCGCGCCGACCATCGGCTACAAGGTCAACGAGTGGTTCTCAGTCGCGGCGGGCGTCCAGATCCAGTATCTCGACATTCGCCTGCGCCAGGCGCTGGCGATCACGCCCGGCGCGCCCAGCGCGACGCTGCGCGGCGACGACGTCGGGGTCGGCTTCACCGCCGGCTTCACCGTGAAGCCCACCTCCGCGACCGAGATCGGCGTCGGCTTCCGCTCCAAGATCGAACACAATCTCGAAGGCAAGCTGCACGTCTTCAATCCTCTGACGGGCGGCAAGCTCCCGAGCAAGATCAAGGCGGACGTCACCCTCCCCGAAATGGTCTCGGTCGGCGTGCGCCAGCAGGTGACGGACGAGCTCACCTTGCTGGCGGGCGGCGAATGGACAAACTGGAGCCGGCTGTCGACCGTCAAGGTGAAGGCGCGCGGCGGACCGGCCGCGGTGCCGCTGCCCACGCTGCCGTTCAACTACAATGACGGCTGGTTCCTCTCCGGGGGCGCGGAATACAAGTTCACCCCGGCCTTCACCGGTCGGGCCGGCGTCGGCTACGAATGGTCGCCGATCGACGACAAGAACCGCTCGGCCCGCATTCCCGACGACGACCGGTGGTGGCTGTCGGCCGGCGCGTCCTACAAATACAGCGAAAAGATCGCGTTCGACCTCGGCTACTCCTACGTCTTCGTGCCGGGCAAGTCCGACATCAAGGAGGCCTACCCCTCGCCGGTGCCGGCTGCGATCAGCTTCGACGCGAAAGCGAAGTCGGACGTCCACATCGTCTCGGCCGCGCTGCGCTACAAGTTCGGCGGAGAGGCCGCTCCGGTCCTCGTCACCAAGTACTGACGCGTCGCGGGGGCGATGCGTCGGGGAGGGGCCGGCTTCGGGGGAGGCCGGCCCCTCGCTTTGTCCGCTCGTCCGTTCAGAACGCCCCGGGGAAATTCCCGCCGTCGATCAGGATGTTCTGTCCGGTAACGTAGCCGGCCTGCGCCGAGCAGAGATAGGCGCAGAGCTTGCCGAACTCGTCCGGATCGCCGAAGCGCTTCGCGGGCACGCCGGCCTTTCGGCTCGCCGCGACCTCCTCCTCCGTCCGTCCGGACAGTTTGGCCTCGGCCGGGAACCCGCCGCGCAGGCGGTCGGTGTCGAACATTCCCGGCAGGATCGCGTTGATGGTGACGTTGCGGTGCGCGACGGTGCGGGCGACGCCCGCCATGAACGCGGTCAGCCCGGCCCGCGCCCCGCTGGACAGGTCGAGGCCGACGATCGGCGCCTTCACCGACGCCGAGGTGATGTTGACGATGCGGCCGAAGCCACGTTCCGCCATCCCGTCGATCACCTGCTGGATCAGCTCGATCGGCGTGACCATGTTGGCGATGACGCCCTTCAGCATCGCGTCGCGATCGAGCTCGCGGAAATCCTTGCGCGGCGGCCCGGCGTTGTTGTTGACGAGGATGTCCGGGTTCGGCGCAGCCTTGAGCAGGGCGGCCTGTCCCTCCGCGGTCGCCACGTCGCCGACCACGGCGGTGACGTCGGCGCCCGTCGCTTCGCGAATGGCCGCCGCGGTCGCCTCGAGCGTCTTGCCGTCCCGCCCGTTGATCACGACGGCGCAGCCCTCCGCCGCGAGGGCGGCGGCGCAGGCCCGGCCGAGCCCCTTGCTTGAGGCGCAGACGATCGCCGTGCGTCCCGCTATGCCGAGATCCATGGGGTGCTCCCGCTTCCTTGAGACGACGTTCACGCGCCGCCGATGGGAGCCAGCTAAGGCGCGCGGGGCGCGGGGTAAAGCCGAGCGGTCGGCAAAAAGCCGGCCCGAAGGCCGGCTTTCCGAAAGATCGTCTGGCGTGCGAGGCGCCGTCAGGCGTGGCCGCGACCGGACATGAAGCGCTCGAACTCCTCGCGCTGCCGGCTCTCGTCGAAGGCGCCGCGTTCTGCGCGCAGATGCGCCTCGAACGCCGCAGTCGTCTCGTCGAGCTTCTTCCGTTCGGCGTCGATCCGGGCGGCTTCCGCCTCACGCCACGCGTCGAAGGCGACGTTGCCGGTCTTCCGCGAGCCGGCGGATCCTGCGGTGCGGCACGCGCCGCCGAAGGGCGCGCCGCGGCGGAAGCTGGCGGCCACGTCTTCGGCCGCTTTGCGGAAGCCGTCGACGGCGCCGTTGGCCTGGCCGCCGCGACAATAGGCCATGATCCGCTCGCCCCACAGCACATAGGCGATGACGGCGAGGCCGAGCGGCCAGAAGACGATAAAGCCGATCACCATCAACGCGATGGTGAGCGCGGTCCAGCGATGAGGGACGCCGGGAATCGCGGACGTCGCGTCGTCCAGCGAAGGGTTCGAAGTCATTGCGGTCTCCAGAACACGCCGCCGGCGACGCCGGGCGGTGGGGGCTTACCGTAAATCTGGCGACGGGCGGGGGATCGTTCAAGGCTGCGCGTTCTCGCTCGTGGCCGCAGCCGTCGTTTGGCGACGACTGCATGGCCAAACTCGGATCTACGCCCCATTTTCGAGCGGACCGGCGCGTCACACGGTCGAGACGAATCGGCTTTAACTGCGGGGCGCACGGATGACGGGAGGCCCATCAGTGACGGACGAGCCTGACGCGCGTCGCTTCCGAGCTTTGTTCATCTCGGACATCCACCTGGGGACCAAGGGTTGCCAGGCCGAGTTGCTGCTCGACTTCCTCAGGGTCCACGAGGCCGACGTCATCTATCTCGTGGGAGACATCATCGACGGCTGGCGGCTGAAGCAGAGCTGGTACTGGCCGCAGACCCACAACGACGTCGTGCAGAAGATACTGCGCAAGGGCCGCAAGGGCTCGAGGATCGTCTACATCCCGGGCAATCACGACGAGTTCCTGCGCAGCTACTACGGCACGCATTTCGGCGGCATCGACGTCGTGGAGACCGCGATCCACGAAACCGCCGACGGCCGCCGCTACCTGCTGATCCATGGCGACGTGTTCGACATGGTGGTGCGGCACGCGAAATGGCTGGCGCTGCTCGGGGACTGGGCCTACGAGACCGCGCTCATCGTGAACACCTACCTCAATCTCGTGCGGCGGAAGCTCGGCTTCAGCTATTGGTCGCTGTCGGCCTGGGCAAAGCTCAAGGTCAAGAACGCGGTCAACTTCATCGGCCAGTTCGAGACGACCCTGTCGGCCGAGGCTCACAAGCACGGGGTCGACGGCGTGATCTGCGGCCACATCCATCACGCCGCGATGCACGACATGAACGGCGTCTCCTACGTCAACGTCGGAGACTGGGTTGAAAGCTGCACGGCGGTCGTCGAACATGACGACGGTCGGCTGGAGCTGATCCGCTGGACGCAGCAGAAGGCGGTGAAAACGCCGACTTTGCAGCCCGAGGCGACGGGGACGGCCGTCGCCGCCTGATCACGGCTGGCGGCCTGGAGGGGTGCTCGGGCGATGCGCGTTCTGGTGGTGACGGACGCCTGGCGGCCCCAGGTCAACGGCGTCGTGCGCACCATCGAACACCTGGCGGAGGAGGCGCCGGCCTTCGGCGCCGAGATCGTTCTCCTCACTCCGGATCGCTTCCGGACGCTGCCGATGCCGACCTATTCCGAGATCCGCTTGGCGCTCGCCCGCACCTCGGTGGTGGCCGGGATGATCGCGGCGGCGGAGGCCGACCACGTGCACGTCGCGACCGAAGGGCCGCTCGGCCTCGCCGCGCGGCGAGCCTGCCTGCGCGCGGGGCTCGGCTTCACGACGAGCTACCACACGCGCTTTCCCGAATATCTGCGGCGCCGCTTTCCCGTCCCGGAACGCTGGACCTACGCCTGGCTGCGCCGCTTTCACAATGCGGGCGCCGGAACCATGGTCGCGACCGAGAGCCTGAGGCGCGACCTCGAGGCGCGCGGCTTCCTGCGCCTGATGCCCTGGACCCGCGGCGTCGATTCCGAGCGTTTCCGCCCGATCGCCGGCGCCGACGAGTTCGGCCTCCCCCGGCCGATCTTCCTCTCGGTCGGCAGAATCGCGGCCGAGAAGAACCTCGAGGCCTTTCTCAAGCTCGATCTGCCGGGTTCAAAGGTGGTCGTCGGCGATGGGCCGGCGCGCGCGGAACTGGCGGCGGCCTTCCCGGACGCGCATTTCGCCGGCACGCTCGAAGGCGAGCGGCTCGCCCGCGCCTACGCGTCAGCCGACGTGTTCGTGTTTCCCAGCCTCACGGACACGTTCGGGATCGTCATCCTGGAGGCTCTGGCGAGCGGCCTGCCTGTGGCGGCGTTCCCCGTGACAGGGCCCCGCGACATCCTGGAGGGAACCGGAGCCGGCGCTCTCGATCAGGACCTGCGGGCGGCGTCGCTCGCCGCGCTCGCGATCCCGAAGGACCGCGCGCGCTCGGTGGCGCTGTCGCATGGTTGGGGAGAAGCGGCGCGGATGTTCGTCGAAAATGTCCGCTCGGTGCTGGCGCGGACGCCGCCGAAGCGGGCGACATAGAAGGCTGGATCAGGCCGGCTGAGGAGACCGGTCGTCGTCCGGCGGCCCCTCCAGGAAGGACGGCGTCCAGGCGAGGGGCAGCCTCCGACGCTCCGGAGAGCGCGACGGGGCGGGGTCGTCCGCGACGAGGAGGGCGGCCAGTCCTTCGGATGGTTCGGCAGGGAGCGACGGAGGCTCAGGCTCGCGCGGCGCCTCAGGGGCCGGCGCGTCCGCATGGCCGATCTCGGCGGCGTCGTCGAGGGGTTGTTCAGCGGCGTCCCCGGGGCTAGCGGCCCCGGTCGTCGCCAGTACGGCCGCCAGCGCCGCTTCCAGCTCGGGGTCCGCCGACACGGTCGCCATGGAGAGGTCGGGCAGGGGAAGCGCGCTTTCTGCGGCGTGCACGAAGCGCGGGATGTCCGGCGCCGGGGTCGATGCGACGCCCGGCGGGCCCGCCGCCAGCCGCGACTGGGTCTTCAGGGCGCCCGCGGCGGCGGACGCCGCGCCCGTGATGAGGCGATCAAGCAGCGCGAGGTGGCGAAGGGCTCGGGCGACGCGGCGCTCGCTCGGCGCCGGGCCTTCGAGGTCCGCCCTCAGAAACGCGGCTCGCACGGCGATCTTGCTGATCGCGACCGCCATGCGTCCGACGTCGTGAGACGGGAGAGCGGCGCGCTCGAGGCGCTCCGCCGCCAGCCGCATCTCAAGACCCGCCATCGCGTCGAGAACGGCGGCCGTGTCGGCCGCGCGGTTGCGGCGCGCGAACTCCGCCAGGAACCAGCGACCGCGCTCCGTCTCCATCACCGCCGCCGCCAGGGCGTCGTAATCGTCGTTGGTGCGAGGGCCGGACGCTGCTGCCATGCGACGCAAGCTCCGGGCGCGGGGCGCCGCCGCCGGCTCCCATCGCGCCCTTCGACTTAGTCTATGTCCATCTTCGCAGCTGCGAAAAGAGGAAAAATACGTAGGCTCAACCCCAGAGGGCGGGAGTCGGCGGATACATCCGGCTCCCGTCGTAGCGGAGCCCGTGCTCGCGGTCGCGCGCGAGCAGCAGCGGGCCGTCGAGATCGACCACAGCGGCGCCCTGGGCCAGCAGCACGGCCGGCGCCATCGCGAGCGACGAGGCCAGCATGCAGCCGACCATGACGGTGAGCCCGGCCGCGCGGGCCGCGTCGGCCAGCGCCAGCGCTTCGGTCAGGCCGCCGGTCTTGTCGAGCTTGATGTTGATCGCGTCGTAGCGGCCGATCAGGCCGGCGAGGCCCGCCCGGTCATGCGCGCTCTCGTCCGCGCAGACGGGGATCGGCCGCTCGGCATCGGCCAGCGCCGCGTCGTCGTCGGCCGGCAGCGGCTGCTCGACGAGCGTGACGCGCGCCGCGGCGCAGGCCCGGAGGTTGCGCGCGAGCGCCGCGCCGGTCCAGCCTTCGTTGGCGTCCACGATGAGTTCGGCGTCCGGCGCGCCCTCGCGGACGGCCGCCAGCCGCTCCGGATCAAGCCCCTCCGAGCCGCCGAGCTTGACCTTGAGCAGGGGGCGGGAAGCGGCGGATCGCGCGGCCTCGCGCATGTCGCCGGGCGAGCCCAGGCTCAGCGTGTAGGCCGTGATCAGCGGCTCCGGCTCGGGCAATCCGGCGAGCGTCGCCACGGAGACGCCGGCGCGCTTGGCCTCGAGGTCCCACAACGCGCAGTCGAGCGCGTTGCGAGCCGCGCCGGCGGGCAGACGCCGTTGAAGAGCGGCGCGATCGAGCCCGCCGCCGATCGCCTCGGCGAGCGCGTCGATCTCCGATTTCACGCCCTCGGGCGTTTCGCCGTAGCGGGGGTAGGGGCGGCATTCGCCCCGCCCGCGATGCGTCCCGTCGACGATCTCGGCGACGACGGTGACCACCTCGGTCACCGATCCGCGGGCGATCGTGAAGGCGCCGGCGATCGGCCAGCGCTCGATTCGCGACGTGAGGACGGGCGGCATCTATCCGCCCCCGCGCGCCGGGCAGGGCGACGCAGTGGGCGCCCGCATCACGGAACCTCTTCGAGCAGGCGGTCGACGATCGTGGCCATTCCGAACCGGATCGGATCGCTCGCCGGCACGCCGTGGGCCGTGGAGGCCGCGTCGAGGGCCGCCTGCGCCTCGCCTTCGCTCAAGGCCGCGGTGTTGATCGCGATCCCGACGCAGCGGATCTCCGGATTGGTCAGCCGGCCGGCCGCGACCGTCGCCTCGATCACCGCCCCGATGGGGGGGATCGGGTGTTTGACGTTGCGCATCGTCTTGCGCGTCGGCTCATGACAGACGACGAACGCGTCCGGCTGGGCTCCGTGCAAAAGCCCGAGCGTGACGCCGGCGAAGGACGGGTGGAACAGCGAGCCCTGACCCTCGACGACGTCCCAGTGGTCGGGATCGGCGGCCGGCGTGATCCATTCCGCGGCGCCCGAGATGAAGTCGGCGACGACGGCGTCGATCGCGACCCCGCGTCCCGCGATCAGCACGCCGGTCTGGCCGGTCGCCCGGAACTCCGCGTCGAGCCCGCGGGACCGCATCTCCGCCTCGAGCGCGAGCGCGGCGTATTTCTTGCCGACCGAACAATCCGTTCCGACGGTGAGCACCCGCTTGCCCGGACGCTTCTCGCCCGTGCCGGTCTTGAAGCGCTCCCGCGACAGGCGAACGTCGTGCAGCTGGCGTCCCGTGCGCCGGGCGGCCTCCGCGATGCGTGGAACGGCGGCGAGCGGCATGTGCAGGCCGCTCGCGACGTCCATGCCGGCGTCGATGGCCGCGACGATGGCGTCGATCCAGCGGTCGGGCAAAACGCCGCCCGCATTGACGACGCCGATCACCAACGTCTTGGCTCCGCGCGCCGCGGCGGCTGAAATATCGAGCTCGTCCAGCCCGACATCGGCCCCGCAGCCCGGCAGCCGCATCTGGCCGACGCACCAGTCGGGCCGCCAGTCCACCACGCCCGCCGCGGTCTTGGCGGCGAGCTGGTCAGGGGCGTCGCCCAGAAACAACAGGTAGGGCTTCGTGATCTCCAACGGCCTCTCCCGGGTCGCCCTCGGCTCGACAGGCCGCGACAGGGATGAATAGTAGCGTCGGACGGTCGGGAGCAAGGCGCTTGCCAGACCGGAGTCACGGGCGTTCAGCGGTTGCGGGTTGAAGACGACGTCGCCGACCTAAAGGTCGAGACCTTCGACGAGGGCCTCGTGCTGACCCCGCTCGGGCCCTGGACGGCCGACACCGGCGACACTCTGCAGCGCCGGATCGAATCGCTCGATTTCTCGCGGGCTTCGGGAAAGCGCGTGGTCGTCGACCTCTCCGAGATCGACCGGCTCGACACCGTCGGCGCGCTTCTCGTGGAGCGACTCTGCGCGGCCGCCGAATCCACAGGCGCCGCGGCGGAGCGTCACGGCATCAAGCCTCAGCACCAGCGGCTCATGGACGCCCTTCGCGGGCGCGGACGGGAGCCCCCGCCGCCGTCCAAGGCCGAATCCGGCCCGATCACGGCGCTCGCCGACCTCGGCGCCGGCGTCGTCGAGATGGGCGCCGACATCACGCGGGGCGCCGCATTCCTTGGCGCGGTCGTGGCCGCCTCGGGCCGCCTGATTCTGGCCCCCTGGAGATTTCGCTTCACCGCCACCGTCAGCCATCTCGATCGCGTCGGCCTGCGCGCGGTGCCGATCATCGCCCTGATCTCGTTCCTGGTCGGCGCGATCGTCGCCCAGCAGTCGATCTTCCAGCTCCGGAACTTCGGCGCGACGCTGTTCGTGGTCGACCTGCTCGGCATCCTCGTGCTCCGCGAACTTGGCGTGCTGCTGACCTCGATCATGATCGCCGGCCGGTCGGGCTCGGCCTTCACGGCCGAGATCGGCTCCATGAAGATGCGCGAGGAGATCGACGCCCTGAAGACCATGGGTCTCGATCCGATCGAGATCCTCGCGATGCCGCGCATCGTGGCGCTCGTGATCGCGCTGCCGATGCTGTCCTTCATCGCCTCCATGGCGGCGCTCACCGGCGGCGGCCTCGTCGCCTGGGTCTACGCCGACATCGCGCCGCAGACCTTTCTTCAGCGCCTCCGTGACGTGCTCTCGCTGCAGACGTTCTTCGTCGGCATCATCAAGGCGCCGTTCATGGCGATGGTGATCGGGCTGATCGCCTGCACCGAGGGCGCGAAGGTCCAAGGCTCCGCGGAATCGCTCGGATCGCGCACGACGGCGTCCGTCGTGAAGTCCATCTTCGTGGTGATCGTGCTCGACGGCGTCTTCGCGATGATGTTCGCGGCCATGGGGATCTGACGATGGGCCCGCCCGAAGACGGCGCGCCGGACGTCCCGCAGTACGGCGGCGCCGACGACCTCGTGATCCGGGTGCGCGGGCTCGTCGTAGGGTTCGGCGAACGCAACGTGATCGACGGCATGGACCTGGACGTCCGGCGGGGCGAGATTCTCGGCGTCGTGGGCCCCTCCGGCACGGGCAAGTCGGTGTCGCTGCGCGCGATCATCGGCCTCACGCCCAAACGCGCCGGCGTCGTCGAGGTCTTCGGGCGGAACATGGATCAGCTGGGCGACGCGGAACGGCTCGCCATCGAACGGCGCTGGGGCGTGCTGTTCCAGCAGGGCGCGCTGTTCTCCTCGCTGACCGTGAAGCAGAACATCGAGATGCCCCTGCGCGAACACACCAAGCTCGGACCGAAGCTGCGCGACGAGATCGCGCGCCTGAAGATCGATCTGGTCGGGCTAAAGCCCGAGTCGGCCGACCTGCTCCCCTCCGAGCTGTCCGGCGGCATGATCAAGCGCGCGGCGCTGGCGCGCGCGCTTGCGCTCGACCCGGACATCGTGTTCCTCGACGAGCCCACCGCCGGACTCGATCCGATCGGCGCGAACGCGTTCGACAGGCTGATCATGACTTTGAAGGATGCGCTCGGCCTGACCGTGTATATGGTGACGCACGATCTCGACAGCCTGACGACGGCCTGCGATCGAATCGCGGCGCTCAAAGGCGGCAAGGTGCTGGCGATCGGTCCGATGTCAGAGATGGTCAAGAACGACGACCCCTGGATGAAGGAGTACTTCCGCGGGGAGCGGGCGCGCGCGGCCGGCGCCGGAGCGGCTGCGGCATGATTTCTGGCGGGGACGAATAGGCTCATGGAGACCCGCGCCAATCACGCCCTGGTGGGCGCCTTCACGCTGCTCGTGCTCGCGGCGGCCTTCGCCTTCGTCTGGTGGTTCGCGGGCGAGGGGAAGAACCGCGAGCGCGCGATCTACCGGGTGCAGTTCCAGGGCGCGGTCTCCGGTCTCACGCCGGGCTCCGGGGTGCTGTTCAACGGCATCCGGGTCGGCGACGTCACCAATCTCAACTTCGACCCGCAGGATCCGGCCCGCGTCGTCGCCCGCATCGAGGTGTTCAAGAACACCCCGATCCGCACCGACACCCGCGCGCGGCTCGAGATGACCGGCCTCACGGGCGGGGCGGTCATCCAGCTTACCGGCGGCTCCCAGACCGCGCAGAGCTTTCCGCTGGTGACGACCGAGCAGGGCGACCCGAACAACGCCCCCGTGCTGGTCGCCGAATCCTCGGCTTTCCAGGACATCCTGGAGGGCGCGCGCACCGTGCTGCAGCAGGCGCAGACCACCTTCGGCGACATTCAGGGGCTTGTCGGCAATTCGCGCGGCTCGATCGAGCGATCCCTCCAGAATGTCGAGCAGTTCACCGCGGCGCTGTCGGCGAATTCCGACGACCTCAAGACCTTCCTGCAGAGCACCGGCGTCGCCGCGCGTCAGATCGGCGTGCTCGCCGACAATTTGGTGCCGCTTGTGACCGACGTGCAGAATCTCGTCCGCGCCGTCGACGTCAACAAGGTCGACAAGACCATGACGAACGCCGTCGCCTTCTCGGAATCGCTGAAGAACGCCGGCCCGCAGGTCGAAAAGGCGATCGAGCAGGTCGCGGGCCTCGCGGAGCAGTTGCGCGGCTCGGGCGTCCGGGTCGACGACCTGCTGCGCAACGTGCAGGAGGTCGTGGCCGCCGTCGATCCGGCGAAGGTCAACGCCTCGGTCCAGCGCTTCACCGAAGTCCTGCAGTCGATCGATCCGGCGAAGGTGTCGAGCACGCTCGACTCGATCGACAAGGCCACGCGCAACGCCGACCGCGTGATCGCCGCGGTCGATCCCGACAAGATCAACCGCGCCGTCGACGGCTTCAGCGGGCTGATGACCTCGATCGACGGGCCGACCATCAACCGCACGGTCGCGAGCCTTGATCGCGCGATCTCGGCGATCGACGGCGAGAAGGTGCGCGCGACCGTCGACAATGTGAGCCGCTTCGCCGAGGCGCTCGGCCGTAACGCGGCGAATGTCGACCAGATCGTCGCCGACGCGCGCGACGTCTCGGGTCGGCTGACCGGCACCGCCGACAAGCTCGACGGCCTGCTCGACGACGCGCGCAAGCTGGTCGGGAGCGGTGAGGCGCAAGGCGCGATCGCGGACTTCCAGAAGACGAGCCAGGCGATCCGGGAGCTTGCGATCAAGCTCGACGGCCGCACCGCCGAGATCGCGGCCGGGGTGAGCCGGCTGTCGAGCTCCGGCTCGCGCGACCTGCAGGGCTTCGTTTCCGACAGCCGGCGCACGCTGAACAATCTCGACGGCGTCATCAACGACCTCAAGCGCAATCCGCGCCAGTTCCTGTTCGGCGGGAACGGCGGCGTCCCGGAGTACCGAGGCCGATGATCGACACCGCCGCCGCGCTTCAGAATCGGCCCCGCATGCTCGCGCGCGGCTTCGCGTTCGCCGGTCTGGCCGCAGCGATCGTCGCGCTCGGAGGCTGCGCCAGCCTGCTCGGCGGCGGCAAGCCGCCCGCGACCTACGATCTGACGGCGCCGTCCAACCTGCCGAAATCCAGCGGCGGGCGCGGCAACCTCATCGTCGCCGAGCCGGTCGCGGTCGCCGTCATCGACGGCCAGCGCATCGTCGTGAAGCCGAGCGCAGGGGAGGTGACCTACCTGCCCGACGCGCAATGGTCGGACCGGCTGCCGAAGCTCGTGCAGGCCCGGATGATCGAGACCTTCGAGAACGCAAATCGCCTGCGCAGCGTCGGACGGCCCGGCGACCGCCTGAGCGTGGACTACCAGCTCATCAGCGAATTGCGCGCCTTCGAAATCGACGCTGCGACCGGTCAGGCGACCGTCGAGTTCACCGCCAAGATCGTCAACGACAAGACCGGCAAGATCGTCGCCGGCGAAGTCTTCACGGCTCGGCGCCCGGTCGGCGGCGCTCTCAACGGCTCCGCCGCAAGCCTCGCGCTGAACGGAGCGCTCGGCGAGACGCTCACCGCGCTCGCGGTGTGGGCCGGGAAGCGGTCGTAACGTCTCTCCTGCGGACGGCTTCGCCAAACGCTCACGGAGGCGTCATCCCGTCCGCCGTTGCCTCCGCGCTGCCGCACGCCACTCTCCGTGTCGACAACGGAGGCGCAAAGCCCATGACCCTCATCCTTCGCGCCGCCGCGGTCGGCGCTCTGATCGCGACGCCCGCGCTCGCCCATCACGGATGGTCGGGCTACGATTCCACCAGGACGCTGACGCTCAAGGGCGCCGTCCTCGAATCCTCCTACGGCAATCCGCACGGCGCGGTGTTCCTCGAGCATGACGGCAAGCGCTGGGAGGCGGTGCTCGCGCCGCCGTCGCGCATGAGCGCGCGGGGCCTCAAGGAGGAGGACATCGCCGTCGGCCAGACCGTGACCGTCATCGGCTATCCCAGCACCCGCGTCGCGACCGAGATGCGCGCCGAACGCGTCATCGCCGGCGGCAAGACCGTCGAGCTCCGCTGACGTTTCACGCCGTCATGGAGCATGCCGCAGCAGCCCCCGCCTGGGCCGAGGCGCTCGAAGCCTCGGGCTTCGGTCTGTTCATGCGACAGTCCATGTTCGCCTATCCCGTCGCGAACCTTGGACATTTGCTCGGGCTCGTCCTGCTCGTCGGATCTATCGCCCTGCTCGACCTCAGGCTGATCGGTCTCGGGCGAGGGCAGGTGACCGTCGAAGCCGCGGCCCGCCTGCTGACGCCGCCGGCTCTGATCGGCTTTGCGCTGATGGCGGTGAGCGGCCCGCTGATGTTCGCCGCCGACGCCCGCTCGCTCGCCGTCAGCACGGTTGTCATCGCAAAGCTCGCGCTGGTCGCGGTCGGCGTCGCAAACGCCCTGCTGTTCCGCGTGCTCTGGCGGAGTCGCTACGCGACCTGGGACGTTGACGGTCCGGCGGTCGCCAAAGCGCAGGCCGCAGCCTCGATCGCGCTCTGGATGACAGTCGCGGCGCTCGGGCGTCTCATCGCCTATTTCTGACGGCCGGCGCCGGCCCCGCTCGGCCGGCCGCCTCAGCCTAGCTTGGACTGTCCCGCGCGGAAGAGCCCGCGCGGGCCGTGCGGCGGCGTCTGCAGCCTTACCGCGCCTCGAACTTGCCGGCGGCGTGGGCGAGCATCGTGTAGACCTTGCCGGTCTCCGAGGTCAGGTAGCTTTCCGCCAGCGCGTCCTGCCGGCCGCCTGGCGCGACCTCGTCGAGAAGCCGCTCGAACTCCGCGACATAGCGGTCCACGGTCGCGCGGAACTCCGGCTCGGCCGCGTATTTCCGCTTGATCTCCTCGAAGGTCTGCTGGCCCGGCATGGTGTAGAGCCGGCGGGTGAAGACGTTGCGCTCCCCGCGGCGATAGCGGTCCCAGAGCTCGGTGACGGCCTGATGGTCGATCATCCGGGCGATGTCGATCGAGAGACTGTCGAGCGATTCGATCGCCTGGGCCGGCGGCCGGGGCGCTGCAGGAACGGCGGCGGGCTTCGCCGGAGACGGGATCGGCCCGTCGTCCTGCGACGCGCGAGCGAGCACGCCGGAGATCCAGCTCGCGGTGTCGTCCGCCTTCGGCATTACGGCGCGCGGGCCCTGCGCGGCCCGGACCGGGGGCTGGGCCTTGGCCGCCGGAGCCTTCGCGGCTGGGGGCGGAGGCGTCTGAGCAGGAGCAGGAGCGGCGGCCGCCGGAGCCGCCGGGGCGGGCGGCGCCGCCTTCGCGACCGGCGCAGGCGCCGCTTGCGGGGTCGAACCTCCCGCCGCGGCGCGGACCGGCCGCGCTTCCGCGACGTCGTAGGCCGCGCCGTGGCGGGCGGCGATCTCGCCGAGCGCGTTCAGCGCCTTGATCTGATCGGCGACGACCCGGCGCAGCTCGGCGGCGTTCTCCTCCGCCTCCTTCGGCATCTCGAGCACGCCGCGGCGCAGCTGTTCGCGGGTTTCGTCGAGCTCGGACTGGATGGCGGCCGTCATGCCGCGCATGTCGCGGGCCACCTCGCCGAACTTGCCGCTGGCCTCGCTGAGCATGCGGCCGATCTCGCGCGCGGCCTCGTCATTCGCGGCCTTGAGCGCCGAAGTCGTCTTCTTGCGCTCGGACTCTCCGGATTCGCGCACCTTTTCGAACTCGCTCGCGATCGACTGGGTGGTGGCGCCGACCTGGGCCGCGAGGCCCTCGGCGACCGCCTTGGCGCGCTGTTCGGATCGGGTGAGCGCGCCGTCGATCGAGGTCGAGAACGCCTCGAGCACGCCGCCGAGCTCCTGGGCCTTCGCGGTCAGCCCGGTCGCGAGGGTGTCGAGCGCGTTGCGGCGCTCCTCAAGCTCGCCGGCGAGGCGGCCTTGCGCGCCGTCCAGCGTGTCGGTCACCTGGGCGATGGCCTGGGTCTGCTGCTCGAGCTGACGCGCGAGATCGCTGACCCGTTCCAGCACGGAGGTCGAGACGTCGCGCAGCGAGGCGACCTGGCCGCCGACGCGCTCGCCGGTCCGTGTCGTCGTCTCCGCGATGTCGGCCATGATCTCTTCGAAGGCCGTGACGCGGCTCGACAGATCGCTTTCGACCGCGCCGAGCTTCCGGCTCGCGCCGTCGATCAGCGTCTGCAGCGCCGAGTTGGCGTCGCCGAGTTTGGTCAGCGTGTCGGCGAGTTCGGCCGTCAGCGCCGTCTGCGTCTCGGTGAGTTCGCCGACCGCGCGCTTGCTCTCGCGCGAGATGGTGCGGGCGAGGGTGGAGGTCGCCTCGGTGACCGCCTCCTGCAGCTTGGCGCTCGATCCGTCGAGCTGTTCGACGGCCTTCGCCGTCTCCGAGCCCATGGTCTCGCCAAGCCGCTGGGAGGTCAGGCGGAGGCGGTCGGCGACCTGGTTGAGGCTCGCGATCGCCGTCGCGCCGCGGGTCTCGAAGGTCGAGACGAGCTCGCCGTTCAGCGAGTCGAGGGTCTGGCGCAGAGACTCTCCGCGGGCGCCGAGGCTTTCGGCCAACGCCGCGGCGCGGGCGTCGAACTGCCCGACCACGGTCTCCCCGACCGAGGACAGCTCGCGCGAAACGGCGCCGCCCTGACTGGCGAGCCGCTCGATCAGGCCCGATCCGTCGCGCTCGATCGCGCCCGACAGCTCTGAGATGCGGGAGGTCAGCTGATCCGCGATTTCGGTCGCGAAACGGGCGAGCTCGGTTTCGACCTTGGCGGACACCTGGGTCAGCGCCTGAGCGACGGTCTCGACCCGGCCGCTCAGGCGGTCGGCGATGCCGTCGCCCTGCTGGTCGAGGGAGGTCGCGACCGAATCCAGTCGGCCGAGGATGGTCATCTCGAAGCGCGCGATGCGGGTGTCGAGCGTGTCGCCCACCTCGATCGCCCGGGCGCCGAGCGCGCGGTTCACCGCTTCCGCCTTGCCGTCGAAGGAGGCCACGAGATCGTCGGTCCTGGCGGCGAGGGTCGCCGCGAACTCCGCCGCGCGCTGGGCAAGCGCCGCGGTGACGGCGGTGGAGCCTTCGCCCAGCGTCCGGGCGAGCTCCAGCGTGCGCTGGGCCAGCGTGTCGTTGAGAGCGCGGGTGCGCGAGCTCAGGCCGTCGTCGATCCGGGTGATGCGGCTCTCGAGCGACAGCGCGAGATCGCCCATGCGCGAAGAAACCTGGTCGTCGAAGGCGCCGAAGCGGCTCGCGAGCAACGCGTCGAGATCGGCGGCGCGCGCCGCGAAGGCGTCGGCGCGCTCCGACAGCGAGCGCTCCAGCGCGCCGGCCTTGGAGTCGAAGCCGTCGACATGGCGCGACAGCGATCCGGTCAGGCCCTGTGCGCGCTCTTCGAAGCCGTCGAGGCTCGCCGCCACGGCGGCGCTGAGCGCGCCGGCCCGATCGCCGATCGCCGAAAGGCGTTCGTCGAGCGAGCCGTCGAGAGCGCCGACACGTTCGGAGAACGCCTCGATCCGGCTGCCGAGCGTCTCGTCGAAGGCCGACACACGGCCGTCAAAGGCCCCGAGCCGCTCGCCGATGATCCGGTCGAGGGTCGCGATCTTGACGTCGATGCGGCCGAGCTGGGAGCCGACCGTGGCGTCGATCGCCGCGACCTTCTCGTCGATCGCGGCGACCCGGCCGGCGAGGGCGTCGTCGAGCCGGACGATCTGGCCGTCGAGCGAGGCGACCTTCTCGCCGAACTGACCGAGGCGCGAGCCGAGCTCCTCGCCGACGGTCGCGACGCGCTGGTCCAGTCCTTCGATATGGGTCCGCGAGGCGGCGTCGAAGGCGGCGATCCGGCGATCGAAATTGTCGAGGCGATCGACGAACGCGCCGTCAAGCTCGGCGATCCGGCCGTCGAAGGCGCCCAGGCGATCCGCGATCGCCGCGGACAGCCGGCCGCCTTCGCCTCTGAGCCGGTTCTCGGCGGCGGCGACGCTGTCGGTGAGAATCTCCGCGAACCGTCCGCTTTCCCCCGCGAGACGGTCGACGAGCGCCGGCCCGTGCGAGCCGAAGGTCTGATCGAGACGCGCGAGGTGGCTGGCGAGCTCCTCGGTCACGGCGCCGCCGCGCGCGGAGATCGCGTCTCCGAGCTGCTGGGCGGCGACCGCGAAAGCTTCGCCAACCTTTTCGCCGCGCTGGGCCACCATGGCCCCGATCTCGACGACGATGCGGTCGAGCTGGTCGCGCAGCGTCGCCACGCGCGTATCCATCAGGCCGCTGACGCCGACGACCGAGCCTTCCAAGGTGGTGCGGGCGTTCGCCGCGCCGTCCTCAATGCGCGTCGAGACATGGCTCGCCGCTTCCTGGAGCATGCGCTCCGCATTCGCGATCTCGCCCGCGAGGCGATCGCCGAGGCTCTGGCCCGCGCTGTCGAAGCGGCTTTCGAACATCCTGATCCGGTCGTCGAAGCCTTCGCCCGCCCGCGCGTTCGCCTGCTCGAAGGCGGATTCGGCGGCGACGACCCGCTCGCCGAGCGCCTCGATCAGCCGTCCTTCGGCGGCGGCGATCCGCTGCTGGAGCTCGCCGCCGCGCACGACGATCGCGCCATGGATGCGTTCGGCGGTGTCGCCGATGTGGCGGGTGAGCTCGCCGCCGCGGGCGGAGATGATGTCGGCGACGGAGGCGCCGGTCGACGACAGCCGCTCCTCGAACGCCTTGAGGCGCTCCTCGACGCCGGTGCTGATGCGGCCGGTCGCGGCGTCGAAGGCCGCCTCCGCCGCCACGGCGCGCGCGTCGATCTTGGCGCTCAGCTGGTCGCCCGAGGCTGTCAGGCGCTGCTCGAGGTCGCCGCCGCGGACGACGACGATCTCGTGGATGCGCTCGGCGGTTTCGCCGAGCGTCTCCGCCAGCGCTCCGCCGCGGTCGGCGATGATGTCGGCGACCGATGCGCCGGTGGTCGCAAGACGCTCCTCGAAGGCCTTGAGACGCTCCTCCACGCCGGTTCCGATCCGGCCGGTCGCGGCGTCGAAGGCCGCTTCCGCCGCGAGCGCGCGGGCGTCGATCTTGGCGCTGAGCTGGTCGCCGGAGGCGGCGAGCCGCTGCTCGAGGTCGCCGCCGCGAACGACGACGGTTTCGTGGATGCGCTCGGCGGTTTCGCTCAGCGTCTCGGAGAGCGCTCCGCCACGGTCGGCGATGACCTCGCCGATCGCCTCGCCGGTCGCGGTCAGACGCTCCTCGAAGGCCTTGAAGCGATGATCGACGCCCGAGACCACCTTGTCGGCGACGTTGTCGAGGGCCGACTCGGCCGCCTTCGCGCGGACGTCGATCGTCTCTGCGAGCCGCTCGCTGCTCGCCTTCAGTCGACGGTCGAGATCGTCCCCGCGGTTGACGACGACGTCGTGCATCCGCTCGGCGGTGTCGCCGAGGTTGGTGAGGAGAATTGCGCTGCGCTCTGAAAGCACGTCGGCGATGGTCACGCCGGCGTTCTCGATGGTGTCGCGGACCTCCTGGGCCCGTCCGTCGATCGCGGCGACGATGCGTGCGCCGACCTCGTCGAAGTCGCTTTCGATCTGCGAGCCGCGGCCGACGATCGCGTCATGCACCCGGTCGCTCGCGAACATGATGCGGCTCGCGACGTCCTCGCCCTGGGCCTCCAGCAGGCCGGCGATGCGTTCGCCGTTCTCGCCGAAGCGCCGCTCGAGATCGCCGCCATGGACGACGATGGCGTCGTGCATCCGCGCGCTCGCCTCCGCGAGGCGATCGGCGAGATCGCCGCCGCGCGAGCCGATCTCCTCGGCGAGCTTGCCGCCGGTCTCGTCGAGCCGGGTCGTGATGTCCGATCCGCGCGACTCCAGCGCCTCGACCATGCGCTCGCTTGCGACGCGCAGGGCTTCGGCTGCGTCGGCGGTGCGCACGGCGAGCGAGCTTTCGACGTCCGAGCCGACGTCCCGGAGCGCCGACATCGCCTCTTCGGCGCGTTCGGACAGGGCCCGAACGACGAGCTCCGCGCGTTCGGCGAAGGCGTCCGAGACCTCGGCGCCGGTGCGGTCGAGGCCTTCGGCGAACAAGGCGCCGCGGGCGGCGAAGTCGTCGCTCAGCCGGGTCGCGGTGGTCGCAAAGCGCTCCATGGCGTCGTCGCCGCGCGATCCGAAGTCGTCGGTGATGGCGGCGGCCGTGGCCGAGAGCGTGTCCGACAGCTCGCGCGAACGGTCGTCCAGCGCCGCGACGAGGGCCTGCGCGCGTTCGCCGATGGTTTCGATCAGCGCCTGGGCGCGCGAATCCATGGCGTCGTGGAACGCGGTTCCGGCGTCGCTCAACGAGCCCTGGAGTTCGACCGAGCGGGACGCAAGCGCGTCGAGCATGTCGCGCGAACGGTCGTCGAGCCCCTCGTGGAACGAGGCGCCGGCGGCGCCGATGGCGGTCGTGATCTCCTCCGCGCGCGTCGCGAAGCTCTCGGTCACGGAGGAGCCGGTGAGGTCGAGCTGCTCGGCGAGCGCCGCGGCGCGCTCGGACAGCTCCTCGACGACGCCGGCGCCCGTGCGGTCGAGGCGCTCGATCAGGCTTGCGGCCCGGCTGGAGAAGTCCTCCGTCACGCCGGTCCCGGTGCGATCGAGCTGCTCGATCAACGCCTCCGAGCGCTCCGCAAGGTGGTTGGCGAGCGCCTCGCCGGTGCGCTCCAGGCTCGACACCACGGCGTCGCCGCGGGTCCCGAGCGCGCTCGTCGTCTCGTCGGCGGTGCGCGTGATGCGGTCGTCGAAATCCGCGCCGGTGGCGGCGAGACGGTCGGCGAGCAGCGTGGTGCGGTCCTCGAGCGAGCGGATGAGCGCCTCGCTCGATTCGATCATCGCGACGCGCGAGGCGTCGGAGCGTTCGGCGATGGCGTCTACGAGGCGCTGGCCGGTCTCGTCGATGTCGCGCGACACCTCGGAGCCGCTCGACGCCAGGCGCTCGATCACCTCTGCGCCGCGGCCGCCGATCGCGGCGAGCATGTCTTCCCCGGCCCTGGCGATCGCGGCGGCGAGCTCTTCGCTCTTGGCGCTGAGCAGTTCGGTCTGACGAGACCCGGTCTCCGTCACATTGGCGGTGAGGGCGTCCGCGGCGGCGTTCAGGTCGCGGGCCAGCAGATCGTGGGCGCCGGCGATGGTCTCGCGCAGCCGTTCGGCGTTGCCGTCGATGGCGTCGCGCTGCGCCTGGATCTCGGAGATCAGCGTGCGGACGCGGATTTCGTTGTCATGGAACGAGCGCTCGAGCGAGGACACCTCGCCGCGCACGAGAGATTCGAGATCTCCGGCGCGGCTGACCGCGCGCTCGATGCCGTCGCCCATCGCCGCGACCTCGCGGCGCACCGCCTGACCGAGCGAGGTGACGGCCTCGGTCGAACCCGTCTCCGGCTCCGCGAGACGCAGCGCGACCTCCGTCATCGAGCGGGCGACGAGGCGCATCTCCTGGCTGCGCCACGACATCGTCGCGAGCATGAAGAAGAACACGATGGGCGCGAGCGTTCCGAGCAGGGCCATCGCGAGCTGCGCCTGCACGCCCGGGTCGTTCAGGGCGAGCTCCGTGCGGCCAAGGCCGATCACCGCATAAGCGTAGAGCGCGCCGAGAGCGGCCCAGACGAGCGACGCCACAGCCGCGAGAACGAACGGCGCGCGCGAGGGCTTGCGCTGCAGGGCGTAGACGATGTGAGCGAAGGAGCGGGCGTCGTCGTTGGCGGGAGCCCTGCGGCCCGAACGGTCGGGCGCCGGACGTCGCTCGGGCGCCGCAGGCGCTGCGACCGGACCGGCTTCCGCGGGCTTGGTCGCCGTCAGATCGGGCTCGGTCCTCGCCGGCGACTCGACTTTCGCCTGCGCGTCGGGAGCGACGAGATTCAGCGCCTCCTCGATCGCGGACAGGGCCGCCTCAGCCGGGTCCTTCGACGGGTTCGCATTCGCCATTGTCGTCGCCTCGCGTCCGTACACCATACTCATCGGTCGCTTTGGAGGGTCCGTTTGTTCCCTTCGCCCGTTAAGGAACGGTCGCTAACACTTGAACAAACGTATCAATCCCGCCTGACAAACCATTGGTGGCCCCGCGTGCGCCGCTTCGCCCGACGGGGCATACTCCTCGCGTCGGCGATGCTATCGGCGAACGCGGCTATAGAGAACCGCGGAATCCCGCCATTGGCAAACGTCGTTAACGGGTTGTTCACCATGTTCGCGGTCCCGAGAGGCTCTTGGACATGTTTTTGAGGTTCTTCGAAGCGCTGCGCGGAGCTGGCGTGCCGGTGTCGCTGCGCGAGCATCTCGCCTTTCTGGAGGCGCTCGACGCCGATCTCGCCGGCCGCCAGCTGGAGGGACTGCACGCTCTCGCGCGCGCCTGCCTCGTCAAGGACGAGCGCTTCTTCGACCGGTTCGACCGTGTGTTCGGCGAAGTCTTCCAGGGCGTCGAGAGCTTGGCCGACGCGCTCGAGGATGCGGAGATCCCGGCGGAATGGCTGGCGAAGCGGCTCGAAAAGCTGCTCACCCCGGACGAGCGGGCGGCGATCGAGGCCATGGGCGGCCTCGACAAGCTCATGGAGACGCTGCGTCAGCGCCTCGCCGAGCAGAAGGGCAGGCACGAAGGCGGCTCGAAATGGATCGGGACCGGCGGCACGTCGCCCTTCGGGGCCTATGGCTACAATCCCGAGGGTATCCGCATCGGTCAGGACGAGGGGCGCAACTCCAAGGCCGTGAAGGTCTGGGACAAGCGCGAATTCCGCGACCTCGACGACGGCGCGGAGATCGGCACGCGGGCGATCAAGGTCGCGCTGCGGCGGCTTCGCCGGTTCGCGCGCACCGGCGCGCCGGACGAACTCGACCTCGACGGCACCATCGAGGGGACCGCGCGCCAGGGCTGGCTCGACGTGCGCATGCGCCCCGAACGGCGCAACGGCGTCAAGGTCGTGCTGCTGCTCGACGTCGGCGGCTCGATGGATTGGCACGTCCGCGTCTGCGAAGAGCTGTTCTCGGCCGCGCGGACGGAATTCCGACGGCTCGAGCATTTCTACTTCCACAACTGCGTCTACGAATCCGTCTGGCGGGAGAACCGGCGCAGGCGGACCGAAGCGACGCCGACCTTCGACCTGCTCCGAGGCTTTCCGGCCGACTGTCGGCTGGTGATCGTCGGCGACGCCTCGATGAGCCCTTACGAACTCGTGAGCGTGGGCGGGTCGGTGGAACATATGAACGCCGAACCCGGGCAGGTCTGGATCCGACGGCTCGTCGAGCATTTTCCGAAGGTCGCCTGGATCAATCCGCTGCCGGAGAGTCAGTGGAATTGGACGGAGTCGGTCGCCATCGTCCGTCGGCTGGTCGCGAACCGGATGTATCCGCTGACCCTCGAAGGCCTGGAGCAGGCGATGCGGGCGCTGGCGCGTTAACGAAGAATTAAGAAACGCGGCGACGACGAACGCGTCAGGGTTAAAATGCCGGCGTGAGGCGTTTCCGCCTCGCAAACGAGGCGGAGATCCGAGGCGCGATGTTTATGGGGCTCTCTTCGGCCGGCGAGGTCGTTCCCTTGATCGATGCGGCGCTGGCCTTCGCGTCGGCTGAGCTCTCGCTCCTGGGCGTCCGCCAGAGCGGCCGGTCGAAGGCGCCCGCACGCGCCGAGACCCTCGCGCAGGTGAGGCGCGGCGCGGCTGCCATCGCGGCCCTGGAGCCCGCATGGCGCGAGATCGCCGGCTCCGCCCGCGGCGTCTCGGCGTTCCAAAGCTTCGGCTTCGCGCGCGCGGCCGCGGCGTATCACGAGGCGCGCGGCGAAGAGGTCGTCGTCGCGGTGGTGGAGCGGGGCGGGCGCGCCGAGTGCATCCTGCCGGTCGTGATCGCGCGGCGCGGCGGGCTGCGCGTCGCGAGCTTCCTTGGGGACCCGCTCGCCCAGTATGGCGACGCGCTTCTCGCGAGCGGCGCCCCCTCGCGCGCGGCGCGGCTCGCGCTCGAGGGACTGGTCGCTCAGGCCGGGATCGACGCGCTTCAGCTTCGCCGCGTGCGCGCCGACGCCGCCCTCCTGCCCGCCTTGTCGTCCCTTGCGAAGGTCGTCGGCCGGTCGCTCGAGGCGCCCTATGCGGATCTGACGGCGGCGGCCTCGGTCGACGCGCTGCTGCTCGAGATCGGCGGCGCGAAACAGCGCCGCGAACGGGCGCGCTCGCGGCGACGCCTCGCCGAAAAGGGGCCGCTCGTCTTCGACGCCCGGCGGGGGCCGGAAGCGATCGGAATGATCCGCGATGCGTTCGCGGCCAAGGGCGAATGGCTGGCGCGGCGCGGCTTCGTCAGCGCGGTGATCGGCGATCCGAACGCGGCGGACGTTTTCGCCCGCCTCGCCGCGGACGCCGACGACGGCCGATCCGTCGTCGCGCTCCGCCTGACGGTGGGCGGCGAACCGGCCGCCTACGAAGTGGGCCTCGTCCACGGCGGGGCCTATCACGCTTATCTCGGCGCGGTGGCGGAGCCGCTGGAGGCCTTCAGCCCCGGCAAGACGCTGATGGAGGAGACGCTGGCTTGGTGCCGCGCCAACGGGATCGACAGATACGACCTGCTGGCGCCCGCCGACGCCTATAAGAGACAGTGGTCGAACGGGACCGTGCCGGTCCACGACTTCGTGGCGCCCGTGACGCTCGCGGGACGCCTCTATGTCGAAGCCTGGCTGACGCGTCTGCGCCCGACGCTGCGCGAGGCGCTCGAAGCCATGCCGGCCGGGCTGCGCTGCCGGCTCGGCAGGGCCGCCCTTCGGGCCGGCGCCCGCTGATCGAGTCTCGTCCGGCGCGCCGTCAGGCGACGCCGAGCTTCTTCTGCAGATTGGTCGACGACGTCGTGTACTGGAACACGATGCGGCGCGACGGATCGATGTGGCGGGCGGCCGCCTGCGCCATCAGCGCGGCCTCATGGAAGCCCGACAGGATCAGCTTCAGCTTTCCGGGATAGGCGTTGATGTCGCCGATCGCGAAGATGCCCGGCGTCGTCGTCTCGAACTTCTCGGTGTCGACGGGAATGAGGTTCTCTTCGAGATTGAGGCCCCAGTCGGCGATCGGTCCGAGCTTCATGGTGAGGCCGAAGAAGGGGAGCATCGCGTCGGTTGCGATCGTGTGGCTCTTGCCGTCGCTGAGCTTGGCCTCGACTGCCTCCAGCACGCCGTCCTTGCCGACGAGGCCGGTGACCTGGCCGAACACGAGATCGACGGTTCCGGCCTCCACCAGCGCGCGCATCTTGTTGACGCTGTCGGGCGCCGCGCGGAACGCGTCCCGGCGGTGCATCAGCGTGACGCGCTTGGCGACCGGAGCGAGGTTGAGCGTCCAGTCGAGCGCGCTGTCGCCGCCGCCCACGATCAGCACGTTCTTGCCGCGGAACACGTCCATCTTTCGGACAGCGTAGAACACCGAATTCGCCTCATAGGCGTCGATGCCCTCGATCGGCGGCTTCTTCGGCTGGAACGAGCCGCCGCCGGCCGCGATCACGATCACCTTCGCGTCGAAGCGCGTGCCGGCGTCGGTGGTCAGCAGGAAGCGGCCGTCCTCGGTCTTCTCGAGACTCGCGATCATCTCGGAGAGATGGAAGGTCGGATGGAACGGCTTGATCTGCTCCATGAGATTGTCGGTCAAACCCTGGCCGGTGACGATCGGCAGGCCGGGAATGTCGTAGATCGGCTTTTCCGGGTAGAGCTCGGCGCACTGGCCGCCGACCTTGTCCAGGATGTCGACGACATGCGCCCGGATGTCGAGCAGTCCGAGCTCGAACACGGCGAAGAGGCCGACGGGGCCGGCCCCGACGATAACGACGTCGGTCGTGATGGTCTCGGTCATGGCGTCCTGATCATGCGTCAATCGGGCCCTGCGGAGGGCGGGCCTCCGGCCGGGCGAACGGTCGCGCGATCCTCTAAAGCATCGACGGACGGATTAAAAGACGCCTCGGTCGGGGAAAATGCAAATTATTACAGTACACATATGTGTATTTTACGGGCCGCGGGATCAGCCTTGCCGCTCCGGGGTCGTCACCACGAGCCCATCGAGCGCCGGCGTGACCTTGATCTGGCAGGACAGGCGGCTGGTGGGCCGGACGTCGAAGGCGAAGTCCAGCATGTCCTCTTCCATCGGCTCGGGACCGCCCACCGCTTCGGTCCAGGCGTCGTCGACATAGACGTGGCAGGTCGCGCAGGAGCACGCGCCGCCGCATTCGGCCTCGATGCCCGGAATGTCGTGGAGGATCGCCGCCTCCATCACGGTGGAGCCGGGTTCCGCGTCGACGGTCCGCTGCTCGCCGGACTGGTCAATGAAGGTGATTTTAGCCATGGCCCGCCGCTCGCAAGGTCGCTGGAGCCCGGGACGTCGCGCTGAAGCGCGCCGCCGCACGGATCCTCGTCATTCGGCGCGGGTCGGCGATGCGAGCCTGCCGCGTCGACGTCCGACGCGCCTCAGCGAGACGCGGCCAGCCGCGCGGGCTCCTTAGAGCGTTTCGCGGGAGCGCGCCAGCGGATGAGGGCGCGTGCGCCCTCGCGCCTCAAGCGCGGACGGCCGGAGCAGACGATCAGCCGTCGATCCCGAACCGAAGCTCGATGGCGGAGGTTACCTCGGCTACGGATTCGGCGAGTTCGGCGAGCGCCTTGCCGGTGGGCTCTCCGGCCTTGGCCGCGCGCTCCAGCTCCTCCGCCGCGAAGGCCACGCGATTGGCGCCGACGCCCCGGGCCGAGCCCTTAATCGTGTGGGCGAGATCGGCGCGCTGAACCGGGTTGGTCTGCGCCTCGAAGCGGTAGAGAAGGATGCGGGCCTGGCGGCGGAAAAGCTCCAGGACCTCGCGCTCCAGGGCGCGGTCGCCCATCGTCTGGCGGTTCAGGTGATGGACGTCGATCGCCGAGGCGAAAGAGCCGCCCGCTCGTTGTTCATATTGCTGCATGGTGCTCATGATGACTTCACGCTCCATCCCACCAGGGTACGCGGTGGGCCGTTCTTTGTTACTGCGCGCCTCTATGGTCGAAACTTGGGCGCGATAGGTTCAACGATCGCTACGAATTGTATCATTCCGTAGGCAGTGACATTTCCGCCACGTTCTCCAAGATGCCGGGCCGGCATTGAACTGGATCCGAACGCGGCGTTCATTTCCTGTTCACCGCGTCGCGTCGCCCTTCACCGTTCGCCCCGTGAGGGTTTCCGAGCCGTGAACAAACAGGGTTGAGAAAGTCCGAACGGCCCCCCACCTGCGTGACGGCGCCGGTGAGGCGCGCCGAAGCGCCGACCGGGAGCACCATGCGCCGACTGATTCTCTTCAGACACGCCAAGTCCGACTGGTCGGACGCCGATCGCGACGACCATGAGCGCGGGCTTTCGACGCGGGGCAGGAGAGCGGCGGGTCCGATGGGCGCGTGGCTCGCGGGCCGGGCGTTCCAGCTCGATCTGGTGATCTGTTCGACGGCGAAGCGCGCGCGCGCGACCTGGGAGCTCGCGAAGGCGGCGTTCCCGGAAAAGCCGAAGGTCCGGTTCGACAACGGCATCTACATGGCCACCCCGGAAGCGCTCCTCGAAACGGTGAGGGCGACGCCGGCTGAAGTTCAGACGCTGCTGATCTTGGGTCACAACCCGGGGTTGGAACAGTTCGTAGAACTACTTGCTTCGAAAGGCGACTCCGAGGCGCGCCGGACGCTTTCGGAGAAGTTCCCGACGGCCGCGATCGCCGTTCTCGACTTCGCCGCCGACGGCTGGGCCGACATCGCGCCCCACTCGGCCCGGCTCGATCGCTTCGTCACCCCGAAGCTGTTGGGAATCGGCGAGGCCGCATGAGCTTCGGCGGGCTGATCGACGAAGCGCGGATTGTCGCGCGCAGTCTCGCCGACGCCGCGGCCGGCGCGCTGGATCCGACGCTCAGGCTCGGCGTCACCGGCCTGTCGCGGGCGGGCAAGACGGTCTTCCTCACGGCGCTGGTCCAGGCTCTCGTCCATGGCGGCCGGCTCCCGTCCTTCCGCGCCTATGCGCAAGGCCGCATCGCCGGCGCGCGCCTCAGCCCGCAGCCGGACGACGCCGTGCCGCGCTTCGAGGTCGAAACCCATCTGCGCGCTCTGACGGGGCCCGACCGCGTCTGGCCCGAGTCCACGCGCCGCATCTCGGAGCTTCGCGTCGTCGTCGACTTCGAAAGCCGCGGCGGGTTCCTCAGCGGCTCGCGTCCGGGACGCAAGCTGACGCTCGACATCGTCGACTATCCCGGCGAGTGGCTCCTCGATCTCGCGCTGCTCTCGCAGGACTTCCGCACCTGGTCGACGCGCACGCTGCTGTCGAGCGAAGGCCCGACGCGCGCGCCCATCGCAGCGGAGTGGCGGGCGCATCTCGCGACCGTCGATCCGCTCGCGGCGGCCGACGAGAGCGTCGCGCGGGAAGCGGCCGCGAAGTTCACCGCCTATCTGCGCGCCGGCCGGGACGACCGCGTCGCGCTCTCCACGCTGCCCCCCGGCCGCTTCCTGATGCCCGGCGACATGGAGGGCAGCCCTGCGCTGACCTTCGCGCCGCTGACGATTCCGGCGGAGGGCGACGCGCCGTCCGGCTCGCTCTGGGCGATGATGGAGCGGCGCTACGAGGCCTATCGCACGCTGGTCGTGAAGCCGTTCTTCCGCGACCACTTCGCAAGGCTCGACCGTCAGATCGTGCTGGTCGACGCCCTTGCGGCGCTGAACGCGGGGCCCGAGGCCGTCGCCGACCTCGAGACGGCGATGACGGACGTGCTCGCCGCCTTCCGCCACGGCCAGAATTCCTGGCTCTCGAGCCTGTTCCGGCCGCGCGTGGAGCGGCTGATGTTCGCCGCGACCAAGGCCGATCATCTTCACCACACCAGCCACGACCGGCTGGAGGCGATTTTGCGCCGGCTCGTCGGCCGCGCGATCGAACGGGCCGAGTTCGGCGGGGCGGCGGTCGACGTCGTCGCGCTCGCGGCGGTCCGCGCGACGCGCGAGGCGAGCGCCCGGCAGGGCCGGGACGAACTACCGGTGATCATCGGCGTCCCGGAAAAGGGGCAGCGTTCGAACGGGCAGGTGTTCGACGGGGAGGAGGAGATCGCGGTGTTTCCGGGCGATCTCCCCGCCGATCCGGAGGTCGCTCTGCGCTCGGGCGGCTATGTCGGCCGCGCCGCGCGCGAGGATGGCGGCGACCTCCGGTTCATCAAGTTCCGTCCGCCGAAGATTCTCGCCTCCGAGCGACCGCCCCAACTGCCGCACATCCGGCTCGACCGGACGATCGAGTTCCTGATCGGGGACGCGCTGATATGAGTGAACCGCCACGGAGGCCGGCCACCTTCCGGCTGAACGACCCCTCCGTCGTGCTCGGCTCGTCGGATGAGACGGTGTCGGCCTCCCGCGGCGGCGTCGTCGTCACGCCGCAGCCCGACGCCTTCGACGTCGGACCGGAGCCGGCCGCCGTTCCGGTGAAGCCGCGAAGAAAGGGCGTCTCGCTCGGCGGCCTGTTCTGGAGCGCGCTCGGCGGCCTCGCGAGCCTCGCGCTCGGCCTGTGGGCGACCCGGGTGGTCGAGGATCTGTTCGCGCGCTCCGACTGGCTCGGATGGATCGCGCTCAGCCTCGCGGCGCTCGCGGCGCTCGCCGGGCTCGCGATCATTGGCCGCGAGGCCCTCGCGCTGATGCGCCTCAACACGATCGAGGATCTGAGGACCGCAGCCGACGAGGCCCACCGCGCCGACGACGACAAGAAGGCCAAGGCCGTCGTCGAAGAGGTCGTCGCGATCTATGTCGGACGGCCCGAAACGGCGCGCGCGCGGGCCGCCATCGCGAGCCACGCCGACGAGATCATCGACGGGCCGGACCGGCTGAGGATCGTCGAGCGCGAGCTGATGGAGCCGCTCGACCGGGAGGCGACGCGCGCCATCGCGAACGCGGCCAAGCGGGTTTCCGTCGTGACCGCGGTGTCGCCCCGCGCGATCGTCGACCTCGGCTTCGTCCTGGTCGAATCGACGCGCCTCATTCGCCGCATCGGCGCGATCTATGGCGGACGTCCCGGCGCGCTCGGCTTCCTGAAGCTCGCCAAGCATGTCGGCGCGCATCTCGCGGTCACGGGCGGGATGGGCGTCGGCGACGGCCTGCTGGAGCAGGTGGTCGGCCACGGGCTGGCCGCGAAGCTCTCGGCGCGGCTGGGGGAGGGCGTTCTGAACGGTCTGCTCACCGCCCGCGTCGGGCTGGCGGCCATGGCGGTTTGTCGACCGATGCCCTTCGTCGAGCGCAAGGCGCCGACGGTGCGGGAGGTCGCGGGCAATCTGTTCGACGTCGGCGGCCGCTGAGCGAAAAAAAACCGCCGACGCGAGGACTGCTTGCACGCGCCGGCGGGAGGATTAGTCGCAGTGCTTCGCCGCCTGAAGATCGGCCGCGAGGTGGCCAGCCTTACGGCGCCTGCCGTGAACTGGATTTGACGCCGGTCAGCCCGGACGGCGCTTTTCGTCGCAGCCGCAGGCGACGTTCATCCCACCTGCCCGCGGTGGCGCAGCATGTGGTCGGCGAGCGTCAGCGCCATCATCGCCTCGCCGACGGGAACCGCGCGGATGCCGACGCAGGGGTCGTGGCGGCCTTGCGTCGAGACGTCGACCTCGGCGCCCGTCACGTCGATCGACCGCCGCGGCGTGTTGATCGACGAGGTCGGCTTCACCGCGAAGCGCACGACGATCGGCTGCCCCGTCGAGATGCCGCCGAGCACCCCGCCGGCGTTGTTTGAGAGGAACCGTGGGCGGCCGTCCTCGCCCGCCCGCATCTCGTCGGCGTTGGCTTCGCCGGTGAGCCGGCTCGCCGCCATGCCGGCGCCGATCTCGACGCCCTTGACGGCGTTGACGCTCATCATCGCCGAGGCGAGGTCGGCGTCGAGCTTGCCGTAGATCGGAGCTCCAAGCCCCGGAGGCGCGCCTTCGGCGACGATCTCGAGGGTCGCGCCGACCGAGGAGCCGGCCTTCCGCACGCCGTCAAGATAGCCCTCCATCTCCTGCGCCGCGATCGGATCGGGGCAGAAGAACGGATTGTCGCCGACCGCCTCCCAGTCCCAGCGCGAGCGGTCGATCTCGATCGCGCCCATGGCGACCAGCGCGCCGCGAATCCGGATCTCCGGGATGACCAGCCGCGCGATCGCGCCCGCGGCCACGCGGCACGCGGTTTCGCGCGCGGAGGAGCGCCCGCCGCCACGATGGTCGCGCACGCCGTATTTGGCGTCATAGGCGTAGTCGGCATGTCCCGGGCGGTAGCGCTGGGCGATGTTCGAATAGTCCTTCGACCGCTGGTCGACGTTGCGGATCAGCAGGCCGATCGGCGCGCCCGTCGTGGTGAGCAGGCCGTCCGCGTCGCCGATCACGCCCGAGAGGATCTCGACCTCGTCCGGTTCGCGGCGCTGGGTGGTGAAGCGGGATTGTCCCGGCCGCCTTCGGTCGAGCGCCGCCTGCACGTCCGTGCGCCGGAACGTCAGCCGCGGCGGGCAGCCGTCGACCACCGCGCCGATCGCGGGACCGTGGCTCTCGCCGAAGGTGGTGAGACGGAACAGGTGGCCGAAGCTGTTGTGCGACATGGCAGCGAGCCTATGCCATGGCCCGCCCGCCCGGAAAAGCCGTGAATTCGACGCGCTTTGCGATTGCGCCGCGCGTCCCCAGCCAGCATAAACCGTGAAGCGCCAGTCCAGAGTAGCCCGATGTCAACGCCTCTCGAAAGCATCGCCGCGGGCGAGACCGCGTATGTCTTCTTCGATCTGGAGACGACGGGACTGACGCCGAAGCGCGACCGCATCATCGAAATCGCGGCGCTGCGCTTCGACCGGGCGACCGGCGAACTCGAAACCTTCCAGACTCTGGTGAAGCCCGACCGCGCGATTCCAGCCTTCGTCCGCGCCATGACCGGGCTGGACGACGCCGCCTTCGCGGAGGCTCCGACGCCGAAGGACGCGCTCGCCGGCTTCTTCGCCTTCGTCGGCGACGATCCGCTGGTCGCCTACAACATCGGCTTCGATCACGCCTTCCTGGTCGCGGAGGCCGAACGCGAGGGCCTGCAGGCGCCGACCACGACGGTCTGCGCCATGCGCTTCGCGCAGTCGCGGGTGAAGGACGTGCCCAACCATCGGCTCGAGACCGTCGCCAAGGCGCTCGACTGCCCCCGACCGCGCGCCCGCCGCGCGATGGAGGACTGCGTCACCGGCCTCGCGGTGTTCGAAAAGACGCTCGAGCTGTCGTCCTAGAGCGCGATCGCCTCGCTTTGAAGCGAAAGATCCTCGCCCGTCATCCCGGGCTTGTCCCGGGATCCATTCCCGCCGCCGGCGGCATATCATTGAAGACGCAGCGGAAATGGGTTCCGGGACGAGCCCGGAACGACGGCTGCGACTGAGCGACTGAACGATTCCGGGCGACGTGATCGCGCTCAGCGCTGCCCGCGGCGCATCATGAAGGCGAGGCGTTCGAACAGCTGGACGTCCTGCTCATTCTTCAGCAGGGCGCCGTGCATCGGGGGGATCGCCTTGCGCGGGTCCTTTTCCATCAGCGTCTCGGGCGAGATGTCCTCGATCAGCAGCAGCTTCAGCCAGTCGAGCAGCTCGCTGGTCGACGGCTTCTTGCGGATGCCTGGCACGTCCCGCACCTCGTAGAACAGCTGCAGCGCCTCCGAGAGCAGCCGTTTCTTAAGCCCCGGAAAATGCGTCTCGACGATCGCGGCCATGGTCTCCGGATCGGGGAAGCGGATGTAGTGGAAGAAGCAGCGGCGCAGGAAAGCGTCCGGCAGCTCCTTCTCGTTGTTCGAGGTGATGATCACCACCGGCCGCTCGCGCGCCGAAATGGTCTCGCCGGTCTCGTGGACCGAGAACTCCATCCGGTCGAGCTCGCGCAGCAGGTCGTTGGGGAATTCGATGTCGGCCTTGTCGATCTCGTCGATCAGCAGGACGGGCCGGGCCGGCGCCTCAAAGGCGGTCCACAGCGGGCCCTTGCGGATGTAGTTCGCGATGTCGTTGACGCGCGCGTCGCCGAGCTGGCCGTCGCGCAGCCGCGCCACGGCGTCGTATTCGTAAAGCCCGTGAACCGCCTTGGTGGTCGACTTCACGTGCCACTCGAGCATCGGCGCCCCGAGCGCCCTGGCGATTTCGGCGGCGAGGGCGGTCTTGCCGGTGCCGGGCTCGCCCTTGACCAGCAGCGGCCGCTCGAGCGCGATCGCGGCGTTGACCGCGATCTTGAGGTCGTCGGTCGCGACGTAGTCGCTGGTGCCTTCAAAGCGCATCGAGGAGGTCGCTCCGTCCCGGACAGGTGGTCGGTTGGCCATAGCGCGTCGGGACGCGCGACATCTAGGCCTTATGGCCGCGAAACCGAGCCGTTCGCGAGGAATCTTCGGCGGGAGCCGCTTCGGGCGCTCCGCCGCCGTCCGCCCTGGGAAGAATCCCCGAAGCTTGCGCGGCCCGCGCCGTCCGCTAGCTTCCCAGCCTCCCCGAGGCCCAGCCATGTCCAAAGCCGAATCCGTCACCGCCGCCGTCGTCGTGATCGGCGACGAAATCCTGTCGGGCCGCACCAAGGACACCAACAGCGGCCACATCGCCGAGACCCTGACCGGGCTCGGCATCGACCTCAAGGAGGTCCGCGTCGTCGCCGACGACCAGGCGGCGATCGTCGAGGCGGTGAACGCGCTCCGGGCGCGCGTGACCTACGTCTTCACCTGCGGCGGCATCGGGCCGACCCATGACGACATCACCGCCGACGCCGTCGCCGCGGCCTTCGGCGTCGGCATCGACCATGATCCGCGCGCGATCGCCATGCTGCAGGAGCGCTTTCCGAATCCCGCCGACCTGAACGAGGGACGTCTGCGCATGGCGCGGATCCCGGTCGGGGCCGATCTGATCGCGAACAGCGTGTCGAAGGCGCCAGGCTTCCGGCTCGACAACGTGTTCGTCATGGCGGGCGTGCCGTCGATCATGAAGGCGATGCTGTCGGTCGTGGCCCCCCAATTGAGGTCGGGCGTGAAGCTCGAGAGCGAGACGGTGCGCGCCGACGCCAAGGAGGGCGACATCGCGATCCCGCTGGCGGCGGTCCAGAAGGCGCATCCGCAGGTCGCGATCGGCAGCTACCCCTTCGTGGAAGGCGACCGGTTTAACACCAACATCGTGCTGCGGTCGCGAAACGTCGAGGCGCTGGCCGCCGCCCGCGCCGCTTTGGAAGCCATGCTCTCAGAGCTGCGCTAAAGGCGAGATTTGCGACGAAAGTCGGATCGATTATAAAGATTTGACGAAAGAATGGGACCTGAGCCATGCACAAATCGCATGGCATACCAGGATTTTTCGCGCATTGTGCGCTGCGGCAGGGCGCTTATCTTCAACCCCGTGAGGCGAACGCCTCGTAACCGTTGGAGATAAAAGTGGCCCGCAATCTGTCCCTCGCCATCGGCCGGCCCACGCCGTCCCTTGGCTTCCATGAGATCGTCGCGGAGGTTCGCGAGACGTTCGCCATCCTCGCGGCGGCGGGACGTGTGGCCTCCGCCGTCGACGCGCGCAGCGCGCCGGCCTATGCCGACCTGAAGACGCTCGGCGTCGAGAAGGCCGACGTGCTTCGGCCGCCGTACCGCTTCTGATTTTTCCAGTTCCTCCCCCCTGCGCAATCCTCCCGCGCAGGAACCTCAAAGCGCGCCGCTTGCGGCGCGCTTTTTTTATCTGCGATACCGGTGGCCTGCGGACGTGGCGAAACCGGTAGACGCACGAGACTTAAAATCTTGCGCCGCAAGGCGTGCGGGTTCGAGTCCCGCCGTCCGCACCAGAATGCCACGCCTCCAGGCGATCTTCAGAGCCGTGTCGGCCGGCAACGACGATCTCGGCATCCCGCCTTACAATGGCGGCCTGTTGAGGCGTCCGCCTCGCCGATCCTCGATCGCGCTCAGATCCCCGACTCTGTGATGGCGATGGTGATCTTCGGGCTCAGCCATCAGCCCGAGGAACGGCCCGGCCGCGGGCGGCAGCTACTACACGCCCGAGGAGCTTGTCTCGCTGATCATCGCCCGCGCGGTCGGGCCGCTGGTTGAGGAGCGTCGCGAGACGTTTCGCCGGCAGGCGGCGTCGCTCGCCTCAGACGGCAGGCCGCTCGCCGACCGGCTGGCCGAACTCCGCACGATCGATCCAGCGACAGGAGATGGCGCTCGAGCAACGCCTGCGCCTCGTTCATAGGGTCTCTCCCGAAGTTGGATCGATGCGGTGCCACGGGGCGATAAGCGGCTCGCCATGGGAGTCGGCACGAGCGAGCGTCACGCCGTACGCCGCCGCCGCCGCGGCGTCGGTGAGCACCTCCGCCGGCGCGCCGTCCCCGACGACCCGGCCTTGCGCCATCAGCACGAGCCGGTCGCAGAAGCGGCTTGCGAGCGTGAGGTCGTGGAGGACCACGACCACCCCCATGCCCCGGCGCGCGGCTGCGGAGAGGGTCTCCATCACGCCGAGCTGGTGCGCGGGGTCGAGCGCCGCGACCGGCTCGTCCGCGAGCAGCCATTCGCTCTCGACCGCGAAGGCGCGCGCGAGGAGAACGCGTGCGCGCTCGCCACCGGAGAGCGCATGCATCGGGCGCTCGCGAAACCCGTCCGCGTCGGCCGCCCGGATGGCGCGGTCCACCGCCGCGGCGTCACTGGGTAGGACAGCGCGACCAAAGCGACGATGCGGCAGGCGGCCGAGTGCGACGACATGGTCGGCACGGAGTGGCCAGTGCGCCTCCGAGGCCTGCTCGAGATAGGCGAGGCGCTTCGCGAGAGCGCGACGGCCGAGCACTGCGAGCGGACGGCCATCATAGACCACCTCGCCCTCGTCGGGCTCGCGCAAGCCCGCGAGAGCCCGGAACAACGTGGTCTTGCCGGCGCCGTTCGGGCCGATTAGGCCGACGAGCCGTCCGGGCCGCAGGGTCAGCGAGACCCGATCAACGCGTGGCGCTCCGCCGAGCCGAACGGTGAGGTTTTGGGCGGCGATCTCCATCACGCCTCACGCCTCAGCCGCCACAGCAGCGACAGAAAGAACGGCGCGCCGATGAGCGCGGTCACAACGCCGAGCTTCAACTCCGGACGCACTCCGACCAGCCGCACGCCGATGTCGGCGGCGAGAACCAGCGCCGCACCGCCGAGGCCGGAGATCAGCAGCAGCCGTCCGGGCCGTCCGCCGACAAGGGGACGTAGCAGATGCGGGACCACCAGCCCGACGAAGCCGATCGCTCCGGTCGCCGCGACCGATGCGCCGACGGCGAGCGCCGTCCCGACGATGAGCAGCAACCGCACGCGGCCCAGATCGAAGCCGAGGCTCGTCGCTGTGTCCTCGCCGAGCGTCAGTGCGTCGAGCGCCGGGCCGGAGGCGAGGATCATCAACCAGCCGAGGGCGAGCAGCGGCGCCGCGAGCAGGACGTGGTCCATGCTGCGGTCGGCAAGCGATCCCATCAGCCAGAACATCACCTCCATCGCTGCATAGGGGTTCGGCGAGAGATTGAGGGCGAGCGCGGTCAGCGCGCCCGCTAGGCTGTTGATCGCGACGCCCGCGAGGATCAGTGTCATGGTCGCTGAGCCGCGGCCGGCGAGCACGTAGAGCAGCGCGACCGCGAGGCCGGCTCCCAGAACGCCGCCGATCGGCAGCGCTAGCCCGAAGGTCCCCGAGAGGCCAGAGTAGAACGCCATCACCGTGCCGAAGGCGGCTGCGCCCGAGACCCCGATCACGCCCGAGTCGGCGAGAGGATTTCGCAGCAGCCCCTGCATCGCGGCGCCGGCCAGCCCAAGGCTGAACCCGACCAGCGCTCCCATGATGGCTCGCGGCAGCCTCAGCTCCACCAGCACCAGCGAGCCGAGTGAGGTTTTGCCGGCGGCAAGGTCGCCGAGCGCGCCTGGGAGGTCGACCGGCGCGTAACCGATCGCGACGGAAGCGACGAAGGCTGCCGTCAGCAGCGCCGCCAGCGCGCCGGCGAGCGCAGGGTAAGACGGGGCGGTCACCGACCGCCTCCAGCCGCGGCGTCGACCAGGATGTCGTAGGCGTCGGCGATGCTCGGCCCATAGCAGGTCCAGAGCTTCGGCGGGATCTTCACCACGCGCACCCGTTCGCCCAACTGCCCGAGGATTGGATGCTTCAGAATCTCGGTGGCGAGCGCGGGCGGCCCGGCGCGGTCGCCGTCGACGATCAGCAGGTCGACGCCCGCCAGTATGATCGTCTCCAGCGGCAGCTGACCGTAGTTGTCCAGCTTGAGTTCGGCGGCGACGTTCACGAGCCCTGCGCGTCGCATCAGCTCATCGCTGAGCGAGCCGGGACCCGCGGTGAAGCCGTTCGGGCGCAGGACCGCGGCCCGCAACTTCGGCTCGGGGGCGGTCGCCGGGCGCGCCAGCCGGCGATCCAGTTCTACGATCATCGCCTCGCCGCGGTCGGCATGGCCGATCGCGAACGCGAGCCGGCGGATCTCCGTTCTCACCTGGTCGAGCGTCCGCGGCGCGTCGGCGTCGACGACGGGCACGCCGATGCGCTTCAGCACCGAAACGGTCGCGCGCGCGGCGTAGCGACCGGCGAGAACCAGATCGGGCTGCGCCGCCACGACCTCCTCTGCGAGCCCGCGGTTCTGCGGCACGCTCTTCACGAGGTCCGCCACGTTCGATCCGGCCGAGACCGTCGACAGCCAAGTCACCGAGGCGATCTGCGAGGGATCGCCCAGCTGCGCCAGTAACTCGTCGGTGCAGAGGTTGATCGAGACCACGCGCGCCGGAGCCGCGACCGCTGCTGATTCACACCATGGGCCGACGAGCGTCAGCGCGAGGGCGACCGCGAGAAGGCGCTCAGCCATGGGCGAAACCACGCCCCTCCGCGTCGATCGCCTCGGGGTCGCGGCAGAGCCAGCGCTTCGAGATCGCCCGCCAAGTGGCGAGCCGCGAGAAGTCCGGCGTCGCTGAGAGGCTGTCGTCGTCCTCGATGAAGGGGTTGGCGAAGAAGATCGAGATCATGGGCTCGCCGGCCCCGTTCCACATCTCGAAGCCCCAAGTCACCGGCTTGCCGTCGCGCCCGCGACTGCGGAACAGCTGAGCCTTCGAGGGCTTGCGCCGGCGCGTCAGTTCGGGCGCGACGGGAAAACGCTCCGAGCCGCGGTTCTCGCCGATGCACAGGTGGAAGTGCCCGCCATGGCCGAACATGACGGTGAGGTAGCCGTCGAGGAGGCCGATCTTCTCGGGCGCGCCGGGGCAGCGCCACTCATAGGCCGCTCCCTCGATCAGCGGACCGAACCGGATGCCAGCCCAGTGGTTCTCGAACACGTCGCGCAGGAACGCCTCGAGCGTCGGCTCGTCGACGTTCAGCGCCCAGATCTCGCGCCTGACGGCGCCGTTGTCGTCCCGGATGATCTCGGTCGGCTCACGCCGCACGATTGTCTCTTCAGGCATAGCGCTACCCTGATCGTGGAGAGGGGCTGCCGCCGACGACAGGCCGGCGGCCGGCGTCGTCAGAACGAGACCTTGAGACCGCCATAGGCAGTGCGCCCGGGCGTGTTGTAGGTCAGGACCTCCTCGTAATTCTTGTCGAAGAGGTTCTCGACCCGCCCGTAGATCTCGGCGTTCTGGTGCAGCTTGTAGGACGCCGCGAGGCTGATCAGCGTGTAGGCCTTCAATGGAACGCTGGTCCGCGCGAAGGTCGCGGCGTCATAGGCGAGATCGCGCTGTCGGCCGTTGTAGATGACGCCGAGGTTGACGTTCGCCCTGTCATCGAGGAACGCGTAGTTGGCGTTGAAGCTCGCAATGTGCGTGGGTCGGCGCACGAGCGTCGCGCCGGTCGCGTCCTGGCCGTCCGTGAAGGTGTAGGCGCTGCGCAGCGTCAGCCCGTTGATCGGCTTCAGGGTCAAACCGAGTTCGACGCCGTCGATCTTCGACGTGCCGGCGAGGTTGATCGGCCGGTTCACAAAGCCGGTCGGGTCGCCCGGATCGGGGACCGTCTCGCTCGAGATCAGATCCCTCACGCGCTGCTGGAAGTAGGTCGCGTCGATGACGATCCGGTCGTCCCAGATCGGCTGGTCGACACCGACGTCCCAGCCTTCGCCGCGCTCGGGCTTGAGGTCGCTGTTGGGGACGTAATTGCCGGAGAAGCCGAACAGCTCGAAGGTCGTCGGGTTCTTGACGCCGGTGCCCCACGACCCCCTGATCTTGGTCTTCGTCTGGTCGAAGGTGTAGGCGCTCGCGAAGCGATAGGTCGTCGCCTCCTCGAAGCGG
Source organism: Hansschlegelia sp. KR7-227 (assembly GCF_049446035.1). Classification (NCBI taxonomy): domain Bacteria; kingdom Pseudomonadati; phylum Pseudomonadota; class Alphaproteobacteria; order Hyphomicrobiales; family Methylopilaceae; genus Hansschlegelia; species Hansschlegelia sp. KR7-227. The sequence continues at coordinate 457,247 of NZ_JBMSEA010000001.1, forward strand.
TCGTTGAAGTCCCGACGGACGCTGCCGGTGACGAACAACTTCTCGAAGAAACCGATCTGGTATTGGCCGACGAGCGCGGCGTTATCGATGTGCTTGCGGAGCGGGTTCGGGGCGTCGGCCGGGAACGGGAAGGCTGTGAAGCTCTTCACCGCGTCGCGTGTGTGGTCGGCGCCGAAGGTCAGCACATGGCTCGCCGGCAGCGCGCCCTGGGTCTCGAAGCGGACGTTGGTCTGGTAGTCGAACCGCGTCATCTCGCCGAGCGAGGCGTAGGTCTTGAGGTCCGTGCCGGCGAAGCTGCGGCGGTCCTGGTTCGTGTAGGACAGGCCGAGGATGTGGTCCCAGGCGCCGCCGAGCAGCGTCGCCTTGGCCTGCGCGCGGCCGAAGAACTGCTTGCCCTTCTCGGTGTCGCGATTATCGACCGCTGCCGCGAACGGATAGCCGTCCGACGTCGCGCCGAAGCCGTCGCGGTCGGCGTCGAACTCGGTGTAGCGGGCGACGCCCGTGAACTCGAGGGCCTCCGTCGGCCGCACCGAAACCTTCGCGAGCCCCGTTCCGCTCTTATAGCCGTCATGATCCAGCGAACGCGTCGGCACGACGGCGTCGAACCGGCTTGCGGTCGAGACGCCTCGGGTGCTGAAGCCCTGACCGGCGAACAGGAAATCGTAGGCCTCCGTTCCGCCTGACACCGAGGCCGTCCCGGTCATGGTCTTGAAGGAGCCGCCCTCGATGCTGGCGCGGAACCGGGGCGGTCCCGGCTCGCCCTTTCGCGTCACGATGTTGATCACGCCGCCGATCGCGTCCGAGCCGTAGAGCGCGCTCTGCGGTCCCCGCAGCACGTCGACGCGTTCGACTTCCAGGTTGAGGAGGTTGGCGAAATCGAACTCCCCGCTCGTGCCGGGATCGTTCACGCGGATGCCGTCGACGATGACGAGCGTCTGGTTCGCCTCCGATCCGCGGATCCGGACGGCGGTGGCGGCGCCGGCCGGTCCCGTGCGGTTCACCGCGACGCCGGGCAGTTCGCGCAGCACGTCGGAGACGACTCGGATCTGACGCTGCTCCAGCTCCTCTCCGGAGATGGAGGATATGGCGCTTCCGACAGCGGCCTGCGGGCCGTCGACGCGGTTCGCCGTGACGGAGAGTTCTTCGAGCTGCGTGACGTCGGCGTCGGGCGCGGTCTGCGCGTCGGCGTCGGTCATGAGGCAAGCGGACGCGACTGCGAGCGCGGTCAGGCGCGCGCACGTGCCCTGTGAGGGGAGAGAAAGGGTGGACATCGAAACCCCGAGCGGGACGAGTGGCACGTCACCGCGAACTCGAGGTCTTGCCGATCACGCGTGTCGCCACGCCCGACGGTTCGCCCACCATCGGTGCACCCCGCCCGACGCGTTCGCGTGTGACCACACGACTGACGGCAGGTCTCCTGGCTCGCGGGTCGCTGCGGCTCCATCGCCTTCCCAGACCGAAGTGGTCCAGTGGCTGATGACAGAGTCGCTCGCCGCTTACAGTAGCGGGGGCTGCCGCGGCATGAGGTCATGAGACCCGCACCGCGTTCCCTTTTGATCCCCGAGGGGAACCGTCGCGGCGGACGCTATGGCGAGAATGTGGCGGGAGTCAATCGATGACCGATCCGCGTCCCCGTGGACGGCGTCCGACCGTGATCACGTCATCACGTGGATCCAAGGACGCGCGACGTGGGCGACCAACAGAGAGCGAAGTCCACGGTCCCGAAAAGTATCGGACCTCTTCGTCATCTATTTTGACCCAAGAACTTGTAAGCAAGTGACATCCACAGACGTGGTTCAGCAATTCGAGAAAAGCTATTTTCGATGTAACTCAACCCGCCCTCGACCTGCACTCCCGTTAACTTGATGGCCGGGAAAACATAACTCCCATGATCGAAGACGCACCAGAATGGTAGTGATGCCCGCCTGCCGATCCGGACCAAGGGCGCGGGTCAGCTCGTTCTTCTGAATGAGCGGGCGCAGGGTCGACGGAACGACGATCCGCCTCCACCAGCTGTCGCCGCGCCGGATGAGGTAGGGTGTCCTTGCCAGAGGAAGCGCCACGAACCTGCGTCGTTTGTCTCGACGGTTTGTGGCAGGTGCTTGTGGCGATAACCCCTAGATCGTCAAGACATTTACGGTATCTTGGCGCGACGGTGAATGTGATTTAGTTCTCCCGCCGTCCGCACCAGGGTCTCAGGACGACGGCTCCCGCCGCGTCCGAATGCAAGGGCGATGCGATCGCGACCGGGCGCCGTCCGGCCCGTCGCGCAATCTGGCGCCGCACGCGACGGTGAGGGGGCACGTCCGCCCGACGATCCTTCTCCCCAACGTGATCTCGGCTCGAGTTGACCCCGCAGCGAGGAGCCTACCTATGCGGTCGCATCCTCCAACACCGAGCGCCCATGACCCTCGCCCCGCTGCGCCGTCCCATCTCCATGCTCCGCGCGTTCCTCGACGGGGGCGCCGCTGGCGGCCTCGTGCTCATGGCGGCCGCGGCCGCGGCGCTGGCAGTGGCGAACTCGCCGCTCGGGGGGGCCTACGAGGCGGCGCTGCACGCCTATGTCGGGCCCTTGAGCGTCGCGCACTGGATCAATGACGGCCTGATGGCGATCTTCTTCCTGCTCGTCGGACTGGAGATCAAGCGCGAGATGCTGGATGGTCAGCTCTCGACCTGGTCGCGCCGGATCCTGCCGGGCGTGGCCGCGCTCGGGGGCATGGTCGTCCCGGCGCTGATCTACGCCGCGCTCAACTGGGACAACCCGGCGACGCTGCGCGGCTGGGCGATTCCGGCCGCGACCGACATCGCCTTCGCGCTCGGCGTGCTGTCCCTGCTCGGCGACCGCGTTCCGACCTCGCTCAAGATCTTCCTGACCGCGCTCGCGATCATCGACGACCTCGGGGCCGTCATTATCATCGCGCTGTTCTACACAGCCGACCTCTCGACCTACGACCTTGCCGGCGCCGCCGCGGTCGTTGCCGCGCTGGTCGTCATGAACAAGCGCGGGGTCACCGCGCTCGCGCCCTACCTGCTGTTGGGCGCCCTGCTTTGGGTGCTGGTGCTGCGGTCGGGCGTGCACGCCACGCTCGCAGGCGTCGCGCTGGCCCTGGCGATCCCGTTGAAGCCGACGCCGGGCAAGATCGACGACATGGAGCAGTCGCCGCTCCACCGGCTCGAGCACGCCCTTCACGGCTTCGTGCCGTTCGTGGTGATCCCGATCTTCGGTTTCGCCAACGCGGGCGTGTCGTTCGCCGGCATGACCACCGACGCGCTCACCGATCGGCTGACTTTGGGGGTGGCGCTCGGGCTGCTGCTCGGCAAGCTGATCGGCGTGTTCGGCAGCGCGGCGCTCGTGATCAGGCTCGGCTACGCCTGCCTGCCGGCGCGCGCGAGCTGGTCGCAACTTCTCGGGGTGTCGATGCTGTGCGGCATCGGCTTCACCATGAGCCTGTTCATCGGCCTGCTCGCCTTCGCCTCCGACGTCGAGCTGCAGAACGAGGTGAAGGTCGGCATCCTGCTGGGCTCGCTGACTTCGGGCGTCGTCGGTTGGTTGATCCTGCGGGTCTCGAAGCCGGAGCCCGCCCTGAAGCCCTGGCCCGCATGAGCGCCCGCGGCCGCTTCGCCTCATGCTCCCTCACGCCGAACGGCGGCGCGCATGAAGGGATCGTGCGTCAGGCGACGTGCGGATCGCCCGGCCGCTTCGGTCCTCGACATGCGAGCGGTGAGGGCGATGCGCTCCCGCGCCGCGCCAAAGCGCGCGAAACGCGCTATGTCCGCCGAGATCGATCTCCCGCCGTCACCAAGGTCCGAACGTGCCGCGCTTCGCCCGACGCATTCTCGCCGGCTTGTGTCTCGCGCTCGCCGCGGCGGTCCCCGCCGGCGCTCAGGGCGCGGGCGTCGTCGAGCGCAACCAGACGGCGTTCAGTCCGGCGCTTGGCCGGCCGCTCGCGTACAATCTCTTTCGCCCGGCCGAGCCGCCGGCGGAGGGCGCGCGCTGGCCGGTGATCTATCTGCTCGAAGGCCGGCCGAGCGAGTCCGACTGGCTCGACCAGGGCTTCGTCTATGAGGTGATCGACCGCGCGGTCGCCGACGGCGTGATTCCGCCCTCGCTCGTGGTCATTCCCGTCGCGCCGTTCAGCTGGTACGTCGACAATGACGATCCCGGCGGGCAGGGCATGATGAAGACCGCGCTCACGCGCGATCTCGTCGCCGCGATCGACGCCCGCTTTCCCACCGCCGCCTGCCGGGAGGGACGGGCCGTCGGCGGGCTTTCGATGGGCGGCTACGGCGCCGTGACCTTCGCGCTCGCCGATCCCGGCCTCTATGTCGGCGCGATGAGCTTCGCCGGAGCGATCACGCCTCCGATCGAGGCCGGCGACCGCGCGCGGCTGGAGCGCGCGGACGCCTTCTATGACGGCGCGTTCGGGCGTCCGCTCGAGCGCGGCCGGTTCAACGCCTGGAACCCGTTCGTCCTGCTGAGATCGCTTCCGCGCAAGCCGGGGCCGAAGCCGGCGATCTTCCTCGCCATCGGCGATCGCGACCGCGGCGGGCTCCTGCAGAGCCTCACCCGCTTCCATGTGGACCTGTTGCGCGCGGGCGTCGACAGCACGCTGCGGATCGGGCCGGGCGTACATGACTGGGACACGTGGCGCCGGCAGCTCGCCGACGGCCTTGGCTGGCTGGGACCGCGGCTCGATCCCGGGTGCCGGCGCGACGTGGCCAACCGGCCGGGCGACGTTCCGAGCGAGTCTGCGAGCCCGTGACGTTTTCGCGCGGCGACGGATGCTGCGCCGCAGCGCTAGCCTGTCGGGATCGCGCCTGGGCGAGCTTCGCCGCGCTGTCGCGAACCGTCCCGGTCGCCGCAGAACGAGCGTCGCCCATGCGCTTCCGTCGTCTTGCGGCGCTCGCCGCGTCCGCAGTCCTTTGCTCGACCGCTCCCGTCCGGGCCGGCGGCATCGTCGAGCGCGGCCTCGCGGCGCCGAGCCCCGCCCTCGGTCATCCCATCCGCTACAACCTCTATCGGCCGGCGGAGGCGCCGCCCTCGGGGGCGCGCTGGCCGGTGCTCTATCTTCTGCATGGCGGAGGCCCCGGCGAGGCCGACTGGCTCGACGCGGGCAGGCTCGCGGAGACGATGGACGGCGCGATCGCCGCGGGCAAGTTGCCGCCGACTGTCGTCGTCATGCCCTACGCGGGTGACAGCTGGTACGTCGACAACCACGACCGCGGCGGCGCCGGCGCGATGGCGACCGCGCTGACGCGCGATCTCGTCGACGCCGTCGACGCGGCCTTGCCGACCGCCGACTGCCGCCAGGGCAGGGCGGTCGCGGGCCTGTCGACCGGAGGCTACGGCGCTCTGCTGTTCGCGTTCAGCCGGCCGCGGTCCTACGGCGCCGCGATCAGCCTGTCCGGCAGCATCGCCCCGCCGATCGCGCCGCATATGACCGCGCGGATGAGGCGGGCGCAGCGGCTTTACGACGGCGCGTTCGGAACGCCGTTCAAACCGGCCCGCTTCAACGCCTGGAATCTGTTTCTGAAGGCGCCGAGGCTCGGCCTCGGCGGAGCGCCCAAGCCCGCCGTCTATCTGGACGCCGGCGACCGCGATCCCGGCGGGATCGTGCAAGGCGCGACCGAGCTCCATCTGGCGCTGCTCCGCCGGGGCGTCGACAGCACGCTGCGGATCGTCGGCGGACGGCATGAATGGGCGCTGTGGCGGCGCGAGCTCGCGCCCGCGCTCGCCTGGCTCGGGCCGCGTCTCGACCCGACCTGCGGGGCGCCGGTCGCCGCCGCCGCGAAGCGGACGGCGACGAAGTAGGCGCGACGGACGCGTCAGCCGTGTTCGGCGGAGCGCTCGCCGTTCGGGCGGCCGCCGCGGCGGCGCCGGTCAGGCCGGCCGCCGGAAGGCTTCATGAAGGACATCTTCGCGATGTCGCCGTCGGCGCGGACGCCATCGGCGCGACGCGCGTCCGGACGAGGGCCGTCCGCACGGTGACGGCTCGGTCCGGCGCCGGCTCCCGCCCGGCGCTGTTCGCCGTGCGCCTTGCCGTCGCCGCCCTGGCGAGGCGCGCCACGGCCGTTTTCGCCGCGTCCGCCGCCGCCGTTACGCTGGCCGCCATTGTTCGGACGCTGGCCCTGCCGCGCGCCCGCCTTGGAGGCCGCGCCGGCCCCTTCGGGCTCCGCCATGCCAGCCGGCGAACGCCGGTCGCTGGTCGGGATCGACTGCTTGATCAGCCGCTCGATGTCGCGGAGATAGGCGCGCTCGTCATTGGCGACGAGCGTGATGGCGACGCCCTCGGCGCCGGCGCGCGCGGTGCGGCCGATGCGGTGGACATAGGCCTCGGCGACGTTCGGCACGTCGTGGTTCACGACGTGGCTCACGGCGTCGACGTCGATGCCGCGCGCCGCGATGTCGGTCGCGACCAGCACCTTGATGTGGCCGGTCTTGAACGAGCCGAGCGCGCGTTCGCGCTGCGGCTGGCTCTTGTTGCCATGGATCGCCGCGGAATCGATGCCGGCTTCCGCGAGCTGCCGCACGACCTTGTCGGCGCCGTGCTTGGTGCGCGTGAAGACGAGCGCGCGCGTGAGCTCGGGCGAGGACAGGATTTCGGCCAGAACCGCCTTCTTGCCGTTCTGCTCGACGAACACGACGTTCTGCTCGACGCGGTCCGCGGTCTTGGCGACCGGCGTGACGGCGACCGTCTCGGGGTTCGTCAGGAGCGTGTCCGCGAGGTCCTTAATCATCTTCGGCATGGTCGCCGAGAAGAACAGCGTCTGCCGCCGGTGCGGCAGCATCGGCACGATGCGGCGGATGGCGTGGATGAAGCCGAGGTCCAGCATCTGGTCGGCTTCGTCGAGCACGAAATGCTCGACCTGGTCGAGGCGCAGCATCTTGCCGTCGACATGGTCGAGCAGGCGGCCGGGGGTCGCCACGAGAATGTCGACGCCGCCGGACAGCTTGCGGACCTGGGGGCCGGCCGCGACGCCGCCGAACACGACGGCGACGCTGAGGTTCAGGTTCTGGGCGTAGGCGCGGAAGCTCTCCGCGATCTGGCTGGCGAGCTCGCGCGTCGGCGACAGCACGAGCACGCGGCAGCCGCGGCGGGCGGGCTGGCGCGGGTTGGAGACAAGCTTCTCGATGATGGGAAGCGCGAAGGCGGCGGTCTTGCCGGTGCCGGTCTGGGCGATGCCCATCAGGTCCCGGCCGGCGAGCACGGCGGGAATCGCCTGCGCCTGGATCGGGGTGGGGGTCTCGTAGCCTTCCGACGCGAGCGCCTTAAGGACGGGCGCGGAGAGGCCAAGCTCGGTGAAAGTGGTCAAATCTGGGGGTCTTTCAGGTGCAGCCGTGCGGTCGCGCCGAACCCACAAGGGATGCGCGAAGACGGCGGGTGCGTAAAGGACGCGCCCCGCGTGATCTGGGCTGTCAGATGGTCGTTCGTGGCGCTCGGCAGGTCCGGCTAGCCGGTGTCACGCGGCCGAGTCGCAAGAAGATTCATCAAAAATCTTCGAGACTTATGTGCAGCGCAACGCCGCAGAAGTCAAGTTGTGGGCGACCAGCGTGGTGAACGGACGCAGTTCGAGGGTCAGCCGACGTGGCGTCGGGCGGCTCGCAGGCCGCCCCAGACCGCGCCGATCGACAAGGCGATCCAGCCTACGATCAGCAGGGTCCCGCCGGTCGGCGCCGCCATCGGCAAAGGGCTCGCGCCGAAGGCGACCCGCACCAGCAGATCGCCGCAGAAGAGCAGGGCCCCAGCCGCGAGCAGCCAGGCGGGGACGGTCGCGAAGCGGCCGAGCCCCAGCGCTCCGCCGGCCCCGACCGCGCCGAGGATCGCCGCCGCATGCAGCAGAAGAAAGTTCGAGGCCGTCGCGAGCCGCGTGTCGCCTGCGAGATGAGCGGCGGCGGCCGCCGTGGCGACCCCGATCGCGCCGTAGAGGCCCGCGACGGCGACGAGGCTGATGGTGGAGCGTGACATCGTCCAGGGACCTATGGGTTCCGCCACCGAGCGCAACGCGTCACAGCGGCGCGCAGGCGGCGGCCAACCAGGCGCGGGCGCCGGCGTCGAGCAGCGGGCCGATCTCGGCCGCGACGCGCGCGTGATAGGCGTCGAGCCAGGCGCGCTCGGCCTTCGACAGCAAGTCGGTCTCGATCGCTCGGCGGTCGATCGGCGCCAGCGTCAGGGTCTCGAAGCCGCGCATCTCTCTCTCGGCGCCCGGGATGTCGCGGGTTTCGACCAGCAGCAGGTTCTCGGTCCGGATGCCGAAATGGCCCTCGCGGTAATAGCCGGGCTCGTTCGACAGGATCATGCCGGGCTCGAGCGTGGCGGTCCCGAGCTTGGAGATCCGCTGCGGCCCCTCATGCACCGACAGGTAGGAGCCGACGCCGTGGCCGGTGCCGTGGTCGAAGTCGGTCCCGATGTCCCACAGCGGCCGGCGGGCGAAGGCGTCGAGCTGCGCGCCGCTCACGCCCTTCGGAAACACCGCCGTCGCGATGGCGATGTGGCCCTGGAGCACGCGGGTGAAGCGGTCGCGCATCTCCGCGGAGGCTTCGCCGATGACGACCGTGCGGGTGACGTCGGTGGTGCCGTCCTGATACTGGGCGCCGGAATCGATGAGGTAGAACCCGGTCTCGAGCCTGCGGTTGCTGGCGCGCGTCACGCGGTAATGCGGCAAAGCGGCGTTCGGCCCGGCCGCCGAGATCGAGGGGAACGAGACGTCCTTCAACGCCCCGGTCTCGCGCCGGAAGCTTTCCAGCGCCTCGGCGCAGCCGATCTCGTCGAGCGCGCCCTTCGGGGCCTCGGCGTCGAGCCAGGCGAGGAAGCGGCAGAGCGCGACGGCGTCGCGCGTCTGGGCGGCGCGCGCGCCGGCGATTTCGGCCGCGTTCTTGACCGCCTTCAGTCGCGCGATGGGATCCGGCCCGCGCTGGAGCGTGGCGCCGGCTTTTTCGAGCGTGCGGGCGTAGGCGGCCGCTGAGCCCGACGGGTCCAGCCGCACCGTCTTCCTCTGCGCGCCAAGGGCCTGCAGCGCGCTGTCGAGGTCGTGCGGCTCCGCAAGCGACGCCGTCTCGGAGAGGGCGGCGCGGACCGCGTTCGAGAGCTTGCGGCAGTCCAGGATCAGGTCCGGCCGCCCCGCCGCGGGCACGATCGCGAAGCCGAGCGGCAGCGGCGTGTGCGCGACGTCGCCGCCACGAATGTTGAACAGCCATGCGAGACAATGCGCGTCGGTGACGAGCAGCGCGTCGGCCTTCGCCTTTGCGAGCTCCGCCCGCAGACGATCGAGCTTGGACGCCGCGCTTTCGCCGGCGAACGCTTCGTCGTGCGGGACCACCGGCGCGAGCGGCGGAGCCGGTCGGTCCGTCCAGAGCGCGTCGACTGGATTGCCGTCCAGCGCGATCAGTGTAAGGCCGGCGGCCTTCGCCGCGGCCTCGAAGCGCTCGATCCCCTCGAGCGTGTGGATCTCGGGGTCGTAGCCGATCCTCTGGCCCCGCTCGGCGTTCGCCTTCAGCCAGTCCGATGGCGTTTCGTCGGAGATGTTGACCGGCGTGAAGGCGGTCATGTCGACTTGCGTGCGCGCCTGAACGGCGTAGCGCCCGTCGACGAACAAAGCCGCCTTCGTCGGCAGCACGATCACGAAGCCGAAGGAGCCGGTGAAACCCGTCAGCCAGGCGAGCCGCTCGGCCGACGGCGGCAGATACTCGTTCTGGTGCTCGTCGGCGCGCGGCAGCAGGAACCCGTCGAGCCTCCGGGATCGCAGCTCGGCCCGCAGCGCCGCGAGCCGCGGCGCGCCCTGCGAGGGATCGGCGGTCTCGTCGAAGGACTGGAACTTCGCTTCGAACATTGGATTGCGCTCGCCGTCGTCCTCCGGCTTGACCGGAGAACCCATCATGGACCGTGGACCCTCTACGCCCGAGATGGATGGTCCGGTCAAGCCGGACCATGACGACCTATCTGGCGAGCGTCAGCGTCGACCAGCCTTCCAGCCGCTTCGCGTCGAGCACGTTCAGGCCTTGCGCCGCGTAAGCCTGCCGGACGCGGTCCTCCTCGGCGTTCATCAGGCCGGAGAGCACCACGCGGCCGCCATCCGCGAGATGAGCCGCGACCTCGGGAGCGAGGTCGACCAGCGGTCCCGCGAGAATGTTCGCGACGATCAGATCGAACGGGCCGCGATCGGCGAAGACGGGGTGATCGAAACCGGTCGCATGGACGGACTGCACGAACGAGCCCGCGCCGTTCGCCTCGGCGTTCTCCTGCGCGATCCGGGCGGAGACTTCGTCGATGTCGGTCGCCAGCGCCGGCGCCTTCTGCGCAAGCGCGATCGCGATCGCGAGCACGCCGGTGCCGGAGCCGAGGTCCAGCACGCGCTCGAAGCGCCGCTCGCCGAGCAGCTCGTCGATCGCGAGCAGGCAGCCGCGCGTGGTGCCGTGATGACCGGTCCCGAAGGCGAGCGCCGCCTCGATCTCGATGCCGATGACATCCGGAGGGATCTTGTCGCGGTCATGCGCGCCGTGGACCACGAACCGGCCGGCGGGCACCGGCTTCAGCCCCTCGAGGCTCTTCGCGATCCAGTCGGCCTCGTCGATCGTCACCGCCTCGACCACGCCGGTCGCCTCGGGACCGAGCGCCTCCCTCACGCCCTGCGCGAGCTCCTCGACGGGAGTCTCGGGGCCGCCGAAGATTTCGACCGTCCAATCGTCCTTCGAAGTCTCGAAGGCTGAGATCGAGACTTCCCCGAAGGCGAAGACGTCCTCGAGCACGTCGGCGACGCGTTTCGCGGTCGCTTCGTCGAGGCGCAGGCGGACGAGGGGGGTTGGCATCGGCTTCGAGAATCCAGACGGCGGCGCGGGAGATTCGAACTCCGCCCCACGCCTCGGGGCGCGGGACCCATAGCGGCTGCGCGCGCAAAGGGGAACGACCGATCGGCGGCGGGACGCTCCGCTCGCCGGCGGGCGCCGCCGGCCGGGTCGCCCGGTCGCGGACGGACCGTCCTCAGATGCGCGCCAGCAACTCGGTCTTCTTCGCCTGAAACTCCTGCTCCGTCAGCACGCCGGCGTCTTTCAGCGCGGCGAGCTTGCGGATGAGTTCGACGGGATCGGCGCCCTCTGCGCCGCTCGCGGGCGATGGGGAGGAGGCCTCGCGCGGCTCCGGGGCGTAAGGATAGGCCGGCGCAGCGTCCCGCGGCGTCTCGGTCGTCGGCGCAGGCGTCGCCCAGTCGGGCGCGGGCTGCGTCCGCGCAGGCTCGGCCTCAGGCGCGGCGCTGTCGGCGACGCCGACCTCCCTCAGATCCTCGACGCCGATCGAGCCGCGGTCGGTCGAGAAGCTCAGTGTCGAATGCCCGCCCTGCTGCTGGGACGCGCCGCCGATGCGGTGATCGCCGGTGTCGTAGAGGACGACCCGTCCGTCACGCTCCACAGCGAGGCGGCGCTCCGCCGGGAACACGGCGTAGCGCCGTCCGTTCTGCGCGCCGGTAGAGGATGGCGAGCCGAGCTCCTCCGGCCACCACTGCCCGAACCCGGACGAGTTTTCGCCATCGGCCGGACGCCGCGCGACGATCGCCCCGCGCGCCATCGCGTCCGCGAGATCGTCGGCCAGCGCCCCGACGCGGGCCTTCAGGCTGCTGTTGAACATGTCGCCAATCATCAGCATCCCGCCGCGGGACCACTGGCCCATGCCGCCGAGGTCGGAATGATGGAACTGCGCCATCGAGCCGGCGCTCGCGGCGAGCGCCTCGGCCATCGCAAGGCCGGCGCCCTCGCCGAACCCGTTGCGGCGCGCGATCTCGCCGATCGCGCGGCTCGCGTCCTCCGTCCAAAGCGGCTGCATGGTCGATCCCTCGTGTCAGGTGTCCGGCATATGGGACGCCGAAGCGCCCCGCGTAGAGGAATGAAGGGCCGATTTGGATCGGCGGCAAGGCGTCACGCCGCCTGCACGAACCCGTCGAGCACGCGCTTCTCGCCGGCCTTGTCGAAGGCGACCGTGAGCTTGTTGCCGTCGACGGCGACCACCGTGCCGTTGCCGAATTTCTGGTGGAACACGCGTGCGCCCCGCGCGTAGCCCGACTTCGCGGCGGAGGAGGCGACGAGCTCGCCCTCGATCGTCATCGGCCCGCCGCGGCGGGCGCCGGGGCCGGGGGAGGGCGCAGTCCCGCGCTCCTGCGCGCGCCGCCATCCCGGGGTCTCGTAGGTCGAGGCGAAAGGCTCCGCCCGGTCGAAGCGACTCGCCCCGTAGGCCCCGCCCACGCCCTGCGCCCGGCCGCCATAGGCGACCGGCGCCTCGAGCACGTCGACGTCGGCTTCCGGCAGTTCGTCGAGGAAGCGCGACGGCGCGGAGGATTGCCACAGCCCGTGGATGCGGCGGTTCGATGCGAACCACACCTTGGCCCGGCGGCGCGCGCGGGTGAGGCCGACATAAGCCAGGCGCCGCTCCTCCTCGAGGCCGGCGCGGCCGTTCTCGTCGAGCGAGCGCTGGTGCGGGAACAGACCTTCTTCCCAGCCGGGAAGAAAGACGGTGTCGTATTCCAGCCCCTTCGCGCCGTGCAGCGTCATGATGGTGACGGCGTCCTCGCCCCGCGCGCCCTCGACGTCCATGACGAGCGAGACATGCTCGAGGAAGCCGCGCAGATTCTCGAACGGCTCCATGGAGCGCACCAGCTCCTTCAGGTTCTCGAGCCGTCCCTGAGCCTCGGCCGTGCGGTCCTTCGACCACATGTCGGTGTAGCCGCTCTCCTCCAGCACGATCTCGGCGAGCTCGGTCTGCGGGACCTTGTCGACCAGGCCCGACCACCGGTCGAAGGACAGCACGAGCTGCTTCAGCGCCGCGCGCGGCTTCGCGCTGAGCCCGCCCGCGTCGCACAGCCGACGGGCGGCTTCGGGCAGCGTGATCTCCTCCGCGCGGGCGCGCTCGGTGATCTGCTTCAGCGCGACGTCGCCTAAGCCCCGCTTCGGCGTGTTGACGATTCGCTCGAAGGCGAGCGCGTCGGCGGGGCTCGCGACGACCCGCAGATAGGCCATGGCGTCGCGGATCTCGGCGCGCTCGTAGAAGCGCGGGCCGCCGATCACGCGGTAGGGCAGGCCGAGCGTGACGAAGCGTTCCTCGAACTCGCGCATCTGGAACGAGGCGCGCACCAGGATCGCCATGTCGTCGAGCTTGCAGCCCTTCGACTGCAGCGCCTCGATCTCGTCGCCGATCGCCCGCGCCTCCTCGCCGGAATCCCACGCGCCGGCGACGGTCACCTTCTCGCCGAGCTCGGTCTGCGGCCTGAGCGTCTTGCCGAGCCGGCCTTCGTTCTTCGCGATCAGATGCGACGCGGCGTTGAGGATGTGGCCCGTCGAGCGGTAATTGCGTTCGAGCCGCACCACTTTCGCGCCCGGGAAATCCTTGTCGAAGCGCAGGATGTTCTCGACCTCGGCGCCGCGCCAGCCGTAGATCGACTGGTCGTCGTCGCCGACGCAGGCGAGGTTCTTCGAACCCTGCGCCAGCAGCCGGAGCCACAGATACTGCGCGACGTTGGTGTCCTGGTACTCGTCGACCAGCATGTAGCGGAAGCGGCGGTGATACTGCGCCAGCACGTCCGGATGCTCGCGGAACAGGCGGATCGCCTCCAGCAGCAGGTCCCCGAAATCGGCGGCGTTCAGCTGTTTCAGGCGGGCCTGATACAGCGCGTAGAGCTCGGCGCCGCGGCCGTTGGCGTAGGCCTGTCCCTCGCCGGCCGGCACGTCTTTGGGCGCGAGCGCCCGGTTCTTCCAGCCGTCGATCGCGAAGGCGAGCTGGCGCGCCGGCCAGCGCTTGTCGTCGATGTTCTCCGCCGACAGCACCTGCTTCAGCAGGCGGATCTGGTCGTCGGTGTCGAGGATGGTGAAGCTCGACTGCAGCCCGACCAGCTCGGCGTGGCGGCGCAGGATGCGGGTGCCGATCGAGTGGAACGTGCCCAGCCACTGCATGCCCTCGGCCGCGGCGCCCAGCAGATGGCCGACCCGCTCGCGCATCTCGCGAGCGGCCTTGTTGGTGAAGGTGACCGCGAGGATCTCGAAGGGCCGCGCCTTTCCGAGCGCGAGGATGTGGGCGATGCGGGTGGTGAGCACGCGGGTCTTGCCGGTGCCGGCCCCGGCGAGCACCAGAAGCGGCCCGTCCAGCGTCTCGACGGCCTCGCGCTGCTCGGGGTTGAGCCCGGCGAGATAATCCGGGCCGCCCGAGCGCGCGACCGCCGCCGCCCGCGCGGCGATGCCGCCGGGGCGCGGGGAGGGGACGAGGTCGTCGTCGCGAAGGTCGAAGTCGGACAAAGGCGATGTGGCTCCGCGGGGCTCCGGCGCGCGCGGGACGCGCTGGCGATTCGGACGCCCGGACTAGCGCTGCAAAATGGCGCCGCGGAGGATGAATTGCGAGGCCGGGAGCGCGCCGCCCGGCCGCCGGCGCTGGCGCCGTCGCCGCGCTGAACGCAAAAACGCCCGCCGGAGGGGTCTCGGCGGGCGTCGCGATCGGCTGGGCCGGCGTTCAGTTCGTGAGCGTCGGCGCCTGCGTCGTCTGCTCGAACATCTTCGCCATCGCGGCCTTGAGCTGGACGTCGTCTGTGGCTTCGAAGAACCAGCCGGGCGAGGCGCATTGCTGCAAGGCCTGGGGCGCCTTCTCTTTCGCTCCGGTGTTGACGACCTGAAGCTGGTACCAGTCGTCTTCCTTAGGATCGATCGGTCGTATCGGAACATAGGTCGTATAGAGCACGCCGACCGTCACGTCGTTGTCGCGCATGGCCTGACACGACGCCGTCGAGATCGGGCCGGTGCATCGGTTGCTGTATTGCTTGCATTCGGCAGGCGATCTTCGCGGAGAGGGCACGTCCCGCACGCCATCGGTGACGATGAAGACGTATTTTTTGGACTTTTTCTGGCTGGAGCCGTCCTGGGACTTACCGACGATCGGAGCGAGCGTCGCTAGTTGCTCGTCGATGAAGGTGTCGTTGTAGTCATTTCCTTTGCTGACGCCGAGCGTGATGCGGTCGGCCGCATTTGCGGTCGAAGTCAGGCTGCTCTCGATGTTCGAAAGCGCCTTCAACTCGGGGGTCCTGCCGTCGGCCTTCATGTGCATCGTGTAGAGGGCGATTCGGTAGATCTTAGCGGCTTCCGAATCCGTCCGCGCCGTCTGGATGATGCTCTTCGTCGCATTGCGAAGGACGTCGATGCGAAGCGTTATGTTGTTGCGGACGGCCGTATCCATGAAGGACTCTTTGTAATCGCCTTCCACCGCATGACACCCGAACACGCATTTGGTCTGCTGGAAGCCCGTCTTCGTTTTCGCCTCCGCATTGTACATGCGGATCATCTCGGACTGGTTCGCGGCGATCCCCATCGATTGGGAGATATCCAGCGCGAAGTAGACGTCCGAATAGGCCGGCAGCGAGCTCGAGGACACCGCGTCGCCGGCGGCGGTGAAGCTTTCCTTGCTGAACAGCGTCGCGAGATAGGTCGCTGTGCGGACTGTGAAATTCGCCGTCGCGGTGATGTTCTGTCCGTCGCGCTTGACGACGGTGTCGATCGTGTAGTCCTTCAGCGACGCCTTGTCCGCGTGCGCCTTGAACAGCAGGTCGCCGCGCCGCTTGCCTTCGGCGATCGCCGCCGTGGTCGACGCGTCGCTGCCGTCGCTGTCCTTGATGAGTTCGCGGACCACGCCGGAGGCTTGCAGGGCGGCGGCGTCGGCCGCCATCTGCGCCTTGGTGCGGGCTGTCATGATGGTCCCGAAGTCGATCGCGAGACCGACCGCGCCGAGCATGGGCAGGACCATGAGCCCGAACATCATGGCGACGTTGCCGCGCCTGTCGGACGCGAGGCGCCGCGGCAGGCTGGGGCGGGCGTTTCGAAGCATCGTCATCTCGTTTCGTCCGATGCTGGTTCGCGCGATGTCGCGGCGACCATTGGTGGAGGTTGCTCAGTAACCCGGACAGTTGTTTTCGTAATTGATGCGGGAGAGGTAGCGCGGGCGGAAGTAGGCCGAGCGCTTGAACGAGATCGTCTCGGAAAGGCGGATCGGCATGACCGGCATGTAGAAGGTCTCGACTTCGACCATCACCAGCGAGCCGGGGCCGTAGACGTCCGCGGGCAGCCCGTCCGCGCTCGACGATTCGCCGGTCGCCGGAGCCAGCTTGCCGCAGGAGCGCGCCACGCCGTTCAGGCTGTAGCTGAACACGGTCTTCGCGTCATACGAGCAGCCGCTCTGGCAGGACGCCACCTTCTTGTCGAACTGAACGCTCGTGACCGTAACCTTGAAGGACTTCTCGAGGTCCTTGCCGGATTCCTTGGCGTAGCGAACGATGTCCGGGTCGACCAGCGAGGCGGCGACCGCGAAGTTCTTCATCTCGGTCGCCGTGATCGTATGGTCGACGCGCGACACCATTTCGGCGAGGGAGTCGGCGACGTAAGTCGCTCGGTTCGCCGCGGTGATCGCTCCGCTCATCTCCACGGCGCCGCCCAGCATGGTCACCAGGATGGGCGCGAGGAGGGCGAACTCGACGGCCGACACGCCGCTCCGCGCGCGGGAGAAGCGCCGGGCCAGACCGGCCGCGCGGCGGCCGAAGCGTGCGGTCGGAGAAGGCTTGGGGTCGCTCAGCATTTGCCGGACGCGCTCGCCGTTTTGAAGGGCTCGTTGAAGACGAAGGTCGTCGAGCGCATCAGCGTCGTCGCGTCCGCGTCGGCCTTGAGCAGGGCCCCGAGAAAGTTCGGATAGGGGTAGGCGACGTCGAGAAAGATGTAATCGCCCGGCGCGCCGAGGCAGAAACTCTGCTGCTTCGGGTCCGCCTCCGGCGCGTTCATCGCTTTCTGCTGGGCGTTGATGAAGGCGTAGACGCCGCTCGACGTGCCGGCGTCCGAGCTTTTCGTCACGCGATAGGCGTTCACGATCAGCTTTTCGCAGGAGAGGCCCCACAGAACGTTGGGACAGAGCAATTGCGTCTTGAACGCCCCCGCGGAGGTGATCGCCGTCGAGACCTGTCCGGTCATGATCTTCCGGCCGGCGGTGCGCGTCGCGAAGTCGAGCGACTGAAGGCTGAAATGGTAAAGACCGACCTGGATGATGAGCAGCATGAAGCCGAAGAACGGCACGGCCACGACCGCGAATTCGATCGCCGTGGCGCCCTCGGTGCGACGCGCGAGGCGCGTGGCGAAGCGCTGGGCCGACGCCCCCATCGCCTTCAAGATTGAGCCATGCCGCATGTCGTCGCCACTGTCCGGAGGGCGGATGCATCCCCCTGCGTCGCGTTATCGCACGCACCGCTTAAGAAGCCGTTGAATCAATCGACGAATTTTAGAGTAGTGGTTAACCATCAGCGCGATGAGAACGCAGGCGCAGCAGGTTAAAGGTTCCTCTCGAATTTAACCATCGACGATCAATTTAGGAAACCTGTCAGGATACGATCTGACCGACGCCCAGACGCCCCCACGGGGCAGGCTGGGTGGAACCATCCGCAGCGTTGGCTGTTTTTCCCGCGGGCGGCCAAAACTGGAGGATGTCACATGCGCTCCAGCATGATCGCACTCGTAGTGGCTCTCGGCCTCGCGGCGCCGACGGCCTCATATGCCCAGGAAGGCACGGCGGCGGGCGTCGCAGGCGGCGCGGCCACCGGCGCTGTGGTCGGCGGCCCTGTCGGGGCCGCGGCCGGCGCCGTGGCGGGAGGGGTGGTCGGCACGGCCATCGCCCCGCCGAAGAAGGTCCGGCAGTACGTGGTTGAAGAGGATGCGCCGTCCGTCGCCTATGACGGCGAGGTCGTCGTCGGCAAACCGCTGCCTTCGACAGTGGAGGTCCACCGCGTCCCGGACTCCGACTACAGCTACACGGTCGTAAACAAGAAGCGCTACATCGTCGACAGCGACCGGAAGGTCGTGGAGGTCGTCGAGTAACGATCGCCACCTTCGGGTGACGACGCCCCGCGCGGAAACGCGCGGGGCGTTTTCGCGTCAGTTCCGGCTCATCGACACCTGACGGCCGAGCCAATCCAGGCGGCCGACGGCCGCCGAGTCGCGTTCGACCGCGGCGCAGATCCGGGCCCTGACGTCGTCCGGCCACGGGGCCACGCGCCGGGTCTCGATCGACACCGACAGCGAGACTCCCTCGACGGTCGTCGCGACCTCGCCGTCGCCTCGGACGAGTTCGATCGCCCAGACCGCCCGCTTGGCGTCGCTCGAGACCATCAAGACGCGTCCGCGGATCACGTCGCCCATCGCGATCTCGCGGAGATAGCGCACATGCATCTCGCCGGCGAAGGTCGTCATTCCGCGCCGTTCGACGTAGCCGGCGCCGCCCTTGAACGGCGTGAAGGCGATGTCGAGGGCCTCGTCGGCCAGGACGACATGGTAGGCCATATTGACGTGGCCGTTATAGTCGAGGAACCACGGCTCGATCTTGAGCGGCGGCGTAACGAAGGCGTCGGCTGTCAAAATGCTGGCTCCGGGAGGAATCGGCGAAAGCGTCGCTGATTTAGCCAACGGGGCGACGACGCGAAACTCTGCTAGTTTCGCGCCGGGCCACGCGTGTTTGAACGCGCCCGAGCCACCTTGTCGCCGAGTCGCCGCATGCCAACCGCCGCGCCATCCCGGAGCCGCCCCCTGGGCACCGCGCTCGACAGCGCGCTTGCGGCCCTCGCGGAGAGATTCGGTCGGCGTTTCACGACGTCCGCGGCGGTCCGCGAGCAGCACGCCCACACCCTGACCTGGATCGCCCCGCAGCCGCCGGACGCCGTCGTGTTCCCGCATTCGACGGAAGAGGTCGCGGAGATCGTGCGCATATGCGCGCGCTGGGGCGTGCCGGTGATCCCCTACGGGGTCGGCTCATCCCTCGAAGGCCATGTCAACGCGCCGTTCGGCGGCGTCTCCCTGTCGACCGAGGAGATGACCGACGTGGTGGAGGTCCACGCCGAGGATCTCGACGTCACGGTCCAGGCGGGCGTGACGCGCAAGCGGCTGAACGAGCACCTGCGCGACACCGGGCTGTTCTTCCCGATCGACCCCGGCGCCGACGCCTCGATCGGCGGCATGGCCGCGACCCGCGCCTCCGGCACCAACGCCGTGCGCTACGGCACCATGAAGGAGAACGTGCTCGGCCTGACTGCGGTGCTGGCGTCCGGCGAAATCGTGCGGACCGGCGGGCGAGCGCGGAAATCGGCGTCCGGCTACGACCTCACCCGGCTGCTGGTCGGCTCCGAGGGCACGCTCGGCGTCATCACCGAGGTGACGCTGCGTCTGCACGGCCTTCCCGAGGCGGTCGCGGCCGGGGTCTGTCCGTTTCCGAGCGTCGCCTCCGCCTGCGACGCCACCATCGCCACGATCCAGTCGGGCCTGCCGGTGGCGCGGATCGAACTGATCGACGAGGTCCAGATCCGCGCCTGCAACGCGTATTCGAAACTGTCGCTAGCTGAAGTTCCGACCTTGTTCGTCGAGTTTCACGGCTCGGACGCCTCCGTGCGCGAGCAGTCCCCGCGCTTCGCCGAGATCGCGGCCGAGAATGGCGGCGGTCCGTTCGAGTGGGCGACGAAGGCGGAGGACCGGTCGCGACTCTGGCAGGCCCGGCACGACAGCTTCTGGGCGGCGGGGGCGATGCGGCCGGGAACGCGGCTCGTCGTCACCGACGTCTGCGTGCCGATCTCGGCGTTGGCGCGCTGCCTCGGCGAGACGCAGGCCGACATCGCCGCGTCGGGACTGATCTCGCCGATCGTCGGCCATGTCGGCGACGGCAACTTCCACTGCCAGCTTCTGATCGATCTCGGCGACGCGAGCGAGGTCGAGCGCTGCAAGGCCTTCGTCGCGCGGCTCGTGGAGCGCGCGCTGGCCTTCGGCGGCGCCTGCTCCGGCGAACACGGGGTGGGCCAGGCCAAGATGGGCTATCTCGAGGCCGAGCACGGGGCGGTCGCGCTCGAGACGATGCGGGCGATCAAGCGGGCGCTCGATCCCGACAACATCATGAACCCCGGCAAGATCGTCGTTCCGTAGCCCGCCGGCATCCGTATACTGCCGCGACGGCGAGGCCGCGGCGCGCGAGCCCGCCGCACCTGACATTTCGCAGCGCGCCGGCCGGCGTCTTCGGCTGACGCGCAGATTCGCGCTTGGATCGGCCGGACTGACGCCTTGAACAACTTTCTGACCGGGTTGGGGCTGGCGCTCGTCCTCGCGCTGCTGACGGCGCTGATCGGCCCCTACTTCATCAACTGGAACGCCTATCGCGACGACTTCGCCACGCAGGCGAGCGCGCTGCTCGGCGTGCCGGTCAAAGTGGCGGGCGCGGTCGACGCGCGGCTGCTGCCGAGCCCCTATCTCCGTTTCCGCGACCTGACCGCCGGCGACGGCCAGCGCCGGCTGAGCGTGGCCGAGGTCGAGATCACCCTGTCCTTCGGCGCGCTGCTTCGCGGCGAGTTCAAGGGCGAGCGCGTCAAGGCCGTGCGGCCGCGGCTGACGCTCGCCGTCGCTCCGGACGGCTCGGTCGGGACGCCGTTCTCGGCCGCAGCCCGCAAGACCGACGCGGACCGCATCTCGTTCGACCGGGCCGAGATCGTCGACGGCGCCCTTGTGGCGCTCACGGCCGCAGGGCCGCTCACGGTCGAGCGCATCGACGGGATCGCGGAGGCGGGCTCGCTCGCCGGGCCGTTCCGATTCGAGGGGGCCGCCGGCGCCGCCGGCAGGCGCGGCGCCGTCCGGCTGTCCACCGGCAGGACCGACCCATCCGGCCAGATCCGGGTCAAGCTCAGCGTCGCGCCGGACGCACGGCCGGAAACCTTCGATCTCGACGGCGCGCTGAAGCTTGGCCCGCGCCCGAGCTTCGAGGGCGCGGCCGTGCTGACGCGGCCCGCCCCGCGCCGCGACGAGCGCTCGGACGCCAAGCCCTGGCGGATCGCCGGCAAGGTGAAGGTGGACGCCGCGCGCGTCGGCGTCGAAGAGCTCGACGCGTCCTACGGACCGGACGACAGCGGCGTGCGCCTCAGCGGCCGCGGCTCGGTCACGCTCGGAGCGAAGCCGCGCTTCGACCTTGCGCTCGACACGCGCCAGATCGACGTCGACCGCATGATCGGCGGCTCGCGCGCTGCGACGCCCGGCGATCTGGTCTCAGCTCTCGCCGATCTGTTCCCGGCGGCGCTGCGGCCGACCCTCGATGGGCGACTGGCGCTCGGCGTGCGCGGCCTCGTGCTCGCGGGGGACGTCGTGCAGGATCTCTCGACGGTTCTCGTCGCCTCGGAGGGCGGCTGGCGGATCGAGCGCGCTTCCGCCGCGCTGCCCGCCGGCACGACCGTAAAAGCTTCGGGCGCTCTCGCTTTCGCGGACACCGGGCCGGGCTTCGCAGGCCAGGTCGACTTCGCCTCCGAGGACGTCAATGGCTTTCGCCGCTGGCTCGCCGGCGGCCAGGAGCCCGGCGGCGCGCCGGTGCGCAGTTTCGCCGTGAAAGGCGACGTCCGGGCCCGCCCCGACTCCGTCGCGATCGAAAACGCCGTTCTAGTCACCGACGGCGCGCGATCGAGCGGCCGTCTCTCATGGCGCGCGGCCGGCGGAGGCGAGCGCGCAAGCCTCGAGGCGGCGCTCGAAGCCGACCGCATCGATCTCGACGCGCTCGGCGTCGATCGCCTGGTCGCGGGCGCCCTGAGGGGCGCGGGTTCGACCGACGTGCTGCTGGCGCTCGACGCCAAAGCCCTCGTCTTCGGCGGGGTGCGCATGAACGGCGTCTCGATCGACGGATCGCTCGACGATAGCGGGCTCGACGTGAAGCTCCTCACGGTCGCGGACGCCGAGGGCGCCGCTCTGAGCGGCGCCGGACGGATCGCGTCGGGGCCGGACGGACCCGAGGGACGGCTCACCTTCGACGTCGCGGCGCGCCGGGTCGAGCCGCTCGTCACGCTGGCGCGGAGCGCCGGGGCGCCGGAGGCGGCGCTCGCGGCCTTCGCCGCGCGGGCCGGGGCGCTGGCGCCCCTGAAGCTCGCGGTGGAGCTCTCGGCCGGGCGCGACGGGCGCAGGATCGCCGTCAAAGGTGATGCGGCCGGCGGAACGCTCGACGCCCGGGCGTCCGCGACCGCCGTCTCGCTCGACGCCGAGGCGGACGTCGACGTCAGGCTGGCCACGTCCGACGGCCGCCGTCTTGCGGCGCTGATGGGCGTCGAGCTCAGCCCTCTCGCAACCGCGAAGGGAGGCGAGATCGCGATCAAGCTGGCAGGGGCGCCCGCGCGCGGCATGCAGGGAGAGGGCCGCCTCAAGGCGTTCGGCCTCGAGATCGCGGGCCGCGGAGCGCTGGCGGTCGCGCCGATCGTCGGCGTGTCTGCGTCCGGCGACCTGACGGCGCAGGCGGAGGATCTGGCCGCGCTCGGGGAGGCGCTCGGGCGGCTGACGCCGGGGGTGACGCCGCCTTTGCCCGCGTCGCTTTCCGCCAAGGCGTCGTTCTCCGCGGATCAGGCGAGCTTCGAAGGGGTGTCTGGGGTCGTCGCCGGACGAAAGCTCACGGGCCGCCTGACGATCCCCGATGATCCGCAGAAAGGCTTCTGGGGAGCCGTCTCGCTGGACGAAGCGCCGTTCGCGGCCCTCGTCGCGCTGGCGCTGTCGCCCGAGGCGCTCGCGCCGGGAACCCAGTCGCGCAGGACCGTGTGGCCGGCTGCGCCGTTCGGCCCGTCGCCCGCGCGCGGGTTGAACGGGCGTCTCGACGTCACCGCGGACACCCTCCCGTTCGGCGCCGGGCAGATCGCGCATGACGCCCGCTTCACCCTCGCGCTGAAGCCCAACGGGGTCGAGGTTGGAGACTTCTCCGCGACGTTCGGCGGCGGTCGTCTCGCCGGCGCGATGAAGGTCGGCCGGTCCAACTCTGACGCCACGGTGTCGTTCACGGCGGACATGACCGGCGCGCGCGCCGAGCAGCTTGCCTCCCGCGCCAGAGGCGCGCCGCCGTTTACAGGCGCCCTCGATCTGAAGGTCGAGGCGCAAGGGATCGGCCGCACCGTCGCCGCCATCGCCGCGACGCTGACTGGCGCGGGAACCGCCATCGTCCGGGACGGGAGGCTGCGCGGACTGGACCCTGCGGCGATCGACCGGATCGAACCGAGAATCGAGGCTGGGCTTGCGCTCGACGCCATGAAGGTGTCCGAGGCTCTCGACCGCGATCTCGCGGGCGGCGACCTGAGCTTCGATCGTGTCGCAGTGCCCTTCACCTTGACCGGAGGAATCCTCCGGTCCGGCGCAGTGACCGCCGAAAACGGAGGCGGCCGGCTCGGCGGCGCGGTGGCGCTCGATCTCGCGCGCCTGACGCTCGACGCCGACCTGACGCTCGGGCCGAACCGCCCCGACGCTCCGCAGGTCGGGATATCCTTCGAAGGGCCGGCGGCCGATCCGAAGCGCCGGATCGACGCCACGTCCCTCACGAGCTGGCTGTCCGTGCGGGCGGTGGAACGCGAGACCAAGCGAATCGAAGCGATGGAGGCCGAGCTTCGCGAGAAGGCGCGGCTCGCGCGGCTGCGCGCCGAAGAGGAGCGGGCGCGGGAGGAGGAGCGCAAGCGGGTCGAAGAAGCCCGTTTGAAGGAGGAGGCCGAACGGCGCAAAGTCGAGGAAGCGCGGCTGAAGGCGGAGGAGGCTCGCCGACGGCGTGAACTCGACCTTCGACCGCTGGCGGAGCAACCGTCGTCGCCGGGCCTGCCGCCCGCGCTCGACATCACGCCGCCTCTCGCGCGCCCCGCCGCTCCACGGCCGAGCCCGCTCGGCGGCGCCTTCGGCGACTCCTCCGGCGGGGCTGCGGCCATGCCGACTGACCGCACGCGACCTCCGACGGGCGTCTTTCCTCCGACGTCACCTCCGCTGGACCTCAGCCCGGCGACTCGCTGACGCGTTCATATCCTGACGTTCGGCTGGAATTCCCTGCGGCGCCCCGTTCGTCGCCTGCTCTCGGCGCGAACGAGCCCGTGGTCGCTGCTCGAAACCGCGCGGCGCTCAGACGCCGGCTACGCTCAGCGCAGCGCCGGCGCGGCGGCGGTAATGGTCGAGCACGAACAGCCTGACCGCCGACGACAGATTGCCGCCACGGCGTCCGCCGTCGATCTCCGCCACCAAGCTCCGCAGCGACTGCTCGCGCTCGCGCGCGATGTCCTTCAGGGCGTGCCAGAACGCGTCTTCAAGGCTTACGCTGGTTTTGTGGCCGGAGACCACGATCGACCGTTTGACGATGTCCGGATTGAACTCCTGCGTCGACGGCTCTTCGCCGTCGGACAGGAGCTCCTGCACGACGATGCCTTCGGCGCCTTGCGTGCGCACGGCCACGGCCGACGTCGGTTCGACCGAATCGCCCATGGCGACCGTCTTCATAAGTTCGTTCATGTGTCCGCGTCGCCCCCGTTCTCGCGACGATGACCGTCGATACGCCGCTCCGCCTGCGCCTGGCGAGCCGCCTCGAGATCTTTGTCCACCTTGCGCGCCCCGAAGCGCGCCCGGTTTTTCGCCGCCTGAGACGCAGCCTTCGCGCGTTCACGAAGCTTCCTTGCGTGCCGCAGGTTGACGATCTCAGACATGTCGAAAGACTTGTACACGCCCTCGCCGGGAAAATCGAGGTTCCGCGACGCGCGATCGTCCCGCGCCTTTACGTCGGTCGGATCATCGTCTCAGGTCGCACGATCCGGTCGAAATCCTCCGCCGAGACGAAACCGAGCCTGACCGCCTCCTCGCGCAGGGTGGTTCCGTTCTTGTGCGCGGTCTTCGCGACCTTGGTGGCGTTGTCGTAGCCGATGGTCGGGGCAAGCGCGGTCACGAGCATGAGCGAGCGGCTCATCAGGTCGGCGATCCGGATCTCGTCCGCCTCGATGCCGACCACGCAATTGTCCGCAAAGCTGACGGCGGCGTCGCCGAGGATGCGGATCGACTGGAGCATGGCGTAGGCGAGCACCGGCTTGAACACGTTGAGCTCGAAGTGCCCCTGGCTGCCGGCGAAGGTGACGGTCGTATGGTTCCCGAACACCTGGGCGCACACCATCGTGAGCGCCTCGCACTGGGTCGGGTTGACCTTGCCGGGCATGATCGACGAGCCCGGTTCGTTTTCCGGCAGCTTCAGCTCGCCGAGGCCGGAGCGCGGCCCGGAGCCGAGAAAGCGGATGTCGTTCGCGATCTTGAACAGGCCGGCGGCGAGCGCGTTGAGCGCGCCGTGGGCGTAGACATAGGCGTCGTGAGCGGCGAGCGCTTCGAACTTGTTCGGCGCGGTGACGAAGGGCAGCCCTGTAATCTCGGCGACCTTCGCCGCGAAGTTCTCGGCGAAGCCGACCCGGGCGTTGATGCCGGTGCCGACCGCGGTGCCGCCCTGAGCGAGCGGATAGAGGTGCTTGAGGCTGTCGCGCACGCGCTCGGCGCCGAGACGCACCTGCGCGACATAGCCGGAGAACTCCTGCCCGAGCGTGAGCGGCGTCGCGTCCTGGGTGTGGGTGCGGCCGATCTTGATGATGTGCTCGAACGCCTTCGCCTTGGCGTCGAGCGCCTGTTCAAGGTGAGCGAGGGCGGGCAGCAGGCGGTTCTCGATCTCTTCCGCGGCCGCGATGTGCATGGCCGTCGGAAACGTATCGTTCGACGACTGGCTCATGTTGACGTGGTCGTTCGGGTGGATCGGCGTCTTCGAGCCCATCACGCCGCCGAGGCGCTCGATCGCGCGGTTCGAGACGACCTCGTTGGCGTTCATGTTCGACTGGGTGCCCGAGCCGGTCTGCCAGACGACGAGCGGGAAATGATCGTCGAGCTTGCCGTCGATCACCTCCTGGGCCGCGGAGGCGATGGCGTCGGCGAGGTCGGGCGCGAGATCGCCGAACTCCTTGTTGACCAGGGCCGCCGAGCGCTTGATCACGCCGAGCGCGCGGATCAGCGGCTTCGGCATCGTCTCGCCGCCGATCTTGAAGTTCTGCAGCGAGCGTTGAGTCTGGGCGCCCCAATAGCGATCGGAGGAGACCTCGAGAGGTCCGAAGCTGTCGGTCTCGGTGCGGGTCTCGGTCATCTCGATGGCTTTCGCATCTGGGTCCACGGACACGCGGCCGTTTGCCGCGCGAGCGCTCCCTAGCACGCGATCCCGACGCCCGTCACGACCGGGGCCGGCGGCGTCACTTCTTCCGGAACTTGTCCAGACTGACGACCTGGGCGCCGCCCTCCGGGGGCGCGCTCTCCTCGGGCGCCGCAGCCTCCGGCGGCCCATCGTCCGCCTTCGCAGGGTCCGGGGGCGCGAGCTCCTGCTCCTCATCCCCGGTTTCGGGGTTGTCGAATTTCAGGCCGAACTGGACGGAGGGATCGAAGAACCCAACGATCGAGGCGAACGGCACCACGAGCCGCTCCGGCACGTTCCCGAAGGACAGGCCGACCTCGAAGCGGTCCTCGGTGACTTCGAGGTCCCAGAACTGGTGCTGGAGCACGATCGTCATCTCGGCGGGGTAGCGCTCCCGCAGGCGCGTCGAGAGGCGCACGTCCGGATCGGTGGTCCGGAACGAGATGTAGAAGTGATGTTCGCCCGGCGTGCCCTCGCGGGCGACGCGGGACAGCACGTCGCGGACGACCCCGCGCAACGCCTTCTGCGTCAGCAGATCGTAGCGCATGAAATCTTCGGCCGGGGGCGGGGCGGGCGGAACGCTGCTCATACAGGCTACATAGTGGGATTCGGCGGGCGGAAAACATCGCGACCGCTCGTCGCGCACGAAAGCGCGATCATCGGGGCGCCGCAGGGGCGGCGAGCGCCTTTTCGAACAGCTCCTCGATCCAGCCTTCCTCGCGGTCGCCCACGGTGCGGCCGACCTCGCGCTCGCCTTTGTAGACGATCAGCGTGCTCTGCAGCCGCGCGCCGACGCTGCGGACGGACGGCTTGTCATTGTCGAAGTCGATTTCGAAGATCGCGGGGTCCCCGAAGCGCGGTTGGGCGGCGAGCTTGGCGAGGATCGGCTTCTGCGCGCGGCAGATCGGACACCAGGGCGCGGCGACATGGACCACGACGATCCCGCCGGCGGCCTTGGCCGCGGCGAAAGCCGCCGGGTCGAAGGGCTGCGACGCGCGCGCCGGACCGGCCGCGAGGACCGCCGCCGCGACGAATGCGAACAGCATGCGGCGAGTGAACATCGGCCCTCTCCGAACAGGTCCCATCAATACGCGCGCGCTTCACGGCGGATGCGAGGCGATCCGGCCGACGTGACGAAGAATCAGGTTGGAAGGAAGTGGAGGTTTCTGTTGCCAGGTACCTCCGAACCCCGCCCGATAGCTGCTAGACCATCAGGACTTTAGGCGTGGTTTTACAAACCGCTCACGCGGCCTGCGCAACCGAAGCATAGTTGTCGTTGGCAACTATAGAAAAGCCCGATAACGGCGGAACAATACCGAGCAAAAGTCCGCCCTTTACGCCCCCGTCGATCCTGTTTCGCCCCCGCCGAAACCTGCGCCACGATCGCAGGCTTTGGTGGAGGCGCCGGGTACTGCCCCCGGGTCCGAAGGGTTTATTGCGGCGGCCGTTTATCGCCATAGCCGGATATCTCCGGCGCTCGGAATATAAGCGATCAGGAGCCGAACCGAAAGGGGCAGGCGCAGGCGGCGTTCCAGGTCAGTGGCGCTTGATCTGGATGATCTCGCCCGTGCGGGCGTCCAGGTCGAGCTCGATATGGCGCCCGTCGGCCGCGTTGCCGTCCAGGGCCCAGCGTCCTTGCTCGAGCTCCATCTCGTAGATGGTGGCCATGCCCTGCTTCCGCGCGAGCTCGAGCGCCTGCTGGCGGCTGATCGTCGTCGACGCGCCGTGCCCCGCGGCGCAAAACGCTGGCGCTGGCGACAGGGCCGCGAGCAATGCGGCGATTGCGATGCGCGACGGCATCGGACCTCCTTTGGATCGCTTGAATTGGTATAACGCCAGTCCAAACCGTGACGCTCAGTCCTTTGCATCACAGATGCGTTATCAAGCGACCATCGCGAGGCTGTGCATCATGGCGGTCCGGCCGCGCGCGCACGGCGCGCCCGGGTTAGACTGCGGCATGCGTTCTGAAGGACCGATATGCAGATCTATCTCGACCTCCTGCGCCGCATCCTCGATCACGGCGTCCGCAAGGAGGACCGGACCGGCACCGGCACGCTGTCCGTTTTCGGGGCCCAACTGCGGTTCGATCTGACGCAAGGCTTTCCGCTCGTCACGACGAAGCGGCTGCACCTGAAGTCCATCGTCCACGAACTCATCTGGTTCCTGCGCGGCGACACCAATGTCCGCTATCTCAAGGAGAACGGCGTCACGATCTGGGACGAGTGGGCGGACGCGAACGGCGATCTCGGCCCCGTCTACGGCAAGCAATGGCGCTCCTGGGCGGCGCCGGACGGCCGGGTGATCGACCAGTTCGCCGAGGTGCTGGCCGAACTGAAGCGCAACCCGTCGTCGCGGCGGCTGATCGTGTCGGCGTGGAACCCCGCCGATCTGCCGGCGATGGCGCTCGCGCCGTGCCACTGCCTGTTCCAGTTCTTCGTGTCGGACGGCCGGCTGTCGTGCCAGCTCTATCAGCGATCGGCGGACGTCTTCCTGGGCGTGCCCTTCAACATCGCGTCCTATGCGTTGCTGACGCATCTCGTCGCGCGCGACGCCGATCTCGGCGTCGGGGATTTCGTCCACACCTTCGGCGACGCGCATCTCTATCTGAACCATGTCGACCAGGCCCGCGAGCAGCTCGGTCGCGAGCCCAGGCCGCTGCCGACGCTGCGCCTCGATCCGGCGCGGCGTTCCCTGTTCGACGTCGCCTATGAGGACGTCGCCTTCGAGGGCTACGAGCCGCATCCGCCGATCAGGGCGCCGATCGCGGTGTGAGCGCCTCCGGAGCGAAAAGCGGGCGCGCCCCGACGGTCCAGTAGAGGCCATGAGTCGTAGCGACGGACGGCTGGACGGTGTATCGCGTGGAACGGAGCCGCGCTCGCGCGACTCAAGGGGTCACGGATGACGCGCGTCGCGGCGCGCCTGGGGACGAGGACGAGGACGGCGATGGGTTTCAGGACGGTTGCGGCCCTGTCGGCCGCGGTGATGGCGGCGGGCGTCGTGGGGGCCTCGGCGCAAAGCACGGGCGAAATCTTCACGCAGACCGAACAGGCGCTGCGCGAGAAGCTGAAGAGCCACTTCGCCGGCCAGCCGGCGCGGTTCGGCTTCGAGAATTTCCGGCGCCGCACCAACGGCAAGGACGAGGCCGTCTGCGGCCAGGCCACCATCTATATCGGGCGCGACAAGCCGTCTCTCGTACGGTTCGTCTACCGCTACAATGCGGGCGACGCCGCGATCGAGACGCTCGGCGCGGATGAGACGCGCACGGTCCAGGCGCTCTGGAACCCGCTCTGCCTTCGGGGACGCGTCGTCGAGTGAGCGTTCCTATCGCGATCGTGGCGGCCGTCGCGAAGAACAGGGTGATCGGCCGCGACAACGACATGCCGTGGCGGCTGTCGAGCGACCTCAAGCGCTTCAAGGCGATCACGCTCGGCAAGCCGCTGATCGTCGGCCGGCGCAATCACGAAGCGATCGGTCGCGCGCTGCCGGGCCGCGAGACGATCGTGATGACCCGCGACCGCGCGTTCAAGGAGCCGAACGTCCATGTGGCGCACACGCTCGCCGACGCCCTTGGCCTCGCCGAGGCCCTGGCCGAGGAGATGGACGCCGACGAGATCGTGTCGGCGGGTGGCGGTGAGATCTACGCGCTCACGATCCCGAAGGCGTCGCGAATGCACCTGACCGAGGTCGACGCGTGGCCCGAGGGCGACGTGCTGTTCCCGGAGTTCGACGCCTCCCAATGGCGGGAGACCTTCCGCGAGGAGCATGTCGCCGGGGGACGTGACGACCACGCCTTCACCTTCCGGGATCTCGTCCGCGTGCGGAGCGCCTGAGCGGGACGTGATCGATCGGGCGCCGTTTGGTGGTTGACGGCTCCGCGCCGGGGCGCCACGAGCGTCATCGACGGCGACGCTTCGCGTTGTAGGCCGAGAGGGCGACGCTTATATCCGCTGCGCCCCCGACGGGGTGTGCGCGGGCGCCGCGCGAAAGCTGCTAAGGAGTATCGATGCCCTGGAGCAACCAGAGTGGCGGCGGCGGCGGTGGCCCCTGGCGCAACAATCCGGGCGGACCGTGGGGGCAGGGGCCCCAGCAGCAGGGTCCGACTCCTCCGGATTTGGAAGAGCTCCTGCGACGCGGCCAGGAACGTCTGAAGGCGGTGCTCCCCGGCGGCGGCGGGGGCGGCCGCGGCGTGCTGGCGCTCGCCGTGGTGGCGGCGGTGGCCTGGGGTCTTTCCGGTTTCTATCGGGTCGAAGCTGACGAAGAAGGCGTCGTCATGCAGTTCGGCAAATTCGTCAAAACGACCCAGTCAGGCCTGAACTACCATCTGCCTTATCCGATTCAGACCGTCCTGACGCCCAAGGTCACGACGCAGAACTCGATCGAGGTCGGCATGCGCACAAGCGCCGCTGCCGGCGCCCGCACGTCCAGTCGGGAAGTGCCTCAGGAAAGCCTGATGCTGACCGGCGACGAGAACATCGTCGACGTCAATTTCTCCGTGGTGTGGGTGATCAAGCCCGCCGACGGCGCCACCGGGCGACCGAGCGGCGCCGCGGACTATCTGTTCAATCTGCAGAACCCCGAAAGCACGATCAAGGCGGTCGCGGAAAGCGCGATGCGCGAGGTCGTCGGCCGCTCCCGGCTGCAGCAGATCCTGACCGAAGGGACCCCGGAGACGGACGTCGCGGCGCCCACGCCGGCGCCGGGAGCTCCCGCCGTCGAGCCGGTGCGTCCTCAGGAGGAGGTCCAGCCCGCGGCCGTCACCGCCGCGGCGGTGCGCGAGCTCATGCAGAAGACGCTCGACAGCTATCGCTCCGGCGTCGACATCACTCAGGTCCAGCTTCAGAAGATCGCGCCTCCGGGCGAAGTCCTCAGCGCCTTCCGCGAGGTGCAGGTGGCCCAGGCCGACCGCATCCGCCTGACCAACGAGGCGCAGGCCTACGCGAACCGGGTGGTGCCCGAAGCGCGCGGCCGCGCGACCCAGGCGATACAGGCGGCCGAGGGCTTCAAGGCTTCGACCGTCGCCGAGGCGCAGGGTCAGGCCTCGCGCTTCTCGCAGATCGTCACCGAATACAAGAAGTCGCCGGACATCACCCGCCAGCGCCTGTTCCTCGAGACGATGGAACGGGTGTTCGGAGGCGTGGACAAGGTGATCATCGATCCGAAGGCCGGCGGGCAGGGCGTCGTGCCTTTCCTGCCGCTTGACCAGATGCAGGGCCAGGGACGCGGGCAGCAGCCGCAGCGTTCCGGCCAGTCGGCGGGAGCCTCCCAGTGAACCGCGTCTTCGGAGGTCTCTTTGGAGCGCTCGCGCTCGCCGCGCTCTTCGTCGCCTACAGCGCCTTCTACCAGGTGAACCAGACCGAGCAGGTCATCGTGCTGCGCCTCGGCCAACCGGTCGCGACCGTGACCGAGCCCGGACTGCACGTGAAGATGCCCTTCATCGAGAGCGTGACCCGCATCGACAAGCGCATCCTCGACCTCGACATGCCTGAGCGCGAGGCGACCACGAACGACCAGAAGCGCCTCGTGGTCGACGCCTTCTCTCGCTACAAGATCACCAATCCGCTGAGGTTCCGGCAGGCGGTCGGGACCGTCGAGCAGGCCAACGCCCGGCTCACAAACGTGCTGACCGACGCGCTGCTCGAGGCGATCCGCTCGAACAACTTCCAGCAGATCGTGCGCGACCGCCGCGATCAGATCATGGCCCGCATCCGCGATCAGGCGAACCGGGAGACCGACCGTTTCGGCATTACGATCGTCGACGTCCGCATTCGGCGCGCGGATCTGCCCGACCAGAACTCCAAGGCGGTGTTCGAGCGCATGCAGTCCGAGCGCGCGCAGGAGGCGGCCCAGATCCGCGCCCGCGGCGCCGAGCAGGCGCAGGGCATCCGCGCCCGCTCGGATCGCGACGCGCAGGTCATCGTCGCCGAAGCGAACCGCGACGCCGAAGTGCTGCGCGGTCAGGGCGACGCCGAGAAGACCCGGCTGCTCGCGGACGCCTACCGATCGGACCAGGAGTTCTTCTCGTTCTATCGATCGATGCAGGCCTATGAGCAGAGCCTGAAGAGCGGCACCCGTCTGATCCTCGCGCCCGACAGCCCGTTCTTCCGCTACTTCGAGCAGCCGTCGGGCGTCACGCCGCAGCCGCAGCCGCAGCCGCAGCCGGGCGCGCCGCTCGCGAGATGAGCGACTTCGTCGCCGCGCTCGGCCTGGTCTGCGTGATCGAAGGGCTGATGTTCGCGGCGGCGCCTGGCGCCGCCAAAAAGGCGGCGAGCAACATGATCGCGACGCCCGAAGGGACGCTGCGCGGGCTCGGCGTGGCTGCGGCCGCGCTCGGCCTGCTCATCGTCTGGCTCG
The DNA here is from genome assembly GCF_049446035.1 of Hansschlegelia sp. KR7-227. Taxonomy (NCBI): domain Bacteria; kingdom Pseudomonadati; phylum Pseudomonadota; class Alphaproteobacteria; order Hyphomicrobiales; family Methylopilaceae; genus Hansschlegelia; species Hansschlegelia sp. KR7-227. The sequence goes on from NZ_JBMSEA010000001.1 coordinate 489,583, forward strand.
TGCGCGGCTGAACCCAAAGGCTGTTGTCCGGCCGGGGAGGCGGGTCTGGCGCCGTGCGTCCGGGCCATGCTAGACCGCGGCCTTCTCAGAGAGGAGCCTCCGTCGCATGGATGGTCTCAACGCCCCCTCCCTGTTCGTCGAGCGGGCCTATATCGACGGCGTCTTCGTCGGCGAGCCGTCGGAGAATGTGACCAACCCTGCGACCGGCGCGGTCGTCGGCCGCGTGCCCAACCTCGGCGCGGACGCCGCGACGGCGGCGATCGAGGCCGCCGAGCGGGCATTCAAGCCCTGGGCGGCGAAGCTGCCCAAGGAACGTTCGGCGATCCTTCGGCGCTGGTATGAGTTGATCATCGCCAACGCCGACGACCTCGCCCTGATCATGACGCGCGAGCAGGGCAAGCCGCTCGCGGAAGCCAAGGGCGAGATCGCCTACGCCGCTTCCTTCGTCGAGTTCTACGCCGAGGAGGCCAAGCGCGTCGGCGGCGACACCCTGCCGACGCATCGGGCCGACGCCCGGATCCTCGTGCTGCGGCAGCCCGCGGGCGTGGTCGCGGCGATCACGCCGTGGAACTTCCCGGCGGCCATGATCACCCGCAAATGCGCGCCTGCGTTGGCGGTCGGCTGCACCTTCGTGGTGAAGCCCGCCATGGAGACGCCGCTGACTGCTCTTGCGCTCGCCAAGCTCGCCGACGAGGCCGGCGTCCCGAAGGGCGTGTTCTCGGTGGTGACCGGCGAGGACGCCGAGTCGATCGGCAAGGTGTTCACGACCCACCCGGCGGTGCGCGTCGTCTCCTTCACCGGCTCGACCGAGGTCGGCAAGATCCTGATGCGCCAGGCCGCGTCCGGCGTGAAGCGGGTCGCGCTCGAGCTCGGCGGCAACGCGCCCTTCATCGTGTTCGACGACGCCGACCTCGACGCCGCCGTCGAAGGCGCGATGGTCTCGAAATATCGCAACATGGGCCAGACCTGCGTCTGCGCGAACCGGATCTACGTGCAGTCCAAGGTGTACGACGCCTTCCTCGAGAAGCTCGTCGCGGCCGTCGCCAAGCTGAAGGTCGGCGACGGCGTCGAGGACGGCGTGACGCAGGGCCCGCTGATCACGCCCGACGCGATCGACAAGGTCGAGCGCCACCTCGCGGACGCGGCGGAGAAGGGCGCGCGCATCGTCGTGGGCGGCAAGCGCCACGCCTTGGGCGGCACGTTCTTCGAACCCACGGTTCTCGCCGACGTCACGCAAGACATGGCGGTCGCGCGCGAAGAGACGTTCGGCCCCGTCGCGCCCCTGTTTCGCTTCGAGACCGAAGAAGAAGCGATCGAATACGCCAACGCCACCGAGTTCGGCCTCGCCGCGTACTTCTATGCGCGCGACGTGGGACGGGTATTCCGCGTCGCGGAGGCCCTTGAATACGGCATGGTCGGCATCAATTCAGGTCTGATTTCGACCGAACTCGCGCCCTTTGGGGGCGTGAAGGAAAGCGGTCATGGCCGCGAAGGTTCGCAGCGCGGCGTCGACGAGTTCGTCGACATCAAATATCTGCTCGTCGCCGGTCTCGCCGGCTGAAAGGAACGTCTTGAGCACTGACGACCTGAAGCGCGCCGCGGCGAAGGCCGCGCTCGCGCATGTCGAACCGGGCATGAAGCTCGGCCTCGGCACCGGATCGACGGCCGCGATCTTCATCGAACTGCTCGGCGAAAAGGTAGCCGAGGGCCTCAACGTCAAAGGGGTGCCAACCTCCGAATCGACGCGCGAACTTGCGGAGCGTCACGGCGTGCCGCTGACCACGTTGAAGGAGACGCCGGAGCTCGATCTCACCATCGACGGGGCGGACGAGGTCGACGCGGAGCTCAACCTCATCAAGGGCGGCGGAGCGGCGCTGCTGCGCGAGAAGATCGTCGCCTACGCCAGTTCGCGCATGCTGGTCATCGTCGACTCCTCCAAACGGGTTGAGACGCTCGGCGCCTTTCCGCTGCCGGTCGAGGTCGTGCCTTTCGGCAAGGAGGCGACGGTGCGCGCCATCGCAGCGCTGGCGGCGAGGCTCGGCCTCAAAGGCCAGGTGACGCTGCGCCGGTCGGAGGACGAGTGCCCCGTGGTGACCGACAGCGGGCACAACATCCTCGACGCCCATTTCGGCCGTATCGACGACCCCAAGGCGCTCGCGGCCGCGCTCTGCGAAATTCCGGGGGTGGTGGAGCACGGGCTCTTCCTCGGCTATGCCGATATCGCGATCGTCGCCGGCCCGAACGGGGTGGAGACGATCGAGCCGGCGAGCCGACCGGCGGAGGAAGCTTCGAGGAGAATCGCATGACGTCCAGCCAGCGACTACGCCGCGTCGCCGCGACGGCGGCCTTGTTCGCCATGGCCCAGATGGGCGCGGCGCATGCTCAGGCCCCGGCGCCCGACGCGCAGCAGCTCGCCGCCGCGCGCGAGGTCTTCAAGGTGTCGGGCGCGGAGCAGAGCCTCGACAACATCGTGCCGATCTTCATGGACGAAGCGAAGCGCACGCTCAGCCGTACGCGACCGGAGCTGAGCAAGGATCTCGACGCCGTGATGGCGACGCTGACGCCGGAGTTCGAGAAGCGCCGCGAAGCGCTGATGAACGACATCGCGACGGTCTACGCCCAGCGCTTCACCGCGAAGGAGCTCGAAGAGATCACGGCCTTCTACAAGACGCCCACGGGCGCGAAGCTCGTGGATCAGCTTCCCGGCATCCTGCAGGCGAGCTATGACCGCACGCAGGTCTGGAGCCGCCAGATGAGTCAGGACATCATCACGCGGGTGCGCCAGGAGTTGAAGAAGCGCGGCCAAGACATGTGACCCGCGCCTTCCGGCGGCGCTCCGCCGTCGGACGCGCCTCACCCCAATGAACGTCGCCGCGGGGCGATGAGCGCACGCTCGGCCCACCCTCGGATGCGGCGCGCTTTTCCGATCTAGCGCGAGGAGCGCCCGTCCGATGGCGGACTATGACGTCGACCTTTTCGTCATCGGCGCGGGCTCGGGCGGCGTCCGCGCGGCGCGCATCGCGGCCGGCCACGGCGCGAGGGTCGCGATCGCGGAAGAGTATCGGATCGGCGGCACCTGCGTGATCCGCGGCTGCGTGCCGAAGAAGCTGCTGGTTTACGCCAGCCGCTTTCCCGACGCCTTCGAGGATTCGCGCGGCTTCGGCTGGACGATCGGCGGGACGCCGACCTTCTCCTGGCCGGAGCTGATCGCGGCGAAGGACATGGAGATCGCGCGGCTTTCGGCGATCTACGAGACGAATCTCGTCAAGGCCGGCGTGGTCGTGCACCGGCAGCGCGCCAGGCTGGACGGGCAGAACGCCGTGCGGCTGGCGGACGGCACGCGGCTGAGCGCCCGCGTGATCCTGATCGCGACCGGCGGCGGCCCGAACCCTGGCGACTTCCCCGGCGCCGAGCTGACGATCTCGTCGAACGAAGCCTTCGATCTGCCCAAGCTCCCATCAAGGATCGCGATCGTGGGCGGGGGCTATATCGCGATCGAGTTCGCCGGCATCTTCGCCGGCCTCGGCTCCGCGGTCACGCTGATCCACCGCGGCGACAAGCTGCTGCGCGGCTTCGACGACGATCTGCGCGACGAAGTGCGCATGGGGCTGGAGAAGCGCGGCGTCGCGGTGCTTCTGGAGGACGAGATCGAGCGGGTCGAAGCGGACGCCGACGGCTCCAAACTGGTCCGCACCAAGGCGGGCGCGCAGCTTGTGGTCGACGAGGTGATGCTCGCGATCGGCCGCGCGCCTCTGACCGACGACCTCGGGCTCGACGACACGATCGTGATGCGCGACCACAACGGCGCCGTCATGGTCGATACGACGTCGCGCACCAACGTCCCCTCGATCTACGCGATCGGCGACGTGACCGACAGGCTGAACCTCACTCCGGTCGCCATCCGCGAAGGTCACGCCTTCGCCGACACCGTCTTCGGATCGAAGCCGACGACCGTCGACCACGCCAACGTCCCGACGGCGGTGTTCTCGACGCCCGAGATCGGGACCGTCGGTCTGACCGAGGCCGAAGCTCGGATGACGGACCGCGCGATCGACATCTACAAGACCCGCTTCCGGCCGATGAAGGCGACGCTGTCGGGCCGCGACGACAAGGTGCTGATGAAGCTCGTCGTCGACGCCGAGACTGACCGGATGCTCGGCGTCCACATCGTCGGCGAAGACGCGGCCGAGATGGTCCAGATCGCCGCGATCGCGGTGAAGATGGGGGCGACCAAGGCCGATTTCGACGCGACCATGGCGCTTCATCCAAGCTCTGCCGAGGAGCTCGTGACGCTCCGGACGAAATGGGCGGGATGACCATCCGAGCGCGGCGGCGGACGGGATGAGCGCGTCCGAAGCAGAGCCGGGCCGGGAGTCCGGCGCGGAGGGCGTCGAATCGGGCGTGATCTATCGCGCCGCGGACAAGACGCGCGCGCTGCAGGAGCTTCGCAAGGCCGGGCTGGCGCTGGCGTCGCTCGACGCGCTCGCCATCGGAAAGTCCGTCACCTGGGAGGCGCCCACCTCCCTCGACGGCCCGACGTCGGTGAAGTGCAACCTCAGGATCGGCGCGTATTCCTATGTTCGCGGCTCGTCTTTGCGCTTTGTGGGGTCGATTGGCCGCTACTGCAGTGTGGCGCCCGGCTGCCGCATCGGCGACGGGGAGCACCCGACCGATTTCCTCAGCACGAGCCCCTTCCAGTTCCAGAAGGGCTTCCTTTCATTCTACGAGCCGGTGAAGCCGGACGACTACTATCCGCCGATCCCGCCGAAGCTGCGCGCGCGCAAGCCCGTCGTGATCGGAGACGACGTCTGGATAGGCGCGGGGGCGCAGCTGAGGCTGGGCGTAAGGATCGGAAACGGCGCGATCGTCGCCGCCGGGTCGGTCGTGACGCGGGACGTGCCGCCTTACGCGATCGTCGCCGGGGTTCCCGCCCGGCATCTGCGCTTCCGCTTTCCGCCGGACGTGATCGCCGAGCTCGCCGAACTGAACTGGCCGCGCTTCCGGCCGGCGAGCCTCGCCGGCGTGAGGTTCGACGACGTCCGCGCCGCGATCGCCGCGATACGCGGCCGCGGCGCCGGTTCGGACGCCTTCCCCCGCATGACGCTCCGCCGACTCTCGCGAACGGAATGGGGCTTTGGGGCGGTCGCAGACGTGGCTCCGTCCTGATGGATGCGCGGCCCGACGGCCCCGTCGCGCTGGATGACGCGCGCAAGCGCAAGATCATCGTCGGCGTGCTGACCGCGATGCTGCTCGCGGCGCTCGACCAGACGATCGTCGCGCCGGCGATGACGACGATCGGGCAGAGCCTGGGTCACCTCCAGCATCTGCCGTGGGTGATTTCGGCCTATCTCGTGACCGCGACGGCCGTCACCCCGCTCTATGGCAAGGTCGCCGACATCTATGGCCGCCGGCCGGTCATTTTCTTCGGCGTGATGTTGTTCATGGCGGCCTCGGTGGTCTGCGCGCTCGCGCCGAACCTCTGGGTGCTGATCGCCGGCCGCGCGCTGCAGGGGCTCGGCGGCGGCGGACTGATCGCGCTCGCCCAGACGGTGCTCGGCGATCTCGTGCCGCCGAAGCAGCGCGCCCGCTACGCAGCCCAGATCTCCGCGGTGTGGGCCACCGCGAGCGTCGGCGGCCCGCTGGTCGGGGGCGTGTTCGCCCAGCATCTGCACTGGTCGCTGATCTTCTGGATCAACCTGCCGATCGGCGTGATCGCGCTCGCGATGATGTACGGACCGCTGAAGGATCTGCCCTTCGTACCGCGTCCTCATCGTCTCGACGTTCCCGGCGCGGTCCTGGTCGTCGCGGCGACGTCGCTCGCCATGCTCGCGCTCTCGATCGGACGCATGACCGGCGACTGGGGCTCCGCCACGGTGCTCGGGCTCGCCGCCGCGGCCGTGGTCGCGACCGCGCTGTTCGGCTGGCGCCTCGCGACCTTCGCCGAGCCGCTGATCCCGCTCGGCGTGCTGCGGGATCGCGTCGTCGCGCGCGGGACCTGCGCGATCGCCCTAGGCATGGCGGGCTTCGTCGGGCTGACGACGATCGTGCCGATCTACTTCGAGACCATGAACGGCGTCGGGCCCGACGTCGCCGCGATCGGGCTGATCGCCATGGCCGCGGGAACCGTGATCGGAGCCGCCGTCACGGGCCGCGTGATCCCGAAGCTGACGCGGTACCGGCGACCGGCTTTGTTCGGCCATGTGCTGGCGATCGGATCGCTGGTCGCGCTCGCAGCGACCGTCGAGACGCGATCCTTCCTTCTGGCGGAGACGCTGCTGTTCCTCTACGGGCTCGGCCTCGGGCCGATCTTCCCGACCGGCACGGTCGCCGTGCAGAACGCCGTCGCGCGGCACGATCTCGGCGCGGCGACCGGACTGCTCGCCTTCATGCGATCGCTCGGCGCGGCCGCCGGCGTCGCCATCCTGGGCGCGATCGTGCTGGGGGCGGGGATGGGCGCGGAAGGCGGCGCGGGCGTCGGTTTCGCCATCGAGCCGATCTGGTTCCGCTGGGCCTTCGCGGCCGCGGCGCTCGCGACGCTCGGCGCGCTCGCCTGCCTCGCGGCGATGCCGGAACGGCCCTTGCGGGACAGCCACGAGCCGCCGGCTCCGCCAGGCTGAGGTGGCGGCGTTTCCCGAGCGGTGCTAGAAGCCGCGCGCACGAGCGGCCATATGACATGGTCGGGCGACGCTTCGTCGTTTCCGAAAGGGTCGCTCGAGAGACGTCATGGAGCTGGAAATGTCGGAGCGTTGGAGCCCTTCAAGCTGGCGGAATCTGCCGATCGAGCAGTCGCCGGTCTATCCCGATCTCGCGGCGCTCGGCGCTGCGGAGGCCCAGCTCGCGACCTTTCCCCCGCTCGTGTTCGCCGGCGAGGCGCGCAAGCTGAAGCGCCAGCTCGCGAGGGTCGCGGAGGGCGAGGCCTTCCTGCTGCAGGGCGGCGACTGCGCCGAGAGCTTCGCCGAGCACTCCGCCGACAACATCCGCGACTTCTTCCGCGTGCTGCTGCAGATGGCGGTGGTGCTGACCTACGCCGCGGCGTCGCCGGTGGTGAAAGTCGGCCGCGTCGCCGGCCAGTTCGCCAAGCCCCGCAGCGCGCCGACCGAGGTCGTCGACGGCGTGGAGCTTCCGATCTATCGCGGCGACATCGTCAACGGCACCGAGGCGACGCCCGAGGCGCGGATCCCCGATCCGCGCCGGCAGATCGAGGCCTACCGCCAGTCCGCGGCGACGCTCAATCTGCTGCGCGCCTTCGCGAATGGCGGCTACGCCAATCTCGACTTCGTGCATCAGTGGATGCTGGGTTTCGTGAAGGAGAGCCCGCAGTCCGGCCGCTACCAGGAGGTCGCGGACCGGATCGCGGAAGCGCTCGACTTCATGCGCGCCTGCGGCATCGACCCGGAGTCCCATCCGGAGCTCAGGACGACCGACTTCTTCACCAGTCACGAGGCGCTGCTGCTCGGCTATGAGCAGGCGCTGACGCGCGTCGATTCCACCACCGGCGACTGGTACGCGACCTCCGGCCATATGCTGTGGATCGGCGACCGCACCCGCCAGCTCGACCATGCCCATATCGAGTTCGCCCGCGGCGTGAAGAACCCGATCGGCCTGAAATGCGGACCGTCGCTCAAGCCCGACGCGCTGATGCAGCTGATCGACAAGCTCGACCCCGATAATGAGCCGGGCCGGCTGACGCTGATCGCGCGCTTCGGCGCCGACAAGGTGTTCGACCATCTGCCCGGCCTAATGCGCGCGGCGAAGACGGCCGGCCGCAAGGTCGTGTGGTCCTGCGACCCGATGCACGGCAACACCATCAAGTCGCCCTCGGGCTACAAGACGCGGCCGTTCGAGCGCATCCTCCAGGAGGTCGAGGCGTTCTTCGAGGTCTGCCGCGTCGAGGGCGTCCACGCCGGCGGCATCCATATCGAGATGACCGGGCGCAACGTCACCGAATGCACCGGCGGCGCGCGGGCGATCTCCGACGCCGATCTCCACGACCGCTACCACACCCATTGCGACCCGCGGCTCAACGCCGAACAGGCGATCGAGCTCGCCTTCCTGGTCGCCGAGGAGCTCAAGAAGGAGCGGGTGGCCCGCGGCCGCAAGCACGTGGTGGCGGCGGAGTAACGCCGCGGCTGCGCATGTTGGGGGCGACCGCGTCGAACAGGGCGCGGCCGCTCCGATTGCCGCGGCGGCCGGCGCGCGCTAGACGAGCGCCATGCCCGCATCCTCCGCGCCCGACACGCTCCGCATCGCGCTCGCGCAGGCGAACCCGACGGTCGGCGACATCCGCGGCAATCTCGAGATCGCGCGCGAGATGCGGGCGGAGGCGGCCTTCCAGGGCGCCGACCTCGTGCTGTTCTCCGAGCTGTTCCTCGCGGGCTATCCGCCGGAGGACCTCGTGCTCAAGCCGGCGTTCCAGGACGCCTGCCGCGCCGCCTGCGAGGAGTTCGCCGCGGAGACCGGGGACGGCGGCCCGGACGTCCTGATCGGTCTGCCATGGCGCGACGGGGCCGACCTCACCAACGCGGTCGCCCATCTCGCCGGCGGCAAGGTCCAGACCGTCCGGCACAAGGTGGAGCTGCCGAACTACGGCGTGTTCGACGAGAAGCGCCTGTTCACGCCGGGACCGCTGCCGGGGCCGATCCCGGTTCGCGGCGTTCGCCTCGGCGCGCCGATCTGCGAAGACCTCTGGACCGAGGAGGTCGTCGACTGCCTCGTCGAGACCGGCGCGGAGATCCTGCTCTCGCCGAACGGCTCGCCCTACTGGCGCGGCAAGGCCCATCTCCGGCAGAACGTCGCGGCGGCGCGGGTCGTCGAGAGCGGGCTGCCGCTGATCTATCTCAACCAGGTCGGCGGCCAGGACGAACTCGTGTTCGACGGCGCCTCCTTCGGGCTGCAGGCCGACGGGTCTCTCGCCTTCCAGATGGCGGCGTTCGACGAGCAGCTGGTCACAGTCGCCTGGACGCGGCGCGACGGCGTCTGGCGCTGTCTCGACGGGCCCATGGACGTTGTGGAGGAGGACGACGCGGCCGACTACCGCGCCTGCGTGCTCGGGCTTCGCGACTATGTGGGGAAGAACGGTTTCCCCGGCGTGGTGCTCGGTCTGTCCGGCGGCGTCGACTCCGCGCTGTGCGCGGCGATCGCCGTCGACGCGCTGGGCGCGGACAAGGTCCACTGCGTGATGCTGCCCTACCGCTACACGTCGAGCGAGAGCCTTGCGGACGCCGCGGCCTGCGCGAAGGCGCTCGGCGTGCGCTACGACACGCTGCCGATCGAGCCGGCGGTGCTCGGCCTCGAAAGCGCGCTCGCCGGCCTGTTTCAAGGCGCCGCGCGCGACGTGACGGAGGAGAACCTGCAGAGCCGCGCGCGCGGCGCGCTGCTGATGTCGATCTCCAACAAGTTCGGGCCGATGGTGGTCACGACCGGCAACAAGTCCGAGATGTCGGTCGGCTACGCCACGCTCTATGGCGACATGAACGGCGGCTTCAATCCGATCAAGGATCTCTACAAGAGCCAGGTGTTCCGCCTCTGCAGACTGCGCAACGCGTGGAGGCCGACCGACGCTCTGGGTCCGGACGGCGAGGTCGTCCCCGTCAACGTGATCGACAAGGCGCCCACGGCGGAGCTTCGGGAGAACCAGACGGACGCCGACAGCCTGCCGCCCTATGACGAGCTCGACGCGATCCTGATCGGGCTCGTGGACGACGAGAAGCGCGTCGCGGACCTGATCGCCGCGGGCCATGACGAAGAGACCGTGCGGAGGGTCGAGCGGCTGCTCTATCTCGCGGAGTACAAGCGCCGGCAGGCGGCGCCCGGCGTGAAGGTCACCGCGCGGAACTTCGGCCGCGACCGCCGCTACCCCATCGTCAACCGGTTCCGCGATGTCGGATAGACCTCTCTATCGGTTCGCGCCGTCGCCGACCGGCTATCTCCATCTCGGCAACGCGCGCACGCTGCTGCTGAACGCGCTGCTCGCGCGAAGGCGCGGCGGGCGCCTGCTGCTTCGGCTCGACGACACCGACGCCGCCCGCGTGAAGCCGGAATATGTCGCGGCGATCCGCGAGGATCTGGCCTGGCTTGGGCTCGCCCCCGACCTCGAGGCCCGCCAGTCCGAACGGGCCGACAGCTATGGCGCCGCATTTGAGCGGCTGAAGGCGGCGGGGCGGCTCTATCCAGCCTATGAGACGGCGGAGGAGCTCGACCGCGCCCGCCGGCTCGCGCGCGCCTCCCATCTGCCGCCGGTCTACGACCGACGGGCGTTGAAGCTCACCGCGGAGCAGCGCGCCGCTCTGGAGGCCGAGGGGCGGCGGCCGCACTGGCGCTTCCGTCTGTCGGGCGGACGCGCGGCTTGGGAAGACGGCTGCCGCGGACGCCAAGAGATCGACCTCGACAGCCTGTCCGATCCGGTGATCGCGCGCGACGACGGCGGCTTTCTCTACGTGTTCACGAGCGTGGTCGACGACGCCGAGTTCGGCGTGACCGAGGTGGTGCGCGGCGAGGACCACGTCGCGAACACCGCCGTGCAGCTCGACCTGTTCGCAGCCCTCGGCGCCGAGCCTCCGGCCTTCGCGCACCACAATCTGCTGACGACCGCCGAGGGCGCAGGACTTTCGAAGCGCGCCGGCAGTCTGTCGCTGCGGTCGTTCAGGGCCGAAGGGATCGAGCCGCTTGCGGTCGCGGCCTACGCCGTCCTCATCGGCTCCGCGGAAGCCGTGCGGCCGGTCGCGGGGCTCGACGAGCTCGCCCAGCTGGTCGATCTCGCGAAGCTGTCGCGCGCGCCGGCGCGAGTCGATTTCGAGGAGCTCGCGGCGCTGTCGGCGAAGACCGTGCATGGCCTCGCCTTCGCCGACGTCGCTCCCCGCCTCGCCGCGCTCGGCGTCGGGGGAGGGGCGGTATTCTGGGAGACGGTCCGCGGCAACCTCAGGACGCTCGCGGAGGCGACGGACTGGTGGCGGATCGCGACCGGACCGCTGCCGGAGAGCGCGGAAAGGCCACGCGCCGAAGATTCCGACCTGATCGCCGAGGCGGCCCGCCGTCTTCCGGCCGAGCCGTGGGACGACGCGACCTGGAAGGCCTGGACGACCGATGTCGGCGCCGCGACGGGCCGCAAGGGCCGAGCGCTGTACGCGCCAATGAGATTGGCGCTGACGGGCTGGCCGCATGGCCCCGAACTCGCGCGGCTGTTGCCCTTCATCGGGCGCGAGCGGGCGCTGGAGCGGCTGTCCGCCTCCTCTTGAACACAACCCCGCGCCAGCCGCGCGCGGCGTGCCTCCCGTCGCCGCCGCCGTCCTTCGGGACGTTCGCCCACGATGATTCCATCGGGGTACGGACAAATACGGATTGATTTTCTTGAGGGAATATACGTGCTGACCATAGTTTTATTTCGTAGGAGCGTGGTCGTGAAAAGAATTTCGATGGGGTGCGTCGCTTTGGTGATGTCGACCGCCCCTGCGTTCGCCGACTTCCCGTGCGACGAGCTTTGGGCCGAACGCAACGCGGTGTATGCGGACGCCGGCTATTGCTTCAAGACGACCAAGGCGATCAAGGCTTTCGGCAATGCCGGCTGCAAGTATGACGAGATGGCCGACGTGCCGCTCTCGCCGCGCGATCGCAAGAAGGTCGCCGAAATCCAGGCGCAGGAGCGCGCGAACCGGTGCCCCCGCTGACGCGCGGCGCCGCGCTCAGCCGCCGCTGATCGCGGTCAGGACGAAGACGTCGGCGCCCGCCTTCAGCGGCGTGTCCAGACTGGCCCTCCGCCCCTCCACGAAGACGTTGATGTGGCGGCGGATGGCGGGACGGGTGTCGCAGATGCGGTCGCGCATGCCGGGCCAGCGCGCGTCGAGCTCGTCGACCATCTCGGCGACGGACCGCGCCGCGAGCCGGACGCGGCGGTCGGCGCCCGGGAACATGCCGACGAGCAGGGCCGGCAGCCGCACCAGAACCTCGCCGCCCTCGTGAGATCCGTCCGTCATGGCGGCCGCTCCGGCTATCGCTCCAGCACCAGGGTCTCGACCGACGAGATCGAGGGTAGGTGGCGCGCGACGCAGTCCCAGGTCTCGCCTTCGTCGGCGCTGGCGTAGAGTTCGCCTGAGCCGGTGCCGAAATAGACGCCGGCGGGGTCGAGCCGGTCCGTCGTCATCGCCTGCCGCAGAACGTTGAGGAAGGCGTTTTCCTGCGGCAGGCCCGTTCGTTCGCACGACCAGCGGGAGCCGGAATCCCTCGTCCGCCAGATCGCGGCCTTGGCGTCGGGCATGTAGCGGCCTGCCGTGTCGCCGTTGAGCGGGGCGAGAAACAGCGTCTCCGGGTCGCGCGGATGAGCCGCCGCCGGAAAGCCGAAGCTCGAGGGCAATCCGGCTTCGATGCTCGTCCACGAGCGCCCGCCGTCGTCCGATCGGTACATGCCGCAATGGTTCTGCTGATAGAGCCGGTCCGGCTGGCCCGGCGCCATGACGAGGCAGTGCACGCACTGGCCGAACTCGGGATAGTTCTGGCCCTCGGGAAGAAAGTCGGCGCGCGTCCCGCGGTTGCGCGGCTCCCAGGTCGCGCCGCCGTCGGCGGTGTGGAACACGCCGGCGGCCGACACGCCGACCCAGATCTGCCGTGGATCGTCCGGATGCGGCACGAGGGAGTGCAGGATCAGGCCGGCGCCGCCAGGCGTCCATTCGGACCGCGTCGGGGTTTTCTGCAAGCCGTCGACATGGCTCCAGCTGAGGCCGACATCCTCGCTGTAGAACAGGCCGGCCGGCTCGACGCCGGCATAGAGCCGGCCGTGCCCGAGCGCGAGGCTCCAGGCCGCCTTCACCGGCTCCGCGCCCTCGTCATAGGCGAGGCCGCGGCTCGAATGGGTCCAGCTCGCGCCCAGATCGAGCGAGGTCCAGACGGCAGGGCCGAACCACTCATTGCCGCCGGCCGCATGGATGGCGCCGGTCGCCGGATCGCCGACGACATGGTTGATCGGCCACGTGTCGCAATAGGGTCCGCGGAGCGACCAGGTCGTTCGCGCGCCGTCGCTCTCGGCGACGAACACGCCCTTCTTCGTGCCGAGCAGGACGAGGGTGTGGACGGTCACGACCCGGTCCCCCCGGGCACGCCGATCATCCAGCTCACGCCGAACCTGTCGGCCGTCATGCCGAAGATCGGGGAGAAAAAGGTCGGGCCGAGCGGCATCTGGACCTGCCCGCCCTCGGACAGCGCGGCGAAGACGGTCTCCGCCGCAGAGGAATCGGGAAGGCTGAGCGAGATCGACACGCCGTTGAAGGTCGGAGACCCGCCGCACATGCCGTCGGACATCATGATCTCCGAACCGCGGATCATCAGCGAGGCGTGCATGATCTTGTCGGCGGAGCCGGGCGGCGGCATGCAGGCGTCGGATGGCTCCGGCTGGTCCGGATTGTCGCGAAAGCGCAGCAGCATCAGCACCTCCGCCCCAAGCGCCTGCTTGTAGAACTCGATCGCCTCTTCGCATCGTCCGTCGAAGAACAGATAGGGCTTGATCGCGGAAGCGACCGGCTGAGCGGCGGTCGTCATGTGAGCCTCCTTTGGATGCGTGACGCGACCTCAGGACGAACGGGGCGCCGCGGAGCCGACAGCCCTCCGGGAAATAATGTGGGGCCGCGAGGCCCGCCCGCTCGGGAGGCCTCAACTTGGCCCAGCGCCCCTCGTCGCGCTAGACGCGCTCGGAGCTGGATGGACGTCCGCGCGTCCGCCAGGCCCACGCCGCCGCCCCGTCCGCGGCGGCGACGGCGGTCGAGAACGTCGCTTGCAGGAGATAGCCGCCCGTCGGCGCCTCCCAGTCCAGCATCTCGCCCGCCACGAACACGCCGGGGCGCTCCTTGAGCATGAAGGCGTCGTCGAGGGCCGAGAACCGGACCCCGCCGGCCGTGGAGATCGCGCGTTCGAGGCCGGTCGGCGCGATCAGCCGCAGCGGCGCGGCCTTGATCGCCCGCGCGAGCGAAACCGGGTCGGACGGCGGCGCGCCCGCCTCCCGGAGCAGCGCGACGGCGACGGGCGCCAGTCCGGCCGCCTTGCGCAGATGCGTCGAGAGCGAGCGTCCGCCGCGCGGAGCGGCCAGCTTCGCGGCCAGCGCCTCGACGGAGAGGTCGGGTCGCAGATCGAGCGTGGGACGGGCCTCTCCGTCGCGGGCGATCGCGTCGCGCAGCCGGGCCGACAGCGCGTAGACCAGCCCCCCTTCGATCCCGTCGGACGTCACGATCGCCTCGCCGCGCCGGGTGACGCCCTCGAAGGTCATCGCGGCCCGCTTGATCGGCGCGCCTGCGAACCGCTCGCGGACCTGCGCCGACCAGGGAACCACGAAGCCGCAATTGGCGGGCTTGAGCGGCGCGATCTCGACGCCTGCCGCCTCGAGCGGCGCGACCCAGCCGCCGTCGGCCCCGAGCCGCGGCCAGCTCGCGCCGCCGAGCGCCAGCACGGCGGCGTCCGGCCGCACGACATAAGCGCCCTCGGGCGTCTCGAAGGTCAGGCCGCCGTCCCCGTCAAAACCCGTCCAGCGCCGGCGGAGCTCAATGCGGACGCCGGCCGCCGACAGCCGCCTCAGCCAGGCGCGCAGAAGTGGGGAGGCTTTCAGGCTCTTTGGGAAGACGCGCCCGCTCGTACCGACGAAGGTCTCGACGCCCAGCCCCTCGCACCACGCCGTCAACGCCTCCGGCGGGAAGGCGCGCACCGCGCGTTCGAGCGCCGGCGTGGTTTCGCCATAGCGGGCGAGCAGACGGTCGATCGGTTCGGAGTGGGTCAGATTCAATCCGCCGCGCCCCGCAAGCAGGAACTTGCGGGCAGGGGAGGGCATCCGATCGTAGACGGTCACGGCGCAGCCCGCGGCCGCCAGACGCTCGGCCGCCATCAGGCCGGCCGGACCTGCCCCGACCACCGCCGCCTGAGGAGCCGGCCCGTCGCTCGTCACGCTGCGCTCCTGGCCATGACGTCGGGTCGAAGTCGATGCCTCGTCACGAGCGGCGAGCCTTCTGACGTCCGCCGGATCAGGGGGCGGACAATGGTGCGAGATCGATTCGCTTTTCTTTAAGGCGAACTTGCTAAATCAGACGGGCTCGAACCGCACTAGTTGGGCGCGGCTTCGTCCAGCCGAGACTTCGGATACGGGCCACATCGATACCTGCCGGACCCGGCGGATGTCCGCGGTGGCGCAAGAGGCTTCGGCTAAGGCTATGGCGCTGATCTGCATCTTGGACGACCGGGTCACCAACCGGAACATCTTCGCCAAGCTCGCCGCCTCGATCGAGCCGGGCGTCACCGTGAAGACGTACGGGAACCCTCTCGAGGCTCTCGCCGCGATGGCGGAGGAGACGCCCGACCTCGTCGTCACCGACTTCAAGATGCCCGAGCTCGACGGCGCGGAGTTCACGCGGCGGTTTCGACAGCTGAAGGGCTGCGAGGACGTGCCGGTCGTCGTGCTGACCGTCTACGAGGAGCGCTCGTTCCGGCTGAGCGCGCTGGAGGCGGGCGCGACCGATTTCCTCCAGAGCCCCGTCGACCACCACGAATTTCTGACCCGGGCGCGCAATCTGCTGAAGATGCGACGGCAGCAGATGCTCATCGCGGGCCGCGCCCTCAGCCTCGAGGATGAGCTTCGAACCAGCGAACGGTCGCGCGAACAGGCGATGCGCGATTCCTCGGAGCGCCTCGCCCAGGTGATCGACACGCTGCCCGCGATGATCAGCGCGTCCGACCGTTCCGGACGCTGCATCTTCGTGAACGCCTATCAGGCCTCGATGAAGGGCGTCGAGCCGGCGTCGCTGCTCGGCCGCACCGCGAACGAGATCTTCGGCCCCGAACATGGCGGCCGCAGCGCGGCGCTCGACCGGCTGATCATGGAGAGCGGCGTTCCCCTCCCCAGCTTCGAGGAGGAGATCGTCGACCATGCGGGCGAGCGCCGCTATTTTCTGACGACCAAGGCGCCGCTCCGCGGCGTTGAGGGGCCTGTCGTCGCGGTGCTGACCACCTCGCTCGACATCACCGACCGCAAGAACGCCGAGGGCCATCTCCGCCACCTCGCGCATCACGACATCCTCACCGATCTGCCGAACCGGGCGCTGCTGCATGAGCGCGTGCGGCACGAGATCGCGCACGCCCGACGGGCCGAGCGGAAGTTCGCCCTCCATCTGTTCGACCTCGACCGCTTCAAGGGCATCAACGACGTCCTGGGCCACCATGTCGGCGACAGGCTGCTGCGCGCCGTCTCGGACCGGTTGCGCGCGACCGTGCGGGAGACCGACACGGTGGCCCGACTGGGCGGCGACGAATTCGCGATCCTGCAAGCGAATGTCGGCTCGGCCGAAGACACGATGGAGCTTGCGAAGCGCGTCCGCGAGACCCTCGCGGAGCCCTTCCGCTTCGACGGCGAGGACATCGCGACGTCCGCGTCGATCGGCATCGCGATGTTTCCGGACGACGGCTTCGACTTCGACGAGCTCTTGAAGAACGCCGACCTCGCGATGTACCGCGCGAAGGCCGACGGACGCGACGGCGCGCGATCCTTCGCCGCCGACATGGACGTCAGCGTCCGGGCGCTCACCGTCCTCGAAAGCGATCTGCGCCGGGCGCTCGCGCGCTCCGAATTCATCCTGCATTACCAGCCGCAGGTCTCCCTGGCCAACGGCCGCATCGTCGGGGCGGAGGCGTTGATCCGCTGGCGGCGCGAGAACGGCGATCTGATCGCCCCCGGTGAGTTCCTCCCGCGCGCGGAGGAGAGCGGCCTGATCGTTCCCATAAACGAATGGGTGCTTCGAGAGGCCTGCGCCCAGGCGGCGAGCTGGCCGCGGGCCGGCCTGCCGCCGCTGCGGATCGCGGTCAATCTGTCCGGCGTCCAGTTCCGCAAGGTCGACATCCAGCAAGTCGTGCTCGACGCGCTGGAGGAGTCCGGGCTCGACCCCAACCGCCTCGAGCTGGAGCTCACCGAGACGATCCTTCTGCAGGACACCGGGAGCGTCGTGGCCCAGCTGCGCGCCCTTCAGGAGCGCGGCGTGACGTTCTCGATCGACGATTTCGGCACCGGCTATTCGTCGTTGGCCTACGTCAAGAACTTCCCCGTCGACCGCCTCAAGATCGACCGCAGCTTCATCGACAACCTGAAGAACGACGTGAACGACGCCGCGATCGTGCGCGCCATCGTCAATCTCGGACACAGCCTCGATCTCGACGTGATCGCCGAAGGCGTCGAGACCGCGGCCCAGGTCGCCCATCTCAGAGGCGAAGGCTGCGACGAAGTGCAGGGCTTCTATTTCGGCCGACCGATGTCCTCGACCGACTTCGTCGATCTCGTGCGGCGCGAGACGCTGCTGGTGCGGACGGCATGAGCGACAAGCTCGGCGACTGGACGGGGGAGCAGCCTGTGCCGCGTCAAAGCGGCTGGAGGCTCGTGCTGAAAGGCATGCTCTCCGCGATCCCGCGCAGCGCCAATGGCGAGCATGAGATCGTTCTGAACCGCGTGTGGGCGAGCCTGCTCATCCTCGCCTACACGTCGATGAACCCGTCCGCGAGCGAGCCCGCCCACATCCTCGCCATCGTTTACGCGAGCTGCGCCGGCCTGTTCTTCGCCCATCTCTGGCTGCGGCCGGGGCGCCAGCGGGCGCGGCGGCTCGCCGGCATGCTCGTCGACTGCTGGCTGCTCTCCTACGGCCTCCATCTCGGCGGCGACGTGACCGCCGTCCTGTTCCCGTTCTATCTCTGGATCATCTTCGGCAACGGCTTCCGCTTCGGCGTCCAGGCGCTGGGCGCGACGGCGGTCGCCGCGATCGCCGGCTTTTCCGCGGTGATCGCGACGACGGCGTTCTGGTCTCAGAATCTGCCGCTCTCGATCGGCCTCCTGTCCAGCCTCGTCGTGTTGCCGGCCTATGCCGGAACGCTGATCAGCAAGCTGTCACGGGCGAAAAGCGCCGCGGAACAGGCGAGCCGGGCGAAGAGCCTGTTCCTCGCGAGCGTCAGCCATGAGCTCCGGACGCCGCTCAACGCCGTCATCGGCATGACGGAGCTCCTGGAAGGGACCCGGCTCGACGACGAGCAGCGCGACATGGCGCGAACCGCGGGCGACGCCGGGCGCGCGCTGCTCGGGCTGATCGACGAGCTGCTGAAGTTCAGCCGACTGGAAGCGGGCCGCATGCCGGTGCAGATCGGCGACTTCGATCTGCACGCTCTGGTGGTCGAAGCGCGCGACATGCTGGTGAACCAGGCCCGCGCCAAGAATCTGAGGCTCGGCGTCCATGTCACGCCGCGGACGCCCTACGCCTTGCGGGGCGACGCGCGCCAGATCCGCGACGTGCTGATCAACCTCGCCGGCAACGCCGTCAAATTCACCGAGACCGGCGGTATCTCGATCGCCGTCGACGCGCTCGGATCATCCGCCGACGGGCGGCAGCGGCTGCGGTTCGAGGTGGCCGACACCGGAGTCGGCGTGGCGCCCGCGGCGCGGTCACGCATCTTCGAAAGCTTCACCCAAGCCGACGAGACGGTGATCAACAGCCATGGCGGCACCGGCCTCGGGCTGGCGATCTGCAAGCAGTCCGTCGAGCTGATGGGCGGCCGGATCGGCGTGGAGAGCACGCCCGGATTCGGCAGCACCTTCTGGTTTGAGCTCGAGCTTCCGGCCGCATCGACCGAGGACCTCTCCAGAGGCCCCGCGCCGGCGCGGGTGCTCGCTCTCGCCGCCTCCACCGAGCGCGCCGAGGCGCTCGTCGCTACGCTCGGCGAGGCCGGGGTGACGGCCGCCGCCGCGGTCGGCGTGCGCCAGGCGGTCGGCGTTCTGAAGGCCGGCGCTCCCGGACCCCGGTCCCGGTTCGTGGTGGTCGCCGACGGCCGCGGCGCGGTCCCCGACGGCGAGGCGTTGATCGCGGCGCTTCGAGCGGCGACCGAGAGGGACGCCTTCGAAGCCGCGCTGATCGACACGCATATGGACGACGGCCTCCCCGATCTCGACCTGAGGCTCGCCTGCACGGCGACGCTCCGGCCGGATCCCGACCGGGAGGCGCTGCAGCGGGCGCTTCGCTTCGCGGCTGTCTCCGCCGCCGCGATCGGCGCGCGCCAGGCGCCTTCCACGGCCCCGGTGACGGCCGCGCGCCGCCTCTCCATCCTCGTGGCGGAGGACAACCGGACCAATCAGAAGGTGATCTCGAAAGTGCTCGAGCGTGCCGGGCACGAGGTCCGCCTCGCGGACAATGGCGAGCTTGCGCTCGACGCGCTGACCGAACGCGCCTTCGACCTCGTCCTCATGGACGTCAACATGCCGGTGCTCGACGGCATCGAATGCACGAAGCTCTATCGCTTCGCCTCGATCGGCAAGAAGCGCGTTCCGATCGTGGCGCTCACCGCGGACGCGACGCCCGAGGCGCGCGCCCGGTGCGAAGAGGCGGGGATGGACGCCTGCCTGCACAAGCCGATCGAGCCGGATCGTCTGATCGCCATCATCGACGAGATCGTCGGCCTCGGAAACCTTCCCTCCGAGGCCCCCGCCCAGCCCGGAGACACGGACGCCGAGATCGCCGCGGAGGTCGTCGATGACGATATCGTCGCCAACATCTCGAAGCACCCGGGCTTCCGTCCGGCGCGCCGGGCCGTCGTCGATCGCAGGACGCTTCAGGAGCTGGAGGAGCTCGGAGGGCGGGACTTCGTCAACGACCTCGTCGCCGAGTTCATCGGAGACGCCGCGCTGGTGCTGCGGGCGCTGCACGAGGCCGTGGACCGCGGCGAGCCCGCCGTGTTCCGCGACCAGGCCCATGCTCTCCGGAGCGGGGCGGCGAACATCGGCGCGCGCGGCATGTACGAGATCTGTCTGTCGCTCAGAAACCTCGACGCCCACGCGCTCGCCCAGGAAGGCGCCGAGCATGTCCGGCGGCTCGAAACCGAGTTCGAACGGGTGAGCAAGACGCTCAAGCGGCAATACGCCGTCCGCGGCGCCGCGGCGCGAGACTGAGCGCTCCGGACCTTCGCGACGGCGGCGCGCAGGACGCCGGCAGACATCCCGCGCGCCGCCCAAGCCGCTCCGACGAAACGCCGGAGCCGAACGGGCAGGGCCGCCTCAGGCGAACCCGGCCGCCACCCTCTTGTCTTGGGCGGAGGCCAGCCGCTCCATTTTTCGAAGATCGGAGGCGCTGAGGCAGAGCGCGGCCTCGATCCAGATGTCGGTGACGTCGCGCAGCTCGTCGTAATCGAGCTTGTTCACGCGTCTCGCCGCGGCCTCGATCGCGAGAAGGCCGTTGCGGCGGCGCAGATTGCGCTGGATCAGACGATGCGTCTCCGCGACGCCGTCTCCGGGCTCCGCCAAGACGTGGACGAGGCCCATCTCGTAGAACTCCTCGGCCGTGTAGAGCTTGCCGCTCATGATCAGCCGCTCCGCCCCCGCCGCGCCGAGCTTGCGGGCGAGAAGGCTGTAGGCGCCCATGCCGGGGAACAGGTTGAACAGGATTTCCGGCATGCCGAACTTCACGCCGCGTTCGGCGACCACCATGTGAGACGACAGCGCCGATTCCAGCCCGCCTCCCAGCGCGTCGCCCTGCACGAGCGAGATCGTTATCGTCTGTCCGCCGAAGCCGCCGGAATTGTCGTGGCTTACGTCGATGCAGGCGCGGGCGTAGGCGGTGAGGTTCTTTCGGTCGCCGGTGCGGATCCAGCGCGTGAAGCTGGCGAGGTCTCCGCCGAGATTGAAGATGCCCGGGATCCGGGACGCCAGCACGGAGTGCTTGATCGGGCTCGCGCCGAAGGACGGCGCCCGCAAGCCGACGTCGCGCATGTCCCGGCAATGCGTTCGGAGATCCTCCAGCATGCCGACCGTGAAGCTCGGCGCGCCATGCGGATTCATCCAGCACCAGGCGGTGCCGTCGGAGGCGTCGAACTCGACGTCGATCTCGTCGTAGACGCCGGGAACGTAGCCGCCGCGCGTCGCCGGCGCGGGCTGCGCTTCCGCGCCTTTCAGCGACGTCGTCGCGGTCGCGACAGCGTCTCTCAGGCGCCTGCGCGCCCGCTCAAGTCCAGAGAAGGGTTCATAGTCGGTCAAACTGAGAGGGGTCGCCATGCCAACTCCAGAAACGCGGCTCTTCCGTTCAGTCCCGCTGTCCGCGTGCTCCAAAGATTAAGCTTTTGTTTACCGATGTGAAGCCTAAGGACTCTTGGCTTCAGACGGCAAACGGCGATTAACTATCCGCTGAGATTCACTTTCAAGTATTTGTCGACGTATTGATTTGTCTCATTTTGAGAACTGGCCTGCCGCGACGCGAGGGCGCTAGTAGCGAATCGCTCTGTTGCTGAAAATGGCGAGACTAAGGCAGGTGTTGGAGCCTGCCTCTCCACGAGGAATCGCAACGAGACGTGCCGTTGCACGTTGCCTTGAGACGCGTTCAACTCATTCGGTTCGTTAACAAATGATTAACATTGTACGGGTCCCGCTCGTCGGGAACGCGCGCGGCGCGGATGAGGAAGTCTAGACTTCCGAGACATAAGCGTCAAAATGTCGCATAAGCCGCGGCTGGGATCGCCGTTGTCGCAACGCTTGCGGCGGCGCGCCGAACGCGCTTTTGTCCCGCGCACCGCCGCGCCGAGCGAGGACCGCTTGCCCATGACGACCTCAAGCCTGAGATGGCTGCTCGCGCCGCTCTGGGCGGCGCAGATCTTCACCGGCGCGAAGTCCTTCACCGACAACGCGGTGCTCGGCAGCGAGCGACTGAACCGCAGGGGCCTGCACGTCTGGCGGGTGAAGCTTGCGAACCGGCTCGCCGACAGCCGCCGCGCGCGGCTCGCCGGGCGCGTGCCCGCCGCGGACCGGGAGGCGTTCGCGCGCGACGGCTTCGTGCTCAAGCGCGACTTCCTGCCGCCGGAGCTGTTCCGGGCGATCGCCTCGGAGATCGAGACCTCCACCGCGCCGGCGCGCGAGATGAAGCAGGGCGACGCGATCACCCGGCGCATCGCGCTTGATCCCGCGGCCCTGAAGCGCATGCCGGCCTGCGCGGCGCTGGTCGCCTCGCCGGAGTTCCAGAACCTGCTCCGCTACGTCGCGAGCTACGATGCGGATCCGATCATCTATGTGCAGACGGTGTTCGCGCAGGTCGACCGGTCGGCGGTCGATCCGCAGACGTCGGTGCATGCGGATTGCTTCCATCCGACCATGAAGGCCTGGCTGTTCCTGCACGACGTCGAGGAGGACGCCGGACCCTTCGTCTATGTGCCCGGGTCGCACCGTCCGACGCCGCGCAAGCTCGTCTGGGAGCGCGCGATGAGCGTCCGGGCGTCGAAGCTCGACCGGCTGTCGTCGCGGGGATCGTTCCGGGTCGGCGCCAAAGATCTGAAGCGCATGCGCCTTCCGCCGCCGCAGAAATTCGCGGTTCCGGCGAACACTCTGGTCGTCGCCGACACCAGCGGGTTCCACGCCCGGGGCCGCAGCGAGCGGCCCTCGACCCGCGTGGAGATCTGGGCCTACGCCCGCCGCAACCCGTTCCTGCCCTGGACCGGGCTCGACGTCTGGTCGCTGAAGCCGTTCAAGGGCCGCCAGGCGCCGCTGTTCTGGGCCGCGCTCGACCGGCTGGAAAAGCTCGGGCTCGGCAAGAGCCCGTGGCGCGACGCCGGCGTGATCACCGCGGCGTCGCCGCCGGTCCGGAAGTGACCGGCTGACGCCGCCTCACCATTTGCCCGTGTTCGCCATCGACGCCCAGGGCTCGGCCGGCGGCTTCGCTCCGCCTTTCTGAAGCAGCTCGATCGAAATATTGTCGGGCGAGCGGACGAAGGCCATGCGGCCGTCGCGGGGAGGGCGGTTGATGGTGACGCCGGCCTTCATGAGGCGCTCGCAGAGCGCGTAGATGTCGTCGACCTCATAGGCGAGATGACCAAAATTGCGGCCTTCCCCATAGGTTTCCGGATCCCAATTGTAGGTCAGCTCGATCTGGGCGTCCGGCTGGCCTGGCGGCGCCAGGAAGATGAGGGTGAACCGGCCCTGCTCGCTCTCCGTACGCCGGATCTCCTGGAGTCCGAGCTTGCCGCAGTAGAACTCCAGCGAGGCGTCGATGTCGCTCACGCGAACCATGGTGTGCAGATACTTCATGGGAAAACTCCGGCCTGATCGGACGTCGAGGTAGCTATGGAGCGGGACGACGACCGCAAGGTCGCGCGCTTCGCCGAACTTGTCGGGCGTGCGCGCTCCGGCGTCGCCTTCACCGGCGCGGGGATCTCGACCGGCTCCGGAATCCCGGACTTCCGCTCTCCGGGCGGTTTGTGGAGCCGGAACCGCCCCATCGACTTCGCCGATTTCGTGCGCTCGGCCGAGATGCGCCGCGAGGCGTGGCGACGGAAGTTCGCCATAGACGACGCCACGCGAGGCGCCGCGCCCAACGCCGCCCATCGGGCGGTCGCGCGTCTGGCGGCGAACGGCGCGCTCGCCGCCGTCGTGACCCAGAACATCGACGGACTGCACGGCGCCTCAGGCGTGCCCGAGGATCGCCTGATCGAGCTCCACGGCAACGGGACCTACGCCGCCTGCCTCGATTGCGAGGAGCGGCACGAGTTGGAGGACCTCCGCGCCGCGTTCGACGCGACAGGCGATCCGCCGCGCTGCCGACGCTGCGGCGGCGTGGTGAAATCCGCGACGATTTCCTTCGGCCAGGCGATGCCCGTCAAAGCGATGGCGCGCGCTCAGGAGGCTGCGGAGCAGGCGGATCTGTTCCTCGTCCTGGGCTCGTCGCTTGTCGTCTATCCCGCGGCCGCGCTGCCCGTCGCGGCCAAACGGGCGGGAGCGACGCTGGTCATCGCGAATCGCGAGCCGACCGAGCTCGATCCCTTCGCCGATCTCGTGCTGAGGGGCGACCTCGTCGAACTTCTGGCGCCCTTCGCCGATCGGTCTTAACCCCATCTTCGCCCTACGCGCGATCGAGGCGCCTTGTTTGAGCCATTTTTTACTTCCCCCCGCCGGCTCCGATGCTATCGTCTGGGGTAAGCGAGTCGACGCGGCGGCTCCTGTGGCGTTGTATCCGGGCGGGCGGTCAGTATGGGCGCTGACAGAGTAAGACGCGAAGCGCTGGCGGCGGGCGATCGGCTCGAGCCGGCGTCGGAGCAGGCGCCCGTCGATCTCTACGAGGTCTCCGGCGTCATAAAATGGTTCGACGTCGCGAAGGGTTACGGCTTCATCGTACCCGATGGCGGCGGGCCCGACGTTCTGCTGCACGTCACCTGCATGCGCCGCGACGGCTTCCAGACCGCGAACGAAGGCGCCCGCATCGTGTGCGAGGCGCAGCGGCGCCCCAAGGGCGCGCAGGCCTTTCGCGTGATTTCGATCGACGACAGCACGGCCCGGCACCCCGGCGAGATGCCGCCGCCGCGCACCCATGTCTCCGTGACGCCGACAAGCGGGCTCGAACTCGTCGAAGTGAAGTGGTTCAACCGCTTGCGCGGCTTCGGGTTCCTGACGCGCGGCGACGGCTCTCCGGACATCTTCGTCCACATGGAGACGCTGCGCCGCTACGGCATCATGGAGCTGCGCCCCGGCCAGAAGGTGCTGGTCCGTTTCGGCGACGGCCCGAAAGGGCTGATGGCGGCGGAGATCCGGCCGGACGGCCCGGGCGGCGGCCCCTCGTCGCACTGAGCGGCCGCCGGCCCGGAATCGCCCGAAAAATCCGCCTCTCCAGCCGTCCGGCGGCTTCGGCCGGCTGCCGGCTCCGTTCGGCGGCCTCGTCTGCGGTTCGTTGCGCGCTGGACTTCGCGGCCGTCGGCCCGATCTTCAGCGCTCCGTTGTGCCGGCGCGCCGCGCCGCGAGCCCCGCTATATCCGGCGATCCCATGTCCTCAGCCCTGCGCCTCGTGCTCTGCCTCGCCGCGATCGTCCTGTTGTCGGCCGCGGCCCCTCTCGAGAAACTGATCTTCGAAACCTCCTCCGGCCCCAAACCGGTCCTGATCGAAGTCGCGGACACCCCCGAGCAGCGCGAGGTCGGGCTCATGTACCGCCGTTCGCTTCCTGCCGACCACGGCATGCTGTTCGACTTCGGCCAGGCGCAGGAGGTGACGATGTGGATGAAGAACACCTATGTCTCGCTCGACATGGTGTTCGTGGGGGCCGACGGGCGCATCTCCCGGATCGCCGAAAAGACCGAGCCGCTCTCGACCCGCATCATCTCCTCCGACGGGCCGGCGCGCTACGTCGTCGAGCTTGCGGCCGGCGCGGCCGCCCGACTCGGCCTGAAGCGCGGCGACAAGGTGGTCCATCCGCGCGTCGGCGCGTAGACGAGTTCATGAAAACCTGGATCGTCGCCTACGTTACGACCGCCGCCGTCTTCGCCGCGCTCGACGCGGTCTGGCTCGGCTATGTGGCCCGCGAGTTCTATCGCGCCCAGATGGGCGCTTTGCTGGCCCCGCAGCCCAGCATGATCGCGGCCGTCGCCTTCTACGCGCTCTATGTCGTCGGAATCGTCTATTTCGCCGTCGGGCCGGCGCTCGCCACGGGCTCCTGGGCGACCGCGCTCGTGTCGGGCGCGCTGCTCGGCCTCGTCGCCTACGGCACGTGGGATCTCACCAATCTTGCGGTCGTGCGGGACTGGCCGGTCGCCCTGTCGCTCGTGGACATGGCGTGGGGCGCCTGCCTGACAGGGATCGCCGCGACGGCGGGCTTCTTCGTCACCCGCGCCCTCGGGGCCTGACCCGCCCGGCGGCCGGGCCTCCCCACAGAGTCAGATTTGCTTCACGCCGCCGGGCGGTACGCCGAGCCGTACGAGGTCGGCCCCGGTCAGCGGCTGAAGCGGAGCGCTGGGCACGGAGGCGCCATAGGGGATCGCCTTGCGCGCGGCCGCCTTGTCGGGAATGGCCGCAGCCCAGGCGCCGGCCTTGGCTCGTTCGGGACCGCGCAGATTGGCCAGTGGGAGGAACAGCCGCCAGCCGGCGGGCGTCGCTTCGGACGCCGGCGAAGGCGCTGCGGGCGCGCCGGCCTCAAGCGGGGTGGTCATCGCTCGCGCTCCTGCCGTTCCGTTCTCAACCGGCGCCGTCGTCATTGGAGCTGTTCAGCTCGTCGACCTTGATCGAGCCGCCGTCGCCGGCGGCGGCGAGACGCGCGCGCACGGCCTCGCGCAGCGTCTGGTTCATCCGGTCCTGCCATCCCGGACCGTCGGACTGGAACAGCTCCAGCACGTCCTGATCGATTCTCAGCGTCACGATCTCGCGCGCGCCGGGAACGCCCCGCCTCTTCGGCTCGGGCGCCGCCGCCACGGGCTTCGGCTTGGCGGGCTTGAAGGCGGCCTCCGCAGCGGCGCGATGGTCGGTGGGACGTCGAGACATTGAGGTGGCCATCCGGAACGGCGGAAAAGATCAGAATCGACACTAGCACGGCGGCGCCGGCGCAGGATCGCTCAGGGCGCGGCGTAGCGGTACTTCTCCAGCGCGGCGTCCACCTTGGCGAGGTCGAGGCCGCGGCGCTTCACGAAGAACGTCATGTCGGCGGCTTCGGCGATCGGTCGCGCGAAGTTCTCGACCACATGGTAGTTCTTGCGCGAGCGGTAATCGTGCAGGCCGATGACGGCGTCGCTTCTCAGGCATTTCAGCGCCTGCAGGAAACAGGCGACCCGAAAGCGCCCGTCGACCAGGCAGAGGTCGAAATCCATGTCCTTGAAGGCGTGGATGGTCGAGTGGTAGTCGGGAAACTTAGGCCGGTGCTCGTTGGACGTGGGATAGCCCCACTGCTTGGTCGGGCCGATGTCGACGAACACGAAGGTGCGCTCGTGCGGCGACGCCGGGACGCTCTCTTTCGCTTTCGCGATCCACTCCTGATCGGAATCGACGGCCACGAGCGGCCCTTGGACCACTTCGGCCGCGAAGGCCGTGCTGCCGCCGATGCCGAACTCGAAATACGACTTTGCGGTGGAAACGAAGGCCTTGAACAACGCGGCCTCCTTTTCGCTCATGCGAATGTTCATGTGAGCCGTCGCCTCATCCTGTCCCGCTCGGCGCATGGCGCCGCCGCGGGCAGGTCATAAAGCCTCTCGCCGTACGTGCAAGTGGCGAACCGTCGTCGTCCAGGGCGACGCGACGCGGGCCGGCCGCGAGAGGCGGCGCTGCGGCCAATCCTTGGCTTCCCCGGCCTCAAGCGCCCTTGATCAGTCCTGTCAGAGGGCGAACGAGGCCGCTTTCCGGGAAGATCGCGCTGTTGATCACGCTGTCCGGCACGTCGAGATGTTCGCGCAAGACGCCCTTGAAGACCGATCGGAGGTCGGTGGTCGAGCGCAGGTCGCGCTTCTCGTAGAGGTACCGCGGAGCAAGGCCCGGCCATTTCGCGAAGATCTTGCCGCCGTCGACCGCGCCGCCGGCGAGCAGGGCCACGGTTCCGACGCCGTGGTCGGAGCCGTCATTGCCGTTGTTCGCGACCATGCGGCCGAACTCCGTCACGATCATCACGACCGTCTGAGGCCAGGCGTCGCCGATCGTGACGCGGAAGCGGGCGAGGCCGTCGTCCAGCGCCGCCAGCCGATCCGCGAGCTCGCCTTCGACGCCGCCCTGGTTCGTGTGCGTGTCCCAGCCATGAACCGACAGCGTGGCGATGCGCGGTCCGTTGGGAGCGGCCAGAAGCCGTCCGGCGCCCTGAAACCCCTTCTGCAGCTCGGACAGTTTGTCGGAATCCGAGCCGAGCCCTTCGGCGAAGCGCTGCGCCTTGAGGCCGTTCTCGAGAATAGCCGAGAGCTGCTTGTCGCGCTGCCGGTACAGGCTGCGGATCAGATAGAGGGTCGGATCCTCGACATGCGGCACGGTGCTCGCCGTCCAGCCGAGCACGGGCGCCTCGCCGCGCAGCAGCAAGGGCGCCTGTCCGATCTCCATGGCTCCGCCCTGCCGGATCGTGCCCCCCGTCGGCAGCTTCGTCAGCAACCGGTTGAGCCAGCCGGTGGACTGCCCCGTGACCAGTCCGGGCATGCCGTTCTCGAGATTGTCCTGGCCGTCGAAATGGGAGCGGTTCCAGAGCGGCACGCAGGTCGCGTGCACGATCGACGCGTCGCCGGCCGCATACATCGCGCCGAAGGTCTTCAGCGACGGGTGCAGCCCGAAGAAGTCGGGAAACTTGCCGCTCTTGAGCGGGATAAGGCTGCTCTTGGGGATGTAGAGTTCGCCGCGGCCTTCGATATAGGCGGAGCCCTCGCCATAGGGGGCGACGGTCGACAGCCCGTCCATGCCGCCCCGCAGTATCACGACAAGAAAGCGGGGGTCGCTCGACCCCGCGGCGTGCGCGTAGCGCGGCATGCAGGCCCAGGAAAACAGGCCGGCCGTCACGCCGAGCATGCTGCGGCGGGACAACAGGAGCTTGGATTCGGCGCAGCCTTCCGCGGCGCGCGCGCGCATCCGCAGGTCGGCGGGGTCAGAGCCGCGATCGTCGGACACGGGGGCTACCTTCGCTGGAATTCGGGAGAGACGAACAGAATGGTGAGCGCCGCCAGCTGCGAGCCGGCGCCCCCGATGCGCTCGCGCGTCGGGGCGGTCATGCTGGCGCCGTAGAGGCTGCGGGCAAGTGTGACGGGATCCACCTTGACCCTCCGTCCGATGACCCTGGCGACCAGCTGCGCGGCGTCGAGGCGGAACGACAGCGCGTTTGGTGTGAGCCAATACAGCGTGTCGTCGGGATAGCCTTCGGGGGAGGGGGCATCCCACGCCGCGTGGTTCAGCGACTCCAGGATCTTCATCAGCGAGCCGGCCTCCTCCTTGGTGAAGAGGGTCCCCAGGGCCCGGAACTGCGCCATCAGGAATTCGTATGGCGTCCGAATCTTCGTCATCGGCGCCGACCAGGCCTCAGGCAGCTCGATCAGCGCGAGCGCGACCTGCTTCAGGTCGCCGTCCGAGTCGGTGTAGGCCTGGGCGATCGGAGCGATCATGTCGTCGCTCGGTTCGTCCGTGACGAAATGCAGGAGGAGCTTCTTCGCGATCTTTCGCGCCGTGGCCGGATGCGCGGCGAGCATGGCGAACGCCGTCTCGGCCTGTTCGACGCCGCCCTCCGGAATCTTCCTGCCGAGGAAGGTCTGCGGCCCCTGCTGGTGCCAGTCGCTGCGGAAGATGAACTGGCCGCCGTTCTGGGGGGTCCCGCCATTAACGCCGTTCGCGGCCTCGTTCGGCCGGACATACGACCAGCCGGTCAGCATCTTCGCGAGCGCCTTGACGTCGCTTTCCTCGTAGTTGCCGGGCCCCAGCGTGTGGAGCTCCAGCATCTCGCGCGCCAGGTTCTCCGTGTAGCTGACCCGGCGCTTGAAGCCGACGACCGACTCCTCGCCGATCGATTCCTCATTATCCAGGTACTTGATCATCGCGGGATGGCGCATGACGCCGGCGAGCATGTCGCCGAACTTCCCGAGCGCGTTGGCGCGGATCACGTCGCGCTCGAGCTGTCCGATCGTGGCGCGGATGATCAGCGCCTTGTGGAAGGACATCGAGAAGTGGTTGCTCCAGAAGATCACCAGCCGCTCGACGAATCCGATGTCGGCGGCCATGTGCTTCGCGAGCCGGGCGTCGAACTCCTTCGCGCGGACCGTGTCCGGCCGCGGATAGGGCGCGATGCCCTCCTGGCATGCCTGAGCGTAGCTCGGCAGCGCGTCGTCGACGATCAGCGCGACCCGGGGCTTTTTGACTTCCGCGATGAGGGCGGCCTTCGGATCGGGAGCGATCCGGGCGAGGGCCTTAGGTTTGGCGCCAAGGCCGAAACGTTGGAAGACCAGAGAGGCTTTCTGCGCCTGTGCTCTTGTGAGCGCCATATTGTCGTCGACTCGTTCACACGGGAGGGTTCGCGCGCTCCGATTCGGACCGCCGAGCGACGACACCATGTGGTATAATAATATATCCAACTCTTAACAGAGCGACTAAACTCCTCCGGGTTCGCGGTATTCTGCGGTCGAAGCGCGAAAAAGCGCGGCGGACCTGGGAGAATCCGGCCCGACGCCAGGCGTTTTCGGGCCGCGGTCTCAGTCATTGCGGGCTGCCGCCGGTTCCCGCGCGTCCCCGGGGGCACGCCTTGCCGAACGGAACGTGATCCCGCATAAACGCTCGGGTTCAGCGATGTCGGGGCGTAGCTCAGCCTGGTAGAGCGCCTGCTTTGGGAGCAGGGGGTCGCATGTTCGAATCGTGTCGCCCCGACCAGCGCCGCGCCAGCGGCGGAGAAGGACAGGATCTTCCGATGACGGCGCGCATCTACAAGCCCGCCCGCACCGCCATGCAGTCGGGCGTCGCGAAGACCAAACGCTGGGTCCTCGAGCACGACGCCGCCGAGGCGCGGCGGGTTGAGCCCCTGATGGGATGGACGTCTTCCGGCGACATGCGCCAGCAGGTCCGGCTGTTCTTCGCCTCAAAAGAGGACGCGATCGCCTATGCGACGCGCGAGGGGCTCGCCTACCGCGTGGAAGAGCCGAAGCCCGCCGCGACGCGCCGTGGCGTCGCCTACGCCGACAATTTCCGCGCCAACATCGCCGAGCCCTGGACGCATTGAGGGTCGGCCCCCCTTTGGCCCCGTAGCTCAGCCGGATAGAGCACCAGCCTTCTAAGCTGATGGTCGCAGGTTCGAATCCTGCCGGGGTCGCCAAACTTCTCCCTCAGTTTTCAACGATTTCTGAGGCCGCCGGGAGCCGGCGCGACGTGGGCGAGAGGGAACAAAACGGCTCCGAGTTGCCCAAAAATCCCCACGTCGGCGCAAAAGTCCCTACGTTTTCCCCTACGGCCTGTTCACGAGGCGTTCTCGGGAGACGGGTCTGTCAGAAACTCGCAGCGACTTTCAGACAGACGGCGGCCGGCGCACGACGGTGATCTGTTACAAACGTGTGCACAAACTTGTGACAGATGGGCGGCAAAGGCGCTTCAGTCGGCGCTGAAAAAGCTTTTGCCGGTGATACCAGCCTTATCGAAGAAGGCCTGGTTCCGCTCTCGAGCGTCCTTCAGGAGGTCGTCCCAGCCGATCAGCTCGATCGATCCGCGGAAGCCATCACTCGGCCGCAACACCCGTCCGCGCCCGTCAGCGGTTCTCTGCCAGGTGAACGTCCAGTCGGCCATTTTCCCGATGATGTCGGCGATGATGAAGCAGTAGAAGATCGTGTTCTGATCGAGCGTGATGGGACGCCCTCGAACGTCGGTCAGCTCACCTGACTGGAGGCGTCGAACATATCGCTCGACCTGCAATTGCGGATTCTCATCATCGTCATAGCCCTTCCGCCCAGGCCTTTTGAACTCCACAAGCAAGACCTTTGACGGGTCTTTCTTTTGTCGCAGACCGTGAACGTAGTCGAAGATCAGCAGGTCAGGCCTATCTTCGCTGGTAGCGGCCTGTGACAGCGATGCAAAGTCGACGTCAGAACTGAAATACTGAGCAAACGTTAGGCGCTCATCCACGATCCACAAATCATGTGACGATGCGGGCTCAACCTTCTTGCCAGCCCCGGTGATGGTACTGACCTTCATGGGGCAGATAAATGAATGCAGTACGTCTTCCCGCTGGTATGAAGCGTCCCCGCCTTGGTCTCGCACCTTGTCCAGCAGAAGCTCGATGAAATCGAGGACGACCTTTCTTCGGACGATGTACTCCGCAAGGCTCTTTTGTTCGGCCTCCTCGATGGCCTTTCCAGCATCCTTGATGGCGTTGGCGAACATCGAGGGGTCGATGTCGTCGTTCTTCAGTCTCGTGAGCACAGACCGGATCTTCTCAGCCTGACGCTCGTCACGTCTGAAGCGCTCCCGGGACAGGTGACCATAGAGGGCGTCCTCCTTCAGCTCGCCTGAGGGGACTTTCTCCTGTAGCTCCTCTACGTCTCCGAACGCGACGGAAGGGTATGTAGCAGTAATCGACTCTATCTTGACCCTTTGCTCCCCAAGGAGTTTAGCCATCGGCTCAGATAAAAACTGTTCCACGTAGCTCCAGCAGACATCATTTACCATCCTTTCGAGGACAGCGTCTTCAAACTGAAACTTCGTCCGTTCTTGATTGACGTTCTTATCTAGAAAGGCTCCAGTGAGTATTGCATGAAATACAAGATTCTCGGAATCACCAAAATACTTCAAGCCAAGTTTCGAGTCGATACTATGGGAATGCACCGTTCGATCATGTGCGATAAAATGCATAAAGTGAGAGCCCTTTAGATCTGCGGATGCGACTTTGTCGCACTCCATCATTGTGAATTTGAGTTCTCCGAACTCCTCCGTTTCAATCTTCTCAATATCTTCGCGCCGATAAACGATTTCATTTATCGCCCCCGGATATACGCGGCTTTCGTCTCCGACATGAACGTAGATCTGCGGACAGCGCTTGCCGATGAAAGTCGGCAAGAAATGGGACGTTAGATGCTGGAAAATAAAGCTGCCTCTGCCGGGCCACCTCTCGTGATATCCATTTGAGCGAAGACCCTTAAATTCGGCCAGAAAGTACGAGTCCCGCGCATCTTCGTAGTCGTCGAATTTTAAGTTTTTGATCTGGTCATTTAATTCGAGCACGAACTCGAACTGTCGGCGCTTAAAGGCTTCGCCGTCCTTATAGACACTGTCTATTCTAACGAGCGGAAAGCAATCGAGCCAAAGCAGTCGTCCAACGCCCTTGCCGCCTATTGCGATCTTGTTATCTGTGTCGGTGGTAATAAAAGCATCCCAATTATCTTCATTAAGCCCCAAGCCATTGTCCTCGACAATGGCAGAGACATTGTCTTTTCTCCGATCAGTTTTGATCGTGACCTGAACGCGACCCTTCTCAGAGACCTCTCTGTCAAATCGAGCCTGTGTGGAGTGGATAGCGTTGCTGATGGCCTCAAAGAGTGGCTGAAGCGCATCGGCAACGCTGGCCGGCTTGGGTAGGCGGGCAATTCGTTTGACGAGGTTCGGGCGCAGTGAGGTCACGGCGAGGCCTTGATCCGGGACGGCCCGGACCAGCCAGGCGGATAATGCGCACAACCTCCCATGGTGGCGGCTTCGCCGGCAAGCCGGCGACCCCCGACGAGTTATCCAGCACGCCTATAGGTTAGTCACGCGAATATGATGCCTCGAGGCGCCATGTCCGAGACCCCTCGCGGTGCCCGATTTGTCGTCTAGCCCGGCGTGATCGACGGAGGCTCGAGGTCCAGGCCGAGCTCGGCGCTCATGTCGGAGACATGCAGTCGCAGCTGCGCCTCGGTCTCTTCGAGTCGAGGGATGATGATCTCGTGGAGGCGCCGGGCGAGCAACTCCTCGACGTCGGGCGTCACGCGGCGCGCGCCCGACATCATGGACGACATGTAGCTGACCGACAGGTCCAAGGCCCTCGCCAGGCGGGCCTGCCAGCCCACCTTGCCGTAGAGCAAGATGCCGATTTGCCGAATGCGGGCGGCCTTGGGATCTATCACCCGAACACTCCCTCGAGGGCCGCCATGTCCTCACGCACGATCTCGCGCCGGATGATCTCGTCGCGTTCCCGTTGGAGCGCCATCTGCACTCCCGCCGGTTCCGAGGCGCGGAAGGCGGCTACAAGTCGCGTGTGGTAAGTCTCGTGCCCGGTGGGCCACACCCTCACGTAGATGTCCTTGGTCCGCGTGCTCAATCCCCGGGTGTTTTTGACGATCGTCGCGGCGTAAATGTAGCTGTCGCCGTAGATCGCGCTCGTGGTCGCCGCGAGGCAGTCGAGCACAAACGACCCGTCATTGAGCGTCCCGCTCCCCGGCCGGGACGACCTGAGGCCGACGCGCTTGACCAGCGTCAGCCAGCGCGGCGGCAGCCTGACGCGATATGTAGTCATCGTCTCCGGCCAGCCATTCGCCCGCGGGTACCATTCTCCGACGGTCGTCCGAAACTCGGGGGCCTCGCCGGGGGCCGCGACGGAAATATCGCCCTCGCGGCGGCGCCCCGTCCTAAGCCCGCGCCCGATAGCAGCGAGGACGGTGTCGCGGCGCTTCTGATGCAGCCTCTCCGCCGGCCGCTGGCTGTCGAGTCGGGTTGCGAGCGAAGCCCTTCCGGGGGCTGCGGCGGAATTGCCGGGCCGCGTCCTTTTCAGGGGGAGTCCCCGGCGAGCCAACTGCAGCTCGATTGAGGCTGCGCGAACAATTTCGACCGCCGCCTCGATCGACATGCCGCGATCGGCGATCGCGGCCAAAGCGCGTCGGACCGCGGCTTTGGTGACAGGCTTGAGGGAGGCAAGCGTGATCTCAGCGGTGTGCTCCATCGTGGCGGCCACGGCCGGCGCCCGCAGCGGCGGGGGAAGAGAGGAGATCGCCGCGTTTGCGGCGATCTGGGCGGGGGTGAGCTTGGCGCGGGAGCGCATCATCAGATCTCCCGGACCGAACCGCCGGTCGGCTGGACGGCGTCGATCAGGGTGTGCCTGACCTCGCTGACGCGTTCGACGACGTCGAGGGTCTTTACGGTGTCGATGATCTGGTGAGCCATGGTGCGGGCCTCCTGTGAGGCTGGATGAGCCCCGCGTTGGCGGGGAATGGATCGTCAGGCCGCGAAACGCGCGCCCTCGGCGAGATCCTCGTCGGAGTAGAGGATGCGGCTGACGGCGAGGACGAAGGCCTCGTGATCATCGGACGCGCCCTGATCGGCGGCGTACGCGATGCCCTTCGAGATTGCGGCGTCCGAGTAGCCGGCCTCGGCGATCTGTGCCCGTACAGCGTCGGCATTGAAGTGGGTGAGCGTATTCATGGTGCTGGGCCTCCTATGAGGCTGGCCCGGGAGCGTCAGTCGCTCCCCGTCAGCCATGTGAATAATCTATGCACAGGCTGCGCTATGTCAATCAGGGAGAGAACATTTCATTCACAACTGGGTCGATGTCCGATAACCCCCCATTATCGGACATAGGTTTTCTCGCCAGTGGCGCTGGCTTAAAGACCCCAAGCAATCGATGTCTCGAATCGGAAAATAAGGAGGCTTATTTTCCGATGGCGAATGTTTTCAGAGGCCTCTTGTGGGTCTCGAATCGTCGTGCCTATCCTTAATGTGTCGAAGGCACGGACCCTCGACACAGAGGAGGTAAACATGGATGATCGCGTAAAGGAGCTCGAGGCCAACCTCGAGGACGTCTTGATGAGGTTGCAGGTCGCCGAGAGCGAGCTCGTCATCGCCCAGGACCGCATTTCCAAACTCGAAAAGAACGACTGAACCCATCGGCGGCTCGCCCATCGCGGCCCGCATCGCCCATCGCGAGGATGACCATGAACACCAAGAATTCCAACGGCCGCTGCACGATCGATCTGGCGCGCTGCCCCTACCTCGAGCAGGTGCCCGCCGGCGTCGCGGTCGACATCGACGTCGACATGGATGCCCGGCTGGCCTCCCTCATGGATGAGTCCGAAGGCGCCCTGCGGATGGGAAAGCCGGGCTCCAATAAGGTCGCCATCGTCTACCGGATCGGAGACGAGGCCTCTCAGGCCCCCGAGTGGCCAGAGGCCGTGAAGGTCTCCTCCAGCCCGTCACGGTCGCGGCCGCCCGACAGGCGCTCCTCGATGCCGGCGGCTCTCTGGACGACGGCATGATCGACTGCCCGACGCCCCAGGCGGCGGCCGCCGGCGTCGACTACCTGGCCGCCCTGCACCGCCACCGCCAGCACGAGGCCGAGCTCGCGGACAGCCGGCGCTTCGTCACCCGCCACCTCGACGGCCTGGTGGAGGCTCACTGATGGCATGCCGTCATTCGCCGGCTAGGCTGTTTGACCACCCGCCGGTAGGAGACACTGCAGCGGCGGTCGCCGCCCTGGTCGGCCGGCATGATGGTTGGGTGATCTGCTCCGCTTGCGGCGCCACTGGCTATTGGGGTGGGTATGGAGCTAGTCGGCGCGTCAGGTGGGGCTACGGAGACAACGGGCTACTCGTTGACGCCGAGAAGTGGTCCGACTGGCTCAAGGCGCGGACCCATGACGCGCCCGCCGAGGATGTCAGCTCATGACTCGCAATTGGTGGACCGCGACCGACGACGAATGGGCAGCGGAGGTCGAGCGCCGCTGGCTTGAGATCGCCGCCGACAATGGGCTCGACCCCGAGAGCGATGACGATTGCCGCGAGATCGACAGCATGATGCTCGAGGACCTGCGCTGGTGCGAGTGACCGCGCCCGGCGAGAGCGCATATGATGGCCCCCGCGAGTCGATCGCGGGGGCTTTTGCGTTGGACGACGAAATCACTGGCCGCCTGCGCCGCGCCGCCGAGGATGCCTTTGGCCGTGGGCTCTCACAGACCGACCTCGTCGAGCGCATCGCCGCGGTTGTGGACGGCAAGCCGCGGCGCGCGGCCTACTGGCTCACCGGCGAGAGCCCGATCCCAGCAGCCGTCATCGATAAGCTCGATGCCGCCGTCGCGAAGAAGCGCGAGCTCGACCCCGATGGTGCCCTGGCGAAGCTGATCGCGGAGTGGCGCGCGGCCGGCCTGCATGACGAGCTGATCGTGGCTGCGCTGCAGGCCGCGGGGGACAATGTGGGTGGCCGCAGGATCGATTAACCGTCGCCGCGGTTGCGGCTAGACGCCCGGACTCCCCGTAGGTTACGGTCTCAGCAGGTTGCCCTTCGCGACCTGTGTTCGCCCATCGCGAGAGACGCTATGACATCCCGAAAGAATCCGCCCCCGCTGGCGATATCGCACGTCGCCGCCCGCCGTCAGGCCGAGGACGAGGTCCGCGAGGGCCGCCTGCCGACGGTGCACGAGCTCCTGACCGGCTTTCCGTGGCCCAAGGGTCTGATCCACGACATCACGACCTGGTCGCGCTCGCTGCTTGCCGAGCCCGAGCTCACCGATCCTGACCTCCGCGAGATCCTGCAGCTGATATCTGCAGCGCATTCTCCAGGCCTGCTGGCCAGCGCGATCTCGGAGCTCACACGCGTCGAGGTGGAGACCTCGGCCACAGATGCAGACCTGGGACGACAGCTGGCAGACGGCATCGTGCGCTGCCGTGTCTACCTCGCTGCCATGGGTAAGGGCGGCCGGATCGAGCTCGTCCGACACCTGATCCAGCGGGGGCCGAATTCTTACGCAGAGGCCGAGGAGTTTGCCTTCGCCCTTGGCCTCCTCGCAAGCCGATACACCGTCGGTTTCGAGGATCCGAGCCATGTCCTACTCGTGGGTCAGGCGGCGCTCAATCGCCTCGCTAGCATGGTCAATCAGGCCGATGCCGCCGGTGATCTCCTGGACGCCCCGATAGAGACTGAGCTGCCTCCCGCTGACGAAGATGCGATCGCCGACGCACTGGCCGATGTCGCGGAGGACCGTGCCGAGTTCCGCGGGTCACGGTTCCGGCATGCACCCTCGGTCCTGGTGGTGCCGGCGGCGCCTGCCAATCCCGCCGGCGCGCGTAAGGACCTGTGGAGGAGCTTCGAGGGCATCGCGGGCAGGCAGCTTCCTTTGGCCGGCCGCGTCGACCCGATCGGCCAGCAGATCGAGCTCGCCGTCCGCTTCCCCCATGCCCGCGAGGCGATCAGCACGATCCTGCGCGATCTGTCCTCGGCCGAGACGCCCTGGATCCGGCCGACGCTTTTGATCGGCTCGCCTGGGTGCGGGAAGACGAGCCTGGCCCGCGCCATCGCCGAGGTGATCGGCCTGCCGTCCACGATCTACGCCTGCGGCGGGGCCGCCGACAGCTCGGCCATGGGGACCTCAGCGCAGTGGCATTCGGCTCGTCCGAGCGTAGCCCTCGACCTCATCCGGTCGAGCGGAATCGCGAACCCTCTCATCGTGCTCGACGAGGTCGACAAGATCGATCTCGACAGACGCAACGGCTCGCTGGCCGACGCGCTACTGGGTTTCCTGGAGCGCGGCACGGCGGCCCGCTACCGGGATCTCGCGCTTGAGATCGAGGTCGACCTCAGCCACGTCAGCTGGATCGCCACCGCAAACACGCTCAAGGACGTGCCCACGCCGCTCCGCGATCGCCTGCGGGTGATCACCGTGCCGGACCCGACTTGGTCCCATGTCGGCGATCTCTCCCGCCGAATCCTCGGCGACATCGCGGCCGAGCGTGGCCTCGACGAGCGTTGGATCGAGGACCTCGCACCCGACGAGCTTGATGTCCTCAAATCGGCGTGGCCGGGCGGCTCGATCCGGAAGCTCCGCCGTGCGCTGGAGGTCCTCGTCGACGGTCGCGATGCCCTGATGGGGCGCGCGTGATGAGCGTGCAGCATTCAGCCGTCGTCGTCTCCCTGGCGATCGCACTGGGCGACTTGGCAAAGCGCGCCTTGGTCGACAGGGCCCTGCTCGCGTCGATCATCCGGACGCGGTCATGCGTGTCGATCGCGCGGGCCATCGTCGAGCTCCGGGGAGCCGGCGAGCATGCCCGGGCGGATGGCCTCGCGCACCAGATCGAGGTCATCCGCGCCGTCGGTGGCTGGGACGAGGCGATGGCTCAGGCGGCCGATTACGCCCGCGAGACGTGGGCGGCGTGTGAGGAGATGCTGCGATGACGAGTTTGTTCGAGCCAAAAACCCTGCGCGAGGCCGTCGCGACGATCGGGGTTTTCGCGCGCGCAATCGCAGAGCGCCGCATCGCGCTGGTGGGTGGCGAGACAGCCGCTAGGTTGCTGTCGATCGATGAGCCCGACCCCGTCGAGCTCGTCAACCAGCTCAAACTCGGCGGCGACCGCGACGCCGCGTGGCAATGTTTGCAGGCGGTGTCTCTGATCGTCGTCGCCGGTGGGTGGCAGGCCGTGGTCGAGGATCCGGACGCCAGCCGCGCCTGGACGCGAGCGCAGAAATCTTGGGCAGATGTCCTCGCGCGCATCCGCGCAGCACGAGAGTGAGTCAGGATGACGCAGCAAATAGTGCTTGCGCCTTTCTCCAGGAGTTGTCGGCAACTCGCCGAAGACGCGCCCGTACGTTGAAATAACTTTCGCCGGTTAACGGAAAACGGGGCCGTTTGTGACTTTCAGGGATCTCGGTTTCCGTGAATCGGAGATCTGGAGGATCCCATGAAAATCTCGGTACTCAGCGACTTGCACATCGACATCCACCCCTACACCGTGGCGCTGGCGCCGGACGCCGCGGTTGTCGTGATCGCCGGCGATGTCTGCGAGCGCCTCGACAAGAGCCTACCCTGGATGGCGGAGCAGGTCCGCGCGAGGGGCCACGAGGTCATCTACGTCCCGGGCAATCACGACCACTACGGCAACCGCGCGTTCGGCCACACGTCTACGATCGATGGTGACCTGCCGCGGGCCCGCGAGCTGGCGGCCGAATTGGGCATGCATTTGCTCGCCGAAGGTGAGGCCGTCGTCATCGGCGGCGCGCGCTTCGTCGGGGCGACCCTCTGGACCGATTACGAGGTCGGCGGCGACGCCAAGCTCGCGATGTCTACGGCCGATCAAAAGATCGGCGGGATGAACGACCACCGCAGGATCAAGTTGCAGTCGAGCGGCTACGGCCGCTTCCGCCCGGTCGACGCGCTGGCCGCGCACCGTAAGCAGCTCGACCGCTTGGCTTGGCACCTGGCGCAGCCCTTCGACGGCCCGACGGTCGTGGTGACCCACCACGCGCCGCACCCGAGATCACTGCGGGAGAGCAAGGTCACCGAGACAATCGACGCCAGCTACGCCAGCGATCTAACCGAGTTCATCGAGCGCTGGCGGCCGGCGCTCTGGATCCACGGTCACGTGCACAAGAACCGCGATTATCGTGTCGCCGACACCCGGATCGTCTCGAATCCGAGGGGTTACGTGATCACGCGCGGCCGAGGGAAAAACGCCACCGTCGAGGTCGAGAACCCCGCGCACCAGCCTGATCTCGCGATCGACGTCCCGATGGGCCACCGTATCGATCCTCTCGGCCGCGACACGAGCGACCTGCCGGCGATGGTGGCTGAGATCGTTGACGATCGTGAGAGCGGCCGCACTGACGCGGCAATCAGGGCTGAGATCGATGCAGTCGAGGAGCGCTGGGGACTTAAGCCGCGCTGATCTCGCATCCCCCATTACAACCAACCTTGTTGTTACAACATATGTAGGGGGTAACCTCAGATAATATCACTTTCCGATATTATCCCATTTCTATCGCCGCCCATGAACGGGGATAACAACCAAATCTGTTGTTTCAACATTTTAGGCCCGGACATGGTCCTAATCACATATCCACCCGATATGTTGCTGATCACATAATCATCGCCCGTAGACCGCCTTTTTGGCGTTCGCCTGGGTCGGTGCTGGCGGCTCGAAGACCAAGCTGATCCGCCTGTTCCCGCACCTCGGGCACTTCAGGCATCCTTCGAGCCGCGACAGCGGGAAGGCCAGCCCTCGCGTCCAGGCAAGCGCGCGTAGAGGCAGCTCCTCGAAGACGTCGCACTTGCGGCTCGAGGTCTGGTGGTCGACTAGGCCATCGACGCACCTGGCCCGCACGCGCCAGCCGGCCGACATCGCGTCGCCTATCGTTTCCACAGCTCCCATGAGAACGCAAAGAGAACAAAGACTGGCGGCGTCAACCCGACTCGCGGCATGATCACGTCTGCAGAAAACGCATTGAGCCTGCGGAAAACGCGTTGTGAGGGGCGACAGAAATGGCTGAAGCTACCGAGAATCTAAGCCCCGAGGGTAGCCCGCTCGATCTGGCCACTGACCAGGCGATCGAGGCCTGAGACGGCGACGCCTGGGCCGCGGTCCGGGCGCTGCTGGTGGCGAACGCGGCCCTTGAGGAGGAGGTCGCGCGGCTGTCCGCGACGACGTCGCGGGGCTATTCGCGCGGCAGGATCAGGACGCGTAGCTAACGACAGCTTTGAGGCCGGCCACGCTCCAGTCCGAGACATGACCAGCGGCGACTTGCTCGATCTCGTACACCGTCAGGCCAGCGCGCCGAGCGATCTCGATGGAGCCGTGGGCCTCGACGAGGAGGTCGACCTCGTTGGACAGTAGATTGCGTGCGCGCACGATGTCAGGGGCCGCATGCCCCTGGTCGC
The DNA here is from genome assembly GCF_049446035.1 of Hansschlegelia sp. KR7-227. NCBI lineage: Bacteria > Pseudomonadati > Pseudomonadota > Alphaproteobacteria > Hyphomicrobiales > Methylopilaceae > Hansschlegelia > Hansschlegelia sp. KR7-227. The sequence continues at coordinate 530,383 of NZ_JBMSEA010000001.1, forward strand.
GGAGGAAGTCGCCGCTGCCGACGATGGCTGTGGTGGGGTGCATGGGGATATCTCCTGCACTACTAGGTATGGACAGGGCGCGGATTGTCCATGACCGTGGCGCCATGTTCAGTCGCCAGCCAGCCGATGCCGGCGCACGCACGATTACCGACGGGGCCCGTCGGATGATCGCCGTCGAGGACTGCCCCACCATCATCGATCTCACCGATGAGATCGAGTTCGCGCAGGACGACGCGTCCTGCCAGGAGATATTGCTCACCAAGGACGGCCGGGCCGGAAAGATCTACGTGCGGGAGGGTGGAGGCTGGCGCTCCCACAGGCCGAGCTGATGCTTGGGGCACAAAAGGCCGCGATAGCCGCGCGGGAGAGATTGCATGATCACGCTCGATGACACGCCCGACGAAGCCGCACAAAATTTGGTCTCCGAAGGACTGTCCCGATTCAACGAGGTACAGGTCGGCCCTTTCCCGGCCTCGCCGATCTGGGTGGTCGCCCGCGACGACAACGGCGCGCTTATCGGCGGCGTACAAGCCTTCATATCGTGGACGTGGCTCTACCTCAGCATGCTTTGGGTCGATGAGTCAGCTCGCGGCGCCGGCGTGGGCTCTTGCCTCATGCGACAGGCGGAACAGATCGCAGTGGACAAAGGCTGCACCGACGCCTTCCTTTACACCTTTAGTTTCCAGGCTCCGGAGTTCTATCGACGGAGAGGCTACGAGACGTTCGGAGAGCTGGAACGGTTCCCTGACGATCATCGCCAGCTCTGGATGCGCAAGAAACTCGTAGCCGCTCCTGATGTGTAACCTTTATTCGCTGACCAAGGGCCAGGCGGCGATCCGCCAGCTCACGCGGGCAATGGCCGATCGCACAGGCAACCTGCCGCCAATGCCCGGGATCTTCCCCGACTACCCGGCGCCGATCGTCCGCACCGTCGACGGCGAGCGCGAGCTGGCGATGGCGCGCTGGGGCATGCCGTCATCCCAAAAGGCGCTCCTGGACGCCGCGACCAAGCGCGCCGACAAGCTGCGCGCCAAGGGCAAAGAGGTCGACTTCACGGCGCTGCTGAAGGCTGAACCGGACAGCGGGACGACCAACATCCGCAACGTCTCGAGCCGACATTGGCAGCGGTGGCTGGGGCCCGCGAACCGCTGCGTCGTGCCGTTCACGTCGTTCTCCGAATACGATGTCAGGACGAAAGAGGTGACGTGGTTCGCGCTCGACGAGAGCCGGCCGCCGGTCGTGTTCGCCGGGATCTGGACGTCATGGACATCAGTCCGGAAGGCGCGCGAGGGCGAGGTCACTGCCGACGTCTACGGATTCCTGACCACGGAGCCGAACGCCGTCGTTGCGCCGGTGCACCCGAAGGCCATGCCGGTGATCCTGACGACGTCCGAGGAGGTCGACGTCTGGCTGCGGGCGGACTGGAGCGAGGCGAAGGCGCTGCAGCGGCCGCTGCCGGACGACGCGTTGATGATCGTGGCGCGAGGGCCGAAGCAAGACGGGGTCGAAGAGGCGGCGTGACCGCGCCCGCTCGCGGACCCCATTACGATATGGCAACTACCCCACCGCTACCATCCGGCTGCCGTGGATTCGGCTTTCGGGGAACGTCACATGATTTGCTCCAACTGCGGGGGCAAGATCTCGGCCATCGGCCAAGTCTGCCAGTATTGCGGCGCTGACAAAACCCGCGGTGTCGCGGCGAATGCCATTGTTGGCTTGGGCTTGGGTTCGACGATTTTCCTCGCCCTTGTTGGGGGAATGATCGGCGGCCTCCAGGGCGCCGGAGCCGGGGCAGCGCTCGGTGTGGTCGTGACGATCCTGTTTGGGCCGAAGCTGTTCCGACGTCCTCGCCCAGATGAATACGATGAGCCCTCGACTGCGGGACGGATGGGTGGCGTCTTGTTGCGCGCCATGGCTCTATTCTTGGTGGGGTTCCTGGGCTGGAGCTACCTGACGGGGCAGGCTGCCGAGCCAGAGCAGGCCGCCGCAAGTCCGGCTCCGGCGAGGATGGAGAGGGCGGCGGTCCCCGCGCCAGCGCCGATCATCGTTCCGAAGCCAGTGGCCCTCTCAGGGCCTCGGTTTGACGATGTCGTTCGGCGCCTGCGAGGTACGCTGTCGTGCAGGCGCGACAAGATCACTCCGGCCATGTACGGCGACGGCAGGCTCTATGGCTGCATCTCGGGTTCCGAAGAGACGGCGAAGGTCTTCGTGAACGAGACGCCCGCTGGCGGCGGTGTCGAGAACATCAAGATCATGTGGAACGACTACTTCAGGGACGGCCCATGGGGCCTCCACGCCGATTCCACGGAGGCCGGGGCCCATCTCTACGGGACGCTGGCCGTCCTTGCTCCGGACGCCTGGCCGCGCATGAAGGCGGCCTTCGCGGGCTCGGCCCCGGTCGAGATGGCCGCCAACGGCTACACTCTGCGCTACACTTGGACCCGCGGACCGTCGGTCCACGAGCGCCTGGTGACGATGACGCCGGCGCGCTGATCAAGCCGATGTCGGATCGCGTCCGAGTCCCGCCAGACGGTCATCTTATTGTATTAGTTCGGGGATCAAATTGAGTCGCGCCGGAGTAGTAGACGTTATCATACAGATGGTGGCCGTCCTTGGCCTTATCATCGCCGGTTTGTTCTTCGAGTACACTAGGCCGATTTCGATCATAGTGATCGTCATAGTGATCGGCGTAGTCTTGTATTCGTTCGTAGCAGCGTCGGGTGGCCCCAATCATTTCCAGGCAGCAACCGACAAGGCTGCTGCCTTGGTCCAGGAGCATCTCGAAACGCTGGCTCGAAAGAGGCTGGCGATGGTGCGGACCGATGAATACGGCGTTCTGCACGAGGCCGCTTGGCAGAAGGAATGGCGCTATTTCATCGAGAAGGTCATCTACCCAAAACTCGACGACAACGAGCGCAGCGCCTTTGACGCGATGCAGCGCCAGCCGCTGAACAGTTTCAAGGACGCAGTCATCGCGCCTGTCGTGAAGAGGTCCGAGGAGATCGCAGGCGACAGCGCGATGCCGGACTTCATGACGCCGACTGGCTTTGAGCAGTGGTGCGAGCGAAGGCTCCGGAAGCTGGGTTGGACGGCCGTAACCACGCGGGCGACTGGTGATCAGGGCGCCGACGTGCTCGCCGATAAGAACGGCTTCCGCGCTGTCGTTCAGTGCAAGTACTACACGTCTCCGGTTGGGAATAAGTCGGTGCAAGAGGTGTACGCTGCGCGGCAGCACTACAGGTGTGATGCCGCTGCGGTCGTCACGAACGCGGGCTACACGTCATCGGCGCGCACACTCGCCGGGTCTACTGGCGTCGCGCTGCTGACGGTCCACGACCTCGACCGCTTCGACGAGCTTATGGGCACTCCCTGGACGCGGGTGGCGTGAGAAACGGAGTGGGAACACGGTCGACAGGCGTTTCCTGTGGAGGCGAATATATAGTGGGTTGCCAGCGCTTGCATGGCAACATATTGAGTCGCATTCTACACGCCCTGGTTGGTGTAATGAGAACGAAGGGTGAGTTTCCTCTTCCGTTCTCGGAGGCGCCCGCGTGTCCGATCCGACGTATCGAAAATTCGACGACAAGCCTGATCCCGGCTTCTCCCAGAAGGTCAGGGATCACGTAGCCCAGACCGGCCGGCCGGAAACGATGGCTGAGCTCTACCATGGCGCGATTTCGCCAGATGAACGCTTCCGCATCGTCTGCGAGATCACGGTCAACCAGCGAAAGCGGCCGGAGGCGGACAAGGCTCCTTGCCCCATGTGCACGCCGAACCGCTTCCTGAAGGGACGGCTGTGCTGGTTTCCAGAAAAGCGCTTCGCGGCCGTAATCGGCCATTGTTGCGCGAGCCGCGAGAACTCGGCGGAAGCCGAGAGGATCTACAAGCACGAGCAGCTCGAGATCGCGGATCACAACTACCTGCTCACCGTGCTCCCGGCAGTACCCCGCATGCTGGCGGCGATCGAGGAGCTCAAGATAACAGCAGTCGAGGCTCGACGGCTGCACCGGCAATTCGCCTCCAAAGGAGGTGAGGTGCAGCGGATCCTACGGGCCGTCGGCAAGGATGTGGGCAGGCTAGTCGTCCCAGAGGTAATCGAGCGGAAGTTCGGATCGGGACCGGCGGGCTTCCGCGGAACATCGGGCGTGCAGACCCGCGATGTTTCGTTCGGCTACCTCCGCGGCCTGACCGTGCTCCAGTCCAAGTTCGATCCCGTGGCCAAGCTAGAGCGCCTCGAACGGGAACTCCGGCTGCTCGATTGCGGCGATACGGACGACGCGACCCTGACCTTCGTCATAGGCCTTGAGGAAGCTGACAGGCGGCGCGCGGTGATCTGGCTCAAGGAGGCTGACAAGGAGTTCATGGAAATCATGAAGAGCCTGGGAGACGTCGAGGCATTCTTCGCTCCCAGGAATATCGACGCGATCAGGCGCTGGTCGCTTCATCGGGACAACATGCACACCATCACCGTCGTCGACCACGACGCCGATGACGGTCGCCGCGAGATCATGTTTATCGGCAAGACGAGCAGGGTCCGGCTGCAGCCCGGGCCCGAGCTCGCTGGTCACCATGTTGAATGGCCCAAAGCGGCATGACGCCAGCCGACTGGATCGCCATTTATGCCGCCGTGGTAGCCACTGGAGCGGCAGCGCTAGAGATCCGCCGTTGGTTCGAGAGCGGGCCGAAGCTCGTGGTGTCCGTGATGGCCGACGCATCTATGGTTGGCGGCGGCGAGATCGATCGCGGCCGGTACCTCGTCGCGACGGTGACGAACCGTGGAGACCAGCCGACGACGATCACACATTTCGGAATCGTCGGCTTCAAGAATCCGATAGACTGCCTGCTCTACAGAATGGACCCCAGCTACTTAGTGCTCCACCCCCAGCCCCGAGGCCATCCACCGGTCATCCCTGGCGATCTCCAGCCGGGGAAGCAATGGATGGGAATGGCGCAGCCGAAGGACGACGTCCGAGCCTTCATCGAGACCGGCAAGGCCTATGTCGCGATCTATGCGTCGCACAGCAACAAGCCGACTTTGAAGCGGATCCACAAGCCGGATCCCCCAAAGGGCGAGGACGCCGAAGCCTAGGCCGCGTCGAGGGCCTCGTTGTATGGGGCTTCCTCGGCGTCGCGCCGGCGCTGCTCGTCGGCAATCCACTTAGCCTTCAGCGTCGCCAGGTTGTGGGCAAACACCTCGTAGCCCGGCGTCTTCGGTCGGTCGTCAACCAACACACCCATGTTACCCGCGTCGATCAGGATAGCGGCGTTCGCGCGAACCATCGCCATGTGAGGCAGGCCAGAGCCCTTCGGGCCGTCGTCCATGTCGATGCCGGCCTTGTAGAGCCCGAGGTGCCGCTCCATCGCCGAGATGTAGACCGACGCCAGGATCGGGACCTCGCGCCAGTTATAAGGGTCATACTTGACCCCACCGTTGTCATGCGCCGCGGCGTCATAGAGCTGGGCCAGCGGAGGGATGTTGCAGAAGGTCAGCTTCGCCCGGCCAGCTGCGCCCTTCGGGTTCTCCGGACCCTGATTGATCACGCCGCAACCCCCTCGGTCGGATTGAACACGCTCACCCAATCAGTCATCGGGCCCTTCCTCGGCTCCTCGACGGCGACCTCCCAGCGGGACGTGATCCCGCGGTCGGGGTGGAGGAACCAGAGCGGCTGCGACGGGGCGGAGATGCCGGCCCGGAGCGCGTTCTTGGCGTACTCGTCATAGCCTTTGAGGGTGTTGGCCACGATCGCGCGCGGCAGCCAGAGCTGCTGGTGCCAGTGGCCCATGAGCAGCGTGTCATAGGGCATGCCGCTCGAGGCCGCGAAGCCGCGGACCTTGACCTCGCCGCGGGCGATTGGGCCCAGGGCGCCGATGATGCCGTCGCCGCCCTTCACGCCCAGCATGTCGCCATGCATCAGCAGGAAGCGGTGGCCGTAGACCGAATAGAAGACCTCGTTCGAGGGGCGGACATCGAACGTGATGCGGTCGTCGCCAGGGAACTCGCGGATCAGCAGCTGGTAGATCAGCCAGTCGAAGTTCTTGTAGGCGTAGCGCTTGAACTCGGGCTTGTGCGTCGAGCGGCCATGGTTGCCGGCGACGCAGGGCACGTAGACCCGGCCAAACGCGTCGGCCATGCGGCGCAGGCCCCAGGCGACGATGTCCCGGACGTGCAGCACCGCGAGGCGCTCAAACATTTTCCGCTCCATCGGACGGCCCGAGTACATGACCCGCCGCGGAGTGAGGTTGTGGCTGATGATCAGCCGCTGAACCTCGTCGAGAACCTTCTTTTTCAGCTCTCCGGTCTTGGGAGAAACCGATCTTCCAGCCACGTCGCATGCTCTACGTAGAACCACTAAGCCAAATCGGTGCCTGCACCGAACTGTCCCAGAGTCCCACGAGTTTTTACACGAATCTATGTCCAAATGAGGGATAGCGACTTAGTAGACAAAATTTCTTTTGCCACTATCCCTCATCAGACCAAGCAGCACGCCCTCCAGCACCGCTTTTGAAAATTTTCGAGCCGTAACTTGCAAGTTGCAAACTACAAATTACCGGCAGGACCCTAAGAGTTGCAGGGGGTCTCGGACTGGGCTCTCCGGAGATAGTTTGAAAGTCGCAGGAAGTGTGATTTCTACGCGACTATTTCTTATCCATGGCTCTTGCGGATCGCGCGGATCGGTGGGTACTCTATCTGCATCGACCCCAGCGCGTATGGCAGCGCGCAGCCTCCGGGGTCCTGGCTATCTAAGAGTGCGGCGATCCCATGAATTCCGAGGGCTTCGCGGAGCGCGATCGCGCGTCCGCCATTGAGGGAGTGACTCAGCTCGCCGTCGGGGGCTTGAGCTGATGCTCGACCTTCGGGAATATTTCGCCAACCGACGGAAGGAGGGTGAGGAACCGATCATCGTCACCAGCGAGCAGATCGGCGAGTCCTTCTTCTCGGTCTACGGCCCGCTCCTCCTCGAGAAGGGCTGGTCGACCTATCCGCAGGAGCGGACCGGCCGCCGCCTGCCGGCGCGCATCGAAGGCGAGGTCATCGCCTGGAGCCAGTACCAGACCGAGCGTCCGTCCAAGGCCATGGGCGCGAAGTGGTCACTTCACTCCCCAACCTCGAACGTCGCGGTCATCATGGGTCCGAGCTCGGGCAACGCGATCGCCATTGACGTCGACGTGACGGATGAGGAGCTGTCCGTCCAGATCGAGAACCTCGCGACCACCATCCTCGGGGACACGGAATACCGCCGTATCGGCAATGCGCCGAAGATCATGATGTTCTACCGCTTTGCTGAAACGGCCTCGTTCAACAAGCGGACGCTGAGGCTGGCCGTCGAGGACGACGAGACCGTCGCCTCGGAGCACATGGTCGAAATCCTGGCCAAAAACTCCACCGTGACCTTCTACGGTCGCCATCACTCCACGGGCGCACGCTTCCAGTGGCTTGAACACCCGGCCAAGGTCAGCCCCGAGGCCCTCATCGTGATTACGGAGGCGCAGCTCGCCCAGTTCGAGGAGGCGCTGGGCAAGCTGCGGGCGATCTACAAGCCGACGATTGTCGGCTACGGCGTCGAGCTCGGCGACCTGCCGGCCACGCCGGACGCCAAGCGATCGGTCAAGGTTGGAAACCACAGCGACTGGACGGCGGATCCCGTCACGGGCCTGATCACCGATGGCCGCGAGAAGTACGTCAACGCGTTCTGTTTCGAGCTCGTCCGCGTCAACCCCGCCAAGGAATACTCGCGCCAGGACCGCGCCGAGCTCGCGCGACTGGCGTTCGATGCGATCGCGCCGAAGATCGATCGCGGCGGCTGGGGCGACAACTTCCTCCTGCGCGAGATCAACAGCAAGATCGCACTCAAGACGCGAGACCTGGCAGCAGGTCGGATCACGCCGAGCCGCGGCGATCGTAAGGCTCGGCCGGTAACGCCCGCCGGCGTGTTCGACCGAATGGAGGGCTCGCGTCTCGCGGAGTTGATCGGCCCCCAGACGTTCAAGCCGCGGTTCAATCCGACGACCGGAGAGGCGCAGTTCACCGTCGTCCCGAAGACGCCCGAGCAGGTCGAGGCCGACCGCATCGCGCGCGCCCTGCCGACCGACCGCTCGGATATCTTCAGGGTCGTCGCCGCTGCGCCGCTCCAGGCCGCCCACGACTTCATGGCCGCGATCGAAAGGCACCGCGAGGAGAAAGAGAAGGGCGTCGTCACCGGCACCGCCGAGTCCATGGCGCGCTGGATGCAGGCGATCATCCTGGCTCCTGGCTCGGGCAAGACCACGAACGTCGGCACCGGCCTGGCCACGATCATGCAGGACGAAGAACGCCGCCACGACGGACGCATCATGTTCAGCGTCAAGACCAAGCGTCTCGTGGGCGAGCTCGCAGACAAGCTGCTGAACGCCGGCCGCAAGCTGCAGGCCGAGGGCCTGCCGGGGGTCGAGATCCTTGACTACAGGAGCCCCATTCCGACCGGGCCCAGCGCCAAGGTGCGGATCGGCATCGCCACGGGGAAGGCGAGCTGCGTGGGCGAGATGGGCTGCCCATACGCCCCTCTGTTCCAGCGATTGTCCGACAACGACCTGTCCGGCGCCGGCCTGTGCGAGAGCAAGAATGAAGACGGCAGCGTCAGCAAGTGCACCATTTGGATGGAGGGCAGGTGTGGCTACAAGAACCTCAAGGCCATTCTCGCTACCTGCCAGATCGTGATCGCGCCCGCGGCCTATCTTACGATGGCGGGGACACCGAAAAGCCTGAAGGAGCGCGTCGTCGGCCTGGTCGTTGACGAGGACCCGACGCTGGCGCTCGCCCGCGAGTACAACATCCGGCTGGAGGATCTGGTCGGCGCGCGCGAAGGCCGCGTGAGCCAGGAGCTCTCGATCGAACTCGGCTGGAAGAAGCCCCGAAAGGGCGAGAAGGCCGAACCCTATCCGATTTCCACTGACGACGCTGCAGCCTATCGCCAGCAGTTCGGCCGCATGGTTTGCGACGCGCTCGCGGCCGGCAAGGACGCGGCCCAGGTGCTCCTCGATTATCGCGACCCCAGCTTCAGCCATCTGACCGGCCGCGTGCTGTACCTCGCCGCGAAGGCGTGCGTCTCGCGCTCAGACGCCGTCAAGATCGAGCCCAACATGGCCCTGGAAAAGCTGACGGCGGTCCTGGACGCTCGGCCGAAGGGCGGCCGCGGGCGGACCGCCGAGCGCGCGCTCGTGAAGGTCATCGGCGAGCGGATGGAGATGATCGAGAAGGACCGCCTCGCACATAAAGCGTGGGCGCTGGACCTGCTGAGCGCGGAGAACCACGTCGCCATGGCGACCAAGGACATCCCGGAGGTCGTCCTCAAGGATCTGAAAAAGAAGGTCGAGGACGTGAAGAAGGCCCGACCGCGCGCCCTGGCTCGCGGGGCCGCCGACGCCCGCTTGCAGCTGCGCGACCCGGACGCGGCGGTCTACAAGGCGACCCAGGAGCACAACGAGCGCGAGCAGGCCAAGGCCGCGCGTCAGCCGGGCTACGTCGCCAAGCCCTTCGAGCTGGTCGGCCTGCACGTCGCTGACCAGCGCTATAGCCACCTCCGCATCAGCCGTCGGATGAAGCTGAACTGGGCCGACGTGCCGTGCTTGCTGCTCGACGCCAGCGCGAACATGAAGCTCGTCGAGAAGGCCTTCGGCCGGACGCCGACGCCCGTGCGCGTGCCCGTCATCCCGCACCAGCGCGTCGCCTTGTGCGTCGACCGCAGCTACAGCGACTACCAGATCCTACCCCGCGGCGGTGACAACGCCGAGCAGATCGCGGCCAAGGAAGCGAACGTCCGCAGGATCCGGCTGGCGCTCGCGATGAACGCCGATTTCGCAGCACCGGGCCGACAGCTGTTCACCGCGACGAAGAAGGTCCTGAAGGTCGTCAAGGCCGGATGGCGCGCACCGGATAATCTCGACACTATGCACTATGGCGACGTCCGCGGGCGGGACGGCGCGAAAAACCATGTCGGCCTGATGCCGGTCGGACGGTCGCAATTTCCGATCTCGACCAACGATGCCCTCGCGGCGGCCTACGGGTATGACGACGAGGTACCGCCGCAGCCCTACGATCTTCGCGGCGACGGCCTCACGATCGACGACAAGGGCAATGCAGTCGAGCTGTTCCGTGTGAAGGAGGATCGCGTCGTCCGGCTTCGGAACGGGCACGACGTCATCCGCAAGGTGCCGAGCATGCCCGAGGGCTACGGTCGGTGGATCGATGAAGGCTGGCGCGATCAGGAGATGGCGCAGACCATCGGCCGCCCGCGTTGCATCTATCGCACTGCCGACAGCGTCCCGCCGACCATCATGATTCACAGCACGGCGGTGCCGGACGATGTCATCGTAGACGAGCTGTTCAGCGACGACGCAATGGTGAAGCACTCCGCCCCCGCCGAGGCGCGCCGCCTGGCCGGCCGGATCGTTTCCACCGAGCCCGCGCTCGACCCCGAGGAAGACCGCCACAGCGCGGCCGGCGCGCTGAATCTGGAGATCCGTTTCTCGGAGATGCGGGCCAAGAATCCTTCGACCCCGACCGAGGCGCTGCTCGCCCAGGCCAAGGCGCAGATCATGGGCGAGTGGCGCGCAACCTACTATCCGTGGCTGCGCTGGCTCGACCCCGCGGTCTTCTCCTGCTTGGACGATGACGCCCAGATCGAGCGGATCACTGGCCGGCCGGCCTGGCAGCTCGACCAGGAAGCCGCGCATGCCTGGGCGCGATCGAGGCCCACAGCGCTCGACTATTCCGACGCCGTTGGACCTGTCGCCCGACGAGGACGAGCCGGAGCCGCTCGAGCTGGTGCCGGCGCTCGCCAACTACTACGGAAGGCGTGCTGGGCAGCGCTATTGAAGTAGAGCCACTTGACCGAGCATGACGCCCATCGCCGGGTCTGCCCCTGAGAGTTTGTCCTCTTCGAGCTGCGCATTTCGTGGCGGAGCGTGGCCGATCTACCGTTCTCCATGGAGTCAACGTACGGCAAGGCGGATTGGTGAGGGGCGTCCGTTTACTACGCGACCCGCAGCTGGGCGGTATTGCCAAGAGTTGGGCTGGACCGTCCCCAAAGCCGTTGTTGACCCGAGGCGGACACTTACTGTGTCCGCTGACTGGGTGATCTCTTCAGCCTCGGGTCGCCACGATAATAAAGGTTCGAATCGTCGCGAGCGCCCTTTGCCGGACTAAGCCGCCGGATCCGGTCGCGCCACGTGATTGGCTCCTGCCGCTTCAGAGCCGCGCCGCGCACGAGTGCGATGGAGCTGCGCGCGGCTCTCCGCGGCCTTCCTGAAGGCTATGGCCGCAACACCCGATCGCCGATCGGCTGAACGAGCGCCGCGTCCCCGGCCCATGGGGATACACCCGAGGGAAGTGGTGTCGCTCCCCGGGAGAGGTCGTTATGGGTCGGCTCAAGCTTCGTGGTGAGACCCGCTTTGATCATGTCGCCCGAGGCGCCTCTTCGTCGCCTCCGAGGCCAAGACCTATACCGCTCTGCGAAGCGGCGCGTTAGGGTTGCGCTGCGTCGCTTGTGTTTGGATCAGACTTCGGCGTGATCCGTGGAATCCGCTCTGATTTCGGGACGCATGATCAGCTCTTCGGCCAACTTCACGTTCCTGGAGGCGAGCTCGGCGCAGCTAGCCCGGCTCGGCGCTTTGCCGGAATGGTCGCTTCACGTCGATCCTCCGACGAGCATCCTGAAGATTCGTCAGTTCACGGAGGAGCTGGCGCGACTGGTCGCCGCCCGCCAAGACGCGCTTTCCGCTTCAGGTGAGGGCTTCGCCGAAATTCTGACGCGTCTTCAGCGGGCGGGCCTGCTGCCGACGAAAGCCGCCGACGTCTTCCACCACCTCGGGCGGCTTGGAAACGTAGCCGCGCAGGAGAACAAGGGCACGGCGGCTCAGGCCCTGTCTTCGTTGAAGCTCCCTCGCGAGCTCGGCGTCTGGTTCCACCGCGCCTTTGCCGATCCGAGCTTTGCGCCGCCGCCGTTCTCGCCTCCGGAACCACCGCGCGATGTCTCCGAAGAGCTCGCTCATCAGCTCGATGAGCTTCGCTCCAAGCTCGCCGAGACAGAGGACGCCGCTGCGCGGGCCGCTCGCGAGGCGGAGGACGCCCGGACGTGAGGCGAAAGAGACCCAAGTTGGTTCGGTATTTGCTGAATTACGGCCTCATGGGGATCGCGTATTCACCTGTATTGCTGCTGTCAAGCGAGCGCCGGGAGATTATTACGGGACCTATGGTCGACTGGCTTGCCCGATCCAGCCTGTTACCGTTCGAGCAATCGTGGTTCGGAGGTCTTCCCGATCCATATTCGCGCCAGTTCGTGGCGCTTTCAATTGTTCTTATACTTCCGTACTTGATGCATTATATATATACGGGGATTTACTGGCGGTACGAAATTGTTGAAGATTCGAGGAATTTCAAGCGGAACGCAGCTCAAGGCAAAGTGCGCCGGAACACTTACGACCAACCAAAGGCGAGAGTCGTGCCGATACTGCTGGCCGGCGCTACCTTTTTCATTTTGTTGAGAGTTGGCGCGTCGAAGGTCATGTCTGAAGGTGTACCTGTTACGCCAACTGGCATATTTAGAGTGTTGGATGCGAAAGTTATATTACCTTTTTTGTTTTTGCTCATGACGCAGTCTTTTCTCTTCATCTTTGTTGCGGCAATTTTACGACTGTTTATCACCTTTCCATCTGATCAAACCGATAAGAATCGCTAGCGAATACGTAAAATATGGGGTTGAGATGTCAAATTAGGCGCGTCCATAGTCTCACCTCAAGGTTAGCTGAAACCGCGCCAGCTTCCAGAAGTGCCAAGCGAATTACTGTTCTTTAGCGTAGCACTCCGAGAATTAGAATTTTTTAGCGAGTGCGCCTTTGGCGAAAATGACGAATTGAAGTGAATGAACATGCTGCGTCAATTATCCAGGATCAATCCAATACCTAGGTCTGTAATCTCATTCGAGAAAAGGATTAAATGGGTATTAATACTTATGTATGTCTCTATTTTTGTAAATGTTACCGCAGAACTAATTCACAGGTATTACGGCGTTGATTTTTATATTGCACACCACTTCGATCCATATTCGATTGCGATCGTTGGTGTATACGCGACATATTTGCAGTGTTTTCTTTTTAGAAATCACATTAATAATATTGGTCGTGAATTTTTACTCCGAACTTTTCTACCATTTATGTACATATTCGTTGCGCTGCCGTTGGGTGTGCTTTATTTTTTCGGTGATCCTGCGCGACCATTTACTGCGATACAAACAATAGGGTCAGTTTGCACGTTAGCGTTACTTACAGTGCCCGTGTATCGTGGAATCGAACTTTGTAAGCTCGGAGCGTGGAGCGTGAACGAAAAATAATTAGAGGGGACGACCATGGATAGTCTTAATTTTGATGCGTCTTTTACCAGGTATGGAGCTTAAGGCCTGTCTATATACGACAGTAAGTCGATTTATAAGTAATCCATTTGGTGGTTAATCGGCAACTATTGATGCGACGCAGGCCTATGGCTATGGCATCGGCACCATTGTGGCGGGCGCGAGTATCGAAAGCTCTTTTAATAGTGATAATCAGAGTCTGCTTAATGTCAATGCTTATGCGACAGGAATTGGGTTGATATCAGTTACAACACAGATCGTGGCACCTTCCAGACTGTGCAGCTAGGCATAATGAACTCTGCTGGAATTAAGGCCGGCGTCGTGGGCGCTTATGGAAGTGTCAAGCGGACGCTATCAGGGGTCGCGCCCGACGACGCCGTCCTGCGCGGTCGGCTGAAGGAGCTGGCGGCGGAGCGCCGGCGCTTCGGCTACCGACGACTGCACGTGCTGCTCAAGCGGGAAAGCCATGCGGTCAACCGCAAGCGCGTGCAGCGGCTCTATCGCGAGGAGAAGCTGACGGTCCGCCGTCGCGGCGTCGCAAGCGGGCGATGGGAACGCGTCGACCGATCGAAACGCCGGTCGCAGCGAACCAGCGCTGGAGCCTGGACTTCCTGTCGGATCAACTCACCGACGGACGTCGCTTCCGCATCTTCGCCGTGGTCGACCGACTGCACGCGGGAATGCCTGGCGCTCGCCGCCGACACCTCGCTGTCCGGCCTGCGGGTCGCCCGCGAGCTCGACGACATCGTACGCGCGGCGCGGCCGGCCGACGACGATCGTCAGCGACAACGGAACGGAGTTCACCTCCAACGCGATCCTCGGCTGGGCGGATGAGACCGGCGTCGGATGGCATTACATCGCGCCAGGCAAGCCGCAGCAGAACGGCTTCATCGAGAGCTTCAACGGCCGGCTGCGGGACGAACTTCTGAACGAGACGCTGTTCCGGTCGCTGCCCCACGCGCGCTTCGGCCCCTTGCACCCGCCATCGACGATCTCAGATCAAAAGAGGACTCTCGCTTCGGCTGGATGAGAAACGTGGGTCACGTCAATCGGCGCGGAAATTTCACGCCGAGTGACAGTGTTTCGGGCCTCCTCATGCCAGCCGCTCGTCCAGACGACCTGGAGCGGCAAAGGGCCGACGGTTGGACATCGCCGGCCCGTCGCGATCGGAGGGGTGCGACAACCTTCCGGTCTAGGAGTGCTCCCGATCAGCTCAGGCGGCGGCTTTGCGACCGCGCTTTGCCTTAACCGGCTCCGGAGCGGCCTTGGCGGCTGCGCGCTGGCGACCCAGGCCCATCTTGCGGGCGAGCTCAGAGCGGGCGGCCGCGTAGTTCGGAGCAACCATCGGATAGTCCGAGGGCAGGCCCCACTTGGCGCGGTAATCGTCCGGGCTCATGTCGTAGGCGGTGCGCAGATGCCGCTTGAGGCTCTTGTACTTCTTGCCGTCCTCGAGGCTGATGATGAAGTCGGGCGTCACCGACTTCTTTATCGGCACCGCCGGCTTGAGCTCCGCGACAGGCTCGGCCACCGCGCCGGAGCCTGTCTTGACCAGCGCGTCATGGACGGAGCCGATCAGGCTGGGAAGATCAGCGGGCGCCACTGAATTGTTGCTGACGTAGGCGCTGACTATATCCGCCGCATAGCCAACGAAGTCGATCTCATCGTTCATCGCGCACTTCACTCCTCTTCGGGGTTATGAGTGAGATGAACCTATATCCTGAGTTCTGCAAGTGCAAATGCCCCACAACTCACCGACCTGATCGAGAAAGACCGTATTCAGCGACGAGAGAAGCTGGAACGCCATCCGGGTAGCAATACAGCTTGCGCCCGCCTGCTCTCGAATAAGCCGAGCGGCCGCCACACTTCTTCCCGCTCTGTGCCGATCATCGGGGCAGCCGCAGGCCCCACTGTATCAGGCTCGGTTCTCCCTCACGATCAGCGCCGCGATCTCCGACGCATCATGCTCGGCTTCGCTGAAGCGGACGCAAGCTCCGCCGCTTGGTTCTTTCGCGGCATCCCGTTTCGGTGCAGCGGTCCTCCCGACGCGCTCCGGCGGGTCGGCAATCTCGGTTGCGCCGGCGGCACGACGTGCATCGGAAACAGGACCGCCGCGCTGGCTTTCGGCCTCGCGTCGCTCTGCGGGTCCTTCCTCCGCGCGGGAGCGCATCGGCTCCACGACGGCAGCTTGGGCTTCCTCCCGCCGGCTGCACGGCGGCGGGTGCCCGGACAACGGCTTATCCGCGAAGGCCGGCGAGGGCGGAGCGGCTGGCGCAGCAAGAACTGTAGGGACCTCTAGCGCGGTGCCGAGGCAACCGGGCTGCAGCCTGCCGCGGCCGCCGTAGGCGAGGCATCCTCCCTTAAGGGCCGCGCTGACGAAGGCCTATTCGAGTGCCAATGACGCGGCCTCGTTTCGCGGCCGGATCGCGCTGAGGAGGAAGTCGGCACTCGTTGCCTCAACAATCGAGCTCCGCTGCGAACCTGCTTGAGCGCTGCGCCGACTTTCAAAAGAGCGTGGAAGAGCTGAAGAGCTTCAGTCGCGCTGTACCACTGGCGCGCGCCTGCAGAATCTCCGTTTCAGCGCGAGGCAGGTAATAGCGGGGCGAGGCGACGATCTCGTCGAACAGGCGGGACCCTTCGGCGTCGTAAAGCCATTTGCTGCCGATGCGCTTCGGCTCCAGCGTCATGCCGTGGGCGACCGACTCACCGAAACTGAACGCTGCGAGGTTCGGCTCTTCGTCGATCGACGGCCTGGCCTCCGCCGCGCTCCCGTGCCGCGCGCCTCTCCCAGTCCGTCAATTCAATTCCTCCCGGCCGCCACGCCCAACGAAGCTTTCCGTTGTTCGTTCCCAACACCGGTCGTCCGCGCGACCGTCGTAGGAGAGATCATGAGTCGCACCTCAGGGAGGACCACTCTCAGGGGGCAGTCCAACGTTGACCCGCGCCGCAGCCGCCTGCAGCGCGAAACCGCTCCGAGTTAAAACCCAATCGGCGTTGCCACCTGCTCCACGAAATGGGTTACGCTTTCGACCCGTTCCCGCGTCTGGCCCGAAATGCCGACGCCGTCCCGGTCATCCCCGTCTTCTGGCTCCGAATGAATCTGCAGCCTACGGTTTATCGGCCTCGGCGAGGTAGGCGCGCGCCGCGTAGCCGGAATCGTGCAGGGAGGCGCTGCCTTTGCCCTGGAGTTCAGGAGCGTCCTTCCAGCCAGGCTCGACGCCCCTCATGTCCGGCAGCAAGTGCGCTATGCCCTTGTGGCAGTCGATGCAGGTCTTTTCTTTGCTCACCAGGAAGCGGCTGTGAATGTCGGCCGCCCTGCGCGTCTGCTTCGTAAAGTCCATGGCGACCGAGGAGTGGCAGTTGCGGCACTCCAGCGAGTCGTTGGCCTTGAGCCGCGCCCATTCGTGCTTGGCGAGCTCGAGGCGCATGCCGAGGAATTTCTCGCGCGTCGCGATCGTTCCGAAGATCTTGCCCCACACTTCCTTGGAGGCCTGCATCTTGCGCGCGATCTTGTCCGTCCATTCGTGCGGCACATGGCAGTCGGGACAGCTCGCCCGAACCCCCGACCGGTTGGAGAAATGCGCCGTCTGCGTCAGCTCCTGATAGACGTTGTCGCGCATCTCATGACAGGAGGTGCAGAATTTCTCGGTGTTGGTGGCCTCGAGCACGGTGTTGAAGCCGCCCCAGAAGATCACGCCGCAGACGAAGCCGCCGAGCGTCAGGAAGCCAAGGCTGAGATAGGCGCTCGGCCGGCTAATGACGGTCCAGAAGCGGACGGCCGCGCTCCAAAGCCAGGCGAGAAGGGACTTCAACTTAGCCATCACGCCCGCCGCTATGGTTTCCGACCGAGGTCTTTGGCGTCCTGGAACAGGTTCGGGACGAGCGGCGGCCCGTCGGTCTGCTGGACGTGGCAGGCGGTGCAGAAATAGCGCCGCGGCGTCACGTCGGAGAGCACCTGTCCGTCCCGGTCCTGAAAGTGGGTGACGCTGATCATCGGGGCGCCGGAACCCTCGGTGAATTCGCGCTTGTGGCAATCCATGCAGCGATTGGCGTTGAGGGTGAGCTGATAGCCGTCGATCGAATGCGGGATGACCGGCGGCTGCTCCGGGTAGTTGCGCATGCGCCTCACATCGTCGATGACCGGCCTGCCGAGCGGTGGGATCCGCTCCAGCGCCATCGGCTGCGCCGCGCCGGTAAGCCGCGGCACGATCTTCACCGGGGCGCCCTCCTGCGACAGGGCGGCGCCGAAGGTGAGGACGAGACAGCCTGCAAGAGCGGCCCCGAGGAAGGCTGATCCCCGCATCACGCCGCGACCAGCACGATCTTGACGGCGCATTTCTTGTAGTCCGTCTGTTTGGAGATCGGGTCGGTCGCGTCGAGCGTGACCTTGTTGATGAGCTGGCTGGCGTCGAACCACGGCACGAACACCACGCCTGGCGGCATCCTGTTGCGGCCGCGCGTCTCCACGCGGGTGCGCATCTCGCCGCGCCGGGACATGATCTTGATCTCGGCGCCCTGGTTGAAGCCCCGCTTTCGGGCGTCGTCCGGATGCATGAAGCAGCGCGCGCCGGGGAACGCCTTGTAGAGTTCGGGAACGCGCATCGTCATCGAGCCCGAATGCCAATGCTCGAGCACGCGCCCGGTCACCAGCCAGAGATCGTATTCGGCGTCGGGACTTTCGGCGGGCGGTTCATAGGGCACGGCGATGATCCGCGCCTTGCCGTCCTTGTTGCCGTAGAACTCCACGCCCTTGCCCGGTTTGACGTAAGGGTCGAGGCCTTCGCGGTAGCGCCAGAGGGTCTCCTTGCCGTCGACCACCGGCCAGCGCAGGCCGCGAACCTCGTGGTAGAGGTCATAGGGCGCGAGGTCGTGGCCGTGGCCGCGGCCGAAAGCGGCGTATTCCTCGAACAGCCCCTTCTGCGGGTAGAAGCCGAAGTCCTTGGCTTCGGCGTTCGCGTAGGCCGGGTCGGTCTCGCTCACGGGAAAGCGGTCGACCTGACCGTTCTTGAACAGAACGTCGAACAGCGTCTTGCCGCGGTAGTTCGGGTTGGCGTCGAGGATCTCCGCCGGCCAGACCTCGTCGGTGACGAAGCGCTTCGAGAACTCCATCAGCTGCCACAGGTCCGACCTGGCCTCCCCCGGAGCCTGGACCAGCTGACGCCAGACATGCGTGCGGCGTTCGGCGTTGCCGTAGGCGCCTTCCTTTTCGACCCACATCGCGGCCGGCAGGATCAGGTCGGCCGCCATCGTCGTCACGGTCGGGTAGGCGTCGGAGACGACGATGAAGTTTTCGGGATTGCGATATCCCGGATAGGCCTCGCCCGTGCTGTTCGGCGACGCCTGCAGGTTGTTGTTCACCTGGATCCAGTAGAAGTTGAGCTTGCCGTCCTTGAGCATCCGGTCCTGCTCGACGGCGTGGTAGCCGGGCTTCTCCGGAATGACGCCGTGGGGAATGCGCCAGATCTCTTCCGCGTGCTTGCGGTGCTCCGGATTGGTCACGGTCATGTCGGCGGGCAGGCGATGCGCGAAGGTCCCCACCTCGCGCGCCGTGCCGCAGGCCGAGGGCTGGCCGGTCAGCGAGAACGGGCTGTTGCCCGGCTCGGAGATCTTTCCGGTCAGCAAATGGAGGTTGTAGACGAGCTGGTTCGCCCAGACGCCGCGCACGTGCTGGTTGAAGCCCATCGTCCAGAGCGAGACCACCTTGCGCGTGGGGTCGGCGTAGAGTTCGGCGAGCTGCAGGAGGAAGCCGGGCTCGACGCCGGTCAGGGCTGAGACCTTCTCCAGCGTGTAGTCCTTCACGAAGGCGGCGTAGGCCTCGAAATCGATCGGCGTGGTGGCGCCGACATCCGCCGCCTTGCGGGCCGCGACCTCGCGCGGGTCGTCGGGCCGCAGCCCGTAGCCGATCTCAGTCGCGCCCCGCACGAAGGTCGTGTGCTTGCCGACGAAATCCGTGTTGACCCGCCCGGTCTCGATGATGTGGTGGGCGATGTAGTTCAGGATCGCGAGGTCCGTGCCCGGCTTAAAGATGATCGGAATGTCGGCCAGGTCGGAGCTGCGATGCGTGAAGGTGGAGAGCACCGCCACCTTCACGTGAGGATGGCCGAGGCGACGGTCGGCGACCCTGGTCCACAGGATCGGGTGCATCTCGGCCATGTTGGAGCCCCAAAGCACGAAGGCGTCCGTGTGCTCGAAGTCGTCATAGCAGCCCATCGGCTCGTCCATGCCGAAGGTGCGCATGAAGGCGTAAGCCGCCGAGGCCATGCAGTGACGCGCGTTCGGGTCGAGGTTGTTCGACCGGAATCCGGCGCGCATCAGCTTGGTCGCCGCGTAGCCCTCGAAGATGGTCCACTGGCCCGAGCCGAACATGCCGAGGGCCGTCGGCCCCTTCTCCTTGATCACGCGTTTCGCCTGCGCGGCCATGGTGTCGAAGGCCTCTGTCCAGGAGACCGGCGTGAACTCGCCGTCCTTGGCGTAGACGCCGTCCTTCTTGCGCAGGAGGGGCTGCGTCAGACGATCCGCGCCGTACATGATCTTGGAGAGGAAGTAGCCCTTGACGCAGTTGAGGCCGCGGTTGACGTCGGCCTTCATGTCGCCGTGGGTCGCGATGACCTTCCTTCCTTGACCCCGACCATGACGCCGCAGCCGGTGCCGCAGAACCGGCAGGGCGCCTTGGACCAGGTGATCTCCAGCGCGTCGACGCCGCCGGCGACGGGCTGCGCCTGAGCCGAGGGAACGATGTTGGCGGCGAGCGCGGCGACGCCCGCGGCCTGCGCCTTGAGCATCTCGCGGCGGGACAGCGTCATGCGTCGTCTCCGTTGTCGTCGACGGGTTCGATCTGCTCGAAAACGAGGTTCGCGGCGAACACGCCCTCCATCAGCGCGATCTCCGTGAGCCGGCTGCCGACTTCGCCGGTGCTCCCGCCCTCCAGGATGACGACGATCTTCGACCCCGCGATCTCCCGTACTTCGGTTTGCGGCAGGAGGGCGATGCGCCCGGCCACCTCCTCCGCGCGCTCCGGACGGACGGTCACGACGGCGCTCGAGATGTGGAAAAAGCGGGACGGCCGAGCGGCCTCCCGTCCCGGCGGGACTTCGCCCCTCAGAAACCCGCGTCGATCGATGCCGTGGTGGCTTCGTGTCATCTCGTTCTCAATGTGGGGGGCCGGGCGGGCCAAAGATCGATTGCGACATCCAGACGAGGAAGCCGTAGCCGCCGACCACGCCCACCGCGAGGATCGGCCAGATGAGGACCGCAAGAGTGAGGAAAGCGAAGAGTTCGGCCCGTCTCGTCGGGGAGACGGCGCCGCTCTTCTGGGAACTCTCGGCGTTCATTGACGAACGCTCCATAGGTCTTGGGCGGCCGCATGGCCGCCGAGCCCGTTTTAGAGCCGGTCCAATCAGGATAGCCCCTTCGCCGGACTTGTCCATGAGGCCTTCGGGCGGCGAGGGCGGTTCCGCGTTCCTGTTTGACAAAGTGCAAACAAAGCCGCGCGAATGCGGTTCGCCCCCGCCTGTGGCGCCGTTCCTGCGTCAGGGCCCGCCGTCCGGGTCGCCCGCTGCGGCGTTGACGGCGCCGGAGGCGGCGGAGCTTGTCCCAAGCCCCGAAACGAACTGAAGAAGATTCATGGCGATCGACCCCGCCGTCCTGGGCGGGACGCGCTTATGAAGGTGAGCCGGCGTTCTTGTGCTGCCTGCTGCTGGAGGGGCGCTTCAAAGTCGTCCGCGCCAACCGCGAGGGACAGCGGGTGACCATGCGTATCGCGTCGCCGGCGACCTGTCCGGCTTCGCGCAATGACGTGCGTCGGGCTTGCCCAACCGCTCGACATCGGCCACGGTCAACTGCGGCGACGCGTCGCTCGCCCGGGGAGCGACGCCCCGGAGGAGGCCCGATGATACGGCAGCTAAACTCCTCGGAACGCCAAAACGCCCTCATCATCGCGATCGCCGTCGTGCTCGCCGGACTGGCGATGGCCGTGCTCGGACGGGCCGACGCGCTCGGCGTCCATGGCGTGATCGTCATGCTGTTCGCGGGCGGGCTGCTCTACGCCGTCATGTCCTCGTTCTATGCGCCCGAGCCGACCGAGGATCGGGAGGCGTCGTATTACGACGACCCCATCAAGGTCGGCATAGCGCTCTCGATGGCGTGGGCCGTCTTCGCGATGTTCATGGGCGTCTGGGTGGCGGCGCAGCTTGCTTGGCCGGATCTCGCTTTCGACGCCGCCTGGTCGAGCTTCGGGCGGCTTCGCCCGATCCACACGACCGGCGTCATCTTCGGCTTCGGCGGCAACGCTCTGATCGCGACGTCCTTCCACGTCGTCCAGCGCACCTCCCGCGCCCGCCTCGCCGGCCAGCTCAGCCCATGGTTCGTGCTTTTCGGGTTCAACCTGTTCTGCGTCCTGGCCGTCTCGGGCTACCTGATGGGTGTCACCCAGTCCAAGGAGTACGCCGAGGCCGAATGGTACGCCGACCTCTGGCTGGTGATCGTCTGGGTCACGTACTTCGTCCTCTACGTCGCCACGATCGCGCGCCGGAAGGAGCCGCACATCTATGTGGCCAACTGGTACTTCATGGCGTTCATACTGGTCGTCGCGGTTCTTCACATCGTGAACAACATCGCCCTGCCGATCTCGCTGGGGCACGCCAAGAGCTACACCGTGTGGCCGGGCGTGCAGGACGCGATGGTGCAGTGGTGGTACGGGCACAACGCCGTCGCCTTCTTCCTGACCGCCGGCTTCCTAGGGATGCTTTATTATTACCTTCCGATCCGAGCGCAGCGGCCGATCTTTTCTTACCGGCTCTCGATTCTTAGCTTCTGGGGAATCACGTTCTTCTACATGTGGGCGGGGTCGCATCACCTGCATTACACCGCGCTTCCCCACTGGGTTCAGACGCTCGGCATGACGTTCTCGGTGATGCTTCTGGTTCCGTCATGGGCCTCGGCGGGCAACGCGCTCCTCACCCTCAACGGCGCCTGGCGCCGGGTGCGGGACGACGCCACGCTGCGCTTCCTGACGGCGGCCGTGATTTTCTATGGATTGTCGACCTTCGAGGGCTCGTTTCTCGCCATCCGGCCGGTGAACTCGCTGTCGCACTACACGGACTGGACAGTCGGCCATGTCCACGCCGGAGCGCTGGGTTGGGTCGCGCTGGTGACCTTCGGCTCGCTCTATACGCTGGCGCCCAGCCTGTGGAAGCGCGAGCGCATGTATTCGGCGACGCTCGTCGAAGTGCATTTCTGGCTCGCGATCGCCGGGACCTTGATCTACGTCTTCGCGATGTGGAACTCCGGCATCATCCAGGGGCTGATGTGGCGGACCTACACCGAGGAAGGCGCGCTCGCCTATTCGTTCGTCGATTCCCTGGTGGCGATGTACCCGTATTACATCGCCCGCGCCTTCGGCGGGCTGCTGTTCCTGCTGGGAGCGATCGTCGGCTGCTACAACCTGTGGATGACCGTGCGGTCCGCGCCGCTGGCGGCGCCGTGGCAGGCCGATCTGCCGGCCGTGCCTGCGGCCGCGCCGGGGGAGTGACGCGATGGCCGAGCTCCTTCACCGCAAGCTGGAGCGCTCAGCGCCCAAGTTCCTGATCGCCATCATCGCGGCTGCGAGCGTCGGCGGGCTGGTCGAGATCGCGCCGCTCTTCACAATCGACGAAACGGTCGAGAAGGCCCCGGACATGCGCGTCTACACGCCGCTGGAGCTCGCAGGGCGCAACATCTACGTCCGCGAGGGGTGCTACGCCTGCCACAGCCAGATGATCCGCGCGCTGCGCGACGAGGTCGAGCGCTATGGGCCGTACTCGCTCGCGGTCGAGTCGCGGTATGACCGCCCGATGCTCTGGGGGTCCAAGAGGACGGGACCGGATCTTGCGCGAGTCGGCGGCAAGTATTCGGACTTTTGGCATGTCGCGCACCTGATCAATCCGCGCGACGTCGTGCCGGAGTCGAACATGCCCGCCTACCGCTGGTTGGCCCGCACGCCGCTCGACGTCGACGACCTGCCTGCGCACCTCGCGGCGCAGCGGGCGCTCGGCGTGCCCTACACGGAAGAGATGGTCGAGAACGCCACGCGGGACGCCTACGGCCAGGCGACCCCGGACACGGATTTCGCGGCGGGCGTCGTCCAACGCTACGGCGAGAAGACACAGGTCAGCGCGTTCGACGGCATGACCACGCACGTCACCGAGATGGACGCGCTCGTGGCCTATCTCCAGGTGCTCGGCCGGCTCACGGGAGCGGCGTACGAAAACACCGCGGCTCCCGAGAAGGAGCCGCAACCCGGCGGCTGAAGGCAAAGGATTTCGAGATGGACCTCGACCACGACGCCGTCGTCGCATTCGCCAAGAGCTGGGGTCTGTTCTACCTGATCGCGCTCGCCCTCGGCGTGCTTGTCTACACGTTCTGGCCGTCGAACCGGGGGCGTTTCGATCGCGCCAAGCACAGCATCCTCGACCGGGACGACAAGCCATGGAAGTGACGGAGCGCGATCCCGTCAGCGGCCGCGAGACGACGGGCCACGAATGGAACGGCATCAAGGAGCTGGACACCCCGGTCCCGCGCGGCGTGCTCATGTTCCTGATCGTGACCCATGTCTGGGCGATCGCCTGGTGGTTCTTCGTGCCCGCCTGGCCCCTGGGAACGACTTATACGAAGGGGCTTCTGGGGGTCGAGCAGAAGCGGACGGTCGAGGCGAAGCTGGTCGAGGTCCAGCGCGATCGGGCCGGCTGGACGAACCGCATCGAGACCGAGAGCTACGAGGCGATCCTCGCCGACGAAGCGCTGATGAAGACCGTGCGGGCCACCGGGCGGCAACTCTTCGGCGACAATTGCGCCGCCTGTCACGGACGGGACGGCAAGGGCCGGGCGAACTACCCCGACCTCACCGACGACGACTGGTTGTGGGGCGGGGGCCCGCAGAATATCGAGCGGACGTTGCGCGTCGGGATCAACGCCCAGCACCCGGAAAGCCGGGCCGGCCAGATGCCCGCCTTCGGACGCGAGAAGATGCTCGACCGCGACCAGGTCGGAAGCGTGGCGGCCTATGTCCACTCGCTGAGCAATCCCGGCGCTTCGACGCCGGAGAACGTCAAGCAGATCGAGGCGGGGCGGAAGGTGTTCGCCACGACCTGCGCCGCCTGCCACGGCGAAGACGCCAAGGGGAGCCGGGAGCTCGGCGCGCCCAACCTGACGGACGCGCGCTGGATCTATGGCGGCGACCTGGACACGATCATCGCCTCCGTGCATGGCGGACGGCAGGGCCACATGCCGACCTGGGACGAGCGGCTGACCACCGCCGAGATCAGGACGCTCGCGCTCTACGTCCACGACCTCGGGACGCGGGCGCCATGAGCGGGCGCGCAAAAACCTCGAGCGGGATGAAATGGCTCGTCTGGCTGCTCGTGCCGGCTGGCCTTCTC
This sequence comes from Hansschlegelia sp. KR7-227, assembly GCF_049446035.1. Classification (NCBI taxonomy): domain Bacteria; kingdom Pseudomonadati; phylum Pseudomonadota; class Alphaproteobacteria; order Hyphomicrobiales; family Methylopilaceae; genus Hansschlegelia; species Hansschlegelia sp. KR7-227. The sequence goes on from NZ_JBMSEA010000001.1 coordinate 555,176, forward strand.
CTGGTGATCGGCGCCAACGCGCATCTCGTCTACGTGGCGGTCCGGTCGCAACCGGACTGCGTCGAGCAGAAGGCCGCCGGCGACGGTCCAGTCTATCGCGCCGCCAGGCCGGCGTGCTGAGGAGGCGGACGATGAGCGAGGCCGACAAGTCATACTGGCTGCTCAGCGAGACTTCGGGCGTCGGGGAAACGCGCGATCCGCGCCTCGACCGCGGACTTCCGCTGCTCGCGGGTCTCGACTGGCTTTCGTCCGGATGGCGCGATCTCTGGACGCGACCCGCCCCGAGCCTGGCCTATGGGCTGGCGCTGTTTCTCATGTCCGTCGCCTTCGTCTGGACGCTCGTGACGTTCGGACGCGACTACATCCTGTTTCCGGCGCTCGCCGGATTCATGATCGTGGCTCCGTTCCTGGCGATCGGGCTCTATGAAAAGAGCCGGTCGATCGAAGGCGGAGCGCCGATCGGCTTCGGCTCCATGCTCCTCGTGCGGCCCCGCGCCGGCGCGCAGGTCTTCTTCGCGGGCCTGCTGCTCTGCCTGCTCATGCTGCTGTGGATGCGCGCGGCGGTGCTCCTTTATGCTCTGTTCTTCGGAGTGACGCCGTTCCCCGGCCTTGGCCATATCCTCGGAATGCTCTTCGGCACGGTCTATGGCTGGACGATGCTCGTGGTCGGCGCGGCGATCGGCGGCCTGTTCGCCGCCTTCGCCTTCGCGGTCAGCGTCTTCGCCGTGCCGATGCTGCTCGAGCGGCGCGTGGACGCGCTGACCGCCATGGGCGAGAGCATGAAGCTGGTGTGGAACAACCTCGCGCCCATGCTGGCGTGGGGCGCGATGGTGCTCGTGCTCTTCGCCGCCTGCGTCGCGAGCAATCTGATCGGGATGATCGTCATCTTCCCGCTGCTGGGTCACGCCACCTGGCACGCCTATCGGGCCGTCGCGCGTCCGGAGGATTAGGCCATGAGCTGCTGCGCGGCGGGAGCCGAGGCCGCACTGCTGCTGGGGCCGGACCGGCATATACCGGCGCGCGAGATCGTTCTCGCGAGCCGGGACCTCGGCGACGGCGTCTTCCAGACGGATCTTTCGGCGCCGGAGGCGCGCTGCGGGACCTGCATCGCGGCGATCGAGGGCGCCCTGCTGCGTCTCGACGGCGTGGTCGGGGCGCGCGTGAACCTCACCTCCCGCAGGGTGGCCGTGAGGTGGAGCGGCGACCACGCGGTTCCGCCGATGATCGACGCCCTGAGGGAGGTCGGCTACAGCGCCTGCCTCGCGCAAGAGGACGACGGCGGGCGCGATCCCGAGATGGCGCGGCTGCTGCGGGCGACAGCGGTCGCGGGCTTCGCCGCCATGAACGTCATGTTGCTGTCCGTGTCCGTCTGGTCCGGCGCGGACGCCGAAACGCGGGACGCCTTCCATCTGATCTCGGCGCTGATCGCGGCCCCGACCGTCGTCTATTCCGGCCGGATCTTCTTCGTCTCGGCCTGGAAGGCGACGAGGAAGCGCGCCGCCAGCATGGATCTCCCGATCTCGGTGGGACTTCTGCTCACGCTGGGGCTCAGCCTCTATGACACTCTGCTCGGCGGACCCCACGCCTATTTCGACGCGGTGACGTCCCTGATCTTCTTCCTGCTCGCCGGGCGCACCCTCGACCACGCGATGAGGCAAAGAGCCCGCAACGCCGTCACCGGCCTCGCCCGCATGATGCCGAGAGGCGCGACGGTGATCGGGCCGGACGGCGGCCGCCACTTCCGCGAGCTGTCGGAGATCCAGCCCGGAGACCTGATTCTCGTGGCGCCCGGCGACCGCATACCGGTCGACGGGACGATCGTTTCGGGCGCGGGCGCGCTCGACCTTTCGATCGTCAGCGGCGAGTCCGCCCCCGTCGTCGCGCAAGCGGGCGGCGCGGTTCTCTCGGGAACGATGAGCGTCGACGGCGCGCTCACGATCCGCGTCGACAAGCGGGCGCGCGACTCGTTCCTCGCCGACATGGTGCGGCTGATGGAGGCGGCGGAGGGCGGCCGCGCCCGCTACCGCCGCATCGCCGACCGCGCGGCGGCGCTCTACTCCCCCGTCATTCACCTGCTCGCGCTCGCGACCTGCGTCGCCTGGGTCCTCCTGACCGGGGACTGGCATCGATCGATCACGGCCGCGATCTCGGTCCTCATTATCACGTGCCCCTGCGCCCTGGGGCTGGCCGTTCCGATGGTTCAGGTCGTGGCGGCCCGTCGGCTGTTCGATCTCGGCGTCACCCTGAAGGACGGCGGCGCGCTGGAGCGCCTCGCCGAGGCCGACGCGGTCGTCTTCGACAAGACCGGCACCCTGACCACGGGCGTCATGCGGGTCGTCGGACATACGGTCGCCGCTCGCGATCTGGCCGCGGCCGCCGCGCTGGCCTCGTTTTCGAAGCATCCCGCGGCGCGGGCGGTCGCCGCGCTGCAATCCTCCGGCCTGGAGCTCGAGGGATTTCGCGAGCATCCCGGGTACGGGATCGAAGGACGCGTCAGCGGAGCCGTGTACCGGCTGGGACGGAAGGACTGGGCGGCCGGCGCCGCGGCCGACGGCGCCGGCGACGCCGCGGTCTGGCTCTCCAGGGACGGGCGCGCGGCCGGTTCCTTCGCCGTCGCCGACGAGACGCGTCCCGGCGCAGCCGCCGCCATCCGTAGGCTGGTGGAGCTCGGACTCCAGACGGAGGCGCTTTCAGGAGACCGCGCGGAGGCGGTCCGCCGGGTCGCGGCGGCGGTGGGAATCGGCGAGTCTCGCCACAGCGCGACTCCTGACGACAAGGTCGCGCGCCTGAAGACGCTCGCTGCGGCCGGCCGGCGCGTGCTGATGGTCGGAGACGGGTTGAACGACGCGCCGGCGCTCGCCGCCGCTCACGTCTCGATGGCCCCTTCGTCGGCGGCGGATGTCGGGCGCAACGCCGCCGATCTCGTGTTCCTGGGCGAAAGTCTCGAAGCCGTCCCGCAGGCGATCGGCGTCGCGCGGGCCGCGGCGCGGCTGGTGCGGCAGAACCTCGCCCTTGCGGTCGTCTACAACGTGCTGGTCGTGCCCTTCGCGATCGCGGGCTACGTGACGCCGCTGATGGCGGCGGTCGCCATGTCGACCTCGTCGATTCTCGTGGTGGGCAACGCTTTGCGTCTCTCCGGAGACCGGCTCCCCGCGTCGCCATCGGCGCGCCCTGTCGGCGCGAGCCTCGCGGAGGCGGCATGAGCTATCTCGCCTGGCTTGTGCCGATAGCCTTGGGGATGGGCGTGGTCGGCCTCATGGCGTTCATGTGGTCGATGCGGAGCGGCCAGTACGACGACCCCGACGGGGCCGCCGAAAGGGTCCTCCTCGCGCAGGCAGCCGACGCCCCTTTGCCGGCGGCGGGGCGGGTCGGCGGCGAGACCAGGAAGGCGCCAGCGCGCGCCAGGAGCGCGCCGAAGGCGCACGTCGTCGCAACGAGCGGATCGCAAGGAGAAGGCCATGACCGGGACCGCTGACAAGCCGTTCGACTGGGTGGCGGCGCTGGCTCTCATATCCGGCGTCGCGGTGATCGTTCCGAGCCTCGCCGCCTTGGCCGCGGCCCTTCTGGCGGTGGCCGTGGCGCTGCTTTAGGCGCCCGCCGGCGGATCGGCTTTCCGCCGCGTGGTGATTTCCGACCGATCGATCAGGACGCCGTCATGACCCCCGTGCCGCGACTGCGCCCTTATGAGGGGCCCGCTTTGTTGTCCTACGGCTTCCGGCCGTTCTTCCTGCTGGGGGGCGTCTACGCCGGCCTCGCCGTTCTGGTCTGGCTTCCGGCGTTCTACGGCGAACTGTCGCTGCGCTCCGCGTTTTCGCCCCGGGACTGGCATGTCCACGAGATGCTCTATGGCTATCTGCCCGCCGTAATGGCGGGCTTCCTGTTCACCGCGATCCCCAACTGGACGGGGCGGCTTCCGCTTCAGGGGAGGCCGCTGCTCGTCCTGGTCGTGATCTGGCTCGCGGGCCGGGTCGCCGTGACGATGTCCGCGGACTTCGGCTGGGCGCCGGCGGCGGTGATCGATGTCGGCTTTCTCGCGGCCATCGTGACGGCCATAGCCCGCGAGATCGTCGCGGGCGCCAATTGGCGCAACCTCCGCCTCGTCCTCCTTGTCGGGCTGCTGCTGGCCGGAAACTGCGCCTTCCATCTGGAGGCGCATTACAGCGGAACGGCGGACTACAGCATCCGCGCCGGCGTCGCGGTCGTGGTCCTCCTGATCGCCCTGATCGGCGGGCGGATCATTCCAAGCTTCACGCGCAATTGGCTGGCCCGCGAAAATCCCGGACGGCTGCCGTCGGCGTTCGGCCCCTTCGACGTGGCGAGCCTTGCGATCAGCGGGGCGGCGCTCTCGCTCTGGGTGTTCCGCCCCGACGGGCCGCTTCCGGGAACAGCGCTTGGCCTGGCCGGCCTGCTGCAGCTGGCGCGGCTCGGGCGATGGGCCGGAGACCGGACCTTGGCCGATCGTCTCGTTCTCATCCTCCACGTCGGCTATCTCTTCGTGCCGCTCGGGTTCCTGCTGAACGCCGCCGCCGCGTTCGACCTTCTTCCGCGGAGCGCGGGGCTCCACGCCTGGATGGTCGGCGCAGCCGGAATCATGACGCTCGCCGTGATGACCCGGGCGACCCTCGGCCACACGGGGCGGCCGCTCGTCGCGTCGCCGGCGACGCAGGCGATCTATCTCGCGGTCGTCGTCGCCGCGCTCGCTCGCATCTGTGCCGCGATCGAGCCGTCGCAGAGCGATGCGCTTCTGCATGTCGCCGCAGGCGCCTGGGCCGCGGCCTTCCTGGGGTTCGGCTGCGTCTTCGGGCCGATTCTCAGCGGCGAGTCCAAACGGCACCGCTAGTTCCGGCAGTCCCGAACGTCTCGTCGCCTTCCTCATCCTGCTCCCGGAGTTCAGCGCGGCCGTGCGAGCGGCGCGCGCGAACAAGCTGCAGAAGAGCGTGAACCTTGCTCTCGGCTCGGCGTGCGCGACGATCGGACTGACGATTTTCCGGCGATGGCCCTGCTTTCGATCGCCTACGGCGCCCCTCTTGAGCTCGGCCTCAACTCGATGGGCACGGTCCTCCTGCTTGTCACGTTTGCGAGGTCACCTGCAACCTGTACGGCTTCCTCACGATCGAGCCGAACGCGGTCGTGATCCAATCCACCGAAGGCCATGCCGGTGATCTCACGACGCCCTAGGAGATCGACGCGTGGCTGCGGGCGAACTTGGACGAGGCCAAGCACAACGGCCGCTGGCGGACGGCGCGCTGACAACCGTGGCGCGGGGTGCAAGGCAAGACGGCGCGGAAAGCGCGCCGCAGGCAATCTGATCAGTCAGTCGGAGCTGCTCCCGATCTCCTCGGATTGACCCGGGGGCGCGTCGTCCTTACCTTGACAGGCACGATGAGAAAGCTCGAAGCCACGCGCCGCCCGCTGCGGCGCTGTCCTATCGCAGGACTGTAAAGGCGGCCAGACCTGGTCTGCGCCGCACGGCCTTTCGTTGCCTCATCGCAGCCTCGGGCGGCATTCACAGAACACGCAGTTCGATTGACCCGCCAACGCGGCGGAGACGCGCGTTGGCGGGTGATCCGCAGCCGGTGACCATATGTCCAAATCGTCATCTACCTATAAGCCGAAGATCGCTCTTTCCGAGGCCGATCATGATCGTCTGGCTTTGCTGGCCGCAACGATCTTCCGGCGAAGCCCCGACATCGCCGACGCTTTGCAGACGGAATTGTCGCGCGCCAAGCTGATGCCGGATCACAGCCTGCCGGACGACGTCGTGAAGATGGGGGCGACCGTGACCTACCAGATCGAAGGAGGCGCGCCGCGGACAGTTACGCTCGTCTATCCCGGAGAGGCGGACATCGACGCCGGTCGCGTATCCATCCTCACGCCGATCGGAACGGCGCTTCTCGGCCTGTCGCCAGGGCAGACAATGCCTTGGAAGACCACGGGCGGCGATCTCAAGCGACTGCTGATCGTCGCAGTGGGACAGGATTTGCCAGACAACGTCGGCGTCGGCCGGGCGCCCGTGGGCTCCGAGGCGGCGTCCCCGCCGCGCTGATCCGGCTGTTCCCGCCGGCGGCGGCGGATGCCGCCGCTTGGCCGGCTCGCGCCGGCGTCAGATGACGCCGAGCGCGCGCATGGCCTCGGCGACGCGGACGAAGCCGGCGATGTTGGAGCCGAGCACGTAGTCGCCGGGCGCGCCATATTCTTCGGCGGTCTCCGCGCAGCGGTCGTGGATGCCGCGCATGATGGCGGCCAGCCGGGCCTCTGTCTGCTCGAACGACCAGCTGTCGCGCGAGGCGTTTTGCTGCATCTCGAGCGCTGAGGTGGCCACGCCGCCGGCGTTGGCTGCCTTGCCCGGCGCGTAGAGGATTCCGGCCGCCTGGAAGATCCGGACAGCCTCGGGCGTGCTCGGCATGTTGGCGCCCTCGCCGACGGCGACCACCCCATTTCTCACCAGAGTCTTCGCGTCCTTGCCGGTGAGCTCGTTCTGGGTCGCCGAGGGCATGGCGATCTCGCACGGCACGCTCCAGATCGAGCCGCCTTCGACATAGCGCGCGCCCGCGCCGCGCAACGTCGCATATTCAGAGATGCGGGCGCGTCTGATCTCCTTGATCTCCTTTAGGAGCGCGAGGTCGACCCCGGCCTCGTCCACCACATAGCCGTTGGAGTCGGAGCAGGCGATCACCCGGGCGCCGAGCTGCTGAAGCTTCTCGATCGTGTAGATCGCGACGTTGCCCGAGCCGGAGACGACCGCGGGGCGGCCGTCGAGCGCCTCCTTGCGCGTCGCCAGCATGCGCTCGACGAAATAGACCGCGCCGTAGCCGGTCGCCTCCCGCCTCGCTTGGGAGCCGCCATAGACAAGCCCTTTGCCGGTAAGCACGCCGGCCTCATAGCGGTTGGTGAGGCGCTTGTGCTGTCCGAACATGTAGCCGATCTCGCGGCCTCCAACGCCGATGTCGCCAGCGGGCACGTCCGTGTACTCGCCGAGATGGCGGTGCAGCTCGGTCATGAAGGACTGGCAGAAGCGCATGATCTCGCCTTGGGAGCGGCCGCGCGGGTTGAAGTCGGAACCGCCCTTGCCGCCGCCGATCGGCATGCCGGTCAGCGCGTTCTTGAAGGTCTGCTCGAAGCCCAGGAACTTGATGATCCCAAGGTTCACCGAGGGATGGAATCGGATGCCGCCCTTGTAGGGGCCGAGCGCAGAGTTGAATTGAACCCGGAAGCCGCGGTTGATCTGGACTTGGCCCTGATCGTCGACCCAGGGGACCCTGAAGATGATCTGGCGCTCAGGTTCGCAGATGCGTTCGATCAGCGCGTCGTCGGCATAATCAGGATGTTTGGCGACGACGCGGCCCAGGCTTTCCAGCACCTCGCGAACCGCCTGGTGGAACTCAGCCTCGCCGCCGTTGCGGCTCAGCACCTGCGCCAGGATAGGCTCCAGCTTCTCATCGATATTGACCAAGGCGCCCTCATTCTAGGCATCTGCCATTAAAGAGGGCGCTTGTAGCCGAGGTAGGCCGGGTCACGCCAGTTCTGTCGAGCGCCCAGGCTTTTACGCCGTCGGCGCCTTAGCGCAGCTGAGCGCAAAAGCTCGGTCCCGGGCTGGCGCGATGAGTGATCGCCACCTCGTGTCGTGCAGGCGCCCGCCAGCGCCTCGTTCTGCCGGGCGTTTCAGATCGACCCCGCTGACGCGTCGGGACAGCCTCTTCTTCAACTCGGATCGGGAGAGTGGAACGTTCCGCAGCTGGGCCGCATGCTGGACGCCGTCGTCGGAGGCGGCTCGGCCAAGTCCCTCGAGATGGATCTGATCCGCACGGGCCGAGAGAGCCGTCGCCTCATCGTCAATGGACGATTGCTGGACTACGCCCGCGACGGGAAGGTTCGCCTCCTTCTGACGGCAGAGGATGTCACGGAGACCCGCTTAGCCGAGAGGGTTCGCGACGAGATACTGCGGCATAAGGAGGCCTTGCTCGTTGAGCAGGAGATTATGCTCCGCGAGGTTCACCATCGAATCGGAAATAGCCTTCAGATCGTCTCCAGCATGCTTCTACAGACCGCCGCGCAGTCTCTATCGGAAGAAACCCAAGGACATCTATACGCTGCCAGTAGCCGCATAATATCGATCGCGGCGGTTCAGCAGCAGCTGTCTTGGTCGTCAGACGGCGCGGTGGAGGTGCGGTCTTATCTCGCTCAGCTTTGCAGGAGCATTAGCGCGTCCCTGATCCGCGACGACGCAATCACCCTCGATGTGATCGCCGATGACAGCCTCGTCGATGGCGACGCCATGCTGAGCCTGGGACTGATCGTCACCGAGTTGATCATCAACGCCCTGAAGCACGCCTTTCCTGAAGGCCGCAAAGGCGCCGTCCGGATCGAATACCGATCCGAGGGTCTGGGCTGGTCTCTTTCGGTCCTCGACGACGGCGTCGGGCTTCCAGTAGGGCGCAACGGCGCCAAGGCTGGCCTGGGCTCGAGCATCGTCGAAGCGCACGCGAAAAAGCTCGGCGCACGCCTGGAGACCGCGAACGCGAACCCGGGGACGTGCTTCTCGGTGAACTTCGTGGTCCCGGTCGCTGTCGAGGGGAGCTCTCTGCCGGCGGAGTTGCTGATGCCTCTGGTCGAGGGGGATGTTACGCCGCAGGCCACCCTGGCGCTCTTGCCGATCGAGCTTATCGTGCCCCTGATCGATGCCGACCCCGAGGCGATGGCGCCGGACCGTCTCGGCGGATTGCCGATCGAACTCCTGCTTCCCCTCATCGAAGCGCCGAAACCAGCGACCTTAGCGGCCATCCCGGACGTCGAGGGCCGCGCAGCCGAGCACGCCGAGCACACGTTAGAGAACAAGAGCTTCGAAGTTTTGACAGACCTAGATCGCCCAGGTCTCCCCTGTGTCCAGCAAGATACTGGTCGACGCGCGGACGTTATTGAAAACTTGGTGTCTGGCGTATCGACGTTGGAGACCTGTCTGCGCTCTCTTCTAGAACTCCGGCCAGAAGGGATCCGAATTGGACAAGCAGCGATCTCGAGATTTCTTACGGGCTACGCTGCAGATGCGAAGACGCAAACAAAGGCGCTTAGGCTCTTACAAATTAGTTTCTTTAAAGAAGAGCACGGAAGTATTATCTCAGAACTGGTACAGAAGGCCATCGTGAAACGCCTACTGGTGCTTACTCTCGCACGCCAGTGAGCTACCGCCATTCTATAATTCGTAACTTACCGCCGCCCGGTCACAGCTGGAGGCGGCAGCAAAGGCAGTCGCATCGGCACCGGATCGTGGGCATGAACGGCCAAGCGCTCCCATACGTCCGCTGTAAACAGCCATGAGGCTTGATCCATCGCGGGAATAGGGCCGCTGGAGCGGGCGCGACATTCCTTAGCCTTCGACAGAAAGTACCCGGCTTTCAAAGCGGTCACTTAATGGGCTCCTACGGGCGGGGTCGCCAGTCGGTAAACGCGTTCGGCCCCGGCATTCGTCAAAGTATTTTCGCCCTGAGCTTTCATTTCTCGAAGGTGGCCTGCAGCGATCAGGCTTCGATGTCCGACGGCTGTGGCGTTCAACCCACCCGGTAAGCCGCCCAGCCTGCCCATATCCCGCACGCCACGGCGAGCGCGACGATGAGACAGATGGCCCAGTGGGGGAGGGCGCTCCGCGCTCCCGTGCGCTTTGGCGCTTCGGGACCTGCCGCCCGCTCCCGCTCCGCAACGCCGCGATAGGCGTCCTCTCGCCGCTCCTGCGCCTCCTCTTCTGCGAGCACCGCGCGGTGGAGGTCCTCGTACCGGGCTTCGAGCTCGCCCTCGGACACGGGTCCTGGCGGCGGCCCCTGTTCTTGTTTTGTTCTCATGGAATCGATGTCCTGAGAAACGGGATCGCCCATGCCGGACGCCGCGGAACTGCCCTTTGAAGACGAGACGGTAGCGGCGGCCGAGGCGGACGTCGACGCCGCGATTCGGGCCGCAGGCGGCGACGCGCGCCAGGCGGTCGCGGCGCTGCTCGTCGAGCTGGGCGAGATGTCGGCGGCACTGGCCGACGAGCGAGCGCGGACGTCGGTCGGCTACGCCCGGCGCCGCCAGCCGCTGCGACGTCTGCCCTGATGGGCGGGAAGGTCGAGCACCTCTATCAGGTCGAGCACTCGCGCAAGGGCATGCCCGGCTTCGAGGTGATCGCGACCGCTGGCGGCGTCAGCGTCGCGCGGGCGGCGTATTGGGGCGCGGTCGACGCGCGCAGCGCCACGCTGCACCCCGGCGACGAGATCACCCTGCGCCATGGCGCGCGTGTGATCCTGCGGTATCCTCCGTACCGAGCCGCCGATCGGTCGGCGCCGGTCCAGGACGTCTGACCGATGTGCAACCTCTATTCGCTCACCAAGGGCCAAGCGGCGATCCTCGAGCTGACGCGCGCGATGGTCGACCGCACGGGCAATCTGTCGCCGATGCCCGGCATCTTCCCGGATTATCCCGCGCCGATCGTCCGCGAGGGCGCCTCCGGCCGTGAGCTCGCGCTCGCGCGTTGGGGCATGCCGTCGCCTGTGTTCGCGCTGAAGGGCCGCTCGACCGATCCCGGCGTCACGACATCCGCAACGTCGCGTCGCCGCACTGGCGGCGTTGGCTGGGGCCCGCGAACCGCTGCGTCGTGCCGTTCTCAAGCTTCAGCGAGTACGACACGCTGCCGGACGGCAGGAAGGAGGTGGTGTGGTTCGCGCTCGACGAGAGCCGCCCGCTCGCCGTCTTCGCCGGGCTGTGGACGAGTTGGACGTCTGTCCGAAAGAAGGCCGAGGGCGCGGTCACCGTCGACTCCTACGGCTTCCTGACCGCCGAACCGAACGCCGTCGTCGCGCCGATTCATCCGAACGCGATGCCGGTGGTGCTGACGACGGCGGAGGAGATCGACGTCTGGTTGCGCGCCGACTGGAGCGAGGCGGCGGCGCTGCAGCGGCCGCTGGCTGACAATCGGCTGATGGTGGTGGCGCGGGGGGCGAAGGAGGACAAGGCAAACGTCGGGAGCATTAGGTAGTGGGTCAGTTTAAAATCGAGCCGGATTGACGGGCGTGGAAGCCGGGCCGCGGGCATGCCATATTGGGGGAATGGAAAACGATATCTGCGAAATGAGGGTTCGTGAGGGTGTTTGGTCGATTATCCATGTCGATCAAGCCCTAGGTTTGAACCCCGACTATCTGAAGCGCTGCCCCGAGTGTCATGGACAGGTCCATGCGCACAAGGAGGGCGCCACCGGTCAGCGAGCCCACTTTGAGCACGCCCAGGCTCATGACGGTTGCTCGCTCAAGCCGCGCACATTTTCGGGCCACAAGTCCAGACACCCGAACGCGATATCATGACCACCAAGACCCCCAAGCGCCCACGCGACGCCAACCAGTTGGCGAAAGTCGTAGTTGATATTGCAACCGGGCATCTTCCCGAGAAAGCCGAATCAGCCACGTCTGATATGGCAGCTCTTGGGAGGAGCGGCGGGCTAAAGGGTGGTCGTGCTCGGGCTGACAAGCTGTCCTCAGAACAGCGGTCCGAGATAGCCCAACGCGCCGCCGCAGCGCGGTGGCGGAAGAATGACGGCTGAAATCGCGGTTCTGAACAAGACTGCTGTTGCATTGGCTGCAGATAGTGCGGTCACCATCGGGCGTGAGCCCAATATTAAAATATACAATACTGTCAATAAAATCTTCGAGCTATCAAAGCATCAGCCTATTGGCATAATGATATATGGCGGCCTCAACTTTATGGGCCTGCCTTTAGAAACATTAATAAAGCAATTTAGATCGGAAATGGGTAGAAGTTCATTTCATACTGTGGCCGAATACGCCGAGAAGTTTAAAAAATACCTTTCAAAATCCATCTCTTTCTCTAATAGCGATGATATAGACAATCTAATTTTTGTGCTGATAGATGAGCTTAAAGATATAAATCGCGAAATCGATAAGCTGATATTGGATGATATCATTGCACAAGGTGCATATAAGAAAAGTAAAGTTAATGGGATAGCCCAAAAATATATTAAAACAAAGATCTCAGAACTTAAGAACCTTCAGTTTGCAGATGGCTTCACTACCAAGGCCGTTCCTGCAAAGTATGTCCCGTATGTGGACGCTCTTATATCAAATGCGTTTGACAATAACCGACCAAATCAAGGGACAAAAAAGTTATTGCAAGATTTTGCAGGTCTTTTTCTGAGCAAGAAGATTTTATCTGATGGGCGTACTGGGATAGTAATTTCTGGTTTTGGTACTAAGGAAACTTGCCCTAGCTTATCTCAATTTGAAGTCGATGGAATTATCGACGGCAAGCTTAAGTACGTAGATATGCCTTACATCGACATTGGTCGATCTGGCCCGCATGCAGACATTATCGGATTTGCACAAGACGATATGATGAAGAGTTTCTTGAACGGCATCGATCCGAAGATCCATAAATATATAGATGAAATGATCGAAGGCGGCATTAAAGATACGGCTAACATGATATTCAACGCGGTCTACAATAATCAAGCGCAGGTGACGCAAGCTAATCAGGCCCTTAAGGCGCAGCTTGATACACTTGCGCAAGATGCAAAGCAAAAAGTGACTGAATACATCAAAGACAAGGCCTCTGATCCTATCAGGCAGATGATAAGGTCGATGCCCAAACAGGAGCTTGCTACCCTAGCTTCATCTCTTATCGAAATAACTTCATTAAAAAGAAAAGTTACGCGCGCTCAAGAAACGGTTGGCGGCGAGGTCGATGTTGCTATAATATCAAAATTCGACGGCTTTGTCTGGGTTAAGCGTAAGCATTACTTCCCGCAGGAACTAAACCGGAGATTTTTCGTTCGGCACTTCGGAGAATGAAGGAGGCTATGATGCGGCGACAGCAGACAGAAAATACGCCTCGCGCAAACGAGGTCTCTCAAATCGATTCGGTTAGTCGCACGATGTCGTCTCGGAGACTCTTGCCTCCGAAAGAAGCGGCGGCGAGAGACCGGCATGAGCTTGTAGAGCGACATTCAGACGGGTTCAAAAAAGCGCTCTCGAAACTGACCGTTCCTGCTTGACGCTCAAGCATAAGGGTCATTATATAGAGAGCTATGAACAAGCTCTCTTCCGCAGATCGCGCGCGCATCCTCCACCTTCTCTGCGAGGGCTCTTCGATCCGCGCGATCACGCGGGTGACGGGCGCCAGCAAGAACACCGTCGCCAAGCTGCTCATTGATGCCGGTAGAGCCTGCGCCGCCTACCATGACCAGCACGTGCGCGGTCTGACCTCGAAGCGCATCCAGGTCGATGAAATCTGGAGCTTCATCTACGCCAAGCAGAAGAACGTCGCCGCCGCTACTGCCGCTCCGGAGGCCGCCGGCGATGTGTGGACGTGGACCGCGATCGATGCCGATACGAAGCTGATCGCGTCCTACCTCGTTGGCGGTCGCGATAGCGAATACGCCATGTGGTTCATGGACGATCTGGCTTCGCGCCTGTCCAACCGCGTGCAGCTTACGTCAGACGGGCACAAGGCGTATCTTGAGGCGGTCGAGGGCGCGTTTGGCGCGGACGTCGATTATGCCATGCTCGTGAAGCTCTACGGCACGGCTCCTGAGGCCGCTAAGGGCCGCTACAGCCCGGCGGAGTGCATCGGCACCCGCAACACCCGGATCGAAGGCAGCCCCGACAAGGCGCACGTGAGCACGTCCTACGCGGAGCGTGCGAACCTCACGATGCGGATGCATATGCGCCGCTTCACCCGCCTGACGAACGCCTTTTCAAAGAAGGTCGAGAACCACGCCTACGCGGTTGCGCTCCACATGATGTATTACAACTTCGTCCGCATCCATCGGTCGCTTAAAGTGACGCCTGCGATGGCGGCGGGCGTGACCGACCGGCTCTGGGAAATCGGAGACATCGTGAAGCTGGTCGAGGCCGCCGACGTTCAGCCGAAGAAGCGCGGTGCATACAAGAAGCGGGAGCAGGCGATTGGGTAACTGCGCAATAGCGGCGGTGTTAGCGCTTTTTGGAATCGCGGTAGTTGTGATTTTCCGGTTTGAGACTGCCGGTACGGGGGACGGCTGGGTAGCAGTTCATGACCGATGGAAAGGCACAGTCGAGGTGTGCGCCATTGGGCAGCCCCCTAACGAGAAAAGCGACTCCTATGGCTTGTGCCGAAAAATCTATCCCGGAAATTCAAACTGACCCACTACCGAGCATTAGGAACGTTAGCTAATGAGCGATTATGTTGAAAAACTCCGACGTTGAAGCAATGCGCCATCGCTGATTCACTTCGTCATGCGGGCGGGGGGCGGCGGCGATGATGGGCGAGCGGCAGGTCGACCAGGCGTCGCTGTTCTATGAGTTCTCTCTCGATCGGCACGTGCCGCAGGATCACCTGCTGAGGGCGATCGACCGCTTCGTCGACCTGTCGGAGGTTCGGCGGGAGCTAGCCCGGTTCTACAGCGCGACTGGCCGTCCTTCGATTGATCCCGAACTCCTGATCCGGATGCTGCTGGTCGGCTACTGCTTTGGCGTCCGCTCGGAGCGGCGGCTGTGCGAGGAAGTTCACCTGAACCTCGCCTATCGCTGGTTCTGTCGGCTCGGGCTCGACGGAGACGTGCCGGACCACTCGACCTTCTCGAAGAACCGCCACGGTCGCTTCCGCGACAGCGACCTCCTGCGGAAGCTGTTCGAGGCGGCGGTCCGGCGCTGCATGGCGGAAGGGCTCGTCGGCGGCGACGGCTTTGCGGTCGACGCCAGCCTGATCCGGGCCGACGCCAACCGGCAGCGTTCGGCGGACGGCGCGGAAGACGTTGACTGGGACGTGCTGGCGGCGACGCGGCGTTCGGTCCGCGAGTACCTCGACACGCTCGACGAGGCGGCCTGGGGCGCGGCGAGCCCGACGACGCCGAAGTTCGTCTCGCGGTCGGATCCGGCGGCGCAATGGACCGGCGCGCACAAGGGCCACGCCTTCTTCGCCTACGCCACCAACTACCTGATCGACCTCGACCATGCAGTGATCGTCGACGTGGAGGCCACCCGCGCGATCCGTCAGGCCGAGATCGGCTCAGCTCGCACGATGATTGAGCGGACGCAGGAGCGCTTCGGGCTGTGGCCCGAGCGGCTCGCCGCCGACAGCGCCTATGGATCTGCCGAGATGCTCGCCTGGCTGGTCCATGAAGGCGGGATCGAGCCGCACATCCCTGTGTTCGATAAGAGCGCCCGGACCGACGGCACGTTCAGCCGCTCCGAGTTCCCGTATGACCACGCCCGCGACCTTTACACCTGCCCGGCCGGGAAGGAGCTGAAACCCCGCCAGAGGGTGTACCGGACCTCGGCTCCGCTCATCGACGACGATGGCATGATCCGCTACCGCGCGAGCAAGCTCGACTGCGACGCCTGCTCCCTGAAGCCGCAGTGCTGCCCGAACACGCCGGCCCGCAAGATCCCGCGCTCGATCCATGAGGGCGCTCGCGATATGGCGCGCGACATCGCCAGGACCGACGCCTACGTCATCTCGCGGCGGGAGCGGAAGAAGGTCGAGATGCTGTTTGCGCACCTGAAGCGCATCCTGCGGCTCGACCGCCTCCGCCTCAGAGGGCCTTGCGGCGCCCGCGACGAGTTCCTGCTCGCCGCCACCGCCCAAAACCTCAGGAAACTGGCGAAGCTCGTCCCGACGCCGAGCCCGATCCAAGTCTGAAAGCCCCAAAGGCTTCGCTCGCCCCGCCCGGCGATTAGTTCGGGGCGTGGGTCATGCCGTCCAACAGCGGACTTCTTCAACACAATCGACCCGTTGCGGAAGTGTCGGGAGCGTTCACTCCAGGCATTTACCCATTAACGCGGAGGCTCCCGCCCAAGGCTGCGATGTTATTCACCTCGCGCCATCTTGCCGTTCGTTCTTGCTCTATCGTCGGCTTCTGAGGCGAGCAGGCGCAGTAGGTCGGGGAAGCGCCTTTCGAGATCCTGCCAGCGCAGCTGGTTAGTGCGGCTGTTGCCGAGATCGACCTGCCGAATGAGCCCGGATTCGCGCAGGACGCGGAAATGATGGGTTCGCGTTGCCTTCGCGACCGGCAGATCGAATGCGCTGCAATGGCGGACGCAGTCGCGATCGGCGGCCAGCGCCAGCACGACCTTCCGGCGTATCGGATCGGCGAGTGCGGCGAAGATAGCGCCGATCTCCATCTCGTCGACGTCGGGGTGACCGCTCTCGTCGGGCATTGGTCGCTCTATGGTCGCATAGGTACGATTTGCATCGTACCTATGCCTGTGTATCAGATGTCCGGATCCTGGGGAGGTCATCGAGCATGACGGCGAGCCGCAAAGTCGAACTGGTCGAATTCGGAGATCCAGACGTCCTGAAGTTGGTGCGACGGGACGTTCCGCCGCCCGCCGCCGGCGAGGTCCAGATCCGTCATAAGGCGATCGGATTCAACTTCATCGACATCTATCAGCGCAAGGGCGTCTATCCGCTGCCGCTGCCCACGGGCCTCGGCTTCGAGGCCGCGGGCGTCGTCGAGGCCGTCGGCCCGGGCGTCTCGGATCATGCGGTCGGCGAGCGCGTCGCCTATATGAACGCGGGTGTGGGAGCCTATTCCGATCGGCGCAATGTCCCCGCCGATAAACTGGTTAAGCTCCCTGAGAGCGTCAGCGACGAGATGGCGGCGACATTGCTGTTCAAGGGCATGACCGCGCAATATCTCTTGCGCCGGACCCATAAGGTCGACCCCGGAGACGTGCTATTCGTCCATTCGGCCGCCGGCGGCGTCGGTCAGATTCTGACGCGCTGGGCCACGGCGCTGGGAGCGATCGTTTTCGGCAGCACCGGCTCGCCGGAAAAGCGCGAGACCGCGCTCGCGGCCGGATGCAAGGAGGTGCTCGACCTCGATGATCCGCAGTGGCCGGAAGCTTTTCTCGCGGCCTCCGGAACGAAGGCTCGCGTCGTCTACGACGCTATTGGCAGGGCCACGCTGCTGCGCTCGCTCGATTGCGCCGCGCCGTTCGGCCTCGTGGTGAGCTATGGCGCCTCTTCGGGCAAGGCGCCGGCCATCGACCCCGAGTTGCTGAACAAGAAGGGCTGCCTTTTCCTGACGCGGCCTTCCGTGTTCCCTCACAACGCGGACCCGGCGACCTTCCGCGCCAACGCAGCCGATCTCTTTGACGCCATCGCGCAGGGCCATGTGAAGGCCGATATCGGAGCCCGATTTGCGCTCGACGACATCGCAGAGGCCCACCGCGCCGCCGAGGAACGCCGGGTGAAGGGAACGATCCTGATCACGCCTTGATAGGGTAGCTCACTATCAACTGGTTGGTTCCCCCGCCTTCTCTCCGCTCCGCTGACATGCGGTCTTCGTCGGCGATCTCGTGTTTTGTCTACAAGGCTTCATGAGGTGGAGGGCCACTCAATCGCGATTTTGAGCGGAGGACGAAGAGCGCGCCTTGGGCTTCGATTCTGCGCCAGCGCCGCCAAGCCCCTGCTCAGCCACTCACTGTGCGAGGTGTCGCGCCGCCGCGGTTCGAACGGCGTCGGTCAGCCGGCGCACCATCGCGGAAGGAAGCCGGGCTATCGTCCAATAGAGCTTTACGTCCACACGTCGCGCCGGAGGCAATTCGATCAATCGGCCAGCGACGATGTGGGCTTCAGCGAGTGTGAGAGGCTGCATCCCCCATGCCAGCCCGGCGCGTGCAAGGTCGAGAAAGCCGTAAGTGGAAGGGATCCAGTGCGTCGGTCCCTCAAGAACGACGCCATGCGCCTCGGAGGCCCAACGGGCCTGAACACCGTCGCGCCTGTCGAAGCGCAGGAGCGGAGCCTTTGACAGGGTTGCGGCGTTCACGCCTTCTCCGAAATGGCGGGCCGCGAAGTCGGGGCTGGCGCACGCGACGTAGCGCAGCGCGCCGAGCGCAATCGTCCTGCATCCCTGCACGGGCTGAGGATCAGCCGTCACAGCGGCCAGGACCTCGCCCGAGCGAAGCCGGTCGGCGGTGTGACCCTCATCGTCGAGCATCAGGTCAGCGAGGCGCCGGCGCTCCGTCCGAAGTCGGCCGCAGCCTGTGGGAACCACGTCGCGAGGCTGTCGGCGTTCACGGCCACTTTCAACGCGAGAGGCAGACCCGCAACTTCGCCCGCACGGGACAAGGCCGGCGCGACGTCCGCCTCCAGCAACGCGACGCGGTCGAGATGCGCGCAAAGGATGCGCCCGAGCTCGGTAGGCGAACAGGGCTGCCCCCGGACGATCAGGATCGCCCCGAGCCGTTCCTCGAGCCCACGCACGCGCTGCGAGATCGCCGAAGGCGTGATCCGCAGCACGTTGGCCGCACGCTCGAAGCTGCCCTCGCGGATCACGGCGCCGACGGCGGCCAAGGAGGCGTAATCCATCATGGATGAAGCAACCCTTCATCTACGTTAGAAATACAAGCTTTCCTTATCACGTGGGCGGCGCGAAGAGCGCCGTCATGGCAAACCCTCTCGCGCCGTTTCTCACCGGCTTCGTCCTGTCCGCGGCGCTCATCATGGCGATCGGCGCGCAGAACGTCTTCGTTCTGCGCCAAGGGCTGCGACGCGAGCATGTCGGGCCGATCGTCCTGTTCTGCGGATGTGCCGACGCCGTGTTGATCCTTACGGGCGTCGCGGGCGTCGGCGCCTTCCTGGCCGCCGCGCCGCGACTGACGACGCTGCTTTCGCTCGGCGGCGCGGTCTTCCTCGGCTGGTATGGGGTCGCCGCGCTGCGCCGCATGGCCGCGCCCGGGGCGGCGGCGGTCGCCACGGCGGAGGGCATGACGCTCGGGCGCGCCATGGCGGCCTGTGCAGCCTTCACCTTCTTGAACCCGCACGTCTATCTCGACACCGTGCTCCTCATGGGCGCGGCGGGGTCGGCGCAGCCTGAGGCCACGCGGCTGTTCTTCGTGCTGGGCGCGGCGACCGCGAGCTTCGCCTGGTTCGCCGCTCTGGGCTACGGCGCACGAATCCTGCAGCCCTTGTTCACGCGCCCGACCGCATGGCGGGTGCTGGATGCTCTCGTCGCCCTCGTTATGCTGGCGCTGGCGAGCTCCCTGATCGCGGGCGTTCTTCAGACAGGCCACCACCAATGCACCTGCAGGATCTTCTGATCGTCTACGCCGCCTACGTCGTCGCGGCCGGAAGTCCTGGCCCGAGCAACCTAGCGATCATGAATGCGGCCATGCGATATGGCCGCCGGCCTGCGCTGGCGCTGGCCTCCGGCGTCGTCACCATGTCGACCTGCTGGGGGTTGATCGCGGCGAGCGGCATCTCGACCGTGCTCGCGACCTATGCCCAGGCGCTGGTCATCCTCAAACTGGGCGGCGGCGTCTACCTCCTCTGGCTCGCATGGCGGGCAGCCCGATCCGCGGCGGCTCCGGACAGGACGGCTGAAGCGCCGGCCGCCACGTCGCCGGGAGGCTGGGGCCTCTACCGCCGGGGCCTCCTCATGCATGCCGGGAACCCAAAGGCGGTCCTCGCCTGGGTCGCGATCATGTCGCTCGGCCTGAAGCCGGGCGCTCCGCCGGAAACCGTGACGGTTGCCTTCGGCGGCTGCGTGCTGCTCGGCGTCCTGATCTTCTCGGGCTACGCCCTGCTGTTCTCCACGGCGCCAATGGTGCGCGCGTATGCGCGGGCGCGGCGCTGGATCGAAGCCGGGCTTGCGGTCTTCTTTGCGGGCGCTGGCGTCCGTCTCCTCCTGTCCCGATGACCCTGCCCAAGGACGAAGTCGATGCCGGATCCCTTCTGCGGCCTGTCGGCCTTCCCGCTCACCCCAGCCGACGAGCAGGGCCGCGTCGACGCTGGGACGCTCGCCCGCTTGCTTGAGCGACTGTGCGAGGCCGGCGTCGATTCGATCGGTCTCCTCGGCTCGACGGGCGTCTACGCCTACCTGACGCGGGACGAGCGGCGGCGCGCCGTCACGGCGGCGGCGGAATGCGTCGGCGGGCGGACGCCGCTGGTCGTCGGGGTCGGGGCGCTGCGCACCGACCAGGCGCAGGCGCTCGCGCGCGACGCGGAGGCCGCCGGAGCCGATGCGCTTCTAATGGCCCCGGTCTCCTACACGCCGCTGACGCAAGACGAGGCCTACGAGCACTTTCGCGCCGTCGCATCGGTCTCGGGCCTTCCGCTCTGCATCTACAACAATCCGGGTACGACCCATTTCACCTTCGGCGCGGAGCTTCTGGCGCGGCTTTCGAAGATCGAGACGATCCGGGCGGTGAAGATGCCCCTGCCGGCGGGCGGCGACTTCGCCGGGGAGATCGCCGCGCTTCGCGCCCGCACGGGGCTCTCCATCGGCTACAGCGGCGACTGGGGCATGGCGGACGCCATGCTGGCCGGGGCCGACGCCTTCTACAGCGTTCTCGGAGGCATGCTTCCACGGCCGACCGTCGCTCTGGTCCGGGCGGCGCAGTCAGGCGACCCCGAAGGCGCGCGACGCATCGACGACGCGCTGGGGCCGCTCTGGGACACGTTCAAGACCTACGGCAGCCTGCGCGTCATGTACGCGCTTCTCGACATTCTCGGTCTCGGAAAGGCGGTGCCGCCACGGCCGATCCTGCCGCTGGGGCTGGATGCGCGGCGGCGGGTGGCGTCGGCGGTCGAGCCGCTTCTCGATCGCTGACGGTTCTCGCGACGTGGGACCTTTGGCGCGGCGAGGGTTGCCGTGAGGTCAGCGTCTGACGACGCCTCGCCCCAGTTCATCATCGGGTCCGAAGGCCACGCTCGGAGGCAGAATAAGCCTGCTTCCAGACCGCCTCGGCGTTCTGGCGTTCGTCGAGTGACGAATACCCGAGCACCAAGATGTCGTCCGCCGCCTCCACGTTGAAGTCGAACGCCGCTCCGCTCGACAGCGTGGGCGATCGTGAAGGACGCGCAGATGAACGGCGCGAAGGTCGTCGTGATCGACAATTACGCCTCGCGCACCGCGAAGGCCGCCGACTGGCACATCGCGCCGACGCCGGGGACCGAACGCGCGTTCGCCATGGCGTTGATCAACGCGATCATCGAACAGGGCCTCGTCGACCAGGACTATGTCGACTACACCCTCGGAAGGGCGTCGCCCGCATCACCGACGACGTGAACCCCCGGATCGTGGTGGCGACGCTGGGCTACTGGGGCAGCTCAACGAGGGCACGGTGAACTCGATCTCCTAGCACCAGTTCGGCGACATGGGGCACTCACCGACGTTCTCGGACAACCTGGTGGAGGTCGCCCGCGCGAACTGACCAATGAGGGGCGACGCGCCCATCGCGCCGCCCCTCAGGGAGTTCTCCAGGCTCCGGCGGTCAGGCCGCGGAGTCAGTTCAGCGTGAGACCTGATCCGCTGTAACCCGCTCTGACGCTGGTTTCCTCCGCAGCAGCCAGGCGTCTCGTCAAAGACCTGCAGGCTTCGTTTCGCTCGGCTCCTTCAGTCGGAACCACGCGATGTAGAGGGCGGGAAGGAACAGCAGCGTAAGCACCGTGCCGATGATGATGCCGCCCATCATCGCGAAGGCCATCGGGCCCCAGAACACTTCGAAGGCGATGGGGATGAGCGCGAGGCTCGCCGCGGCCGCGGTCAACAGGATCGGCCTCATGCGATGCTCCGTCGCCTCGATCACCGCGCTCCAGCCGTCGAGCCCCTCGGCCCGCAGTTCCTCGATCTGCATGACGAGGATGACGGAGTTGCGGATCAGGATGCCGATCAGCGCCAGTACGCCGAGGATGGCGACGAAGCCCAGAGGGGCTCCGCTCGGGACAAGCGCGGCGACGACGCCGATCAGCCCGAGCGGCGCCACCACGACCACCAGGAACAGCCTCTGGAAGCTCTGCAGCTGGATCATGAGGATCGTCGCCATGACGAGCAGCATCATGGGGATCACAGCGATGATCGGTCCCTGGCCCTTCGCGCTCTCCTCCACGGACCCGCCGACCGCCACATGGTAGCGATTCGGCAGGTCTCCGATCAGCCGCTTGATATCGGGATCAAGCTGCGCGACCACCGTCGCGGGCTGGACGTCGGTCTCTACGCTTGCCTTGATGGTGATGGTCGGAAGGCGGCTCCGACGCCACACGAGAGGCTGTTCGGCCTCGTAGCGCAGGTTTGCGATCGCCGCGAGCGGAACCACGGACGAGCCGTCGCTGGTCGGAATCTGCAGGTTCTGCAGCGTCTCGATCGACGAGCGGTCCGCGTCGCGCGCCCGTCCCATCACGTCAACGAGATAGATGCTGTCGCGCACCTGGGTCGCCGTGGAGCCGCCCACAACGCTGTTGAGCGTGGCGGCGATCGATTCCGACGTCACGCCGAGCTGGGCGGCCTTGTCCTGCAGCACATCGACCTTCACCACCCGGCCGGGCTCGTTCCAGTCGTAGACGACTTGGCCAAGGTTAGGGTTCTTGCCTATCACAGCGGCGAACTTCTGCGCCTGCTCACGGACGCCCTGCAGGTCCGGCCCGCTGATCCGGTACTGGACGGCGCGCCCGACAGGCGGTCCGATGTCGAGCAGGTGGACGAAGGCGTCCGTCCCGACGAAGTCCCGCTTCACGATCGTCTCGAGCTTGGAACGCAGCCGGTTCCTGGCCTCGAGATCCGTGGTGACGATGACGATCTGGCCGAAGTTCGGGCTCGCCGGCTGGACGTCATAGGACAGCATGAAGCGCACCGCGCCCTGGCCGACATAGGACGACCAGTGCTCGACGTCGGGGTCGCCGGCGAGGGCCGCTTTCTCGAACCGGTCCATCTGCGCCCGCGTCTCTGTGATCGAGGCGTTCTGCGGAAGCGTCCAGTCGACGATCAGCTCTCGCCGGTCGGACGACGGGAAGAACTGCTGCTGGACGAACCTCATCCCGAAGATTGACAAGCCAAACAGCGCGACCGTCGCGACGATCGTCAGCCACTTCCAGGCGACGCAGATCCGGAGAAGTCGCTCGAAGGCGCGGCCGAACCAGCCCTTCTCATGAGCGTGGCTCTTGAGCTGCTTAGGCAGCAGCGTGACGCCGATAAGCGGCACGAACAGGACCGCCACCACCCATGAGATGATCAGGGCCGCGGCGATGACGACGAACAGGGTGAAGGTGAACTCGCCCGCGCTGCCGTTGTTGAAGGCGACGGGGAAGAAGCTGACGATCGTCACCAGCGTGCCCGTGAGCATCGGGAACGCGGTGTGGGTGTAGACGTAGGTCGCCGCCTTGGTGAGCGGCTCGCCGAGCTCGAGACGGGCGATCATCATCTCGACCGCGATCATGGCGTCATCGACCAGCAGACCGAGCGCGATGATCAGCGCGCCGAGCGAGATGCGCTGCAGGGAGACGCCATAGACCTCCATCACTAGGAAGGTCATTGCGAGCACCAGAGGGATCGTGACGGCGACGACCAGGCCCGCCCGAAAGCCGAGGCTGATGAAGCTCACCACGAGCACGATGACGACGGCCTCGATCAGCGCCTTGATGAAGCCGCCGACGGCCTCCTCGACGATCGCCGGCTGGTCGGAGACCTGGTGCACGCCCACGCCGATCGGAAGCTCGCCCTCGACGCGGGCCATCTCGGCCTTCAGCGCCTCGCCGAAGACGGTGAGGTTGGCGTTCGGCTTCATGCCGATGGCGAGGCCGATAGCGGGCTCGCCCTTGTAGCGGAACAGCATGGTCGGCGGATCGACATAGCCTCGGCGGATGGTCGCGACGTCGCCGAGCCGAAAGAAGCGGTCGTTGATCCTGAGGTTCAACGACCGCAGGCTCTCTTCGGACGTGAACGGGCCGCTGACGCGCACGCTGACCCGCTCGCCGTTCGCCTCGATGACGCCGGACGGCGTGATCGCGTTTTGCGCCGTCAGGGTGTCCACAACGAGCTTCTGGGTGATCCCGAGAGCGGCGATCTCTCGCGTCGAGAACTCGAGATAGATCACCTCGTCCTGCGCGCCGATCAGGTTGACCTTGCCGGCGTCCGGCACGGTCAGGACCTTCTTGCGCACATCCTCGACATAGTCGCGCAACTGCCGCTTGGTCAGCCCGTCCGCGGTGAAGGCGTAGACGTTGCCGAACACGTCGCCGAAATCGTCATTGAAGAACGGTCCTTGGACGCCGCTCGGCAGCTCGCCCTTGATGTCGTTCATGAGGTTGCGGATGCGGAGCCAGGCGATCGGGACGGCGGCTTTCTTCGTCGTATCCCTCAGGTTGACGTAGACGGTCGTCCGTCCCGGCGTCGTCAGGCTCTTGGCGTAGTCGAAATTCTCGACCTCCTCGAGCTTCTTCTCGATCCGGTCTGTCACCTGGTTGATCGTGTCCTCGACGGTGGCCCCGGGCCAGGTCGCGTCGATGATCATCGTCTTGATCGTGAAGTCGGGATCCTCGGCCCGGCCGAGGTTGAAGTATGAGAACAGCCCGGCGAGGGCCGAGACGATCATGAAGTACCAGATCAGCGACCGGCGGCGCAGCGCCCAGTCGGACAGGTTGAAGGCGTTCTCGCTGCCGCTCACTTGACCGCTCCCTCGTCGAACGCGACCGCCTGCCCGTCGACGAGGCTGTGGACCCCGGCGACCACGACGCGCGCGCCGACCTCGAGGCCCTTTGCGATCCGGACGTCACCGTCCAGCCGTTCGGCGACCTCGACGGCGATGGCGCGGACGGATCTGGACGCAGGGTCGACGACCCAGACGAGCGTGGCCCCGTCGCGTTCGAGGATCGACGTGGCGGGAATCTCGATCGCTGAGGAACCTGCGGCGGCGAGCGCCCTGGCGTATATGGTCGAACCAAGACGGAACGGATCGGCGGAGCGGTCCAGGGTGATCCTGACGCGCCGGGTGCGGGTCGCGGCGTCGGCCTGCGGCGCGATCTCCCGCACCTCGCCGCCGACCCTGATCGTCGCATCCGCCTGCAGCGCGATCTCGAACGGGGAGCCGGCGGACAGCGCGCGCGCCACGCCCTCGGGCAGGTCGACCACGGCCTCCCGAACGTCGGTGCGCGCGATCGTCATAACCTTCGTGCCCGCCGACGCCATCTGCCCGACCTGGGCGTCGACGCTGGTGACCACGCCGTCCGCGTCGGCGATAAGGGTGGTGTACCGCAACTCCTCGCGCGACTTCACCAGGCTGGCCTCGGCTTGGCGGACGCTGGCCGCGGCCGCGTCTCGCGCCTGATCGGCGGAGTCGAGATCGGCCTGGCTCGAGATCCTTTGCGCGACGAGGCTCGCGGTCCGCTCGCGCTTGGCGGCGGCCCGGTCGAGCTCGGACCTGGCGCGGGCGAGCTCGGCCTCGCCCGAGCGCACGGCGAGCTGATAGACGAGCGGATCGTTCTCCGCGAGCTTCTGCCCCGCTTTCACCAGATCGCCGACATCGACGTGACGGGCGACGATCCGTCCAAGAACCTGGAAACCTCGGTCGGTCTGGTAGCGCGGCTGGATCGTCCCGGCGAACCCGATCTGATGTTCCGTCGCGGGCTGGACGACGATGGAAAGCACCGGACGCCTCGCAGGCGGCTGCTTCTCAGCGCCGTCCTCGGAGCAACCGGTCATGAAGCTCAGCACGGTTGCGCCGAACGCGAAGGCTGCAAGGCGCATCACTTGAAAATCCCGCTGTCGGCTGAAGCGGGCTCGGCGGTCGGCGCCACCACCTGGCCGGGCCGCAGCAACTGGCCTCCTGCAGTCACCACAAGGTCGTTCGGGTCGAGCCCGGAGCGCAGCAGCAGCTCGCCTGTGCGATAGCTGTCGACTTCGACCGGCTTCGGCGAAACGACGTTGGTCTTCGGGTCGACCACCCACACGGCGGCCTTGCCGTCCTTCACGAAGAAGGCCGTCCACGGCAGCGTCACGACCTCCCGCGGATGGAAGGCTCCAGCGCCCGACACCGCCGATCTGAGGCTCATGGCCGGCGGCGGCTGGTCGATACCGATCTTGACGCGGACCGTGCCGCTCGCCGGATTCACCGCAGGCGCCACCTCGCGCACCTTGCCGGTCGTCTTCACGGCCGGATCCGCCAGGAGGGCGATCTCGACCGTCGCTTCGGCCGGTGGTCGCGCGACCAGGGATTCCTGTACCTCGAAGACGGCGTCGCGCGGTCCGTCCCGGGCCACGGTGAACACGCTCTGCGCAACGTCCACCACCTGCCCCGCCTCGCCGTTCCGGCCCGTGACGACCCCCGCCGCGTCGGCGCGCAGTTCAGTGTTGGCGAGCGCATCCTGCGCGACGCCGAGGGCTGACTTGGCGCCGAGAAGCCCGGCCTGCGCGGCTTGGAGAGCCTGGTTGGCGTTGTCGTAGCTGGTCCGGGTGGTAAAGCCCTGCTCAAGCAGCGTCTTCTGGCGCTCGAACGTCGTGGCCGCCTGCTTGAGCGTCGCTTCAGCCGAGGCGACCGCCGCCTCCGCCGAAGCGACGTCGGCGTCCCGTTCGGACGTCTCGAGCCGGGCGAGGACCTGGCCCGCTTCGACGTGGTCTCCGACGTCGACGAGGCGCGCCGCTATCCGGCCGGTGAACCGGAAGGACAGGTCGCTCTGAACCCGGGCCTCGATCGCACCGGTCAGGGTGACCACGTCCGTCACCCGCTTCAGAGAGGTCGACTGCACGCGGACCCCCGACGGCGAGGGAGGAGCCGCCGGGGGCGGCTCGTCGCATCCCGACAGGACGAGCATCAGGATAGTCAGAGCGCCCACCCGCAGGAGCGACGATTTTTGAGACCGGCGGTATGGCATATCGCGCTCACTAACTGTACTGTTCAGTTTAACAAGGGCCGGCGGGTCTCTGTCAAGCGTGACTGAACTCGACGGTTTAATGGAGGCGCGCGATGGCGAAACTGGATCCGGCGACGGCGACCCGCCCCCCCGCGGCCGTCGCGCCGCAGCCTAAGAAGGTCGCCCAGATCCTTCCGGCCGCCGCTGACCTGTTCCTGGAGCACGGCTTTGACGTCGTCACCATGGACATGGTGGCCGCAAGATCCGGCGTGTCGAAAGCCACGCTCTACGTCTACTTCAAGAGCAAGGAGGAACTGTTCTCCGCAATCGTTGAGGACGAGGCGCGGAGGCTGATCGACGGCGTCTCCGCCGAGATAGATGATCTTGGAGAAATCGACGTCGTTCTTAGGAAAATGGCTAAGAAATTCCTCGTTCTGCTGACCGACGACCGCACAGTCGCCCTGTACAGGGCGGTCGTCGGGTCGGTGCCGCGCTTTCCGGATGTCGGCCGGATCGTCCACGAAGCGGGGCCACTGAGGATGACGGCGACGATCGCCGCCTTCCTCGCAACGGCGAACGACGACGGCCGCCTCCACGTCTCCGACCCGACGCTGGCCGCGCGGCAGTTCCTGAGCCTTGCCCGCTGCGACTTCGATGTCGAAGCGCTGCTTTCAAGGCCTCGACACTCGGACGTCGAGCTCGATCAGGCGGTCGAGGCCGCCGTCGAGGTTTTTCTCGCAGCTTACGGAAGGGCGTAGCCGGCATGGCCTCATTCCGGACCTTCCTCGTCGCAGCCGCCGCGACACTTATCCTCGGCGGCTGCGCTGGGCGCCCCTCCGCGGACGTGCTGGATCCCGTCGCTCCTGTGGCCGGCCTGAAGCTCCGCACGATCTACGCCGCCTCGACGCGGACGCCGGAGTCGGGCCGGCCGACCGCCTTCACCGACGGCCGGTCGAGCGCCGTGAGCTACGCGCGCTATGTCATATCGATACCGCCGGGCCACAGGGCCGGGTCGATCGAGTGGCCGAAGGCGAAGGCGGACCCGGCCACGAGCTTCGCTGTCATTGCGTCCACGCCTCTGTCGGAGGCGCGCTTCGTAGCGGAGACGACCGCGGCGGCGGCGCGTGCGCGAGGTCCGCGCCGCGACGTGGCGCTCTTCGTGCACGGCTACAACTACAACTTCCAGGAATCACTGTTCCGGCTCGCCCAGATGGAGGCCGACGCGGACGTCGGCGGGGCCGCGGTCGTGTTCGCGTGGCCCTCGAAGGCCGCGTTGGCCGGCTATGTCGCCGACAAGGAGTCCGTCACCTTCTCGCGGGACGGCCTCTCCCGCGTCGTGACGCTCTTGACCGAAGCTCCCGGCTCCGGCGGCGTCACGCTCGTCGGCCACAGCATGGGCGGCTGGCTGACCATGGAGGCGATCCGGCAACTCCGCCTTCAGCGGAGCGACGACGCCGTGCGGAAGCTGAACGACGTCGTCCTCGCCGCCCCGGACATCGACGTTGACGTCTTTCGCCAGCAGCTGCGGGTGATCGGCCGGCTCCAGCGCCCGATTACCCTGCTCGTGTCGAAGGACGACAAGGCCTTGGCCGCGTCGCGACTACTGTCGGGCGACCGGGGACGGGTCGGGGCTCTCGACGTCGACGATCCGGCGATTCACGAGGCCGCCCGCGCCGAGGGCGTCCGCGTAGTCGACATTTCGCAGCTCGCGTCCGAGAACGGCTCCGATCACGATCGGTACACCGCCCTCGCGGCCATCTATCCGAAACTGCAGTCGCAACTCGCCGGCGGATCGAGCGCGGGAGTGTCGCGGGCCGGCGTCTTCATCCTTGACGCCGCGGCGTCCACGATCTCGAGCCCGTTCCGCATTGCGGGGCAGGCGCTCCGCGGGCGGCAGTGATCGCGAGGTCGGCGCACCCGTTGCCCAAGCGCGGCCAGTACGCCGACGATGTCTGGCGCATCGGCGAGATCGAGCCGGTGGCGTCTCGTGAGGTCGCGGGCGGCCTCGCCGATCGGCACGACGTCTCCCGACGTGACGTATGCCGGATCTTCACGGAGTGCGACGCAGGGGAGCAGCTATTCGCTATCCGATATTGCGCCGGAGGTCCGCTTGCTGACGGAGAGATAATGTCTGCTGTTGGCGCCGAGCGGCCGCAAGCCGCCGCCGCTTCGCGCCGACTGCGTTAAAAAACTCGGTCATTGGGCGCGGCGCCGTCGCTGATTCAGCTGTGCGGGTGGAGGGCTGAGGCGATGATGGGCGAGCGGCGGGTCGACCAGGCGGCTCTGTTCTATAAGTTCTCGCTTGAGGGGCATGTGCCGCGGGATCACCTGCTGACGGCGATTGATCGCGTCGTCGACCTGTCCGAGGTGCGGCGGGATCTGGCTCCGTTCTACAGCCCGATGGGTCGGCCTTCTATCGATCCGGAGTTTCTGATCCGGATGCTTCTGGTGGGCTACTGCTGCGGCGTCCTGTCTGAGCGGCGACTTTGCGAGGAGGTTAACCTGAACCTCGCCTATCGCTGGTTCTGCCGGCTCGGCCTATATGGCGACGTGCCGGACCATTCGACCTTCTCGAAGAACCGCCACGGCCGCTTTCACGACAGTGACCTGCTGCGCAAGCTGTTCCAGACGGTTATCCGGCGTTGCATGGCGGAGGGCTCGTGGGCGGCGACGGCTTCGCGGTCGACGCCAGCCTGGTCCGGGCCGACGCCAACCGACAGCGCTCGGCGGACGGCGCGGAGGACGTCGGCTGGGAAGAGTTGGCGACTTCGCGCCCTTCTGTCCGCGAGTACCTCGACACGCTCGACGATGCGGCTAGGGGCGCGGCGAGCCCGACGGCGCCGAAATTCGTGTCGCGGTCCAATCCGGCCGCGCCGCGGCCCCCGGATAGGGCAATCTGCTGACCTACACCCCACGCCCCAAAACCGCTCTGCGATGGCGTCCATCGCGTGGCGGTAGCGCTGTCCGACGAGGTTGGTTTGGCGGCGCTGAGCGTGTCCGAATGCTAGAGGCCGCAGAACGAACGGCTGCAATCGATTAAGATCTGGACGTCCGGCTGTGGCGGGCCTGAAGCGCGACACCGCTCAGGCGCGCTGGATAGCACGTGGGACGACGTGGCCGTGGGACGGGTGGCGATAAAGCGGTCGATCTGGGCCTTTGGAGTCGAGGCGCGGAAATCCATCGGGAGATGGACTCACGGCGTTTTGCACCCTGCAACAGGGCTAGAAAAGAAGAAGCCCCGCGCGGCTTTCACCGGCGGGGCGATTGCCCACGGCTGGCGACCGCGGGGCTTCTTTGTCAGGCTATCTATGTCCGACGCCGTGTATTCTACGCCAACGCCTCGCCTGCGACAAGAGTCAGCGCGCCGGTTTCGAGGGCCTTTGGCGCTGTTTTCGTGTGGGGCGCATTGGCGACGTCCCCCGTTACTCCGACAGTTGTTCTCACGTTCAGTCGCCATGTGAGCGCATCCGCATTCGCGGCGTTACATCTGGTGAATCTCAACCTCGATCCCCTTGGCCTTGGAGCGGAAATAGCGGTCCGACAGGCGCGGGCGGAGACGCTGCATGACGGCGCGGCCGATGACCTTGGGGTCGACGGTGACGCCCTGCTTGCGGCCCTGTTTCGCGACGAGAATGGCGACGGCGCGTTCGGCGACGCGGTGCAGGCTGATCGGTTCGGCCGACGCAGCCGACTGGGCGTCACGGTCGAGGCCGACGATGCCGGCGATCTTGGTGCGCCAGACCTCGCCGACCGCGGTCGCGATCGCGCGGTCCACGGCCGACGGCAGCGGGCGGCCGACGGTCTTGGCGACATCGCGGTAGGCCTGGCTGCGCTCTCTGTCGCGCTGCTGGCGGGCCTTCCATTTTGCGGCGGGGGTGAGGATCTCTTCGGTCATTCGGGGAGTCTGCGGCGCGGTTATGAAATGAACAAACGTGGATGCGGCGACGTGAGCGCATCCGCATTCGGAGCGCGCGGAAACGCTGGCAAACGGCGGTGTGGCGGGGATTGCTGCGCGCGCGGAAATGCTATCGAGGCGGGCAAGGGGTCAGCTTTGCTGCACCTTGATCGGTGGCGCTTCCAAGCCTCTTTAGGTCAGCAGAGGAGCTCTTTCCCGACCGAAGGGAGGGCCGCCGTCTTAGCATCCCAAAAACAATTCTGAGGCGTCAGCAGCCCCGATTCCAGGGGTCAGCACCCCAATCGAATAGGCCCGGGAGCGGCAGCGGAGGGCCGTTCTTCCTGCCAGCCCTGTATCCGCCGCCAGGCGGTCCAGCCACCTATCTGAGGCCCTGTCGCGCAACCCCGATGTTCCGCCCGGAGGGCGGTGCGATAACCCATGCGTCGAGCCTCGAAACCGCGGTAGCGCCGGCAACCAGTCCCACCTCTAAGAGTTATCTTGATAGATATGGGCCGCGTATTGCCAAACCTGGCGCGCAGAACGGACGGAAACGCGTCAGGAATGAACAGTCTGCCGTTTTCAGGTTTTTGTATATGATGTGACGGTGTTTCCGCGGCCTCTGGAGGGCTTGTGATGGGTTCGTCTCCTCGCGTGGGCCTGACGTCAGATGCGATCATGACGCTCCCTGGACCGGCGGGGAGGCGGATCGCGCTGCCGACGCTGAGCGGGGCGCAACAGCGCCTGGCGTGGTCCATGGTGTCGCTGATCAACTCGGGTGTGCGGACGACAGTGATGGTGGATGGCGTCCGCCGCAGCGCCGTCGTCTTCGACAAGGAGGAGCTGATCGCGAAGAGCGGCCATCAGCTCAAGAACGTCGGCCGCGACCTCCAGGCGCTCGTGAACGCTGCTGTGGTCTGGTCAGACGACGCGCGGCTGAACGGGCGGCCGCTGTTTAGCTTCGTGGACTACCAGAAGCCGATTTTGAAGCGCGGGGAGGGCCTGCCGGGCCGGGTCGCGGTCGACCTGACCTCGGAGTTCAAGATCCTGGAATCGAAGTCGGACCTCTTCTCGATCCGGGGGCCGGCGTGGTTCGCGGCCAACCGCCAGGTCGCCTTTACTTTGTTGATCTGGCACGCCGCGGAGCTCGCAGGCGTCGCCCACGGGACGCCGCTGTCCAACATCGGCACCAGCCGCTTCGCTATCAATGCCCAGACCATCAAGATGTTCGGCGGGGCGATCGCCGAGCTGCCCTTGATCCGGTTCAAGCACGACCACTTATTGCCCGCCATCGATCAGTTGAATGGCGTCGTGAGGGCCTCGGCTAAGGCTGAGCCGGTGCGGATGGAGGGCTTCCGGTCGTTCATGCGCCACGACGTCGTTTCACTTGGGCGCGGCTCGGACACCATTGAGGCGGTCGCGGAGCTGACCTTGACGCTGAGCGAGCGTGGCCTGATCGGTGACCTGACCGACCGCAAGAAGGCCATCTCCCCTATGACCATGCGGAAGGGCTCGCCCATCAAAGCCGCGAAGACATCCAGCCGGGCGGTCCAGCGCTCCTGGCTGCGTGACCAGCGCAGCGCCGAGAAGCTGGCCGAGGTGAAGCTCGCGATGGTGCAGGAGGCGCGCTTGCGGGCCGAAATCGCCGAGGCGACTGAGAAGCTCGAGGCTCTGAAGCGCCAGACCGCCGCGCCGCAGAGGGTGCCTGCCTCGCCCAGGAATGACGCGATGGCGACCTATCCCGGCGTCTTCAAAAAGCGCTGATGGCTAAAATGCCGACGACTTCTGCAACTGCGACGTAATAGCTGGCGGGATAGATTGGGGAGTCGGCCGAGATTCCGGCCCTATGGAGAGACACCGTGTTGACCGAGACCGAGGCCGTGATCCTGGCCACCGCCAACAACCGGATCGCCGATCTCGAGCGTCATGCTGACCATTCGATCGCAACGCTGCGGGTGCACCTTTCAAACGAAAGGGCCGCCAAGCGCAGTGCGCTGACGGTCCTTCAGCAGTCCGAGATCCGCGTCCGCCAGCTCGAGGCCTACATCGCCGATCTGGAGGCGATTATCCGCGAGGGCTGACCTCAGATAGCCAGCGTGGCCGGCTCCGGCTGGCCCCAGGCGGCGGTGCGCCGCTGATGCGCCTCGCTGGTGCGCCTCAGGGCCGCGCGGATCTCGGACCGCCGCGCCTGCTTCTCCTGATCACGCTGCGCCGCCGAGGCCGCGGCCTCCCGTTCAGAGGTCGACATCAGGTCCCGCACGCCCCGCAGTCGGGTGCCACCCGAAATGTGAGCTCCGACGGCCGCCGGTGACGACCGCGCGACGATCGCGAGTTCGTCGCTCAGCAGGCGTGCGGCCCACTCTGCCTGGCGAGGATCAACGCCACGCGGCAGCCGCGGGATGCCGCCCTTGAGCCGCTCCGCCGCCCAGTCCCGCATCGCGAGGCCCATGTCGGCCGGCGCGGGGGCCGGCTCCTCCGCAACCGCGGCCGGCAGCGGCGGTAAAGGCTCCGGACGGCCCGGCACCCACCTCAAAACCGATTTACCCAGCTCGCGGACCAGAACCCACGAGCCAATTAGAGCCGCGCTGACAGCCCGAATTGCTGCAGCGAGCATCGATGCGAACCTACCCATTTTGACCTCTCCTGAGACGCCCAGGCGCCCTGTGCGCCGGATCGAGGCCTCATCCTATCGCCAGCGACCGCAAGCAACTAACGCGGGCCGTTTGCTGGATTGGCGTATTGCTATCCCTAATCGCTATCCATCAAAGGTAGTGTTGACAGCACTTGCGAAGATGGGTTGCCAGACACATGGAGCGGGACGCTGATTGCATCGCCTTGGTGCCGAAATTGGCGTCTAATACAAGACCTCGTCTTGTTGGCATGAATCTTTTCCAATGTTGACACGGGATAATCGTTGACGTCGGCCGCGACCTGCCGAATTATCGTTGAGTGTCATCTGTCGATCAGGATTTGCCCACGATGGTTCCCCGCAGGCCTGGAGTGCCCACAACCAAGCCGACCCCGCCGGTCGCGCAGGCGGCTGCGCAGTCGCTGGCTCCTGAGGCCGCGCGGGATGACCTCGGCATGCTGCCGGAGCGGGCCGACTATCTGATCGAGCAGATCCGCTCGACGGCCGAGGGCTACCTCGAGGAGCTGATCGACGACTTACGGCGACTGCCGGTCGAGCACCGCAAGGCGGGCGGAGAGGCGCTCGCCGACGGCATCAAGCGCGGGATGGGCGCCGCATTCGTCCTGCTTGCAGACGCCGCGACGCGCGAAGCGCTGGCGATGATGGCCAAGGCTGCGCTTTTGCCCGAGCTCAACGCCGGCCCTCCCGATAATGCTTCTCCGGTCGTCGGGCCTGTCGTCATCGATTATGACGCCGACCCGTACTCGCTGCCGGACGCCGAGGAGCCCGCTCCCGCGCCGCTGACCGGCGCTGAGATCCACGCCCAGCTCGAGGCCCAGCGCCGCATCGACGCCCTCAAGCGCCGGAGGCCGCGCTGATGCACCCGACCCTCAACGCTCTGTCCTTCGACGAGCAGTACATCGCTGATTATCTCGACGATCTGATCGCCCAGGGTCTCGCCGCCGAGGCTGGTGATCGCCGGGGCGCGGCGCTGGCTCGACTGCCCGGCGGCGAGCTCGAAATCGACGAGATGATCGCCCGGGTCGTGGAGGTGGCGCAGACCAAAATCGATCGTCTGGTCGCGCTCCGTAAGATGATCAAGACGCCGGTGTCCGACGAGGCTGGTCAGGTCGTCGCCGAGCTCGGGTGGGCGTCGCAGCTGATGGACGCTGACGGCGAAACCGAGCTCGCCCGCAAGGCGCGCAGCCTCTCGTGCCTGATGACGTCGCCGGCTGAAAACCAGGTGCCGGCATGAAAATTGACCTCGTCATCACCGATATCTGGCCGGCCGGCCACGAGCCGATGCGCATGGCGCGCGACCACATCTCATCGCTATCAACTGTGTCCGCCATCCCCTCCAATGTCACGCGGCCCGTGGGGTACTGCGCCATCCGGATCACCGCCGTGACTACGCGCAAGGGCCGGCATGGCAGGCGGCCGAGGCGCTCGGCGTCAGCGAGCACTGGCTGAAGGCCTCGATCCAGCGAATTCGGGCGGGGCGGTTCCAGTGACCCGTATAACCACTGAGCGCCGAGCCGAAATCGGCGACGAGCTCTCGGACGCCCTGGAGCTGCCCACCCTCGGGAGCGCGTCGCCGCAGTACTGTCGCTCCACCCGCTGCCGCCGGAGCCGGCGTTCAAGCTGCCGGTAGGCGGGATGCGCGACCTGCGAGTGCATGTCGATTTCTCGCGGTGCCCGAAGCCGCCGAAGGAGAAGCGGTCGTGACCTGCTCGAAGTGCGGTGGATCCGGTCGGTTCACCTATCCCAACACGGCAACGTATCGGTCGTTTGGTGGCCTTGCTGGCTGCATGATGACCGAGGACGTCTGCAACAGGTGCTGGGGCTCTGGAGATCAGCTTCATCCCGCCGATGCACCTGCGGATGCCCGTCCGCAGAAGCGTCGGGATGCTCCGAATATCGCCGGCCTAACGTGCATAACGGTTGTAGGGCGCGTCGGCTTTGTAGTGACCTCGCACGATGTTCTCGCTGACGGATCAGCTCGAGCTCGACCGGGCGTTCGCGCTGGTCGAGGCGCGGCTGGCGGACGTGGGGGAAGATCCGGCTCCCAGCGTAGTCGATGAAGTCCTCGATCGCCTGAATACGATCGAGATTCGCCTCACGGCCGTCGAGGTCGAGAGGGCGGATCTGCGTTGATGGCCCATCCCTTCGCCCACATGTCCGCCATTGCTGCATTCGCCGCTGATGTCGGCCTCGATCTCGATGAGCTCCGTAAAGGCATCGAGGACGGCACGGTTACGCTCAAGTTCCGCGAGCCGGCCATGATCCCCCAGCCTGTACCCGAGCCGATCTCGCTCGCGGACGCAGTCGAGAGCGCCGGGTCCTATGCCGTCACCGACTTCGGAAACACCTTCGAAACGAGCAGCTACATCGAGCGCCTCGGCGAACACGGCTACAGGATCGTGCCCATCGGGGCGCCGGGGGCCTCCACCGATGCCTAAGCGCCTCCCCATCGCCACCGCCCGCGATCTCGCCAAAGCCCACGGGTAGCGACTGATGACCCCGCTCGACGCCGCCGCGATTCCCACCGTCCGCCGCATGGTCGACGCCGGCATGACACACCATGCCATCGCCGCCGCTCTCGGCCAGCCGGAGTGGCGGGTCGCCGCGTTTTGCGCGCTGCATGGCATTCGCTCGGCGCGCGGCCGCAAGCTGCCGGCCTGGTCGCAGCTTGCGGCTGAGATCGACGCCGACGGCCAGGGCGCGGTCGCGGCGCGCTATGGCGTGAGCACGTCCGCGATCAGTCAGGCTCGCCGCAAGGCCGCCCGCAGCGTCGTCGCGACGGACGCATAACCCGCGGGGGTGCGCCAGCGGGTCGTCTGTGACGCGCCGATAACTCGCGCAGCAACACACAAACTCATTCGCCTGCGACGGGCTGACTCACTCTCAGGCGCAACCTTGGATGTTGTGGCGGAAACAGTTTGCACGCCGATTTCGGGCGCTGACGGGCCTTCGGCCGGCCCGCTGACGCATCGTATCTGATCCTTTTCGACCCAAATCCGACAAAAAGTCTCGGATATGATCCTTTTTGAGGGTCTGCTCGAGCCCGATTGAGGGTTAGCGAGCTGCCAGTCCCCCACAATTATTGCGAAGTTCACCCACCGATTTGGCCGCGAGTGGGTGAACTGCTGGGTGAACTTCGTCTCAAACTGGGTGAACCTCCTAAACCGTTAACCTAGAACGCTTTTTGGCTTGCGCTGATTCGGTTTTGTGCGACCGTTTTCTACATGATCGCGATATCTCAGATTCGTCTCGACCACCTCGCCAAGGCCTTCGGCTCTCGCCCGCTGGCCCCGCTGCGGTTCGTCGCCCTGCTGCTCAACATGTCGGAAAAGCAGTTGCGGGCGCACGCCAAGGCGGGGAACATCCGGTCTGTCAACATTGGCATGGGTGTCGAGAAGCCCAGGCGGATGTTCTCGCTTGCCGACGTGGCCGAATTCGTGGAAGCCCGCAGCCTACAGAGCGCTCAGCAGTGTCAGTCTACCCGCGCAAGGACTCCCCGTTCTACTGGTGCGACTTCACCGTCAACGGTCATCGCATTCAGTGCTCTACGGGCGAAACGGAAGAGCGAGCAGCGCGCCGTTGGGTAAAGACTGAGAAGGAGCGCCTCAAGGCCGAAGCGCGGGCCGAGAAGGCCAAGCCGGCCGCCACCATGACCGTCGACGTCGCCGTCGGACGCTACTGGGATGAGGTCGGCCAACACGGCGCCACGCCGGATCTTTGGGGCAACCTCGAGCGTATCGTCGACTGGATTGGCGCAGAGACCGAGCTGACCGACGTCACCAGCGATCTGATGTCTCGGCTCATCGCTCGCCGGCGGGCGGAGTACCGCCGCGGCGATCCCAAGCTCGGGCTGGTGACCGCGTCGACGGTCAACCGCAGCTTCACGATGATCGTGCGCCGGATCCTGACGCGCGCCCGGACGGTGTGGGACCAGCCGATCAAGGAGTTGCCGTGGGGCAAGCTCACGCTCGCTGAGCCCAAGGAGCGCGTCCGCGAGCTCGGTCATGACGAGGAGATCCGCCTCGAGAAGTGGGAGCGCCCCGGTTACACGGCGCTGCGGCTGTTCGCTCAGGCGACCGGCCTGCGCCGCGGCGACGCCCTGATCACCTGGCCCCAGGTCGATTGGGCGAACGGCGTCATCCGCATTTTCGAGGCGAAGGTCGACGAGTGGCGCGAGATGCCGGTGACGCCCGACATCATCGAGATCCTGTGGCCGCTCTATACCGCGGCCGACCGCCACGAAACGCACGTCTTCACCTACACCGCCCAGAAGACCCGCCGGTGCCCGAAGAGCGGCAACGTCTACAAGCGCGGAGATCGCTACCCGATCACCGAGGAGGGCTGGTCAACCGAGCACAGTCGGGTCTGCAAGCGCGCCGGCGTCGTCGACTTCAAGATCCACGATGAGCGCCACACCGCGGCGACCCGGCTGCTGAGAGGGGGAGGGGGCAACCTCAAGATCGTGCAGAAGGTCCTGGGCCACAAATCGATCACGACGACCATGAAGTACGCCCACGTCGATGATGACGATATCCGCGCCGCAATGACCGCTCGCGCTGCCGACACCGCTCGCCGCCGCGCCGATCATGAGGCCAAGGCCGCTGCAAAAACCCCTACGTCAGCCCCTACGGTGGATCAGAGTAGGCCGGATAAGCGACTGAAGAGCAATGGTAAAAAGTAGTTCTACCGACGGCCTTCTAAGCTGATGGTCGCTGGTTCGAATCCAGCCGGGGTCGCCATTTTCTGGCTTAAGTACTGGGATTGATTGCTATTCCGTTCTGGTTGGGACGTGAGGATCGGGAACCGTTGTCCCCGCCATGTTCCTCCAGCCGGTTCCGGCCGCGCGCAAGCCCCCTCTGGCCTGTGGCGCGGGCGTAGCGCTCGACCTCCTCCGGGCTCTTGTGGCCGGTGATGGCGAGCGGCAACGCGCGCCTGCTCGCGCGTCACGACTTCACCGACCACAGGCCGAGTCCGTCACGCGCTGAGCCGATGCTTGGGCGGATCGCTTCCCCCCGAGCATCGGCCTCTTCGCATCCTCGGCAGCGTGGCGCCCTACCGGATGTTCATGCAGTTGGCGTAGTAGGTGACCGGAGCCGGCCAGTCGGAGAAGATGGCGCGCACGCCGACGTCTCGCGCCAGCACGTCGATGACGCGCATCAGATCGCCCTCTCGGTCGATCGCGTCCTCGACGGTCTGATAGTAGAAATCGCCGTCGAGGTTCGCGAGGACGCCCGACCGCTCGAGCGACCAGGCGATGATGTCGAGGCGTGCGGCCTTGGCGTCCTTGGCCGCCTGTGACGGGACGATCTTGTTCTTCCCCTTCACGGCGAGCAGCGCGAAGGTCGGGGGCGCCCAGATCCGGATGCCCTGCTCACGATAGCTCGCGAGCTCGCTTGCGTTCGGCAGGTCGGCCACGGTGTTCGCATCGTCCAGATACACGGCCTGACGGCCGAAGGCCGGCTCGTTCCGGATCCAGTACAGCACGTCCCTCTTGTCGAAGGATTGCGGGAAAACGTCGCTCGGCTTCACCCGCGCGGCCTTGTACTCGTCGATCATCTTCTGCGCGTACTCGGCTTGCGTGAAGCCGCGGAACGGCATCGGGACGACCGGGCTCTTGAGCTCCGGCGTCATCTTCACGCCGAGCCGCTTGAACAGCTCGATGCTTTCCCGATGCGTCATGAGATGGCCGCTGGTCGGCCCGGAATAGAGGTCGGTGCGGAAATCCGGCGTGCCGCCGACATATTGCTCCACGGTCGTCGCGCGCCGATCGGAGGCGTCCATCTTGCCGCGCAGCGTCTTGAATTCGGCGAGGGTGATGTCGCTGGTGCGGCATTCGGCGCTGGCCGGGGTGACGATCTCGCCGCCCGCGCCGATCACCGCCGGCGTGAACGGCTTGGTGCATTTTTCGGCGAGCGGCGTGAGCAGAATGTTCGTCGTCGTGTGCAGATCGTTCTGCGCATGGCGGCAGACCAGTTGGAGGTCCTTGGTGAACGCGACGTCGCATTCGAGGACGCCGGCGCCCATGCGCGCTCCCGCCTCATACGACTCACGGGTGTGCTCGGGGAACTGCAGCGGCGCGCCGCGATGGCCGATCGAGAAACCGCTGGGCTTGAACTTCCTGTTCTCGCACTGCTGCAGCTTACGCTTCAGCGGGCTGTCGGCCATGTCGTTGATCAGAAAGAAGGGGCGCGGCCCGAGCTGCACGTTGATCTCTGGCCTGCCTTCTCTTGCGCTTTCCTCGAAGGCTGCCGCCTTGTCCGCGACGGCGCTCATCGACGCGCCAATGGCGGCGGCAAGGCCGAAAGTAGCGATCTGCTTGCGCATGACGATCCTGATGGTGCGAGGCGGAAGGGGTTGGTTTCATTCTCGCCGAGACCGTATCGGCGGGTGCTGACAAGGAGGTGACGTTTCAGCGCTGGTCGCGGACCTTCCACGCCGCGCGACGGGTCTCGCAGCTTCATCCGAGGCGTCGGATCGCCTCCGGTGACGTCGCAAGCGCCAGCCGCGGCGACCCGGAGAATAGTCGGCGCAAGAGTGCCCGCCGCATCCCTGGCCGCGACCAGCAGGTACTCGATGCGGCTCGTCGTCTCCGGGACGAGCCGTGGCGCGAGGCGCAGGACGGCCTGGCCGCGCCACTGGACCGGTTCGTGGCCGCTTCGGCTCGGGCTCTGAGCGGAACGGCGGCGCGGGAGACCGCGTTCAACACGCCGGGCCTTGCGGCGCGCCGCCGACCCTTGTGCGCGGAGGTCCCGCGCCCCGCAGTCGTGGGGTGTGGGCCAGCGCTCGCCAGGGGCCGGAACCGCGCTGCGATGTCCGATCAAAGGTATCTGGCTGACGCAATTTTTGCCCCGCGGCCGCAATTTGATGGTACCGAGCCTGCACGATGCGGAGTGCTGCAATGGCCGGAACGGACGGACGGACTTCTTCCGGAAATGAAGGTCTCGACGGGGTGCTCCGAGGGGGGCTCGTCGCCAACCGGCTCTACCTGCTCGAAGGCTCTCCGGGGTCCGGCAAGACGACGCTGGCCCTGCAGTTCCTGCTCGACGGCGCCGACCGCGGCGAGCCCGGGCTCTACGTGACGCTGTCGGAGACCGACGAGGAGCTGCGGGGCGTCGCCGCCGCGCACGGTTGGTCGCTCGACAAGATCTCGATCTTCGAGCTCGCCGCCGCCGAGGAGGCTTTCGGCGCCGAGCGCCAGCAGTCCATCCTCCACCCCTGGGAGAACGAGCTCGGCGGCACGATCAAGCTGATCAAGGATCAAGTCCAGCGTATCAAGCCGCGCCGCGTCGTGTTCGACAGCCTCTCGGAAATGCGTCTGCTTGCGCAGGATCCGCTGCGCTACCGTCGCCAGGTGCTCGCGCTGAAGCAGTTCTTCGCGCCGCTGGACGTCACGGTCTTCATCGTCGACGATCTGACCGGCGAGGAGGTCGGCCAGCGCGACGCGCATCTCCACAGCCTCTGCCATGGCGTCATTACGTTGCAGCGGCTCACTTTGGAGTTCGGCGCCGCCCGTCGGAGGCTCGAAGTGCAGAAGCTCCGCGGCGTCGACTTCATCGGCGGCTATCATGATTTCGTCATCCGCAAGGGCGGGCTTGAGATTTACCCCCGCCTGATCGCGTCCGACCATGAGGAGCCGTTTATCGGCGACCCCGTGCAGAGCGGCGTCACGGAGCTCGACGAGCTCATGGGCGGCGGCCCCCGACGCGGGACCACCACATTGGTCTCCGGACCCGCCGGCGCCGGCAAGACGACGATCTCGCTGCAGTACATATTCGCCGCGTGCGAACGCGGCGAAAGGTGCGCGATCTACGAGTTCGACGAGCGCATCGGAACGATGCTTTCGCGCTCGAAGGCGATGGGCCTCGACCTCGCGCGCCACATCGAGGCCGGCCGGCTGGCCATTCAGCAGATCCATCCGGCGGAGATATCTCCCGGCGAGTTCGCCTGGAGGGTCCGGCGGGAGGTGGAGACCCAAGGCGCCCGGCTCGTGCTGATCGACAGCCTCAACGGCTACATGGCGGCCATGCCGCAGGAGCAGCAGCTCGTCCTGCAGGTCCATGAGCTGCTGTCCTATCTGAACCAGCGCGGCGTGACGACGTTGCTGATCAATCCGCAGTCCGGTCTCGTCGGCAGCATGACGACCGGCACGATCAACATCTCCTATGTGTCGGACGCCGTGATCCTGATCCGCTTCTTCGAAGCGGAAGGGCGCATTCGCAAGGCGATCTCGATCCTGAAGAACCGAAGCGGCGAGCACGAGGACGTCATCCGGGAGCTGCGCATCGACTCCCGCGGCGTGCGGGTGGGGGCTCCCTTATCGGAATTTCGCGGGGTGCTGACCGGCACGCCGCAATATGTCGGCCCCCGCGCGCCTCTGATGGAGGACCGCGGTGCCGGACGCTGAGGACGCGCCCGACGACATACGCGTACTGATCTGCGCGCCGTTCGGCTCCGACGCCGAAACCGCGGCCGCCTTGCTGCGGAAGGCCGGCTACGTCGCCGAAGTCCTCAGGGACCTGTCGGAGCTCGGAACGCGCTTCGACGACCGGGTGGGCGCCCTGCTTCTGACCGAAGAGGCGCTGACGGCAGGCGCGCGCACGCAGCGCCTGGCCGCGGCGCTCGAGGCGCAGGAGGCCTGGTCGGATCTGCCGGTTCTGCTTCTCGCCGCGCCGCGGTCAGGATCGGTGACCTGGCCCCAGGAGCGGGCGCGCGTCCATCTGCCGGCGAGCGCGACCAACGTCACGGTCCTCGAGCGCCCGCTCGGCGCCGTTCCGCTGGTCAGCGCGGTCGCTTCCGCGCTGCGCGCGCGGGCCAAGCAGTATGAGATCCGGGACAGCATCGCGGCCCAGAGGCGAGCGGCCGACGATCTCGACCTGCTGGTGAAGGAGAGAACCAAGGACCTCGAGGAGACGCTGGAGCGTCTTCGAGCGGAGATCGCGGAGCGCGAACGGGCCGAAGAGCAGCTGCGGCAGGCTCACAAGATGGAGGCGGTCGGGCAGCTCACCGGCGGCATCGCCCACGATTTCAACAACATGCTGACCGGCGTCATGGGGTCGCTCGACATCATCAACCGTCGGATCGCGTCGGGGAAGCTCGACGACCTCGACCGCTTCATGGAGGCTGCGGCGACGTCGGCGCAGCGGGCCGCCAATCTGACTCAGCGGCTGCTCGCCTTCTCGCGCCGCCAGTCGCTCGATCCCCGCGCGATCGACGTCAACGCGCTGGTGACCTCGCTCGAAGATCTGCTGATCCGCACGATGGGCGAGAACATCGAGCTAAGGCTCGAGCTGTCGCCCACCGTCGCTCCCGCGATCGCCGACGCCAACCAGCTCGAGAGCGCGATCCTCAACCTGGCCATCAACGCCCGCGACGCGATGCCGGACGGCGGCGCCCTGACGATCAGGACCGAGGCCGCGGAGACGCGCGGCGGCAAGGCCGTCAAAGGGGAGCTTCCGGAGGGCCGCTACGTCGTCATATCGATCGTGGACACCGGGCTCGGGATGTCGGCGGAGACCGTCCGCAAGGCGTTCGACCCGTTTTTCACGACGAAGCCGATCGGGCAGGGCACGGGACTCGGCCTGTCGATGGTCTACGGATTCGCCAAGCAGAGCGGCGGGCAGGTGAGGATCTCGAGCCGGCTCGGCGAAGGCGCGACGGTCAGCCTCTATTTGCCCGCGGCGGACGTCCCCGTCTCGCCGGAGCCTCACCCCCGCCCGCCGGTCGAAACCGTCCCGCATGGCGGCG
Organism: Hansschlegelia sp. KR7-227; assembly: GCF_049446035.1. Taxonomy (NCBI): domain Bacteria; kingdom Pseudomonadati; phylum Pseudomonadota; class Alphaproteobacteria; order Hyphomicrobiales; family Methylopilaceae; genus Hansschlegelia; species Hansschlegelia sp. KR7-227. The sequence goes on from NZ_JBMSEA010000001.1 coordinate 598,042, forward strand.
GCGAGCGCGTGCTGATCGTCGACGACGAACACGCCGTGCGGCAGGTGCTCCGCGAGGCCCTGGGCGAGCTCGGCTACCAGACCGAGGAGGCCCCTGACGGTCCCTCGGCCCTGCGCCTCCTGTCACGCGGAACCCCGTTCGACCTGATGGTGTCCGACGTCGGCCTTCCCGGCATGAACGGACGTCAGCTCGCCGAAGAGGCGAGACGCAGGCGGCCCGAGCTTCCGATCCTGTTCGTGACGGGCTACGCGGAGAACGCAGCGCTCAGGCCAGGCTTCCTCGGGCCGAACATGTCCCTGATCACCAAGCCCTTCACGCTCGAACTGGTGGCGGAGAAGGTCCGCGACATATTGCGCGACGTGCAAGGCCAGACGGCTTCCGGACCAAACACGACTCTCGCCTGAGCGAAGAGAGGCGCTCTTGGCGCGTCGGATCGGGAGCGCCCGCCATTCATTGAGCCGGCTACGCGCCCCTCCGGGCCTTGCCCGCCGGCGCCTCTTCGGCCGTTCGCGCGTCGTTCCAGTAGGCCAGGATCTCCCGGCTGCTCCGCATGCTGTGCGCGCGCGCCGCCGCCTCGGCCGCGGCCGCATCGCCCGCCAGAAGGGGGGCGATGAGCTCGGCGTGACGCCCGACGACGGTCGCCATCTGCTCGATGACCATGTTCGACGAGGCGATGTAGAGCCGGATCTGATTGGCGATCAGATCGTAGTGCTCCGTCAGCCGCGTGTTGCCGGAGAGCTGCACGAGCGTGCGGTGCAGCGCCAGATCGGCGCCGATGAGGTCCTCGACGCGCTCGTCGTCGGCCGCGGCCTTCAGGGCGGCGAAAGCGTGCCCGATGGCGGCGCGGCCGGAATCGTCCATGCGTTCGGCGGCGAGCTGCGCCGCGAGCGCCTCGAGGCTCGCGCGCAAGGTCGAAATCTCCCAGGCGTCCTTCGCGCTCAGCGCGACGACGTCCCACCCGCTGTAGGGGCGCTGGACGATCAGTCCCTCGGAGGCCAGCCGCTGCAGCGCGGACCGCACCGTGCCCCGCGACAGCGAGAACTGCTCGGCGAGGCTCGCTTCGGTGAGGCGCGTTCCCTGCTCGAGCGCGCCGCTCACGATCGCGCGGCGCAGGCTTTCCGCCGCCGCGCGGTCCAGGCTCTGCCGTTTGGGCGGCTCGAGCGCCGATATTCCCGTCATTTAGCCATCGCCACTATCAAGGCCGCCGCGCTGAGCGACACGCACCAGCTGCCTACACGACATCGCCGGATATTGTCGACAATCAACGGCGCACATGCCGCTCGGCGTTAGTCGCAGGAAAGGAATCGGCCACGCTTATCTGATCCCGTGCAGTCTGGAACGTCTGGATTTTGAACGCAAATGGCGCGGCATTAGGCCGTCACTGACGCTGATTTGAGCTTGACCGTCCGCCCACCCTGAGATCGTCTGATTGTCGACAATCATCGGGAAAGGTGGCCGTGCGGTGGGCGACATCAGCGTCTCCAGGGTGGCGAAATTCTTCGGCGGCGCCGATCCGGCGTCCCGGGTTCTCGCGCTCGACGACGTGTCCATCGAGATTCCGACGGGACAGTTTCTCTGCATCATCGGCCCGTCCGGCTGCGGCAAGACCACGTTGCTGCACACCATCGCCGGCTTCGAGCGTCCCTCCCGGGGGCAGGCGCTGATCGACGGTCGCGCCATCTCGGGCCCGGGCCCGGACCGCATCGTGATCTTCCAAGAATACGGCCTGTACCCTTGGATGACCGTCGCGCAAAACGTCGAGTTCGGCCTGAGGGCGAAGGGGCTGAACGCGCGACGGCGCGGCGAGATCGTCCGCCACTTCATCAATCTCGTGCGGCTGAACGGATTCGAAGACCGCTATCCGCACGAGATCTCGGGCGGCATGAAGCAGCGCGTCAGCATCGCCCGGGCGCTCGCTCCGGAACCCGCCGTCGTGCTGATGGACGAGCCGTTCGCCGCGCTCGACTCGCTCACCCGCGACGTCCTGCAGGAGGAGATCCTCAGGATCTGGGGCGTGACCCGCCAGACCTTCGTGCTGATCACCCACAATGTCGACGAGGCGATCTTCCTCGGCGACCGCGTGATGGTCATGACGGCGCGCCCGGGCCGGGTGAAGGCCGTGCTCGACGTCGACATCCCGCGTCCGCGCGACCCGGCGGTCAGGACTCACGACCCGCGTTTCCTCGCGATCAAGGACGAGCTTTCGGCGCATCTGCGCGCCGAAGTCTCCCTGGCCGCGGCTTGAAGGAGGCGGGGGACAAGGTCATGGACAAGGCGGCTCACGCCATGCCGGCGCCGACCGCGGCCGCGGCGCGCTGGAGGCCGGACCTCCTGCCGGCGCTGGCGGGTCTCCGCCATTACGTGCTGATTCCGGTCCTTCTGCTCGTCTGGGAGTTCGGCGTGCGGGCGGGATGGATCGACGGCGCGATGGCGCCGGCGCCGTCCTCGATCCTCGCCGCGCTCGTTGACATGTCGGACGCCGGTCTGCTGTGGCGCGACGTCTGGGCAAGCGTGCTGCGCGTCACCGTGGGCTTCTCGCTCGCCGCCGCCGCCGCCATCACGCTCGGCCTCGCCTTCGGCGTCTGGACGCGCGCCGCAGCCTACGTCAATCCGCTGATCGAGCTGATCCGGCCGATCTCGGTGCTCGCCTGGATCCCGCTCGCGATCCTGTGGTTCGGACTCGGCGACAAGTCGGCCTGGTTCATCATCTTCCTCGGCTCGTTCTTTCCGATCTTCACCAACACCTATCTCGGCGCCCGATCGGTCGCCGAGATCCATGTCCGCGTGGCCCAGAGCTTCGGCGCGGGGCGCTGGCTGTTCGTCCGCCAGGTGCTGTTCCCGTCCTCGCTGCCGTACATCGTCGCCGGCTTGCGGGTCGGCCTCGGCGTCGGCTGGACCTGCGTCATCGCGGCGGAGCTGATCGCTGCGACGTCGGGCCTCGGCTACATGATCCAGCTCGCCCGCACGATGATCGAGACCGAGAAGGTGATGGCCGGAATGCTCGTCATCGGCGTGGTCGGCTTCGCCATGAACGCCGCGATGCTCTGGGTCGAACGCAAGTTAATCCCGTGGGCTCAGCCCCGCTGACGTGAAGGAGCCAAGCGCATGGCCTGGACGACGACTTACGGGACGAGACGGTCGCTGCTCGGCGCAGCCCTCGGGCTTGCGGCGGGCCTTGGCCTGAGCCTTCCGGCGGCCGCCGCCGACGAGCCCATCAAGGTGCGGATCGGCTATCAGTCGCTCTACGCCGCGGGCGGCGAGATCGCCGAGACGCTGCGCCACACCAACATCCTCGAGCTTAACGGCATCGAGGCCGAGTTCCGGACCTTCACCTTCGGCGGTCCGCTCGCCGAGGCGGCGGTGGCCGGCGACATCGACAACGTGTTCGCGGCCGACGCTCCGGTGCTGCGCGCGATGGCGCGGTTGCCCGGCTCGAAGGTGCTGCAGTTCACGCATGACGCCCGTTTCGGGATTCTCGTACGGCCGGACTTCGAGGGCGGCCTCGCCGATCTCCGCGGCAAGACGCTCTCGGCGCCGTTCGGCACGACGACGTTCCCGCGCGCCATGAAGGCGATCATCGCAGCCGGCGTCGAGAAGCCCTTCCAGGACATGACGCTGGTCAACCAGGACGTCGCGGAGCAGACCTCCGCGATCCAGGGCAAGCTCGTCGACGGGGTGACCACCTGGGACCCGACGCTGGAGCGGCTGATCCAGCAGAAGCTCGCCAAGCCGATCTGGATGGCGCCCCGCGGCGAGAACATGGGCATGCAGGGCTTCACCGGCAAATGGCTGGAGAAGTACGGCGAGGCCGGCGCGGTCCGCTTCCTCAAGGCCTGGATCATGGCGACCTGGTGGACGTCCAACAACATCGACCAGGCGCATGAATGGTTCGGCAAGACCTCGCGCCTTCCGCCGGACATCCTGAAAATCGCGTCGGACTTCGACCGCCACCTCGCCAAGCCGATCGCCGACATCAAGACGGTCGACCTCACTCTGACCGACAGCGATATCGCGAGCACGCAGGGCGTGATGGACTTCCTGCTCGCCAACAAGCTGCTGAACGCGAAGATCGACGCGAAGTCCTACTTCGACATGGGACCGGCCCGTAAGGCGCAGGCCGAGATCGCCGCCGGCGATTTTCCCGATCTCGCCAAGATCAAGGTGGTGACCCCGTGAACGGCGCGTCGACGGCTGCGGAGGCCGAACGCGTGGTGCTGGGCTATGAGCTCGTCGGCTCGGGGCCGGAAGGCGTGATCGTCTTCAACGACTGGCTGGCCGACTGCACCAGCTGGAAGCCGATGCATCTCTACCTGGACAAGGAGGCGTTCACCTACGCCTTCGTGGACATCAGGGGCTACGGACGCTCGATCGACATCCCGGGCGCCCACACCTCGACGCAGGCCGCGCTCGACGCGTTCGCGGTGGCGGACCATCTCGGCTGGGAGCGCTTCCACATCATCGGCTTCTCCATGACCGGCATGGTCGTGGAGCGGATGGTCCTGATCGATCCGGCGCGCATCAAGTCCGAGATCGCGGTCGGACCGGTCTCGGCCGCGGCGGTCAAGATGGAGCCCGAGCGGCGCGCCTTCTTCGAGAAGACGCTGGTCGACGACGACGCGGTCCGCGAGCTCGCGGCCCGGATCACCGACCACAGGCTCACCAAGGAGTGGTCCGAGCACAAGCTGATGCTGGCGCGCACGACCCGCGACCACGCCGCCGTCCGCGAATATCTCGACATGTGGACGCTCGACGACTTCTCCGCGGAGATGGCGGCGGCCCGGCCCGAGACGCCGCTGCTGGTGGTGGCGGGCGAGTGGGACCAGAAGAGCTTCCTCGAAGACGACATGAAGGCGACCTTCATGGCCTGGCACCCGAACGCCGAACTCGTCGTCATCCGCAATTGCGGGCACTGCCCGATGCAGGAGACGCCGATCTATCTCGCCACGCTCGTGGAGGCCTTCATGCGCCGCCACGCCGCATCGCCTGTCCCGGCGGGCGGATGAGCGTTCGGCCGCAGGCGGCGATCCCCGGACGTCTGGGGCATGCGCTCCGGACGTTTGACGGCGCGCTGCTCGCCGTCAACCGGGCCTTCATGATCGCGGCGCTCGCGCTGATGGCGGTCATGGTCTTCGTCAGCGTCGCGCTGCGCTACCTCACCGACGACGCGATCCTGTGGGCGGAGGAGCTCAGCCGCTATTTGATGGTGTGGCTGACCTTCCTCGGGGTCGGGCCGGTGCTGCGGCTCGGCGGCCATGTCGCGGTCGACAACCTCCATCACGCCCTGCCGCCGCCGGCGCCCCTGATCCTGCGGACGGTCGTCGTCGCGCTCGTCGCCGGCTTCGCCGTCTACATGACCTATGCCGGCCTCGGCTTCGTCGCCCGGTCCTGGCGTCAGACGACCCCCGTGCTGCACATCCCCTTCGCTTATGTCGCGATGGCGGTTCCCGTCGGGTTCGGCCTCAGCGTCTGGCATCTGGCGATGATCCTCGCGCCCTATGTCAGGGATGGACGGTTCGAGCAGTCGGACGACCTCGAGCCCGAAGAGGCCGCGGCGGCATGACGGCGGGCGTTCTCTTCGGCGGGCTGGTGGCCTTTCTGGCGATCGGCGCTCCCATCGCCTTCGCGCTCGGCATCGCGACGCTGGTCGCGGCGGTCAGCGCCGGCCTCAATCCGATCATCGTGACCCAGAAGCTGGTGGCGGGGCTCGACAGCTTCCCGCTGATGGCGATCCCGTTCTTCCTGCTCGCGGCTGAGCTGATGACGAGCGGCGCGCTTGCGGAAGTCCTTCTGCGTTTCGCCTCGATGTTCGTCGGCCACAAGCGCGGCGGCCTCGGCTACACCAACATCCTGACCATCACCTTCTTCTCCGGCATCAGCGGCTCGGCGCTGGCCGACGCGGCCGGACCCGGCGCGCTGCTGATCCGGATGATGCGCAAGTCCGGCTACCCGCCGGCCTATGCGGCGGCGCTCACCGCCGCGGCCTCGATCGTCGGGCCGATCATCCCGCCCTCGATCGTCATGATCCTCTATGCGCTGCAGGACGAGGGCGTGTCGGTGCTGCGCCTGTTCGTCGCCGGCGTGGTTCCCGGCCTCATGATCTCGGGCGCGATGATCGGCTACAACATGTGGGCGAGCCGTCGCCGCGACTTCCGCGTCGAAGGCCGCGCCCCGACCGGCCCGGAGATCCTGCGCGCCACGTGGCGCGCGATCCCGGCGCTGCTGCTGCCGGCGCTCATCGTCGTCGGCGTCCATAGCGGCGCCTTCACGCCGACCGAGGCCTCCGTCATCGCGGTGTTCTACGCGCTGTTCTGCGGCATGGTGGTCTACCGCACCCTGACCTGGGCGATGCTGCCGCAGCTGATCGCCCGGACCGCCTTCATGAGCGCGGCCATCCTGCTGATCATTGCGGTCTCCTCGGCTTTTGCCTGGATGCTGACCTTCACGCAGACCCCGCAGTTGCTGTCGGGCTGGATCCAGGGGCTCGGCCTGTCGCCCATCGCCTTCCTGCTCGTGGTCAACGTGTTTCTGCTCGCCTTCGGAATCTTCATCGAGCCGCTGCCTGGCGTGCTGGTCGTCGCCCCTATCCTCGCGCCGATGGCGGCGGCTCTGAACATCGACCCCACCCATTTCGCGATCGTCGTCATCGTCAATCTGAACCTCGGCATGATCACCCCGCCGGTCGCGAGCCTGCTCGCGGTCACCGGCATGATCGCCAAGGTGCGGATGGCCGATCTCAACCGCGAGATCTACCCGATGCTCGCGATCCAGCTCGTCGTCCTGGCGCTGCTGACCTTCGTCCCGGCGCTCAGCACCGGCCTTCCCGACCTGATGGGCGCGAAATGACAGCGCCCCGCACCTCCGGAGATCCCGAGTGAACGTGGCGCAGCGCACCCGCGCGGATCTCGGCGTCGCATCGGCCGCCGGCCGCATCGCGAAAGCCGAATGCATCCTGGTTTCGATGCCCTTCGACAGCGCCGGTCTGCCGGTGTGGAGCTTCACGAGCGACCCGAAGAACGCCTTCGACGTCATGCTGGTCCGGCTCGAGACCGACACCGGCCTCGTGGGCTGGGGCGAGGCGTTTTCGCGGGCCGAGGATGTCTCGCTCAGGAGCCTGATCGAGACGCGCATCCTTCCGATCGTGATCGGCGAGGAGGCCAACGCGATCTCGCGCATCAAGCACAAGCTCGAATTCGGCCTGCAGAACTTCGGCCGCGTCGGGCCGACGATGTACGCGATCTCCGCGGTCGACATCGCGCTCTGGGACATCGCGGCGAAGGCCGCCCGGCGGCCGCTCGTCGACCTGATCGGCGGCCCGTTCGCGCCGGAGGTCGAGGTCTACGCCAGCCTGCTGCGCTACGGCTCCGTGGACGGCGTCGTCAAGGCCACGCGGCGCGCGATCGACGAAGGCTACCGCTACGTCAAGCTGCACGACATCCGATACGAGGAGATCGCGGCGGCGGTCGAGGAGGCCGGCGACGAGGCCGCAATCATGCTCGACGTCAACTGCCCCTGGTCGGTCCCGGAGGCGCTCGCGATGGACGCCCGGATCGCAGGGCTCAAGCTGAAATGGCTCGAGGAGCCGATCTTCCCGCCGGACGACTATCGCGGCCTCGCCCGCGTCCGCGCGACGGGCAACAACCGGATCGCCGCCGGGGAAAACGCCGGCTCGCTGCGCGACTTCGTGGCGATGGCGGACGCAGGCGCGATCGACATCGCCCAGCCCGACGTCGCCAAGACCGGCGGCGTCACCGAGCTGCTCAAGATCTCCGCCTTCTGCGAGGCGAGCGCGATCGAGTTCGTGCCGCACTGCGCGATCTTCGGCCCGGGCCTGCTGGCGACCCTCCACATCAACGCGGCGCAGCGGTCGGTCCCGCTGCTCGAGCGGCTGTACATCGATTTCGAGGCGGATCTCTACGCCGGCGCCACGCTGCCGCGCGGCGGCAGGCTCGCGGTGCCGCGAGGCGCAGGGCTCGGCTTCGAACCGGACATGGCGATCGTGGAGCGGTTTCGCGTCGCCTGAACTCAACCAACACGCGGCCAGCGGGGAGCAACTCCGCGGCCTGTCACGGGAAGCGCGTCTCAAGACCCTCCTTCGCCGACTTCGGAGATCGCAGATGAGAGCCCTTCACATCGCAGCAGCGGCCCTGCTGGCGTTCGCGGCCCCCGCCGCGGCCCAGACCACGACCCTGAAATACGCCTTCGTCAACCCGATGAGCAGCCACTTCGGGACCGCCGCGACCGCCTTCAAGGACTCCGTCGAGGCGGAATCCGGCGGCCGCATCAAGATCGACATCTTTCCGGCCGGCGCGCTGGGCGGCGAGCGCGAGATCGTCGAGAGCCTGCAACTCGGCGCCGTCGACATGGCGATGACCGGCACGTCGGTCGTCGGCAACTTCGTGCCCGACGTCCTGATCTACGACGTGCCCTTCCTGTTCCGCGACACCAAGCAGGCCCGCGACGTGCTCGACGGGGCGATCGGCAAGGAGATCCTCGCCAAGTTCGCCGACAAGGACCTCGTCGGGCTGGGCTATGGCGAGAACGGCTTCAAGATGCTGACGAACAACAAGCATCCCGTGGCGACGCCGGCCGACCTCAACGGCATGACGGTGCGCGTGATGGAGAACGAGATCCACATCGCAGCCTTCAAGGAGCTCGGCGCCCGCCCGACCCCGATCGCCTGGCCGGAACTGTTCGCCGCGCTCCAGCAGGGCGTCGTCGACGGCCAGGACAATCCGATCTCGAACGTCGTGTCGGCGAAGTTCTTTCAGGTCCAGAAATATGGCTCGCTCACCCGGCACGTCTTCGCGCCGACCGTGATCATGATGTCGCCGACGGCGTGGGCGAAGCTCAGCGACGCGGACAAGGCGATCGTCGCGAAGGGCGTCGAGAAGGCCGTCGCGGCCCAGCGCGCCGCAGTCGACGAATATGAACGCACCGGCCTCGCCAAGCTGAAGGAGGCCGGCATGCAGATCGACGACACGATCGACCCCAAGCCCTTCGTCGAGAAGCTGGCGCCGGCTTACGTCGCCTTCGCCAAGCGTTTCGGCCAGGAGCGCCTGGACGCCATACGCGCCGTCGACTGACGGCGCGGAGAGCTTGTCGCCGGCGCGGGCTTCGGCCGGCGGCGTGCGACAGGGGCGCCGTCCACGCGCTCGCCCCGTGTGGACGGCGAACTTCTTATGACCGGCGCCGAAATGCGGTGGATCGCGATGACGTACCGGACGATCACCCTTGAAAGGCTCGACGCCGTCGCGCGGATCACGCTGAACCGGCCGGAGCGCGCCAACGCCATCAGCGCTGAAATGCTCGACGAGCTCGCGGCTGCGATGGACGCGGTCGAAGCGGACGACGCGGCGCGCGTGGTCGTGGTGCGGGGCGCAGGCGCCGCGTTCTCCTCGGGTTTCGACCTCAAGGACCAGATGGAGCGCCGCCCGACCGGCGTCGCGGAGTGGCGGCCGATCCTGCGCAAGGATTTCGACGTGCCGATGCGCTTCTGGCGCTGCCCGAAGCCGACGATCGCGGCCGTGCGCGGCGCCTGCATGGCCGGCGCCTGCGAGCTCGCGCTCGCCTGCGACATGACGATCGCCTCGGAGGACGCCTATTTCGGCGAGCCGGAGCTCAAGTTCGGGGCGGGAATCGTGGTGATGCTGCTGCCGTGGATCGTCGGCCCGAAGATCGCCAAGGAGATCATCCTGACGGGCGAGGATCGGATCTCCGCGCAGCGCGCTCGCGAGATCGGCATGGTCAACCGGGTCGTGCGGGCCGAAGACCTCGACGCCGCCGCGATGGCGCTCGCGCGCCGGATCGCGGTCGTCGATCCGATGGTCGTGCGCGAAACCAAGCGGGCCCTCAACCGTCAGATCGAGGCGCGCGGCATGCTGGAGGCGCTCGAAGCCGCCCTCGACATCGATCTTGGCATCGAGGGCCAGGGATCCGACGACAAGAGGCGCTTCATGGACGTCGCCCGCGAGCACGGCCTGAAGGCTGCTCTCGCATGGCGCGACGCCCGCTTCGAGGATCCCGGGCGATGACGGGCGCGCTCGGCCGCCTGCTCGAGGAACGACTGGCGCCCAGCTCGGGCTATGTCTTCGACGCGGCCGGCGGGCGCGTCCCGGCGGCGCGCCTGCTCGACATGGCCGCCGACGTCGCGCGGAGTCTGAAGGCGCAGGATCTCCGGCCGGACGAGCCGGTCTTCGTCGTGATCGGCGCGCGCGCAGCCGATCTCGCCAACATGCTCGGCGTCTGGATGGCGGGCGGCGTCGCCGCGCCCGTCCACGCCTCGGCCTCGACCACGACATGGCGGGCGGTGCGCGTCGCCCTCGGCGCCCGTGTCGTTCTCGACGGAGCGGCGGCCAGCTTCGAGGATCGGCCCGCGCCGGCGCAGCGGGCCGAGCTCGCCGGGGCCGCCGTCATCGTGTTCACCTCCGGCACCACGGGCGCGCCGAAGGGCGTGATCATTCGTCACCAGGGCTTCGTCGGGAAGCTCGAGGCGCTCGACCGGGTGATCCGGCTGACCCGCGACGACCTCACGGCGGTTCCACTGCAGCTGACCTTCATCTTCGGCCAGTGGGTCACGTTCCTGGCGCTGCGGGCAGGCGGCAGCGTGGTCCTCATGTCGAAGCTCGCGCCGGCGGTCTGCGCTTCGACGCCGATCTCAGGCGTGACGGCGCTCGGGGCGGTGCCGTCGACGCTGCGGGCTCTCGCACAGGGGCCTCGGCCCTTCGAGCGCCTCAGGACGATCATCAGCGGCGGCGAGCCGCTCGGCGGGCCGCTCTCGGAGGCGACGCTCGCGCTCTGGCCGGACGCGTCGATCTTCGACATGTACGGCCTGACCGAGACCGGCGCCGCCGACTTCTGCTCGATCTCGACCGCCGATTTTCCTGCCGGCGCCTGGATCGGCCGTCCGACCGCCGGCGTCAGCTACCGCATCGTGCAAGACGACGGATCGCCGGCGCCGGCCGGCGCGCCCGGCGAGCTCCAGATCCGCACCGAACACGGCATGGCCGGCTATCTCGGCGATCCCGAGCTGACCGCGCGGTCGTTCTCAGACGGGCATTTCCGGACCGGCGACCTCGCGGTCGAGGGGGCCGACCGACGGCTCGCCCTCATCGGGCGCATCAAGGAGGTGATCTCGCGCGCGGGCAACAAGATCTATCCCGCCGAGATCGAGACCGCTCTGCACGCCCATCCCGACGTCGCCGCAGCCCTCTGCGCAGGGACGCCGGACGCGCAGTTCGGCGAGCGGATCTACGCCGTCGCGGTGCTGAAGCCTGAAGCCTCGGTCGGCGTGCCGGAGCTGCGGGCCTGGCTCGGCGAGCGGCTGGAGCGCTACAAGGTTCCCGATTTCCTCTCGATCGTCGACGCGCTTCCGCTCGGATCGACGGGCAAGGCGAGCCGCGCCGCGCTCCGCGACATCGCCCTTCGCGAACGCGCGGAGGCGCTGGAGACCGCGCCCTGAGCCGAACTCGGGCGCTTCAGAGCGGCCGCAGCGCGTGGAACGCCGCGTCGTGATAGGCGAGGGGCCTGCGCTCCTCGGACGACGCCTGAATCGCCCTGCCGACGAAGATGGTGTGGCTTCCCGCGTCATGCGCGTTCTCCAGCACGCATTCGAACCACGCGACGCAGCCCGAGAGCAGAGGGCAGCCGGTCGGACCAATGTCGTGCGGCGCGCCGTCGAACGTCTTGGCGTCGCCGCCGGCGAAGTAACGGGCAAGCTCCGTCTGGTCTTCGGCGAGGACGTTGATCGCGAAGGCGCCGCCCTTGGCGATGAGCGGGTGCGACGCGCTGCTCCGGTTCACCACGACGAGCACCAGCGGAGGATCCGCGCTCACGCTGCAGACCGCGGTCGCCGTCATGCCGTTCGCGGACGTTCCGTGCCGGCTGGTGATGACGGTCACGCCGCCGGCGAGCCGGCGCATCGCCGCCTTGAAATCGGCCGCCGTCGCGTTGGGGAGCGGATCGCGCCGGGCCGCCACGACCGCGCTCACGCCGCGCCCCCCGCGCGAAGGCGGTCGCGCAGCGAGCCGTCGGCATAGGCTGTCCGCGCCCGTCCGCGCGCCTGAAGGATCGGCATGACCTTGTCGACGAAGTCCTCGAACGTGTCTGGCAGGAAGGCCGGGGACACGACGAAGCCGTCGGCCGCGCCGCTGTCGACGATCGCGATCAGCTCGTCGGCGACGTCCTCGGCGGTTCCGACCAGACGCGGGCACATCACGCCGCGGCCGTAGATCTTGCCGGCCTCCGCGATGGTCATGGAGCCGTCGCCGGCGATCGAGCGCAGCGCCGCCATGTTGCCCTGGCTGCCGGTGTCGGCGATCTCGTCGATCGTGGCGTCGAGCGGCAGCGCGCCGAAATCGGCGTTGGCGTGAGCTGCGAGCGTCGAGAGGCCGACGCGCGGGTCGATCAGGCTGTCGTGCAGGTCGCGCTTGGCTTCGGCCTCGGCCCGCGTCTCGCCGATGAAGGGCATGACCGCCATCAGCACCTTCGCGGCGTCGGGCGCGCGGCCGGCGGCCTCGAGCGCCGAGCGGACGTCCTTCGCGAAGGCCTGCATCCGCGTCATGTTCGGCTGCAGCGCGAAGATCACCTCCGACCAGCGGGCCGCGAAGGCCTTGCCGCGGCCGGAGGAGCCGGCCTGGATGATGACGGGACGGCCCTGGGGGCTGCGCGGAATGTTCAAGGGGCCGCGCGCCTGGAACCACTTTCCCCGATGGTTGGCGTAACGCACCTTGCTCGGGTCGGCGTAGACGCCGCCCGCCCGGTCGAGCACCAGCGCGTCCTCGTCCCAGCTGTCCCAGAGCTTGAAGGCGACCTCCATGAACTCGTCGGCCCGGTCGTAGCGCTCGTCATGGCTGAGATGGGGCACGTCGCCGAAATTGAGCGCCTCGCCGTCGTTCATGGAGGTGACGACGTTCCAGGCCGCGCGGCCGGCGGAGAGGTGGTCGAGCGTCGCGAACTCGCGGGCGATGTTGAACGGCGCGTCATAGGTCGTGGAGCGGGTCGCGCCCAGGCCCAGCCGGGTGGTGACGGCCGCCATGGCGCCGAGGATCGGCAGCGGATCCATGCGGGTGGCGTCCTGGTCGCCGAGCCGGATGCCCATCTCGTGGCTGTCGCCGTAGCGGTCGGCGATCGCGAGCCGGTCGGCGAAGAACACGAAGTCGAACAGTCCGCGCTCGAGCGTCCGCGCGATGCCGGCGTAGTGCGCGAGGCTGAGAAACGGCGTCTCATGCGCCGGGTTGCGCCAGATCGCATGGCTGTGCGCCACCGGCCCGGCGACGAGGAAGCCGCAGAAGTGAATCTGTTTCGGCTGGGTCATGTCTGTCCTTCGCGGGCCGCTTTCGGCGCGCGCCTCCCTGGGCGCGCGGCGGAGTCGCCGCGCGCTATAGGTTTCTTTTCGCTGCTTCAGTCGTTGGTTCCGGTCAGGCGACGACGCCGACCGGGGTGTTCTTCCCGTCCTTGATCAGCTGGACGTAGAAGGAGCGGTTGATCGAGTCGCCCTTGTCGTCGAAGTCGCAGGTGCAGCCGGCGCCGTTGAAATTGATCTTCTTCCCGTCCCGGATCATCTTCAACGCCTCGACGAGGTCGTCGACATTCTCGCCGGGAGGGTTGCAGACCTCGCGGACGGACTTCGTCCACACGGCCGCCTCCTGGGTCTTGGCGTGCTCCATGGCCAGCATGGTGATGCAGACCTGGTCCCAGGCGTTGCCGGCGAACAGGAAGACGGTGCCCTTCGGCGCGCCCATCTCCTCGACGAATCTGGCGTAGGACGGGCTGTCGATCGGCGGCGACGGCTGCAGGTGATAGATGCCCTCGGAGACCTCGGGGCCGACCGCCTGGATGAACTTGCCTTCCGCGTCCGCGCCGGTGCCGAGCGACACCACCTTCGAGGTGAAGCCGCCGCGGAAGATCTCCTTCGAGATCGACACCATGTCGGTGAGTAGCGGCAGCACGAACACCGCGTCCGGCTCCGGCCCGAACGCCTTCTCGACCTCGGCGCGGTAGGAGGCCTGGTCGGGATTGTACATGATGACGTCCATCACCTGGCCGCCGATCTTGGCCATTTCGGCCTTGAAGGGCTCGACCATCGCGACGATGAACGGGTTCTGCTGGGCGAGCACGGTGACCTTCTTGGCCCCGATCTTCTGCATCACCTTGGCGCCGGCCGGCCCCCACTGGCTGCTCTTCGCCTGAAGGCGGTAGATCAGCCCCTTGGTCTCGCCCTCCGTCACGGCGTTCGCGGCGCAGGACAGCATCTGCACCTTGTTGGCGGCGAGGATGATCGGCTTCGCCGCCAGAGCCTCCGGGCTGCCCCAGAAGCCGCCGACGAGCTCCACCTTGTTGACCTCGAGCAGCTTCTTGCTCGCCGCGACGCTTGCGGTCGCGCTGGTCTCGCTGTCCTCGATGAACAGCTTCACCTGCCGGCCGCCGAGAATGCCGCCGGCGGCGTTGACCTTGGAGACCGCGAGCTCCGCGGCCTGCTTCATCGCCGGCCCATAGGCGCCGGTCGCGCCCGAGAAGGGCAGCACCATGCCGAGCGGCACGTCGCCGGACTGCGCCAACGCCGGCCGGCCGAGCGCGGCCGAAAGCGGCAAGGCGCCGAGTCCGGCGACGACGGCCCGGCGGTTCACCACGAAGCTGCTGTCAGTCATGCGGGTGGTCCTTCTCTTGAGGATCGAGGGCGGCCGCCGCCAGGCCGTCGTCGACCTGCAGGGCGTCGTTGAAGCGGTTGAAGAAGCCGGCGAGCGCGACGCGAAGCGTCAGCTCCACGATCTGGCTCTCTGTGAAGCGGGCGCGGAGGCGATCGAACAGGCTGTCGCGCAGGCCCCACGACCGTTCGGTGACGAGGCGCGCATATTCGATCACGAGCCGGTCGGTCTCGTCGAAGGCGGGATGGTCGGACGCCGGCAGCGCCGCGATCGCGTCCGCCGGGACGCCTTCGATCGCGAGCAGGGGCTCATGATGCGCCACGCAATAGGGGCAGGCGTTGAGCTTCGACACCGTGACCACCGCGAGCTCGACATAGCGCAGCGGCAGGTTCGCGGCGCGCCTGAGCTCGAGCAGCATGCCGTAGAGGCTTTCGAGCGCGACCGGGACATGCGCGAGCGCGGCCGCCTGTCCGCGGAAGTCGGCGTAGCCGTTCGCGAACAGCTCGTAGAGCTCGCGCTGATGCGGCGGCAGGACGGAGGAGGGCAGGGGCGCGACGCGCGGCATCACGAGGCTCCGGTTTCGCGGGGCAGCGCGTCCGCGGCGCGCCGGCGGGGTTCGGGCACCAGGCCCTGCGGTCGCAGGATCAGCAGCAGCACGATGCCGGCGCCGATCAGCCCGAGGCGGAGCGCCGAAAGCTGCACGCCGTCGATCACCGTGATGAAATCCTTGAGGAAGCGCGTGCCTTCGAGCAGCGCCATGATCGAGCCCGCGCCGACCAGCAGCCCGACATTCGAGCCGCGGCCGCCCGCGATCACCGCCATGAAAGCGTAGGCCGTCACGATCGGCGTGAACTGCCCGGGGTCGATATAGGTGAGGTAGAAGGCGTGGAGCGCGCCCGCGATCCCCATCACCGCGCCCCCGACCGCGAAGGCCCGGACCCGCAGGGCGAACACGTTCTTGCCGAGCGCCGCCGTCACCGTCGCGTCGTCGCGGATCGCGCGCAGCGCCCGGCCGAAGGGCGAACGCGCCATGCCCTCCAGAATGAGGAAGACGAGCGCGACCAGGGCGACCGCGAAGACGATGAACACGGCGTCGCCGCCGAACGTCTCGCCGAGATTGGCGAAGGGCCGCGGGATGTCGGCGATGCCGAGCGCGCCGCGCGTCAGCCAGTCCTCGTTCAGAATGACGAGCCGCACGACCTCGCCGAAGCCGATGGTGACGATCGCGAGGTAGTTCTCCTCGAGCCGGATCGCGAGCAGCGCGAGCCCGCCGCTGAGCAAAGCCGACAGCGCGGCGGCCGCGATCATGGCCGGCAGCCAGCCGACATGCGGGGCGAGCAGCGCCGTGACATAGGCGCCGATCGCGACGAAGCCGACGACGCCGAAGTTCACGAGGCCTGCGAGGCCCCATTGCAGATTCAGCGCGAGCCCCACCAGCCCCGCGATGCAGACCAGGATGGCGATGGTGATGAGATAAGCGATCATTTGCGCGCCGCCTTCGCCCCGAACAGGCCGTTGGACCGGAACAGCAGCAGCGCGAGGATCACCGCGAAGCTCACCACCTGCCGGTAGTTGGTCGGGATCACCAGCGCCGACATCTCCTCGGCGACGCCGATCACCAGCGCGCCGGCGACCGCGCCGAGCGGCGAGCCCAGGCCGCCGAGGATCGCGGCCGCGAAGATCGGGATCTGGTAGTTCCAGCCGATCAGCGGATCGATTGCGCGGTCGAGGCCGGCGAGCACCCCGGCGAGGCCGAGCAGCGCGCCGACCAGCACCCAGGTCAGCCGCGCGATGGTGCGGCGCTCGACGCCGCGGACCGCCGCGAGCGACGCGTTGTCGGCGACCGCCCGCATCGCGCGGCCGAGCGGCGAGAAGCGCAGAAGCGCGTCGACCAGCAGCAGACAGACGATCACGGTGACCGCCGTCGTGATCTGCTCCTGGTTGATGCGCAGGCCCTCCCACCGCATCGGCCGCGATGGGGGAGCGTCGAAGCCCCGGCTGGCGTTGCCGAAGACGAAGCGGCACACGTTCTCGATGACCAGCGACACGCCCATCGAGGCGACCAGCAGCCCGATCGAGCCGCGCGGGCGCAGCCGTTCGAAGGCGAGCTGGTCGGCGAGCAGCCCGGCGAGCGCGACGGTGACGGCCGCGATCGCGGCGGAGGCGGTCAGCGGCAGGCCGAGCTGGACGTTCGCGACCCAGGCGGCGTAGGCGCCGAGGGTGAGCATCGCGCCGACCGCGAAATTGGCGAATTTCAGCACGCCGAAGATCAGCGTCAGCGCGAGCGCCGGCAAGGCGAGGAGGAGGCCGGTGACGAGGCCGTTGAGGAACAGCTGCGCCGCCATCTCAGGCGACCTTCGCGAAGAACAGCTCGCCGAGATCGGCGGCGCCGACCTCCTTCGCCGACGCCCGAAGGCTCACCTGGCCCGCCACCAGCACCACCGCCTCATCGGCGATCCCGAGCGCGGCCCCGACATTCTGCTCGACCAGCAGCACGGTGACGCCGGCCTCGCGGACGCGGACGATCGCCTCCATGGTCTGGCCGACGATCTTCGGGCTAAGGCCGGCCGACGGTTCGTCGAGCAGCAGCACCTCGGGGTTCGCGAGCAGCGCGCTTGCGAAAGCGAGCATCTGGCGCTGGCCGCCGGACAGATCGCCGGCGCGCGCCCTGAGCCGCGCCGCGATCTCCGGGAAGAGCTCCAGCACCCGCGCCCGCTGCTCGGCCCCGACCCCGGCGCGTCCGCGCAGGAACTCGGTGGCGAGCTTCAGGTTCTCGCCGATGGTGAGGCTCGGAAAGACGTTCGCTTCCTGCGGCACGTAAGCGAGGCCCGCGGCGACGCGCTTGGCGGGCGTCTCCGCCGTGACGTCGTGTCCTGTGACCTTCACATGGCCGGAGCGGACGTCGAGCAGCCCGGCGAGCGTCTTCACGAAGCTCGACTTGCCCGATCCGTTCGGGCCGATCACGGCGAGGATCGTCTCCGGCGCCTGGTCGAGATCGATTCCGCGGACGATGTCGCCGCCGCGGCCGTAGCCCGCCCGGAGGTCCCGGACCGACAGAGCCGGGATCGCATCCGCCGCGCTCACGCCGCGACCCCGAGATAGGCTTCGACGACGCGGCGGTCCTTCACCACCTCGTCGAAGGACCCGGACACCAGCCGCTTGCCCTCGGCCATCACGTGGACATGGTCGCAGAGCTCGCCGATCAGATGCATGTCGTGCTCGACGAGTCCGAAGGAGACGCCCTCGGCCTTCAGCTCCCGCACCAGCCGGATCATCTCGGACTTGAGCGGCGGCGCGACCCCGGCGCCGGGTTCGTCGAGAAGGATGAGCTTCGGCTCCAGCAGCAGGGCGCGCGCGAGATCGAGGAGCTTCTTCTGGCCGCCGGACAGGCCGCCGGACGGCTGGTCGGCGAGCCTGAACAGGCCGACGCGCTCCAGAAGCGCCTTCGCCTTGAGCGCGTTCGCGCTCTCCTGCGCCCACCATTTTCGGCGTCCGAACAGGCTCGCGACGACGCCTTCGCCGCTCTGGCCGCGGGGCGCCAGCAGCAGGTTCTCGAACACGGTGAGGCTGCCGAGTTCGCGAACGACCTGAAAGGTGCGCGCCACGCCGAGCGCCGCGAAGCGATGCGCCGCAAGCGGCGTGACGTCCTGGCCCGAGAGGAGAACGGCGCCCACGTCGGGTCGGACCATGCCGGTCATGACGTTGAGAAGCGTGGTCTTGCCGGCGCCGTTCGGGCCGATCAATCCGGTGATGCGCCCGGGCTCCAAAGTGAGGCTGCATCCGTCGAGCGCGGCGAGCCCGCCATAGCGCTTGGCGACGTCGCGGACTTCGAGGAGGGGAGCGCCGTGGGCGGTCACGAGGCGCGCGCGGCCGGACCCGCCTCCGGCGCTGTACGGTGGCCAAAATTGCCCAATACGTAGGCTGTGACTGCTTTATGTGCGTGCATTCAGCCTGATCGCTCGCCAGTATTTCGGAACAGGCGCTATCCTAAAGATCAGCATCGGCGCGACGCAAATTTATATTGCTTTGCGAAAAGCCAAATAATATTTAGCTTCCATGGCGCGACCGTTAGAGATCATGCTGCTGCGCACCTTCGTGATGCTTGTCGAGCAGCGCAGCGTCACGCGCGTCGCCCAGAAGCTTCACCGCACGCAGCCGGCAGTCAGCCTGCAGATCCGGCGACTGGAGGAGGCGGCGGGGCAGGCGTTGTTCGAGACCGATCTCAGGCGGCTGCGCCTGACGCCGCACGGCGAGACGCTGCTGCCTTACGCCCGCGCCATGCTGCGCATGCATGACGAGGCCCAGCTCAAGCTGTCGTCGGAAGAGATCGAAGGCCGCGTCACCCTCGGCTGCCCGGACCTCTACGCGGCCTTCCTGCTGCCGGAGACCCTGGCGAGCTTCCGGCAGGCCTATCCCCGCGTCGAAGTCTCGGTACGCTGCGCCCTGTCCCGGCAGATCGCGACCGACATGGACGAAGGCCTCGTCGACGTCGCCATCGCCACCCGCATGCCGGGCGTCCAGCCCCGGACGGGCGACGCGAGCCGGCTGCGGGCGGAGAAGCTGGTGTGGCTCGGCGCGGAGGGCGGCGACGCCCATCGCCGGCCGCAGGTGCCGCTCGCCATGCTGCCCGAAGGCAATCTCTACCGGGACCTCGCCTTGATGGCGCTGAACGAGGCCGGCCGCGGATGGCGGATCGCCTGCGTGTCGGAGAGCATCGCCGGGCTTCAGGCGATGGCGCTCGCCGACGCCGCCGTCATCGTGCTGTCAGCCTCGGTCGACGCCAAGGGTCTCGTCCGGCTCGCGCCGGAGACCGGACTGCCGCCGCTCGCCGACGTCGACATCATGCTCTGGCGGCGCATCCAGGGGCTGTCGCAGGCGGCGGAGCATTTCGCCCGCCATATCGAGCAGCATGTCGGCCGGAACGCAGCGACGAAAGAGGCGGCCTGACGCCTCAGCCGCGGTCGGGCGCGCCGGCGGACCCTATCGCCGCGATCGGCGCCTTTGTCGAAGCGGCTGAAGCGGCCGGCTCACATCCGCGGCGGCAACTGGACGCGGTGGGGCAGGGTGGCCGGGTTGATTCCCTCCGCCGGCTTCACATTGGCGCAAGCCGCCAGCGGGGCTGCGAGCAGGAAGGCGGCGATCGCCGCCCGGGCGATCATCATGCGGCGGATCGGTTCTGGAGTCATGGTCGCTCTTGCGTCCCGGCTTCGACATGGCGGCGGACTATGGACCGCGTCGACGTCGACGTCGACGTCGCGCTGGCGTCGCGGGCAGCCGGGCGGCATGGTGGCGAAAGCGATGTGCAATCTCTATTCGATGACCAAGCCGCAGGATGCGGTCCGCCAGATGACGCGCGCCTTGCGCGATCATGCAGGCAATCTACCCGCTCTTGCGGCGATCTTTCCGGATCAGCCCGCTCCGATCGTCCGGGTCGCGGACGGCGAGCGAGAGCTCGCTTTGGCGCGCTGGGGCATGCCCTCGCCGCTCTTCGCTCTGCAGGGGCGATCGACAGACCCCGGCGTCACCAACATCCGCAACACGGCGTCTCCCCATTGGCGGCGCTGGCTCTCGCCCGCAAACCGCTGCGTCGCGCCGTTCACAAGCTTCACCGAGTACGAAACGACGCCGGAGGGCAAGAAGGCGACGGTCTGGTTCGCCCTTGACGAGAGCCGGCCGCTCGCCGTGTTCGCGGGGCTGTGGGCGAGGTGGACCAGCGTGAGGAAAGTGCGGGAAGGCGAGGTTACGGCTGATCTTTTCGGCATCCTCACCACCGAGGCCAACGACGTGGTGGCGCCGATTCACCCCAAGGCGATGCCGGCGATCCTGACGACCCCGGAGGAGATCGACGTCTGGCTTCGCGCCGACTGGGCCGAGGCGCGGACTCTTCAGAGGCCGCTCCCGTCCCATCTCCTGAAAATCGTGGCGCGCGGAGAGAAAGAAGACATCGCGCCCGGAACGGCGTGACGCCGGGCCGAGCTGATCTCGGGCCGACCTTCGGGCGTGAAGCTTATGAAGCTCTTATATCCGCGACCAAGCCGCCAAACCTGTCGATGACTGCGCCATCCGGCCCGGCGGGAGAAACATGACAGGGAATTAATTAGCGCTCCACCCCGCCCCGTCCTATGTTGTTCGAGACAGGACGCAGCAAGCGCTCCTACGCCCCGCGGTGCGAATGACCGCGTGACCTGAAGGAGATTTATCATGGCTCTGTGGACCGCTCCCATCGTTGAAGAGACCCCCGTCGGCCTCGAGGTCACCTCGTACAGCCCGGCGGAGCTCTGAGCCTAAAGCTCAGTCTCTTCTAGGAAATTCGAAGCCCCGCGCAGCGCAAGCCGCGCGGGGCTTTCGTTTGTCTTGGGGCCCGTTTGCCTGGGCGCCGTCAGCTCGCGGCGACATAACGCTCAAGGCCGGCTTCTAGGTCGCCGATCAGATCCTCGACGTCTTCCAGCCCGATGTGAAGCCGCAGCGTCGGGCCCCTCGGAGTCCAGTTCGTCGCCGTCCGCACCCCGGAGGCGTCGTAAGGGATGGCCAGGCTTTCAAATCCGCCCCAGGAATAGCCCAGACCGAACAGCTCGAGCCCGTCGAGCAGAGCCGCCACCGCATCTTTCGGGGCCGGCTTGAGCTCCAGGGCGAAGAGTCCCGACGCGCCGCTGAAATCGCGCTTCCACAGCGCGTGTCCGGGGTCGCTTTCCAAGGCGGGATGGCGAACCTTGGCGACTTCGGGCCGAAGCTCCAGCCAGCGCGCCACCCGCAGAGCCGACGCCTGGTGATGGGCGAGCCGCACGCCGAGCGTCCGCAGGCCGCGCAACGCGAGAAACATGTCGTCCGGCCCGACGCACAGCCCGAGCGCGCCGTGGGCCGCTTTCAGGGCCGGCGCATAGGCTCCCGTCGCGGACACCCAGCCGATGAGAACGTCGGCGTGGCCGCCGAGATATTTGGTGCCGGCGGAGACCGCGAGGTCGACGCCGTGGTCGTGAGCCTTGAAGTACAAGGGCGTCGCCCAGGTGTTGTCCATGATGACCGCCGCGCCGCGCGCGTGGGCCGCGCCCGCAATCGCCGGGACGTCCTGGATCTCGAAGGTCAGCGAACTCGGGCTCTCGACATAGACGGCCTTCGTGTTTGGCCGCATGAGGTCGGCGACATGGGCGCCGAGCGCCGGGTCGTAATAGGTCGTCTCGACGCCGAGCTTCTTCAGCAGACCGTCGCACAGTCGCCGCGTCGGCTCGTAGACGCCGTCCGTCATCAGCAGGTGGTCGCCGGCCCCGAGCGCGGCGAGCAGCGCGAGCGCGCAGGCGTTGAGGCCCGACGTCGCGAGCGCGACATGGGCGCCGCCTTCGAGCGCGGCCAGGGCGTCGCACAGCGCGTCCGAGGTCGGGGTCCCGCGTCGGCCGTAGCTGTAGCGTCCCTTGGCGGACGCATAATCCGCCATGGTCTCCCAGACGACCGTCGAGCCGCGCACGATTGGCGGGTTGACGAAGCCGAACTGCTCCGCGGGATCGCGCCCCCGGATCACGAGTTCGGTCATCGGGCCGTAAGTGCGGTCGCTCGCCATGTCCGGGACGCCTGCTTCGTGCGGAGCCAAGGACATGGCGGCTCGCGCAATCGGCCGTCAAGCGCCGCGCGCGGGCGGCGTCGGGCTTCCCGGGAACGCGCCTGGCTTCCGCAAGTCGTCTTGTGCTTTTTTTGGACCGTCGTTAGCGTCCTGACCCTTAGATCAAGAACACGTTCATGGGGGAACTACCGATGACGCGTCGTCTCTTTCGCTTCGTCGTTCGGGCGACATTCGCGCTGGCGGCCATGTCGCCTGCGGCCGTATCGGCCCAGAACCGGGCCACGGTGGAGGTTCCCGCCGACAAGGCGCGCGTCACAGGACAGATGACCATCGACTACGCCTCGCGCTCCGAACGCTCGGCGAGTGGCATCGACACCTATGAAATCCAGGAGCTCAAGGTCGCCGACCTGTTCATCATGCGCGGAACGGTCCAGAGGCAGCCGGGCGCGCGCATGACCTACAGCCTGCGCTACGACGTGTTCAATCCCGCCAATCCCTCGCAGATCGCGCGCGACGTCGCGATCCTGCGCGGCGACCTTCCGATCGACGCCAAGGGCCGCTATTTGCCGGCCGACGGCAATCTGCGCATCGACGTCGTCAAGGGCCAGCAGTCGTCCTCAAAGTTCGGCGGCGTGCTGCAGGGCCGGCGGGTGCTGAAATGGTGGGACGTGGCCGAGCGTCTGAAGACCGCCCGCGCCGAGGCCGACAAGATCTACGCCCGCGTCATCGAGGGAAAAACGGTGACCATCACCGTCAAGAATCCGGATCCCCTCGGATTCGAGAACGTGGCGCTGGCGGCCGGGCCGTTCTCGTTCCTCGTGCCGACCAAGGTGACGGGAAACCTCGATTACGACTATGAGCTCGGCAACTGGCTGACCGACGGCGGAGGCCTCAACTTCGCCTACACGATCGGCGACCGGCCTTACAGCGACAAGGTCACCGGCTCGATCCGCTATGTCGAAGAGGAAGGCTCGTTCACCGATCCGGCCGGCAAGAAGCGCGACTACACCGGTTACTACGACTACAATTTGAGGTGGAACGAACAGGCGGTCCAGAACGACCAGTCGTTCTTCTCCTCGAGCCAGTCCCAGGACGCGGACGCGTTCTTCTCCTCATCCGACCAAAGCAAGCCCGGCCTGTATGGACGCGTCTACTACAAGGACACGGAAGACTACTGCAAGAAGCAGAAGACCGACAAAGGCGAGGACGAATGCGTCGGGCCGACCCGCTCGGAAGTCGTCTACGACCTGAAGGCCGTCGGCCTGACGTATCAGCAGTTGGCCTACTGGATGAAGGTCGAGCCGCTGGCGCTGGGTCCCCTCACCGACGAGTGAGCGCGGCGCGGCGCGCGGCCCGGCGTCGCTCGCGGAACCATCGGCCTCGCTACGGCTTGTTCCCAGGCACAAGGCAACGCGGGGACGACGATGAGCGCAGGTTCACCTAAGCCGGAAGAGGACAGCACGATGGTCGACGGCGCGTCCGAGGCCGACGCCGCTCGTCCCGTCAAATTTGAACACCGCAAGGGGGTCGGGCCGGGCGAGGGCGGCTCGCCGGCCGGCGACGAAGCGCCGGACGCCGGCGAACTTGCCGGCTCGAAGCGCAAGGACGGCGAGCCGGCCCCCGCGGCGTCGCCGGCGTCTCCCGGCGCGATCCCGCCGGACGAGGTCACCACCGAGACCGACGACGGCGTCTCCTGACGTCGTCCCAGCCTTCGGTCAGACCGGCTCCCGCGTGACCGCGAGCCATTCCCGCGCCCGCGCCTCGGGGTCCGCGGCGCCGAGCACGTTGTTGACGACCGCGACGATGTCGGCGCCGGCGGCGAGGCACTGGCGCGCCCTGTCGGGCGTGAGGCCGCCGATCGCGATCAGCGGGCGGTCCCCGATCGCCCGCTTCCATTCGTCGATCCTGTCGAGCCCCTGCGGGCCGAAGGGCATTGTCTTGAGGATCGTTGGCCAGATCGGTCCGAGAGCGATCTGATCCGCCCCGACGGACAGCGCGCGGTCGAGCTCGGCGTGGTCGTGGGTGCTGACGCCGATCTCCAGGCCCTTGGCCCGAAGGGCGGCGAGGTCCGCGGCGTCGAGGTCCTCCTGGCCGAGATGGACGTGGCTCGCGCCCTCGTCGATCGCGATCTCCCAGTAGTCGTTGACGACGAGCACGGCGCCCGCGCGCCGGCAGTCCGACAGCGCCTCGCGCACCGCGCGCCGCACCTCGTCGGCGGGGGCGTCCTTGATCCGCAGCTGGATCAGCCGCGCGCCGGCGCCGACCAGCCGGCGCACCCACGCCGCGCTGTCGACGACGGGATAGAAGGCGTCGAGCGGTTGGCTCACGCGAGGCTCGCCCGGCCAAACACCGGCGTGGACGGCGCCGCCATGTCGCGCGGTTCGATGGGGCCTGCGAGGAAGCCCGAGCGGCCGGCTTCGATCGCGCGTCCGAAGGCGCCCGCCATCGCCACGGGGTCCGCGGCCTTCGCCACAGCCGTGTTCAACAGGATGGCGTCGTAGCCGAGCTCCATGGCGGCCGCTGCGTGGCTCGGCTTGCCGATGCCGGCGTCGACCACCAGCGGCACGTCGGGGAAATGCGCGCGGAGCGAGCGCAGGGCGTAGACGTCGTTCAGCCCCATGCCGGTGCCGATCGGCGCGCCCCAGGGCATCAGCACCTTGCAGCCGGCCTCCAGCAGCCGCTCGGCGACCACGAGGTCGGACGTCGTGTAGGGAAACACCTCGAAACCGTCGTCGGTCAGGATCTTGGCGGCCTCCACGAGACCGAACACGTCGGGCTGCAGCGTGTCGGCGTCGCCGATCACTTCGAGCTTGACCCACGGCGTGCCGAACACTTCGCGCGCCATCTGCGCCGTTGTGACGGCCTCCTTGACCGAATGGCAGCCGGCCGTGTTGGGGAGCACGCGGACGCCGAGATCGCGGATCAGTCCCCAGAAATCCTGGCCCTCGCGCAGCCGCCCGGATTCCCGGCGGAGCGACACCGTGACGATTTCGGCGCCCGAGGCGCGCACCGCGTCGGCGAGCACGGCCGGGGAGGGATATTGCGCGGTGCCGAGGAGCAGCCGCGAGCCGATCGGGGTTCCATAAAAGTCCATGCGTCAGCCTCCCTGCCGCGGCGAGACGATCTCGATGCGGTCGCCGTCGGTCAGCGCGGTCTCTTCCCGAGCGCGCGCCGGCACGAAGGCGCCGTTGACGGCGGTCGCGACGACGGCGTCGCCATAATCGAGCGCGGCGAGGGCTGCGGCGAGATCGGCCGCCTCGAGCTCACGCGCTGAGCCGTTGACGATCAGTTTCATGCGAAGGCTCCGAAGTCTGGAATACGGCGTCCGCAGCCTTACGGGCGTAGGCCGGCGAGAGCAGGAAGCCGTTGCGGTAGAAGCCGTTGAGACGGAACAGGCGTCCCCGCTGCTCGATCCGGGGGAGATTGTCCGGAAACGCCGGCCGCAACTGGGCGCAGGTTTCGACGATCTCCGCCTCGCCGAAGGCCGGATGAAGCGCATAGGCGCCATTGATGAGCTCGACGGCCGAGCGGGCCGAGACGCCGGCGCGCGAGGCGCTTTCGATCGACGTCGCGCCCACCATAAAGAGATGGTCCGCGCGCGGGATGACATAGAGCGCGATGCGCGGATGCAGAAGGCGGATTGGGCGCGAGAACGAGATCTCGTCCGTGCGGAGCAGCAGCATCTCGCCACGGACGCCGCGCAGCTCCGTCAGGTCGCGGCGCGCGCCGAGGCCACGGCAGTCGAGCACGGCGTCGCCCTCGGCCGTCTCGGGGTCGGCGTCGACCGCGAACCGCACGCGACCGCCCAGGGCCTCCAGCCGCCTGATGAGCGCGGGCAGGGCCCTGCGCGGATCGACATGGCCTTCCTGCGGGAAGAACAGCCCGGTCGCGAAGCGTCCGGCGAGGTCGGGCTCGATTTCCGCGATACGCTCCCCGTCGACGCGTTCGTAGCGCTCGGTCAGTCGGGCGAAACGGGCGAGGTCGGCGGCGTCGCGGCGCGACGCCACGACGAGCGTGCCGTTGACGTCCACCTCGTCGATCTCGCGCGGCCACCAGGCGAGAGCCTCGGGTCCGAGCTCGGCGACCTCGTCCTCGCCGGCCTCCGCCTCGCACCAGGGCGCGATCATGCCGCCGGCGGCCCAGGAGCACGCGTCTTCGCCGAGGCGTTCGCTCCGCTCGAGGACGTCGACCTCAGCGCCGCGCCGGGCGAGCTCCACCGCTGCAACGAGGCCGGCGACGCCGGCGCCGATCACCGTGACGCGCATGGCTCCAACGCTCCTTCGACCTCCGCTCGACGCAAAGCCTCGCGATCACGGATCGTCGTCGACAGTGAAGGAAAAGCGGAGCGGACGCCTCAGGCGCCGCGGAACCCGTTCCTTCGCCGGCATGACCCGGATCAGGTTCAAAGGGTCCGGCCGATCGCCGTCTCAGCCCCTGCGGGCGCCCCTCGGATGCGTGGAAAGAGTGGTGATCGGACCGCCAGGTGTCAACCGGAAGCGCCGGCGGCGGCATCCCGACGCGCGAACTCCGTCAGGGCGTCCAGCCGCACGCCTTGGCGATCTTGGCGCGCACGGTCGCGAAGCCCGACGTGTCGAACACGGTCTCATGAACCGCGCCGCTCGGCTCCCGGACCGTGAATCGCAGCGTCCCCGGGTCGGATATCGCCCGCAGGAAATCCTCGGGCGGGTCGTCGAGGAAGACGGCCTTTCCGTTGGTGGAGACGACCCATTTCGAGGCCTTCGCTTCACCGGCGCCGACCTCGAACGTCACCGCGAGCTTCTGTCCGGAAGCGCCCCATCCGCCGGTCGTTCCGACCAGAAATTCGGTGCGTCCGCTGAGGCAGCGCGCGATCATGTAGCTCGGTTCGTTGTAGGAGGCCGAGGGCGCGGGCAGGAGCGCGGTGGCGTAGCCGCCGCCGGCGTCCGGCAGTTCGGCCGTGTACGTCCACCCGTCGGCGCGGCCGCCCTCGGCCGACGCGACGGATGAAAGCAGGAGCAGGGCGGCGGTCAGAGCGATTCTGAGCATGGCGGTCGCCGGATGAGGGAGAGCGAGGGCCGGTCTACGCGGTCGTCATCGTCCTGGACCTGCCGACCCTGCATCGGAGCAATCCGGCGATGCGCCGGCGACGGGAGCGGCCGTCCTTGACTTGAACGACCCTCGGCGCAGGTGCGCGCTCACGCCATTCTGCGGCCTGTTCGCCGCTCGCCGTCATTTCCCCCAACCAAGGAGTCCGCGCCATGACGCGCTTTCAGGGCAAGATCATACTCATCACCGGCGGCACGTCCGGCATCGGCTTCGCGACCGCGCAGCGTCTGACGGAGGAGGGCGCGCGGGTCGTTCTCACGGGGCAGAACCCCGGCCGGATCAACGAGGCGCGCAAGGCGCTTCCCGACGCCGTCGTGATCGCGAACGACGCCGCGGATCCACAGGCGGCGGAGGCGCTCGCGGTCGAAATCCGCGGCACGGTCGGCGAGCTCGACGGCGCGTTCCTGAACGCGGGCGCCGGCGCCTTCAACACGCTGCAGGACGTGTCGGCGGAGGACATCGACAGGCAGTTTGCGCTCAACGTCCGCGGTCCGATCCTGCAGGCCAAGGCGCTCAGCCCGGTGATGCGGGACGGCGGGTCGTTCCTTCTGGTCGGCTCGGGCACCGTCGGCTCGCCTCGCGCCGACGTGCTGGTCTACGCCTCCACCAAGGCCGCGATCCGCCAGATCGCCCGATCGCTTGCGAGTGAATTCGCGCCGCGCAAGATTCGCGTGAACGTGGTGACGCCGGGACTGACCGAGACCGGCTTTCACGATCGCGCTGGCATGACCGCCGACGCCAAGGCCGCCTACAAGGCCGCCGTCGCCCAGGCGGTGCCGCTGAAGCGCCTCGGCCACACCGCGGATGTCGCCGCCGTCGCCTGCTTCCTGTTGTCCGACGAGGCGGCGTACGTCACCGGCGCGGACTACGCCGTGAACGGCGGGGTCAACATGGCCTGACCTCGGGCGGCCCTCGCGAGCTTCTTGGACAGTCACCTGCATGTAATTGGAATAACTATAACTTTGCTGCGCTGGCTTGCCTCGGCGCCGCCTCCTGGACTACAGCCGATCGTCGATCGGCCAGCGTTCACGAGGCCAGCGGAGGTTGCGTCCATGACGTCGCTCGTCACCGAAGCCGAGATCACGCTGCCCGACGCCGCCGGGCTCGCCGCCAAGTTCATCGAACACCTCGCCGAGCATGACGTCGCCTGCGAGACGTCGGCGGGGCGCACCGTGGCGGATCTCGGCATCGGCGCGGGCGTGCTCGAGGCCAGCGGCCCCCTGCTCAAGGTGCGGCTCGAGGCCGACGATCTCGGAAAGCTCGAAATGCTGCGCTCCTTCGTGGCCTCGCATGTCGTGGAGTTCGCGGACGGCCCGGAGCCGTCGATCGTCTGGCGCGGCGGCGTCGGGCGGAGCGACGCCTTCTCCGACTTCCGCGAGGTGACGCTGAAAGGCGTCCGGACGATCGCCCCGCGCATGCGACGGCTGACCTTTGCCGGGGACGTCGCGCGCTTCGCGTCCGAAAAGGACCTGCACGTCCGCATGTATTTTCCGCCCGAGGGACTGGCCGAGCCGGAATGGCCCCGGCCCGGTCCCGACGGTCGCACGATCTGGCCCGCGGACGACCGCAAGCCCGAGGTCCGCTACTACACGGTGCGCCGCGTCGACGTGGCGACCGGCGAAATCGATCTCGACTTCGTGCTGCACGCCGACGCCGGCCCGGGCGCCGACTTCGCCCTGCGAGCTGCGGCCGGATCGGTCTGCGGGATCGCGGGGCCGCTCGGCCGCACCGCTCCGACGGCCGCCTGGACGCTGCTCGCTGGCGACGAGACCGCGTTGCCCGCAATCGCGCGTATCCTCGAGGCGATGCCGGCCGACGCCCGGGGCGCGGCCCTGATCGAGGTCGAGGACGAAAGCGACGAGATCCCGCTCGATGCGCCCGCCGGCCTCGAGATCCGCTGGCTTCGGCGCGGGGGCGAGACGGCCGGCGCGCCGCTCGTCGCGGCGATCGCGGCCCTGCCTTGGCCCGACGAGCCGGACCTGTTCGTCTGGGTCGCGTGCGAATATGGCGCGTCGAAGACGATCCGGAAGCATCTCAGGAGCGTCCGGGGCCTGCCCCGCGAGCGGCATCTCGTGGTGGGCTACTGGGAGCGCGAGGCGCGCTGAGGCCTCCGGAGATCCGGTCTCCGTCAGGCCGTCGCGCGCCGTTCCAGAAGCCGCTCCACTTGGTCGCGGCCCGGCAGGGCGTCAAACACGCCGAAGCGCGTGGTCGCGAGGGCTCCCCCGGCCACAGCCCGGGTCAGCGCGTCCTCCCACGCGCGACCCTCGCACAGCGCGACCGCGAGTCCGGCGGCGAAGGCGTCCCCCGCGCCGAGCGTGTCGATGGCGGCGACCGGGAAGGCTGACTGCGTCAGAGGCTCCTCGCCCCGTCGAAAGGCCCGGGCGCCGCGGGATCCGATCGTGACGACAAGCGCCCGGACGCCGCGCTCGAACAGCGCCTCCGCGAGCGGCTCGGCGCTCTCCGCGCGGTCC
Organism: Hansschlegelia sp. KR7-227; assembly: GCF_049446035.1. Lineage (NCBI taxonomy): Bacteria > Pseudomonadati > Pseudomonadota > Alphaproteobacteria > Hyphomicrobiales > Methylopilaceae > Hansschlegelia > Hansschlegelia sp. KR7-227. Next base: position 627,792 of record NZ_JBMSEA010000001.1, read on the forward strand.
CCCGGCGGCGGCGCGCCGACCATTCGCGCCAGACCGGCCGCCTCCACGACGTTGACGATCAGGATGGAGGTGTCCGCCAGCATGGCCGCCGAAGGCGGGCGGAACGGGGACGGGTTCAGAAACGTCAGCCTGCCGGCCGCCCGTGCGATCGCAAAAGCCTCCACGATGGGGGCGTCCGGAATTTCGAACTGCGCGAGAACGGCGTCCGCCTCGGCGACGAGTTCGGCGGAGGCGGCGACGTCTTCCCCCGTCAGGGCGAAATTGGCCCCGGAATGAACGGCGAGACAGGTCTCGCCGGATTGCGCTATGAAGCCGACCCCGGCGCCTGTCGGCGCGCGCCGGCGTCGCAGCATGGAGACCGGCAGATCCGCCCGCCGCAGCGCCGGTTCGGCGAGCGCGCTCAAATCATCGTCACCAATGGCGATGAGGCCGTCGACATGCGCGCCGAGGCGCCGCGCCGCAACGGCGAGATTCAGGCCCTTGCCGCCGGCTTCGAGGGCGAACGCCGTCGCGGCGAGCGTTTCCCCCGGTTCCGGCAGACGCTCGACCTGCGCGGTGCAGGCCGCTACGAAGCTGCCGAGAATGAAAAGATTCGCAACTCGTCCTGTTTCAGGCATCATTCTGGCGCCATGTTGAACAAAACTGTGAATGCTGGGATGCGTCGGGGCGACGGTCGCCCGCTTAATAATGCCCGGACCGTGCACACCCCAGTGAAAGAGCAGCCTAGCCTTCAGAGTCGTCTTCGACTTCGCGACGACACGGCGATGCCGATGTATCGCCAGCTTGAAGATCAGATCGGCGCTCTGATTCGCAGCGGCGAGCTGCCGCCGGGCACCACGTTGCCCGCGGAACGTCAGCTTGCGCAATACCTCGGCATCAGCCGGACGACGGTTCAACATTGCTATGGCGCGCTGCGCCGCAAGCGCCTGCTCAGCGCGCATGGTCGACTCGGCTTCATCGTCGAGCCGCCGGACGCGCAGATCAAACCCGGCATGGAGCGCCTGAAGGGGTTCACGGAGGAGATGCGAGAGCTCGGTCGCGTGCCCTCGTCGGAAGTTCTTGAGCGGGTTGTGATCCACGACAGGTCCATCGCCTCTCTCTTCGGCCTGCCGTCGACCGCCTCCTTCCTGAAGCTGGTGCGCGTGCGCATGGGCGACGGCATCCCTCTGTCGCGCGAAGTCGCCTGGTACAATCTCGCGGCCGCAGAAGGCCTCGAGTCCGCCGACGTCAGCGGGTCGGTGTATGAGACGCTGAGAGAGCTCGGCGCGCCCCTGACAAGTTGCGAGCAGACGATCGAGGCCACCCAGCCGAACGAAGAGGAGTGCGCGATCTTCGGTTTCGAAACGCCGCGCCCGTGTCTGCTGATCAAGCGCCGCACCTTCGACCCCGACAGTCGCATGGTCGAATATGTCGAGGGACTGTTCCGCGGGGACGCCTACGCCTACCGGCTGAAGCTCGCCGTCTGAGCCAGCTTCGCCATTCGCAAGGCTGAGCGACGCGCCATAGCGCGACGCCGTCGTCCTCATGGATTTCTCATGGCTCGCCTCAAACCCTCATTCGTCTGCCAGGTCTGCGGCGCCGTCGCGCCGCGCTGGTCGGGCAAATGCGAGGCCTGCGGCGCATGGAACGCGATCGTGGAGGAGGCGGCCGCGGCGCCGCTGACCGGAGGGACGGCGGCGGCTCGGGCGCTCGGCCGGGGTCGGGTCGTGGTGCTGGAAGGGCTGACGGGCGCGACGGACGAGGCGCCGAGGCTGGCCTCAGGGATCGCCGAACTCGACCGCGTGACCGGCGGCGGCTTCGTGTTCGGGTCGGTGCTGCTGCTCGGCGGCGAGCCCGGCATCGGCAAGTCGACGCTGCTCCTCCAGGCCAGCGCGGCGCTGGCGCGCTCCGGCGCTCGCGTCGTCTATGTCTCGGGCGAAGAGGCGGCGGGCCAGGTGCGGCTGCGCGCCCAGCGGCTCGGTCTCGGCGACGCGCCGGTCGCCCTCGCCGCGGAGACCTGCGTCGAGGACATCCTGGCGACGCTCAAGGACGGGCCGCAGCCGAGGCTCGTCATCGTCGATTCGATTCAGACGCTGTGGACCGGCCAGGTGGAGTCGGCGCCGGGCACGGTCACCCAGGTCCGGGCGTCCGCGCAGGCGATGATCCGTTACGCGAAGACCACCGGCGCCTGCATCGTGCTCGTCGGCCACGTCACCAAGGACGGACAGATCGCGGGTCCGCGCGTGGTCGAACACATGGTCGACGCCGTGCTCTCCTTCGAGGGCGATTCGGGCCGTGATTTCCGCATCCTGCGCGCCCAGAAGAACCGCTTCGGCCCGACCGACGAGATCGGCGTGTTCGCGATGACCGGCGACGGGCTGGAGGAGGTCACGAACCCCTCCGCGCTTTTCCTCGGCGACCGCGAGCCCGACGCGCCGGGCACGGCGGTGCTGGCGGGGCTCGAGGGGTCGCGTCCGCTGCTGGTCGAGATCCAGGCGCTGGTGGTGCCGTCGACGCTCGGCACGCCGAGGCGGGCGGTGATCGGCTGGGACAATGCGCGGCTCGCCATGGTGCTCGCGGTGCTTGAAGCGCGCTGCGGCGTGCGGCTTGGGGGGCACGACGTCCATCTCGCCGTCGCCGGCGGCCTGCGCGTGCAGGAGCCGGCGGCCGACCTCGCGGTCGCCGCGGCGCTCGTGTCGTCGATGACGGGATCGCCGCTCCCGGTCGACGCCGTGTTCTTCGGAGAGGTAGGTCTGACCGGCGCGGTGAGGCCCGTCGCCCATCCCGGGCCCCGCCTGCGGGAGGCGGCGCGCCTCGGCTTCAAGCGCGCGGCGCTGCCGGCGGCGGCGGCGGACGCCGCGGCGGAGTCCGGCATCGTCGCGCTCGCGGTGCCGACGCTCGACGCGCTCGTCGCCCGCCTCGCCGCGCGCGCGGGCGCAGCGCGACCGAATGATGCGTGACGGCGCCGGGCGTGCGGGGTATAGAGAGCCGGCCCGCGGACCGCGTAGGTCCGCACCCGCTCACCGGCCGGCTTTCGCGCGTATCTAGATGACCGTCACGCTTCTCGACCTCATCCTGATCGGGGTGATGCTCATCTCCGCCGCCCTCGCCATGGTGCGCGGCTTCACCCGCGAGGTGCTCTCGATCGCCTCCTGGGTCGCCGCGGCGGCGGCTGCGATTTACTTCTTCGAGCCGGCGCGGGCGATCGCGCGCGACTACATCAAGTTCAACCCGCCCCAGATCGCCGACGTGATCGCCGCCGGCGGCGTGTTCCTGGTCGTGCTGCTGGTGGTGTCCTTCATCACCATGAAGATCTCAGACGCGATCCTCGACAGCCGAGTCGGGCCCGTCGACCGCATCCTCGGCTTCGCCTTCGGCGCCGCGCGCGGGCTGCTGCTCGTCGTCGTGGCCTTCCTGTTCTTCAACTGGCTGGTGCCGGACAAGGGCCAGCCGGAATGGGTGCGCACGGCGCAGTCGAAGCCCGTTCTTCAGGACGCCGGCGAGAAATTGCTCGCCTTGTTGCCGGAAGACCCGGAAAGCACCATCTTGCAGAGGCTGAAGCGACGCGACGGCGGGGAGGCGACAGGCCCGGCCGCGCCGCAGGCGCCGGACACGACGCCCGCGCCCGACGAAAGTCCGGACGTCAGCCCGCAGGACCGGCAGGGCATCAACAACCTGCTCGAGCGTGGCGACAAGCCGAGGCAGTGACGACCCCCGGCGGGCGGCGCCGGCGGACGAACGAGGCGGCGACCCCGCCTTCGGGAGACGGACAGCATGAGCGATTCCACGGCTGCGACCCACGAGGCGCAGGACTGGTTCGACCTCGACTCCGACCGCCTGCACGAAGAGTGCGGCGTCTTCGGCGTCTTCGGACACCCGGACGCCGCGGCGCTGACCGCGCTCGGCCTGCACGCGCTGCAGCACCGGGGGCAGGAGGCCGCCGGCATCGTCAGCCGCGACGAGCATCGCTTCCACGCCGAGCGGCGATTGGGCCTCGTCGGAGACCACTTCTCCGACGCCCGCGTGATCGCCCGGCTGCCGGGGCGCTCCGCAATCGGCCACAACCGGTACTCCACGACCGGCGAGACCATTCTCCGCAACGTCCAGCCGCTGTTCGCCGAACTCGACGCCGGCGGCATGGCGGTCGCCCATAACGGCAACCTCACCAACGCTCTGACGTTGCGCCGCGACCTCGTCCGCGCCGGCGCCATCTGCCAGTCGACCTCCGACACCGAGGTGATCCTCCACCTCGTCGCGCAGAGCCGGCGGCCGCGCATCATCGACCGCTTCGTCAACGCGCTGCGCGAGATCGAAGGCGCCTACGCGCTGGTCGCGCTCACCACCAAGAAGCTGATCGGCGCGCGCGACCCGCTCGGCATCCGTCCACTGGTGCTGGGGGAGCTCGACGGCTGTTACATCCTGACGTCGGAGACCTGCGCGCTCGACATCATCGGCGCCAAATACATCCGCGACATCGACAATGGCGAGGTCGTGGTCATCTCGGAGAGCGGCGTCCAGTCGCTGCGCCCGTTCCCGCCGCAGCGCATGCGGCCGTGCGTGTTCGAGTTCGTCTATTTCGCGCGGCCGGATTCGGTCGTGCAGGGCCAGTCGGTCTACGAGGTCCGCAAGAAGATGGGCGTCGAGCTCGCCCGCGAGTCGCTGCCCGAGGCGGACGTCATCGTGCCGATCCCGGATTCCGGGGTGCCGGCGGCGATCGGTTTCTCCCAGGAATCCGGCATTCCCTTCGAGCTCGGCATCATCCGCAACCACTATGTCGGGCGAACCTTCATCCAGCCGACGCAAGGCGTGCGTGAGTCCGGGGTGCGGATGAAGCACAGCGCCAACCGCAGCCAGGTCGCCGGCAAGCGCATCGTGCTGGTCGACGACAGCCTGGTCCGCGGCACCACCTCGCTCAAGATCGTCAAGATGATGCGCGACGCCGGCGCCACCGAGGTGCATTTCCGGCTCGCTTGCCCGCCGATCAAGCATTCCGATTTCTACGGGATCGACACGCCCGAGCGCGAGAAGCTGCTGGCGGCGACGCACACGCTCGAGGAGATGAGGGCGTTCATCGGCGCCGACAGCCTCGCCTTCCTGTCGGTCGACGGGCTGTACCGGGCCATGGGCTATGATGGGCGCGACGACCTGCGGCCGCAGTTCACGGACCATTGCTTCACGGGCGACTACCCGACGCCGCTCACCGACCAGATGGACGCGACCCCGCGGCAGCTGTCGCTGATCGCCGAAGCGAGCTGAGCGCCGCGCGTCGCTGCGGTTTCATTCGGCGGCGTCAGCGGCTATGGGTCCCGGCTCAAGGCCGGGACATGAGGTCTCGGCTCCTCGCCGAGTTCCGGGTCCTTTGACGCCATGACATCTCCTAATCTTGCAGGCCGCGTCGCGGTCGTCACAGGCGCGACCCGCGGGATCGGCTACGCCACGGCGCTGGCGCTGGCGGAGGCCGGCGCGCATGTCGTCGCGACCGGGCGCACCCAGGGCGGCCTCGAGGACCTGGATGACGCGATCAAGGCCGTCGGCGGCGCGGCGACGCTCGCCCCCTTCGACATCACGGATTTCGAGGCGATCGACCGGCTGGGCGGCGCGCTCTACCAGCGCTTCGGCAAGCTCGACGCGCTGGTCGCGAACGCCGGCCAGCTCGGCCCGGTCACGCCGCTCGGGCATGTCGATCCGAAGGACTGGGACAGGACGGTCGCGATCAACCTTACCGCCAACTGGCGGCTGATCCGCTCGCTCGACCCGCTACTGCGGGCCTCGGACGCCGGCCGGGCCGTGTTCCTGACCTCCGGCGTCGTCCACAAGGACCGCGCCTATTGGGGGCCATACGCGGTGACCAAGGCCGGGGTCGAGGCGCTCGCCCGCTCATACGCCGCGGAGACGAAGAACCATACGCCCGTGCGCGTGATGCTCGCCAATCCCGGTCCGCTGCGCACCGCGATGCGGGCGCGGGCGATGCCGGGGGAGGACCCGGCGACGCTGAGGACCCCGGCGGAGTTCGCGCCGAAGCTCGTCGCCATGTGCGCGCCGGAGTGGACCGAGACCGGCAAGCTCTACGACTTCCCCACCGACAGCGTGCAGAGCTTCCGCCCGCCGGCGTGAAGCGACGGCGACCGACCGGCTCAGGCACGATCGCCTCCGGTTGAAGCGCGCGATCTCGGGCTGTCATCCCGGGCTCGTCCCGGGATCCATTTCCGCCGCCAGCGCCGGCCGGTTCGATACGCGGCGGGAATGGGTTCCGGGACGAGCCCGGAACGACGGCGGAGGTTGGATGCTTCAAACAGCAAAACGCCCGGCGCTGCCGCCGGGCGTTTCGTTCGGGCAAGCCGCGGGATGCGTCAGTCGCGCGCCTCTTCGGCCGGCTCCTCGTCTGCCGCCGCCGGCTCGTAATCGTCGTCGCGGCCGCGGCGGCGGTCGTCGTCGTCATCGTCTTCCTTGAAGGTCTCGAAGGCCGGACCTTCCTCGCGCTGCGAGAGGTCCTCGCCCTTGGCCTGGCGTTCGGCCTCGGCCTCGGAGCGGGCCACGTTGACCGTCACGGTCACCTCGACCTCCGGATGGAGGCGGACCGGAAGCTTGTGGAGACCGATGGTCTTGATCGGCGCGTTCAGCACGATCTGGTTGCGGCCGACCGAGGTGCCGTCCTTGGTGAGCGCTTCCGCGACGTCGCGGGTCGACACCGAGCCGTAGAGCTGGCCGGTCTCGCCGGCCTGGCGGACCAGCACCAGCACCTTGCCGTCGACGGTCTCGCCGAGCCGCTCGGCTTCGGACTTGAGCTCGAGGTTGCGCGCCTCGAGCTGAGCGCGCTGGCCTTCGAACTTCTTGCGGTTGGCGTCGTTGGCGCGCAGCGCCTTGTTGCCCGGGAGCAGGAAGTTGCGGGCGTAGCCGTCCTTGACGCGCACTTCGTCGCCCATCTGGCCGAGCTTGGCGATGCGTTCGAGCAGGATCACTTGCATGGGAAGTCTCCGTTCAAAGTGGTTTTGCGATGCTTCAGGGGAGGTTGGCGACCGCCGTGGGCGGACCGCCGGGGGGCGGGCCGAAGCGCCGCCGGATGTTGAAGAACTGCTCGCCGAGGCCGAGGCCCGCGAGGAACACGACGATCCAGGGCTGCAGCACCAGCATGGCGTAGGTCGCGAACAGGATGAGGCCGCGCGCCGGAGTCTTCTGGGTCGCGACATGCAGCGTCGCGAGGCCGAGAAGGGCGAAGGCGATCAGGAAGGTCGCGGCGAACAGCTCGGCGGCGAGGCCGACCAGTCCGGGGGCGAACGAGCCGGCGAAGGCGGCCAGCAGCACATAGGCCGCCGTGGTCGGATAGCTCACGCCCCTGAGATCCGGCCAAGGCCGCACCAGCCGGCCGGACGCGCGGGTGATGCGCCCCGCGAGCCAGAGATTGAGGATCGACGACGCGGTCCAGAAGGTGGCGGCAACGCCGGGCGCCACCAGAGCCATAAAGTCGACGAGCGCCTTGGGGTCCTGGCCGGTCGGAAGCGGCGCGCCCGCGGCGCCTGCGCTTTCGAAGGCCTTGGAGAACACCTCGCGCAGCGTCGCGCGATATTCCTCCAGCGTGGTCGCGACCAGCGGGATCGAGGCCGTCACCAGCAGGGCGCCGAGGGCCGCCGTCCAGATCACCAGCCGGCCGATCGGGTACCACTCGGTCTGCTCGGGCGTCGCGCCGGGCCGGGCGAGCAAAGCGAGATAGGCCAGCCACCACGACGGCACGCCGACGACCAGCGCGTAATAGAGCCCGGTCTTCGGGCCGACCCCGACGGTCAGCGCGAGCGCCGCGACGACGGCCGCGACGAGGCCGGCGGTGTGTCGCCAGCCGACGCCCGCGAGCAGGATCGGGAGCGGGGCGACGTAGAGCAGGAGGACGGCGAGCGGGGAGCCGGACGCGACCGCGGCGTAGAGCAGCGCGGAGGCCGTTCCGGCGCCGAAGCCGATCAGGAGGACGGAGAGCGTCATCGCGCGTTCGAAACCCGGCTGTCCCGCGCGGAATGCGCGGTTAGGGCCGGATCGAAGCCCGGCCCAACGACGCCGGCGTGACGCCGGCGCCTGGAGCGGCGCCCGCATGAGCGCCTGGAACAACCGACGCGGCCGCAGCCGCGCCGGAGCAGTCGTCGGGCGGCCGAGCCGCCCGTCACGTCACTTGATGACGTAAGGCAGCAGGCCGAGGAAGCGCGAGCGCTTGATCGCCTTGGCGAGCTCGCGCTGCTTCTTGGCGGAGACCGCCGTGATGCGCGACGGCACGATCTTGCCGCGCTCGGAGATGTAGCGCTGCAGCAGCCGCACGTCCTTGTAGTCGATCTTCGGAGCGTTGGCGCCGGAGAACGGGCAGGTCTTGCGACGGCGGAAGAACGGGCGGCGCTGGCCGCTCGAGGACGACGAAGTCGGAGCCGGCGTGGCCATCAGTGCGTCTCCTGCTGGGGCGCGTCGTCGCGGCGCGGGCGGTCGTCGCGGTCGCGGCGCGGGCCGCGATCACGGTCGCCCCCGCCGCCGCCGAAGCCGCGTCCGCCGCCGCGCGGGCGGTCGTCACGGTCGTCGCGGTCGCGGCGCTGGAGCATCGCGGAGGGGACCTCCTCGAGCTCCTCGACCTTGATGGTCATGAAGCGCAGGACGTCTTCGGAAATGCCCATCTGGCGCTCCATCTCGGCGACGGCGGGCGCCGGCGCGTCGATGTTGAGCAGGGTGTAATGGGCCTTGCGGTTCTTGTTGATGCGGTAGGCGAGCGGCTTGACGCCCCAGTACTCGGTCTTCTTGACCTCGCCGCCCTGAGCTTCCAGGACCGACTTGTACTGCGCCGTCATTTCCTCGACCTGCTGCGACGTCACGTCCTGGCGGGCCAGGAAGACGTGTTCGTAGAGCGGCATGTGGGGTGGCCTTCAGGTTTCAGATCAACGTCAGCCATTCGGCGCGAAGCCCTCCGAGCCCGCGAAGGCCCGAACGAATTCTCGAAGGCGGAGACACGGGAGGCCGGACCTTGCGATCCTGCCCGGACGAATCCGGACCCCTCCGTTCAGCCCCCAGCCGAACGACGCGAAGCGCGGCCTATAGAGGATCAGGGGCTGCGAGGCAAGGCGGGAGTCGGATCGAAGCCCAGCCGCGCTCGGGCATTTGGGCTTTGAGGCCGTTGTAGGAGCGCTCGCGGCGAGCATCCATTCATTTGGCGGATGTGCCGGACCGGGCAGACGAACCGCTCTCCGCTCAGGCGTCGTCCTGCCTCGCCAGCTCCGTCGCGAACTCGTCGATCTCGTCGAACACCTCCTTCGCCGCCATCAGCGCGCGGACGCCTGCGGGAAAGCCGCCATAGATCGCCATCTGCGACAGGATTTCGATCACCTCCGTGCGGGTGATTCCGATGTTGAGGGCGCCGCGGATGTGCCACTTCAGCTGCGGCTCAGCGTTGCCGAGCGCCGCGAGCCCTGCGAGCGTCGCGATCTCGCGCGCGCGGCGGTCGAGGCCGGGCCGGGAGTAGACGTCGCCGAAGGCGTAGTCGACGAGTTGGTCGGCGAAGTCCGGAGCGACGTCCGCGAGGCGGGCGATCACCTGTTCGCCGAAGGGACCATGATACTCAGCGAGCGTGCGTTTCGCCCGCGCGCGGCGGGTCTCGTCGGTGTCGTCCGTCATCAGGCCTCCTGAGATCCGCGGTCGCGGGCGGCGACTCAGACCTTACAGTAGGGCGCGTCGACCTTCGCAAGCTTCCACGCAGCTTCGTCGAATCGGGCGGACGGCGGATCGCGTCGCGGCCGCTCGCCGGCGTCGTTCGGCAAAGCCGGGATGCGCCATGTCCAGCATGGCCGCGCTTGACACGGCCCGCGCACGCCTGCTTTGCACGGCCGCCAAGACGCCCGCGGAAGGGGACCCCCGCGCAGTGAGCATCGCCTTGATCTTTCCCGGACAGGGAAGCCAGCAGGTCGGCATGGGCCGCGCTTTGGCCGACAGTTTCGCCGCGGCGCGCGCCGTGTTCGAGGAGGTCGACGCCGCCCTCGGCGAGCCGCTGTCCCGCACCATTTTCGAAGGGCCCGAGGACGCGCTGACGCTCACCGCCAACGCCCAGCCCGCGCTGATGGCGGTCAGCCTCGCGGCGCTCCGGGTGCTCGAGGCGGAAGCCGGGCTCGATGTCGCGCGCCATGCCGCCTTCGTGGCGGGCCATTCGCTCGGCGAGTACTCGGCGCTGGCCGCCGCCGGCAGCCTGTCGATCGCGGACGCGGCCAAGCTGCTGCGCGTCCGCGGCGACGCGATGCAGAAGGCCGTGCCGGTGGGGCAGGGGGCGATGGCGGCCCTGCTCGGGCTCGACCTCGACGCAGCCCGGGCGGTGGCCCTCGAGGCCGCCGAAGGCGACGTCATCGCCGCCGCCAATGACAACGCGCCGGGACAGGTGGTGGTCTCCGGCGCGACGGCCGCGGTCCAGCGCGCGATCGCGATCGCCAAGGCTCACGGCGCGAAGCGCGCGATGCTGCTTCCGGTCTCCGCGCCGTTCCACTGCGCGCTCATGCAGCCCGCCGCCGAGGTCATGCGCGAGGCGCTGGCCGGCGTGAAGATCCTCGCCCCCAGGGCGCCGCTAGTCGCCAACGTCACCGCCGGCCCCCTGACGGATCCGGAAGCCATCCGGGCGAAGCTCGTGGAGCAGGTCACCGGCTCCGTCCGCTGGCGCGAATCGGTCGTCTTCATGGCGGGGGCCGGCGTCACGCGCTTCGTCGAGATCGGCGCGGGCAAGGTGCTGGCCGGCCTCGTGAAGCGCATCGCGCCCGAGGCGACCGGCGAGGCGGTCGGAACGCCCGACGACGTCATGCGGGTCAGTGCTGATTCCACCTGGGTCGGCAACGGCTGAGAGGAGACGCGAATGTTCGATCTCACCGGGCGCTTCGCGCTCGTCACCGGCGCGACAGGCGGCATCGGCGGCGCCATCGCCAAGGCTCTGCACGCGCAGGGCGCGACGGTCGCGCTGTCGGGCACCCGGCGCGAGGCGCTCGACGCGCTCGCGGGCGAACTGGGCGACCGCGCCCATGTCCTGCCGGCCGACCTGAAGGACCCAGCGGCCGTCGACGCGCTTCCAGGCGCCGCGGAGACCGCGATGGGCGGGCTCGACATCCTGATCCACAACGCCGGCGTGACGCGGGACAATTTGTTCCTGCGGATGAAGGACGAGGAGTGGTCGGAGGTCCTGACCGTCAATCTCGCGGCCGGCTTCCGGCTGTACCGGGCGGCGCTGAAGGGCATGATGAAGCGGCGCTACGGTCGACTCATCGGAATCACGTCGGTCGTCGGCGTCACCGGCAATCCGGGGCAGGGCAACTACGCCGCCTCCAAGGCCGGGCTGATCGGCATGTCGAAATCGCTCGCGGCCGAGGTCGCGAGCCGCAACATCACCGTCAACTGCATCGCGCCGGGCTTCATCGAGAGCCCGATGACCGACGCGCTGAACGAGAAGCAGCGCGAGGGCGCGCTTGGCCGCATTCCGGCCGGCCGCTTCGGCGTGGGCGCGGACGTCGCCGCCGCGACGGTCTATCTCGCGAGCGAACAGTCCGCCTACGTCACGGGACAGACGCTGCACGTGAACGGCGGGATGGCCATGATCTGAGGCCGTTCGGCGGCGCGCGGGCGCGTCTGGCGCGCCTGTTGCGATCATGATAGGAACCCGCAAAATTGCGTCGCCGACCGCGCCAACAGGCGCGCCGGCCTCAGATTTCAGGGCCGGTCCGTCAAAATCAGTTGCTCGGATCGCGCTCGGCCTTCAAAAAGCCTGCACGGTGGAATCGCGGTCCGGACGATACGGTCCAGGCCGGAACGTTCCGGCGGGACGATCTTCCGGACCCAACGATCGAGGAATGAGAACGATGAGCGACATTGCCGAACGCGTGAAGAAGATCGTGGTCGAACACCTCGGCGTCGACGCCGAGAAGGTCACCGAGAACGCGAGCTTCATCGACGATCTCGGCGCCGACAGCCTCGACACCGTCGAGCTCGTCATGGCCTTCGAGGAAGAGTTCGGCTGCGAGATCCCGGACGACGCCGCGGAGACCATCCTGACCGTCGGCGACGCCACGAAGTTCCTCGAGAAGAATGCGGCGCAGGCGTAAGCCGCGCCCGGCGACGTCATGACGCGTCAGAAACGTCCGATCAAGGCCGCGGCATGAACGGCATGAATGGCATGCGTCGGGTCGTCGTCACGGGGCTCGGCATCGTGTGCCCCCTCGGCGCCGACGTGGAGACCGTCTGGAGCAGGCTGACGGCCGGCGAAAGCGGGCTGCGCAAGATCGACCAGTTCCAGGTCGACGATCTTCCCGCGCGCGTCGCCGGCATCATCCCGCGCGGCGACGGCTCCGACGGAACCTTCAACGCCGACGCGGTGCTGGAGCCGAAGGAGCAGCGTAAGGTCGACGACTTCATCACCTTCGCGATCGGCGCCGCGGATCAGGCTCTCGCGGACTCCGGCTGGAAGCCCCAGACCGAGGACGAGCGTTGCGCCACGGGCGTGATGATCGGCTCCGGCATCGGAGGCCTGCAGGGAATCGAGGAGGCCGCTCACATCCTCCGCGACAAGGGGCCTCGGCGGATATCGCCGTTCTTCATCCCCGGCCGGCTCATCAATCTCGCCTCCGGCCAGGTCTCGATCCGGCATGGGCTCAAGGGTCCGAACCATGCCGTCGTCACCGCCTGCTCGACCGGCGCGCACGCCATCGGCGACGCCTCGCGCCTGATCGCGCTCGGCGACGCCGACGTGATGGTAGCGGGCGGCACGGAATCGCCGATCTGCCGCATCGCGGTCGCCGGCTTCTCCTCGTGCCGGGCGCTGTCGACCTCGTTCAACGACGAGCCGACGCGGGCCTCGCGGCCCTATGACAAGCACCGCGACGGCTTCGTGATGGGCGAGGGAGCCGGAATCGTGGTGCTCGAGGAGCTCGAGCACGCCAAAGCCCGCGGCGCCAAGATCTACGGCGAGGTGGTCGGCTACGGCATGTCCGGCGACGCCTATCACATCACCGCTCCCGCGATGGACGGCGACGGCGCGTTCCGCTGCATGCAGGCCGCGCTGAAGCGCGCGGGTCTGCAGGCGAGCGAGGTCGACTACATCAACGCGCATGGCACCTCGACGCCGCTCGGCGACGAGATCGAACTCGGCGCGGTGACCCGCCTCGTCGGAAACGCCGCGGGCAAGATCACGATGTCGTCGACGAAATCGGCGATCGGCCACTTGCTGGGCGCCGCCGGCTCGGTCGAGGCGATCTTCTCGCTGCTCGCGATCCGCGACCAGATCGCGCCGCCGACGCTCAATCTCGAAGAGCCGTCGGTCGAGACCGCCCTCGACCTTGTGCCGCTCAAGGCGAAGAAGCTGCCGATCGAGGTCGCGCTGTCGAACTCCTTCGGCTTCGGCGGCACCAATGCGTCTCTGGTGTTCCGCCGTTACGACGCCTGAGCGTCTTTCGCCATAATCGCGGGTAGAGTGCGCTCCAACCCCGCGACGGTCCGCTTCGGCGCGCCGTCGACAAGACGGAGGGCGTGAAACGTGACAGCCGAACGACCGGCTCCCGAGCCTACCGCGACGCCAGCCGACGATCCGACCGCGCGCATGTCCGCCGACTCGGCCCCGTCCGAGGCGCCGGCGTCCAAATCCTCTGCGTCCAGATCCCCTGCGTCCACGTCACGCGGCGGCGCCGGCGGTCCCGAGACGCCGCCGCCGGGTCGCGGGAAGCGCCGGCGGCGCGACGGGACGGCCGTGGGCTATCTCAGCGGCGTCTTCACGTTCCTGACCCTGGTCGTGCTCGCGCTCGCCGGCGCGTTCTACTGGGGTAAGACCACCTTCGACGAGCCCGGGCCGCTCGCCCAGGAGACCACGGTCATGATCGCCCGCAACCAGGGCGTCTCCGAGATCGCCGATTCGCTGCAGCGCGCCGGGGTCATCGATCATCCCAGGCTGTTCGAGCTCGGCGTGCGCGCCTATGGCGTCAAGGACCGTCTGCGCTACGGCGAATACGCGTTCCCGGCGGGAGTCAGCATGCGCGAGGCGATGGTCATCATCGCGTCGGGCAAGTCGATCGAGCATACGGTGACGATCCCGGAGGGGCTCACCAGCCTGCAGATCGTCGATCGCCTGCGCGACCAGCCGCTCCTGACCGGCGACGTCAAGGCGACGCCGCCCGAGGGGTCGCTGCTGCCCGAGACCTACAAGTTCATGCGCGGCGCGTCGCGCGAGCAGATGATCGCGCGCATGCAGGAGCATCAGAAGGCGGTGCTTGAAAAAGTATGGGCGGCGCGCACCCCGTCGCCCGCCATCAAGTCGCCCGATGATCTCGTGACGCTGGCGTCTCTGATCGAGAAGGAGACCGGCGTTCCCGAGGAGCGAGAGCGCGTCGCCGCGGTCTTCGCGAACCGTCTCGCCAAGGGCATGCGGCTGCAATCGGACCCGACCATCGTCTACGGTCTCGTCGGCGGCCGCGGCACGCTCGGCCGCAGTCTGAACCGCGCCGACATCGCCTCCCGAACGCCCTACAATACCTATGTCGTGTCGGGCCTCCCGGCCGGGCCGATCGCCAATCCCGGGCGTGCTTCGCTCGAGGCGGCGGCGAACCCTGCGAAGACCAACGATCTCTATTTCGTGGCGGACGGTTCCGGCGGTCACGCCTTCGCGACGACGCTCGCGGAGCACAACCGCAACGTCGCGGCGTGGCGGAAGATCGAGCGCAGCCGCGCGCTGCCGGCGGATCGGCTCGCGCCCGACGACGCCGCGCCGGAAGCGCCGGCGGACGACGCGCCCACGGGCGCGGCCCCCGCCTCGTCATCGTCGGCGCCCGCTAAGCCGAAGCCGTCAGACCGTCGCCGGCCCGACGTGCGCTGAGAGCGGCCTTTACGCGCGCGCGGCTCGCCTGGGCCGCGGATCGCGAGCGGGCGCGTCGAGGGCGGCTGCGCCGTAGCCTTTCAGCCTCTGACCGCCGAAAAAGGCGCCTCGCGTCCATCTTCGGGCGCGCGCCGGCGAGACCTCTGTGCTCAAAGAGGCTCCAAACCCAATTGAACAGGAGTGCCTTCCGCCCATGCCTCTCGCCAGCATGACCGGATTTTCGAGGACCGTCGGCGGGTCCGAGCGCGCGCGCTGGACGTGGGAGTTGCGGAGCGTCAACGCTAAGGGTCTCGACCTGCGGCTTCGCACGCCGCCCGGCTTCGACGCGGTCGAACAGGCGGCGCGCGCCGTCGCTTCCGGGCGGCTGAAGCGCGGCGCGATCCAGGGGACGCTCACCATCGACCGCACGGCGACCGGCGTCGAGGTGCGGATTAACGAGGAGGCGCTCGTGGCGGTGCTGGCCGCGGCGGCGGCCATCGCCGAGCGCGTGCCGAGCGCAACTCCGCCTTCGGTGGCCGCTCTGATGGCGCAACGCGGCGTCGTCGAATTCGTCGAACCCGAGGAGGGCGCCGACGAGCGCGCCGCGTTCGAGGCGGCGGTCGTCGCCGACTTCGCGCAGGCCGTCGAGGCGCTCGCCATGTCGCGTGAGGGCGAGGGCGCCGCGCTCGAGGCTGTGCTGAACGAGCGGCTGGCGACGATCGCGGATCTCGTGGCCCGCGCCGACGCCTGCCCGGGGCGGTCGCCCGAAGCCGTGCGCCAGCGCCTCGCCGACCAGGTCGCGGCGCTTATCGGAACAGGCGTCGCGCTCGATCCGGAGCGGCTGCATCAGGAGGCGGCCCTGATCGCGACCCGTGCCGACGTGCGCGAGGAGCTCGACCGTCTCGTGGCGCATGTCGCGGCCGCTCGGGCGCTGATCGGCGAAGGCGGGCCGGTCGGACGACGGCTTGATTTCCTGGCCCAGGAGTTCGGCCGCGAGTCGAACACGCTGTGCGCCAAATCCAACGACCGCGCTCTGACCGCGATCGGCCTCGAACTCAAGGCCGTCGTCGAGCAGTTTCGCGAGCAGGTCCAGAACGTGGAGTGACTGAGCATGGCGACGACCCCTGTGGTGGCTTCGCGACAGATGGTCCGGCGGGGCCTCGTGCTCGTGCTGTCGTCGCCGTCCGGCGCCGGCAAGTCGACGCTCACGCGCGCGCTCATGGAGAAGGCGGAGGGTCTCAATCTCTCCATCTCGGTCACGACACGGGCGCGCCGGGGCAGCGAGATCGACGGCGTGCACTATCGCTTCATAAGTCAGCGCGAGTTCGACTCGATGCGCGACAACGGCGAATTGCTGGAGTGGGCCGTGGTCCACGGCAATTGCTACGGCACGCCCCGAAAGCCGGTCGAGGAGGCGTTGGCGGGGGGACAGGACATCCTGTTCGACATCGACTGGCAGGGCGCGATGCAGGCGCGCGAGGCGATGCCGAACGACATCGCGACCATCTTCGTGCTGCCGCCGTCGGCGGCCGAGCTCCGCGCGCGGCTGGAGCGGCGCGCCGAGGACGCGCCCGACGTCATCCTGCGCCGTCTCAGGAACGCAGCGGTCGAGATCGAGCGGTGGAAGGACTATGACTATGTCGTCGTGAACGACGATCTGGATCGCTGCTACAACGAGATTCGATCGATCCTCGAGGCGGAGCGCCTCAGGCGGGTCCGCCGACTCGCCATCGGCGAATTCGCCGACCGGCTCGCGGCTGAACTGGGCGAAACCCTGATCTGAAGCTCAGCCGCGCCGCGCCGCGACCGCGCGGGCGAGCGCCACGAAGCCCTCCACGGGAATCTCCTCCGCCCGCCGCGTCGGCTCCAGGCCGGCGGCGCTCAGCAGCGCCTGAGCGTCTCCCAGGCCTTTCAGGCTCTGCCGCAGCATCTTGCGGCGCTGACCGAAGGCGGCTTGCGTGACGGCTTCAAGGTCCCGCACGGGGCATGCGAGCGGCGTCGGGCGGGGCGTCAGCCGCACGACCGAGGACGTGACCTTCGGCGGGGGCGTGAAAGCCTGCGGACTCACGTCGAAGGCGATCGACGCTTCGCAGCGCCATCCGCACAGCACGCCGAGCCGGCCATAGGCGTCGTCGCCGGGCTTCGCGACGATCCGCTCGGCGACCTCGCGCTGGAACATCACGACGAGGCCGTCCCACCATGGCGGCCAAGCCTCGGTGGCGACCCAGCCGGTGAGCAGCGGCGTCGCGACATTGTAGGGCAGGTTGGCGATGACCCGCGCCGGACCGTCCCCGGCGAGGCCCTCCATCGCGATCTCGAGCGCGTCGCCCTCGACGATCTCGAGCCGGCCGGGATAGCGGGACGCGATCTCCTCCAGCGCCGCGATGGCGCGGGAGTCCTTCTCGATCGCGACGACCTTCCGGGCGCCTTCCGCGAGCAGCGCGCGCGTGAGGCCTCCGGGACCGGGGCCGACCTCGATCACGGTCACGCCGTCGAGCCGTCCGCCGGCGCGGGCGATGCGGGAGGTGAGGTTGAGGTCGAGCAGGAAGTTCTGCCCGAGCGACTTCTTGGGCGCGAGGTCGTGGCGGCGGATGACGTCGCGGAGCGGCGGCAGATCGTCGATCGGGCTCACGCGAGGGCAGGTTCGCGGGCGAGCCGCGCGGCGAGCTCGATCGCGGCGCGCAGGCTCGCCGGGTCGCCCACTCCCTTGCCCGCGATGTCGAACGCCGTGCCGTGATCGGGCGAGGTCCGCACGAAGGGAAGGCCGAGCGTGACGTTCACCGCGCGGTCGAAGGCGAGCGTCTTCACGGGGATCAGCGCCTGATCGTGATACATCGCGAGCGCCGCGTCGTAGCGCGCGCGGGCGGCGGCGTGGAACATCGTGTCGGCCGGGAGAGGGCCTGTCGCAAGAATGCCGTCGGCCTGCAGGCGGCGCACGGCGGGCGCGACGATCGCGTCATCTTCAGGGCCCAGAACGCCGCTTTCGCCGGCATGCGGATTGAGCCCCGCGACCGCGAGTCGCGGACGCGCGATCCGGAAGCGGCGGCAGAGATCGCGCGCGACGATGCGGCCGGTCTCGACGATGGCGTCTTCGGTCAGGCGGCGCGGAACCTCGGAGAGAGGGATGTGGACCGTGACCGGGGCGACCGCGATCTCCTCGGCCCACAGCAGCATCACCGCGCGCACGGGAGCGCCCCACAGCTCTTCGGCGAGGGCGCCCAGAAACTCGGTGTGCCCGGGATGAGGGAAGCCCGCCTCAACGAGCGGGGCCTTTGCGATCGGCAGCGTGACCAGGGCCGAGCAGCGCCCGCCATGCACCAGTTCGACGCCGCGCTTGATCGCTTCGACGACGGTCTGCGCGTCGCGCGGGTCCGGGCGCCCCGGGGCGGCCAGGCAGGTCGAGCCTACGGGGACGACGGGGAAGCGCTCGTCGAACACGGCGCCGGCGGCTTCGGGCTCCACCTCGGCGATCGGCGCGTCGACGCCGATCGTCTTCGCGCGCGCCGCAAACACCGCGGGGTCGCCGACGGCCGCGAAGGCGGGCAGGTCGCGCGTCCGCCGGTGGGCCCACAGCGCGAGCGCGAGCTCCGGACCGACGCCCGCCGGCTCGCCCATCGAGAGCGCGAGCGGCCGGGCCATGGCCACGGGCCGCGTCACGCGCTCAGCGGTTCTCGATGACCGCGCGCGAGCGGAGCTGCGCGAGATACTTCTCCGCCTGCTCCTGCGCCGCCTTGCTGCCCAGCTCCTCCTGGGCCGCCTGACGGAGCACGCTGTCGTCGGCGATCTCCTTGCGCTCGCAGACCGCGATCATCTCGAAGCCCTGATCGACGCGCTGGGGCTCGGTGAGGCCGCCGATCTTCACCTTGTCGAGGATGTCGGTCAGCTCCTTGCCGAGCGCGCCGGACGAGCGGGTGATCGGCTCCTTGACGGCGACGTCCCGCAGCGCCGCGGCGAACTGGACGGCGCCGTCGCAGCCGGGAAAACGGCCGCGGGCGTTGATCGCCTCCTGCCGGCGCTGCGTGGCCTGCGCCTCGCTCGCGCCCTTCGGCAGCACGAACACCACCTGCCGCAACGTGTACTGCGTCGCCTTGTTGGAGGCCTTGCCGTCGCCGCGGCTGGCCATCTGCGCGATCACGTCGCGCTCCTTGGAGGCGAACTGGGCGGCGAATTTGCGCCGCACGAGCTGCGCCCACACCATCTCGGCGCCGATGCGGCTCTTCAGCGTCTGCGCGCTGACGCCGCGTTGGCCGATCGCCTTGGCGAACTGGTCGGGAGACATCTTGGTGCGCTGAGCGATGGACGCGAAGGCGGCGTCGACCTGGGCGTCGCTGGCGGTCATGCCGTAGCGCTTGGCCTCCATGACCTTGAGCTTCTCGTCGATCAGCTCCTGCTTCGCGGCCGCGACGCTCGCCCCCTTGCCGCCGCCGGACAGCTTCAGCAGCGCGACGCGCGCGGCGACTTCGCTCGACAGGATCGGCTGGCCGTTGACGACCACCGAGATCGACTGCGCGCTCGCAGGCGCGGCCGAGAGGACGGCGAGCGCCGCGGCGGCGGCGAAGGCGGGCAAAAGACGCCGGATACGCGCAGAGGTGAACATGCGACTCCCATCGGTTCGCCGACCGCCCGCGCCAAGCGGACCTCGCGGCCGTTTTTCCGGGTTCTGGCGCCGGTCGTCAACCATATCAGACGATGCGAGCCCGCCGATTTGCGCGGTCCGCCTTCAGTTCGGCTGCTGGGCGAGGAAGGTCTGGTTGGAGCCGAACATGTCGTCGTTGCGGGTCTGCTTCGAGCGCGTCGTGACGGTTCCGCCTCCGAGCGTCCTGAGATCGACGCGCAGCAAGAACTTGTGATCGACCTTGTCCAGCTTGATCGTCTCGGCGCTGTTGTCGATCTCGCGGATGTAGCTGAAGCCGAGCGACAGGCACTGCTGGATGTCGTTGATCCCGAAGCCGACCTGCGTGCGGTCGAACACTTCGCGGTCGAAGTTGTAGCGGGCGCCGCCCTCGACATAGGCGTCCTCGGTCACGAAGATCCGCGCGCCGCCCAGCACCCCCTCGCGGATGTCGTCATAACCCTGCAGCGGCTGCTCGTCGTAGCGGCCGTAGATCAGATTGGCCTGGACCCGCTCGAACGTCGCGCGGCCCTCGACTTCGGCGGAGCGCAGATCGAAGCCGCGGTCGTCGAAGCGGAAGTGGCTGGCGAAGGCGAGATGCTGGTTCGGGACCAGCGTCGCGCCCGCGACATAGTCCGACGAGCGCTCGTCCAGTCCCGAATCCGGGCCGATACGGGTCGGATCGTCGAAGCTCTTGTACGAGTTGCGGCCGAACAGCTGATAGGACTGCCCAGCCAGCATGGTGAAGCTCGCGCCGCTGTCGGCGGTGAAGGTGTACTGCGCCCCGACATTGGCGCGGCTGCCGCCCTCGATCCGGTCGTAGCCTGAGAATTTGTTCCAGGCGAACAGGGTGGTGTCGTCGAAGATCAGGCTCTGCGCGTCCTCGTTCGGAAGTTTTCCGATCCGGCCTTCGTTCGGCCGGAGCAGCAGCTGCGCGATCGGCTCAACCTGGTGCGTGCCGAAGCTCGACTCCGCGATGAAGGGGAAGCGGTATTCGAGGCCGACGCCCGCCATGCCGCGGAACGCCGCGTCCTGGCGGGTGTCGAGGAACGGCCCCATGCGCGGGTCGTCCTTCGGGTCCGTGTAGATCAGGTCGCCGCGGGCGAAGGCGAAGGGCGTCCAGACCTGACCGATCGGATCGATGAACTGCCGGCGCCACTGAACCTCGCCGGACAGGCGGCTGTAGGTTCCGGCCGCGCCGATCAGCGCGTTCTCGGGCCGCGGCTGGAGGCGCGTGCGGTAGCGCGCATAGTCCGACTCGTCGCGGTGGATCGTCGCGGCGTTGATGTCGAACGAGAGTTCGCCGCCGACGACCGGATTCTCGAAGGTGTACTCGTAGTCGAGCACGGGCGCCGCCCAAGGCAGGCGGTCCTGCTGGTCGTAGCGCGTCATGCCATAGAAGGTGTAGCCGCGAAGCTCGAACCAGCTGCGGTCGCCCTGGCCGATGAGATAGAGCGACGACGTCGCGTCGTAGCTTGAGCCCCAGAGGTCGTAGTCGCCGCGCACCCATTTGTCAGAGACGAGGTTCACGTCCCAGCCCCAGGACCATTTCTCATTGATGTCGAAATGGCCCTTGGTCTCGAACGCCCAGCGCTCCTTCTTGTCGCCGGGGCCGATCGAAAGGCCCGCGTCCTGCGGCTTCACGCCGTTGATGAGAAGCGGGACCTTGTCTGAGAACTTGTCCGAATTCGTCTGGCTGATGCCGGCGGCGCGGATCGAATAAGCGCCGTCGATCAGCTCCTGGCGGAACTCGCCCTTCAGCATCACGCCCTGCTTCTGCGTGACGACCGGCGCGAGCGTCAGGTCCGAGCTCGGCGACAGCGCCCAGAAATAAGGAACCTCGACGCTGTAGCCGACGTCGCCGGATCGCGCGAGGCTCGGGGCGAGCACGCCGGATTTGCGCTTCACCGTCGGATCGGGGCTCGAGAAGTAGGGCAGCCAGGCGATCGGCTGACCGAACAGCTCGAACGTGGCGTCCTCGTAGTAGATCATCTTCTCGTCTTCGCGCCAGATGATGCGCTTGGCCTTCACCTGCCACAGAGGAGGCTTCTGCGGGTTCTCCCGGCACGGCTCGCAGGCCGTGTAGACGCCCCGGTCGAACACCGACAGCGTCCCGTTCTCGCGCCGGCCGCGGGCGGCGGCGAAATGCGTGCGGTTCGTCGTCTCGAGCCTGAGAGGCGAGACGAAGCCGTCGCGGAAATCGTCGGTGACGTCGAGCTGGTCGGCGTAGACGATGTTGCCGTCGCGCTCGGTGAGCTTGACGGAGCCCATCGCTTTGACGCGGTTGTTCTTCTGGTCGTAGGCGACCCGGTCGGCCTGCAGCGCGCGGCCCTGGTAGTAGATGTCGACCTTGCCGACGGCGGTCACGACCTCACGATCGTAGTCGTAGACGAGCTCCTTGGCCTCCATGAGCATGTGCTCGTCGGAACCAGCCTTGGCGCTCTTCAGGCGCTTGTCGACGGGGTTGCGCGGCAGCGTCTCGAAGCCGTGCTTTCGCTTCTCTCCGTCGGGGAGGGGCGGCAGGACGTCGTTGCTGTAGACCTGCGCGCTCGTCGGAGCGTGACCGAGCGCGAGCCCGGCCGAACCCAGCAGAGTCGCGAAAAGGAGACGCCGGCCCGCCGAACGCATCGGACGGGAGCGGCGCGGCGCGAGCGTCATCCGTCCTCCCGATACAACACAACCCCCGAAGGAAGCCGTCCTAAACCCGCTGACTGGCGAGCGAAAGACGGTCGGCGCTCCGACCTGCGCGTCCCCAAATCACCGGCGCATGCGGCGCCGCCATAAAGCACGAAGCCGCGCTCCGCGCCAACGCCAAAAGGGCGGCCCTCGCGTTCGACGCCGAGGTGTGGCGCCGGCGTACGATCGGGCGCCGCGAGACTCCTCCGCGGCCCTTCGGCCCGCGCCGCAAAGCCATAGCGCGCGGAGTCTTTACGGGGCGTGACCGAAGCGGCCGTTCTGGCCTGAGGCGCGTGGCCCGGCGCCTTCGGTCCCAGCTCGGGCGTCCTTGGGCCGAACAGCAGCGCCATGCCGTCTTGTCCGAGGCGCGGCCTCCCGGCCGCGCGGATGATCATGCGCTGCAAGTTGAAGACGGCTCGGCGGTCCGTGCAAGCCGGCGTCGGCGCCAGCCGGCCTCCGACCGCTGGAAGGCGGCCTGCGTGTCGTATAGATGAGACACTGAATTTCCGCCTCGCGGTTGCGCGCGTTCGTCCTCGCGCGTCTTCAGCACGAGGCCGTCCACATTCTCCGAGGAGTTCCGCCTGTCATGCCCAAACCCATCGAGTTGACCGCGGCGCCGCTGAAGATCGCGTTCCAGAAGCTTTCCGCCGAGCCGTCGGGAGTGGTGGTCGCGCTGGCCGGCCCGGACCTCGCCTTCGGCGACGCGACGGCGCGCTTTCTGGCGCCGATCGAGCCGGCGATCGCGCGGGCGGCCGCCGCGGAGCGCTTCAAGGCCAAGGCCGGCTCGGGCTTCGAGATGCTTGCCCCGCTGATCACGGATCTCGATCGGCTGGTCGTCGTCGGTCTCGGCGACGGAAAGGAGCCCGTCGACTGGGTGAAGCTCGGCGGGCAGATCCGCGGCCGCGTCCCCGATGCGGCGGAACAGGTCGTGGTCCTGCTCGACGCCGCGTCCGGCGCTCCGGACGCGGAGGCGGCCGCCGATCTCGCTCTCGGCATGCGGCTCCGCAGCTACGTGTTCGAGACCTACAAGACGAAGAAGAAGGACGACGACACGCCGTCGCGGCTTTCCAAGGTCACCATCGCGGTCGCCGACGAGTCCGCCGCCAAGAAGGCCTGGAAGCTGAAGGAAGGCCTCGCCGAGGGCGTCGAGACCGCACGCACCCTGGTCAACGAGCCGCCGAACGTGCTCACCCCGAAGGAGTTCGCCAAACGGGCCCAGGAGCTCGAAGAGCTCGGCGTCGAGGTCGAGGTGCTCGACGACAAGGCGCTGAAGAAGCTCGGCTTCGGCGCGCTGCTCGCGGTCGGCCAGGGGTCCGAGCAGGAGAGCCGCGTCGTGGTGATGCGGTGGAACGGCGCGAAGAACAAGGACGCCCAGCCCATCGCCTTCGTCGGCAAGGGCGTGGTGTTCGACACCGGCGGCATCTCCATCAAGCCGGGCGCCGGCATGGAGGACATGAAGGGCGACATGGCCGGCGCCGCCTGCGTCGTCGGGCTGATGCACGCGCTCGCGAGCCGCAAGGCGAAGGCCAACGTCATCGGCGCGATCGGCTGCGTCGAGAACATGCCGGACGGCAAGGCCTACCGCCCGGGCGACATCCTGACCTCGCTGTCGGGCCAGACCATCGAGGTGATCAACACCGACGCCGAAGGCCGCCTCGTGCTGGCCGACGTGCTCTGGTACGTGCAGGACCGCTTCAAGCCGAAGTTCATGGTGAACCTCGCGACGCTGACGGGCGCCATCCTGGTCGCGCTCGGCGTCGACAACGCCGGCCTGTTCTCGAACGACGACGAGCTATCGGAGAACATCTTCAAGGCGGGCAAGGCGACCGGCGAGCCGGTGTGGCGGATGCCGATGGGCCCGGAATACGACAAGCTGATCGACTCGAAATTCGCCGACATGAAGCAGACCGGCGGCCGCCATGGCGGCTCGATCACCGCCGCCCAGTTCCTGAAGCGCCACGTCAACGGCACCCCCTGGGCGCATCTCGACATCGCCGGCACCGGCATGGGCTCGCCCTCGAGCGACATCAACCGGAGCTGGGGCTCGGGCTGGGGCGTGCGCCTGCTCGACCGCGTGGTGCGGGATTCCTACGAGGGTTAGCCGCCCGGCGTCCCGCGCTCGGTGGGGCGGCGACCCAAGCGGGAGCTCGTCATGGTCCGGCTTGACCGGACCATCACCGTCGGACGTCGGGCTCGACGACGCACATGGGTCCTCCGGTCGAGCCGGAGGACGACGCGTTTGCTTCTGGACGGCCGCGGGGCGATGACCGAGATCTTCTTCTACCACCTTACGCGGCAGCCGCTCGACAGGGCGCTGCCGGCGCTGCTCGAAAAATGCCTCGAGCGGAAGTGGAGGGTCGTCGTGCAGGCTTCGAGCGCGGAACGCGTCTCGGCGCTCGACGACACGCTGTGGACCTCGTCGGACGAGAGCTTTCTCGCCCATTCCGCTGATCCCGACGGACAGGATGAGCCGATCTGGCTGACGACGACCGAGGGCAATCCCAACGGCGCGGCCGTGCGCGTGCTGGTCGACGGCGCCGAGCCGCCGCCCGACCTTGAGGCCTACCAGCGCGCGCTGATCCTGTTTGACGGGCACGACCCGGACGCGCTCGACGCCGCCCGCGCCCAGTGGAAGGCGCTGAAGGCGGCCGGCCACGACTGCGCCTACTGGAAGCAGGCGGATGACGGGCGCTGGACGAAGGCGGGCTGAGGCGGTCTAGCGAACGACGAGCCCGCGCATGCGGACCACCTCGAAATTCCGCCCCTTCACCTGGCGCAGTTCGCTCGTCAGCCGGTCGTTGTTCCAGCGCGGGTCGGGCGCTCCGGAGATGAACCAATCGCTCCCGTTGTCGGCGACGAACATGCCGTAGGTCTTCAGCGCCCGCAGGATCGCCTTGGTCGGGCGGCTGAAGCCGGGCGGGATGCGGTAGCTCGCCTTCAGCCGCACGCGCATGCCCATCGGCGGCAGGTTCGGCGAGGCGTCGCTCGACGCGAAATGGGTCGCGGGCGGCACATAGGCGCGGCGGGTGCGGTCGACGGTGAAGCGCAGCGCGTGGGCGATCACGCCGGCGGCGGCCTCGTCGTAGCGCACGAGGCCCGGAAAGATCGGCAGACCCGCCGCGTCCGCGCTGGTCCAGCCGGGTTCGGCGGTCGGCCGCACCGCGTTGGAGTCGAGGTGGAAGACGGCGCCGCTGTCGGCGTTCCAGCTTCCATCCGGCCGCTTGAACGCGCGGTACAGTTCGTAGAGGCGGTCGTTGTCGCGATCGACCACGAGCACGTGGCGGTCGCCGTCGAACGGCCGGCCGCTCGGCTTGTAGCCTTCGATGCGGGCGTTGGGCGGAATGGGGTAGGGGCCCTTGTCGCTCTGATCGCCATAGGCCGTGAACCGGATTCGCACCTTGGCCCGGGCGCCCGTCACGACGAAATAGGGAATGCCGAGGATCGATCCGTCGTAGGTCCCGCTGCCGAAATCGGGGTGCAGCCCCGTGTCGAGCCCGATCGAGGCGATCAGCGCGCCCGAGCGCGGGTCGACCGGCTGCTTCGAGATGTCGACGTTCCAGGGATTGGTCCTCGGAAACGGAACGGCGCCGTTGAGGCTCGCGCCCTGTCCGAGCGCGGCGCCGGCCATCGCGCCATAGGTCGGCTCCGCCGCCGCGGCGGGAGCGAGCCCCCAGGACAGAGCGAGAACCGCCAGAGAGGGGGCCACGAGGCGCATGCGTCTTCCGTCCGCCATTTCGCTTCCGAAGCCTACGGCGCATCAGGCCGATTGTCTGCCTCCGCCCGGACCGCCGGGCGTCGTCGCATAAGCGTGATCGCCCTCGCTCCGGACGCGCCGCGCTCCATCTTGGCCGCCATGACCCGATCGCGCCGCCTGCTCGCCCCGCTCGCCCTCGTCGCAACCATGCTCGTCGCGCCTCTCGCCGCCGCGCAGGAGGCCCCGCGGCCGAACCCGACGGCGCTGCCGCCGGACGTCGCCGCCAAGCTCAAGGTCGACACCGCCGACGACACGCTGAGTTACACGGCGCGCGTGGAGCAGACGCCGCTCTACGATCCAAAGGGGGAGAAGGTCGCGGAGATCGTCGTCACGAGCTACACGCTCGAGCGGGTCGATCCGAACACGCGGCCGATCACCTACGTCTTCAACGGCGGCCCGGGCGCGTCGTCGGCCTGGCTCAATTTCGGCGGGCTCGGACCGAAACGTCTGCCGTTCGGCAAGGAGGGGAGCGCCCCGTCCGACCTGCCGAACCTGGTCGACAATCACGAGACGTGGCTCGCCTTCACCGACCTGGTCTTCGTCGACCCCGTGGGAACCGGCTACAGCCGCGCCGTCGGCGGATCGGACGAGTCTCGCCGGAGCTTCTACTCCGTCGAGGGCGACGTCGAGACGCTGTCGCGGGTCGTCGCCAAGAACCTCGCGGCTCGGGACCGGCTGAAATCGCCAGTCTATCTCGCCGGCGAATCCTATGGCGGATTCCGCGTTCCGCGCATCGCCCGCGCGCTGCAGACGCGTGACGGGGTCGGCGTGAGGGGGCTGTTGGCGATCTCGCCGGTGCTCGACTTCTCGATCCGCCAGGACGAAGGCGTGTCGCCGCTGCCCTGGGTCAACGCGTTGCCCTCGCTCGCGGCGACGAAGCGCGAGAGCGACGGCAAGCCGGCCGCGCGCTCCGATCTCGCCGAGGTCGAGGCTTACGCGACCGGTCCGTTCCTGGCCGACCTGCTGCGCGGGCCGCGCGACAGGGAGGCCGTCGAGCGGATCTCGTCTCGCGTGGCGGATCTGACGGGCCTCGATCCCGACTTCGTGCGCAGGCTGGGCGGGCGCGTCGACATCCGGAGCTTCGTGCGCGAGATGCGACGCAAGGAGGGCAAGGTCGGCTCGCTCTACGACGCGAACGTCACCGCCTTCGATCCCGACCCTTCGGCCGCGCGATCGAATTTCGACGATCCGGTGCTCGACGGCGCCCGCGCGCCCCTGACCCGCGCCGCGGTCGACTATTACGCCCGCGAGCTCGGCTACAAGGTCGATCGCCGCTACGAGCTGCTCAGCGACGAGGTCAACAGGCAGTGGCGCTGGGGCTCCGGCCAGTCGGCGCCGGAATCCGTCGGCGCGCTGCGCGAAGCGCTCGCGCTCGATCCCAAGCTGCGCGTGATCGTCGCCCATGGCGCGACCGATCTCGTAACGCCCTACATGGAATCCAAGATGGCGCTCGATCAGTTGCCGGCCTTCGGCGACCCGGACCGGGCCAGGCTGCTGGTCTATCCCGGCGGCCACATGTTCTACAGCCGCGACGCCTCGCGGGCGGCGTTCGCAAAGGACGTCAAGGCCTTCTACGACGCCGGGAAATAGCGGCGGAAGCCTCGCCGCCTGCGTGGTTCAGAACGCCCGTCCGCCGACGAGGCCTTCGCGCATCACCACGCGCCGTAGCGGCCCTATCGCGGCGAGCGCGGCGAGACCGAGGCCGCGCGCGGCATGCGCCGGAAGCAGCCGGGTCATCAGCGATCGGTTCAGCAGGTCCGTCGCCGCCGTCCGCGTCCACACGTCGGCGGAGCGCGCGAGCGCGTAGGCCCTGAGCGCGGCGTCGCCGCCGACGTCCCGCCCCGCGGCGCGAGCTTCGGCGACGACTTTGGCGGCGCGCGCGGCGTCGCGAACGCCGAGATTGAGACCCTGCGCGCCGATCGGCGGCAGGATGTGGGCGGCCTCGCCGACGAGCAGCGTCCGGCCGCCTGCGACCCGCGCCGCCGCGCCGACCACGATCGGAAACGAGCCGACCCCGCCTTCGACGGTCATCGCGCCGAGCAGGCGGCCGCTCTTCGCCGTCGCCGCAGCCCCAAGCTCGGCCGGCGTCAGCCCGAGCAGCGCCTCGGCCCGGGCGGGCTTCACGACCCAGACCACGCTCGACCGACGGCCCGGCAGGGGAACGAGCGTGAACGGACCCTCTTCGCCATGGATCTCGGTCGACACGCCCTGATGGTCGCGATCATGGGCGACGGTGAAGGCGAGGGCGGTCTGATCGACCGGACAAGCGCGGAGCGTCAGCCCGGCCGCCTCGCGCATCGCCGACCGCCGGCCGTCCGCCGCGATCACGAGCTTCGTCGTCAGCTCCGAGTCGTCGTCGAGCAGCACCGTGGCGCTGTCCTCGGAGCGTCGCGCGCCGACGGCCTCCCGGGCGACGATTCGGACTGTGGGGCTGGCCGCAAGCGCCGCCGTCAGGGCGTCCACCAGCGCCGCGTTCGGGACGTTCCAGCCGAAGGCCGCGAGCCCCAGCTCGCGTGAGTCGAACATGACCTCGCGCGCGCGGATCAGCCGCCGCCCGCCGTCGACGATCCGCAGCTTCCTGAGCGGCGCGGCGACCGCCTCGAGGCCGCTCCAGACGCCGAGCTCCCTGAGGATCGCGACCGAGCCGTCGAGCAGCGCGGTGGTGCGCGGGTCGCGCCGTGGCGGGGGAGCGACGAGGACGGCGTCGGCACCGGTCCGTCCGACCAGAAGCGCGGCGAGCAGCCCGGCCGGCCCTCCGCCGACCACCGCGACGTCGCACGTCGGAATGTCCATCACGCTGTCATCCGCCAGGAGGTTTCACGCCTCGCATCTAAGCTTCCGAAGCATCTCGCGCAAACCGGCTTCCCGCGGCCCGCGCGCGACGTCATGGTGCACGCATGGTGCCCCGGCTCAGAAGAGGCGCCCGTCCGGGAGTTTTCGTGGCCGAGCCTTTTCCGCCGCCCGTCGAGGCAGGCCCGATGCGGCGCATCGTGGCGTATGGCGTACATCTCTTCACGGCCGCCGGCGCCGGACTTGGCTTCCTCGCGCTGCTCGCGGCGACACGCGGCGAATTTCCCGCAATGTTCGGCTGGCTCGCCGTCGCCCTCGTCGTCGACGGCATCGACGGCAGCTTCGCCCGCAGGGCGCGCGTCCGGGAGTTTGCGCCGGCGTTCTCCGGCGACACGCTCGATCTTGTGGTCGACTACGTGACCTACGTGCTCGTGCCGGCTTACGCGCTGGCCGTTTCCGGCCTGCTTCCCGAGGCGCTCGGGGCGGCGGCCGCCGTGCTCGTATGCGTGACGAGCGCGCTCTATTTCGCCGTCGCGACGATGAAGACGGACGACTGGTACTTCCAGGGCTTCCCGGCCGTGTGGAACGTCGTCGTCTTCTATCTTTTCCTGCTGCAGCCGCCGCCGATGGTCACGCTGTCGGTGGTCGTCGCGCTGTCGGCGCTCACCTTCGCGCCGATCCCCTTCGTCCACCCGTTCCGGGTTCGGCGGCTGCGGCCGCTGACGCTGTCGCTGCTGCTGGTCGGAGCCGCCCTGTCGGTCGTCGCCATCGCCGAAGAGCTTCGACCTGATGGCATCGTGATCGCGGCGCTGTCGGCGATCGGCTTGTATTTCGCAGGCCTCGGGATATTTCGCAGCCGCGATAGCAACAGCGGCGAAAGGCGATGACGAACGATGCTTGAGGTGTTTGCGACTCCCGAAGCCTGGGTCGCTCTGCTCACGCTGACGGCGATGGAAATCGTCCTCGGCATCGACAACGTGGTGTTCATCTCCGTTCTCGTCGCGAAATTGCCTGAGGAACAGGCCAAACGGGCCCGCCAGCTCGGGCTCGCGCTCGCGTTGATCTTCCGCATCGTGCTGCTGTTCGCGCTCACCTGGCTGATGGCGCTGCGCGAGCCGGTCTTCTCCCTGTTCGGCAATGGATTCTCCTGGCGCGACCTGATCCTGATCGCGGGCGGCGGCTTCCTTCTCGTCAAGGCGACGCTCGAGCTGCACAACTCCATCGAGGGCGAAGAGCACGGCTCCGGAAAGGGCGGCGTTCAGAAGGCTTTCGCGATGATCATCGCGCAGATCATCGTCATCGACCTCGTGTTCTCGATCGACTCGATCATCACCGCCATCGGCATGGCGGAGGACATCGAGGTCATGGTCGTCGCCGTCGTCATCGCGGTGGCGGTGATGTATCTGTCCTCCGGCCCGATCTCGGACTTCGTGGCGAAGCACCCGACCACCAAGGTTCTGGCTCTCGCCTTCCTGCTGCTGATCGGCATGGTGCTGGTGGCGGACGGCTTCGGCTTCCACGTCCCGAAGGGCTACATCTACGCCGCCATGGCGTTCTCGCTGGTCGTGGAGATCCTGAACGTGACCGCCAAGAACCGACGCCTGAAGCTCGCCCAGGCCGCGGGCGTGGAGGACGCGCCCGCCCGTCCGTCGGATCGGACGACGTCATGATCGAACGGGGCCAAGCGCTCGTGGTCGCCGGCGGCGAACCATGAGGTCGATGGACCCGCGCGCTCGGAGGCTATGCGCGGCGCTCGTCCTGGGCGTCGCGGTGGCCGGGCCGGCGGCCGCGCAGGAGCCGGACGCCGCCTGGGTGCAGAACCGCAGCGATCCGACGACCTGCGCGGAGTTCGACAACGTCTACTACACCTTCGCCAACCCGAAGGTCCGCTCCTTCCGGATCGACGTCAGCGCGCCGGTCTATCTCGACGACCTCAAGACCGACAGCACCGGGCCGGACTTCGCCAATTGCGAGGCGATGAAGGACGATCCCAAGCATAGGTTCACGCCGAAGAAGCGGACGCTCTACGAGGACGCGGACACCCGCATCGTCGGCCACACCTACGGAGAGTCCTGGCGGGCGCACGGCGCCGAGGTGGTGATCGGCGACACGGACGAGGACGACCTGCATTTGATCCAGCTGTTCCAGAAGTTCGACGGCAAATGGATCGAATATCTCGTTGTCTATCCGTTCGACGGCTACTGGCGGGCGAAGCCGCTGCCGCCCGATCGGTTTCCGGACGCGGCCTATGGCACCTCCTTCCTGGTCGGGCCGATCGAGACGCAGCATCGGCCGATCGTCGACATCTCGCGCCTCGAGATCGATCCCAAGACGCTGACGTTCCGGATGACCTACGCCAAGGGCGGCACGGGCGTGCTGAAGGTCGCCAAGGTCGACGCCAAACGGGTCGTGCTCGACGTTTCGCTCGACGGGCTGCCGGCGGGCGACCCGCCGCCGCCATTCGCCGGCATCCGCTCGATGTTCGTGACGCCGACCAACGCCGACGCCGCGCGGATCAACTGGCGGACGGACGCGGGGCTCTACAATCAGCCGATCATGGACTTCCAAGGCGCCAACGCGCACGAGGTCCGGTTCGACCGGATCGAGCTCTCGAAGCACAACACCAGCGCGCCCGACGTCACCTTCCGCAACTTCGTGACGGCCCCCGAGCCTTCGCGCTGACGGGCCGGCGTTGCGGCGGCGCATCCGGCGAGAGCATCTCGCGCCCCTGTCGCCGAGGCCGTGCTCCCGCTAGATCAGGGCGACGACAGCGGCGGCGGCGCCCCGCGACAGAGGAGACGGCACGATGGCGAAGGCGATCCGCGTCAACCAGACCGGCGGTCCTGAGGTTCTGAGCTTCGAGGACGTCGACGTCCCGGCGCCGGGCAAGGGCGAGGCGGCGATCCGCCAGACGGCGATCGGCGTCAATTTCATCGACGTCTATTATCGCACGGGGATCTATGTCGCGACGCCGCCCTTCACGCTCGGCATGGAGGGCGCCGGGGTCGTCACCGCGATCGGGGAGGGCGTCACCGAGGTCGCGGTCGGCGACCGCGTGGCCTACGCCGACTCGCCGATGGGCTCCTACGCCACCGAGCGGGTCTTTCCCGCGGCGAAGCTCGTGAAGATTCCCGCCGGCGTCAGCGAAGAGACCGCCGCGGCGGCGATGCTCAAGGGCATGACCGCGCAGTATCTGCTCCGCCGGACCTTCAGGGTGGGCCCCGAGCACGTGATCCTGTTCCACGCGGCGGCTGGCGGCGTCGGCCAGATCGCCTGCCAATGGGCGGCGCATCTCGGCGCCACCGTCATCGGCACGGCCGGCGGGCCGGAGAAGGTCGCGCTGGCCAAGACCAAGGGCTGCGCGCACGTCATCGACTACAAGACCGAGAACTTCGTCGAGCGCGTTCGAGAGATCACCGGCGGCAAGGGCGTCGACGTCGTCTACGATTCGGTCGGCAAGGACGCGTTTCCGGGATCGCTCGACTGTCTGAAGCAACGCGGCATGTGGGTGAGCTTCGGACAGTCGTCGGGCGCCGTCCCCGATTTCCCGGTCGCGCTGCTCGGCAAGAAGGGCTCGCTGTTCGCGACCCGCGCCAGCCTGTTCCATCACATCGGGACCCGGCCGGAACTTGTGGCCACGGCTGAGGATCTGTTCGACGTCATCGCCTCCGGCGTCGTGACGATCGACGTCAACCACAGCTTTCCCCTCGCGGAGGCGGCGGAGGCTCATCGCGCTCTCGAGGGTCGCAAGACCACAGGCTCGACGATCCTCATTCCCTGAGCCGGGGCCCGCGCGAGACAAGTCTCGCGCGCCTGCCCTATGATCGCGCCCAAGGCGAAACAGCGTCCGGACCTGCATGCCGACCTTCCGCACCACACGTCGCGTGCCGCACACGGCCGACGAGATGTTCGACCTCGTCGCAGACGTGGAGAAGTATCCGCTGTTCCTGCCGCTCTGCGAGGCGCTGCGCATTCGCCGGCGCGAGGAGCGCGACAGCCGTCCCGTGTTCGTCGCGGACATGACGATCGCCTACAAGATCATCCGCGAGACCTTCACGAGCCGGGTGACGCTCGACCGCGAAGGGCGCACGATCCTCGTCGAATATCTCGACGGCCCGTTCAGCCATCTGGAGAACCGGTGGACCTTCAAGCCCCTGGAGCATGGGGCCGAGATCCAGTTTTTCATCGACTGGGAGCTTCGCAGCCGCACGCTCGCGATGGTGGTGGGCTCGGTGTTCGAGCGGGTGTTCCGCCGCTATGCGGAAGCCTTCGAGCGCCGAGCCGACGCCGTCTACGGCGAGAAGCCGGCGCTCGCGTGAGCGCCCGGCGCGGGTGGCCGAAATGACCGCGCGCCGCCCCGACGAGGCGGGACTGATCGCCCGCTACTTCCGGCCGCTCGCGACAGCCCCCGGCGCCGCGATGCTGCTCGACGACGCCGCCACGCTGCCGCACGCCTATGGCTGCGAACTCGTGGTCACGACGGACGCGCTCATCGCGGGCGAGCATTTCTTCGCCGAGGATCCGCCGGACGCGATCGCCCGCAAGGCGCTTCGGGTCAATCTCTCGGACCTCGCCGCGAAGGCCGCCCGGCCCGTGGGCTATCTCGTCACTTTGGCGCTGACGGACGACTGGGAGCCGGACTGGCTCGACAGCTTCGCCGAGGGCCTCGCGATCGACCAGGAGGAGTTCGGCCTCAGCCTGTTCGGCGGCGACACGGTGCGGACGCCGGGGCCGTTCTTCGTCTCGATCACGGCGTTCGGACATGCGCCCGAGGGTCAGGCGCCGCGCCGGACAGGGGCTGCGCCCGGCCAGCGGATCTACGTCACCGGCACGATCGGCGACGCGGCGCTCGGGTTGAAGCTGCGTCAGGACGAACGTCTGGAGCTCGCGTGGGATCTCAGGCGGGCCGAGAAGGAGCGGCTGCTCGACCGCTATCTTCTGCCCGAGCCGAGGCTCGCTCTGATCGAGGCGGTCGCGACCTACGCCGCAGCCTCCATGGACGTCTCCGACGGGCTGGTGGGCGACGCCGAAAAGCTCGCCGGCGCTTCCAAGGTCGCGCTCGCGATCGACGCGGCCCGGGTTCCGCTGTCGGACGCGGCGCGACGCGCCGTCGAGTCCGATCCGTCGGCCTTCGCGATCGCGGTGACAGGCGGCGACGACTACGAGCTCCTCCTCACCGTCGATCCCGACGACGCCGAAGGCTTCGAGGCCGAGGCCGCCGCCGTCTCCGTCGCCGTGACGGACATCGGCGTCGTGATCGAGGGGGAGGGCGTCACGATCGAACGCCAGGGCCGCGCCGTCCCCCTCGGTCGGACGAGCTTCAGTCATTTCTGAGCGGCGCGAGCCTGTGTCCCTCCCGCAACGCCCGGCCCTAAAGCGGGCGTCGAAGCGATTGAATAGCCTTCGGGCGCCACGCAAGATGACGCGCAATCGAATCATGGCCTTTTTTTCGGCCGCAGGTTCCGAGCCGTAACGAATCGAAAAAACCAGCCAGGCGGAGCCGCTATGCGACCCACTCTCAAGTCTCTCGCCGCGGCCGCGGCCGGGGCGGCCGCGACGATCCTCCTCGTCGGCGCGGCCGAAGCCGCGAGTTGTGGCAACACCGCCGAGGGCTTCGACGCCTGGGTGCAGGAGTTCCAGCAGGAGGCCGTCTCGAAGGGCATCTCGCAGCGCACGGCCTCGGCCGCGCTCGCGAATGTCAGCTACGACCGGAGCCTGATCGCCTACGACCGCACGCAGCGGCCGTTCAAGCTGAGCTTCGAGCAGTTCGTCGCGAAGCGCGCCCCGGCCTCGCTCATCAGCCAGGCGCGGTCCCGCATCCAGAAGAACAGGGCGCTGTTCGATCGGGTCGAAGCCAAATACGGCGTTCCCGCGCCGATCATCGCGACGATCTGGGGCATGGAGACCGCGTTCGGCGCGATCCAGGGCCGGAAGAACGTGTTCAACGGGCTCGCCACGCTCGCCTTCGACTGCCGCCGCACCGACATGTTCCAGGGCGAGCTGATCGCCGCGATGACCCTGGTCGATCGCGGCGACCTGACGATGGGCGAGATGCGCGGCGCCGAGCATGGCGAGATCGGCCAGGCGCAGTTCCTGCCGTCGTCCTATCTCAAATACGCGGTCGACGGCGACGGCGACGGCCGCGCGGACATGGTGCGTTCGTCGGCCGACACGATCGCGTCGATCGGCAATTATCTCAGGGCGCATGGCTGGCGGGCCGGCGGCGGCTGGGAGGAGGGCTCGGCCAACTACGCCGTGCTGAGCGAGTGGAACCGCGCGAGCGTCTATCAGCGGGCGATCGCCTACGCCGCGACCAAGATCGAACAGGGTCTGTAAGCCCATCGCGGCGCAAGCCGGGAACCGGAGCTGCCGACGGCGCGCCCCTGGGGCGCGCCGTTTTTGCTTCCGTGGATCCTTGGGCGAAAAGCCCAGCGTCCTCGTACGATTGTCGCTGCGCCTGCGTCCTGCTGCATTGCGGACGCCCCGCCGTTCTGGCAGCTTCCCCTCCGACCTGCCGGTCGACAGGGTGAACGACGCCCAAAACACTGAAAAAGAGAGCCGCGGCCAAGCAGCCGGACAGGCTCCATGCGCGTGGAAACTGGAAACGTCCTAAGGAAAAGCTTCAATGGCGCTGTTTCTGATCGTGTTGCTCGGCCTGCTGTCCGTCGTGTACGGAGTCTGGGCCACCAAATCGCTGATGGAGGCGGACGCCGGCAACGCCCGCATGCAGGAGATCGCGGCCGCGATCGCCGAGGGGGCGCAGGCCTATCTCAAGCGCCAGTACACGACGATCGGCATCGTCGGCGTCGTGATCTTCCTGCTCGTCACCTATTTTCTGTCGATCGCGGTCGGCATCGGCTTTCTGATCGGCGCGGTGCTGTCCGCCGCCGCCGGCTTCATCGGCATGAACGTCTCGGTGCGCGCCAATGTGCGCACGGCGCAGGCCGCCACGAAGTCGCTGGCGGCTGGTCTCGAGATCGCGTTCAAGTCCGGCGCCGTGACCGGCATGCTGGTCGCAGGCCTCGCCCTGCTTGGCGTCGCGATCTACTACGCGGTCCTGACCGGCATGCTCGGCTACCAGTCGGGCGACCGCGTGGTGGTCGACGCCCTGGTCGCGCTCGGCTTCGGGGCGTCCCTGATCTCGATCTTCGCGCGACTCGGCGGCGGCATCTTCACCAAGGGCGCGGACGTCGGCGGCGACCTCGTCGGCAAGGTCGAGGCCGGCATCCCCGAGGACGATCCGCGCAACCCCGCGACCATCGCCGACAATGTCGGCGACAATGTCGGCGACTGCGCCGGCATGGCCGCGGACCTGTTCGAGACCTACGCCGTGACGGTGGTCGCCACGATGGTGCTGGCGTCGATCTTCTTCGCCGGCGACGCCGCCCTCGGCAGCCTCATCCTGTATCCGCTCGGCATCTGCGCGATCTGCATCGTGACCTCGATCGCCGGCACCTTCTTCGTGAAGCTGCCGGCGAGCCAGTCGATCATGGGCGCGCTCTACCGCGGCTTCGGCGTCTCCGCCGCGCTGTCGCTGGTCGGCATCGCCATCGTCACCGCTCTGCAGGTCGGCTTCACGACCGAGTACACGACCTCGACCGGCGTCACCTTCACCGGCTGGGACCTCTATCTCTGCGCGGTCGTCGGCCTCGTCATCACCGGGCTGATTATCGTCATCACCGAGTACTACACGGGGACGAACTACCGCCCGGTGAAGTCGATCGCGGCCGCCTCCGTCACCGGCCACGGCACCAACGTCATCCAGGGTCTCGCGATCTCGCTCGAGGCGACGGCGGCTCCGGCGCTGGTGATCATCGCCGGCATCATCGTGACCTATTCGCTCGCCGGCCTGTTCGGCATCGCGATCGCGGTCACCGCCATGCTCGCGCTGGCGGGCTTCGTCGTGGCGCTCGACGCCTTCGGCCCGGTGACCGACAACGCCGGCGGCATCGCCGAGATGGCCGGCCTGCCTGCGGACGTCCGCGCCTCCACCGACGCGCTCGACGCGGTCGGCAACACCACCAAGGCGGTCACCAAGGGCTACGCGATCGGCTCCGCCGGCCTCGGGGCCCTGGTGCTGTTCGCGGCCTACACCTCCGATCTCAACCACTTCATCGCCAACGCCGCGCAGTACCCGTACTTCGCAGACGTGAAGCTCGATTTCGCGCTGACCAACCCCTACGTAGTCGTGGGCCTGCTGTTCGGCGGGATGCTGCCCTTCCTGTTCGGGGCGATGGGCATGACGGCCGTCGGCCGCTGCGCCGGTTCGATCGTCGAAGAGGTGCGCCGCCAGTTCCGCGAGAAGCCGGGCATCATGGAAGGCAAGGACCGGCCGGACTACGGCCGCGCCGTCGACATCCTGACCAAGGCGGCGATCAAGGAGATGATCGTCCCCTCGCTGCTGCCGGTGCTGTCGCCGGTCGTCGGCTACTTCGTGATTCTCGCGGTCGCCGGCAAAGGCGAGGCGTTCTCCGCTCTCGGCGCGATGCTGCTCGGCGTGATCGTCACCGGCCTGTTCGTCGCCCTGTCGATGACCTCCGGCGGCGGCGCCTGGGACAACGCGAAGAAGTACATCGAAGACGGCCACCACGGCGGCAAGGGCTCCGAGGCGCACAAGGCGGCGGTGACCGGCGACACCGTCGGCGATCCCTACAAGGACACCGCCGGCCCAGCCGTCAATCCGATGATCAAGATCACGAACATCGTCGCTCTGCTGCTGCTCGCCATCCTGGCGCATTCCGGGGGCTAACGACCTGAGCCTGCGGGCCGCCCCTCGGTCGGGCGGCCCGCAGGACACGCCTCGACCGGCTCGGGACGTCGGGCCAACAGTAGAGCTCTAAGAGAAGGGCCGGCCGGACGCGGCGGGCAAACACGACCGCTTCAGACGCGGCCGCTTGCGGCGTCAGCGCTCAACCGGACCGCCCGCCGCTTGCCACGCCTTGAAGCCGCCGGCGACATGCGCCACCGGCTGAAGCCCCATGGACTGGGCGGCGTCGGCGGCCAGCGCGGAGCGCCAGCCGCTGCCGCAGAAGAACACGAAGGTGCGATCTTCAGCGAAGACGGGCTTGTGGTAGGGGCTTTCGGGATCGATCCAAAACTCGAGCATCCCGCGGGGACAGTGGAACGCACCGGGGATTCGGCCGTCGCGCTCCAGCTCGCGGGGATCGCGCAGATCGACCATAGTGACGCCGTCGCGCGCGGCGAACTCGATCGCCGTCTCCGGCGTGAGCGCGCGCACGCGCCGCTCGGCCTCGGCCAGCAGAGTCTTATAGCCTCGGGTGATGATCTGCGGCACGGACCGGTCGGGTCCGGCTCAGCCGCGGCTGACGCCGCCCTGCGCGTTCGCGCCGCGAAGCCGCCGCATGAAGCGCCGCAGGCGCGAGCCGGCGTAACGCTTGGCGACCGCGATCGACGCGCGCAGCGCAGGCAGCGGGCTGTTCGGGTGTCCTGCGATGCGTCCGCCCGCGTTTCGCCAGGAGGTGAGGCCGCCACGGAGCGCCAGCGCGCCATGAAGGCCGAGCGCTCGTGCGCGACGCGCGGCGGCGAGAGGCGCCGTGTTCGGGCCGCCGTAGAACACGAAGGTCACGCCCGGCTCGAACAGCCGCGTGTGCAGCGGGCTCGCCGGATCGATCAGGCTCGCGAACTCGCCCGGAGGGCAGTGCAGCGACCCCTCGATCCAACCGTTGGCGTCGACCATCTCCCAATCCCGGAGATCGACGAAGACGGCCTTCTTGCGTCGCCACAGCGCGAGCGCCTCGCGCGCTTCGATGGCCATGGCCGTCGGGCGTCGGACTTTCGGCTCCGCGCGCGGAAAGGCGGGCGCAGTCATCGGCGAAAAGCGGGGAAGGGTGGAGGTCGACGCCATGATTGGGCAGTTCCTGAACAACGGTAGTGAACAAACGTAAAACTGAGCAAACCGTTCCGAATGCGGCGGCAGAGCCTCACGTTTTCGTGAGGGCGGGGACGTCGACATTGTCGATG
Source organism: Hansschlegelia sp. KR7-227 (assembly GCF_049446035.1). Lineage (NCBI taxonomy): Bacteria > Pseudomonadati > Pseudomonadota > Alphaproteobacteria > Hyphomicrobiales > Methylopilaceae > Hansschlegelia > Hansschlegelia sp. KR7-227. The sequence goes on from NZ_JBMSEA010000001.1 coordinate 666,405, forward strand.
AGGCGCACCGCGCCGAGACGGGCGGCGACCAGAATGCGCCCGGAGCGGGGCCCGTGTTCACGCAAGGGCGCCAGCGTTTGGGCGTCACGAAGCTCGAGGTAGTCGATCGCGAAGCCCGCCGCCTCGATCCGCCGCCGCGCGTCCGAGAGAGCCTCCTCCACCTCCCTGCCGCCCGCCATCGCGGAGGACGCGTCGGCGAGAGCGGCGTGGAGCGCCGGAGCGCGTCTTCGCTCTTCGGCGCTGAGATAGACATTACGGGACGACATCGCCAGCCCGTCGGCTTCGCGCACCGTGCTCCCTGCGACGATTTCGACGGGCAAGGCGAGGTCGCGGACGAGCCGGCGCACCACCGCGAGCTGCTGGTAGTCCTTCTCGCCGAACACCGCGACGTCGGGCGCGCACTGGATGAGCAGTTTGGCGACCACCGTCGCGACGCCCGCGAAGAAATGCGGCCGCGCGACGCTCTCGAGCCCTTCCGCCGGTCCGCCGACCGTGACGGTGGTCGCCGCGCCGTCGGGATACATCTCGGCGACCGTTGGCGCGTAGACCAGCGCGACGGACGTGTCGGCCAGCTTGCCGCGATCGCTGTCGAGATCCCGCGGATAGGTATCGAGATCCTCATGGGGCGCGAACTGCGTGGGATTCACGAAGATCGAGACCACGACGCGCTCCGCCCGGCGCGCGGCCTCGGCGATCAGCGAAAGATGTCCCGCGTGCAGAGCCCCCATGGTCGGAACCATCGCTACGGAACGGCCGGCCGCCCGCCAGCCGGCGATCCGGGCGCGCGCATCCTCGACGGTCGAGACGACGGGGAGGTCGGACATGGCGGAGGCTCCGGCGAGCGGGCGGGCGACATGGCGGCCGGCTCCGGAATCGCCGGCGCCCAGCGCGACGCGGAATTAGCAGCACGCCGCGCTGGGCGCCACGCGACGTTCGCCGTGGCGCCCGAACGCCCGGTCGTGCCAGTTTGGCCCGCACGAAGCAGGGCGCGGCGCGGCGCCGGCGCGAGGCCTTGGAATGATCTGGTTTCTGTTCGGCGCGATGGCGGTCGCGACATTCGTCGCGGTCGGGCGCATTCTCATCGACGCTGATCCCGTCCGCACGCGCAAGTCGCTCGGCTTCGCGGCCGGAGGCGCCTGGGTGGTCGGCTTTGCGCTGGTGGTCTCCGGCAAGCCCCTGCTCGGGTTGGCGCTGATGGCGATCGGCGCCGTGGGGGTCGCGGCGGTCGGCGCCCGGCGGCCGTCAGCGCTCCCGGGAGGCCGCGGCGCTGGAAAAGCTGACCGTCGCCGCCGGCCGGCCGGCCGGCGTCCAGACTTCGAGGGACACGCGGACCCGGGGCCCGGACGGAGCCGGAGCGGCCGGCCGTCGGGCGTAATGACGGAAGAGGAGGCGTATAAGATCCTTGGCCTGCAGCCGGGGGCGACCACGGAAGAGATCGTTCGTGCGCATCGGGCGCTGATGAAGAAACTCCATCCCGACCAGGGGGGGTCGACGGAGCTCGCGGCGCGGGTCAACGCCGCCAAGGACATTCTCGCGGAGCGGCGCCATGGCTGACCGGCCTCCCGTTCAGTTCTTGATCGCGAAGCAGCTCACCGAGCTGCGCTTCAGAGCCTTGCAGGCGGCGTCCGCGCTGCGCTCGTTCAGCCCGGCGAATCGCGCGCGGTAATAGGTGGTCGCGCCCTTGGCGTAGACCTCGGTGAACGGTTCGGCGGAGGCGAGCGCGCGGCCGGCCTTGGACTTGGCGTCGCTCAGCAGGTCCTTGGCCTTGGCCGCCTCGGTCGTCGCGCCGATCTGGATGATCCAGCCCTTGCGGGGCGGAGTCTGCTCGGCGGTGGGCGCGGGCCTGGGTTCGATCTTGGTCTCGGCCGCCGCGAGCCGGGTCGCCCGGCGCGGCGCAGGCGCGACCGCCAGGTCGGTCTCGGCCGCGTCGTCGATGGAGCCGCGGTCGACGCTGCCGGTCGTCGCCGGCTGGTTGCCCACGACCCAGCGCAAGGCCTGCGGCGTCGTGGTCGGCGCGGAGGAGGCCACGACCGGCCGGGCGTCGGCGGACGCCGCGCGCAGCGGAGCCTTCGGGGTGGCGCCTTCGAGAGGGGCGGCCGCGATATCGTCCTGTCTGGGCTCGACCGCGCGCGCCGGAGCCGGCAGGGGAAGCGGCGCCGTGGCGGGCGTCACGAACGCGACGCGTTCCGGCTCCGTGGCCGCGGGGGGAGGCAGCGGGCCCGCCGAGACATAGGCGGTCCGCATGCGGCTCGGCGCGGGCCGTTCGCCGATTTCCGCGACGAGCGGCGCCGTGCGCGCGCCGGTCGAGGCCCGCGGGAGGTTCAGCGCGATCAGCTGCTGCATGTGGGAGTCGCGCGAAGCGCCGGTGCGTCCGCCCATCACGACGGCCACGACGCTGCGTCCGCCGCTCTTGACCGAAGTCAGCAGGTTGAAGCCGGAGGCGTTGGTGTAGCCGGTCTTGATGCCGTCGACGCCCTCGACCCGGCCGAGCAGCCGGTTGTGGTTCCCGATGCGCTGCTTACCGTAGGCGAAGACACGGGTGCCGAAGTAGCCGTAATAGCGCGGGAAACGGTCCTGGATCGCGAGGCCGAGCGTGACCAGATCGCGCGCCGAGGTGACGTGATAGGGGTTCGGCAGACCCGACGCGTTGCGGTAGACCGTCTCCCTCATGCCCAGCGCGCGCGCCTTGCGCGTCATGCGATCGGCGAAAGCGGCCTCCGATCCTTCGAGGTTGTCGCCGAAGGCGCAGGCCACGTCGTTGGCGGACTTCGTGACGAGAGCCTTGATGCCGTTCTCGACCGAGATGGTCTGTCCGGGACGGAGCCCGAGCTTGGAGGGGGCCTGGGCGGCGCAGCGCGCGCTCATGGTCATGTCGCTGTCGAGGCGGATACGGCCGCGCTCCAGGTCCTCGAACACGAGATAGAGCGTCATGACCTTGGTGATGGAGGCGGGGAAGCGGGTGGCGTCGGCGTTCTTCTCGAAGAGCGCGCGCCCGGTCTTGGCGTCCACCACGAGAGCCGCGTAGTTGGAAGCGGCGGTGAAGCTCGCGGCCGCCGCGGGCCGCGGCGCCTTATGAATGCGGCGCTTGGAACGGGCCTCGGCGCTGTCGACGGTGACGACCATCGCTCCGGCGAGAATGGCTGCGGTCGTGGCGCAGGTGAGCAGGCCGCCGGCCCATTTCGATACGCAACGCGAAATCATGCCCGCCGTCCCTGTCGCCTGCTCGTCCGCCCGCCGCATCGGGAGGAGCCGCCCCGTGTGCGGCCTGGAATCACAACCGTCGGGGCCAGTGTCGCGCCGACGTCTCAGTCAACGACGGTAGTCAGACGCGGTTACGGAGCGGTTAAGCGGAAAGCTCATTGTGCAACGCAAAAAAAACTTGACACTTTTGCTGCGGCGCATATATCTGTCCCGCCGAAACGGTGAAGCGTCCGGTAAGCGTCAAGGTCTTCTCATGACATCTGGCGCACTGCATAGAACATCGCAATCAATGCATCCCGGCGCCAAGAGAGGGAAAAGATCATGACGACGACTACGTTTGACGACGTCCAGAAGATGAGCCGCGAGAACGTCGATGTTGCGCTCAAGAGCCTTGGCTCGGTGAGCAAGGGCGTGCAGGCGATCGCCGCAGAGGTGGCCGACTACTCCAAGAAGGCCTTGGAAGAGGGTTCCGCCCATTTCGAAAAGCTGATCGGCGTGAAGTCGCTCGATAAGGCGATCGAAGTGCAGTCGGCCTTCGTCAAGTCGAGCTATGAAGCCTATCTTGCGCGCCTGACCAAGATCGGCGAGCTGTACGCCGATCTCGCGAAGGAAAGCTACAAGCCGGTCGAGACGGCCCTCGCGAAGGTCAAGTAATCGACCCCAGTTTCATGCGCGCCTCGTGGGGCGCGCGTCGATTAAGGAAGCCCGGCCGCCGCGCCGGGCTTTTTTGCGTTTCACGATCGGCGGGGCGGGCGCCCTTTTCAGAGGCGGCGCCCGACCATAACTGAGCCTTGGGCGCCGGAGCGTTGGTCTGGCGCAGGGACGCATCCAGAGCTAGGATCGACGATATGATTTGGCGCGTCGCCATGAGGACGGGCGTCCTCGGTCGGCGGACCGGACGGCGGATCCCATGAGAGAGGTGGGCAAAACGATTTCCACGGGGCTTCCAAGAGGCGGTCGGGATCGAGGCCCGGCCGGCCGATCCACGGGACGCTGGCTGATGGCCGGACCGCGCCGCGGCGACGAGGGACCGGGGACGTCGGTGGTCACGAAGACGCGGCCCAAGGTCAAGCGGCCGAGTCTCTACCGCGTCCTGATCCTGAACGACGACTACACGCCCATGGAGTTCGTCGTGCACGTGCTCGAGCAGTTCTTTTCGAAGGACCGCGAGGCTGCGACGCGCATCATGATGCACGTCCACAATCACGGGGTGGGGGAATGCGGCGTCTACACCCACGAGGTGGCCGAAACCAAAGTGACCCAGGTGATGGATTTCGCGCGTAAGCATCAGCATCCATTGCAGTGCGTCATGGAAAAGAAGTGAGGTAACCCGTTGCCATCTTTCTCGCGCAGCCTCGAACAGTCCCTTCATCGCGCGCTCGCATTCGCCAATGAGCGTCGCCACGAATACGCCACCCTCGAACATCTGCTGCTGTCGCTGGTCGATGACCAGGACGCGGCGGCGGTGATGCGGGCGTGCAACGTCGACGTCGAGATCCTGCGCCGCAACCTCATCGAGTATGTCGACACCGAGCTCGACAATCTCGTGGGGGAGACCACCGAGGATTCCAAGCCGACCGCAGGCTTCCAGCGCGTGATCCAGCGCGCCGTGATCCATGTGACTTCGTCCGGCCGCGAGGAGGTGACGGGCGCCAACGTGCTGGTCGCGATCTTCGCCGAGCGCGAGAGCCACGCCGCGTTCTTCCTGCAGGAGCAGGACATGACGCGCTATGACGCGGTCAACTACATCAGCCACGGCATCGCGAAGCGTCCCGGCCTGTCTGAAGCCCGTCCCGCCCGCGGCGCGGACGACGACACGACCTCGTCCACCGAGGAAAGCGGCGGCGGCGCCAAGAAAAAGGCCGACGCGCTCGACGCCTATTGCGTCAACCTCAACAAGAAGGCGAGGGAGGGCCGCATCGATCCGCTGATCGGCCGCGACGCCGAGATCAACCGGACGATCCAGATCCTCTGCCGGCGCACCAAGAACAACCCGCTGTTCGTCGGCGATCCAGGCGTCGGCAAGACCGCGATCGCGGAGGGCCTGGCGCTGCGCATCGTGCGCGACGAGGTGCCGGAAGTGCTCCAGGACGCGACGGTCTTCGCGCTCGACATGGGTTCCCTGCTGGCCGGCACGCGCTACCGCGGTGATTTCGAGGAGCGCCTCAAGCAGGTGGTCAAGGAGCTCGAAGCGACGCCGGGCGCGATCCTGTTCATCGACGAGATCCACACCGTCATCGGCGCCGGCGCGACCTCCGGAGGCGCGATGGACGCCTCCAACCTGCTGAAGCCCGCGCTCGCCAGCGGCACGCTGCGCTGCGTCGGCTCGACGACCTACAAGGAGTTCCGCCAGCATTTCGAGAAGGACCGGGCCCTCGTCCGCCGCTTCCAGAAGATCGACGTCGCGGAGCCCTCGGTCGAGGACACGGTCGAGATTCTCAAGGGCCTCAAGCCCTATTACGAGAGCTTCCACCAGGTCCGCTACACCAATGAGGCGATCAAGGCCGCGGTCGAGCTGTCATTCCGTTACATCAACGACCGCAAGCTGCCGGACAAGGCGATCGACGTGATCGACGAGACCGGCGCGAGCCAGATGATCCTGCCGGAGAACAAGCGCCGGAAGACCATCGGCGTGAAGGAGATCGAAACCACGATCGCCACGATGGCGCGCATCCCGCCGAAATCCGTCTCCAAGGACGACGCCGAGGTGCTCCGCTCGCTGACGACCAATCTCAAGCGCGTGGTCTACGGGCAGGACGCGGCGATCGAGGCGCTGTCGTCCACCATCAAGCTCGCCCGCGCCGGGCTGCGGGATCCGGAGAAGCCCATCGGCTGCTACCTGTTTTCCGGCCCGACCGGCGTCGGCAAGACCGAGGTCGCGCGCCAGCTGTCGTCGCTGCTCGGCGTCAAGCTGCTGCGTTTCGACATGTCGGAATATATGGAGCGCCATACGGTCAGCCGCCTGATCGGCGCGCCTCCGGGCTATGTCGGCTTCGACCAGGGCGGCCTGCTGACCGACGGGATCGACCAGAGCCCGCATTGCGTCCTGCTGCTCGACGAGATCGAGAAGGCGCACCCGGATCTGTTCAACATCCTCCTGCAGGTCATGGACCACGGCAAGCTGACCGATCACAACGGCAAGCAGGTCGACTTCCGCAACGTCATCCTGATCATGACGACGAACGCCGGCGCGTCCGACCTCGCCAAGGAACCGATCGGCTTCGGGCGGGCGAAGCGCTCCGGCGAGGACTCGGACGCGATCAATCGCCTGTTCGCGCCGGAGTTCCGCAACCGTCTCGACTCGATCATCGCCTTCGGCAATCTGCCGATCGAGGTGGTCCGTCAGGTCGTCGAGAAGTTCGTGCTCCAGCTCGAGGCCCAGCTCGCCGATCGCAACATCACGATCGAGCTGTCGGACGAAGCGCGGGACTGGCTCGCGGACAAAGGCTACGACCCGTCGATGGGCGCGCGGCCGCTCGCGCGACTGATCCAGGAGACGATCAAGACGCCGCTCGCGGAAGAGGTGCTGTTCGGCAAGCTCAAGGGCGGCGGCGCCGTGCGCGTGATCGTCGAGACGCCCGAAGGCGGATCTCCGAAGCTCGGCTTCACCTTCCCGGAAGGGCCGGTCATGCCCAAGCCGGAGAAGATCGAACGGGGCTCCAAGGGCGACAAGCCCGCGTCGAAGCGGAAATCCGAAGGCCCCCGCCGCGGAGGCGCGAAGGCGCCGCCGCTCGTCCGCAGCGAGAGCTGACGGCCGATGATGGCATTCCCGTCGCCCGTGCGCGACTGAGCTTCGCATGGGTGACGCGGAGGCGGGCGGCGACGCGGCCCATAGCAATCTGGCATGGGCCGCGCGCGGGGCGCGCGCGGCGCTCGGCGTGCCGGCCGTCGTGCTGTTCGGCAGCTTCATCGGCTTCGGCGCGATGGCGCATGATTTCGGCTGGCCGATCTGGGTCGCGGCGCTCTCGACCGCGCTGATCTGGGCCGCGCCCGCACAACTCGTGCTCGCCGGCGCGCTGGTCAGCGGCGCCGGGCTTGCCGCCATGGCGCTCGCGGTCAGCGTGTCAGGCGTCCGCCTGCTGCCCATGGTCGTGTCGATCATGCCGATCCTGAAAGCCGAACGCACGTCGCTCGGCGCGCGGCTGCTGGCCGCCCATTACGTCGCCGTCACCGTCTGGTTCGAGGGTCTGAGGCTCGCGCCGACCGTGCCGCGCCCTGCGCGCATGCCGTTCTTTCTGGGGCTGGCCAATGTTCTTCTGGTCGGGAGCACCCTCGCCACCGCGATCGGCCACGCCGTCGCCGGCGTCCTGCCGCCAGCGCTGGCCGTCGGACTTCTGGGCCTGACGCCGATGTACTTCTTTCTGTCGCTCGAGCGCGGCGCCGACGGGTTCGGGGAGCGTCTCGCCATGGCGTTCGGTTTCGTGCTCGCGCCTGCGATCGGCCTTCTGTCGCCGCGTTTCGACCTGATCTGGGCCGGCTTGATCGGCGGCACGGCGGCCTTCGCGATCGATCGCGTTCGCCGGCGCCGGTCGCCCTCCGCATGAACGGGCACGACGCCGTCTATCTCGTCCTGGCCGTGCTGATCGCCTTCGTCGCGAACGACGTCTGGCGGATGCTCGGCGTGGTGTTCGCCGCGCGCATCGACGAGAGCAGCACGGCGTTCGTCTGGGTGAAGCTCGTGGCGACGGCCCTGGTCGCCGGCCTCGTCGCCAAATTCCTGGTGTCGCCGACCGGCGGACTCGCGACCGCCCCGCTGTGGCTGCGCCTCGGCGCGCTCGCCTTCGGCTCCGCGGGCTATGCGCTGGGGCGACGGTCCCTCGCGCTCGGCGTGCTTGCGGGCGAGGCCGTCCTGATCGGCGGGATGCTGGCGATCACGGCCTAGCTCGAGGGGCTCTCTTTGAAGCGGGACATCCCCAACCGTCATCCCGGGCCGGTCCAGGAATCCATTTCCGCCCTGGCGCCATGCTATTGGAGACGCAGCGGAAATGGGTTCCGGGACAAGCCCGGAACGACGGCTCGCCGTGAGGCCGAACAATTTTCGACCCCGTGATCCGTTCTAGCGTTCCGTGCTCGGTCCGTCCTCGGCGAACGCCGCGCGGATCGTGGCGGCCTGCGCCGCGAGCGCTTTCTGGTCGGCCATTTCGCCGGTGTGCGGCCGGAGCGGCACGTCGCTCCACCGCGGCAGGACGTGAACATGGGTGTGGAACACCACCTGGCCGCCGGCGCTTTCGTTGAACTGCTGGATCGTGACGCCCTCGGCCTTCATCGCGGCCTTCACCCCGAGCGCGACTTTCTGGACCGCCGCGAACAGCGGCCCGAGATCGCCGGGATCCATCTCCAGAACGTTGCGCGACGGCGCCTTCGGGATCACCAGCACGTGCCCGTCGCCCCTCGGCATCACGTCCATGATGGCGAGCGTCGCGGCGTCCTCGTAGACCTTGTGGGACGGCAACTCCCCGCGGAGGATCTTCGCGAAGACGTTGTCGGGATCGTAGGCGGCCATGGCGTCCTCCGGGATCGGGCGCGAAAGGGACCGCAGGGCGGCCATCGCGTCAAGCCGGACCACGCCGGAAAGGGGCGGACTCGTCGAGCACGTCGTGCATCGCGGCGATCTGACGGCGCTCGCGCACGAGATAGTCGGCGACGGCCGTGTGGAGTCCGGGGTCGGCGAACAGATGCGCCGAGCGCGTCGTTACGGGGCGGTAGCCGCGCGCAAGTTTGTGCTGCCCTTGCGCGCCGGCTTCCACGCGGGCGAGCCCGCGCTCGATCGCGGCCTCGATCGCCTGGTGGTAGCAGATCTCGAAATGCAGGAAGGGCCGATCCTCGACCGCGCCCCAGTAGCGTCCGTAGATCGCGTCCTCGCCGATGAAGTTGAGCGCGCCGGCGATCGGACGACCGTCGCGCTCGGCGAACACCAGCAGGATCTTCTCCGGCATCGCTTCGCCGACGAGGCTGAAGAAGCGGCGGTTGAGGTAGGGCCGCCCCCATTTGCGGGCGCCGGTGTCCATATAGAACGCGTAGAACGCGTCCCACTGCGCTTCGGTGAGATCGGCGCCGGTAACATGCCGCACCGAGATGTCGTCGCCGAGAGCCTCGCGGCGCTCGCGCTTGAGCTGCTTGCGCTTGCGCGACGCGAGCTCGCCGAGGAAGTCGTCATAGCTCCCGTAGCCCTCGTTGCTCCAGTGAAACTGCTGGTCGTCGCGCGCAAGAAAGCCTTCGCCGACGAGCGCCTCGCGTTCGTCCTCGGTCGCGAAGGTGACGTGAACCGACGACGCGTCGGTCTGCGACATGAAGCCCCTCAAGGCGGCCGCGAGCGCCTTGCGCGCGGGGGCTGCGTCCTGGCCTGGAGCGACCAGGAGGCGGGGGCCGGTCACCGGCGTGAACGGGACGGCGACCTGGAGCTTGGGGTAGTAGTCGCCGCCCGCCCGCTCATAGGCGTCCGCGAAGGCGTGGTCGAAGACGTACTCCCCCTGGCTGTGGGACTTGAGGTAGCACGGCGCGAAGCCGGCGGGCGTTCCGTCCGCGCGCTCCAGCGCGAGATGCGCCGGCGCCCAGCCGGTCTCGCCCGCGACCGAGCCGGACTCCTCGAGCGCGGTCAGGAAACGATGGTCGACGAAGGGGTTCGCCGCCGGCTCTCCCGAGAGGGCGCAGGCGTTCCAGAGAGCGCCGTCGATGTCGGCGATGCGCGGCACGACGCGGGCGCGGAAGGTCTGATCGCTTGTCATAGGGGCGGAGAGGGCGCGGCGTGGGAAGGCGGATTGCAAGCTACGCGAAGCATAGGATCCTGCAGAGAGATTCAGGCGCGGGTGCGTCGAAGGGACATGCTTTCGGGGCTTTATCCCCACGCCCCGCTTTGGTTCTATGCGCCACGGTCGCGAGGCCCAAATGCGCGAACGGCGCGGCGGACCGTCGCTCCGGGACGCCGGAACAGGAAGGAAGCAACCTGATGAAACTTCATCTGCTCGCGGCCCTCGCCACGGCGGCGGCGGTCGGACTTGTCGGCGTGGCCGACGCCCACGGGCCTTCGCGACAGAAGGTCAAGGAAGAGGTCCAGATCAACGCCGCGCCGGACAAGGTGTGGAAGGTCGTCGGCAATTTTCAGGACGCGAGCTGGATCCCGATCGTCGACAAGACCGAGGGCGAGAAGGGCAACGAGAAGGGCGCGACTCGCAAGCTGACGCTGAAGGACGGAGGCGCGACGGTCGAGGAAGAGCTCTCCAAATACGACGAAGCGACGATGACCTACAGCTATCGGATCGACAAGGTCGACGTGAAGGTGCTGCCGGTCAACAACTACTCGTCCACCGTCACCGTCAAGGGCGAAGGCGACAAGAGCACCGTGACCTGGCAGGGCGCGTTCTATCGCGGTTACCCCAACAACGATCCGCCGCCGGAGCTGAACGACGAGGCCGCCGTGAAGGCCGTCACCGGGCTCTATAAGACGACGCTCGAAAGCCTGAAGAAGAAGATCGAAGGCGGGAGCTGATCCTGACCGCGCGCGTCGCCCTCGCGGCGCTCGGCCTCGTCCTCGCCGGCGCCGCTCGCGCGGACGAGGCCTTCGTCACGAATCAGAACGGCGACGATCTCACGGTCTTCGATCTCGCCGCGGGCAAGGCCGTGGCGACCATCCCGATCGGCGGCCGGCCGGCCGGGATCGCGGTGTCCGCCGACGGCTCGCGCGCCTATGTGACGAGCCCCGAGGGAAAATACGTCACCGTTCTGGACACGGCGAAGCGGTCGTCCCTCGGTCGGATTCCGGTCGAGGGCGGCCCCCTCGGCGTCGCCGTTCATCCGTCGGGCCAGCCGCTTTACGTAGCCGACTGGTACTCGCAGCACATTCTGGTCGTCGATCCCGCGTCGAAGGCGGTGACCGCGCGCTACGACGTCGGCAAATCGCCGTCGGGCCTCGCCGTCACGCCCGACGGCAAGTTCCTGCTGTCGGCCGACCGCGACTCCAATCAGGTTTCGGTCGTCGATGCCGGGACGGGAAGGCGAGTGGCCGAGATCAAGGTCGGCGAGCGGCCGTTCGGCGTCACGATCGACGCCAAAGGCGAGCGCGCCTACACCGCCAATGTCGGCTCGAACGACGTCTCGGTGATCGACCTGTCGGCTCGGGCGGTCGTCGGGACCGTCAAGGTCGGCGAGCGGCCCTACGCCGTAGGTCTCGCGAACGGCCGGGGCTTCGTGAGCGATCAGTACGAAGAACAGGTCTCGGTCTTCGATCTCGCGACGCTGAAGCCCGTCGCGGAAATACCGGTCGGGGCCTATCCCGAAGGCGTCGAGGCCTCCTTGGACGGCCGGCTCATTTACGTCGCGTGCTGGGAGGCGAACACGGTCGCCGTGATCGACACGGAGACGCTGAAGGTGATCAGCGAACTCGCGACCGGCGACGGGCCCAGAGCTTTTGGCCGATTCGTGCGGAAGACGCCCTGAACAGCGGGGAAAGTCCGCCGCCGCTACGCTCCGCCGAGGCTACGCACCTGCGCGGCGAGCGCCATCGGATCGAAGGGTTTGGGGATCACCGAAACGGCTCCGAGCCGCTTGAATGTTTCGACCTCCTGCGCCTGCGTCCGGGCCGTGATGAAGACGACAGGGATGTTCGCGGTCTGGGCGTCCGCCCGCAGCGCCGCCAAGGTTGTCGGCCCGTCCATCTCCGGCATCATCACGTCGAGCAGGATAATGTCCGGCCGCCACTCGCCGGCGCGCCACACGGCCTCCGCGCCGGACCCTGCGGTCTCGACCTCTATGCCGGCGTCGAGCGATAAAGCGAGGCGCGCGATCTCGCGGATGTCGGGTTCGTCATCGACATACAGAACCCGCACGCCGCATCCTTGCTGCGCTGGCTCACAGGCGGGCGCGATGTTCATGTGAAGAGGCGGAAGGTGCGGTGAGCGAAAGCGAGCCGCCTTATCGCCGCCGTCAGAACGCGCCCATGGCGCTCCAGATGATCGCGCCGGACATCAGGGCAAGTCCAATCATGTCGCCGTTCAGCAACTGCCGCTCGATCGCATTGTGCGGGGTCGTGTTCAGAAGCGAGTCGTCGACGAGATCGATGTCCTCGTCGGCGTAATTATCGCCGAGAACCTTGGACTCGCCGACCGCATCAAAATCATCGACAAGTTTCGGATCGACGACAATGTCGCGAGAGGAGGTCGTCTTGGAGATGTCAAGTACGTAGAACATCGTATGTTCTCGACGTGCGCTGTCTGTTTTCAGTCTGCAAACGCACGTCACGGCTTCGAGTTCCCCGAAGCCGTGGAAATTTCACGGAATGTTTACAGTTGCTCCGTCGCGGCTCAGCGCTGCGGGAGCGCGCCGTCCTCGATCAGGTGCTCGAGAGCGCCGATCGCGACCTCCAGGTCGGCGATCTTGCGAAGCGCGCCGTCGGAGGGCAGCGTCTTCGCCTTCGCGGCCGCGGCGATGAGCTCGACCTGGGCGACTTTCATACGCTCGAGCAGGGCAGTGTAATCGTCCATTTTGATAAGGCGCTTTCGAGCAAGGCGGGGGGGAACGGCGATGGGCTGCGAATCGTCGCCGCCCATCGCACGAAGAAGCTGGTCGGAGCGGCGGGATTCGAACCCACGACCCCTAGTCCCCCAGACTAGTGCGCTAACCGGGCTGCGCCACGCTCCGACGCCCCTGAGGGGCGTGGATGCTCTAGTGCCATTCCGGCCTGCGCGCAAGCGACAACACGATCCAGGAGCGCGACGCGAACCGGTCGGCGGCGCAAGATCGAAACGCTCCGGATCTCGGTCCGGGCGAGGGCGCCGGTCGCGCGACGCGCCGAAGGGCCCCGGTCTTTCGGATCATGCGGCGGGCGGCGCCGGGCGGATCAACGGGGGGCCCGCGGCCTCGTCCGGCGCGACGCCGCGCTCCCGCAGCAAGACAAGCATGGCCCGCGCGATCTCCCGCTCGCCCATGATCACCACGTCGGCGCCCAGGCCTCGCAAATGCTCGACCTCCGCGTCCGAATGGGCGCGCGCGACGATGTGCAAAGGCGGGTTGCTCGCGCGCGCCTGCTCCACGGCCTGGCCGGCCTCGAAGGCGTTCGGGATGGCGATCACGAAAGTCGCGGCCGCGCCGATGTTGGCGAGGTCGAGCGTGCCGGCCGCGGCCACGTTGCCAGCGATGACCTCGACGCCGGCCGCCCGCAGCGCGGCGATCCGGGCCTCGGCGTCCTCGATCACGAGGAACGGCGCCTGCGCCGTCCTCAGATGCTCGGCGACGATGCCGCCCACCCGGCCCGACCCCACGAGCACGACATGGCCTGTGAGAGCGGTCGGCGTTTCCGTGCGATCCCCTTGCGTCTCGGCCGTCGGCTCGGGCGCGGTCGCGTCGCGCTCCGCAGCGCTCGCGGCCCGCACGGCGCGACCTGGAAAACGCGCCTCCAGCCTGGGGCGCAGCCTGTCGGTCAGATAGAAGACGGCCGGGTTCAGGATGATCGAGATGATGGCGCCGGCGAGGATGAGGTCGCGTCCCTCCGACGGCAGCAGGTTCAGCTTCAGCCCGAGCTCGGCGAGGATGAAGGAGAACTCGCCGATCTGCGCGAGGCTCGCGGAGATCGTGAGCGCCGTCCCGACGCTGCGCCGGAAGGCGAGGACGATCAGGAACGCCGCGATTGACTTGCCGATGACGATCACGAAGACCGTCGCGAGCACCGGCCAAGGGTCGCGCAGCGCGATCGTCGGATCAAACAGCATGCCGGCCGAAACGAAGAACAGGACGGCGAACGCGTCGCGCAGCGGAAGGCTTTCACTGGCCGCGGCCTGGCTGAGCGGGCTCTCCGACAGGACCATGCCGGCGAAGAACGCCCCGAGCGCGAGCGAGACGCCGAAGAGCTGCGCCGCCCCGAAGGCGATTCCGAGCGCGATGGCGAGCACGCCCAGCCGGAACAGCTCGCGCGAGCCGGAGTGCGCGATCCAGTGCAGCAGCGCTGGAACCAGCCTGCGGCCGACGACCAGCATCAGCCCGACGAAAACCGCCACCTTGGCGAGCGTGACCGCCACCAGGCCCGACAGCCCGAGGTCAAGCCCGAGAGCCTGGCCGATAGTGGCGGCGAGCGGATCGGCCGCGCCGTGATCCGACGGGTTGAGACTGGCGGCGGCGGGCAGCAGGACAAGCGCCAGCACCATCGCGAGATCTTCGACGATCAGCCATCCGACCGCGATCTTGCCGCGCTCGCTGTCGACGAGCCTGCGCTCCTGGAGCGCCTTGAGCAGCACGACGGTCGAGGCGACCGACAAAGCGAGGCCGAAGATGATCCCGCCGCCGAACGACCAGCCCATGAGGGCGGCCAGTCCCCAGCCGAGGGCCGTCGCGACCGCCATTTGGGCGATCGCGCCGGGCAGCGCCACGGCGCGCACCGCCCAGAGCTCCTTGACCGAAAAATGCAGGCCGACGCCGAACATCAGCAGGATGACGCCGATCTCCGCGAGTTGCGGAGCGAGCTGCTGGTTGGCGACGAAGCCAGGGGTGTGCGGCCCGACCAGGACGCCCGCGACGAGGTAGCCGACCAGCGGAGGCAGGCGCAGCCTGTGGGCGAGGGCGCCGAATACGAAAGCAAGTACGAAACCCCCGACCAGGATCGAGATCAGCGGCGTTTCGTGATGCATTCGTCCGCCTCGACGGTGGGGAAGTCCGGATCCGTTTTATCGCGTATGCCGCGCCCGGCCGCCATGCGCTTCCCGGACACCAACGCGCGAGCCGAGCCGACGAGCGCCCTTCCAGGCGACGCGTGGAGGGGCGGAATCTCGCCGCCCGCCGGCCGGCGGGCCCGAGCGGCGAGAAGGTCGGGCGACCCGCCCCCGGCGGGACGACGACGGCGTGGGTTTGGCTCTCTTTTGGTCTTGCCCGGTCGACGGGCAGGGCCTAGCGTCGCCGGACGATCGCGACCGAATTGGCGACCCGCGGGGCCCCTTGACGCGCCGCCGGCGGCGGTCGCCTGCGCATGCCCGTCGGGGCGTTCGCCGGCTTGATCCTCGGGGAGGGAACGATGTCCGACGTCGGCAAGAGCGGCAACGACCGGATCGACGGCGTCTTGTGGGGGGTGAAGCTCGACGATCTGAACGTCACCTATGGGTTTCCCACCACGGACGACGATTATGTCGGCTATGCCGCGGTCAACGGCTTCGTGGCGTTCAACGCCGATCAGCAAGCCGCCGTCCGCGTCGCCATGGCGAATGTCGATCAGGTCTGCGGCATCGTCGCCACCGAGGCTACGTCGGGACGCCCGACATTCCGGTTTGCGATGGCCGACACGTTCGACACCGGCGCAAAGGACACGCTGCACAAGCCCGGCGGCTCGAACGACTCGGCCGAGGCCACGCCGAACGATCCCACCCGATTCGACTCCCAGGCGTTCGGGGACATGTGGTTCAACAAGAGAACCTACAACGATCCCGATTTCGGCGAGTTCGGCTACACGGCCGGCGTCTTGCACGAGATCGGGCATTCCCTAGGCCTCAAGCACGGCCACGCCGAGCAGACGACGCATGGCGAGGTTTTTCCCGCCCTGGGCTCGATCTTCAACGGGCAGGAATACTCGGTCATGACCTACCGGGCGACGACCGCCGCGCCCGGTCGGGACGTGACCAGCAGCATGGAGCTGCCGCAGTCGCTGATGATGTCGGACATCTCGGCGCTGCAGTATCTCTACGGCGCGGACTACGGGACGAACAACACCAACACGACCTATTCCTTCGACCGCTGGTCGGGCGAGATGTCCGTCAACGGCGTCAAACAGGGCGTCCCGTTCGCGAACTATATCTTCCGCACCATCTGGGACGGCGGCGGGATCGACACCTACGACTTCTCGAATTACGGGACCAATGCCCGGGTCAATCTCGACCCGGGGGCGTGGTCGACGCCTGCCGACGACCAGCGCGCCTTCCTCGGCACGCACGGCACGGGCGTTCCGGGCGAGACCTTCGACGCCTTCGCGAAGGGCTCCGTTTACAACGCGCTTGCCCATAACAGCGACGTCCGCTCGCTCATCGAGAACGCAAGGACGGGCGCGGGCGCGGACCGTCTCCAGGGCAACATCATCGCGAACCGGCTGACGAGCGGCCTGGGCGACGACACCGCCTTCGGCTATTCCGGAAACGACACGCTCGAGGGCGGCGGCGGCGCCGACCAGTTGTACGGCGGCGCCTTCAACGACGTGCTCGACGGCGAGGCGGGCGCCGACCTTCTGGTGGGCGACGTCGGCGACGACATCCTGAACGGCGGGATCGGCGCCGACACGATGCGGGGCAATCAGGGGAACGACATCTACTACGTGCTCGAGGCTCTCGACCTGGTCGCGGAGCAGGCCGGCGAAGGCTACGACATCGTCTGGTCGAATGTGAGCATGACGCTCAGCGCGAACGTCGAGGAGCTCCGGTTGAGCGGCCCGGCCTTCAACGCGACGGGCAACTCGCTCTCAAACGTGCTCGTCGGCAACATGTACGCCAACCGCCTCGACGGCGGTTTCGGGTCGGACACCATGTCGGGAGGCGCCGGAAACGACACCTATGTCGTCTCTGCGAGCGGAGACCTCGTCATCGAGGCCGCGGACGCCGGGGCCGATGGGGTCGAGTCTTATGTCGACTACACGCTCTCGGCGAATGTCGAGCTTCTGACGTTGCTTGGATCGGCGCGATATGGCGGGGGCAATGCGGGCTTCAACCGCATCGTCGGAAACGCGCTGGACAACACGCTTTACGGCGCGGCGGGGCTGGACACGCTGGCGGGCGGGGCCGGGAACGACGTCTACGAGCTGGATAGCGTCACCAGCGTCCGCACGCCCCCAGGCATCTTCTCAGGCTTCGATCAAGTGATCGAGGAGGTCGGCGGCGGCTACGACACCGTCAGGGTCCAGCGGTCCTCGGGCCTGTTCGGAACCTCCCACACGCTCGCCGCCAATGTGGAGGCCGGCGTGATCGTCGGGAGCGGGGCGTTCAAGCTCTCGGGCAACGCATTGTCGAACAGCCTCTTGGGCGGGACGGGCGGGGACACGCTGATCGGCGGCGACGGGAACGACACGCTGACGGGGGGCTCGGGGCCGGACCGGCTCGAAGGCGGGCTCGGAAACGACGTCTACGTCCTGCAGGACTATCCGGCGTTTCCGACCGGCAGCCCGAACGTGTTCTTCTTCCGCTACGACGACGTGGTCGAGAGTGCGGACGCCGGCCGGGACACGGTGCGGGTGGAGCGCGTCGGCGATCTCGGGGTCCGCTACACGCTGACCGCCAATGTCGAGGACGGCGAGATTCGCGGGACCGGCGATTTCGACCTTACGGGCAACGGCCTAGACAACAGGCTCACCGGCAACGCCGCAGCGAACATCCTCAAGGGCGGCGACGGCTCCGACACGCTCTCGGGCGGCCTCGGGATCGATCGCCTGGAAGGCGGGGCAGGGGACGACGACTATTATCTCAGCGACTACCGGACCCTCGTCTTCCCGAACGGCACGCGGTCGATCTTCTACGACGGGATCGGGGAAGCCGCGGGCGGCGGAACGGACACGGTCTATCTCACGGTTCCCGCAGGCTTCGTCTACACGCTGGCGGCGAATGTCGAGAACATGGTTCTGGGCGGCGCGGTCGCAAGCAGGGCGTCCGGCAACGGGCTCGCGAACCTGATCATCGGCAATGCGGGCGCGAACGTGCTCGCCGGATCCTCCGGCGACGACACGATCGCCGGCGGCCTCGGCTGGGACACGCTGGCGGGCGGGCGCGACGACGACACCTATGTGCTGGCCGACACGACCGCCGTCCTTGGTCCAAAAGGCCGTCCGGTCCACGTCTTCGACGTCGTCGACGAGAGCGCGGCGGCCGGCGGCGGCGGCGTCGACACCGTGCGGATCGCGACCGGGGGCAAGGGGATCCCCGGCTCGACCGTGGCGCTGACGAGCTACACGCTCACCGCGGGCGTGGAGAACGGCGTCGTCGCGCTCTCCGGCGCCTTCAACCTGACGGGCAACGAACTCGGGAACGCGCTTGTCGGCAACGCGTCGGCGAACCTTCTGACCGGGCTTGCCGGCGCCGACACGCTCACGGGCGGCTCCGGCTCTGACACGCTCGTCGGAGGCTCCGGAAACGATGTCTACGTGATCAACTCCGGCGGCGACACGATCGTCGAGCAGGCGGGCGGCGGCGTGGACGAGGCCCGGGCCTCCGTCGACGTGACGCTCGCCGACAATGTCGAGAATCTCGTCGTGACGGGCGGCGCGCGCGTCGTCGGGGTCGGCAACGCGCTCGACAACCTCATGACCGGCAACGGCGCCGGCAACCGGCTGTCCGGTCTTGACGGGAACGACACGCTGAACGGCGGCGGCGGAGCGGACACGATGCTCGGCGGGGCGGGCGACGACCGCTACGTCGTCACCTCGAAGAACGATGCGGTGAGCGAGGGGGCCGACGGCGGTCTCGACCTCGTGCAATCCACCGTCGGCTACCGCCTTGGCGCCAATGTCGAACAGCTTACGCTTCTCGGCGTGGCCGACCTCCAGGGCTATGGCAACGGCCTCGCCAACCGGATCTACGGAAACGCCGGCGACAATCTTCTCGACGGCGGAGGCGGGGCGGATTCGATGACGGGGGGCAAGGGCGACGACGTCTATCTCGTCGACGTCGCAGGCGATCGCGTTAGCGAGTCCGCCGGCGGCGGCGTCGATCTCGTACGGTCACAGGCGAGCTTCACGCTCGGAAAGAACGTCGAGAATCTGATGCTCGTCGGCGGCGCGGACGTCGACGGGAAGGGCAACGGGCAAGCCAACATCATCGTCGGCAATGGCGGCGACAACCGGCTGGACGGGTCGAAGGGCGCGGACGCGCTGACCGGCGGGGGCGGGTCGGACGCCTTCGTGTTCGCGAACGGCCTCGGCCCCGGCAATATCGACCGGATCACGGACTTCGCGATCGGCGTGGACGAGATCGAGCTTACGGCGCGGTTCTTTCCGGAGCTTTCGAAGGGCGCGCTGGCGGCCTCGGCCTTCGCGATCGGCGAGATCGCGTCCGACGCGGCCGACCGCATCCTCTACGATCGCGAGAGCGGCGGCCTGTTCTTCGACCGCGACGGAACCGCCGACGCCTATGACCCGCTTCAGTTCGCCCTGCTGTCGGCGAACCTCAACCTGAAATTCTCGGACTTCGTCGTCGCCTGAGCGAGCACGCGAGGTCCGCTATGCCCTTCCGCCGGCGCGCTGACCTGCGTGCGACGTTCGGAACGCGGGGCGATTTGGCTGAACGCCAGATGAACGATCCGCCCGGTTTTCGTTCAGGAGGGCTCGTCTAACGTCCCCCCACGTCGAGTTAACCCCACGCCTCGAAAGGGCGCATGGAGCGGATACCGCCCCTCTTCGCTCCAAACTCTCGAACGCTTGGCCCGGTCGTTGGGGAACGACCGGGCCTATTTTTTTGTCCCCCGACCAACGATGTTAGAGCCGCGCCCGAAGTTCGGCGCGACGAGTCGCGGCGGATCTCCGCCGCGCGGCCGCTCATCCGTCGAGACGTCGGGCCATGATCACCCAGAAGGCCAAATACGCTCTGAAGGCGCTGGTCGCGCTCGGCCGCGCGGACGGGACGGGACCGCTGTCGATCCGCGACATCGCGACCAGCGAGGGCATTCCGCAAAGCTTTCTCGAGCAGATCCTGATCGAGCTTCGGCGGGCCGGCGTCATCCAGAGCCGACGCGGCAAGGACGGCGGCTATCTCCTCGCCGCCCCGGCCGCCGAGATCGGGCTCGGACGGGTGCTTCGCCTGATCGACGGACCGTTGGCGCCGCTGCCCTGTCTCTCGCGCACCGCGTATCGGAAGTGCGGCGACTGCGCGGATGAAGGCTCCTGCACGGTGCGCCGGATCCTTTCGGAGATGTACGAGGCGACGGTCGAGATCCTCGACCGGACCACGCTCCAGGACGCGCTCGTCGCGCCCGAACCGACGCAGGCGCTCGTCGCCGGCGAGTGATCAATTGAAGAACACTGGCTGGAACAAAATCGATAGAATGAGGTCGTCTTGCGTTGACAATCCCGACTGATCATGTCGAGTATTGTGCGTCGCATCACGGGAGACATCTCCGATGAACCGTCGCCACGCCGCCCGCATCCTCGCGGCGCTGACCCTCGCGGCTCCGCTGTTCGCAGGCGTCGCCCCGGCCGCGGCGCAGACGAAAATCACCAACGTCTCGTATGATCCGACCCGTGAGCTCTACAAGGCGTTCAACGCCGCCTTCGCCAAGAACTGGAAGGCCGAGACCGGCGAGACGATCAGCGTGCAGGCCTCGCATGGCGGCTCGGGCAAGCAGGCGCGCTCCGTGATCGACGGCCTCAACGCGGACGTCGTGACGCTTGCGCTCGCCGCCGACATCGACGCCATCGCCAAGGCGACCGGCAAGCTGCCGGAGAACTGGCAGTCACGGCTGCCGCACAACTCCTCGCCTTACACCTCGACGATCGTGTTTCTGGTCCGCAAGGGCAATCCGAAGGGCGTCAAGGACTGGGACGACCTCGTGAAGCCCGACGTCCAGGTGATCACGCCGAACCCCAAGACCTCGGGCGGCGCGCGCTGGAACTACCTCGCCGCCTGGGCCTACGCCCGCGAGAAAAACGGCGGCGACGAGACGAAGGCGCAGGCCTTCGTCGCCGATCTCTTCAAGCACGTGCCGGTGCTCGACAGCGGCGCCCGAGGGTCGACCACGACCTTCGCGCAGCGCGAGATCGGCGACGTGCTGCTCGCCTGGGAGAACGAGGCCTTCCTGTCCTTCAAGGAGTTCGGCGAGGACAAGTTCGAGATCGTCTATCCCTCGATCTCCATCCTGGCCGAGCCGCCGGTCGCGATCGTCGACGCCAATGTGGACAAGAACGGCACGCGCAAGGCGGCCGAGGCCTATCTGAACCTGCTGTACGACCGGGAAGGTCAGACCATCGCCGCCAAGAATTTCTATCGGCCGATCAAGCCCGAACTCGCCGACAAGGCCGACGTCGCCAGGTTCAAGGAGCTGAAGCTCGTCACGATCGACAAGGATTTCGGCGGCTGGAAGAAGGCGCAGGTCGAACATTTCGGCGACGGCGGCACCTTCGACCAGATCTACAAGCCGAAGTAGCCCGCGGGTTCTCCCTCACCTTGGCGCAGCCGGTCCGGCGCCGGTCGCGGCTTTCTGCGTCCGAGCCGCCTCTGAGGTTTTCGTGTCGAACGCACCCTTCAGCATCGCCGCGGACGGCGCGTCCGGGCCCGAGACGCTCGGCGCCGCCGCCCGCAAGACACGACGGGGACGCATGAGGACGCTGCGTTTCCGCTCCCCAAGCGCCATCCCGGGCTTCGGCCTGACCTACGGCTTCGTCTGGCTCTATCTCAGCCTGGTCATTCTCCTGCCTCTCGGCGCGGTCGTGCTGTGGGCGGCGTCGCTCGGACCGGCGCGGATCCTCGCCATCGCGATGGAGCCGCGCACCTTCGCGGCGCTCAAGGTCTCGTTCGGCCTGTCGCTCGCGGCGGCGGCCCTCAACGCCGTGTTCGGGCTGATCGTCGCCTGGGCGCTGACGCGCTACCGCTTTCCCGGGCGGCGTCTGCTCGACGCCGCGGTCGACCTGCCGTTCGCGCTCCCGACCGCGGTCGCCGGCATCGCGCTCACCGCGATCTACGCGCCGAACGGGCTGGTCGGCTCCCTCCTGCCGTTCAAGGTCGCCTTCACGCCGCTCGGCATCTTCGTCGCGCTGGTGTTCATCGGCCTGCCCTTCGTCGTCCGCACGTTGCAGCCGGTGCTGGCCGACGTCGACCGTGAGCTCGAGGAGGCGTCGGCGACGCTCGGGGCGACGCGCATGGTCACCGTGTTCCGCGTCGTGCTCCCGACGCTGCTGCCGTCGCTGATGACGGGCTTCGCGCTCGCCTTCGCCCGGGCGGTCGGCGAATACGGCTCGGTGATCTTCATCGCCGGGAACATCCCTTACGTCTCCGAGATCGCGCCCCTGCTGATCATCATGCGGCTCGAGGAGTTCGACTACGCCTCGGCGACGGCGATCGCGACGATCATGCTCGCTTTGTCCTTCGCGCTCCTGCTGCTCATCAACCTGATCGAATCATGGTCGCGCCGGAGGCTTGGACATGCCCGCTGAAGCCGCCATGCGCCTGCCGAGCCCGACGAGCGAGAGCCCGGCCGCCCGAGCCGCGGTGATCGCGGTCGCCGTCGGCTTCCTCGCCTTCTTCCTCATGCTCCCGCTGTTCGCGGTGTTCGCGGAAGGCCTTCGCGGCGGCGTCGCGCAGTATCTCGAATCCTTCGAGGACTCCGACACGCTGGCCGCGATCCAGCTCACCGTCACGGTCGCCGCCATCGCTGTGCCGCTCAACATCGTCTTCGGGCTGGCGGCGTCCTGGGCGATCACGAAGTTCGACTTCTGGGGAAAGAGCTTCCTCATCACCCTGATCGACCTGCCATTCTCGGTTTCGCCGGTCGTTTCGGGCATGTGCTACGTCATTCTCTTCGGAGCGAACGGCTATCTCGGCCCCTGGCTCGTGAAGCATGACGTCCAGATCATCTTCGCGGTCCCAGGCATCGTGCTCGCCACCATGTTCGTCACCTTCCCCTTCGTCGCGCGCGAGCTGATCCCGCTGATGCAGGAGCAGGGCACGAGCGAGGAGGAGGCGGCGCTGTCGCTGGGCGCCGGCGGCTTCCGGACCTTCTGGTCGGTCACGCTGCCCAATGTGCGCTGGGCGCTGCTCTACGGCGTGCTGCTCTGCAACGCCCGCGCGATGGGCGAGTTCGGGGCGGTCTCGGTGGTCTCCGGCCATCTCCGGGGCGTGACGAACACGGTGCCGCTGCAGGTCGAGATCCTCTACAACGACTACAACTTCATCGCCGCCTTCGCGGTCGCCTCGGTGCTGGCGGGCCTCGGCCTCGTCACGCTCGCGATCAAGTCGGGGCTCGAATGGCGCTACGGAGACGAGATCTCCGCGGCCCACCGCCACTGAACGGACGGAGCGAACCGATGGACCTCAAGATTCGGAATCTCCGCAAGGAGTATGGCCAGTTCCCGGCGCTGAACGGGGTCAACCTCGACATCCGCTCGGGCGAACTGATCGCGCTGCTCGGACCTTCGGGGTCCGGAAAGACGACGCTGCTGCGCTCCATCGCGGGGCTCGAGATTCCGGATGGCGGGCAGATCCTGTTCGGCGATCTCGACGCCTCGCACCGCAGCGTCCAGGAGCGCAATGTCGGCTTCGTGTTCCAGCACTATGCGCTGTTCCGGCACATGAAGGTGTTCGACAACATCGCCTTCGGCCTCAGGGTGCGCGGCCGCGCGCGGCGCCCCGCCGAGAGCGAGATCCGCCGCAAGGTGCTCGAGCTGCTCGATCTCGTGCAGCTGAAAGGCCTGGAAGGCCGCTATCCCGCGCAGCTTTCGGGCGGCCAGCGCCAGCGCGTCGCGCTCGCCCGCGCGCTCGCCATCGAACCGCAGGTGCTGCTGCTCGACGAGCCCTTCGGCGCGCTTGACGCCCAGGTGCGCAAAGAGCTCAGGCGCTGGCTGCGTCAGATCCACGACGAGACCGGCCACACCACGGTCTTCGTCACCCATGACCAGGAGGAGGCGCTCGAGCTCGCCGACCGCGTCGCCATCCTGCACAAAGGCGACCTGCAGCAGGTCGGCTCCCCGGACGACGTGTACGACCGGCCGGAGACGCCCTTCGTCTACGCCTTCATCGGCGAATCGACCTCTCTGCCCGTGACGGTCAGGAACGGCGTCGCCTCGCTCGACGGCGCGCCGCTCGCTTTGTCGCGGGTTGAGGCCCCCGACGGGCCGGCGCGCATCCATGTCCGGCCCCAGGACATCGTGATCGGCCCGGACGACGGATCGGCGACGACGCGGGGCCAGATCGTCGCCCTGCGGCGCACCGGCGCCTATCGCCGGGCGGACCTTGCCGTCGGCGACCGGCGCACCCGGATCGAGGCGCTGCTCGCCCCCGAGGTCGAGGTGGCCGTCGGCGACAGGGTCGGGATCGCCTTCCAGCGCTTCGCGGCCTTCCCCGAGACCAACGAACCGCCGAAGCTCGGCCTCGCGCGCAAGGCGGCCTGAGCCGCCGCCGGAACGCAGGCGCGCGCGATCGCGCTTACGCGCCGGCCGCTTCGGCGGCTAGTGTCCGCCGAGGCGGCGCCCGAGGAGATTCGGGCCCACGAGGCGGGACGGCGGCGCGATGAACCAGAATGTGGCGTAAGGCGGCCTCCGTCGGCGGGCTGACGCTGGTCTCGCGCGCCTTCGGCTTCGCGCGCGACATCCTGATGGCGGCGCTGCTCGGCGCGGGGCCGCTCGCCGACGCCTTCATGGTCGCCTTCCGCCTGCCCAACCATTTCCGCGCGATCTTCGCCGAGGGCGCGTTCAACGCCGCGTTCGTGCCGCGCTACACCCGAGCCTTGACGCGGGAGGGGGAGGGCGCCGCGAAGGGCTTCGCGGAGGACGTGCTGGCGCTGACCGTCACGGCTCAGCTCGTCCTGCTGGTGCTGGCGCTCGCTTTCGCGCCGCTCGTGGTCGCGGCGCTCGCGCCCGGGTTCTCCGAGGAGCCCGGCCAGCTCGCGCTGACCGCGGGCCTCACCCGCATCACGTTCCCCTATCTGCTCCTAATCTCCGTGATGACGCTGATCGCGGCCGTGCTCAACGCCCATGACCGGTTCGCGGCGGCGGCTTCGGCGTCGATCCTGCTCAACGTCTGCATGATCGGCGCGCTGCTGCTGAAGGATTTCTTCCCGACCGTCGCGCACGCGCTTGCGGTCGGCGTGCTGGTCTCGGGCTTCGCCCAGCTCGGGCTCGTCTGGTGGGACCTCCGCCGCTCCGGACGTTCGCTGAAGCTCCGGCTTCCCAGGATCACCGCGAACGTCCGGGAGTTCCTGCGCGGCTTCGGCCCCGCGGTGATCGGCTCCGCGGGCATCCAGATCGCGATGTTCGCCGACACGATCATCGCCTCGTTCCTGCCGACGGGTTCGGTGTCCTACCTGTATTACGCCGACCGGCTCTACCAGCTGCCGCTCGGGGTCGTCGGCATCGCGATCGGCACGGTGCTGCTTCCGGAGCTCGCGCGCCGCATCGCGGCCGACGACATGGCCGGCGCCCGCGCGCAGCTCAACCGCGCGCTCGAGGGCGCGCTCTTGATGTCGCTGCCCTTCGTCGCGCTGTTCGCGGCCGCCTCCGGCCCCGTGGTCGCGGCGCTGTTCGGGCGCGGCGCGTTCGACGCTAAGGCGGTAGAAGGAGCGGCGGCGGCTCTGCAGGCCTATGCGGTCGGCCTGCCCGCCGTCATCGCGGTGGGCTGCGTCACGCGCGCCTTCCAGGCCTCGGGGGACACGGTTACGCCCGTCAAGGCTCTCGCGGTCGCGACCATCGCCAATGTGACGCTGAAGGTGCTTCTGGTGGGCTCGTTCCTGCACGCCGGCCTCGCCTTGGCGACGTCCGTCGGCGCCTGGGTCAACCTCGCTTTGCTCGTCGGCCTCCTCACGCGGCGGAAGGGTTTTGCGCCCGACCGCCGGTTCTGGCTCGCCATGGCCGCGCTCGCCCTCGCCACGGCCGCCTCCGTCGGCGCGATCCGGCTGACGCTGGGCCCGGCGGCGCGACTGAGCGGCGTCATTCCGCAGTTCCCGGATCTCGCGCCAGCGGCGGCGATCGGCCTGGCCGCGGTCGCCGCCTACGCCGCGATCGCAGGTCCGGGCTTCCTTCTGGCGCGAAGAGCCGCCCGCGGCTGACCTTCGCGGACGGCGAAACGGCGACGCGCCCCGGGGCCGAGCCGGCGATCCCGCGACCCGTTGGCGCCGGGCGCCGGCGAGCTATAAGCCAAGCGGGCCGCGCCCGCCGCCTCATCCCTGACCCCGGACCGCCTCCCATGCCGATCACAGACACCGTCGACGCTTTCGTCGCCCATGGACTCGTCGAGCGCGCGCCGACCGGCGAGGGTCCGCTGTCCGGCCTGATCTTCGCGCTGAAAGACCTGTTCGACCTCGAAGGCGTGAAGACCGGCTTCGGCAGCCCGGAATGGCTCGCCACCCACGACGCGCCGGTCCGCACGGCGCCGGCGGCGCAGCGCCTGCTCGACGCCGGCGCCCGCCTCGTCGGCAAGACCCACACCGACGAGATGGCCTGGAGCCTGAACGGCGAAAACGCCCATTACGGGACGCCGGTCAACGTCGCGGCCCCCGGCCGGATTCCCGGCGGCTCCTCGTCCGGCTCGGCCGCCGCGACGGCGGCGGGTCTGGTCGACTTCGCCGTGGGCTCCGACACCGGCGGCTCCGTTCGTCTGCCGGCGAGCTATTGCGGGGTCTACGGGCTTCGACCGACGCATGGCCGCATTTCGCTCGAGGGCTCCGCGCCGCTCGCGCCGAGCTACGACACGGTCGGCTGGTTCGCGCGCGATCCGGATCTGCTCCGGCGGGTCGGACGGGTCCTGCTCGACCCGGCGAGTGACGCGCCCGCGCCCACTCGGCTGCTCGTCGCCGACGACCTGTTCGCCAAGGCCGACGCGCCCGTGCGGGCGGCGTTGCAGCCGTCGCTCGACCGGCTCGTCGGCCTGTTCGGCGGAGCGGAGCATGTCATCGTCCAAACCGAGATCGGCATGGCCTGGCGCGAGATCTTCCGCCTGATCCAGTCCGGCGAGGCGTGGGCCGCGCATGCGGATTGGGTCCGCGCGGCGAAGCCCGCCTTCGGCCCGGGCGTGAAGGAGAGGTTCGAGGCGGCCTCGACATTGTCCGCCGCGGAGCTCGACGCCGCGCGTGCGGCTCGGCAGCGCGCGCGGGCGCGGATGGAGGAGCTCGTCGGACCGGGAACCGTCCTTGCGCTGCCGACCTCGCCCGGGGTCGCGCCCTTGCGCGGAACCCCGGAGCCGACGCTCAACGACTTCCGCGGACGCGCGCTCGAGCTGTTGTGCTGCGCCGGTCACGCCGGAATGCCGCAGATCTCGCTGCCGCTGGCGAAGGTCGACGGGCTCCCGGTCGGACTGTCGATCATCGCGGCGCGCGGCTGCGACGAGGCCCTGCTCGACCTCGCGGTGCGGATGGGGCGGCCGTAAGGCTCCGATCAGCGGGCGGGACCGATCTCCAGGTCTCCCAAGGGCGCCGCCCGCATAGGCCTTGGCCGCGCGCGCGCCGGCGTGTCCCGCGCCCGGCCGACGCGCGACAGGAGGATCACCGGCAGCAGCCCCACGGCCACGATGATGAGGGCGGCGACCGCCCCGTCCTCGTAGGTCCCGCGCGCCGCCTCGCCATAGAGATGGGTCGCGAGCGTTTCGAAATTGAGCGGGCGGATCAGAAGCGTCGCCGGCAGCTCTTTCAGGCAGTCCACGAACACCAGCAGCGCGGCGGCGGCGAGCGCGCTCTTCGACAGCGGCAGATGCACCTTGAGATAGGCGCCGGCCGCGGTCTGTCCGAGGGTGCGCGCCGCGCCGTCGACCGAAGGCGGGATGCGCGCCAGTCCGCTCTCCGCGCCGCCGACGCCGATGGCGAGAAAGCGGATCGTGTAAGCCGCGACCAGCGCGGTCCCCGTGCTGATCAGCGCCACGCCGGCCTGCGCGCCGAAACCCGCTTGCGCCGCCGCCGCGATCAGGCCGTCAAGCGCGCCGACCGGGCCGAGAAGTCCGATCACGACCACCGTTCCCGGCATGGCGTAGCCGAGCGCGGCGATGCGCGCGAAGGCCGGGGTCCCGGATCGGGGCGCGAGGCGGGCGGCGAAGGCCGCGAGCGCGCCCAGCGCGACGACCATCACGGTGGCCGCCGACGAGACCAGCACGGTGTTCAGGATCTCGCGGGGAATCTCGTCGGAGAGGCCGGCGAAGCTCACGCGCTTGGCCGCCTGGACCGCGACGTGGGCCGCGGGCGCGAAGAAGCCGAAAAGGACGGGCAAGAGGCAAAAGCAAAGCGCCAGCGCGGCCTGCAGCGGCGGCAGCCGCCGCGGGGTCATCCGGCGGGCGCCATGGCCCGCCGTCGCGAAGCGCTGCCGACGACGCGCCCAACGCTCCAGCGCGATCAGCGCGGTGACGAGGGCGAGCATGACCAGAGCGATCTGCGCCGCGCTGCCGAGGTCCGAGCGCGTCACCCAGGTCGTGTAGATCGACACCGTCAGGGTGCGGACGCCAAGAAACTCCGAGGCGCCGATGTCGTTCAGCGCCTCCATGAGGGCGAGGCTCACGCCGAGCGCGACGCCCGGGCGGGCGAGCGGCAGCGCGACGCGCCAGAAAGCGGAGCGTCGGCTCATGCCGAGCGTCCGCGCCGCCTCGATCAGTCCGGCCGACTGCGTCAGGAACACCGCTCGGACCGAGAGATAGACGTAAGGGTAGAGCACGAGCCCGAGCAGCAGCACGCAGCCGGTCATGGAGCGAAGGTCGGGCAGCCGGAAGTCGCGCGGGCTGGAGTAGCCAAGCAGAGCCCGGATCGCGCTTTGGGCGGGGCCGACCGGGTGCAGCAGGTCGAGATAGGCGTAAGCCACGACATAAGTGGGGATCGCGAGCGGCAGCAGCAGCGCCCATTCGAGCGCCCGCCGGCCGGGAAAGTCATAGGCCGTGACGAGCCACGCCGTCCCGCAGCCGACGACCGACACGAACAGGCCGACGCCGAAGAGCAGCGTCGCGGTCTGGAGCGCCGCGTCCGGCAGCACATGGGCGATCAGATGCGGCCACTGGGCGAACGACCCGCCGAGCGCGGTCGCGACGAGCGACAGCACCGGCGCCGCCGGCAGGAGCGCGACGCCGCCTGCGGCGACGATCCAGCCGAGATGGCGGGGCGGGGTCCGGCGGGGGCTCCCGGCGGACGCCTGTGCGGCGGTCACGCCGGACGCGTCAGGAGAACGACGCCGTCATCTGTCGAAACCCACCTTGTCGACGAGTTCGCTCGCCTCTCTGCGGTGCGCGGCGATGGTCGCGAGCGGGGTGTCGTCGATCTTGAGCTCGCCGAGCTCGGCGATCAGCGGATCCGGCGCGACGCCCGCCTTGACGGGATACTCGTAATTAGCTTCGGCGTAGATCTTCTGCGCCTCGTCGGACACCAGGAATTCGAGCAGCTTGACGGCCGCGTCCCGGTTCGGCGCGTTCTTCGCGATCGCCGCGCCCGAGATGTTCACATGCGTGCCGCCATTCGCGAAGGTGGGCAGCACGACCTTGATCGCCTTGCCCCATTCCTGCTGGTCCTTGCCGCCCTTTCCGCTGCGCATCAGGCCGACATAATAGGTGTTGGCGACGCCGATCTCGCAGAGGCCTCCCAGAATGTCGCGGGCGACGTCGCGGTCGCCTCCGCCGGCCTTGCGGGCGAGATTGGCCTTCACGCCGCTCAGCCACGCCTCCGTCGCCGCCGCGCCGCGCTTCGCGACGAAGGCTGCGATCAGCGCGGTGTTGTAGGGGTGCTGGCCGGCGCGGATGCAGACCTTGCCCTTCCACTTCGGGTCCGCGAGCTCCTCATAGGTGAAGCTCGTCAGGTCGAGGTCCTTGGCGGCGTAGAGCGCCCGGGCGCGCAGCGACAGGCCGAACCACCGGCCGTCGGCGTCGCGCAGAGGGGCAGGGATCGCCTGCTCCAGCGCCGCGGACTTGGTCGGTTGGGTGACGCCCTTGTCCACGAGATCGACGAGGTTGCCGAAGTCGACCGTCATCAGCACGTCGGCCGGCGAGCCTTCGCCCTCGGCCTTCACCCGCTCGGCCAGCCCGTCCTTCAGGAACACGGTGTTGACCTTGGTCCCGCTCTCTTTTTCGAAGGTCTCGAGCAGCGGCTTGATCAGCCCCGGCTCGCGGGTCGTGTAGAGGTTGACCTCGGCCGCGGAAGCGAATCCCGGCGTCGCCCAGGCTGCGCATCCGGCGACCATCAGACGGATGAAACGTCGCGCGCTCAATGTGATCTCCTCATACAACGCCGCGAGCTCCACGGCCGCCGAGCAATGGCGACATGGCGCGGCCAAGATCAAGCGCTCTATATTAGAGTGGTTCTAAGTCGTTGCTCGGGACGAGCCCCGCGGGCGGGGCCGCGCAACCTAAGACGCGGCGCTATCGGGACTTGGGCGCGTTCGGAAAGACCAGTCCCTCCGAAGGATTGACGCAGATGTGAACAAGTTCCCCGACCTCGCAGGCGGGCGCATCGGCCGTCTCGGCGCGGATCGGGTCATCGACGCCCTCGACGCGCAGAAGCAACTCGTGGGCGTGGCCTACGAAATGCCGCGCGAGGAGACGGGCGGGGACGCCGCCGCCGGCCCCGACCAGCCGCACATGCCGGGCGCGGACGAACACGGTCGCGGCCTCCCCGTCGCCAAGGAAGGCCGGGGCCGGAAAAACGCCAAGCCGCGTCTGGACCACGCCGTCGACGCGCCGGCCGGGGAGGGCGGTCGCCGCGCAGAAGAAATCGGCGACCTCCGGGAAGGCCGGACGTGCGTACAGCTCTTCCGCGGGGCCGATCTGGAGAATCGAGCCGGAGCGCATGACCGCGACGCGATCGCCGCTCGCCATCGCCTCCTGCGGGTCGTGGGTCACGAGGATCGCGGTGGCGCCGACGTCGCGGATCAGGCTGAGCGTGCGCTCGCGGACCCGAGCGCCGAGCCGCCGGTCGAGATTCGAGAACGGCTCGTCCATCAGCAGCACGGCGGGCCGCGGCGCGAGCGCCCGAGCGAGAGCGACCCGCTGCTGCTCGCCGCCCGACAGCTCATGCGGAAAGCGCTCCGCGAAGCCTTCGAGGCCGACGCGCTCCAGCCAGTCGCCCACGACCCTGTCGCGGGCTTTGCCGCGCACGCCGAAGAGCACATTGTCGGCCACCGAGAGATGCGGGAACAGGGCGTAATCCTGGAACATGTAGCCGACCCGGCGGCGCTCGGGCTCGACGAAGCCGGCGGGCCCGGCCACCTGCCGGCCGTCGATCCAGACCTCGCCCGAACTCGGCGCGTCGAGGCCCGCGATCAGCCGCAACAGGGTCGACTTCCCGCAGCCGGATTCGCCCACGAGGCTGAGGATCTCTCCGGCTGCGACCTCCAGCGTGAGATCGTCGAGCACCGGCTTCGATCCGAACGCCTTGGTGAGCGAGCGGAGCCGGACCGGGACGCCGTCGGTCTTTCGTTCGCTCGCTTCGGTCTGGCCCGTCATCGCCGCGTAGAGAGGCGGCGGCGCCGCGCCTGTCAAGAACGGCGGACCGGCGCGGCCGGCGTCGCCGGCCGGGCTCCGTCCCCGCGCTACGGCCCAGGGCTTTGATTCCGGAAAAGGAGGATTACCTCAGCCGCAAACGCGGCAGAGCGGGACCACGGCGATGACGCCCCGAACCATCAAGACGCCGGGACCGGATCATCCGATCTCGATCGAACCCAACCCGGCGCGCGTCGTCGTCACCGTCGCCGGGCGCGTCGTGGCCGACACCGCCGCGGCGCTCACGCTGCGCGAAGCGAACTACCCGCCGGTGCAGTATGTCCCGCTCGCCGACGTCGACGTCGCGCTGCTTCGGCCGACCGACCACGCCACCTACTGCCCCTACAAGGGCGACTGCGCCTATTACAGCATCCCCATCGGCGGTCCGCGGTCCGAGAACGCCGTGTGGACCTATCCGTCGCCGCACCCGGCGGTCGCCGCGATCAAGGACCATGTCGCCTTCTACCCCGACCGCGTCGACCCGGTCCGCTAACGATCCCGACGCCTCTCCTTCCGACTTCACCGGCGCGCAGCGCCCGGAGCCCCCGCGATGACCTTGTCTCTCTACGACGTCACGATCCCGACGCTGCTCCGGGCCCTCGACAATCTCTCCGCGATCCTCGCCAAGGGCGAGGCGTTCGCTCAGTCCGAGGGACTCGATCCGGGCGCGCTCGTGCAGGCGCGCCTCGCTCCGGACATGCTGCCGCTCGCCGGCCAGGTGCAGCGCGCCAGCGACAGCGCCAAGGGGGCCGCGGTCCGGCTGGGCGGCGTCGCCAACGCCCGCTTCGAGGACGTCGAGACGAGCTTCGCCGATCTCTACGCGCGGATCGACAAGACCGTCGCCTTCGTGAAGTCGGCGCCGCGCGAGGCGTTCGAGGGCAAAGAGGACGCCGAGGTGATCCTCCCGACGCCGAGCGGCGACCGTCGCTTCACGGGGCGCGCCTATGCCTTGCAGTTCGTGCTGCCGAACGTGTTCTTCCACGTCACCACGGCCTACGACATCCTGCGCCACAAGGGCGTCCCGCTCGGCAAGCTCGACTATCTCGGGCGCGACTGAGTCGCATGACGAGGCGTAAGGACGCGCGAGGCCGGGGATGACCGTCACGATCTACGGCATCAGGAACTGCGACACGATGAAGAAGGCCCGCGCCTGGCTCGAGGCGCGCGGCGTCGCCTACCGCTTCCACGACTACAGGGCCGACGGTGTCGACCCTTCAAAACTTGAGGAGTGGGAGAGGGCGGTGGGCTGGGAGACGCTGCTCAACCGGGCTGGAACCACCTTCCGCACGCTGCCCGACGCGGACAAGGTCGGGCTCGACGCCGCCAAGGCCTTGGCGCTGATGCTCGCGCAGCCCTCGATGATCAAGCGCCCGGTGCTGGAGGCCGAGGGCAAGCTGCTCGTCGGCTTCAAGCCGGAGATCTACGCGGCGGCGTTCGCGACATGACGCGAGCGCCGCGACGCGCATCCTCACGCCCCTAAATCGTCGGGCGGGGCGATTTCGCCGAGCGCCATCCGCAGATAGGTCGCGACCAACGCGTCGCCCTCGGCGCGGTCGACCGAGACCGCGATCCGCATGGTCGCCTCGCCGAGCTGCATCACGAGGAACGCGGAGGCCTCGAGCGCCGCGGGATCGGCCGCCGGGCGCACGCGCGCCATCGTCTCCGCGAGCAGGGCGCCGTTCACGCGGCTGTTCCCGAGCTCCATCTCGCGTAGGGCCTTGTCGGCCTGCGTCGCCGACCAGACGTCGCGGATCACGGGCTCGGCGAGAAAGATGCCGTAATAGATGCCGATCAACCGGGCGAAGGCCTCGCGCAGCCCGGTCAGATCGCCGACGCCTTTGAACTCCTCGTCCATGCATCGCAGGCCTTCGGCGTTGAAACGCTCGGCCAGGACGCGAACGATCGCCGCCTTGTCCGGGAAGTACTGGTAGAGCGATCCGATCGACACGCCGGCGCGCTCGGCGACCTCGGCCATGCGCAGCGCGTCGCTGCCCTTCTCCGCGATCAACGCCCTGGCCGCGTCCAGGATGGTCTCGACCCGCTCGACGGCGCGGCGCTGGCTTGGCTCGCGCCGCAGCGATCGGGCCGGCGCCTCGGGTTTTGATGACATGAGGAAGGCTCACATGTTTGCTTGACGCGAAGGATATGAGCTTTTATCACATTTCGAATGTGAGGTAAGCTCATATTTCAGGAGGCGATCATGAACGGGCAGGGCGTCGACGGCGGCAAGGCGAAGCCGACACTGGTGGTGGGCGGGTCCGGCAAGACGGGACGGCGGGTGGCGGAGAAGCTGTCGGCGGCGGGATACGCCGTGCGGCTGGGCTCGCGCCAGGCCGATCCGTCCTTCGACTGGGAGCGCGAAGCGGGCTGGGCGCAAGTCCTCGACGGCGTCGGGGCGGCCTACGTGGCCTATTATCCCGACCTCGCGGCGCCCGGCGCGCCGGGCAAGATCAGGGCGTTCGTCGAGCTCGCCCTGGAGATGGGCGTCAAGCGGATCGTTCTGCTCTCCGGCCGGGGCGAGGAAGAGGCGCGACAGTGCGAGCGCGCGCTGACGGAGTCTCGCGCCGACTGGACCATCCTGCGCTGCAGCTGGTTCGCGCAGAATTTCTCCGAGGGCTACATGATCGACGGCGTCCTGTCCGGCGTGCTTGCTCTGCCCGCGGGGCCGGTGGGCGAGCCTTTCGTTGACTGCGACGACATCGCCGACGCGGCCGTGGCCGCGCTGACGGAGGAGGGCCATGTCGGCCGCCTCTACGAGCTCACCGGGCCGCGCCTGCTGACCTTCCGCGAGGCGGCCGACGAGATCGCCGACGCGCTGGGCCGGCCCGTCCAGTTCGACCATGTCCCGGTCGCGGACTACGCCGCGGCGATGCGCGAGCAGCAGATTCCCGAGGAGACGGCGCGGCTCGTCACCTATCTCTTCGACACGGTCCTCGACGGCCGGAACGCCCATATCGCCGATGGCGTGCAGCGGGCCCTCGGCCGGCCGCCCCGCGACTTCCGGGACTACGCCCGCGCGACGGCGGCGTCGGGCGTCTGGAACGCGCCGGTCACGGCCGGGCCGGCGTAACGGGACCCCCGAGGCTGCCGCGCAGGAGGCGTCGTCAGCGCGTGATCACGATGCGCGCGTTGGCCATGCCGCGCGTCCGGACGAGATTGTAGAACGTCGCCGCGGCCTTTGGATGAAGCCGGATGCAGCCATGGCTCGCGGGCCGTCCGAGCGAGCGAAGATAGCCGGTGCCGTGGATCGCGTAGCCGCCACGGAAGAACACGGAATAGGGCATCGGCGACATGTCGTATTTGCGCGAATACCACATCCGCGCGGTTCGATAGGGCCGGAAGCTGCCGGTCGGCGTGACGTAGCCGCGACGCGCGGTGGAGATCGGCCAGGAATAGGTCGGCTCGCCGTCGACCGAGACCACGACGCGCTGTTGCGACAGGCTGATCCGCGCCACGACGCTCGCATTGCCCACAGACGGATACACAGCCAATCCACACAAGAGCGTGGCGGCAACCCACAGAGTCCGCATAACAAATCCTCGTCACGCTCGATCCCGCCCCGAACGCGCCGCAAGTGTGGCGTAAATGCGGCGTCACGTCGAATCACACGGACGCGACGCGTGCCTTGGCATGGCGTCGGGCGTGCCGCTCCGTTAGTCTGGAGCCATTCCGAACAGCGGGTGCGTGCTATGGGCGTTCTAATTCTGGGGCTCGCCGTCTTCCTGGGCGCTCATCTCTTCACCCGGGCGCGGGACGCGCGCGCACGCCTGATCGCGCGGCTCGGCGAGACGCCGTACAAGATCGCCTACGCGCTGGTCTCAGCTCTCGGCCTCGTGCTGATCGTGGTCGGCTACCGCGCCGCGCCCTTCGTGGAGATCTGGGCGCCGCCGGCCTGGACGCGCCATCTCGTCATCACGCTGATGTGGCCGGCCTTCGTGCTGCTGGTCGCGGCCTATCTGCCGGGCAACATCCGCGCGAAGGCCAAGCATCCGATGCTGGCCGCCCTCAAGCTGTGGGCGACGGCCCATCTGATCGCGAACGGCGACCTCGCGAGCATGCTGCTGTTCGGCTCGCTGCTCGCCTATGGCGTGGTCGCCCGCATCCTGCTCAAGCGCGAGGAGCGGAAAAACCCGCCGGTCGTTCGCAAGGGCTCCTGGCAGAACGACGTGATCGCGCTTCTCATCGGAACCGCGCTCTATGCGCTGACCGGCGCGTTCCTGCATCCCATCCTGATCGGCGTTCCCGCCTTCACGCTCTGAGGACAAGGGAAGCAAAGCGTTTGCGGGGGAGGGCCCCCGTCGCTATGGTGCCCGCCGCGCCGCGAGAGCCTGCTCTGCGCGAAGCCTTGCGCATGACTTTTGACTGGAAGCGATGTCCGATATTTTCCATGAGGTTCAGGAGGACCTGCGCCGCGACCGCCTGAAGGCGTTCTGGGACCGCTGGGGCGGGCTCGTTCTCGTCGTGGCCGCGGTCCTCGTCCTCGCCGTGGGCGGATGGCGGGGCTATGAATTCTGGAAGGCGCGCGAATCCGCGGCCGCGGGCGACCGTTTCCAGGCGGCGAGCAAGCTCGCTGAGGACGGCAAGGCCAAGGAGGCCCGCGAGGCGTTCGCGGCCATCGCCGCCGACGGGCCGGCCGGCTATCGGGCGATCGCGAAGCTGCGCGAGGCGAACGAGACGGCCTCCGAAGACCCGGCGGCCGCGCTGAAGCTCTACCAGGCGATCGCCGAGGATTCCGCCTCCGATCCGATGCTGCGCGACGCCGCGCGCGTCCGCGGCGCCTATCTCGCGGTCGACGACGGCACCGCGGAAGATGTCCGCAAGCTCGCCGACCCGCTCGTCGCAGGCTCCGGCCCGTGGCGGCACCTCGCCCGCGAAGCCCTCGGCCTGGCGGCCTACAAAGACGGCGACGCCGCAGCGGCGCGCCGGAATTTCGAAGCCGTCGTATCCGATCCGGACGCGCCGGCCGGCGCCCGCCAGCGCGCCGACCTGATGCTCGCCGTGCTGCCTCCGGCGGAGGCTCCGGCCGCCGCCGCGGGCGCCGACGGCAAACCGACCAACTGACGCGTTTCGGCTTCACCGCCGATCAATGGGGGAACCGCAGTCCGTGACCGAAAGCCGCCTCGTCAAAGTTCTTCGCCTCGCGTTCGCTCTCGTCGTGGTCTCGTCGGTCGCCGGCTGCGACACGCTCTCGGGGATGAACCCCTTCGGCGACAAGAAGAAGCCCCTGCCGGGCGAACGCCGTCCGGTCCCGAAAGTCGCTCCGTCGCCGCCCGACGAGGTGCCTCAGCCCCTTACCTGGCGCATTGAATCCTCCTCGAAACTCGCCTGATCGCCGGCCGGCCGAACCCCGGCCGCCCGAGCCGTTCGGGCCCGTATAAGGCCGCCGTGACAGACGCTCCTTTCGTCACCCTCGCCGTCGTCGGACGTCCGAACGTCGGCAAGTCGACGCTGTTCAATCGGCTCGTCGGCAAGCGCCTCGCGCTGGTCGACGATCGGCCCGGGGTGACGCGCGACCGGCGCGAAGGCGAGGGCAGGCTCGGCGACCTGACCTTCCGCATCGTCGACACCGCGGGTCTCGAGAGCGCCGTCGACGGCTCGCTGGAGGCGCGGATGCGCCTGCAGACGGAGTCGGCGATCGCGGAAGCCGACGTCATTCTCTTCATGGTCGACGGTCGCGCGGGATTGACCGCGGACGACGAGCGATTCGCCGAGCTCGTGCGGAAGTCGCAGCGGCCGGTCCTGCTGCTCGCGAACAAGGCCGAGGGCCGCGCCGGGGTCGACACGGCCTACGAGGCCTATCGCCTCGGCCTTGGCGACCCGATGCCGATCTCCGCCGAGCACGGCGAGGGGCTGGGCGACCTCTACGACGCGCTGAAGCCCTTCTTCCCCGAGCCGGACGAGGATGAGGACGACGAAGAGGAGAGCGGCGAAGGCGCGCCCCTGCGGATCGCGATCGTCGGACGCCCCAACGCCGGCAAGTCGACGCTGGTCAACAACCTCGTCGGCTCGGACCGCATGCTGACGGGCCCGGAAGCCGGCATCACCCGCGACAGCGTCTCGGTCGACTGGGAGTGGCGCGGCCGCAAGGTGCGGCTCGTCGACACCGCCGGCCTGCGCAGGAAGGCGCGCGTCGTCGACAAGCTCGAGAAGCTCTCGGTCGCCGACGCCATCCGCTCGATCAAGTTCGCGGAGGTGGTGGTCCTGCTGCTCGACGCCACCGTGCCGTTCGAGAAGCAGGACCTGTCGATCGCCGACCTCGTGGAGCGCGAGGGCCGGGCGCTCGTCATCGGCCTGAACAAATGGGACCTGATCGACGAGCGCGGTCCGGCGCTCGCGAACGCGCGCGAGGCGCTCGATCGCCTGCTGCCGCAGGTGAGGGGCTGCGCGCTGACCCCGCTCGCCGGCGAAACCGGCGAAGGCGTCGACCGGCTGATGGCGTCGGTCGTCAAGGCGCACGAGGTCTGGAACCGCCGCGTCCCGACCGCCGCGCTGAACCGCTGGCTCGAAGTCACGCTCGAGCGGCACCCGCCGCCCGCCGTCGCGGGCAAGCGCATCAAGCTGCGCTACGCCACCCAGGCCAAGGCGCGGCCGCCCTCCTTCATCATCTTCGGAACGCGCACCAGCGAGCTGCCGACGTCCTATGTCCGCTATCTCGTGAACGGGCTGCGCGAGACCTTCGACCTGCCCGGCGCGCCGATCCGGGTGACGTTCCGAACGGCGGAAAACCCGTACGCGAAGTCCTGAGAGCGGCCGTCCCGCGCCGTCTCTCGTCCGCGCGGCGATCCGCGATCCCCGGACATGCCTCCAGCCCGGATCGGCGACTCGACTCCGGCGGCGGCGTCAAGCGTTTCGGCGTAATCTCGGCGGCCGAATCGTCGCCCTGTGGGAATCGGTATCAACCGGGGCGGCGCGCCCGCATGTTGCGCCGGCGCGGCCATGTCCGCGGGGTGGCGTGGTAAGGCTTTGCTAACCTAAGTTCTCCATCGAAGTCGACGCTCATGCCCGCCGCCGATTCCATCGTCCGCCGCCTGCCTACGCCCGAGACCGAGGCGGCCTACCGGCAGGCCCCGCACAACGTCGAAGCCGAACAGGCGCTGCTCGGCGCGGTGCTGGTCAACAATGACGCCTTCTGGCGCGTGTCGGACTTTCTCGAGCCCGGCCATTTCTACGAAGGCCTGCACGCCCGGATCTACGAGATCGCGACCAGCCTGGTGCGGGCCGGCAAGGCGGCGACGCCGGTCACCATCAAGACCTTCCTGCCCGTCGACATCGATCTCGGCGGGCTCACGGTCCCGCAATATCTCGCGCGCCTCGCGGCGGAAGCGACGACGGTCATCAACGCCGAGGACTACGGCCGGTCGATCTACGACCTTGCGCTGCGCCGCCAGCTGATCGGCATCGGCGAGGAGGTCGTCAACGTCGCCTATGACGCGCCGGTCGACGCCACGCCGCGCGACCAGATCGAGGACGCCGAGCGCAAGCTGTTCGCGCTCGCCGAGACCGGCCGCTATGGCGGCGGCTTCCAGACCTTCTCGAACGCGCTCAAGACCGCCGTCGACATGGCGGCCAACGCCTACAAGCGCGACGGCGGCCTGTCCGGCACCGCGACCGGCCTCGAGGACCTCGACCGGCTGATGGGCGGCCTCCAGGCCTCCGACCTGATCATCCTCGCGGGCCGCCCGGGCATGGGCAAGACGTCGCTCGCGACCAACATCGCCTACAACATCGCCAAGGCCTATCAGGGCGAGGTGCAGCCGGACGGCCGCACCAAGACGGTGAACGGCGGGGTCGTCGGCTTCTTCTCGCTGGAAATGTCCGCCGAACAGCTCGCGACCCGCATCATCGCGGAGCAGGCGTCGATCTCCTCGTCGAAGATCCGCCGCGGCTCGATCAACGAAGGCGAGTTCTTCAAGCTGACCGAGGCCGTCGCCGAGATGCAGCGCTGCCCGCTGTTCATCGACGAGACCGGCGGCATCTCGATCGCCCAGCTCGCGGCGCGCGCGCGCCGCCTCAAGCGCTCGAAGGGGCTCGACCTGCTCGTGGTCGACTATCTCCAGCTGCTCTCGGGCTCGTCCAAGAAGGGCGACAACCGCGTGCAGGAGATGACCGAGATCACCACCGGCATGAAGGCGCTCGCGAAGGAGCTTCAGGTTCCCATCATCGCCTTGTCCCAGCTGTCCCGCCAGGTCGAAAGCCGCGACGACAAGCGGCCGCAGCTCTCGGACCTGCGCGAATCCGGTTCGATCGAGCAGGACGCCGACGTCGTGCTGTTCGTTTTCCGCGAAGAATATTACGTGAAGAACAAGAAGCCCCGCGAAGGCACGCCCGAGTTCGACCAGTGGATGACCGAGATGGAGAGCGTGTCGGGCAAGGCCGAGGTGATCATCGGCAAGCAGCGGCACGGACCGACGGGTACGGTGGAGCTACAGTTCGAGGCGGAGTACACGCGGTTCGGCAACCTCGCGCGCGAGGATCATCTGCCGGAGCGGATGTGACGGACGACGACTTCGCCGGCGGAAGGCTGACGATCGATCTGGGCGCGCTCGCCGACAACTGGCGGACGCTCGCCGCGCTGTCGCCGGCTTCCGAATGCGCGGCCGTGGTCAAGGCCGACGCCTACGGGACCGGCCTCGACCGGGCGGCGGCGGCGCTCGCGGCGGCGGGCGCGAAGACCTTCTTCGTCGCCCATCTTTCCGAAGCGCGCGTTGTCCGCGCCGCGGCTCCGGAGGCCGTCGTCTATGTGCTGAACGGTCTGCCGCGGGGCGCGGCCCTAGCTTACGCCGAGGTCGGCGTCCGGCCGGTGCTGGGCAGCCGCGAGGAGATCGCGGAGTGGGCGGGCTTCATCGCCGCCTCCGGCGCGAACCCGGCCGCCGCGATCCATATCGACACCGGCATGACCCGCCTCGGCCTCGAACCTGCCGAGGCGGCGGAGCTGATGCGGGGCGGCGGCTTCGGCTTCCGGCCGGCGCTGCTGATGAGCCATCTCGCCTGCGCCGATGAGCCCGAGCGGCCGGAGACCGAACGCCAGCGCTCGGCCTTCGCCGGACTTCGCGCGCTGCTTCCGGACGCGCCGGCAAGCCTCGCCAACTCCGCGGGAACGCTGCTGTCGCGCACGGCGGGCGGCGACCTCGCTTTCGACCTGCGGCGGCCGGGCGTCGCGCTCTACGGCTCCAACCCCGTCGCCGGTCGGCCTGCGCCGCTGAAGCCGGTCGTTCGGCTCGAAGCGCGCGTCATCCAGACCCGCGACGCGGCGGCGGGAACGGCGGTCGGCTATGGCGGCGTGGAGACGCTCGCCCGGCCGTCGCGGCTCGCCATCCTGTCGATCGGCTATGCCGACGGCATCCTGCGCGCCGGCGGCTCCGAGGATGGGGCGCCGGGCGCCGCGGCCTATGTCGGCGACGTCCGCTGCCCTTATGTCGGCCGGATCTCGATGGACCTGATAGCGATCGACGTGACGGACGCCCCGGCCTCCGTCGGGCGGGGAAGCTGGGTCGAAATCCTCGGCGACCATTTCGGCGTGGACGATCTCGGGCGCGCCTGCGGCACGATCGGCTACGAGGTGCTGACGGGGCTGAGCCGACGCTATCAGCGGCTCTACCTCGGCTGATCGGAGCGCCGCCGAAAAAATCTTCGCCGCGGCGCAAAGGATCGGCGGCGGCGCGTCGTCCTAGAGGTCGACAGGCGGCGGGGGCGATGCGCTAGCGGATGGCGGACGACAGCGACCAGGCGCTGGTGCAGCGCGCGAAGGCTGGCGACCGCCGGGCCTTCGCGGCGCTCGTTGACCGGCATTACGGCGCGCTCCACCGCTTCGCCTGGCGTTGCCTCGGCGACGCCGCCGAGGCGGAGGACGCGGCGCAGGAGGCGCTGATCCGGATCGCCCGCGGCCTCGACGGCTTCGAGGGCCGGTCGAGCTTCACGACCTGGGCGACCGGCGTCGCCCTGAACTGCGCGCGCGACGCCCTGCGCGCCCGGCGGCGCCGCGTGGCGTCGCTGGAGGACGCGCGGACGGAAGCCGAGATCGAGGCTTCGGTCCGCGACGACGCGGGCCCTGAGGAGGCGCTCTGGGAGGCCGTCCGCGGCCTGCCCGAAGCGCTGCGCGAGGCGGTGCTGCTGGTTCATGTCGAAGGGTTTTCGCATCGCGCCGCCGCGGAGGCGCTCGGCTGCGCGGAGGCGACCGTGTCGTGGCGGCTGTTCTCCGCCCGGCGAAAACTGAAGTCCGCGCTTGCGAGGGAGACCGCATGAGCGATCCCGATTTCGAACGGCTGCGGCGGACCCCGGCCCCGACGCCTTCGGCGGAGGCGCGCGAGGCGGCGCTCGCCGCCGCCATGGCGGCGTTCGACGCGCAGGCCGCCGAAAAAGCCGCGACGGCGCGCAAAGGAACGCGGCCGTCCGGTCGTCACACCTCCGCAAGCCCCTCATGGGCGTGGAGGACGATCATGCAGAACCGTATGGCCATCGGCGGGGCCGCCGCCTGTCTCGTGGCGGCGCCCATCGCCGCGCTTCTGTTCGCGCAGCAGCAGGGCGGCCTGCCGAAGCTCGGGACAGAGGCCGATCGGCTCGCGCGGCAGGCGCCGCCATCGCCGCCTTCCGTGCAAGAGGGGGCGAAAGCGAAGACGGAGAGCACCGATGCGTCGCCCGAGAGGGAAGCGGCCCGCCGCTCCGATCCGCGCTTCGGCGCGCCGGCCGAACCGGTTCCGCCGCCTCCGCCCGCGGCCCCGAGGCAGGCCCAGGCGCAGCGCCCGGCCGACGCGCTCGCCGCCGCTCCGATGGCGCGCCGGCAGGAGGGGTTTGTCTCCCGCTCGCTGATCGCTCCTTCGCCGCAGCGAGACGGCGTTGTCCAGGAGACGCCGCGCGACCGTTTCGTCGACAAGCCGCAGAACGAGGTCAAGGTCGCCGCGCAGGAGCCGGTCTCGACCTTCTCGATCGACGCCGACACCGCGTCCTATTCCTGGGTCCGCCGCGCCTTGCTCGCCGGCCGCCAGCCGACGCCGGACGAGGTCCGCGTCGAGGAGCTGATCAACTACTTCCCTTACGACTATCCGCGGCCGGGCAGCGCCGACGCGCCGTTCAGGCCTTCGATCGCGGTGGTTCCGACGCCATGGAACGCCGACACGCGGCTGGTGCGGATCGGGATCAAGGGCTTCGAGCCGCAGCCCGCCGCGCGGCCGAAGGCGAACCTCGTGTTCCTGATCGACGTCTCCGGCTCGATGCAGGCGGCCGACAAGCTGCCGCTCGTCAAGACCAGCCTGAAGCTGCTGCTCGACCGGCTGGCGCCGGACGACCGCGTCGCGATCGTCACCTATGCCGGCGGCGCCGGGATCGCGCTCGAGCCGACGCAAGCTTCCGACCGCGAGGACATAACGGCCGCGATCGACAGGCTGACGGCGGGCGGCTCGACCGCCGGCGCCGCCGGCATCGAGGAGGCCTATCGGCTCGCCCGCAAGCACTTCGACGCCAAGGGCGTCAACCGCGTGCTGCTCGCGACCGACGGCGACTTCAACGTCGGGGTCTCCGACGACGGCGGCCTCACCCGGCTGGTCGAGAGGGAGCGCAGATCCGGCGTCTATCTCTCCGTGCTCGGGTTCGGGCAGGGCAATTACAACGACGCGCTGATGCAGCGCCTCGCCCAGAACGGCAACGGGAAGGCGGCCTATATCGACCAGCTCGAGGAAGCCCAGAAGGTGCTGGTCGAGGAAGCCGGCTCCACGCTGTTTCCGATCGCGAAGGACGTGAAGATCCAGGTCGAGTTCAATCCCTCCCAGGTCTCGGAATACCGGCTGATCGGCTACGAGACGCGCGCGCTGTCGCGAACCGACTTCAACGACGACCGGGTCGACGCGGGCGAGGTCGGCTCCGGCGCCTCCGTCACCGCGCTCTACGAGATCGTGCCGGCGGGCGGCCGCGGCCGGCTCGCCGACGATTTGCGCTACGCCCCGCCCGCGGCGCCCGCGCCCGCGGGGGCGGGCGCGGGCGAGCTCGGCTTCCTGAAGCTGCGCTACAAGCTGCCGAACGAGGATGCGAGCCGGCTGATCGAGCAGCCGATCGTGTCAAAGGGACAGCCGGAGAGCCTCGCCGCCGCGCCCGACGACGTCCGCTTCGCGGCCGCCGTCGCGGCCTTCGGGCAGAAGCTGAAAGGCGCGCGCCAGCTTGAAGGCATGGAGTGGGCCGCGATCGCCGATCTCGCCGAGGGCGCGCGCGGCGCGGATCGCTGGGGCTATCGCGCGGGATTCGTGCGGCTCGTCCGGCTCGCCGACGCGCTTGCGCGCCGTTGAGCCGAAAGGCCGTGGCGGCGACGGCCCGTTTTAATCCGCCGCATCCGCACCCGAAAGCGATCCTCGCGCGTATAGGCGGCGAGGCGGTCATCACGATGATCTCAATCGGATGTCCGTCCCGGACTGGGGCAAACCAAGCCGCGCGCAATAAAATCACGTATGACCGACGGCTGGACCACAGGGGCGGACCCTGAAGCGGCCGTCGATGCGCAGATGAGGCGGGCGGCGGCGCCTGGCCGCCCGTCTGCGCCCATGAGAAACGCGGGGGAACAACGCGTCATGTCAGCAGCTTCGGCTGATCCCTTCGACTACGAGGGCGTGCTTCGCGCCTGCGCCGCCGAGCGACTCGACGCGCTGCGCCAGCTCTACGAGCACGAAGCGGACCGGTTGTTCGGCGTCGCGCTCCGCAT
Source organism: Hansschlegelia sp. KR7-227 (assembly GCF_049446035.1). Classification (NCBI taxonomy): domain Bacteria; kingdom Pseudomonadati; phylum Pseudomonadota; class Alphaproteobacteria; order Hyphomicrobiales; family Methylopilaceae; genus Hansschlegelia; species Hansschlegelia sp. KR7-227. Next base: position 710,367 of record NZ_JBMSEA010000001.1, read on the forward strand.
CGTCCGTCGCCGCGACCTCGCCGAAGACATCGTCCACGAGTGCTTCCTGCAGGTCTGGCGAAAGGCGGAGACCTTCGATCCGCAGCGCGGCTCCGGACGGGCCTGGCTCTCGACCATCGTGCGGAACCGCGCGCTCAACGTGCTGCGCGACGGCGGCCGGATCGAAAGCCTTCCGGACGGCGCGCTCGACGCGACGCCCGACGTCGCCGACGATCCCGCGCGGGCTTTCGAACGCATCGACGACGCGGCGCGGCTCAAGCGCTGCCTCGCCGGGCTCGACGACATGAAGCGGACGTCGATCCTGCTCGCCTATGTCGACGGCTTCTCGCGCAGCGAGATCGCGGGACGGCTGGGCGCGCCGGAGAACACCGTCAAGGCGTGGATCCGGCGGGGGCTTCTGGCGCTGAGGGAGTGCCTGCAATGACCGCGCGCAACCCCCAGATCGACCTTTACGCCATGCTGACGGTGCTCGGTCACGCCGAGGAGGCCGATCGGCCCGTGGCGAGCGACGCCGAGATCGCGGATGCGGTCGCCCATTGGGAGCTCGAGCTCGAGCCCATGACGACGGCGGCCGCGCCGGTCGCGGCCCCGCCGGAGCTCTGGGCCCGGATCGCGGCCTCCGTGGAGCGCGCCCCGGCTCGCTCCACCGTCCGGCCTGCGCCGAAAGCGACCGGCGGCCTGCTTGCGAGCCTCGGGTTCTGGCGGTTCGCGACGGCCGCCGCCGTCGCCGCAGCGCTTGCGCTCGCCGTCGTCTCCGTGCGCGCGCCGACGCCGACGGGCGCCGCCGCCTTCGTCGCCGTGCTGCAGGCGCCCGAGGGCGACCGCCGGCCGGGCTTCCTCGTCGAGGTCGCGGCCGACCGCACCATGCGGCTGGTCCCGCTCGGGACGACGGCCGCCGGGGAGGGCAGGGCGCTCGAGTTCTGGACGTTGGCGGACAAGGCCAAGGGTCCGAAGTCGCTCGGCTTGGTGCCGGGCGACCGCCCGACGACGATCAAGGCCGACGCGCTGCCGTCGATCGCCGAGGGCCAGCTGTTCGAGGTCACGCTCGAACCCTATGGCGGGTCGCCGATCGGCAAGCCGACCGGGCCGATCCTGTTCAAGGGCCTCGCCGCGCGGACGTCCTGAGCGACGCGAGGGGCGCGCGCCGCAAGACTACGCGTCTCATTAAACTGGCGCTCGACTTGCGTTTGTGCTCCAATCGTCCTGCGAAGACTGTCGTGAGTGATCGAACGCTGACCAAATCTGTCGCGCTTCCGCGCGCGCGGGTCTGGGCGCCCGGACCCGAGGCGCGCGTTTCGATCGAACCACGCGCCGCAGCGCGCCGGGTCGGGGAGAGACGGCGATGGCGCGCGTTCGTTTCTACAATGGGGCCGAGACGTCCGACGCGCTCGGCTTCGGCGAGTTCACGGCGGAGCGGCTGACGTCGGGCACGTCGACGCGCGTGGTGCTCACCGGCGTCGACGGTCAACGCTTCATCGCGACCGGCCGCAACATCTCCTTCGACGTGGTGACGGGCGAGGCCACCGGCGTCGTGACCCGCGTGGAGTGGCGGTCGCCGGACAACGTGCTGCTGGGGATCGTCGACCAGGTCTCGGTGTCCGTCGCCAAGATCGTCGACTATCTGTTCATCCCGCCGGACTCGATCAACGATCCGCACGGCCCGGAGGACCTGTTCGTCGAGGTCATGAAAGGCGATGATCTGTTCGTCGGTCCGGGCGTCCGCGCCGGCGACCAGGTCTACACGCGCTATCTCGTCGGCGGCGGCGACGACACGGTGCGCGGCGGCGCCGCCAACGAGACCGTCGAGGTCACAAAGACCGGCGGGGTGATCCACTTTGACGGCGGCGCCGGCCGCGACGTCATCTTCTATCTCTATGGCGGCTTCGACGAGCCGCTCGGCGTCAACGCCAATCTCGTCACCGGCCGCATCGCGAACCCGTTCGGCGGAACCGACATGGTCCGCAACGTCGAGATGGTCGTCGGCACGTTGCGCGACGACACCATGCTGGGCGGGCGCGGCGACGAGACGCTCGACGGCGGGTTCGGCGGCCGGGAGCGCCTGAACGGCGGCGCCGGCGACGATTCGATCGTCGCGGCGGACGACCGGGTTTCGGGACGCGACGACACGCTCTATGGCGGCGCCGGCGACGACACGATCGCGCCGGGAACCGGCCGGGACTTCATCGACGGCGGCGCCGGCCGGGATCTGCTCCGCCTGACGCCGGAGAATTTCGCGCAGGCTTTCGACGTCGTGGTCGACCTCGTCCGCCCCGGCGCCAATCGCGGCGAGCATGTGGACGACACGATCCGCGGGATCGAGGATTACGCCTATGCGATGGGCCTGAGCGCGGACTCGACCGTCCGCTTCGTCGGGAACGGCGCCGGCAACGCCTTCTCCTTCACGGGCTTCGCGGCGGGGACGCTCGCCGGCGGCGCGGGCGACGACGACCTCAGGGCCGGCCTCGCCGACGACCGGCTCGACGGCGGCGCCGGAAACGACACGCTGCTCGGCGGCTACGGCGCGGACACGCTGATCGGCGGCGCCGGCCGGGACGTCGTGACGTTCATCGACGCCAACGCGCTGGTCGACCTCGCCACGCCCTCGCGCTCGACCGACGAGGCCGAGGGCGACCTCTATCGCGGCGTCGAGGAGTTTCGCGGGATGGCGATCTTCCGCGGCGGCAAGGGCGACGACGTCGCGCGTGACGGCCACGACTTCGACGGGCGCGGCGGCGACGATCTCCTGGACGGCGGGACCGGCGCGGATCGGCTGCGCGGCAATGTCGGCGACGACACGCTCTATGGCGGCGAGCGCGGACTGTTTTCGGTCTCCCTGGTCGACACGCTCGAGGGCGGCGCCGGCCAGGACCTGCTGATCAGCGGCGAGACCATCGACCAGATGCGCGGCGGCGACGGATCGGACGTCTACGCCTTCTGCAGATACGCCGATCTCGGCGTGCTGAGTTCGACTCTCGAGATCGGCCGCGACCGGGTGCTCGGCTTTGAGTCCGGCGAGGACACCTTGCGCTTCACCGCCGCGGGTTTCGAAGGCATGACGGAGACGGTGCGCCTCGTGCAGAACGCCGACCCGCGCGCGACGGCCGCCGCGCCGACCTTCCTGTTCGAAACCGACACCGGGCGTCTCTCCTTCGACGCCGACGGAAAAGGCGGGGAGGACGCGCTGTTCCTGCTCACGCTCGTCGACTCCTCCCGGCTGCGTGCGGGCGACTTCGACATCCTGTGAGGCGGCCTCACTCCGCCGCTTCGGCCGGCGGGTCCTGCGGCCAGCGGAGCAGAGCGGCGCGGCCGGCGTCGGTCAGGGCGTAGACGCCGCGCTCGGCGCGGACGAACCAGCCATAGACGTTGCGCGCGAGGATTTTCGGCGCGTCGGGCGCGAGCGGCTTCAGGTCGCGCGGCCGTCGCGGCCCGGCCTCGAGGGCCGCCGCGCAGGCCAGCGCCTGCTGGCGATAGACCGTCATGATCGGCGCGCGCGAACCGCCGCCCGCCATCGGGTCGCCGCGGCGCCTGCGGTGCTCGTCCATCAGCCGGGAGCGGCGGCGCGGGTCGCGGCGCGGCGCGGGGGCCGCCGGCGACAGCAGGAGCTCGACCCGGCCGGAGGCGGTCACGCCGATCAGCCCGAAGCCCAGCCTGCGGCACAGATTGCGAAACCGCGCGTCGCGCTCCCGGCCGCGGCCGGAAGGCGACAGCCGGGCCGCAAGCCACACCTCGTCGGCCGCCGCCGCCCGGTCGACGCCCTGCAGCACGAGCTCGAGATTGAAGGCGAGCTTGAGCTCGCAGACCACGACGATCGTCGGCTCGCCCTCTTTGAGGCCGAGCAGATCGCAGCCGCCGATCTCGCCCTTCACGGCGTAGCCCAGCGCCTCAAGAAACCGCTTCACCGGAGGATAGAGCGCCGTCTCCAACGAAGTTCCTCTCCCGCCCCGACTCACGCGCCGCGTTCCTGCCGGTGATTAGCATGAGGGGGGTGAGAGCCGTCTTTGGCGGGAGCCGTTCGGGTCCTGCTGACGTCGCGTGATGCCCGCCGATCCACGCCCCGCCGGCAGATCGAACGCCTGGCGGCGACGCTGCTCGTCGCGGTCGGCCGGCTTGCCGGCGTCGAAATCGCCGAGGGCGACGCCCGCGACGTGGTCGCCACCCCCCGGTGTCGCCGATCGGGCGGCCTTCGCTTGGTATGGCCGTAAAACCGCCACCCGGCCGCTGGCGTAAGGGCGCGTTCGAGTGACTGACGAAAATGCTGCGCCGGTCGCACCCCCGGGCCTCGCCACCGACGTGATCCTCAACCTCCGGCATCGGCGCGGCCGGGTCGAGACGGCGCGGCCCCGTCCGGCGCCCTGAGGGAGGAGGCGTCCGCCCCGCGTCGGCCGGGGCGGGCGGGCCGCCCGGATCATGATTAACAATTAACGGACAGATAAAAATAATATTCGCTCGCCGTGCCGGTTTTATCATACGTGTACACGTCGACTTTATCGCCAGTAACTTGAGCGCTCATAAAATATGGCGCGTACTCGGAGGTAACATGCGCAACGCAATTGTCGATATTTCTATCGAAAAAAACCGAGTACTTCGCGTAAGTGGGCCTTATGACGGCAGTGACGCGATTTCCACGATACAGCGTGCCGTTCTTGGCTACGAAGGCGAACAATTTCGGAGCATAGTATCCGGTGACGTCGCCGGCGACGGTGACGTCCTTCGCCGCGAACAGCGAGATGCGGCCCTGATCGCCGAGCTGGACGATGGTCCCGGCCGTCGCCGCCCCGTTCACGGGATAGCTGACGGTGGTGACGCCTGGCCGCGCCGCCCCTGCCGCGTAGGCCGTGAGGTAGCCCGGCGTCGACGCTCCATACGCGGTGAACGACATCGCGACGGCGGTCGCCGAAGCGGGAACGCCGCAGCCGGCGGCGGGGCCGCCCTGCGAGGCGAGGCCGGAGCCCACGATCTGCACCAGCCGCGACGTGTTGGCCGGGATCTTGGTCGGCGTCAGCAGGGCCCGGCAGGGCGCGACGGCGGTGAAGACGGTCTCGGGCGGCGGCGTCTGCGCCAGGGCCGGCGAACCGGGCAGGGCGCAGCAGACCAGAGCCGCAAGAAGCATGCGCATGATGAGATCCCCCCTCCGCCGATCGGGCGAGCGGGGCTGCTCGTCGGGTCGAGATCGGCGTTGAGGACAAACTGACCGAACTCACGAACGGCCGCCAGAGGAGTGGTCACGTCTGGATCGCGCCGCCCGTCTCGGCTTCGGCCGGGGCGGGCGCGTTTTGCGTTCCGGACGCTGAGCGCTGACAGCGCGACGCGGCCAGGCTCGGCGCGGACGGACTGAGCGCTGGGATCGCTGACGAGAGCTTTCCGACATGCGCCCCTCCGTTCCTTGGCCGGTCGTCAGCAGGTTACGTGAAACTGCCAGTAGATGTTGGCAGCCTCCCCTGTGGTCGTCCTATAAGCCCAAGCCGAGATAGTATTCCCCGATGGATATGCATTAATTATGTAGCTGCCGGCGCCAAATGGCGCAGCACTTGCGGCGCATCCAGTGACGTTGCGATCAAGGGTGACGCTATAAGCGCCAGTGCCTGTACTGGTGCTGCTTACGATTCTCGATGTCGCGTACTTTATCGACCCGTCGAGGTTTATCGTCCCTCTTATCTGCGGAGCGTAGTATCCGGTGACCTCGCCGGCGACGTGGACATCCTTCGCCGCGAACAGCGAGATGCGGCCCTGATCGCCGAGCTGGACGATGGTTCCGGCCGTCGCCGGCGCGTTTCCGGGATAGCTGACGGTGATGATGGTGGGCCGCGCCGACCCCGCCGCGTAGGCCGTGAGGTAGCCCGGCGTCGACGCTCCATACGCGGTGAACGACATTGCGACGGCGGTCGCCGAAGCGGGCACGCCGCAGCCGGCGGCGGGGCCGCCCTGCGAGGCGAGGCCGGAGCCCACGATCTGCACCAGCCGCGACGTGTTGGCCGGGATCTTGGTCGGCGTCAGCAAGGCGCGGCACGGTGCGACGGCGGTGAAGACGGTCTCGGGCGGCGGCGTCTGGGCCGCACCAGGCGAAGCGGGCAGAGCGCAGCAGGCGGCGGCGGCTAGGATCATGCGCATGGAAACGTCCCCCTGACGCCGTGCGAGCGCGTGTGCGGCTCGACTGGTTGTTATCGGCGCTGAGGACAAACTGACCGAACTCACGAACGGCCGCCAGAGGAGTGGTCACGTCTGGATCGCGCCGCCCGTCTCGGCTTCGGCCGGGGCGGGCGCGTTTTGCGTCCGGAACGGTCTGGCGGCTTGATGTCGTTCCGCCGCTTGATCTCCGCGATCCGGCGATAGGCCTCCTCGGCCGTTCCTGCATGCGCTCCGCCTCGAGCGCATCCTCGGCGAGCTTGTCGCTGAAGGCCTGCAGGGTGTCCTCGTCGAATGGCGGCTCGCCGGGGTCGGGCATACGCCGCCTCGGCCTCCGCCGCGCCTCCTTCGCCGTGGCGCGGCAGCCGTACGCGTTGCGGTGGCGGCGAAGCCGTCGAGGTCCAGAACAAGCCGGGAGGCCGACCCGAGCGGCCATGCGAGCGGGAAGCGGTTGTGGTCATGACGCCCGCCCGAAAGGAATCGGGTGAACGACCCCGGAACACGAGTCGCCAGGGTGCGCGACGTCTGTGCGTCGGACATCCGCGCTCTGTTCCGGTTTTGCTCTCGTTTCGCGGGACTTTCCCCGGAAATAATAGCGCCGAAAGCTTCGGTTTTTGAAGGGGTTAACTTGGCTGGGGGACCTGGATTCGAACCAGGACTAGCGGAGTCAGAGTCCGCGGTTCTACCGTTAAACTATCCCCCAGCAGGGGTCCGCGGACGCGGCGCGCCGGGCGCCGATCTTCGGAGCGGTCCCTCTACCGTTTTCGATCTCCCGCGGCAAGCCCCAACGGCGTCGCGAGGATCGGTCGGGCGGCGCCGACCGGGGCCCCGGTCCGTCGAGGGTCGGCCGCATTTGCGGAGCGCGAGCGCGGCCGGCGCTCACTTGCCCGCGGCGCCCCCGTCGAGCGCCGTGACGATCTTCTCGATCGAGGCGTCGCGCAGGGCGACGGCCTTGGCCTCGGCGCCGGTCAGCACCTGGACCGACAGCATGGTGGGGCGGTCGAGGTCGAAGATCGTCGTCATCGCGGCCGCAGCCCCGCCGCTGCAGGCGCCCTTGCTGTCATATTGCACGCGCCGGTCGCCGCGGCGGCGGATCTCGTAGCTCGCGAAGGTGCAGCCCGAGGGCCTCATCGATTCGTCGGTCGCGTAACGGTAGCTCTTCAGCGTCTTTTCCGGGTCCGCCACGACCTCCTTGACATAGTCCGGCGTCACCTTGGCCTGGCCGAGGCCGAGCACGCCGCGGCCGCCGCAGGCCTCGCTCTCGCAGACGAAAGTTACGCCTTCCTCGCCGGTCTGGCGCTTCACCCAGCCGGGGCCGGGCTCGCCCACGGCGGACGCGACGTCGAGCGCCGGCAGGTCGGCCGCGCGCTGGGCGAAGGCCGCGGTCCCGGCCGCGAGGAGCGGAACGGCGCAGGCCGCGCCGAAGAGAAGGATGCGCATGGGTCGTCTCCTGGAGTCTGTAACTGCGTATGCGGTGAAGGACCGCGCCGGCTCACGGCGCGAGCGCGAGCAGGGTGCGGGGCCCGCCCTCGGCCTTCAGCGTGGCCGTGACCCGGCCTGCGTCGAGATCGACGAGCGAGACCGTGTCGTCGAACCAGTTGGCGACCGCGGCGCGCTTGCCGTCGGGGGTCAGCGCCACGCCTTCGGGATAGGAGCCGACCTTGACGCGCGCCGTGACCTCGAGCGTCGCGGCGTCGACGATGGCGAGCGCGTTGTCGTGCTGCAGCGTCACCGCGAGCCGCGCTCCGTCGGGGGCGACCGCGACCCCATAGGGCATGCGGCCCACGGGCACGCGCTTGACCTCGCGGCCGCCCTCCGGCCCGTCCGTCACATCGATCACGGAGAGATCGCCGCTCTGGACGTTCGCCACGTAGAGGCGCCGCTCGTCGGGCGACAGCGCGAGCGCGAAGGGCGCGCGGCCGACGGGGATCCGGCCGATCTCGGCGTTCGCCGCGACGTCGATGACGCTGACCACGTCGTCTTCGCGGGCGGCGACATAGGCGCGGCGGCCGGCCCGGTCCATCACGATGGCCGCGGGCGACTTGCCGGTCGCGATCTCCCCCATCGTGGCGCCGGTCAGCGCGTCCAGCCGGTGGACGACGCTGCGGCTCCAGTCGGTGACGAGCAGGAACTCGTCGGTCGCGGCCGCCCCGAAGGGCTGGCCCTTGACCGGAAAGGACGCCGTGACCCGCTTCGTCACCGCGTCGAGCACGGTGACGCGCCCGCGGTCGGGCGAGGTGACGTACACGGTCCGGCCGTCCGGGCCGACCGCGACGCCCGCGGGGAGCTCGCCGACCTCGACGCGCTCCGGAGCGTCCTCGCCGAGCGGCAGCAGGCGCACCGCGCCGTCGGTCTGGCAGACGACGGCCAGCACCGGCTCCTCGGCCGCCGCGGCGCCTGCGAGCATCAACAGCGCGCCGACGACGCCCGCCGCGACCGCGCGCGACGCCTCTGCGAGCGCCCGGAGGGTCATCCCGCCCCCTCGGCCTTCGCCTTCAGGCCCTGAAGCCCGGTCCGGAAGAAGTCCTGCAGCGCCTTGACGGCGGAGGCGTCGTCCTTGCCTTCCGGCGGCTCGTTGGAGGTGTCGAGCCGGTAGCCGCGTCCCTGCCACACGACCTCGGAGCCGCCGTCCTTCGGCGTCACGACCAGGCTCGCGGAGTAGGAGCTCACGGGAAAGGCGTCGACGCCCTCGTTCGACAGGCGGTAGCCGAGCGTCATCGTGGCGTCGTCGGATTCGTCCTGCGACTCCACCAGTTCGACGCCGCCGGCCTTCAGCGTGACGGTGCGCTCGGTTCCGGCGACCGCGACCTTGGCGATGGCGGGATGCCAGGCCTGCGGCGCGGCGAAATCCTTCACCAGCGCCCACACCTTGGCTGGCTCGGCCTTGATCTCGATCTTCTCCTCGACCTTCTGGGGCGTCGGCCCGTGCGCCTGCGCCGCAAAGGGCGCGAGCGCCAGGACGGCGGCGGCGATCAGTTTGAAACGCATCAGGAGGCTCCTTTTGCAGCGGCGCGCCGCCGCCTGAGACCCGCGGTCAGCGGCGCGCCGTAGAGCGCCGCCAGCGCGATCAGCGCGAGCGCCGCGGGGATGGGTGAGAGATCGACCGGCACGGCGATCGGGCGCGGGTTCGCGTTGGTCGCGATCGCCGCCGCGAGCGCGTCGGGTTCGGCGAGCCGCGCATAGCCCAGGCCGGTCTCGCCCGCGAGCTGGCGCAGATAGGGCTCGCGCACCGAGGTCAGGTGCTCGTCGCCTTCGGGCATCTCGCCGAACGGGGCGTTGCGGGCGTTGTAGCCCGGACGCTCCTCCGCGCCCTCGGGCGGCGGCCCGAGCCGCGAGGCCTGCGGCACGTCGGACATCGAGAAGAAGCCGGACTCCCGCCCGAAATCGTCGAACTTTGGGATCGGAACGAGCTCCGTTCCCCCGACGCCGACGATCAGGCCCTTGACCTTGCCCTTTTCGCCCTCGAACGGATCGGAGAGATCGGCGCGCAGCGGCGGCGCCTCCTGGCCGTCGGTGAGGAACACGACGTCGGCGCCCAGCCCCGCCGCCATCTCGATCGCGCGAAACAGGCCCGCCGAGATCCGGCTGTCGCCCTCCCACGCCATCCGCCAGTCGAGGCCGGCGATCGCGCCGGCGATGGCGGAGAAGCCGCGGCAGGTCTCCATCGGCTCGAACAGCAGAAACACGCGTCGTTCCGTGAACACGCCGAGCCCGAAGCGCGAGCCGCAGGGCAGGCGGCCGACAGCCGTCGAGAGCCGCGCCTTCACGGCGTCGAGACGGCTCTGGGGCGCGCCGCTCCCGCCATAGTCGCGGGCCATCATGCTGCCCGTGACGTCGACAAAGGCGACGACGTCGTAGGTCGCCCGCTTCGCCTCGATCTCCGGCTGCAGCGCCGCCGCGACGCTGAGCGCGAGCGCCGCTCCGAGCGCGAGCGTCCGCCAGTCGGGCCGGGTCACGGCAGCCCCCGCGGGCGCCCGGGCAGATCGGTCCAGAGCTTTTTCGGCTGCGCCTTGGTCTCCTGCTCGCCGGCCTCGAGCTCCGGAAAATCCCGCACCAGCCGCATCGCGACGTCGAGATTGTAGCGGGCGTCCCACAGCTCGGGATCGGCCCGGAGCGCCGAGCGATAGGCCTCCTTGGCGAGCCGCACTTCGGGGATCGCCTTGTCGATCTGGCTCGACTCCACGGCGCCGACCGCGCGCCGCGAGCGGGCGTTGCCGAGGTCGTAGAAAAAGCGCGCCGCGACGCTCGGCCCGCCGCGTTCGACGATGCGCCCGGACAGCGCCTGGGCCTCGTCGATGCGATCGCGGACGAGCAGGAAATGCGCCCGGGCGAACAGCAGCTCGCCGCTCGCGCCGTGGGGCGGCTCGACGTCCCTGTTCGACGCCAGCGCGCGCGCGACCGCGCGCTCCGCGTGAGCCTCACGAAGCGTCCACGCGGATTGCGCGAGCCACGCCAGCGCCCCGGCGAGCATCAGCGCCGGGATGAGCGGTTTGAGGTCGGCCGGCCTCACGACGCCCTCGCAGCGAAACGGGCATCGTCGAAGGCGGGCGCTCTCGACCGCGGCGCGCCGCTTTCAGACGATGCGGAGCGCGCGCGCGGCTCGCCGAAATGGTCCTCGCGGTCCTGGTCGAGCCGGCGCTCGGACAGCTTGGCCGCGAGCAGCAGCAGCAGGGCGAAGCTCGCCGCCCAGTAGCAGATCCAGTCGAGATCCTGGCGTGGGATCGTCTCCTTGTAGACGGTCGGGCGCTGTTCGAGCTGGTCGATCTCGCGGATCGCGGCCGAGACTTCGGCGGCGCCCTTCGCCTCGAACGCCCGGTAGGGCAGGCCGAGGCTCTTGAGGAACACGTCGAGATGGCGCTCGGGATAGATCTGCGGCGTGTCGGGTTCGCCGGGCGGCGGCTTGTCGTAGATCCCCTTGGAGCCCTGCGTCCGCAGGAACAGCCAATAGAGCCGGACCGGCTCCCGACGCGCCGCGTCCCGCAGCGCGTCCTGCACGCGGCGGTCGATCACGGCGGCCCCGTCGGAGACCAGCACCAGCGCGCGCGAGCTCTCGCTGGAGGCGTCGTCGAACATCGAGAACGCCAGCACGAGGCCGCGGCCGACATCCGTATGCGCGAGGCCCGGCCGGTCGATCGCCCCGATCGCGGCGCGCACCGCGTCGTGGTGGTCCGTCATCGGCACGATCGGCATCGGCGCGGTGGAGAAGGCCGCGACGGCCACGCGGTCCGCCGGGCGCCGGGAGGCGAAGTCGGTGAGCAGCCGTCGCGCCGCGACCGACTTCGATTCCTCGCGTCCCTCGGGCGAGCGGTTGGCGAAGGTCGAATCCATGCTGGACGAGCGGTCGAGCAGCAGCACGATGTTGGCGCCTGCGCCGTGGCGCTCCACCGTCTGGTCGCGGCGGTGGAGGCCGGACAGGCCGAGCACGAGCGCGAGGATCGCGAGCGCGCCGGCGATCGAGAGCGCGGCCCCGATCGCGGCGGACAGCGGATCGTCCGGCGCGACGTCGCTGGACGGGACCGGCGACAGCCGGAGCGGCGAGGCCAGGAAGGGCAGGGCGGCGAGCGGCAGAAGCAGCAGGGCCCAGGGATGGTCGAGGCCGAAACTGGTCACGTCTCGCGCTCCGCGGCCGCGAGATCGCGCGCGAGCCGGCTCAGCGCATGCGGCGGCAGGTCGTCGGTTCCCGTGGCGCCGCCAAAGAACGCGCGCCGCGACACGGCGAAGAACGACTCGATCGACGCCGCGTGCCGCTGGAAGGCCGGCCGCGCGGACAGGAAGGCGGGAAGATCGTCGCCGAGCAGCCGGCGGCCGGCCGCGGCGTCGAAGGCGCGGTGCAGCGCGAGCAGCGCCGCGCGCCAGCCGGCCTCGCCACCGGAGCGGGTCGCCTTCGCGACCGCGCGCGCCGCCGCCGCGAACGGCCGCGAGGGGCGCGCGTGGAAGGGCGGCCAGGCCCGGCTCCAGGCGAGCAGCGCCAGAGCGAAGACGGCGAGCCCGGCGGCCGCCGCGGTCATACGCTCGGCTGCGCGCAGGCTCACAGGCGCAGGCCGCGCGTCCGGCCTCAGAGTGTAGGCCGAGCCGCCCGCGACCGTCGCGACCGGGCGCAGCGGCGAGGTGAGATAGGTCCAGGACGCGCTTTGCCGCTCGACGCGCTGTCCCGCGCCGTCGGAGACCGCGAGCGTGATGGGCGGCACGGACTGCTCGATCGTCTCGAGCGCGGAGTAGAAGGTCTGGTACTCGGCTTCGATCACGTAGCGCGTCGCGCCGGGCGGACCGGCCGCTTCGCTGACCCGGAGACCGCGCAGATCGAGCGAATAGGTCACCGGTCCGGGCTTCGGCAGCGCGGCCTGCTCCAGCTTGAAGGGAGCCGCGACGTCGAGCTGCGTGCGCAGCGTGAAGACGTCGCCGAGCAGGATCCCGAACGGTCGCGGGCCGGTCATCTGCAGCCCGCTCACCTGCGCCGAGGCCGACGCGGCGGCGAGCGCCGCCAGGACGAGAGCGGCTGCGAAGGACCGCATCACGAGCCTCCGGTCAGCAGGTGGTCGGCGAAGGCGTCCGGATCGTAGGAGTCCACCAGGTCGAACGCCGCGCGGCCATGCCGTCGAAACACCGCGTCGAGCGCCGTTCGGCGGGCGCGGGCTTGGGCGATCCAGCGCTCCCTGAGCGACCGGCGCATCACCACGAGGCGGCGCCGTCCGGTCTCGAGGTCGCGCGTCTCGATCAGGCCGAAACGCGGCAGGCGGGTCTCGAAGGCGCTTGAGCGGACGACGATCGGCGCGACGTCGTGGCGCCAGAGCCGTTCGAGCAGCGCTTCGACCGTCGCCTCCGGCATCAGAAAGTCCGACACCACGAACACGAGCGACCGGCGTTGCGGCAGCTCCTCGACGGCCGCGAGAAGACTGGCGATCCCCTGGCCCTCGCCGGGCGCGTCCGTCAGGCGGCGCCACACCTCGTCCGGCACGCCGCGCCGCCGGGTCGCGCGGATCGCGAGGTCGGCGCGCGGGGAGGGACCTGCGGCCACCATGCCGAAGCGGTCCTGGCCGCGGATCGCGGCGTGCGCGATGGCGGCGCAGAGCTCGGCCACCGGATCGTCGTCGCGGTCGCCGCGGGCGAACGCCATGGAGCCGGACAGATCGAGCACGATCTGGACGTCGATCCGCGCCCGGTTCTCGAAGCGGCGGACTTTCAGCCCGCCGAACGGATCGAGCAGCGAGGCCCTCATGTCGATCCGGCGCGCGTCCGGCGTCTCGAGGATCGAGGAATGCCTGAGGAACGCGCCGTTCTGGCCCGCGCCGAGCGCGCGGTGCGCGCCGGGCGCGACGCCGCGGGCGCGGCCGAACAGGCGGTAGGGGAGGTCGGTTCGCGCGCTCGCCCGCCTCTCCGCGGCGGAGTTCACGGCGCGGGGACCCGTTCGAAGACCTGCCCGCAGAGGTCGCGCACGATCCGGTCGCGGCGCATCTCGTAGATCGGGTCGAGGAAGATGCGGTGCGCCATCACCGGCGCGAAGACGGCGCGCAGATCCTCCGGCAGCACCATGTCGCGGCCTTCGAGCCAGGCGCGGACGCGCGCGCAGCGGACGAGCGCGCTGACGCCGCGCGGGCTGCCGCCTCCGACGATCAGGCGGTCCATGTCGACGCCTTCGATCGCGACGCCGGCGCTGGCCGGCGCCCGCAGCGCGTCCCAGAGCGCGAGCACGTAGCCTTCCAGCACGCGGCTCGTCCTGACCGAGGACTGGATCTCGCGCCCCGCCTCGTTCAGGGCGCGGTGGTCGAGCACGCCCGAGCGCAGCTCGCCGATCAGCCGGTCGACGTCGTGGAAGCGCGGGTCGAACACCAGCTCGCGCCGCACCTCGGCGTCGCGCGGCGTCTCGACCCCGATCTCCATGACGAAGCGGTCGCGGGCGGCGGCCGGCAGCTCGAAGGTCTCCTCCTTCTCCACGCGGTTGCGGTCGGCGAAGACCTGCAGGTGGGGAAAGCTCCATTCCTTGCCGAAGGCGGTGACGCTGCGCTCGGCCATCAGACGCAGCAGCAGGGAGTGAACCTGCGGCCGGGCCCGGTTGATCTCGTTGAAGAAGAAGACCGCGAGCTCCTCGCCGTGGCGCAGCACGGGGCCGGGCTCGACGCGCGGCTTGCCCTCGTCGTCGACGAAGGCCGTGTAGAGCATGTCGGTCGGCATCAGGTCGACCGTGCCCTCGATGCGCTCGAACGGCCCGCCGAGCGCATGCGCCACGGCGCGCAGAATGGTGGTCTTGCCGACGCCGACGTCGCCCTCGAGCAGCACATGGCCGCGGGCGAACAGCGCGATGGTCAGAAGCCGCACGACATGCGGCTGGCCGACGATGGCGCGGCCGATTTCGGCCTCGAAAGCGACGGCCTGTGAGCGCCAGCGGTCGAGCGCGTCGCTTCCCTCAGGACGGCGCTCGGCGGCGATCGTGGTGGTGGCCATGGGGCGCAGCCTTCATGCGGGTCGGAAAGGCGGCCGCCGCGCCGGGCCGAACGCGCGTCACGTCAGCTCGGTCGCCGGCGGCCGTCAGTTGCGCGTCGTCATCCCATGGGGCGGCCGGAAGACATCCGCCCCGACGACGAGAGGGAGCGGTCCGACAAACATGCGGACCACGGCGGGATCTGTGCGCGGCCTCGGAGCCCGCCGCCGAACGGCGGGCTCCGGCCGGACGTCGACGATCAGTTGGCGATCTTCGAGACGTCGTATTGGAACTTGCCGGTCTTGGCGAAGTTGTCGGCGCGCTTCTTGTTGCGCTCCTCCATCGCCTTGATGCTGTCGCCCTGCTTCGCGACCTGCTTAGGGTCGTGCTTGGGATCGTATTTCGAGCCCGCGAGCTTGGCCTTTTCCGGATATCCGGGCTTCGGCTCCCAGCACACGCCGGGCTCCTTGCAGTTGGTGCCGTCATAGGCGAGCGCGGGCGCCGCGAGGCCGAGGGCGAAGGCGGCCGCGAGGACGGCGCCGGGGAGACGGGACAGGGTCGACATGGCGTTTCCTTCTTGTGCAGGGTTCTTGCGCGTTCTTGCAGTGGTCTTGCAGTCGCCGGGACGCGGATTGCGTTCGCGTCCCGCCCCGCGCCGTGTCCGGCGCAGATCTCGTCAGCCGCCGATCTTGCACTCCTCGGGAGCGTTCGGGCCGGGCTTCGGCGCAGGTTTCCCGTCATACGGCTTGAGCTTTGATCGGGCGTCGGCCTCGAGCCACTCGGCGGTGCTCGGATCGTCCTTGTAGAGATGTCGGACCCAGGCCATCGCGAGAAGCATCTCGTCGACGTTGACGGAGTTGTACATCGGCCCCATCTGGCCGCTCGCGCCGCCGAACACGGTTTCGAACATGCCCTTGTCGGTGGCGTTCTGCGGATAGGTCCAATAGGCGTCGTTCAGACCTGGCCCGATCTTTCCTTCCGCGACGTGTCCGTGGCAGCCGGAGCAGGCGCCGTTGAACAGCTCCTCGCCCTTCGCCAGGCAGTCCTCCTTGCCGACGTAGGGATTCTTGCCGGTCTGCATGAACTCCTTGAAAGCGGCGGCGTCCTTGCCCTCCGGCGGGGCGTCGTCGAGGTTGAGCGGCTCTCCGGTCACCGTGTTGTTCAGGGTGATGTCGGCCTTCGCGGCGGGCGCGCCGGCCAGCAGTGCGACGCAGGCGACGACGGCGTTCAGGCGTAGATGTATCGGCATCAGAACTCGCGTTGATTGTTGGCGGGAGCGGCGCTGACGGGCCGTCGGCGTCACGTGTTGGGCTGCAGCACGGGGACGCCCTCGTCGGCGAGGGCTCGGTCGATCTCCGGCTTCGCCTTGACGAGCGCCTCGTCGATCGCCGCCGCGAGCGCCGCGTCGTCCTTGCGGACGCCGATCGCCTGGTCGAAATGCAGCGGAATCTTGAGCCCGTCGGCGCGCGCGAAATCGTCGTCGAGCATCGTCATCTTGAGCGGCGTCGCGGACGCCTTGACGTAGCGCGCGACGTCGGACGCGAAGGCGATCGAGGCGTCGGCGTCGCCGTTCGCGACCTCGTTCACCAGGCGGTCGGCTGCGACCTGCGTGTATTTGTTGCGCTTATCCTCGAAGTTCACGAGCGACAGGCCGTAGGAGACGTTCTCCTCGTACTTGCCGGTCGCCTTCAGGATCAGCTCGCCCGGCGTCGAAAAGCGGACGGCGATCTTGCTGACCGGCGCCGTCTCGATGTCCTTCCAGCTCGTGCCGAGCTTCGGCCCGTCGACCTTGGTGACGTAGACGTAGCCGGTCCGGAAGTAGGGCTTCGTCGTCTTCACGCGCTCGTCGTCGGCGTCGACGCCGAACACGACGTCGCAGAGCCTTTTGTCGAGGCCGTCGCGGACGAGATAGATCGCGGCCTTGTCGAACCAGACGAACTCGACATCGCGACCCATCGCGCCGGCTACGATCTTCGCGATCTTGTTTTCGAGCCCGTCGCCCTTCGCCGTGGAATAGGGCGCCTCGATCTTGGAGGCGCAGACCTTGAGCGTCTCGGCGGCCGCGCCCGGAGATGCTGCGAACGGAGCGGCCAGCACCGCGGCTCCAAGCAGCGCCGCTCGGCGCGAAAATTGGGCGAAGGACGTCATGGGTTTCGTCTCCCTTGAGACCGTGGACGCTTCTCTGCCGACGTCAGATCGGCGGGCGGCCGTCGGCCTCGAACCCGAATGCTGTCGTGATGGTCGAAAGTCAGGCTCCCGGCGCGACATCGCGCCGGGAGCCCAGGCTTGCAGGCGTCAGCCGCCCTGCTTGCCGGTCCACTCGCCGACATTGACGTCGTCGTAGGGGTTCTTCCCGTTGAGCGAGAACACCTGCACGCCGCCGCCCATCTGGGTGTAGTTGGCGAGGTTCTTGAACGCGCCGACCGCGCCGAGACCAGCCGTCGGATCGTTCAGGTCGAACACCAGGCCGACGCCGGGCCAGCCGCCCACGCCGTAGTAGATCGCGACGTACTGCACGCCGTCATGCACGTAGGTCATGGGGTGACCGATCACGCCGGACGGCAGACGGTACTTCCAGAGAAGGTCGCCGGTCTTCGAGTTGCGCGCCTTGATGAAGCCGTCCAGCGTTCCGTAGAACACCAGATCTCCGGCGGTCGCGAGCGTGCCGCCCCAGACCGAGAACCGCTCCATCTTCTCCCAGGCGTATTTGCCCGAGATCGCGTTGTAGGCCTTGATCTGGCCGAGACCTTCGAAGTTCTGACGATCGCCCTTCGGTCCGGGATACATCCACAGCGTCGCGCCGACGAAGAACTGTCCGGCCCGATACGGCAGCTGGAACGGCTCCCAGTCCATGCAGATGTGGTTGATGCCCATGAAGAAGAGCTGCTTCTCCGGATCGTAGGAGTCGTGGCCCTGGTTGTGGTAGCCCATCGCCGACGGGCAGATCTCGGTCGCCTTGTGGTCCATGCGGGTCGCGAATTCGGGATCGCGGACCGGGATGCCGGTCTTCAGATCCACCTGCTTCACCCAGTTGACCGTATCGTCGAGCTTGTCGGCCGAGATCAGCGTGCCGTCTTCGCGGTCGAGCGTGTAGACGATGCCGTTGCGATCCGGATGGGTCAGAAGCTTACGCATCTTACCCTGTTTGTCCTTCTGCTCCGACAGCATCATCACGTTGACGCCGGCGTAGTCCCATTCGTCGTGCGGCGTCTTCTGGTAGCCGAACTTGGCCTCGCCGGTGTCGATGTCGCGGCCCCAGATCGTCATCGTCCACTTGTTGTCGCCCGGACGCATCGTCTCGTTCCACGGCGCCGGGTTGCCCGAGCCGTAGTAGAAGAGGTTGGTGTCCGGATCGAAGGCGTACCAGCCCCAGTTGGTGCCGCCGCCGATCTTCCAGGCGTCGCCTTCCCAGGTCTTGGAGGTGCCGAGACCCTTCTGGCCGTAGTGCGGGTTCGCCATGTTGAAGTCGCTGGCGAGCTTGATGTCCTCGTCCGGACCTGTGGCGTAGGCGCGCCACTTCTGGGCGCCGGTCTTGACGTCGTAGGCGGTGACGTAGCCGCGCACGCCGAGCTCGGCGCCCGATGAGCCGACCAGCACCGAGTCCTTGATCACGTAAGGCGCGATCGTCAGGGTGGAGCCGACCTTGATGTCGGAGTTCTCCATCTTCCAGACCTCTTCGCCGGTGTCGGCGTTGAGCGCCACGATATGGCCGTCGAGCTGGGTCTTGAGGATCAGGGCAGGCGTCTTGCCGTCGCCGGGCCAGTAGGCCAGGCCGCGGTTGACGACGTCGCAGCACGCCACGGCGCGCGCTGTCGGGGCCTGCTTGGGCTTGTGCTGCCAGAGGATCTTGCCCGGCTCGTTGAGATCGAGCGCGAAGGTCGGGTTCGGGAAGGCGGCGTGCACATACATGCGGTCGCCGATGACGAGCGGCGTGCCCTCATGACCGTGCAGCACGCCGGTCGAGAACGCCCATGCCGGCCTGAGCTCCTTGACGTTCTCGGAGGTGATCTGCTTGGCGGTCGAATAGTTCTGAGCGCTGTAGCTCTTGCCGGTCATCGGCCAGTTCGCTTCGCTCTTCGACAGCTCGACGAGCTTGTCGTTCGCGAGCGCAGGGAGAGCCGCCGCAGCCACGCCGACCGCCGCTGTGGCTGCGAGCGTGAACGCCGAAACGGACGTTCGAAGGTTGATCATCTGAAACCCCTTGCGTTTCCCAGAGTCTTCTTGTGCGGCGCCGGTCCCAGGCCAGCCTGGACCCTCTAGCGCGCTGCGTCGCGCCGCCCGGGCGTTCACGCCGGGAGATTTTTACTTTGCGCCGGTCGGGCTTATTGCGTTACGCAGCGCCGCAACTCTTTCCGAATAGGCGAGAGCTGTCTTTGGCCATAGTGGAAAAAGTCGTCGGGAACTTTTGGCATAGCGACTGCCGCAGTCCGGCAGTATCCTCATCGAACCGGCGCGAGAGCAAAAAAGCCAATGCTGGCAATTCTCTATGAAATCGTTGACGATCTAGGGCGGCCGGGAGCCGGCGCTCGGGCTGAGCGGCGCCTTCTCGATCAGCCTGGCCGGACGGCGAAGCCGTCTAATACATTCGTTCGATACCTTAAGACGACAGAGCCGTGTTCTCAATATTCACTTATTAAGAGAAAGTCGGCATGGCTGGCGTTCACCTGTATTTTCTTTCTGGGCGCTTGCGACGACCCAGCTCCCCCCGCGCCCCCGGCGGGCGCGACGGCGCCGCGCGTCAACGCCTTCTCGATCGCGGATCGCCGCTGGATCGACGTCAACGACAAGATCGCGCCGGCGGTCTGGCTCGCGAGTCGCGAGGCCGATCGGGACGTTGCTCCGGACGATCCCTCCGTCGCCGCGCTACGGGGGCTGCTCGGCGAAGCCGACCTTCGTTTCACGGAGGATCCGCGGATGATCGCCAACCGCGCCGTTCAGGTTCAGGCCATGCTGGCCGAACGGGGCGTCAAAGAGTCTCCCCGCCAGGTGATCGAGGGGCTGGTGTCGATCGCTGCGCCGGACGAGCGGGCCGGTTTCGGCGAGACCTGTCAGCATTACGTCAACGCGCGGACCGCCGGCCGCACGCGGGCGGAGGCGCTTGAGGCCCTGCGTCGCCAGGGGGCGCCCCTCCCGACGCCCCGAGAGTCTCAACCGTGACCGTGGACGTCGCCGCCAGCCTGCGACACCCGTTCCAGCGGGCGCGCGCCCTTGCGATCTTCGAGGGAGGCGCGTCGCTGTCGCTTCGGCTGCGCATTCTCGGCCTGCTCGCCGGGGTGAACGTGATCTGCGCCTGCGCCGCCGGAGCGGTCACCATCATAAACGCGCGCGAGGCCACCCGGGTCGAGATCGCCTCGTCGCTCGACATCGCCGGTCCGTTCGTGCGTGAGACCGTGATGCGCCTTCAGCGGGACGTCGGCCGTCTCCGGACGGTGGCCGACCTGCAGGCGTCGCTGCCGAGCGTGCGCCATGTCCGGATCGTCCTGCACGACGAGGCGGGCCGTGCGGTCGCCGCGCGCGAGCCGGGCTCCCGCCATGACGAAAGCGAACGCGCCGGCGTGCCCGGCTGGTTCACCTGGTTGATCGCGCCTCCGCCGGCCCTGACCGAGATTCCCGTGACGATCGACGGCGAGCGGGCCGGCGCGGTGGTGGTGCACGGCGAGCCGAGCGACGAGATCGCGGAGGTCTGGGAGGATCTCGTCGCCCTCGGGACGCTCTTCGTGATCCTCAACCTCGTCGCGCTGATCGTGTTCGCGGGTCTGCTCGGGCGCGTGCTGGCGCCGCTCGGGGCGCTTGCCGAGGGCATGGCCGATCTCCGCCTTGGGCGCCTCGACCGGAGGCTTCCGGCGCCGAAGAGCCGCGAGCTCGCGTCGATCGTCGAGCGCTTCAACGCCCTTGGCGGGGCGCTGGCGTCCGAGCGCGCCAACAACGCCCGAATGTGCTGGCGCATGGTGACGTTGCAGGACGACGAACGTCGCCTGATCGCAAAGGAGCTGCATGATGAGTTGGGACCCTGCCTGTTCGGCCTGCGCGCCAATCTCGCCTCGCTCGAGCGGGAGGTGACCGCAGGCGACGCCGTCCTGCGGCCCGAGACCGCGGATCGGCTCGCCACGGTCGCCGATCTCTCCGAACGTCTCGCGGACATGAACCGGCGCCTTTTGAGGCGCCTCCGGCCGATGGCGCTCGGCGCCGCGCCGCTGGCGGACGTTCTTGCGGGACTGATGGCGGACTTCCAGCGCCAGCATCCGGAACGGCGCTTCGAACTCGCCGCGAGCAAGCTTGGCCACGGCTATGGCGAGGTCGTCGACCTCACCGTCTACCGCTGCGTTCAGGAAGGCGTGACGAACGCCATCCGGCACGCCGCCTGCGCGCGAGTGACGGTCATGATCGATCCCGGCCACGACGATACCGGCGCCGCCGCGATCCTGGTACGGGTGCTCGACGACGGCGGCGGCGTGGTGGAGCCAGCGCCGCCCGGCTTCGGACTGGTCGGCCTCGGCGAGCGCCTGCGCGCGCTCGGGGGAAGCTTTCGACTGCACAATGTCCGCGGCGGCGCCGCGCTCGACGTCGTCGTGCCGCTCGCGCATGTGCGCGCGAAATCGATCGAAAGGACTTCAGCGTGAGCGTCGCGCTCGTCATCGACGACCACCCGATCGTGCTCGAGGGCTGCCGCCGGGTGCTGCTCGACGCCGGCTTCGACGACGTGCTGGAGGCCAGCGCGCTTCTCGCCGGCTTCCGGCTCTACCGCCGCGCCCGACCCGATCTCGTGATCGTCGACCTCGCGATTCGCGGCTCGGGGCTCGCCGGTCTGGCGTTGATCCGCAGGCTGCGCATCAACGACGTCCGAACGCCGATCCTGGTGTTTTCGATGCACGGCGACCCGGTGATCGCGCGTCAGGCCCTCAAGGCCGGCGCCACCGGCTTTCTCGTGAAGGACACCGGGCCGAAAACCTTCCTCGAGGCGGTCGAAAAGGTGCGCCGCAACCAGCCCTACATCGCGCACGACATGGCGGTTCAGGTCGCGCTGCTCGGGTCTCGCGCGCGCGCCGAGCAGAACGACCTGACCTCGCGGGAGCTCCAGACGCTCTCTTTGCTCGGGGAAGGCAAATCCTACGCCCAGATCGCGAACGCGCTCGGCGTGAGCTACAAGACCGTCGCGAACACCTGCTCCACGTTGAAGGACAAGCTGAACGCGACCTCGCTGCAGGATCTCGTGCGGGTCGCCGTGATCCATCAGGTCAGCAGCTGACGCCGGCGCCCGGCGCACCGGGGAAGAACGGCGGCGGGGTCGCGATCGCCGTTCCTCGCCGACGGCCTGCGTTCAGTCGTCAGGACGCTCATTCGAGATCGCGCCGCTTCGCGGATCGACGTGGAACTCGAGGACCTGGCCGTTCTTCAGGCCTTTGCCTTCCCAGCGGCCGTCATCGGCCTCGATTTCGGAGACCGACGCGTAGCCGGCGTCCTTCAGCTTCTGAATCGTCTGGTCCATGCTGATCCAGTCGGCGCCGGGCGTGTCGGCGAAAGCCGCGCCGCCCGCCGTGACGGCGAAGGCGGCGGCGAGAAGGGCTGTGCGGATGGCGGGCATGGCTGAACTCCTTGTGCGTGCGGTTGAGAACGCCCTTCTTTCACGCTCCGCCCATGCCATGCTGACGGCGCCCGTCAGCGAATTGTCAGCACGGGGCCGGTAAGGATCCGGAATGCCCATGCGCGCCGTCCGACTTGGCCTGACCGTGTGCCTCGCGCTCGCGGCGACTGCGCCTTCGGCCCGGGGCGACAGCGAACAGGACGAAGCGCGGCGGGCGGTCGAAGGCGGCGAAATTCGATCGCTCGACCAGGTGCTGAAGGTCGCGCGCGCCCGGGTGCCGGGAGACGTAGTGAAGGTCGAGCTCGAACGCGACGGCGGCCGCTGGACCTACGAGATCAAGATTCTGACGGAGTCCGGCGAGCGCCGCGAGGTCGAGATCGACGCCAGCACGCTTGCCGTCCTTGAGGTCGACTGACCGTGCGCGTGCTGGTCGCCGAGGACGAGCCGAGAATCGCCGCCGACGTCAGGCAGGGACTCGAGCAGGCCGGATTTGCGGTCGACGTGGTCGGCGACGGCGACGCAGCCTGGTTCCAGGCGGACGTCGAGAGCTATGACGCGATGGTTCTCGACCTCGGCCTTCCCAGGCTGGACGGCGTCACCGTGCTGACCCGCTTGCGCGCCGCGGGCAGCGTGCTTCCCGTTCTGATCCTCACCGCCCGCGACGGCTGGCGCGAGCGCGTCGACGCCATCAACGCCGGCGCCGACGACTATCTTGCGAAGCCGTTTCGGATGGAGGAACTGATCGCCAGGCTTCGGGCGATCCTTCGGCGCGCCGCCGGTCACGCCTCGCCGATCCTGCGCGCGGGCGACCTCGAGCTCGATACGCGGACGAAGGCCGTCAGCGTATCGGGTCGCGCCCTCCAGCTCACGCCGCTCGAATATCGCACGCTCGCCTTTCTCATGCATCGATCTGGAAGCGTTGTCTCAGCGGGCGAGCTCCTCGAGCATGTCTACGCGAGCGGGACCGACCGCGAGGTCAACGCGATCGAAGCGCTGATGGCCAGACTGCGCCGGAAGCTCGGCGCGCCGGTGATCGAGACCCGGCGCGGTCACGGCTACGTCGTCGCGGCGGACCCGCCGTGAGCCGCAATTCGCTCGTCCTCAGACTGGGAGCCGCGGCCGCCGGGCTGATAGCCGCCGCGCTGCTGGTCGGCGGCTTCGGGCTCTTCCTGATCTTCGACGCAGCGCTCGACCGGCGCACGGCCGACGAACTGAACCACACGGCGAAGCTGCTCGCCGGCCAGGTCGCGTTCGATCCCGCCGGACGTCTGACGGTCGAGCAGGCGCCGGCCGATCCGCGTTATGCGACGCCCTATGGCGGCCTCTACTGGCAGGTCGAGAGCCGACACGGCAGAACGCTGCGTTCCCGCTCGCTGTGGGACAAGACGCTGACGCTGGGGACCTCGCCCTCGGCCGAGACCCCGCATCATCAGACGATCGACGCGAAGGGCCCGGACGGCGGCGCGCTTATCGCGGTCGTGCGCGCGATTCGCATCGCGAACCGGACGCCGCCGGAGCTCGTGATCATCACCGTCGGTTTGGACCGCAGGGAGCTCGCCGCGAGCCGCGGCAGCGTCATCAGCCTGCTGGCGCCGTCGCTTCTCGCGTTGGGAATCGCTCTGATCGTCGCGATGGCGGCGTTCGTTCACCGGGCGCTCGGTCCCTTCCGAAATCTGCGCGAGGAGCTGAAGAGAATTCACGAGGGAAAGGCTTCGCAGCTCGCCGGTCGGTACCCGGACGAGGTGAGGCCCCTCGTGGACGATCTGAACCGGCTGATCGGCCTCCAGAAGCAGGCGCTGCAGCGCGCTCGCACGCAGGCCGGCGACATGGCCCACGGTCTCAAGACCCCTCTTGCGGTGCTGTCGGCCATTGCGCGCCGCTCGGCGTCCGTCCAGCCCGCGCTCGCGGCCGAGATCGACGAGCAGGTGGAGTCCATGAAGGCGCAGGTCTCCCGCGCCCTCGCGCGAACGCGTGCGGCGGCGTCCGCCGGCATCGAACGCCGCCGCACGGCCGTCGCGCCGGTGGTCGGTGAGCTCGTTCAGGCGTTCAGTCGCTTGCCGGACGCCGAGCGGATCAAGTGCCGCGTCGAGCTGTCTCCCGCAGCGGCGTGTCCGGTTTCGGACGGCGATCTGCTCGAGATGCTGGGCAACTTGCTCGACAACGCGCGCAAATGGTCTCAAGGGATCGTCATAATCTCTGCATTCAGCGATTCGCGGCGCGACCGCATCGCGATCGAGGATGACGGCCCCGGCATGGACGAGGCTGCGATATCCAGCGTCGCGCGCGGCAAGAGATGGGACGAGTCGACCCCCGGGACCGGCTTCGGCCTCGCCATCGCCCAGGATCTGGTCGAGGCGACGGGCGGGCGGCTCGATCTCGCGCGCTCCTCGCTGGGCGGCCTGGAAGCCGTTTTGTCCTGGCCTGCATTGAACGCGCCGCTACAGCCTCCAGATGGACATCATGTCGAAGAAGCCGCGTAGCATCCCAAGGCAGCAGTATGGCGTGGTGCCCTATCGCATCTCGGCGGCCGGAGAGTTCGAAATCCTGCTCATCACCACCCGCGAGACGCGTCGCTGGATGGTGCCGAAGGGCTGGCCGATCAAGAAGCTCGGCCCGCTTGGCACCGGCCTTCGGGAGGCGTTCGAAGAAGCCGGCGTGACGGGCGACGGCGGGCCGGCGGTCGGCGAATTCCATTACCCCAAGGTCCTGCGCTCCGGCCACGTCCAGCATTGCCGGGTCGAGCTGTTCGCGCTGCGGGTGACGGACGAGAAGGAGGAATGGCCGGAGCGGCATGAGCGAGACCGGCAGTGGTTCGCGCATCACGACGCCGCGGCCGTCGTGCAGGAGGAGCACCTCCAGATGATCCTTCTCGACTTTCCCGGTCGGCTCGCGTCCGCGTCCTAGAATTCCCGTGTCTGCCGTGGCTCGTTCGCTCGTTGGGACGACATCCACTCGCAAGATCTTTCGGCGGATGACGCGGGCGGTCCTTCTTGGGCTTCATGAGGGGCCGTAGGGCTGACCGCCGCGGCCTGCAGCGGGCTGCCGTTATCGTTCGTCCGGGCTGGCGAACGCGCCCACGCGGCGCGGCGGGAAGCGTCCGCCGCGCGCCGAGCCGCCGCGTTAGGGGGCCGCCACCGCGGCCGGCGCGTGGATCACCATCTCGGTGAACGGCCAGAGATAGGCCTGCGCGGTGACCAGCATGCCCATGAGGGTCGCAAGCGCGATCGAATGGAAGAACACGTAGCGCAGGATCTCGCCTTCGTGGCCGTACCAGCGCGTCGCGGTCGAGGCCACGACGATCGACTGGGCGTCGATCATCTTGCCCATCACGCCGCCGGACGAGTTCGCGGCCGCCATCAGCGTCGGCGATATGCCGAGCTGCTCCGACGAAATCTTCTGCAGCGAGCCGAACAGCACGTTGGACGAGGTGTCCGACCCGGTCAGGGCGACGCCGAGCCAGCCGAGAAGGGTCCCAAAGAACGGGTAAAGCCAGCCGGTCTTGGCGAAGGCGAGGCCGAGCGTGGCGTCGACGCCGGAGTACCGCGTGACGAAGCCGAGCGCCATCATCGCCGAGATCGTCAGCAGCGAGTAGCGCATGAGGTGGAGCGTGCGGCCGTAGGTGCGGATCATCCCGAGCGGCGAGAAGCCCATGACGAAGCCTGCGACGATCGCCGACGCCAGAATGCCGCTGCCCGTCGCCGACAGCCAGTTCAGGCTGAAGACCGCGGCCTCGGCCTTCGGCGCCGGCACCACCGGCGGCACGCGCTGCACCAGTTGGTCGAGATGGGTGACGGGGAATTTCACCAGCGACACGCTGTCGAGCGCGGTCTTCACGCTTGGGATGCCCCAGCACACCACGACCACCGACAGAATCAGCCACGGGATCCAAGCGCGAATGACGTCGCCGGTCGCATGCTGGCCGCCGACATGCGCGTCGCCGCCGGAGGCCGCGCTGGGAGCCGAGCCGTCGGGCGACGCCCAGATCTGGCTCGGGCGCCAGACCTTCAGGAACAGCGTCAGGCAGCCTATCGACGCGACGGAAGCGATCACGTCGACGAGCCACGGGCCGTGATAGTTGGAGACCAGGAACTGCGGGACCGCGAAGGAGACGCCTGCGATCAGGATCGCGGGCCAGATCTGCGCCATGCCGCGGAAGCCCGCGAAGGCGGCGATCAGCCAGAACGGAACAAGGACTGAGAAGAACGGCAGCTGCCGACCGATCATCGCCGACAGATCGGTGAGCGGCAGTCCGGTGACGGCGGCGAGCGCGATCACGGGCGTGCCGAGCGCCCCGAACGCGACCGGGGCCGTGTTCGCGATCAGGGACAGGCCGGAGGCTGCGAGCGGCGCGAAGCCGAGGCCGATGAGGATCGCGCCGGTCACGGCGACCGGCGTGCCGAAGCCGCCGGCGCCCTCGAAGAACGCCCCGAAGCAGAAGGCGATCAGCAGAAGCTGCAGCCGGCGATCCTCGGTGATGCCCGCGATCGAGTCCTGCAGGATGTCAAAATAGCCTTTTTCTTTCGTGAGTTGGTAGAGAAAGATGATGTCGATGATGATCCAGCCGATCGGCAGCAGGCCGAAGGCGGCGCCGTAGACGGCCGTCATCCCCGCCTTATCGACCGGCATGCCATGCGCGAACACCGCAATGGCGAGAGCGGCCGTCAGGCCGGCGACAGCCGCCACATGGGCCTTCATGTGGAGAAGTCCGATGCCGCCCAGCAGCACGACGATCGGAATGGCGGCGACGAGCGTCGAGATGACCGCATTGTCGAACGGGTCGTAAACTTGCTGCCACAGCATGCGGCGCCTCCTCTGCGCGCCGTCGAGCGACGCGTTCCGTCCACCGCCACCGCGGGGGTGATCAACCGCTAATTCCCTCCGTTCGAGGCCGCAAGGGGATCGGGGCCGATGGTTCACAGATTCGAGAGCGGGCCGTGATTTTTGCCCCAGCAGCCCGCTCCTTGCGGCAGGAGCGTCGGCTGTTATGCTCCGTCGCAACGTAGATTGACGCGAGCGGCCGGCGGCGCCCGGGGCCATCCGGCCCTGAAGAGGCGCGCGCGGCCGAGGGACGGTCATTGTTGCCTCATGATGGCGCCACGTTCGGCGGCGCAGGAACGGTCGAGACTCCGACGCCGGCGCCAGCCGCCGCGGCGAAGCCCGCGATCGACGTGCGCGCTGACGGAGAGACGCGGTCTCGGCCCCCGGCGCCGCTCTACGCCGCGCTCGACCTCGGCACCAACAACTGCCGGCTCCTGATCGCGCGGCCGGAACGGGACGGCGGCTTCCGGGTGGTCGATTCCTTTTCGCGCATCGTGCGGCTGGGGGAGGGGCTCGCGCACACCGGCCGTCTGTCCGACGCCGCCGTGACGCGCGCGGTCGCGGCGCTCGGAGTGTGCCGCGACAAGATGCAGGGCCGGGGCGTGTTCCGCTCGCGGCTGATCGCGACCGAGGCCTGCCGCCAGGCCGAGAACGGCGACGACTTCCTGGTCCGCGTGAAACGCGAGACAGGGCTTGAACTCGAGATCATCGACCGTGCGACGGAGGCGCGGCTCGCGGCAGCCGGCTGCGCCTCGCTCGCCGACCCCGAGGCCGGCGGGGTGATCCTGTTCGACATCGGCGGCGGCTCGTCGGAGGTCGTGTGGCTCGAGCGCAAGCGGGGCGGCGGCCCGGGCGCGCTGCAGATGCGCGCCTGGGTCTCTCTGCCCGTCGGAGTGGTGACGCTGGCCGAGCGCCATGGCGGAGTGAAGGTCACCACCGAAGTGTTCGAGGAGATGGTCGCCGAGGTCGAGCGCATGCTCGAGGCCTTCCCCGAACGGGAGACGCTGAGCGCCTCGCTGAGCGACATCCATCTGCTCGGGACCTCCGGCACCGTCACCACCATCGCGGGGGTCCATCTCGGCCTGCCGCGCTACGAGCGGCGCCTGGTCGACGGGCAGTGGATGGCCTCCACGGACGTGACGCGGGTGGTCGAATCCTTGCGAGAGATGTCCTACGACCAGCGCTGCCAGAACCCGTGCATTGGGCCGGACAGAGCGGATCTCGTCCTCGCCGGCTGCGCCGTGCTGGAGGCGATCCGCCGGACGTTTCCGGTCGCGCGGCTTCGCGTCGCCGATCGCGGCCTTCGCGAGGGCATGCTCGTCGAGCTCATGCGAGCCGACGGCGTGTGGCGCCGGCGCGGGCCCCGCCGGCGCGGGCGGCGCTGATGAGCGGCCGAGGCGGCGGAGCCGCCGGTTCCGGCAAGGGCGGATCACGAAGCGGCGGCGGAGGCGGCGGCGGAGCGCGCAGCCTTGGCGTCCGCGTCCACACCGCCCGCAAGCGCAGCCACGCCTCCACGCTCTGGCTCAATCGCCAGCTCAACGACCCTTACGTGCAGGCGGCCAAGCGCGAGGGCTACCGGTCGCGCGCGGCGTTCAAGCTGATCGAGATCGATCAGAAGCATAAGCTGCTGAAGCCCGGCCAAAAGATCGTGGATCTCGGAGCTGCGCCCGGCGGCTGGAGCCAGATCGCCGCCCAGCGTACGGGCGCGAGCGAGGGAAAGTCCGACCCGGTCGTCGCGATCGATCTTCTCCAGATGGAGCCGCTGCCAGGGGTCGACTTCCTGGTGCTCGACTTTCTCGACGACGCCGCCCCGGCGATCCTGAAGGAACGGCTTGGCGGCAAAGCCGATCTCGTGCTCTCCGACATGGCGGCGAACACGGTCGGCCATCAGCGAACGGATCACCTGCGCATCATCGCGATGGTGGAAGCCGCGGCGGCGTTCGCGGCCGAGGTGCTAGCGCCGGGCGGCGCGTTCCTCGCGAAGGTCTTTCAAGGCGGCACGGAGACGGAGCTGCTCGCCGCTCTGAAGCGGGACTTCTCGAAGGTCCTGCACGTGAAGCCGCCGTCCAGCCGCAAGGACTCGTCCGAACTCTATGTCTTGGCGACAGGGTTTCGCGGTGGCGAGGCCGCGAGATGAGGCGTTCGCCGAAAAAGTGAGCACACGCTAAATTCAACCTTGGCGTGCTGACGTTCCCCCTGTACATCTGCCTGCCGTTGGGCGGACGGACCGATGGCGGAGCATCTTCGCATAACCCGCGGCGAGCGCGGACCTGGCTGGACGCGGATCGGCCCGGACGAATGGCGCCGCGCGGTCGAATCGTTTCCCGACATGCGCGTGCTGAACCCGGCCGGACGAGCGACATGGGATCGCGGATCGCTCAAGCGCGCCAAGCTGTTCGAACTCGCGGACGGCGAGGTCGTGGTCTCGCTTCCGAGCGAACAGACCGTCCGCCGCATGATCGCGCTGGCCGATCGCCTCGGCGTCCAAGTCGTCGGGCCTCGAGGCGAGGCTTATCGGGTGCGCAACAACGTCGTGGTCGCCGTTTCGGCGGAAGGCGTGATCACACCCTTCGTGCCCGCGGGCGAACGCTCCCGCTCCGCGGCGCCAAAGCCTTGGTGGCGGTTCTGGTGACCGAGACTTCGCCGCTTTACTTGATGGTCGCACAGGCGATGCGGGCGCCAGCCTTGCCGATCGGCTGGGACATGTGATCGTCCTTGTCGGCATGGATGATCAGCGCGCTGCCGTTGGCGTCCTTCAATTCGTCGAGCTTGATCAGGCCGGTGTAGAGGCCGGCCTGGGCCGAGCCGTCGCCCAGGACGATGAGGTTCGGGAGGTCGCCGGGTTCGGGCCCGTTCGGATTGAGCAGGCCGTGCTTGCCTTCGGCGTGGCCGGCATGCGAGCCGGATTTCTTGTATTCGCCGACGTCGGAGCAGTCGGCGACGTCATGGAAATGAAGTCCGTGCTTGCCCGCGGGCAGGCTGCCGGGCGCGATCTCGATGTCGAGCAGCGTCCCCTTGGGCGCGCCCGTGAGCGTGATTTCGCCGATTTTCTTGCCGTCCTTGCCGAGAACCTCGTAAGTGTCCGCCGCCTTGGCGGCGGCCGTCGAAAGGGCGAGCGCCACGCAGGCGCCGGCGAGCGAAAGCTTCATGATGGATCTCCTTCACGACGGGCGAACGGAAGCCCCCGGACGTCAGTCCAATGACTTGACGCGGCGATGGTTCCAGTCGGGGTCCGCGCGCACGGTCCCAACCGAGTGAACGCATCCGCGCCGCTCGACCCGTCGCCGGCGGCTGCGCCGCATCCTCGCTTCGAGGCGACCCTCGGCGGAACCGCCATGTGCGCGGGGAAGGGCCTTCACACCGGACGGAGATCGTCGGCGCGCATCCTACCGGCCCCGGCCGGACATGGCGTCGTGTTTCGCCGCATTGTGGCGGGCGTCGCTCACGAGATACCGGCGCTCTGGACGAACCGGCGGTCACGCCCGCTCTGCACGGCCCTCCAGGTCGGCGACGGGCCGCTGGTCCGAACGGTCGAACACCTGCTCGCCGCGCTTGCCGCCGAGCGGATCGACAACGCCTTGGTCGAGCTCGACGCAGAGGAGTTGCCCATTCTCGACGGCAGCGCCGAGCCGTGGCGCGCGGCGATCGCCGCGGTTGGTCGCGTCGAGCTCGACCGTCCGCGCGCCTATCTGCGTGTGCTCAAGCGCGTCGACTACGTGTCCGGCCCGCACAACCAGCGGATCGAGCCCGCGCCGAGCTTTCAGATCTCGACGGTGATCACCCTGTCGCACTTCGGACGTTTGCGTTGGGAGGGCGCGGTCACGCCCGAAACCTTCGCGCGCGAGCTCGCGGCTTCCCGCAGCTTCGGCCGGTTCAAATGGGCGTTTCCGTCAAAGCTGATCAATCTGTTCCGTCGGGAGCCGGTGCTGCGTGGGGCGGATCTGAAGAACACCGCGGCGCTGTGGGGGAAGACCGCGATCGGAGGACTGCGCTTTCCGGACGAGCCTGTTCGCCACCGCGCGCTTGACCTGATCGGAGACCTGTCTCTTGCCGGCGCGCCTCTGATCGGCCGCGTTTTCGCGGCGCGGCCGGGCCATGAGCACAATTTCGGCCTGCTCGCCGCACTGATGGCGGATCACTCGGCCTGGGAGCTCGTCGTCTTCGACGTGGACGGCGCAGCGCGGCGCGTCGAAGCCGCCTAACGTCAACCGCGCTCCCGCGCCGCCGTGACAGGGTCGGGCCGCGGCTCCGAATGGCCGGACACCTCCTCGCCCGCGTTCGGCGCGAGCCGGGCGAAAATGAACACGGACGCGGCCGACACCAGCCCGATCAGCAGGAATGCCGGCGGAAAATCGCCGGTCTCCAGCTGCGTCCCGCCGCGCCCGGCCAGGATCGCTTCGAGCCCGAGCGCGGCGAGACTGACCCCGATCGATAGCGACAGCTGCTGCGCCACGCTTGCAAGGCTCGTCGCCCGGCTCATCCGCGCGGAGTCGATGTCGGCATAGCCCAGCGCATTGATCGCGGTGAACTGCAGCGAACGGAAGAAGCCCCCGACCAGCAGAGCGCCAAGCATGATGAGCGTCGGCGTCGTCGCGGTGAAGAGCGCGGGCGCGGTCATGAAGGCCGCGGCGATCAGGGCGTTGGTCGTCATGACGGCGCGGAATCCGAAACGCCTGAGGATCGGCTGGGCCGTGAACTTCATGACGAGCGCGCCGAGAGCCGAGGCGAAGGTCAGCATGCCGGACTGGAAGGCCGTCAGTCCGAAGCCGAGCTGCAGCATCAACGGCAGCAGGAACGGGGCGGCCCCGATGCCGACGCGGAACAGCGAGCCGCCCAGGATCGCGGCGCGAAAGGTAGGGATCGCGAACAGGCCGAGATCAAGGATCGGATGCTCGGCCCGCCGCGCATGGAGCGCGTACAGGGCGAGAAGCCCGACGCCGACGGCGAGCAGCGCGCCGGCCGCGAGATGCGGAATGGCGTCGAGGCCGAGCGCGGTCGATCCGGACACCAACGCCGAGAGGCCGAGCCCCGACAGGATGAAGCCGCGCGTGTCGAAGGGGGGCGACTCCTCCGCCCGCACGTCGGGAATGAACAGGGTCGCCAGCACGAATCCGAGCGCCGCGATCGGCAGATTGATCCAGAAGATCCAGCGCCACGAGAAGTAGGTTGTGATGAAGCCGCCGACCGGCGGCCCGAGCACCGGCCCGATCAAAGCCGGGATCGTCAGCCAGGCCAGGGAGCCCACGAGCTCGGATTTCGGCACCGTCCGCAGGATCACCAGCCGGCCGACCGGCACCATCATCGCGCCGCCGACGCCCTGAACGATTCGGGACGCGACGATCTCCGGCATCGAGGAGGACAGGCCCGCAAGCGCCGATCCCAGCGCGAACACCGCGATCGCGGATCGGAACACAAGCCGCGCGCCCAAGCGGTCGGCGAGCCAGCCGGACACGGGGATGAAGACGGCGAGGCTGAGCAGATAGGAGGTCAGCGCCAGCTTGAGGTCGATCGGGTTCTCGTTGAGCTCGCGCGCGATCGCCGGCAGCGAGGTCGCAAGCACCGTGCTGTCCAAGTTCTCCATGAACAGCGCGCAGGCGACGATCAGCGGGACCAGGATGCGATTGGGGATCGCTGTGCGGGGGAAACGGGACATGGGCTGAGCGGCATATAGCGCTGTGCGCGGCGTTGCGCGACATGGCCGCCATGCGTTCGCATCGGCGTCATTTGCGCCGCGGCCGAGGCGTGCTATGCGTCCGCGCCAACTTTCCCATCCCGCGATCCGGCCTTTCGCCGACGCATCCAGGGGCCGGACGCCGTTCGAGGCGGCGCCGGGCGCTCTCGCGCACATCCCCAAGCCAGGAGGTTCGGCATGGCCAGGATCGACGACATTCTGGTGCGCGAGGCGCTCACCTTCGACGACGTGCTTCTGCGCCCGGGTCTCTCCACGGTCATGCCCGGCGAGGCCGACCTGCGGTCGAGGGTCACCCGCACCATCTCCCTCAACATTCCGATCCTGTCCTCGGCGATGGACACCGTCACCGAGTCCCGTCTGGCGATCGCCATGGCGCAGGCCGGCGGCATCGGCGTCATCCACCGCAATCTGACGCCGGAGGAGCAGGCCGCCGAAGTTCGGCAAGTCAAGAAGTTCGAGAGCGGCATGGTCGTGAACCCCGTCACGATCGCGCCCGGCGCGACGCTCGCCGAGGCCTTCGAGCTCATGAAGCGCTACGGCATCTCCGGCATTCCCGTGGTCGAGGGCGGCGAGAACGGCCGAACCGGCAAGCTCGTCGGCATCCTGACCAATCGCGACGTGCGCTTCGCCACCAATCCGAACCAGCCGGTCTCCGAGCTGATGACCAAGGAGAATCTGATCACGGTGCATGAGGGCGTCGGCCAGGACGAGGCCAAGCGCCTGCTGCATCACCATCGGATCGAGAAGCTTCTGGTGGTCGACGAGGCCTATCGCTGCGTCGGCCTGATCACGGTGAAGGACATCGAGAAGGCGGTCGCCAATCCCAAC
The DNA here is from genome assembly GCF_049446035.1 of Hansschlegelia sp. KR7-227. Taxonomy (NCBI): domain Bacteria; kingdom Pseudomonadati; phylum Pseudomonadota; class Alphaproteobacteria; order Hyphomicrobiales; family Methylopilaceae; genus Hansschlegelia; species Hansschlegelia sp. KR7-227. The sequence goes on from NZ_JBMSEA010000001.1 coordinate 743,826, forward strand.
GCCAACAAGGACGCGCAGGGGCGCCTGAGGGTCGCGGCGGCGACGACCGTCGGCGACAAGGGCTTCGGCCGTTCGGAGGCGCTGATCGACGCGGGCTGCGACCTTGTCGTGGTCGACACCGCGCATGGCCATTCCCAGCAGGTGCTCGACGTGGTCAGCCGCATCAAGCGGCTATCGAACGAGGTGCAGGTCGTCGCCGGCAACGTCGCGACCGGCGAGGCCACCCGCGCGCTGATCGACGCGGGCGCCGACGCGATCAAGGTCGGCATCGGGCCGGGCTCGATCTGCACGACCCGGATCGTCGCCGGCGTCGGCGTGCCCCAGCTCACCGCGATCATGGAGTCGGTGGAGGTGGCGCGCTTGGCCGACGTGCCGGTCATCGCGGACGGCGGCATCAAGTTCTCCGGCGACCTCGCCAAGGCGATCGCCGCCGGCGCGGACGCCGCGATGGTCGGCTCGCTGCTCGCCGGCACCGACGAAAGCCCGGGCGACGTCTATCTCTACCAGGGCCGCTCCTACAAATCGTATCGCGGCATGGGTTCGGTGGGCGCGATGAGCCAGGGCTCCGCGGACCGCTACTTCCAGCAGGACGTGGGCGACCGTCTGAAGCTCGTGCCGGAAGGCATCGAGGGGCAGGTGCCCTACAAGGGGCCCGTGGGCGCGGTGGTGCATCAGCTCGCCGGCGGCCTGCGCGCCGCGATGGGTTATGTCGGCGCAGCCACCATCCAGGAGCTCCACGAGAAGGCGCAGTTCGTCCGCATCTCGGGCGCCTCTCTCAGGGAGAGCCACGTCCACGACGTGACGATCACCCGCGAGAGCCCGAACTATCCGAGCATGGTATGAGCGCGAGGCGCGGCGGCGCCTCCAAGCGCAGAGGGGCGAGTTAGCCTATGTCCGTCCAAGCGGTTCTCGCCCCGGTCTTTGCGCTTGTTCTGCTGGCCTTCGTCCTGCTGTTCTGGATGGGCCGGGTTCGCCTGACCGCGGTGCGCGCCGGAGAGGTCAAGACGAGCCGGGCGTCGCCGCGGACCTTCGAGTGGCCAGGCCGGACGCAGCAGGTCTCGGACTGCTTCCACAATCAGCTCGAACTCCCTCCGCTGTTCTACGCGCTGGTCCCGCTCGCGATGCTGACCCACAAGGCCGACCTGCTGTTCGTCGTCCTGGCGTGGATCTTCGTCGCGACGCGCTGGGCGCACGCGTTCGAGCACACCCACGCCAACCGGATCAGGCTGCGCCACCCGCTGTTCGCGGCCGGGGTCGTGGTTCTGGCGGCGATGTGGGCGATCTTCGCGCTGCGCGTGCTCGCGAGCCTCTGACGGCCCATCGCGACGTGCATTCCAAAGTAAGTAATCGAATGACAATGCAATAGTAATAAGTACATCCACGTATATGACGGAAACGTGACCTATTTCTATTGCGGTTTTATTGCCGCTCGATAATGGTCCGCCCCGTGGTGCGCATAGCATGGGGGACAGCATGCCGATTCCGACGACGCCGATCGCTTTGACCAGGCCGGCCTCGGGCCAGAGCTACACGTTCTTCGAAGCGATCGGAACGAAGACGGGGTTCATCGCGGGCTGGAACAAGGTCGCGGGCTTCAACACCGAGGTTCAATATCAGCGGTTCTCGGCCAATGGCGCGCCGATCGGCAAGGCGGTCACGGTCGAAGGGCCGGGCTTCCTCGAGGGGTTGCCGGAGTTCGTCGAGCTCGGCGGCGACAAATACGGGATGGTCTGGAAGACCGCCAATCCGATCACGCTCGAGAGCACGGTGATCGACGCGGCCACGGGCAAGTCCAGCCCTTCGACGGTGATCACCGACAAGTTCCCGGCGAGCTTCATCCACGACCTCGCGCCGCTTCCCGGCGGTAAGGTCGCGCTGGTGACGCGGAGCGCCGCCACCGGCGGCGAAGACACCACGCTGTTCATCCTCGACAAGTCGATGAAGCCGGTGGGCAAGCCGGTCGTCATCGAGGACGACGTCGCCGGGCCGTTCGGCGCCGCGACCTACGAGCAGACGGTCGTGAGCAACGGCAAGGGCGGCGTCGCGATCTTTCGCGCCGCGGACAGCCAATTGAAGGCGGTAAATTTCGACGCGAACGGCAAGGCCGGCGCGACGTTCAAGATCAACAGCGTCGAGATGCGCAGCCTGGACCTGTTCTCCTTGGCCCGCTTCAGCGTGAAGGCGGAAGAGCTCGACACCGGCGGCTACGTCGTCACCTGGACGACGTTGGATAAGGGTCAGAACATCAATTTCGATGTTCACGCCCGCGTCTACGGCGAGAACGGCGCCGCCCTCAGCAAGGAGTTCTCGGTCAACACCGATCTCGGTGGCAACCAGACTGCGCCGGAGGTCCTGTCCTTCGAGAAATGCTTCGCGATCGCCTGGAGCGAAGAGTTCTCGCCGCTGGCGCCGTTCCGCGAGACCCAGTCCATCCGCTTTTTCGACAAGAAGGGCGTTGCGATCTCCGACGACATCGTCACCGAGTATTTCGGAAGCGACGGAGCGGGCCTGGCTTCGCCCAGCGACGACACCGAGTACGCGCGCCTGCCCGACGGATCTTACGTCAAGATCTTTACGGCGAACGGTCTGGTCTACGCCGACGGCGTCCCGGCGCCGAAGGTGGGGACGGCCAGGTCGGAGCAGATCGCCGGCAAGAACCCCGGGGAGATCATCCTCGGCGCCGGCGGCAACGACACGCTGAATGGCGGGGCGGGCGCCGACACGCTCGACGGCGGAGCGGGCGTCGACCGGCTGATCGGCGGCGAGGGCGCCGACATGCTGATCGGCGCCGCCGGAAACGACGTGCTCTATGGCGGCGGTAAGGGCGACGTGTTCGTGTTCCGGCCCAAGGGCGGCGCCGACAAGGTCATGGACTTCGACCGTCTCGATCGGCTCGACGTCTCCGCCTTCCATTATGACGACGCGGAGGACGCCTTGGCGGACGCGCGGCAGGTCGGCGCCGACGTCCAGATCCGTCTGTTCGACGACGACGGCGGAGGCTCCGCGGTGGTGACGCTGGTGGGTCGCAAGCTGGCCTTCCTGGGCGTCGACGACTTCATCGTCTGAGGCCGCGCCGCCGCTTCGGGCGGCGCGGCCTTGTCATGGCGTCCCCGGTCGTGTTCCTGCGCAAGCTTCAAGCTTCCGGAGCGCGACCCCGACCCATGACCCCCGCCGCCCACGCGCTCGCCGCGATCGAGGTTCTCTCGGAGCTCGAGGCGCGCCGCCGCCCGGCCTCCCAAGCGTTGAAAGAATGGGGCGCCGCGAACCGCTTCGCCGGCTCCGGCGATCGCGCGCGAATCGCGAGCCTGATCTACGACGCCCTGCGTGCGCGGTCGTCGATCGCGTGGCGCATGGGCTCCGACACGCCGCGCGCGCTGATCTTGGGCGCGCTGGCCTTCGGCCGCGGCCAAGCCGTCGGCGCGATCGCGCAGGCCTTCTCCGAAGGCCGCCACGCGCCGCCCCCGCTCGACGACGCCGAACGGGCGGCGATCGTCTCGGGTTCGCTCGACGGCGCGCCCGACCATGTCCGCGGCGACTATCCCGAATGGCTCGACGCCTCGCTCGCTCGAACCTTCGGCGAGGATCGCGCGGGGGAGGGGGCGGCGCTCGCGCATCGAGCGCCACTTGACCTGCGGGTCAACACGCTGAAGGGCGACCGCGACAAGGCGTTGCGCGAACTGGATCATCTCCGACCAGAGCCGACCCCCCTGTCGCCGATCGGCCTGCGCGTGCCGCTGACCGACGACGGCCGAGGCCCGCCGGTGCAGGCGGAGCCGGCCCATCTCAAGGGTCTCGTTGAGGTGCAGGACGAGGGCTCCCAGCTCGCCGCCCTGATCGCGGCCGCGGCGCCTGGCGAGCAGGTCGTGGACCTCTGCGCCGGCGCGGGCGGTAAGACGCTGGCGCTCGCCGCGCAGATGGCGGGCCGCGGCCAGCTCTACGCGCACGATTCGGACCTGCGGCGCCTTGCGCCGCTGACCGACCGTGCGACACGGGCCGACGTCCGCAACCTGCAGATTCGCTCGCCGCGGGGCGGCGCCGACGTGCTCGCCGACCTGGAGGGCAAGGCCGATCTCGTTCTGGTCGACGCGCCCTGCACCGGCGTCGGCACGTGGCGCCGCAACCCGGACGCCAAATGGCGGATGCGGCCGAACGCGCTGCAGATGCGCATGGGGGAGCAGGACGCGGCCCTCGACGACGCCGCCCGACTGACCCGATCGGGAGGACGGCTCGTCTACGTCACCTGCTCGCTGCTGACGGAGGAGAACGAGGACCGCGTCGCCGACTTTCTCGCGCGCCGTCCCGACTTCGCCGCGACGCCGCCCGCGGAGGCGGCGGTCGGAGCTGGACTCCCCGCCCTCGCGCGCTTCGCGAATAGCGCGGGCGACGCGCTGCTGTTCAGCCCGCGGCGCTCCGGCACGGACGGCTTTTTCGTCGCCGTGCTGACGCGGGGTTGACCGGAGGCGGGGCTAAGCCATTTCGAAAGATCGAGGGCGCCAGGAGTCGGTCCAGACAATGCGTACGATCAGCGGTTTTCTGCAGCTTCTCGGCCTTCTGGTCATCCTCGTCGCGGGATACTGGACGTGGTACGCGACCTGGGGCTCGAACCCGAACGACAAGGTCGGCGTGGCCCTCACGCCGTGGATCCCCGGTCCGATGCGGGACTGGGGTTGCGGCAAGCTCAACCAAAGGTTCCCTCAGGCCGCGCCCACGGCCTGCAGCCCTGTCGCGGGATCCGTCACCCCGCCGACGACGGCGCCGGAGCCCGCCCGCCCCGACGGCGGCGGCTCGCTCTGACCCCGATTGATGGGCGGTCGGGCGCCTCCGACTGAGCCGGGCGTGAAGTCGCGTTTCGCTTGAAGGCGACACGGGTCTTCGTCATGCGCTGATTTCGGTCTTGCGCCGACCTGCGTAAGCGGCCACACGGTCGCGGGACGATGACGAGCGTTCCATGACCTATCGGCCCGAGATCGACGGCCTGCGCGCGGTGGCCGTGCTGGCCGTGCTGCTGTTCCACGCCGGGGGGATTCTCCCGGGCGGATACGCCGGGGTGGACGTGTTCTTCGTCATCTCCGGCTATGTCATCACTGGCGTGCTGTCCGCCGAGCTCGCTCGGGGCGGGTTCACCCTCGCAGGCTTCTACGAGCGCCGGGTCCGACGCATCGCGCCGGCGCTGCTCGCGACCATCGGGATCACGGCGGCCGTCGCCCCCTTCGTCCTGCTGCCTCCCGATCTCGACGCCTTCGGCGAGAGCGCGGTCGCAGCGGCGCTGATGGTCGCGAATGTTCACTTCTGGCTCGAGGCCGGCTATTTCGACACGGAGTCGCTGACCAAGCCGCTGCTCCACACCTGGTCGCTCGGCATCGAGGAGCAGTTCTATCTCGTCTATCCTCTGCTGCTCGCCGCGCTGTGGCGGCGCGCGAGGCGTGCGGTCGTCCCCGTGCTCCTGGCGCTGTTCGTCATCTCGCTCGCCGCAAGCGTCTGGGCGGTCGCCGAGAAGCCGCAGGCGGCGTTCTTCCTCGCTCCGTTCCGCGTCTGGGAGCTGCTGCTCGGCGCGCTGATCGCGCTCAGGCCGCTGCCGCGCCTGCGCTTTGGGTCGCCGATGGCGGGGCTCGGGATCGCGATGATCGGCGCGGCCTACCTCCTCTACGACGACTCCGTCGGATTTCCCGGCCTTGCGGCTTTGCTGCCGACTGTGGGCGCGGCGCTCGTCATCGCCTGCGCCCGGGAAGGCACGCGGGCCGCGCAGATTCTGGGGGCTCCGCTGCTCGTCGCCGTAGGCAGGATCTCCTATTCCCTCTACCTCGTGCACTGGCCGCTGATCGCGCTGATCGAATACCGCGGCGGCGACCCGGTCCAGGGCTGGGAGTCGGTCGCCGTCATCGCGCTGTCGCTCGCGATCGCGGCGCTCTCCTACGTCTATGTCGAGCAACCCTTCCGGCGGCCCGCCCGCTTCGGCGCCTATTGGCGCGTGTTCGGCGCGGCGACGGCCGCCACGGCCGTCGCCTGCGCCGTCGGGGCGAGCTTCGACATGTCCGACGGCATGGCCGGCCAGATGCCGGCGAATGTGCGCGCGGCCTTCGCCGCAGGCAAGGACGTCTGGAAGGACGGCGACCGGTGCTTTGTGGACACCAAGGGGCGAAGCGGTCCGACGCCGGACGACATCCGCTCCGGACGGATGTGCCGCTTCGGAGCCGCGAGCGCGGCGGCGCGACCTGATTTCGTGATCTGGGGCGACAGCCATGCGGCGTCGATGGCGCCGGCGATCCTGACGTCGGCCGGCCGTCACGGCGCGTCGGGCGCGTTCGTGGGGGCGGGATCCTGTCCCCCGCTCCCGGGCTACGACACGCTCGACGTGCGCGATCGGACGGAGCGGCGCTGCCACGAGACCAACGCCGCGGCGCTCGACTATGTCGAAGCCCAGAGGCCGGCCTACGTCTTCCTCGTCGCGCGCTGGCCGAAATACGCGCTCGGTTCGGAATTCGGCAATGAGGGCTATTTCTTCGATCCGCGAAAGATCAAGCCTCCCGTCGCCGGGGAAGACGTCCGCCTGGAGGCGGCGCTCGACGCCACGCTGGCGAGGCTCCGGGCGGCCGGCGTCACGCCGGTGCTCGTCATGGACACGCCAGAGCCCGGCTATGACGTGCCTTACGCCACCGCGAGAGAGCTTCTGCAAAACGAGACGCCGAACCTTGCGCCGGCGCGTTCCGCGGTCGCCGCCAGGCAGGCGCGTCCCCTCGCGATCCTGACCGCCGTGGCCGGCCGCCATGGCGGCGAGGTGATCGACCCGACCCCGGCGTTCTGCGACGACGCGACGTGCCGGGTGGAGCGCGACGGGGTGCTGCTGTATTCCGACGAAGACCATATCAGCCTGACCGCCGCGACGGAGTTGAGCGGTCTCTACGACCCGCTGTTCGCGGAGCTTGCGCGTCGTCGCCCGGACGCCGCCAAAAGCTCCAGGCCGGCGGCGCCCTGAGGCGCCGGCGCCCCCGTCGAGATCGCCCATTACGGAAGCTGCGAACTCCCGTCATCTAAGTGTATGATCTGCTGCGCTTATTTTGATGTGCGCAACGCGGCGGGAGATTGGCCTTCGTCGCCGGAATCGTCTAACGTCCCGCGCGCGTTGAACGATAGAAAGTCCCAAGATCTTGGCCGATCCCACCGATCCGACGTCGGGCGAACCCTCCGACGTCCGCCTCGTCTCCATCGCCGACGAGATGCGTCGATCCTATCTCGATTACGCGATGAGCGTGATCGTCGCGCGGGCGCTGCCCGACGTGCGGGACGGGCTCAAGCCGGTTCACAGACGCATCCTGTTCTCAATGAACGAGAACGGCTACTTCCCGGATCGGCCGTACCGAAAATCCGCCCGCGTCGTCGGCGACGTCATCGGTAAATACCATCCTCACGGCGACCAATCGATCTACGACGCGCTCGTGCGCATGGCGCAGCTGTTCTCGATGCGGCTGCCGCTCGCCGACGGCCAGGGGAACTTCGGCTCCGTCGACGGCGATCCGCCGGCGGCGATGCGGTACACGGAGATCCGGCTCGCGAAGCCCGCGATGTCGCTGCTGTCCGACATCGACGAGGACACGGTCGATTTCCAGGACAATTACGACGGCTCCGAGCGCGAGCCGAAGGTCCTTCCGGCCCAGTTTCCGAACCTGCTCGTCAATGGCGCCGGCGGCATCGCAGTCGGCATGGCGACCAACATCCCGCCGCACAATCTGGGCGAAGTCGTCGACGCCTGCGTGGCGCTGATCGAGACGCCCGAGCTCGACGTCGAGGCGCTGCTCGAGATCGTTCCCGGCCCGGATTTTCCGACCGCAGGCCGCATTCTCGGCCGCGGCGGCATCCGCTCGGCCTACACCACGGGCCGCGGCTCCATCGTGATGCGGGCGAAGGTCGAGACCGAAGAGATCCGCAAGGATCGCGAGGCGCTTATCGTCACCGAGCTGCCCTATCAGGTGAACAAGGCGACCCTGATCGAGCGGATCGCCGATCTCGTCCGCGAAAAGCGCGTCGAGGGCATCTCCGACCTGCGCGACGAGAGCGACCGCCAGGGCATGCGCATGGTGATCGAGCTCAAGCGCGACGCCGTCGCCGACGTCGTGCTGAACCAGCTGTTCCGCTTCTCGGCGCTGCAGACGACCTTCGGCGCCAACATGGTGGCGCTGACCGGCGGCCGGCCGGAACTGATGTCGCTGCGCGACATGCTCGTCGCCTTCATCGCCTTCCGCGAAGAGGTGGTCAGCCGTCGCACCAAGTTCCGTCTCAACAAGGCGCGCGATCGGGCGCATGTGTTGGTCGGCCTCGCCATTGCGGTCGCGAACATCGACGAGGTCATCCGCCTGATCCGCACCGCGCCCGACCCGGCGACGGCGCGCGAGCGCCTGATGGACCGGGACTGGCCGGCGCGCGACGTCGAGGCGCTGATCGTGCTGATCGACGACCCGCGTCACCGGCTGCAGGACGACGGCACCTATCGGCTGTCGATGGAGCAGGCCCGCGCGATCCTCGACCTTCGCCTGCAGCGCCTCACGGCGCTCGGTCGCGAAGAGATCGGGGAGGAGCTCGACAAGCTCGCGGCCGAGATCGCCGACTACCTCGAGATCCTGCGCTCCCGCGCCCGCGTTCAGGCGATCGTCCGCGAGGAGTTGCTCGCCGCCAAAGCCTCCTTCGCCACGCCGCGCCGGACGGAGATTCTGGAGTCTGAGGCGGACTTCGAGGATGAGGACCTCATCCAGCGCGAGGACATGGTCGTCACCTTCACCCATGGCGGCTACATCAAGCGGGTGCCGCTCGTGACCTACCGCTCGCAGAACCGCGGCGGCAAAGGCCGGTCGGGGATGGCGACCCGCGAGGAGGATTTCGTCAGCCGGCTGTTCGTGGCGAACACCCACACGCCGGTGCTGTTCTTCTCCTCGCTCGGCCAAGTCTACAAGTTGAAGGTCTGGAAGCTGCCGCTCTCCGCCCCGCAGGCGCGCGGCAAGGCTCTGATCAATCTGCTGCCGCTCGATCCGGGCGAGCGCATCACCACGATCATGCCGCTCACCGAGAACGAGGCGGACTGGGCGCGCTACGACGTGATGTTCGCCACCTCCGGCGGCACCGTGCGGCGGAACAAGCTCTCCGACTTCGTCAACGTGAACCGCTCCGGCAAGATCGCGATGAAGCTCGATGAGGGCGAGGCGATCGTCGACGTCCAGATCTGCTCGGAGGACGACGACGTCCTGCTCACCACCCGCCTCGGCCAGTGCATCCGCTTCGCCGCGACCGACGTGCGCGTCTTCAAGGGCCGCGACAGCGTAGGCGTCCGGGGCATCACGCTCGCGCCCGGGGACAACGTCATCTCGCTGTCGATCCTGCGGCATTTCGAGGCGACGCCGGACGAACGCGTCGCCTATCTCAAGCGTGCGAACGCGGTCCGGCGCGGGCAGGGCGAAAGCGTCGCCGACGACGCCGGGTCGGAGGCGGAAGGCGAGATCGAAGCCGGCGGGGCGGACATCGAGCTCGGCGGCGAGCGCTACGCCGCGATGAGCGAGGCGGAGCAGCTTATCCTGACCGTTTCGGAGAACGGCTACGGCAAGCGCTCGTCGTCCTTCGAGTACCGGGTCACGGGCCGCGGCGGCAAGGGCATCGTGGCGATGGTCACGAATGACCGCAACGGATCGCTCGTCGCCTCCTTCCCCGTGCAGCATTCCGACCAGATCATGCTCGTCACCAACGCCGGGCAGACCATCCGGTGTCCCGTCGACGGCATCCGGCTCGCCGGGCGCTCGACGCAAGGCGTGATCGTGTTCTCGACCGGCGACGGCGAGCGCGTGGTCTCGGTGGAGCATATCGAGGAAGAGGCCGGCGCGGAGGGCGACGTCGACGACGTCTGAGCCTGGGCGAAGCCTTCGGGACGCGACGCGAGCTTCGTTAACGCTAATTTCCTGTCCTGATTGCGTGTGCGCCCGGTTCCCGTGCAGTCTTGCGCTATGGCCCGGTGGGGGAATGGCTACCCGGGGGGCGGGAACGTCTCTTCATCCTGGTTCAAATCCAGGCTGGGCCTCCAAAATTGAAGCGGCGTCTCCAGGATCTGGAGACGCCGCTTCCGTTTTCGTCCGCCGAGGGCGGCGGATCAGTCGCCCGGCCGGTCCCCATGCGGCCGGGCGTCCTCGTGCGTGTCCGGAGCGGAGAGGGGCGGAAATCCGTTCCGTCGCCGGTTCGCGGCGGGGGTCAACGCTCGAGGGGCCCTTGGTCGAGGAAGCCGGCGTTCAGTCCCGATCGGGACGAAGCTCCGTCGACCGACGCCGTCGCCAGGATGGCCAGGGCGGCGGCCGCAATCAGGACCGCGGTCGCCGCGAACGCCGTTTTCAGGCCTGTCACGCGCATCGTCGGTTTGATCATTGCGACCTCCTCGATGTTTCGAGTCCCGAGACTAAGGATCGCGACTGAACGCTGTCTGGCTCGCGCGTTCATCATGCGTTCACGGCGGGATCGCTTGCGGGAGACCGCCGCCGCGGGGTAAGCACGGCGCCCTAACGCTGCCGGAGCCGCAATGCCTCGCATCGCCATCTATCCCGGCTCGTTCGACCCGGTGACCAACGGCCATCTCGATATCGTCGCGCGCGCGTGCCGGCTCGTCGATCGGCTGGTGGTCGCGATCGGGACCCATGCGGGCAAGACGCCGCTGTTCTCGATCGAGGAGCGTTCGACGATGCTCACCGAGACCTGCCGGCCGCTGGCGGAGCGCTGCGGAACGGCGTTCGAGGTCGGAACGTTCGACGGGCTCGTCGTCGACGCCGCACGACGGTTCGAGGCGACTCTCCTGGTGCGGGGGCTGCGCGACGGAACAGATTTCGACTATGAGATGCAGATGGCCGGCATGAACGCCGAACTCGACGCCGGACTACAGACCGTATTTCTGCCGGCCGCGCCCTCGGTGCGCCCGATCAACGCCACGCTCGTCCGCCAGATCGCGGCGATGGGCGGCGACGTCTCCCCCTTCGTCCCGGACGTCGTCGTCGGCCGGCTCGCCGCCCGCTTCGCCTCCTGACCGCCCGCAGCGGCGCGGCTCTGAACACTCTGGCCTTGAGGTTCCATGTCATGAAACTGCTCGCCGCCCTTCTCACGGCCATAGCGCTCGTCGCGCCGGGCGCCGCAACCGCCGCGCCCAAGGCGCCGGCCGGCCCGACCGTCGTCATGGAGACCACCAAGGGAACCGTGACCATCCGGCTGAGACCCGACCTCGCGCCGAAGCATGTTGAGCGCATCAAGCAACTCGTGGCCGAGAAATTCTATGACGGCGTGCCGTTCCACCGGGTCATCGCGGGCTTCATGGCGCAGACCGGCGACCCCACCGGGACGGGCGAAGGCGGCTCGAAATACCCAGATCTGCCGGCCGAGTTTTCGCGCGAGAGCTTCAAGCGCGGCGTCGTCGGTATGGCGCGGACGTCCGATCCGAACAGCGCCAACAGCCAGTTCTTCATCTGCTTCGCGCCGGCCCCATGGCTCGACGGGCAGTACACCGTCGTCGGCGAGGTCACCGAGGGCATGGACGTCATCGACCAGCTCAAGAAGGGGCAGGGCGGCGGCGGCACGGTCGCCAGCCCCGACAAGGTCAAATCGATCCGCCTCGCAGGCGGGCCTGGCTGAGACGCCGCCGTCCCGGCGATTCCATTCAAGGAGACTGAAATGAGCGATCCCGAAAACACGCTGCTGCTCGACACGACAAAGGGCGCCATCGTCATCGAAATGCGCCCCGACCTCGCGCCCGAGCACGTCGCGCGGGTGAAGGAGCTGGTGCGCGAAGGCTTCTACGACGGGGTGGTCTTCCACAGGGTCATCGACGGCTTCATGGCGCAGACGGGCTGCCCCGAGGGCACGGGCCGCGGCGGCTCGGGCAAGAAGCTCAAGGCGGAGTTCTCGAAGGAGAAGCACACCCGCGGCACGGTGTCGGCCGCGCGCGCCATGGACCCGAATTCGGCCGACAGCCAGTTCTTCATCTGCTTCGAGGACGCGCCCTGGCTGGACGGACAGTACTCCGTGTGGGGCAAGGTCACGGACGGCATGAACAACGTGGACAACATCAAGCGTGGCGAGCCGGTCGCCGACCCCGACAAGATCCTGTCGATCAAGATCGCCGCCGACGCCGCCTGAGGAGGACTCGAGCGGTGCTGGCCAAGGTCGTCGTCGCGCTCCTCGCGGTGGCCGTCGGTTGCGGCCTCGCCGTGCAGAGCGTCGTCAACGCCGGCCTCGCCCGCGGGATGGCCTCCGGCGTCGTAGCGGCGACGGTGTCGTTCTGGGTGGGCACGCTGGCGCTTACCACGATCTCGGTCGCGGGCGGCGGTCTGCCGGCGGCGCTCGCCTCCGGCCGCAGCCTCGGCTGGGCGTGGTGGATCGTCGGCGGCCTTCTCGGCGCCTGCTTCGTCACGAGCATGACGCTGCTTGTGCCGCGGCTCGGCATCGCGTCGACCACCGCCTTCGTGATCGCGGGACAGCTGACAGCCGCCGCCGTCCTCGATCATTTCGGACTGCTCGGCCTGGACATCCAGCCGTTGACCCTGGCGCGTCTCGCCGGCATCGGTCTGCTGATCGCCGGCGCCGTGCTCGTCCGCCTGTACTAGACGCCGGCCGCCGGCGCCGGAGCTTTCCCGAGATGGACGTCGCGCTGTTCGACTTCGACCTGCCGGACGAGCTGATCGCGCTTCGGCCGGCCGTCCCTCGCGACGCCGCCAGGCTGCTGGTCGTTCGGCCCGGGGCAGAGCTGGAGCTCGAGGACCGCGTCGTCGCCGACCTTCCCGACCTCCTTGCGCCGGGCGACGCGCTGGTCGTCAACGCGACACGAGTGATCCCCGCGCGTCTGGCCGCCGTCCGCCATCGCGGCGACGGGGCGGCCCGGGTCGAACTCATGCTTCACCAGCGCCTCGACGCCAGCCGCTGGAAAGCCTTCGCAAGACCAGCCAAGAAGCTCGCGGCCGGCGACCGCGTGACGGCGGGCGAGGCTGGAGCAGGCGAGGTTTGCCTGCTCGGCGCTCTCGACGCCACGGTGGAGGCGCGCGGCGAAGGCGGAGAGGTGACGCTTCGCTTCGACCTCGCGGGTCCCGATCTCGACGCCGCGATCGCGGCGGCCGGGGAACTGCCGCTGCCTCCCTACATCGCGGGCCGCCGCGCCACCGACGCGCAGGACGCCGCCGACTATCAGACGATGTTTGCCCGGGAGCCCGGCGCGGTCGCCGCTCCGACGGCCGGGCTCCATTTCACGCCGTCCCTTCTGGCCGCCCTGCAGGCGCAAGGCGTGACGCGCCACGAGACGCTGCTGCATGTCGGCGCCGGCACCTTCCTCCCGGTGAAGGCCGAGGACACCGACGACCACAAGATGCACTCCGAATGGGGCGCGCTCGACGTCGCGACGGCCGAAGCGTTGAACGAGACGCGCGCCCGCGGCGGGCGCGTCGTCGCTGTCGGCAGCACCTCTACGCGGTTGCTTGAAAGCGCGATCGGCGCGGACGGACGGCTCGCGGCCTTCTCGGGAGAGACCGACATCTTCATCACGCCGGGCACGCCGTTCCGGGCCGTCGACGCCATGCTGACCAACTTTCACCTTCCGCGTTCGACCCTGATGATGCTGATCGCGGCCTTCGCCGGACTCGACGTCGTCAGACGCGCCTACGCTCATGCGATCGCCGAACGCTATCGCTTCTATTCCTATGGCGACGCCTGCCTGTTCCTGCCGGAGCGCCGGTTGTGAGCGTGGGGGATACGGCGTGCGTGCTTCGAGACGGCCCTCTGGGCCTCCTCAGCATGAGGGGGGCTGAGGTTTCCATTCCACGCGGTCCTCATGCTGAGGAGCATCGCGCCAGCGATGCGTCTCGAAGCACGCAGGCGGGCCCCGCAACCGGTCCGCGTCGATGAGCCAGATCCCCTTCCGCATCTCCGCGACCGACGGCGCCGCCCGCGTGGGCGAACTGGAATTTCCGCGTGGCGAGATCCGCACGCCAGCTTTCATGCCGGTCGGCACGGCGGCCACCGTGAAGGCGATGTACCCGGAGCAGGTGCGGGAGACCGGGGCCGACGTCGTGCTCGGCAACGTCTACCACCTGATGCTGCGGCCGGGCGCCGAGCGGGTCGCGGCTCTCGGCGGCCTCCACCATTTCATGCGCTGGCCTCGCCCGATCCTGACCGACAGCGGCGGTTTCCAGGTCATGTCGCTGGCGGCGCTGCGGAAGCTTGACCGCGACGGCGTGACCTTCCGCTCCCATGTCGACGGCTCGCAGCATCGGCTGACGCCAGAGCGGTCCGTGGAGATCCAGCGCCTGCTCGGTTCGGACGTCACCATGCAGCTCGACGAATGCGTGCGCCTTCCGGCGACGCCCGAGGAGGTGGAGCGCGCGATGCTCCTCTCGCTCGACTGGGCGGAGCGGTCGAAGGCGGCGTTCGGGGCGCCGGAGGGCAGGGCGCTGTTCGGCATCGTGCAGGGCGGCGACGTCGCCGAACTCCGCAAACGTTCGGCGCGCGGCCTCGTGCGCCTTGGTTTCGACGGCTACGCCATCGGCGGCCTCGCGGTCGGCGAGCCGCAGGACACCATGCTCGCGATGCTCGACGAGACCGTGCCGGAGCTGCCGGCCGACCGGCCCCGCTATCTCATGGGAGTCGGCGCGCCGGACGACCTCTTGAAGGCGATCGCGCGCGGCGTCGACATGTTCGACTGCGTGATGCCGACCCGCGCCGGACGGCACGGGCAGGCCTATACCCGCTTCGGTCGGATCAACCTTAAGAACGCGCGCCACGCCGACGACCCGCGTCCGCTCGACGAGGAGAGCGACTGCCCCGCTCTGCGGGACTACTCCCGCGCCTATCTGCACCACCTCGTCAGATCCGGGGAGATCCTGGGCATGATGCTGCTGACTTGGGCCAATTTGGCGACCTATCAGGCGCTGATGGCGGGCGCGCGGGCGGCGATCGCCGAGGGTCGCTTCGAGGCTTACGCCGCGGCGGCGAGCGTCGGCCGAGAGCCGCAGGAAGGGTGACGCCGGGGTCGCCCCACTTTGGTAGCGTGAGCGTTTCTAGTGCGCCCTTTCACAGTGATCGCGTGTACCTGTTACAGAGATCCGGCGTCGGGTGACGAAGCGTTACACAACGCGGGCATAGGATTGGGGGCGTACGCAGTTTCCCTCAATTGCGCGAAGGCGCGCCGAGGGCATATTCACTCGATCATTAGCGGCCCCTCCGACTTCTGAGGCCGCTTCAACCGCAGGGACGGTCGATGGCTCAGACGAGCGATCAGGGCAAAGGGCCCGGCGCCGAGGCGCTGAAGCAGGTGCGTCTGGAGCTCCGCTCGGCGGTCGGCCTGCTTTCGGTCTTCAGCGTGGCGATCAACATCCTGCTGCTCGTGCCGTCGCTGTACATGATGCAGGTCTACGACCGCGTGCTGCGGTCGGGCGTCGTCGAGACGCTGATCTACATCACCCTGATCGCCGCAGCCTCCATTGCGGTTTACGCCGCCCTTGAAACCATCCGTCTGCGCGCTCTCGCCCGTATCGGCGAATGGATCGAGGACCGGCTGTTCGAGCCCGTGTTCGCCGCCGCCATGGGCGCGGAGCGGGGGCTGGTGAAGACCACCGGCGCGCAGGAAGGCACGCCCTTCAACGATCTGCGGACGGTGCGCAGTTTTCTCTCCGGCCCGACGCTGCCGTCGCTCTGCGACGTGCCGTGGGTGCCGATGTTCCTGTTCTGCTGCCTCTTGATCCATCCATATCTCGGGCTGCTCGGCCTCGTATTTTCGGTGCTGATCGTCGCCCTCGCGCTGCTCAACGACCGCGTCACCAAGCCGGCGACCGAGCGGGTGCAGCAGGGTCACCAGGAGGCGCAGCGCGTGCTGGCGGAGGCGGCGCGCAACGTCGACAGCGTATCGGCGATGGGACTCGCTCGTCCGCTCGCGGAGAAGGCGAGCCGGGCCAATCAGGCCTCGATGTCCATCCTCGCCGACGCCACCGACCGCGGCACGCTTATGATCGGCGCGGGCAAGTTCCTTCGCGTCGTGGCGCAGATCTGCACGCTCGCCTTGGGCGCATGGCTCTCGCTGTCCGGACACATCACGCCGGGCGGCATGATCGCGAGTTCGATCATCCTGTCGCGCGCTCTTGCTCCGCTCGATCAGTCGATCGCGGCCTGGCGCGGCCTGCAGCAGTGCCGGCTGGCCTGGGGTCGCATCGGAAGGCTTCTGAACGCCGCGGGCGCCTTGATCGAGAACCCGATCGCGCTGCCCACGCCCGAGGGCCGGCTGACGATCGAGGGCGTCACCATCATGACGCCGTCCAACGACAAGGCGATCCTCGCCAGCGTCTCGCTCACCGTGAAACCAGGCGAGAGCATCGCCTTCATCGGGCCGTCGGGGTCGGGCAAGTCGACGCTCTGCCGCGCGATCGTCGGCAGCAGGACGCCGACGCGAGGCACCGTCCGGCTGGACGGCGGCGACATCATGCTGTGGCGCGACGACCAGCGCCGGAAGTTCGTGGGCTATCTCGCGCAGGGCACCGAGCTGTTCTCAGGCCGGGTCCGCGACGTCATCGCCCGCTTTGACGAGCCGGACGACGCGGCCGTGGTGGAGGCCGCCAAGCTCGCCGGCTGCCACGACCTGATCCTCTCTTTGCCGCAGGGCTACGACACGATGCTCGCGAATGGCGGCGCGATGCTGTCGGGCGGGCAACGTCAGCGCATCGCGCTCGCGCGGGCGGTCTATGGCGACACCCGCATGGTCGTGCTTGACGAACCGAATGCGAGCCTCGACGGCGAGGGCGAGCGCGCGCTGGTCAACTGCATCGCGACGTTGAAGCAGCGGGGCGTCACCGTCGTTCTTGTGACGCACAAGCCGGCGCTCGCCCATCTCGCGGACCGCGTCGCGGTCATGCAGAACGGGCAGGTCACCAAACTCGGCCCTCCGACCGAGGTGCTTCGCGAGCTCGTCGGCCCGGTGAAGTCGGACGTCCGCGCCATTCCTGGGGGAGCCCGATGAGCAAGACCGCGGTCACGGCGGCCGACGGAGGCGCGTCGTTCGTCCAGCGCCCCCAGAAGCTCGCGGCCCGCCTGCGCGGCGTGGCGCTCGCCGGCGGCGTGGTGATCTTCGGGTTCATGGGCGGGTTCGCCGTGTGGGCGGCGACGGCGCCTCTGTCGGCGGGGGCCGCCGTGCGCGGCGTCGTCAGCCCTGAAGGCAGCCGGAAGTCGATCCAGCATCTCGAGGGCGGCATCGTCCGGGAAATCCTCGTCAGGGACGGGGACATCGTGAAGCGCGGACAACCCCTGATCACGCTCGAGCGGACCCAGGCGCAGGCGGCGTTCGGCCAGATCCGCAACACGCTGTCTCGGCGGCAAGCCGAAGCCGCGCGCCTGACGGCGCAGCTGTCGGGCGCCACCGCCATCGACTTCTCCGCCGCGCTCGCGAACGCCGACGGCGATCCCAACTTCACCGACTTCGTCGAGGGTCAGAAGGCGCTCTTCACCACAAGCGTGCGGGAGGTCGCCGAGCGCGAGGAGCTGCTGAGGACGCAGATCACGAAGCTGAAGGCGCAGGCCGACGGCAACAGGGCGCGCATCGACGGGTCGATCGCGCAACGCGACCTGATCGACATCGAAATCGCCGACACCAAGGGCCTGTTCGACAAGGGCCTGGCCCGCAAGCCGCAGATGCTGGCTCTTCAGCGCCGCCGATCGGAGCTCGACACCGACATCGCCGCTCTGAACGCCGACATCAGGCGCGCCGAGATCGAGGCGGTGGAGAAGGAGATCACCCTCCGCAACGCGCGGACGACCTTCCTGAACGAGAGTTCGACGGAGCTGTCCAAGGCGCGTTCCGAGATCGCAGGCCTGCAGGCGCGTCTCGCCGCGACGTCGGACGTTCTGTCCCGCACGCAGGTGCTCTCGCCGGACGACGGCTATGTCCTCAACCTTCAGGTCAAGACGGTCGGCGGCGTGGTTCGTCCGGGCACCGAGATCATGCAGATCGTGCCGATGGACGGCGACCTCATCATCGAAGGCCGCGTCGCGCCGCAGGAGATCCGTAACATCGAGGCCGGCCAGCCGGCGCGGGTGTCCTTCACGTCGTTCCCGATGCGCGACATGCCGATGATTCCCGGCCGCGTGCTGACGGTCGCGGCTGACATCATCACCGATCCGCAGACCCGCGAGAGTTATTACGCCACCAAAATCGCGGTCGACCGGCAGGCCTTCGCGGCCTACGCCAAGCTCGAGGACATGAAGCCCGGCACGCCCGTCGAAGCTTACGTCGAGTCGCATAAGCGGGTCGCGATGGAGTATTTCATCGATCCGGTCGTGCACTCCTTCCGCAAGAGCTTCCGCGAACAGTGACGACAGCGGCCCGGCCGCGGCTCTCTAACAGACGTTGCTTGAAACCTGCTGACCAGGGCGCGCCGTACGCGCAGCGGCGATCGCGGTCGTTCCGTTCGCCCCACGGCGGCGGCGAGCGGGCGCGGCCTCGCCCGGCATAGGCCAAAAGGCGCGCGCGACCTCGCCGCGGCCGGCCCGGCTTGCTGGAAGGATTCCAAGCCACCTATGATGACCGCCATCAGCCGATAGGCGCGGTCGATGGACACGCCGTCGGGCCAATCACGACGGGGGAGACGTCCCATGCTCGAATCGAAGGCCGAGACGCATCTGGGGGCGTGCCCGCATGACTGCCCCGACACCTGCGCCATGATCTACACGACCGAGGGCGACACTCTCGTCTCGGTGAGGGGCAATCCTGAACACCCGATGACGCGCGGATCGCTGTGCGTGAAGGTCAAGGATTTCGAGAAGCACCACTACAATCCCGATCGCTTGATGCACCCGATGAAGCGGGTCGGAGCGAAAGGCGAAGGCCGGTTCGAGCGAATCTCGTGGGACGAGGCGATCGACACGATCCATGCCCGCTTCAGCGACACGATCGCGACGCATGGGCCGCAGGCGATCCTGCCCTACAACTATCTCGGCAACGAAGGCCTGGTGCAGGGGCTCACCGTCGGAGACGCCTTCTTCAACAAGCTGGGCGCGACCGTCGCCGAGAAGACCTTCTGCGGCTCGGGTTCGTGCACGGCGTGGCTGCTCACGGTCGGCCCGACCAACGGCATGGATCCGCTGTCCTTCGCGCAGTCCAAGCTCATCATCATCTGGGGCTGCAACTCGGTCTCGACCAACATCCACCACTGGCACATCGTCAAGGACGCGCAGAAGCATAACGGCGCGCGCGTGGTGGTGATCGACCCCTACAAGTCCCGCACCGCCAAGGAGGCCGACTGGCACATCCAGCCGAAGCCCGGCACCGACGGCGCGCTCGCGATGGCGATGATCAACGTGATCATCAACGGCAACCTGACCGACATGGACTATGTCGAGAAGCACACCGTCGGCTTCGACGAACTGAAGGAGCGGGCGCAGGCCTTTACGCCGGAATACGCCGAAACGCTCTGCGGCGTGCCGGCCGAAGACATCCGCATGCTGGCCCATGAATACGCGACGACCCGCAACGCGGCGCTGCGGCCTGGCGTTGCGGTCGAACGTTCAGCCGGCGGCAGCCAGGCCCTGCGGGCGATCTTCTCGCTGCCCGCCCTGACCGGCGCCTGGAAGGACCCCGGCGGCGGCGTCTACCAGATGCCGCTGTGGGAATTCCCGGTGCACTGGGACCGGGTGTGCCGTCCAGATCTGATCCCGGAAGGCACGCGCACCATCAACGTGCTGAAACTTGGGGCGGCGCTGACCGGAGAGAGCGACCTGGATCCGGGCGTACACGCGCTGATGGTCTACAATTGCAACCCGGTCTCGCAATCCGCGGACACCGACAAGATCGTGAAGGGGCTCGAGCGCGAGGACCTGTTCACCGTCGTCAGCGATCATTTCGTGACGGACACGGCGCGTTACGCCGACATTCTGCTGCCCGCGACCATGGCGGCGGAGCAGGACGACATGATGTTCTCCTGGGGCCACTTCTTCTTCACGCTGAACGAAAAGGCGATCCCCGCCCCCGGCGAGACCATCTCGAACGCCGAGCTGTTTCGCCGTTTGGCGAAGCGCTTCGGCTTCGACGAGCCGCAGTTCTCCATGAGCGAGAAGGAGCTCATGGAGTGGTACATCGACTGGTCCTCGCCGAAAATGGCGGGCTGCGACATGGATCACTTCCGCACGGTCGGTTACTGGCGGCTCGCGGTCGGCGATCCGGCGACGCGCACGCCGCACGCCGAGGGCGATTTCCCGACGGCGTCGGGCAAGGTCGAGTTCTTCTCCCAGGCGGCTAAGGACAACGGCAACTTCGTCGCGCCGCCCTTCCGCCAGATGTACGAGAAGATGCAGGGCGGCGAGGCGCTCGACCCGCTGCCGGGCTACGTCGCGCCTTTCGAAAGCGCGGAGACCTCGCCCGATGAGGCCAGGCGGTTCCCGCTCAACATCGTATCGCCCAAGAGCCACGGCTTCCTGAACTCGCAATACGCCAACGAAGCCCACAAGATCAGAATCCAGGGCGAGCAGGCGATTCTGATCAACCCGGCCGACGCCGGCGCGCGCGGGGTGGCGGATGGCGCGCTCGTCCAGGTGTTCAACGGCCGCGGCCAGTTTCACGGCGCCGCCAAGGTGACCGAGGACGTGCCGCCCGGCGTGGTGGTCGCGTCACTCGGGTATTGGCGCTCGTTGAACCGCGACGGGGCGGTCAACATCATTTCGTCCTCGGCCTATGGCGGCATGGGCCATTCGCCGACCTTCAGCGACAACCTCGTCGAGGTCCGTCTCGCGGGCTGAGCGTTCGCCTCGACGCTTTGCGACCAGGACGACTGTTCGACGCCGGCGGCTCGCATGAGCCGCCGGCGTTTTCATCCGCGTTCATCCGCCGCATCGGCTCTCCGGCCGGGGAACCTCCTCGGCCGCGAGATGTTGGGAGTGAAAGCACCACGCGGCGGGCGAAGCTCGCCGCAGCGTCGAGGAGGTTCCCCATGCCTGCAGAATCCAACGTCGCACGCGTCTGGGAGCTGGTCGACGAGATCGGCGTGTGCATGCTGACCTCGAAGGCCGGCTC
Organism: Hansschlegelia sp. KR7-227; assembly: GCF_049446035.1. Classification (NCBI taxonomy): domain Bacteria; kingdom Pseudomonadati; phylum Pseudomonadota; class Alphaproteobacteria; order Hyphomicrobiales; family Methylopilaceae; genus Hansschlegelia; species Hansschlegelia sp. KR7-227. Next base: position 764,866 of record NZ_JBMSEA010000001.1, read on the forward strand.
CGATCTGCGCGCCCGTCCGATGCACGCGATGGCCGACCGGGACGTTGGCGAGATCGCTTTTTTCACCGACGCGCGCGCCCACAAGGACGACGAGATCGCCCGTGCGCCCGAGGTGTGTCTCGCGTTCGCGAAGCCCGATTCCAACACCTACGTTTCCTTGTCCGGGGCAGCTGTGGTCTCGAACGACCGCGCGGCGATCAAGGCGCATTGGGGCGAGATGGCGAAGACGTGGTTCCCGGACGGGCCGGACGACCAGAACATTCGCCTCCTCCTCGTGACGCCGCACGCCGGCGAATACTGGGACGGCACGGCGAACCCGCTCGTCGTGGCCTTCGAGGTCGCGAAGGCGCGCGCGAAGCACGAGCGGCCGGACCTCGGCGAGAACCGCAAGGTCGCGCTCGGGTGAAGGCTCATGTCTCAGCCGCGATAGGAAGGAACTCCGTGATGGCAGCTTCCGACGTGCCGACGCCTCCGATCCCCACGCCCGGGGAGCCGATTCGCCCGCCGGTCCCGGACGAGACGCCGACTCCGGGGCAGGACATCGTTCCCCCGCCGCAACCCAACGAGATTCCGATTCAAGACCCCGACATCGTGCCGAATCCGGACCCGGGCATCGATCCGTCCATCGACGAGCCGGCCCGGCCCGGCCCTGGCCCGATCAATCCGCCTCCTGTGTGATCGTTCCACCCGGCGCCCGCGCCGTGTCAGGCCGCCAGCGGCCGCGGCGCAAGCGCGGGGATCGCCGACCCTCGATGGTTCGGGCTGTGATATGAGCGCCCCGCCGTCTGGCCTACGATGAGGTTGGCTAAAGGCGCGCGCCTCGGAGCGCCACGCCTCAATTAAGGTCGTCACAGGGGGTTGGTGAGCGCGCTGGGACTCGAACCCAGGACCTACAGATTAAAAGTCCGTTGCTCTACCAGCTGAGCTACGCGCTCCCGCAGCCCGCGGGCGGGGTCATCTAGCATCCTCAGCCGCATCACGCGAGCCTCTTCGCGGCGACGCTAGGTCTCAGGCCCGGCAGAAGAGGGCATGGCGTTTCTGCCTATCGCGGTCGCTGCGGGCCCCCCGTCATTTGACGCCGATCCCCGTCGGCGATCGCCGCCCAGATCAGGGGCGATGTGCCCGCCTCTCGAGCGGGGGCAGGCGGGGCAGGCGCGATTGACCGCGCTTGGCAGGCGCCGATAGAATTCGGAATTCCAAATTGTAAGGGCGCTAGGCCTCGTGCTCGAGCTTTCTGTTTCGCCGAACCTGATCCAGCAGGTCTATGACCGTCTGCTGTCGGCGATCATCGACCATTCCCTCGCGCCCGGCGCACGCATACGGCAGCAGGAGTTGGCCGAGCGCCTTGGCGTGTCGCGCCAGCCGGTGAGCCATGCGCTGCACCTGCTGCATCGACAGGGACTGGTGGCGGAGAGCGGGCGGAAGGGCTTTCAGGTCGCGCCGCTCGACCCCGAACGCATCCGCCAGGTCTATGAGGTGCGCAGCGCTCTCGACGCGCTCGCCGCGCGCCTCGCCGCGGCCCGCGCGGCTTGCTGCGCGGGAGATCGCGCCGTGCTTCAGACGACGCTCGCCGCAGGCGGGGCGGTCGACGCGCAGACGCCGCTCGGCGACCTCATAGCGCTCGACGTCGACTTCCACCGCGCGCTGTACCGGCTCTCCGGCAATCCTGCGATCGAGGAGATGGCCGGTCCGCAGTGGCCGCACATGCGCCGCTCAATGGCGGCGGTGCTGACCGACACGGATTACCGCACGCGGGTGTGGGCCCAGCATCGCGAGATCGCGGGGAGGGTCCTGGCCGGCGACGGACCGGGCGCGGAGGGGGCGGCGCAGGCCCACGCTCTCGACGCCGGACGCGCGACGGAGGAACGACTGAGGTCGCTGCAATCCGCGGCCTGAGACCGCCAAGAAAACCAGAAGGGAGGACGCGATGAGGCTGAACCAGGAGCAGATCGAACAGTTCCACACCGAAGGCTGGCTGCTGTTGCCGGAGTTGTTCACCTCCGAGGAGGTCGACCTTCTGCGCCGCGAGGCGCTCGCCATCTATAGCGAGCAGCGGCCTGAGGTGTGGCGCGAGAAGGATGGCGCGCCCCGCACGGCCTTCGCGGCCCACACTTACAACGAGGCGTTCCGCCTGCTAGGCGCGCATCCGCGCATGATCGGTCCGGTTGAACAGTTGTTCGGCGAGCGCGTCTACATGCATCAGTACAAGATCAACGCGAAATCCGCCTTCACCGGCGCGGTCTGGCAATGGCATCAGGACTACGGCACCTGGAAGCGCGACGACGGCATGCCGGAGCCGCGGGCCATGAACATCTCGGTCTTCCTCGACGAGGTCATGCCGATCAACGGCCCGCTGATGCTCGTGCCCCGCAGCCATAACGCCGGCGACCTCAAGGCGTCGCATGACCTCGAGACGACGTCCTACCCGCTGTGGACGCTCGACGAGGAGACGGTGACGCGTCTGGTCGCTGAGGGCGGCATCGTCGCGCCGACGGGAAAGGCCGGCAGCATGCTGATGTTCCACGGCAATCTGGTGCACGGCTCCGCCGGCAACATCACCCCCTATCCCCGCAAGATCGTGTATCTGACGCTCAATGCCTGCTCGAACTACATCCGCACGCCGACCAGGCCTGAATTCATCGCGCACCGGGACTTCCGTCCGATCGAAACGGTGGATGACGATTCGCTGGTCCAACTGGCCCGCGCGCCCCGTCAGGCCGCCGAGTAACGCGGAAGGGCTTGGGAAAGCGGCTGCGTCTGCGCCCGGCCCGGCGCTCGGCAGGGTCAGGATGATGCGGCGCGCGAGCCGGGCTCAGGCCTGGCCGGCGCTGCGCGGCGAATGCGAAAGGCGCGCGCCGGCCCGTCGACGATCTCGATCAACTCGTCGCCGGTCGTCCTCACGAAATGAGGCACGTCGACCGCGGCGAGCGGGTCATCGCAGAACGCGATTAAGGTCGAACCCGGCTCCATGCCTCGCAACGCCTTGCGGATCCTGAGGACGGGCAGGGGGCAGCGCAGCCCCCGCAAGTCGAGTCGGACGAGGTCCTCGTTCAGCGCTTTGACCATTTCCACCTTCTTGGCTTGATCGAATACGTCTATCAGCCGACGGCTATCTGCACACGGTTGCGAGAGCCTGCTCTTGAGCTTCGCTAACAGCTTATCTTCACACGTCTTTTCGTCGGTGTTCCAAACTAGAGGCGTTTGACATTCGAAGGATTCAAATCGTAGCTTCCTCGTGAGCCGTCGGCATGGCGCCGACGCAACATCCGTGCGTGACCGGTGGGCGCGCCGGCCTATCGAGGGAGGATGCTTCCCCAATGATCGGCGAATTTTCGCGAAGGCAGTTCTTGAAAACTGCAGGCGCAGGCATCGCCGGGACGACGCTCGGAGCAATGGGCTTCGGCGGCGCAGAGCAGGCCTTGGCCCAGGCGGTGCGTCCCTTCAAGCTTGCAAAGACGACGGAGACCCGGAACACCTGCCCGTATTGTTCGGTGGCGTGCGGCATCCTGATGTACGGGATCGGCGACGGCTCGGCGAACAACAAGCAGTCCATCATGCACATCGAGGGGGATCCGGACCATCCGGTGAACCGCGGGACGCTGTGCCCCAAGGGCGCCGCGCTGCTCGATTTCGTGCGCTCGGACACGCGGCTGAAATATCCGATGCACCGCAAGCCGGGCTCGGACAAGTTCGAGCGCGTGACGTGGGATTTCGCGCTCGACCGCATCGCGCGGCTGATGAAGGACGATCGCGACCAGAACCTCGTCGAGACGTCGAAAGACGGCGTGAGGGTCAACCGCTGGGCGACGACGGGCTTCCTCGCGGCGTCCGCCACGACCAATGAGACCGCGACGCTGACCTACAAGGTCGTGCGTTCGGCCGGCATGGTGGTGTTCGACAACCAGGCGCGTGTTTGACACGGACCGACGGTGGCCAGTCTGGCCCCAACATTCGGTCGCGGCGCGATGACCAACTCCTGGGGCGACATCGGTTCGACCGATCTCGTCATCATCATGGGCGGCAACGCGGCGGAGGCGCATCCCTGCGGCTTCAAGTGGGTCACTGAGGCGAAGGCCAACCGCGGCGCGAAGCTGATCGTCGTCGATCCGCGCTTCACGCGGTCGGCCTCGGTCGCGGACTTCTATTGCCCGATCCGGCCAGGAACCGACATCGCTTTCCTCGGCGGCGTGATCAAGTATCTGCTGGAAAACGACAAAATCCAGCACGACTATGTCAAGGCGTACACCAACGCGTCCTATCTGGTGAACCCGGGCTACTCGTTCGCAGACGGCCTCTTCGTCGGCTACGACGAGGCGAAGCGCGACTACGACAAGTCGACCTGGGAGTATCAGACCGACGATCAGGGATTCGCCAAGATCGACGAGTCGATGCAGGACCCGAACTGCGTCTTCCAGCTGATGAAGAAGCATTTCGCGGTCTACACGCCCGAAATGGTGGAGAAAATCTGCGGATCGCCTAAGGATAAGTTCCTGAAGGTGGCCGAGATGATCTCGACGTGCTCGACGCCGACGAAGACCATGACGTCGATGTACGCTCTCGGCTGGACGCAGCATTCCAAGGGCGCGCAGAACATCCGCGCCATGGCGATGATCCAGCTGCTGCTGGGCAACATCGGCGTGCGCGGCGGCGGCATGAACGCGCTCCGCGGGCACTCCAACATCCAGGGCCTCACCGATCTTGGCCTGATGTCCAACCTGATCCCCGGCTACCTCACTCTGCCGACGGAGAAGGAGCCGGACATCAACGCCTATATGTCGACCCGCGGCTTTAAGCCGTTGCGGCCGGGCCAGATGAGCTACTGGCAGAACTACAAGAAGTTTTTCGTTTCGTTCCAGAAGTCGATGTGGGGCGCGTCCGCCACCGCGGAAAACAACTGGGCTTACGATTACCTACCAAAACTCGACGTCACCTACGACGTCCTGCGCGCCTTCGATCTGATGGCGCAGGGCAAGATGAATGGCTACTTCTGCCAGGGCTTCAATCCGCTAATGACCTTCCCCAACCGGGGCAAGATCACCGCGGGGCTGTCGAAGCTCAAGTTCCTCGTGACGATGGACCCGCTCGACACCGAAACCTCGCGGTTCTGGCAGAACCACGGCGAGTTCAACGACGTGAAAACGGCGGACATCCAGACCGAGGTGTTTCAGCTGCCGACGACCTGCTTCGCCGAGGATGAAGGCTCGCTCGTCAACTCCGGTCGGTGGCTTCAATGGCACTATCCCGGCCAGGAGGCGCCGGGCGAGGCCAAGGTCGACACCTGGATCATGGCCGGCATCCATCTCCGGCTGAAGGAGCTCTACAAGTCGGAGGGGGGCAAGTTCCCTGATCCGATCGTCCAGCTGAACTGGCCTTACGCCAATCCCGAGGAGCCCTCGCCGCAGGAGCTTGCGAAGGAGATGAACGGGTCGGCGCTCGCCGACGTCACCGACCCGAAGGATCCCGCTAAGGTGCTCGTCCAGAAGGGCAAGCAGCTCGACGGCTTCGCGCAGCTTCGGGACGACGGCTCGACCTCGTCCTTCTGCTGGATCTATTCCGGCTGCTGGACGGAGGCCGGCAACCAGATGGCCCGGCGCGACAAGAGCGATCCGGAAGGCGCCGGACTTGCGCCGAAATGGGCGTGGGCGTGGCCCGCGAATAGGCGCATTCTCTACAACCGCGCCTCATCCGACGTCGCGGGCAAGCCATGGGACGACTCCCGCAAGCTGGTCTACTGGACCGGCGAGAAGTGGGGCGGCCTCGACGTGCCGGACTACGGCCCCACCATCAAGCCGGAGCAGGCTGTCGGCCCCTTCATCATGAACCCGGAGGGCGTCGCCCGCCTGTTCACCCGCAAGATGATGCGTGACGGGCCTTTCCCCACGCATTACGAGCCGTTTGAATCCCCCGTCGCCAACGCGGTGGCGCCGAAGGTTCGCGGCAATCCGGCCGCGCGTATCTTCAAGGACGATCTCGCGGCGCTCGGAGCGTCCGACAAGTTCCCTTACGTGGGGACGAGCTACCGGCTGACCGAGCACTTCCACCAGTGGACCAAGCACGTCTGGGTCAACGCGGTGCTCCAGCCGGAATTCTTCGTGGAGATCTCGGAAGAGCTCGCGAAGGAGAAGGGCGTCGTCAAGGGCGGCTGGGTGCGCGTCTGGTCCAACCGCGGCTCGATCAAAGCCAAGGCCGTGGTCACCAAACGCATCAAGCCGCTGATCGTCGACGGCAAGCCGATCCACGTCGTCGGCATACCCCAGCACTGGGGCTTCATGGGCGCCGCCAAGAAGGGAATGAACCCGAACTCCCTGACCCCCTTCGTCGGCGACGCGAATATCGAAACGCCGGAATACAAGGCGTTCCTGGTCAACATCGAGGCGATCGCCTCGGGTCCCGTGGCGTGAGGGAGGGCTGAGAAATGGCTGATCAGTCCCTGAATCTGCTTCGTCTGTCGGCGTCGACCGACACGCCTCCGAACACCGGCTCGGCGACCATCGAGGTCGCCAAGCTGATCGACGTGTCGAAATGCATCGGTTGCAAGGCCTGCCAGTCGGCCTGCCTCGAGTGGAACAATCTGCGCGAGGAGGTCGGGGTCAACACCGGCGTCTACGACAATCCGCACGATCTGACCGCCAACAGCTGGACGCTGATGCGGTTCACGGAATGGGACAACCCGGACAACGGCAATTTCGAGTGGCTGATCCGCAAGGACGGCTGCATGCATTGCGCGGATCCGGGATGCCTCAAGGCGTGTCCCGCGCCGGGCGCGATCGTGCAATACACGAACGGCATCGTGGATTTCGTCCACGAGAACTGCATCGGTTGCGCCTACTGCATCAAGGGATGCCCCTTCAACATCCCGCGCATCTCCAAAGTCGACCACAAGGCCTACAAGTGCTCGCTGTGCTCCGACCGCGTCGCGGTCGGGCAGGGGCCGGCCTGCGCGAAGGCGTGTCCGACGGCCGCCATCATGTTCGGCACCAAGGAGGCGATGAAGGAGCAGGCGGCCAAGCGTATCGTCGACCTGAAGTCGCGGGGCTACGCCAATGCCGGGCTCTATGATCCGGCCGGCGTGGGCGGCACCCATGTGATGTATGTGCTGCACCACAACGACAAGCCGGAGATCTATGCGGGTCTGCCCCGCGAGCCGAAGATCAGCGCGCTGGTCTCGGCCTGGAAGGGCACCGGCAAGGTGTTCGCGCTCGGGGCGCTCGCCTTCGCGGCCGTCGGCGCGTTCTTCCATCACACAGTGGTCGGCCCCAACAAGGTCACCGAGCACGACGAGGAGAACGCCGCCGAACTCGCCGAGGAGGCCAAGCGGCCAACGCCTCCATCCTCCCCCGAAGCGAGGGTCGGCTGATGGCGATCGACATCGAGCACAGGCCGATCGTGCAGACGCGCACGACGGTGCGCCGCTACTCCGCCTTCGCGCGCGTCAACCACTGGATCACCGCGATCACCTTCAGCCTGCTGACGCTGAGCGGTCTCGCGCTGTTCCATCCGAGCCTCTACTTCCTCACCAGCCTGTTCGGGGGAGGGGCGCTGACGCGGGCGATCCATCCATGGCTCGGGGTCATCCTTCTGATCAGCTTCTTCGGGATGTTCCTCCAGTTCTGGCGGCAAAACCTCTGGAACCGCGACGACACCCAGTGGATGTCGCAGATCACGGACGTGGTGAAGGGCGACGAGGAGAAGCTGCCGGAACTCGAGAAGTACAACGCCGGCCAAAAGGGCGTGTTCTGGGGGCAGGCTCTGCTCATCCTGGTGCTGTTCTGCACCGGTCTCGTGATCTGGGACCAATATTTCGGCGGCTACGTCACGATCGAGACCAATAGGCTTGCGGCGCTGGTGCACGCGGTGATGGCGTTCTTTGCGATCATGCTCATCATCGTCCATATCTACGCCGGCATCTGGGTCAGGGGGTCGGTCGCCAGCATGACGCGCGGTCGGGTGACTGGCGGCTGGGCCTGGCGCCACCATCGCAAATGGCTGCGTCGCGAAGTGCGGGGCGACGGCGGCCGCCCGGAGTGACCAAATCGTCGGCGGGCGCCGAGCCCGCCGTCACATAAGCTCGAGGCCCGGCGGTCTGTCCGCCGGGCCTCGTTCGTAAAGGGAGCCCTCATGGCTGGACCTCACTCCATCGAGCCGACGCCGATCGATATCGGCGTCGTCGCCGAGGCGGCCTTTGCGGTGTCGCCGGAGCCGCGCACGATGTTTTCGACGCGAGCTGCCCGCTTCCGAGCGCTCTCAGCCGGCCATCCCCTGCAGGACTATCTCACGTTCCTCGGGGATCTCACCGAGGCCCAGCACGCGATCCAAGACGATCTCGAACAGCCGATCCCGCCGCCGGTCGAGGCGCTGGAGCGCGCCTATGAGTTCGGCATGCCGCCGATCGATCGTGGCCGATACGACGTCGACCGCGGCGCGGTGGAGGCGCTCGACCGTCTGCTCGACCGCGCCGCCACGATCGCCATGCCGGAGCCCGCCGCCGCCGCCCGGGCGCGACTCGCCGCGGCGGCGCCTGAAGCGCGCGTTCGGCTGCTCACCGACGCGCTGGAGAGCGCGGCTTCGGTCGACACGCTCGCCGACCATGTTTTCGCCGGCGCCGCGTTGCAGGTGCATTTCGCGCGACTCGCGGCGGCCGAAGTCGACGCCGCCCGGCTGAAGTCGGTCGGCGTCGGCGCTTGCCCCTGCTGCGGCGGACCGCCGGTCGCGAGCCTCGTCGTCGGCTGGGCGAGCGCGCATGGCGTGCGCTACGTCGTCTGCGCCCTGTGCGGGACGCTCTGGAACCATGTGCGCGTCAAGTGCGTCGCCTGCGATTCCACGACCGGGATCGCTTATCGCTCGCTCTCGGACGACGGTGAGTCCGTCGAGGCGGAACCGGCCCCCAAGCCGCGAGATGAGCGCACGCCCGTCAAAGCGGAGACCTGCGACACGTGTCGCTGCTACGTGAAGATACTACACCAACATCTTGATCCCGGTATCGATCCGGTCGCGGACGATGTCGCGACGCTGGGGCTCGATCTGAAGGTGCGGGAGGCCGGCTGGGCGCGGGCCGCTTTCAATCCCTATCTTCTCGGCTATTGATCAGGGATGTCGTCCCGCAAGGCTTAAAGATCGTGTCGAACGCGACCGCCGTCGAGACCCGGCCGCCGCTTCCTGCCGTTGACCGCGTGTTGGCGACCGACGCCGCGCGCGTCCTCGCCGAGCGGTTCGGCCGCGCGGCCACGGTGGCGAGCGTGCGCGCCAGCCTGTCCGAGGTGCGGCCGGCCTGGCTGGGCGGCGCATCGGTCGACATATCTCCCGAGCGGATCGCCGCGGCGGCGACGCTTCGTTTGGAGGCCGAGGCTCGGCCGAGCCAGCGCCGCGTGTTGAATCTCACCGGAACGGTGCTGCACACCAATCTCGGGCGGGCGCTGCTCGCCGAAGAGGCGATCGCCGCCGTCACCGCAGCCATGCGCGGGCCGTCCTCGCTCGAATTCGACCTCGCGACCGGCCAGCGCGGCGAGCGCGACGACCATGTCCGCGGTTTGCTCCGCGAACTGACCGGCGCGGAGGACGCGGTCGCCGTCAACAACAACGCGGCCGCGGTGCTGCTGACGCTGAACTCGCTGAGCGAGGGCCGCGAATCGATCGTCTCGCGCGGGGAACTGATCGAGATCGGCGGATCCTTCCGCATGCCGTCGATCATGGCGCGCGCGGGCGCACGTCTGGTCGAGGTGGGAACCACCAACCGCACCCATCTCGCCGATTACGCGGACGCGATCGGCCCCGACACGGCGCTGATCATGAAGGTCCACCCGTCGAACTACCGGATCGAGGGCTTCGTGAAGGAGGTCTGCGCGCGTGAACTCGCGCCGCTCGCGCGCGACCATGGGCTGCCTCTGGTGGACGATCTCGGCTCGGGCGTGTTGGTCGATCTCGCAGCCTATGGCCTCGTCCGCGAACGGACGGTGCAGGAGGCTGTCTGTGACGGCGCGGACCTCGTCACCTTCTCCGGCGACAAGCTGCTCGGGGGGCCCCAGGCTGGCCTCGTGATCGGGCGCGCCGACCTCGTGAAGCGGCTCGCAAAGAATCATCTCAAACGCGCGCTGCGGCTCGACAAGCTCCGCCTGGCGGCGCTGGAGGCGACGCTGAAGCTCTATCGCGATCCGGACCGGCTCGCCGCCCGTTTGCCGACGCTCGCTCTGCTGACGCGTCCGCCAGACGCGCTGAAGGCGCTCGCGGGCCGATTCGCTCCGGCGCTCGCCCGCGCGGCGGGACGGGATTACGAGGTCGCGGTCGCAGACACCGAGAGCCAGATCGGCTCCGGGGCCCTGCCGCTCGCCACGATCCCGAGCGGCGGCCTCACGGTGGCGTCCGTCGACGCTCGCCGCGCGGGGAGCGCGCTGCAGAAGCTCGCGGCGGCGCTGCGCGCGGTTTCGACGCCGGTCATCGGCCGCATCTCCGACGACCGTCTCATTCTGGACCTGCGGGCGCTCGATGACGAGGCGGCGTTCGCCGCGAGCCTTGACGAACTCGCGGCTACGACCGCCGCGGCGGGAGCGGCGCGATGAGCTGGTTTGAACGCCTGTTTTCCGGTCCAAGCGACCCCGAGCTGGATGCGGAAGAGGAGGCCGACATCGAGGCGCTGATGAGCTCGGCCTACGACGCCGCGGCCGCCGGCGACTACGACACCGCCGTCGCCATGTGGCGGCCGCTCGCCGAGGCTGGCGTGGCGCGCGCGCAGAGCAATCTCGGCGCCTGCTACGCCGAGGGGCTCGGCCTGCCGCGCGATCTGGGCGCCGCCTTCCAATGGTTTGCGCAGGCCGCGGAGGCCGGCGACGCGGTCGGTCAGCGCAACCTCGCCGCGCTCTATTTCAAGGGCGAGGGCGGCGTGGAGCAGGACGACGCTATAGCGGCCGAATACTATCGGATCGCGGCCGAGCAGGGCGACGCCGCGGCGCAGGACATGCTGAGCTGGATGCTGCTCGAAGGACAGGGCGTCGAAACTGACGCGGTGGAGTCTCGCCGATGGGCGCTCGCCGCCGCCGAGCAGCAGATCGCGACGTCGATGACGCGGCTCGGGCTGATCGCTCACAATGCTCTCGGCATGGAGCGCGACCCCGAAGAGGCCGCCCGCTGGTGGTTCGAGGCCGCCCGGCGCGGCGAGCCTGACGGTCAGGCCATGCTGGGGGCGGCCCTCCATCTCGGGCAGGGGGTCAAGCAGGACGACCGCGCCGCCCTCGTGTGGCTCTTGCGCGCCGACAAGGGCGGCAGCAGCCTGGCCGCTCCCTTCGTCGGCGTGGTGCGCAATCGGCTGCCGGACGAGGACGTCAGGCTCGCGCAGCAGGCGGCGGCCGTTCCAATCGCCGAGCCTCCGTCCGACGACGAGGGGCCGTCGTGATCGTAGGCACGGCTGGGCATATCGATCACGGCAAATCGGCGCTGGTGCGCGCGCTGACCGGCGTCGATCCGGATCGTTTGAAGGAGGAGAAGGCCCGCGGGGTCACCATCGATCTCGGCTTCGCCTATCTGCCGCGGCCGGATGGAGCGGTGATGGGCTTCGTCGACGTGCCGGGACACGAGCGTTTCGTGCGCAACATGCTGGCCGGCGCCAGCGGGATCGATCTTGTGCTGCTCGTGGTCGCCGCCGACGACGGGCCGATGCCGCAGACTCGCGAGCACCTCGCGATCGTCGACCTGCTGGGAGTCCGCAACGGGCTGGTGGCGATGACGAAATGCGACCTTGCCGACGCCGCCCGCCGCCGGGTTGTAGAGGACGAGATCCGCGCGATGCTGCGCGGCGCCGCGCTCGGCGAGGCCGAGGTGCTGCCCGTGTCGGTCGTCACGGGCGAAGGACTGGACGACCTCCTCGCCCGGCTCGACGTCGCGCTATCGGCGCAGGAAGCGCGCAAGGAGAATGGCCGGTTCCGGCTCGCCGTCGATCGCTGCTTCACGCTCGCCGGCGCCGGAACGGTGGTCACCGGAGCGGTGCGCGACGGCGCGGTGCGCGTCGGCGACAGCGTCGTCGTGTCGCCCTCCGGCCTGAGCGCCCGCGTACGGGCGATCCACGCGCAGAACCGCGCCGCAGACATCGGCCGGCCCGGCGAGCGCTGTGCGCTCAACCTTGCGGGTCCAGGCGTGACCAAGGACGCGATCGCCCGCGGCGACGTCGTCTGCGCCCCCGAATTGCACGCCCCGACGGCCCGGATCGACGTCGAACTCAAGCTGCTCGCTGGCGAGCCCCGCCCGCTCAGCGCATGGACGCCTGTGAGATTGCACCACGGCGCTGCCGAAATCGCCGGCCGCGTGGTGCCGCTCGAAGGCGAGGGGCTTCGTCCGGGCGAGACCGGGCGCGTGCAGCTTGTTCTGGAACGTCCGATCGCGGCCATTGCGCTCGACCGCTTCGTGCTGCGCGACACCAGCGGCTCCCGCACGATCGGCGGAGGCCGCATCCTCGATCTGCGGGCGCCGGCCCGGAAGCGGCGTTCGCCGGAGCGGGTCCTGCAGCTCGACGCGCTGAGCGAAGCCGACGACGCCGCGGCGCTCGGGAGTTTGCTCGCCGCGCCGCCCTTCGCGGTCGACGCCGCCGCCTTCTTCCGCGACCGGAACGTCGGTCCCAGCGACGCCGAGACGGTGATGGCGCAGCTCGGCCTCGTGCAGCTTCCCGGGCGTTCGGCCGCCGCCCTTGCGGCCGAAACCTGGGCTTCGTTCACCGCCGATGTCGCTGCGAAACTCGCCGCCCATCACGAGGCGAATCCTGATTTGCAAGGCGTCGGCGCCGAACGTCTGCGTCTCTCGGTGCAGCCGCGCCTTCCGGCGCCCGTGTTCCTCGCCGCGATCGCCGCGCTTCAGCGCCGGGGCGAGGTCGGCGTCGAGGGCGCGTGGATCCGCCTGCCGGGCCATGCCGCGCGGCTTGCGCCGGCCGACGAAGCGCTGTGGGCCAGGGTCGCGCCTCTGCTCGGCGGCGACGCCCGGTTCCGTCCACCTCGCGTGCGCGACCTCGCCGATGCGCTCGGAGCGACCGAGGCGGACGTCCGTCGCACGCTGAAGCTCCTGTGCCGGCTCGGCCGCGTCGACGAGATCGCCCATGACCATTTCTTCCTGCGCGAGACCACCGCCGAGCTGGTCACGGCGGCGACGGACGTCGCCCGGACCGAAGAGGGCGTGCTGACGGCGGCGCGGTTCCGTGATCGGCTCGACAACGGCCGCAAGGTCGCGATCCAGATCCTCGAATTCTTGGACCGTCACGGCGTCACCATCCGCCGCGGCGACGAACGGCGGATCAACCGCCACCGCGTCGATCTGTTTCGGCGGAGCGACGTCACCGGCGAGGAAGCGGCATGACCGAAGCGACCACACCCTGCGCGCTCGACGCGCTGAAGGCCGTCGCGAGCGAAGCGGACGCCGCCGAACGCCGGCTGCGCGCCAGCTTCGCCGAAGAGATTGTGCGGCTCGAAACCGAGCGTCGCCGCGCCTATCGACGGTGGGGCTTTCTCAAGGCGCTGATCGACGCGGACGCGGGCGCCGCTGACCGCGAGGGGTCCCGGGCCGCCCAGCGCGCGGCCGCCGCCGACGAACTCGAATGGGACGCCATCGACTCCGCGCGGAGGCCGGTGCTCGACGCCCTGGAGCCGCTCGCCGACGCGGTGCACGACGCCCGGCTGCGGGCGGAAGGCGGCTCGGACTCCCAAGCGACCGTCGTGCGGGTCGCCGCCACCCGCGGCTCGGACGATGCGAGCGACGGCGACGCCGGGATCGATCTGCTGCAGGCGTTGCTGGCTTTCGAGGCGTGGTACGAGTCGGTCCTTGGCAGGCCCTTCGTCGCGAATTTCGACCGGACGCTTGCGGAGACGCCGCTTGTCGACTTCTGACGAGATGCATTTCGACGGCTGGCTGAAGGCGGCCTTCGCGGAGACCGGCGGCTTCACGGCGCTGGTGGTGCTGGTTGAGATCGGCGAGCGCGACGCGACGCCCGTCGCGTCCACCTTTCTGCATGTCATTGGGGACGAGACCGACTGGGCCGCGATGCGGCGCATGTTCGCAAGCGCTCCGGGAAAGTGGAACGGCGCCGTCTTCTTTACGGAGACGGCGAAAGAAGGCGGCCCTATCCCTGAGCCGCTCGCGCGGATCGAGTTGCGCCGCGTCGAGTCCATGATCGACGACGATCGCCTGACGCTGAACGAGGGCGCCTTCTTCGACCGCCACGGCCGGCGCATGCGCATCGACGAGGACGAGGCGGCGGAGTGACGGCGAGAGCGGCCCCGGCGGAGGATCGGGCGGCGGCCGCAGGCGAGCCGCCCCTGAAGTCGCTCGGCGGATCGGTAGGCGGGGTCGATTTCGGCTTCGACCGGTGCGACGATCCCAACCTGCTGTCGATCACGGCCGCGCAAGCGCGCGCGGCGGCGCTCGTCGACGCGCCGGTTCCGGCCGAGCGGGCCGCGCTCGCCGCGCTGCGCGGCCGGGTGTCGGCCGAGGAGGTGCTCAGCCCGACCCCTCTGCCGCCTTTCGACCATTCTGCGATGGACGGCTATGCGCTGGGCGACCTCGGTGTCGAGCACGTGGTGCGCGCCCGCCTCGCAGCCGGCGCGGCGGGCCTGCGCGACGCGCTCAAGCCGGGCGAGGCCGTCCGCATCATGACTGGCGCTCCCGTGCCGCCGGGGGCCCTCGCGGTGGCGATGCAGGAACGGGCGAGCCGGCGGGGCGATCGCATCACGCTGGAGCAGCCCCCCGTGAGGGGCGCCAACATCCGCCGCCGCGGCGAGGACGTCGGCGTCGGCGACATGATCGTGCCTGCGGGCGTCGCGCTCGACGCGCGCCACGTCGCCATATTGGCCTCCGCGGGCGTGACGGACGTCCAGGTGCGCCGCCCCGTCGTGATCGGCCTCATGTCCACAGGCGACGAACTGCTGAGGCCAGGCGAGCCGCCCGCGCCAGGCCGCATCCACGACGCCAATCGGCCGATGCTCGCGGCGCTGCTGGCGCATCCCTCGCATGCGATCGTCGATCTCGGCGTCGCGCCGGATGATCGCGTCGAGCTGCGGCGGCTGATCGTGGACGCCGCTTCGCGCTGCGACGTCATCGTGACGAGCGGCGCGACATCGGTCGGGGAGGAGGACCATCTCGCCGCCGCCGTCGCCGAGGCTGGCGGCCGGCTCGAACTGGCGCGCGTCGCGCTGAAGCCGGGAAAGCCGATCATCGCAGGACGCGTCGGGCGCGCCGTTCTGATCGGACTCCCCGGCAATCCGTTCGCCGCGTTGGTCGCTTATCTGGTCGTCGGGCGCGTCGCGCTCGAGAGGCTGGCCGGCTTGGAGCCGCGGCGGTTCCAGCCGCTGCCGGGCGTCGCAGCCTTCAGTCAGCGCGGGCCCGGAGGGCGGACCGAGTTCGCTCCCGCGCGCATCATCGGGGTGAACCGGGCGGGCCTGCCGATGATCGAAAAGCTCGGTCGCGGCGGCTCCGCCCGGCTCGCTCCGCTGATCGCGGCCAACGGCCTGGCCGTCATTCCAGCCGGCGGGGGAGATGTCCGTCCCGGCGACGAGATCGGCTTTCTCGCTTTCGAAGCGGCTGCGGAACTCTGAGCAAGCTGAAAATCGGCAAAAAAACCGCCCGGGAGGGACCGGGCGGCTGGGAAGGTCCTATGCCTGGCATATGGCCGGATCGACCGAATTTTGAGCGATGAACTGTAGGAAGAACGAATCGTCGGCCCGCAGGTTCCGGCGTCCGCACACTTATTATTAGCGAGGCCCAAGCTCGAGGCGAAACCGTCGCCTATTCGGCGGGCTCGGGCGCTTCGCGGGGCAGACGGGCGAGCAGACCGAGCAGCGCCCGGTCGTGGAGCACCACCGTCTTCTCCCGGGGCGTGAGCCACGAGACGGCGTCGCCGATATGCTCGGCCTCCGTCAGCTTCGCCGCCGCGATCACCCGGTCGGGCTCGATCGCGCCGCGCCGCCGCGGCGGCGCCTCGGGCAGCATGCGCTCGTGCTCTCTCATGAAGTCCCCGTCGCTGGCGAGCGCCATGAGCGCCTCGCCGTCGTCCGTGCCAGCCTTCGCCAACGACTCGGCGCTCGCCCGGGCGGCGGTGGCGATTTCGGGGATCTCGGTTTCCTCGGGGATCATCATCAGCCCAAGCCGCTTGAGCGCGAGGCCCGAGGCGAGGTTTCCCGAGAGCCATGACAGCGGAATAGCGAGCAGCAGGCCTGCGATTGTCGGGGACATCCATCCGGCGAGCGACGGCGCGATCATCAAGGCGGTCACCAGCGTGACGACCCCGAGCGCGGTGTGCCAGCGGTGCCGGCGCACGATGTCGATGAAGGGAATCGATCCGTCGTCGCGACGCTGCGGATTCCAGCCGGTCGCGCGGCCGAGCAGGATCTGGAACACGGAGCCGGACTGCACCAGCATCATGATCGGCGCGAACAGCGACGAGAGCACGATCTCGATCAGGGACGAGACGATGGTCCGAAATGCGCCGCCGCTGGCGCGCCGCGAACGGCCGTTGAGGAGATGCACGATCAGCCCGAAGATCTTCGGGGCGATCAGAATCGCCATGGTCGCCCCGAACAATGCGAGCGCGCGTTCGGCGTCGAAACGCGGCCAGGCCGGAAACAGCGAGAACTCGTCCGTGAAGTATTCCGGGCGGATGAACTTGGACTGCAGGGCGAGCGCGATGCCGCACAGCAGCATGAACATCCAGAGCGGCGAAGCGAGATAGGAGAAGATGCCGTTGAGGAAGTGCTGGCGGCTCAAGGGGTGCAGGCCACGGGTCGTCAGCAGCGCTGTGTGCTGCAGGTTCCCCTGGCACCAGCGCCGGTCGCGTTGCGAGACGTCGATCAGGGAAGGCGGGCTCTCTTCGTAGGAGCCCTCCACGCGGGGCAGCATGTAGACCGCCCAACCTTTGCGCCGTATGAGCGCGGCCTCGACGAAGTCGTGGCTCATGATCAGACCGCCGAAGGGCGGGCGGCCTTTCAGGTCCGGCAGCCCTGCGCCGCCGGCGAAAGCCTCCATGCGGATGATGGCGTTGTGGCCCCAGTAGTTGCCGTCGCGGCCGAACCAGGTCGCGATGCCCGCCGCGATGACCGGCCCGTAGACTCGGCTCGCGAACTGCTGGACGCGCGCGAACAGCGTGTTCCGATTGATGACGAGCGGCAGCGTCTGGATGATCCCGGCGTCAGGATCGGCCTCCATGGCGCCGGCCAACGCCACGACGGCGTGTCCGGTCATGAGGCTGTCCGCGTCGAAAATCACCATCTGCTCGTAGGCGCCGCCCCAACGGCCCACGAAATCTTCGATGTTGCCGGCTTTCCGCCGATGATTCACCGCGCGGTGCCGGTAATAGACGCGGCAGTCCGGCCCAAGCGCCTCGCGCAGTAGCAGGAAGGCGCGCTCCTCCGCGATCCAGACATCCGGATCGGTCGTGTCCGACAGCAGGAAGCAATCGAAATGCGCGCCGAAGCCAAGCCGGCCGATCTCCGCGTGGACCGCCTGGATGGCGCCGAACACGCGGCTCGGCTGCTCGTTGTAGATCGGCATCACGAGCGCGGTGCGGGAGACGAGCGTCTCCGGGACGTCCGGTTGCTCGATGGCCGGTTTGCCGATCAGCACGAAGAAGCCGACGATCGAACTCGCGAAGGCGAGCGCGATCCAGGAGAAGTTGATCAGGAACAGCCCAAGCAGCGCCCACTCGAGGACGGTGACGCCGCCGACCTCGACGACGCCGTACATTTCTCGCGCGCCGAGAGCGACGGAGACGATGAAGCCGACGGCCACCACCGTGCGGCTGATCCAGGGCGTCTTCCATGCCTCAGGCCGCGTCCGCGGCCGAACTTGATCCTTCGACCATCGCTTGAGCGGCTGGGTCGGCATGTCGAGCCGGCGCTCGGGGGGCATGGCCGGGGGCGCGTTGGCGCGATCGGGAGCCGCAGCGATCTCGTCGGTCACGCGGTCCACCGGTAGAGCCAAGTCTCGCTGATCGGTTTGCCGTCCGCCTCGAGCACGAGACGAAGCTCGCAGAGGTCCTCGTTGCCGGGATCGAGATCGAACGTCACGCGGTAGCCCTTGATCTCCGGATTGGGACGCCCCGCTATCTCGCGAAGATCGCCGACGGAGGTCGAAGCGACGGGGCGTATGGCCGACGCGCGGCTCGGGTCGGCGACGGCTTCGCCGACGAAGTCGACCACGAAGCGCCGGCGGCGTCCGCCGGCTGCGCCGGTCACGGTCGCGAAAGTGACGGCGTTCGCCGGCCGGTCGGGCGGCGTCCAGCACCAATGCAGGCGATAGGCGAGCGAGGTGCGCTTTCCCGGCTCCAGCGGAGCTTTCGGCCGCCAGTAGGCGACGATGTTCTCGTTGATGTCGGTGTCGGTCGGAATTTCGAGGAGCTGGAACTGGCCCTCGCCCCAGTCGCCGATCGGCTCCACCCACACGCTCGGCATGCGGTCGTAACGACGGCCGAGATCGTTATAGGCGGGGAAGCCGCGCTGGCGCTGAAGCAGGCCGAAGCCGCGCGGGTTGTTGTCTCCGAACACGCTGATCTGCAGCTCGGACGGATTGACCAGCGGGCGCCAGACCCATTCCCCGCCGCCATTCCAGATCTGCAGTCCGTCGGCGCGGTGCACCTGGCCTCTGATGTCGTCGACGCCGACACGATCGTTCGGGCCGAAATAGAACATCGAGGTCATCGGACCGACGCCGACGTGGTTCAGCGCCTCGCGGGGAAACAGCGTGAGCTCGACGTCGATGACGGTGATCTCGCCCGGCCGGAGGGTGAAGCGGTAGGCGCCGGCGACGCGGCGGCTGTCGAGCAGAGCGTGCACGACGAGAGCGCCCGCGCCGGGGTTGGGCCGCTCGATCCAGAACGAACGGAAGAGCGGGAATTCCTCGCCGTTGGGCTCGCCGACGTCGATCGCAAGGCCGCGCGCCGAGGCTCCGAAGATCTGGCCTCGGGCCAGCGCGCGGAAGATCGTCGCGCCCTGGAAGGTCGCGAACTCGCGAAACTCGTCCGGCCTGTCGATAGGCGCCCGCGCGGTGAAGCCCGACAGCGGAAACGGCTTGTCCGGCTGAGGCTTCGGCGCCTTGCCGAAGTCGAACCAGTCCGTGGTTTCCGGCAGCTTGCGAACGAGACCGTCGTCGATCGTCGCGATCCGGACCGGCGACCGGTAGATGAAGCCGCCCGGCAGGACGTCGAGCACGAAGCCGCGGTTCTCGTTCAGCCACGGCGCGCGTTCGGGCTTCATCCGGATGGTGCGGTAGACGTCGAGCGGAAGCTCGGCCAGTCCCTCGGGAAGGAAGCCCCGCGGCGCCTCGTGGGGCCGCGAGGCCAAGAGGCGCGCCGTCTCCTCCAGCGCCTCGCGGGTGAAGGAAGCGCCGTCCGCATAGAGGTCGGGCGGCGGCGGGGCCGCCGGCTTTGGCTGGTCCTGGGCGGTCGCCGCCGCGGCGGCGAAGGGCGCGGCCAGCGCGCCTGAGACGAATGCTCTTCGGTCCATCGATGCGGCGCAGGGCGGCTCGCGACGGCCGCCGGAACTAGGGACGTTGGATCGCGTGGTTCGAGAGATGTAGCGCTCCCGCGACGAATCTATGGGCGACGGCCCGACGGGAGCGATCCGCGGACGGCCGCTGAGGCGGACCGTCAGGGCCGCGCGATCGGTTCGCCGGCGTAGGTTGTCGTATCGCAGGCGAGGCCCTGGTCCGCAAGGGCCGCGCAGACGCGTTCGGCCTCCATGCGCGTTTGAAAGGGACCTGCGATCAGGTCGAACACGCCCGCGCCCTGGCCGACGCGGAGCGCGCGCGGCGTCAGGCGGGACAGGGTGTCAGGATGACGCGCGGCGAGCGCGCCCCAGCGCCGCCTCACGGCTTCAACCGAGGCGTCGGCCCCGAGCGCCACGCCGAAGCCGCCGGTCCTCGCCGGCTGGACGGGAGAGGGCGTTCCGCCGGCCGGACGGCCGATCGAACCGGTGACCTCCGTCGATGGCGAGGCGTTCGCCGCGATCTTGAGTTCGCCAACGCCGCGCTCCACGCGGGCGAGCCGTTCGACCATCCGGTCGCGCTCGGATGCGAGCTGACGGAGGTCGCGACGGAGGTCGCCGATATCGTCCGACGCGACGAGCCGTCCGTTCACCGCAGGGTCGGACGCTGAACGCCAGACGGTCGCGGTCGCGGCGAACAAGGCGATCGTCATCAACGCCCCCCAGATCAGCGAGGGCGACGCGCGGTCGAGGCGGTGCTCCGCATAAGGCCGTTCATCGTACAGGCTGCGGTCCACGCGCGATCCTCGGAGACGATACCGCGAGCAAGAATAGCTGAGTCGCGGGTTCCGCTCCTGCGGCGCGTGCGCCGCACGGTTGCGGGAACGGCCGCGAGACGCCACTGTCGCCGGCCCCTGTCGCCTCCGCGCCGCAGCCTTGCGCCGGCCAGCATCCGGAATCGAGAATGACCGCCTCCGCCGCCCGCCGCTGCCTCACCGTCGTGCTCGCCGCCGGCGAGGGGACGCGGATGCGGTCCAACCTTCCGAAGGTGCTGCACAAGGCGGCGGGGCGCACGTTGCTCGGCCATGTGCTCGCTGCGGCGCAGGAGGCGGGCTCCGACGCGACGGCCGTCGTCGTGGGACCCGGTCGGGAGGACGTCGCCGCGGAGGCGGCGCGGGTCGCGCCGGGCGCGCGCACCTTCGTCCAGGCCGAGCGTCGAGGCACCGCGCATGCGGTGCTCGCCGCTCGGGAGGCGATCCGGGACGACTATGACGACGTCCTCATCGTTTATGGCGACACGCCGCTGATCCGGCCGGAGACCCTGCGCTCATTGCGAGCGCCGCTGGCGCACGGCGCCTCGGTCGTGGTGCTCGGCTTCGAAGCGCGCGACCCGACCGGGTACGGCCGCCTGATCTCTCGGGGCGAGAGCCTGGTGGCGATCCGCGAGGAGAAGGATGCGAGCGACGAGGAGCGCGCGATCCGGCTGTCGAACGGCGGACTGATGGCGATCGCCGGCGGACGCGCGCTCGAGCTGCTCGAAAAAATCGGGGACCGCAACGCCAAGGGCGAATTCTACCTCACCGACATCGTCGAGGTCGCCGTCATGAGCGGCCTCGCCGTCGCGGTGGAGGCGGCGCCCGAGGCGGACGTGCAGGGCGTCAACGACCGCTCGCAACTCGCCGTCGCGGAAGCCGAATTCCAGAGCCGGCTGCGGGCCAAGGCGATGTCGGGCGGCGCGACCCTGGTCGCGCCCGAGACGGTGTTCCTGTCGCACGACACCGCGCTCGGCCGGGACGTGCTTGTGGAGCCCAACGTGGTGTTCGGCCCTGGCGTCACGGTCGGCGACGGCGCGGTGATCCACGCCTTCTGTCACCTCGAAGGGGCGGACATCGGCCCCGACGTCTCGGTGGGCCCCTTCGCGCGCCTTCGGCCGGGCGCGACGCTCGCCACGGGCGCGCGGGTCGGCAACTTCGTCGAGGTCAAGAACGCGGAAGTGGGAGAGGGCGCCAAGCTCAACCACCTCGCCTATGTCGGCGACGCCAGCGTCGGCCCGCGCGCCAATCTCGGGGCCGGCACGGTGACCTGCAACTATGACGGGATCGCCAAACACAGGACGACGATCGGCGCGGACGTCTTCATCGGAACCAACTCCTCGCTTGTGGCGCCGGTGACGATCGGCGACGGCGCCTATGTCGGCACCGGAAGCGTCGTCACCGACGACGTTCCGCCCGACGCGCTCGCCATCGCCCGGGCGCGTCAGGTTACGAAGCCCGGCAGGGCCGCTCGGCTCAAGGCCGCCTTCAGGGCGCGCAAGGGCGCGTAAGAGGTTTCGCTCCTCGACGGCGCCGGATTTGTCGCGACAAGGCGTTCGCTCACAGGCGAGCGCCGCGGCTTCGCCCTTCAATCGCCGCTAAGCTCTCCGTGCTATGACGCGTCGTGCGGGCGGGCTTGAGGAGTAGGCTTCGGCATGTGTGGAATCGTCGGGATACTGGCCAGGGACGCGGCCGCTCCGCAGCTTGTCGACGGGCTGAAGCGGCTGGAATACCGCGGCTACGATTCCGCCGGCGTCGCGACGCTTGAGGACGGACGGATCGTTCGTCGTCGCGCCGAGGGCAAGCTCCGCAACCTGGAGGCCAGTCTCGTCGCCCACCCTCTTTCGGGCCGTACGGGCATCGGGCACACCCGCTGGGCCACCCATGGCGCGCCGACCGAGGCCAACGCCCATCCCCACGCCGCGGGCGGGGTCGCCGTCGTCCACAACGGCATCATCGAGAACTATCGCGAGCTGCGCGCCGAGCTCGAAGGAGCCGGCGCCGTCTTCGAGAGCCAGACCGACACCGAGGTCGTGGCGCATCTCGTCGCGCAGGCCTTGGCGGCGGGGGCGACGCCGCGGCTGGCCGTCCAGCAGGCCCTGAAGCGGCTGCGCGGGGCCTTCGCGCTCGCCTTCGTGTTCGAGGGCGAGGAGGACCTTCTCATCGGCGCCCGCCGCGGCAGTCCCTTGGCGATCGGCCATGGCGAAGGCGAGGGCTATCTCGGTTCCGACGCGGTCGCGCTCGCCCCCTTCACGGACGCCGTCACCTATCTCGAGGATGGCGACTGCGTCGCGTTGTCCCGTTCGGGCGTCGAGATCTTCGATGAGGCCGGCGCGCCCGTCTCGCGCGACGCTGTCCGATCCGCGGTGGCCTCGGTCGTGGTCGACAAGGGCGCCTACCGTCATTTCATGGCGAAGGAGATCGCCGAGCAGCCCGAAGTCGTGGGGCATTCCCTCGTGCGCTACGTCGACATGACGACGGGCCGCATCCGCCTGCCCGCGGGCTCCGACTTCGATTTCTCCGGCCTTGATCGACTGGCGATCTCCGCCTGCGGAACCGCCTATTACGCCGGCCTCGTCGCGCGCTACTGGTTTGAAAAGTTCGCGCGCCTGCCCGTCGACATCGACATCGCCTCCGAGTTCCGCTACCGCGAGCCGCCGCTCACCCCCGGCGGGCTGGCGCTGATGATCTCGCAGTCTGGCGAGACGGCCGACACGCTCGCGACGCTCCGCTTCTGCGCCGCGCAGGGCATGAAGATCGGCGCCGTCGTCAACGTGCCGACCTCCACCATCGCCCGCGCGGCGGACGTGGTGTTCCCGACGGTGGCCGGCGTGGAGGTCGGGGTCGCCTCGACCAAAGCCTTCACCTGTCAGCTCAGCGTGCTGGCGGCGCTCGCCATCAAGGCCGGCCGCGATCGCGGCGTGCTGTCGGAGAACGACGAGGCGAAGCTCGTCTCGGCTCTCATCGAGTTGCCGCGCCTCATGGCGGAATCGTTGCATCTCGAAGACCAGATCGAGAAGCTCGCGCCGACCTTCGCGAAGGCGCAGGACGTGCTCTATCTCGGCCGCGGCACGAGCTATCCGATCGCGCTCGAAGGCGCGCTCAAGCTCAAGGAAATCTCCTACATCCACGCCGAAGGCTACGCCGCCGGAGAGCTGAAGCACGGGCCGATCGCGCTGGTCGACGAGAACGTCCCCGTCGTGGTGCTCGCGCCTTATGACGCGCTCTTCGAGAAGACGGCCTCCAACATGCAGGAGGTCGCCGCGCGCGGCGGCAAGATCGTGCTGATCACCGACCAGGAAGGCGCCCGACACGCGGGCGAGACCTTCGCGACGATCGTGGTGCCCAAGGCCTACGCCTTTGTCAGTCCGCTGATCTACGCCGTGCCGATCCAGCTCATCGCCTACCACACGGCCGTGTTCATGGGCACGGACGTCGACCAACCCCGCAACCTCGCGAAGTCGGTGACGGTGGAGTAGGGGCGGCGGTCAGGGGGCGGAGGACGACTGCGAGGCGTGCTGACGTATCCAGCGGATGATGTCGCGCGGCGGCATGGGGCGGCCGAGGTGATAGCCTTGCATGGAGTCGCATCCGAACGAACGGAGCATCCGCAGATCCTCCGCCGTCTCGACGCCTTCCGCGACGACGCCCACGCCCAGCGAGCGGGCGAGATTGAGGATCGCTTGCACCAGCACCTGGTCGCCGGTCGAGTTCGCGATCCCCGTGACAAAGCACCGATCGATCTTGATCCGGTCGACATGGAGGTGCCTGAGCGAGGCCAGGGACGAATAGCCGACGCCGAAATCGTCGATCGCGATCCGCACGCCCGCGCGCGACAGCGTGGCCAGCTTGTCCTGCACGGCCCGAATGTCCATCGCCGTCTCCTCGGTGATCTCGATCTCGATCATCGACGTCGGGACGTTCTTGGACTTCAGCGTCGCCAGCACGATCTCGTCGACAGGGATCTGGGCCATCTCCCGGGGAGAAACGTTGATCGCCACCCACAAGCGTTCGTATCCTTGGCCGCGCAGCGTCTGGACGATCTCGCAGGCGCGCTTCAGGATGAACCGCATCAGCCGTTCCGAAAGGCCGGACATCGCGGCGGCGGCGACCAGTTCGGCCGGGGGAATCCAGCCATGTTTCGGATGCTCCCATCGGATCAGCGCCTCAAAATGGCTGAGCGTCCGGCCGCCGCGGCGGAAGATGGGCTGAACCCACAATTCGAGTGATTCGTAGGCCAGCGCCTTCAGGAGATCCCGCTCGATGTCGCGCCGCATGTCCAGCCGACGGCGGAGGGCGTCGTCGAACATATGATGGCGGTTGCGGCCCGCCTTTTTGGCGGCGTACAGCGCTTCGTCGGCGCAGGTCAGCATCTCCGTGATGTCCTCCCCCAACGCCTGATGGATGCCGATGCTCGCGCTCACCCGACCCGCGTCGAAGACGGCGAACGGAATGGCGATCGCGGCGATGAGCTCGGTCGCCAGCCGCTCCGGGGAATCGTTGATGGGGCCAGGGACGTAGAGCAGCGCGAACTCGTCCCCGCCCAGCCGGGCCACCGTCACGTCCCGGGACAAGCTTTGCCGGAGACGCCGGGCCACCTCGATCAGCACCTGATCGCCGACTTTGTGCCCAAAGACGTCGTTGATCATCTTGAACCCGTCGAGATCCAGGAACATGAGGCAGAGCGGCGAGCGGGCCGTGGCCGCGCAGGTCTCGAACTCCTGCATGAAGCCGCTGCGGTTGAGCAGACCGGTCAGCGGGTCGTGGGCGGCGCGGTGAGTCATCTGCTCCGCCACCTCGATGGAGCGCTCGTGAGCGTCCCGCAGCGAGCGCGCCATGATGGTGGCTTCATTCGTCAGACGGCTCGTTTCGCGGAACGCCGCCTCGCTCTGGAGCGCGCTTCGCACGAGCGCGGCGAGGTACAGCAGCACGGTGGCGGCCAGAGAGATCCGGTCAAAGCCGCCCGCATAGATCAGGCAGCCGATCACGGAGAGCAGCGCCGGGGTGATGAAGCTAATCGCATTCACCGCGCTGGCCGCGCCATGCGTGACGGCTCCGGCGGTGATGCCGCACACCACCGTCAGGTAGAACAGGGTCTGGGGAGACGTGTAGCCCTGACAGAGCAGCGGGACGCACGCCCACACGACGCCGGAGAAGAGCGCAGCGCCTCCGAAGAACCGCAACTGGCGCTCCACAGTCCGGTCAAAGCGCTCGCCCTCGAGCGCGTCGTCTGGGTCGGGCACGACCGGCAGCGGCTTTCGCGCGGCGGCGACCCGCAGTCCGTTGACGAGCGAAGAGGCTGCGAACCAGACAAGCGGGACCACGTCCTGCCCGTAATGAAGGGCCATCGAAACAGCCGCCAGGCCAAGGGCGGCGTTCACCGGCATCGCGATCAGGACGCTGCG
The DNA here is from genome assembly GCF_049446035.1 of Hansschlegelia sp. KR7-227. NCBI lineage: Bacteria > Pseudomonadati > Pseudomonadota > Alphaproteobacteria > Hyphomicrobiales > Methylopilaceae > Hansschlegelia > Hansschlegelia sp. KR7-227. The sequence continues at coordinate 790,519 of NZ_JBMSEA010000001.1, forward strand.
GCGAACCGCGTGAAGCTGGTCGGTCCGGATCAGCCGTCGCAGGGCGCGATCGTCCGGGCGATCGCGCGGAACGGCTTCTTCTGGGGATCGCGGGACGAGCGCCTCGCGAGGCGGCGTCTCCGCGGCGTGACCGACGCGCGCTGCTCCGAAGAGGGGCTCGGACAGCGCGCGATCGTTCCCGGGGGCCGCCCCGGTTCGCGGGAGCGCGGCGTCCGGTCGGGCCGACGGGCCTTCGGCCCCGTACGCTTTCATTGTCGCGCCTCGTCCGCTCAGGATCGCATTTTCATGTCTTTTGCGATCGATAACAGGCAAATGGGAAATGAACGCTTGACGTGGTTGGGGCGTCAATGAGCGGCCATCGCTACACAATCGCCATTGGCCAAGTCTGGCCCGCCGGATCTGCGCGCGCATTCGCCCGTCCCGCGGGCTTCATTCCGGCGGCCCCGATGGGCGCGTGCCGACGTAAAGAGCGCTCGCTCCGATCAGGACCGCGGTCGACAGCAGCGCGATAGGCGGCGCGCCCGACAGCGAGACCACGACGAGCGACAGGCTCATTCCGGCGAAGGCGGCAAGCTTCGCCTTGATGGGGATGGCCCGGTCGCGGCGCCAGGCGGCGACCGCCGGGCCGTAGCGGCGATGTGCGAGCAACCAGCCTTCCAGGCGCGGAGAACTTCGCGCGAAGCAACCGGCAGCGAGAATCAGAAAAATCGTGCCGGGCAACAGCGGCAAGATCACGCCGGCGATCCCGACGCCGGTGAGGATCAATCCAAGGGCGAGCCAGGCCAAGCGCGCCCCAGCGCGATAGGGCGCCCCCCCGCCGCGGTCGCCGGAGCCCTCCATCGCAGTCGGTCCCCCTCGCACGGTCGCGGAATCGCCCCACACTATGCAATATTGTGCGCCGCAGCGCCGTGCGACGGCGCTTCAGCAGATGAGGGCGACCTCGCGCAATGACGCAACCGCTCCCCGGCGCTCTCGGACCGATCGGCGAACCGCTCCTGCCGCCGCAGAAGCCGAGCGGCCTCGCCCGACTGAGAAACTATTTCCTCACCGGCCTTGTGGTCGCCGGGCCTGTCGCGATCACCATCTGGCTGACGCTGTGGCTGATCAACCTGATCGACAGCTGGGTGAAGCCGCTGATTCCTCCCGCTTGGAATCCAAACAGTTACCTCCCTGTCGCCGTACCCGGGGTGGGCGTGCTGGCCGCCGTGATCGGTCTCACCATCCTCGGGGCGCTGACCGCCAACCTGGTTGGGCGCACGGTGGTGCAGTCGGGCGAGAACGTGCTCCACCGCATGCCGATCGTGCGCAGCCTCTACAAGGGCGTGAAGCAGATCTTCGAGACGGTGTTCAAGCAGGACGGCACCAGCTTCCGCCGCGTCGGGCTGATCGAGTGGCCGGGGCCGGGCATGTGGTCGATCTGTTTCATCACGGAGCCGGCGCGGGGGGCGTTGGCCGCCGGACTTCCGGGGCCCGACCATATCTGCCTGTTCGTGCCCTGCACGCCCAACCCGACGACCGGATACCTCGTGATGATCGAGGCGTCGAAGGTGACGGAGATCGGCGTCACGACCGACGAAGCGTTCAAGTTGATCATGTCGATGGGCATCATCCAGCCGCGCGAAATCGCTCCGACCGCTCTCCAGAAGGAGGTGGAGGCGACGGCCGAGGGGGCTGAGAGCGCCGCGGAGCGCCTCAAGGCGACGGCCGAGGTCGACGCGCAGGGATAGAGGCCCAGTGTTCGCGGCCAGGCCAGTCAAGCCTGACGAGGACGGGTTTCGTTTTCGGATGAGACTCATCCCGCCCGGAGCAGGCGCACCGCCGCGTCGCGCTCGAACAGATGCAGCAGCAGCCGGAGCGCCTGCCCGCGCGGGCTCGTCAGGTTCGGGTCCCGCGCGAGGATCAGGCCGGCGTCGGCGTGCGCCGTCTTCACCAACTCGCCATGCGCCTCGATCCGCGCGAGCCGGAACACGGCCTGGCCGCTCTGGCGGGCGCCCAGCACCTCGCCCTCGCCGCGCAGCTCGAGGTCCTTCTCGGCGATGACGAAGCCGTCCTCTGTGTCGCGCAGCGTCTCGAGCCGCGCCCTTGCGGTCTCGCCGAGCGGGCCCTTCCACATGAGCAGGCAGGTCGAGCGCCCGGCGCCGCGGCCGACGCGGCCGCGCAGCTGGTGGAGCTGGGCGAGGCCGAATCGCTCTGCATGCTCGATCACCATCACCGTCGCCTCGGGCACGTTGACGCCGACCTCGATCACCGTGGTCGCGACCAGCACGGGCGTCTCGCCGGAGACGAAGCGGGCGACCGCCGCGTCCTTCTCCGCGCCCTTCATCCGGCCGTGGACCAACCCGACGCGACCGGGAAACGCCTCCGCCAGCGCCGCGAAACGGTCCTCGGCGGCGGCGACGTCGAGCGTCTCCGACTGCTCGACCAGAGGGCACACCCAATAGACCCGGGCGCCGCCTTCCATCGCGCGGCCGATCGCGGCGATGGCCTCGCTGAGTCGGTCGAGGCTGACGAGGCGGGTGTCGATCGGCTGCCGGCCCGGCGGCTTCTCGTCGAGCGCGGAGTGGTCCATGTCGCCGAAGGCGGTGAGCACCAGGGTGCGCGGGATCGGCGTCGCCGTCATAACCAGGACGTCCACGGCCGCCCCCTTCTGGGCGAGCGCGAGCCGCTGGCGGACGCCGAACTTGTGCTGCTCGTCGACGATCGCGAGCGCGAGGTCGCGGAACGCGACGTCGTCGGAAAACAGCGCGTGGGTGCCGACCAGCAGGTCGATCTCTCCCGCGGCGAGCCGCTCGAGCAGGGAAGCGCGCTCGCGGCCCTTCTCACGGCCGGTGAGCAGCGCGACCGTGAGCCCGCCGGCGGCCGCGAGCGGCTCCAGCGTCGCAAGGTGCTGGCGGGCAAGGATTTCGGTCGGCGCCATGAGCGCGGCCTGCCGTCCCGCCTCGACGACCGTGGCGGCCGCAAGGAGCGCGACCACCGTCTTGCCCGAGCCGACGTCGCCCTGCAGCAGCCGGAGCATGCGGGTCTTCGCCGCGAGATCGGCGCGGATCGCCTCCACCGCGCGGGTCTGCGCGCCCGTCAGCGCGAAGGGCAGGGCGGCGACGATTCTCGCCGAAATCCGGCCGTCGCCGACGACGGAGCGGCCGCTCGCCCGGCGCATGTGAGCGCGCACGAGCTGGAGCGCGAGCTGGTTCGCGAGCAATTCGTCATAGGCGAGACGGGTCAGCGCCGGCCCTTCGGGGGCGACGTCCTCCGGCGTGGCCGGCTGATGGAGCGCGCGGAGCGAGGCTGCGAAGCTGTCGAACAGGCTGCGCTTCAGGAAAGCGTCGTCCTGCCACTCCGCGAGGTCGGGAACGCGCGCCAGGGCCGCCCGGGCGAATTTGGCGATCAGGCCATGGCTGAGCCCCTCGACCAGCGGATAGGTCGGCTCGACCGGCGGCAGATCTTTCAGCCCTTCTTCGTCGAGGATGTGGCTGGGATGGACCATCTGGACCATGCCGTCGAAGAGTTCAGGCGCTCCGGAGATCCAGCGCGCCGCGCCGACCGGCAAGATGCGCTCGAGATGCGCCTGCGACGCCCGGAAGAACACCAGCGTCATCGCGCCGGTCTCGTCGGAGACGACGACGCGATAGGGCGCTCGGGGGCTGCGGCCCGGCTGGTGGCGCTCCACGACGACGCCGACCGTCGCGACTTCGCCCGGCGTCAGCTCGGCTATCTTGGGCCGCGCGCGGCGGTCTACGGCGCCGGTCGGGGCGTGCAGCAGCAGGTCGATCACGCGCGGCCCGCCGCCAGACGGATTTGCGCCGAGCAGCCGGCCAAGCGCCTTCGCCGCCTTCGACCCGACGCCGGGCAGGGAGGTCGCTTCGGCGAACAGCGGGTCGAGGCGGGAGTCGCGCATGGGGCGGCCAAGGAAGAACGCCGGCGCTCCCGACGCAAGCCCGCCCGCGCGTTCTCCGGGAAGACCAGGAGGGAAGGCGCGGCTGACATCGCGCGGCGGGGCTGCTAGGAGACGGTCCCGATCCCATCTGCGCGACGTCATGACCGGATCCACCCGCACCAGCGAGGGCCTCGACCCCCGGCGCCGCCGCGCGCTCTACCGTTCCTGGCGGCGGGGCACGCGCGAGATGGACCTGTTGATGGGCCGCTTCGCCGACGCGGAGATCGACCGCCTCGACGACGCCGAGCTGGAGATCTTCGAGGCGCTCGTCGAGGCGCCCGACCGTGATCTTTTCGCCTGGCTGACCCACGCGGTCGAAACGCCCCCCGCTTACGACACCGCGATCTTTCGCCGCCTCAAGGCGTTCCACGAGGCTTTTCCGACGACGGAGCACATCGGCTGACGCGGCGTTTCTCGTCGCCGTCCTGAGCCGCGACCTATATACGCCGCCGTTCCCGAACGATCGGTCCGCCAAGTCCTCTGGCCGTCGCCGCTCCGGTGTCGGGCCTAAGGCCGGAACCGACGGCGGCGGCTCATGCGCTCAAGATCACAAGACAGATGACTCTCAAGCTCGACGCCCTTCTTTCTCCGCAGCCCGCCACCGTCGCCAACGTCCCGGACGGGTTCGACGCGCTGATCGTCGCCGACCTCGCGCGCGCGCTGGTCGGACGTAAATACGACGCCGCGGGCGTCGTGCACGTCGCCCGCGACGGTTCGCGGCTCGCGGCCATGGAGCGGGCGCTCGCCTTCGTGGCGCCGGATGTGGAGCGGCTGACGTTCCCGGCGTGGGACTGCCAACCCTACGATCGCGTCTCGCCCAACGCGGCGGTCGTCGCGGCGCGCACGACGGCGCTTGCGCGCATCGTCGCCACGCGCGGCGGCGACAAGCCCCGGGTGGTGCTCACGACCGTCAACGCCGCGCTTCAGCGCGTCGCGACGCCGGAGCACGTCGCGCGCCAAAGCTTTTCGGCCGCGCCCGGCAACGTGGTCGATCTCAAGGCCCTCACCGAGTGGCTCGAGGTCAACGGCTTCACGCGCTCGTCCACGGTGCGCGACTACGGCGAGTACGCGATCCGTGGCGGAATCGTGGACCTGTTTCCGGCCGGCCACGCCGAGCCGATCCGCCTTGATTTCTTTGGCGACACGCTGGAATCGATCCGGCCGTTCGATCCGGAGACCCAGCGCTCCACGGGCCAGCACCGATCGCTCGACCTTGTCCCGATGTCGGAGATCCAACTCACCTCCGAAACCATCCGCCGCTTTCGCCAAGCCTACGCGGCGACCTTCGGCGCGCCCGGCCGCGACGACCAGCTCTATTCCGCGATCAGCGAAGGCCGGCGCTACCCCGGCATGGAACACTGGCTGCCGCTGTTCCATGACGGGCTTTCGACGCTGTTCGACCATCTGCCGGACGCGCGTTTCGTTCTGGACCCTCAGGCCGACGACGCCGCCGGCGAACGCCTTGCCCAGATCGCCGACTATTACGACGCCCGCGCCGAGGCGCTGAAACACGACCGATCAGGCAGCGTCTACAAGCCGCTCAAGCCCAGCGCGCTCTATCTCGCGCCGTCCGAATGGCGCGACCGCCTGGAGGACGCAGCGCAGATCCGACTCACTCCCTTCGCGCTTCCGGAAGGGCAGGGCGGCCGGACGCTCGACGGAGGCGCCCGCGCCGGCCGCACCTTCGCGAGCGAACGCGCGGACGAGAGCGCCAACGTGTTCGACGCGGTCGTCGCTCACATCCGGGAGCTGATCGCAGACAAGAAGCGCGTGCTGGTCGCCGCCTGGAGCGAGGGCGCGCGCGACCGGCTCGGCACGGTGCTCGCCGACCACGGTCTCGCCGCCACGCGCTTCGTCGCCAACTGGCGCGACGCGATGGCGCTGACGCCGGACGCGGTCGCGCTCGGCGTGTTCGGAATCGAGCAGGGGTTCGAGACCGATGACGTCGCGGTCGTCGCCGAGCAGGATATCCTCGGCGACCGGCTCGTGCGCGCCGGCCAGAAGAAGCGCAAGCGCGCCCAGAACTATCTGACGGAAGCGGCGGGCCTCGCGGCGGGCGATCTCGTCGTGCATGTCGACCACGGCATCGGCCGGTTCGTCGGCCTCAGGACCATCGAGGCCGCCGGCGCGCCGCATGACTGTGTCGAGCTGCATTACGCCGACAGGGCGAAGCTCTTTTTGCCCGTCGAGAACATCGAACTGCTGACCCGCTACGGCTCCGAGGACGCCGAGGCCCAACTGGACAAGCTCGGCGGCGTCGGCTGGCAGGGCCGCAAAGCGAAGCTCAAGAACCGCATCCGCGAGATGGCGGGCGAGCTCATCAAGATCGCCGCGGCGCGCATGACCAAGGAGGCGCCGCGCAGCCTGCCGCCGGAGGGACTCTACGACGAGTTCGCCGCCCGCTTCGCCTTCGACGAGACCGAAGACCAGCAGGCGGCGATCGACGCCGTGCTCGACGATCTCGCGGCGGGGCGTCCGATGGATCGGCTGGTCTGTGGCGACGTCGGTTTCGGCAAGACGGAAGTCGCGCTGCGCGCGGCCTTCGTCGTGGCGATGTCGGGCCGTCAGGTCGCCGTGGTGGTCCCGACCACGCTGCTCTCCCGCCAGCATTACAAGACGTTCGCCGAACGCTTCCGCGGCCTCCCGCTGAAAGTGGGCCACGCCTCGCGCTTCGTCTCCGCCAAGGAGCTGAGCGAGACCAAGAAAGGCCTCGCTTCGGGCGACGTCGATATCGTGGTCGGAACCCACGCGCTGCTCGGCAAGGGGATCGACTTCAGGGATCTCGGCCTGGTCATCGTCGACGAAGAGCAGCATTTCGGCGTCGGCCACAAGGAGCGGCTGAAAGCCCTTCGCGCCGAAGTGCACGTGCTGACGCTGTCGGCGACCCCGATCCCGCGCACGCTGCAGCTCGCCATGACCGGCGTGCGCGAGCTGTCAATGATCGCGACGCCTCCTGTCGACCGGCTCGCGGTGCGCAGCTTCGTGGCGCCGTTCGATCCGCTGATCGTGCGCGAGGCGTTGCTGCGCGAGCGCTATCGATCCGGGCAGTCGTTCTTCGTCTGCCCGCGGATCGAGGATATCGCGGACGCCCGCCGCTTCCTCGAAAGCGAGGTGCCGGAGGTGAAGCTCGCGGTCGCCCACGGCCAGATGGCCGCCGGCGAGCTCGAGACGGTGATGACCGACTTCTACGAGGGCCGCTACGACGTGCTGCTCTCAACCGCGATCGTGGAGTCGGGGCTCGACATCCCGAACGCCAACACGCTGATCGTCTACAAGGCCGACATGTTCGGCCTCGCCGCTCTCTACCAGCTTCGCGGCCGCGTCGGACGCGCCAAGACGCGCGCTTATGCGCTGTTCACCGTGCCGGCGAACAAGGCCATCACGGCCAACGCCGAGCGGCGGCTCAAGGTGCTGCAGTCGCTCGAGGGTCTTGGCGCAGGCTTCCAGCTGGCGTCGCACGATCTCGACATCCGCGGAGCCGGCAACCTGCTCGGCGAGGAGCAGTCCGGCCATATCCGCGAGGTCGGCTACGAGCTCTACCAGCAGATGCTGGCGGACGCCGTCGAGACGCTGAAGGAGGGCGGCGCCCAGGCCGCGCCGGACCAGTGGTCGCCGCAGATCACGCTCGGCGCGCCGGTGATGATCCCGGAGGAGTATGTCGGCGACCTCGCGGTGCGACTGTCGCTCTATCGTCGCCTCGCCGAAATCGACGATGACGAGACGCTGGACTCCTTCGCGGCCGAACTCGTCGACCGCTTCGGCCCGTCGCCGACCGAGGTCAAGCAACTGCTGGAGATCGCCGCGATCAAGGCGCTTTGCCGCCGCGCGAACGTGGAGAAGATCGACGCCGGTCCGAAGGGCGTCGTGCTGTCGTTCCGCGACAACTCCTTCGCGAACCCCGACGGCCTCGTCATGCACATTGCGCGCGAGGAGGGTCCGAACGCCAAGGTGCGGCCGGACATGAAGGTCGTGTTCAGGAGGGAGTGGCCGAGCGCGCAGGCCCGCCTCAAGGGAGCGGCGCAGCTGCTGCGCGAACTTGTGAAGATCGCCGAGGCCCCCAGGAAGGCGGCCTGATCGGCTGTGGACGGTCCCGAGCCGTCCTCCTTTGCTTATCGCCTCAGCCCTCTCCCCATGGGGAGAGGGCTCGGCGGACCGGCCGGCGGTCAGTCCGGCGAGTTGTGCTCGCGGCGGGCGTCGAAATAGCCCTTCAGCCAGGCGTCGCGCCGGAAGGCGTCCTTGTACGGGCAACGCCGCGGCTCAATTCCCGCGGCGTAAGCGTCGCGGCCTTCTTGTTCAACTGCGGTCGCCATAGCGCCCTCCCATGTTTCGCGCTCTGCATATAGGGATCGCGATCGATTGGCGACGGGCATCGGCGAGCCGGCGCCGAAAAGGCGCTCAGGAGTCCTCCGTCGCATCATCCTCGTCGCCGAGGGCCCGGTCGATCGCCTCGACCAGCACCTCCGGCGGATGAGCGCCCATCACCACGAGCTTGTTCTCGAAAATGAAGCACGGCACGCCCTCGACGCCGATGGCGCGGGCGCGCTCGACCTCGTCGCGCACCGCCTCGACGTCCTCGTCGCTGTCGAGTCGGTCGCGCAGCGTTTCCCAGTCGAGGCCCGCGTCGTCGGCAGCGCGGGCGATCACGTCGCGCTCCGAGATGTCCTCGCCGTCGGTGAAATAGGCCTCGAACAGGCGCTCGATCAGCGCGCTCTGTCCGATCGGGCCTTCCTCCGCGGCCCAGCGGATCGCGCGGTGCGCGTCGACCGTGTTGGGAGACCGCTCGATGTCGGAGAACACGAAGGCGATTCCTTCGTCGCGGCCGATGGCGGCGAGTTGGTCCTGCATGGCGCGGACTCGCGATACGTCCCCGAACTTCGTTTCGAGATAGTCGGCGCGGTCGAGCCCCTCGGGCGGGATCGACGGATCGAGCTGATAGGCGCGCCAGCGCACGGTGGCCTCGACGTCCGGCCGCGCGGCGAGCGCGGCTTCCAGACGCCGCTTGCCGACCCAGCACCAGGGGCAGACGGGGTCCGCGAAAACGTCGATGACGAGCGGTGCGGACATAGGGTCAGCTTTCGAGAAGAGATCGACAAGCCGCCGATATGGGCTTCGGAGCGCCCGCTGTGAACCCGGCGGCGACCGCGGGGAGAAACAGACGGCGCCGATCAGCCGGCGTGGTCCGACGCCCGCCACCAAGTTTCGAGCATCGGCCCGAACAGCGGCGTGGTCTCAGGCCGCGCCAGCGTCTTCCAGCGCGCGATCCACTTCTCCTTCACGTGGAACAGCGGCACCACGTAGAAGCCGGACAGCAGCACCCGGTCGAGCGCGCGCACGGCGGAGATGAATTCCGGCCGTTCGCGCGCGACGAGCAGCGCGTCGATCATCGCGTCCACCGCCGGCTGCTTCACGCCCATGTAGTTGCGCTCGCCCGGCGTGTCGGCGGCCGAGACGCCCCAGAACTTCCGCTGCTCGAGTCCGGGGGACAGCGAAGAGTACCAATTGTAGATGATCATGTCGAAGTCGTAGGTCTGCAGCCGCCTCAGCGCCTGGATGCTGTCCACCAGCCGCACGGTCGCGCGGACGCCAGCGCGCTCCAGCCCTCGCGCGAAGGCGAGCGACAGCCGCTCGTCGTCCTTGGTCCAGACCAAGATTTCGAAACGAAACGCCTCGTCGGTCGCGACGCTGCGCAAATCGCCGTTCCGCACCTTCCAGCCGCCGGTCTCCAGCAACGCCAGCGCCTCCTTGAGCAGGCCCCTGTCGCGCCCCGAGCCGTCGGCGCTCGGCGGGCTCCAGCGCCCCTCCAGCACGTCGTCGCGCACGACGCCGGGGAATTTCGCGAGCAGTGCGCGCTCCCGATCGTCGGCCGGCAAGCCGGCGGAGGCGAGCTCCGAGCCCTCGAAGTAGCTCCGCGTCCGTGCAGTCCCGCCGCCGAACATGTTGCGGTCGATCCATTCGTAATCGAACAGGAAGCCGAGCGCCTCCCGCACGCGGACGTCCGCGAATTGCGGTTTGCGGGTATTGAAAACGAAGCCGTTCATGCCCGAGGGCAGCCCGGAGGCGAAGCTTTCCCTCACGATGTCGCCGCGACGCACCGCCGGAATGTCGTAGCCGGTCGTCCATCGAACGGGATCGCCTTCGATCCGCACGTCGATCAGGCCTTTCTTGAAGGCCTCGAACATGGCGTTCGCATCGCGGTAGTAGTCGTAGCGGATCTCGTCGAAATTGTTCAGACCGCGGTTCACCGCGAGGTCCTTACCCCAATAGTCGGGGTCGCGGCGGAAGGTCACCGAACGACCCGGCTCGACGCCGCTTATGATGTAAGGGCCGGTGCCGATCAGCGGCTTGAAAGTCGTCTGCTCGAAGCTCGCAACGTTGATCGCGTGCGCCGGAAGCACCGGCATCAGCCCGAGGATGAGAGGAAGCTCCCGGTCCTCGCCGCTTCCGAGTTCGAAGCGGATGGTGCGATCGTCCTCGACCACGGCCGCCGCCACCCGGCGGTAGTTCGAGCGAAACGTCGGGTGCCCATGGTCGCGAAGCAGTTCAAAGGTGAACAGAACGTCGTCGGCCAGGACCGGCTCGCCATCGGAGAATTTGGCCCGGGGGTCCAGCCGGAAGACGACCCGGCTGCGGTCGTCCGGCAGGTCCAGCGCCTCGGCGACCAACCCATAGAGAGAAAACGGCTCGTCATAGCTCCGCGCAAGGAGGCTCTCATAGACGTAGCCGCGCAGTCCCTGCGCCTGGGCGCCCTTGTAGGCGTACGAGTTGAGCGTGTCGAAGCCGCCCAGCCAGCCATAGGTCAGGCGGCCGCCCTTGGGAGCGTCGGGCCGGGCGTAGGGAAGGGAAGGGAAATCGGGGGCAAGCGCGGGCTCGCCATGCATGGCCACGCCGTGACGCCAGAGCGGCTCGCTGTCGGCGCGCGACCGCGCGGCCGACAGCGCCAAGGCGAGTCCCGGCAGAGCCGCGAGCGCGCTGCGACGGGTCAGGAGGGGGCGGCGTCGCGACAGGGTCGCCATGGACGTCAACTGGCCGACCTGAAGCCCGATTCGCAAATCACGGAAAAGAGCGTAACACAGCCTGCGCGCGTCTGGCGTGCCCGCTGACCGGACGCGACCCCGCGCCTTCACGAAATATGTCACTCTGTCGCCGCATTTGCTCGACAGACACGCGGACTTCGGTTTCGTAGCGGTCCGGCGTCGCAGCGCTGCGCGATGCGCATTCGGTTAACACCTTGCGCGACGGACGTGACCGGATCCGTCGTCCCGAACGACAAGAAGGAACGCTTCATGGAACTGGGTAAGTTCGCCCGCCTTGCCGTCATCGCGGCGACCGCCGGTCTCGTCGCCGGACCTGCTCTGGCTCAGCAGAAGCCGGATGCGGCGAAACCCGCAGAGGCCGCGCCGGCCCCCGCCGCGCCGGCAGGCGGCGCCGCTCCCGCGGAAGGCGGCGACAAGGCCGCGGCGGCTCAGCCGAACTGGGTCAAGATCTGCAACACCGATCCGACCGTCAAGAAGGAGGTCTGCCTGATCTCCCGCGACGTGCGGACCGACACGGGTCAGAATGTGGCCTCCGTCGCGATCAGGCAGATCACGGGCGAGAACAAGCGCTTCTTCCTCGCCGCCGTGCCGCCCGGACTGCTCATCCAGCCGGGCGTGCGGATCGCGGTCGATCAGAACACGCCGGCCACCGGCAAATACTCGATCTGCTTCCCGAACGCCTGCTACGCCGAGGTCGAGATCAACGACGCCTTCTTCAAGAACATGCAGAAGGGCAACAATCTCGTCGTTCAGGCGATGAACCAGCAGGCCAAGACGATCAATTTCCCGGTCAGCCTTGGGGGCTTCTCGAAGGCGGTGGAGGGTCCGGCGATGGACCGCAAGGCCTTCGCCGACAGCCGTAAGGAGTTGAACGAGGGCCTGAATCGACGCGCCCAGGAAGCCAAGGACAAGCTGCAGGTTCCAAGCGGCGCCCAGCAGCCCGACGATGGCGGGGCCGCGCCAGGCGGCAAGGCGCAGGTTCCGGCGCGCTAAGCGCGCATTGGACCACCGCTCCACCTGATGTGGAAAAGCCCGGGACCTCGTCCCGGGCTTTTTTATAGTGACAGCGCCGAGCAGGGGCGACGGCGCGGACGGCCTCGCCGTCCTCAGTAACTGGCGCCCTCAGTGACGGGCGCCCTCCAGAGCGCGGTAGCCGCCCTCGGGGGTCCGCTCGAACATCTCGTCGATCTGGGGGTGCCGCAGCGGGTCGCCGGAGGTGTCCGGGATCAGGTTCTGTTCCGAGACGTAGGCCACGTACTCGCTTTCCGAATTCTCGGCGAGCAGGTGATAGAAGGGCTGGTCCCGCACGGGACGCACGTCCTCCGGAATCGCCTCCCACCACTCCTCAGTGTTCGAAAACGTCGGGTCGACGTCGAAGATCACCCCGCGGAAGGGGTAGACGCGGTGGCGCACGACGTCGCCGATCATGAACTTGGCCAAGCGTGGCGCGGACGGGGACATGGGGCCTTTACGATTCGGTGCGGCGCGCGACATGAGCGGGGCGCTCCTCCGCTGTCAAACGGCCGCGACGGATCGGACCGCGTCCCTGCGCCAGTACGTCGCTGACGTCGCGGCGGATTTCAGGCGCCGCTGCGTCAGAATCCGTACCGGGCCGCGGCCTCCGGTTCGCGCTCGGCGATCTGCTTCGCCAGGTCCACGATCACCTTGGCCTGTTTCCAGGTGGCGTCGTCCTGCATCTTGCCGTCGAGCATGACGGCGCCCGTGCCGTCCGGCATGGCCTCGACGATGCGCTTGGCGAAGGCCACCTCGTCCACGTCCGGCGAAAACACCTTCTTGGCGATCTCAACCTGACTGGGGTGCAGCGTCCAGGCGCCGACGCAGCCCATCAGGAAGGCGTTGCGGAACTGCGCCTCGCAGGCTTCCGAATCGGAGAAGTCGCCGAACGGGCCATAGAACGGCTTGATGCCGTTCGCAGCGCACGCGTCGACCATCTTGGCGATCGTGTAGTGCCAGAGATCCTGCTGATAGAAGGCGCGCGCATCGTCTCCGCTCTTGTCCGTCAGCACGCCGTAGCCGGGATGCCCGCCGCCGACGCGGGTCGTCTTCATCCGGCGCGAGGCCGCAAGGTCCGCGGGACCGAGGCTCATGCCATGCATGCGCGGGCTCGCGCAGGCGATCTCCTCGACGTTCATGACGCCTTGCGCGGTCTCGAGGATGGCGTGGATCATAATCGGCCGCGCGATCTCGTGGCGCGCCTCGAGCTGGGCGAGCAGCCGGTCGAGATAGTGGACGTCCCACGATCCCTCGACTTTGGGCAGCATGATCACGTCCAGCTTCGAGCCGACCGCGCCGACGATCTCGATGACGTCGTCGAGCGCCCACGGACTGTCGAGGGCGTTCATGCGGATCCAGAGGCCGGCGGCGCCGAAGTCGTTCGCTCTGGCCATTTCGATGAAGCCCGCACGCGCCGCCTCCTTGGCGTCGGCCGGCACGGCGTCCTCGAGATTGCCCAGCACGACGTCCACCTGGGCGGCGAGCGCTCCGGCGCGGGCGCGGATCTTCTCGACGTGGGGCGGCACGAAATGGATCATGCGCTCAACGCGCACGGGCGGCTCGCGGAACGGGGCCGGCGCGCCGAGCGCAAGAGGACGGTAATAGGCGCTCGGAACGATCATGTCGGGAAGCCTCGGGGCAATCGCAGCGGAAGTCGCCGGGACAATTCGCGGGGCCATGCTGCGGCGCAAGACGTCTTTCGTCGCAGCGCGTCGCCGCGACGTCCTCCCTCAGTCCAGAAGCTCGATGTTCAGCGCCGCCTCGCCGAGGGCCGTTACGCCCCAGCCGTCCGCCGACAGCTCCACCAAGCCCTTGCCGCGCAGACCCTCGAGCGTGCGCTTCTCGACCACCGTGTCTTCAGGCGAAGCCAACAGTTCGAGAGTTTGCCGTTCGTCCGGGCCGAGATCATACATCGCTTGCTCCTAGCAGGCCGCGCGATCTCAACGGACCATGCCCTCCCGTGTTCCGACCGTCGACGTTCCGAGGTCTGAACGGTGAACCAAGCGTAACGATCGGGGCCGCGATGCGTCGCTCCGCGTCGACACCCCGCGCGAAAAGCGGTAGGCGGGACGCGTCGCGGCCATGTCGCGCTAGTCTCCCCTCCACCATTCTCGGACCGATCGCGCCGCATGACCGACGTCGTTGGCCTCGCCATGCCGTTCTTCGGCCTGATCTTCCTCGGCTTCCTGTGCGGAAGGCTGGCGAACCAGGACGAGCGGGGCCTCGAGTGGTTCAACATCTACATCATCTATGTGGCGGTCCCGGCGCTGTACTTCGTGCTGATCTCGCAGACCCCGTTCGAGGAGCTCGCCAATGTGGGCTTCGTCGCAATCACCACGGCGAGCACGCTGACGGCGTTCCTGATCTCGCTCGGCGTCGGCCTGTACGCCAGCCGCGGAAACCTGCCGGAGGCGACGATTCAGGCCGCGGCAGGCAGCTACTCCAATGTCGGCTATATGGGACCCGGGCTGACGCTGGCCGCGCTCGGATCAGCGGCGGCGGCGCCGACCGCGCTGATCTTCGTCTTCGACTGCGTGCTGCTGTTCACGCTGGTCCCGTTCCTGATGTCGATGTCAAGTCGGAGCGAGGGTCTAGCCGCGACGGCCCTGCTGGTCGCCAGACGGGTCGCGTTCCACCCCTTCAACATCGCGACGCTGATCGGCGGCCTCGCGGCCTATTTCCACTACATCCCGCCTAAGCCGCTTCTTCAGATGGTGACGCTGCTGAGCGGCTCCGCCGCGCCCTGCGCGCTGTTCATGCTGGGCGTGACGGTGGCCCTGCGACCGATCCGGCGCGTGCCGGCTGAGCTGCCGGCGCTGTTGGGCGTGAAGCTCCTGCTCCACCCGCTGATCGTCTATTGCGCATTGACGGCGGTCGGCGGCTTCGATCCCGTCTGGGTCGCGACCGCCGTCCTCATGGCGTCGCTTCCGCCGGCGCTGAACGTCTTTGTCATGGCGAGCCAGTACCGCACCTATGTCGAGCGCGCCTCCAGCACGATCCTCATCGGCACCGTCGCCTCGGTGGTCACGGTGACCGGCCTGCTCGCGCTCATCGTCGGCGGCCACCTGACGCCCTGATCAGCCTTCGGGACCGACCAGGTCCGGGCCGGGGTGGGTGACCGCCGCACGGCGGTCGAGCTTCAGCGCCGCCACGACGCCAAGTGACGCGAACAGCAGGAAGACCCAGCCGGACGCCGCCCCGATCGCGACGCCGGCGATCGCCTCGCCGGTGACGGCTCCAAGCGACGTCATCGCGCCCCAGCCCAGCATCAGGCCGCCGACGATCATTTCGGCCATGTCGCGCGCGGTGAACAGCGCCAGGGTGAAACGGCCGGAGGCGAGCGCGCAGGCGAAGGCGCCGACCACGAAGCCCGCCACGATGACGACATGCTCCGTCAGGCCGAAGCCGTCGGGCAGCGGCACCACGATGCCGCCTATGCCGGCGTCGAGCTCCGGCATCGCGGCGGGCGCCCATCCGACCGCCGTCGCGAGCCAGCGGGCGACGGTCGCGCATTCCGCGATCAGGCCGAGCGGCTGTCCGGCGGCGTAGCTCGCGGCGACGAGCGCCCCGAGAAGGCCGCCGGCGACCGAGGCCGGCCAGGGCTCCACCAGGACGCGGATCGACATCGGCCGCGGATCGGGGCCGCGCCGGGGACGAAATCGCCACAGCGCCGCCGCGCAGGCGGCGAGCGCGGCGATCTGGAGCCCGAGCGCGCCCGCCAGCCCGACCCATTCCGGCAGCCACGGCGAGGCGGCGGGGGCGATCGCCGTCCGGTAGGCCCAAGGCCACATCGCGATCCCGGCGACGAAGCCGGCGAATGTCGCGAGCAGCGCGGGCACGGCCACCAGCGAGCCTTCTCCGAGGCGGCGCAGATGCACCATCACGCCGCCGCGGGCGACGACCGAGCCGACGCCGAAGACGAAGGCCGAAATCGGCAGCAGCCAGCCGACATGGCCGATCCGCGCGTTCACAGGCGGTCCCGACGCGCCAAGCAGCGCGAGGCAGCCCAGCGTCAGCACGGCGGCGACGGCGAGCGCCGAGAGAAAGCCCAGCAGCTGACCGGAGTCGCGCAGCATCAGGAGGTCGCGCCAGGCCCGCACCAGCGACAGCTCGCCGCGCTGCAGGGCGACGCCGAAGACCAGACCTGCGACAAGCGGCCAGGCCCGTTGCCCGAACCCGCCGTCGACGGCCGCAAGCGCCGCGGCGGCGGCGGCGCCGACGGCCAGAACCGAAAGTCCCGCGACGGGTCGCGGGACGGAGAGCGCCTTTATGAAAAGCGGCCGCGTCACGCGGCGGCGGCTCCTTCGAGGTCGGCGGTGGCCGCGAGCCAGGTCTCCTCAGCCTCGCTGAGCGCGGCGGCGAACTCGGCGCGGCGGCGGCCGAGCTCGGCGGCTTTCTGCGGCTTGTCCGGAAAGCCCCGTCCGGCTGCGAGCTCGGCGTCGATGCGGCCGATCTCGCTCTCGCACTGGCCGATCACTTCCTCGAGCGATGCGATCTTCTTCTTGAGCGCGCCGGGGTCGACGCGCTTTCCCTCCGCGGCCTCCGCCGACTTGCCCGTGCCGCCGCCCGGCTTCTTCGAGGCGCGGCCCTGGCCTTCGGCCGACAGAATGTAGCGGCGGTAGTCGTCGAGATCGCCGTCGAAGGCCGACACGCCGCCGTCGCCGACGACCCACAGCCGGTCGGCGGTGGCGTCGAGCAGATGGCGGTCATGGCTGATCAGGATCACCGCGCCGGAAAACTCGTTCAGCGCCTGGGCGAGGCTCTCGCGGCTGTCGATGTCGAGGTGGTTGGTCGGCTCGTCGAGGATCAGCAGATGCGGGCCGTTGAAGACCGCGAGGCCGAAGGCGAGGCGCGCCTTCTCGCCGCCGGACATCTTGCCGACGACGGTGTTCGCGCGGTCGCCGGGAAACCCGATCCGCGCCACCCGGCCGCGCACCTGGGCGTCGCTCGCCGCCGGCATCTTCTGGCGGATGTGGTCGTAAGGAGTGGCGTCGACGTCGAGATCCTCGACCTGATGCTGGGCGAAGAAGCCGACGAGAATCTTCTCCGACTTGTTCACCCGTCCGGCCTGCGTTCCCAGCCGCCCGGCGAGCAGCTTGGCGAAGGTCGACTTGCCGTTGCCGTTCGAGCCCAGCAGCGCGATGCGGTCGTCGGGGTCGATGCGCAGCGACAGCTTGTGCAGGATCGTGCGCTCGCCATAGCCGACGGACACGCCGTCGAGCGCGATCAGCGGCGGCGCCAGCTCCCTCTCCGGCTCCGGAATCTCGAACGGCGTCACCGTGCGCTCGATGACGGCGGAGATCGGCTGCATTTTGGCCAGCCGCTTGACGCGCGACTGGGCCTGGGTGGCCTTGGACGCCTTGGCCTTGAAGCGGGCGATGAACGCCTCCAACCGCGCCCGCTCGTCAGCCTGCGCCTTCTGCGCCTTCAGGTCGAGCGACAGCTTCTCGCGCCGCATGCGGTCGAACTGGTCGTAATTGCCCTTCCAGAGATTAAGCTTGCCGTTCTCGAAGTGCAGGATGTGATCGACGGACGCGTTCAGCAGGTCGCGGTCATGGCTGATCACCAGCACGCTGCGGGGGTATTTCGCGAGATACTCCTGCAGCCACAGCGTGCCTTCGAGGTCGAGGTGATTGGTGGGCTCATCGAGCAGCAGGAGGTCGGGCTCGGAGAACAGCACGGCCGCGAGCGCGACGCGCATGCGCCAGCCGCCGGAGAAGTCGGAGCAGGGGCGCTTCTGCGCCTCGTCGTCGAAGCCGAGGCCGGACAGGATCCGCGCCGCCCGCGACGGCGCCTCATAGGCGTCGATGTCGATCAGCCTCGTCACGATGTCCGAGATGCGGTCGGGGTCGGTCGCGGTCTCGACCTCCGCCATCAGCACCGCGCGCTCGAGGTCGGCGGCGAGCACCACGTCGATCAGCGCCTCCGGGCCGGACGGGGCCTCCTGGGCGACGCGGCCGAGGCGGGTGCCCTTCGGAATGCCGACCGAGCCGTCGTCCGGCTGCAGGTCGCCGGCGATCAGCTTGAACAAAGTGGTCTTGCCGGTGCCGTTGCGCCCGACGACGCCGACGCGCGCGCCGTCCGGCAAGGCGACGGTCGACTTGTCGATCAGCACGCGGCCCGCGACGCGGCAGGTGAGGTCGTTCACATGGATCATGCGCCGTCTTGTGCCGCGCGTTGTGCGGCGCGGCAAGAGGGACGCGCGCCGTCAGGGGGCGGAAACCGCTCCGGACGGCGCGCCGCGGCTCAGCCGTGCGGCTTCAGCACCACCTTGGTGCAGCCGTCCTGCTTGTCGCGGAACGTCTTGTAGAGCTCCGGGCCGTCTTCGAGCGAGGTGGTGCGGTGGCTGATGATGAAGGAGGGGTCGACCTCGCCCTTTTCAATCCGCTCGAGCAGCGGCTTCATGTAGCGCAGCATGTGGGTCTGGCCGGTCTTCAGCGTCAGCCCCTTGTTCATGAAGATTCCGAGCGCGACCGGGCCGGCCATGCCGGCGTAGACCCCCGGCATCGAGACCACGCCGCCAGGACGGCAGGCGAGGAACGCCTGGTTGAGCGCGAAGGGCCGCTCCATGCTCACCGTCGCCGCCAGCACCGCGGAGGACACCTTCTGCGCCAGCGTGTCGGCGCCGTGCGCCTCCATGCCGACCGCCTCGATGACCGCGTCCGGGCCCTTGCCCCCGGTCATCTCCATGATCTGCTCCTGCACGGTCTCCTCGCCGAAATCGATCGTCTCGGCGCCGGCCTGCCGCGCCAGCGCGAGCCGCTCGGGCACCGTGTCGATCGAGATCACCCGCTCCGCGCCCAACAGGAAGCAGGAGGTCACGGCGAGCACCCCGACCGGCCCCGCGCCCCAGATCGCGATCGTCTCGCCGCCCGTGATCCCGCAATTCTCGGCGGCCTGATAGGCGGTCGGGAAGATGTCGGACAGGAACAGCACCTGCTCGTCGCTCAACCCTTCCGGGATCACCAGCGGGCCGACGTCGGCGAAGGGCACGCGGAGATACTCCGCCTGGCCGCCGGCGTAGCCGCCGGTGATGTGCGAGAAGCCGAACAGGCCCGCCAGCGGATAGCCGAACTGCTCCGCCTGCATCTTGCCGTTCGGGTTGGTGCGCTCGCAGCAGCTCCAATTGCCCCATTTGCACTGCCGGCATTCGCCGCAGGACATCGTGAAGGGCACCACCACTCGGTCGCCGACCTTGAGCCGCGACGCCGCGGCCCGGCCGACCTCGACGACCTCGCCCATCGTCTCGTGCCCGAGCACGTCGCCGCGCTCCATGGTCGGCATGAAGCCGCCCATCAGATGCAGGTCCGAACCGCAGATCGCGCAGGCCGTCACCTTGATCACGACGTCGCGGTCGTCCTCGATCCGCGGATCGGGCACGCTGTCGCAGCGGATATCGCCCTTGCCGTGCCAGGCCAACGCTTTCATGAAAAAACTCCCAGATGTGCGAGAGAGCCGCGCGCGGAGCGGGCGGCTCGGTGGTGTCATGATCCCGCAACCGTCGCCGTCGGGCTTTCGTTCCGTGGACGCGAACCGTCTCGGCCGGGGCCCGCAGGCCCGCCGCCGTCGACCGCGGCCGGGGGAGGGCGCGCGGAAACGCCCGCACGGCGCGGGGCGCGCCTGCGGCGAAAAAGGTCGGACGGATGATACAGGGTGGGGAAGGGCGCGGGACGCCGGGCCACCTGTCATGCCGTAGTCTTCGGCGGAACCGGTCGCCCGGCGTCCCCGCGCGCGGCGGCTTTGCGTCTGCTGCGGACGAAGTCTCGGACGCTCATGGCCGTCCCGGCCCCCGGCGGCAGCGCCGCCCTTGGGGGCCTCGGGCGCCGGACGGGCGTTCCGGCCTTTGGAGCCGGACCCCCGATCGACGCCGCCACGCGAACCTACGCCGCAAAAGGCGCGCCCCGTCTTAATGCGGGGCGGTTCTCTTCACGCGCGGAGCAAGCGCCGCCCTCGAAGAGGAGACGCGCGAGCCCCGCGGGCGCCACAGCCCAACGTCCCGGGACGGAGACATCCGGTCATCCCCGCCGCAGGCGCCGCTCCTCCCCCGCATGGCCGGCCGGTCCGGACACGCCTTCCTGACGGGGAAGGATGCGCAGAGGAGAGCATGGAGGGGGGAGGGGTGTCAAGGAATTTATTCCGTGCAGCGGGGCGGGCTAGCGGCTTTCGACCCATTGCGGAACTCGCGCGGGCCGCTGATGGGCTGTCGGGGAGTCGCCCGTTCGCTCTCTTGGGATCGCCCCAAAGGCTGGCGATGTTTGATGTCATTTGCGACGCAAAATATTAGACGAATTTGTGAATGGTGGGTCGCCACTCCTATTAGCGCCCTACCGATCACGGAACTTCTTACTGCCGGTATGCTCACATTTCGCGGGCTCGAGCTCTAAATTGGTCGCTGAGATAGTCGACGAAACAACGCACCCTTGCAGGCGTGTGCGCCCCGCCGACGAAGACCGCGTGAACCTCCTCGCCGTCGCCAGGATTGAACGCTTCAAGGAGCGGCACAAGCTGGCCGGCGGCGATCGCCGGTTCGACCGTCTCGGCGCAGACCCGAGCGATTCCAATGCCCTCGGCGGCGAGCTGGCCTTCCGTCTCGCCGTTGTTCGTTTCTATCCTGCCTCTTATCGGCAACGCGTAGTCGCGCCCGTCCTTCCGGAAAGGCCAAGTCGGGGCCGCACGCTTGAAATTGAACGCGATACAGTCATGCGCGTGCAGGTCCTCGGGGACTGCGGGGCGTCCCCGGCGGGCCAGATAGGTCGGAGAGGCGACGATCACCTTGTGCGTCTCGCCAAGCTTGCGGGCTGTAAGCGGGCCATCAGGCAGCGGTCCCAGCCGAATTGCGACGTCCGCCTGGCCCGCCGCGATGTCTACGACAGCGTCGGTCGAGATCACCTCGAGCAGAATTGACGGGTACTTCTGCATGAAGTCCCGCAAGAGCGGCACAACGAACAGCCTCCCGAACAGCTGTGAAATGCTCAGGCGCAGGCGTCCTTTGGGCGAGTTTTGGTCGGCGATCGACTGCTCGGTTTCCCGAAGATCCGCGAGGATCCGCCGGGCGGAAGACAGGTAGGTCATTCCCTCCGGGGTCAGCGTCAACGATCGCGTCGTACGCAACAGCAGACGGATCCCCAGCCGAGCTTCGATCCGGTCGACGACGCGCGCGACGGATGACGGGGCGAGCCGCAGCCGACGTCCGGCCGCCGAAAAGCTGCCTTCCTCGGCCACAAGCGTGAAAACCTCAAGGTCGCCTGCAAGGTCCATCTCGCCTGCTTATGCGTTCTGCGCAAAGATGTTGGGCAGCTTCTCCGTATAGACGTGTCAGACTGTGTCGTCCATCTTTGCGACAGATAACCTGATGATGTCGCTGCCATGAGGATGCATCGCACTCGCCGGTCGTGGCCACGTCGAGGGCCGTCTGCACTGCACGGCGCGCCATCGAGGAGAGGACTATGGTTTCGCCTTTTGTGGTCCACGTGCCCGACGAACGGCTGGCCGCCATCATGGCGAAAGTGGATGCCTATGACTGGAGCCAGCTGCCCGACGCAGGCGGATGGAACTCAGGCGTCGGGATCGCTGACCTCAAGCGCCTCGTGGCGTATTGGCGGGACAGCTACGACTGGCGCGCGGTCGAGCGACGCCTCAACGATCTTCCCAACTTCACGACCGACATCGAGGGCGAGCGCATTCATTTCGTCCATGTGAAGGGCGACGGGACCAAGCCGCCCGTCCTTCTCCTTCACGGTTGGCCCGGCTCATTTCTCGAGTTTGAACAGCTCCTGGAGCCGCTGGCCGCCGACGGACATGATGTCGTCGTGCCCTCGCTTCCGGGCTTCGCCTTCTCGAAGCCAATCACCGGGGTGATCGGACCGCGCCGCGCCGCTGAACTCATGCTTGGGCTGATGGTCCGGCTGTTCGGCGAAACGCGTTACGTCGTCCAGGGCGGCGACTGGGGCGCGCACATCGCCAGCTGGATGGCCTGCACGCAGCCGGACGCGCTGCTCGGCTTCCACATCAACATGGTGAGCATCTTCGCAGAGGACGCCGTTCCGACGACCCCCGACGAAGCGGAGCACTTCTCCCGCCGCGATGAGATCTTCGATTGGGAGACAGGCTACAATCACGAGCAGGAGACGCGTCCCCAGACGCTCGGCGTCGCCATGGCCGACAGCCCCGTCGGCGCCGCCGCCTGGATACTCGAGAAGTTCGGGGCGTGGGCCGATCTTCCTCCTGCCGCCGATGGCGGTCCGGACATCTGGAGCAAGTTCTCGGAAGAGGAACTGCTCACCAACATCATGCTCTACGTCGCGCCGTCAGCCGTCGTCACGGCGACGTGGATTTATCACGGCAAGCGCCTCGAAGGATCGGACAGGTTTCCCGCGGGGACGCGCATTCGGGCGCCGATGGGGGTCGCGGCGTTCCCCGACCCCGTGTTTATCCCGACGCCTCGCTCCTTCGTCGAAAAGACCTACGACGTCGTCCACTGGACTGACATGGCCTCGGGAGGGCACTTCGCCGCCTGGGAGCAACCGGAGCTGATGCTGGCTGATCTTCGGGCGTTTATCGCCAAAGTGATGGGAGACGGCGCCTGAAGCCGGAGACCGCTGTCGCCGAGGCCCCGCGCAGACCTCCGTTTAGACACGCTGCCTGCATCTTCTGAGCCTGCGCTCGGCGCACATCCAGGAATGGCCCGCGATGGACGAGCAGCCGATACGAAGCGTTGAGACCGACGCCCTGCGGATCGCCTATGTCGAGCGCGGTCCTGCGACTGGATGGCCGGTGATCCTGTCGCACGGCTTTCCATACGACATCCATGCCTTCGACGACGTGGCTGCGATCCTGTCCGAGGCGGGAGCAAGGGTCATCACCCCGTATGCGCGGGGATTTGGCCCGACCCGGTTTGCCTCTGAAACCGCCATGCGGAGCGGGCAGCAGGCGGCTCGGGGTCGCGACATCATCCAGCTCGCCGACGCGCTTGAGCTGCGACGTCCGATCTTGGGTGGGTTCGACTGGGGAGGCAACGCATCCTGCGTCGCCGCCGCGCTCTGGCCGGAGCGGATCGGCGGACTTGTCTCGTATGCGAGCTACGACATCATCGATGTGACCGGGCAACAGCGCGCCGTCGCCCCATCGCTCGAGCGCGTCTTTTGGTATCAGCATCTCTTTCAGACCGAGCGCGGCCGCGCATGTCTTGCTGAGCACCGCCGCGATCTCTGCGAGCTGCTATGGAAGAGCTGGTCGCCCAGTTGGAACTTCGACGAGGCGACTTTCGCCCGGTCGGCGGCGTCCTTCGACAATCCCGATTTCGTGGATGTCGTCATTCACTGCTACCGGAGCTCATTTGGCCTTGAGTCCGGCGATCCAGCGCTTGAATCGCTCGAAGATCGCCTGAAACAGAAGCCTGAAATCAAAACGCCCGCGGTATCGATCGACGGCGCGAGAGACCCGCTCAAACCTGGGGGGACGGCGGAGCAGGCCCGGATGTTCGTCGGTCTGCACGAGCACCGCGTCGTCGATGCGGGACATAATCTGCCGCAGGAGGCGCCCGAGGCTTTTGCGAGCGCCATCGCGAAGGTGCGCGAATGGCTGATCTGACCCGGACATTCGGTCAGCGCCCCTCTGAGCGCCCCGTTTCAGGGAAGGGCCGAATGGCGGCTGATGGCGCCGAGCCGCAACCTCGTCGGGGCGGTCGCGCGTCAACCGCGGCGCAAAAAACCCTGCGCCGCGCGTGGCGCGGGAAGGGCTCGTCGGCGGAAGGATCGGGAACCGCCGCCGGGGCGAGACGGTCGCCGAAGGCCGGGCGCAGCCCCGCACGAGCGCTGCGCCCGGAAGGTCCGCCCGAGACCCGCGGGCGGACCTCAGGCGTCGGTTACTTCACGATCCAGTCCGGCCGGCGCGCCGCGTAGCCGTCGAGCCGGTTCTTCGCCAGGAACTTGTCCAGGAGCCCCGCGACCTTTTCGTTGTCGAGATCCGCGAACGGAATGTGGGTGCTGCCCCAGAGCTTGGCGTCGCGGCCGAGCACGAGGACCCGAGCGTTGCCGCCATACCTGTTGATCAGCTTGGCGGCGAGCCGCGACTGCTGGAGGAAGCGGTCGGTCTCGGGCCTGTTGTCGCCCCAGACGAACTGGATCGCCGCCAGCCTGGCGAGCTTCTTGAAGTCCTTCAGCGGAACGTGGATCGGACCGAAGGCGCAGGCCGGCCCCGGATCCGTGCAGGCCGGAGGGGATTCCGAGACGCCCTCCGGGAACACGTAGCCGATGCTCTCATAGGTGACGATGCCGGCGATGTTCTTCTTCTCGGCCTTGGTCGTGGTCACCATGGCGCGCAGGCCGCCCGCGGAATTGGTGAGGTAGACGATCTGGTCGCCGAGCTTGCCCGAATCCGCGGCGACCGCCGCCGCGTCGGTCTGGAGCTGGATGTTGGCGCCGGTGTCGAACTCGTCATAGCGGGCGCGGGTCGCCTGGTTCCAGGCCTCCGCGCTCGTGGTGGGGAACTGCACGCCGGGATGCCAGTCGCCCGGCTTCGGATAGCCGGAGGGCGCCGTCGGGCCGAACAGCCAGGCGGTGAAATTGCCCTGGTCGCGGTAGGCCGGCACGTAGTTGATCGGCTCGCAGCTCCAGTTGGCGCGGCCGACGCGGGGCCCGTCCCAGAGATAGACGGGGTAGTCGCGGCGCAGGAATTTGTCCTTGTAGCCTTCGCCGCCGTCCCAGCGGTTCTGCCAGCCCTGCGGGCTCGAGCTGTGCCACATCACGAGGCTGGTCTCGCGGGGACGCCACGGCATGAAATACTCCATGTAGCCGTGGTCGCAGGACAGGGTCCGGCCCGGATTCTCCGGATCCGTGATCACCTTGCCGCCGATCGCGAACCCGCCCGACCGCCAGAGCTTGATCGCGGTCGTCCTCTCCTGGGCCGAGGCCGGGGCCGCCGCGCCCAGCAGCAGCAAGGCGCCGGCGGCGAGGCCGAAACCTATGCGTCGGCCGACAGTTAAACTTTTCTTCTTGTCCACTGCGCTTCCTCCGATTGCAACGGCGCGTCTTTGCACGTTTTTTATTGCTGACTGCGCGCCGCCGAAAACAACGCTAGGGATAGACACGAGCGAGAACTACAACGATCGTGCTCATCCGAGCATGATCCTGCCGGCGCCCGACGTTTTGCGTTGCGCCGGCGAGCCCGCTCCGGCGGCCTGCGGCGCCCGTTTCGGCGCCTCCGGCACGACCGATCATTACGGCGCGTCAGACTGAACCGACGGAAAGCCCGGGCCGATCGGCCTTCGCCTGAACACGCGGACGCCGAGAGGCCGATGAAAGCGGAGCGGATCCAGTACAGTCTGCAGGGGCGGCGCGTGCCGTTCTTCGCCGCCCCCGAGCTCGCGAGCGCCGCGCTCGCCTGGACCGGCTTCGCCTTCGAGGAGGCCGAGGGCCCGGGCGAGCCGCTGCCGGCGCACGCCTGGGCGAAGACGACCCTGCTCTACGTCACCGGCGGCGAGGCCTCGCTGCGTTGGCGCCACCGCGGCGTCTGGAACGCCGACGCGCTTGCCCCCGGGACCGTGTCCGTCATCCGGCGCGACGCCGAGATCCAGAACGCCGTGCCGGACGGCGCGATCACCATGATGGTGCTGCAGCTCGACGCCGCCCGGCTGGAGACGCTGGCCGGCGACGAGGTGCTGGCGATCGAGCGCTCTCTCGACTCCGCGCGGGTGACGCAGGACCCCCAGCTCGCAGCCCTGCTCGGCGCCATGCGGGCCGAGGTCCACGGCGGCTGCCGCTCCGGCCGGCTCTACGCGGAGTCGATCTCGACCGCGCTGCTCGCCTACCTCGCTGCGCGCTACGCGACCCCCGCCGCCCGCGACCGCGAGGCGGGCCTGTCGCCGGCCGAGATGCGCCGCCTCGTCGGCTACATCCGCGACAACCTCGCCGGCGACATCTCCGTGACGGAGCTCGCCGGCCTCGCCCGGATCAGCCCGTCGCGCTTCGCCCGCGTCTTCAAGGCCGCCTTCGGCATGACGCCCTACCAGTTCGTCCTGCGCGAGCGCGTCGCGATGGCGAAGCGCCTGTTCGCCACCACAAACCTGTCGGCGAGCCAGGTCGCGACCGAGTTCGGCTTCTCCAGCCAGAGCCACTTCGCCAAGGTGTTCCGCCAGTTCGCCGGCGTCTCGCCGAAGCAGTACAAGACTGGCGTGTAACGCCACATCTGGTGAGGCGCTCGCGCCGAGAGTGCGTCGACCGCGCTTCGACATGCGATGCGTGACGCTCACGGCGATCGGCCGCATATTGGTATACGCGTTTATACTTAGGTTGTAAGTCTACGAACGTCTTGTCAATAAATGCGACTCCCAGAAATGAAAGCATGTATTAATATTTCTGGTTCGTGCTCTTAGATTAGGCCTTGGCGTGTTCAAGTTTCTCGTGGCGGCGTTTGTGTTGTTGCCGTTACAGTGCGCCGCCGCCAAAGCGCCGAGCCGGATCTGCGTCGACAAAGTCAAGGCGCTCTGCGGCGCCAGGACTGTGACGACATGCTTCGTCTATTCGTCGTCCTGGCAGTCGGTCGACGAGCGTTGCCTGCAGGATGTCGAGCTCATGATCGAGCTCGAAAAGACCGGCCCGCGCCGGCCTGCACGTTAGGCGCGCTCGTGACGCCTGCGCCTCGGACCGTCTCATCAAGGATTGCACATGCTGCGCGTCGCCGTCGCCGTCTCGGCCGTTCTCCTGACCTCGCCGGCCTTCGCGAAGTTCCCCTGCGACGAACTCTGGGGCGAGCGAAACGCGGTCTATTTCGAGGCCGGCTACTGCTTCAAGACCGACCGCGCCATCCGCGCCTTCGGGCTGAACGAGGGCTGCCGCTACACCAACATCCAGGACGTCCCGCTCTCGGCGCGCGACCGCAAGAAGATCGCGGAGATCCAGGACCAGGAACGCGCCAACAATTGCCCGCGCTGACGCCGCCCCCATGCGGCGTGTCCGCGGCTCCACGGCGGGCGGGTCGCCGCGCCGACCGACGGCCCACATGCAGGACCACATGGCTGACCGACTAGCCCTCGCCGGAGCGCTCGCAGGCGCGGCTGCCGCCTGCGCGCTCGCCCTTCCGGCCGGCGCCGCCGCGCAGGCCGCGGCGAGCCCGTTCGGCTTCGTCGTGCAGGTGTCGCTGTCGCCCAAGGCGCTCGCGAAGCTGTCGGCGATCTCGGAGAGCGTGACGGTGAGCTCGTTCTACCACGGCAAAGCGTCAAAGAAGCCGACGGCCGCCGACATCACGCGCGCTGAGGCGGACGGCGAGGAGCCCGGCCAGATCGAACTGCCGGGCGACACGGTGACGATGCCGGCCGTGGGCGGCGTCGCGAATATGCCGGCGCGCGGCGTCACGGCGGCGGACGCCGCCGCCTACGGCCGCAATCCCGTCCACGTGAACGTCAACGTCTTCTCGGCGCGGAAGGCGGCGGAGGACAATCTGCTCGACTGCGACCTGTTCGACGATCGGCTCGCCGTCGCCCGGGCGAAGCCCGTCATCATCACCTGCCGCCTGATCGGCGAGAACTGACGACGCGACGCGGCGGCTCGCGCCGCGCCGCCCATACCCATGCCGGCGCCGATGCGCCGTCCACGTTCGGGGGAACGAACATGCGTAAAACCTTGCTCCTCGGAGCGCTCGCCGCGGCGGCCCTGGCCTGTGCGCCGCACGCGGCCGGCGCTCAGGGAATGGACGAGCGCTGCTCCAAGATCGTCGACGCGCTGTGCGTCGACGTCACTGTTGGCCAGTGCTTCAGGAAGAACGACATCTGGGACTACATCCCGCAGAAATGCACAGGCGACGTCCAGAGCATGGTGGAGATGGATCGCGAGGCGCGCCAACAGCAGCGTGACGATCGGCGCCGGGACAAGGTCAGCGAGAGGCGAAGCGAAGGGCCGAGCTTCTCCTGCGGCGGCGTGCTGCGCAGCCGGCCGTCCATGAACGCGAGCAAGGTCGCGAGCGTCGCCGAAGGCCAGCAGTTCGACAGCGTCGAGGACGCCGGCGTCTGGTTCAACGAGTACAAATGGTATCGCGTCCGCTACGGCGACGTCGAAGGCTACCAGTGGGGCGGGATCTTCTGGACCCAGGGCGGCCGCGAGGGAACCATCCCGAGCTGCAACGGCTGATCCCCGTCCATCCGGACCGATGACTTCGACGCATTCGCATGAAGGCCAAGACCAAGACCAAGACCATGCTCCGCAGACGACTGACCGTCTTCGCGCTCGCGCTCGCCACGCTTTCGCCGCTGGCGGCGCGCGCGCAGGAGATCGGCGACACCGGCTCGCCGGAGGGTTTCGTCCGCGAGGTCTACAAGCCCTATGAGCGCCGCGCCGCGCCGCGGGACTTCACGCTGCGCGATGGCGTCCCGATCTTCTCCAAACGGTTCCGCGCGCTCGTCCTGAAGGACCGCGCCCAGGCCGGCGGCGAGATCGGCCTCATCGAGGGCGATCCGCTGTGCCAGTGCCAGGACGTCGTGACGTTCCGCGTCACCAAGGTGCATGTCGGAGGCGACGACCGCATCGCGCTGGTCGACGTCAGCTACCGGAACGGCGGCGACAGCGGCACGTTGAAGCTGGTGCTCGCCAATGGCGACTATGGCTGGCTGATCGACGACATCACGACGGCCGACGTGCCGTCCTATCGCACCATCCTGAAAAGCCAGCTTCGATAGGCGGTCCCGAGAACCCTGCCGACGTCCACGCTGCTCGGGGTCGGTTTCGCATGCCGATCACGATCACGGCCTCCGAACCGAACGCTCCGGGCGAGACCGGCTGGCCGAAAGGCTGACGGCGAAGCCGGCGCGGCGCTGAGCGCCGCTTGGGGGCCGCCTTCCTCAGCCCGCTACGACAGGGCGTAACGGCTCCGTATTTCCTCGATGACGCGCTTCCGGCTTTCCGCGGCCGGCAGGCCGACCTGCAAGCCGATCTCGGTTGCGGCCTGTGCGAGCTCTTGGTCCCGGATCACGTTCAGGAACCAGGCGGCGTAGTCTCCGGACCGGAGGTGCCTCAGCCAGACGTCGTCCCCGACGGCGGCGGCGAGGCGGACGAAGTCGGCGAGATTGGTGGCGCAGGGCGCGTCCGGGCCCAAATGTCCGAACCGGAAGCCCTTCCAGGTCCCGACGTCGCCCGCGGCGTATTTGCCGCGATGCCTCCTGTGCGGCTGCGCCGGCGCTGTGTTGGCGATGATGCGCGGCGGTCCGGCGTCATTCACCCTCCAGAACAGGAGCTCGCCTTGGTTCGGCGTCGGCGCCCGCGGCGGCGGCGCTCCTCTGGCCTCGGCGATGGCCGCGATCGCGGACTGGACGGGCTCGGCGGCCAGCAGCACGTCGATCTCGGCCAGCGCCGCGCGGGCCATCAGCCCAGGATTCGTGGTGATGAGCACGACGCCCCGGATCTGGTTGAGCAGCGTCTCGGCGTCTTCCGCGTGGCTGCTCGGCAGGAAATGATGCGCCTCGTCGACCAGCAGGAAGTGAGGGCGTCCGGTCTTCCGCCGAAGCTCGACCAGCGCGCGCAGCAGCGCCTCCAGCAGACGCCCGCGTTCCGGAAGCGTCATCGCGACCGTGTTGACCACGAGGTTGAGGCCGGACGTTTGGAGGAAGTGGATCGCGCGGTCGACAGAGACAGGCGTCGCCCCGTCGCCGAGCCTTATGGCGTCCTGAAGGCTGTCGTAGTCGCCCTCCGGGTCGATCACGCAGAACTCGAACCGCTTCTGCGCCAGCAGCTCCGTCAGCCGCGTGGCGAAGCTGGACTTCCCGCATCCTGAGGGCCCCACGACGAGCGCCGTCTCGGTCGGGAAGAGAAAGGCCGGAGCGCCGTCGCGGTCGGGGCCGATGTCGACGCCGACGCGGGAGGGCGGCGCCACGCTGATGTCGCGAGCCTCGACCGCCTGCAAAAGCTCTGCGACGCCGGCGCCATGATCAAACTTCAGCCGGATGTCGGCGCTGTCCGCGATGGTCGGGAGAGCGTTCGCCACGGCCGCGGAGCAGCCGCAGGCGGCCATGAAACCATGGTCGTTCTCGGCGTCGCCCACCGCCACGACGTTGTGCGGCGAGAGGCCGAGCTCGTCGAGCGCCGCCTGCAGGCCGCTGGTCTTGTTGACCCCCGGGCCCAGGACCATCACGGCGGCCTTGTTGAAGGTTATCTGCAGATCAAGGTGGAGCTCCTGGATCGTCTGCAAGACCGCGGTCTCATGAGGCCGCCACGTGGCGACGATCGTCCGCCCGACCGAGATCGGCTCTACCCGCTTCTCCACCAGCCTCCTCACGAACTCCCCTGTCGGCGGCGGCCCAAGGAGCCGTTCGCGGCCAGTGGCGGGGTCGTAGAGCAGGCCGCCATTCTCGGCGACCACGCGATCGAACAGCGGCAGATCGGGGAAAGACCGCCTGAGGTCGTCAAGTTCGCGTCCCGTAACAAGGATCAGGCGGCGCCCCGATCGCTTGAACGACCGGAGAGCTTCGAGGGTCGCAGCGTTCACCGCGCCTTGATCCGCGAGCGTTCCGTCGTAGTCCGCCGCCAAAGCCAGGAAGTACAAGACGGGATCTCCCACAGGCCGCCGGCGACGCAACGTCCGCGGCATCATGGCGATCGCGCAGCGGTGTTGACCGCCCGCAGTGTTCTCCTCTGCGAGGGCGACGGCCTTGATCGAGATCAGGCATCGGCTTGCGAAGAGCGCCGAGGCTGGCCTTGGCGGCGACTCGTTCGTTGGGCGGCGCGTCCGGGCGGCGTCATCGCTCGGCGCGGGAACGTCCCCGGCCCCGGCCATGTTATGGGTCGGGTACGGCCGATCCCCCGGAAGGCCCGCGACGCGAAGGACCAGGCCCCCCGATGAAGTTCAAGCTCGGATGCGACCTGTCCTATCAGGTGGTCGAGGAGACCGTGTTCATCTTCAATCTCGAGGTCGCGCCGCTGCCGCGGCACCGCGAGCTGATGGACCGCTTCATCCTGTCGCCCGACCTGCCGCGGCGCACCTACATGACGCCCGACACCAAAAACCGCTACACCGGCGTCATCGTCGGGCCGGGGCCGTTCTCGGTCTCCTACACCGCCGAGGTCGATCTCGACGTCCACCGCGCGGAGCCGTCGAGCGTGCGCGAGATGGACGTGCGCGACCTGCCGCTCGACATCCTGCCCTTCCTGCTGCCGAGCCGCTTCGTGCCGTCCGACCGGCTCGCCGCCTTCGCCTACAAGGAGTTCGCTGAGCTGCCGCGCGGCCATGACCGGGTGAGCGCGATCTGCAGCTGGATCTACCGCAACATCGAGTACCAGCGCGGCTCCAGCAACTCCGAGACCACCGCGACCGAAATCCTGATCCAGCGCGCCGGCGTCTGCCGCGACTTCGCCCATCTCGGCATCGCCTTCTGCCGGGCGCTCGGCATCCCCGCCCGCTTCGTCAGCTGCTACGCCTTCGGGCTCGACCCCGGCGACTTCCACGCGGTGTTCGAGGCCTATCTCGACGGCCGCTGGTGGCTGTTCGACGGCACCCGGCAGGCGGCGCTCGACGGGCTCGTGCGCATCGGCGTCGGGCGCGACGCCGCCGAGGTCGCGTTCTGCACGCCCTACGGGCTGATGGAGCCCGGCGAGGTGAAGATCTGGATCGCCCGCGCCGACGGCGCGCCGGAGCCGACCCCCCGCACCGTCGACGCGATCAGCACCGAGGAGCTCGCCGCCGCGCCGAGCCTGTGACGCGGCGGCGGGCGAGGGGCGCCTGCTCAGAACCGCTCGCCCACGAGCTCCTCGCTCTTCGCCCACAGCGCCCGGGCGCGGGCCGGATCGAGGGCGTAGGACCGCACGCCGGGGCGCAGGCCTTCGCTGTCCTCGATCGCGGCGACATGGCAGTCCTCGCAATAGCGTCCGCCGACCTCGTCGGCGGTGGCGACCACGCCCGCCCAGACCGAGGTGGCCGCGCCCTGCGGGATCGTCTTCCACTCGAAGCCCTGGGCGCCCTCCGGCTGCGAGGCGTTGATGCCGTCGATCAGCTCCTGCATCGCCTCCTCGGTCATGTGGCGGCCGAGCTCGGTGTTGATGCCGCCGGGATGCACCGCGGCCGCCCGCACGCCGCGCTCCTTGTGGCGCCGGTCGAACTCGACGGCGAACAGGACGTTCGCGGTCTTCGAGCGGCCATAGGCGACGAACTCCTCGTAAGGCGTGCGCTCGAAATTCGGGTCGTCGAGGTCGACGTCGGCGAAGCGATGGCCGGCGGAGGCGAGGTTCACGAGCCGCGCGCCGGGCGTCATCAGCGACGCGATCCGGTTCACGAGCACGAAATGCCCGAGATGGTTGGTGCCGAACTGCGTCTCGAAGCCGTCCGCGGTCGCGCCCTTCGGGCAGGCCATCACGCCGGCGTTGGCGATGACGACGTCGAAGGGCTCGCCGGCGGCGACAAGGCGGTCCGCGCAGGCGCGCACGCTGGCAAGCGAGGCGAGATCGAGCTCGACCAGCTCCAGCCCGCCGCCGTTCGCGGCGTCGCGCCGAACGATGTCGGTCGCGCGCGTCGCCTTGTCGAGGTCGCGCGCGGCGCCGACCACCCGGGCGCCCCGCGCGGCGAGAGCGCGCGCCGTCTCGACGCCGAGGCCCGCAGAGACGCCGGTGACCAGGATGCGCTTGGCCGAGAGATCGACGCCCGCCAGCACGTCGTCGGTCGTGGAGTAAGCGCCAAAAGCGTTCGTCATGAGGTTCTCCTTCAGATCGTCCGCCGAAAGCGTCTTGCGGACGGTCGGCATGTGGGCCGCCCTTGCGCCGCCCGCGCGCCCGATCCTCGCAATCGCTTGCCTATTCCTCTCACCGGGCGCGATCCGCCCGGCCGGCCTTGCCGGCGCCCGGTTCGCGCGCGACAGTGCCGCGATGGACGCTTTGCTGAACGACTTGAAGGCGCGCGCGCTGCGTCACGCCGACGGCGCGATCTGCGAGACGGTCGTCCCGGGCGTGCTCATCGGCGTGCACCGTGGCGAGACCTTGCCGACGACGAGCCTCTACGAGCCGATGTTCTGCCTTGTCCTGCAGGGGGCGAAGCGCGTGACGATCGGCGACGAGGCGCTGCGCTACGACGCCGCCAATTATTTCCTCGCTTCGCTCGACCTGCCGGTGACGAGCTGGATCATCGAGGCGACGCCCGAGAAGCCCTATATCGTGCTCGCTCTCCGGATCGACCCCGGCAAGCTCGCGCCCCTGCTGACCGACGCGCCGCCGGGCCGGGAGGCGGCCGCGCCGGCCTTTGGGGTGAGCCCCGTCACCGTCGAGCTTCTCGAGGTCTGGCTCCGGATCGCCCGGCTGTTCGAAACGCCGGAGGATGTCCCGACGCTCGCGCCGCTCGCGGAGCAGGAGCTGCTCTACCGGCTGCTGCGCGGACCGCAGGGCGGGGTGCTGCGCCAGTTCGCCCGGGCCGACAGCCGGCTGTCGCGCGTCCGCCTCGCCATCGCCGAGATTCGCGCCGGCTTCGACCAGCCGCTCCGGATCGAGGACCTTGCGACGCGCGCCGGGATGAGCGCGGCGTCGTTCCATCGCCACTTCAAGGCGGCGACCGCGATGAGCCCGCTTCAATATCAGAAGATCCTGCGGCTCCAGCAGGCCCGGAACCTGCTGATCGCGAATGAGGAGGCGGCCCGGGCGGCCTACGCCGTCGGCTACGAGAGCGCTTCGCAGTTCAGCAGGGAATATGCGCGCCTGTTCGGCGCGCCTCCCGCCCGCGACGCGGCGCGCCTGCGGGCGGCGGAAGAGCTGCCGGCGTGATTACCCCTGCCGCTCGCCCCGGAGCCTCTTCGCCGCCGCGATCGCGAAATAGGTCAGCACGCCGTCGGCGCCGGCGCGCTTGAAGGACGTCAGGCTCTCCATCATGGCGGCGTCGCCGTCGAGCCAGCCATTGCGGGCCGCGGCCTGGATCATCGAATATTCGCCGGACACCTGATAGGCGTAGGTCGGCATCCTGAAGCGATCCTTGAGCCGGCGGACGATGTCGAGATAGGGCAGGCCGGGCTTCACCATCAGCATGTCGGCGCCCTCGGCGACGTCGAGCTCGGCCTCCAGCAGCGCCTCGTCGCCGTTCGCCGGGTCCATCTGATAGGTCTTCTTGTCGCCGATCAGCGCCTTGCTCGTCCCGATCGCGTCGCGGAAGGGACCGTAGAAGGCGGAGGCGTATTTCGCGGCGTAGGACATGATCTGGACGTCGGTGAAGTCGGCCGCGTCGAGGCCGGCGCGGATCGCGCCGATGCGGCCGTCCATCATGTCGGAGGGGGCGATGACGTCGGCGCCGGCGTGGGCCTGCGTCAGCGCCTGCCGCACGAGGGTCGCGACCGTCGCGTCGTTCAGAATGCGGTCGCCCTCCATCAGCCCGTCATGGCCGTGGCTGGTGTAGGGATCGAGCGCGACGTCGGTCACGAGACCGATATGCGGCACGGCCGATTTCAGAGCGCGCAAGGCCCGGCAGACCAGATTGTCGGGGTTGAGCGCCTCCGACCCCTGGGCGTCGCGCTTGGCGGGGTCGGTGTAGGGGAAGAGGGCGACGGCAGGGATTCCAAGGGACGCGGCGTCCTCGACGGCGCGGACCGCTTCGTCGACGGTGAGCCGGTCCACGCCCGGCATGGCGGAGACGGGCTCGCGGCGGCCTTCGCCTTCGATCAGGAAGATCGGCCAGATCAGGTCGTCCACGGTGAGCGTGGTTTCGCGCACCAGGCGTCGCGACCAGTCGGCGCGGCGGTTGCGGCGCGGACGGCGGGCGAGGGCGAGGGCGCTGTCCTCCGCCGCGGCGCGGCGCGCGTTCTCGAGCGATCCGATCCTGTCGTGCATAAGCCCGTCCGTCCTGGTCATCCTCGTCGCGGGGTCGGCGTCTTCTGACGTCTTCGCCCGCGCGGGCAAGCCATAGCACCCGGGCGGCCCGGCAGACAGGCCACGTCGGCGCGTGGGACCCGCGTCGAGGGCGGGGCCGGTTTGCGTCCGGCGGCGGAGTCGGAAAGGGTGGCGCCCGTGCGGGAGACGGAACGGGGAGGCGGCATGGCGGCTCAGGACGACGAGGGCGGCGGGCTTCCCGCGATCTCGCTCCGCGAGTCCCGCTTCGCCGACGACCGGCAGGCGCGGCCGTGGAGTTTCCGCCTGTTCGTCTTCCTGCGCGCGATGGCGGCGATCGAACTCGTCCGCGGCCTCGTTACCTGGGGCGCGCTGCTCGGCGTCGGCGGCGGCCCCGACCCGCTGGACGCGACGCCGCGCGACGCACTGATCGCGACGGTGGTGTTCGCGGCCGCCGATCCGGTGGCGGCGGTGGGGCTCTGGATCGGCGCGGCCTGGGGCGTCGCGATCTGGCTGCTCGCGGCGCTCGCCCATCTCTTCACCGTCGGGCTGGTCGGCGCGCCGTCCGCCGCGAGCCTCGCCTTGGGCGGCTTCGAACTGGCGGCGATGCTCGCTTATCTCGTGCTGTCGCTGAAGGCGCGCCGCGAAGCCGACTGAACCTCTTGAAGGTCTTGCAGCTCAAGCGCCTCGCATAAGAGTTGCTGGAGAACGAACGGTTGCAACTCTTCAGGTTTCGGAAGGACAAATGAAGATCGATTCATGCCTTGCGGGGTAAGAACTTGTTGACCGAGGCAGGCAACGCTTTGTTCAGTACGACAAATAAATACAATTTTCAGCACGTCATTTAAGCTCATTTTCATCTGACCAACCTACATTCGAGATCAATGAGGCGCGGACGTGGACGACGCCTCAAGTAAATCGAAATGACAGGAAGGCGTCAGTCATGAAAAACATCGCTCGCCGCCCGGAGCCTGCCGCAGCCGACGTCAAGGACTCGCCGGTTCGCCCGCTGTATCTGGAAGCGCTGACGCTGGTCGAGCGGCTTCACCGCCGGCTGCTGGACGTCATCAAGGACGAGTTCGACCGCCGCGGCCGCGCCGACATCAACTCCGTCCAGGCGCTTCTGCTCTACAACATCGGCGACGCCGAGCTCACCGCCGGCGAGCTCCGGACGCGCGGCTACTATCTCGGCTCGAACGTGTCCTACAATCTCAAGAAGCTCGTCGAGATGGGCTATCTGCACCACCAGCGCTCGCGGATGGACCGCCGCTCGGTGCGCATCAGCCTGACCGAGCAGGGCCGCGAGATCCACGACATCGTCGACCAGCTCTACGCCAAGCACGTCCGCACCATCGAGCAGGTTGGCGGCGTCAACGCCGAGGACTTCAAGACGCTGAACGTCGCGCTGGTGCGCCTCGAGCGCTTCTGGACCGACCAGATCCGTTTCCGCCTCTGACGCGGCGCCGGCCCCCGCGGTCGAGCGTTCTTTCGAAGCCCGCTGCGGTCGCCCGCGGCGGGCTTTCGCGTTTGCCTCGTCCGGCGCGGTCACGATCCCCGGCGCGACAGGGCGATGACATTGTTCCGCCCCAAATCGGTGGCTCTTCGAAACCTCTAGAAGACGCAGGCGCCGTGAGCGCCGTCGCGTCGGCGGAGCGGTAACGGGCTGATGTCCGCAACGTGATCGCCGGCCGCGGATTCTGGGTCGCGCAGGGCGGTCGGGTCGGGTTTCGTTAACCAAGGCTGCGGCACCCTGCTGGCGGCGCGTCGCGGACCGGCGGGGTTTCGCGCGCGCCCTCAAACGGGTTTGGGAGCTCGGCACACGTGACGGATCGGTCTTCAGATATGGCGGCGGCGACGCGCCGGGAGGCGTTGAAGCTCGGGCTCGGCGCGGCGGCGGCGGCCGTCGCGGCCGGCGCGGCCTCCGCGCAGGAATGGGGCGCCCAGGCGGAGTGGAGCGATCGCTACGACGCGTCGCGCGGCGCGACCGTCACCCGCACCTCGGCCTCCCGCACCCCCACGCTCAGCGCCGAGACGGCCCAGGCGACCGAGCGCGCGATCGAGGACTACAACAGCCTCGTCACGCGCGGCGGCTGGGAGATGGTGCCGAACGGCCCGCGCCTGAAGCTGGGCTCGACCGGCGAGCGCGTGCTCGCGCTGCGGCAGAGGCTCGTCACGACCGGCGATCTCGACCCGAGCCTCGTCAACGGCGCGACCTTCGACAGCTATGTCGAGGGCGGCGTCCGCCGCTTTCAGGCGCGCCACGGGCTGATCCCGGTCGGCGTCGTCGGCGACGACACCATGCAGTCGCTCAACATCCCGGCCGCGACCCGGCTGCGGCAGCTCGAGACCAATCTGGTCCGCATCCGCACGATGACGGGCGACCTCGGTCAGCGCTACGTGCTCGCGAACATTCCGGCGGCCGAGATCGAGGCGGTCGAGAACGGCCAGGTCGCGGCGCGCTACACCGCCGTCGTCGGCAAGGCCGACCGGGCGTCGCCGGTGCTCGACGCCAAGATCACGCAGGTCAACTTCAATCCGTTCTGGACGGTCCCGGCTTCGATCGTGAAGAAGGACCTGATCCCGCAGATGCAGAAAGACCCGCAATACCTGACGAAGAAGAACATCCACATCATCGATCGCTCGGGCGTCGAGATCCAGCCTGATCAGGTCAATTGGAACACCGACGAAGCCACGCAGTACATGTACAAGCAGGATCCCGGCGAGGACAACTCGATGGGGACCGTGCGCATCAACATGGCGAACAAGCACGGCGTCTACATGCACGACACGCCGTCGAAGAACCTGTTCGGCGAGAACACCCGCTTCCACTCCTCGGGCTGCATGCGGATCCAGAACGTCAAGGAGCTGGTGAGCTGGCTCCTGAAGAACCAGCCGAACTGGGACCGCCGCGCGATCGACGCGGCGATCAAGACCGGCGACCGGATCGACGTCAGCGTCACCCCGCCGACGCCGGTCTACTGGCGCTACATCTCCGGCTGGGGCGCGGCCGACGGCACGGTGCAATTCCGCGAGGACATCTACGGTCAGGACGGCACCGGCGAACTCGCCATGGCCGACCAGGCGCGCTGAAGCCCGCCGCGTGACGACGCGGGCGCCGCGCGGGCCGGGAGCCTCGGCTCCCGGCGACGTGCTGTTCGAGATCCGGATCGTCGGGAACGCCGCCCGCTGCGCGGCGATCGACACGCCGATACGGGTCTCGAGGTCGTGGTGCTCGGCCCCGCCGCGGCGCGCGACGCCGACCTCAAGGCGCTCGCTCTTCGGAAGCTGCGCCTGCGACAGGCGCAGCGCTAGGGCTCGTCGAAGCCCCGACGCCGCAGGCAACGCGCGAGCGCTCCCTGTCGATCGCCGGCGTCCGCCCGACGCGATCGTCGCGCGGCAGGTCGTTCCGACGTCCTTTCTGGATGATTTCATCCTTTAGTCTTAAGGTGTTGCGCGCCCCCCCAAGTCAAAATGCGGCGCCCCAAAGGCTCAGCCGCGCCTTGGCTCGACTTCGACACTTATGGTAGGCGGGTAGACACAATCCGCCGCGACGGCGCGGGCGTACCAAGGGACGCCCGCCCTTATCGCGGCCGTCGGCGCCGAAACGAGCGCCCCCGCTGGAACGGAGGAAGACCGGCATGTCCATGACTGACGCCCACGCTCACGGTTCGGAGAGCCGGTTCTTCCAGGCGACGCTCGCCGAGGTCGATCCGGAGCTCGCCGACGCCGTGAAGTCCGAGCTCGGCCGCCAGCGCGACGAGATCGAGCTGATCGCGTCCGAGAACATCGTCTCCCGCGCCGTGCTCGAGGCGCAGGGCTCGGTGCTCACCAACAAATACGCCGAGGGCTATCCCGGCCGCCGCTATTATGGCGGCTGCCAGTTCGTCGACGTCGCCGAGCAGCTCGCGATCGATCGGGCGAAGAAGCTGTTCAACTGCCAGTTCGCGAACGTTCAGCCGCATTCCGGCGCGCAGGCGAACGGAGCGGTGTTCTTCTCGCTCATGCAGCCGGGCGACACCTTCATGGGCCTCGACCTTGCGGCCGGCGGGCACCTGACCCACGGCGCCAAGGCGGCGATGTCCGGCAAGTGGTTCAACGCGGTCAACTACCACGTCAAGGAGGACGACCACCTCATCGACATGGACGAGGTCGCCCGCCTCGCCGACGAGCACAAGCCGAAGGTGATCATCGCCGGCGGCTCGGCCTATCCGCGCCAGATCGACTTCGCCGCCTTCCGCGCGATCGCCGACCGCGTCGGGGCCTATTTCATGGTCGACATGGCGCATTTCGCCGGCCTCGTCGCCGGCGGGCAGCACCCGAACCCGCTCGACCACTGCCACGTCGCGACCACCACCACGCACAAGACCTTGCGGGGCCCGCGCGGCGGCATGATCCTGACCAATGACGAGGCGCTGGCGAAGAAGTTCAACTCCGCGGTGTTCCCCGGCCTGCAGGGCGGCCCGCTGATGCACGTCATCGCGGCGAAGGCGGTGGCCTTCGGCGAAGCGCTCAAGCCGGACTTCAAGATCTACACGAAGAACGTCATCCAGAACGCGAAGGCGCTTGCGGAAAACCTCAAGGGCCACGGCTTCGACATCGTCTCCGGCGGCACCGACACGCATCTCATGCTGGTCGACCTGCGTCCGAAGAAGCTGACCGGCAAGGTCTCCGAGATCGCGCTCGGCCGCGCCCACATCACCTGCAACAAGAACGGCATCCCCTTCGACCCGGAGAAGCCGATGGTGACGTCGGGCATCCGGCTGGGCACGCCCGCCGGCACCACCCGCGGCTTCGGCGTGACCGAGTTCCAGGAGATCGGCGACATGATCGCGCAGGTCCTGGACGTCATCTCCCAGAAGGGGACGGACGAGGACACCGAGGTCGAGGGCAAGGTCCGCAAGCAGGTCTCGCAGCTCGTCGAGCGGTTCCCCATCTACGCGTGAGCCGAATGCGACGGGAGTTCTTGAATGCGTTGTCCGCAATGCGGCGCGCCTGACAGTCAGGTCAAGGACTCCCGCCCCACCGAAGACGGCGCCGCCATCCGCAGACGGCGGGTGTGCGGCGCCTGCGGTCAGCGCTTCACCACCTTCGAGCGCGTGCAGTTGCGCGAGCTCGTCGTGGTGAAGCGGTCCGGCCGGCGAGTGCCCTTCGACCGC
The DNA here is from genome assembly GCF_049446035.1 of Hansschlegelia sp. KR7-227. Taxonomy (NCBI): domain Bacteria; kingdom Pseudomonadati; phylum Pseudomonadota; class Alphaproteobacteria; order Hyphomicrobiales; family Methylopilaceae; genus Hansschlegelia; species Hansschlegelia sp. KR7-227. Next base: position 830,426 of record NZ_JBMSEA010000001.1, read on the forward strand.
GACAAGCTGCACCGCTCGCTGCAGGTCGCGCTGCGCAAGCGCCCCGTCGATCCCGAGCGCATCGAGACGACGGTCTCCGGCATCGTCCGCCAGCTCGAGAGCGGCGGCGATTCGGACATTCCCGCAGAGACGATCGGCCGGCTGGTCATGGAGGCGCTCAAAGGCCTCGACGACGTCGCCTATGTCCGCTTCGCCTCGGTCTACAAGAATTTCCGCGAAGCCAAGGACTTCGAGACGCTGCTCGGCGAGCTCGCCGGCGACGATACGGCGGCCGGAGGCGGCGCCCGGTGACCGCCGCGACGATGGCGGCTTTGACGCCGGACGTGCACGCCAGCGCCTCCGAGGACGCGCGGTGGATGGCGGTCGCGCTCGCGCTCGCCCGGCGCGGTCTCGGGACCACGGCGCCCAATCCGAGCGTCGGCGCCGTGCTGGTCGCGCCCGGCCCGGACGGCGGCCGCATGGTCGGACGCGGCTGGACGGGCGTCGGCGGCCGGCCGCATGGCGAGACTGTCGCGCTCGCGCAGGCCGGCGATGCCGCGCGCGGCGCGACGCTCTACGTCACCCTCGAACCCTGCAGCCATTTCGGCCGGACGCCGCCTTGCGTCGAAGCGGTCGTCGCGGCGGGCGTCGCCCGCGTCGTGCTGGCGATGACCGATCCCGACCCGCGCGTCGACGGGCGCGGCGTCGCGCGCCTGCAGGCGGCGGGCGTCGCCGTCACGGTGGGGGTCGGCGCGAGAGAGGCGGCGCGGATCAACGCCGGCCATGTCCTGCGCGTCACGCAAGGCCGGCCGCATGTCACGCTGAAGCTCGCCGTCTCCGCCGACGGCAAGGCGGGCCTCGCCGGCCGCCGCCCGGTCGCGATCACCGGCGAGGCGTCGCGCGCCCGCGTTCATCTGATGCGCGCCGAGGCCGACGCGATCCTGGTGGGCGTCGGGACCGTGCTCGCCGACGATCCCGAACTCACCTGCCGGCTGCCGGGCATGGAAGGCCGCTCGCCGGTCCGAATCGTGCTCGACACGACGCTGAGGACGCCGCCGTCGAGCCGGCTTGTCGCGACGGCGCGCGATGTCCCGGTCTGGATCGTCGCCGCGACCGACGCGTCCGAAGAGGCCGAGCGCGTCTTGCGCGCCGCGGGCGCCGAGGTGATGCGGGTCGACCGCGACGAGCAAGGCGGGCTGTCGCTGAGGCCGGTCCTGAAGCTGCTCGCGCTCGGTGGGGTCACGCGGCTCATGGTCGAGGGCGGCCCGACGGTCGCGGCGGCGCTGTTCCGCGACGACCTCGTCGACGAGGCGACGATCCTCACCGGCCCCGCGACGCTTGGGCCGGACGCCATCGACGCGCTCGCCGGCCTGCCGCTCACGGCGCTGACCGCTGACACGCGCCTCAAACTCACCTCGGACACCCGCGTCGGCGACGACCGCTGGGCGACCTACGAACGACGGTAGCAGCATGTTCACAGGCATCGTCACGGACGTCGGCGAGATCGTCGCCCTCGAGGCCGGGGAGGAGGTGACGAGCCTCATGATCGCCTCGCGCTACGACCCTGCGAGCATCGCCATCGGCGCATCGATCGCCTGCGACGGCGTCTGCCTGACTGTCGTCGCCGTCGATCCGGACGACGGCGGCGCGGACTTCGCCGTCGAGGCCGGACCGGAGACGCTGGGCCTCACGACCGCCGGCGGCTGGCGCGTCGGGACGCGCCTCAATCTCGAGCGCGCGCTGAAGATCGGCGACGAGCTCGGCGGCCATCTCGTGCTCGGCCATGTCGACGGCGTCGCCGAGATCGTCGAGCGCGAGGACGGGCCGGACACGATCCGCTTCACGCTCGCGGCCCCGTCCTCCGCCGCGAAGTTCATCGCGGTGAAGGGCTCGGTGTGCCTCGACGGAACATCGCTGACCGTCAACCAGGTCGACCGCGAGCTGTTCTCCGTCCACCTGATCCCCCACACGCTGACCGCCACCAACTGGGCGGACAAGACGGTCGGAACGCGCGTCAACCTCGAAGTCGACATGATGGCCCGCTACGCTGCGCGGCTTGCCGAGGCGAGCGCGCTCGGCTACTGACGCCTCCCATCGATCAAGGCTCTTTGCACATGGCAGAACCGCAGCGGCGCGCAGGCGTCGTCGAGCCCACGCGGGCCCGCGTGCTCATCGTCGAGGCGCGCTTCTACGACGTGATCGCCGACGGGCTGCTCGAGGGCGCGACCGGGCACCTCGACCAGGCCGGCGCGACCTACGACGTCGTGACGGTGCCCGGCGCGCTCGAGATCCCGGCGACGATCGCGATCCTGCTCGACGCCGCCGCGGAGAGGGGCGAGCCTTACGATGCGGCCGTCGCGCTCGGCTGCGTGATCCGCGGCGAGACCACCCATTACGAGATCGTCTCCATGGAGAGCGCGCGGGCGCTGATGGAGCTTTCCGTCGCCCGCAAGCTGCCGCTCGGCAACGGCATTCTCACCGTCGAGAACGAGAGCCAGGCGATGGCGCGCGCGCAGGTCTCCCAGATGGACAAGGGCGGCGGCGCGGCCGAGGCGGCGCTCGCGGTGCTGCGCCTCAAACGGCGCGCGGAGGCTTAAGGCATGGCCAAGGGCGAACAGCGCTCCGCCGCCCGGCTCGCCGCGGTGCAGGCGCTTTACCAGATGGAGATCTCGGGCTCCCCGCTGCCGGACACGCTCGCCCAGTTCGAATCGCACTGGCTCGGTCAGACGGTCGACGGCGACGAGTACAAGCCGGCGGAGGCCGCCTTCTTCCGCGATCTCGTCGGCGGCGTGCTGAAGCAGCAGCGCACCCTCGATCCGCTGATCGACAGGACGCTCGCCGGCGGCTGGCCGCTGAAGCGCGTCGAGGCGATCATGCGGGCGATCCTGCGGGCCGGCGCCTTCGAGCTCGGCAAGCGCAAGGACGTGCCGGTGAAGGTCGTCATCACCGAATATGTCGACATCGCCCACGCCTTCTTCGAACGCGACGAGGTCGGCATGATCAACGCCGTGCTCGACGCCGTCGCCCGCGAGACCCGCCCGGACGAGTTCGCCAAGAGGGCGTGAGGGAGGCGCCGGCTTGCCGGGCGGCTAGAGCCGTTTCGCGTTGCGCCGCGCCGGACTCTTGGCGTTTCGGTCGTACCGACACCGCCGCAGTCGCCGTTCCGGGCCTGTCCCGGAACCCATTTTCGCTGACTTCAACGATATGGCGCCGTCGGCGGCAATGGATCCCGCGACAGGCCCGGGATGACGGTCGAGGATCCGTCTTAAATCGATCCCGCTACGCGGCGGCCTCGGCCCCGGCCGCCTCGCATAGAAGCTCCAGCGCCGTGAGCACGGAAAGCCTTCGGATCTCTGCGCGGCCGGGGTCGCCGAACAGCATCCTGCGGTGCAGAGTCGGCCGGCCGCGTCGGGCGGCTGCGAAATGCACCAGCCCGACGGGCTTCTCGTCCGTGCCCCCGCCTGGCCCCGCAATCCCGGTGACCGCGACGGCGAGCCCGGCGCCGGCTGCGGCGAGGGCGCCCTCGGCCATCGCGCGCGCGACCGGCTCGCTCACCGCGCCATGCGCGTCGAGCAGCGACACGGGCACGCCAAGCAGCGCCGTCTTCGCCGCATTGGAATAGGTGACGAAGCCGCGGTCGACGGCGCGCGACGAACCAGGGACCTCGGTCAGCGCGCCGGCGACCAGCCCGCCGGTGCAGGATTCGGCGGTCACGATCGTGAGGCCGGCCCCGATCGCCAGCCTCAGCGCCTCCTCGGCGAGTTCATAGGGACCGCGGGTCATGTCCAAAAGTCCTCGCGGAACGGCAGGCGGAGGGTGGCGGAGGCCATCGCCGCCAGCCCCTCCCGGCGGCCGGCGAAGCCGAGGCGCTCGGTCGTCGTCGCCTTGACGCCGACGCGGCCGACGGGAACGCCTGCGATCGCGGCGATCCGCGTCCGCATGGCCTCGCGGTGCGGCCCGATTTTGGGCGCCTCGCCGATGACCGTGACGTCGAGATGGGCGATCACGCCGCCGGCCCCACGCACACGGGCGATCGCGTCCTGAAGGAACAGCGCCGAATCCTGACCCTTCCACCGGGCGTCCGACGGCGGAAAATGCGCGCCGATGTCGCCGTCGCCGAGCGCGCCCAGGATCGCGTCCGTCAGGGCGTGCAGAACCACGTCCGCGTCCGAATGTCCGGTGAGGCCGAAGCCGTGGGGAACGCGGACGCCGCCCAGCGTCACGTACTCTCCCGGTCCGAAGGCGTGGACGTCGAAGCCGGTTCCCATCCGCACGTCGCCCAGCGCCAGAAAGGCGGAACCGGCCCGGCGCAGAGCCTCGTCGTGAAACTGGTCCGAGGTCGTCAGCTTCACATTGCGGGTCTCGCCTTCGAACAGGGCGACTCGGCCCCCCGCCCAGGCGAACAGCGCGCCGTCGTCGGTGAAATCGTCCCGGCCTTCCGCCTCGGCGCGCGCATGGGCCGCGACGAGATCGGCGAAGGGGAAGCCCTGCGGGGTCTGCACGGCGCGCAGGAGGCCGCGATCGAGCGTTTCGCCTCGCGCGCCGTCCGCGCCGACGAGGCAGATCGTGTCGGTCGCGGGAACGCCGGGAACCGCGCCGCCGTGGCGGGCGGCGTCGATCGCGCGGTCGACCAGGGCTGCGCTCGCGAAGGGGCGCGCCGCGTCGTGCACCAGCACGATCTCGGGCGCTTGGTCGGCGAAGGCCGCGAGCCCCGCCCGCACCGACGCCTGCCGGGTCGCGCCGCCGGCGACGGGGGGCATCAGTTTGGGGTGCCCGGCAAGCCCGGCCATGGCGGCGTCATAGTCCAGGCGCTGATCTCGCCCGATCACGAACCGGACAGCGGCGACGCGGGGATGGTCGAGAAACACGCGGGCCGCCGTCGCCGCCATGGCTTCCCCCGCGACCTCGCGATACTGCTTCGGGCCGCCCGCGCCGGCCCGCAGGCCGGAGCCGGCCGCGCAGATCAGAGCGGCCGCCTTCGGCCCGTCATGCTGCGTGGTCGGCCTCACGGTGGTCCTGTTCCTGTCCGCATGTCGTCATGGGCTGTGGTGATACCCGACGCGCGCCGCGCTGTCGCGGGGCGCCGATGAGCCATTGTGCAACCGCAAAAACTGTCTAATATGTGTGCATCGATCGCAGCGACTAATAAATGAGCAAGCGACATTCCCTTATGACCACGCTGGCGCCTCTCGCGATCGGGGGCCTTGTCGCACGCAATCCCGTGCTCCTCGCCCCGATGTCCGGCGTGACCGACCTCGCGTTCCGCCGAATCGCGGCCCGGCTCGGCGCCGGCCTCGTCGTGTCCGAGATGGTCGCGTCCGCCGAACTCGCCCGCGCCGACGATGAGGCGCGGCTTCGGGCGGAGGGCGCGGGCCTCGACGTGCATGTCGTCCAGCTCGCGGGCCGCGATCCTGCGTGGATGGCGGAAGCCGCGCGCGCAGCCGTGGCGGCGGGCGCCGCGATCATCGACATCAATATGGGCTGTCCCGCGAAGAAGGTGGTCGGCGGCCATGGCGGCTCGGCGCTGCTGAAGGAGCTCGACCTCGCGGTCCGGCTGATCGCGGCGACGGTTTCGGCCGTCGACGTTCCCGTCACGGTCAAGATGCGGCTCGGCTGGGACGAGAACGCGATCGTCGCGCCCGAGCTCGCCGAACGCGCGGAGCGCGAAGGGGTCGCGATGGTCACGGTGCACGGCCGCACGCGGTCTCAGTTCTACGAGGGCAGGGCGGACTGGGGCGCGATCCGCGCCGTGAAGGAGCGGGTGTCGATCCCGGTGATCGCCAATGGCGACCTCGTCGCCTGCGCCGACGCCCCGGCGATGCTCGAAGCCTCCGGGGCGGACGGCGTCATGATCGGCCGCGGCGCGCAGGGGCGCGCCTGGTTCCCGGCCGCGGTGGCGGCCTATCTCGCGACCGGCGTCGAACCGGCCCCGCCGCCGCTCGCCGAGCAGCAGGCGCTCGCCGTCGAGCATTATGACGGCCTTCTGTCGCTCTATGGGCGGGAGACGGGGGTCCGGCACGCCCGCAAGCATCTCGGCTGGTATCTCGAGGCCGCTGCGGAGAGCGTCGGCGCGCAGCCGTCGCCCGCCGCAAAGGCCGCGGTCCAGACCGCGCCCACCGCGGAAACAGCTCTGGCAGCTCTGGCCCGCGGCTATGACGATCTCGGCTGGAGGCATGCAGCATGAGCGTCGCCGCTGACGAACACCGCTCGCGCACCGGAGCCGGCGCTTCCGAGGCGGTGCTGAACGCGCTGCCGCATCCCGTGATCTGCGTCTCCGAAGACGGTCGGATCGTCGACGTCAACGTTTCGGCGGAAGCCTTTTTCGAGGCGAGCGCCAATGTCCTGCGCCGGCGCGACATCCGCGAATTCGTGCCTTTCGGCTCGCCCCTCGTGCAGCTTCTGGAACAGGCGCGCGAGCGGCACGCCCCGGTCAACGAGTACCGCGTCGATCTCGGCACGCCGAAGAACGGCGGGGAGCGCATCGTCGACATCCATGTCGCGCCTTTGTCGGAGCGTCCGGGCGTCGTCGTGATCGTGCTCCAGGAGCGCACCATCGCCGACAAGATGGATCGTCAGCTCACCCATCGCGGCGCGGCGCGCTCGGTCACCGCGCTCGCGGCCATGCTGGCGCATGAGATCAAGAACCCGCTGTCGGGCATCCGCGGCGCCGCGCAGCTTCTGGAGCAGTCGGCGAATGACGAGGACCGCGCGCTCACCCGTCTGATCTGCGACGAGGCCGACCGAATCGTGAAGCTGGTCGACCGGATGGAGGTGTTCTCCGACGAGCGCCCGATCGAGCGCGAGGCGGTCAACATCCACGCCGTGCTGGAGCACGTGAAGCGGCTCGCGGCGTCGGGATTCGGCCGCAACATCAGAATCGTCGAAGAGTACGACCCCTCGCTCCCGCCGGTGTTCGCCAACCGCGACCAGCTGGTCCAGGTGTTCCTCAACCTCGTGAAGAACGCGGCGGAATCGATCGGCGACGCCGCCGACGGCGAGATCCAGCTCACCACGGCCTTCCGTCCGGGCGTGCGGCTGAGCGTGCCGGGCTCGTCGACGCGGGTGAGCCTGCCGCTGCAGTTCACCGTGCGCGACAACGGCCCCGGCGTGCCGGAAGACCTGATGCCCCATCTGTTCGACCCGTTCGTGACCTCGAAGCCCACTGGCACCGGCCTCGGCCTCGCGCTGGTCGCGAAGATCGTGGGCAATCACGGCGGGATCATCGAATGCGAATCCCAGCCGCGGCGGACGATCTTCCGCGTGCTGATGCCGATGTTCGTCGGCGAACGCCGCAATACGAGGAGCTGAGAAGCCCATGCCGCAAGGCAGCATTCTCGTCGCCGACGACGACGCGGCGATCCGCACCGTCCTCAATCAGGCGCTCAGCCGCGCGGGCTACGAGGTCCGTTCGACAGGCAACGCCGCGACCCTTTGGCGGTGGGTCAGCCAAGGCGACGGCGACCTCGTCATCACCGACGTGGTGATGCCCGACGAGAACGCTTTCGACATGCTGCCGCGCATCAAGAAGGCGCGCCCCGATCTGCCCGTCCTGGTGATGAGCGCGCAGAACACCTTCATGACGGCGATCCGTGCGTCGGAGAAGGGCGCCTACGAATATCTGCCGAAGCCCTTCGACCTGAAGGAGCTGATCGCGATCGTCGGCCGCGCGATGACCGAGCCCAAGGGCCGCGCCAAGCGCAACGACGAGGTCGAGACCGACGACATCCCGCTGGTCGGCCGCTCGCCCGCCATGCAGGACATCTACCGCGTGCTCGCGCGGCTGATGCAGACCGACCTCACCGTCATGATCTCCGGCGAGAGCGGCACCGGCAAGGAGCTGGTCGCCCGCGCGCTGCACGATTACGGCAAGCGCCGCGGCGGACCCTTCGTCGCGATCAACATGGCGGCGATCCCGCGCGACCTGATCGAGGCCGAGCTGTTCGGCCATGAGAAGGGCGCCTTCACTGGCGCGCAGGCGCGGAGCTCTGGCCGCTTCGAGCAGGCCGAGGGGGGAACGCTGTTCCTCGACGAGATCGGCGACATGCCGATGGAGGCGCAGACCCGGCTGCTGCGCGTGCTGCAGCAGGGCGAATACACCACCGTCGGCGGCCGCACCGCGATCAAGACCGACGTGCGCATCGTCGCGGCGACCAACAAGGACCTGCGCCTGCTGATCCAGCAGGGCCTGTTCCGCGAGGACCTGTTCTTCCGGCTGAACGTCGTACCAATCCGCCTGCCGCCTTTGCGCGAGCGTTCGGAGGACGTGCCGGACCTCGTGAGGCACTTCTTCGCGCTCGCGCTGCGCGAGGGGCTGCCCGCAAAGCAGATCGATTCGGCGGCGCTCGACCGGCTGAAGCGCTACCGCTGGCCGGGCAACATCCGCGAGCTCGAGAATCTGATCCGGCGCCTCGCCGCGCTCTACCCGCAGGAGATCATCGGCGCCTCGATCATCGAGGCCGAGCTGTCCGAACCCGAGCCCACGAGCCCCGGCGACGAGGCGGCGGGCGCGGAGACGCTCGGCGGCTCGGTCGAGCGGCACCTGACGAAGTATTTCGGCGAGTTCGGCGAGAACCTCCCGCCGCCCGGGCTCTATCACCGCCTGCTGCGCGAGGTGGAGTACCCGCTGATCTCCGCCGCGCTCGCCGCCACCCGCGGCAACCAGATCAAGGCGGCGGAGCTGCTCGGCGTGAACCGCAACACGCTGCGCAAGAAGATCCGCGACCTCGACGTCCAGGTCGTCCGCCTGTCGCGCTGACGCTTTTGGTCGGCTCCCTTTAAAGGGGAATATCCTCGACCGTCATTCCGGGCTTGTCCCGGGATCCATTCCCACCAACGGCGCGATGTCATTGACCGCGCGAAGGAAATGGGTTCCGGGACAAGCCCGGAACGGCGGGTCCGGGAGAGATTTTACGATTCCGGGCGACGACGTGATCCCTGGATCGCCACCTCTGTCCAGCTCTGCTCGCGGGACGCGTGGCGGAGGCGTCGGACAGCGACGGCTAACCCGCGGCGCGTCGGAGAGGCGGCCGCGCGTCGCGCGCGCGCCAGTCCTGCGCGATGTTGGCTGCGATGAAGCCCCAGGTCATGCCGAGCAGCGCCCATTGGTGGCGCCAGTGGTCGATGTCGATCACGGCCGCCTCGATCATCAGCACCACCCAGGTCGAGAAGGTGCAGATGAAGATCGCGCGCCACGGCGTGGGCGCGAGGACGTAGCGGAAGCCGAACACGAGGGTGAGCAGGGTCAGCGTCAGCAGCGACACGCCGCCGAGCCAGCCATAGGAGAGGAAGCCGTTGAGATAGGTGTTGTGGACGTCGGCCCCGACGCGGACCGCGAACTGGTAGATCCCGATGCCCATCGGATCGTCCAGCGCCATGCGCCAGCCGATGATGTGGTTCGAGAACCGCCCGCCATGGCCGACGTCGTAATTCTGCTCGAGGCTCGCGCGTTCGGCGAACAGGCTCGAGACCGACGGCAGCTGCAGCAGCCCGATCACCAGGATGGCGGCCGCCAGGACCGCCGCGGCGCAGGTCACGACGATGCGCGCCCGGCGGCCCGGCGAGGGGGCGACGAGCACCGTCAGGGCGGTCATCAGCGCGGCCGAGGCCACCAGATGCCCCCAGGAGCCGCGCGAGAAGCTCAGCAGCACGCCGGCCATGATGAGGCCGAGAGGAGGGAGAACCAGGAGGGAGCGCTTGAGATCGGAGGAGTACAGCCGCTGGATGAGCACCAGCGCCGGAAACACCAGGTGCGGCGCGTAGACGTTGGGATCCTTGAACGCGCCCTTGGCACGGCTGAACAGCAGCAGGCTGTCGGAGAACGGCGCGAGGTGGAAATAGCCGACGATGGCGAGCGAGCCGCTGATCACGCCCGCGATCACCCAGGCGTTGGCGATGAGATTGGCCCGAATGGCGGTTCGCTCGGCGAGGAACAGGCAGTAGAACACCCCCGTGATCGCGAGGAAGATCCCGACCAGCGTCCACTTCGTCGTGTCCGGCCGATCATAGACCAGGGTCAGCGTCAGCACCGCGCCGAGCTGGTAGAGGATCACGAGCAGCAGGAACGGCAGCAGCGTCCGCGGCAGCTTCAGCCCGGTGAAGGCGAACAGCACGAAGGCCGCGATCATCAGGAGATCGTAGGCGGCCGGCTCGAACATCACGAAGAAGCTGGACGCGACCGCGATCCAGACGAGCCCCTCGCGGAGGGACTCGGCGTCGACGGCGAAGCGCCGCCGCGGCCGCGCCGGACGGAGCGCCGCGACCTCGCTCAATAGGCGTTCTCGCTCTTGGCGAGCGCGAAGGGGGTCTTCGCCAGGATGACGATGTCGAACAGGATCGACCAGTTCTCGATGTAATAGAGGTCGTGGTCGACGCGCTTGCGCAGCTTGTCCTGCGTGTCGACCTCGCCGCGCCAGCCGTTGATCTGGGCCCAGCCGGTGACGCCCGGCTTCACCTTGTGGCGCGCGAAATAGCCGTCGACCACGTCGTTCCACAGGCGCTCCGAGGTGTGGGCGCCGACGGCGTGCGGCCTCGGTCCGACCAGCGACAGCTCGCCCCTGATCACGTTGAACAGCTGCGGCAGTTCGTCGATCGAGGTCTTGCGGATGAACCTGCCGATGCGGGTGACGCGCGAATCGTTCTTGGTCACCGAGGTCTTGGCGTCCGGGTCCGACATCTCGTGCTTGAGCGAGCGGAACTTGAAGACGTCGATGACCTCGTTGTTGAAGCCGTAGCGCTTCTGCCGGAAGAACACGGGCCCGCGGGAGTCGATCTTGATCGCGATCGCGGTCCCGATCATCAGGGGCGCGAGCAGCACGAGCGCGAGCGCGCCGACGACCAGGTCGAAGGCGCGCTTCGCCACGAAGTCCCAGTTCGCGATCGGCTTCTCGGCGAGCTCGACCATCGGAATCGCGCCGAGATAGGAATAGGCGCGCGGCCGGAAGCGGAGCTTGTCGGTGTGGGCTGACAGGCGAATGTCGACCGGCAGGACCCACAGCGTCTTGAGAATCTGCGCGACGCGTCCCTCCGCGCTGATCGGGATGGTGACGATCAAGAGGTCGATGCGCGCGAGACGGCCGAACTCGACGAGTTCGGCGATGTTGCCGAGCTTCGGGTACCCGGCCACGATCGCCGGCGAGCGGTCGTTCGAGCGATCGTCGAACACGCCGCAGATGTGGATGTCGTTGCCGGGCGCGGATTCGAGCGAGTGGATCAGCTCGGCTGCGGGCTGCCCCCCGCCCACGATCACCGCTTTGCGCCCGAGCCGCCCGTCCGCCGCCCATTTCTTGACGAGCACGGCGACGAGCGAATGGCCCACCGTGAAGCCGCACGCGCCGTAGACGAACCAGTAGCCGAGCCATTTCCGCTCGACCAGGCCGCCGAAATCGAAGAAGGCCCCGACCGCCGCCAGGGCTGCGAACAGCAGCGTCCACGCGCCGAGCATGCGGCCGATCTGGCCGCTCGCGGAGCGGAAGGCCACGATGTTGTAGGCGTCGCTGGCCTGCGCGAACACCGACGTCAGAACGACGCCGAGCAGGGTCGCCGCAAGATAGGGCCAGCCGATCGCTCCGAGCCCGTCGAAGACGGTCAGATAGGAGGCGAGGCCGGCGCCGAGGACGATCGCGACGTCGAGGCCGCGGACGGCGCCGACCAGCAGAACCTGCGAGATCGAGGCGGCGCTGAAGCGCTCCGCGATCTCGCGCGCCTGCTCGTTCAGCTGGGATTGCCGCGCGGTCGGCGCGGTCGAGGCTTGCGCCGGCTTCACGATCTTGATCTGGGCCATGGACACGTCGATCACGTCTCTCGGACTCCCCGTGAGATCGCGATTATGCGCCCCATTCCCCCAAAAACACTTTACGGCGGCGATTCAACGGCGCGTGAGCCGGATCTCGATGGCATTGCGGTAAATATTTTCGATCCGCGCCGACATTTCCTTAAGCGAGAACTCGTCGCCGACATGGGCGCGGCGGGCCAGGGCCGCGGCCTTCGCGGCCTCCGGATCGGCCGCCAGGGCGGCCATGGCGGCGGCGAGCGCGTCGGCGTCGCCCGGAGGAATCAGCTCGTCGGCGAAGGGGCCGAAGATCTCCGGCACGCCGCCGACCCGCGTGCAGACCATCGGCAGGCCGGCCGCGATCGCCTCGAGGACGACATAGGGCATCGATTCCGCGCGCGACGGCACGACGACGGCGCGCGCAAGACGAAACGCATCGCGCGTCTGCGTCGGGGGGCGGAAGCTCACGCGGTCGGCGAGCCCGCGTTCGGCGACCATCGCGCGGTATCTGGCCTCGTCGGGCCCGTCGCCGACGATGACGGCCGTCGGGGCGGCGCGGCCGGCGGCGAGCTTCGCGAGCGCCTCGATGAAGACGTCCACGCCCTTGAGGTCGCGCAGCATGCCGAGAAACAGGAAGTCGACGGCGTCCGGCGCGGGTTCGACCAGCTCGAACTCAGGCGGGGTCAGGCCGTTGCGGACGACGAACGCCTCGCAGCGCGGCCGTCCGACTTTGGCGACATAGGTCTCCGCCTCGTAGCCGCTGACATGGATCATCGCGTCCGTGATCCGTTCGAGCGCGCGTTCCACGGCGAAGTAGAGACGCCCTTCGGCCGAGCGCGAATCGTAATGCAGGCTTCCGCCATGCGGCGCGTAGAACCGCGCGATAGGGCGGGAGCGGCCCATCCAGGCGCCGACCAGCCGCCCGAAGACGCCGCCTTTGGCGCCGTGGGCGTGGATGATTTGGGGCTCCAGCGGGGTGAGCGCCGCCTTGACCTTGGCCATCGCGCGCAGGTCCGACGGGGCGATCTCGCGGGCGATCGGCAGGCGCACGGAGCCCAGAGCGAGCTTCGGCAGGATCGCGGCGATCTTCTCCGCTTCGAACGCCCCGCCCGTCAGGCTGTCGCAGACGACGCCGACCTGGTGGCCGGCGTCCGCCTGCGCCGAGGCGAGATCGGCGATATGCCTGAAGATGCCCCCGACGGGCGAGCGCACGACATGCACGATGCGCAGGGGCGTCTGTTCGGTCGTGGACTGTGTCATGGGCTTCCCGCGGGACGTCTCCGTCCTCCGGGGTCGTCCTTACGCCACAAGGGCGAAACAATTGCTAAGGGAAAGAGCCTGTCGGAGCGGTTCAGAACCAGCGTTCTTCAACGGTGATCGTGTCGCCCGGACGGATCGGATAGGTCAGCGGCACCTCGGCCTTGAAGACGCGGTCGCCGTTGCGGCGGGTCAGCTCAACGCGGGAGCGCACGGCCCGGGGCGAGAAGCCGCTCGCGATCGCGACGGCGTTCTGCGCGGTCATCCCGGCGACGTAGGGATATTGCCCCGCGTTGGTGACTTCTCCGAGGATGAAGAACGGGCGGTAGGATTCGATCTCGACCGACACGTTGGGATCGCGGAGATAGCCGCTCTTCAGCCGGGTTTCGAGGGTGGTCCGCACCTGGTCGGAGGTCGAGCCGGACACCTTCAGCCGGCCGACCAGCGGCATCGAAATCGAGCCGTCCGGCTCCACGGCGTAGCTGTTCGACAGATTGGGCTGTCCGAAGACGTTGACGCGCAGGCGGTCGCCGCTCGCAAGCACATACGGCTCGTCGAACTCCGCGGCGAGCGGCGGCGGCACGGCGCGCGGAGCGGCGCAGCCGGCGAGCGACGCGGCGAAAGCAAGCGCGAGCGGCCAGCGGCGCGACGTCATGAGGACCGTCCCTTTCCGATCATGGTTTATGTTTCGTTACAGGGACTGGGTTAACAATCTGTTGTCCCGCCGGATCCTCGCCGACGCAGGGTTAACTCCGCGGCAACCATGATTAGGCCATGGTGAACGCACTGAAATCGCGAGCACGCGGAATCGGGGACTAAGGGTAATGGCTCAACGCGTCGGTCAAGGGGACGGAGACGATCGGACCCTCGGCGGGGAGATCGACCTGCGTGCGCTCGGCCGTGGCGTGTGGCGGCGCAAGCTGTGGATCCTGCTGCCGACGCTCGTCGTCGCGCTCGCCGCCTTCGCCTTCGTCCAGATCAGCTCGCCGATGTTCCGGTCGAGCGCGCTGGTGCTGATCGAGAACCGCGAAAGCTTTTCGCCGCGCGCCGGCGATCGGGAGACGCCGCTTCCGGACGATCAGGCGGTCGCGACCCAGGTCCAGTTCATCCAGTCGCGCGATCTGGTGCGCTCGGTGGTGAAGGCGCTCGACCTCGGCAAGGACCCGGAATTCGGCGGCGCGCGCGAGTCGCTGCCGCGGCGGCTCCTGCGGATGATCGGTCTCGGCGGAGCGAAGGACGACCAGCCGTTCAACGAGCGCGTGGTCGATAAGGTCAGCCAGAACCTCGTGGTCTATCCCATCCAGGGATCGCGGGTGGTCGGCCTCGAATTCGTCTCCAACAATCCCGACACCGCCGCCCGGATCGTCAACGGCTTCGTGGACGCCTATCTCGAGATCCAGCGCGACTCAAAGCGCGCGCAGAACCGTCAGGCGACCCAGTACCTCTCCGACGAGATCGCCGGCCTTCGCACCCGGGTGGGGGAAGCCGAGGACAGGGTCGAGGCGTTCCGCAGCAAAGCGGGGCTGCTCGTCGGCTCGAACAACACCACCGTCGCGGCGCAGCAGCTCGGCGAGGCCGCGAATCAGCTTTCGGCCTCCAAGTCGCAGCGCGGGGAGGCTCAGGCCAAGGCCGACACGATCCGCACGCTGCTTCGCCAGGGGCGCCCCGCCGACGCCCTCGACATCGCGAACTCCGACGTGGTGCGGGCTCTGGCCCAGCAGCGCTCGCAGCTCGCCGCCCAGATCGCGAGCGAGGGCCGCACGCTTCTGCCCCAGCACCCGCGGATGCGCGAGCTCTCCGCCCAGCTGCAGGGCCTCGATCAACAGGTCCGCACCGAAGCGGAGAAGATGGCCCGCGGCTTCGAGAACGAAGCGAAGACCGCCGGCGCGCGGGTCGCCGCTCTGGAGAAGCAGCTCGACGACTTCAAGACGGTCGCGGCCGGCGCCAACGCGCAGGACGTCCAGCTCCGGGCGCTGGAGCGCGAGGCGAGGTCCCAGCGTGACCTGCTGGAGCAGATGCTCGCCCGCTACCGGGAAGCGGCTGCGCGCGACAATCCGGAGGCCCTGCTCGCCGACGCCCGCGTGATCTCCCGCGGGGCGGCGCCGAGCGAGCCCTACTTCCCGAAAAAGCTGCCGACGGTGCTGCTCGCCGCCCTCGGCGCCTTCGTGCTGTCGCTGTTCTGGGCCGCGGCCGCGGAAGTGTTCGGCGGTCCGCAGAGCCGGGACGAGGAAGACGCGACGCCGCCGCCCGCCTTGGGGGAAGTCCCCGTGTTCGGTCGCCTGCACGGCAGGATGGGGCCCGAGACGCGCGCTCCGGCTCCGCCCCCGCCGCACGCCCGATATGAGCCGACGGCCGCCGCGCCGCAGGGTTCGGCGCCCGCGGAAGACCGGCCGGAGCCGTCGGCGGGCGCGGAGACGAAAGAGGCGTCCGTCGCTCCCGCCCTCCCGAGCGACGTCCGGC
The DNA here is from genome assembly GCF_049446035.1 of Hansschlegelia sp. KR7-227. NCBI lineage: Bacteria > Pseudomonadati > Pseudomonadota > Alphaproteobacteria > Hyphomicrobiales > Methylopilaceae > Hansschlegelia > Hansschlegelia sp. KR7-227. The sequence continues at coordinate 845,889 of NZ_JBMSEA010000001.1, forward strand.
CCACGGCCGCTCCCGCGGTCGCCGGCTCCGCCGCCGGCGTCGAAGGCCGGGCGCGCGAGGCGACCATCGAGGTCGCGGACGCCACGCTGGTCGCGGCGCTCGCCCGACAGCTCGCCGACATGCCGACGGGAGACGGCGCCCTGCGGATTCTCGCCACCGGCACGGTGCCCGATCTCGCCGTGGCCGCGGTGGCGACGAAGCTCGCCAGCCACATCTCGTCCTCCGGCCGGCGCGTCGTCATGGTGGATGCGGGCGGAGGGACGGCGCAGGACGCCGCGCAGCCCGGCCTCGCCGAGCTGCTCTCCGGCGACGCGACCTTCTCGCAGGCGATTCATCGGGATGCCGGTTCCCGCGTGCATCTGGTTCCGGCCGGTCGGGAGCGGTTCGAGCGTCTGGACGCCGCGGCGCGCGGACGGCTCGCCATCGTGCTCGACGCGCTCGCGCTCACCTATGACTTCGTGATGCTGGTCACGCCGAGCGGACCCGGCGGCTCCGAGCCCTTCGCCCGCCATTGCCAGGCGGCGGTGCTGGTCTCGGCCGTCGGCGCCTCGGACGTGGCGACGATCGAGGCGCATGAGCGCGTGCGCAAGGCGGGCATCGAGGACGTGGTCGTGCTGCTCGTCGGCGGCGCCGGCGACCGCGGCGGGCCGCGCGGGCGATCGCTCGCAGCCTGACCGTCTCAGCCGACCGGCGGTTCGGTCAGTCGGCGTCGCCCGAAGGCGGCGTCTCGTGAGACGTTCCCCGCCGGCCCGCGGCCATCCGGCGAAGCCGGTAGAACAGCTCATAGACGGCGCGGTTCGCCTTGATGCGGGCCTTCGCCCTGCGGGCCGCGGCGAGGCTCGCCGCGGCGGCCCGGCCGGCGATCGTGACGCCGAGCATCGAATCGAACAGCGGCTCCGTGTCCGGGCAGTACATCTTCTTGTAGGACGCGACCCCGACGCCGAGATCGAACATCTTGTAGCCTTGGCGGATAGCGTCCTCGACCACGAAGGTCATCAGCAGCTCGCCGGGGCTGTATTTGGCGTGCTCGCCGCTCGAGATCGAGTTGAACATCCCGCTGCAGCGACCGCCGCCTCCGAGAGCTCCGGTCACCGCGATGATTTCGCCGTTCAGCTCGAAGCCATAGAGATCGATAGCGGGCGCCAGGCCCGAGGCCCCGGTGGCGTCCGCCAGGAACTCACGGACGCCGGGTTTGCCGAAGACGTTCGTGATGCCGCGGCCGGTGAGCTGCACGCCCTTCTGCGCGAGATAGGCGTCGAGCAGCCGCGCGCGCTCCTCGATCGTTTCGGCCCGGAAGATCCTGGGAACGCCGAGCTCCTCGAAGCGCCGCATCTTGCGCCGCTGCTTCGACCGCGCCTTGGCCGACAGCGACTGCCGGAAATGCTCTTCAATGTCCGCCGCGAGAACGCTGCTGAACGCCGGGTCAGGCGAAGGCTGCCCCGGCAGCGCCAGGAACGGGTTGGCGACGCCCTCCCATTCGTAGGGCTGATTGGTCAGCGCGAACACGTCCGCCCCGGAGACGGCGGCCGCCTGGCGCAAGAGGCGCAGGGTTTCGGCCGGGGTGAAGAGAGCCAGCCGATCCCGGCGCAGGACCGGAAGATTGAAGTTCGAATGGCTGCCGCCGAGGAAAGACGCGATGCGGACGCCGAAGCGTCGGCGCAGCCCGAAGGGGAGCACGGCGACGGGCCGACCTTGCGCGTCGCGCGCCACGACGATCATCGGGCTCACGCCCTCGTGCGGGGCGACGTGATCGACCCACGCCTTGAGCAGCGAAGGCGTCTGGTAGGGAGTGGCGAGCGCGAGCGGCATCAGGCTGGCCCACGCGTCGAGCGCCGCCTCAAGGTCTGCATGCACCTCGACGCTGGCGAAGGCCGGAGCGGCGCCCATGCTCGACACGGCGGCCTCCGCGAGCGGCGAGCCTTCCAAGGCGCCGGCGACTGACATGGACTGTTCCCTCGCGCGATTTGACGCCGCGTTCGCCGGCGGTCGTCCGAACCGCTTCACGCTTTGCATCGCCATGACCGCGAAAGATAGCCGCGAAGATCTACGACTCGTGAAATCGATCGCCTAAAATTGTATGAAAATCGTGACATCGTTACCGCTTGGTGTCTATTCGGCGCGCGCTCGATCGATCTCGGCGGCAACTCGTTAACCTGTCCGCTCTGCTGCCCCCGCGCTTCGGCATTGGTCTGAAGAGGGGCGGCGGGGCGACGCTACCCTTCGTTCACCGTCTTCGACGAGAGTGCCCGACATGAAGCCGGAACGGATCGGGACCGAATGAGCGGCATGCGCACGCGCCTGTTCCGGCTGAGCTTCGCAGCCCTCGACGCGAGCGGCGCGAACCGTGCGCTGAGCCCGCGGGCGCGGGGGCTCGGCCTCATCCTCACGCTGCATCATGTGCGCCCATGGACCGGCGGAGCCTTCGCGCCGAACCGGCTGCTCGAGGTCGAGCCCGACTTCCTCGACCTGACGCTGTCGCGCGCGCGGGACCTGGGCTTCGACTTCGTCTCGCTGGACGAGGCCTGGCGCCGGGTCGCGTCCGGAGTCTCGGTGCGGCCCTTTCTGCATCTCACCTTCGACGACGGCTATCGCGACGTGCGCGATCACGCGCTGCCGATTCTGGAGAAGCACGGCGCGCCGGCGACGCTCTATGTGGCGTCGGCCTTCGCGGACGGCGAGGCCGACATCTGGTGGCTCGCGCTCGAGGCCGCGATCGCCCGCGCGTCGCGGCTGTTCATCGATCTCGGCCGCGGCGAGGCGGCCGTGGAGACGCGGACGGCCCGCCAGAAGAACGCCGCCTGGGCGACCATCTACTGGCGCCTGCGCGCCGGCGGCGAGGCCGCGCTGCGCGCCGAGACGCGGCGTCTCGCGGAAGGCCAGGGGATCGACGTCGGCTCCTTCGCCCGGGAGCTGTGCATGCGGTGGGACGAACTCCAGGCCGTCGCGCAGAACCCGCTGATCACGATCGGCGCGCACACGGTCACCCATCCGATGCTCGCCAAGCACTCCGACGCCGTGGCCCGCGCGGAGATGGCCGACAGCCGCGACGCGATCCGCGCGAAGCTCGGCCTGGTCGCCGAGCACTTCGCCTATCCCGTCGGCGATCTGTCGGCCGCAGGCCCGCGCGACTACGCGCTCGCCGCCGACCTGGGCTTCACGACGGCGGTCACGACCCGGCCCGGCCATCTGACGAAAGCGCATGCGGCGACGCCGACGGCGCTGCCGCGGGTGTCGCTCAACGGCCATTTCCAGACCCGCTCGGCGGTCGACGCGCTGCTCTCGGGCGCGCCGTTTCTCGCCCTGCAGGCGGCCGGCCGGCTGCGCGGCCGCGCCTGACGGCCTTCAGGGCTTCGGGTTCACCCGCTCCATCCAGCGGATGAGCAAAGCGGCGGGAACGATCCAGATCAGCCCGAAGACCGCGAAATAGACGAGCTGGATCAGCGGCCCGGACTGCGCCAGGCGAAACTGCCCGACCATCATCACGATCAGCGCGTAGACGGTCACGCCGACCACCAGCGCCACCATGCCGATCAGCTTCTTGATCCTGGGCGTCATCGCGCCGCTCCGGCCGTTCGGGAACGTGACCCCCGGCGCCTTGTCCGCGCCGGAGGACGGACTTAAAGCCGTGAGGCCCCGTCCGATCAAGACGTCGCGCCCAAGGAGGCGCTCCTTCGTGTCCCAGCCGCTCGCCGCCCGATCCCCGCGCCGCTTCGTCCGCGCCTGGCTGATGATCACCCTCGCGCTGGTGGCGTTGATGGTGGTCGTCGGCGGCGCGACCCGGCTGACGGGCTCCGGACTGTCCATCACGGAGTGGAAGCCGGTGACGGGCGCCGTGCCGCCGCTGGGCGCGGCCGCCTGGGGCGAGGAGTTCGCCAAATATCAGGCGAGCCCGCAATACAAGCTGCTGAACGAGGGCATGTCGCTCGGCGAGTTCCAGTTCATCTATTGGTGGGAATGGGGCCACCGTCAGCTCGGGCGGCTGATCGGGCTGGTCTTCGCCGGCGGGCTCGCCTTCGCGGCCGTCACGCGCCGCGTCAGCTTGGGCGAGGGGCTGACCCTGTTCGCCATGGGGCTGCTGCTCGGCGCGCAGGGCGCGGTCGGCTGGATCATGGTCGCGTCCGGCCTGCAGCCCGGCATGACGGCGGTCGCGCCGATCAAGCTCACGTTGCACCTCGGGCTGGCTCTGCTGTTTCTGTCGACGCTGGTCGCGTTCCTCGTCCGGCTCCGGCAGTTTGGGCGCGACGACGGCCTGCTGACGCCGGGGCTTCGAGCCTGGTCCTACGCCGTGCTCGCGCTGACCTTCGCGCAGATCCTGCTCGGCGGCCTCGTGGCGGGCTCGCGCGCAGGCTTCGCCTTCAACACCTGGCCGGCGATGGACGGCGGCTTCGCCCCGGGGCTGGACACGCTGTTCGCGACGTCGCCGTGGTGGGAGAACTTCGTCGACAACGCGGCCCTCGTGCAGCTGAACCACCGCCTGGGCGGCTATCTCCTGTTGCTCGTGACGATCGGATACGCCGTCGCCGTGGTCCGCGCGCGGTTCTGCCGAAGGGCGAGCCGGCGGGCGATCGCTCTCGTCCATATCGTCGCGCTGCAGGCCGTTCTGGGCGTCGCGACCCTCGTGATGGTCGTGCCGCTCGCGCTCGGCCTCGCCCACCAGTTCCTGGCCGTCGTGCTTCTCGGCGTCGCCGTCGCGAACGCCGCCCTGCTGCGCGAGCGCGCAACCCGCGACCGCAGCGCCGCCGCCGCAGGGCAGGGGCTGCCGCAGGCCGCAGAATAGGCGGCCGAGCGTTCGTTCAGAGAAGCCGCGGGCGTTCGATCGCGGGGCAGCGGTCCATGATCATGGTGACGCCATCGGCTTCGGCCCGCGCGGCGGCGCCCTCGTTGACCACGCCGAGCTGGGACCAGATCACCTTCGGACGCGGCGAGAGGGCGAGCGCCTCCTCGACCACTCCGGCGAGATGCCGGCTCGACCGGAACACGTCGACCATGTCGATCGGATGGGGGATGTCGGCGAGCCGGCCAAACGCGGGCAGGCCGGCGATCGTCGACCCGTCATGCCCGGGATTGACCGCGAACACGCGGTAGCCGCTGCGCGCGAGATAAACGGCCACCCGGTGGCTCGGCCGCGCCGGGTTGGGACTGGCGCCCACGACGGCGATCGTGCGGACGGTCGTCAGCACGTGGCGCAGGAGCTCGTCGGAATACGACGTCATGCTCCGTCCGCTCGGGCGGAGCTCAGTTCGGCTTCTGCGGCGCCTCTTGCGGATCGTTCTGGTCGTCGCCGAACAGATCCTTGATCTTGTCGAGATAGGGCTTGACCGCCTCGACGTTGCCCGGCAGCGGCTGGAAGCTCTCGAGCGCCGCGAACTGCTCGTCGAGATCCTTCAGCGCCGCCTTCTTCTCGTCGTCGGACAGCGCGGCGTCGTTCTCGATCTCGTTCTGCACCTTGTTCTTTTCGGCCGAGAGGTCGGTCTCGCCGCCGTCGGGGTCGCTCGCGCCGAAGGCGAGCAGCACGGACTGCGCGACGTTCGCCCAATCCGAATAGGTCGGGAACTCGTGCTTCTTGAGGATGGCCTCGATCTGGTCCTTGGCCTCGGGCTTGTCGAGATAGGCCGCGAGCGCGCCGACCGGGTCCTCGGCCTCGCCGACCTCGGCCTCGTCGCTTTCGGGCTGGTTGCCGGGGTTCTTGTCCTGCTCCTTCGCCGTCGGATTCTGAGACGCGAGCTTCTCGCGCAGCGTCTCGAATTCCGGCCATGCGGCGATGAAGTTCTCGACTTGCTTGCCGTTGAGCGGAACCTGCTTCGGCTCGACGTCGCCGGCGGCGTCCTCCGGGCCGGGCGCCGCCTCGGCCGCCGGCTTCTGCGCGTCCTGCGCGAAGGCCGGGGCGGCGAAGGTCCAGGCGCCGGCGGCGAGCAGGGCCAGAGTGAGGGCGCGTAGACTTTGGGCCTTGGCGGCGATGGGCATGACGTCCTCCGGAAGACATGCGGCGACGCGGGGTTGCGCGGCCGGCTCGAAGCGGCTTGATGGCGGCCGCCCGAGCCCGCGCTCTCACACTCGGAGCGCGGCCTTCAGATTCGGGACTATGACCGTTCAAAATGGACGCGACCATGACGGAAATGCCACGCACCGCCGTCGATCGCGCGCCGCGGCTGACGCTCGACCAGGTCAACGCCTTTCTCGCGGTCGAATTTCCCCAGATCGCGCAGGACGGACCGACCTATGAGGTCGAGGACATCGGCTACGGTACGGCGCGCATGCGGCTCATCCATCACGAGCGGCATCTGAGGCCCGGCGGCACGATCTCCGGCCCGTCGATGATGGCGCTGGCCGACGTCGCGCTCTACGTCGCGCTGCTCGGCGCCATCGGCCCGGTGAAGCTCGCCGTAACCACGAACTTCTCGATCAACTTCCTGCGCCGCCCGGAGCCGGGCGACCTGATCGCGACCTGCCGCTACCTCAAGATCGGGCGAAGCCTCGCCGTCGGGGAGGCCGAGCTCGCGCGGGCGGGGACGGCCGAGGCGGTCGCCCACGTCGTCGCGACCTATTCGATACCGCCGAGGACCTGACAGCGTCGCTCGCGGCGCGATCGACGGCGGAGACGCCTGCGCCTCTAGGCCTCCATTAGAGGTATCAAAATACCATTTTTATAAGCCATTGAAAATGAATGATTTTTTGCATGACGCGCGCATTGCGTTCCGCGCGGCAATTCGGTATCAACCACCCGTCGCGCGGACCTCGTCCGCGCGCTTCGTTTTTTCTATCGAGGCTCATCTCATGCGACCCCAGCCGGCCCGCTCTTTCGTGGCCAAACCGGCCGACGTGGAGAAGAAGTGGGTGGTGATCGACGCCGCAGGCCTGGTCGTCGGCCGGCTCGCGTCGCTCATCGCTCTTCGTCTCCGCGGCAAACATCTCGCGACGTTCACGCCGCATGTCGACGATGGCGACCACATCATCGTCATCAACGCGGCCAAGGTCCACTTTACGGGCCGCAAGCGCGAGAACAAGACCTATTACTGGCACACCGGCTATCCCGGCGGCATCAAGGAGCGCAAGGCGCACCAGGTGCTCGACGGGCGCTTCCCGGAGCGCGTGGTCGAGAAGGCCGTGGAGCGCATGCTTCCGCGCGGGCCGCTTGGCCGCAAACAGCTCGGCAACCTCAGGGTCTACGCCGGCGACAGCCATCCCCATGAGGCCCAGCAGCCGACGTCGCTCGACGTGGGCGCGCTGAACCGCAAGAACATCAGGAGCGCCTGACCATGGCCGAGAACATCCAGTCGCTCGGCGAGCTCGGCGGCGCCCTGGGCTCTTCGCAGCCGGAAGCCCCGAAATACGTCAAGAAGGTCGACCAGTTCGGCCGCGCCTACGCCACCGGCAAGCGCAAGGACGCGGTCGCCCGTGTCTGGATCCGCCCGGGTTCGGGCAAGGTCCTGATCAACAAGCGTCCCCTCGAGGTCTATTTCGCTCGGCCCGTGCTGCGCATGATCCTCGAGCAGCCGCTCGGCGTCGCAAACCGCTCCGGTCAGTACGACATCACCGTCACGGTCGCCGGCGGCGGCCTCTCCGGCCAGGCGGGCGCCGTGCGTCACGGCCTGTCGAAGGCGCTGACCTATTTCGAGCCGGAGCTTCGGGGCGTCCTCAAGAAGGGCGGTTTCCTCACCCGGGACAGCCGCGTCGTCGAGCGCAAGAAATACGGCCGCGCCAAGGCCCGCCGCAGCTTCCAGTTCTCGAAGCGCTGACGCTCCCTTATCTTCAGGTGCTGCGTATGGAGAAAGCGGGCCCCGGGCCCGCTTTTTTCGTTTCGGCGTCAGCCGCGGGACGACGGCTCCGCCGCGCGCAGACCTTCCGCGGCGGCGTCCGCCGACATGCGCTCCGCGATCGCTTCGGCTTCCGATCGGCTCAGGCGCATCAGCAACGCGCCGGAGTCCTTCACCACGATGGCGCCCGAGCGCTGCCGGACCACAGCCCACGAGTCGTCGCTCCTGAAGTGCAGACGAACGATTCCGAAAGCCTTGCTGTCCGTCCCGGTCATGAGGATGCGATCCCTGCGCGCTACAACTGCACGTGTGTATGAGTCTTGGGCCTGCATAGACAATGATCCAGTGGGCATGCCGCCCATGCGTCGCCGAACGGGGCTCTGATACCTTCTAAAGGCGCGCTTTGGCGCGACGGTCGCGGCGCGCGCGCGCGCCTGCTAAGCAGGCGCGTCGCGGTCAGCCCGCCGCGACGCGACCCACGGCACCAGGACTTCGCATGGCGCACGATCCCCTCCGCCCACGCCCCGTCGACGACGCGCTCGATTCGTCGCGCCGCTTCGGGGAATCGATCGAGGCGAATTACGCCGGCGCGACGTCGTTCCTTCGGCGCCGCTACGCGCGATCGGCCGAGGGCGCGGACGTCGCGGTGTGGGGCGTCCCGCTTGACACCTCCGTGTCGAACCGTCCGGGAACCCGTTTCGGCCCCCGCGCCATCCGCGACGCGTCCACGATCATGTGCGGCGATCCCGCCTATCCCTTCGGCTTCGACATCTTCGAGGCGCTCGACGTCGTCGACGCCGGCGACTGCTCTCTCGACTACGGACGCATCGACGAGGCGCCGAAGGCGATCGAGGCGCAGGCGGCGGAAAAGCTCGCGGGCGGAGCGCATCTGCTGACGCTGGGCGGAGATCATTTCCTCACCTATCCCGTCCTCAAGGCGTTGACGGCGAAGCTTGGCCGTCCGGTCGCCCTGGTGCAGTTCGACGCGCATCAGGACACATGGGACGACGACGGATCGCGCATCGACCATGGGACGATGATCACGCGCGCCGTTCGCGACGGACTGATCCTGCCCGAGCGCTCCATCCAGATCGGCATACGCACGCACGCTCCGGCGGATTACGGGATTTCGCTGGTCGACAGCCTTCTGGCGCAGGAGCTCGGACCGCTCGCGACGGCGAGCCGTATCCTGGGCCATGTCGAGGATGCGCCGGTCTATGTCAGCTTCGACATCGACTGCCTGGATCCCGCCTTCGCCCCCGGCACGGGCACGCCCGTGTGCGGCGGGGTGACCTCGGCCTTCGCCATCAGCTGCCTGAGGCGCCTGGGGGCGCTGAACCTGAAGGGCTTCGACATCGTCGAGGTCTCGCCGCCTTACGATCATGCGGGGATCACGGCGCTGGCGGGCGCGACGCTGGCGCAGGTCTATCTCGGGCTGCTGGCGGAGCGAAAGCGCGCGGGCAAGTCGATCGCGCCCTGAGCGGCGCAATGCGTGCTGCGCCGACCCGGCCCGTGCGTCTCCGCGTCGCGCGCGGGCTGCGCGACCCGCGAACCGTCGGTGCTATCCTCGGCGCCGCGAGGCGGTTCGTCCTCGCCATCTCTCGACGGGGACGAGCATGACGGATCTCTCGCGCATCGTCGCGACCATCGCGGCGGACATGGCGCGCGCCGAGGACCGCGGCCGCGTCGCCGATTACATTCCGGGCCTCGCGCGGGTCGATCCAAATCAGTTCGGCATCGCCATCGTCACCGCGGACGGCGAGACGCACTGCGCCGGCGATGCGGACACGCTGTTCTCGATCCAGAGCATCTCCAAGGTCTTCGCGCTCACGATCGCGCTGGGCAAGGTGGGGGACGGCCTCTGGCGCCGGGTCGGCCGCGAGCCGTCCGGCACGGCCTTCAACTCCATCGTCCAGCTCGAGCATGAGAGCGGCGTGCCGCGGAACCCGTTCGTCAACGCCGGCGCGATCGTGGTCGCCGACGTCAATCTCGCTGGCCATCAGCCGCGCGAGACGATCGGGGAGCTGCTGCAGTTTCTGCGCCACCTCGCCGAGGACGACAGCGTCGTGATCGACGACAAGGTTGCGCAGTCCGAGCGGGCGACCGGCTTCCGCAACGCCGCGCTCGCGAACTATATGAAGTCGTTCGGCAATCTCGAGCACGCCGTCGAGCTCGCCCTCGGCGTCTATTTCCATCAATGCGCGATCGCGATGAACTGCCGGCAGCTGGCGAAGGCCGGCCGGTTCCTGATGCTGGACGGCGTCCATCCCGGAAGCGGCCGGCACGTGGTGTCGGCCGCGCGCGCGCGGCGCATCAACGCGCTGATGCTGACCTGCGGGCATTACGACGCCTCGGGCGATTTCGCCTACCGCGTCGGCTTTCCCGGGAAGTCCGGCGTGGGCGGCGGCATCATGGCGATCGTGCCGGGGCGCGCGTCGATCGCGGTGTGGTCGCCCGGCCTGAACACGCGCGGCAACTCGCAGCTCGGCACGATCGCGCTGGCGCGGCTGGCGGACGCCACCGGCTGGTCGATCTTCCGCCCGGCCGCTGACAGGTCTCCCGACGCGCCCTAGGCGATCTCGATGTCGAGCCCGAGATCGAGCGTCGGCGCGGAATGCGTGATGCGGCCGACGGAGATCAGGTCGACGCCGGTCTCCGCGATCGCCACGACGGTCTCCAGCGAGACATTGCCGGAGGCCTCCGTCCGCATCCGCCCGGCGACGCGCGCCACCGCCTCGCGCAGCATCTCCGGCCCCATATTGTCGAGCAGCACGACGTCGGCGCCTTCGGCGATCACGCGGTCGAGCTGGTCGAGCGTGTCGACCTCGATCTCGATCTTCACGAGATGGCCGGCCGCGGCCTTCGCCGCGCGCAGCGCCGGCTCGATCCCGCCGGCGATCGCGATGTGGTTGTCCTTGATCAGGATCGCGTCGTCGAGGCCGAAGCGGTGATTCGCGCCGCCGCCGCACCGCACCGCGTATTTCTCGAACACGCGCAAGCCCGGCGTCGTCTTGCGGGTGCAGCAGATCTTCGCCTGCGTGTGGGCGATCAGATCGGCATAGGCCGCGGTCGCCGTCGCGACGCCCGAGAGATGGCCGAGGAAGTTCAGCGCCACGCGCTCGGACGACAGGACGGCGCGCGCCGGCCCCTCGATTCGGGCGACGACCGAGCCGGGCGCGAGCCGGGCGCCGTCGGCGAGCTCGGCTTTGAAGCTCACGTCCGGATCGAGCGCGGCGAAAGCCGCTTCCGCGAGCTGGATCCCGGCGAGCCGGCCGGCTGCGCGCGCCACGATCGCCGCGGTCGCTCGCGCCTCCGCGGGGATCGTCGCCGCGCTCGTCACGTCGCCGGCGCGGCCGAGATCTTCCGCGAGCGCGGCCTCGACGGCGCGGCGGACGGAGAGCGGATCGAGCGGAGAGGGCGTCACGAGGCGGCGCGCTCTTCCGCCGGAGCCGGCAGCCCCGCCAGGGCGTCGTCCAGGGTGAGAGTCGAGCGCCGCCGCAGCTCCTCGCGCGGCGCATTGAAGTCCGAGCGGAAGTGGCCGCCGCGGCTTTCCTTCCGCCGCTCGGCCGCGACCGCGATCAGCAGCGCAGCCGTCGCCATGTTCGCGACGTCGACCGAGCGCGCGCCTCGGCGTATGCGGTCGATGCCTTCGACCGCGCGGGCCATGCGGCCGGCGTCGCGCACCACCCCGACCTGATCGGTCATCGCCCGGCGAAGCGTCGCGATCGCCGCCTCGTCGGAGGGCGAGCCGACGCCCGCGAAGCTCGAGGTCGCGGCGCGGGCGGCGGGCGGGGCGGCGGGCACGAGGCCCGCGATGTCCTCGGCGATGCGGGCCCCGAAGACGACGGCCTCGAGCAGCGAATTCGAGGCGAGCCGGTTCGCGCCATGCGCGCCCGTGGATGCAGTCTCGCCGCACGCCCAGAGGCCGTCGAGCGAGGACCGTCCGTTGGCGTCCACATAGACGCCGCCCATGTGGTAGTGCGCGGCCGGCGCGACCGGGATCGCCTCACGGACAGGGTCGACGCCCGCTTCGCGGCAGGCCGCGTAGACGGTCGGGAAGCGGGTCGCGAAGCGCTCGCCGACGCTGTCGCGGGCGTCGAGGAAGGCTCCGCCCGATCGCGCCGCCTCATAGACGGCGCGGGCGACGATGTCGCGCGGCGCGAGGTCGAGGTCCGGATGCACGCCCTCCATGATCCGGCGCCCCTGCCGGTCGACCAGGACGGCGCCTTCGCCCCGCAGCGCTTCGGTCGCGAGCGGGGCGGGATCACGGCCGACCGCGAGCGCGGTCGGGTGAAACTGCACGAATTCGAGGTCGGCGAGCGTCGCGCCGGCGCGGGCCGCCATGGCGAGCCCGCCGCCGCTCGCTTCGACCGGATTGGTGGTGACGGCGTAGAGATGCCCGATCCCGCCCGAGGCCAGAACGACCGCGCGGCCGAAGATCTGGACCGGCCGGGCGCGCGGCGCGCCGGCGGCCCGCGCGGTGACGCCGGTGACGAAGCGGCCTTCGAGGATCAGGTTTTCGGCGACCAGCCCTTCGAGCACGCGGATCGAGGGCGTGCGGCGGACGGCCGCCACCAGCGCGCCCATGATCGCGCGGCCGGCGAGATCGCCGTTCACGCGCACGATGCGCCTCTCGGAATGCGCCGCTTCGCGTGACAGCAGAAGCTTGCCCTCAAGGTCGCGGTCGAACGGCACGCCGTAAGACAAGAGGTCCGCGATGCGCGCCGGCGCCTCGCGCGCCATGAGCCTCGCGATCTCCTCGTCGACGATGCCGGCGCCGGCCGCGATCGTGTCGGCGGCGTGCGATTCCGCACTGTCGCCAAGCCCGACCGCCGCCGCGATCCCGCCCTGCGCCCAGGCCGAGGAGGCGCCGTCGCCGAGCGGCGCCGCCGCGACGATGGTCACCGGCCGCGGGCTCAGCTTCAGCGCCGTGAACAGGCCGGCGAGCCCGCCGCCCACGATCACGACGTCGTCGACGCCGCGCCAGGAGAGCGGGGCGAGGTCGTCGGACGTCACGGGTTCAAGATGTTCGGTCATCGGGATCACTCGTCCTCCCGGTCTGGGCGGCGGCGCCGCGAGCAGGCGGGATCGTCAGAAACGAAGCGCTTCTCGTCAGACGATCCCGGCTCTCGCTTCGCTCGGCCGGGACGACGGTTCACCGTATGGGGCGCGGCTCAGATCTTGAGATTGACCATGCGCTCCACGCTCGCGCGCGCGCGCTCCGCGACCGCGGGATCGACGATCACCTCGTCGCGCATGTGCACGAGCGACTCGAGGATCTTCGGCAGCGTGATCCGCTTCATGTGCGGGCAGAGGTTGCACGGCTTGACGAACTCGGTCTCAGGAGCCTCCGCCATGACGTTGTCGGCCATGGAGCACTCCGTGACCATGACGACCTTCTTCGGCTTCCGCAGCTTCACATAGTCCGCGAGCTTCGCCGTCGAGCCGGTGAAGTCGGCCTCCGCGAGAACGTCCGGAGGGCATTCCGGATGCGCGAGAATGACGATTCCGGGGTCGGCCTCGCGATAGGCGCGCAGCTCGCCCGCGGTGAAGCGCTCATGCACCTCGCAGGCGCCGTGCCAGGAGATGATCTTCACCTTGGTCTGGGAGGCGATCCACATCGCGAGATACTGGTCCGGCAGCACCATGACCTCGGGGGACTCGAGCGACTCGACCACCTGCACCGCGTTTCCGGAGGTGAGGCAGATGTCGGCCTCGGCCTTCACCTCGGCCGTGGTGTTCACGTACACCGCGACCGGCACGCCGGGATGGCGGCGGCGCAGCTCGCGCACGTCGGCCGCGGTGATCGACGTCGCGAGCGAGCAGCCGGCGCGGCTGTCCGGGATCAGCACGGTCTTGTCGGGATTGAGGATCTTCGACGTCTCGGCCATGAAGTGGACGCCGCACTGGACGATCACGTCGGCGTCGGTCTTGGTCGCCTCCCGGGCGAGCTGGAAGCTGTCGCCGACGACGTCGGCCACGCAATTGTAGATCTCCGGCGTCTGGTAGTTGTGCGCCAGGATCACGGCGTTGCGCACGCGCTTCAGCTCGTTGATCGCCTTGACGTAGGGCGCGAAGAACGGCCACTCGACCGGCGGGATGACGGTCTTCACCCGGTCGTACAGGTGCGCGGTCGCCGCCTGGACCTCGGGGGTCCATTCGAGCGACGGCATCGCCACCGGCGGATGCCGGCGCGGACTGGGCAGCGCCTCCGGGACGAAGGGCTGAGAGAGCGCGGCGAGTGGGGACATGGCGTCCTCCAAAGATCAACCGGGACATTATGCTCATTTCGAGCATAACTATGATAATGCGCACGGCGCCGAATTTGAAGGCCCGTGACGTGAAAATGTCATCCTCGTCCTGATCGCGCCGCATTCGCTCATTCCCGCCGGCGATGCGTGGGATCACCACGTTTCATGAACGCCGCGCGAGCGATCGGCTAAACTGGCGGTTCAGTGTGATTGCAGGGCCGAGGCGTCGTGAGCAGCTTGGACAGATCCTCCGGCGCGTCCCGCGCTCCGCTTCTCGTCATCCTCTGCGGATGCGCGATCGCCTGCCTCACTTTTGGGCCGCGCGCGACGTCCGGCCTGTTCCTGACGCCGATCTCCGACGCCAACGGCTGGGGCCGGGACGTCTTCGCGATGTCCTTCGCGATCCAGAACCTGCTGTGGGGCATCGGCCAGCCTTTCGCGGGCGCGGTGGCGGACAGGTTCGGGGCGCGGCCCGTGCTGGCGGCCGGCGGCCTGCTGTACGCCGCCGGCCTCGCTTTGATGCCGTTTTCGACGACGCCGGGCGCGATGCACATCAGCGCCGGCGCGTTCGTCGGCTTCGCGCTGTCCGGCGCGTCGTTCTCGATCGTGATCGGCGCGTTCGGGAAGCTGCTACCGCCCGAGTGGCGGACGATGGGCTTCGGCTTCGCGACCGCGGCGGGATCGTTCGGGCAGTTCCTGTTCACGCCGCTTGCGGCGACCCTGATCGCGTCGGTCGGCTGGCAAACCACGCTTCTGATCTTCGCCGCCCTGATGCTGCTCGTGCTGCCGCTGTCGCTCGCCCTCGCGACCCCGAAGGCCACGTCGGACGCGCAGAAGGCGGTCGGCGCCGACCAGACGCTGGGCCAGGCGCTCGGCGAGGCCTTTTCGACGCCGAGCTACTGGCTGCTGTTGACCGGCTTCTTCACCTGCGGCTTCCACCTCGCCTTCGTCACGGCCCATCTCCCGCCGTTCCTGATCGACAACGGCGTATCGGTCGCGATCGGCGGCTGGACGCTCGCGCTGATCGGGCTGTTCAACATCGTCGGCTCGCTCTCGTCGGGGGCGCTTTCGGGGCGGCTCCCGAAGCGGCACATCCTGGCCGCGATCTATTTCGCGCGCGCGGTGCTGATCACAGGCTTCGTGTTCACGCCCGTGACGTCGACCAGCGCGCTGCTGTTCGGCGCCGGCATCGGACTGCTCTGGCTGTCCACGATCCCGCCGACCTCCGGCCTGGTCGCGACCATGTTCGGCGCGCGCTACATGACGATGCTCTATGGAATCGTCTTCCTCAGCCACCAGATCGGCTCGTTCATCGGCGTCTGGCTCGGCGGCGTCGTCTACGAAGCGACCGGCAATTACGACCTCGTCTGGAAGCTCGCGATCGGGCTCAGCATCATGTCGGGCCTCGTCAATCTGCCGATCCGCGAGCGACCTGTGGCGCGCCTCGCCTCCGCCTGATGGGTCGCGGTGGGCTCCCCGCTTCGTCGCGCCCCCCGCGGTCTTCCGGGATGACGAAACCGTCCGGCGGCTCTATCTAGCGCCAAGCCCTTCGACGCGAACACGCCCTGCGTCACGAACCCCACATGGGAGCCTTCATGTCCTCGTTCCGCGCCCTGCGCATCGACAAAGGCGACAACGGCCAGACCGTGGCTGCGGTCGACTTCCCCGAGTCCGAGTTGATGGAGGGCGACGTCGTCGTGCGGATCTCGCATTCGACGGTGAACTACAAGGATGGCCTCGCCATCACCGGCAAGTCCCCGATCGTGCGCCGCTATCCGATGATTCCGGGCATCGACTTCGTGGGCACGGTGTCGGCCTCGACCAATCCGGAGTTCGCCGTCGGCGACGCGGTCGTCCTGAACGGCTGGGGCGTCGGCGAGAGCCATCTCGGCGGCTACGCCGAGATCGCGCGGGTGAAGGGCGACTGGCTGGTGCCGCTGCCGAAGGGGATCGCGCCCGCCGACGCCATGGCGATCGGCACCGCGGGATACACGTCCATGCTCTGCGTCATGGCGCTCGAGCGCCACGGCCTGACGCCCGGACGCGGTCCCGTTCTGGTGACCGGGGCGGCCGGCGGCGTCGGCTCGGTCGCGGTCGCGATACTCGCCAAGCTCGGCCACGAGGTCGTGGCCTCGACCGGGCGGCCGGAGGAGGCGGACTATCTGAAGCAGCTCGGCGCGAGCGAGATCATGTCGCGCGAGGAGCTCGCCGTCCCCGGCAAGCCGCTGCAGAAGGAGCGCTTCGCCGCCGTGGTGGACTCTGTCGGCTCGGTGCCGCTCGCGAACGCGCTGGCGCAGACCATGTCGGGCGGCGCGGTGGCGGCCTGCGGTCTCGCCGCCGGCATGGACCTGCCGACGACGGTCGCGCCCTTTATCCTGCGCGGCGTCTCGCTGCTCGGCATCAACAGCGTGACCGTGCCGAAGCCGATCCGCATCGAGGCGTGGGACAGGCTTGCGAAGGATCTCGACGCGGACAAGCTGCGGGCTATCACGACGACGATCGGCTTCGACGACATCATCCCGACGGCGCACAAGATCGTCGAAGGCAAGGTCCGCGGCCGCGTCGTGGTGCAGATAGGGTGAGCCACCTTGCTTTTCTGAGATCGCGGCTTGAGACACAAACGCCTGATCTCACGGTGGACCTGCGGCTCTTGTCTGGTAGCGAGGGCGGTCGGGAAGCTGCGATTGGCTTCGGCTGGTTCTGTCCCTGTCAGAGCGATGACAGCGTTGAAAGTTGGAGCGGCTATCCCCTTCTCGAGTACGAAATGGTTCCGGGCGAGACGAGACGCGTTGGATTTGTTTTCCTGATGGGTTCACAGGCGGCCGATGCGCTTCGCAAGGCAAAAACGTTCCGCTTATGGGAGAAGCGAGTGATCGGTGTTGCGCACGTCCTACCCTAAGACCAACGCGAGTTCGCAGGCGGCCAACGAGTAAACGCGATTTAGACCTGAGCAAGATTCGATGACTGACCCCATCAACGTCGCGATCCTCGGAGCCTCCGGCTACACCGGCGCCGAACTCGTGCGTTTGCTGCTGCGCCATCCGCGCGTGCGGATCGTGGCGCTCACCGCCGACCGCAAGGCGGGGCAGGCGATGGCGGACGTGTTCCCGCAATTCGCAGGCATAGACCTGCCGCGGCTGACGACGATCGCGGAGGTCGATCTCGCGGCCGTCGACCTCGTCTTCTGCGCGCTGCCGCACGGCACGACGCAAGGCGTGATCGCCGATCTGTTCGCGCGGAAGCCGACGATCAAGGTCGTCGACCTCTCCGCCGACTTCCGGCTGCGCGACCCTGCCGCCTATGAGCAGTGGTACGGCCACTCGCACCAGGCGCTGGAGCTGCAAAGCGAGGCGGCGTTCGGCCTCGTCGAGCTCAACCGGGATGCGATCGCGTCCGCGCGGCTCGTCGCCAATCCCGGCTGCCACTCCACGACCTCGATCCTCCCGGTCGCGCCTTTGCTTGCGCGCCGGCTGATCGATCCGGCTTCGATCGTGATCGTGTCGGCGACGGGCATGTCCGGGGCAGGGCGGGCCGCGAAGGAGGAGATGCTGTTCTCCGAGGTCTCCGAAGGCGTTCACGCCTATGGCGTCGGCAAGCACCGCCACACCTCCGAGCTCGACCAGGAGTTCGACAGGGCCGCGGGTCGCGAGGCGCGCGCGACCTTCACGCCGCTGCTGATCCCGATGAACCGGGGCATCTACGCCACGATCACCGTGACGCTGTCGGCGGGCGCGACCGCCGAGTCCGTCCACGCGGCGCTCGCCGAGACCTATGCGGGCGAACCGTTCGTCGCCGTGCTGCCCTTCGGCAAGGTTCCGCAATCGCGCCATGTGCGCGGCTCGAACCACGCCCAGCTCGGCGTCGTCGCCGACCGCGGGCCGGACCGGGCGATCGTGATCGCGACGCTCGACAATCTGGTGAAAGGGGCCTCGGGGCAGGCGGTTCAGAACATGAACCTGATCTGCGGGTTTCCGGAGACCGAGGGGCTGGGGCAGCTGCCGCTGTTTCCGTGAGATCTGCCGGCGGACAGCCGGGGGCGGAACCGCCGGACGGTCACATCCGTCGTCGTTCCGGGCTTGTCCCGGAACCCATTTCCGCCGCGTATCGAAGGGCTTGGCGCCGTCGCCGGAAATGGATCCCGGGACAAGCCCGGGATGACGAGCGGGACCTCTCGCGACAAAGCGAGGCGGTTTCGATCTCGCGGCCGCTACACCCGGACCTTCACATAGGAGCCCGGCGCGTCTTCGATCGCGGGATAAGGTCCGTCCCCCGGCGTCCGGGCCGCGACCATGGTGGCGTCGGACGCGGCGAGCCAGGCGCGCCAGTCGGGCCACCACGAGCCCGGCTTCTCCTCGGCCGCCGCGATCCAGTCGGCGAGCTCGCCGGACGGCGCGTCGCCGACCCAGTGCTGGTACTTGACCCTCGCCGGCGGATTGACGACGCCGGCGATGTGGCCTGATCCGGCCAGCACGAAGCGGACGGGGCCGCCGAACAGCCGCGAGCCTTCGAACACCGACCGGGGCGGCGCGATGTGGTCCTCCCGCGTCGCGAGCTGATAGACCGGGACCCTGACCTTCTTGAGGTCGAGCCTCTCGCCGAGGATCTCCATCCGGCCCTGCGCGAGCTCGTTGTTCAGATAGCAGCTGCGCAGGTAGAACGAATGGTTCGCGGCCGGCATGCGCGTGGCGTCCGAGTTCCAGTACAGCAGATCGAACGGGAAGGGCGCTTTGCCCTTGAGGTAGTTGTTGACGATGTAAGGGAAGATCAGGTCGTTCGAGCGCAGCATGTTGAAGGCGTTCGCCATGCTGGAGCCCTCGAGATAGCCGTTGTGCGCCATCTTCTGCTCGACCGCGGCGATCTGCTCCTCGTCGACGAACACCTTCAGGTCGCCGGCATGGGTGAAGTCGACCTGGGTGGTGAAGAAGGTCGCGCTCGCGATCCGGTCGTCGCCTTTCGCCGCCATATAGGCGAGGGTGACGGCGAGCAGCGTGCCGCCGACGCAATAACCGATCGCGTCGACCTGCTCCGTCCCCGACGCCTCACGCGCGACGTCGATCGCCTTCATGATCCCGTCGCGCATGTAGTCGTCGAAGCTGAGCTGGGCGTGCGAGCGGTCCGGATTGACCCAGGACACGCAGAAGATCGTGAGCCCCTGGTCGACGCACCATTTGATCAGGCTTTTCTCAGGGTTGAGATCGAGGATGTAGAACTTGTTGATCCAGGGCGGCACGATCAGCACCGGGCGGGTGCGGACCATTTCCGTCGACGGCGCGTACTGGATCAGTTCGAACAGCTCGTTGCGGAAGATGACCTTGCCCGGCGTGGTGGCGAGGTTCTTGCCGACCTCGAAGCCCGTCCGGTCCGTCTGGCGGATGCGCAGATCGCCGCGGCCGAACTCGATGTCCTCGGCGAGCATCCGCATGCCACGCACCAGGTTCTCGCCTTTCTGGGCGAAGGTCTCGCGGATCAGCTCGGGATTCGTCGGCACGAAGTTGGACGGCGAGACCGCGTTCGACAGCAGCTTGACGTAGAAATTGGCCTTGTGGCGGACGTGGGGGTCGAGGCCCTCTGCGTCTTCGACCATCTGCTCCGCCCATTGCGCAGAGTGCAGATAGGCCTGCCTCAGAAAGTCGAAGACCGGGTGGGCGGTCCACTCCGGATCCTTGAAGCGTCCGTCCCGCGGGTCGGCCGCGATCATCGGCTCGGCGTCCTCGCCGCTCAGGCGCTTCAGCGTCCTGGCCCACAGGTCGAGGAAGCCTCCCGCGTAGGCGCTCTGCGCCCTCGCGACGCGCGTGGGGTCCGACGCCCAGCGTTCGACGACCTGACCGAGCGTCTTGGCGATGTCGGCGATCTCCGAGGTGTCGGCGGCGGGCCGGACGCCCTCCTCGCGGGGACGGGCGTAGGCCGACAGCGCCCGGCCTCCGGCCTCCCAGAGCCGCGCCATGTTGGCCGCGAAGCGCTCGACGTCGGGACTGACGAAATGATTTTCGGACTGCGGGTCGCGCTCGGCCCCATTGGGCCCGGCAGCGGCCTCGTCCGACGCCGCGGCCCTGCTGGCGTCGGCTGAAGCCTGCGCCTTCGCGTCGGCCCGCGCAGCCTCGACCTCGGCGGCGGCCTGCGCCGCCGCGTTCACCCATTCGGTCGCGGCGGCGGCCGGGGACGGTTGGTCGGTCTCCCGGCCGACCGGCGCCGCGGCGGAGCGGCTTGGCGCCTGGGCCCGCGGCTTCGGGCGTGGCTGAGCGCGCGTCGGCGTCTCGAGGGAGTCGGCCTTCGTCTCAGGCCTTCCCGACGCCAGAGCCGGATTTTTGGCGACGCGCGGCGCGCGCTTCGCTGAAGCGCTCTTCGTCGAACGGGAGGTTTTCGGGGCGTCCGCCGCGCTCTTCTCCGCCCGCTCTCCGCCGGCGCCCGACGTCGTTTCACCCTTCGACCGGCCGGCGGTCTTGGACGTCGAGATCTTGGACGCCGAGGTCTTGGACGCCGACCTCTTGGGCGCCGACGCTTTGGGAGGCTGGGCCTCGGGTCGCGAAGCCTTCGAAGACTCGGATCCGGTCTCGGCCGGGCGAGCTGCGGCGCTCCCCTGCTCCGACGGAGCCTTGGCGGCTTCTCCGCGCTTCGCGCGTCTCTCGGCGGATCGTTTCGTCCGCGCCGGCGATGGCGTGCGGCGCAAGGCGCTGCGGCCCATAGACGCGTTCCTTCCTTGTGGGCGCCCGCGGTTGACGAGGGGCGTTCCGGCGGTCGGTCCGCGGGTTGCTTCGTACTGTCTTCCCGTGACAATAGGCGGAACGCGCGCGCCGCGCCACGGGCGTCGCGCGGTCTCGATCTCGGAAAAAAGACGCCCGACCTTTGGCGGGCGAGAGCCTCACCGGAGAGCCCGCCTTGGCAGCCCCCGCATTTCGCTCGTCACGATGTCTTGCCGCGGCGCTCGTCCTGACCGGCGCCTGGGCGTTGCAGGGCTGCGCCGATGGTCGCCGCGGCCTGCCGCCGCCGCCCGCGGACGTCGCTTACCCGAACGTCAACGCCGTGCCGTCGGGACATCAGAACCGGCTGAAGACCGAGGCCGAGCAGCAGCGCCTCAAGGCCGAACTGCTGGCCAAGACAAGGCCCGGCGCGCGGCGCTAGCGCGCCGAGCGGGTCGCCGGCCGGCGTCCGCTGGAACGCCGGCGGCTCAGACGACCGTGATGAGGTCGAGGTCGAACCCCGAGAACGCGACGTTGTCGAGGTCGATCGTCGTCTGCCCGAAGGTCAGCAGCGTGTGCTCGGCGTCGCCCGTGATCGTCAGGCGGCCGGAGGAAATGAGCTGGTCGACCGAGGGCAGGGTCTTGCCCGCGACGTCGAGCTCGATCCGGTCGGCGTTGACGTTGAAGTCGCTGACGACGGCCGTTCCGCCGCCGTTGACGACCCGCAGCACGTCGTCGTTCCGGCCGGTCGAGACGAAGTCCGTGCCTGAGCCGATCAGGAAGACATCGTGGCCGGCGTCGCCGATCAGGCGGTTTTCGCCGAGGCCGCCGGAGAGCGTGTCGAAGCCGGAACCGCCGTTCAGCACGTCGTCGCCCTCGCCGCCGCGCAGCACGTCGTGTCCGGAGCTGCCGTAGAGTCCGTCGTCGCCGACGCCGCCCTCGAGGATGTCGTCGTGCCTGCCGCCGTTCAAATAGTCGTCGCCTTCGTCGCCGAACAGCGTGTCGGCTTTTTCGCCGCCCTGGAGAACGTCGTCGCCGTCGCCGCCATAGACGGTGTCAAAGCCGCGGCCGCCGAAGATCTGGTCGTCGCCGTCGCCGCCCCAGAGCTTGTTGGCGTTCAGGGTGCCGACGATCGTGTCGTTATAGTCGGTGCCGACGGCGAACTCGATCGAGCGCAGGACGTCGGTCTGCTGGAAGGAGGAATCGCCCAGGACCGCGCGACCGGTGGAAAGGTTGATCACGCCGCCGCTCAGGCCGTGCGACCAGTCGCTGAAGTCGGCCGTGTCGAAGCCCTTGCCGCCGTCGAGCGTGTCCGCGCGGTCGCCGCCCATGAGGGTGTCGTCGCCGGAGCGCCCATAGATGACGTCCTTGCCGGCACCCCCGCGCAGGATGTTGGCCTGGTTCGAGCCCTTGATGACGTCGCTCTGGTTGCTGCCTTCCACGTTCTCGATCGAACGCAGGATGTCGACGTCGTCGCCGAAGATCGCTGTGCCTTTTAGGAGGTCGATGACGCCTCTGAAGATGTCGCCCCCTCGGAAGCTCGCCAAGTCGGAACCGGCGCCCCCGTCCAGAACGTCGGAGCCACGGTCGCCGTAAAGAGAATCATTGCCGCCGCGGCCGTAGAGGGTGTCGTTCCCCTCGTAGCCGCCCAGTGCCTGGCCGATGGCTGAACCAACCATGACGTCGGCTCCCTCGAACAGGCGAGGCCAGAAGTCGGCGTGAGGGCCGCCATTTGGCACGCCGGCAAGCAGCTCTTTGATCGACACGTTCACGCCCTGAACGGCGAACAGCAGATCGCCGCCCGGCGTCTTGAGGGAAAAGGCGGACGCCGTGCCAACGGGTTCGCCCTTGCCATTCTGGCTGCCGCCTACGGTCTCGAGGATGACTTGACCATCATACGGAAAGTTCAAGTCGGCCTTCCAGGTGAGGCCGCCCTCGATCTTGGAGATCGCTGCGTTGTTGGACTGGGCCGCGAAGGGCCGCGTGCCAGTTCCCTTGTCGAAAGTGACGCGCGCCATGGCAGACTCCCCAAGGTCTTCTTACGAAACGGACGAAGTCGCTTAAGATGTGACGAGACTTTTCGTCGAACTGGATGGGCCGGTCAAAAGGTATCTTACGTAAAGGTAAATGACCCAGCCTCGAGGGCGGATCGCGCGAGCGGTCGCGGCGTTTGCCCGCTTCGCCCGCTTGGGGTATTTCCAGGCGACCCGGGCGCGCCCGCCCTGCGTCGGCGGCCGCTCATCTTCCAACGCGAAGCCTGCCGCCATGTCCGAATTCCATTCCGTGCGCCGCCTGCCGCCTTACGTCTTCGAACAGGTGAACCGCGTGAAGGCCGCCGCCCGCAAGGGCGGGGCGGACATCATCGATCTGGGCATGGGCAATCCGGACCTGCCCACTCCGGAGCATATCAACGCCAAGCTGGTCGAGGCGGTGACGAAGCCGCGCACCAACCGCTATTCGACCTCGAAGGGCATCCCGGGCCTTCGCCGCGCGCAGGCTGCCTATTACGGGCGCCGTTTCGGCGTGAAGCTCGACCCGGAGACGCAGGTCGTCGCGACGCTCGGCTCGAAGGAGGGCTTCGCCAACATGGCGCAGGCCATCACCGCGCCGGGCGACGTGGTGCTCGCGCCGAACCCGAGCTACCCGATCCACGCCTTCGGCTTCCTGATGGCGGGCGGCGTGATCCGCAACGTCCCGGCGACGCCCGGGCCGGAGTACTTCCATGCGCTCGAGCGGGCGGTGATGCACTCGATCCCGAAGCCGATCGCGATCATCACTTGCTACCCCTCCAACCCGACGGCGGAGGTCGCCGACCTCGATTTCTACAGGGACGTCGTGCGCTTCGCGAAGCAGCACGACCTGTTCGTGCTGTCGGACCTCGCCTACTCCGAGATCTATTTCGACGGAAATCCGCCGCCGTCGATCCTGCAGGTGCCGGGCGCGATGGACGTCGCGGTCGAGTTCACCTCGTTGTCGAAGACCTACTCCATGCCGGGCTGGCGCGTCGGCTTCGCGGTGGGGAATGAGAGGCTCATTGCGGCGCTTGCCCGCGTGAAGTCCTATCTGGACTACGGCGCCTACACGCCGATCCAGGTGGCGGCCGCGGCGGCGCTGAACGGCCCCGACGACTGCATCGTCGAGATGCGGGAGATCTACAAAAAGCGCCGGGACACGATGGTCGACTCGTTCGGCCGCGCCGGCTTCCCGGTGCCGAGCCCGCGCGCCTCGATGTTCGCCTGGGCGCCGATCCCCGAGAAGTTCCGGCCGCTCGGCAGCCTCGAATTCTCGAAGCTGCTCGTCGAGAAAGCCTCGGTCGCCGTCGCTCCCGGCATCGGATTCGGCGAGCATGGCGACGAGTATGTCCGCATCGCGCTGGTCGAGAACGAGCACCGCATCCGGCAGGCCGCGCGCTCTATCCGCCGCTTCCTTGAAACCGCGGACGAGACGTTGCACAACGTCGTCCCGCTCGCCGCGGCACGGTAGGCTGGCACGCTTCCGCTGCGGCTCCGAAAACCGGAAGCAAAGCTGCGTCGACGTAGCTGCGTGCTTCGAGACGCCCCGGCTGTTTGCCGGGGCTCCTCAGCATGAGGAGCTTGGCGCTTGGCATCCTCCACGGTCCTCATCCTGAGCGGCAGCCCGCAGGGCTGCGTCTCGAAGGACGCAGAACGCTGTCCCAACGCGTTTTCAGCCAAGGCTGCGACCAATGACTGAATCTCTCAGGGTCGGCGTCGCCGGCCTCGGAACCGTCGGCGCCTCGGTCGTGCGCATTCTCGCCGCCAAGGCCGACGAGATCGCCGAGCGCGCGGGGCGTCCGATCGTCGTCACCGCGGTGTCCGCGCGCGACAAGGGACGCGACCGCGGACTGCCGCTCGAGGGCGTCGCCTGGCACATGGACCCGAGCCAGCTCGCCCGCAGCCAGGACGTCGATCTCGTCGTCGAACTGATCGGCGGCGCGAACGGCGCGGCGAAGGCCTGCGTGGAGAGCGCGATCGAGGCCGGGCGTTCGGTGGTCACCGCGAACAAGGCCCTGCTCGCCAAGCACGGCGCGGCGCTCGCCCGCGCGGCGGAGGCGGCGGGCGTCGCGATCGGCTTCGAGGCCGCGGTCGCTGGCGGCGTCCCCGTGGTGAAGATCCTCCGCGAAGGGCTTTCGGCCAACCGCGTCACCCGCGTCTTCGGCATCCTGAACGGGACGTGCAACTACATATTGACCCGTATGGAGAAGGAGCGGCTGGCCTTCGCGGACTGCCTCGCGGAAGCCCAGCGGCTCGGTTACGCGGAAGCCGATCCGACCTTCGACGTCGGCGGCTTCGACACCGCGCACAAGCTCGCTTTGCTGGCGACGCTGGCCTTCGGCGTGGAGCCCGACCCGGACGGCATCTATGTCGAGGGGATCGCGTCGATCACCCCGTTCGACCTCGCGATGGCCGAGGAGCTCGGCTACCGCGTGAAACTGCTCGGCGTGGCGACGCGCTCGGACGCCGGGATTGAGCTCCGCGTCCATCCGTCGATGCTGCCCAAGGACAGCGCGATCGCGCGGGTCGACGGCGTGACCAACGCCGTCGAGATCGACGGCGACGCGGTCGGCGCGCTGGTGCTCGCGGGCCCGGGCGCCGGCGGCGACGCCACCGCGTCGGCCGTCATCGCCGACATCGTCGACATCGCCCGCGGCTTGAGCGTGCCGACCTTCGGCGTGCCTGCGACGCGCCTCGCAGCCCCGTCGCGGGCGCCGATGGGCACGCATGAGGGCGGCTATTACATCCGTCTGTCGGTCATCGATCGCCCGGGCGCCGCCGCCGCGATCGCGACCCGGATGGCCGAGCAAGGCATCTCGCTTAAGAGCATCGTCCAGCGCGGCCGCGAATTCGACAACGACCGTCCGAGCCCCGAGCCGGTGGCCGTCGTCCTCATCACTTACGCCACAAACGAGGCCGCGTTGCGCCGGGCACTGGACGCCATCGAGGCCGATGGTCATATCGACGGCGCGCCGCAAGTGATTCGTATCGAGAAACGCTGACACGTCGGGCCGCTGGGCGGCCGGGGGAACGTCACATGGCGAAACGGCCGGCTGTGAAGCGCAAGGCCCCGGCGGTCAAACGATCGCCCGCGCGGCCGGATCGATTGGCGCTCCGCGCCGTCGCCGCGACCGCCGAGCCGCCGCCCACCGTGTCGGCGGGCGAGGTGATCGACAGATCGCTGACGATCGAGATCGTCCGAGTCACGGAGCGCGCGGCGGTCGCGGCGGCGCGACTCAGAGGGCGAGGCGACGAGATGGCGGCCGACCAGGCCGCCGTCGACGCGATGCGGCGCGAACTCAACAATCTCGCCATTCACGGCACCATCGTTATCGGGGAGGGCGGACGCGACCACGCGCCGATGCTGTTCATCGGCGAGGAGGTCGGGGATCGCAGCGGGCCGCGCGTCGACATCGCGCTCGATCCCCTGGAGGGCGTCACGCTATGCGCCAAGGCGCAGCCGAACGCCATTTCCGTCATCGCGATCGCGGAGCCCGGCACGCTGCTCAACGCGCCGGACGTCTACATGGAGAAGATCGCGATCGGCCCGCAATATGCGGACGACACGGTCGATCTGGCCGCGCCCCCGGAGGAGAACATCCGCAGGCTGGCGCGCGCGAAGGGGGTGGGCGTCGAGGAGATCACGGCCTGCGTCCTCGATCGTCCGCGCCATGCGAAGCTGATCGAGGCGATCCGGGCGAGCGGCGCCGCGATCCGTCTGATCACGGACGGCGACATCGCCGGCGTGATCGACGCTACGAACCCGTTCGAGACCGGCGTCGACGTCTATCTCGGCATCGGGCGGGCGCCCGAGGGGGTCCTCGCCGCCGCAGCCCTGAAGTGCATCGGCGGGCGCATGCAGAGCAGGCTCGTTCTCGACACCGATGAGCGTCGCCGCAAGGCGGCGGCGTTCGGCGTCAGCGACCCTTCGCGGATCTACCGCGTGGACGACATGGCGCGCGGCGACGTGATCTTCGCGGCGACCGGCGTGACCGACGGAAGGCTCCTGTCCGGCGTGGTCTTCGGGCCCGACGAGATCGTGACGGAGACGCTGGTGATGCGCTCCTCCACCGGAACCACGCGCCGCATTCGCGCCGAGCACCGGTCGCTGGAGAAGTTCCGCCTCGGCTGAGGCCGCGCGCGCTTCCGTCGCGCGCCGAGCCGGCCACGCTCCACAGATCTCTGCGCCGCGCCATGGCCAGACCCGCGACGCTCGGCTACGCCTGAAGGATGAGCCCGCGGCCCCGATTCGCTTGTCAGCCGGAGGCCGCGCCGTGAGCGTCGCGGCGCTGCTCAGGCCTGCCGCGCCCGACTGCTTCCTCGGCGTTGAGGCGTCCTTCACGGGACGGGCGTGGCGCGACCGGCTCGATCTGCGGGGCAGGGCGGTCGCCGCGGAGATCGTCCGGGACCATGGCCTGAGCGACCGTCTGGCGCGGGTGCTCGCCGGCCGCGGGGTGACCAGCGCGTCCGTCGCCGCCCATCTCGACCCTTCCATCCGCGGCCTGATGCCGGACCCCGACGTCCTGGCCGACATGGAAGCCGCCGGGGCCCGCCTCGCGGACGCCGCGGAACGCGCGGAGAACGTCGCGGTGTTCGGCGACTACGACGTCGACGGCGCGACCTCGACGGCCCTCGTGGCGGGTTTCCTCCGGGACGCCGGCGCTACGGTCCGAACGCACATTCCGGACCGCATCTTCGAGGGCTACGGCCCGAACAGTCCCGCGATCGACATGCTGGCCGACGGCGGAGCGACGCTGCTCGTCACCGTCGACTGCGGCTCGACGAGCCACGCGGCCCTCGCCCATGCCCGTGGACGCGGCCTCGACGTCCTGGTGATCGACCACCACCAGGTCGGCGAGGCGCTTCCCGAGGCGACGGCGGTGGTGAACCCGAACCGGCAGGACGATCTGTCGGGCCTCGGCCATCTCGCCGCCTGCGGCGTGTCCTTCATGGTCCTCGTCGCGACCGCCCGCGAGCTTCGCCGACGCGGCTTCTGGGCGGCGCGGGGAGGGGAGCCGGATCTGCTCGCGACCCTCGACCTTGTCGCGCTCGGCACGGTGGCCGACGTCGTTCCCCTCGTGGGACTCAACCGCGCCTTCGTGGCGAAGGGGCTGATCGCGCTGCGCGGCCGCGGCCGGATCGGCCTCCGCGCGCTGATGGACGCCGCCCGGCTCGACGGTCCGCCCACGCCCTACCACCTCGGCTTCCTGCTCGGCCCGCGCATCAACGCCGGCGGCCGCATCGGCGACGCCGGCCTCGGCTGCCGCCTGATGCTGTCGGACGACGAGACGGAGGCGCAGGCGATCGCGGCCGAACTCGACCGCCTGAACGGGGAGCGTCAGGCCATCGAACGCGCGACTCTGCTCGAGGCCGAGGCCGAGGCGAACGCGTCGCTCGGACTCGACGGGGAGGGCGCGTCCGTCCTGGTCGTCTCGGGGGAGGGCTGGCACCCGGGCGTCGTCGGCCTCGTGGCCGCGCGCCTGAAGGAGAAATGCCGCCGCCCGGCCTTCGCCATCGCCTTCGGCCCCGACGGCGTCGGCACGGGCTCCGGGCGTTCCGTGCCGGGCGTTGATCTGGGCGCGGCGGTCCGCGCCGCGGTCGATGAGGGCGTGCTGGTCAAAGGCGGCGGACATGCGATGGCCGCCGGCGTGACGATCGAGGCGGCCCGGCTCGGCGCGTTCCGCGCCTTTCTCGAGGCGCGGCTGGGGACCTCGGTGCGGGCCGCGCGGGCCGAGCGCGCGCTGTCGATCGACGCGGCGCTGACGGCGGCCGCGGCGACGCCCGACCTGGTGCGGGAACTTGACCGCGCGGGTCCGTTCGGCTCGGGCGCTCCCGAGCCCATTCTGGCTTTCGCCGGGCATACGGTCGCCTCGGCGGATGTCGTCGGCCAGGGCCATGTCCGCCTGCGTCTCAGGGCGGGCGACGGCGCGTCGGTCGGGGCCATGGCGTTTCGCGCCGGCGACACTGAGCTCGGCCGGGCGCTGCTCGCGAGCCGGGGCGCGCGCATCCATGTCGCGGGCTGCCTCGGCATCGACCGCTGGGGCGGCGCCGAGCGCGTGTCGCTGCGCGTGCTGGACGCGGCGCGCGCCGACACGTGACGCTTGCCATTCCGGCGGTCGACGCCACCTGATCTTCATCTCTATCGTGTTTGATGCGCGCGCGCCGCGCGATCCCCTGCGCCACACAAGCCCTTGACGGAGCATCGTGACCGATCTTGCGAGCCGACGTCCGGTGAACGCCCCGGACGACCAAGCCCCGCCGCAGCACCGCGGATTTTCGACCGTTCTGCGCGGGTTGGCCGATGGCGATCAGGAGCGCGTCAGCGTCGGGTCGATTCTCTCCGCCTTCGGGGACCGGGCCTTCGGCGCCCTGCTTCTGGTGTTCGCGCTGCCGAACGCCCTGCCGATGCCGCCCGGCACCTCCGCCGTGCTCGGCGCGCCGCTCGTCTTCATCACCTTCCAGCTGATGATCGGACGCGGGGTGCTCTGGCTCCCCGCCTTCATCACCCGCCGGTCGATGCGGCGCGAGGACTTCCGGACGCTGGCGAACAAGATCGAGCCGTGGATCATGAAGCTCGAGCGCCTGCTGAAGCCGCGCTTCGGCCTCCTGACCACGCCGGTCGCCGACCGCTTCACCGGGGCGGCGTGTTTCGTGCTGTCGATCATCCTGACCCTGCCGATACCCTTCGGCAACATGCCGCCGGCGGCCACGATCGCGGCCTTCGCGCTCGGCATGATCGAGAGCGACGGCGTCGCGATCGGCGTCGGTTGGCTGGGAACGCTGATCAGCGTGGCGATTCTGGTCGCCCTGTCGACCGCGATCACCGCGGCGGTCTCGAACTTCGCCGAGCCGGTGATGCGGCTCTTCGGCGTCTGACGGGACAGGCGCGCCGCGCGACTTGCCCGCCGGCCGGAACCCCCCTATACGTCCGCGGCCCGCGCCCTTCGTCTATCGGTTAGGACGTCAGCCTTTCACGCTGGAGAGACGGGTTCGACTCCCGTAGGGCGCGCCACTCGTTCGAAAATAGCTTTCAATAACAACGACTTATCGGCAGAAAGCGCGAACCTTTCCGAAGGGTTCGCGCTTTCTGTGCTTTGTCCACAGCGAGCGCCGCGATTCCCGCCCGCGCCCGCCGCCCGGCCTTTGTGAGGCTGTAGAGGCTGCACATACGCCTACTCTGCCGCGTCCTTCGGCGCGCGGCCACCGTCGATCAAGCGCAGCCGCGCGAGGCCGGGCGGCGAGCGCGACACCTGTGGGTCCGGGCCGCACGTGCGCTCGAGGTCCAGCACCGCGGGCCGCAACGCCTCCGCCGCGACCAGGCTCGATCAGTTCTTCTACGTATATGATCGTAACGTCGCACCAAGTTAGAAGAGGGGCTGCCGCGCAGGCAGCGGGTTGTCGCCCGCGTCGAACTAAGCCGGCTGTGTTGAGGTCAGGATGACGACGCTTACGGCCAAATTCAATGTAGCGGAAGAGGCGCAATTCATTGATCTCAGCTTTGTTTGGTACTGGAGGGGCGGAACGACTCTCCTCGACATTCAAACAAGAGGATACACTGCAACTACTACCGCCAATGACTACGAAGCGTTTGCCGAGTCACGAGATATTCAGAGAATTTCAACCCCTCAAACTATTACGGTACGCATTAAGATAGTTGACGACATCATAAACGAGCCGACTGAATATTTCACCGTCGTTTGCCACAATTGGGGAGTTGGCGATCAGTTTCTTGAGTATGTCTACACCGTAAACATTATCGACATCATCGATCGCGGCGAGCGGCAGCCTGATGGTTCGGTCCATATACCACCGACAGCCGAGGAGGCCGCTCGGGCCAAGGCGTCCTTTGGCAGCTTCGCCAAATATTCGCTCGACGCTGTCGAGTTCGCTCGCGACGACAAGACCAAGATCCGCCTCGACAGCGACAGCCTGAACTACGTCATCGACAACAACGCGCCCTACAAGGCGATCGTTGACACCGACGCGCCCGACGGTCTGAAGATCAAGTTGAACACCGGGCTGCTCGGCAAATCAATTTCGGCGGTCGACACGGCGGTAAAGGTCTACGAGTGCTTCGACGAAGCGCGCAACGCGCTTGCGAAGCCCGACGCGAGCGGCCTTGACGCCTCCGTCGCGGTTGCGACCAAGCTGATGATCGCCGCCGGATCGGGTTTCGCCGGGCGCGTCGTGGGCGCGGCCGCGACGCCGGTGCTGATCGCGGGCGCGTTGGCGGTCGGCGCGCCGGTCTTCGTCGGCATCGGGATCGGCCTCGTGGTTGGCGGCGTCGTGGCCGGCGTGATCGATTCCTACTCGACCGAAAAGGCGCGCGAGTGGGGTCTGCTCGGCGAGGAAAAGCCGAAGCGGATGGCGCTCGCGGACGACGCCGGCAACGACCCTTACGCCAGCGACGGCGTCAGCCTGTTCAACGACGGGATCCGCTACGGCGAGGCCGCGCCCGAGCCGCAGTGGGAGTACGACGCGGCGAAGAAGGAGTTCCGCTGGCTGGTCGAGCCGGACGAGGTCGTCATCCGCGAGATCGCGACCCGGCTCGGGCTCGAGGTCGACAATCCCGTCGCGTTCAACTTCATCGGCAGAACGGGGTTGAAGCCCGGCCAGACGCCCGCCGATCTCGGCGACTGCCACTATGGCGGCGCCGGCGACGACACGATGGACGGGACCCACGGCGACGATGTGCTGTTCGGCCAGGGCGGCCAGGACTCGCTGCTCGGCGGTTTCCACGACGACGCGCTCGACGGCGGCGCCGGGGGCGACACGCTGCGCGGCGGCGATAGCGATGATTTCCTCGACGGCGACGAGGGCGCCGATCAGCTATTCGGCGACGACGGCCACGATCAGATCTTCGGCAACGCCGGCGAGGACTTTATCCTGGGGGGCAAGGGCGCAGATCAAATCTCGGGAGGCTCGGGGAGCGACTCGATCGCGGCTCAGGAGGGAAGCGATGAGGTCACCGCCGGCGAGGGCGACGATGTCATGTGGTTCGGCCTCTCCGAATACTATTTCGAGATCGACTGGCTCCACGGCGACGACGGTGACGACCGCTTCGTCTTGGTGAGAACTGACGGCCCGAGGGTCGGCTTTCATCATCTCGTCGGCGGCGATGGCCATGACGTGGTCAGTTATGAACTCGCCCTAACGGCGATCGGGCTCGACCTCAACGTGACCAACGGCACGGCGGACGGCGCATGGGGCGCGGCGGCGGGCGACTCTCTCAGCGTCGAGGAAATCGTCGCCACCCGCTTCAACGACGTCGTCATGGGCCGGAATGGACCAGCCGGCGAAGCGGGCGCTGTGGACGACCTCTTTCGCGGGATGGCCGGGAGCGACGAACTACGCGGCGGAGCGGGCGACGACACGCTCGACGGTGGCGCTGGCCGCGACACGATGGTGGGAGGGGCGGAGGACGATGTCTTCCTCGTCAACGCCCGCGGCGATGTGGTGGTCGAGCTCGCCGGCGAGGGCCGCGACCGCGTCCTGTCGCAGATCGGAGGGACGCTCGCCGACCACGTCGAGGAGCTCACGCTCGTCGGGCGCGCGGCCGTCGGCATCGGCAACGCCGAGAACAACCTCATCATCGGCAACGCGCTCGCCAACCGCCTCGACGGCAAGGTCGGCGCAGACCGCATGGTCGGCGGCTTCGGGAACGACCGCTACTTCGTCGACGACCGCGGCGACGCAGCCGTCGAGCAGGCCGGCCGCGGGGTCGACACGGTGGTCGCCTCGGTGAGCCACCGCCTTGGCAAGCATGTCGAGAAGCTCGTGCTTGAGCCCGGCGCGAAGCCGCTCGCGGGCTTTGGCAATTCGCTCGACAATGAGCTCTTCGGCAACGCGGGCGACAACCGCCTGTCCGGCCTTCGCGGCTCCGACACGCTGCACGGAGGCGGTGGGAACGATAGGTTCGTGTTTGACGGGCCGCCCGACGAGGCGCGCACCGTCGACTACGTCAGCGATTTTTCGGGCCTCGCTTCGCAAGGCGGCGACACGATCGAGCTCGGGGCTTGGATTTCCCTGGCGGTAGGCAATAAGGGGGCGCTCAAAGCCGCGCAGTTCAAGACGATCGGCGTCGCCGGCTCAAAGGTCGACGCGAACGACCGCATCGTTTACGATATCAAGACTGGTGATCTGTTCGTCGACTACGACGGCTCGGGCGCGATGCAGGCGGTCCGCTTCGCTCAGCTGATGAACCAAGCTCCGCTAAGCGCTTCGGATTTCATCCTTGCCTAGTTAGACCATGAAGCGCATTGGCGCGTCTGCTCGAGGAGCACATGCGCCCTGCTCTGCCGCTCCCTTCGGCGCGGGGCGTAGGGGTAGCCCACTAGGCGATCGGCGCAATCGACGACGCGCCCGTTGCGCCCGATCACGCCGGCGGGGCCGCGGCCGCGCCGGCTGCAAGAGCGGCGGACGCCGGGGCTGTGACGGGCGTCTGGCCGTGCGGCAGAAGCAGTCTGACGTCGTGCTCCCGGCCGTCCAGCGGCACGCTGAACCCGCCCGCGACGGCGGCGAGCGGTCCCCCGTCGAGGGCGCATTCCGGAGCCGTCGCCGCGGTCCTGGCGACGGCGATCCGGCACGACGTCCCCTCGAACGTGACCGTGGCCTCGAAGCCGCTCCACGAATCAGGGATGCATGGCGCGATCCGCAGAACGGCGCCCTGGCGGACGAGGCCGAGCAGGCCTTCGATCCCGGCGCGGTACATCCAGGCGGCCGAGCCGGTGTACCAGGTCCAGCCGCCGCGTCCCTCATGGGGCGCGACCGAGTAGACGTCGGCCGCCACCACATAGGGCTCGACCTTGTAGCGCTCGACCTCGTTGGCGTCGCGCGCGTGGTTAATGGGGTTGAGCATGGCGAACAGCTCGTGCGCCTTCGCTCCATCGCCCAGCCTGGCGAAGGCCAGGATCGTCCACATCGCGGCGTGACTGTACTGGCCGCCGTTCTCGCGCAGCCCCGCGGGATAGCCTTTGATGTAGCCGGGATCGCGGGGCGTCGACTTGAACGGCGGGTCGAACAGCACGGCGATGCCGTCGTCGCGCCGGACGAGACGGCGGTCGACGGACGCCATCGCCTGCGCGGCGCGCGCGGGGGCCGCCACGCCGGAGAGCACGCTCCATGACTGCGCGATCGAATCGATGCGGCATTCGTCGCTCGACGCCGAGCCGAGCCAGGTCCCGTCGTCGAAGGTCGCGCGGCGGTACCACTCGCCGTCCCAGGCCTCACGTTCAATCGACGCCCGCACCTGTTCGGCATGCGCCCGCCATCGTCCCGCGCGCGCGGGATCGCGGGCGTCGACGAGCGGAGCGAACAGCGCGACGGCGCGGATGAACAGCCAGCCGAGCCATACGCTTTCGCCGTGGCCGCCTTCGCCCACGCGGTTCATGCCGTCGTTCCAGTCGCCCGTGCCCATCAGGGGCAGGCCGTGGGCGCCGGTCAGCCCGACACATTGATCGAGCCCGCGCGCGCAATGCTCGAACACCGAGGCGCGCTCGGCGGACTCCATCGGCAGGAAGAAGGCGTCGTGTTCGCCGGCCTTCAGCTGCGGCCCTTCCAGAAAGGGCGTCTCCTCGTCGAGCAGCGCGGCGTCGCCGGTGGCTGTCACATAAGTCGCGGTCGCATAAGCGAGCCACACCCGGTCGTCGGAGATGCGCGTGCGCACGCCCTGGCCGGAATGCGGCAGCCACCAATGCTGCACGTCGCCTTCGGGGAACTGCCGGCCGGCGGCGCGCAGCAGGTGACGGCGCGTCTCCGCCGGATAGGCCAAGGACAGCGCCATGCCGTCCTGCATCTGGTCACGGAACCCGTAGGCGCCGCTCGCCTGGTAGAAGCCCGATCGCGCCCAGATCCGGCAGCCGAGGGCCTGATAGAGCAGCCAGCCGTTCAGCATCACGTCCATGGCCCGGTCCGGCGTGCGGACCTGGACGGCGCCGAGCAGCGCGCTCCAGCGGTCCGTGACGTGCGCCAGCGCGGCGTCGAGATCGGCCGCGCGATAGCGCCGGACGAGCGCGCGCGCCTCGTCGTCCGAGGCGCTCTGGCCGATCGACCAGACGATCTCGACGCTCTCATGCGCGGCGAGAGACACGATCGTCGACAGCGCGGCGCACGGGTCGCGCCCGGCCCCGACGGCCCCGGAGAGTGGGTCCGACCGGAACAGGGCTGCGGGCGCGGACGGTCCGCCGTGGCGGCCGAGGAACTCGGTGCGGTCGCCGGTCCATGACGTCTGGCGCCCGCCGAGATCGGCGAAGGCGACGCGGCCGGCGAAAGACGCCCCCCATGGATTGCGGGCGAACAGCGCGCCCGTCGCGGCGTCGACGCTCGTCACGACAAAAGGCGCCGACGCCGCGCGCGATGCGCCCAGCGCCCATTCCGCGAAGGCCGTCACCGAAAGGCGACGCGGTCGCCCGGACGTGTTGCGGAGCGTCAGCCGCGAGATCTTGATGGGATCATCCGCCGCCACGTATTGCGTCAGCTCGAGCGCGACGCCGTTCGCCTCATGCTCGAACCGGCTGTAGCCGAAGCCGTGGCGGGCGACGTAGAGGCCGCCGTCGCAGATCGGCTGGGCGGTGGGCGTCCACACCTCGCCGGTCTCGTCGTCCCGTACGTAGATCGCTTCGCCCGCGGGATCGGCGACGGGATCGTTGGACCACGGCGTGAGCTGGTTCTCGCGGCTGTTTTCCGACCATGTGAAGCCGCTGCCGCCGGACGACACGTGGAAGCCGAAGGTCGGATTGGCGATCACATTGATCCACGGCGCGGGCGTGGTCCGGCCGCCGTCCAGGATCGTGACGTATTCCCGGCCGTCCTTCGCGAAGCCGCCAAGGCCGTTGAAGAATTCGAGACCCGCGGCGGCCTGGGCCGACCGGCCCGGCGACGCCGTCGCGTTCGGCGTGGGCGTCACGACGGGAGCGCCGCGCGGGGCGGGCTCGGGCGTCCGGTCGATCTGCGCCGCGATCGGGCCGCGTCGCGCGACCAGCACGACGCGCGCTACCGAAAGGATGAGGTTGCGGGCCTCGGCCGTGAGCAGGTCGGCGCGCAGGGCGTGCACGGATCCCTGCGCCGGCGCGTCGCCGAGCCTCGGGCGCGACTGGCTGCTGCGGACCGCGGTGTCGATCGCCACCTGGAGATCCTGCAGGTAGGACGAGGCGTGCTCGTTGACGATCACCAGGTCGACGCCGATGCGCTTGATGCGCCAGTACTCGTGGGCGCGCAGCAGCTGCCGCACCTGCTCGAGGTCTTCGACGTCGTCGATTCGGAGCAGGACGATCGGCAGGTCGCCCGAGATCGCGTGCGGCCACAGGCCGGGCTGCGGGCCGGCGCCGCGCTCGATCGCGTCCGACGGAGCCCGGAAGCGGGCGTCCGGATACAGCAGCGGGGCGGCGAGCCGCTGGAAGTCCGCGGCCTCGTCCGCGGCCACGTCGAGATGGCGGAGCTGCACCTGAGCCTGCGTCCAGGCGAGCGTCTTCGCGCGATCGAACGCGCTTCGATCGAGATGCGTGTCGACGAGGTCCAGAAGCGCGTCCCGCGACGTCGCGACCACGGTCCAGAAGGCGACGCGCACGACGCCGCCCGCAGGAACCGCCACGCGGCGGCGGATGGAAAAAACGGGGTCGAGAACCGCGCCGACCGTGTTCGACAGGTTCCGCCGGGCGGCGCCGACAAAAGCGTCGCGGGGCGCGAGGCTGCGGCCGAGAAACCGGGCGCGGTCGGTCTCATATTGCGGTTCGCCGGAGGCCTCCCCTTCCACCACCGCGAAATGCGCGGCGCTGATCGTCGCCTCGCTCTGGGCCCGGGGACGCCGCGTTGCGACCAGCGCGCCGAACTCGGCGAGATGTTCGGTCTCGACGAACAGCTTGGCGAAGGCCGGATGCGCGGCGTCCGCGGCCGGCGGCGCGAGCACGATCTCCGCGTAGGACGTCAGCTCGACCTCGACGGCGGTCCGGCCCGCATTGGTCAGCGTGACGCGCCGCACCTCGCCGTCGACCTCGCCCGACACCAGCACGTCCATCGTCGTGGTGAGCGGGCCGTCGCGGCGGATGAAGGAGGCGTTGTCCTCTTCGAACACCACCTCCTGATGGTCGGCGGCCGCGCCGACGGGCTCGGACCCGGCGGACCAGACGCGGCCGCTGCCGACGTCGCGCAAGATCACGAACGAGCCGTGATCGTCGCGCGTCGCGTCGGCGCGCCAACGGGTCACCGCAAGGTCGCGCCAGCGGCTGTAGCCGGTTCCGTCCGCCGTCAGCATGACGGCGTAGCGGCCGTTGGACAGGACATGGGTGACGGGCGGCCCGCCGGTCGCGGGGGCGACGTGCCGCGCGGCCGACGTCCCAACGTCCTCATGGGTCGAAGCCTTGACCTCCTGGGCCCGCGGCTGGGCGACGGCGACGTCGCGCGGGACGCGCTCCTGCATCAGCAATTCGCAGGCCTGGATCATCGGCTCGCGGTGGAACCGGGCCCGCATGCAGCCCTCCTGCAGCACGTTCGCGATCGCGACGATCGTCATGCCCTGGTGGTGGGCCATGTAGTTGCGCACGAGCGCGAACCGGGCGTCGGCCGGCACCCTGGAGCGGGTGAAGTCCAGCGCCTCGTAGAACCCGTAGCGACCGCACGCGCCCAAGTCCTCGAGGCGGCCGAAATTGGCCCGTGCGCCCTGCGGGTCGACCATGGCCGCGAGCCCGGTGGCGTAGGGCGCGATCACGGCGTTCTCGGCGAGGCCCCGCTTCAGCCCGAGGCCGGGCACGCCGAAGTTCAGATACTGATAGGTGAATTCGAGGTCGCGGGCGTTGTAGGCGGATTCCGACACGCCCCACGGGACGCCGAGCGAACGGCCGTAGTCCTGCTGGCGCCGCACCACGAGCCGGTTGGTCTCGTCCAGCAGACTCCCGGCCGGCGCGCGCATGACGAGCGACGGCATCAGATATTCGAACATCGATCCCGACCATGAGATCAGCGCGGAGCCGTTGCCGATCGGGGTGGCGGTCCGGCCAAGGCGGAACCAGTGCCTTGTCGGGACGTCGCCCTTCGCGATCGCGAACAGGCTGGCCAGCCGCGCCTCCGAGGCGAGCAGGTCGTAGCAACTCGGGTCGAGGCGGTTGTCGGGCAGCGAATAGCCGATCGACAGCAGCTTTCTTTCGGGATCGAGCAGGAAGGCGAAATCCATCTCGAGAGCGGTCCGCCGGGCTTCCGCCGCGACCGCGGCCAGTCGCGCGCCGACGTCCTGCGCGACGGCCGGATCATGGGCGTGCTCGGCCGCCGCCCGGGACAGGGCCGCCATCCAGAAGCCGAAGTCGGACGCATCCTCCTCCTCGGCCGAGGGCGGGCCATCGACGGTCTTGGCCGCCTTGTCGGCGAGGCGGATCAGGACCGGGGCGAGGGCGGGCAAAGCGACCGCGCTCCTCAGATGCCCCTCGATCTCGTCGAGGATCAGGCTCGCCTGCCTCGCGCGCGACGCTCCGGCATGAGGCGGCCCCGCAAGCGCGCGGCGCGCGAGCGCCAGATCGTCCGCGAGCCCGGACCGCGCGTTCGGCGAGACCAGCGCTGACGCCCACTGCTCGCAGGCCTGCGCCAGAGCGATCAGATGGCCGGCGAAGTTTCCGCTGTCGACCGTGGAGACATAGGCCGGAACAAGCGCCTCGCCGCGCTCGGTGCCATACCAGTTGAGGAAATGGCCCCGGTGTCGCTGCAGCGTTCGGAGCGACGCGAGCGTCGCCTCGATGCGGTCGACGGCGGCTGCCGTTCCCGTCCAGCCGAAGTCGCGTGCGGCGACCGCGGAGAGCAGATAGAGGCCGATGTTGGTGGGGGAGGTCCGGCGCGCGACGACGGGGCTCGGGTCCTCCTGGAAATTGTCCGGCGGCAGCATGTTGTCGGCGGCGGTGACGAAGGTCTCGAAGAAGCGCCAGGTGCGCCGCGCGATCAGCCGAAGTTCGACGGCGTCCTGCGGGGGGAGGGCGAGCGCCGCGGTCGCGCTCGGCGCGCGGCTCGCCCACAGCGCGATCGCAGGCGCGGCGCCCCAGACGACCGCGAACGGCAGGATCAGCGCCCACGAGGCCGGGGCGACGGCGAGACAGACCGCCGCGAGCCCGAGCCCGAGCGCCGTTCCGCCGGCCATCATGCGGTAGAACCCGTTCAGAGTAAGCCGCGGAGCGGCCGTCGACTGCGCGGCCGTCGTCCATTCGAGCAGCAGCCGACGAGTCCGGAACACGCGGTCGAGCGAGCGCAGCACCGCGTCGCCCATGCGCCAGGCCTTGTCGGGCAGGAAGGCGATCGTGAGGCCGATCTGCAGGATCGCCAGCCGCAAATCCGCCAGCAGCATGCGGTTGTGGTTGGCCATATGGATGCCGGCCCGGCCCGGCACGACCGCGAAGACGAGGTGGAGCGCGGCGGGAATCGCGAGGGCCGCGAGCAGCAGCGCGACGCCCCAGGCGGCCGCCGGCGGCGGGAGCAGCCAGCAGGCGGCGAGCGTCGCCAGAGCGGCGGGCGAGCTCAGCGACCGGCGAAGATTGTCGAGCATCTTGCCGCGCCCGACGGCCGGCAGGCCGGCTTGGCCCTGGCCGACGCCCAGAACCCAGGGCAGCAGCTGCCAGTCGCCGCGGGTCCAGCGGTGCTGCCGGCGGGCGGCGACGTCGTAGCGTGCGGGGAAGTCTTCGATCACCTCGACGTCGGAGGCGAGCCCCGCGCGGGCGAACACGCCCTCGAACAAATCGTGGCTCAGCATCGCGTTGTCGGGGGTGCGGCCGGCGAGCGAGGCTTCGAAGGCGTCGACGTCGTAGATGCCCTTACCGGTGTACGAGCCTTCGCCGAACAGGTCCTGATAGACGTCGGAGACCGCCGCCGCATACGGATCGATGCCGCCGGGCGCCGAGAAGGCGCGCTGATAGACCGAACCTTCGCGGCCGATCGGCAGCGAGGGCGTGACCCGAGGCTGAAGGATGCCGTAGCCGCCGACGACCCGCCGCCTGTCGGCGTCGAAGGACGGGCGGTTCAGCGGATGCGCCATCTTGCCGACCAGCCGGACGGCGGCGTCGCGCGGCAGACGCGTGTCGGCGTCGAGCGTGATGACATAGCGGACGCCGGTCGGCGCATGCGGCGCGCGGCCGTCGACGGCCATGAAGCTCGTGTCGGTCGCGCCGCGCAGCAGGCGGTTGAGCTCATGCAGTTTGCCGCGTTTGCGCTCCCAGCCCATCCAGACGCCTTCCTCCGCGTTGAAGAGCCGACGGCGGTGAAGCAGCAGGAAGCGTTCTCCGCCGGGGGTAGGGCCGTAGAGTCGGTTCAGCCGGGCGATCGCTTCGGCCGCGACGGCGAGAAGCGGCGCGTCGCCGTCGAGCGTCTCGCGGTCGGCGTCGACGCCGTCGGACACGAGCGCAAAGGACAAATCGCCGCCGGCGCCGGCGAGATGATGGATCTCGAGCCGGCCGATCTGCTCGAGGAGATCCGCCTCGCTGGTGAGCAGCGTCGGCACGGCCACGAGCGTCCGGAGTTCGGCGGGCACGCCCGCCGAGAGATCGAGGCCCGGCAGCGCATGAGAGCCGAAGCTCCACTGGATGGCCCGGTCGACCAGCGCGGTCGCGACGTCGGTCGCGGGCACGACGGCGAGCAGCCCGACGACGACGAGCCAGAGCGCCCCGGCGCCGGCGACCGAGAGGCCCCACAGCGAAAGTCCGATCAGGACGGCGGCGAGCAGCAGGATCGTCCCGACATAGCCGCCGATGCCGAGCCGGACGCTGAACCGGTTGAACCACAGCCCTGGCGACGGCCGGAAGCCGATCGCGCGTTCGAGCGCCGGCCGCCCCTCGGCGATCAGGTGGAATCCCGGGTCCATGAGGCGCTCGGCCTCGGCCTCACGGCCGCCGCCCGGGGCGCGCGTCGCGGCGAGGCTTGCGTCGGCGACCTCGAGCTCGGTGGCGCCAGACCCGCGCGCGAGCTGCTCGATCGCGCTGCGGTAGAGGTTGCGGGTCGCGAAATCCATGCCCGCGAAGCCGCTCGCGCCGCGCAGCCGCTCGTCGACCAGGCTGACGCTCTCGACGAGCTCGGCCCA
This sequence comes from Hansschlegelia sp. KR7-227, assembly GCF_049446035.1. NCBI lineage: Bacteria > Pseudomonadati > Pseudomonadota > Alphaproteobacteria > Hyphomicrobiales > Methylopilaceae > Hansschlegelia > Hansschlegelia sp. KR7-227. Next base: position 886,620 of record NZ_JBMSEA010000001.1, read on the forward strand.
GTCGATGTCGGAGATCAGCCGCATGCTGGTGATGACGTTGCGGACCGAGACGTTCGACGCGCCCTGCCGCTGCTGGGCGTGCTGCACCGCCTCGTCGACCGACGAGCCCTGCAGCTTCAGGCGCGACTCGAGCCATTCGAGCGCGGGATTGGTCCGCGGGTCCTGATCGCGCAGGCGTTTGGCGAGATGCCCTGCGAACAGCTCGGAGACCGGCCCGGCTTCGCGCGTCGAGATGTCGGCGTCGAGCGCCGCCCGCGCGCCGCCCGCGCTGAGCAGGCGGTCGGCCAGCCGTTCGGCGTCGGCTCGTTCGGAGCGCGCGGCGTCGATCTGGTCTGCGAGCCTGCGGAGGTTCTCGATCAGCACGATCCGCAGCGTGATCGCGACCGCCCACAGCTCGCCGATGGTGAGCGGCTGAACCCGCTGATAGGCGGCGACGAACCGCGCCAGAATGACGGGATCGAAATGGCTGTCGGTGTGCGCGACGAACGCCCAGGCGAGGCCGAACACGCGCGGATAGCCGGCGAACGGGCCCTCCGCAAGTTTCGGCAGCTGCTGGTAGTAGCCCGGCGGAAGGTCTTCGCGGATCTCGCGGATCTGGTCTTCGACGAGATGGTAGTTGTCGAGCAGCCATTCCGCGGCCGGCGTGACGCCGTGGCCGGTTTCGAGCTCCGCGGCGCTCGCCTTGTAGGCGGCGAGCAGCGTCGCCGCGTTCTCGCCCAGCCGCACCCGGAGCGAGCGCACGCGGGGCGGCCGACGGGTCACGGGCTGGGCGGCCGCGAGCGTTTCGGCGTGCTGCTCCAGCCGTTCGACGCCGAAGAGCTCTTCACGAACCGGGGAGACGTCGTTCCACGGCGTCGCCTGCGCGCGGCGGGCCATGAGGTTCTGCACGAGATCAAGCATGTTCGTCCTTCCGGCCACGACCTGAAGGCGAGGCGATCTGTTGCGCCCGAGCTCGCCGGGTCGTCTTTCGCGGCCTCAGCCGAGGCCTGCGTCGATCCATCCCGCCGCGCAGAGAGGGGCCGACGGCGGCCGTCGTCACAGACGGCAGGAGGGATCTTTCGTCGCCCACGGCGCTACGGCCGCGTCCGATCGCGGGGCAGGCGTCCGCTCAGGGCGCGGGCGCAGCGGTCCTGTCCCCTTCGAGCGCGGCCTCGAGGTCCGCGCGATCGACGAGATGCGACTGAACCAGCCCGCCGCGGACGGAGAGCTCCGGCGTCTGCAGCATCGTGGCGGCGCGTCGATAGGCCAGGAAGGACACGCCCAGAATTTCGTCCTCGTCGATGACGAGCCGATAGGTCCCGGGCGGCTGAACTCCGTCGAGGGCCTTCAACGTGAAGGGCCGCTCGAAGGTGACGGTGGTTTCGGTGGTCCGGGTCGACATTGCGCCGGCCTTCAGGATTTCTTGGGCTTGGCCGACGTCGCCGAGATCGCGGAGACGCCGCGCGTGAGCGCGGTCGGGACGGCCACGGGCTCCTTGACCTTCTTGGGCTTCTTGGCTTCCTTGTTGCCGCGCTTCTGTGCCTTGGCCATGCGCCTTGCTCCCGGGTTCGACGCCCACGATCGGTGAGCGAAAAGAAAAGACCCCGCCGTCTCGAAAGACGACGGGGTCCGAAGACGCTAGGCGTCTCTTCCGACTTGACGCTGCGGCGCCGCCGCAAACGAGGTTCGCCAGTACATCCGTGGTCGACCTCGCGTGATGGCGGCGCTTTCGCCGGCTGCTCGAAGCTCCGAAGCCGGCCGGCGGCGCGATCAGGCCTGAACTTGCAGTCGGTCGGCGGTCATCTTGCCGCTCTTGCGATCGGCGACGAGCTCGTAGCTGACCTTCTGGCCCTCCTGGAGATCGGCGATCCCGGCGCGCTCCATGGCGCTAATATGCACGAAGGCGTCTGCGCCGCCGTCATCCGGCGCGATGAAACCAAAGCCCTTCTGGGCGTTGAACCATTTGACTGTTCCCGAAGACATGGGAATTCCTTTTCAAAGTAACGATAGACATCCGCTCACCCCCTGGGTCAGCGCCGTCGAATTTGCTATCCGCTAGAAATAGAACCCGGCGCGCGTCGCCTTGGCTTCGCGCTGGCCAAATCATACACTGTTGAAGCAACGATTTTAAAATGCGCCTGCCGACGGGCTTTTACAAGGACGACGGCGCTTTATTTTCGTACGCTCGACGACGTCCGGCGACGAGGACGCCATCGGTCCTGTTCCGGATCGTGAGGGGTTCGCCGGGCGCCGACAGAGGCAGGAGCGCGCTTGGACGTCATGGTCAAACCGGTCGAGGACCGGAACGAATGGGTGCTGACCGATCTACTCGGCCGCGCCATGGGCGTTATCCGCACCACGGAGGAGCGGACGTTCTTGGTCGAGCCGGAGGGCAACGCCAAGATGACGATGTCAGGCATGCGGCCCGGTCCGTTCCACTCGCTCGACGAGGCGCTGGCGGCGATCGAGACTCATACCAGGGGCGTGTGCCGTCGCGTGGCCGAAGCGCCTCAGGAGGACCCGCCAGGATCGGTCAAACCGACGGACACGTCGACCGACATGTCCAGGAACGCGTCGTCGGAGCCGAAATAGCTCCCGGACACGGGCATGATCTGCCGGATGTCGCGGGCGACGGCGACCGGGATGAGGTTGGCGTTGCCGACGCTTCGGTTCGTCGGATCGAAGGTGATCCAGCCCGCGCCCGGCACATAGACCTCGGCCCATGCATGGGTCGAGCCCGGTCCGGCCGAGCCGACCAGTCCCCGCGCCGGGTCGTGCAGATAGCCGGAGACGACGCGCGCGCCGAAGCCGAGGGTTCGGACGGCCTCCGCGAACAGGGTCGCGAAATCCCGGCAGGAGCCGCGTCCGCGGTCGAGCGTCTCCAGCGGCGACTGCGTGCCTTCGTCCTCGCGGATCTCGTATGAGATGCGCGTCCAGACGCCGGCGTTGATGTCCTTCAGCAAAGACAGCGTGTCGGTGGGGTTGGCGAAGATGAAGGCCCGCGCCCAGGCGTGCAGGCGGCCTGCGGGGTCGAGATGCTGGTTGAGCGCCAGGGGCCCGAGGTCCATCCGATCGTCGTGCGAATAAGGGAACGGATAGAGGATCGCCGAGGCGGCGATGTCGAACACCGGCCAGGCGGCCGTCTCGAGCGTGATCCGGGCGACGCTCTCGATGAGCAGGCTCTCGGCCGCCTCGGAGAAACTCGCGGTAGCGACGGCGTTGCCGAACACGTCGTAGGACCATGACAACGACGCCGCAGGCGCAAACGTGACGTCCATCGACGCCAGCCGCAGCTCGCGGCTTTCGCGCGGGCTCACCACCAGTCGATGAGGCTGAAGGCTCACCGGCCGGCGATAACGATACGCCGTCCGGTGCCGGATGGTGACGTCGAGCGTGTCCAGGCGGCTATCCCTGATCCTCCGCCGCCCGCAGCCGGGCGGCGACCACTGGCGTGGGCTCCGACGAGTTTACGACGGCGCCGCCCTCCATGACGATGACGGTCGAACCGGTCGCCGACGTCTGCACGGCGATGACCCGATCCGCCCGGACGAAATTCGTCCCGCCCAGGCTTTTCACTTCGATCAGTTTGACCACTGGTCCTCAAGCTCCTGTTGGGGAGGGCGACGGGCGGTCAGTACCCGCCCATGCCGCCGCCGGCCTGCGGCGCGCCATCCTTGTCGGGAACGCTCGCGATCATCGCCTCGCTGGTGATGAGGAGGGCGGCGACCGAGCCTGCGTCCTGCAGCGCGGTCCGCACCACCTTGGCGGGGTCGATGATGCCGGCCTCGATCATGTTGACATAGGCGTCGGTCTGAGCGTCGAAGCCGGTGTTCGGATCTTCCGAATCCAGCAGCTTGCCGACGACGATCGAGCCTTCGGAGCCGGCATTCTCGACGATCTGCCGCAGCGGCGCCTCGAGCGCCCGGAGCACGATGGAGACGCCTGCCCGAACGTCGGCGTTGTCGGACGTGACATGGGCGAGGGCGGCTTTGGCGCGGAACAGCGCGACGCCGCCGCCGGGCACGATTCCCTCCTGAACCGCGGCGCGCGTCGCGTTCAGCGCGTCGTCGACACGATCCTTCTTCTCCTTGACCTCGACTTCGGTCGCCCCGCCGACGCGGATGACGGCCACGCCGCCCGCGAGCTTGGCGAGACGCTCCTGGAGCTTCTCCTTGTCGTAATCGGAGGTGGTCTCCTCGATCTGGCCCTTGATCTGACCGATGCGGGCCTGGATGGCGTCCTTGTCGCCCGAGCCGTCGACGATCGTGGTGGTGTCCTTGTCGATCCGCACGCGCTTGGCGCGGCCGAGCATCTCGATCGTGACGTTTTCGAGCTTCACCCCGAGATCGGCGCTGACGACCTGGCCGGCGGTCAGCGTCGCGATGTCTTCGAGCATCGCCTTGCGGCGGTCGCCGAAGCCCGGCGCCTTGACGGCCGCGACCTTGAGGCCGCCGCGGAGCTTGTTGACGACGAGCGTCGCGAGCGCCTCGCCCTCGACGTCCTCGGAGATGATCAGCAGCGGTCGTCCGGTCTGCACCACCGCTTCGAGCAGGGGCAGAAGCGCCTGGAGGCCCGCGAGCTTCTTCTCGTGGATCAGGATGTAGGGGTCCTCGAGCTCGACGGACATCTTCTCGGCGTTGGTGATGAAGTAGGGCGAGAGGTAGCCGCGGTCGAACTGCATGCCCTCGACGACGTCGAGCTCGGTGTCGGCGGTTTTCGCCTCCTCGACCGTGATCACGCCCTCATTGCCGACCTTCTTCATCGCCTCGGCGATCATCTGACCGACGGAGGCGTCGCCATTGGCCGCGATGGTGCCGATCTGCGCGATCTCCTCGGAGGAGCCGACCTTCTTGGCGCGCGCCTCGATGTCCTTGACGACCGCCGCGACCGCGAGGTCGACGCCGCGCTTGAGATCCATCGGGTTCAGGCCGGCGGCGACGAGCTTCGAGCCCTCGCGCAGGATGGCGGCGGCGAGCACCGTCGCGGTCGTCGTGCCGTCGCCGGCGAGATCGTTGGTCTTCGAGGCGACCTCGCGGACGAGCTGCGCGCCCATGTTCTCGAACTTGTCGAGCAGCTCGATCTCCTTGGCGACGGTCACGCCGTCCTTGGTGATGCGCGGCGCGCCGTAGGAGCGGTCGATGAGAACGTTGCGGCCCTTGGGGCCGAGCGTCACCTTGACGGCGTCGGTCAGGATTTCGACGCCCCGCAGCATGCGGTCGCGCGCTTCGGACGAAAAAATCACGGTCTTGGCGGTCATGAGAACAGCTTTCTGAAAAGAGAATTGGGAAAGAGAGCGCGGAGCGCGGGCTTATGCCGCCTGCGCGAGCTTCGGCCGGTCGAGCACCCCGATGACGTCGCTCTCCTTCATGATGAGGAGATCGACGTGGTCGATCGTGACCTCCGTGCCGGACCATTTGCCGAACAGGATGATGTCGCCGACCTTGACGTCGAGCGGTATGCGCGCGCCGGCCTCGTCGCGCGCGCCCGGACCGACGGCGACGACCTCGCCCTCCTGCGGCTTCTCCTTCACCGTGTCAGGGATGATGATCCCGCCCTTCGACATCGCGTCGCCGTCGAGGCGCCGAACGGCGACCCGATCATGAAGAGGGTGGAATGACATGGAGAGGCCCCTTTCGGGCTGGACCCGCGTAAAGCGCGTCAGACCTTCATATGGGCGCATGGCGACGGGATTGATATGGCGGCCGCGGAATAAGTTCCAACGCCAGCCCTCGCAAGCGTTGAGGACGCAGCCGTCCGGCGTCAGGCGAGGACCCGGATCTCGTGGCCGCTCAGCGCGATCGCGCCCGTGGCCTCGAAGGCGCGAAGCCAGCCCTCCATCGGCCACCAGCCCCATTTGCGCCGGAACAGCCTCGCATTCTGCCCCGCGCGAGCGTGAGCACGCTGACGCCGCTCACGGCGTCCGTCGCCAGAGGTCGAGACGGTAGCTCTCGGTCCGCTCGCCCGTGAGCCGGTGGAGGGGCGCCTCGATCCCGGCCGTGAGCTTGGCGACCGCCTCGTCGCCCGACTGCGGATAGTCGGTCTCGCCCGTCCAGTGCACCATAAGGAGGTCGCCATGCGCCCGGAGCGCGCCGTCGAGCCAGCGCGCGGCGGTCGCGAGGTCGGCGTCGTCCAGATAATAGGCGACTTCGGAGAGGACGATCAGGTCGAACGGTCCTTCGGGCACGTCGCTCGGAAACATCCGCCGCTCGAAACGCACGCCGCCGTCGCGGCAGCGCGTCCGGGCTCGGGCGAGCGCGGTCTCGCTGACGTCGATCGCCAGAAGGTCGAGGGCGTGGTCGGCGAGGCGGCGCGTCAGCACGCCGTTGGCGCAGCCGATCTCGAGCGCGGTCGCGTAGCGTCGGCCGCCGAGCGCCGCGATGGTCCGATCGTATTTTTCCGCCTCATAGGCGCTGCTCTCGAAACGCCATGGATCGGGATCGGCCCGATACATGTCCTCGAAGTAGCCCGGAGGCAGCGAGCCGCTACGCCGCATGACGCGAATCCTCCGAACAGAGCACGGGCGTGAGAGGGGCCGCGCTCATGCGTCCGCGCGCTCGAGCAGGAAGCGGGCGGCCTTCTCGCCGCCGTGCGGGTCGTGCGGGCTGGCGATCCGGCGGGCGTCGAGAGCTTCGCCGCGTCGAGCAGGCGGGGCCGCTCTTCCGTCGTGCTCGCGGAAGAGCGCGACGTCGGGCGCCTCCGCCAATCCGACCTCGGGGACCGCGGTCTGTCCGCAGATCGGCTCGAGGCCCAGGTCCTGGTCCGAGCGATTCGACGCGAACACCGTGACGTCGTGGCGCTTGCGGCGCAGGCCGCTGGCGAGGAGGTGAGTGTGGTTTTCCAGGCCGCCCGCGAAAGGCTCGGCTATGGGATGCTTCGGGTGGGCGATAATTCCGATGCGCAAGCCGGGTCCTACCGCTCATGGGCACGTCTCCGGAAGCGCGACGGTCGCGCTTCCGGAACAGCCTTCCAATCAAAGCTTGCTGTGGAGCTTCGATGCGATCTCGAAGATTTCGTTCGGATCGTAATCGGTCGTGAACGCCGACGACGCGCCCACGAGTTCGTCGATCTTGCCGCCGTCCGGGTGACCGGAGACGACTTCCAGCTCGCCGGGCGGGTCGCCCGGAAGCGCCTGCTCGCCGCCGCCCCAAACCGCGGCCATCTCGCGATAGGTTTCCTCGCCCCAGGTGTAGAGACGCCGGTGGCTACCCTCGTCGAGATACTTCTGGGACTCCGGGATCTTCGAAAGATCGATGTTCGGCGTCGGCAGCATCTTCTCCATCTCGACGCCGGTGAGCTTCTTCAGCGCGAGCGCGTAGGCGTGCGCATGCACCGAGCCGCGGACGAGCAGATATCCGCAGACTTCACGGCCGGTTGGGTCGGAAAGCGTCTCGTAGACGCGCAGCTTGTGCATCCGCGCGCCGCACTCGAGGAAGAAGTTGTGCAGCAGGTCGAGCACCAGATTGCCGGTGCTGAACACGAAGGTGCCGTTCCACGGCAGCCCGTTGGAGTCGACGGGCATCGCGCCGCCCCCGGCGTGCAGGAACGACGCAGCGGAGCGGATGTCCTTCATGTCTTCGAAAGGCGACTTCGAAATGTCGCCCTTGTGGTCCTTATCCGGCGTCGGGCCGTTCGCGAGCATCGTGATGCCGTTCGCGACAAGCTCCACGTGGCCCAGCTCTTCCGCCGTGATGCTCGCGACAAGGCTGTAGAACGGCATAACCTTGGATTTATTTCGGAAGTTGAAGCTCTGGTACATATAGTTGTTCAGGGTCGACATTTCGCCGAATTTGCCGCCGAGCAGCTCCTGCAACGCCGCAGCGGCGTTCGGATCCGCCTTTTTCGGCTTCGGGAGTTCGGCCTGTAGTTTATCAATCCGCATAAACATTTCGTGGAAACCTCAAAATAGAATCAGGTGATGTCGGTCGTAGGCGGCGGCCCGGGCGCAAGGCAGTTCGTCACGCCCGAGCCTCACCGCCGCCGCTCAGGCCGCCTTGGACTTGGCCTTCGGCTTGGCCGTCTCGCCCGAGACGTCGAGCCCGAGCGCGATGTTGGACAACAGTTCGTCGGCTTTCCTTTCCTCGGCCAGCGTCTGCTCGAGCAGCGGCACGGCCTCGTCGTAGCCGAGCTTCGCGGCCCAGGTCTTGAGCAGGCCGTAGCGCGCGATTTCGTAGTGCTCGACGGCTTGCGCGCAGCCGATCAGCACGTCGTCGGAGGCCTGGGTGCCGCCGAAATCCTCGAGATCCTCTTCCATCTCGGCGGTCAGGCCGGTCATCGCCTCGCAGGTCTTCGCGCGGGCGGGCTTGCCGATGATCTCGAACACCTGGGCAAGCCGCTCAACCTGCTCCTGGCTCTCTTCGAGATGGTCTTCGAACGCAGTCTTAAGTTCGGGGGACTGAGCGGCCTTCGCCGACTTCTTCAGCGCGCGCACCGACTGCTTCTCGGCGTAGTAGACGTCTTTGAGCGTCTCGTGGAAGGCGTCCGCGAGCGTCTTTTCCTTGGCCAAATTTGGCTCCCATGGCAGGTGGTGAGGACTCCACCTACGCATGGGCCGGATCATCGTTCCCGCGGACTGGGCGTTTCGTCCGTGGGCGGAGAGCGAAAGCGCCGACGACGTTTGAAAATCGTTATAGGGCTATAAAGTTTGTCAGCTGCAGCTCGATCCAGCGCTCGGCGGCCTGAAGGTTCGCAAACAGCGGAGGCTTGGCGCTGTCGACGCCGTTGAAGCCCGCTTCGAGGCTCCACTGGCCGATTGCGGGTCCATGCCCAGGATCGTCGAGCCGAACGAGCACGGCGATGAGCTTGCCCTCGTGCATCACGAGACGTCCCTCGTCATCGGCTGAGCCCGTCGCGACCTTGATCGGCTTGAACTCCATCACCCGTGTCCTCCGTTCGCGTCATCGCGGTCTTGCCTGAAATGCAGATAGCTGGGGTCGAAGTCGGCGAAGGCTTTGAGGGCCTCGACATCCGGTATGTCGATGTCGCGGCCCGTCTGATGGATAAGGCCGGCGCCGCGCAGCCGCTGCAGCGCACGGTTCACCGACACGGTGGTCAGCCCGACCGTGTCGGCGAGATCGGCCTGCGACAGTTCGAGCCTGAAGCGGTCCGTCTTCGCCTGACCGACCACCTGAAGCCTGACAAGCAGTTCGCAGAGAATATGCGCGACGCGCGCGCTCGGCGTGCGCCGTCCCATGTTCACCAGCCACTCCCGCAGGATCGCGGCGTTGACGAGCTCGGACCACCACAGCGCGCGCGCCAGCGCCGGCCGCGAGGTCAGCATCAGGATGTGGTCCTCGGTGAGCTCCGCGACCTGGCAGGCGGTGCGGGCCGCCATGCCGTGATCCATCCGGTCCAGCAGGAAGCCGTAGAGGTCGCAGAAGTCGCCGGGAACCAGATATCCGATGATCTGGCGCTTGTTGTCCGGAAGCGTCTTGTAGCGGTAGCCGTGGCCCTCGATGATGACGTGAACGACGGCGGTGTGGTCGCCCTCCGAGACGATGTCCTCGCCCGCCCTGAGCGGCCGGCCGCGCCCGACCACCGCGTGCAGCAGCTTCTTGTCGTCTTCCGGAAGCGGATGAAGCGCTTCGAGTTTGCCGATGATGGCGGTCGACATCGCTTGGCCGTCCCCTTTCGAACGCGGCATGACTGACTGAAGGCCGGGCGACGTTCAACGCCACAACCGTCGTTATGTCCGCTTTCGACACTGAAAGGGGGCCGCTGAGCGGCGTGCGCTTATATCGGTATAACGCCCGAGCGGCGTCCAGGGGCGCGGCCTCGCCCCGCCTTGAGTGACCGTCGCCTCCTTATCGGGCTAGATGGCCTAACGAGAGAAACGAATCAGAGGCCTGAGGCGATGAAACTTGGAATCTGCGCGGTGATCGCGCTTGCGGCGGCGACGGCCGGCTGCACCGAGACCGGACGGCGCGCCGGCGGCTACGATCGCAGGACCGTGGTGGTCGACACGACGCCGCGCTACGATCGCCGCGTCGTCGAACGCAGGGTCGTGACCCGCGAAGTCCGCAAGGACAACCGGCGCGACCGTCGGTACGACCGCAAGGACGATCGCAAGCACGATCGTCGCCACGAGCGCCGCTACACGTACTGAAGGCCCCGGCGCCACGCGTCCGCCGATCCGGCGGCGGCCTTCGCCTGCTGCGAAGGCCGCCTACGGCCTGTCGGCGAGCTGGTTGCGAAGGTGCCGGACGTCCCGCCCGACCCTGAGCAGAGCTTCCGACATGAGGGCGAGGGTCTGGACCATCAGGGCGCCGTCGTCATTCGCCGACCGCGCCGACCGCGAGCGCTCTTCCAGGCGCCTCGCGTGAGCGCCGAGGCGCTCCATTACGGTTTCAAGCTCACCCATCGCTGTTCCTCCGCGGCCTGATTTCTCCGTGGCTGATCCTGGCGCCGGGCGGCCCCTCCCGGAAGGGAAACCGATTATCAACCTTAAAATCGCGGCCGCCGCGGCGTCGCTTGAAGTCGGTGATCAGGTCGCATTCGCCGGGCGACGCCTCCATCTCGAACTGGGAGCCGAAGCGGAACGTCGGCCTTCGCGCCGCCGCTGGCGTGGCCGCCCCGCAAAGAGCGCGCAAGGCGTGATCTCCTGGACCTCGCCGTGTCGGTCCGCTCACCCCTCGTCCGGACGCGTCGGGGCTTCCGCAGGCCGGCGCGGTCGGACACTATGCCGTCGAAGATCCCAAGCCGCGGCGGCAGAACCTCGGCGGGGCTCACAGGAGGAGCGATGGCCGACGGCCGCATGTCCGGCGCCGGTCGCGGCGAGGTCGACATCTCCGATCTCTACGCCGCGATCGATCGCGAGGAGCGGGCCGCCATCGTGGCCCGGATCGTCTGCGCCGGTTTCGACGACTATTACGCGGAGTCGCGCGCGATTCCGTTTCGCGCCAAGGAGGCCTTCGAGGCTCGCGACTGGCCGCGCATCGTCGCGCTCTCGCGCAACCGGCTGTCGCTCTACTCCGCGGCTGTGGCGCGGCTCACGGGCGATCTCGAATCGGCGTGTCCGGAGCTCAAGCGCGACGAGGCGTTCTGGACGGCCCTCGAGACGCGCTGCCTCGACCTGATCCGCGGGCGGTACGAGGCCGATCTCGCCTTCGCCTTTCTCACCTCGATCCGCCGCGAGCTGTTCGAGGACGTCTGGAAGCCGGCGGCCTACGAAATCTCCTCCGACGCCCAAGGACTCGCCCGGCCAGCCGATATCCTGCGGCGCTTTCAGGGCGCGCTGCCGGTCCGCGGCGCGGACGTCGCGCGGGTGCTGGACGTCGCGTCGTTCGCGATCGGTTGGCGCGACAAGGCGACCGACGCGCGGCTGACGGCGATGGAGATCAACCGCGCTCTGCTGAAGGCGGGCGTCCGGGACGGCGAGCCGCTGACGCTCGAGATCGTCGACGCCGGGTTCTTCCGGAACCGCGGCGCCTATCTCGTCGGCCGCGCGGCGTCGGAGGGCCGAGCGCCGGTCCCGCTGCTGATCGCCGTCCTGAACGGCCCGGCGGGGCTCTATGTCGACGCCGTGCTCACGGAGCCTGACCAGCTTCTCTACGTGTTCTCGTCCACGCTCGCCAACTTTCACGTCACCCTCGCGCACTATCACGAGCTCGCGGCCTTCCTGCACCAGCTCATGCCGAAGCGGCCGCTCGGCGCCCATTATTCAACGATCGGCTTCAACCATGTCGGCAAACGCGCGGTCATGGACGAGATCGTCGGGGAGCATCGCGCGAGCGGAGAGCCGTTCGACACGGCGCCGGGATTTCGCGGCACGGTGGCGATCGGATTCACCGCGCCGTCCTCGTCCTATGTGCTGAAGGTCATCCGGGACGCGCCGACCGCCGGCTACAAATGGGGCGCCTTCGCCGGCGTGAAGGCGGTGCTCGACAAATACGGCCTGGTCCACGACGCCGACCGGGCCGGCTCGATGCTGGACAACGTCATCTACAAGAACGTCACGCTCGACCGCGGCCTGTTCGCGCCGGCGCTGCTGGACGAGCTTCTGAAGGACGCCGCGGGCGCCGTCAGCCTCTACGGCGACAAGGCGCTGTTCCGCCACCTCATCGTTCAGATGAAGATGATCCCGCTCACCTTGTTCCTGGAGACGGCGAGCCCCGAGGCCTGCCGCACGGCCGTGCGCAACCTTGGCGACTGCATCAAGAACAACGCCGCGGTGAACATCTTCAACAAGGACCTCGACGGCCGCAACTACGGCGTCAGCCCGATCGGCCGCGTCTATCTGTTCGATTACGACGCGGTCGAGCCGCTGACCGACGTCAAGATCCGCACCAATGTCGGCCGCGAGGACGGCGAGGAGGACGTGCCCGACTGGTTCTTCGAGGAGGGCACGATCTTCCTGCCCGAGGAGATGATGACGGGCTTGAGGATCAACGATCCGGAGCTCCGCCGCCTGTTCCGCACGGCCCATCCGCAACTGCTCAGCGTCGACTATTGGCTGGGCATGCAGCGCGCCATCTGCGAGGGCAAGGTGCCGATGGTCCGCAGCTACCCGAGCGAGCGCCGGCTGCACCGCCACGTGCTGAAGGTCTATGGCGGGCCCAATGCGAAGGATGCGGCGGAGTAGGGGAGTTGACCCTTCCGCGCCGCTGAGCGGCAGGCGCGCACGCTCCTCGCTCCCAGGCTCAAGCGGTTCGCTTCCGGACGCCCAGCCGCTCTCGCCTGTGATCGGGAGCCAGCGCCCGGCGGAAGAGTTTGCAGAGTTTCGGAACGGCGCGTTAAGCGCGCGCCGTGTATTTCTCATGTCGAGAAGCGGGTTGCGGGTTCGGTCAACCGCCGGCGGCGCTCGAATTTAAAGAATAACGTCAATCATCCGGACATATTGAGGAGATAAATTATGCGGGCCTTGCGGATTTCATGCGTGGCGGGTTTCTGCCTGGTCTCGTCCCAAGTCGTGGCGTTGGAGCCGACCAAGCCGGTCACCGTGACGCCCATGCTGACGACGTCGGTGACGTCGAGCGGCCAGCCGATCGTGCTCCCGCAGACCGACGTCCAGCTCATCGTGTCGACTTACGAGATCCAGCCGGGCGCGACGCTGCCCGTGCACAAACATCCCTCCGCGCGCTACGCCTATGTCGTCTCCGGCACACTGAGCGTCGCCAACGACGCCACCGGCGTGACGGCGGTGTTCAAGCCCGGCGATTTCGTCGTCGAGGCGATCGGTCAGTGGCATCAGGGCGCGAACATCGGGCCCGACACCGTCAAGCTGCTGGTCATCGACCAGATCGAAAAGGGCCATGCGACGGTCATTCTCAAGGACTGATCGCGCGCCTCAGCCGAACCTCGCGCCCTTCTGGAGGCCCGCGGCCGCCGCCCATTCATGGGCGGGCGCCTTCTTCTCGCCGTCGGCCTGCACCCGCGTGACCTTGAAGCGGCCGTCGGCGCAGACCACGAGGAAGCCGTCCTCCTCGACCGAGGCGATCTCGCCGAGCTTGCCGGCGATGCCTTTCGGCGACTTGGCGGGGAGGGGGGTCGCGTCGAAGATCTTGAGCGTCTGGCCGTCGAGCGTCGTCCAGGCGCCCGGCGCCGGATTGCAGCCGCGGATCAGCCGGTCGATCTGGGACCAGGGCTTGCCCCAGTCGATCTTGGCGTTGGCGGCGCGGCAAAGGCCTTCATAGGTCGCGAGCGCCTCGTCCTGCTTGATGCGCGGCGCGTTCCCCGCCTTCACGAGGTCGACGGCTTCCAGCATCGCCTCGACGCCCATCGGAAACAGGCGGTCGAAATAGACCGTGCCGAGCGTGTCCTCAGGGCCGATCTCCGTGGTCTTCTGGAGGAGCACGTCGCCGGTGTCGAGGCCGTCGTCGGGCCAGAAGATCGAGAGCCCGGTCGTCGTCTCGCCCTTGATGATCGGCCAGTTGATCGCGCTTGCGCCGCGATAGGCCGGCAGCAGCGAGGGGTGGTACTGGATCGACCCGTGGGTCGGGATGTTCAGGAACTCGGACGGCACGAACAGGGTGACGAAGGCCATGACCTGCAGGTCGGGCTTCAGGGCACGGAACGCCTCGGCGACCGCTTCGTCCTTGTAGGAGGAGGGCTGGCGCACCTCGAGGCCGGCGGCGAGCGCCGCCTCCTTCAGCGGGTCGGCCTTCTGTCCTTCCTTCTCAGGCGCGACATAGACCGCGACCACCTCCTCGCCGCGGTTGAGCAGCGCCTCCAGCACCGCCTTGCCGAAAGCCTGCTGTCCGTGGACGACGATGCGCATGGAGCCCTCCTTGCCGGTTCCGTTTGTTCGTTCCCCCGATCCTAAACGCAAAACCCCGCCGTCCGGAGACGGCGGGGTCACAGATGTGCGTTTGACGCGCTTATTCGGCCGCCAGGCGCGTCACCCGGCCGACTGCGCCCGATCCCTCGATCTCGGCGATCTCGTTGTCCCGATAGCCCAGCACCTCGCGAAGGATCTCCTCGGTGTGCTCGCCCAGCAGCGGCGAACGGGTGACTTCCGTCTGGCTGGCTGAGAGCTTGATCGGGTTGCCGACCGACAGGTATTTACCGCGGGTCGGATGATCGACCTCGACGATCGTGCCGGTCTCGCGCAGCGACTGATCCTCGGCGATCTCCTTCATCGACAGGATCGGGCCGCAGGGGATGTCGTACTCGTTGAGGATGTCCATCGCCTCGAACTTGTCGTGCTTCATGGTCCACGCCTCGATGCGCGTGAAGATCTCGTTGAGGTGCGGCAGGCGGGCCTTCGGGCTCGCATAGCCCGGATCGGTCTTCCAGCTCGGCTCGCCGATGATGTCGCAGATCGGCTCCCACACCGCGGCCTGGGTGATGAAGTAGATGTAGGCGTTGGGATCGTGCTCCCAGCCCTTGCACTTCAGGATCCGGCCGGGCTGGCCGCCGCCTGAATCATTGCCGGCGCGCGGCGTGGCGTCGCCGAAGGGAACGCCCTCGCCGAACTGGCTGTATTCGTGCAGCGGGCCATGGGCGAGGCGCTGCTGGTCGCGCAGCTTGACGCGGCAGAGGTTCAGCACGCCGTCCTGCATGGCGCAGTCGACGCGCTGGCCTTCGCCGGAATGGGTGCGGTGGTAGAGCGCCGTGACGATGCCGAGCGCGAGGTGCAGGCCAGTGCCGCTGTCGCCGATCTGGGCGCCGGTGACGAGCGGCGGGCCGTCGCGGAAACCGGTGGTCGAGGCCGAGCCGCCGGCGCATTGCGCGACGTTCTCATAGACCTTGCAGTCGACGAACGGCCCGGGCCCGAAGCCCTTCACGGAGGCGACGATGAGTTTAGGGTTCGCTTCATGCAGCTTCTCCCAGGAGAAGCCCATGCGGGCGAGCGCGCCGGGGGCGAAGTTCTCGACCAGCACGTCGCATTCCTTGACGAGCCGCCAGAGCACCTCCTTGCCCTTCGGGTTTTTGGTGTCGATCGTGATCGACCGCTTGTTGTGGTTCAGCATCGTGAAATAGAGGCTGTCCACGTCCGGAATGTCCTGCAGCTGCTGGCGGGTGGCGTCGCCGGCGCCGGGGCGCTCCACCTTGATGACGTCCGCGCCGAACCAGGCGAGGAGCTGCGTGCAGGTCGGGCCCGACTGGACGTGCGTGAAGTCCAGAATGCGGACTCCTTCGAGAGCTTTGCTCATAACTGATGTTCCCTGTCAGGCGCGCGCCGGGGTCCAAAGCCTGCGGCGCGTGTTTCATTGCGGCGATCACATGACGGCGCGGTCGCCCGCGCCGTCAATTCGTCTCTGGCATTATTTATACATTGTCTGGTTCTTGGTGCCCGGGGCGTACTCGTTCGGGTCGACCCAGATGTTGACGACCGCGGACCGGCCGGTCTTGGCGATCGCTTCGCGAGCGCGCAGCAACGCCGGCTGGATGTCCTTGGCCTCGTGGACCTCCTCGCCATGGTTGCCGAGCATGTGCGCGAACTTCGAAAACGGCACGTCGCCGAGCTTGTTCGCGACATTTCCCCGCTGCTCGCCATATTTGGCGATCTGGCCGTAGCGGATCTGGTTCATCGAGGAGTTGTTGCCGATCACCGCGAGGTAGGGCGCGTTGAAGCGGTCGCAGGTCTCCATGTCGAAGGCGGTCATCGAGAAGGCGCCGTCGCCGTAATAGACCAGCACTTCCTTTTCCGGGTTTGCGACCTTGGCGGCGAGCGCGAAGCCCGTGCCGACGCCGAGGCTGCCGAGCGCGCCGGGATCCATCCACTGGCCGGGCCGGCGCGGACGCACCGCCTGGGCTGAGATCGTGACGACGTCGCCGCCGTCGCCGATATAGACCGTGTCGTCCGACAGGAATTCGTTGAGCTCGTAGGCGACGCGATAGGGGTGGATCGGGCTCTGGTCCGACTGCAGCAGCGGCAGCACCTTCTGATAGGCCGCGTCCTCGGCCGCGTGCAGCGACTTCATCCAGTCTTTCCGGGCCTGCCGCTTGTCGTTCTTGATCCGGCCCGACGCCGCCTGGAGCACGGCCTTCAGGACCGCGCCGGGATCGCCGGCGATGCCGAGATCGACGTCGCGGTTCTTGCCGACCATGTTGTAGCCCTGGTCGATCTGAACGAGCGTCGGCACGTTGATGCGCTTGCCGTAGCCCATGCGGAAGTCGAACGGCGTGCCCACGATGACCACGACGTCCGCCTTGCCGAAGGCGAGCGACCGGGTGCGGTCGAAATGGTGGGGATCGCCGGGCGGCAGCAGGCCGCGCGAGGCGCCGTTGAAGTAGCCGGGGATGTCGAGGCCGCGCAACAGAGCGATGGCGTCCTCGTGGCCGCGCGACGACCACACCTGCTGGCCGAGCAGGATCGCGGGCCGCTCGGCGTTGACGAGGAGGTCGGCGAGCCTCTCGATGTCGGCGGGATCGCCGATCGACTTGACCGAGGCGCGGTAGTGGCCGGGCTTCGGCACGATCGCCTTCTCGATCGGGATCTCGCGGTCGAGCACGTCCCGGGGAATCTCCAGATAGGCCGGGCCATAGGCGCCCGAGAAGCACTCGCGGGCTGCCATCGACACCATGTCGGCGACGCGCTCCGTCGACATCACCGTCGATGAGAACTTCGTGATCGGCTTCATCATGTCGACATGCGGCAGGTCCTGAAGGCCCTGCATCTTCCACTGCGTGAGCGCGCTCTGGCCGCCGATGTGCAGGACGGGGCTCTCCGAGCGGAACGCCGTGGCGACGCCGGTGACGGCGTTGGTGCAGCCGGGGCCGGCGGTGGTGACGACGCAGCCGAGGCGCCCGGTCTGCCGCGCGTAGCCGTCGGCGGCGTGCGCCGCGACCTGCTCGTGGCGGACGTCGATGATGCGGATGCCCTCGTCGAGGCAGCCGTCATAGATGTCGATGATGTGACCGCCGCAGAGCGTGAAGATCGTGTCGACGCCTTCCGCCTTCAGCGCTTTCGCGACGAGACGTCCTCCGGAGATGACGCTGGCGTCCCGGCTCTTCTGGGCGAGCGTGTCCTCGGCGGTGCTCGGGGCGGGTTTGACGGCGACGTTCATGGCGGTTTCCTCCTGGACTTGTTGATTATCGTTGGCGTCAGTCGAGAGCGACGAAGCGCTCAACGTGATCGCGGAGTTTTAGGGTGTGTTCGCGGACCAAACGTTCGGCGCGCTCCGCGTTGCGTGTTTCGAGGGCCTCAACGATATCCTTGTGGTCGACGATCGAGCGGCGCGCGCGGTCCTTTTCGAAGATGGTGCGGCGGCGGATGCCGCGCACATGGGTGAACAGGCCGTTCGCGATGTCGATGACGAGCTGACAGCGCGACAGGCCGATGATCGCGGCGTGGAAGCTGATGTTGGCGTCGGAATATTCGTACATGTGCGCGTCGACGCCCGAGCTCGAGAAGGCGTCGACGAGCGGATGGAGGCCCGCGATCTCCTCGTCGCTCGCGACCTCCGTCGCGAGCCGCGCGGCCATGCTCTCGAGCGCCGCCCAGACCGTGATCATCTCCAGGATCTCGGCCTTGGTCCTGCGCGCGATGTAGATGCCGCGCCGCGGAACGATGCGGACCAGTCCTTCCTGCTCGAGCTGCGCGAGCGCCTCGCGCAGCGGCGTCCGGCTCACCCCGAATCGCAGCGACAGGGCGCGTTCGTCCAGCCGAAGCTGGGCGTTCTCGTCATATATGTTCATCGACGCGATCGCGGTTTTCAGCGCATCGTAGGTGCGTGACTTGAGGCTCTGGACCTCTTCGATCGGCCTGATGTCGAGTTCCGCATTCGTCATTGGACGTCGCGCCTGCGGTCAGGCCAACCACGGATGAAAACCATGGTTATCGCCTCGGTGGTTTCTGGCATACCATACATTTGGGCCAAATCCAGCCGACGTTAGTCTTTTCGGAAGCTGTTTTGTTGCTGCGGCGCAACAAAAAAAGGCATATTGCATGCCAGAAGATCTCGGCTTAGCGTCTGTTCAAACGGACGCGGAAGGTCGGACGGCGGGTGTCCGACCATCGATGATCCAATAAAACGGGTGGGAGGACACGCATGGAGGAGTTCAGCTCCTTGTTGGGCGGCTTCGCCGTAGCCATCACGCCCTACAACTTGCTGTTGATGGTCATCGGCATCGTTCTGGGCGTGATCATCGGCGTCCTGCCGGGCCTGGGCGGCGCCAACGGCGTCGCAATCCTGCTGCCGCTGACTTTTTCGATGGAGCCGACCTCCGCGATCATCATGCTCACCAGCATCTACTGGGGGGCGTTGTTCGGAGGCGCGATCACCGCGATCCTCTTCAACATACCCGGCGAACCATGGTCGGTGGCCACCACCTTCGACGGCCATCCGATGGCGCAGAAGGGCAAGGCCGACGAGGCGCTCGTCGGGGCCTTCACCTCGTCCTTCGTCGGCGCGATCTTCGCCGTCATCCTGATCACCTTCCTTGCGCCGATCATCGCCAAATTCGCCTTGCGGTTCGGGCCGGCCGAGTTCTTCGCGGTCCAGTTCCTGACCTTCGCGAGCTTCCTCGGCATGGGCCGCGGGTCGCCCTTCAAGACGCTCGCGTCGATGTGTCTGGGGTTCGCGCTCGCCTCCGTCGGCCTCGACGGCGTCACCGGAACGCTGCGCCTCACCTTCGGCCACGAAGAGCTGCTGAACGGCTTCAAGTTCCTGGTCGCGGTCATCGGCCTGTTCGGCATCGGCGAAATCCTGACCTCGATGGAGGAGGGGCTGAGCTTCCGCGGCGCCACGGCCAAGCTGCGGATGGACGCCGTCATCCGGACATGGAAGCAGCTGCCGAAAATGGGCTGGACGTTCCTCCGCAGCTGCATCGTCGGCTGCTGGATGGGCATCACGCCCGGCGGCGCGACGCCGGCGTCCTTCATGGGCTATGGCCTCGCCAAACGCTTCTCGAAGCGCGGCGCGCATTTCGGCAAGGGCGAGCTCGAGGGCGTCGTGGCGCCGGAGACGGCCGCGCACGCCGCGGGAACCGCAGCCCTGCTGCCGATGCTGACGCTCGGCATTCCCGGCTCGCCGACGGCCGCCGTCCTGCTCGGCGGCCTGCTGATCTGGGGACTTCAGCCGGGGCCGCTGATGTTCGTCGAGCAGAAGGACTTCGTCTGGGGCCTGATCGCCTCGATGTATATGGGCAACGTCGTCGGCCTCGTGCTCGTGCTGACTTGCGTGCCGCTGTTCGCCGCCATCCTGCGCGTGCCGTTCTCGATCATCGCCCCGGCGATCGTGGTGGTGTGCGCGATCGGCGCGTACACCGTGAACAACGCCATGTTCGACGTCTGGATGATGCTCGTCTTCGGCGTCATGGGCTATCTGTTCTCGAAGCTCGGCTATCCTTTGCCGCCGCTCGTGCTCGCCCTGGTGCTCGGCGACCAGGCGGAAAGCTCCTTCCGCCAGGCCATGCTGAGCTCACAGGGCGACGTGACGGTGTTCTGGTCCAACTGGCTCTGCGGCGGGATCATGACCCTCGGCCTGGTGCTCGCGCTCTGGCCGCTGGTGTCCGCTCTGCTCGAAAGACTGAGGGGCGACGATTCGGTGCGGCGGGCGGCTTAAGGCCGCCGCTTCGTCCGCGGGCTTGAACTGCGCATGCCAACCGCCTGAACGCACAAGCCGCGGCGAAAGCGGCGACACTGGGAGGACGTCCATGTCTGCACTGTCTCGGAAGACCGCCGCGCTGGCGCTCGGCGCCGCGCTCGCCTTCGGGGGAGGCGTCGCCTCCGCCGCGGCCGAGTGGAAGCCCACGAAGCCCGTCACCTTCATCATTCCGGCCGGCACGGGCGGCGGCGCGGATCAGATGGCGCGCTTCATCCAGGGCGTGATCCAGAAGAACAACCTGATGGAGAAGCCCGTCGTCGTCCTGAACAAGGGCGGCGGCGCAGGCGCCGAAGGCTTCCTCGACATGAAGGGAAGCGCGCGTGACCCTCACAAGATCATCATCACGCTGTCGAACCTGTTCACCACTCCGCTCGGCACCGGAACGCCCTTCAACTGGAAGGACATGAGGCCGGTCTCGATGCTCGCGCTCGACCAGTTCATCCTGTGGACCAACGCCGAGAAGAACTACCCCGACGCCAAGGCCTACATCGAGGCGGTCAAGGCCGCGCCGGACCGCCAGTTCAAGATGGGCGGCACCGGCTCGAAGCAGGAAGACCAGATCATCACGGCGGCGATCGAACGCCAGACCGGCGGCAAGAAATTCACCTACATTCCCTATGACGGCGGCGGCAAGGTCGCGGTGCAGCTCGTCGGCGGGCACATCGACTCCAGCGTCAACAACCCGATCGAGGCGGTCGCGCAGTGGCGCGGCAAGCAGCTCAAGCCGCTGTGCATCTTCGACGCCCAGCGCTCGACCCACACCGCGAAGATCACCGAGGACATGGCCTGGAGCGACGTGCCGACCTGCAAGGAATCCGGTCTGCCGGTCGAGTATCAGATGCTGCGCGGCATCTTCACCACCTCGGGCGCCACGGACGAGCAGGTCGCGTTCTACGTGGATCTGTTCAAGAAGGTCATGGCGACCGAAGACTGGAAGGGCTTCATGGACAAGGGCGCCTTCAACGAGACCACCATGTCGGGTGCGGAATTCGAGGCTTGGCTGACTGAGGCCGAGAAGAAGCACCGCGAACTCATGCAGGAAGCCGGCTTCCTCGTGCAGACGCAGTGACGTTCGTCGACAACCCGACCCTGTAAGCCGAGACGACGAGGCCAGCCATGAGTCACGCACCACACGACGTTCAGGACGAGCAGACGCTCGTCAGTTACCGGACGACGGACATCGCCGTGGCGCTGCTGTTCCTCGTCGTCTCCGCCATCGTCATCACGGACAGCGTGCGTCTCGGCTTCAACTGGCGGCCGAACGAAGGCCCCGCTCCCGGCTACTTCCCGTTCTACGTCGCCGTGGTCATGGCGCTCTCGAGCATCGTCAATCTGATCCGCGCGGCGATCCCCTCGGAGGAAGGCGCGGGCGTGATGACGACGCGCCCGGGCTTCATGCGGATGATGGCGATCTTCATCCCCGCCGTGTTCTACGTGTTCGCGACCTCCTACATCGGCATCTATGTGGCTTCGGCGATCTATATCGCGGGCTTCATGCTGTTCTTCGGCAAGTTCCCGGTCTGGAAATCGCTGGCGGTCTCGCTGTCGATCGCGCTCGTCAGTTTCCTGATGTTCGAGGTGTGGTTCCTCGTGCCCCTGCCCAAGGGACCGCTGGAAGACGCCTTGGGCTTCTGATCGCGGCGGCCCGCTGGGCCCGTACGATCGACGAACGGCATGGTCTCGCATCCGGCGAGACCTTGACGCGGGGGCGACTCCGCCACGCGCCGGACCGGCGTCGCGCAGCACATCGTCAGCGCTTGAGAACTTAGGGGCCGCCGCCTCCACGCCTTCGGGCGCCTTCGGCACGGATGCGGACACGTTCGGACCGACCGGCGTGCTCGGCGCGCCCCCTTGGGGACCACAGTGCGTCCTGCTCCGAATCCGGAAGACGTCACGAAAGTCGAAGTCAGTCTTCCCGCGCATTCTTCAGGCCGTCAGTCGCCCATGACCGGACCCGGCGTCGCTGCAGGCTTGACAATGCGCCCGTCTGGTATGCCAAATGCCAGAAGTGGGCCGCGATTGGGGCCGCCCACATGGTCGCGCGACCGGTCTGGACAGCGCGCCCGACGCCGCGTCGGCGGCGCCGCTTTCTGACGCGGGTCGCCAGAGTTTCTGCTCAGGCAACTTCGCCATGGCCGGTTCCTCGCCGACCATGGCGTTCTTTTTTGTGGGATTCCGTAGGCCAGCCCGGCGCCAGTCCCGGCCGGCGAGGCGCCGTCGAAGAAGCTGAGCGTTCAAGTTCTCCTGAACGATTCCGTCTGCTATGCATAGGACAGCAGAATGGTCAGTCGTCGCCGGAGAACGAGCCTGTGAAATCCCAATTGCGTTGGCCGGCCGCAGACGACGCGGAAGGCGAACTCGTCCTGGAACGGTTCGCCCCCGAGCAGACCTACAAGACGAAAGTCTATGCCGCCCTCAAGCGCGGCATCGTCAACATGGACATCTACTCGACCTCGGATCCGACCTGGCTCGACGAGCGGCAACTCTCGGAGCGACTGGGCGTGAGCCGGACTCCCGTGCGCGAGGCCGTCGCCATGCTGGAGCAGGAAGGCTTCGTGAAGTCGATGCCCCGCCGCGGCATCATGGTGCTCAAGAAGACCAAGCGCGAAGTCATCGAGATGGTCCAGGCTTGGGCGGCTCTGGAAAGCATGGCCGCGCGACTCGCCACCGAGCGCGCGAGCGACGCGGCGATCGCCAAGCTGCGGAAGCTGTTCGAAGGGTTCGACGAGGGCCACAAGCCCGAAGACTTCCTCAGCGAATATTCGGCCGCCAACATCCAGTTCCACCAGGCGCTGATCAAGCTCAGCGGCTCCGCGACGCTGCTCGACATGACCGAGAACATCTTCATGCATGTGCGCGGCATCCGGCAGATCACCATCGGCCGCGACGACCGCGCGAGCCGTTCGATGGAGGATCACCTCGCGATCATCGAGGCGCTCGAGCGCCGCGACCAGGAGGCGGCCGAGCGCCGATCGCGCGACCACACGCTGGGACTCGCCACCTATGTGGAGGAGCACGGCGACATCTTCGACTAAAGGCGCTCCGCGGCGGCGCGCCGCGCGGCGGATCGAGTCAGCCCATCGGCGGATTGCTGGCGCGTTTTGGCATGAAGTATACCAAAGAGAAGCGCCCGCGAGGCGCTCGACGGGGAGGAGGCGCGTCGCGATGCGGCTTCACGAATTCCAGGCCAAGCGCCTGCTTGCCGATTACGGACTGGTCGCTCCCCGCGGCGCCGTCGCCCTGACGGCCGACGAGGCGGAGGCGGTCGCGCGCGATCTCGGCGCGAGCCCGGTCTATGTCAAAGCCCAGATCCACGCCGGCGAGCGGCTCAAGGCCGGAGGCGTCCGCATGGCGCACGGCCCGTCCATGGCGCGCGCCGCCGCCGCCGATCTGCTCGGTCAGCGCATGACGACCGCCCAGACCGAGGGCGAGGGCGAGACGGTGCGCCGCGTGCTGGTCGAGGAAGGCGTCGCCGCGCTCAAGGCGGTCTATCTCGCGCTCTTGGTCGACCCGTCCGCCGACGGGCTGGTCCTGCTCGGAGCGCCGGACGGCGGGGAAGGAATCGAGGAGCGGGTGCGCGAAGGCAAGCTTCAGCGCGAGAAGCTCCGGCTCTCGGTCGCGACGGAGCCGGACCCGGGCGAGCTCTCCGGCTTTCTCGCGCGCGTCGGCGTCGAGGGCGCCGCGAACGAGGCCGCCTCCGCCCTGATCCGGGGCTTGCGCCGCGCCTTCATCGAACTCGACGCGAGCCTGATCGAGATCAACCCTCTCGCGGTGCTGGCCGACGGCGCGATCAAGGCGCTCGACGTCAAGATGACGCTCGACGACAACGCGCTGTTCCGCCATCCGGAGCTCGCCTCGCTGCGCCACGAGGAAGAGGTTGACCGGGTCAAGCTCTCGGCCCATCGCGACCAGCTGAACTTCGTGCAGCTCGACGGCGACATCGGCCTGGTCTCCAACGGCGCGGGCCTCGGGCTCGCGACGCTCGACATGGTCGCGAAGGCCGGTGGGCGGCCCGCGAACTTCATGGACATCCGCACCACGGCGCGCAGCCTCGACATCGCGCACGGCTTTTCGCTGCTGCTCGACAATCCGCGCATCCGCACTTTGCTGATCAACGTGCATGGCGGCGGCATGCAGTCCTGCGACACGATCGCGGAAGGGCTCGGCGTCGCGCTCCGACGATCAGGCCGCAAGCTTCCGATCGTCATCCGGCTCGCCGGCCAGAACGCCGACTTTGCGCGCAGCCGGCTGGCGAATTTCGGCTGCGCCGTGATCGAGGCGCCGGACATGGGAACGGCGGCCCAGCAGGCCGTCGCGATCGCCGCCGGCGGGACGGCCTGAACGATGGCGATCCTGCTCAGCGAGGACACCCGCATTCTCAGCCAGGGCATGACCGGCTGGGCCGGCACGCACCATGTGGCGGGCATGATCGAATACGGCTCCAACGTCGTCGCGGGCGTGACGCCCGGCAAGGGCGGGCGCCGGCATCTGGGCGCGCCGATCTACGACACGGTCGCCGAGGCGATGCGGGAGACGCGCGCCAACGCCTCGATCGTCTTCGTGCCGCCGCCGACCGCGGGCGCCGCGATGATCGAGGCGATCGAGGCCGAGATGCCGCTGGTGGTCACGGTGACGGAGCGCGTGCCCGTGCTCGACATGCTGCGCGTCCGCGAGGCGCTCAAGGGGTCGCGCACCCGGCTCGTCGGCGCCAACAGCCAGGGGGTGCTTGCGCCGGGCGTCTGCAAGCTCGGCGTCATGGCGACGGGAAGCGAGCGCGCCGGCGGCGTCGGAATCGTGTCGCGCTCGGCCTCGCTGACCAGCGAAGTGGTGGCTCAGGTGACCGCGGCCGGCCTCGGCCAGTCGACGACCGTCGGCGTCGGCGGCGACGCCGTCCACGGCATGTCGATGCGTGAGTGCCTCGAACTGTTCCTCGCCGATCCAGAGACGGACGGCGTCGTGATCATCGGCGAGATCGGCGGGGTCGAGGAGCAGGAGGTCGCCGATTACGTGGCGGGCGCCCGGCCGTCGAAGCCGATCGTGGCGCTGATCGTGGGCGCCCACGCGCCGCGGGAGCGCCGGATGGGCCACGCCGGCGCGCTGACCTTCGGCGAGGGCGCGGACGCTGCGGCGAAGATCGCGGCGCTCGAGCGCGCCGGGGTCCGCATCGCCCCGAGCGCCCATCTCGTCGGGCGGACGATCGCCGAGGCGCTGCGCTAGCGGCCCATCTCACATTGGTTCAGGCTGCGCGGCGCCGAGCGGGCGCTGCGGGTCCCTTACGCATTCTCGATTGAAGGAACGCTGCCATGAAGATCTGCATCTACGGGGCGGGCGCGATCGGCGGCTATATGGCCGTGCAGATGAAGCAAGCCGGCATTGACGTCTCGCTGATCGCGCGCGGACCCCATCTCGCCGCGATCCGCGAGAAGGGCCTGAAGCTTATCATCGGCGGCGAGGAGAAGGTCGCCGAGATGCCCGCGACCAAGGTCGCAGCCGAGCTCGGACCGCAGGACTACGTGATCGTCGGCCTCAAGTCGCACCAGGCCTGGGAGTCGGCCGAGGACATGAAGCCGCTGTTCGGCGACCACACCGCCGTCGTCACCGCCCAGAACGGCGTGCCGTGGTGGTACTTTTTCGGCCTCGACGCGCCCTACAAGGACCTGCGTCTGAAGACCGTCGATCCCGGCGACCGGCAGTGGAACGCGATCGGCCCGGAGCGGGTGATCGGCTCCACCGTCTATCCCGCGACCGAGATCACCGAGCCCGGCGTCATCAAGCACATCTACGGCGACACCTTCGGCCTCGGCGAGCCGAACCGGAAGGAGAGCGCGCGGCTGAAAGCGTTCGGCGAGGCGCTCGAGGCGAGCGGCCTGAAGGCGCGCTACTATGACGACATCCGCGACGACATCTGGCTGAAGCTGTGGGGAAACCTGTGCTTCAACCCGATCTCCGCGCTGACCCGCGCAACCCTCGACATCGTCGCGACCGATCCCGGCACGCGGGCTTTGTCGAAGAAGATGATGCTCGAGGCGCAGCAGATCGGCGAAAAGCTCGGCGCCACGTTCAAGGTCGACGTCGAGCGCCGCATCAACGGCGCCGCGAAGGTCGGCGCGCACCGCACGTCGATGCTGCAGGATCTGGAGGCCGGCAAGGCGCTCGAGCTCGACGCCCTTCTGTCCGCGGTGCAGGAGATGGGGCAGCTGGTGCAGGTCGAGACGCCGTTCATCGACGCCGTGCTGGCGCTGGCCAAGCAGATGGGCCGCTCCTTCAACGTCTACCCGACCTTCCCGGAAGAGGCGCCGGCCCAAGCGATCGTCGCCGCGGAGTAGCGCGAGCGGATCAGCGCGCCGCCGCCCGTCGCGCCGGCGCCCGTTCACTTTGCCGAGCGGGCGCCGTCGCGGTTGTTGGTGAGCCTGCGTCGAACCGATAGACGTGGCGGGCTCGTTCTCCGAACCCGAAAGGCCGGCCATGTCATTCGCCTTCGCCAGTCCCTGGGCGCCTCAGCTGCTGAGCGTGCTCCGCATCGTGTCAGCGCTGCTTTTCATGCAGCACGGGACCCAGAAGCTTCTGGGCTTCCCCCTGCCGGCCAACCCCTTGAGCGCCCTCACCACGGTCGCGGGCGCGATCGAGCTGATCGGCGGCGCGCTGCTTGCGATCGGGCTCTTCAGCCGCCCGGCGGCCTTCATCATGTCGGGCATGTGCGCCGTCGGCTATTTTCTCGCCCATGCCCCGCAAGGGTTCTTTCCGATCATCAACAAGGGCGAGCTGATCGCGCTCTACTGTTTCGTGTTCCTCTACATCTTCGCCGCCGGGCCGGGTCCGTGGAGCGTCGACGCGATGATGCGGAGCAGAGGCCGGGCCGTCTGATCCAACTCCACTCGGGCCCGGCGGATCAGCCGGGCCGATACGGGCCGTCAAGCGGCGCGAGGCCCGATCGGCCGGACAGCTTGGGCCGCGTGCGACGGCGGGCGGCCAGGACAGTCCGCGCCAGCCTCCGCACGTCCGGCGGCGGCGCCGCGCCCGGATAGAACAGATGGCGATCGAGCTCGGCGAGGCCGGCGCGCACCTCGTGTTCGGCGAGCCATCGTCTCGCCCTGTCCGGCTCCCGCCGGGCGAGCGCCGTGACGGCCGCGCGCAGGGCCGAGGGATCGCGGCGCAGCCCAGCGAGCCTCAGCGCCCATATTTCCCGCGGCGGCAACCGCGGCGGGCCGTCTCCGCCGCCCTTCGCCCCGACGAGCAGCAGCGCGAGACCGGCGGCGAGGCCTGCCGCGGCGGCGCCCGCGATCTGGGGAACGGACGCGCGCGGAGCGGGCGGCGGCGGCGCGACCGTTTCGCCCTCGGCGCCTCCGCCGGCCGCCCAGGCCAGGCGCTGAGCCGGGATCGTCGCCTCGCGCAGCGTCCGGGTTCGCGTGTCGAACCAGGGGATCGTCACCGCCTCCATGGTGGCCGGGTGCGCCGTGATCGGCCGCATGTCCCAGCGGTAGATCGCGCGCGCCACTGGTCCGTTCTCGGTCACGCGCGTCTCGCGGTCGTTCGGTCCGCGAAACGAGATCACGCCGGGCGAGCGCATCACCGGCGGGGGCGGCAGATGCTCGGCCGTCACGCCGTCGGCCTCGATCGTGACCGTGCGGCGGACGTTCTCGCCGCGCGGCACGCGATTGGGATCGACCGACCATTCGTCCGTGATCCGGACGTCGCTCGAGGGCAGCCACCAGACGTTGGGATCGTCAGGGCCGCCCGGTCCCGACCATGTCGCGACATTGAGGGTGATCGGCTGCGACTTGACGTCGAGGATCCGGTTCGTGTCGCCGTCGACCACTGTCAGGTGATGCGTGAAGGCCCCGATCTCCTGGGGACCCGTCTTCTCGGGAAACAGCGCCATCGTGCGCTCGAACGCCGTCGCCGGAAAATTCCGGAACTCGGTCGACCAGCTGCGGTCGCGGGTGAGGTTGTTCCAGCCGAAATTGACGAGGTCGGGCTGAATGAGCTTCTGCAGATTGATCTTCGGGCGATAGGTCCCGCGGATGCGCAGCAGCACGAGTTCGCCGGGGTAGGGGTCGACGCCGTGGGTGTCGGCGAACACCTCGAGCTTCACGTCGTCGAATTCGCTTCTCGGCGCCTGCGCTGCGGCCGGCGCGGAGGGGAGGCCTAGCGCGGCCGCGAGGCCGCAGGCGGCGAAGAGCTTGCGCATCACCATGGATCCATGTTGCCCGGCGCCGCGACGCCGCGCGCCGCGCGCCCGGACCGCTCGGCCGCAAGCTTGAGCCGCAGAAACTTGCCGGGATCGTCGGGAATGGTCTGCAGCCATTGGCGGGTGGGGTGCACGGTCTGCTGGCTGTAGCTCTTCTTCGGCAGCCGGATCGCCATGTCGAACGAGGTCGCGACCTTGGAGGAATCGCCGCCGGTGCGGCCGCCGCCCTCCGCCGCGCCGACCGAGCCCCGCGCCTCGCCGCCGAGCCAGTCGACCTCGCTCTGCTGGGCGCGACCGGCGCGGGTCACCTGCGCGCGTCCGGGCGAGTTCGCCTGGCGGCCGGAATCGCGGTCCCCGGCCGCGCCTTCTCCGGTCGAGTTGACCTCGTTCTCGGCGCTCGACGGCGCCTCGCCGCCGCGCTTCTGCTTCGTGGCCGTCGCGTTCGCCGCGTTCATGGCGTCGCGCAGCTGCCGCTCGCGCCGGGCCTTCAGGGCTTCGACGAGCGCGAGATTGTAGCGGGCGTCCTCGTCGTTCGGATCGCGGTAGAGGGCGTCGTTCAGCGCGGTGATCGCTTCTCCCAGCGCGCCGGCGCGCGCCAGCGCCGTTCCCTCGTCATAGGAGGCCGCCGCGAAGGTCGCCCCCTGAAAGGCCTGGGCGGCCTCCGCGAAGCGCCCTTGCGCGTAGAGCGTCGCTCCCCGCCAGGCCGGGCCGTCGAGAAGCGCGCCTGCGAGACGCGGCATGCCGGCCGCGTAGAGCGACCGACCGAGGCGCTCCGAGGGCGCCGCCACGGCCAGGGCGCCGACGATCAGCAGCAGGACGAGGAGCGCGCGCGCCACGTCAGCCTCCACGGCGGAACAGGAGCAGGGCCGGGGCGAGCGCGAGCGCGAGCAGCCAGCGCCCGAAATCGTGCCAGACGAGGGAGGAGTACGCCCCGGGGCCGAGCCGCTGCGCGGCCCCGCTGGAGAGCCTCTCCGAGATCGCCTCCGTATGGTCGACGTCGCCCGACAGTCCGCCGCCGATCGAGGCGAGCGCTTCGAGCTCGGGCCGGCCCGTCATGGCCCTTCCGGGCGGGGCGTTGGTCGCGGTCTTCGGCGTCACAAAGATGACGTGCAGCGCCTGCCCGTCGTCCTTCAGGCCGCGCGCCTCGTTCTGCGCGCCCTCGTCGATCCCGCCCCCGTCCGTGATCATCACCACGTCGCCGCCGACGGCGCCGGCGTCCTTCAGCGTCCTGCGGATGAGGGCGAGCGCGCGGGTGGGCGAACTGCCGGGGTCCGGCACGGTCTGACCGTCGAGGGCGAACAGGGTCGTCTCGAGCCCTTTGCGGTCGTTGGTGGGAGGGCTCACGAGATAGGCGTCGCCGGCGAAGGCGATCACGGCGACCTGGCGCGTGCCGGCGGCTTCGGCGGCCGTCAGAGCCGCGAGGCGCGCGTCGCGGAACTGCGGGCTTTCGGCGACCGAGCGGGACAGATCGAGCGCGATGATCATGGTGTCGAGGTTGCGGAAGCTCGTGGCCTCGCTGCGCTCGACCGCCGGGCCGATCAGCGCGAGCGCGATGAGGGCGGCCGCGACCGCCGCCACGATCGCGCCTCGTCCGCGCCCCGCGACCACCGCGCCGCGCCGCGCCAAGGCGTCGAGCAGATGCGGATCGACCGCGCGCCGCCAGTCCCCGACGCCGCCCGCCTGGCGCACGGCGGCGAAGGCGACCAGGCCGGCGGCGGCCACGCCTAGCAGCCACCATGGCCTGAGCAGCGCGAGCCCGAACATCTCCGTCATCCGCCGCGCCTCCGTACCAGCACGGTCGCCGCAGAGGCGAGGAAGGCGAGCGCGGCCGGCCAAGGCCAGAGCTCGCGCCAGATCGGGGCCGGCGGCGCGAGCGAACGGGTCGGCTCGACCTCGTCGATCGCCTTGACCGCGGCCTCCATGTCCTCGCTGGTTTTGACGCGGAACATGCGGCCGCCGCTTTCGGTCGCGATGTCCGTCAGCGTCTTGACGTCGACCACGTCGGGGTTGCCGTCGCCCTCGCCGACGTCGCGCGGGCCCATCGCGATGGTGTGGACCCGCACGCCCATCTCCCGGGCGAGCCGCGCCACGTCGCGCGGCTGCGACACTCCCGCGTTGTTCACGCCGTCCGACAGCAGCACGACCACGCGCGACTTGGCGTCCGCGTCGGCGAGGCGCCGCAGCGCGAGGCCGAGACCGTCGCCGATCGCGGTCGAGCGCCCGACGAGGCCGATCGCGAAGCCGTCGAGCGCGCGCGCCACCGCCTCGACGTCGTAGCTCGGCGGCGAGACGACATAGGTCTGGTCGGCATAGGCGATGAGGCCGACCCGGTCGCCCGCGCGGCCGCGGATGAAGCGGGCGCCGATGGTCTTCACCACGTCGAGCCGCCGCACGGTCTGGCCGTCGAGCGAAAAATCGGTCCGCTCCATCGAACCGGACAGGTCGAAGGTCACCAGCAGGTCGCGCCCGGTCGTCGGAAGCGCCGCCGCCGGCAGCACGACGCGTGGGCCTGCGAGCGCGACGACGAGCGCGATCCAGGCGATCCAAGCGACGAGCCGCCGTCCGCCGGTCGCGGCCGAAGACGGATCGGCCTCGCTTTGGCTCGCGGCGACGGTGCCCGGAACCTTCAGCGCGCCGCCGACCCGCCCGTCGGCCGGCAGATAGCGCGCGGCGAGGAACGGCAGCGGAAGCAGCAGCAGGGCGACGGGAAAGGCGAACTGCCACAGCCCGTTCATCGCCGGAGCCTTTCGAGCAGGCCGGCGAGCTCGCGGTCGAGCTCGGCGTCGTCGGGGCCGCGGCGTTCCGGCCGGACATAAAGCTCTTCGGTCAGCGACTTGCCCGAGCGCGCGCGAAACAGGTCGGTCTTGAACACGCGGTCGAGCGTCGCGCTCCATTCGGGGCCGGCGGCGTGGGCCGCGGCCTCCCCCTCGATCGTGCGCACGACCCGCCGCAGGAGCGCAGCCTGCGCGGCCCGTTTGTCGTCGGGCGGGAGCGTGTTCGCGGCTTCGAACGCCTCGAGCGCGGAGGCGCGCAGCGACCGCTTCGGCCGAAGGAACAGGCGCGCCGCGAACGCGACCAGGAGCGCGACCGCCAGGCCCGCCGCCACGGCGAGCCCCAGATCCGCCCAGACCGAATGCGTCTCGGGCGGCAGATGCAGGGCCCTCAGACCGGCCAGAGGGTCATCGGGCGGCATCGAGACGCTCCAGCATCGGCGCGACGCGCTCAGGCCCGGACGCGGCGTCGATGTCGACCACAGGCACGCCGAGCGCCGTCAGGCGCGCGCGCCGCTGGTCGGCCGCGCGCGTCTCTTTGCGTCCTGACAGCCAGCCGCGCCGTCCGTCGCGCGACAGGAAGGCGTAGGCGCCCTTCGGGGCCTCGGTCTCGAAGGCGTCGGTGACGAGCAGAACGGAGATGGAGATGCGCGTCGTCGCGGCCCTGATCACTTCGTCGAAGCCGGGGCCGGGCTCGTCCAGCCCGCTCGCGAGGATCAAATGGCCTCCGCGCGGCAGCGCGCCGACGGCCGTTTCGAGGGCGGCGCTCAGCGAGGGGTCCGCCCGGTCCTCCTCCGCGAGCGCGTCGGCGTGGGCGCGCGCCATGACGCCGACGATCGCGCTCATCGCCCGCTCGCCGCCTTTCGGCCGCACGAAATTCGGCTCCCCGGTCCCGATCGTCAGCAGGCCGATGCGGCCGCCCTCGGCGGCGGCCCGCCAACCCACCATGGCGAGCGCTTCGGCCGCCGCGACCGAACGGAAGGCGCGGCGGGTTCCAAACAGCATGGCCGGCCGGAAGTCGGCGACCAGCAACACGGCGCGCTCCCGCTCGTCGCGGAAGGTGCGCGTGTGCAACTGGCCGGTCCGGGCGGTGGCGTTGCGGTCGATGTGGCGGATGTCGTCGCCGTCGATCCACATCCGCACGTCGTCGATCTCGCTGCCTCGCCCCCGCCTGCGCGTGACGATGCCGCCGGGCCGCGCGGCGAGCCGGCGCGTCGCCTTGGACGGCGCGCGACCGGTCAGGTGGCGCAAACCCATCAGCGCGTTGGCGTCGAGATCGACGCCGGGAACCGCGACCGCGTCCACGAGTGTTCCGTCCCCTTACAGCGGCCGGACCGCGTCGAGCAGCGGCGCGACGAGGTCGCGGGCGGTGCGGCCGTCGGCGGCGGCCCGCCAGGTCAGGACCAGCCGGTGCGCGAGCGTGTCAGCCGCGAGGTCGACGACGTCGTCCGGCGTGACGTGGTCGCGGCCCTGCAGATAGGCGCGCGCCTTCGCCGCCGCCGCGAGCGAGAGGGTTCCCCGCGGCGACACGGGATATTCGATCGCCCGTCGCACCTCGGGCGCGACGTCGGGGTCGCGCGTCGCGGTGACGATGCGCACGATGTAGTCCTTCAGCGCCGCCGCGAGGTGGACGTTGGCGACGTCGCGCCGCGCCCGCCGGATCTCCTCGCCCGTCAGCCGCAGCGGCATGACCTGCTCGTGGCCTGCCGTCTCGAGCTCGACGAGGTCGAGGATCTTCCGCTCGGACACGGCGTCCGGCAGTCCGACGACGACATGCATCAGGAAGCGGTCGAGCTGCGCCTCCGGCAGGGGAAAGGTCCCCTCATGCTCGATCGGGTTCTGGGTCGCGACCACCATGAAGGGGTCGGGCAGGGGATAGGTGTTCGATCCCGCGGTGACCTGATGCTCGGCCATCGCCTCCAGCAATGCTGACTGGACCTTGGGCGGCGCGCGATTGATCTCGTCGACGAGGATCAGCGAATGGAACAGCGGTCCGGCGAGAAACTCGAACCGCCCCTGGTCGGGCCGCCACACGGTCGTGCCGGTAAGGTCGGCCGGCATGAGGTCCGGCGTGCACTGGATGCGCGCGAAGCTCGCGTCGAGACCGGCGGAGAGGCGCTTGACGGCGCGTGTCTTGGCGAGGCCGGGCGCGCCTTCGATCAGAACGTGGCCGCCGGTCAGAAGCCCGATCAGCAGCCGCTCCACCAGACCGGAGATTCCGATCAGGCCTTCCTCCAGCCCGAGTCGCAGCCGCACCACGCGATCGCGCAGGGCCGCGTCAGCCGCCGGCTCGGACGGCGTCGGGCTTTTGTCTTGGACGTTCATTTCGCGTCGACCCCGCTCGTTCGCAGGAGGCGCCTGGGCGACGGATGGGCAGGCGCTGGCATGGACTCCTCCGATTTCCTCGAGTGGCCTCTTAAGGGCCTTATTAGGGATCACGCCCGCTCTGCGCGCGGGCGTCAATCCCGAACCGCCCGCGGCCAATTGGCGTCGGCGCCTGGCGTGACCGTCAGGCGGTCATTCGATCGACAGCGGCGTATGACACATTATGTCTCTTCCGGCGCCGGATCCTGGGCGTTTTTTCCGAGAGGCGAGAGCGATGCATATCGGAGTGATCGGACTGGGCCGCATGGGCGGCAACATTGCGCGCCGCCTGATGGATCATGGGCACGCCTGCGTCGTCTACGACGTCGACGGGGGCGCCGTCGACCGGCTGGCCGGGGAAGGCGCGTCGGGCGTCCATGAACTGGCCGATCTCGTCGCCGCCCTGCCGGCGCCGCGCGCGGTGTGGGTCATGCTGCCGGAGGGCAAGATCACCGGCGACGCCGTGGCTGCTCTCGGCGAAGCGCTGTCTCCCGACGACGTCGTGATCGACGGCGGCAACAGCTACTACAAGGACGACATCAAGCGCGCCGCCGCGCTCAAGGAGAAGGGCATCCACTATGTCGACGCCGGCACGTCCGGCGGCGTCTGGGGCCGGGAGCGCGGCTACTGCCTGATGATCGGCGGAGACGACGAGGCGGTGAACCGCCTCGACCCCATCTTCAAGGCCCTCGCGCCGGGCCGCGGGGACATTGACCGAACCCCGAACCGGGAGGGCCGCGACCCTCGCGTCGAGGAGGGGTACATCCACTGCGGCCCGGCCGGCGCCGGCCATTTCGTCAAGATGGTCCACAACGGCATCGAATACGGCCTGATGCAGGCCTATGCCGAGGGCTTCGAAATCCTGCGGCAGAAGGCTTCCGCGGCGTTGCCGGAGGACCGCCGCTTCACGATCGACGTGGCGGACGTGGCGGAAGTCTGGCGGCGCGGCAGCGTGGTCTCGTCGTGGCTGCTCGACCTGACCGCCTCGGCGCTCGCCTCCGACCCCAAGCTCGACGGCTTCGAGGGCCGCGTCGCCGATTCCGGCGAGGGACGCTGGACGATCGAGGCCGCGATCGAGGAGGCGGTGCCGGTCGACGTGCTGGCGACGGCGCTGTTCGCGCGCTTCCGCTCGCGGCAGGAGCATTCGTTCGCGGACCGCCTGCTGTCGGCCATGCGCTTCCAGTTCGGAGGCCATGTCGAAGCGCCCGCGGGGATCGGGGAGACTCCCAAGGCGAAGACCTGACGGGCGGTCGTCAGACCACGAGGAAATCCGCGGCGGTGAGGGCGAGGCCCCCGTCCAATCGCGCGAACTGGACCGCGGCGCCGGCCCTATTGCCGTCGGCGTCGAAGTACAGCGCTCCCGTCGCGCCGTTGTAGACGATGCGGTCCGACGCGTCGTTGGCCGCCGCGCCGATCTTGAAGGTGGCGGCGGCCAGCTGTCCGACCGGAAGGCCGTCGAAGATCACTCCCCGTATGCGGATCGTGTCGGCGGCGACGCTGAAGTCCTCGACCGTGTCGATGTTGGTCGGACCGAGCGGATCGCGGAACACGAAGACATCGTCGCCCGCTCCGCCGGTCAGGGTGTCGGAGCCCAGGCCGCCGTTGAGGAGGTTCGACGCGGCGTTGCCCAAGAGCACGTTCGCCATCGCGTTGCCGGTGGCGTTCGCGGCGGCCGAGCCGACGAGCGTGATGTTTTCAACGTTCGCGGCCAAGGTGTGGGACGCCTCCGCGACGACGGTGTCGCTCCCCTCATTCGCCGCCTCGACGACGCGGTCGGCCGAATCGTCCACGTGATAGACGTCGGCGCCGCGGCCGCCGATCATCGTGTCCGCCCCGGCGAGCCCGTTCAGGCGGTTCGCCGCGTCGTTTCCGGTCAGAACGTTCGCAAGGCCGTTGCCGACGCCGTTGATCGCCGCGGCGCCGAGCAGAGCGAGGTTCTCGACATTCGCCGTGAGCTGATAGGTCGCGGTCGAGAACACCCGATCCACGCCGCCGCCGGCCGCTTCGACCACCCGGTCGCCGGCGACGTCGACATAGAAGACGTCGTTCCCGGCTCCGCCCTCCATGAGGTCGCCGCCCCCGCCGGAGCCGCCGTCGATCGTGTCGTCGCCCGCGCCGCCGCGGATCGTGTCGGCCGCCCCGGTGAGAGCCTTGCCGGTCCTGTCTCCGACGCCGAAGTCTCCAAACAGTCGGTCGTTCCCGTTTCCGCCAGCGATGGTGTCGCTGCCGCCCGTCATGGCCGCGGTGAGCGAGGCGCCGCCGATGAAGTAGACGTCGCCGGCGATGCGGTCCGCGCCGTCGTCTCCGCTGATCACGTCCGCGCCGCCTCGGATGGCGACGATCGTCGTCGACGGCGTCCCCGACGCTCCGAACGAACCGCCCCCGCCGGCCTGGAGCGCGTCGCCGGCGATGATGTCGCTGTCCTCGCCGCCGGTGATCGTGTCGTTTCCGCCGCGCACCGTGCCAAGCGCGGCGATCGCGTCGCCGCCGATGTAATCGTGCCCGCCGCGACCGTTGATCAGATCGGCGCCGCCGGTGAGGTCGCCATCGGTCATCACCCGCACGTCGCCGGCCAGGATCTCGTCGAGGAAGGAGAAATCGGATCCGGTGACGACGTCCGCGCCGCCGCGGACGGTCCCTGCGCTGTCGTCGGCGTCTCCGACCAGGGCGGACTGCTGTCGACCGAAGAAGAACTCCGCCTCGGCGTCCGAGCGGATGTGGTCGTTTCCGCCAGTCAGCACGCCGTATTCGGTCACGCTGCGCGCGTCTCCGATGAGGGAGTAGTAAGGCGACCCCGTCAGTCGGAGCACGTCGTCGCCGCCGGTCAAGCGACCGTGGAACGTGAAGTCGCCCTTTGTCTGATGCGTGCCGCTGACGAGGTCCGCGTCCCCGATCAGCAGCGAGTTGCTGAGCGATCGTCCGCCCCCGATCGGAACGAGACCTCCCGGGAACTCGCCCGGATCGGCGCTCAGCGTGTCGTCGCCGCCGACCTTCGTCTCGCGGAACAGGCGATTGGCGGTGATTTGCAGGAAGTCGCCGAACAGCGCTGCGCCGACGCCTTTCGGCGCGATCATTCGATCGTCGCCGGACAGCAAGGTCTCCCAGAATTTGTCAGCAGCGCTCTGGGGATTCGTCCCGACCCGGCTCACGAGCGCGGTCAGGGCGGTGAGACGGGACGGCTCGATGGTGACGTCGGTTTCGGGCGTCGGATCGATGCGGCCCTCATCCTGGGCAAGGTCGATCGTCAGATGCTCCACTGCTCCGTCGGTGGGATAGTTGGCCCCGTCGACCTCGAATCCGGTCCCGGTCGCCTCGATCCGGGTGAACGCGGTGGTCCGCCATCCATAGACCAGCGGGCCTCCCGCAGTGTGCGGCGCCGCGAGATCGAACTGCTCCCCGTCCGTCATGTTGAATCGGGACGTGCTGTTGCTTGCGTCGACCGTCGTCATAGCGCGCTCCAGACGTTGTTGGTTGTTTTCGTTAGATCATTTACTTCCCGGCTCAGCCCCGTGTCTGGGAGCGCTCCGCTGTCAGCCTAACACAACTGCGGGCGCTGAAACGTCGCGGCGCGCATCCGAGGGCGGTGTTGCGCCGGCCGCCGGGCGTCACTCCGCCGGCTGAAGCTTCGGCGCCTCGTCTCGCCGCCTGCGCCGCAGGCGATCAAGCAGCAGGTAGATCGCGGGCGTCGTGTAGAGCGTCAGAACCTGGCTCACCAGGAGCCCGCCGACGATCGTGACGCCGAGCGGGCGCCTCAGCTCCGAGCCCGGTCCTTCGCCGAAGGCGAGCGGCAGGGCGCCGAGGAGGGCGGCGAAGGTGGTCATCAGGATGGGCCGGAAGCGCACCCGCGCCGCTTCGATGATGGCCTCGCGCGGGGAGAGGCCGCGCGAGCGCTCGGCCTCGAGCGCGAAGTCGACCAGCATGATCCCGTTCTTCTTCACCAGTCCGATCAGCAGGATGACGCCGACCAGGGCGATGATCGTGAGATCGTCGCCGGCGACCTGCAGCGCGAGCAGCGCGCCGAGGCCCGCGGGCGGCAGAGTGGAGAGGATCGTCAGCGGATGGATGTAGCTCTCATAGAGCACGCCGAGCACGAGATAGATTGCGAGCAGGGCGGCGACGATCGTGATCGGCTGGCTCGACGAGGCCTGAGCGAAGGCTGCGGCGTTGCCGGCGAATTCCGCGTTGAGTCCGTCCGGCAGCCGCATCTCCGCGACCGCCGAGGCGACGGTCGCCATGGCGTCGCCCGTCGATGCGCCCGGCGCGACGTCGTAGGTGATGGTGATCGAAGGATACTGACCCTGATGGTTCACCACCAGCGGCGAGACCTGCCGCGTCAGGCTCGCGACCGCGGAGAGCGGGATCTGTCGGTCCTCGGCGGCGGGTACGTGGATCTTGAGCACGTCGGTCGGATCCCGCGAACTGGCCGGGTCTGCCTCGATGACGACGCGGTACTGGTTGCGGGCGCCGTAGATCACCGAGATCTGGCGCTGCGCGAAGGCGGTGTTCAGCGCCGCGTCGATCGAGTCGATGGAAACGCCGAGGCGGGAGGCCGTCTCACGGTCGATCGTGATCACGAGGTCGATGCCATTCGCCTCGCGGTCGGTCGCGACGTCGCGCAGGCCGGGAATGCGGGACAGCCGTTCGACGACGCGCGGCGCCGTGTCCTGCAGAAGGTTCAGGTCGGCCGACCACAACGTGAACTGGTACTGCGAGCGGCCCTCCCGCGCGCCGGCTCGCAGCTCCTGCTGAGGGCTGAGGAAGACCCGGAGGCCCGCAAGCTCCGACAGCGGCTTGCGCAGGCGCTCAACCACCGCCTGCGCGCTCGGTCGTTCCCCCTGGGGCTTGAGCGCGATCTGGATCCGGCCCTGGTTGGCGGAGCCGCGTCCGCCGCCGAGCGACGGCGCCACGGCCTCCACGGCGGGGTCGGCCGCGATGATGGCCGCGGCCCGCTTCATGAGATCCGACATCGCGTCGAAGGAGACGTCCGGCGCCCCTTGTGTGAAGGCGTTGACGAGGCCGGTGTCGTCCTGCGGGAAGAACCCCTTGGGCGTCGCGATGTAGAGCTGCACCGACCATGCGGCGGCGGCAGCCATCAGGAGCGCCATCAGCCAGGGCGCCTTCATCGCGACCCTGAGGCTGCGCGCGTAGCCGTCGCCGACGCGGTCGAGCAGGCTGCGGCGCTCGGAGCGCGGCTCGGGCCGGAGCAGCTGGCCGCAGATCATCGGCGTGACGGTGAGCGACACCACGGTCGACACCGCGATCGCGAAGACGAGCGTCATGGAGAATTCGAAGAACATGCGCCCGGCGAGTCCGCCGAGAAACAGCAGCGGGGTGAACGCCGCGACGAGCGAGACCGAGATCGCGACCACGGTGAAGGCGATCTCGCGCGCGCCGGTCAGCGCCGCCTCCATCGGGCTCATGCCCTTCTCAAGGTTGCGGTAGGCGTTCTCGATCATGACGATGGCGTCGTCGACCACGAAGCCGACGGCGACCGCGAGCGCCATCAGCGACAGATTGTCGACGGAGAAACCGAGCGCCCACATGCCCGCGAACGAGCCGGCGAGCGCCAGGGGCACCGTCACGCCGGCGGCGAAGGTCGGCGCGAGGCGCTTCAGGAACACGAACACGACCAGCATCACGAGCGCGATCGAGATCAGCAGCGTGAACTGCATGTCCTCGACGCTCGCGCGGATGGTCTGCGTGCGGTCGGCGAGCACGGTGACGTCGATGCCGGCCGGGATCCAGCGGGAGACCTCGGGCAGCAAGGCCTTCACGCCGTCGACCGTCTCCAGCACGTTGGCGTCGGGCTGCTTGGTCACGTTGAGCAGCACCGCGGGCTTTCCGTTGAAGAAGCCGGCCGTGCGGGAGTTGCGTGTGCCGGCCGCGACCTCGGCGACGTCTCCCAGCCGCACGGTCACGCCGTTCGACACGCGGATGACGACGCCCTTGTAGTTTTCCGGATCCGACCCGAGTTCGCCGTCGAGGGCGATGGCGAGCGAGCGGTCGCCGGCCTCGATTGAGCCCACGGGGGCCAGCACGTTCGCCCGCGCAATCGCCTGGCGGACGTCGTCCAGCGCCATGCCCATGGCGGCGATTCGGTCGGGGTCGAGCCGGACGCGCACCGCGGGCTGTTCGGCGCCGGCGACGGAGACTTCCCCGACGCCCTTCACCTGAGAGAGCCGCTGGACGAGCACGCTGTCGGCTGCGTCGTAGATCTGGCTCCGCGGAATCGTCTCCGAGGTGAGAGCGAGCACCAGCACCGGGAAGGCGGCCGGGTTGATCTTGCGGAAGGTCGGCAGGTTCGGGATGTCCGACGGGAGGTCGGCGGCGGCCGCGTTCAACGCGGCCTGCACGTCGCGGGCCGCGTCGTCGATGTTGCGGTCGAGATCGAACTGCACCGCGATCCGCGTGGAGCCGAGAGACGAGACCGACGTGAGCTCCGTCACGCCCGCGATCGCGCCGAGCGTGCGCTCGAGCGGCGCGGCGACGGTCGACGCCATCACGCCGGGATCGGCGCCGGGGCGGGACGCCGTGATGAAGATCGCCGGGAATTCGACGTTCGGCATGCTCGCGACCGGCAGCCGGAGATAGGCCGCGAAGCCGACGAGGATCAGCCCGACGGCGAGCAGCGTCGTGCCGACGGGCCGCCGGATGAAGGGGGCGGAGAGCGACATCAGCGCCGCCCTGCGAGACCAGCCAGGGCGGCGGACGCGAATGCGTGCTTCGAGACGCCGGCGAAGAGGGGGCTCCTCAGGATGGGGACCGTGGAGGGCGATCGAGGGCAAGCCCTCCTCATGCTGAGGAGCCGTCCGCAGGACGGCGTCCCGAAGCACGCATCCGGCCTCAACAGCCTTGTCTTCCTGAAGCGCCGGAGCGACGTCACTTCGCCGGCTCCGCGGCCGGCGCCTTGGCGCCGCCGGCGAACCGCATCCTGACCCGCTCCATGGCGAGATAGACGACCGGGGTGGTGTAGAGCGTCAGAAGCTGGCTGAGCAGCAGGCCGCCGATGATGGTGACGCCGAGCGGAACCCTCAGTTCCGCCCCGGGGCCGGTCGCGAGCGCGAGCGGCAGCGCGCCGAGCAGGGCGGCGAGCGTCGTCATCATGATCGGGCGGAACCGCAGCGCGGCCGCCTCGACGATCGAGGCCTCGGGCGCCATGCCACGGGTCCGTTCGGCGTCAAGCGCGAAGTCGATCATCATGATCGCGTTCTTCTTCACGATGCCCATCAGCAGGATCACGCCGATGAGCGCGACGATCGACAGATCGAGATCGAACAGCTCCAGCGCGATCAGCGCCCCGACGCCGGCCGAGGGCAGGGTGGAGAGGATCGTGAGCGGGTGGATGAAGCTCTCGTAGAGCACGCCCAGCACGATGTAGATCGCGATGATCGCGGCGAGCACGAGCCAGGGCTGGCCTGCCAGCGACTCCGCGAACTCCGCCGCGTCGCCCGAGAAGCGTCCGACGACGGTCGCGGGCTGGTCGATCGCGTCCTCCGCCTCGGCGATTGCGGTCAGCGCGTCGCTGAGCGCGAAGCCCTCCGCGAGGTCGAAGGACAAGGTGACCGACGGAAACTGCTCTTCCTTGGTCTCGATCA
The DNA here is from genome assembly GCF_049446035.1 of Hansschlegelia sp. KR7-227. Taxonomy (NCBI): domain Bacteria; kingdom Pseudomonadati; phylum Pseudomonadota; class Alphaproteobacteria; order Hyphomicrobiales; family Methylopilaceae; genus Hansschlegelia; species Hansschlegelia sp. KR7-227. The sequence goes on from NZ_JBMSEA010000001.1 coordinate 927,505, forward strand.
GGTTCGCAGGTTCCAGGGAGACGCTCGCGACGGCCGCGAGCGGAACCTGCGCTCCGCCCGCCGAGGTCACGTAAAGCCGGCCGATCGCCTCCATGCCGCGCTGTTGCGCGGGGGCAGCCTCCAGCACCACCCGGTACTGGTTGGCCTGGCCGTAGATGGTCGAGATCTGCCGTTGACCGTAGGCGTCGTAGAGCGTGTCGGCGATCGCCTGCACCGTGACGCCGAGCCGGCCCGCCGCCGTTCGATCGACCGCCACGCGCGCTTGCAGCCCGCCGGGTCGGGCGTCCGAGCCGACGTTCCGCAAAACGTTGGACTTCCGAAGCTGTTCGACAAGTTTGCTCGCGTTATCCGCAAGCTCGTCCGCGTCGCTGTCGGTCAGCGTGTACTGATAGCGGGCCCGGCTGGCGCGGGTCGCGATCTGTAGATCCTGCGTCGCCTGGAAGACGATCGAGACGCCGGCGACGCCGGCTACCGTCCGGTTGAGCCTCGCGATCACCTCATCGGCGGACTCCTCGCGTTCGTCATGGGCCTTCAGGACCACGGTCAGCCGGGCGGCGTTCGGGGTCGGCGTCTGCTCGCCGACCCCCAGCACGGAGACCACAGATCGCACGGCGGGATCCTTGCGGATCGCGGCGGTGACGGCTGCGTCGCGGCGCCTCAGTTCCGCGAAGGATACGTCCTGAGCGGCCTCGAGCGTCCCGGTGATCAGGCCGGAATCCTGCTCCGGCAGAAACCCCTTCGGCGCGACGACGTAGAGCCAGCCGGTCGCCGCCAGCGTCGCGACGGTCACCAGCAACGTCAGCCCCTGATGCCGCAGGACCACGAGCAGCGAGCGCCGGTAGCCTTCGATGAAGCGCTCCGTCGCCCGCTCGGCCGCTCGACCGAGACGCGAGCCGCCCGCCTTCGGGGGACGCAGCAGCTTGGCGCACATCATCGGGGTGAGGGTGAGCGAGATCACCATCGACACCACCACGGCGATCGTCAGCGTCGCCGCGAACTCGCGGAACACGCGGCCCACGAGCCCGCTCATGAACAGCAGCGGAATGAACACGGCGACTAGCGAGGCCGTGAGCGAGACGATGGTGAAGCCGATCTCGCGGGCGCCCTCATAGGCGGCCTTGAGCGGCGGCTCGCCGTCTTCGATGTGGCGCTGGACGTTCTCGATCATGACGATCGCGTCGTCGACCACGAAACCGGCGCCGACCACCAGAGCCATCAGCGAGAGATTGTCGAGGCTGTAGCCCAGGCCCCACATCACGGCGAAAGTCGCGATCAGGGACAGCGGGAGCGCGACGCCGGCGATCAGCGTCGCGCGCAGCGTCCGCAGAAACAGCAGGACGACGAGCACCACGAGACCGACGGACAGCGCCAGCGTGATCTCGACCTCGTGGATCGAGGCCTTGATCGTGTCGGTCCGGTCGTCGACGACCGCGACGCGGACGCCCGCCGGCATCGCCCGCTGGATCTCCGGCAACGCCTTGCGAAGCGCTTCGACGGTCGCGACGGTGTTGGCGCCGGGCTGGCGCTGCACCTCGATGATGATGGCGGGCCGGCCCTGATAGGTCGCCGCCACGCTCTGGTCTTCGAGCCCGTCGACGACGTCGGCCACGTCCCGGAGCCGCACCGGCGCGCCGTTGGTCTGCGCGATGACGATCTCGCGATAGGCTTCAGCCGTCGCGATCTGGTCGTTGGCGGAGATCGTGAAGGACTGCCGGTCGCCGTCGATCGATCCCTTGGGGCCCGCGACGTTTGCGCCCGCGATCGCCGTGCGCAGCGCGTCCAACCCGATGCCGTAGGCCGCAAGCCGGCGGATGTCGGCCTGCACCCGCACCGCGGGCTTCACGCCGCCGCCGACGCTGACGCGGCCCACGCCGCCGACTTCCGCCAGGCGCTGGGCGACCAGGGTGTCGGCGAGGTCGGACACGTCGCGCACCGGCACGGTGTCGGAGGTCAGGGCGACGGTGAGCACCGGCGTGTTCGCCGGATTGACCTTCGAGAACACCGGGGGGTAGGGCAGGTCGTTCGGCAGCGTGGAGTTCGCCGCGTTGATGGCGGCCTGGACGTCCTGCGCCGCGCCGTCGATGTCCCGGTCGAGGTCGAAGCGGAGCGTGATGCTCGAACGGCCGAAGGAGCTCGCCGACGTCATGTTGTCGAGCGAGGGGATCTGGCCGAGCTGCCGTTCGAGCGGGGCCGTGACGAGCGCGGCCATCGTCTGAGGGTTCGCGCCCGGCAGCCGCGTGGTGACCTGGATGGTCGGAAAGTCGACCTGGGGAAGCGAGGAGACCGGCAGCCGGAGATAGCCGAGCGCGCCCGCGAGCAGCACCGCGAAAGCGAGCAGCGTGGTCGCCACGGGCCGCGCGATGAAGGGCGCGGAGATGTTCATCAGTGGGCGCGCCGCCCGCGCGACGCGGTCACGGCGTCCGCTCCCGATCGGCGCGGCGCTGACGGCGCTGCTCCCGGTTCTCCGCGCCCGCGCCGGGCGCGTCGCTCTCCGGCTCGGAGCTCGCCCCGGGCGCGCCGACGGCGACCTTCGAGCCGTCGCGCAGACGGGTGAATCCTGTCGTCACGACCTGCTCTCCCGGGGCCACGCCGGAGGAGAGCACCGCGAGCACGGCGTCCTGGCGCGCGACCGTCACCTTGCGCTGCTCGACCGCTCCGTCCTTGACGACGAAGGCGAACGGGCCGTCGGGACCCTGCTGCACGGCGGGCCCGGGAACGGTCGTCACGCCGACCAGCGTGTCGACCGCCACGCGGATCGTCGTGAACTGGCCCGGCCAGAGCGCGAGCTCGGCGTTGGGGAAGGTCGCCTTCAGCTTCACCGTGCCGGTCGTCTGGTCGACCTGATTGTCGAGAACGTCGAGCGCGCCGCGATCGACCACGGTCGTCCCGTCGCCGGCGAGCGCCTCGACCGGCACGGAGCCTCGCGCCAGCGCCTTGTTTACCGCCATGATGTCCTGCTGCGGCAGCGTGAACAGCGCCGCGATCGGCTGGACCTGGGTGATGGTGACGATGCCGGTGGTCTCGCCCGCCGTGACGTAGTTCCCCTGGTCCACGCCGCGGACGCCGGTGCGACCGGAGATCGGCGCGCGCACCACGGTGCGGTCGAGCGTCGCCTTCGCCTGGTCGATGGTCGCCGCGTAGTAGCGCACCTGCGCCTCGAGCTGCGCGATGGTCGCCTTGGCGGTGTCGGCCTGCTGCTGGGTGCCGTAGTCGTTCTTGGCGAGGCGGCTGTAGCGTTCGAAGTCGCGGCGGGCGTTGGCGAGCTGGGCCTCGTATTGCGCCTTCTGGGCCACCGCCTGGTCATACTGAGCCTGATAGGTCGCGGGATCGATCCGGGCGAGCACGTCGCCGGCCTTGACGTCCTGGCCTTCGCGGAAGGCGACTTCGACGAGAATGCCTTCGACCTGCGGGCGCACGGTCACCGTGTTGGGCGCCTGGAACGTGCCGACGCCTTCCAGCAAGACCGGCACGTCCTGCTTCTTCGCCTCCTCGGCGATCACCGGAACCGGCCCGTCCGCCCCGCCGCCGCGACGGCCCCCGGCGCGGCCCTGCCGTTGAGCGGAGCCGCCAGCCTCGGTGGAGGCCTTCAGAAAGGGCGGCAGCAGATAATCCGGCGGCGGCCAGAATTTCCAGGCGGCGAGGCCGATCGCGACCAGCAGCAGCAGGACGATGACGCGCTTCATCGCGCCGCGATCGCGGGAACGGGAAAGGGCGGCAGAGCTGGCCCGCCGGCGGGCGCGCCTGAGGCGGCCCAGCCGCCGCCGAGCGCCTCGAACATCGACACCAGCGCCTGGTAGCGCGCGAGCCGAGCGGCGACGAGCGCGTCCTGCGCGGAAAACAGCGTCTGCTGCGTGTTCAGCACCGTGACGATGTCGACGGCTCCTTCCTTCAATTGGGCCTGCGCGATGTCATAGGCTTCGCGGGCGCTTTTCACCGCGGCGCCCTGCAGGCGCTCCTGCTCCGCCGATTTGCGGACCGCGATCAGCGCGTTCTCCACATCCACGAAGGATTGCACCGCCGCCCGGCGGTAGGCGTAGAGATTTTCCCGATACTGGCCCTTGGCGAGGTCGAGGCCGCCCGGCAGCGTCGGGTCGAGCAGCGGCTGCGTGACGCCGGCGGCGAGCGAGTAGAAGCCGGCCTGGGATTCGAACAGCCGCTTCAGGGCCGTGCTTTGATAGCCGCCCTGAGCCGTCAGCGAGATCGACGGCAGGAAGGCGGCCCGCGCCGCGGTGATGTCGGCGTCCGTCCCCGCCAGGTTGAACTCGGCCTGACGGACGTCGGGGCGGCGGCGCAGCAGATCGGCGGGGAGGCCGGGGGCGACGCGCGGCGTCTTCAGCGCGGCGAGGCGTCCGCCCTTCACGTCGAGCGCGACCGGCGGCCGTCCGAGCAGCAGCGCAAGCGCGGTCTCGTTGGTGCGGATTTCCTGTTCGATCGGCGGGATCGAGGCGCGCTGCAGGTCGAGCACGCTGCGCTGCTGGGCGCGGTCGAGCCCGGAGGCAGTGCCGACGTCGAGCCGCCCCTGGATCGCATCCAGAATCGTCTGCGCGCTGCGCACATTGCCCCGCGCGATCGCGAGCCGCTCCTGCGCGGACATCAGGGCGAAATAGGTGTTGGCGACGCTCGTCACCACGCCGAGCGCCGTGACCTCTGCGGCGAAGCGGGCCGAGAAGGCGGACGCCTGCGCCGCGCGGACGTTCGCGCGGTTCTTGCCCCAGAAGTCGAGCTCGTAGCTCGCCGAGAGCGCCGACTGGAACGAGCCCTGGGCGCCGCGAAGGGAGTTCGCGGTCTTCTGCGCTCCGGCGTCGCCCGTCCCTTGAACGAACGGAATGAGAGCGGCGCCGGTGATGCGGACCTGGGCGTCGGCCTGCTCGATGCGCGCCTTGGCGGCGGCGATGTCCTGATTGGCGCGTTCGGCCTCGACCACGAGCCGGACGAGCTCGCTCGACCCGAACCCCCGCCACCAGTCCGCCTGAGGCCAGATCGGGTCCGCCGCCCGCGCGTCCTTCCAGCGCTCGGCCGTCGGCAGCCCGATTTCGGGGCGACTCCAGCCGTCCGCGCAGGCCGAAAGCGTCGCGGCGGCGAGACCGGCCGCCGCGAGCCGTAAGGTCGTTTTCAGCCCCCGCACGATGTTCCCGTCTGTTACGCGCACGCCCGATCAACTGCCACGCCCGCCCGGCCGCCGCCATTGCGCCGGCGCGACACCGGACGGGCGATCTGCGTGACGTTGTACGGAAAGGACGCCCGGTCCCTGCGCGGACCGGGCGGAGCCGCCCCCCGCTGCGCGGGGCAGACGGGAATGACGCGGCCCGGTTAGCCGATGGCGGAGATCACGCCGAGAGCGCTTAGCAGCAGGGCGAGCAAGGCGACGTCTCCAAACTGCGCCACCGACCGCCACGTCCGGACCGGCGGCCGACGTCTCGCGCTGGACGCCCCGGCGCCACGCCTGCGGAGGGCCGTCATTTGAAGCCCTCGCGGCGCTGAGCGGCGCTCTCAACCGAGGCGGGGACGCTCGGGGTGGGAAGTAGTCGGTCCGAATATCGGCCTTTACCGATATCATGAGACAAGCTCACTGCCGGTTCGGACTTGATCGATACCAATGCGACGACGCTCATCAAAAGCGCTCCGAGAATATTATACTCGCTCATTATCGCTTCTCCTCTGTCCCCACGGCGATCGTTCGCGCTCAATGCGCGTCGTTTGCTCGCTTGTGGAGAATGTACAGAAGTCAAAGCGCCAATAAAATTCCAAGTCTTTGGGATGTATTGTTGGTCCATTTCTTTGCTAAACAGTCTTGTCCAAGTTTCTTGGGCAAGCTTCGGCGCCGCCGCCCCGCCGACGGCGTCGCGCCGTCCAGCGAGTCACGCCGTCGATCCGCCAGCTCGATCCCGAGCGGCTGGTCCGGAGTGGAGAGGATGTCCGCCGGGGCGGTCAGCAGCTGGTGGGGTAGTCCACCGCCTCGCGGGTCAGCGTCGTCTCGACGGACCTGAACCAGTCGATCTGCTCGACGTCGAGATCGCTGGTCTGCTCGGCCGACCTCAGGAGCCGGCCGAGCAGACCGAGGAAGAGCGCGTATTCCTGGCCGACCTTGAACAGGCCGACCTTCGCCGGCGTGGACGGAACGACGTGGAACTCGTTCTTCTTCTCCGCGGGGACGTGGACAAGGAATTTGAGTTCGACGAGATCCCTGATCCACTCGCGAGCCGTGTTGTCGCTGACGTCGAAGCGATCCTCGATGAATCGCACCGTTTCGCCGATGTTGTTCGGCTGGCCGGACAGGGCCTTTTGATGCGTCTCGATCAGGATCGTCCTGAGTTCGGGCTGGCTCTTCGGGATCTCGGGAAAATAGAGGTCCCACACCCGGTCGGACATCGTGTGGTTGGCGACGAGCGCGGCCGCGCTTGCGGCGAAGGCGGACTGTTCGAAGGCCGGCGGCTCGTCGGTCGACTGGGGCGGCTCGATCGCGGACATGTCCGATCCGTGCGTTGGCTGGCGCGGCGCGCCGTCACGCGGCGCCATGCGCTGCGAACGGCGAAACCATAGCGGGGGAAAGGCTCGGTCTCAATTCGTGTGCAGCCAGCCCATCAGTCCATCAGTCCATCAGCGTGCGCAGAAACTCCACCGTCACCATCGTCTGGCCTCGGCCTGCGCCGGCCAGCCACCGGGCGGGACGATCCGCCTCGCCGAGGCTGTCGAACACCGCGGCGGCGCCGGAGAAGTCCTGGTCGTCGGTGTAGAAGTTTGGCGTCGCCACGGATCGGAGGCCCGCCGCCGCGGCGGAGCGCACGCCGTAGACCGTATCCTCGAAGGCGATGGCCTCCGAAGGGTCAAGCGCGAGGCGCTTGAGAGCGAGCAGGTAGATGTCCGGCGCCGGCTTCTTCACGGCGACGGAGTCGCCGGCCGCGATCGTCTCGAACAGTCCCGGCCCGTCCGCGCCGAGCGTGGTCGACAGCAGCGCCTCCACATTGCCGAGGCTCGTCGTGGTCGCGATGGCGAGACGGACGCCGGCGGCGCGCGCCTGGTGGATCAGCCGCTCGACGCCCGGTCGCAGCGTCACCGCGCCCTCATGGACGAGTTCAGCGTAGCGCCGGTTCTTCGCGGCGTGAAGCTCGCCGAGCGCGGCGAGCGCGCGGTCCGCTTGCGGCGGCCGGTCGTGCTCGATGAAGTGCCGGAGCCGTTCCTTGCCGCCCATCACCCGCAGCAGGCGGCGGTAGGTCGGCTGGTCCCACTCCCAGGGCAGATCGAAGGCCCGGAAGGTCTCGTTCAGAGCGCGGCGGTGAGCTTCCTCGGTCTCGGCGAGCGTGCCGTCGACGTCGAAGATCAGCGCCTCGAGCCCCATCAGGCGGCCCGACGGCCCAGTGCGGCGTCCGCCGCGGCCCGGATCTCAGTGATGTGGCGCGCGTAGAAGTCCGGGCCGTCCCTGAAGACGGCGTTGCCGGCGACGAAGGCGTCGGCTCCGGCGGCCGCGCAGAGCGGCGCGGTCTCGGCCGTCACGCCGCCGTCGACTTCGATGCGGATGGGCCGCGCGCCGATCATGCGTTTCACGCGGGCGATCTTCTCCGTCATCGCGGGAATGAAGGCCTGGCCCCCGAAACCGGGATTCACCGTCATGACGAGAACGAGATCGATCTTGTCGAGCACGTGCTCGATCGCGCTCTCCGAGGTCGCGGGGTTGATCGCGACGCCCGCCTGCTTTCCGAGCGAGCGGATGAGTTGAAGCGAGCGGTCGAGATGCGGGCCAGCTTCAGCGTGGACCGTCAGCCGGTCGCAGCCGGCCTTGGCGAAGGCCTCAAGATAGGGATCGGCCGGCGCGATCATGAGATGGCAGTCGAACAGGGCGTCGGTCCAGCGGCGCAGCTTCCTCACCACCTCCGGCCCGAAGGTGATGTTCGGCACGAAATGGCCGTCCATCACGTCGAGATGCACCCAGTCGGCGCCTGCCGCGACGACGTCGCGGGTCTCCTCGCCGAGGCGGGAGAAGTCGGCGGAGAGGATCGAGGGGGCGATGACGGCGGAGGGCATGGCGGGCGAGCCGGTTCTGCTGCGATGCGGCGAGCGCATAAACCTTTCGTCGCCCGTCGTACAGTCCGGTGCGTTCAACCGGCGCGGCGCTTCATCTCGACAAGGCTCAGAATCATCGGCGTGAGGATCAGCTGCATGGCGAGATCGAGCTTGCCGCCGGGAATGACGATCGAATTCGCCCGCGACATGAAGCTCCAGGGGATCATCGACAGGAGATAGGGGAAATCGATGCCGCGGGGATCGCGGAACCGGATGACCACCATCGACTCCTCGGCGGTCGGGATCCAGCGCGCGATGAAGGGGTTCGAGGTGTCGACCGTCGGGATGCGCTGGAAGTTGATGTCCGTGCGGGTGAACTGGGGGCAGATGTAGTTCACATAGTCCGGCATCCGGCGCAGGATCGTCTGCGTCACGTCGTGGGTGGTGTAGCCGCGGTCGTCGCGGTCGCGGTGGATCTTCTGGATCCACTCCAGATTGATCACGGGCACGACGCCGATCTTGAGGTCGGCGTGGCGGGCGAGGTCGAGGCCGTCGGTTACGGTCGCGCCGTGCAGCCCCTCGTAAATCATGAGGTCGGTGGGCCGGGGCAGGTCGGTCCACTCGGTGAAGGTGCCCATCGGCTGGCCGAAGCGCTGCGCGGCGGCGAGATCATGGACGTAATGGCGCGTCCGTCCCCCGCCGTTGGCGCCATAGCTTGCCAAAGTGCGCTCGAGCTCCTCGAGCAGGTTCGCCTCATGGCCGAAATGGCTGAAATGGTGGTTGCCGCGCGCCTCCTCCTCCTCCTGGTGGCGGCGCATGCCGTCCCGGTCGTAGCGATGAAAGGCGTCGCCTTCGACGAAGGCGGCGACGATCTTCTCGCGCCGGAAAATCTGCTCGAACGTCGTGCGCACCGACGTGGTGCCGGCCCCCGACGAGCCGGTGACGGATATGATCGGGTGACGCAGCGACATCGACGACCGTCAGGCGAGGAACAGGCCGCGTCTCGCGAACAGCGGCGACGATGATCCCTTGCGCGCGGGCTCGGCGTAATAGCGGCCGATGCGCTCGACCTCCTCGGCCGACCCCGCGATCAGCGGGGCGCGCACATGCAGCTTTTCGGGGATGAGGTCGAGGATGCGCGTCCGGCCGTCGGTCGCCGCGCCGCCGGCCTGCTCGCACACCATCGCGATCGGGTTGCACTCATAGACGAGCCGCAGCCGTCCCTGCTCATATCCCTTCCGCGCGTCGCCCGGATAGAGATAGACGCCGCCCCGGACGAGGATGCGGAACACGTCGGCGACCAGGGAGCCGACCCAGCGCATGTTGAAATTCTTCTCCCGAGGACCCGTCTCGCCGGCGAGGCAATCGCCGATATAGGCCGTCATCGCGTCGTCCCAGTGGCGGTGGTTCGAGGCGTTGATCGCGTATTCCTTGGTGGTCTCCGCGATCCTGACGTCGGCATGGCTCCGCAGGAAGGCGTCGCGCTCGGCGTCCAGCACGAAGATCTGGACGCCGTCGCCCACGGTGAGCACGAGCGCGGTGGCGGGACCGTACACGATGAACCCCGCCGCGAGCTGCTTGGAGCCCGGCTGGAGGAACGTGCCGTCTCCGATGTTCGGCAAAACGCCGAACAGCGTGCCGATCGAGACGTTGGTCTCGATGTTCGACGATCCGTCGAGCGGATCCGTCGCGACCGCGAGCGGAGCGGTGGGATCGAGCTCTTGGACCTCGTCGGCCTCTTCCGAGCCGACCAGCGCCACCGGCGCGCGGCGCAAGGCCTCGACCGTGATCTCGTGGCAGCGCACGTCGAGCGCCTTCTGGGTGTCGCCGCCGGCGTTGTCGCCGACCGCGGCGGCCATCGCTCCTTCGAGCGCTCCGCGCGCCACGATCTTGGCGATCGTCCGTCCCGCCGCCGTCATCGCCGTCACCGTCCGGGCCACGGCGGCGCGCGTGGGATCGCCGGCGGCCCAGGCGTCGAGATAGGCGTCGAGGGTGGTGTCGTCGGCCACGTGCGGCTCCCTGCCAGTATTTTTCGGGCGCAGTCTGCCCCGCCGCGCTCCAGCGATACAGGCCCCGAACGCGTCGTGAAAGCAACAGATCGTCGTAGGCCGGTTGCTTAGATTTGCCACATAAACTAATTGCGACATTCAGAATGTCTGAAGATCTGATCCGTTCGTTGACCCTGAAGCAACTGCGCGCTCTCGCCGCGGTGGCGGACACCGGCGCGGTCAGCGCCGCGGCCCGTCGGCTCGGCGTGACGCCGCCGGCGGTCACCATGCAGGTTCAACTGCTGGAGCAGGCGGTCGGACTGCCGCTGCTCGATCGAAGCGGGGACGGATTTCGTCCCACCGACGCAGGACGCGAGGTCGCCGAAGCCGCCGCGCGCGTCGAGCACGCGATCCGGGACTGCGTGGCGGCGCTTGAAGCGATGAAGGGCCTCGAGGGAGGCCGGGTGTCGGTCGCGATCGTCTCGACGGCCAAGTATTTCGCGCCCATGGCGCTCGGGGCCTTCGCGCGGTCGCATCCCAAGGTCGAGCTCAGCCTGGTCATCGGCAACCGGGCGGAGGTGATCAATCTTCTGCGGACGGACCAGGTCGACGTCGCGATCATGGGGCGTCCGCCCGAAGATCTCGACGTCGACCGGACCGTGATCGGAGATCACCCCCATATCGTCATTGCAGCGCCCGGCCATCCTCTCGCCAGTCGGACGGTCCGGCCGAAGGATCTCGACGGCCATGTGTTTCTGATGCGCGAGGGCGGTTCCGGAACGCGCGGTCTGATGGAGCGGCTGTTCGAGCAGGAGGGCGTGAAAGTCCGGACCGGCATGGAGATCGGCTCGAACGAGACGATCAAGCAGGCCGTCATCGCCGGGCTCGGGCTAGCCCTGATCTCGGCCCATACGGTCGCCGCCGAAATCGCCGACGGTCGCATCGTCGCCCTGGACGTGGAAGGGTTGCCGATCCTGAGACAGTGGCACGTCGTGCGCCGGGCGGGAAAACGGCTGACGCCGCCCGCCCTCGCAATGAACGCATTCCTATCCGAGCACGGAGCGGAATTCCTGCCGGTCATCCCGCGAGCGGAACCTTAGCGAGCGTCAAAGCGTCTACGCCTAACGCCGTGCGTTTTTGCGGCGTGGGAGCTTAGGCCCGCATGCGCGGCGCCGAGGCGCCCGCAGGAAGCGTTGGACCACGATGCGCGTGTTGATCGTCGAGGACGAGCCAATCATCGCCCTCGAGATCGAAGCGATCGTTCTCGAGAGACTGCCGAATGCTGAAGTGCGTGTGGTCATGTCTGTGGCGGAGGCCTTGTTGGAGGCCGACCAGGTCCTCGGCTTAGCTTTCCTCGATATCGACGTCACCGACGGCAAGACCTATCCGCTCGCGCTGAAGCTGTGCCTCAACAAGGTCCCTTTCGCGTTTGTGTCCGGCGCCCGCTCCGACGAAGCTCCGCAGGAGCTCGCCGGCGCCAGGTTCATCCCGAAGCCGTTTTGCGCGCAGGATATCAGGGACATCATATCGAGCTTGGGCGAGGCCCCGGAGTGCGACGCCTCCGACGAAGAAGCGACCTGATTCCGGCCTGCCCGGGGCTTCGTACGGCCGCAGCCGTCTGAATGCTATTGGCTCGGGAGGGCGCGCGGCCGCCAGGGCGGCGAAAGCTTCGCGAAGCCCTCGACGTCGACCTTCGCCGCCGCGTCGCGGATTGCGACGCCGTCAAGGACCAGGTCGGGCCGGATTTCCGCCAACGGCGCCAGCACGAAAGCCCGGTTGAACATCTCCTTGTGCGGCACGATGAGCCGCTCGGTCGCGACCTTCTCATCGCCGAGATAGAGGATGTCGACGTCGATCAGCCGCGGTCCCCAGCGGAAGGTCTTTTCGCGGCCGAGCTCCTCCTCGACGCTCTGCGTGAAGGCGAGCGCCTCTTCGGGCGACATGTCGGTCCGACCGACGGCGCAGGCGTTCGCGAACCAGTCCTGCTCGACATAGCCCCACGGCGCCGTGCGCCAGATCGACGACGCGGCGACGAAATGGACGCTTTCGCCGGTGAAGACGCGCTCCATGGCGCGGTTGAGATTCGCGATCTTGTCGCCGACATTGCTGCCGAAGCCGAGGCCGATTTCGGTCAACTCAAGCCTCGCCGCGCCGGCGGATGATCTCGACGCCGACGTCTGAGAACACGCCCGCGATCGGGGCCATCGGCTTGTGAACCTCGACGCGGACCGTCTCGATCGTCGCGAAACGATCGAGCAACGTCTCGGCGATGCGCTCGGCGAGCGCCTCCAGGAGGTTGAAGCGCTGCGTCGTCGCGATCTCGACGACCGCCAGATAGACGTCGTTGTAGGACACCGCGTCGGTGAAATCGTCCGTGAGGCCGTAGGCGCGGGTGTCCAGCCAGTAGTCGATGTCGAAGACGAAGCGCTGTCCGAGCGTCTTCTCCTCCTCGAACACCCCGTGATGGGCATGGACCTGAAGGCCGCGCAGAAAAATTCGGTCGCTCATGTCGCTCGCGCTCGCAGGGCTCTCAAGGTCATAACGGCGAGCGCCCGCCATCGGTCTCAGCCGGGCGCCGACGCATCGCGCAAAGCTTCGCGACGGCGACGGCCGGGGCCGCGTCGGCGGCCGCTCGGGCCAGCGCCGCATCCTCGGTCCAGCCCGCCGCGACGTCGCGATACAAGAGCCCGAGCCTTTCCGCCAGCCGCCGAGCGAGGAATCGGCCGACCCCGGCCCCGACGACGGTCTGGGCGGGGGCGGTCGGCGTCCTGGACAGCACGGCTGTCGCCGCGTCGCACAGTCGGCGCAGAGAGGCTTCCCCGAGATGGCGCGCCAGCAACTCGGCGGCGGCGGCCGTATTGGCGTCGAGATCCGCGCCCACCATCCGCAGCAGCCTTCGGGCGCTCGCTTCCCGCGTCTTCGGGCCGCCATCGGCTGACGGATGAAGGTCGGCGCTCTCGACGAGGTCTCCGGTGAGGCGGAACACGTCGGCCGAGGTCGCGAAATGCTCCGCCATCGGCTGGACCCATGCGCCGCCGAAAGGCAGCCGGGTCGCCATCGCCATGACCGGCGTGCGCGCCACGCCGAGATAAATCAACTCGTCCGCCGCCATACGCTCGGCGTCCGTCGCGCCGCGCGCCGAGACCCGGCGGTTCGCGACGGGAATGATGTCGGCTGTGGTCGACCCGACGTCGACCAACAGGCCCGACTCATGCTCCAGCGCCATCGCCTCCGCGGTCGCCCGCCAGTTGGCGGACGCGATCCGGGCCACGTGGCCGGCGGCCGCGTCGCGATCGACGAAGCCGACAGCGCCGGCGTAGAAGGCAAGTCGGGCGGCGCCGTAACGGTCGGCGAGGGCTGCGACGATCGCCGCGGCGCCGCTCGCCCGGTCGGGCCAGAGGTCGACCAGTTCGCCGGTCATCGTGACGGCGATTTCGGACGTGGGCAGGATATCGTCGGCAGCCTCGTCCAGCGCCTGGTCCAGACGGTCCAGTCCCCGCCAGAGCGGACACGCCACGGTTCGGGCCGCGACGAGCGCGCCGGCGGCGTCGAGACGCGCCACCTTGAGATGCGCGCCGCCGACGTCGAGCCCGACGGTCGCGCTCAAGGCCGGACCTCGACGGTTCGGCTGGCGAGCGGCGGGGTCACGACGTCAGCGGCCGCAAAGGGCGCGACGAGCGCGGCCGGATTGACGCCCAGCGCTTCGCGCAGACCGGCATAGGCCGTGGTCAGCCTCGGGTTCACTTCGATCACGACCGGACCCGCCTCACCCAACACGATGTCGACGCCGAACAGGCCGTCGAGTCCCGGCAGGGCGCAGCCGACCTCCCGGGCGAGCGCGGCCAGGCGGCCATCCGGATCTTCGAAAGCCGCGACGTCGAGGCCGTCAAACTGGAATGCGCCGTCATGAACGGCGATCCGTTGGCGGTTCGCCGCGAGCAGGAAGGTCGTCCCGTCGCGCCGCAGGACGGTGAGGCTCGCGGCCTCTCCCGGCACGTAGCGCTGGATGACGGAGCCATCGGACAGGTCGACCGGGGAGGGCGCGCGCGTCCACAGGCGCGTGGCGTCGCAGCCGGCGCCGTCGTCAGGCTTGGAGACGAAGGGCCCGGCCTCGCCGGGCGGAACGCCGTCCGGCCGCCAGACCGGCGCTACCGCCACGCCATGCGTCGCGAGCCGCTCTGCGGTCGCACGTTTGCTCGCAGCGATCCGGATCGCTGCGAGATCGGGACCGACGATCGTCGCGCCCGCGGAGGCGCAGAGGCCGACGAGCCGTTCGAGCAATCCGCCCGTCTCCGGCGCCACCACCCAGGCCGCGTCGGCCTCGCTTGCAAGACGGCGCCACAGCGGCCACGGATCGACGCCCTTCGTCACGGGCGCGCTGTCGCCGATGGACGGCGGCGGCAGACGGTCGTCATGCGTCATCGAGAGCGTCACGCCGGCGAGGTCGAGAAGATCGCGCGCGAGAGCGTCGCGCATCAGGCGGCCCTCGCGCGCCAGCGACGCCGGCAGCGAACCGCTTCGCAAACCGCCGGCCGTCACATATTCACATAGGAAGACGCGCACCGGACCCCCGCGAAAGTCGAAGCGCGGACGGCCGCGGCCGCATATACCGTCCCTTCGAAGCGCCGGACCATAAGTCCTTGGCGCCCGTCAGGAAACCGTACCGCGTCGACGGAGCGTCGCGACATTGGACGTCATCCCTGTGCTCGATCTCATGGGCGGGCAGGTCGTTCACGCCCGGCGCGGCGAACGCGACGCCTACCGCCCGATCGCGTCACGCCTGACCCCAGGCTCCGATCCGCTCGCGATCGTCGCGGCGCTGATGGCCGTCGCGCCCTTTCGCCGCCTCTATGTCGCGGACCTCGACGCCATCCGAGGCCGAGGCGGCCATGACGCCACGATTTCGGCGCTCGCAGCGGTTTTTCGCGACCTGGAGTTTTGGGTCGATCGCGGCGAGAGCGACGTCCGCTCCCTGCAGCGGCGCGCGCGGCAGGGGCCCGGACGAACAGTCGTCGGGACGGAATCCTTCGACGACGCGTTCGGGGTCAAGCGCGCTCTGTGGGCGGGCAAATCCGTCTTGTCGCTCGACCACGACGCTTCGGGTCCGCTCGGCCCGCGCGAGGCGCACGACGACGCCAAGATGTGGCCGTCGAGGGTGATCGTGATGACGCTCGCCCGCGTGGGCGCCGACGCGGGACCGGATTTCGAGCGACTGGCGGACGTCGTGGCGCGCGCGGGCGACCGGCAGGTCTACGCCGCCGGCGGGATTCGCGGCCTGGAGGATCTGACGGCCCTGGCCGAGCTCGGCGTCGCCGGAGCGCTGGTCGCGAGCGCTTTGCATGACGGACGCCTCACGTCGGCCGATCTGGCGGCGGTCCGTCGAGCGTCGCTGCAAACACCGCGGCGACCGTGAGGTCGGCGGTGGTGCCGGGGTTCAGCCCCTTGGCCTTCAGATGCAGGTCATAGGCGTCGAGCGCCCGTTGACGATCTGGGCGGCCGTCGAGACCGGCGGCGAACAGCGCGCTCTCCCGGCGTAAGGCCTCCGCCGTCTCGGCTCCGAACTTTCGCGCCACATGGCTGTCCGGATAGAGGCCGAGCAGACCGAGATAGACGTCCTCGACGGCCTCGCGACCGGGGCCGCGGACCGCGTACGCCTCCGCCGCGGCGAACACGTCCTCGAAGTCGGTCACGTATTGGAGCGCGATTCGATCTCTCCCGGCGGCTTCCGCCATGGCTTCGCGCAGCGTAATGCGCGGAGGCTCCCTCACGTCGTGCTGGTCGGCTGAGCCCAAACCGCCGGGATTGGCGGCGGCGATCGCGCGATACGCCGCTTCCGCGTCCGAGACGGTGAGGCGGTCGAGCACGCGGCTGACGGCGGTGCGCAGCCGCTCGTCGCGGTCTTTGGTCTGGGCGGCGTGGGCCAGAGGCGCCGCAAGCAGCACGATGCCGAGATTGGCGTTGCAGCCGACGGCTGCGAGCGAGGCTTTGACGGCGCCTTCGATGCGCTCCCCCACCGTCCGTCCGGCGACCAGTCGGACGGACGCGACTTCCGCGGCGCGCCGGAAGGTCGCGACCGTCATGCCGTGGCCGTCGCGGAAGCGGTGGACGTTGCCCGGCTTGAGCGCGTCGAGTTCGGCGAAACAGGCCGCGCGGAAGGCGTTCGCGACGCCTACAAGGTCCCAGGGCTCAGGCGGCATCGGCGCGCGCCAGGCGCCTCGCGAGATCACGGGCGAGCAGGGCGGCCACATCGACGCCGGTCGCTTTGGCGAGGCCCTTCCAGGCCGGCATCGAGTTGACCTCGAGCACCAGGAAGCGGCCGTCCTCCGCCTCGATCAGGTCGACGCCGGCATAGGCCGCGCCGACGGCCGCCGCCGCGCGCACGGCGAGCGCGGCGGCTTCGCCGTCGATCGCCGCCGGTTCGCCCTCGGCGCCCTGAAAGATGTTGGTGATCCAGCCGCTCGATCGGCGAATCATGGCGCCGACCGCGCGTCCGTCCACGACGAAGACGCGCCAGTCGTGGGCGCCGCCGGAGGCGCTCGACCCGCGGCTCGCGACGAACTCCTGGAGGTAGTAGACGCCGCCGACCTCTTCGGGCGTGGGTAGGGCGTCGCCTTGCGCGAGCCGGACGATGCCCTTGCCCTGCGCGCCGAACAGCGGCTTCAGCACGGCGTCGCCACCGAAACTTTCGAAGGCCGCCTGCGCGTCGTCCCGGCGTTCGAGCACGACCGAGCGGGGCGTGGGCAGGCCCGCGGCGGCGAGCCGGAAGGTCGTCATGCCCTTGTCGACGCAGGCCTCGATCGCGCGCGCGTCGTTGACGACGGCGACGCCGAGCGACGCCGCCGCATGCAGCAGGCCGAGCCGGCTGGTGATCTGTTCCGTCGTGCCCGACGGGATCAGCCGCACGAAGATCGCGCCCGGAAGGCGGCCGGCGAGGCCGGGCACGCGCAGTCCGGGTCGTCCGGTCGCCAGGTCGAAGCCGCATTCGGCCATCGACAGGATGTGCGGGCGCAAGCCTTCGCGCGACAAAGCCGCGGCGAGGCCGTGGCTGTGCCAATCGGCCTTTTCCGTGAAGATGACGACGGCGTCTTCGACGATCATGGGGCCGCTGTAAGCTCCGTCATGGCTTTGTGTCTCGACCCCGCGCCGGCCACACGCCCACGGGCGACTGCGGCCGCCGACGGCGGCCGCAGTCGCCGGGACCGGCGCATCAGGCGCCCGAGAACGACTTTTCGATCAGGGCCGGCTCGAAGCCGCCGGCGGTGAAGCTCTTCCCGGTCTGGAGCGCCGTCACGGTGACGACCGCAGGCGAGAACAGCCCCGCGTCGCAGGCGTAGAAATCGTAGTTGTAACCCGCGAAGATCTCGCCGAACGGTCGGCCGTGGTCGCGCGAGGTGCTCGAGGGGAGCTGGTTGGCGAGCTGCTCGGCCTCGTCTTCCGGACCCTCGACATAGAGCGTGATCTGGCCGCCGTAGAGCACCGCGTCGTTGGTCCGGCCCATGGCGGACAGGAAATCCGCGCCGGGCGGCGGCAAAGGCGCGAGGCCCGAGCCGTCGACGACTCGCTCGAGTGGAAAATGCACCGCATGCGCCTTGTGAAGCGCCACTTCGAGCACCCGGCCGACGACCTGCGCGGTGCCGGCGAGGCTCTGGGTCGGCGTCAGGATCAGCGTCAGCTTGTCCTCGGCGACGCCGCAATCCTTGGCGATCTGAGCGACCAGGGTAGCCGGCGGGCGCTTGTCGACTTCGAGCACGAGCGCGGCTGCGTCGCCCGCGTCGGAGTAGGCGATGTCGCCGTAGAGATCCTCCTTCGCCGCAAGCGCGCGGCCGGGGCCGGAGCCCAGCGCGAAGAAGTCGCCTTCCGAGAGGCTCCATCCCGCATACTGGCTGCCGAGGCAGGCGATGACCGGATCGTTGGTGACGATCTGGATGCCGGTCGTCCAGCGGGGGAAGCGTGCATCGGGCACGAAGCGGGCGTGACCCAACCCGCCGAGGCAGATCTCGATGATGCGCCGGCCGGCCTCCAGGCCGCCCCGCACGTCGATCCCGCCGTCGACGATGGTCGCGCCGGTTTCGGTGCGCTCGACCCCGAGGCGCAGGATCTCCGCGTCCGCGATCAGGGCCTCGACGAGCGGCGCGGAGAGCTTCGCGACGCTGGGCTTCTTCGTCATGCGGACACCATCAGGTTCGTGGGCGCCGGCTGCGCGGCGCGGATTGAGGTCAGAAGCGCGGCGCGGCGCTCGGACACGAGCGCGCGGGCCGCTTGAGGCGAGGCGCCGGCGGCCGCGATCGTGCAGACGGGCGCGCCGGCGGGGACCGTTTCGTCGCACGACGGCCAGTCGGCCGTCCAGACCGGCCTTGGTAGCGACGCCGTCGAGACAGGGCGTTCGGCGTAAACGACCGCCGCGGCGTAGGCGCAGGCCGGTTCGGGAAGGGCGTGCGGAAGTCGGCCTGAGCAGGCGTCCAGGTGCAGGCCGAGCAGTGAAGGCATGGCCCCTTGATCGAACACGTCGAGCGTGGCGCCGGGGCGGGGGTTTATCTCCAGCACCCAGAAGGCGGCTCCAGGCGCGCCATCGGGCACGATGAGGTCGGCGCTGGCGAGGCCGACAAGACCGGTGGCCGCGACCAATCCGTCGAGCGTGCGCGCCACCTCGGCGACCAGCGGGCCGGGCAAGGCGACCGGACCGACCGCGCCGCCATAGCGGAACGGCGATCGCGGCGTCGGATCCGGCCACTGCTCGGAGAAGCCGACGATCCGCGACGCGCGGCCGTCGGCGAGGAACAGCGCCGAGATCGATCGCCCCGGAACCCGCTCCTGCAGATAGCGGCCCGCAGCCGTGGGACGTCCGTGACCGACGCCGGAACGGATATGCCCGCCGCCGGACGCGCCGGCGCGCTTCGACAGCCACTCGTGGCCCCGCGGCGCGCCGCCGCCGGTTCGAATCCGAGGATGCGCCACGTCGAGATCTGAGAGCAGGCGGGCGAAGCTTTCCGGGTCCTTGAGGCGGGCGACCGTGTCCGGGGACGCTCCGCGGATCGGGTGACGCCGGCCGATCTCCGCCATCAGCGAAGGGGCGTGCTCAAGTCCTGCGCCGAAGACCACCGGCAGCCCCTCGGGAGCGTGAGCCTTCAGGGTCGCGAGCAGCCCGGCGCGCGTGAACCGCACGCCGCGGCGCCCGGCGGGCGAGCGCACGGCGAGTGCGGCGTGTTCGCAGGTGTCGGCATCGGCGAAGAGATCGACGGCGAGCGCGCGAAGCCCGGCCCGCCGCGCGGATCGGGCGAGCGCGCGCGCCGACAGGGCGACGACCGCGACGTCTAAGGCGTCACTCCGAGAGCTGGCGCGCAAGCTCGAACGCCTCGAGGAAGGAGATCTGCAGCGCCGTGTCGGAGTTCCGGATCCGCTTCAGGATCTGGTGCTGCACTTGATACTTGACCTGACCGATGGTCAGCGCGCCGATGCCGACGCCGTGCGGCAGGGCCACGCCGTCCGCGTTCGAATCGACGCCGGCGACGCCGTTCGGCGGCACGGCGTTGATGTCCGCTGCGACGAGGAGGTTGTCCGCCGCCTTCAGCACGTCCGCCGAAATGACTTCGACGCCGGCGGACGCGCAGGTCAGGATGACGTCGGCGTTCTTCACCAGCGCCGTCTTTTCCGCATCGTCCCGCGCCACGGCGCAGTCGAGCTTCACGCCGAAGCGCTTCTTGAAGTCGACGGCCTTGGCTTCGACGTCCTCGATCACGAGATGGCTGACGATCGTGACCTTCGCGCCGGCCTGCGCCGCGATCACCGCGGCGATGCCGCCGATGATGCCGGTCGCCCCGTAGACCTGCACCCGGGCGCCCTCGAGGCCGCCTTCGCGCTTGCCGCGGAGACGCTTCTCCACCTGCGCGATCATGGCCGCGGCCGTCGTGAAGGCGCCGGACGGGTCGGCGAAGATCGAGATCTCGAAGGGCGGGAACAGGGCGGAGGCTGCCGCCGCCATCTGGTCGAGCGCCAGGCTCGCGTCCTTGCCGCCGATGAAGAGCACGGTCCGCTTGGCGTCGTTCGGCGAGCGCGAGAACATCGCGTCCTGCGTCAGGCCGACGACGTCCTTGAGGCCGACCTCCTGGTAGGTCGCGATCGTCTTGAAGCCGGCGTCCACGCCCATGTTCACGTCGAACGGACTGGTGTTCTTGAGCGGCGTGATCATGTGCAGGATGGGTTCAGCGTCGGACATCGGCGTCTCCAGACAGTTCGGACAGGCGGTCCGGCGCGGCGCGTTCGGGCGTGATCACGATGGTCGCGCCGCGGTTGGAGCCGCGGACCGCTTCGAAGGCGAGGCTCGGCCGGTCGGCGTAACGCCTGCGCATCTCGATCGCCAGATCCTCGGCCTGCGTCGCATCGCCCAGCACGGCGAAGCCGGTGGGGCCCCACGAGCTCTGCCCGACGCCGGGAACGCCGGTCGCCTCGATCGCGGCGAGGGCGTCGGCGACGTCCGGGCTGGTGAAGCGGCCGCCCTGGGCCTGCGCGAAATGGTCGCCCAGGCGCCGCTGCATCTCGCCGACAGCCCGGCCGAACGCGACGGCGTCGCCCTCCGCCGCCGCCGGCAGGGCGCCAAGCACCGCCAGCCGGCACAGCCGATCCGCCAAGGCCTCCGGAAAGAGCGGGAGGCGCGCCATCGCCGTCGTCTCCCGCGAGCCGCTGAGTCCGGCCATCTTGCCGTCGAGGATGAGGAGGATGCGCCAGTCGTCCGGAATCGCGATCCGCGACAGGATCGGGGGCGCGCCGCCGCCCGGTCCCTTGCCGCCGTCCAGAACGACGCCGCCGCCGCCTTCGAAGGCTGCGAGCCCGATGCTCGAGCGTCGGCCGCGGCCGAGGATCTCCGCGATCTCGCGGGGCGTGGTCGAGAGGCCGTTCAGGCGGGCGAGACCCACGCCGACCGCAAGGCCGAGCTGCGTGCCCGAACCGAGACCGGCATGAGGCGGCAGCGCCGTCTCGACGGTGACGGAGACCCGATCATCGACCCCCAGGGCCGCGGCGACGGTCGCGATCGCCGCCTCCGCGCGATCTCCGTCGGGGCCGCCCGACGCGGCCCGCTCGGCGAACGTCAGCGTCACGCGCGTCGCCGGCCGGTCGAGCGCCATGCCGAGCCCGCCGAAGGTGCGCCCGAGCGAGCCGCCCATGTCGAGGAAGCCGATATGCAGACGGCCGGGCGCCTTCACCGAAACGGCGCGGGCGGCGCCGACGCCGCTGTCGCGCGATAGGGTCCGGTTCGAAGATGATGTCATAGGCGATCCGATCTTCACCATAGGCGGTCGACGCCGGGCTCGCCATCCTTGCAAGATGGGTCGAAAGCCTAGGCGGACGAAAGGTCGCGACGCGTTGCGCGGCCTTGCTGGGCTATGTAACCCTCGGATTCAAAATAAGAGCGACGCGAGGACGCCCGACAATGGCTGAACGAAAATCCTCCATCCCCGACGATCAGGTGAAGGAGCGTCTCGCCGCCGAGCTGCCGAAATGGAGGCTCGAAGACGGCTGGATCCGCCGCACCTACAAGACCCAAGGCTGGAAAAGCACCCTGATGGTGATCAACACCGTCGGCCATCTCGCCGAGGCGGCCTGGCACCATCCCGACATCACGGCCTCCTACGCCTGGGTCGAGGTGCGGCTGATGTCGCACGACGCCAAGGGAATCACCGATCGGGACTTCGCTCTGGCGAAGAAGATCGAAGAGGTGGTGCAGTGGCAGCCCGGGACCGAAGGGCAGGGGCTCGAGGGCACGCCGCAGGGCGACCAGCGCTTCGCCTATGTGAAATATGACTGAGGCGCAGGGCGGCGGCTCCACGCACATCGACGTGGTCTGCCCGTTTTGCGGGCTCGGATGCGACGACGTCTCGCTCAAGATCGATGGTCTGGCGGTTGAAGCCGGGGAGGGCGCCTGCGGCCGCGCGGCCGCGCTGTTCAGGCGCTCGCAGGCTTCCAATCCCGCCCCGCGCGTGGGCGGCTCCGACGCTTCGCTCGACGAGGCGATCGCGGCGGCGGCGGACCTGCTCGCCGGAGCGCGCGCCCCGTTCCACGCCGGGCTCGGGACGGACGTCGACGGCGTTCGCGCCGTGATCAAGCTCGCCGGCAAGGTCGGAGGCGGCGTCGACCACTACGCCTCGGCCGGTCTGTTCCGGAACCTTTCGACCGCGCAACGCAAGGGCTGGGTCGCGACGACGCTCGCCGAGGTCCGTAACCGCTGCGATTTGCTGGTCGTGGTCGGTCCTGATCCGTCCGAGTCGTTCCATCGCCTGTACGACCGCGTGACGCCCGCGAAGGGACGTTTTGTCGAGGGCGTGAGACGGGTCGTCTTTCTCGGCGGGGAGCCGACGGCAGAGGCGAAAACCCAGCTCGCCGGGGCCAAAGTGGAGACGATTTCCGTCCCGGAGGGCGGCCTGGTCGACTGTCTGTCGCGCCTGCACGCCCTCGTGGCCGGTACGCCGGCCGCCTCCGGCGATCCGGACATCGGACCGCTCGCAACGTCTCTCAAAGCCGCGAAATACGGCGTGCTCGCCTGGAGCGCTGCCTCCCTCGGCTCCGACGGCGACCTCGTCGTCGAGCGCGCCGCGGCGGTCGTCGACGCGCTCAACGTCGAGACGCGCGCCGCCTGCCTGCCGCTCGCCGGCCGCGACAATCTGATCGGGGCGAACCAGACCTTCCTCTGGAATGTCGGCTTCCCGCTTCGCACCGCCTTCAGCGGCGGCGTGGCGAGCCACGACCAGACGCTGAACGCGACCGAGGCCGCGCTCGCCGAGGCCGACGTGCTGGTGTGGACGTCGTCGTTCCGGCCGGAGCTTCCGCCGGAATCCGACGCCAGGCTGATCGCGATCGCGCATCCCGCCACAAAATTCGAGCGCGAGCCGGACGTGTTCATTCCCGTGGGCCAGCCGGGCCTCGACCACGCGGGCCTCGCCTTCCGCACCGACACGGTCGTCGCCATCCCGCTCGGCAAGCACCGCGACAGCGGCCTGCCGAGCGTCGCCGACGTTCTCAAGCGCATTCTGGAGCAGCACCGTTGAGCGCCATTCGCATCACCGGCGGCAAGGTCCTCGATCCCGCGAACGGCGAGGTCGGCGTCGTCCGCGACGTCGTGATCCAGGACGGTCGGATCGTCGCCGCGGACGCAGCCGAAGGGGTGACCGAGACGATCGACGCCTCAGGCGGAATCGTGATGGCCGGCGGCATCGACATCCACAGCCACATCGCCGGCGGCAAGTCGAACATCGCCCGCCTCCTGATGGTCGAGGAGCAGCGCGCCTTCCGCGAGCCGCAGGGTCCGTTCTGCGCCTGCGGCGGCGGCCTCTCGACCATGACCGCGCACGCCACCGGCTGCCGCTACGCCGAAATGGGCTTCACGGCCGCTTTCGAACCCGCGGTGGTGGCGGCGAACGCGCGCCACATGCACGCCGAGATGGGCGACATCCCGTTCCTCGACACGGGCGGCTATCTCGTGCTCGGCAATGACGATTTCCTGCTCGACCTGATCGCCTCGGGCTCGGGGCAGCAGGCGGTCAACGACTACGTCGCCTGGATGCTGAAGGCGACCAAATGCATGGCGATCAAGATCGTCAATCCGGGCGGCATCAACGCGTTCAAGTTCAACGCCCGGAAAATGGATCTCGACGAGAAGAACCCGCATTACGAGATCACGCCGCGCACCATTCTGCAGACGTTGATCAAGGCGGTGACTCAGCTCGGGCTGACGCACCCGATCCATCTCCACGGCTGCAATCTGGGCGTGCCCGGCAACGAGCAGACCACGATCGACACGATCGCGGCGGCCGAAGGCATGCCGCTGCACATGACGCATGTGCAGTTCCACAGTTACGGAACCGAGGGCGACCGGAAGTTCTCCTCCGGCGCGGCCCGGATCGCCGAGGCCGTCAACAAGAACCCGAACATTTCGATCGACGTCGGCCAGATCATGTTCGGGCAGACGGTGACGGCGTCCGCCGACTTCATGTCGCAGCACCGCAATCGCGGCATCGCGAGCCCAAGCCGCTGGATCGGCATGGATATCGAGATGGACGCCGCCTGTGGGATCGTGCCGTTCGAGTACAAGGACAAGTCCTTCGTCAATGCGCTGCAATGGGCGATCGGACTGGAGCTGTTTCTGCTGGTCGAGGATCCCTGGCGGATCTTCCTCACCACCGACCATCCGAACGGCGCGCCGTTCACGACCTATCCGCACCTCATCAAGCTGCTGATGGACCGCCAGTTCCGCGAGGAGCAGTTCGGCAGGCTGTCCAAGGCCGCGCGCAAGCATTCGAACCTGCTCGAGATCAAGCGGGAGTACACGCTGGAGGAGATCGCGATCATCACCCGCGCGGCTCCGGCGAAAATCCTCGGGCTGCATGACCGCGGCCATCTCGGCGCCGGCGGCGTGGGCGACGTCGTGGTCTATCGCGACGATCCCGATCGCGAGGCGATGTTCGCGAAGGCGGCTTACGTGGTGAAGGACGGCACGGTCATCGTGAAGAACGGCGAGATCGTCGATCT
This sequence comes from Hansschlegelia sp. KR7-227, assembly GCF_049446035.1. Lineage (NCBI taxonomy): Bacteria > Pseudomonadati > Pseudomonadota > Alphaproteobacteria > Hyphomicrobiales > Methylopilaceae > Hansschlegelia > Hansschlegelia sp. KR7-227. Next base: position 952,008 of record NZ_JBMSEA010000001.1, read on the forward strand.
CGTCTACGGCCGCACCCACCAGGTGGCGCCCGAGCACGACGCCAGCATGGACGCCAAGCTCGACCGCTGGTTCGACGAGGCGATGGGCTTCAAGGCCAAGACCTTCAAGCTCTCGGACAGCGAGATCCGGGGCGGGCAGGGCACGGTGACGCACGCGACGGAGCGGTCGGCATGATCCTCAACGGCGTCGAAATCCGCGACAGCTTCGCGGAAGCGTTCCCGATGGTCGGCGCGCGTCTGATCATCACCGCCGACACGGCGAAGTGGGCGATGATCGCGGCCAAGACCATGACGGGCTTCGCGACCTCCGTCATCGGCTGCGGCTGCGAGGCCGGCGTCGAGAAGGAGCTTGCGCCGGAGGACACGCCGGACGGGCGCCCCGGCGTCGCCGTGCTGATCTTCGCCATGGACATCAAGAGCCTCAAGGCGGTGGTGCCGAACCGGATCGGCCAGTGCGTGCTGACCTCGCCCACCTCCGCCTGCTATTCCGGCCTCGAAGGCGGCGACGCCATCTCGATCGGCAAGGCGCTGCGCTATTTCGGCGACGGCTGGCAGATCTCGAAGAACGTCGACGGCCGCCGGATCTGGCGCATCCCCGTGATGGAGGGCGAATTCGTCTGCGACCATGAGACCGGCTCGGTCTCCGGCGTCGGCGGCGGCAACATCCTGATTCTCGCCACCTCGCGCGGCGAGGCTCTGGCGGCGGCCGAAGCGGCCGTCGAGAGCATGACCAAGGTCGAGGGCTGCATCCTGCCGTTTCCGGGCGGCATCGTGCGCTCCGGCTCCAAGGTCGGCTCGAAATACAAGGGCATGTTCGCCTCCTCGAACAACGCCTATTGCCCGACGCTGAGGGCCCAGACCGAGAGCCAGCTGCCGGCCGAGGTCGCATCCGTCATGGAGATCGTGATCGACGGCGTCTCCGAAGCCGCGGTCACGGCCTGCACCAAGGCGGGAATCGAGGCGATCGTCGCCCTCGGCCGCGCCAAGGGCGTGGTCGCGATCGACGCGGGCAACTACGGCGGAAATCTCGGACCCTTCCACTTCAAGCTCCGGGAGATCATGGCGTGACCGGGATCATCCTCACTCCCCGCGGAGTCTTCGAGGCGCGCGTCGACCTCTCGAACGTCCTGCCGGAGGACGGCGTCGATCTCGCCAGACGGCGGATCGGCTATGGCGGCAAGTCGGTGGAGCTCGGCGAGCTGTTCGCGATCAGCGGCTCGGGCGCCGGACGCCTGACGCTCCACGGGAGCGACGGACGGCTCGACGGCGTCGGCGCCGGCCTCTCCGAAGGCGAGATCGTCGTCGAAGGCGACGTCGGCACGCGGCTCGGCCGCGGCATGACGGGCGGCATGATCTCCGTGAAGGGCTCGGCCGGCGCGTTCGCCGCGAGCGAGATGGCGGGCGGCAAGATCGTCATCGGCGGCGACGCCGGCGAGCGGCTGGGCGCGGCGGGCGAGGGCGCCAAGCGCGGCATGAGCGGCGGCGTCGTCGTGGTCGGCGGATCCGCCGGGCCGCGCGCGGCCGAGCGCCTGCGGGGCGGCGTGATCGTCGTCCATGGCGACGCGGGCGAGGGCGCCGCCACCGACCTGATCGCCGGCACGGTCGCGATCGCGGGCAAGCTCGGCAAGAACGCCGGCCGCGGCATGAAACGCGGCACGCTGTTTCTGCGCTCGACGGACGGCCTCGGCGGCGGTTTCGCGGATGCGGGCGTGCATGACCTCGTCATGCTGCGCGTGCTGGCCCGGCGATCGCAGGAGCTCGCCGCCTTCTTCGGAACCAGCGTGACCCGCGCGCGACGGCTGGCGGGCGACCTCTACGCCGGCGGCAAGGGCGAGGCGTTGGTCGTCGGCTGACGGAAAAGCTTTATGCCGCGCGCCGGCGATCCCGTAGGGCCGTGGCGAGGGCGGCGACGGCGCGGGCGTCGATCCGGCCCGTCCGGCCGCCCGCGCAGAGCGCGCCGCGGAAGCCGAGATAGTCCGGGTTCAGCGCCGCAAGCGGGCCGACGTCTTCGATCTTGAGCGATCCCGCGAGGCCGACCAGAAGGCCGCGCTCCCGCGCCCGCGTCACGAAAGCGGCGAGCGCGGCGTCCGTCATATGCCTCCGGAGGCCGCCGGCCGACTTGTCCGCGGTGTCGATCATGGCGCCATGGAAGCCCGCCTCCGCGATGGCCGGAAGCAGCCCGAAGTCCGGTTCGGCGTCGCCGAAGAACACCGCGATCAGATCGCAGCGCGCGGCCAACGGGGCGAGCGCCTCAAGGCAGCCGAGCGGCTCGCCGCCCGGAAACATCCCGAGCTTGACCATGGGGACGCCGGTCGCGGCGACGCGCTCCGCCGCGGCGGCCACGACCGGAGGGGTCATCGGCTGGTCGCCGATCGTCGCGCTCAGCAGGGGCGACGGGGAGGGCCAGCCCCGCCAGCGGGCGACGGCCGCCTCGAGCGCCGCGGTTCTCCAGGCGCCGAGCGCGCCGGCCGACGGCTCCTTGAGGTCGACGATCGCGGCGCCGCCCGCGCGAACGACCTCCATTTCGTCGACTGTCGCGACGCTTGCGAGCAGGCCGGTCACGACGCGGCCTTCGCGCGGTGCGCCGCGACGGCGTCGCTGAGCCAGCCCCAGGCCTCGCGCTCTTCGGGGCCGGCGGTCTTGTCGATCGCGATCTGGAGATAGCCGAATTCGGCGTCGATCTTGTCCGCCGGCAGCATGTCCAGCCGGCTCACGAGCACGGCGCCCTCCAGCACCGCCGCCACGGCGCGGTTCAGGCCCCCGAAGGCCCGGTCGTTCGCGGCGTGGACCGTCCGGCAATAAAGCTTCGGCCGCTGGCCCTCGCCGTCATCGATCCTCTCGACCTCGACCTCGTCATGGGCGAGGGCGCCGGCGAGACGAACTGAGGGAACGGCCAGGGCGGGTTCGGTCGGCCAGTCCTGCCGGCGCTTCGTCACGCAGCCGGCAAACACCCGGGCGTCATCGGTGAAGTTCACGCAGCCGCAGCGAGTCGCGAGAAAGTTCTCAAGCGTCGTCGAAGGACGGAAAGGCTGCAGCAGCCAGCCGCCGTCGATCGGGGTTGCGCCCATCGGCGCGACGTGCGGCCTTCCTTCGGGCGACAGGGTGGTGACGATCGTCTCGCGGATCACGAGTCAGGCTCCCCGGGCGCCTTGCGCCCTCTCTTGTCCGCGAGCGTCGATCCCGCCTCCTTGAAGGACGCCATCTTGTGGGCCTGCTCGATGCTTTCCGCGGTCTCGCCGGCGACGCCGAAACGCAGTCCTTCGTCCTGGGCATAGCGCTTGCCGAGCCGGAACGCGATCTCCGCGCGGGCGGTCTCGACGCCGAGATAGAAGGCGTGGCCAGGGTCGCCCTCGACGGCGAGATGGGGATAGTGATCGAACGGGTCGACCGCGGTGCGCAGGCCGTCGCGGTTGAAGATGTGCACGCCCGCCTCCGACACCTCGATCCGGTAGTTGCGGTCGCGGATCTGGGCGGCGAGAGCCGCGACGTCCGCCGCGCTCGACGCCACCGGCCGCCGGTCGCGGAGCGCCATCAGCCCTCCGCCGAAGCCTTGCGGCAGCGAGCCTGCCTCGCGCGCGGCGAAAAACTCGCGCCGCGCCCGGTCGAACTCGCGCACCGCCGTCCGGCAGTGCGGGCTGACCTGGACCGCGAGCACCGCCGTGATCGCGAGCTCCGAGATCATGCCCATCAGAATGGCGTTGATCCCCGTCGTGTCGGCGTCGGTCAACTCGGTCAGGTTGCCGATGCCCATCAGGATCGGCGCCTCGGGCCGCAGGCGCCGGAGTTCGGCGTAGCGCACCACGGAGGCCGTGAAGCCGAAATGGATGGGATCGAGCACGGGATCGGCGAAGTACGGCCGGCCCGTCGCCTCCATGGCGTCGACCGCCCGGATCAGCGACGGCAGGTCGCCCGGCGTCGAGGGCACGAGGATCGGGACGGCCTCGCCCTCGTCGGCGATGGCGAGGGTGGTCTCGTTCAGGCTGAGCAGATAGCTCGCGCCGGCGCGGGTCGCGCGCGCGAGCTCCTCCGGGTTCGCGGAATCGACGCTGACGGCGAAGCCTTCCGCCTTCAGGGCCGCGATCGCCTCTTCCAGATGGCCGAAGGGCGTGTCGGGCATGCAGCCGAGGTCGATGACGTCCGCGCCGTCGGCCTTCAGCGACGTGGCGCGGGCGACGATGTCCGCCGTCGACAGGACGGTGGCGTCGACGATCTCGGCGAAGATCAGGCAGTCGTGGCGCGACAGGTCGGGCTCCAGCCCGCCGCGGCCGAAGAAGCCCGGCAGATCGGCGAGCTCCTCCGGCCCGCGCTCGAACGGAACGCCGAAATGCGCCTGGAGACGGTCGAGATCGCCCCGGAACCGGCCGGGCATGACGGCGCGCACGACCGACTCGGGCAGCGTCAGCCGCCGCTCCACGATCTCGGCCGTCATCAGCGCCGCGACCTTGACGCCGACATTGAGCACGACCGGATCGAGCGTCTCGCCGCGCAGCTCGTCCGCAAGACGAGTCAGCCGGGTCTCGGCGAGCGACCCGGTGATCAGGGCGACCTTCTCCGCGCTCACGCCGCGATGCGCCGAGGCGCGCCGAGCGCGGCGTCGAGCGCGGCGGGGTCCGCCGGACCGAGGCACTGGAGGTCGCCGCGATAGGCCCGCGCCAGAATCGGCGCATGCGGGTCGATCACCCCGGCCTTCGCCCATTCGTCGGGCGATCCGCCGGGGGGGACGAGCGCGGACTTGAGCAGGATCGTCCGCGCGACGCCCAGCTCGGTCGCCAGCCACAGCGCGAGGCTGTCCGAGGTCACGTCCCAGCAGGCCGGGAGATCGGCCGCGAGCGCCATGACGGAGGGGCGCCACAGCGTCGGTCGTCCAGAGAGCCTGGCGGCGGCGAAGTCGTCGGCCGTCGCGCAGGACACGAGCGACGGCGCCCGTTCAGCCAGAACGCAGGCGACCTGGTCCATCGCGAGAATCGCCATGCGGTGCGCGGCGGCGTCGCCGAATCCGAGCCGCGCCTGCTCGTCGCGGACGGCGTCGGCGAAAGGGCCGCCGCCGGGAACGACGATGGCGCCGCGGCGCGTCGCGACGTCGAGCAGGGACTGAAGCAGGGCAGAGCCGAGCAGGCTGCCGCCGAATTTCACGAGTGCATGCATCGGGGTGAGCCGTCGCCGGCCGTCGCCTGGCGGCTGAAAGAAAGAACGCGCGACGCTACCAGCCGGGACGCCGCTTTCCAACTCGCCCGGGCTCCGGCGCGCCGTATGGACGCGGCGGGCCGGATCGCTCCGGATCGACGGACGGGGCCCGGGGGGTTAAATCTCGGCCGACGTCGGCGCGAGAACCGGCGCGGCATCAGGGAGCGTTCGCATGAGTCCTCGCCCGTCGCCCGTCGCGCCCGGATCGCCCGCTCTTCGATGGAGCGCGCTTCGATCGGGCCTGGCGGCGCTCTGCGCCGTCACCGTCATGGCGTCCGTCGCCGCCCGCGCCGATGGGGTCGAGCCGCTGCCGACGACCGAAGTCGCCCCGGGCGTCTTCGTCTACCAGGCGCCCTACGCGCTTCTGTCCGCGGCGAATCAAGGCGCGATCGCCAATGTCGGCTTCATCGTGGGACGCGATTCGGTCGCGGTCATCGACACCGGCAACACGCGTCAGGCGGGCGAGCGCCTGCTGGCGGCCGTGCGAGCGCGCACGAAGCTGCCCATCGCCTATGTCATCAACACCCACATGCATCCCGACCACGCGCTGGGCGACGTCGCCTTCAAGGCCGACGGGACGAAGTTCGTCGCCCACGCGAAATTCGCCCGGGCGCTTCTCGCCCGCGCGCAATCCTATCTCGACGCGGCCAAGCGCCAGACCGACGGCGCGGCCGACCTGCGGCTCGAGGACATCGTGACGCCCGACATCGAGGTGGCCGACCGCCTGGAGCTCGATCTCGGCGACCGTAAGCTTCAATTGCAGGCGGAGCCGACGGCCCACACCGACAACGACCTGACGATCCTCGACGCGCGGACCGACACCTGGTTCCTCGGCGACCTGTTGTTCGTCGGCCATCTTCCGAGCGTGGACGGTTCGCTTGAGGGTTGGGTGAAGGTGATGAGGCGGACGGCCGAGCGGAAGGTGGCGCGCGTGGTGCCGGGGCACGGGCCGGCCTCGGTCGACTGGCCCGGCGCGCTCGCCCCGCAACAGCGTTATTTCGACCGGCTTCGGTCCGACGTCGAAGCCATGATCGAGAAGGCGGCGACGCTGCGCGAGGCGTCGGAAAGCGCCGGGCTTTCGGAGCGCGACGGCTGGGCTCTGTTCGACGAATTCAACGCGCGAAACGCGATCGAGGCCTATCGCGAGGCGGAATGGCGATAATGCGGTGCAATATAATAAGTTAGCGCATGCAGCAAATTCATAATAAGTCCCTTATATCTTAAAGTCCTGTTGCGTGGTCAAAGGAAGCGGTCTAGCCTCCGCACAGTCTTCGGCTTCTACGTCGGCGTCCTTATGGACTATGGCGGTTCGTAGGAGTGGTCGGGGCCTGCGGCGTCCCAAGCGCCGCAAGCCATGCGCCGGCTAACCGTGACACGATGCGGAAGGCGAAAGTCCAACAATAATGAATGGTGCCTCTCCATTGGTGCGTCTCGCGAGGGGCTGACTAAGGACTGCGTACAAGAGGGAGAACTAAGGAATGCGCAAAGTCGCGATCGCAGCGGGCCTGATGGGCGCCGCCTGCATGGCTTGGCCGGTGTCCGCCAACGACAGCGTCACCAACATCATCAAGGACCCCAAGCAGTGGGGCATTCAGACGGGCGACTACTTCAACCAGCGCTACTCGAAGCTTGACGAAATCACCAAGGATAACGTCAAGAAGCTTCAGGTGGCCTGGACGTTCTCGACCGGCGTGCTTCGTGGTCACGAAGGCTCGCCGCTCGTCATCGGCAACATGATGTATCTGCATACGCCGTTCCCGAACAACGTGTTCGCGCTGGATCTCGACCAGGGCGGCAAGATCGTTTGGAAGTACGAGCCGAAGCAGGATCCGTCGGTCATTCCGGTGATGTGCTGCGACACCGTCAACCGCGGTCTCGCTTACGCCGACGGCATCATCTTCCTGCACCAGGCCGACACCACCCTCGTCGCGCTCGACGCCAAGTCGGGCGAGAAGAAGTGGTCGGTCGTCAACGGCGACCCGAAGAAGGGCGAAACCAACACCGCGACCGTTCTTCCGGTCAAGGACAAGGTGATCGTCGGCATCTCGGGCGGCGAGTTCGGCGTCCAGGGCCATGTCACCGCCTACAACATCAAAGACGGCAAGATGGTGTGGCGCGGCTACTCCATGGGCCCGGACGATCAGACCCTGATCGATCCCAAGGAAACCATGGAGCTTGGCAAGCCGGTCGGCGAGAACTCTTCGCTGAAGACCTGGGAAGGCGATCAGTGGAAGACCGGCGGCGGCTCGACCTGGGGCTGGTACTCCTACGATGCCAAGCTGAACCTGATCTATTACGGCACGGGCAACCCCTCGACCTGGAACCCGAAGCAGCGTCCTGGCGACAACAAGTGGTCGATGACCATTTTCGCCCGCGACCCTGACACGGGCAAGGCCAAGTGGGTCTACCAGATGACCCCGCATGACGAGTGGGACTACGACGGCATCAACGAGATGATCCTGTCGGACCAGGAAATCGACGGCAAGAAGCGTCCCATCCTCACGCATTTCGATCGTAACGGCTTCGGCTATACGCTCGATCGCGCGACCGGCGAGCTTCTCGTCGCCGAGAAGTACGACCCGGTCGTGAACTGGGCCACCAAGGTCGACATGGACAAGTCGTCCAAGACCTACGGCCGTCCGCTCGTCGTGGCGAAGTACTCCACGGAGCAGAACGGCGAAGACGTGAACTCGCAGGGCATCTGCCCGGCGGCGCTCGGCACCAAGGACCAGCAGCCTGCGGCCTATTCGCCGGAGACCGAGCTGTTCTACGTGCCGACCAACCACGTCTGCATGGACTACGAGCCGTTCCGCGTCTCGTACACCGCCGGCCAGCCCTATGTCGGCGCGACCCTCTCGATGTATCCCGCGCCGAACAGCCATGGCGGCATGGGCAACTTCATCGCTTGGGACGGCAAGAAGGGTAAGATCGTCTGGTCCAACAAGGAGCAGTTCTCCGTGTGGTCCGGCGCTCTGGCCACCGCTGGCGGCGTCGTGTTCTACGGCACGCTCGAGGGCTACCTGAAGGCGGTCGACGCCAAGACGGGCAAGGAACTCTACAAGTTCAAGACCCCGTCCGGCATCATCGGCAACGTCATGACCTATGAGCACAAGGGCAAGCAGTACGTCGCGATCCTCTCGGGCATCGGCGGCTGGGCTGGCATCGGCCTCGCGGCCGGCCTGACCAACTCCACCGACGGCCTCGGCGCGGTCGGCGGCTATGCGGCGCTGTCCAACTACACCGCTCTCGGCGGCCAGCTCACGGTCTTCGCTCTGCCGAGCTCGTGACGCGATCGGAGTTGACCGTCTGAGGTCAAGCTCCATCTAAATGGGGGCCCGGCTGTCGGAGAAATCCGGCGGCCGGGCCTTCGCGTATCAAGGACGACGGCGACGCCGATCCCATGATGAACGGCAGGGCAGGCTGAGGGCGACGACCGGAAGCGCCCGAGCGCTGTCGGCGGGCGTCGAGGGCGCCCCGGACCAGCAAGACCCGCCACCCGCCTCGGCTGACATTGCGCGCGGCCGGGCCGGCGAGGGCCGCAACCGTCGGGCGCTTGAACCGTTGGCCTCAGACCGTCGACGACGTGGCGGCCATTGGGCGGCCGATGGGCTCCGGATCAAAGCCAGGTCGACGTCAACGGCCGAAAGAGGAGACGCTGAAGCGATGATTTTTGGATTCCGCCATTTCAAGCCATGGCCTGCCGCGGCGCTCGCCGTCGCCGCCGCCTTCGCGGCGGTCGCGCCGGCTGGCGCGCAGACGTCCGATCTCGTGAACCGCGCGACGCTGCGGGTCTGCGCGGACCCGGCGGACATGCCGCTCTCCAACGAGAAGGGCGAGGGCTACGAGAACAAGATCGCCGAGCTGCTCGCTCAGGATCTCGGCATTCCGCTCATATACAAGTGGTTTCCGCAGGCCACGGGCTTCTACCGCATGACATTGGGCGTCAAACAATGCGACGTCGTCCTCGGCGTCGCCGCGGGCGCGGATCCCTATCTCAACACGAACGCGTTCATGCGCTCGACCTCCATCCTCGTCGTCAAGAAGGGCGGGCCGCTCGAAGGCGTCGACGCCCTTTCTGATCCTCGACTGAAGGGGAAGCGCGTAGGGGTGATCGCGGGGACACCGGCCGCCAGCCACCTCATCCGGAACGGGTTGATGGGCACGGCCAAGCCGTATTCCCTGACGGTGGATCGGCGCTATGAATCCCCGGCGGACGACATGATCAAGGACATTCAGTCGGGCGCGATCGACGCCGGCATCCTCTGGGGGCCCATCGGCGGCGCCGCGGTGAAAGCTGCCGGAGACATGTCTTCGGTCCCTCTCGTCAAGGAGAAGGGCGCGCCTCCGATGTCCTATCGCATCACCTTTGGCGTGCGGCCGGGCGAGGAGAACTGGAAGCACCGTCTTAACGACTTCATCTCCAAGCATCAGGCCGAGATCAACAAGATTCTGGCGTCCTACAACATTCCGCTGCTCGATGAACGCGACCAACCGCTGCCCGTCACCCAGTAAGCGGTCCGCTTCGCGATGAGGCTGTTTTGCCTGGCGGCGGCTCTCGTCGCGCTCGGATTGGCGGGCGGGGCGTTCGGCGCTCGCGCGCAGAGCGCCCCGCCCGAACCGGCCGGCTATCGGATGGATGACTACCGTTCCCCGACGCCGGCGACGCTCGCCGGCGCGCGGGTTGTGGACCCCGCCGAGGCGAAGGCGCTGCGGCGGGAAGGCGACGTCCTTTTCCTCGACACCATGCCGCGCGACGTGAAGCCGCCGAGCCTCCCGCCGGGCACGATCTGGCGCGACAAGCCGCGCGACAACATCCCCGGCAGCGTCTGGCTCGCCAATGTCGGCTATGGCGCGCTCAGTCCGGAGATGGAGGCGTATTTCAGAGAAAGTCTGCGGGTTCTGACGGCGGGCGACCAAAGCCGCGCGCTGCTGTTCTACTGCCGGGCGGACTGCTGGATGTCCTGGAACGCGGCGAAGCGCGCGCTGTCCTGGGGCTACTCCCGCGTCCTCTGGTTTCCGGCCGGGACCGACGGCTGGAGCGAGGACGGACAGCCGCTCGAGCCCGGCAAGCCTTATGTTCCGCCGCCCGCGGCCAAAACGCCCTGAGGGTTGGTCCCCCGCGTCAGTTCGGCCTTCCCGCATCCCGCAGCAGGTCGGCGACCCGACGCTGCTCGGACGCCACGAACCGCGCGAACGCGTCCGACGCCTGGTAGTCGTCGAACCAGAAGCGCTGCTCGAGCATCTCCCGCCAGCCCTGCGCTTTCGTCAGCGCCTGGAGGGCGCCTTCGAGACGTTCGAACAGCGTCGAATTCATCGCCGGCCGCGCGACCACCCCGCGCCACATCGTAAGCTCGACGTCGAGGCCGAGCTCGTGAAAGGTGGGCAGATCGACGCCCTTCGCGCGTGCGCCGCTCGACAGCGCGAGCGGCGTGAGCGTTCCGCCGCGGATCTGGTGGATGAGGTCGCTGAGCGGGGCGCCGGCGACCGTCACCTCGCCGCGCAGAACCCGCATGGACACGGCCACGCCGTCGCGGTCGCGAACATAGGCGATGCGTTTGGCGTCGACCCCCGTCGCGCGCGCCACCGACACGCAAAGCTGCTCGTCGGGGCTGCCCGCGCCCCGGCCGCCCCAGCGAACGGACCCGGGGTCCTGACGCAGCGCGGAGAGGAGCTCGGCCAGCGACTTGATCGGCGAGCCTGCGGGCGCGACCAGCGCCAGACCCTCGCCGGTCAGGCGCGCCAGCGGCGGCGCCTGCAGGATGTCGACCTTCGAGCCCCGCGCGAACAGGGCGCCGATGGTCTCGAGACCGATAACCATCATATTGGCCGAGGGCCGCTTTCCGCCGACGAGGTCCACAATCGCGTCCGCGTCGTCGCCCGGCGCGGTCGACACGCTGGCGCTCGGAACCAGCCGTTCGAGCCGCAGCCCCTCCGCGACGGCGCGCGCCAGCTGATCGGAGCCGCGTCCGGCCCCGACCGGGGCGAGGATCTCCAGACTTGCGATCTGCGCTCGGACCGGATGGATCAAGCCGCCCGTGACGCCCGTCGCCGCAAGGCCCCGCGCCGCGCTTCGGCGGTCGAGGAGGAGCGGCGGCCGGGCTGGAAAGCGGTCGCGAACGGTCACCCCAGTCGAGCCTGGATCTCGCGGGCGAGATCGAACGCCCGCTGCTCGAGCAGCACCGGGCTTTCGCAGACATAGGTCAGCGACTGCGAACGCTCGTCGTAGATCCGGGTGTCCCAATCGAGCGCCTGCTGCTGCTGAACGCCTTCCGGGGAGTTTTGCGAGGCCATGTCTTTCTGGGTCTCGGCGATTTTCAGACTTTCCGTCTTGATGCGCTCCGACAGCGCGCGCTGCTTGCGCGCGTAGCGTTCGATTCCGGTGATCAGACGCCCGCGCTGGGAGTTCAGCTCCTCGAACACGCCCGCGAACAGCAGCTGCAGTTTCTCGGCCTTCTTGTCGCCCGCCGACGCGGCGAACGCGTCGAGCTCCTTGCGAACCTCCTCCATCGAGGTGCGCCGGGCGACCAGCACGGGGACGAGGTCGGCGACCGCGGGGTCTTCGCGCCAGACCTTCATGGCGTCCTCGATCGGAGGGCCGGCCCAAAACTGCCCGTAGCTCATCGAGCCGACTTTAACCTGGACGCACGGCCAGTCCGGGTCCTGCGCCGGCTTCGCCGCGCCTGGCTGGGCGGCCCGGGGAGCGTCGCGCGGCGGGAGAGGCGTCTTCGGCCCGTCGGACTGCGCCGCGGCGCTCTGCGCGAGAGCGAGGCCTGAGCAGGCCGCGAGAGCCCATAGGACCCGCGCCGTGGGTTTGGGGAAAGGGAATGTCATCTGCGTCCTGATCTCCCGGAATCGATGGCGCTCTGTCGGGAGGAGGCGGCCGCGACAAGCGCTCTTCTGGCATGGTTTGTCGGCGAACGGCGCCGGAATCACGGCGCCGACGCGTTCCTGGGCGTCGGCTATCGCGCGGCGTCCGGCCCGCCCTTCCGCGCGGTGAAGCCGGAGGAGGGGTCGTAGGCGAGGACGGCGGCGACGATGAACACGATCGAACAACCCGAGACGACCGCGAGCGCCGTCCATTCGACTTGGCCGTAGAATGCGAAGCGGATCAGCTCCACCGCATGGCTGAAGGGATTGTAGCTGCAGATCGCGTACAGCAGCTCGCTCGACTCCCTGACCTTCCACAGCGGATAGAGCGCCGACGAGGCGAAGAACATCGGGAAGATCACGAAGTTCATCACGCTCGCGAAGTTCTCGAGCTGCTTGAACACCGAGGACATCGCGAGGCCCATGGCGCCCAGCATCAGGCCGGTGAGCACCAGCGCAGGCGCGACCGTCAGGTAGCCCCAATGAGTGTCCGGCCGGACGTCCCAGAAATAGGCGACCAGGAGAAACGCATAGACCTGCAGCAGCGACACGGCGATGCCGGCGACCAGCTTCGACAGCAGCAGAAACCAGCGGGGGTAGGGGCTGACGAGCAGGATGCGCATCGCCCCGACCTCCCGGTCATAGACCATCGAGAGCGACGACTGCAGCCCGTTGAAGAGCTGGATCATCGCCATCAGGCCGGGCGCGATGTAGACCTCGTAGAGAACGTAGGTTTCGTAAGGCGGGATGATCGAGACGCCGAGGGCCGCCCGAAAGCCTGCGGCGAAGATGAACAGCCAGACCAGCGGCCGCACCAGCGCCGACAGGAACCGGCCGCGCTGGTGCAGGAAGCGCAGGCTTTCGCGCCACACGATCCCCGTGAGGCAGACGACGTAGCCGCCGAACGTGATCTCTCGAACCGGCCGCTCGGGACGCGCGGCGCCGGTCGTCGCGGCGAGGCTCATGCCGAGGCTCTCGTCATGATCGGTGACAGAGGACCCTCGCCGCCGTCTCCGACGATCCGCAGGAAGGCCGCGCCGACATCGTCGGCGCCCGTCCTTGCGCGCAATTCCGGCACGGTCCCGTCGGCCATGACGCGTCCGCGATGCAGGACCACGACCTTGTCGGCGACCTCGATCTCGTCGACGAGATGGGTCGCCCACAGCACGCCGATGCCGTCCTCGACGATGAGGCGGCGGACCTCCTCGAGGAGCGTCCGCCGAGAGCCGATGTCCAGCCCGGTTGTTGGCTCGTCCAGCAGCAGGAAAGGCGGCTGATGGAGCAGAGCCCGCGCGATCTCGACGCGGCGCATCTGGCCGCCGGAGAGGGCGCGCACCTTGTCGCCCGCGCGGCCTTCGAGATTGACCCGGGCGAGGGCGGCTTCGGCGCGTCGCTTCGCCTCGCCTCGGCCGATGCCGTGAAGGGCCGCATGGTACAGCAGGTTCTGCATCACGCTCAGTTCGAGATCGAGGGTGCGCGCCTGGAACACCACGCCGAGCCGCGACAGCGCCTTGGCGGGCTCTCGCCGGACGTCGTGGCCCAGCACCCGAATCTCGCCGCTGCGGTTGTTGTAGAGCCGCGTGATCAGCGAGAACAGGGTGGTCTTGCCGGCGCCGTTCTGCCCGACAAGCGCGGTGAAAGCGCCGGTCGGCGCCTCCAGGCTCACGTCGTCGAGGGCCTTCGTCTTTCCGAAGACATGGGTGACGTGCTCGACGCTGAGCGCCGCCGTCCTGGGCCCGTCCGCGGTCATTCCGGCGTCCGATCCATGTGCTGTTCCATCCTGACGGGCAGGCGGCATGTAAGGCGGTCCGCGCGCCTGTCGAGCGTTATGGGATCGCCACCGCCCCCCAGGGGGAGCGCCCGACCGTGACCGACTTCGTCACCTTGTCGGCCGCGACGTCAATGATCGAGACGTCGTTGGAGTTGCCGTTCGTGGTGTAGAGCTTGCTCTCGTCCGGCGAGAAGGCGAGCTGCCAGACCCGCTGCCCGACGAGGAGATACTTCTTCACCTCATAGGTCTTCACGTCCACCACGGCCACGCGGTTCGCCGGTCCCAAGGCGACGAACGCCCGCGACCCGTCTTTCGTGATCCGCACGCCGACGGGCTGGATCGCGTCCGCGGTCACGCCAGGGATCTTGAACTCGATGCGCTTCACCACCTGATGCGTGGCGTTGTCGATCACCGAGACGGTGCCCCCGACCTCGGCCGAGACCCATGTGAACTTGCCGTCCGGCGTGAACTCGGCGAAGCGCGGGCGGCTGTCGACCAGCACGTTCTCGACGATCTCTTTTTTCTCCGTGTCGATGAAATGCGCCATGTTGGTGGTCTCGGAGGTGCTGACCAGCGTCTTGCCGTCCGGGCTCACGCCCATGCCCTCCGGCTCGACGCCGACGGGGATCTCGGAGATGACCTGGCCCGTCTTGGTGTCGACGATCGTGACCAGCGCGTCGTCCTCGTTCGCGATGTAAAGCGGGCTGCCGGAGGGATGCAGGATGAACAGCTCCGGATCGGGGCCCGAAGGCAGCGTGCGCACCAGCTTGAGCGTGTCGGCGTCATAGACCTCGACGCGATTGTCGTCGCTCGCGCAGACATAGATCAGCTTGTTGTCCGGGCTCGCCAGCACGCCGCGCGGGCGCCGGCCGGTCTTGATCGTGTCGATGATCTTCAGCGTGTCGGTGTCGAGCACCGTCATCGTGTGGTCGCGCTCGTTGGTGACGAACAGCTTGCCGGCTTCGGCCGGCACGGCAGCCGCGAGCGACGCGACCGCCAGGGCTGCGGCGAGCGCTGCCCTGCGGGGACGGAGAGGGATCATGCGGTGTCTCCTCAAGGCGAAGCGCGGCTCAAACGGGCGCGCGTTCTTGTTCTGCGCCGGAACGCCGGCTCACGGGGTCGTCGGGAACCGACACTGGCTTTCCGGCTTGTCGAAGCCGATCGTGTCCAGCGGATTGCTCTGGTGCAGAAAGCCCTCCTGAGGAGCCGTCGACACCAGCGCGGCCGGCTGGGCGAGGACGATCGGCTGCCGCAACTGGTGGTCCCAGGGTCGATAGGAAAAGGACTTGCCCTTGAAGCCGGCGAGTTCGAACCGCGGGCCGAAGATGTACTCGCGAAGCGTCTTGACGTCGTCGGACTTCACGCGCGCTCCGGTCTCGCCGATCGTACGCATCGCGAGCCACATCTGGAAGTCGAGCGGCCGCATGCCGCGCTTCGCGTGGCGGTAGAACCGGTTCTGCAGCTGCGCCGCGCCCCAGCTGTCGACGGTCTCGTGCCAGGTGACGGGCGTCAGGCCCGCGGTGCCGGCGGTGAGTTTCGGATTCCAAGAGCGATAGGCGATGAGATCGCCGAACTCACCGAGTTCGTCGGCGATGACGATGACGTCGGAATCGATGTCCTGCGTGAAGACCGGGATGACGTCGCTGCCGGACTCGCGTACGTCCGGACCGAAGCTCCACGTCTTCTCCCCGACGACCTTCGCCCCGAACTTCTTCGCCGAGCGCTTGACGTCGTCGGCGTAGAGCCTGTCCTCGGCGCGCCGCCCGATCAGCAACGTCCATTTCGACCAGCGCTTGAACACGAGGTACTGAGCGAGGGCGTCGGTCAGCATCGCGCGGTTGGGGGCGACGTGAAGGACGTTGTAGCGGCAGTCCGCCTGCCGCAGCCGGTCGTCGGTCGCGCCCGCGTTGAACAGAATGACGTCCTTGTCCTTCGCCGCGTCGGCCATCTTGAGCAGGACGTCGGCAGGGACCGCCAGCACGATGAACTTGGCTCCGCTGGCGAGGATGCGGTCGAAAGCCGGCATCGGATCCTCGCCGAAGGGCACCAGCTCCTTCGCCGTGATCACGTAATCCTGCTTCAGGAACCGCCCGGTGGTGTTGTTGTCGATCACGCCGAGCTCGGCGCCCGCGATCCCGTCATCCTCGGGCGGACGCGTGACCAGATTGTTCCACCACGGCGGATTCTGGGGGAACTGCCGCAACACGGCGAACTTGAACTGGACGGGCTGCGGCGCGTTCTTGGGCGCGGCGCCGGGGGTTTTCGGCGCGTCGGTCGGGGCGGCCTCCTGGGCCGCGACGCTCGTCAGCGCGAGGGCCGCGGCGACGACGGCGCCGGCGAGTGCGCGCAGGATCACGGCGCAAGCCGCTTCGCAGACGACAGGTGGATCATCGAGCCTCTCCCAGAACGGCGGTCTTGGGCCGCCTTGTCTCACGAGCGGAATGTTTCAGGGACCGGAACGTTCAGCCATGAGACGGAGCGCCGCGCATAAGAGCGCGTGTCGCGGCCCGAAGGGCAGATCGCCCCGGCCCTTTGAAATCATAGCGTTCCCGTCTCGAATGCAAGGCATAAGAAAATAATAAGTTCTGACATTTGCTTGATATGCCCGTATGCAGTTGCAACTTTATCCTTGGAGCGCGGGATAAGTGGGCGACGCTTCGCTTGCAAGCTGCGACCACACAAGAAACGATGGAGGAATGAGGGCCGATGCGCCTAATGTTCATACCTACGTTCGCCGTCGCTCTGGCCGCCGCGACAATGTTCGGCGGAGGGGCGCATGCCGCCCCGCTCAAGGCCGCCGTCTTCAATTTCGAACTTGTCGACTCCAGCCAGGAAGGTGAAATGGATGGCGTGCGCGCGGACCAGACGCGCCGCTTGGGCGAGACGACGAGCCAGGTCCGTGACGCTCTCAAGGCCGCCGGCGTCGAGCTCGTGGACCCTTCCGGCGCGAACGAGCAGCTGAAGGACGTCAAGGCGCTGTACGAGTGCCTGAAATGCGCTCAGAAGGCCGCTCAGACGGTAGGGGCCGACCTCGCGGTCATCGGGCATGTGCAGAAGGTCTCGAACCTCATCCTGAACATCAACGTCCAGATCGTCGACGCCAGATCGGGCAGAACCGTCAGAGGCGGCAGCGCCGACATCCGGGGCAACACCGAAGAGTCGTGGACGCGCGGAACGAAGTATCTCATGAAGAACACCATCCTGAAGCAGCCGCTGACAGCCGACGGCGCTCCATGAGCTTCCTCGGTTCATATCTCGATCGCCGTCAGGCGCTGACCTGGGCCGCCGCGACGGCGATCGCGGCGAGCCTGCCCCTGGCGGCGCGCGCGGAGGGCAAGCCGCTCAGGCTCGCCACTCTGAAGTTCGGGACGGTCAACTGGCTGCTCGACACGATCCAGGGCGAAGGCTTCGATTCGCGCGAAGGCTTCGAGATCGAACGCGTCGAGCTCGCCTCCACGCAGGCGCTCACCGTCGCTCTGCAGGCCGGCCAATGCGATCTGACCGTCAGCGACTGGCCATGGGCGATGCGTCGCCGCATCGACGGCGAGCCGTTCCGCTTCGCTCCCTATTCCGCGGCTTTGGGCGCGCTGATGGTGGGAAGGGACTCGAAGATCGCAACGCTGTCGGATCTCAAGGGAAAGAAGCTCGGCGTCGCCGGCGGTCCGCTCGACAAGAGCTGGCTGCTGTTCCGGGCCCATGCGCACAAGGAGGTCGACGGCGACATCGCGGCCATGGTCGAGCCGGTGTTCGGCGCGCCGCCTCTGCTCTCCGAGCAGCTGCGCCTCGGTCGCATCGACGCGATCCTGACCTTCTGGAATTTCGCCGCCCGGCTCGACGCGGAAGGCTACCGCCGCCTGATCGACGTCGCCGAAGTCATGGAGCAGCTCGGGCTGACGCCGCCGCCGCCTCTGGTCGGCTTCGTGTGGCGCGATACGCTGCTCCAAGACTCCGGCGCGCAGGTCGAGGGCTTCTTCCGGGCGGTCGCCGCGGCGAACGAGACGCTGAAGACTTCCGACGCGGCCTGGGACCGCCTGAAGCCGCAGATGCAGCTGTCCTCCGACGCCGAGTTCCTGCGGCTCCGCGACTATTTCCGGGCGGGCGTGCCCGGACCGTGGGGACCTGCCGAACTCGCGTCGGCTCAGAAGCTCTACGGGCTTCTGAGCGACCTCGGCGGCGCCGAATTCGTCGGCCCCAATCCCAAATTCGATCCGGCCCTGTTCTGGTCTCCTAAAGTCTGAGTGTCGGCGATGGCGGCGGCGGCGACGAGACTCGGCTGGTGGGCGGCGTCGCTGGGAGCGTTCGTCCTGGCGTGGCAGTTCGCGGCCATGATCTATGGCGAGCCCAAGCTCCTGCCGACGCCCGCTCTGGTCGGAGCGTCGCTCGTCAATCTCGCCGAGACCGGGGCTCTCTTCAAGAATCTGGCGATCACCGTCGCCCGCGTCGCCGCGAGCTTCCTGCTCGCGATGGCGCTCGGATCGGCGCTCGGCATCGCGATGGGAATGTCGAGGACGGTCGACCGCTTTCTGGGGCCGTGGGTGGTCGTGTTCCTCAACCTCCCGGCGCTCGTCATCATCATGCTTTGCTATGTCTGGTTCGGTCTCGTGGAGTCGGCGGCCGTGGCGGCGGTCGCGATCAACAAGATCCCGAACGTCGCGGTCACGCTGCGCGAGGGCGCCGCGGCGCTCAGCCGCGATCTCGGCGAGATGGCGTCGATCTACCGCTTCGGACGATGGAAGACGCTGCGCCATGTCATACTGCCGCAGCTCGCGCCCTATTTCGCGGCCGCCGCCCGTTCCGGCCTGGCGCTGGTCTGGAAGATCGTGCTGGTGGTCGAGCTTCTCGGCCGCCCGAACGGGGTCGGGTTCGAAATGCAGACCGCCTTCCAGCTCTGGGACGTGGCGGCGATTTTGGCCTATGCGCTGGCTTTCGGCCTTATCGTGCAGGCGATCGAGCTCGGCGTCCTTCAGCCCTGGGAGCGCGCGGCGAACAGGTGGCGCCGATGACCGGCCTCACGGTCGACATCGCGCGCAAGGTCTTCCCGGCCGAGCACGGCGCGCCCGAGCGCGCGCTCTATCAGGATTTTCATTTCGAGGTCGCCGACGGCAGTTTCGTGGCGCTGCTCGGCCCCTCCGGACTGGGCAAGACGACGCTCCTCAACATGATCGCCGGCGTCGACCGCGATTTTGAAGGGCGGGTGTCCTTCTCGTCGGGCGTCCGCGAGCCGCGCATCGGCTACGCCTTCCAGAGCCCGCGGCTGCTTCCCTGGCGCACGGTGCTCCAAAATGTGACGCTGCCTTTGCCGCGCACGGCCGAGGCCGAGGCGAGGGCGCGGTCCGTGCTCGCGGAGATGGGGCTCGGCGACGCGAGCGGGGTCTATCCCGAACGTCTGTCGCTCGGGATGCAGCGCCGCGTCGCGCTCGCGCGCGCCTTCGCCCTTGAGCCGCATCTGCTGCTGATGGACGAGCCCTTCGTCTCGCTCGACGAGAGCACGGCGGAACGATTGCGGGACCTGCTCGCGGAATTGATCGAGCGGCGGCCGACGACGGTCCTGTTCGTGACCCATGACAGCCGCGAAGCCGTGAGGCTGGCCGACCGCGTGGTGGTGCTGGCCGGGCCGCCGGTTCGAATCGAGCGTGACGTGCGCGTGGAGCTGACGCCGGACAAGCGCCGCCAGTCGGGCGAGATCGACCGGGTGAGGAGCGTGGTCACCGCGCCGCCTTCGGCGGCGGCCGCCACCGCGTGAACGGACCCACATGGCTGAGGCGACCAGCGACGGCCAGATACGGATACGGCCCGAAGCTTGCGCTTCGGGCCGTCGCCGACAGTCTTACTTACTTACCAAATAAGATGGCGGCCAACCGCTGGAGCAGGCCTGGAGGCTTTGCTGCAGGCGGAGTCTGTCCAGGGTGGTTTCCGCTCTAAGCGTTCGAGGCGAAGGGGTGCTTCGCAGTCGCCGACTGGGCGACGACGTCCTTGGCCTTCGGCTCGCCATTGATGGCGCGCTTGATGGATTCCTTGACCGCTTCGTAGTTGTACTGCTGGATCTTGGCGTCATCCGCCGCTTCCCAGTGGATGAACACGCCGACGCAGATGAACAGGTCGTCGGCTTCGTCCTCGGGGATCGTGCCGTCGGCGACGCAGTCGACGACCGCCTTGGCGACGCCGTACTGCGCCGGGCCGAACATCTGGACGGCCTGACGGGCGTCCTTGATGGTGACCTTGTTGAACAGGATCGTGTTCGGCTTCGCGAGCAGGTTCGGCGTCACGACCGCGAGGAGCGAGGTGAAGCCGTCCTTGTTGTTCGTCAGCGCGGTGACGAACGCCGTCTCCGCGGACGAACCACGCGGGCCGATGATCAGGTCGATGTGAGCGACCTCATTGCCGTCGCCGACGAGCGACTCGCCGATGAGCGTCTTGGTGATCTTCGCCATAGAGATAAAACCTCCCAGTTGAGCCGTGGTGTCGCCGCCGGGCGAGGGGTGGGATGAAATGACCGGCGGCCTATGCCCCCGACTATCGTTGCGTCTGCGTTCGGATGGGGCCGAACCGGTTGGCCGGATAGCGCAGTGTCAGGACATGAGGCGCGCACACTAGTCGGGACCGGCGCCGCACGGCAAGCGCTTCTTAGAGATAACGCGTCGCGCCGCCGCGCCGCCGTGACGCACGCCTGTTGCGCCCAAACCGCACTAAGCGTCCTTCGGGCGCACTGCAACACGAATGTGTTGCGATGCACAATTCCGAGCGTAGGCTGTGTTGGCCGCGGCGCGACTCGCGCGCGGGCGGCCGATGCGGCGCCGTCCGCCGCGCATCGCTGGAGCGGATGCCATGGACCTCGTCATCCTTGTGTGCCTCGTCGCGTCTCCGCAGACGTGTCGCGAAGAGCGCGTTCTCGTCAGCGTCGAACAGTCCGATTCCCGCATGTGCATGGCCGGCGCGGTTCCGATCATCGCGGAATGGGCGGGCGGCCACCCCGAGTGGCAGATCTCCCGCTGGAGGTGCGGATCGACCTCCGACAGTCGCGTCACGCGCAACTTCGGCTGAGGGCTCAACCGAGCTAAGAGAAACTTCATAAGAAAAGAATAATATTCCCAAATATAGACGCGAAGCTTTCCGGTCACTAGTCTTTTCAGCGCTCGTCGGAGCTTCGGCGGGACGGGCGAACCGGACAACGTCGCGCGGGCGGGCCGCCGGCCGAGCGCAGGGAGCGAACGGCGTTCGATTCGAGCGCCGGTTGGGACAGGGCGCGGACTGGAATGGCCCCCCGTCGCGTTGCGTGGATAAGAAGGACCCGACAACAGGGTCTCGAAGCGGGAGAGTTTCAATGATCAAGCGGATCGTCGCGCGCGCCGGAACGGTCGGCGCGCTGCTTTGCCTCGTCCTCGCCACGCCGGCGGCGTCCGTCGACCTGGCGAAGGGTCGACAGACCCTGCCCGACCTCGTGCTCGGCGCCGAGAACGGCGAGGACTACGCCGTCAGCCAAAAGGACTATGAGCTCGAATCCGGCAAGGCCTACCAGCTCGACATCGTCTCGAAGGGCGGCAAGGAGTACAAATTCTTCGCCCCCGAATTGTTCAGGCACATCTGGATCAACCAGATCGTGATCAACCACCTCGAGATCCACGGCCCCGGATCTCCGCATCATCTCGAATGGGACGACGAAGGCGCGATACGGCTCGAGTTCGTCGTGATCCGGCCAGGCCAGTTCAAGTGGTGGATCGACGGGCTCGAGAGCAAGGGCATGACCGGCACGTTCAGCGCGAAGTGAGCGGCGACTCTATGATCGGGGGAGATACGACCATGACCAGGATCCTCGCCGTCGCGCTTGCGGCTTTCATGCTCAGCCCGGCCGCGGCGCGCGCCGACGACGCGGCGGAATGCGACGCCGGAATCGCGATGATCTCGGCCGAGATCGCCAAGAAGCATCCGCAGAAGACGGCCGACAGCCTCGCCACCGCCCTGCGCGTGGCGAAACGCGAACAGGGCGAGAAGGAGTATGACGAGTGTCTCGACGCGGTCGCGGACGCCAAGAAGGCGCTCGGACGATGACGACCGCGCGCCCGTCGGCGTCGATCCGGGGCTGACCGAAGCCCTTGCCGGCTCCGGTCGCGTGGGAGTCTGACTCATGTGGCGCCACGTCTTCCGCTCTCTGCGAATCAGGATGGCGATCCTTGTCGCCGCCGTCGTGGCCGTGACGGCCGCCGCGGCGATCGCGACCGTGTGGACGTTCACGATCGCCGACGACCACGTGAAGGAGCTGGCTGCGGCCCAGCGTCGGCTGGAGCACCTGTCCGCGATCTCAAGCCGCGTCGGCGATTACGCCCTGATCGCGTTGCAGACCACGCAGTCCCACGCCAACCAGAGCGACGAGCTCTCTTTGCCGCGCAAGCGCGTCCAGGAGGCGTTCAAACGGCTGGACGACGAGATCGGCCACGAGGTCTCGCGGCAGTCCGATGAGTCGGCGGCGGCGCTCATCAACGCCCGCAGCCGGGTGGTCGCCTATATGCGCGCCCGGTTCGACTTCCTCGACCGTCAGACCATGCAGGCGATCAAGGACGCGCGCGGCGGGGCGGAAGGCGGCGACGTCAGGGTGAAGGTCGCGATGGACCTGTTCGCCAGCAGCTTCGGCCCGTCCCTCGGGCAGGCGATCGAGGAGGAGCGTGCGGCGTCGAGGCGGGCCGAGGCCGCGATGTCGGACCTCCGGGCCAAGCTGATCCCGAACGCCGTCGTCGCGGTGGGTCTCGCCGCGTTGATCGCGGCGCTGCTCTACCGGACCGTGGCGAGCCCTCTGCTGGCGCGCCTGTCGGAGGTCGCGAGCGCCGCGTCGGATATCGCTCGCGGACGCACGGACATACGGCTGTCCGTGCGCGGCCATGACGAGCTTTCTTTGCTGATGATGCGGTTCAACCGGATGGCGGCGCAGCTCTCGCGGCGGGAGAGCCGGCTGATGTCCGCGCAGCTGCGCCTGCAGGAGACGGTCGACGCACGGACCGCGGAGCTCCGCAGCGCGAATGAGCGGCTGTCGGAGATCGATCGCGCCCGCCGCCGGTTCTTCACCGATGTCAGCCACGAATTGCGCACGCCGCTCACCGTGATCCTCGGGGAGGCCGACGTGACGCTGCGCGCGGCCGATCCGCCCGCCTCCGACCTGAAGACCGCGCTCGGCACCATTCGCTCGCGCGCGCGGCGCCTGCACCGGCGGGTCGAGGACCTGCTGCGGGTCGCTCGCTCCGAGAGCGGGCAGCTGGAGCTCGAATTCAAACCTGTCTCCGTCGCCGACATCGTCGAACAGGCGCGTGAAGGCATAGCCCCGCAGGCGCTCGCCGCCGGGCTGACGCTGCTCTCGGCGCGCGACAGCTCCGAACCCGTGATCGAGGCCGACGCGGACTGGCTGCGTCAGGTGATCGAGGGTCTGATCGCCAACGCCGTCCGGCATTCCTCGAACGGCGGCTCGATCCGGCTCGACGTCCGGCGCGAGGCGGACGGAGGAGCGCTGGTGTCCGTCGCCGACGACGGCGAAGGCATCCCGGACGCCGATCTGCCGCACGTCTTCGAACGCTTCTATCGGGGGGTCGGGAGGTCCGAGCGATCCGGCTCCGGCTTCGGGATCGGCCTCGCCCTCGCCCGATGGGTGGTCGAGCGGCATGGCGGAACGATCGCCATCGAGAGCCGCGCCTCGGCCCCCGGCCGGCGCTCCGGCACCACCGTCACCATTCGTCTGCCCGCGCTCGCGCCCCGCCTCGCCTTCGGAGCCGCCTCATGACCATCCTGATCGTGGAAGACGACGCCGATATCGGCTCGGTCCTGAGGCGAGGTTTCGCCGCCGAGGCCTACGAGGTCGAGCTCGTCGGCGACGGCGAGTCCGCGCTCGCGGTCGCGACGGGAAAATCGCTGTCGGCCATCATCCTCGACGTGATGCTGCCGGGCCGATCCGGGCTCGAGGTCTGCAAGGCGCTGCGGGCGGCCGGCCAGACGGCGCCGATCATCATGCTGTCGGCGCGCTCGAGCGTCTCGGACCGGACGGAAGGCCTACTCGCGGGCGCCGACGACTACCTCGTCAAGCCGTTCGACTTCGAGGAGCTGCTGGCGCGGGTGCGCGTCCAGGAGCTCAAGCGGGAGAACAGCGGCGCCGATCAACGCCATCTCGTCGTCCACCCCGTGGATCTCGATCTCGACACCCGCACCGCGACGACCGCCGACGGCTCGGCCCGGCTGACCGAGCGCGAGGTCGATCTTCTCGCTCTGCTGATGCGCCACGCCGGCGAACCTCTCAGCCGCGCCGACATCTTCGCGGCGCTGTGGGCGGGTCATGGCGGCGCCTCGCTCAACGTGGTGGACGTCTATATAGGCTATCTCCGCCACAAGCTGGGCGAGGCGACGCCCGATGGCGGCCGCCTCATCGTGACGGTTCGCGGCAGGGGCTTCATGTTCGCGCCATCGTGAGGGCCGCACACGGTCCGCACGTCATATTGCCGCCGGCAGCGTCGGCGATGCATTATAAGGCCGAGATAAGGGGCCGCCGCCGTCCGGCGCTGCGCGGGACGCGCTCGCGGACCAAGAGCCCCCATCCGAGAGGAAGGCTTTCAATGTCGATGTTTACCCGCGTCGCCGGCGCCGCGATGGCCGTCGCTCTGGCCGCGGCGCCTGCCGCCGCCGCGCCCTCCGCCGTCGATCTCGTGTTCTACGGACCCTATCTGGCCAAGCTCAGCGACGGCTCCGAACTCAACTACCATTTCGCGCGCACCGCGGACGACCCGAAGCTTGACCCCTCGTTCGAGGACAGCGTGAAACTGCGCGTCGCGCCGGACGGCAAGGCGGAAGCGGTGATCGTGGACCTGTTCTCCGACAAGCGCGCCTACTCGATCGGCCCGATCGCGCGCAGCGGCAACCCGGTGGTCATCGCCGTCCTGGAGAACGATATCCGCGAGATGCAGAAGGTGCTCGGCGGCAGCCCGTATTACATGCGGAACCGGATCATGGACGCGATCCGGGCGGGCGAGCAGGTCGAGGCGACGACATTCGACTACGATGGGCGAAGCGTCGAGGGATGGAAGGTCACGCTGAAGCCGTTCCTGCGCGACCAGAACCGGGACAAGCTCGGCGCCTATGCGGACCGCACCTACGAGATCACCTTCTCCGAAGGCGTGCCGGGAGGGCTCTACGCCCTAAAATCCGTCACCCCGAAGAGCGGCGGCGACAAGCCGCTGCTTGTGGAGGAACTGACGCTGCAACCCGGCGCGGAGACGAAAAAATGATCGCGAGGACGTTGATCGGGGCGGGACTGGCGCTGGCGCTTTCAGTCGGGCAGGCCTCCTCGGCGGAGGTCGGCGACGATTATTCGACAGTGGATAAGGCCGACTACATCTTCGGCTGCATGGCGGCGAACGGCCAGACGCGGGAGTCGCTCGAGCATTGCGCATGCTCGATCGACACGATCGCGACGATCCTGCCTTACTCCGAGTATGAAGAGGCCGAGACGGTCCTGCGGCTCAACAAGGTGGCGGGGCAGTCCTCCGAGCTGTTCCGCACGAGCGCGCAGCTCAAGGACAAGGTCGCCAATCTGCGCCGCGCGCAGGCTGAAGCAGAGATCAAGTGCTTCCCGTGATCGGGCGGGCCTGACCGGCCGGCCGGGAACGCAAAAACGAAAAACGCCGGCCCATTCAAGCCGGCGTTTTCGATTGCGGACGCCGTTGACCTGCTTGCGTCAGATACCGCCGGACTTCGCCGCGTCGCCGCCCTTCAGCGCGGCCTCGAAGCTCTTGCCCTGGGTGTCCGTGCCCGTCATGGCCAGCGCGACGCCGGGCTTGGCGGGATAGCTGAACTGGATCATGGGGTCCTCGCTGAGCGAGATCCCGCCGTCCATCGTGAACACAGTCTCCTCACCCTGCTTGACCTCGATGTGGTTGACGAACCAGGCCGGGATGTACGACCGGTCGATCACGTTCATCTGAAGGCCCGAATAGTTCGGGTGCCGGATCATGAGCTGTGCGCGGTCGAACGGCGTCGCGGTCTGCTCCGGCTTCGGCGCCGCGGCGTTCGCCGACACGGTGCGGAACCGGGTCTGGCCAATGCGGTTGACCGCCTCGTCCTGATCCTTGAGCGCCGGCGCCGAACACCCGCCGCTCGCCTTCACGAAGCGGCCGTTCATGAACAGGCTGCCGTCGTCGGTCTCGATCACGGCGCGGACCGTCGAATAGGCGTTGACGCGCAGCCGGGTGGAGAGAGCGAACTCCTTGCGCTTCTGCCCGAGCGTGAAGGCGGCGGCGATCGGGGAGGGGTTCTCGTCGACGACCAGCGTCACCTTGGAGATCGTGCGCGTGTCGCCTTCCGGCAGCGTGACCTCGACGTCGATCGGGACGACGGCCGCATCCTCAGCGCGGTAGGGGCCGTCGATCTTAATGAAGCCGGATCCGTCGGCGATCGGCTTCGGCCCGAACGCATCCTCCTTGAAGGACGCGAAGGTCGCGTCGGTGTTCTGCTCGGCGGCGGCGGGGCCGGCCCACAGCGCGAGCGCGCCGACGACCAACGCCGCAGCGCGCAGCGTGGAACGAGGGTAGGGGACAGCAATCGACATCAGGCGTCTCCCGGTAGGACTAAGCGCTCTTGGCGGCGCCTCGGCGCGCCGCATCCTGCGACGCTCTCTCGGCGCGTAATATGCGCCCAGCGCGATCCTTCGGCAATCGGATCCGACATGTGGTCAGCGCACCACGGTGACG
This sequence comes from Hansschlegelia sp. KR7-227, assembly GCF_049446035.1. NCBI lineage: Bacteria > Pseudomonadati > Pseudomonadota > Alphaproteobacteria > Hyphomicrobiales > Methylopilaceae > Hansschlegelia > Hansschlegelia sp. KR7-227. The sequence continues at coordinate 978,543 of NZ_JBMSEA010000001.1, forward strand.
CGCTTCGCGGCGCGGGTGAGCCCAGTGTAGAGCCAGCGCGCGCGGTGCTCGCGGAAGGCGAAGCTCTCGTCGAACAGCACGACGTCGTCCCACTGGGACCCTTGCGCCTTGTGGACGGTCAGCGCGTAGCCGTAGTCGAACTCGTCCGACTTGCGGCGCTGGGCGAAGGGGATCGACTCCGGGTCGCCCTCGAAGAACGCGCGCAGCACGGAGACCGAGACGGAGCGGCGCGCGCCCTCCTCGTCGGGTAGCAGGTCAAGCTTCACCTTCACCCCGTCGGCGCCCTTCAGGCGCTGCACGGTCCAGACGCCGCCGTTGAACAATCCCTTCGTCTTGTCGTTGCGCAGGCAGACGAGCTTGTCGCCGACCGCCGGCAGAGGATCGATCAGGCCTTTGATCTCGCGCAGCCGGCCGTTGTAGAGGCGGCGCGTCCGGTTGGTGCCGACCAGAACCTGATCGGCCTCCGTCACGTCCTCCGTCGTGATGTCGCGGCGTGAGACGATGCGGCTGTCGCCGTACTGGCCGGGCTCGAGTTCGCGTCCCTCGCGGACGTCGAGCGACATGCGGATGATGGGGTCGTCGGCCGCCTGGCGATGGACCTCGGTGAGCATCGCGTCCGGCTCGGCGTCCGTGAAGAAGCCGCCGCCCTTGACCGGCGGAAGCTGGGCGGGGTCTCCCAGCACCAGCACCTTCTTGCCGAACGAGAGCAGGTCGCGGCCAAGCTCCTCGTCGACCATCGAACATTCGTCGATCACGATGAGGTCGGCTTCCCCAGCGGCGCCGTCGCGGTTGATCGCGAAGGAGGGGCCGTCCTCTTCGGTCCCGGCGCGCGGGCGGTAGATCATCGCGTGGATGGTGGTCGCGCCGGCGCAGCCCTTCGAGCGCATCACAAGCGCAGCCTTGCCCGTGTAGGCCCCGAACGCGACGTCGCCGTCGAGATCCTCGGCGAGATGGCGGGCGAGCGTGGTCTTGCCCGTTCCGGCGTAGCCGAACAGGCGGAACACCTGAGCGCGCGGCCGCGCCAGCCACTCCGCGACGGCCTTCAGCGCCTGATCCTGCTGGGGCGACCAGCGCATGACGCGATCCTTCTCCGCTTGCCCGCGCCGCCTTGTACCGCGAGTCGCCGCGCTCCGGGCCAGCGCGGACCACGACGCGCCGGCTAACAAATCAGCAGGCTTTTAGTCCTAGATTCAATCTAGGTAATGATACCCATGATCTGCAATTGTTCTCAACATTTTCGCGGAATCCGTTTTATCGAACAGCTCCGGCTCTAAGCATATTCAGGCTGGTCGTCGGCGAGGCTGCAAGAACGATCACGGCGCCGTCAGACGATCGGAAGCCGGGATCACAAGCCTGTAGATCCATTGAAGACGTCGTATCGGATCCAGAAATATCTTCCGGCGCAATTCAGGACCTCAGTCGCGTCGACGATGCTGTCGTCGACGAACAGGGAAGTTTCGCGCCTCAACAAAAGACAAGTGGAGGACAAAGAGATGCGTTTGGCTTATGCGAAGACCGCCGCTGTGGCGGCCGCGGTGACGATGTTGGCGGCCGGCCCGGCCCTAGCGGTGACGGTGACCAACCAGAGCGACAAGAGTCATGAGGTGACGGTCGACCTTGGCGACAAGGAGCCGAAGACCACCATCGAAGCCGGCAAGTCCGCCAAGCTCGACTGCGCCGGCGGCTGCGAACTGCGCGTGACGGGCATGGGGTACGGGCTGCCGGGCGCGCCCGGCGAGAAGCTGGTGATCGGCAAGGACAGCATCCTGGCCTATGAGGGCCAGAAGACCGAGGTCGAAGCGCGCAACAGCGCCGACGGGAAGTCGTCCGCGAACTGACTTTTGGTTCCGGCGGCGACGCGGGGAGCGCCCCCTCTCCCGCGTCGCCTCAGCCGCCGCCCCCGGGCGGCGACGCGCGCTAAGTCCGCCTAGCGGCTCGCGCGCAGAGACGTCAGTCCGGAAGGCCGAAGGCGATTACGGCACCGCCTTGGCGGAACCCCCAGATCTGGCTGCCGCCGGCCGCGGCGGCGACATATTGCCGGCCGTCGACCGCATAGGCGATCGGCGGCGCGTTGACTCCGGCGCCGCAGTTGAACCGCCAGAGCTTCTCGCCGCTTGAGGCGTCGAACGCCGCGAGGTCGCCGTCGCCCTCGCCGTTGAAGACGAGGCCGCCCGCGGTCGCCAGCACGCCGCCGATCAGCGGCCTCGGCGTGGTCTGGCGCCATTTGATGCGGCCGCCGGCCTTGAGATCGATCGCGGCCAGCACGCCGTAGGTTCCGTCCTTGACCGGCTCGATGCTGAAGAACCGCACCTCCGGCTTGTCGCCTTGCGCCGGCAGCGTCTGGGCCCGGTAAGTGGCGGGCCAGTGCATGGCCGCGACGAAGGCGACGCCGGCCCTGGCGTCCACCGAAGCCGGCGACCAGTTCACGCCGCCGCCGACGCCCGGCGCGATCACGATCCCCTCCGCCGTCGGCGCGCGGAACAGGTTCGACTGCGGGACATAGGGCTCGGATTTGAAGAGCAGTTTCCCGGTGGCGCGCTCGTGGACGAAGTACCAGCCGAGCTTGGACGCCTGACCCACGACCTCCGTCGGCCGTCCGTCCACGTCGAGCGAGAACAGCGAGGGCGGGCTCGCGACGTCGTAGCCCCACATGTCATGCGGGACCTGCTGGTAGTGCCAGACGAGCTTGCCGGTCTTCGCCTCGATCGCCACCAGCGATGAGGTGTAGAGGTTGTCGCCCGGCCGGCTCTCGCCGGCGGACTGCGGCGACGGGTTGCCGATTCCGAGAAACAGCAGCCCGGTCTTCGGATCGAGCGCCGGCGCATGCCAGATCGAGCCGCCACCGAACTTCCAGGCGTCCTTGTGGGCCGGCGCCGCGGCCTTCTCGGCGGGGATGTCGCGATCGAGGCGCACCCCGTAGGGCGTCTCCTGGCGGAACTCGCCCTCCCAGTCCGCCTGCGTCGTGTCGAACGTCCAGACCGGCTTCCCGGTCTGCGCGTCGAAGGCTGCGAGAAAGCCCGGCCGGCCGTAGCGTCCGGCGACGCCGACCACCGCGCCGAGCGGCGCGCCCGGCCGATCGCTGTCGAGGTGCAGGCCGTAGCCAACGCCGGTGATGCCGACGATCACCTTGCCGTCATAGACCAGGGGCGCCGAGTTCGCGCCGATGCCGGTCGCGCCGGACACCTCGCCCTTGAGCATGAGATCGCCCTGGCCGAGCGACGCGCGGTCCTCGCTCGGGCCGTCGTCGGCGGCCTCGGCGAGCTTGACGTCCCAGACCGGCTTGCCCGTCGCCTGATCGAGCGCGACCAGCCGGGCGTCGACGGTCGCGACATAGACCCGACCGTAGCCGAGGGCGACGCCGCGGTTCGCCGGTCCGCAGCAGAGCTTCTTGGCGGTCGCCTTGTGCTCGTAGCGCCAGCGCTCGACGCCGGTCTTCGCGTCGATCGCGATGACGTGGGAGAACGGGGCTGAGAGGTACATCACCCCGTCCGCCACCAGCGGCGTCGTCTGGAAGGTCGCGGCGTAGCCGGTCTGGTAGATCCACTTCGGGACCAGACCCTTCACGGTCCCGACGTTGACCTGGTCGAGCGGCGAGAAGCGCTGATTCCCGTAGTCGCGCCCCGGCAGCACCCAGTTCGCGGCGTCGCCGTCGGCCGCGGTCAGCCGCGCGTCGTCGATCGGCGCGGCGGAAGCCGCGGTCGCGATCGAGGCGGCGAGGATGAGCGTCAATCCGAGACAGGCCAGTTTCCGGCGCATGGGCGTCCTCCGATCGGGCGGAGGAAGAGACGCCAGCCGCAGCGCGTCCGCAAGCCCGACGCGCGCCATCCGTCCGTGTTGGCTCGGACGCCGCCGGATCAGGCGAGCGGGGTGGGGGCGGCGACGGTCGCCGGCTCGTGGCGGGAGCGCTCGCGCTTCAGGGCGTAGAGGCCGGACGCGACGATCAGGGCGGAGCCGGCGAGCGCCAAAGCGTCGGGCCGATCGCCCCAGACGAGGGCGCCCAGCACGAGCGAGCCGAGGATCACGCTGTAGCGGAACGGGCCGACGACGGCCATGTCGCCGGATCGGAACGCCAGCACGATCGTCATGTTGCAGAGCACGACGAGACAGGCGGCGACGGCGAGGAAGACGAGGTCGCCGGGGCCGGGCATGACCCATGTCTCGGGCTGCGCCGCGCCGAGGCCGAAGCCGACCGTCGTGACGGCGATCGTCGCGCCGAGCGTCACGACGAACGAGGTCGCGTCCTGCGGCATCCGCCGGGTGACGAGGTCGCGCACGGCGACGATCGCAGCCGACAGCAGCGCGAGCGCCGCATAGGCGTTGACGCCCTGCGTGGACGGGCGGGCGATCAGGAGAACCCCGCCGAAGCCTACGGCGACCGCGAGCCAGCGGCGCCAGCCCACCTTCTGCCACCCGAGCATGACGGCAAGCGCCGTCATGATCAGCGGTGTCGCCTGCATGATCGAGGTGAACTCCGCGAGGCCGAGATGGGCGAGGGCGCTCATATAGGTGAAGCACGCGGCGGCCTCGAGGGCCGAGCGCAGCATCACCGTCGGGCTCGCCACAAGCTTCAACCGGTCGCGCTGGCCGAGGACGCAGATGACGAGGAAGGTGAGGGCGATCGCCATCAGGCCGCGCAGGCCCATGATTTCATGCGCGGGCAGCCGCGCCGAGGCGAGCTTCACCACGGTGTCGTTGGCGACCTGAAAGCCCATGCCGACGACCATGGCGATGACGCCGCGCGTGGTGGGGTCGAGCGTGGAGGCGCGGCCGGACAGGCTGAGATCGGAGAACGACATTGTGGGGAGCGGCATGCGATCGGCTGTGGGAGGCCCTCATGTAGCCGGATCGACGTTAAGGCGCGTTAGCCTTACGCCCGCTCATTGCGCATGGCCGGCATGCGTGCGGTCGCCTCATGCGCAGCTCCGGCAAGAAAAATGAATCGGTTGTCGGATCTCGCGCGCCCGGTTCGTCCTGGGACCGCACGACCTGGAGGAGACCCCAATGACGCAACTCATCTTCGTCAATCTGCCTGTCGCCGATCTCGCGCGTTCCGTCGCGTTCTACGCGGCCGTGGGCGCCAAGAAGAACCCGCAGTTTTCGGACGACACGGCCGCGTGCATGGTCTTCTCCGAGACCATCCACGCGATGCTGCTGACCCATGACAAATTCAGGCAGTTCACGACCAAGGCGATCCCGGACGCCAAGGCCACGGCGCAGGTGATGATCGCGCTGTCCGCCGAGAGCCGCGAAGCCGTCGACGCCCTCGTAGCGGACGCGGCGGCCGCCGGCGGCTCCCCCGATCCGATTCCCGTTCAGGACCACGGGTTCATGTACGGCCGGAGCTACGAGGATCCGGACGGCCACATCTGGGAGGCGGTGTGGATGGATCCCGCCGCCGTCGCCGCCGCCTGAGCGACCGCGATCAACCTGCATTCTAAGGAAGTCACGATGTCCAAGATCGCGCCTTGCCTATGGTTCGCGACCGAGGCCGAGGAGGCCGCGAACTTCTACGTCTCCCTGCTGCCCGACTCGCGGATCGACGTCGTGCACAGGAACGTCCTCGAGACGCCGTCGGGACCGGTAGGCAGCGTGCTCTTCATCGAGTTCACGCTGGCCGGGCAGCGCTTCCAGGCCCTCAATGGCGGCGAGCGCATCCCCTTCAATCACGGCGTCTCGTTCTCGATCGACTGCGCCGACCAGGCCGAGGTGGACCGGCTGTGGGACAGACTGGCCGAGGAAGGGACGCCGAAGCAGTGCGGGTGGATTCACGACAAATACGGTCTGGCCTGGCAGATCGTGCCGCGCGCGCTTCTTCAGATCCTGGCGCGTCCCGACAAGGCGGCGGCCGCGCGCATGACGCAGGCGATGTTCGGGATGGTGAAGCTCGACGTTGCGGGCCTCGAGGCCGCCGCGCGGGGAGAGGCTCCCGCCTGAGCCTCGAACGTTCGCCGATCAATTCCGGCCGGACGCCGTTCCTGCGCCGCCCGGCCGCCGCGGCGCTCAGTACTTGTACAAGATGTCCTGCAACTGCTTGGTGTCGCTCGTCTTCATGAGGGCGAGCGACATCAGGATGCGCGCCTTCTGCGGGCTCTGGTCGGCGGCGACGATCCAGTCGTTGTCGTCGTCCTTCTCCTCGCCGTTGCGCACGACCAGCCCGCTGCCAGTGCGCGTCGCGCGCACGACGATCTCCTTCTCCCGGACCTTCTTGAGCGGCTCCTCCATGTAGTCGGCGACGCTGCCGTTCCCCGTGCCGGCGTAGATCAGCGCCTTGCCGCCGAGGCCGGCGATGGCGTCGAGCGCCTTGGGGTCCATGGTGACGTGGGCGTAGAACACGTCGACCTTCGGCAGCGCCTCGATCTGGTCGATGTCGAACTCCGTCGCCATCGTGTGCGGCCGGGCCGGCAGCCGGTAGAAATAGGGCTTGCTCTCGACCACGACTCCGAGCGGACCGTACAGCGACTTGAAGGTCTCGACCTTGAGCGCGTTGGACTTCGTCACGTCGCGCGCGGAATGGATCTCGTCGTTCATCACGACCAGCACGCCCTTGCCGCGCGCCTCCTTGGCGGACGCCACGACCGCGGCGTTGTAGAGATTGAGCGGGCCGTCGGCGCTCAGCGCGGTGCCTGGCCGCATCGCGCCGACGATGACGACCGGCTTTTCGGTCTTCAGCGTCAGGTTGAGGAAGTAGGACGTCTCCTCGATCGTGTCGGTGCCGTGCGTGATCATGACGGCGTCCACGTCGGGCTGCTTCACGAGCTCCGAGACCCGGTGGGCGAGCTTCAGAAGCCGCTCGTCGTTGAAGCTCTCGGAGCCGATCTGGAAGATCTGCTCGCCTTTGACGTTCGCGACCTCCTTCATCTCCGGCACGGCGGCGATGATCTTGTCGACCGCGACCTTGGCGGAGTCGTAGTCGCCGGTGTTGACGCTGGAGGCGCCGGCGCCTGCGATCGTGCCTCCGGTGCCGATGATCACGATGTTCGGCTTGGTCGTGGCCTGGGCGGCCGGCGGAGCAGCCTCCTGGGCGAAAGCGGCCGGCACGGCGCCGAACAGGGCGATCGCGACGGCGACGCTCCGATAGATCCGCGCGGCTCCACGGCGGCCGTCGTCTTTGTGTCCCGTCCGAAGCGTCGGCGAGACGCAGCCCTGCGCCGTTCCGGATGGCGCTTTTCCGATCGCGTGTGTCACCGTCTCACCTCCTCGTTGCCAGCGGGTTCGGCGGCGAACAGCCGGCGTCGTCCGGCCGCGCGTCGCCGAGAGCCTACAGTGACCCGACTGACTTAAGTCGGACAAGCGTTTGATGCGTCCTTTGGGCGTTCCCGGGAGCGGCTCTCGCAGCCGGAAGCGCAGCCGTCAGACCGCGGCGAGCTCCGCCAGCCCGGGCGCGGTGCGCCAGCCGAGATCCGGCAGGGTGACGATCCGCGCGCCGCGCAGGTCGGTGGCGGTGGCGATGAAGCCGCGCTCCTCCATATAGGCGAGCAGCCTCCGCGCCCGGCCGTTCGAGCGGGTGCCGTAGGCCCGGGCGATCTCGGCGTCGCTGGGGCAGGGCGCGCCGGTCAGCGCGGCTCTCGCGACCAGCAGGAACACGCCGCGCACGTCGTCGGGGAGCGCGGCGGCGACCAGCGTCGCCTGGTCCCAGTCTCCGGACGCCACGGCCGCGTCGTCGCCGACGCCGGCCTTCGCAAGCGTGATCTCCTTGCGAAAGCGCGGCAGGTCCGGCGGCTCGCCGGCGACGCGGGCGATCCGGCAGCGGACGAGGAAGTCCTGGTAGAGCAAGGCCATCGGCTGAAAACCCGCTTCCGGCTCGGCCATCATCTCCGTGATGATGGCGCTGACGGCCGCGTCGCGCTCCGCGCCGGCGAACAGATCCTCCGGCGACGGCGCGAAGGGTTCGGGCTTCGACTCCGCGAGCCGCGCCAGGACGTCGGCCGCCGACGGCGGAGGAGCCGCGCGCGGCTTCGGCATCTCTGCGGGACCGGCGCGGAAGATCAGGCCGGCGGCGTCCTCGGTCGGCGTCTCCGGCAGAGGCGTGAGCTTCGGTCCTCCGCCGCGCGGTTCGGTGGCGACGGCGCCGATGCGGACGGCTTCCGGCCTGCGTCCGATCGCGGGCCCGAGCGCTACGAAATGGCCGCGCTCGAGATTGCGGAAGGTCTCCGCCTGCCGGCGCTCCATGCCGAGCAGATCGGCGGCCCGCGCCATGTCGATGTCGAGAAAGGTGCGGCCCATCAGGAAGTTGGAGGCTTCCGCCGCGACGTTCTTGGCGAGCTTGGCGAGCCGCTGAGTCGCGATGACGCCGGCGAGCCCGCGCTTCCGGCCGCGGCACATGAGGTTCGTCATCGCGCCGAGCGACTGGCGCCGCGACTCCTCGTCGGCGTCGCCCGACGCCGCCGGCGCGAACAGCTGCGCCTCGTCGACCACGACGAGCATCGGGTACCAGACGTCCCGGTCGGCTTCGAACAGGCCGTTCAGGAACAGCGCCGCCGCGCGCATCTGCTTGTCGACCTCGAGGCCTTCGAGGTTGAACACCACCGACACCCGGTGACGCCGCACCCGGTCGGCGATCGTGGCGAGCTCGCGCTCCACGCTCGCCGCGTCGATCACCACATGGCCGAACGCGTCGGCGAGCGTGACGAAGTCGCCCTCAGGGTCGATGACGCATTGCTGCACCCAGGGCGCGCTTTGCTCGAGCAGGCGGCGCAGCAGATGCGATTTTCCCGAGCCGGAATTGCCCTGCACCAGCAGGCGGGTGGCGAGCAATTCCTCCAGGTCGAACGCCGCGCGCTGCCCGTTGCTCTTCGCGCCGATGTCCACGCTGATCGTCATGCCCGCCCGACGCCGTTCACATGCGGCCGCGCCGCGAGGGCGGAGGGTGGCCGAAGCGCGTCGGCGAAGCTATGGGCGAGGCTCGGTTTTCCCCAGTCGAGCTCCGCCGGGGCCGCCTGAAGGGGCGGGATCGGGCCTCACTGTTAAACAATCGTTAACCATCAACGATAAGGGTGCCTCCGCGGCTACGGCCCGAGGCGGCTTCCACGGACTTTCGGGGGATCGGCGTGGAAGCCGCCTCAACCAACCGGTTTGGGGGCCCAGTCGACTCCTCGCGCGCATATTTGACGATTGCAGCGGCGCCGGGAGCGCGATCGTTCTTTCGCGCGTTGACGTTCCGCGCGATCGCGCCGGAGAGCCGACACCCCATGAAAAGTCTCGTCAGACGCCTTCTTGTCCTGGCCCTCCTGTCGCCGGCCGCGGCGATGGCCGCGCCGCCGCCGGACCCGGCGGCCGCGCCGCCGGAGCTCACCGAGCAGGCGATCGACGGCGCCGATTTCGACGGGTGGCGCGCAAGGGTGGACGCCCGGGCGCAGGCGAAGGCCGCGCAGGAGGCGACGCCGAAGCCGGCGAAACGGCGCAAGGATAAAGCGCAGGAGCCGGCGCCGAAGATCGCGACCGACGACGACCCGAACCCGTTCCTCATCCGCGTCCAGATTCTGCTCGACCGCGCGCACGCCTCGCCCGGGGCCATCGATGGCCGCGACGGCGACAATCTCAAGAAGGCCGTCCGCGCGTTCCGCGAGCTGCGGAAGATGCCGCCCGCCGACGCGCTCGACGCCGAGGTCTGGAGCGCGATTTCCGCAGACGCCGCCAAGGCGACGAAGATTTACGCGATCACCCCCGAGGACATAGACGACCGCTATCTCGACAAGGTCCCGAAGGACTACGCGAAGCTCGCGAAGCTCAAATGGATCGGCTTCACCGGCCCGGAGGAGATGCTGGCCGAACGCTTCCACATGAGCGAAGCGCTGCTCCGCCGCCTCAACCCCGGCGCCGATTTCCGACGCGCCGGCCAGTCCCTGCTCGTGGCCGAGACCGGCGGCGAGCCCGAGGCCCGGGTGGCGCGCATCGAGATCGATAAGGCCGGCGGCGAGCTGCGCGCCTACGCCGCCGACGGAACGCTGGTGCTCGTCGACCCTGCGACGGTCGGCTCCGACGACACGCCGTCCCCTTCCGGGCGGATGAAGGTGAACGGCAGCTTCCCGGACCCACACTACAAATACGACCCCAAGAAGAACTTTCAGCAGGGACGCAACCGAAGAAAGCTCGACCTTCCGCCGGGCCCCAACGGCCCGGTGGGCTCGATGTGGATCGACCTGTCGAAGCCGACCTATGGCATCCACGGCACGCCAGACCCCGACAAGATCAGCAAGTCCGGCAGCCATGGCTGCGTGCGGCTGACGAACTGGGACGCCGCGGCTCTGGGCCGGCTCGTCGACAAGGGCAAGACGGAGGTCGAGTTCCGTTGACGCGGACCGCGGCGCGTCGTCCGCCGGCCCATCGACCCGGCCGCGCCACGCCCTAGCTCCGGCCGCGCGCAGCCGTCGCGCCGAACGGGAGTCGCCCATGAAGCCGCATGTCACCTGCCTGATGCTCTCCTCGCTCGACGGCCGGCTCGGCTCCGGGCGGACGGGGGAGGGGGCGGCCGAGGAGATCAAGGCCCGGGGCAAGGCCTTCGAGACGGCGCATGACGAGATTGGCGGCGACGGCTGGATCATCGGCCGCGTCACCGCGCAGGAGATGTCGAAGGCGAAGCCGCATCCGCCGGCGGAGCCCGGTCGTCCGCCGCGCCCGCATCACTTCGCGCGCCGCGACGCCCCGGCCTACGGGATCGTCGTCGACCCGTCCGGCAAGGTCCATTTCGAGACGGGCGACATCGCAGGCGATCACGTCGTCGTGCTGCTCGCGAACGGGGTCTCGGACGCGCATCTCGCCGAGCTTCTGGCCGACGGCGTGTCCTATGTCGTCGCGGACTCAGCCGAGATCGACCTCCGGGCCGCGCTCGACGTGCTCGCCCGCGAACTCGGCGTGAAGCGGTTGCTGCTGGAAGGCGGCGGCGGCGTGAACGGAGCGTTCCTGAAGGCCGGACTGGTCGACAAGATCGTGCAGCTGGTCTGGCCCTCGATCAATGGAATCACCGGCGAGCGTACGATCTACGAGGCCGGCGAGGAGGGGCTCGCGAACGCCCTCCAGCTCACCCAGACCGGATGCGACGCGCAGGACGGGGTCGTGCGGCTGCAGTACAAGGTGGAGATGCGCGAGCGATGATAAGCGCCCGCGGGACGGGACCTGCAGGTCTTGGACGCGCGTTAACCGCCGTGCGGCTGTTCCCTGGCCCGGTCCATGATCCGGCCAGGGCGGCGCGGGCGCGTCAACGGCGTCGGGATCGGCGCGTTGCCGCGGATCAGGCTCGTGCCGGAATAAATGTCGCCCGCGACCTGAAGATCAAACCGCTCCAGATCCCGCCTACGGACGTCGGCTGCGATCTCGGCCGCCTCCTCCTCCGGCACGCCGAGCGCCGTCAGCGCCGCTTCGCCGAAGGCCATGGCGGATTCGAACGTCTCGCGGATCTGGTAATCGACGCCGGCGCGAACGAGATCCATGGCGTGACCTCGGTCGAAGGCGCGCACGAGCAGCTTCGCGAGCGGGAATTCGGACTTCACGAGCTCGACGATCTTTTCGGCGGCTTCCTGCTTGTCGACGCAGACGAGCACGGCCCGCGCCTCGCCGGCGCCTGACGCCCTCAAAGTGTCGAGCCTTGTTCCGTCGCCGTAATAGACCTTGAAGCCGAAGGTCGCCGCCGCGTCGATCATCTCGACGTCGATCTCGATGATCGAGATGTCGCAGCCGCGCGCGAGCAGCGACTGGCTCGCCACCTGCGCGAAGCGCCCGAAGCCGATGACGAGCACCTGCCCTGTGAGGCCGTCGGCCTGCTCCACGCCGTCGAGCGACTGCGCCGGCCGCGGCGCAAGGCGCTTCAGAACGAGCGCGGTGAGCGGGGTCAGCGCCATCGACAGGATCACCACCGCGGTGAAGATCGCGTTGGTCGGGGCGTCGAGGATGCCCACGGCGGCGGCGGCGGAATAGAGCACGAAGGCGAACTCGCCGCCTTGCGCGAACAGCGCCACCCGATCAACCGCCTCACGGGACGAGGAGCCGAGCGCCCGCGCCACGCCGAAGATCGCGACCCCTTTCACCGCAATGAACAGCGCGGTGAAGCCGAGGATGACCTGCCAATGGATTGCGATCGCCGCAAGGTCGAGCGACATGCCGACCGCCAGAAAGAACAGGCCGAGCAGGATGCCGCGAAACGGCTCGATGTCGGCTTCGAGCTGGTGGCGGAAGGTCGATTCCGACAGCAGCACGCCGGCGAGAAACGCGCCCATCGCCATCGACAGCCCGCCGATCTCCATCAGCAGCGCCGCGCCCAGCACGACGAGCAGCGCCGCCGCCGTCATCACCTCGCGCGCCTGCGACCGGGCGAGGATGCGGAACATCGGGTTCAGCAGATAACGACCCGCCACGACGAGGACGACCACGGCGCCGACGCCCAGGGCGATGTCTCTCCAGCGGTCGCTCATGTCCTCGCCGGCGCCGGTGGGGGCGATGAAGGCGACGACCGCAAGCAGCGGCACGATGGCGAGGTCTTCGAGCAGCAGGATCGACACCGCCTTCTGCCCCTGGGGCGTCGAGGTGTCGCCGCGCTCGTCGAGCATCTGCATCACGACCGCGGTCGACGACAGCACGAAGCCCATGCCGGCGACGAAGGCGACGCGGGCGTCGAGCCCGGCCGCGACGCCCGCAAGCGTGAGCAGCGCGCCCGACGCGACCACCTGTCCTACGCCCAGCCCGAAAATCTCGCGTCGCAAGCTCCACAATCGGGAGGGCTGCATCTCGAGCCCGATCACGAACAACAGCATGATCACGCCGAACTCGGCGACGTGAAGAATCGTCCCGGAGTCGGAGAAGAGAGCGAGCCCGAACGGGCCGATGACGAGGCCGGCGGCGAAGTAGCCGAGCACGGAGCCGAGGCCGAGCCGCCGAAAAATCGGCACGGCGACGACCCCGGCGCCCAGCAGCGCGACGACCTGCACGAGTTCGTTCTGGGCTTCGGCCGCCATATGGATGGTGTCCCCGATTTTTGAGCGCCCACACGCATACCGGCGAGCGCGCGGTCCCGCACGCAGTTTTACGAGCGCGCCGGGGGACACGATGTGTGGAGTGCAGGACCACGGCGCCGGGCGCAAGGATCGCGCCGGACGCCCTCGAATGCGGGTCGTTCAAAATTATTTTGTGCGCAATGAAACTAATCAACCCCGAACCACGTAATGCTTTTCGAAAAGACCTTGTGAACTCTCACAAGACGAGTGACGAGATCACGAGGTCTTCTTCCCTTGAACCGTGTCTTTGACACGGCAGCACACTGCAGGAGAGACTTGCTTTGACGAAGAATATTTTGACCGCAGGCCTGACGGCTCTCGCCATGGCCGCCTCGTCCACCGTCGCGATGGCGCAGGCGACCGGAACTGGAAACAACGCCACCACCGGCTCCAGCTCGACCTCGGGCTCCGAGATGAAGACCGCGCCGGGGCACTCCGAGATGAAGGACTCCGGCACGATGGGGTCGGATTCGATGAAGAAGCCGGAGACGCCGACGTCCGCCGGCACATCCGAGAATCAGGCCAAGGATCTGCGCGGGCACAGCGAAACCCCGACCACGGGCAAGTAAGTCACGGGGCCTGAAGCGCGCCCCGCAGGCTTTCAGCCTGCGGGGCGCTTTCTTGCGGGTCGGTCAGGCGGACGCCTCCCGGCAGACGTCCCCCATGCGTCAGCTTGCCTGCGCGATCGGGTCCCGGCTCGGAAGCCGCCAGTTCGGGCGGATGAAGTGGCAGGTGTAGCCGTTCGGAAACCGCTCGAGATAGTCCTGGTGCTCCGGCTCGGCCTCCCAGAACGGTCCCGCCGGCGCGACCTCGGTGACGACCTTGCCCGGCCATAGCCCGGAGGCGTCGACGTCCGCGATGGCGTCTTCGGCGACCCGCTTCTGCTCGTCGTCGAGATAGAAAATCGCCGAGCGGTAGCTCAGGCCGCGATCGTTGCCCTGCCGGTTCTTCGTGGTCGGATCGTGGATCTGAAAGAAGAATTCGAGCATCCGGCGGAAGCTGGTGACCGCGGGATCGTAGACGATCTCGATCGCCTCGGCGTGCGTGCCGTGGTTGCGGTAGGTGGCGTTCGCGACGTCGCCGCCGGTGTAGCCGACACGGGTCGAGACCACGCCCGGCTGCCTGCGGATGAGGTCCTGCATCCCCCAGAAGCAGCCGCCGGCCAGGATCGCGCGTTCTGTGGTGGTGGTCATCGCCGGCTCCTTGGATTTAGGTGATGGGAGCAATATCGGGATTGAGAGCCGCTTTTTCAAAAGCGGCTCCTTCGGCGGTAGAATGCCGCCTCGGCGCCGGCCGCGCGGCCTCCGCGCCGGGGCGCCACGGACGGGGATCTGGCCATGGACGGAGACTTCTGGCGCGGCCGGTGGCGGGACAACGCCATCGGTTTCCACCAGCCCGCGGCGAACCCGCTGCTGATCCGGCACTTTCCCGCGCTCGGCCTCGACGCGGGCGCCCGAATCTTCGTGCCCCTCTGCGGCAAGAGCCTCGACTTGGGCTGGCTGCTTGGCGAGGGCTTTCGCGTGGCGGGCGCGGAGCTCGTCGAGACGGCGGTCGAGCAGCTGTTCGCCGAGCTCGGCCGGGAGCCGAGGATCGAAAAGCTCGGCCGTCTGACGCGTTACTCCGCGGAGGGGATCGACGTGTTCGCGGGCGACATCTTCGACCTGTCCGCCGACAGGCTGGGCCGGGTGGACGCCATCTACGACCGCGCCGCTCTGGTCGCCCTGCCCGAAGCGCTCCGCCCGCGCTACGCCGCCCATATGACGGCGATCGCCGACGGCGCGCCGCAGCTTCTCGTGTCGTTCGACTACGACCAGAGCCTGATGGACGGCCCGCCCTTCTCCGTCGGCGCGGAGGAGGTGAGGGCGCTCTACGCCGGGGCCTACGACGTCGCCCTGCTGGACAGCGCCGAGGTCGACGGGGGTCTGAAGGGAAAATATCCGGCGAAGGAGCAGGTCTGGCTGCTGAAGGCGTCGGCCTAGCCGAGCGCGGTCGCCTCTCGGCGCGGATGCGATTGAGCAGGCCGAGAAGACGGCGCGGCTCCCTTTGCGTCGAAACGCGCGCGATCCGCCGATTCTTCGAAAGCGAGGACTTCCCGTTTTCCGACGACGCGGTGGTGGTCATTCCATTCGATTGCCGGACCGGGCGCTGACGTCTGAGACGCCATCGACCGAATCATATCGTTCTGGCCCTCAGCCGGAGGGCGTTCCCGATCACGCTGACGGAGGACAGCGCCATCGCGGCGGCCGCCACGACGGGCGAGAGCAGCAGGCCGAAGGCGGGGTAGAGCACGCCTGCGGCGATCGGGACGCCGGCGGCGTTGTAGACGAAGGCCAGGATCAGGTTCTGGCGGATGTTCGACATCGTCGCCTCCGACAGCCGCCGCGCGCGGACGATGCCGTTGAGGTCGCCATGCACCAGGGTCACGCCCGCGCTTTCGATCGCGACGTCCGTGCCCGCGCCCATCGCGATCCCGACGTCGGCCGCGGCGAGCGCAGGCGCGTCGTTCACGCCGTCGCCCGCCATCGCCACGACCCGACCCTCGCGCTTCAACCGTTCGACGACCGCGTGCTTGGCCTCCGGCAGCACGTCCGCCTCGACCTCGTCGATGCCGAGCTTTCGCGCGACGGCCTCGGCGGTCGTGCGGTTGTCGCCCGTCAGCATGACCACGCGGAGCCCCTCGGCCTTCAGCGCGCGGATCGCCTCGGCGGTCGTCGGCTTGATCGGGTCGGCGATCGCGAGCACGCCCGCCGCCCTCCCGTCGACGCCGACATAGATCGCCGTCGCGCCGTCGCGCCTGAGATCGTCGGCGCGGGCGCTCAGCGCGGAGACGTCGACGTCGCGCGCCTTCAGGAACTCGGCGTTTCCAATCACCACCAGGCGCTCGCCGACCGTGCCGGACACGCCCTTGCCGCTCGGGGCGTCGAAATCCGCGACCGCCGGGACGTCGAGGCCGCGGGCTTCCGCGGCCGCCAGCACCGCGACCCCAAGCGGGTGCTCCGACGCCCGCTCGACCGCGGCGGCGAGGCGCAGGAGGTCGTCCTCCGCAAAGCCTTCCGCCGTGACGACCGCCGTGAGCGACGGCTTGCCTTCGGTCAGCGTGCCCGTCTTGTCGACCACCAGCGTGTCGACCTTCTCCAGTCGCTCCAGCGCCTCGGCGTTGCGCACGAGGATGCCGAGGCCCGCGCCCTTGCCGACCCCGACCATGATCGACATCGGGGTGGCGAGGCCGAGCGCGCAGGGGCAGGCGATGATCAGGACCGCGACGGCCGCCACCAGGCCGTAGGCGTAGGACGGCTCCGGCCCGAATGCGGCCCAGGCCACGAATGCGAGCGCGGCGATCAGGATGACGGCGGGGACGAACCAGCCCGAGACCGTGTCGGCCAGCCGCTGGATCGGCGCGCGGGAGCGCTGCGCCTGAGCCACCATCTGGACGATGCGGGCGAGCATGGTGTCCCGTCCGATCCTGGTTGCCCGGACGGTCAGTCCGCCGGACTGGTTCAGCGTGCCGCCGGTGACGGAATCTCCGACGGTCTTGGCGATCGGCATCGACTCGCCCGTGACCAGCGCCTCGTCGACGACGGAGCGTCCGTCCACGACCTCGCCGTCCACGGGAACCTTCTCGCCCGGGCGGACCCGGATGCGGTCGCCGACCGCGATCTTCTCGACCGGGACCTCCTCGTCCGATCCGTCCTCCCGGAGCCGGCGCGCGGTCTTGGGCGTAAGGTTGATCAGCGCCCGGATGGCTCCGGAGGTCTGGTCGCGGGCGCGGAGCTCCAGCACCTGGCCGAGCAGGACCAGCACCGTGATCACGGCCGCCGCCTCGAAATAGACCGCGACCGTTCCGTCCGGTCCACGGAACGCCGGGGGAAAGATCCCCGGCGCGAGCGTCGCGATCACGCTGTAGGCGTAGGCGACGCCGGTGCCCATCGCGATCAACGTGAACATGTTGAGGTTGCGCGAGACGACGGACGCCCAGCCGCGCTGGAAGAACGGCCGCCCGGCCCAGAGCACGACCGGCGTCGCCAGCGCGAACTGGATCCAGGCCGAGACCGACGGCGGCACGAGGTGATGGATCGCAGGCGCGACGTGCGCCCCCATCTCCAGCAGGAACACCGGGACCGCGAGCGCGAGCCCGATCCAGAACCGCCGCGTCATGTCGGCGAGCTCATGGTTGGGCTGCGCCTCGGCCGTGACCAGATCGGGCTCGAGCGCCATCCCGCAGATCGGGCAGGAGCCTGGCCCCTCCTGGCGAATCTCCGGGTGCATCGGGCAGGTGTAGACCGTGCCTTCGGGCGCCGGCTCGGGATCGGCGGGGGAGGACGACAGATACTTGCCCGGATCCGCCTCGAACTTCGCCTTGCAGCCGGCCGAGCAGAAGAACTCGGTCTTACCGGAATGTTCGAACCGATGCCTGGCGGTCGCGATGTCGACCGACATCCCGCAGACTGGATCCGTGGCCATGCCGGCGGCATGGTCGTGCGGACGCCCATGCGCGCCGCAACACGAGCCCGTCGTGGCCCCGTGAGCATGTCCATGCGTTTCCATGGAGTCTCCTCGCGTCCCGGATCATATACCCCACATGGGTATATGCGACTTGCGCACTATACCCCTATGGGGTACTTAGGCAACCCATGCAGTGCTGCACCAAGACCTCCTGCGCGAAGCGGCTGAACCGGATCGAGGGTCAGGTCCGCGGAATCGCGCGCATGCTGGACGAGGACCGCTACTGCATCGACGTGGTGACCCAGATCTCCGCCGTCCGCGCCGCGCTCAAGCGGGTCGAGGAGGAGATCCTGAAGGACCATGTCGGGCACTGCGTCGAGAACGCTATCCAGTCCGGCGACAAGGACGAGCAGCGCCGTAAGGTCGCCGAGCTGGTCGACGTCCTCGGGAGGGTGCGCGGATGACCGTCCGCGCGGCTCTGCGGCTGGTCGTCGGCCTCGCGCTCGCGCTCTTCGTGGCCGTGAGCTGGTCGACGCCGAGCGAAGCCCACGCGGGCCACCGCGAGCCCGCCGCGGCGACGCAGCCCGCCGAGGACGCCGCGGCTTCCGACACCGGGGCGGCCGCGGCCGAGCCGGTCGTCCAATCCGAGTCAGGGGACTGCGCAGGTCACGTTGGGCAGCCCGGTTCAGGACCGTCATCCTGCTGCGGCGCCGCCTGCCATGCCGTCATCTCGACCGACCTGGCTTCGCTGCAGACCGTGACGGTCGCCGTCGCCGTCCTACCCGGGCGTCCCGCTCCGCCTCCTCTGGCGGGGCCGACGAGCCACATCAAGCGCCCCCCGAGACCGTCCGCCGCGCTGGTCGGCTGACGTCCACATGACGTCGACGCGCGCCCCGGTTTCGGGGCCCGTCGGCGACGCCCGAGACATCTGACCGACCTCGCGCCTGTCTGCGCCCGCGCGCCATCGCGCCTGCTCGTTCAGATTTCGGGGTTCCTCATGAAGCCGCTCGTCTCGGCCGCCGCCGCGCTTCTGTTGGCGGGCTGCTCTGCTCCATTGCCGTCGCCCGTCGCTGGAGACGACCCCCGCGACCCTTCGGTATCCGTCCCCGCGGTCCGGCGCAGCTCCGTCACCGCGGGCGCGGTCGACCACCGCCCGGTCGAGCCGAAGCCCTGGCTCGAGCAGAACAAGGGCGTTTCGCCTGGGCCGACGGAGGGCATGTGATGGCGGCCCTGCGCCCACGCCTCCTCCGGACGGCTGCGGCCGTCGCGTTGTCGGCCTCGCTCGGGGCCTGCGCGTCGATCGGCGCGGACGGCGGGATGACGCCGGTCGTGTCGCGCGTCTCGCTGGACCTCTCCAAGGACACCGCGAAGATCGTCACGGCCGCGGACGCCGCAGCGGTCAAGGCGCGCGTCGACCGTCTGCTCGCGAGGCCGCTCACAGCCGACGCCGCGGTCCAGATCGCGCTGCTGAACAACCGCGGCCTCCAAGCCGAATACAACGCGCTCGGCGTGTCCGAGGCGGCGTATGTCGAAGCGAGCCTGCCGCCGTCGCCCGCGGTCTCGATCGAGCGTGTGGCCGGGTCCGGCGACCTCGACATCGAGCGGCGGCTGATCGCCGACCTGCTCCAGCTTCTGACTCTGCCGCGCCGCTCCAAGATCGCGGAGACGGACTTCCGCGCCGCCCAGCACAGGGCGATCGCCGCCACCTTCCGGACCGCCGCAGAGGCGCGCCGGGCGTTCTATCGGGCGGTCGCCGCCCGCGAGATCGCCGCCTTCCTCGAAACGGCGCGGGCGTCGGCGGGCGCCGCGGCCGAACTCAGCCGGAAGCTCGGCGAGACAGGAGCCGCCACGAGGCTCAACCAGGCGCGGGCCGGCGCGCTCTACGCGGAGGTCGCGACCGAGTTGGCCGAGGCCAGGCTGGAGGTCACGACACAGCGCGAAGCGTTGACCCGGCAACTCGGGCTGTGGGGCAGGGACCTCGACTACAGGTTGCCCGCGCGGCTGCCGTCGTTTCCCCGCCTCAGGACGCAGGGCGACGTCGAAGCGACCGCGATCCGGCGCCGGGTGGACCTCATCGCCGACCGGCTGGAGCTCGACGCGCTCGCCCAATCCTACGGGCTCACGGAGCAGACCCGCGCGATCTCGATGCTCGAGGTCACCGGCCTCGCCAATCAAACGAGGTCGGCCGAAGGGGACAGAGCGAATCCTAAGGGCTTCGAGGTCGCGATCCAGATCCCGATCTTCGACTTCGGCCGGGCGCGCTCGGCGAAGGCTCGCGAGACCTATATGGGCGCGGTCAACCGCCTGCTGGAGAAGGCCGTCAACGCCCGTTCCGAAGCCCGCGAGGCCTACGCGATCTATCGCGGTCGTCACGAGATCGCACGCGCCTACCAGAGTCGCGTGCTGCCGTTGCGCAAGGTCATCGCCGAGGAGTCGCAGCTCCAGTACAACGGGATGCTGGTCGACGCCTTTGAGCTGCTCACCAACGCCCGCGAGACCGTGGCGGCGAACGTCGCCGCGATCCGGGCGAAGCGCGACTTCCTTCTGGCCGACGTCGACTTCCAGGCCGCGCTCATCGGCGGCGGGCCGGCGGCCCAGTCCGCGCCCGAGCCCAGGCTCGCCTTCGCGACGTCGGCGTCCGCTCCGCAGTGACCAAGGAGACCCCAATGCCCGTCTCGCGCAGATCGTTCCTGTCGGCCTCCGCGGCCGGGGCGACGTCGCTCGTCGCGGCGACCGCCGTCTCCGGCCGCCTCGAGGCCGCGGCGATCCCCGAGGCCGCGACCATGAAGGACGCGACCATGCAGCCGCCGCTCGTCCCCCTCACGGGCCCCGACTACAACCCCGTCGTCACGCTGAACGGCTGGACGGCGCCTTGGCGGATGAACGGCGAGTGGAAGGAGTTCCATCTCGTCGCCGAGCCCGTGATCCGCGAACTCGCGCCCGGCATGGTCGCCCATCTCTGGGGCTACAACGGCCAGTCTCCCGGACCGACCATCGAGGCGGTCGAGGGCGACAAGGTCCGGATCTTCGTCACCAACCGCCTGCCGGAGCACACGACGGTGCACTGGCACGGCCAGTTGCTGCCCTCCGGCATGGACGGCGTCGGAGGGTTGACGCAGCCGCACATCAAGCCGGGACAGACGTTCGTCTACGAGTTCCAGCTCTGCAAGAGCGGGACCTTCATGTACCACCCGCACGCCGACGAAATGGTCCAGATGGCCATGGGCATGATGGGCTTCTTCGTGGTCCACCCGAAGGATCCAGCCTTCCGCCGCGTCGACCGCGACTTCGTGTTTCTGATGTCGGCCTACGACATCGAACCCGGCGCCTATGTGCCCCGCGTCGCGGAAATGACGGACTTCAACCTCTGGACCTGGAACACGCGGGTCTTCCCCGGCATCGACCACCTCGTGGCGGCCAAGGGCGACAAGGTGCGGGTGCGGTTCGGCAATCTCACCATGACGAACCACCCGATCCACATGCACGGCTACGACTTCAAGGTGTCGTGCACCGATGGCGGCTGGGTGCCGGAGGCGGCCGCCTGGCCCGAGGTCACGATCGATTGCGCGGTCGGACAGATGCGCGCCTTCGACTTCGTGGCGGACGCCCCCGGCGACTGGGCGATCCACTGCCACAAATCGCACCACACCATGAACGCCATGGGCCACGGCGTCTCCAACTTCATTGGCGTCAACAAGAAGGACGTCGCCCGGAAGATCAAGGCGCTGGTTCCCGGCTACATGGCGATGGGAGAGGCCGGCATGGCCGACATGGGCGCGATGGAGATGCCGCTGCCCGACAACACGCTGCCGATGATGACCGGGTTCGGTCCGTTCGGCCCGATCGAGATGGGCGGGATGTTCTCGGTGGTGAAGGTCCGCGAGGGCCTGGCCTCCGGCGGCTACAAGGACCCGGGCTGGTTCAAGCACCCGGAAGGCGCCGTCGCCTTCGAATGGAAGGGGCCGAAGCAGGATGCGGCGGCCGCGCCTCCCGCCAAGCCGAAGATCGGCGACGTCGAAATGAACGTCGTGAAGCCCAAAGCGGGCTCCGGCGGGCACGCGAACCACTGACCTCGCAGATCAAGCGGAGCCGCATATGAAGACGTTCCTCACGCTCGCCGTTCTCGCCGCGCTTCTTCCCGCAGCCGCGCGGGCCGACGCCGAACATTCGCACGCCCATCGCGAAGCCAGGGCCTTCGGCGAACCGGGCGATCCGCACAAGCCCGCACGCACGGTCGAAATCGTCATGACCGAGACCGAGGACGGCAAGATGCTGTTCGAGCCGATCTCGGTCGCGGTCAAGCGCGGCGAGCAGATCCGTTTCGTCCTGAAGAACACGGGGCGGATCGACCACGAGTTCATGCTCGCGACCCGCGCCGAGAACGATCGGCACGCCGCCCAGATGCGGAAGAACCCGGACATGGAGCACGACGAACCGAACGGCCGCCGCGTCGCGCCGGGCAAGTCCGACGAGATCATCTGGAAGTTCTCGATATCGGGCGAGTTTAACTTCGCCTGCCTGATCCCCGGCCATCGCGAGGCGGGGATGGACGGCGTCGTCGCCGTCAAGTGACCCTCAAGAGGAGACGCCCATGAAAAGGACATTCGCCATCTTCGGCGCCCTCGCGGCCGCATTGGCCGCAACCGCCGCTTCCGCCGCGGACGGCGCCGTCAAGAAGGTCGACGAAGGCGCGGGCAAGATCACGCTTGAGCACGGTCCGATCAAGAACCTCGGCATGGACGAGCCGATGTCGATGGTCTTCAAGGCGGCCGATCCCGCGATGCTGAAGACCGTCAAGCCCGGTGACAAGGTGACGTTCGAGGCTGAGCGCGTGAACGGTCAGATCACCGTGACCAAGATCAAGAAGAAATAGGCCTCGCGCGGCGGGCGAGGGCGCGTCGGCGCCTTCCCGGCGACCTCCGCCTGCATCTGCGCGCGGCGTTCAGCCTCCGTCGCGGCGCGCGGTCGGGCGCGCCGCCTTGACGGCGCTCGAGCGGGCCGGATCGAAGCGCAGCAGGCGCAGCGCATTGGCGGTGACGAGCACGGTCGCTCCGGTGTCCGCGAGGATCGCCATCCAGAGCGGGGCGGCGCCGGTCAGGGTCGCGACCAGGAAGGCGCCCTTCAGCCCCAGAGCGATCGCGACGTTCACCCAGATGTTCGACAGCGTGGCGCGCGACAGCACGACCAGCTCCGCCACGCCGCCGACGCGATCCTTGAGCAGGGCGGCGTCGGCGGTCTCGAGCGCGACGTCGGTCCCGCCGCCCATCGCGATCCCGACCGAGGCCGCGGCGAGCGCAGGGGCGTCGTTCACGCCGTCCCCGACCATCGCGACCGGCCCCTCCGCGCGGTAGCCGGCGATGGCGGCGAGCTTGGCCTCGGGCAGCAGTTCGGCCCGGTGTTCAAGTCCGAGCTCGACTGCGATCGCGGCGGCGGCGCGGGCGTTGTCTCCCGTCAGCATGACGGTGCGCAGGCCTAGAGCCCGAAGACGGGCGAGCCCCGCGACCGCGTCCTCGCGCGGCCGGTCGCGAAGCGCCACGAGCCCGAGCAGGCGCTTGCCCTCGCTCACGACCACGACCGTCTTCCCTTCGGACTCCAGCGCCGCGACGCGGTCCGAGACCGCGGCCGTCATCAAGCCGCCCTCGACGGCGTGCCGCGGCGACCCGACCGACACGAAGCCGGATTTCAGGCGGCCCGTCACCGCCTTGCCCGGCGTCGCGATTCCGCCGCCGAACGCCTGCGGGATCTCGACGCCCCGCGCGACGGCCTCCTCGACGATCGCGGCTCCCAGCGGATGGCTCGAATTCCGCTCCACCGCGGCAGCCTTGCCGAGCATCGACTCCATCGATCCTTCGATCGCGACGACGTCGGTGACCCCGGGATGGCCGACCGTCAGAGTGCCCGTCTTGTCGAACGCGACCGTCGTCACCCGGCCAAGCGCCTCCAGCGCGGCGCCGCCCTTGATGAGCAGGCCGCGACGCGCGCCGGCGGCGAGGCCGGACGCGACGGCCGCAGGCGTCGAAATCACCAGCGCGCAAGGGCAGGCGATCAGCAGAACCGCGAGGCCCCGATAGATCCAGGTCCGCCAGTCGCCGTCGAGCAGAAGCGGAGGCGCGACGACGACGGCGAGGGCGAGCGCCATGGCGCCGGGCGTGTACCAGCGGCTGAAGCGCTCGATGAAGCGGGCGGTCGGGGCCTTCGAGCCTTGCGCCTCTTCGACCATGTGAACGATGCGGGCGATCGTGTTGTCGGCTGCGGCCTTCGTGATCGCGACGTGAAGCTCCCCGTTGGCGTTGACGCTGCCGGCGTAGACGGTCGAGCCGATCTCCTTGAGGACGGGCGCCGACTCGCCGGTGATCGGCGCCTCGTTCACCTCGGACGTCCCGGCCTGCACCGCGCCGTCGGACGGGATGCGGTCTCCGGGACGGACGAGCACGAGGTCGCCGACTTCGAGCGCCTCCGCCGGGACCGCCTCGACCACGCCGTCGCGCACCCGCCGCGCCGTCCTTGGGATCAGGTCGACGAGCGCCTTCACTCCGGCCCGCGCGCGGTTGGCGGCGACGCCCTCGAGAAGCTCGCCTACGGCGAACAGGAACACGACGACCGCCGCCTCCGGCGCTTCGCCGATCGCGATCGCGCCGACGGCCGCGACCGACATCAGGGTCTCGATGCTGAAGGGCGTGCCGTTCATCGCGCCGGCGAAGGCGCGGCGGAGGATGGGCGCGAGCCCGACCACAGCGGCCGCCACATAGGGCCACTCCGCCCACTGCGGCCCGGCGAGCGACACGACCCAGGCCGCAGCCAGCAGCGCGCCGCTGGCGATGACGAGCCGGCCCTTGGCCGAGGCGGCCCAGTGGCCGTGCGTCGGCGCATGATCATGGGCCTGCAGGCCGGGCCCCGGCGCGGGGTCGAGCGCGTGAAAGCCGAGAGCGGCGATCTTCGCCTTGATCGTCGCCCGGCTGGTCCGGTCCTCGTCCAGGGTGAGCGACAGCGACTCGCCTGCGACGCTGACCTCGACGTCGGCGACGCCCGGCAGGCGCCGCATCGCCGTCTCGATCTTCGCGGCGCAGGACCCGCAGTCCATGCCCTCGATGCGGAGCTTCAGGGCGCTGGCGTCAGCCATCTCGTCACCTCGACAAACCCGGAGTGACGCCTGATATGGACCCTGTAGCCACTAGAGGGTCAAGCGATGTCCGACATGATCGCGATCGGCGAACTGGGCCGGGCGACCGACACGAAGGTCGAGACCATTCGCTACTATGAGCGGATCGGCCTGCTGGCGGCGCCGCGGCGCACGCCGGGCAACTATCGCGCCTATGACGGCGCCCACCTGAACCGCCTGAGCTTCATCCGCCGCTCCCGCGACCTTGGCTTCTCCATCGACCAGATCCGGGCGCTGCTCGACCTCGCCGACCACAAGGACCGTCCCTGCGCGGCCGTCGACGAGATCGCCAAGGGACATCTCGCGGAGGTCGAGCGAAAGATCGCGGACCTGACGGCGCTTCGGGCTGAGCTCAAGAGCATGATCCAGCAGTGCGGCCACGGCGCGGTCCGCGATTGCCGGATCATCGAGACGCTGTCGCCCGCGCCATGACGGGGGTCCGATCCCTCGCCGGCCGACCCGCGCGCTTCGTCCGTTTTCCAACCGTGTCGCTCTGATATATCTGTTGTCTCCCAGCGACGCCCGTGGCCGCCGTGTCCGCCGCGAGACAGGAGGACGACGATGCCGACTTACGCCTTCACCACGGCGAAGCGCCTGACGCTCGAGCAGAAGCGGAAGATCGTCGCGAGCGTCACCGCCATCCACTCGGCGGAGGCGGCGGCGCCGCGCTACTTCGTGCAGGTCGTGTTCTACGCCGTCGAGGACGGGGCGCTGTTCATCGGCGGGGAGGCGGCCGGCGCCGACCATGTCTGGGTGAACGCCCTTATCCGCGCGGGACGCAGCAAGGAGCAGAAGGCCGCCATCCTCACGCGGATCATGCGCGAGACGAGCGCGATCCTGGACATCTCCGAACAGTCCGTCTGGGTCTACGTCTCGGACATCCCAGCCCAGGGCGTGCTGGAGTTCGGCGCCGTCCTGCCGGAACCGGGCGGGGAGGCGGCGTGGCTGGAGGCTCTGCCGGCGGAGGTGAGGGAGAAGTTGAGGGCGGCGGGTTAGGCGAAGGTGGGGCGCCGACCGTCATGGCCCATACGTGATCCGGGCATTCATCCCGCCGGGCGCGTCGGCGCCCGATAGATCACGGGCCAGCCCAACTATGACGGCGAGAACGCCGAGTTTGCTATTCACTTCGACTCGGATCAGATCGGGTGTACCAGCGCCTCAACTGCGGACGACGGCAACGCAAGTCAGTCAGTGTAATTGGAGAACGGGAGGCCCTTCGTAAAATACAGGCTTAAGAATGTCCCATTCTCCCCTATGATCTATCTGCATAAGTGTGGCGTTGTTAAAGACGGCCCAACGCGAAATGATTTTCCGAATTGCATGCGCTTCGTCTTCTGAGGAACTTTCCCGCCATACTAGAAGCTGGGGAAAGCCCAGATCGCCGGTTGGGAGGCGAATTTGGTGTGCCTCGACGGTCGCCCAGATGTATCGTAGATGATTATGTCCGCCGATAGCTGACATTATTGCAGATCTAATGGCATATCCTATCACTGCTGCCTCAATCATGGGCTCGCGATCGTTCAATAAAATCGCCAGGCCCGAGGCATCAGGGATATTCAATTGAGTTTTCGTCGCGGCTATCTGCCTCGCGGATAAGCTTAGGTCCTTTCGTATCGATCGCGACGTGACATCTAATACCATTCTTGTAACCTCTTCCTCATCGGGAAGAAGTTGTAGAGCATGCGCAACGCCAACTTGGCCGTAGCAACTAGGCGATCCTGGCCTTGAAAACCGCTGCTTCAACCGCTCCTGGACAGGAATTCTCGGATCCCCCGCTACGCTCTTAATCTCAGCAACGAAACGTCTACGTTCCAGAAGATAGTCAGCCTTGCTGTTCGAACCGAAGGTCCTCGCAAACAGTGCGCAATCGAGATTCTCGGCACCCGTCTCAAGAGCGAAAAATCGGTTAAGTCTAGCTTCTAGGCGCTCCGCGGGCCTTTCTTTGCAAGCAAATGCAAATAACGAAAGGCATAAATCGGATCCGTCCGACCCCGCGTTCATTGGAATTGGCCGCCCTTCAGCTGCACCCGCTCGTGGACCCGCACGTGTCGCACTTCAAACACGTCCCGTTGCGCACCATCGTGAAATTCCCGCATTCCGAGCAGCTTTCGCCCTCGTAGCCCTTGAGGCGGGCCTCCATGCGCAGCGCGTCGGCGGTCTTCGCGGCGGGGGCGGGCGAGGCCGGGGCCTCCCAGGCGAGGTGGCCGAGGGCCGGCGTCGGCTCGGGCGAGAGGTCGCGCTTCAGCGCGGTCGCGCCTTGGGTCCCGAGCGCGGTGGCGGCGGGGCGGCCGCCGATCGCGGTGACGTTGCTGGAGCCTGCGCTCTTGGGCTCGCTTGTCAGCGGCGGCGCGCTGGGCACCGCCGTCAGCTGACGGCCGCGCACCAGGCCGCGCGACACCGGCGCGGCCGCGGGAGCGGGGGCCTTGTCCTGCGCCACCCCCGTGCCGATCGAATCCGGGGTGATCTCCGACGGGTCGACATGGGCGAGGTCGTAGCGCGACAGATAGGACACCGCGAGCTCGCGGAACACATAGTCGAGGATCGACGTCGCGTTCTTGATCGTGTCGTTGCCCTGCACGAAGCCCGCGGGCTCGAAGCGCGTGAAGGTAAAGGCCTCGACATACTCTTCCAGCGGCACGCCATATTGCAGGCCGAGCGAGACCGCGATCGCGAAATTGTTCATCACCGAGCGGAAGGCGGCGCCTTCCTTGTGCATGTCGATGAAGATCTCGCCGAGGCGGCCGTCGTCATACTCGCCGGTGTGCAGGTACACCTTGTGCCCGCCCACGATCGCCTTCTGGGCGTAGCCCTTGCGGCGGCCGGGCAGCTTCTCGCGCTCGCGCACCAGCTGCACGCGCTCGACGATCTTCTCGATGACCTGCGCGGTGCGGGCGGCGGCGGGCTGCGCGATCAGCGCCTCGACGGCGTCGTCCTCGTCCTCCTCGTCGGCGATCAGCTGCGAGGACAGCGGCTGGCTGAGCTTGGAGCCGTCGCGGTAGAGGGCGTTGGCCTTCAGCGCCAGTTTCCAGCTGAGCATGTAGGCCGCCGCGCAATCCTCGACCGTCGCCTCGTTCGGCATGTTGATGGTCTTGGAGATCGCGCCGGAGATGAAGGGCTGCGCCGCCGCCATCATGCGGATGTGGCTGTCGACGGAGAGGAAGCGCTTGCCGGTGCGGCCGCAGGGGTTGGCGCAGTCGAACACGGAGTAGTGCTCGGGGCGCAGATGCGGCGCGCCCTCGACCGTCATGGCGCCGCAGACATGGGTGTTCGCGGCCTCGATCTCGGCCTTGGAGAAGCCGAGATGGGCGAGCAGGTCGAAGGAGGGGTCGTCGAGCTTCTCGGCGGGCACCTTCATCGTCTGGGTGAGGAAGGCTTCGCCCAGCGTCCATTTGTTGAAGATGAACTTGATGTCGAAGGCCGCCTTCGCGGCGCCTTCCAGCGTCTCGATCAGCTCGTCCGAAAAGCCCTTGGTCCGGAGCGTCGCGGGGTTGATCGCCGGCGCCTGCCGCATCGAGCCGTGACCGACGGCGTAGGCCTCGATTTCGGCGATCTGGTGCTCGGCGTAGCCGAGCGCGCGCAGCGCCTCGGGCACCGCGCGGTTGATGATCTTGAAGTAGCCGCCGCCGGCGAGCTTCTTGAACTTCACCAGCGCGAAGTCGGGCTCGATGCCGGTGGTGTCGCAGTCCATCACGAGGCCGATCGTGCCGGTCGGGGCGACGACCGAGACCTGCGCGTTGCGGAAGCCGTGGGTCTCGCCGAGCGTGAGCGCCCGCTCCCAGGCGGCCTGCGCCGCCTTCACGATCGCCTGTTCCTTCACGGCCGCCACGTCGAGCGGGACGGGGAGGGTGGACAGGCCCTCATAGCCCGCCGCCTCGCCGCGCGCGGCGCGGGCGTGGTTGCGGACGACGCGCAGCATGTGGTCGCGGTTCGGCCCGTAGCCCGCGAAGGCGCCGAGCTCACCCGCCATCTCGGCGGAGGTCGCGTAGGCGACGCCGGTCATCAGCGCCGAGAGCGCGCCGCACAGCGCGCGGGCCTCGGGCGAATCATAACCGACGCCGGACGACATCAGCAGGCCGCCGATATTAGCGTAGCCGATGCCGAGCGTGCGGTAGCGCCATGACAGCTCCGCGATCTTGCGCGACGGAAACTGCGCCATCAGCACGGAGATCTCGAGCACGACCGTCCAAAGCCTACATGCGTGGGCGTAGGACTCGACGTCGAAGCTCCGGTCGGCGCGGCGGAACTGCAGCAGGTTGAGGGAGGCGAGATTGCAGGCCGTGTCGTCGAGGAACATGTACTCCGAGCACGGGTTCGAGGCGCGGATCGGCCCCGAGGCCGGGCAGGTGTGCCAGTCGTTCACCGTGGTGTGGAACTGCAGGCCGGGATCGGCGCAGGCCCAGGCGGCGTAGGACACCTGCTCCCAGAGCTTCTTCGCCTTCAGCGTCTTGGTGACCTTGCCCGTGGTGCGCGAGGTCAGCTCCCACTCGCCGTCGGTCTCGACCGCGCGCAGGAAGGCGTCGGTGACGCGCACCGAGTTGTTCGAGTTCTGACCGGCGACGGTCAGATAGGCCTCGCCGTCCCAGTCGGTGGTGTAGGCGTCGAAATCGATGTCGGCCTGGCCCTGGGCCGCGAGCTGCAGCACGCGCTTGATCATGTTGTCGGAGACCTGCGCCTTGCGGGCGGCCTTGATCTCGCGCTTCAGCGCCGGGTTCTTCTCGGGGTTGAAGCAGGCGTCGCCTTCGCCGTCGCAGTTCACGCAGGCCTTGAAGATCGCCTTGAGATGCTTCTTCACGATGCGCGAACCGGTGACGAGCGCGGCGACCTTCTGCTCCTCCTTCACCTTCCAGGAGACGTAGGATTCGATGTCGGGGTGGTCGGCGTCGACCACGACCATCTTGGCCGCGCGGCGCGTCGTGCCGCCGGACTTGATGGCCCCGGCTGCTCGGTCGCCGATCTTGAGGAACGACATCAGGCCGGAGGAGCGCCCGCCGCCGGAGAGCTTCTCGCCCTCGCCGCGCAGCTGGCTGAAGTTCGAGCCGGTGCCCGAGCCGTATTTGAACAGGCGCGCCTCGCGCACCCAAAGATCCATGATGCCGCCATCGTTGACGAGGTCGTCGGAGACGCCCTGGATGAAGCAGGCGTGCGGCTGCGGCCGCTCATAGGAGGACGGGGAGGGGCGCACCTCGCCGGTCGCATGGTCGGCGTAGAAATGGCCCTGGCTCGGACCGTCGATCCCGTAGGCCCAGTGCAGGCCGGTGTTGAACCATTGCGGGGAGTTCGGCGCCGCCTTCTGGGTCGCAAGCATGAAGCAGAGCTCGTCGAAGAAGGCGCGGGCGTCCTCCTCGGTGTCGAAATAGCCTTCCCCCCAGCCCCAATAGGTCCAGGTTCCCGCAAGCCGCGAGAACACCTGGCGGGCGTCGCGCTCGCCGACGATTCGTTCGGCCTCGGGCAGCGCCGCGAGCGCCGTCTCGTCGGCGACCGAGCGCCACAGCCAGGAGGGAACCGTGTTCTCCTCGACCGGCTTCAGCTTCGCCGGCACGCCGGCCTTGCGGAAATATTTCTGCGCGAGAATGTCGACCGCGACCTGGCTCCACGCCTCCGGCACGTCGATGTCGGCCGCGCGGAACACGGTTGAGCCGTCCGGATTGCGGATCTCGCTGGTCGCCTTGCGGAACGCGATCTCCGCGTAAGGGGACTGGCCGGCCTTGGTGTAGCGACGGTCGATGCGCATGATGGTCCAAAGCTCCAAATCTTAGATCGGACGCGCTCGCGGCGCGTTACCGCCGACCGGAGCCGGCGCGCACGCGGGCGAACCCGCGCAGTGAGTGCGCAGAAGCATTTTCAGGGGCGCAGAGCGCCCGTGACGGCGGCGTTCGCGTTGATCGTCATCTGGCGAGAGCGCCCTGAGCGACCTCGACGACTGCGATCAAACTACGGCGAGTCTTTCGCTGGCGTCGAGTCACGATATTCCCCTTATCCCCGCTTCGAAGCGCTAGCCCTCGTTAACGTCCAGGGTGTTGCACACAAGATATAGTGGTCAGCGAGTCGTGAATCAAAGGTTGACGATGCGCCGCGCGGGGGCCGCCAACCCCTTGAAAACGGAGCGCGTTACCTCTCGCACCCGTGCTCCGCAGCCTTGGGGATAACAGCGGGGATAATCCGTGGGGGCGCCTTTTCGTCCACGCGGCGCCCTAGCGCAGCGCAGCCTTCACGCCGGCCTCCAGGGCGCGGACAGCCGCCGCGACCGGCCTGGAACCGGCGCGCGCGAACAGCACGATGTCGGAGACCGGCAGCGCCGGCAGGCCGAGCGCCTGCCCGACGTCCGGCGCGCCGCCGGAGCCCGCGCGCCCCATCGGAGCGATTCCAAGGCCGGCCCTCACCCCCGCCAGCAGCACGGCGCAGCTGCCGCCCGTGAACGCTTCGCGCCACGGTCGCCGGGCGCGATCGAGCGCGCGAATCGCGACCTCGCGCACGCTGCACGGCGCCCCCAGGCTGGCGAGCGGAACCGCGTCACCCGACGGCGCGCTTTGAGCGCCGCCGCGCCAGCCGAGCGGGTCGGTTCCGATCACCTCGCCGTCGCCGCCGCCGCCCTCGCGCCGGATGATCGCGGCGTCGAACTCTCCTTCGTCGAAGGCGGCCCGGATCGCCTGCGACCGCCCCATCCGCACGGCGATCGCGGCGTTGGGGGGCAGCGACGCCCGCACCAGCCGCAGCGCTTCCTCCAGCCTCACTCCGAGGGCGTGCTCGCTCGCCCCGATCGAGAATCGCACCGCGGGCTCCGACGCGAAGGCCAGCGCCGCGTCATGCGCCGCGAGAAGGGCGCGCGCGTGAACGAGGAACGCGCCGCCGTCCGCCGTCGTGCGCACGAAGCGCGGCGAGCGCTCTAGCAGCCGACGACCGAGCTGCGCTTCCAGCGCTTTCAAGCGCTGGCTCACTGCGGGCTGGACCGTGCCCGCCGCCTCGGCGACGCGCGTCAGATTGCCGAGGTCGACGGCGAGAACAAAGAGCCGGACGGACTGGATATCGAGCATCATAACGATCCGCTATCGTGACGATGGCGAAGCATAGCATTTGGATCAGCCGTCCGGGGCCGTAGATCGGAGCGATCGTCACGCCCGAGAAGGAGGCCGCCATGCCCATGATCGTCGTCCGCTACGTCAGCCCAGCGCCGAGGCCCGAATTGCGAGGCCAGGTCGCCGCCCTCGCGGGACGCCTCGCGGCGGAGACGCTTGGCAAAGATCCCGGCGTCACCGCCGTCCTGGTGGAGCCCGCCGACCCGGACGGCTGGTTCGTCGCCGGCCGTCGCCCGACGGAGGACGGGCTCGCCGCCTTCTGGCTCGACATCAAGATCACGGCGGGCACCAACACAAAAGCGGAGACGGCGCGCTTCGTGCACGCGACCTTCGAGGGCATGGCGCAGTTGCTTGGGCCGCTGCACGATGAAAGCTACGTGCTTGTCCACGCGGTCGATGGCGACGCCTATGGTTACGGCGGGCGCACTCAGAACGCGCGCTGGGCGTCGGCCTCTCCGGCTTGAGGCGCGGAACGGTCCCGGTCCCGCTCCATGGCCTTGGTCATGAGCGCCCGGCGTCGAATAAGGCTGAGACGACGTCGGGACGAGACGCGCCCGCATCTGGACATTGGCGCGCGCGCGTCCGATACCGGGCGTGTCCTTCAATCTGGCCGGCACGGGCGATCGCGCATGTCTTTGATGAGCATCCTCACCGACGTCTTCACCTGGTGGAACGGCGCGACCGTCGGCACCCGTTTTGCGCTGAGCCGGGGCGGCGAGTTCGTCGGCGAGGACGAGGCGGGCAACCGCTATTACCGCCTGCCGAACGACCCCGCCAAGAACGCGGCTTTCGGGACGGAGCGGCGCTGGGTGGTCTACGCCGGCTACGCGGAGGCCTCCGCGATCCCCGCGGGGTGGCACGGCTGGATGCACCACACGGTCCAGGCGCCACCCGCGAACGAGAACTATTCGCCCCGCGAGTGGGAGAAGCCGCACCTCGCCAACCGCACCGGCACGGCCGACGCCTACCGGCCCCGCGGCTCGGCCTTGTCGACTCGCCAGCGGCCGGCGGCGACCGGCGACTACAAGGCCTGGTCGCCCGACGATTGACGCCGCGCCGCCCCGACGGGGCCGCATTGGCGAGGCCTCCTCGGCGCGTTCGACCGCGCGTCTCTTCCCTGTCTCAGCCGCGAGAGCCTCAGCCCGTGTCCGCCCGCCGAATGCTGCTCGCGTCCGCGCTCGTCGCCACGCTTGTCCCCGCCGGCGGGGTCCAGGCGCAGAATCCGGGCACATCGACGCTCGACAAAGGGCCGCGCGCGGCCCGGCCCGAGGTCGTCGCCCCGACCCCGCGGATCGAGAACCCGATCGCGGTCTTCAACGGGCTCGACAAGATCACGGGCCGGATCACGGAGTTCGACGCGCCGATCGAGAAGACCGTCACCTTCGGCCAGCTCAAGGTCACGCCGCACATCTGCTACACGCGCCCGCCCACCGAGGCGCCGAACACGACGACCTATGTCGACGTCGAGGAGATCACGCTGTCGAACGAACAGCGCAAGATCTTCTCCGGCTGGATGTTCGCGTCGAGCCCAGGCCTGTCCGGGGTGGAGCACCCGATCTTCGACGTGTGGCTGGTCGACTGCAAGGGCGGCGCCCGGCCCGAAGCGCCGCAGGGTCCGACGCTCGGCGAGTGAGCCGGCGTCAGATGTCGCCGGGCACGTTGTCGCCGTAGGGCGGCCGCGGGATCTGCATATGCGCGTCCTTCAGCGCCTTCGACCAGCGGTCGCGCAGGTCGAGGAAATACTGGTCGTTCGTCTCGATGCGGAAATCGAGCTCGGGCGATAGCGCGTCCTTCCTGAGCACCATCACGTCGATCGGCGGCCCGACGCCGAGATTCGAGCGCATCGTCGAATCCATCGAGATCAGGCCGATCTTGAGCGCGTCGTAGAGGTCGGTCTCGTAGGTCACGGCGCGGTCGAGGATCGGCTTGCCGTATTTGTGCTCGCCGATCTGGAAGTAAGGCGTGTCCGGCGTCACCTCGATGAAGTTGCCGGCGGCGTAGATCATGAACAGGCGGAGCCTGCCGCCTGCGACCTGCCCGCCGAACAGCAGCTGGACGTCGAAGCGCGCCGTCATCTGCTCGAGGCTCGGGCCGTCGACGCGCCAGACTTCGCGAACCGCCCGGCCGACGAGCTGCGCCGCCTTGAACATGGTCGGCTGGCTTTCGAGCGTCTCGAGCTCCCCGGTTTCGGGATCTTCCACGCCTTCGGCCAGCATCGACAGCACGGATTGGCTGACCGACAGGTTGCCGGACGTCGCGATGGCGAGCGTCCGGCGGCCCTTCTCGGACACCACTTTCAACTTGCGGAACGTCGCGATGTTGTCGATTCCCGCATTCGTGCGGGTGTCCGCGATCATCACGAGACCCTCGCGAACGAGGATGCCGCAGCAATAAGTCATCGATCTTGAACCCCGAGCACCGAAGGGCGCGACGCTAGCAAAAGTCGCGCGCCGCCGCCAATCGGCGAAAAGACGTTTCGCACGAAGAAAATCGCAAGCCCGGAAATCGCGTCAGGAACGGCGGAAGGCGCGCGGCCCGCGCGCGTCTTCGACGATCACCGCCACGGTGAGGGTTTCGCCCGAGCCGCCGTAACGCGATCCGCGAATCGGCGCCGCGCCGAGATAGTCGAGGCCGATGGCCACCCGCGCATAGGCGTCGGTCGAACACTGCCCGTTCGCCGGATCGAAGCCGATCCAGCCGAGATCGGGCACGAAGGCCTCCGCCCAGGCGTGGCCCGACTCCTGCTGAAGCACGTCGTCGGCGCGGCGGAAATAGCCCGAGACATAGCGGGCCGGGACCCCGAGATGCCGCGCGGCGACGATGAACACATGGGTGAGGTCCTGGCACACCCCGCGCTTGATGCGGAACGCCTCGGCGGCGGTCGTGGCGCTGTCGGTGGGCGAGACGTCGAACGTCATCGTCTCGTGGAGTTCGTCGAGCACTGCGTGCAGCTTGCCGAGGACCGTGCCGTCCGACGCCGCCGCAGCCTCCTCCGCGAACACGCCGATCGCGGAGTCCGGCGCCGTCAGCGCCGTGTCCCTGAGATAGAGCCCGGGCGAAAACCGCTCGACGGTGTGGCGGATGATCCCGTCGGTGTCCTGCGTGTCGATCTCGCCCTCGGCCAGGACGGTCAGCGACTCGATCGGCCCGTCGACGGCGAAGGTGTGGGTGATGTTGCCGAACGCGTCCTCGGAGGCGCGCACGCGGCAGTTCCGGTCGACGTCGAGGCGCCAGCGGACGATGTGCTGCCCGTCGTGCCCGCGCGGCGTCATGCGCAGAGTCTGGATCACGGAGCTCGGCGAGGTCGCGAAGCGGTAGGCGGTCTCGTGGCGGATCGTCAGGCGCATGGGCGCTCGCGGGTTCGAGACGTGGTCACGGGCTCAGACGGACGGACGGCCATGACGTCAGGAGAGGTACTGTTCGTTGATCGCCGAGCCCAGCTTGTTGTTGTCGGTGATGAAGCTCGTGATGAACTCATGGAGGCCGTTCTGGAAGACCTCCTTGATCTCCGCGTTCTCCAACCGCGAACGAGAGGCGCGGGCGAGCCGCTGCGCCGGCCCCTGCCGGCCATAGGCGCGGGCGAGGAAGTCGAGGTGGCGGACGAGTTCGCCATAGCAGGAGGCGATCGAGCGCGGCATCTGATCGTTCAGAATCAGCAGGTCCGCCACCAGCCAGGGCTTCAGGCTCTGGCGATAGACCCAGTGATAGCTCGTCACGGCGGAGACCGCCCTGAGGATCGCCTGCCACTGGTAGTAGTCGAGGCCGCCGCCGACCTCGCCCTGCTCGGGCAGCAGCAGGTGGTATTTCACGTCGAGGATGCGCGCGGTGTTGTCGGCGCGCTCGAGCAGCATGCCGAGCCGCGAGAAGTCATAGATGTCGTTGCGCAGCATGGTGCGCGACGCCGAGCCGTCGAAGCGCAGCCCGACCTCCTTCACCCAGCCGAGGAACCGCGAGAGCTCCTCGCCCACGAGCTTGCGGTCAGCCGTGCGGCGAAGCTCGATCCAGGCGCCGTTGATGGTCTCCCACATCTCCATGGTGAGCGCGGTGCGCACCGAGCGGGCGTTGTGCCGGGCGGTCTCGAAGCAGTTCAGGATGGAGGAGGGGTTGTCGCGGTCGAAGGCGAGATAGGCGACGACGGAATCGTGGTCGGCCTCCTCGTTCTTGGCGAGGAAGCCGTTGAGGCACCCGGCCGTCGCGAGCGCGCTCTCCCACTCATTGGTCGCGCCGCCATAGGCCTTGGGCAGCGAGGCCAGGCGCTGCGTGGTCTCGAGGATGCGGGCGAGGGACTCCGCCCGTTCGACGTAGCGGGACAGCCAAAACAGATTGTCGGCGGTGCGGCTCAGCATGGCGCGCTCACGGCGGAAAGGGACAGGCGGAACAGTCGTCGAGCGCCCGGATTCATTCGTCGAGCACCCAGGTGTCCTTCGTTCCGCCGCCCTGGCTCGAATTCACCACCAGCGACCCCTCGCGCATCGCGACGCGGGTGAGGCCGCCCGGCACGATGCGCACGCCGTCGGAGCCGGTCAGCACGAAGGGGCGCAGGTCGACATGGCGGGGCGCGACGCCGGCGTTGACGTAAGTGGGGCAGGTGGACAGCGCGAGGGTCGGCTGCGCGATGAAGCCTTCCGGCGACGCCTTGAGCTTGTTGCGGAACAGTTCGACCTGATCCTTGGAGGCGTGGGGGCCGACCAGCATGCCGTAGCCGCCGGAGCCGTGGACCTCCTTCACCACCAGCTCTTCGAGATGGCTGAGGACGTATTTCAGCGCTTCCGGCTCCCGGCAGCGGTAGGTCGGCACGTTTTTCAGCATCGGCTCGGCGCCGAGGTAGAATTTGATGATCTCCGGCATGTAGCTGTAGATCGCCTTGTCGTCGGCGACGCCGGTGCCGACGGCGTTGGTCAGCGTGACGTTGCCGGCGTGATAGGCGCTCATCAGGCCCGGCACGCCGAGCGCGCTGTCGGCGCGGAACACCAGGGGGTCGATGAATTCGTCGTCGATCCGCCGGTAGATCACGTCGACGCGCTGGGGACCTTCGGTGGTGCGCATGTAGACGACGTCGTCGCGCACGAAGAGGTCGCGCCCTTCGACCAGTTCGACGCCGAGCTTGTCGGCGAGGAACGAGTGCTCGTAATAGGCCGAATTGTAGACGCCGGGCGTCATCAGGACGACGTTGGGATCCGAGGGCGCCGAGCGCGGCGCGAGCGATCGCAGCGTCGCGAGGAGTTCGTCGGAATAGCGTTCGACCGGCGCGACGCGGTGGCGCGAGAACAGCTCCGGGAACAGCCGGATCATCACCTCGCGGTTTTCGAGCATGTACGACACGCCGGAGGGCGTGCGGGCGTTGTCCTCGAGCACGTAGAAGGTGTCGGCGTCCACGCGCACGATATCGATGCCGGCGATGTGGACCCAGAGATTGTGGGGCGGCGACTTGCCGGCCATCTCCGGCCGGAACGCCTCGTTCTGAAACACCAAGTCCTCCGGCAGGATTCCCGCCTTGAGGATCTCGCGCTTGCCGTAGACGTCGGCGATGAAGCGGTTGAGGGCGTCGACGCGCTGCGTCAGCCCCTTCGCCAGCCGCTCCCACTCCGCGCTCGTGATGATGCGCGGAATGATGTCGAACGGGATCAGCCGTTCCTGAGCCTGAGTGTCGCCGTAGACCGCGAAGGTGATGCCGATGCGCCGGAACAGCAGCTCGGCTTCCTTGACCCGGTAGTCGAGCAAATCGGTGGGCGCGGCGGAGAGCCACTCGGAGAGCCTTCCATAGGCCTCCCGGACGGAGCCGTCGGCGAGCGTCATCTCGTCGAATGTTGGCGAAGGCAAAGCGGCTGCGACTCCTGACCTGCGAATTCCGTCAGATGCTAATCCACGTGGCGCGCGTGGAAAGGGGTGCGGCGCCCGTTTTTACGGCGCCGAGGCGCCCGAAGACGGTCAGATCAACTTAAGCGCGCGAAAGCTCGCATGTCCGTCCCGGCCCACCACGACGTGGTCGTGCACCGCGATCCCGAGCGGTTTCGCAACGTCGACGATGGTGCGCGTCATCTCGATGTCGGCGCGGCTCGGTGTGGGATCGCCCGAGGGGTGGTTGTGAACCAGTCAAGGCAGATTTCTAATATGATGAAATTACGCCACTTTTTGCGATTTCATCGGCGACTGGTGCCGGGGATTGGGATATGTCCACAATGCTCGACCGTGATCGTCACGCTTGATCACCGATATGCTCGTCGAGCCGCTTTGAAGCACGGCACTTCACTCTATTCCCTTCGTCCCACGCTTCAAGCTCGTCGATCGGATAGAGAACGGCCTTGCCGATCTTCACGAACGACGGTCCAATTTTCATAGCACGCCAGTTTCGAAGCGTCCCTACGGATACACCTCCACGATAGCGCGCGCTGACCTCATCAGGGGTGAGGAATTTGGTTTCGGACATGATGCCTCCTGTGAATAGCGGCGCTTTAGCTGTGCATCGATAGTCATGTGATGATGGTGGGCGTGAGGGGATTCCTTTGAACGAAACGTCACTCAGTCTCATCGACATGCTCGCCCGCCTCCAGTAGCTCACGCTGCTGCATGGGAATCGATGCACGCGAATGCGGGGGAAGGAAAGACTTTTCGAAAGGCGTAGGGATGGCGGTTAGCTGCGGTTAAAAGTAGGCGGGGTGGTCTTTCTAGTTTAGCGTGAGGGCTATCTGATTGACCATTGCCCTCCGAAGGCAACGCTAAGTCAAGTGCGGTGAAGGTGCGAGTCGAGAAAATCGAGGTAAACCAAGCGATTGGCAAAACTCGAAGGAAGCAGGAAAACCGCTTCCGTGGTCGCGGAAGCATCGCGGAAGCAAACGGTGGGGAGTGTGTAGAGTACGAACGGCGACAATCGGTGGGGCGTGAGCCCGCGTCGTTGCGCTGATGTGAATGTCAGATTCGAGATTGACCCTGTTCGGTCTCGGCCACTATCTGAAGATCAATGCACCCGTAGCTCAGCTGGATAGAGTGTCGGCCTCCGAAGCCGAAGGTCACAGGTTCGAATCCTGTCGGGTGCGCCAAATACCGCCGATTGCCCTCTAAAGCCGCCGATAACCCGCCGAAACTACGCATGCGCGAAGAGCGGAAGATGGTCCGTGCGCGAAAAAGCGTAGAAACTGCGGTGTTTGGGGTGAACAAGCTCGAATCGCTGACGGTGATATCGCGTTTATTATCCCGCGCAGCCCCAGGTCGATGGCTCAACGCTTTCACGGGTGCTGCTCGGGATTGGCATTGCCGGTTTCATCGGCACCAGCTTCATCAGCCGTTTCCGGAAGGATGGCCCCTATCGCACCTTGATTGTGATCCCGGTCGCGATGGCAGGCATTGCGGTTACGCTGATCCTGTTCGGCGGGCACCTCGCCGTCACCGCGACGGTTCTTGCGGCCTGGGGCCTCATTGGCACGGTCACGCCGGTCGGCTGGTGGACCTGGCTGACGCGATCGCTGCCGGATGACGCGAAAACCGGCGGCGATCTGCTGGTCGCTGTGATCCAGCATGCGATTACGTTCGGTGCCGTGATTGGAGGCGTCCTCTATGACATGAGCGGCTATCGCATAACATTTGCAGCCCGCGCCGGTCTGCTTCTGATTGCTGCTCTCTCAGCCATACTGACATCTCGGCAGAGACAAACTGCGTAGTGCGCTTGCCCCAAGAAATACCTGATATCTTGCACTTGGCCCGATTTTGGCAAAGCGTTCGGTTCGGACGGTGCACGTAATCGCGAAGGCTCGTGCGCGCCGGTTCGCTGCCGGCGCGTAATGTGCCGCGCGGTTCAATGACACGGCGAACACTCAGAATAGTTATCGAGGCTTGGCCGTAGCAACTGGTGCCGAACGGCGTCATCTGCCTCTTGTCGGCAAATTCGGCCACGCCGCCGAATTGCTGGCATCTGAAATCGGCTGGAGAACACCCTCGATCGTTAGACCCGTTCCCTTCGGCGTCATTACGATCCGCGAGCCCGAGGACTTCACTTCGTAGCAGCCTCCATCGGGTTCGGGGAGATCAACGCAGAAATCATCCGCACGAACGAACCATTTTCCCGTTCGCAGCTTGCCCATCGAGTAGCTGCGGACCGAGCCGTCCCGTTGGTAGACTTCGCGCCAATGCACTTCATCGGTGAGCTGCATATTCGAAAATCTGGCGCGTATCTGTACGCCCGATAGCCTCTTTAGATTTTCCGCCCATGTGCTCCCGCTCTCGAACACCAGCAGGGTCAGAAAGGTGATGCCGACAAACTGGATGATCGGTCTTGCACCACGTCCACGCACAACGGCACTTAGTGTTTTGGTTTGCACGACTTGAGACATATCTGGTACTCGGTCTTACAGGCCAGACCTGCGTAATTCTTCATACACGCCTTACGCTGTTCGGCGCATACCTTGCAGGACGTCTGGGCTTCGGCGGCCCGATCAGCGGCGAAGAGAACAGTCACCGCGAGCGCCACCAGGGCCGCGCGCCTCATCCACCGGTTTCTCCTCAAGTTCGGCATATTATTCGTTCCTCCTGTTCTATCTCATTGTGCTGGTGGTCTTGTCGAGCGCCGCGCGCAGACTCTTTGCCAGCTTGATCGCATCGTCGACGGCCCAGAAATGCAGGAAGAACAGTCGCGGCTGCTCGCTGAGCATGTGGCTATGAATCGCCGTCACGTCGATGCCATTCGATTTTAGGGCTTTGATGACCGGATTGACCTCGTCGCCCGTCAAAACAAAATCACCCGTGATCGCGGCCTTGCCGCCGCCGGTCGGCTGGAAGTTGATCGCCTGCGCCACGCCCATCGGGCCGACCGGCGCGATCTGCATTCCGCCCTCGCTGATCGGATCGCGCCGCGGAACGGCGAAAGCGTAGACGCCGCCATTGTTCTGCCCCTTGGCGCCGATGATTTGATCGAGCTGGGCGGTATCGAGATCGATCGCTGGCGGCGCAGATGCAGCGGTCGGCGTCAACGGCGTCTTGCTTGCTGCCAGCGCGTCGCGGATGACGGCAGCCATCTTCACAGGATCGCCGCGACCGCCGACATGCATGTAGAAGGTCGCGGGACTCGCCCGCAGCAGGTGGTTGTGAATCGCGGTGATCTCAAGCCCACCCGCGATAAGCTTGGCCATGACCGGGTTGACTTCGGTTTCCAGCAGCACGAGATCGCCCATTGCCATGGCTTCGCCGTGCATCGGCATGAACGCAATCCAGCCGCCGAGCGCCAACGACGGCTTGATGGTCACGCCATCCAGCGTGACGGTCAGATCACTGCGTGGAAATCCATAACGATGCACCTCGCCGGAGATCGCCGGCTTCCGACCAAAGATGTCATCGACCTTTTGCCACTCGATGGTCTGGGCGTAGGCACTGGAGATGAATGGTTCGGTAAAGACCTTCCAGTCGATGGATTGCGCATTCGCGCTCAATGCGGACGACGACGCCAGGATTGAAGCAGCCAGACAATTTCTCAGACGCATTGTGAACCTCCATGGTTGGATCAAAACAGATCCCCCCTCCGAGCCCGCATTAATTTCATCGTCACTTGCCGCGATGCTTGGCAATAATGGCGTCGAATGTCTCCTGATCCTTGCTGGCGCGCATCCTGACATTCGCTCCGGACATCCACACCTCACTGCACTCGACCGACGTACTGCTCGGCAACGATATACAAAGCTTGTTGCCCTGGACCTTCCAGATGCCGGTCCATGAACTACCGGACTCGGCGCTAATCAGCTTGCCGTCCGGCCGCAGATACATCGACCAGTGCGGACCGTCGGTGATGTCGTTGCCGACGATCCGCGCACGAATCTGGCTCGCATCGAGCAATTTAAACTGGTCTTCTGCGCGCGCGGAAGATTGTGAGGCGAGCGTGAGCGTGCTTGCAACTAGCACGATCCCAAGTCGTCGATGCGAAGTCATTTCAGGAGCCCCTCATAGACGCGCTGCACTGCCGGCCAATTGATGGTTGACATGAAGACGCCGACATAATCGCCAGCCTTCGCGCCGTAATCGATGTGATAGGAATGCTCGTACATATCGAGCGCCAGGATCGGCGTTGCGCCGGCCAAGGTATGGCAGTGATCAGACGCCCATTGATTGACGAGTTTCGGATCACGCGGCGACCAGGTCAGCAGTACCCAGCCTGAACCACCACCCAGCGCCTTGCCCATTGCGATGAATTCGGTCTGCCAGCGCCCATAGGAACCGAAATCACGTGCGAGCGCGTCCTTCAGGCTGGTTCCCGGCTCGCTTTCATCACCAAGGCCATCGAAGAACACCTCGTGCAGGATCATTGAATTGGTCGCGATGAGCTGTTCTCGCTTCAGCCCGTTGATCAGGAAATTGGGTGCCGTTGCATAGTCGAGGCCGGCAAGCTGCTCTTCGATGAGGTTCAGCCGCTTCACCGCGCCGCCGTAGTTATTCTCGTAGTGACTGACGATCATGCGTTCGGACATGCCACGGATGCGGCTCGGATCGCATGAAAGGGGTTTCATGACAGCCTCCCGACGTATGGCCTGGAAGGCAACCTGACACCTGAGCCGTCGGCTGACCGCAGCACGCCAGCATCAGAGATTTTATCGGGTGAGATTGGGATATCGGCAGACATGATGCGCCCTTGGTGGAAAACCGGACGCGATTCTTGGGCATGTCGCCTCGTGGGGAGATCGCTTCCCCATGAAGGTAGGTAAGGCCGGAGAAGCCAATTTGTCAATGTCGAAGCCGGGTACTGGTCCAAGCCACCCATTGGCAGGCGGAAATTTCTCATCAGTCGCGTGTAGGACCTTTTCCATCGACGGTTCTCCCGCTACTGTCGGTTCCATCGTAGCAAGCTGATGAGCCGCTGCGCATTCTGGCATGACGATGCCGGTGATTTCAAAATCCATTCATCCACCGTGATGGATCGCGCAGGAGACTGACGCATGATTCGCCGTTGCCATTTACTTCTGGCTACTCTTTTCGTCGGCCTAGCGGGTCTGGTTACGCCGGCAAACGCGCAACCTGCCAACTCCAATGAACTCGTTGTCCTGACGACCACGACCACGCAGGATAGCGGAATCCTACGAGTCCTGACCGATGCATTTGCGAAAAAATCCGGCCTGACCGTAAAAGCGATTGTCGCCGGCAGTGGCGACATCCTGAAACAGGGTGCCCGTGGCGAGGGGGACGTCCTGCTGACGCATTCGCCCGAGGCTGAGAAGCTCTGGATGAGCGATGGCAATGGCACGTCGCGGCGGCTCGTGATGTATAATGATTTTGTCGTTATCGGGCCGGACAGTGACCCGGCGAAGATCCGGGGCCTGAAGGCGGTCGACGCACTGCGGCGCATTGCTGAGACCAAATCGCCGTTTGTGTCCCGTGGCGATCAATCCGGAACGCATGTTCGAGAATTGGCAACATGGAAACGAGCCGGGATCGATCCGAAAGGCCAGTCCTGGTATCGTGAAACGGGTCAGGGCCAAGGCTTGACGATGGATGTCGCGTCCCAGTTCCAAGCCTATGCCTTCACCGATCGGGGCACCTACCTTGTCCACGCCAAACGCCTCGGCTTGCCCGTTCTCGTCGAGAACGATCCTGTCCTCTACAATATTTACCACGTCATGCCGGTGAACTCGACCAAGTTCCCCCGCGTGAACGCGCCAGCCGGGCAAGCGTTCGCAGACTGGATCGTTTCTTCGGAGGGACAGGCGGTTATCGCCGAAGTCGGAAAGGCAGAGTATGGCCGGTCGCTATTTGTGCCGGCCGCAAACCTGAACGAGGCCCAGCTTCTGCAGAACTGATACCGGGATCGGCGAGGCTGCGTGATGGGGACCGGATCCTGGGACTACTGGGCCGAGATTGGTCAGGGGCTTGTCGACGCGGTTCTGCTGCTCGTGACGGGCGATCCCGAAACGTGGATCATCATTCGGCAGTCGCTGCTTATCTCGGTCTCGGCCACCCTCGCCAGCATGGCGGTCGGCGTTCCAATCGGGCTCTGGATCACCTATGCGAGGTTTCCAGGCCGCGTGGTTTTGCTTGCCATTTGCAACACCGGCTTCGGGCTTCCGCCGGTCGTCGTTGGCCTGGTCCTTTCGATTCTGCTGCTGAGGCATGGGCCGCTGGGATACCTGAACCTGCGGTTCACACCCTATGCGATGATGGTCGGCCAGTTCATCCTAAGCGTGCCGATCATCGTCAATCTGACCGTCGTTGCGCTCCAGCAACTCGACCCAAAGCTTCGGCTTCAAATCTGGGCACTTGGCGCCTCACGTTGGCAAACGCTTTGGCTCTTGAGTCGCGAAATACGCCTGCCTTTGTTGGTTGCATACATGGCCGGCTTCGGCGCGGTCGTGTCCGAAGTCGGTGCAAGTCAGATGCTCGGCGGAAACCTGCCCGGCTCGACGCGGGTGTTGACCACAGCGATCGTCATGGAAACCGGCATGGGTCAT
Organism: Hansschlegelia sp. KR7-227; assembly: GCF_049446035.1. Classification (NCBI taxonomy): domain Bacteria; kingdom Pseudomonadati; phylum Pseudomonadota; class Alphaproteobacteria; order Hyphomicrobiales; family Methylopilaceae; genus Hansschlegelia; species Hansschlegelia sp. KR7-227. Next base: position 1,022,617 of record NZ_JBMSEA010000001.1, read on the forward strand.
TATGATCGGGCTATGGCCTACGGCATCGTCTTGCTCCTGCTGGTGGCGCTGGTCGTCGGCCTGCTGACCTGGGCGCAACAACGCGATGGTCACCGGTGACGGGCGCGCTCCTTCGGGCCACGGGCATCAGTGTTCACCGGGGCAGCCGCCTGACGCTCCAGCCAACCGATTTCCTCGCGCATGCCGGCGAAACTATAGGCATCTATGGTCCAAACGGCGCCGGAAAGAGCACCTTGTTGCAGGCGCTCGCGGGCCTGCTCCCTCTTGCCTCGGGCTCGATCGCCTTGAAGGGGCAGATTCTGGGACGGGAGTTGCCACCATTAGCCTACCACCGACGCATCGCGGCCGTATTTCAGCAACCGCTGCTTCTCCGTGGCACAGTCGGCCACAATGTCGGCCTTGGACTGGCCTTGCGGGGCGTCGGCCGCATCGAGCGCCAGGCACGGGTCAAGCCGGTGCTCGAGCAATTGAAGATCGACCATCTCGCCGACCGCAACATTGCCACGCTCTCAGGTGGAGAGGCGCAGAGAACGAGCCTGGCGCGAGCTTTGGTGCTCGAGCCGGAAGTCCTGTTCCTCGATGAGCCATTTGCCGCGCTCGACCAGCCGACCCGTCGTCGCCTGGTTCAGGAATTGGCGGTCGTACTGCGAGCGCGGCGAATGGTGACGGTGTTCGTTAGCCACGATCTGGCGGAGGCTTCCATCCTTTGCGTTCGCTGCCTGATCATCGACGCAGGAACGATCATCCAGGAAGGCTCGCCCCAGGGAATCGTGCAACACCCCGGAACGCGTCGTGTTGCCGAGATCGTCGGCAGCGATCATCTCTGGGATGCCCGCACCAATAGTGGTCAATAGATCAATTGTAACAATGAGAGGCCAGACTCAGGCCTCAATCATCGTCATCGTCGTCAGCCGCGCGCAACCGGCCGGTTCGCGCGTCGACGACGACCTTCGTGGTTTGGCCGGCCTTCGCACCGATCGCTTCAAGATACCGTCCATCGCGAACGATCTGTACGTTTGACCAACCGTCGGATTGCAACTTCTGTCGCACTTGATCCTCGGTGACCGGCTGGTCGCCTGCTATGAAAACCGGGCCTCGGCGGGGTTCGGCCGTGAGCATGGCCGCTCCGGTAATGGCCAACAGCAACACGCCGCTAGCTGCAAATATCCACTTCCTGTCCATGGCGGTTCTCCTCGTCTCGGCCCCCCGTTTGCGTCTGCATGTTTCAATCGGCCCCAGTGACGGTGTAGTCGCTGAAGTACATATGGCTGTCGGCCTTCGACCACAGGCCGACGCGTCCCGACACCGGTTGCGCCAGGGTGTCTTCGAGGTAAAGCTTGCCGTCGAGATAACCTTCGACCTTGGTGCCGTTAATGCGAACCTTCAATTCATGCCATTGATTGGCCGCAGTCGGCGTATTGCGCACCCACTTGACCGAGGAGCGCTTGCCTTTCTCGAACTTCCACAGCACGAGGTTGTTTTCGAGACAATTGGCGCGAATGGTCAGGTAGTCGCCGTTCGGCTTGAGATTGAACAGAATGCCAGCGCCTTGATCAATGCGACCGGAAATTCCTTTGAACTGGACCGTGATCTCGCCACTTTTGAAATCCGGGATGTCCTTAGCCACGGCATAGGGAAAATACGCATAGGCTTGCACGCGGTCCAGAAACTCGGCGTAGCGCTCGCCATACAGCGCGCGCGCTTTGTCAGCGACACCGGCAGACGATTGTCCTTCTTTCCACTTACGGCCATCGACAACGATGACGTTCTTCCCTCCTTCTTGCTCGATCCGCCAAATTCCGACGACGCTCAAAAAGGACTTGGGCTCGGTGCCGACGGACTCTTTCGCAAGGTCAACCTTTATTGCCTGTTGTGCGGCGAGCGGAACGGCGGCCAGAGTTAGCAAGCAAGCGGATAGTGTTGCTGCGATGGTGAGATGACTATGCGTGTGCATGGGTGTCCTCCAACTTGAACATTTTGCGGACATCGAGGGTGCGGCGGCTCCACCTCCAACAAAGAGCGATCAGCAGCGGCAAACCACCAAAGAACCAGGCCCAGACCGGGCCGGTTTGGGTGACGACGAGGGGATAACCCGGATAGTCGGGTGTCGAGAGCTGGGTTGGCGGAGCAAGGCCGGCCAGCGAATAGATCAAAGGAAGGATCTCGCGAGGGCTGGTCGACCGACTGGCATCCGTTCGCCGATTGTAGACGTAGGTTACCTCGCCATAGCGTTCATCGCTCGTACCCGTGCGAGGACTGAATAGACCATCCGCGATTTCAACGGTCACATTTGGTGCCGCTCTTTCAAGCTTTGCCAGCACATTGCGCCGAAGGTCGACATAACGTGGGTCCTCAATGGCGAGATGCACGGTGATCAATAAAGGCCCGGTGAGTTTGGCCAGCGCCCACTGATCCGCCGTGGCGAAAGAATTGCGTTGATCTTCAGTCACATCGAACGTGGTTCGCAGGGCGCCCGATGCACCCAAGGTAAGCCCGAGGGCGGCAACGCAAACCGCCGAACGCCACATTTTTTTGCGTGCCGGGACGCCCGTCGGCAGCCAGACAGCCGCCAACCCGCAGAAGCCGGTGATCGCCGCAATCATGCCGGCGACGAGACCAAACGACAACAACCCGCCTTCAAACGTGCGCAGTGTCGGCGTCAAGGAGAGATGCGCGACCAAGCCCATGAAACCGGAGCTGCCGGCAGTCGTGAAATCGAGGACCCACGATCCGATCGTAAAGGCCAAAGTGATGATCGCCGCCGTCGCCGAGGAATCAGAAAGAGATGCGGCAAACAACGCAATCGAGCCGACCAGAAGAGCATATAGCCCATGTCCGAGTAGAAGGTTCAGAAGCTCGGGACCAGCCAAATGACCGCCGAAGAACAGCCAGGCCAGAAGGGCCGATCCGCACGCCACGCCCGCAGCCACGAACCAAGCCAACCCGACGGCGACAAGCTTGATGCCGATCACGGTCGAGACGCGATAAGGCAACTGAAGCAACAGCCGGACCGCTCCGGATTCTTTTTCGCCGCCCAAGACACGGATCGCGACAAAGGGAAATAGCAGGGTCACGGCAACGTAGAAGCCGCCGAAGGTCGGCACGAGGATGCCGTCCAGAGGCGAAAGGCTGTTGGCCATGACGGGTGAGCCGATCGCCACCGAGCTGGCTTCGCTGTAGATCCGCAAGGCTTCCATGAAACTGAAGCCGACCAGCGGACAAAGCAGCAGCAACATGGCCCACGCCGCACGTCCGCCGAAGATCTCCCAAAGCTCTTTGACGAGCAGCGGCAGGAGCGGCGCGCGCGTTTGGGGCTTAAGCGAGCGCAAGAAACACCTCCTCAAGGCCGGCATTGGGTGCCTTGATGCGCGTGCGAAGCTCATCGAGTGTGCCCACCCCGCGCACCTCACCTGCCGATAGCAGGACGAAGCGGTCGCACATGCGCTCGGCGTCAGATAGCTGGTGAATGGACAAAAGGAGCGTGCGGCCCTGCGCAGCCTCCCGCCGCAGCACCTTCATCATCTCCCGGGTCTGCTTCAGATCGAAACCGTCGAACGGTTCATCCATCAAAAGAAGCGGTTGCCGCGCCAGAAAACCCAGCGCCAGCATCAGGCGGCGGTTAAAGCCTTTTGAGAGTGACCCGACGCGCTTCGCCAGCGACCCTTCGAGACCCACCCTGATAACGATACCCGCTACGAACTCCCGCGATCTGCCATAGACATCGGCGACGAAGAACAGCACCCGTGCGACCGGTTGATCGGCATAAGGCCGAACGCCATCGGGGACGTAAAACATGAAATCACGGCGCCGAGCCGGCGCGATCGAAGCGCCCCTCACCAATACAAAACCGTTATCCGACGGAAGAAGGCCGGCGAGGGCTTCAAGAAGGGTAGTCTTGCCGGCGCCATTTGGACCGATCAGGCCCAGCACTTCGCCCTCGCAAACAGCGAAGCCAACGTCGTTGAGCGCGAGCTGCTCGCCATAGCGCTTCGTCAGCGAGACGATTTCCATCAGCGGTTCACTTCGCAAAACGGCAACCGTCATGGGCGGTTTCTCCGGTCAACGCGCCTTGTCGTTCGGATCGAACGGCTTGAGGTCGGATGCTTCTGCCTCTGTCATGCGGGCGTCCTTTGGACAGTCGTCACAGCCTCATCTTGCAGGCACAGATACCGATTGACGGGTTGCGACAGGGAGCGACTGGGGATGCTCGAACCAGCCAACGAAAGGAAGAACGATCAGGAAGTGCAGGAAGTAGTAGGTGGCGCCAATACGACTCAAAATGAGCCACGCACCTTCTGGCGGTTGCCCGCCCGCAAATGTGAGCAACACGCAGTCGCTCACAAAAATCCAGAAGAACCAACGGAAGACCGGCCGAAACCGGGCCGAGCGCACGGGGCTCGTATCCAGCCACGGTAGAAGGAACAACACGAAGATGGCGCTGAACATGCTGATCACGCCAATGAGCTTGTTCGGCACGGCGCGAAGGATCGCGTAGAAGGGCAGAAAGTACCACTCAGGCACGATGTGGGGCGGCGTCGCCGCTGGATTCGCCGGAATCGAGTTGTCCGGATTCAGTAGCGCATTCGGCTCGTAAAAGGTGAACCACGAAACGACGATCAGGAAGATCGCCACGCCAAACAGATCCTTTGCTGTATAATAGGGATGAAACGGGACTGTGTCTTCAGGGCCTTTACTATCGACGCCGAGCGGATTGTTCGAGCCAAAACGATGCAGGGCGATCAGATGCAATCCGACAACGGCGACAATCACGAAGGGCAACAGATAGTGCAGCGCAAAGAAGCGGTTGAGCGTGGGATTACCCACTGAGTATCCGCCCCACAACCACGTGACGATGCTGTCGCCAATGCCCGGAATTGCAGAAAACAAATTGGTGATGACCGTCGCGCCCCAGAAGCTCATCTGGCCCCATGGCAGCGTGTAGCCGAAGAATGCCGTGGCCATCATCAGCAAGAAAATAATGATACCCACTCCCCATAGAAGCTCGCGGGGCGACTTGTAGGAGCCGTAGTACATTCCGCGGAAGATGTGGATGTAGACAACAGCAAAGAACATCGATGCGCCGGTGGTGTGGAGGTAGCGGATGAGCCATCCGTAGTTCACGTCGCGCATGATCTGCTCGACGGAATTGAAGGCGCCGTCGGCGGTTGGCGTGTAGTGCATCGCCAGAACGATGCCGGTCGCGATCATGATCACGAGTGTAAGACCAGCCAGAGAACCAAAATTCCAAAGGTAGTTCAGATTTCGTGGCGTGGGATAGTCGTGCAACTCGCGTCGCAAGAAGGAAAAGATCGGTAAGCGATAGTCGATCCACGCGATAAAACGATTTTGATGATCTGGCTGGCTCATCGACGGAACTCCTGGCGATCTATCGGCGGTTACTCATTCTTTCTAGAACGCCTTCAAAGGGAGGATAGGACGAGCCTGGAATTTTCATCTGAAGCGTGCGCATAGAGATCCAGACCTCGTAGCAGATTGTCTTTTTCTCGTCGTTGTAGGTCTTGCAAAACTGATCTTTGACGATTTGCCATAGACCTGTGCGAATATTGCCCATCTCGTCACTCGTAAACTTCCCGCTTGGCGAATAGGATTCCACCCAATGGGATTCATCCGTCAGTTGCATGCCGGTCAGCTTCGCCCGGATTTGCGCCCCCGACAGTTTTCGGAATTCCTCTGCGTTGGCGTGTCCAGCCAAACCAACAGCACAGGCGATGATGATCGGGATAAGTTTATTGGGCTTCATCGTCAAAACACTCGTATTTCATCTTCTCTCGTAGAAAAGACGGCCGTGTGCCATGCTCGCTGACCTAAGGTTGAGAGCTGCAACCGCCTCATCTGGATTCCCGAACGTCGATTTTCCGTTGGATGGCGGTACAGAGCACTCATCAATTTCGCCTCAGTGGACGCTGCAGGATACCTTCGTCGTAGATGTCCAAGCCGGGTTGACGAAGTTGAAATGTTTTTCCCGAGCGCCAAACCTCATAGCAGCGTTGATCATCTGCCGCCTGATCCAGGCAGAGTTGATCTTGTTGCACGCTCCAACGCCCCGCGATCTTTCGGCTCATCGAATAGATCGTGAGAGTGCCGCTACGAGCAAAGACATACGCCCAATGAACCTCGTCGGTGAGTTCCATACCCGCTAACGTCGCCCGAATCTCGGAGCCTTTGAGCATCCGAAACGTACCCGCTGCGCGCGCAATGCCGTTCCACGGAAAGGTTGCGGCGACAATCGCGAGTGCGGCGACGCCGAGCATGATCCGCCGTGCCAGCTGATAGCGTGCTAAGTCTTGATGCATGAAACGCCTCCGATGTCAGTCAGCCGGATGTCGCCTTCATCGCGGGCGGCCAGTTATGCGTTTCCGCTTTACGTCGTGATGCCCAGGCATAGAGCGCGTCGTAGATGACGAAGCCGTGGTTCAGGACCTCGTGGTCATCCGGAGACAGGTCGCGCAGTCCCATTGAGATCGCCAACAGACCGGCTGACTGCGGTGTGAGATCGTGCCTATCCGTATCGGCGCCGCGGACGATGGCCGCAATCGTGACGATGGCCGGATTCTTGGCGAGATCATGCTTCTCGACGAAGGCGTCGAAACTGCAGCCCTCACCGAAATGCGTGTATTCGACGCCGGGCACGTCGTAGGGGATGGCTCCGGCTTCTTCAGCAACCTTTCTGACCTGATCCGGCGGCACGAACAGGAATTCCGCCTCCTTGTCGATGAACCTTGCGATCAGCCAGGGACAGGCGATCCGGTCGATGACCGGACGTTCACGGGTAACCCACTTCATGATGCGGTCCTCCTGGTGGAAGCAGTGAACGGAACGGTCGATCCTCCGATCGCGCGCCAGGCGGCGATGCCACCGGACAAAAAATGCGCATCGAAGCCGCGACGGTGAAGCTCGGCGACCACATTGCGGCTGGCCTGAAGACCGTAAGTGCAGTAGGCAATCACGGGTTTGCCGCCAGTCAGTTCATCGATCCAGTCAGCGACCGCTTCCGGAGCACGGAACGTCGCACCCGGAAGCATGTCGTTGCGCATCGGCAGATCTTCGACCAGACAGGTGTCGATGAGCAAAACGTCCTCTTGCCGCTGAAGTCGGACAAGCAGATCTTCAGGGGCAATTCCGAGGTCGGGCTCATCATTCTCGTGCGCATCCAGTTGCCGGTCAGCGATGCGCTGGAATCGTTTGCCGACACGCTCCCAGTGGATGTTCTTCATGAAGGCATCGACATAGGCGCCGGCCTTCGCCCCAAAATCGATGTGGTAGGCATGCTCGTACATATCGAGCGCCATGATCGGGATACTGCCTGCAAGGCAGTTCGTGTGATCCTGCCCCCATTGGATCACCAGGCGCCGATGGCGCTCCGACCAGACCAGCAAGGTCCAGCCCGATCCGCCGGCCTGCGCCTTGGCGCAGGCCGCAAAGCGGGATCGCCATTTGGTGACGCTGCCGAAATCGCGCTCGAGGGCCGTTGCGAGATCGGCAGCCGCATCTCCCGTTCCTCCGAGGCCGTCGAAATAGATCTCGTGCAGGATCGCTGAGTTCGCCGCGATCAGTTCCTCCCGCTTCAGGCCGTTGATGTCGAAGACCGGGGCTGCTCCCCAATCTATTTCGTCCAGCCGGCGCTCGATAGCGTTCAACCGCCGGACGGCACCTCCGTAATTGTTCTCATAGTGGCTCGCCAAAAGTCGCTCCGAGAGCCCCTCGAGGCGCGGCGGCTTGAATGGCAATGGCATGATCCGATGCATGACGGTCCTCCACTCGGGATGCGCGATTGAGGTGAAGGCTACGCGCGAATCTGAAATGATACAAGTGTTGCGTTTGGGAATTTTGATGGTACAGTATGGATATGAGTTGTGATGGAATGCCTGCCGAGCAGCGATGGCTGCTCCTGATCCACCAGTTGCCCAGCAAGCCGGCCTATTTTCGAGTGAAAATCTGGCGTCGGCTGCAAGGCATCGGGGCTGTGGCGGTCAAGAGCACGGTCTACGCGCTGCCGGCGAATGCGGAGACGCAGGAGGATTTCGAATGGCTCCTGAAGGAGATCGCTGAGGGCGGCGGCGAGGCGATGGTTTGCGAGGCCCGCCTGATCGACGGTCTCTCCGATGTCCAGGTTCGCGGGCTCTTCGACGCAGCCCGCGACGAGGACTACGAGGCGGTCGCCAAGGAATTGCGCACGCTGATCGAACGCCTCGATATCGGTGTGACGTCCGAGGAGAAGGCGGAAGCCCGCTCGCAAGCCAGTCGTCTGCGCAGACGGCTCTCAGACATCGCGGCGATTGATTTCTTCGGGGCGACCGGCCGCCTGACAGCCGAGAGCCTGATCGCGGAGATCGAATCCAGGCTCGCAGAGGATGTGGATATGACGAAGCAATTGGTGGAGGTCCCGGCGCAAACGCTGGGTGATTTCAAGGGGCGAACCTGGGTCACGCGCAAGGGCGTGCATGTCGATCGCATCGCCTGTAGCTGGTTGATCCGCCGCTTTATCGATCCCGAGGCAGTAATTCGTTTCGTGCCGGGCAAGGGATACAAGCCCAAGGTCGGAGAATTGCGCTTCGACATGTTCGAGGGCGAAATTACTCACGAGGGCGACCGTTGCAGCTTTGAGGTCTTGCTGGCACGGGCCGGCATTGCGGACCCCGCACTCCAGGCGATCTCCGAGATCGTCCATGACATCGATCTCAAGGACAGCAAGTTCAGCCGCGAGGAAACGACGGGTATCGCCAGCCTGATCGCCGGCATCTGTGCGGCAAATCCACAGGACGAGCAGCGCGTCGTTCAAGGCACGAGCGTCTTCGACAATCTTTATCAGTATTTCCGCTCCAAGCGCGGTTGACCGACAGGAAGTGACCATGAGCCAAATAGAAGCGATCGATAAGTCGACAATCCAGAATTCCGATGTGCCTGCTCATGGCATTTCGTTTGGTGAAGCCATGCGCGTCTGGGCGCGTGTCGCTGCCCTCAGCTTCGGTGGCCCTGCCGGGCAGATCGCCGTGATGCACCGGATCATCGTCGAGGAGAAACGCTGGATCGGCGATACGCGCTTTCTGCATGCGTTGAACTACTGCACGCTTTTGCCGGGACCGGAGGCGCAACAGCTCGCGATCTACATCGGTTGGCTCCTGCATAAGACCAAGGGGGGCCTCGTCGCCGGAATCCTGTTTGTGCTTCCCGGCGCACTGGCCATCATGGCGCTGAGCTGGATCTATGTCATTTTCGGCAATGTTGGCGCCGTCCAGGCTCTCTTCTTCGGACTGAAAGCCGCGGTGCTGGCGATCGTACTCGAAGCCGTTATTCGCATTGGCCGGCGCTCGCTCAAGAACAACGTCCTGATCGGCATGGCGGCGGTCGCCTTCCTTGCTCTGACTGTGTTTCAGGCGCCGTTCCCGCTCGTGGTCTTTGGGGCGGGCCTGATCGGCTATATCGGCGGGCGAGCTGGATGGAAGGCGTTTCTTGCCGGCGGCAGCCACGGCAAATTTAGTGGCAAGGAGGTCGCGGACATCGACAGCGTGCTCGGCGAAGGGGTTCCAGAACATGCCCGTCCTCCGCTTTCGTGGTCGCTCAAGGTCGCGATGGTCGGAGCGCTGGTCTGGGGCGGGCCTGTCCTTGCGCTACTTGTATTTCTCGGGTCAGGAGACGTCTTCACCGACATTTCCATCTTCTTTTCCAAACTGGCCATGGTCACCTTCGGCGGCGCCTATGCGGTCCTGTCCTATGTCGCGCAACAAGGGGTCGAGCACTATGGCTGGCTGAAGCCGGGCGAGATGCTGGACGGTCTCGGCCTCGCTGAAACGACTCCCGGCCCGTTGATCATGGTGACGCAGTTCGTCGGCTTCCTGGGCGCCTACCGCTCACCGGGGGCGTTGAACCCTCTGCTCGCCGGCACGCTGGGCGGGTTGCTGACAACCTGGGTGACCTTCGTTCCCTGCTTTTTGTGGATTCTCCTCGGCGCGCCGTTCATGGAGAACATGCGCAACAATAAGGCGCTGTCGGCGGCACTCTCGGCGATTACCGCCGCCGTCGTCGGCGTGATCCTCAATCTTTCGGTCTGGTTCGCGTTGCATGTGCTGTTTTCGCAGGTCCATGAGGTTCGCGGCTTTGGCGCGACGGTCGATCTGCCCGTCCTGAGTTCGGTGAACATTCCCTCACTTATCCTGACGGCTGGCGCGATCATCGCGGTGTTCCGCTTCAAAATCGGCATGCTGACGGTGTTGGGTAGCTGCTCGGTCGCCGGAATTCTTTATGGGCTTTTCGCTGGGGGTGTCTGATCGGAGCGGCCGGGATCGGGGTCGTAGCGGGGAGCTGAGCAGCGGCCTCGCGTTCATGGCCATACGCTCGACGTGTCGTTTCGTGGCCTCTCCGCCGAGAGGTGCTGCATGTATTTCGAGGGCCGATTGCCATGTCTCAGTCCACCGCTCGCCTTGGCCGCATCGCCATTCTATGGCGGGACGATGAAGCGGCACGCTGCACTGCCACGCCGGAGACGAGCCGGTTCAAGGCTGTCTTCGCGGCGCTCGGCGAAGTCGGTATCGATGCGAAACCGGTGGTCTACGAAGATGACGTTCTGGACGCCGTGCGCGCACAACTTGCTGCGTTTGATGGTGTGTTGGTCTGGGTCAACCCGATCCATGAGGGGCGCAACCGCGCGAAACTCGACGCGCTGCTCCGCGAGATCGCGACGAGCGGGGTATGGGTGAGCGCCCATCCCGATGTAATTCTCAAGATGGGCACAAAAGACGTGCTCTATCGCACCCGCACCATGAGTTGGGGCTGCAACACGGCCCTCTATCGAACGGCCGAGGAGATGCGCGCAGAATTGCCGGCGCGGCTTGCCGCCGGCCCGCGTGTGATTAAGCGCAACCGCGGCAATGGCGGCCAGGGCGTTTGGAAGGTCGAGACGCTGGCAAGTTCACGAAACCAGCCGATGGTACGTGTGCTCGATGCCACCAAGAATGCGGCGGAGGAGCTGGAGCTGGATCGCTTTCTAGAGCGTTGCGTCGCGTATTTCGAAGACGGTTGCGTGATCGATCAGCAGTTCCAGCCGCGCCTGACTGAAGGTGTGGTGCGCTGCTATATGGCGGGCAACCGCTGCGCCGGCTTTGGCCATCAGAAGGTCAGGGCGCTGGTCGAGGCGCCTGCGGCACGCGCTGAGGCCGGACCGCGACTCTACACCTCCAATGCCGATCCGCGCTTCCAGCGTCTGCGCCGGCTGATGGAAGACGAGTGGACCCCGCAGTTGACCTCCTTGCTGGGCATCCCGCCACGCGACCTCCCAATAATATGGGATGCGGACTTCATGCTGGGTCCATCAAACGCCGACGGGACCGACAGCTACGTGCTGGGGGAAATCAATGTCAGCTCGGTGTTTCCGATTCCCGACGAGGCGCCGACGGAGATCGCGCGCCGGGTTGCCGAACGACTGCAATCGAAACGCTGAATGATCGCTACAAGGCCCACAACATGGGAGCGGCCTATAATTTCTTTCATTTCAATTATGACACGGAAGGGGCCGTTGGAGGGGACTACGTGTTTTGCGAACTGGTGCGTCGCAGCGGCTACGACGTTTGGCTCTACATGACTGACCGCATCAGACACTTCGGAGAGCATGGTTACCGGCTTTCTGTCTAGGAGCGTTCCACACCGATGCATGGCCTGGAGACTGCTGCCGGGACCGGCTTCGGGCGTTCCTGTCGTCGCGGCGACACGCCACAGATGGCAACGCGCTGGCCGAGGGCCGCAAATTAGGCCGGCAATTGGCACCACTGTTTCAACCGATGAACGAAAGACACTCGGACGATGAGCGGGCAATTTCGGTTCTTTGGAGGCGTCTCATTCGCAATGCTCGCAATAGCAGCCGGCATAACGATCTGTATTACGCCCGGCGTTACGATCTCTGCGCCGAGCCAGGCAGCTTCGATCATCGAGCGCTATGACGGTCCCGCGCCGCAGCGCTTCGAGCTCGCACAGTCGGCACAACCGGCCGGCGCAAACGCTGGCAGGACCGCCTCCGGCCTTCCCGGCGGTGCATCCTCACTCAGCGAGACCTACCGGGATTGGCGCGTCGCCTGCGTTCAGGATGGGACGGCCAAGCGCTGCTCGCTATCGCAAGTTCAGGCACGTCAGGAGGCCAGCGTGTGCTGGCGATCGAATTGAACGCGCCGAACGGCAATACGGTTTCAGGCACGCTGATCATGCCATTCGGGCTCGCGCTTGATTCAGGCGTGTCCCTTCAGATTGACGACAAGCCCGCGATGCAGGCCCCGCGCTTCAGGACCTGCGTGCCGGATAGATGCCTCATCATCGTCGCCTTCGACGCGCCCACGACAGTTGTGCTCCGCTCCGGCACAGCGTTGAAGGTAAAGGCTGTCGCCGATGGTAGGGCCGCTGCGCCGTTCTCGAGCTCGCCGCAAGGTTTCGCCACTGCGCTTGACGGCGCGGGGGGGCTGTCGTGTTGAGGTTGGCCAGCCGAGCGGACCATTCAACGCGGTTACGTTACGTCTCGCCCCGGTATCGGCGAGCGACCGCAAGGCACCGGCCGGAAACCCCGCTCGAAACAGCGTGGGGGGCTGCCCCATGCTGACGCACAAACCCAACAAGCCGTTCTGCGCTAACTGCAAACAGATCGCCGCGATCGAGCTACGGCATCTGCGCTATTTCGTGGCGGCGGTCGAGCATGGCAGCTTCCGCAAGGCCAGCGTTGCACTTCGCATTCAGGAATCGGCGATCAGCCGCCGCATTCGCGATCTCGAGGGCCATCTCGGCGTCGCCGTTTTCAAGCGATGCAGTTGGGGCGTTCAGCTCACCGACGCCGGCGAGCGTTTTTTGCCGCGGGCGAAACGCGCGCTTCGTCACGTTCAGGAGGGCGCTGGAGATGCCGCCGTCGTCGCGTACGGGCGAGAAGGACGGATCAGGACCGGCATTTTCTCCTCGATCGCCTCCGGCTTTCTGCGTGAACTTCTGGATGCTTTCGCGAAAGAACATCCCGGGGTCCATGTCGAACTGATCGACGGCAATCCTTCCGAACATATCGCGGCCATTCGACAGCTTCGGCTCGACTTGGCGTTCATCACCGGAACCGTCGATTGGCCGGAATGCGAGACCGAACAGCTCTGGACCGAGCGCGTGTTTGTCGTGCTGCCTGATGGACATCATCTCTGTCGGCACGAGGAGCTGGAATGGGAGAACTTGACTAGCGAAAAGTTCATCGTCAGTGACACCGCGCCCGGCGAGGAGATCCGCGACTATCTGGTCCAGCATCTAGCGGACCTCGGCCGGCATCCGGAGATCAATCCGCAATTCGTCGGTCGGGACAGCCTACTGGCTTTTGTTTCGCTCGAGCGCGGCTTGACGCTGACCAGCGAGGCGACGATCGCGATGCAGATGCCGGGGATCAGGTATCGGCCGATCCGCAATGAAGTCCTGCCCTTCAGTGCTGTGTGGTCGGCGAGGAACAACAACCCCGCCGCCGACAAACTTTTGAACCTCGCGCGTTCGATGGCCTCAAAGATGCGGACATAAGCCCGTTCCAATGGCGATACGCGTGAACGATCAAGGGCGAGAATTCCGTCCCCCGATACAGATCAAACCTTTTCGGAACGAGAGACGCGCCTCCCCTTGGCGAACCCGCGATCTGTGGCGATGAAGCGCTCCAGCATCGGCACGATGAGCTTGGCCGGCTCGACTGGCGCGCCGCCATCGGCGAGGAGGCGGCCGTATTCCAAGAGATCGCGATGCAAGGTCGCCGGCAGCTCCAGCGCGATCTTCACCGGCCTGTCGTCAGCGATGGGGCCGAGTTTGAGCTTGGTCATGACTACCCCCTGTATGCTTCGAGTACCAGATCTCGCGTGACGACAATCCTGACCGGGAATCCCGGCCGGATGGTCAGCGTCGGCGCGACATTGAGCTGACGGCGGACGATCTGCTGGCCAGCATCATTGATGGTGTCCTGCCCGCCGCTACGAATGGCGCGCAGCAATCGGTTCTCGTCGCTGATGGCGAGTTCGGAGCCGACCGCGAGCAAGGTGGAAAGGCCGGCGGCCTTGGCGAGGTCCCACCAGTGGTAATCGACGCCGTCTTCAAGCCCGGCATAGCCTTGCGTGTCGGCGCCGGGCTGGCGTTCCAGCACGATGGAGCGACCGTTCGGCATGATGAGGCGATTCCAGACGAGCAACACCCGGCGCTGGCCGAACTGCACATTGTTGTCATACTGGCCGATGATCCGTGTCCCCTGCGGCACGAGCAGAATGCGTCCCGTGGGGCTGTCGTAGATGTTCTCCGTGACCTGCGCGGTGATCTGGCCGGGAAGATCGGAACGGATGCCGGTGATGAGCGCGGCCGGAATGACGGCGCCGGCCTGGAGTACGAAGGGCGAGGCTGGCGCCATGACGCGATCCGACGAAGTCGTGCGGCGATCGACGGGCGCGTTCAGGAATGCGAGCTGTTTGTCCTGCGCCGTCTGCTGACCGGGCAGCCCTGACAGGCTCGCCATGTCGAAGCCGGCAAGGCCCGGCGTCGGTGTTCCGGCTGCGGCCGGCGAACCTGCCCGCGACTGGAAAAACACGGTGCTGGTGCGGGCGGCTTCCTCCTCGGCGCGGCGGCGTTGCTCGGCCTCGTCGACGCCGGGCGCCGGAACGACAGGCGGCACGACGGGTTGGCCTGCATTCTGTGCGGAGAGGATCGGCCGTCCGAGATCGCCCGGCAGCGGCGGCCCGAGAACGGGGCCGGTATAGTCGCGCGGCAGGCCAGCGAGACCGTCGGCGGGCTGCCGGTTGCCGGTCGAATACAGCTCCTCGCCCTCCTTGCCGGCATTGCGGGTCTGGAGGGCGTAGATCAGCGATCCACCGATGCCGACCAGCGCGACCGCTGCGACGCTGGCGAGCACTTTGCGCGACAGGCGGGTGACGCGCGGCGGCTCGGCACGAAGACGCATCGGGGCAGCGGTATTGGTTGAGTTGTCGCTCATTATGACGGCCTCCCGTCGGTCCGGACGATGCGGACGGTCTGCTGGCGGTCGCCGCTGCCGAGGCGTAGCTCAGCCGCGCCGAACAGGCGGTCGACGATCAGGATGTGTTGATAGATGCGCGTATTGGCGATCTGCGCCTCGCCCTCCGAGCCGATCACGAAGATCGGCGGCATCTCGCCCTGGACGATCCCTCGCGGAAACTCGACATAGACGCGGCGGCCGTCGTCATAGACCGCGACCGGCTGCCACGGCGGATTGTCGCCGGTGAGGCCATAGCGATAGTTGCGCGCAGCGGCGGCCGGGATGACCGGCGTCGCCGGCATGGCCTGCCGCTGGCCGGGAGCTTGCGGATAAGCCCAGGCGACGGCGGGCATATAGGGCTTCTGGCCGGAGCGCAGTTCGAGCATGTAGGTGCGCCGGTCGGTGGTGACGACGAGATTGGTGGTGATGTCGGCGCGCGAGGGTTTCACCAGCACATGGACGCGCCGCGTGGCGCCGCTGCCGCTCTCGGTGTCGCCGATGATCCAGCGCGCGGTGTCGCCCGCTGCGATCGGGCCTGCGCCGGTCAGGCTTTCGCCGGGTTCGAGCGCGATGTCGGTGATCTGCCCCGGCGCCGCATAGACCTGGTAGAGCGCGCCATCCGACCACGGATAAATCTGGATGGCGTTGTAATAGCCTTCGCGGCGCGGCTGAACGCGGGCGGCGGCGTTGGCGTTCTCGACGCGGGCTGTCGGCGTGCCTGCGGCGACCCCTCCGCGTGCAGGCGTCCACGCCGGTGGGACATGCAGCGGCCTCGGCCGATCATTGGTGACGGCGGCCGGAACAGAGGGCAAAGGCGGCACGCTTGAATCGTAAGTAATCTCCGGCGGCTTGCTCGCGCAGCCCGCAAGCACGCTTGCGGAAAGCAGCAAAGCCGCGATTGTGGATTTACGGAAAGACGGCATCCCGCCTTTGCGGATCGTCGGCCCGGTCATTGGCTCATCTCCCGCGACCATGAGATTGCGTTGATGTAGATGCCGAGCGGATTGGCCTTGAGCCGTTCGGCGTCGCGCGGCGGTTGAACCACGATGGTTAGGATCGCGGTCCAGCGCTCGGTCGCGGAGAGTTTTCCGTCCTCGTAGCGACGCTCAATCCAGGCGACGCGGAAGCTATCCGCCGAAGCGCGGATGACACTGGAGACTTCCACCGCGACCTGCTGCTTGCCGACCTTGGCGAACGGGTCGTTGGCGCGGGCATAATCGTTGAGCGCGGCCGCGCCGCGATCGGTTGTCCATTCATAGGCGCGCAGCCAGTTCTGCCGGACGATGATCGGATCGGCTGGAATACTCCTGACCTGTTCGACGAAGCGGGCGAGATGCCAGGCCACTTGCGGATCGGTCGGGCGATAGTCGGCCGTAGCGGCGGCGACGGTTTGCGCTTGGCCGAGATTGTCAACCTGCACCACCCACGGCACGACGGTCCCCCGCGCGGATTGCCAGACAAGCGCGGCGGCGAAGCCGGCCGACAGGATCAGCGATCCAAAGGCCATGTATCGCCAGTTCTTCGCCTGTACGCGGGCCGAGCCGATGCGTTCGTCCCATACTTGGGCAGCGCGCTGGTACGGCGTCTCAGGTTGCGGTGTTTTGCCGTAATGCGTGGCGGGGCGTCTGAAGGGGTTCATGAGCGATCGCTTTCGGAGAGGTTGACGGAGGAGCCGGAGCCGTGACTGTCGCCGGAGCGGACGGCATGTGCGACGGCGCTGACGCCGTGACTCACGGCCTGATGGCGCTTCATGCGCCTGGCCCAGTCGGGCGCGCCGCCGCGTACCGTTGCCTGGCTTTCGGCGGATGAGGCATCGGCTGCAGGGGCGCCCTCGACCGTTCCCATGGTCGAGGCGCCGCCTGTCATGGCGAAACCGGCTTTCGCGCCATCAGCGTTGCTTGATTTGACGCTCTCGCCGGCACGGGCGGCGGCGCGGCGTAGCGGTGATGCGACGGCAGAGCCGGCGGCGCGCGCGACGCCACCCAGACCGGAAGCCACGCCGGATGCGCCAGACTGCCCGAGAGAACCAAGGGTGTAGGCTGACGAAGCAGCGCCGGCAGCCGTGGCGCCACCACGAACGGCAGCCGTCCCGCCCGAGATGGCGGCTGCTCCTCCCTTCGCGGCCAGGCCCGCCGCTCCGGCGGCAGCCACTGCCGCGCCCCCGACAGCAAGGCCGGTTCCTACGGCGGCGCCCGCGCCAAGCTGCGGACCGCCGGAGACGAGACCATTGGCGATGCCGGGACCGAAGATGCCGAGACCGAGCAACGACAGCGCGGCCAGCACGATGGCCATGGCCTGATCGACAGTCATCGTCTGCGCGCTGGCGCTCTGCGTGAACTGCGAAAACAGCGTCGAACCGATGCCGATGATGACCGCAAGGACGAGAACCTTGATGCCGGAGGAGATGACATTGCCGAGGACGCGCTCGGCCATGAAGGCGGTCTTGCCGAACAGGCCGAAGGGGATCAGCACGAAGCCGGCGAGCGTCGAGAGCTTGAACTCGATGAGGGTGATAAAGAGCTGGATCGCCAGAATGAAGAAGGCGAGGATCACCAGCGCCCAGGCGAAGAGCAGGCAGACGATCTGAATCAGGTTCTCGAATACCGAGATCCAGCCCATCAGGGGCGAGATTGCTTCGAGCAACGGCCGGGCGGCGTCGAGGCCGGTCTGCGCGACCTTGCCGGGACGCATCAGGTCCGCCGCGGAAAACCCCGTCCCGCTCGCCTTCAGGCCGAGACCGGCGAAGCTATCGAAGACAATCTTGGCGAGATTGTTCCAGTTAGAAATCAGATAGGCGAAGACACCGACGAACAGCGTCTTCTTGACGAGGCGCGCGATGATGTCGTCATCGGCGCCCCAGCTCCAGAACAGGGCCGCCAGCGTCACGTCAATGACGATCAGCGTGCTCGCCACGAATGCGACCTCGCCGGACAGCAGCCCGAAGCCGGAGTCGATATAGCGGGTAAAAACCCCGAGGAAATTGTCGATGACGCCACTACCCATGCGTCACCGCCCTTCCGGGGGCAGCGGCGCAACGGGCGCGGCCGTCTTGCCGAGAAAACGATCGCGGGTCTCGGCCCAGACGCGCAGGCAGTCGGCGTCGTTCGCCGCCGCCTGCCCAAGCTGCTGACACCGGCGCTGGCTCGCGCGCAACGGATCGGTTGCGGGGTGGAGCTGCGGCATCGGCGAAGATGCCGGCGCGTCGTCCTTGCGGGTCAGTTCGATCGCGGTCGCCGTGATAGCGACCGCGACGAACATGATTGCGCCGATGCGCGCCAGCATCTTGCCGTCCATGCTCTCGCCCTCAGTTACCGCTGTTGAACATCTGGGCGTTGCCGGGCTGGTAGCCGCTGCCCGGCGCTAGAAAGCGGCGACGCTGCTCGCGGCCCTGTTCGGCGGCTGCCGTGCGCTCGGCTTCGGTCAGCATCTGCGCGCGGCCATTGGCGGCGCCAACGGCGGTGAGATCGGCAAGCTGCTGGGCGAGAAGCGCGAGGAGCTGGTTGCCGGCCTGCGTCGCCTGCAACGCGCCGGTCGCCGACTGGCTCTGGCTGACCAGCGCCGACATCTGCGTGCGGTTGCTGTCGATATTGCTGACGACGCCGGCCTGCACGCGCATCGCGTCCTGCAACCCGCCGACCGTGTTCTGCCAGCGCGAGCGCGCGTCGGTGATGAGCTGCTGATCGGTCGCCGATATCGAGACGCTCCCGTATTTTTGGCTGAACATCTGGTCGATCTGCTGGACGTTGAAGGCGATGTTCTGCGCCTGGCTGAGAAGCTGCTGGGTGCGCTGGACGTTCTGCTGAAGCTGCTGGAGCGCGGAATACGGCAGGCTCGCCAGATTGCGCGCCTGGTTGATGAGCATCTGCGCCTGGTTCTGGAGCGACGTGATCTGATTGGTGATCTGCTCCAGCGAGCGCGCGGCGGTCAGCACGTTCTGCGCATAGTTCGACGGATCGAACACGATCAGCGCGTGCGCAGGAGTTGCGAGAATCGGCGTGAGCGCGATGGGCGCCGCGAGCATGGTCGCGGCCAGGATCATGGCGCGCGAACGGAAAAGACGGATATTCATGGTCAAGACTCCTTTTCGGCCTGGGGGATGAGCGCCGGGAAAGTCGGGATGAGATCGGCGGCCCAACCGACGTCGCGGGACTGGAGCCAGGCCGCGAGGAATCCTTCGCGACCATGCTCGGCGACGAGATTGGCGATCAGGGTCTGGGCGGATTTGGAGGACGCGGCGCAAAGCGCGAGGGCTACTTCGCTGAGTCCCAGTTCGAACAGCCGATTGCCGCGCCGCGACTGGCAGTAATAGTCGCGCTTGGGTGTCGCCCGCGCCAGAATTTCGATCTGTCGGTCATTCAAGCCGAAGCGGCGATAGATGGCCGTGATCTGCGGCTCGATCGCGCGCTCGTTCGGCAGCAGGAGCCGCGTCGGGCAGCTCTCGATAATTGCGGGCGCGATATTGCTGCCGTCAATGTCGCTGAGCGACTGCGTGGCGAAGATGACGCTGGCGTTCTTCTTGCGCAGCGTCTTCAACCACTCCCTCAACTGGCCGGCGAAGCCTTCATCGTCCAGCGCGAGCCAG
This sequence comes from Hansschlegelia sp. KR7-227, assembly GCF_049446035.1. Taxonomy (NCBI): domain Bacteria; kingdom Pseudomonadati; phylum Pseudomonadota; class Alphaproteobacteria; order Hyphomicrobiales; family Methylopilaceae; genus Hansschlegelia; species Hansschlegelia sp. KR7-227. The sequence continues at coordinate 1,042,200 of NZ_JBMSEA010000001.1, forward strand.
CCTTCATCGATGATGAGCAGCGTCGGGCGGCCGTCGAGCCGGTCGCCGATGCGGTGAAACAGATACGCGAGCACAGCCGGGGCCGAGCCGGTTCCGACAAGCCCCTCGATCTCGAAGGCTTGCACGGCGGCGCGGCCGAGCTGTTCGGCCTCGGCATCGAGCAGTCGGCCATAGGGACCGCCAACGCAGTACGGACGCAGCGCCTGTTTCAGATCGTTGGACTGAAGCAGGACGCAGAGGCCGGTGATGGTGCGCTCCTCGACCGGCGCGGAGGCGAGCGAGGTCAGCGCCGTCCAGATATGTTCCTTGGCTTCGGGCGTGATGGTGATGCCTTCGCGCATCAGGATCGCCACGATCCAGTCGGCGGCCCAGGCACGCTCATAGGTGTCGTGAATGCGTGCGAGCGGCTGGAGCGACACGGAAGCGTCGGAGCCTTCGGTCAGCCCGCCGCCGAGATCGTGCCAGTCGCCGCCCATGGCGAGCGCGGCGGCGCGGATCGAGCCGCCGAAGTCGAAGGCGAAGACCTGCGAATTGTCGTAGCGGCGGAACTGCAAAGCCATGAGGGCAAGCAGGACCGATTTGCCCGCGCCGGTCGGGCCGACGACCAGCGTGTGGCCGACATCGCCGACGTGCAACGATAACCGGAACGGGGTCGAGCCTTCCGTTCTGCCGTAGAGCAGCGGGGGCGCACCGAAATGCTCGTCCCGTTCCGGCCCCGCCCACACAGCAGAGAGGGGGATCATGTGGGCGAGATTGAGCGTCGAGACCGGCGGCTGGCGGACATTGGCGTAGGCATGTCCGGGGAGCGAGCCGAGCCAGGCATCGACGGCGTTCACACCTTCGATCATGGCCGTGAAGTCGCGGCTCTGAATGACCTTCTCGACGAGGCGCAGTTTCTCATCGGCGAGACGCGGATCGGCATCCCAGACGGCGATGGTCGCGGTGACATAAGCCATGCCCGCCACGTCCGCGCCGAGTTCCTGCAAGGCCATATCGGCGTCAGCCGCCTTGTTCGACGCATCGGTATCGACCAGCACGGATTGCTCGTTGGTCATCACCTCCTTGAGGATCGCGGCGATGGACTTGCGCTTGGCGAACCACTGCCGTCTGATCTTCGTCAGCAACTTCGTGGCGTCGGTCTTGTCGATCAGGATCGCCCGCGTGGACCAGCGATACGGGAACGCCAGCCGATTCAGATCGTCGAGCAGGCCGGGCGTGGTCGCGGTCGGAAAGCCAGTGATGGTGAGGATGCGAACGTGCTGATCGCCAAGGCGTGGCTCCAGCCCGCCGGTCAGCGGCTGATCGGCGAGCAGCGCATCGAGATAGATCGGGGTCTCGGGAACACGGACGCGATGACGTTTCGTCGAAACGCAGGAATGGAGGTAAGTCAGCGTCTCGCTGTCATCGAGCCAGGCGCATTCCGGCATGAAGCCATCGAGCAACGCGATAACGCGATCGGTGCGATCGGTGAAAGCGCGCAGAATCTCATGCGGATCGACGCCTGACTTTTCCCGGCCCTCATAGAGCCAGGCTTCGGTGCGTGCTGCTTCCTCGGCCGGCGGCAGATAGAGGAAGGTCAGGAAATAGCCCGATACGAAATGGATCCCTTCTTCCTCGAAGTCGGCCTTGCGCTCGGCATCAACGAGGCCAGAGGCCGGATCAGGAAAGACGCTATTGGGATAGGTTGCGGCCTCATGGCGCTGCGCTTCGACAAAAATGCTCCAGCCCGATCCGAGACGGCGGAAGGCGTTGTTGATGCGGCCGGCGACGGCGACCAGCTCGGCGGCAACAGCACTATCGAGATCGGGGCCACGAAACTTCGCCGTGCGCTGAAAGCTGCCGTCCTTATTGAGCACGACGCCGGGGCCGACGAGCGCGACCCAGGGCAGATAGTCGGCAAGGCGCGAAGCCGAGCGGCGATATTCGGCGAGATTCATCATGGATCGCGCTCCTCAGACCGACAGATGACCGGGGATACGCAGATGGCGGCGGCCGACTTCCACGAAGAGCGGATCGCGTTTCGCCGCCCACACCGCCGCGAAATGGCCGACGGCCCAGATAGCCAAGCCGACCAGCCAGAGGCGCAGGCCGAGGCCCACGGCTCCGGCCAGCGTCCCGTTCAGAATTGCGATGGACCGCGGCGCGCCGCCGAGCAGGATGTGCTCGGTCAGTGCGCGGTGGACCGGGACCGAATATCCCGGCACGGCGTCGAGTTGTTCGAAGGCGGCAGCCATCAGATCAGCGCCCCGCCGCCGAAGGAGAAGAAGGACAGGAAAAAGCTCGACGCGGCGAAGGCGATCGAAAGCCCGAAGACGATCTGGATCAGACGGCGAAAGCCGCCGGAGGTGTCGCCGAAAGCGAGCGCCAGGCCGGTCGCGATGATGATGATCACCGCGACGATTTTGGCGACCGGCCCTTCGATCGACTGAAGGATTTTCTGAAGCGGTTGCTCCCACGGCATGGAAGAGCCGGAGGCATGGGCGGCCGGGAGCAGAATGAGATTGATGGTGGCGACGGCGACCGCCGTCGCGAAGGTGCGGCGGATACGGATTGCTGTACGGATCATGCGGGCTCCATGGAGTTCGAAGTGGCAGGGGTGATGTGGTAGTCGCCGTCAGGACCGAGCCCTTCGACGCGGGCGAGTTCGGCCAGCCGGCGCGCGGACCCGCGGCCGGAGAGGACGGCAACGAGGTCGATGGTCTCGGCAATCAGCGCGCGGGGGACCGTGACGACGGCTTCCTGGATGAGCTGTTCGAGCCGGCGCAGCGCACCGATGCCGGTTCCGGCATGGATCGTGCCGATGCCGCCGGGATGGCCGGTGCCCCAGGCTTTGAGGAGATCGAGCGCTTCGGCGCCGCGCACCTCGCCGATGGGAATGCGATCGGGCCGCAGGCGTAAGCTGGACCGCACGAGATCGGAGAGCGTCGCCACGCCGTCTTTCGTGCGCATGGCGACGAGGTTCGGCGCGGCGCATTGCAGCTCGCGCGTGTCCTCGATGATGACGACACGATCGGCGCTCTTGGCGACTTCGGCCAGCAGCGCGTTGGTCAGCGTGGTCTTGCCGGTCGAGGTGCCGCCTGCGACAAGAATGTTGGCGCGGGAGACGACTGCGATACGTAGCGACGCGGCCTGATCGGCGGACATGATGCCGGCGGCGACATAGTCGTCGAGCGTGAACACCGCGACGGCGGGCTTGCGGATGGCGAAGGCAGGCGCCGCGACAACGGGAGGCAATAACCCTTCGAAGCGTTCACCAGTTTCGGGAAGCTCGGCGGAGACACGCGGGCTCCGCGCGTGAACCTCCGCGCCAACGTGATGCGCGACCAGACGCACGATGCGTTCGCCATCGGTCGCCGACAGTCGCTCGCCCGTATCAGCCAGCCCTTCCGAGAGACGATCAATCCAGATGCGCCCGTCCGGGTTCAGCATTACCTCGACGACGGCAGCATCTTCCAGAAACCGCGCGATGGCTGGACCGAGCGCCGTGCGCAGCATGCGCGCGCCGCGCGCGTGACGTTCCGAATATTGATGCATAGCCGCCATATCGCCCCGATTTCCAGCCGGGACTGACAGACGCACCCCCATGCGGGGCTGATTAAAAGAGCCAGATCTGAGGCCACTTCAACAAGAAAACAGAGGCGTAGTAGTGTAGCGCGCAAATACAGGAGATCGGCGGAATCACAGATCCGAGGTGAGCGACAAGAAGGTCGTCGGAAGGAAGGTTCGATGATCGATAGACAGATTCGGCATTGGTGCTGCGCCATTTGTTTTTGCCGACTGCGTCCGTTCGTCGGGCAATGATCGAGATTTTCAACGCGGCACTATGGTCGACGGGCGCAAGGGCAGCAGGCTATTCCGACACTTCGCTCGGCGCGGCGCCCGGCACATCGTCCGGGATTTCGCGCAGGAAGCTCTGGCCCTTCTGCAATCGCTTGCCGAGCGTCTCCACGAAGCCGTCAAACCGCTCGCGGCCTTTGGCCTGCGCGGCAGCGTGGGCGTCCGGCGGCACGGGCGGGGTGATCGACAGCCAGAAGCGCACATAGAGCGCCAGTGTTTCGGCGGTGACGCCGAGATCGCGCTCCATCCGCTGGACCTGTCTGGACAGCCGGTCGAGCCTGCGGGCGAAGGCTGCTTCGCGCGCGTCCGCGTGGTCGGGCGACAGGAACGAACTGACGGCCGCCTCGACGATCGCGGACCGAGGCAATTTCTTGCGATCGGCAAGCTCATTGATGCGACCGATGAGTTCGGCGGGCAAAGTGAGATTGAGACGGTCGCGCATGGTGTCACAGCTCCATGTTGTCGCCGGGATCGAGTGCGACCTGGCGGGCGATGCCGGTCATTTGGCGACGCAGCGCCTGGCGCTGGCGCGCGACGTCTTCCGGCTCGTCGTCGAGGATGCGCGTGAACTCCTCGGCGGGACGCATCTCGGTCGTCTCCTTGACGATCGCAACATGGTCGGGAAGCTCGGGTTCGCGGCGCAGGCCCGCATTGGCCTTGTCGGGCTTGTGGGCGGCTACCAGCGCGGGATCGGGCTTTTGCGGCTGGAGAGTCGACCAGCCATCCTTATGACGGGTGCGCCCCGATTTTTGCGAATCTGGCGGCGGCAGCACGCGCTCGCGGAACCGTGCATCTTCGTAATAGCGCGCCTTCTTCGCCCGCACCGGCGGCGTGCCGGCGACCATGACGATTTCGTCGGTCGGCGGGAGCTGCATGATCTCGCCTAGGGTGAGCAGCGGCCGGGCGGTTTCCGAACGCGACACCATCAAATGGCCGAGCCAGGGCGAGAGCCTGTGCCCGGCATAGTTCTTCATCGCCTTCATCTCGGTCGCGGTCCCCAGCGCATCCGAGACGCGCTTGGCGGTCCGCTCGTCATTGGTCGCGAAGCTGACGCGGACATGGCAATTGTCGAGGATCGAATTGTTGGCCCCGTAAGCTTTCTCGATCTGGTTGAGCGACTGGGCGATGAGGAAGCTCTTGATGCCGTAGCCGGCCATGAAGGCGAGTGCCGACTCGAAGAAGTCGAGGCGGCCGAGCGCCGGGAATTCGTCGAGCATCATCAGGATGCGGTGCTTGCGCTCCTTGGCGTGCAGATCCTCGGTGAGACGGCGGCCGATCTGGTTGAGGACCAGGCGGATCAGCGGCTTGGTGCGCGAGATGTCGGACGGCGGCACGACCATATAAAGCGTGGCGGGCTTTTCCTCGGTCGTGAGATCGGCGATGCGCCAGTCGCACCGGCTGGTGACTTCCGCCACGACCGGATCGCGATAGAGGCCGAGGAACGACATGGCGGTCGAGAGCACGCCGGAGCGCTCGTTGTCGGATTTGTTGAAGAGTTCGCGCGCCGTCGAGGCGACGACCGGATGCGGACCGGCTTCACCGAGATGCTTCGTCGCCATCATCGCGGAGAGCGTCGCCTCGATCGACCGTTTCGGATCGGAGAGAAAAGCTGCGACGCCCGCGAGCGTCTTGTTCTCCTCGGCATAGAGGACGTGCAGGATCGCGCCGACGAGAAGGGAGTGGCTGGTCTTTTCCCAATGATTGCGCTTGTCGAGCGAGCCCTCGGGATCGACCAGGACATCGGCGACGTTCTGCACGTCGCGGACTTCCCACTCGCCGCGCCGGACCTCGAGCAAAGGATTATAGGCAGACGATTTCGGATTGGTCGGATCGAACAGCAGCACGCGGCCATGCCGGGCGCGAAAGCCGGCGGTGAGCTGCCAGTTCTCGCCCTTGATGTCATGGACGATGGCCGAGCCCGGCCAGGTCAGAAGCGAGGGCACGACCAGGCCGACGCCTTTGCCGGAGCGCGTTGGCGCGAAACACAGGACATGCTCCGGTCCGTCATGGCGCAGATAATCCTGCTCCAGCCGCCCCAGCACCACGCCGTCGGCGCCGAGCAGCCCCGCCGCGACCACCTCCTTCTTCTCGGCCCATCGCGCCGAACCGTAGGTCTGGATATTCTTGGCCTCGCGGGCGCGCCAGACCGACATGCCGATGGCGACGGCGATCGCGATGAAACCGCCGGACGCGGCGATGAAGGCGCCTTCCGTGAAGATGCCCGGCGCATAAGCGTCGTAGAAATACCACCACCAGAAAAAGGCTGGCGGATAGTAGACGGATATGCCGCCGAGCTTGAACCAGGGTGTTCCGAGCTGCGCCTGAAACCCAAGCTGCCAGGCGACATATTGCGTGGCGCCCCAGGTGGTGGCGAGCACGATGAGGGTGACGACGAGAATCTGCCCCCAGAGGATTTTGGTCGCGGACATGGCGAGATCCTTTCTGCTGATGTCAGATGCCGAGATCGCGCTTGCGGCCGATCCCCCATTCGATGCCGCCGCCCTCCTTGGCGACGCCGGCGACGTGCTGACCGAGCTTGCGTTCAAGGTCGCGGGACCAGGGGACGAGCTGGAAGCCGAGCCCGTCATCGATCATCGCGAATCGACCAGAGGAGAGCATGAGGCGTTGGCGCACGGTGCCGGCGACGTACTCGCCGGTCTGCGCCTTCACATGCGACAGGCCGGTTTCGGCCGCGAGTTTGTCGCCGACGGCATCGAGTTCGCGCCGACGCAGGGTGTTAAGAAGATCGCGCTGCATGACGATGCGCTGGCCGTCCCGGCGCGCCAGTCCCTGATCGGCGAGATGATCGGCTCGTGCATGGATGGCGTCGCGCACCTCCTGCCCGAAGCCTGATTGTGCGAGCGGCATCGCCTCGCGCTCGACAAGGCGATGGTCGAGCCATGTCGCGCCGGGCGCCGTGACCTGCGCCTGAAGATCGAGATCGGAGCGCATCGCGAGCACGAGGGTCGGACGTTCGTCCGCGGGGCCACCGAAGCGGCGAACCTCGACGATGCCGCCATTGGCTGGAGCGCGTTCAAGGGCGTCGATGTCGCGAAAGCGGACATGATGCGCACGCCCATCGACGCCATCGATGACGGCATAGGCCTCACCGCTCAGCTCGTCGTGCAGGCCGCGATCGACGAGACGGCCAATGATCGGAGCTTCGGCTGCGCCGCCGTCGATCACGAAATCGGAAAAGCCGCGATCCTGATCGCGCCCGGCGAAGGCGCGGTGCATGGTCTTGATGATGTCGCCGCGGATGCCGAGCTCGCGTAACGTGCGTTCGGCTCCGAGTCCGACCGTCCACTGGCCGGGCTCACCCTCGAACGCAAGGTCCATCTTCTTAAGATGCTGGAGGCGGCCGACCATGAGGCGGCGCAGTTCGGGATCGGAGGGACCGCGCTGATCGGGGCGCAGATCGATGAAGCCGGTCTCATTGGCGGCGCGTTGAATCTCGCCATCGATGCGGGTCCAGCGTTCAGTGGTGATTTCCTTTTCCAGCGCGTTGCGGATTTCGTGTTCGGGCTTCGGGCCGAGTTCGATGTCGACCAGGTCCATGGCGCGGGAGCGCAGGCCCCGGCTGATATAGTCGCGCGAGATGACGAGATCGGCGCCGGTCTCGTCGACGCCACGCACCAGGAGATGGACATGGGGATTGTCGGTGTTCCAGTGATCGACGGCGATCCAGTCGAGGCGCGTGCCGAGATCGACTTCCATCTGCCGAGCAAGGTCGCGGGTGAACGCCTTGAGGTCGGTCATCTCGGTCGCGTCCTCGGGCGAGACGATGAACCGGAAATGATGCCGGTCGTCCTTGCACCTCTCGGCGAAGGCGAGATCATCGGCGCGATCAGTTCCGGCGTCGAACATGACGCCTTTCTCTCCGTCGCGGCTCACACCCTCGCGCTTGAGGTAGTTGACATGGCTGGTCAGGGGCGCCGAGCGATACGCCTTGCCCTGATGGCGGGCGATGCGCGCCTTGATGACGACGCGACGCTGCGGGGAGAAGATCCGCGAGCGGCCGAAGACGTTGCGGCCACGCCCGAAGGTTGAGTGGCCAAGGCGCCGGCCAGCCTTGCCTGCCGGCGCTCCGCCAGACGTATGGCCGGCACGCTGCGCAGCGGCGAGCACCTGATTGACGAAGCTCTTTGTCCTCGGCGCGCGCGTCGAACGGACGCGGCCCGGCTTGATGCGGAAGTCGCTGTCGCGCTCGCTCATGCCGGCGCTCCGATCGGCGCGCAAATCGCGCCGTGCATACGGAAGCGTTGAAAACGCTTGTAAAATCCGGGCAGCATGCCCGCGACCGACCGCCATGCCCGTGAAAACACAAGCCATGCCAATGGCTTGCGTTGATCCGGGCATGGGCTTTTACCTTGCCCTCTCAGTCGGTCGTTCCCTGTCTCCCCCCTCTTCGCACGCCATGACACGCGGGAGCCCGAGACCGTGCGACAGATGCCGAGCAGGCTCATGGCGTGGTCCTGTCGCCCGAACGCGCGACGAACAGGCCGCCCAATCGTGGAACGATGGCGGAGAGATCGCGCGCCGGGGCTGCATTCGGAGCGGTGACGGATGAACGGCCGGGCGGCACAGGATCGGCGGCTGATCTACGATCCGGCTGCGCGATGAACAGCGGTGCGCGGATCCAGGCGAGCGGATCGGCAGCCGCCATCATTGTCCCGCCGGAGCCGATGGCCGACGCGACAGTGGCGACATAGGCGCGGGTTTCCGCCGGTAGCGGGCGGCCGTTCAACGCTTCGTCGTAGCGGCCGGGACCGGCGTTATAGGCCGCGATCCAGCCCGGCGATCCATAGCGATCGAGCAGCTCGCGGATATAGCCGCTACCCGCGATGATGTTGTCACGCACGTTGTAGGGATCGCCGCCGAGACGATGGCGAGCGCGCAGCTCCGCCCATGTCGCCGGCATGATCTGCATCAGACCCATCGCGCCCTTCGGCGAAATGGCGCGCGGATCGCCAGCGCTTTCCGTGCGCATGACGGCGCGAATCCAAGTGGCCGGCAAGCGGAAGCGCGTCGCGGCCTCAGTGATATGGGCGGCATAAGGATCGCCGGCCGAGGCCGATGCGACGGCTAAGCTCTGCGCCATCGTGACCGCCGGCATGACGTACACGACGGCAAGGCCGGAAAGGAGAAGAAGAGCCATGCGCCGGGCCGCGCGATGCAACCCGGACACATTTAGATGGCTCGTCGGCGAACGAGAGCCAAGCATCACTCACTCCTTCTCGCCGCGATCGCGTTGACGCGACCAGTGCAGCGACCAGGTGCTGCCGGCATCGTCGTCACGGAATAGGTTGGCGCGGATCGGCTGCGCCAAACCCGGATCGTCGATCACCAGCGCGATGTATTCGCCGGCCTTCTCGCCGGTGCGTTTCCAGCCCGCGCCGATCTCCGGGCCGATGTCTCGGACGCCCGGATCGTGGTCATGGACGCGGTAGTCCGGCGCATTCTCCGCATCCGACGGATCGGCCGGAACGATGACGATGTCGTGGAAAAGCGTGAATGTTTCGATGCGCCCGACGATACGGGATTCCTCGCGCGTGAACTGTCCGATTTGCGGCATGATGGTCTCCTTGGCGGTGAGGTTGGAAATCCGTCGACGGGCACCGCTCCCGCCGAAGGAAAGGCGGTCAGCGCGTCGGTGCGCGCCATTCGAAACGGCCGTCGCCGCCCTCGTCGCTCCACAGCGGGATGGCGCGGCCGATGATCTGGTCGGTGGAGGTCAGGCCGAAATAGCGGCCGTCGAGACTGTCGTTGACCTGCCAGTTCATGAGAAAGACTTCGCCGGTCGCGATGCGGCGGCAGCCCTGCCAGACCGGAAGATCGCGGCCAGCGCGATCACGATCGAGCGCCACGCCGACATTGACGCCATCGACGGTGATGGCGAGGTTCGAGCGGCAAACCGTCTGCCCGGACACGGCGAGGATACGCTTCAGCAGCGGCACGCCCTTCGGCAGGTAGCCGCGCTCGGCGAGGAAGGTAGCGAGTGGTTCCGGTGCATCGACGGCGACCAGATCGGTGACTTCGAACAGCCCCTCGAAGTCGATCGAGTAGAAGCCGATCGGCGCGCTGGCGGAGGCGTTCCAGATCAGCTTGGTCGGCATCGACGTGAGGCCGGGATAGCCGACGCCCATGGCCGCGAGCGCCGTCGTGAATATCAAGCCAAAGCGCGTCATGGCTCGACCTTTCGGCGCAGCAGGTAGACGTGATGTTGGTCTGACGTGTAGGCGCGAGGTTCCTGGCCGGCGGTCATTCGGTTGTGAATATGCCGCCAGTGGTCGGGCGAGACCGCTGCGGGATCGATGCCGAGACGCTCGATCGCGTCGATCGCCTGCAGCACGCGTTCGACCTTCGGCCAGCTCTCGATCTTGAGCAGGATGTCGCCGCCAGGACGCACGAAGGGCAGCGTCTGGAACGGCTCGCCGCGGCACACCGCGCGCACGATGTCGATGCGCGAGATGATCGTGCCGTACTCGCCCGCCGCCCAGCGGACGAAGGCGAAGATGCTGTTCGGCGCGAACCCGACGATGCTGCGGCGGCGATCGAGGATCTGTTCGTAATTCTTGCGGCCGAACCTGATCCAGTGCTCGACCTTCTGTTTCTGGAAGGTCAGTTCGACCAATGTCGTGAACGGCGCAGGCCCGTCCGGCCGCGGACGGCTGCGCGCGCGATGGGCCGCTCTGCCCGTCATGGCTGATCTCCCGCGATGGGTGGAAATTCGCGCGCGAGCAGCTCGCGCAACGCCTCGGCGACGGTGATCCCGCGTCGAAAGGCCGCGACCTTGATGCGACCGCGCAGTTCAGGCGTGATGTCGATGGTCAAGCGGGCGGTGAACGCATTGTCGGCAGCCATGCCGGGCGGTTGCGGCTCAGTCGCTCTGATCCATTTTTCGGGATTGCCCGGCCGGGACACAAACCGGCGTTTGTCGGCGCGCTCCGTCATGCCGCGCCTCCACCATGGAACGGCAGCAGGGCTGCGATGCGCGCGCGGGCGCGCTCAGCCATGACGGCATCGATCTCGCAGCCGAGATAACGACGGCCGCTGAGCCGGCAGGCTTCACCGGCCGCGCCGGAACCGGCGAACCAATCGCCGACCAGGCCGCCTTCGGGGCAGCTCGTGCGGATCAGAATTTCGAGCAGCGCTGACGGCTTCTCGGTCGGATGGATCGCGCGACCATGACAATTGCGCACGTAGATGACGGAGCGCATGAGCCTTGGGCCGCCGTCATGGCTGAGATAGTGGCCGGCATCGATCTGGCCGGTATGCGGCGGACGTTGCTTCCGTCGCGCGGTGCGCGCCGTCGCATCGGGCGTCGTCTGCACATCATTGTAGATGTCGCGCCACGGCGTCTCGGTTGGATAGAACTGGACGGCCAGTTCATGCACGCGCTTGAAGCGATCCGCGTGAAAGCTGGAGCCGTTCTGCTTCTCCCAGACGATTTCCTGCGCGACGCGTAGCCTCGCGTCGGCGAAGCGGTCGGCGGTCGCCATGAAGCATCGCAGCGAGCCGAACACCCACAACGAGCCGGTCGGGCGCAGCGCATCGCGAGCGCGCGTGATCCAGCCGTCGACCCGCCGGTCCCAGGCGAGCGACGTGTCGCCATAAGGGGGATCGGCGAGGATCAGATCGAACGGGCCGTGCGCCGGCATGAGGTGGCGGCAATCGCCGGTGAGGATCGTCATGGTGCGATCCTCCCGATGCGAAGTTGCTCGATCTCGCTGGCGAGCGCAGCGATCTCGCGAGCGGCGGGACCGTCGTCATCGATCTCGAAAGAGAGCCGGCCCGACTGCGCGGCGTCGGCGTAGATGACGCGCTGCCCGATCGCCGTGCGCAGTACCGGCGGATCGTGATCGGCCAGCGTCTCGGCCGTCTCGCGAGCGATGACAGTGCGCGCGCCGCAACGGTTGAGGACAAACCGCGCGGCAAGGCCGGGGCGATAGATGCGAGCTTCGTTCAGAAGCGCGAGCATCTCCGCCGAGGCCCAACCGTCGAGTGGAGACGGCTGCACCGGGATCAGCACCAGGTCGGCTGCGAGCAGCGCCGAGCGCATGAGGCCGGCGACACGCGGCGGACCGTCGATCACGACATGATCGACGTCGCGCGCCAACTCGGGCGCCTCACGATGCAGGGTATCGCGCGCAAGGCCAACAATACCGAACAGGCGCGGCGAGCGTTCACGGGCGCGTTGTTGCGACCAGTCGAGAGCCGAGCCCTGCGGGTCCGCGTCGATCAGCGTGACCCGCTTCCCCTTCCCGGCCCATTCGCCGGCGAGATGCAGCGCGAGTGTCGTCTTGCCGACACCACCCTTTTGATTGAGGAGCGCTACGATCATGACGCGCCTCCGTTCGTGAACTTGCCAGGCCAGTTCACGATTAAAGGAAACCCGGTCTCCGATTTGAGGAGCAAAACAACGGCGGATTGCCAGCCGTTTCCAGCCTTTGCGCCATCGTTGCGGAGGTTATCCGCAGGCGTGCAACAGTGCGGGGGCGTTAGAAAGATTCCGAAGGAATCTAGGTTAGAGAAGTTACGGCCGTCGCAAGCCTTTGAATCTCGGCGATGAATCGTCGTTTCCGGTCCCCGATAGCACGAGGATCGGGTCCCCGATGGCACGATAGGGGCGGTCCCCGATAGCACGAGTGAATTCACAGCTTGTCCCCAAAGCGCGTTGACGGTTTCCGTCGCGGGCGCGGCGGGGTGAAAAAAGTCGGATCGGTTGCGACGAAGGTGAGGAGTTCGGGACCGCCGACCTGCTGCGTGATGGCGAGCCGGTAGCCAGGCAGGGGCTGGCGGCGGATGATGTCGCGCAGGTCGTAGGCGAAATGCTTCAGCGGCGAGAGGCTGCCGGATTTCTGGTGCAAGTGAGCGAAGTCGAAGCTCCAGCCGAAGGACTGGCGGCCGCCATGTTTGCGCACGACGCGGTAGAGCCAGCGTTCGAGCCCGCCGGTCAGATCGAAATAGGCGCGGTCGATGGTCAGAACGAGCGCGTCATCGAGAACGGCGCGATAGAACCAGTCCGGCAGGATCAGCTCGACGCCGACAGGGCGACCGTCGCGATCGGTTCGCTCCTGCCATTCGTTGATCCACGAGAAGCGATGCCGACGGCCTTCCGCCGGTTGGCGGATCGAGGTTGCGACGGTAGTGGATTGGAGCCGGTCGAGCGCGGCCTTCAGGCGCTGGTAATCGCGCAGCGATACGCCACGGCCGACGAAGGTCAAAATCTCATAAGGTGTCGTCGCCATGAGCCGGGAGGTGCGCAGGCCTGCGTCGCGCGCCTCGACGATCTGGCTCGCGGCCCAGATCAGGATGTCGGCATCCCAGATGGTCGCCATGCCGTGATCGGGCACGGCCTCGACACGGATGGTCACATCGCCGGCTTTGAAATCGATGGGCGCGATGCGTTTCGATTTGGCGAGGGAGAAGAACGGATAAGCCATGAGATCCTGCGCGTCTCGCGGCGCGAAGTCGCCGGGGAGCGCCCGGAACAGATCGAGCTGTCCGCGCTCCGAAGGGGACTGTTGCCGCGCCGCCATTCTGGAAATCGTGCGCCGTCAGCGTGCGTGTCGTCCTGCGCGCGCTGGCGACGTCGGCGACTGGCGCTTGGCGGGAAGAACCGAACCGCGCGGATCGGAGGTCGAGGTGACGGCGCCGCGATCGGCCCAGGCTTCGAGATCGTCGATGGCATAGACGACGCGGCCGCCGAGCTTTCGATAAGCCGGGCCGGTTCCGTAGGTCCGGTGCTTTTCCAGGGTCCGGGCAGACAGGCCGAGGAATTCGGCGGCTTCCTTGGTGCGCAGAAAGCGCGGCGGGAGAACGGCGAGTTCAGGTCGCATGGATCGGCCTTTCGTGGTGTTTGCGTGAGCCGCTGGAAATCAGCGGCGGGCGAAGACCACGATGGCGAAGCGAAACAGGTCAGATGGAGTGGGATTTTGAGGGGACCTGAAATCCCACACCACGTCCGCCGAGCCCCTGGGGCGGGCCGACAGCAAAGATGTGTTCGCGGCGGATGGAAGGAATTTTGTGAGAAGCGCTATGCTATCGGCATTGTACGTCAGCGGTTCGCGAGAGGCGGGCAACGCATCCGCAGGTGTCCTGCGATCATGTAACGGCGATGTTCTGCGTTCATTGTTCGTCGTTTTCGGTTCGCCTGGTTCGCGAACCCTGGGACCGCCGGTGGCGCAGCAACGTTCGATAACCTCCAGCGACCATCGCATGGGCATCGCGCAGCAAGGCCATGACGGCGTGGCGGGCCGAGGATATCTGCCAGTCGTCCCGCTTCATCCGCGGAAGACGGAAGATGATCCGGGCGATCTCCTGTTGGGTAGCGCCATCCCGGAAACCATCAAACGCTTGCAGCATGTGACGCATCCGTCTGCGTTTCTGCCGCGTGAGGCGTGTGTCCGGCGGCACCGCGCGGCCGTAGAGCGACGCAAGAAGGCGGTAAATGGACTCTATCCGATCAAATCCTTCCAGACCGATCGGGACCATGGCGACCAAAGGAGTCGCAGACGAATAGTCAGCTGACAGGATGAGCTGGAGGTGCTGATTCTTGCTCACCTCGTAGAGCAGAAGCATTTCGCCACCCTGTTCGACCGATCGAGCGATATCGAATGCGGCTCGTGCATCGCGATCCAGAGAGAAGATCGGGGGAGCCGCCGCCAGCATAATTGTGCTGGTGTCGGCCTGCGGGAGCCAGAACACCTGCGCCTCGGGAGGGGCCTGCATCGGATCCACCGGGAAATCGCAAGCCCCACTGCTCTCCGATCTTTTCGGTCAGCGTGCGCAGGTTGTCTTTGTTGTCGGCCAGTGCTCGAAAATCCTTGTCGTAGGATTCGTTCCGACGCAGCCATTCCCACGCGACGTCGGAGGCGGCCATGTCCGCGACATACGCATAGCGTCCCGAGGAGCGCCAGCCGGACGGATCTGGTGTCATCGCGATCCTCCCTTGGTTCTTGAACTTGTGGGAGAGTCAGGATTCCCGGCTGGGTTGTTCAGCGGAAGTCGGCGCGCCGGCAAAGGGTGATGCCAAAGCGGCATCGCGGCGATCACTGCGCCGAGCGGACCAACTCGCGATAGCCATGCTCGGTCATCCACTGCGCACGGGCGAGATGCGTGTCATGAATCTGGCGGCATCGCGTCGGTTCGCGTGCGGGATCGAGGCCAAAGAGAATCTGGACGGCTTCGCGCCAATCCGCGCCATCGCGCGAGGAATCAAGCAGGCGCAGATAGAGAACCATATGCTCGCGGTCATAGACCGTGAGAGTTTGGCTGATCGGGGGCTCGTCGAGAAACGGCTGCATCGCGGATTCCATCGGGCGACTATATTCGCTCGGAAAGGATTCGTTAACCCTCCTACCCGGCTTTACTGTGGCGAAGGGCGACGGACGGTCTCAAGCGACGTGCTTGCGGGGTCGCTAGCATCTTGCTGGACGATGATCCCGATCATGAAGCAGTAGCACCCCTTCGCCCTTGTCGGTGGAAAGCAGGACGATGCCGGCTGCCTCAAGCGCACGTCGAACCTGATCGCGCGTCGACTCATAGACTTCGAATCCATTCTCGGATTCGAGGCGCTTGAGCGCGGTCAGCGATGTGCGGGCCCTGTCAGCGAGCGTCTCCTGCGTCCACCCCAGCAACGCGCGCGCGGCCCGTGATTGTCGGGAGGTGATCATGCATGATCACCTCCCACCGACGCGAACGCACTTGCCAGAACTACGACTATTATAGTCGTTCTTGGCGAATTGCCCACCCGAAAAGTCTCTTGGCGGCACTATGGGACAGCAACGGCGAGCAACTGATTCGGTCGCGCCGTTTTGCCGAAGGCGGGGCCGAAGCCCCATCCGGCTCAGGCGAACGGATCGATCTCGCCAACGATCGTGTCGGCCTCTCCATCATATTCCGCGGCGGGCATGACGCTCATGGTGCCGTCGCCGGCGCGGAAGATGATGATCGTAACCATCAGGGTTGCGGCGAGGCTGAAGGCGAAGGCGTAGGCATCTGCGAGGGACATTTTCGTGGCTCCTGTCTGGAGGCGGGGACCATCCCCGCTCGACAGGCGCCCGAGGTGTTTCGGTCGCGGCCGGGGTCATCAGAGAGGCGAAGCCGACCTGACCGCACGCTTCGCGTAGCGGACCCCATAAGGGTTGACCCCACGAGGCCGGGATTGAAACCAGGGTCAGCCTTAAAGAGCGGGGATGGTGCCCGCTGACCGGAGCGGAAATCCTCGCGTTGCTCACTGCCATAGCCCTGCCGCCACCCTGATGGTTGCGATACGGTCGAGATGGAGCGCCGCTGCATGTCCGCAGCCGAAATGGTGGGAATGGAGTCAGGTGCGGTTTTTTCGCCTGAGCCGGTGGGACTTCGGCATCCACGGCCAGAAAGGGAAGCGCGTTCCCGGCGGCTATAATTGTCTTTACGAGAAAAACGCTCTCGTTCAGAATACATCAGCGTTTTTGGATGATGGCCGCTGACTGGCGGCCTTTGCCGACGCCGGTGCCGTCGCCGATCATGAAGCCGCGCCGGAAGCGCACGGCGTTCGCCTCATCCTCGCGCGCGGCGCTGGCGACATCGAAGGTCGCGTCCACCGTCCACGATCCGGCGAGATAATCGGCGTGCGCCTCACCGGCGTAGATCACAGTCTCCAATTGCGCGTCGGACAGCAGCTCGTGGACGTTGGCCGGGAGGCGCGGCCGATAGGCCGGCTTCGGCGGTGCGACGCTCGCCATCGCAGCCGATTGCACGAGCTTGGTCGGATGCGCCTGAGATCCGGAAATACGGATCGCCTGCAATCCGTATTCCTCATAGATGGCGTCGGACAGGCGGCCCGCTTCGCCGGCCTGCCAGTCAAGCGTCTCATAGGCGAGCGGCAAACCCTCCGGTTCGGCCATCGGCGCAGCCGCAACGGTGCTGTCCGTGCGATTGAGATAGCCGCGCACGCTGCGGGGCGCAGCCGTGGCGGCCACGGGAACGGCGACGGACGGGTCAACGGGAAGCCGCGCGGGCAGTTGCCCGTCGAGCCACACCATGAGCGTGCCGACATCAGGCGCCATGCCGGGCGCAGCGGGGAACGCGGCAGGATCGTCGGCTGGCCGTTTGTCGATGATGGTCAAACGCGTATCGATGGTCGTGCCATGCTTGGCATAGACCGCGCCGTCGATCGCGGCGGAGAACACGACGCGGCCGCGCTCCTGCAAACGGGCGAAGGCGGAGGTCCAGGCCGGATTGTCGGGCGCGAAGCTCGCGCCGGTGATCGCGACGAGACGGCCGCCGGGCGCCAGACGCGCCAGCGCCGAGGCGACATGGCGGAACGCGGCGTCCGCAACTCGGCCCTCGACATTCGCCATGACCGAGAACGGCGGATTCATCAGCACGACGCTCGGTACAATCGCGCGATCGAGATGATCGTCGATCTGCGCCGCGTCGAAGCGGGTGACGGGAAGAGCCGGAAAGAGGGAGGAGAGCAACGCCGCGCGCATCTCGGCCAGTTCGTTGAGAACGAGCCTGCCGCCAGCGATCTCGGCGAGGATGGTGAGAAGTCCGGTGCCCGCCGAAGGCTCCAGCACCCGGTCAGCCGGCGTGATGGCGGCGGCGTGAGCCGCGGCTAGGCCGAGCGGGATCGGCGTCGAGAATTGCTGGAAGGTCTGGCTTTCGGACGAGCGCCGCGTATGCGTAGGCAGGAGCCCGGCGATCTTCGTCAGCGGGACAAGCCGTGCAGCCGGAGAGCCGGCTTTGCGGAAAAGCGCCTTTCCGTATTTGCGCAGGAACAGGACTGTCGCCGCCTCACAGGCGTCATAGGCCGCCTTCCAGTCCCAGGCGCCGCTCGCGTCGGAGGCTCCGAAAGCGGTTTCCATCGCCGCGCGCAAGGTCGCGGCGTCAACACGCTCGCCGCGTTCGAGACGAGGCAATAGCAGGCCCGCCGCAGCGAAGATCGTTGCAGCCGACTCCTGATCGGAGGCAAGCGGAAGGGTTCCGGCGGCAGGCGCTGCCGATACGGACATCATGTTCATGGGAAAAGCCTTGAGGAGAGCAGGACAGGATCGAGCCCGCGCAGCGCTCTCTCTCGACCGCACCGGCTCAAACCCGTCCCGGCTTCCCTCTGTCTCTCACTCGGGCTGGCCGTGGCCACATGAAAAAAGCGCCCCGGCCAGATGGCGGGGCGCTTTTGAGGAATCAGCCGAAACGTTGTCCGGTTTCGGTGAAGGTGTATTCGTTGGTGGTGATCGCCGAATCCACGACCGCATCCGACATCAGGAACTCATATTCCGATTCAAGTTGGCGGTAGAGCCAGCGGGCGATATCACGCAACACTTCGGCCACAACGTCCTCGGCATCGGCGGTCATGCCCTGATACATAGGACTGTCGCGCTCTACCGAAATCGACATGCAGTATTCGTGATAGTAGCGACCACGATGGCTGGCTTCGGCGTGGAGCTGGTAGAAATTCCGGCGCTGGATCGCCTGAAGCGCATCAGCGATCTGATGAAGCATTGTCTCTCGCGGCGCATATTTCCTGATCCTGCGCGGAGCCTCTTTCCGATAGGAATAGTAGGTTTCAAAACACGCTCCGTCGCCTTGGCTCCAGAAACCGCTGAACCAGGTGCAGGGTCGTTGCCGGACACCGCCGCCATAGAGGCGAACGGTGCGAGTTTTCAGGCGAAGGCCGAGAATATCGCATACACGCTCGAAGTCTTCGTAGATGAACTCATGCCAATCGTCGATGAGATCGCCTTCGCGATACCATGAACGGGCCGTCTCCTTCGCGCTATCCGACAATTCATCGAAGCGATAAACAATGGTTTCGATCACCTCACTTATCGGGATCGCCTCCATCGAGAACCTGAGCGAGCCACCCGTCGGTGTAGGTCCAGTCCACCGTATCGCCTGTGGCGAGATCGAGGACGTGCGCGCCGCCGCCAAAGCCATCGAGCCGAGGGCGTGAGCAGGTGTTGGCGTATTGGAAACCCCACCGGCCCGTCAGTCCGAATTCGGCGGCGCAGATCTTCACGAACTGAATCAGCCGTTCGGGATCGCCTGTGACGTCGTCATGCATCCAGAGTTGGGTGCCGCCATGTTCGGGCTGGATCGACAGAAGGAAGCTTCCCGAAGGCGGCTCCTCCGATGCGCCATCTTCAGACAGCTTGTTGTAAAGGTCGAGCGCGCGAGCGGCATTCTCGGGCGTCCCCACGTCAAGCAGGCATGAGAAATGTGTAAAATAGTCGGCCATGACAGGCTCCTGAAACGAAAACGCCCGGCGCGATGGCCGGGCTGATTTGGGCGAATGGCGGTGATCAGGCGGCCGCCGGATCGAGGTCGGCTTGCGATGGAGGGTGTGGGTCGGGCTCCGGCGGCGTCGCGAAGGGATCGACCAGTTTGTGAATAGGCTGTGCCCGCCCCATCCAGGGCTGCGGCCGGATGCAGCGCACCCAATCGGCAAAGCTCGGAATGAAGCCGAGATCTTCCAGCACATGCTGCTCGCCGATCACCCGGACCGGCACGACGCGGCCGGTCGAGATGGTGATGGTCGCCCCGAAGGTCCGCTCCAGCTCGAATATGCCCTGCGCATGGTGGCGCAGCGCGCGATGCCGGAAGTCAGCCGTGATCTCCTTCGACTCATCGAACCATTGGTGCAGTGGCAGATAATCCTCCGCCGTGCCGCCCCATTTGCGCGCCGAGGACAGCGCGTGGTGATAACAATGTCCCATCGCGACCTCCTCAAAAGCTGTGCGTGTAGTTTTCGGATGCGGTGTAACGCTCGTTGTAATCGAGCGTGATCGCGTAATCCGCGACGTCGAAAATGATGTCGCCATAGGCGCCGTCGTTGTTCTCCCAGCCTCCATGCGTTCGTTCGAGAGCGTCATAGGCCAGGCCTTCGACGGCAGTGGTGACGGTGACGGAAGATCGCTCTGGCTCGGGCTGACCCCACACCGTTGTTGCAAACTCGATCATGGCGTTGGGCATGGCCATGTCATCGGCGCCGGCTTTGGCCTCGACATTCTCGATCTGGCCGGAGTCGCCATAGCCGTCGAAGGTGACGACGATCCTGGTGACGCCGGCGCGTTCCAAGGCGCTAAACAACGTCGCCTTGTTGGTCTGGAAAAGCTCTGTCTCAAGCTGGGT
This sequence comes from Hansschlegelia sp. KR7-227, assembly GCF_049446035.1. NCBI lineage: Bacteria > Pseudomonadati > Pseudomonadota > Alphaproteobacteria > Hyphomicrobiales > Methylopilaceae > Hansschlegelia > Hansschlegelia sp. KR7-227. The sequence continues at coordinate 1,062,159 of NZ_JBMSEA010000001.1, forward strand.
TCGCAAGGCGGATAGCGTTTCCCATTCCGAAAGTGCTGGGGCCGGAACGGTGTTGGTATCGGAAGTCTCGGACATTGTGATCTCCTGAAACGAAAGCGCCCGGCGCGATGGCCGGGCTGATGGACGAATTGGAAAGAAGGGCGCGGGGTGACTGAAGCCGCCCCGCGCCAGTGCGCTACTCGGCAGCGACAACGTGCAGAACCTCGTCCTCGTCGTCGGACGGCTCATCGTCGTCGGCGAGGAAGGCTGGCAGCGCCTCATCGCCTTCGCCGCTCGTCGCCGGCTCGTCCTGCTCGACCAGGCGCAGCGGTTCGGGGAGCCAGCCGCTATCGGCGAGCAGACGTTCGGCCTCCTTTGCCATGTCGCCCTTCTTCAGATGGTCGATGAGTTGGGCAGCGCGTTCGCCCGCACCTTCGCGCACCGCGGCGAGGATGCGCGGCTTCGTCACACGGCCGAGATAGTTCTCGACGGTCGGGCGGAAACCGACTTCTACCATGTCGAGGCCTGTCGCGCGCGCCAGCCGATCCGCCTCTGCCATGCGGCGATCGAGCCCGGACTGCGAAACGCCATTGCCGCTATAGGGATTGGGCCGTTCATAGAGCGCGTTGACGCCGTAGCTGACGCAGTGGGCGAGCAGCGCCAGGCGACTGGCATCGTCGAGAGCGGTAAGCCAATCCCACAGCGCATCCTCGTCCGCAGGCAGATCCGCCTTCCAGTCCTCGTGCCGTTGGGCGATGGACTTGGCATAGGACGTCTCGCCAAGATCCTTGCCCTGTTCGCGGAAGAAGACGTGATTGACGGACGCCTGCAAGCTCGCGCCGGACGTGCCGGTGCGCTGGAAGGTGTCGCGCACGAGCTTGTGCAGCAACGCCGTCATGGCAACCTGCGGATTGGCGCCGACCGCATCGCGAAGCGCGAGCGTGCGGTGCGCGGTCAGCTCCGTGACGAGCCGTTCCGGCAGCGGCTTGATGACATCTTCCTCGTCATCCTCCTCCGGCTCGGCCGACTGGCCGCCGATGGTGATGACGGCGCGCTGGACATTGCCAACGATGCCTGCGTCGGTCCCGACCGGATCGGAAGCGCCATCGACCTCACGACCCTCGGCATCGATGGGAGCCTCGTCCTCCGGACGGATATAGCCGCGACGGACGATGAGCTCGCCATCGCGATCGATGCTGACGAACACGCCGCCGCGCGCGATCTCGTCGGGATCGTAGATGACTGGCCGCTGCTCGAACGCTTCGAGCGCCGCTTCGATCTCGCCGAGGCGCTGGTCGATCTCGTCGGGTAGCTCGTCGGCTTCAGAATATTCCGCCTCGAGCCGGTCGTACTCCTCGCGCAGCGCCTCGCGAGCGGCGCGCTCGTTGTCGGTGAGATCGACAGCGGCGCCGGTCATGACGCGAAGACTGTGATCGTGGCCATAAGGCGGATCAATATCGACGCTGACCCACTTCCAGCCTTCGGCCGCGATCTCATCGGCGATCGTCTTCAGCTTCTCCGAAACCAGGCGATCGAGGAGCGCCACGTCTTCGAGCCAGCCGCCGTCGTTCTCAGAGAAGAGATCGCGGAGCATTGCGCCGCCAGCCTGCTCATAGGCTTCGACACCAACGAAGAGCACGCGTTTGTCATCGGTCGGAACGGTGGTTTCCGTGAGGAACTGGCGAACCTGCCAGGGCTGGACGTTGTACGAGCGCTGCGCTGCCTCCCAGACCTGCTCCTGACGGGCATGGTCGGGATTGACGGTGAACGCCTCCAGCATCGCCAGCGGCATGCCGTTGCGCGCATAGACCTCGAGCAAGCGCGGCGAGACCGACGCAAGCCGCATACGCTGGGTGATGTAGCGCGGCGTGGTGCGATAGGCGTCGGCGATCTCCTCCCTCGTCATGCCGTCGTCGAACATGCGCTTGAACGCCCGGAACTGGTCGAGCGGATGCAGCGCCAGGCGCCACATGTTCTCGGCGAACGAGTCATCGACCGCGGAGGTCTTCGCGTTCGCCTTCTTGACGAGGCAAGGGACGAGGCCGTCCTCGGGGAAGCGCCCGGCCGCCACCAGGCGCGCGATCGCGCGATGGCGGCGTCCGCCGGCCGGAGTCTCGAAATCGCCGGTCTCGTTGCCGTCCGCGTCGAGGATGGCGCGGACATTGAGGCCCTGCACGATGTCCTCGCGCCGGTCGATATCGTGGGTGAGATCGTCGAGGCCGGCTTCGACGTCGGTTTCGCGGACATTATCCTTCGACAAGTGGATGCGGTTGAACGGGATATCGCGCGAGCGCGAAAACTCGATCATCGCGACGACGGGCTTCTTCGACTTCTTGGCAGCCTTGGCCATGGTGGTTTCTCCGCGACGGGCACCGAGAGCCTCTCTCTCGACCCTTACCCGTCACGAAGCGAAGCGCCGCCCTCTCACTCTAGGAGGGCAGCGCCACCGAACCGGTACCGGAAAAACATACAACCGGAGATCACGCCGGTCAGTCGGCCTCGGCGACCTCCTGTGCCGTCGGATAGTCCCGACGGTCGAATACAGCTGCTGGGCCGTGATCGGCATGTTGACGAGCGCCTTCCATGAAGGAGTGTTGCGGATCGAACTGATTGTGGAAGACCTCGACTGCGGCCTCTTCATCCTCGGCTTCAACCTCCTGGACAAAGCAGACCCACATGGCCCGGCGCTGGCGGACGAAATAGCGGTTCGTGGCGGGGACGCATGCGAACACCTCGTTGATCTCGCCGCCCATCCCAGCGTTTTCGAACTGCTCGACGGCATGGTCGCGGTCCTCGGCATCGCACAGCCAGAACTCGTTTTCGGCGCCGTAGCAGATGAGGTATTTCTTCAGGGGGATCGATGATTGCAGGGTCGTCATCGGGCTTCTCCGTGACGGGCGACCGCGAGCCTTTCTCCCGGTTTCCAACCCGCCACGAGAGGAAGCGCCGCCCCCTGACTCCGGAGGACGGCGCCGCAAATCTGTAAACCTGGAGAGCCGAAAAGCCGCTAAACTGGAAAGCCGGTTTTGCGCGTCTGGGGATTTCAGGAAATCACACTCCGCACATGCCCTCGCACTCGTTCGGCCAGAGATCGAGTTGGCCGCGATCGGCCTCTGTCGAGAGATCGGCCAAATCGAACGGCACAGCAGAGCGATGCAGATAGACCTGGCCGCGAATGCCGCGGAATCCGGTGCGGATGGCGTGGTCGACATTCACGGCGTCGGTCCATGCCGCAGAATCATGATCGCGCATCTGTCGCCAATGATCGTCGGAATGAAACGGACAGCCGATGCAGGCGCTCTTGGGCGGCACGGGGTAATCGTTTCGCGCCAGCCAGTGCAGGCAATCGAGGCGTGTTATCCCCAGTTCGATCAGCGGCCAACGATTGATCTGCCACGGCTCGAACGAGGGCTTCATCCGAAGGGCCTCGTCCAGCGAGATCCCAATCCACTGCTCGGCGATCGGCGATGACGGCGAGCGCCGCCTCGTGAGGCCGAGCATTTCGCGGACCTTCCGCCGGATGGGCGTGATCTTGTAGTCGCCTGTACATTGGCGGCGGATCATGCCGACGCCAACGCGATCGGTTTGGAGTATCCGCGAACCGACGATAACAAGTTCGCCGTTCTCATCTTCATCATAGACGGGAAGTTCAGTCCCCGCCGGCGTGACATTGCGGGTGAACGCAGGGATCGAAGCCCAGCGATCTCCTTGCGCACCCGCAAGGAGATCGGCACGCAGATCCCCGGCCGAGACCAAGTGGACCGGGAAAGGCAGGACGTTTGGCGATCGCAGCCAGGCGAGATGCTCGTAGACGGCCTGCGGCTCCCAACCGGTATCGGCGAAGATCGCGCAATCCGGCATGGGGCCGATTTCGCCATGAGCCGCCATCAGCGCGAGTGTGGTCGACTGAACGCCCGCGCCAAGACTGAGAACGCGCAGGCGGATCGTCTCCCGTTGCGCAGCGGTGGGCGCTAGAGAGGGGAAGGCGGACGCATTCATCACGCCGCCTCCCGCTCGTCATCGGTCATGCCGTGATCGGCGTTCAGCGCGAAGCTGAGCAGCCAGTCGGCCGCCTTGCTCGCCTGCGATGCCGCGCGCACGATGGCGCGGGAATCCTCGCGCATCACGTCGAGCCAACTGCCGATGTAATCGGTGTGCCGCACGGTCGGCACAATGCCGAGAGCAGCGCAACTGTACGCGGCCGAAATCTCCACGAGGATTTCTTCGAAGGCGTATTTCTTTGAGCCGAATGAGCCGGTCAGATCACGGTTCAGGCGGCTGTGATGACCGCTGGCGTGCCCCAATTCGTGCAAGGCCGTGCGGTGCCAATTGATCGGCTCGAAATACGCCATCGGCGGCGGGACCATCACATAGTCCTGGGACGGGACGTAGAAGGCCCGATTGCCGCCGATGCGAAAATCGACGCCGGTGGCCTTGATGAGAGCCTCGACCCTCGGCTCGATCAGGCCGGGTGGAGGCGGCGGAACAACGGTGGCGATGTCGCCAGGCAGGCCCTCGCATTGCGCCGTGTTGAAGACGGTGAAGCGCTTCAGGAACGGAATGGCGTGCGCTTCCTCGCCGGCCTCGCGGGCGCGGCGTTTCTCGTCTTCGGGCGTGAAGCGATCGGCATAGACGACGGTGGTGCCGCGCTCACCCTTGCGGACATTGCCGCCGAGCGACAGTGCCTGCCGGAAAGTAAGCCAGCCCTGGCCGGGGAAACCGTGCTCGATGACGGCGCCCCAGAGGATGAGCACATTGATGCCGCTGTAGTTGCGGGAGGTCGCGGCATTCTTCGGCAGGCCGAGTGGGGCTTTCGCCGCCGAGGTGCCCCAGGGCTGCACCCACGGCACCCGGCCGGCTTCCAGCTCGGCGATGATCTTGTTGGTGATCTCGTCATAGAGGTTCGCCCGGTCGGAACCGGTGCGAGGGCTGCGATCGTATCTAGACATCGCGGTTCTCCGCGACGGGCGCCGGAAGACTCTCCTCCGGTCCTCAACCCGTCACGGCAAAACCCGTCCGCACTCTGACTCTAAAGGGGGCGTTGCGGGGCAGGCTGTGCAGAAACTCAGCGAGGACTCGATGCGGCCGCGATGACGCAAACCGAATAGAGCGGGGTTCTCAGCCCCGCGACATCAGCGCTCCGGTTCCGAAGGCGTTCGAAGCGCGGATAATGTTGAATGCCAGGACCGAGAGGGCAGCTTCGGCTTTCACCCGCCGCAAACCGCGGGTCAGGAAGCGACCTCCGCCAGACATTCGCTTGATGGTGCCGAAGGGATGCTCGACCGTGCAGCGCCGGATCGTCATAAGATCAGGTTTCTCCTGAACCCGACGTTCCATCCGATCGAGCGCGCCCTGATCCACGAGCCTGTGAATGGTGCGCTGATATCCCGGCGTACACTGCTGTTTGATCTGGCAAGTCTGGCAGGCGGGCGTTCTGTAACGGATCGCCCGATTTCGGGTATGCTTGCCCTTGGGATACATGGTTTCACCAGCAGGGCAGCGGATCGTGTCGGTCTGCTCGTCATGGACGAATTGCACGGGGCGGAAGTATTGCGCGCTCATGGCCCCGCGCTTGATCGGCGCTGCCACGCGGACGCCGTCCTGTTCGCAACGCGCGACTTCCTGCGCGTTCGAGTAGCCTCCGTCCGCCAGCACTTCGAGCTGGTCGACGTCGAGCACTTCTTTTGCCGCTATCGCCATTGGATGCAGCAACTGGCTGTCGTTGGCTTCGTTGGCGACATCGTTGTGAATGATCAGCCCGCTTTCGATATCGACGACACTCTGGAGATTATAGGCCGGGAACTTCGGCGCCCGGCCATATCCCATTGGTCGTGCATCCGGCTCTCCGAAGACCACGACGTTGGTATCATGCTCAGCAAGTTCGGCCTGCCGCTTTTCCAAGCGCTGCTTACGGCGTTCGAGTGACGCGATCGCGCTGGCAAACGCCGCGCGATTGACCGTCTGATCGCGCGCGCGCTCCGAGTGTTGATCTGCTATGTTGAGGCGGTCGAGATAGTAGGCGATTTCTGTTTCGGTATGAGCGATGTCGCGTGCCAGACGATCCGCTCCTGCAATATTCTTCGCGCTGGCAACCGCCCGCATCTTTGTTCCGTCCAGCGCCACCTTGCCAGGAGTGACCAAGCCGTTCTCGCGACAGAAGCTGATGAATGCGGCCCCCGTGCGGATGATCGCTTCGGGGTTGTCGTGCCGGAACGCCGCAATGGTCCGATAGTCCGGGGTCATGCGCCGCATCAGCCAGATGGCCTCCAGATCGCGCTGGCAGGCGCGCTCCAATTGTCGCGATGAACGCAACTGTTTCAGGTAGCCCCAGATGTAGAGCCGCAGCATGTCGCCGGGGTGATAGCCAGGTCGTCCTGTCGGGGCAGAGACGGTGCGCTCGAAGCCGAGCGCCGTGAGATCGAGGGTTTCGACGAAGGCATCAATGACGCGGACGAGAGAGTCCTGCGACACGTAATCTTCAACACAGGCGGGCAGCAGTAACGGCTGGCTCCGGTCATATCCCTCAATAAAGCGTCCCATCGTGCCCCCGTCCCGCAAATAATTAAGTGTACCATCCGCAGGTGAATAACCCCAGTAAATGCTTGGCAATACGAGCAATATCTACTGAGCGCGCTTGGGCTTCCCGTCCTCACTGTTCGGCGGCGCTGTCCAGCTACCCGACCAGGTGGAAACTTCGGATCGTCCCTGCCTAGACTCTCGCCAATATGTCGATTATTCTCGACATATGGAATCAGATAATGCCATCCTCGCTTTCGCCGCGCTCGCGCAACCGACCCGACTCGACGTGTTCCGTCTACTGATGGAGCATGAGCCGGACGGGTTGCCCGCAGGCGAGATCGCCCGCAGGTTAGATGTCCCCCACAATACGATGTCCACACATCTGGCGACGCTGACGCGCGCCAGCCTGATAGAGGCGGAGCGGCATAGCCGGTCGATCATTTATCGGGCAAGGCTCGACGCCGTTCGCGCGCTTGCCAGCTTTCTCGTCAAGGATTGCTGCGGCGGCCGACCCGAGATCTGCGCGCCGCTGATCGCCGATTTTTCCCCTTGCTGCTCACCGCAAACCCTCACCGCAAAGGAGGCCACTCATGACTGACCGCATCTTCAACGTCCTGTTCCTCTGCACCGGCAATTCGGCGCGCTCAATCCTCGCGGAAAGCATCCTGGACAAGGATGGCGAAGGCCGATTTCGTGCCTTCTCTGCCGGGTCGCAACCCAAGGGGGCGGTCAATCCCTTCGCGCTGAAGGTGCTGAAGAGCTTCGACTACCCCTCTGAAGGCTTCCGCTCGAAGGGTTGGGAAGAGTTTGCTGGGCCTGATGCGCCTGTTATGGATTTCGTGTTCACCGTCTGCGACAACGCCGCCGGCGAAACCTGCCCTGTCTGGCCTGGCCAGCCGATGACAGCTCATTGGGGCATCGAAGACCCTGCCGCCGTCGATGGGCCGGATATCCAGAAGGAAGTCTCCTTCGCTGCGGCCTTCCGCTACATGAAGAACCGCATCTCGGCGTTCACGTCCCTGCCGGTTGCTAGTCTCGACAAGGCGTCGCTGCGCACGAAGCTGACCGAGATCGGCCAATCAGATGGCGCGTCGTCTCCCAGAAACAGCGCGGCGTGAGGCAAGCCATGGATGTCATCATCTATCACAACCCGGATTGCGGGACTTCGCGCAATACCTTGGCGATGATCCGCAATGCGGGCGTCGAGCCGCACGTCATCGAATATCTGAAGACGCCGCCATCTCGGGACATGCTGACTCGGCTTATCGCGCGCATGGGTATATCTGCGCGAGAGCTGCTCCGTGAGAAAGGCACGCCTTATGCCGAACGTGGCCTTGGCGACCCGGCTCTGAGCGAGGCGCAATTGCTCAATGCCATGATGGCGCATCCTATCCTGATCAACCGACCCATCGTCGTCAGCCCTAAGGGCGTCCGGCTCTGCCGACCGTCCGAGGACGTGCTCGACCTGCTGCCGCCGCAACGCGGCGCGTTCGTCAAGGAAGACGGCGAGCGCGTGGTGGACGAACACGGCCGTCGCGTCGCAAGGGCGTGAGAGAATTGCATGTCCACCTTTGAACGCTACCTGACCCTCTGGGTCGCGCTGTGCATTGTCGTCGGCATCGCGCTCGGCCATTTTCTGCCGGGCGCATTTCATGCCATCGGCACGATGGAAATTGCCAAGGTCAACCTGCCGGTGGCGGTACTGATCTGGCTGATGGTCATCCCTATGCTGCTCAAGATCGACTTCGCTGCGCTTGGTGAGGTCGGCCGCCACTGGCGCGGCATCGGCGTAACGCTGTTCATCAACTGGGCGGTAAAACCGTTCTCGATGGCGCTACTGGGCTGGTTGTTCATCGGCTGGCTGTTCCGGCCCTATCTACCTGCCGACCAGATCGACAGTTACATTGCCGGCCTCATCATCCTTGCAGCAGCGCCATGCACGGCCATGGTGTTTGTCTGGTCGAACCTGACCAAGGGTGAACCGCATTTCACATTGAGCCAGGTCGCCCTCAACGACGCGATCATGGTCGTCGCCTTTGCGCCGATTGTCGGCCTGCTGCTGGGCCTGTCAGCCATCACCGTGCCGTGGGGCACGCTGGTCCTGTCGGTCATCCTTTATATCGTCATTCCCGTCATCATCGCGCAGATCATCCGTCGCCGGATGCTGACAAGTGGCGGGCAGGCAGCGCTTGACCGGCTGCTTTCAAAGCTCGGCCCGGCTTCTCTCGTCGCTTTGCTGGCGACGCTTGTTTTGCTGTTCGGATTTCAGGGCGAGCAGATCATCGCGCAGCCGGCCATCATCGGCCTGCTGGCAGTGCCGATCCTGATTCAGGTCTATTTCAACTCCGGCCTTGCCTATCTGCTCAACCGGCTTGCCGGCGAACAACATTGCGTTGCCGGTCCCTCGGCGCTGATCGGCGCGTCAAATTTCTTCGAACTGGCGGTTGCCGCCGCCATCAGCCTGTTCGGTTTTCACTCGGGTGCGGCGCTCGCCACCGTTGTCGGGGTGCTGATCGAAGTGCCGGTGATGCTCTCGGTCGTCTGGATCGTGAACCGCTCCAAAGGCTGGTATGAGCGTGGCGGCAAGGTGTCCGAACTCGCGAAAGAGCAGCGTTGATGCCGGACGATCTTCCCAATCTTGATGCCGGCTGCGTTGATACTCCCAGCCTTGGTCGGCTGCGCGTAACCGACCCTTCTACCCATCCGCCGCGTATCCTGCTGCTTTATGGCTCGCTCCGCGAGCGATCCTACAGCCGTTTCCTGACATTCGAGGCCGAGCGTCTGCTGAAACACTTTGGCGCGGAAACACGCATCTTCGATCCGCATGGCCTGCCATTGCCGGACGGCGCCGAGGTCAGGCATCCGAAAGTGCAGGAACTGCGAGAGCTCTCGCTCTGGTCGGAAGGCCAGGTCTGGACCAGCCCGGAGCGGCACGGCGCAATGAGCGCGGTGATGAAGGCGCAGATCGACTGGATTCCCCTTTCGGTCGGCGCGGTAAGGCCAACGCAGGGCCGGACACTCGCGGTGATGCAGGTCTCCGGCGGCTCGCAGAGCTTCAACGCCGTCAACCAGATGCGTGTGCTCGGCCGCTGGATGCGCATGGTGACGATCCCCAACCAGTCCTCCGTCGCCAAGGCCTTTCAGGAGTTCGACGATGCGGGCCGGATGAAACCGTCCTCCTATTATGATCGAGTGGTCGACGTAATGGAGGAACTGATGAAGTTTACGCTTCTGACGCGCGACGTCTCACCCTACCTGACCGACCGCTATTCCGAGCGCAAGGAGAGCGGCGAGGCCCTGATGCAGCGGGTCAATCTGACGGCTGCAACCTGAGAATCTATTCCGCGCCGATCGCACGTCATCGCTCGCAAGAATGCCCCAACCAACGAGGTCCCTTGAATGGATCATAGCCCGCAACAGTCGCAAGGAAGCGTCTCCGAGGTATTCCGCGCATTCCTGAAGCTAGGGCTCACCTCCTTCGGTGGACCGATCGCACATCTGGGCTATTTCCGGGACGAGCTGGTGACGCGGCGAAAATGGATGAGCGAAAGCGCATATGCCGATTTGGTGGCACTGTGCCAGTTCCTGCCCGGTCCGGCTTCCAGCCAGGTCGGCTTTGCTCTTGGTCTGACGCGGGCGGGATGGCTCGGCGCGTTCGCAGCTTTCCTCGCCTTCACCCTGCCATCGGCCATGATCCTTCTTGCGCTTGCCATGACGGCTACGCGGCTGGAAAGCCCGTTAGCGCTTGGCGTCCTACATGGTCTCAAGATCGTCGCCGTCGCCATCGTGGCGCAAGCCGTGTGGGGCATGGCAAAAAACCTGTGCCCCGATAAGGAGCGCGCCACGATCGCGGTCGTGGCCGTGCTTCTGCTTGCCTGGGCGCCGGGAGCGATCGGGATGATGGCGGCCATACTGCTGGGCGCACTTGCCGGGCTGGCTCTTGGCAAAGGACAGGTCACGATTGGCGAGCATCTGCCTGTGCCGGTTTCACGCAAAGCCGGACTGATGGCCTTCGCGCTGTTCGTAGCCCTACTGATTGGCCTGCCGGTCCTAGCGGGGCAAGCGCAAGGATGGGCGCTGGCGGACAGCTTCTTTCGTGCCGGCTCGCTTGTCTTTGGTGGCGGACATGTCGTGTTGCCGCTGTTACAGGCTGAAACTGTCACGCCAGGATGGGTGTCCGATGATGCCTTCCTTGCGGGTTATGGCGCAGCGCAGGCGGTCCCCGGACCGCTCTTTACCTTTGCCGCCTGGCTCGGAGCGGTCATGGGACCGGCGCCGAACGGCGTGGCCGGCGCGACGATCGCTCTTGTCGCACTTTTCCTGCCGGGCTTCCTGATCCTGATCGGGGCGTTGCCCTTCTGGGATCAACTGCGCCGTAAGACGTGGGCGCAGTCGGCCATGCAGGGCGCCAATGCCGCAGTCGTCGGAATCCTCGGCGCTGCGCTTTATTCGCCTGTCTTCACCAGCGCGATCGGAGGCATGCCGGATTTCGCACTGGCCTTGATTTGTTTCGTGGCGCTGATGGCCTGGAAAGCTCCGCCATGGGTCGTCGTGTTGCTGGCGGCCGTGGGTGGAGCTGCGCTTAGCCTGTTGATGTAAGGCGGTTTCGAAAGCTATCGGGCTCACTCTGTCAAACCCGAGGTAGCACGATGCTGAATTGTGTCGCGCCACGCCAACGCTAGCCGGCGAGATCCAAGCCCAGCGACATCAGGGAGAGTTTCTGCACAGCCTGGGGGTCTCCCCGCAGATGGGGGTGCGTCGGCAACGAAGTGCCGACCAGGGGGAAGGCTTTCCCCTCCAGACCTCCCAGATAGCAACCATATAACTCCCAATTAGCGGACCATTGACTCCCAATTAGCCGAGCCCGATAATCCCGATCGGCTGGGATTCGGAGCTGGCATGTTCGGACGGTTTGTGGAGCGACGGGCGGAAGAAGCCCTTTCGGATACCCCGGTAGTCCTGATCGTCGGACCGCGCCGGGCCGGCAAGACCACGCTCGTCCGAAAGATGGGCGACGCCGGCCGAACCTATATCACGCTGGACGATCAGACGGTTCTGGCGGCTGCTCAATCCGATCCGGCCGGATTCATCCGAGGCCTGGATCAAGCCATCATCGACGAGATCCAGCGCGCGCCAGACCTGCTGCTGGCGATCAAGAAGACGGTCGATGAGGACTATCGGCCGGGACGATTCCTGCTGACGGGATCGGCGAACGTGCTGACTCTGCCGCGGATCGCCGACAGCCTGGCCGGACGGATGGAAACCATCCAGATGCTGCCGCTGGCAAAGGCGGAGGTCGAAGGCCGCCAACCGACCTTTCTCGAGCGCCTCTTTGAAGGAAAGCCCCAAAGCCAGGGGGACGCGATCGTCGGTGATGATTTGATCGAGCTCGTCCTGCTCGGCGGTTTTCCGGAAGCGATCAGCCGCGACAATGAGCGACGGCGGCAGGACTGGTTGCGATCCTATCTCACGTCGATCCTGACGCGCGATCTGCGCGACATCGCCGACGTGGAGAAACTGACCGAGCTTCCGAAATTCGTGCGGCTGCTGGCCGAGCACTCTGGGCAGTTGGTCAACTATTCGCAGTTCGCAGCCGGCATCAACGTCACCCACAAGACCGGGCAGCGCTATGTCGGGCTGCTCGAGCAGGTGTTCCTGATCGCGACGGTGCAGCCCTGGTTCACCAATGCGCTGAAGCGCATCGTCAAGACGCCCAAGCTTCACTTCCTCGACTCCGGCCTGCTGGCGACCGTGCGGGGGCTCACCTTCGACAGGGTGAAGGCCGACCGCGGAACATTCGGCGCGCTCCTGGAGACCTTCGTATTCTCGGAGGTGCTGAAGCTGATGGGCGCTTCGGACCTGCGGCTGACACCGCATCATTTCCGGGACCGGGACATGCGCGAGGTGGACATCGTGCTGGAGCGCGATGACGGCATGATTGTCGGGATTGAGGTGAAGGCGAGCGCTACGGTGAAGGCCGGCGACTTCGCCGGCTTGCGGGCACTGGCCGAGGCTTGCGGAGATCGTTTCGCCTTCGGTGTGGTCCTCTATGACAATACGGACGTCGTGCCTTTCGGCGATCGGCTTGGGGCGGCGCCACTATCGTGTCTGTGGATCTGAGACGATGTGTCAAGTTGCTGGCAGCGTTACAATAGAAGGATGGGGGAAACAAAATTGGCGAAGCCTGTAATCAGCTACGACATTGCTGACGATAAGTCAGTCTTAGAAAATCTCGAAGCTTACAAAGAAAAGCTCAAAGAGATCGATCCCGATCTAGGACCGCTGCTAGCGGACCTTCTGCCGTCTCTAATGAAGGAGCCCAACGGTGACAAGAGCACCATGCTTCCGAGGTTGAGAGCGGCTCTCGACGTCGAAGCCAAATCGGACTCTGAACAAAAGGAGGAACCGTCCCAATGACCGGCTGGCTTCTCCAAGAGATCGAAGTCGAAGGATTTCGAGGGATCAACAATGAAAACGCGCCATTGGTCCTCAAATTCAAGACCGACAAGGTCAACTCCATCTCCGCGCCCAACGGTGTCGGCAAGAGTTCGATATTCGACGCACTCACGTATGCATTAACGGGCCGTGTTCCCAAGCTAGAAGACCTTCCAGCGGCCGAAGCTGGCGGCAGCTACTATCTGAATAAATTTCACTCCGGTGGGATCGGGACGATCAAGTTGACCCTCGTTCCTGACCTCGGTGGAAATGTTCGGACCATAACAGTCACACGCGCTGCCGACGGGTCCCGAACCAGTTCCTGCTCTGATGGGACAGATGCAGAAGTGGCGCTCGCCGAACTTAATCGCGAGTTCGTGCTGCTGGATGCAGAGACATTTCAAAATTTCATATCTCGCGCGCCCTTGGATCGCGGGCGTAGCTTTGCGGGACTTCTCGGTCTTGCCTCATATTCCGCTTTGCGGCAGGGGCTGCAGTCGATCTCAAACACCCGTGCGTTCAACAACCAATTTGGAGACGCAGGTCATAAGGCCGCCCGCTCAGCCGCCGAGCGACGCGTCACCCAACACCGACAAGCCGTGACCGCGGATTATCTGGCCTTGGTGAAGGAGCCGATCACGGACGTCGCCTCCACGAAGGCGGCTCATGACAAAGCGCACCACTCCCTGGCCCAGATCGCATTGCTGGCGGACCATTGCAAAGGAAGGTCGTTCAAGGAAATTGACGTAGACGTGTGCGCGACCGCTATCAAGGACGCGGAAGCCGGTCCCGACCGGCAGAAACTCGCGCAGATCATTCAGCAAGAAGGGGCCTGGAATTCACTCGTCAGCGATCAACCTGACTCGGGTGCTGTTGATCGCCTCAAGCAGCTCGCACGCAAAAGAGATTTGGCTCTTGCTGCCACTAAAGGGGACCTTCTTCGCCAGCTTTATGAGCTTGGGGAAAGGATCACTGGCGACGATGCCTGGGACAACAAGAACCTGTGCCCCGCCTGTGACAATCATGGTGATACATCTATTCTCGTGGCCCTCCGAGAGAAACTTGGTCACTACACCGCCGTTGAGGCAGCGGCTGAGGAACTCTCTGTCGCATGGGCTGGCGATGGCTGGCCTGCTCTGGCCAACCTCGAACAGAAGGTTCTCGCCGACGGCGAGACAAGCCGGTTTCGGGCTGTAGACTCAACGATAAGCGAGCGCAGTCTGACCGAAACGGAAGTCGGTGCGCTTGCCGAACGCCTGTCGATCATTCGGCTTCGGGCAAAGGGAGCGCAAGATGCTCTGGCCAATGAACGCGAGGCGCTGTCGGCAAGCTTACCCCCTTCGCTGGTGGCAGTAACAGAAACAGTCGAAGCGGCGCGTCGCCTCCAGCGCAGTTGGGGTCAGTTGGAAGAAGCCGAAGCTGAACTGGTTCTGGAGACCACGTGGGCCGAACGTACTGCGCGGCTCAAGGGCTTCCTGGACAAAGCCTGTTCTTTGTTCTCAACGGCCGAATCGGATGCGGGCGTGCGAAGACTCGCGGCCGTCGAGCCTCTCTGCCAGACCCTGTTCGCCGCGATCATGCACGAGCCTGTTGTTCCGGCCCTCAAGAAGCGGTCGGGCACCGAAGAGTTGTCCATATCGCTATCGAAGTTCTTTTCATTGGACGGTGGTTCTGCACAGGCTCTCCTCTCCGAAAGTTTCCGCAATGCCTTCGCGGCATCCGTTTATCTGGCTGCCGCGAAGCTTTACGGGGGGGCACCGAGATTTCTTGTTCTCGACGACATCACTTCCAGCTTCGACGCTGGCCACCAATACCATTTGGTTGAAGTCATTCGGACGCAGTTTGCAAGACCAGTCGTGCCCACCGGCCCGCAGGTAATCCTTCTGAGCCACGACACACTTCTCGAAAAGCTGTTCAACAAGAATGTGAGTACCGGAGGCTGGTGGCATCAGAGGTTACAAGGAACGGCGCGGACGGCAGTGCTCCCGCAGAACAATGCCGTCGACAAGGTAGGTGATAGAACGCGGGACTTCCTCAATGCTGGTCGAGTCGACGACGCTGCTCCCTACATTCGGCAATATCTGGAGTTTAGACTTGAAGAAGTCGCGCAAAGGTGTCGGATTCCTGTCCCACTTGATTTGGCGTTCAACGAGAACAAGCAACTCGCCCAAGGCTATCTCGACGCTATTGACGCTGCCGTTGAGCTCAACAAGAAGGCCGGAACACTGGTGTTAGACGCCGCCCAGCAGGCCTCTCTGTCCACGCACGTCGCGACCATAACAGGGAATTACCTTGCCCATTGGGGAACTGGCTCTGCGCATAGCTTCAGTGCTGGAGCACTCTTGGGTGTTATGAGCGCGATCGATGCTTATGCCGACTGCTTTCGCTTCTCTGATCCCCCTGGTAGCCCGCCTCGTTACTACAAATCCTTGGGCCAAAGGGCGTAGCGCTGCAGTTGGAAGAGGATAAATGGACATGAGGGGCGGAGATCGGGAGAGCGACGTTTCTGGCGCACGCGCCGAGGGGCCGTGGTCGAGCCTTGCTCTGGAGACTATCGGTTGGAAGGCTTTCCAGGATCTCTGCTCTCAAGTTTGCGAGGAGGTGCTGAGGAGGCCGGTGCAGATTTATCGAGAGGCCCAGGATGGTGGTCAGGACGCGGTTTTCATTGTGGAGGCCCCCAATGGGGCAGTCGATGCAACGGTGCAGTGCAAGCACTCATCCGATCCGCGCAGGCGGCTGAAAGGGAGCGATCTCAATGAGGAATTCGCGACCGTTTCTGAGTTGGTCGCGGCCAACCAAGCCGATACCTACTTCTTGATAACCAGCATGGGCGTCGATGCCACCGTCGCCATCGACATCCGCACGAAATTGCGGGCGCTGGGCGTTCGAAAGCCGCATGTGCTCGGCCGCGAATACCTTGTGCGAGCAATCCGGGCAAGCGCTCGGCTCCGCGCACTTATTCCGCAGGTCTATGGCCTTGGCGACCTCGGCGCGATCCTTGATCAACGGCTAATCCAGCAGACCCGAGCGTTGCTTGACCACTGGATTCCGAAGCTCAAGCTGTATGTCCCGACATCGGCGCATAGGAAGGCCGTTCACGCGCTGACCGAACACGGGATCGTCCTCCTGCTCGGCAATCCATCGACTGGCAAATCAACGATTGGAGCCATCCTTTCGACCATCGCAAGCGAAGATGCTGATCATACTGTCTTACACCTCACCAGCCCGCGGGACTTCGAAGGGAACTGGAATCCGGCTGACCGCAAGCGCTTCTTTTGGGTCGATGACGCTTTTGGCTCAAATGCGGTGCGCGACGAATATGTGCGGGATTGGACCTCGGCATTCCGAAAGGTGCAGGCGGCCGTCGGGCATGGGAATCGGTTTGTTTTGACCTCGCGCCGGCATATCTACGAAGCTGCAAAACGTGGCCTTGGCCAACGAAACCATCCGGCCTTTCTGGATGGTCGTGCGGTCGTTGATGTCGGCGAACTCTCCTCCGAAGAGAAGACTCAAATTCTCTATAACCACGTCACCTACGGAGCGCAGACGCAGAGTTGGAAGAGATCGGTGCGTGACCATCTCGACTCCGTTGCGGGCGTGGAGGGATTTCTACCCGGCATCGCCGAACGTCTTGGTGATCCTGCGTTCACGAAGGGGCTCGGCACTTCGGAGCGTGAATTGATTCGCTTCATGAAAGAGCCACGCGAGCATCTTGTCGATACGATCAATGCGCTCGACGAACCGCTCCGGGCGGCGCTGATCCTTGTCTACGTCCATCAAGGGGCGCTGAGCAGTGACCAGGGCGACGACGAAGCTTGTAGAGCTGTCGCGGAGTTGGTGGGAGAATCGCTCCCGCGCATTCATGAGCGCATGCACGAGCTAAAGGGATCATTTCTCCGGGTCGCCCGAGTGAATGGCAAAGACGTCTGGGGGTTTGCGCATCCCACAATTGCGGACGCGCTTACCGACATCCTGAAGGATCGTTCGCATATGATCGCCGCACTTCTCCGGGGAGCGCCGATCGACACGATAATGAACGGGTTTGTCTGTGAGGGAGCTGACTTCGTGCTCGACGCACCAGTCGTCCCTGCGACCCTGAACGAGATTCTAGTAAAACGCCTATCAGCCTGCGAGGACAGCGCGTCATCAAACTGGACACTCTTTTCATTCTTGGCGCACCGCGCGAGTGATGATGTCGTCCAGCGCCTTCTGGTGGTCGACCCTGATATTCTGCGACGTAAAGCCTGGGTGTTTTACCGGACCAGCGGTGATCCAAAACTCCGTACGCTGGCCCGCGCCCATGAGTTCGGATTGCTCTCCGATGAGCTACGCGAGGACGCCGCTCGGCGCCTCGAATCGAGCGCTCTTCAGGATTTCGACCTGTCTTTCTTCGATCGGAGGGACGTCCTAGCGCTTATCCCTCCGATAGACCTTGTCTCGCTCGGCATTCGCCTTAGGAACGATTTACTGCCGAACGCTACCGAGCACATCTCAACTACCAGTGAGGAAGCGGACCTATCAGAAGATCCGGAAAGCCATTTTGAGCGGATCAACGATGCTCTCGGCACCCTAGAGGACCTGGCACCGTCGGACTCGGCGATTGCCGAGCTGGTCAAGGAGGCCCGCGATGCTGTCAAGGCTGCCGTCGCGGACCTAGAAGAGCGCAAACGAGCCAAGGAAAAAGAAGAGGAAGACCATTCCGAGGAGTGGACCTATATGGCCTCGGCCCCACAGGCTGTGAAGCCCGCGGCACCATTGCCTACAGACAAGCGCAAGCGGTCGGTTTTCTCAGATGTCGATCAATAGAAGGGGTAACCTCGGTCAGCGCAGTCGAATTCTATACGGATACCCGAGTGCCATGCCTCAACTTAGTCATTGCCGTAGTCAGGCTCGTACTCCATCTCGCGTTCCTGCTGATCCTCATGGATGTAGTTCAGGCCGGCCGCGTCGATCTCGTCGCTTCCCATCAGTGTCAGGTCGCACGTCGGACACCGAAACTCCTCGCCAACAAATTCGCGATCGACGATTTCCCAGATGGCATGCTCGTCACGCTCTTCGCTGATGTCCTCGCCAGTCTGTTCGCCGGTCATGAAGGAGCGACACTTGCAGGCGGGACAGGTCTCGATCCAGATCTCGTCGTATTTGCCCTTGAAGAGCCCGGTCTGATGCTGGGGCTCGCGCGCCTCGGCCTCTGTCGCCAAGCGCTCGCGTTCGGCCTTCCTCAGCGCCTCGAACTGCGCGCTGGCTGCTTGGACGCGAAGTTTCACGGCGGCCTCAAGGGCTTTGGCCGCCTCGTCGAGCAGTTGGCGGGGAGCTGCCGCATCGGCCGCGCCCAACCATTTTTCCAACGATGATCCCATCTGGTGAAGGATCGTGTCGCAGGCGTGCCAGTAGCGCGCTTCCCAAGCTTCGAGCTTCATGGTCTTGAACGGCAGGTCGGCTGAGTGCAGCTCGGCGTTCCGGCGCTCCGCGATATCCTGGCAAAACTTTTGCACGGTCTTGTCGAAGCGCGGGACCAAGTGGGCCAGGCGCTCGAACAAGGTCTTGGCGGTGATCGTCTTTACGTCAGTGGTGACGTTGATACCGGCGGCGACGAACATTGACTGCCAGTGGGTCGGATCGACCACTAGGCTCGGATGCTTGCGTGCGAGAGCGGCCTTGCCGAGCAGTTCGAGCGCCAGCGATGACCAGAGCTGGTACTCGTCGAGATCCCCGTGTGCCTTCCTGGCCAGGGCGCGGCCTATATAGACCTTCGACTTGGCATGAAGGGCGTCGCCGCTGATGGCGATGAAGACGTTCTCAGGCATCTATGAGTATCCTCGCGAGACGGCGTCCGGACCCCTGGTCCGAACGCGCGCGCCCGTGGAGGACGCGCCAGTTGTCGATGATCAGGATGTCGCCGCGGCGCCATTGATGAATTCCTAGGACGCCGGCGCCTAGCCGACGTTGGACAAGGTCCAGGACGGCGCGGCCGCGCTCGTCTACGGCCTCAAGACAGCCGGGGTCGTAGCGGAGGAAAGCGCGGTCGGGCGGCAGTAGCGTCGAGTAGAACGATCGACGACCGGTGCGAACGAGGATCGGTGCGCTTTCGAGGAGATAGAGCTCATCTGACGAAAGGCCGAGCGTACGCCAATCGAGCAGCGTTGTCGCGGCGCTAGGCGAGCCGGGGGCGAGACATCCGAGCAGAAGATACCGGCAGGGACGCGGTCGATGGCTAAGCTCTACATGAAAGGGTAGCGTGCCCAGGCCGAATTGGGCGCTGAGCGAGCGTGGATGTGCATCGCCGGGCGCTTGAGGCTCGATTACTTCCTCCAGGGCGGCGGCGCGGCCCGCGACGCGCGCGCCGAGAATATTCCCGATCCGGTTGAGTTCGCGGACGACCGAGTCGGCGTCGAGGCTGACCGGGGTGTGCGTCGACCATCCGCGTTTGGCCAACGTGGTCACGAATGTCGGCAAGGGAGCTGTCAACGTGTCCTGCATCTGGGGATGGTGCCGGGCGCATGGGATACGCTGCGCCGCATCACGCGGCCTGTTTCAGGGCGCTGCTGCCCTTCTTCTTGGAAAGTAGCGCGCGGACGAATTTGTCCCATTTCGCCATACCGGCGCGCTTTTCGACCATGTAGTGCCAGCGGTCGTAGTGCTTGGAGCTGACGTCCTGCAGCGCGTGGTTCTGTAAGCGATCGCGGATTTCCTTCGATACGCCCGCCTTGCCGGCGAGCGTCTTGAAGGTCCGGCGGAGATCGCGGTTTGTGGCGTAGGGAATCACGCCCCGGTCTCGCTGGCGCCAGACAAAGCTGTAGAGCGTGCCGTGGCTGACGGGCTTCTTCGGATCTTTGGCCGAGGGGAAGAACCAGCCGTATTCGTTCGGCTTTATCGACTCGATTAGTCCGGCAGCGAGCAAGGGCACTGGGACGGCGTGGGGCTGGTCATTCTTGGTTTTGGACCAGTCGATGATCCGCTCCTTGGCGTCCCATTGATCGACATGGAGGCGCGCGATTTCCTCGACACGCTGGCCAGTCAGCATGATGAGTTGCACGGCGCGCGGGTAGGAGGGATGGACCGGTGTGTCAGGACATTCGAGCCATCGGTAGAGCCGGACGAACTCGTCTTCGTCGAGCCATCGAGTGCCTTTGACCTTCGGTTCGGTCGGGATGCCCGTCGCCGGATTGAAGGGGAGACGGAAACGGCGAGCAGATTGCTGTCGATAGTCGTTGTCGGACTTCATACCCCAGCCAAATGCGGCATGGAGGTAGGAGCGCACATGGTCGGCCATCGACTTCGCGCCGCGCTCATAGATCGGGCGGATCAATTCGATGATTTCCTCGGCCTCGATCTCGCGCGCGAGGCGATTGCGCCCGAGCGTGTCGGCGATCTTGTTGAGGCCCTTTTCAGTTTCCTTCCAGGATGGCTTGCCTGCATCCTTGAGCGCCGCGACATAGCCCTCGAACAGATCGGCGACTGTGCCGGGGCGGGTGTCGGTGGCGATCTTGATGCTGCGCCCCTTCTGGATGACATCTGCAAAGTCACGCTTGTAGATCTCGCGGGCCTGCGCGAGCGACATGGAGGGATAAGCGCCGATCTTCTTCTTGGTGCGTTTGCCGTCCCGCCATTGCTGAGCCATCCAGTCAGCGGTGACACGTTTCGGCATGGGCTTGAGAACTAGGACGAGACGGCCGGTGCCGCGCCCTTCGCCATCGGCGAGGTTCTCCTGCTTGCGACTGATCTCGACGCGCTTCAGCGCATGTCGGATCGCGGTGTCGGTCAGGGCGGGCATAGCGTTTTCCTCCTTCCGGAACTGGGATCGGTCGAGGAGAAGCAGGGATCGCTAGCTGGGAGCGGAAGGCCGTTTTCTACCCCTTTTACAGCCCCCAATTTGCCAAAACCGCCCCCACTACGCAATCCGAAAAAATCGCTATTTTATCAGTGTTTCAATGTGCTTGTGCGTGATCTAGCGGGATCGAAAAGGGGATAGTGGGGTGGTTGTGAACGAGGATCAACGCCGTGGCCCGGAGCTCGAGCGCCCGCCGCACGACCTCGCGCGGATAGACCGGCGTGTGGTCGACCGTGCCGGTCTGCTGCACCTCGTCGGCGATCAGCGCGTTTTTCTTGTCGAGGAACAGGATGCGGAAGCGTTCGCGGTCGTCGAAGGCCATGGCGGTGCGGCAGTAGTCGATCAGCGACGACCATGACGACAGCACCGTGCGCTTGCCGATGGCGCCCTTGGCGAACCGCCGAGCGGCCGCCTCGATCACCTTGAAGTCGGTCGCGGTGGCCTCCTTGACGCCCTTGATCTCCACCAGCCGCTCGAAGGGCGCGGCGAGGGCGTCCGCGAAGGAGCCGAAGGTCGCGACCAGATGCTTGGCGAGCGGCTTCACGTCGCCGCGCGGCAGCGTGCGAAACAGCACCAGTTCCATCAACTCGTAATCCGGGAGCGACTCCGGTCCGGTCTCCAGGAAACGATCGCGCAGGCGGGCGCGGTGGCCGACGTAATGCGGCTCGCCTTCGTCCGGCGAGACCTTCTTTTTTCCGGCGGGGGGCGGCGACGCCTCGTCGAAGCCGGGCAGACTGCGTTCTGGGTCCGGGGGCATCGGCTCTCTGGTTTCAAGGTTCCGCCTATCGTGACCGTCCGCCATCCGCGCGGCAAGCGTGCGCGCGTTCGTCGTCGTCCCGGGACGTGGGGGCGAAGTGGCGGACTCGCTGGTCGCCGGCGACGCCAAGAAACGTGTTCGACACGAGGGGCGTTCCGCTCTGGTGCAACGCAAGACCCGCGAGACCCGCGCCGTGCTCCGGCTTCAGGACCTGCAGGTCGTCATAGTCCCCGGCGTTCTGCGGCCGGAATGCGATCGGCTCGACCGTCGCGATGTCGAGCAGGCGGCGGACATAAGTCTCGGCCATCTCCTCCACCGCCTCCGGGCTCGCTTTGTTGACCTCGTAGAACACGACCGGCGGCGCGACCGTCATGCCGGGATAGAACAGCAGGCCGTGTTGGATCGGCCAGAGCAGGTCGTCGATCGGCCCGTTGACGCCGCGCGGGCCGTAATGGGCCATCCGTCCGCCCACGGTCGTCGCGATCATCGCCCGCTTGCCCTGAAGAACGCCTTCTCCGAAGCGCCGGCCCCACTGAGAGCCGCCATGCCGCCCCACGCCATAGGCGAAGCCATAGGCGTAGACGCGCTCGAACCACCCCTTCAGGATCGCGGGCATCCCGTACCACCAGTATGGGAACTGCAGGACGACCGCGTCCGCCCAGAGAAGCTTGCCTTGCTCCTCAGCGATGTCTGGGGCTTGGCGGCCGGCCTCGAACGCCTCCTTTGACGCGAGCGCATAGTTGAGGGGACCATCGGCCCGCCGGTCGGGAAAGTCCTCGCCGTCCGCGACCGCCTTCCATCGCATGGCGTAGAGATCCGAGACGACGACCTCATGGCCGGCCGCTTCGAGCGCTTCGACGGCGCGTTCCTTCAGGTGGCCGGTAAGCGACTGGGGTTCCGGGTGGGCGTAGACGATCAGATACTTCATCGAAATCTCCGCTGAACGCGATCGGCCCTGCGAGGCCGTATCCGATCCGAGAGATGATGTGCCCGCGCTATCTATTGAAATTGTAAGTTTATGGTGCTGCTATCCATTCTATGGATACCAGGCGCCTCGACCTCAACCTGCTGCTCGCGCTCGATGCGCTGCTCTCCGAGCGGAACGTGACGCGGGCCGCCAAACGACTGAACCTCAGCCAGCCGGCGCTGAGCGCACAGCTCGCGCGGTTGCGGACGCATTTCGGCGATCAGCTCTTCACGCCAACGTCGAGGGGGGTCCTGCCGACGGCCGCCGCAGAAGAGCTTCGGACGCCGGTGCGCCGGGCGCTGGACGAGGCGAGGCGCGTCTTCGACCAGGGCCGCAGCTTCGATCCCGCCACCGCGGCGTTCACATTCACGGTGTCGTCGAGCGACTACATGCAGGCGAGCGTTCTGCTGCCCTTCCTTCTCGCGCTCAACGAGATCGCGCCGAACCTGCGGATGATGGCGCGGCTCGGCGCGGGGCGGGCGACCAGCGCGGAACTCGAGCGCGGCGGGTTGGATCTCGCCTTCGTGCAGGCCGGCGGCCCGGACGTGGCCGGCCTGCGATCGTCGCTTGTTCTTGAAGAGAATTACATCGGGATCGCCCGTCGGGGCGGCGCGACGGAAAGGAGCATGACGCTCGAGCGCTTCGTCTCGGCCCGTCACGTCATCGTCTCGCCGGCCGGCGACGGGTTCAGCGGTCCGACCGACGAAGCTCTCGCGGCGCTCGGGCTGACGCGGACCGTGTCCTTCGCCGTGTCGTCCTTCGTGACGTTGGTCGAGGCGGTCTCGCGCAGCGACCTGCTGGCTGTGGCGCCGGCACGGCTCGCGAGCCGCTACGCTGACCGGCTGGACATGTTCGAGCCGCCGGTCGCCGTCCCCGGATTCGGCATCGCGATGGCCTGGCACGACCGGACCCATGACCATCCCGCGCATCGCTGGCTGCGGGACCGGCTGGCGACCTTCTGCCGGGACGCGTGAAAGAAAGGCGGGCGCTGGTCCCGCTAGACCTGGAAGCGCGGCGCTTCGAGTCCGCGCGGCGAGCGGGTGAAGACCTCGCAGCCGTCCTCGGTGACGCCCACCATGTGCTCGTACTGGGCGGAGAGCGAGCGGTCGCGCGTCACCGCCGTCCAGCCGTCGCCCAGGATCTTCACATGGGGGCGGCCGAGATTGATCATCGGCTCGATGGTGAAGAACATGCCGGGCTTCAGCGTCGCGCCTTCGCCGCGGCGACCGTAATGCAGGATGTTGGGCTCGTCGTGGAACAGCCGGCCGATGCCGTGGCCGCAGAAGTCGCGT
Source organism: Hansschlegelia sp. KR7-227 (assembly GCF_049446035.1). Classification (NCBI taxonomy): domain Bacteria; kingdom Pseudomonadati; phylum Pseudomonadota; class Alphaproteobacteria; order Hyphomicrobiales; family Methylopilaceae; genus Hansschlegelia; species Hansschlegelia sp. KR7-227. Next base: position 1,085,939 of record NZ_JBMSEA010000001.1, read on the forward strand.
ACCACGGAGGCGCGCTCGCCCTCCGCGTAATCCTGGATCGCCGCGCCGATGTCGCCGGTCGTCCCGCCCGGCTTCACCGCGGCGACGCCCCGCATCAGCGATTCGTAGGTGATCTCGATCAGCCGCTCGGCGCGCCGCGGGATCGCCCCGACCGCGTACATGCGGCTGGAATCGCCATGCCAGCCGTCGAGCACGTAGGTGACGTCGACATTGACGATGTCGCCCTCGCGCAGCGGCTTGTCGTTCGGGATGCCGTGACAGACCACATGGTTGATCGAGGTGCAGATCGTGTGGGCGTAACCGCGGTAGTAGAGGCACGCGGGCAGGGCGCCGTGGTCGAGCCCGAACTCGAGCGCGAGCTTGTCGAGCGACTCGGTCGTCACGCCCGGCGCGACGCGCTCGCCCAGCACGTCGAGCGCTTCCGCGACGAGACGTCCGGCGCGACGCATCCCCTCGAACGCCTCCGCGTCGTGGATTTTGATCATGCCGTTCTTGCGGAGCGGCGCCGTGTCGGCGTCGACGAATGTCATCAGGGATCAGGCTCGTTTGGGCGTCGGGAAGACGTCCCAAGATAAGCCTGCGCCCTCGTCGCGCAAGCGCGGCGACGTTCAGCGCTGAAGCACGACGCCCTTGTCGGTCACGACGACCCATTGCCGGTCGCGCCGTTCGATCGAGCGCACCCGACCGAGGCCGGGCGCCCGACCGCCGCGGACGACCTCCACCGACCCGAAGCGCCCATCGAGCAGGGCCACGCCGTCGAACACCTCGCGGACCACCCAGTTCCGGACGACGCGCTCCGGCTCGCGCCGGGCTACGCTTCCGGTGGTCACCGGACCCGCGTCGGCGCCCGGCTTCGGCGAGTCGACGGCGGTCTTCTCGATGCGGTCGAGGCGAGCGCGCATCTCGGCGAGCCGGGCTTCGCCGTCCTTCGAGGCGTCGAGCTTGGCGGACAGTTGATCAATCTTGGCGGAAGAGGCCTCCCGCGCGGCCTCCAGCATCTTCTGGAGGCTCGCGATCTCGCCCTTGAGCGACTTCACCTCGTCCTGACTGGAGGCGGCCTGGCCGGCGACGGCCTTCGACTGGGCCGACTGCGCCGTGCGCGCCTGGTCGAGAGCGCGCTGCAGACGGGCGATCTCCCCCTTGAGCGCGCCGAGGTCGCGGCCGAGAGCCGCGGATTTTTTCTGCTGACCCGTCGGGTCGAGATCAGCTGCGAGCCCCATGCCGCGCGCGTCGATCGCGGCGACCTCGTCGACGGCGTCCGTCAGCGCGGGCGCCGTCGCGAAGGTCGCGCCGCCGAAGCCCGCGACGAGAGCGACGCCGAGCACCAGGGCGTAAGGCAGAAACGGAAGCGTACGGGCGCGCAGGCTGAGCGGGACCGCCGGGGGATGCTCGTCGTCGGGAGCCGACGTCCAGATCGCGACCGCCGATCCGGTCTGCGGCTGAGGCTCCGAAGCGGGCTCGGAGGCTGGGGCGTTCGGTTCATGCGTCATGGCGGACTCTCGGGAGGCCAGTTACCCCCGAGTAACCATCATCGTGCTTACCGAACCGTTACCTCGGGCCTTCCGCGAGCGCCGCGAGGGCCTCGGCGCCGGACACCGCGCGCCCCTTCTCCCAGGCGAAGAAATCCGCGGCGACGGGCAACGCCTGTTCGAGCATGCGGTGGTAGTCGCGCCGCGACGTCTCGATGGCGCCGAAGCGCTTCAGATGATCGGTCACGAACTGGGTGTCGAGCAGCCGGAAGCCGCCATGCCTCAGCCGCGCGACGAGATGAACCAGCGCGACCTTCGAGGCGTCGCGCTCGACGTGGAACATGCTCTCGCCGAAGAAGGCGCCCCCGAGCCGCACGCCGTAGAGGCCTCCGGCGAGCCGCCCGTCGCGCCAGGCCTCGACGCTGTGGCATCGCCCGATCGCGTGGAGCTCGCCATACAGCCGGCGGATACGGGTGTTGATCCAGGTCTTCGTCCGTCCGGGCGCCGGCGACGCGCAGCCGTCGAGCACCTCGTCGAAGGCCGTGTCGATCCGGATCTCGAAGCGGTCGGAACGCACCGTGCGCGCGAGACGCTCGGACACCCTCAGGCCGTCGAGCGGCAGCACGCCGCGCAGCTCCGGCTCGATCCAGTAAAGGCCCGGGTCCTCGGCGCTCTCCGCCATGGGAAAGATCCCGCAGGCGTAGGCCTTGAGCAGGACCTCCGGCGTGATTTCGACGAGGACGTCGTTGATGCGCGTCATGCCGCCAAAAACTTAAGCGGCCGTGGGCTCTTCGGCGAGCATCTTTTCCAGCCAGTGGATGTCGTAGTCGCCGTCCTGGATGGCGGCGTTGCGCACCAGCCTGCGGAACAGCGGAAGCGTGGTGTCGATGCCGTCGACGACGAACTCGTCGAGCGCGCGGCGGAGCCGCATCAGGCACTCCGTCCGATTGCGGCCGTGGACGATCAGCTTGCCGATCAAGCTGTCGTAATAAGGCGGGATCGTATAGCCCTGATAGGCCGCGGAATCGACGCGCACGCCAAGGCCCCCGGGCACATGGTAGTACGCGATGCGGCCCGGCGACGGCCGGAAGGTCTCGGGATGCTCGGCGTTCACCCGGCATTCGATCGCGTGCCCGCGGAACACGACGTCCTCTTGGGCGATCGTCAGGCGCGCCCCGGCCGCGATGCGGATCTGCTCGTTCACGAGGTCGATCCCGGTGATCATCTCGGTGACGGGATGCTCCACCTGGATGCGGGTGTTCATCTCGATGAAGTAGAACTTGCCGTCCTCGAACAGGAACTCGACCGTACCGGCGCCGCGGTATTTCAGTTCGCGCATCGCCGCGGCGACGGTTTCGCCGATCTCGGCCCGATCCGCGACGTTGAGCGCAGGCGAGGGCGCTTCCTCCCAGACCTTCTGATGGCGGCGCTGCAGCGAACAGTCGCGCTCGCCGAGATGGATGGCGGCGCCTTCGCCGTCGCCCAGCACCTGCACTTCGATGTGGCGCGGCCGACCGAGGAACTTCTCGAGATAGACGGCGTCGTCGCCGAAGGCGGCCTTGGCCTCGGACCGCGCGGTTCTCAGCGCTTCGAGCAGATCGTCCTCGGTGCGCGCGACCTTCATGCCGCGCCCGCCGCCGCCGGAGGCCGCCTTCACCAGGACGGGATAGCCGATGTCGCGGGCGATGCGGATCGCCTCGTCGTCCTCGGTTATGCCGCCTTCGGAGCCCGGCACGACCGGGATGCCGAGCCTGGCCGCAGTCTGCTTCGCCGCGATCTTGTCGCCCATGATCCGGATGTGCTCGGATTTCGGGCCGATGAAGACGAGGTTGTGCTCCTCGAGAATTTCGGCGAAGCGCGCGTTTTCCGACAGGAAGCCATAGCCGGGATGGACGGCGTCGGCGCCGGTGATCTCGCAGGCCGCGAGCAGCGCCGGCACGTTGAGGTAGCTGTCGCGCGCGGCGGGCGGGCCGATGCAGACGCTCTCGTCGGCGAGCCGGACATGCATGGCGTCGGCGTCGGCGGTCGAATGCACGGCGACCGTCGCGATTCCGAGCTCCTTGCAGGCGCGCAGAATCCGCAGCGCGATCTCGCCGCGGTTGGCGATCAGGATCTTGTCGATGGAAGCCATCAGTCGACGATCAGGAGAGGCTCGCCGAACTCCACCGGCTGGCCGTCGGTGACGAGAATCTCGCGCACCACGCCGGCCCGGGGCGACTGGATGGCGTTCATGGTCTTCATGGCTTCGACGATCAGAAGGGTCTGTCCCTGGCGGACGGTCGCGCCGACCTCGATGAAGGGCTTCGCGCCGGGCTCCGGCGCGAGATAGGCCGTGCCGACCATTGGAGAGGCGACCAGCCCAGGGTGGCTGGCCGGATCTTCGGGGGCCGCCGCCGCGAGGGCGACGGGCGCGGGCGGCGCGGCGGGCGCCCCGCCGGACGCCGCCGCGATGGTCGTCTGGCGCGCGATCCGGACGCGGAAGTCGCCGCGTTCGATCTCGATCTCGGTGAGGCCCGTCTCGTTCAGAATGTCCGCGAGATCGCGCACCAGCTCCTGGTCGGAGACGTTCGCGCGGACGGGGGCCTTGCTCATGGTCTGCTCGCTCATGGGAGGCGCTTAGGGGATCGCGTTTCGCGTGTCACGCGGTGATCGGCTCATTGGGATCGTGCGCCACGCGCCGGGCGAGCGCCTGAAGGGCGAATTCGTAGCCGTCAGTCCCGAGGCCGACGATGACGCCGGCCGCGACGCGCGACACGTAGGAGTGGTGGCGGAAGGATTCGCGGACATGGATATTCGAGACGTGCACCTCGATCACCGGCACGCCGGCCGCGAGAATTGCGTCGTGGATCGCGATCGAGGTGTGGCTGTAGGCGCCGGCGTTCAGGATAATTCCGTCCGCCGCGGTGCGCGCTTCCTGAATCCAGCCCACGAGGTCGCCTTCGTGATTCGACTGGCGGCAGTCGACGCTCAAGCCGAGGCTTGCGGCGATCAACCGGGCGCGCGTCTCGACGTCCGCGAGCGTCGTCGAGCCATAGACTGCCGGCTCTCGCACGCCGAGCATGTTCAGGTTCGGTCCGTTCAGGATGAAAATGACCGGGTTCACGGATTTCCGACAGGCGAACGACGCGTTGACGAGCGCGCCGATCCTTTCAGCGAAAGGACGGCGCGGGTGGGGTTATAGGCAACCACGGCCGTGAACCCAAGCGATTCCCAGACCGGCCCTCCGACGTCAGCATATCGCCTTGCCGCAGGTCCGGATCGCGGCGATGCGGCCCTGCAGGTCGTCGACGACCGTTTTCGTGTTCGGCACGACGGCGTCGCCGACCACGAAGGTCGGCGTCGCCTCGACGCCGAGATCGTCGGCCATGGTCTTGGATTCGATCAGCGTTCGCTCGACTTGCGGGCCCTTCATGGCCGCGTCGAGCTTGGCGGCGTCGACGCCGACCTCCTTGGCGACGGCCAGCGCCTTGGCCCGGGTCGCGAGCGTCTGGCTGTTGAGCAGCTTCTCGTGAAACGCCCGAAACTTCTCGGGCGCCGTCTGGCTCACCGCGATCGACACCTGAGCCGCGCCAAGCGATTCCTCGCGGATGACGGGCAGCTCCATCAGCACGATCTTGAGCTTCGGATCGGCGGCGATCATCGCGTCGAGGTCGGAGATCGCGCGCCGGCAATAGCCACAATTGTAATCGAAGAACTCCACCAGCGTGACGTCGCCCTTCGGGTTGCCGAGGACCGCGTGGAGCTTCGACGTCGCGAGCGTCTCGGCATAGGTCTTAAGCGCCGTCTCCCGTTTTTCCTGGAGCTTCGCCTCCTGGCGGCGGTTCCACTCCTTCTGGGCCTCGTAAAGGACCTCGGGGTTCTGGATCAGATACTCACGGACGATCTTGCCGATCTCCTCCTTCTCCGGCGCGTCGAAGGCGGCGGCCGGCAGGGCGGCGAGAGCGAGGGCGCCGGCGAGCGCGAGGCGGATCGCACGTATCATCTGAAGTCTCATCTCCGTGGGCGGCCCAACTGTGCGCGGAGCGGCCATTCTGATCCTTGTCGGTCGGATCGGTGTCGAAAGAACGGCGCGGCGCCGAACGTCAGTTCAGTTTCTGCGGCTTGTAGGTCGCGATGTCGTCGGCCTTGAGCCAGTTCGGCGTTCCTTGCTTCAGACCTTTCTTGGCGCGCTCGGCGAGCTGTCTCGCCGTCGGGTAATCGCCTTCCGCGAACGCCGCCTGCGCGCTGGCGAGGTCGGCCTGCGGGATCTGGCCCTTCCGGGCGAAGGCGATCGCGAGCTGCCGGTACGCTTCCGGATTCTTCGTGTCGCGTGCGGTCGCGCGGGTCAGCTCCGCGATCGCCGCGTCCGCGTTCTTCGGGCCGGAGCCGGTCGCCAGCGCCTGACCCAGCATGGTGCGGACGAGTTGCGCGTTCGGCGCGAGCGCGAGCGCGCGCTTGAGAGCCGGCACAGCGAGGCCCGGCTTGCCGTTCTCCAGATAGGCCTGGCCCTTCAACTCGTGGAACCACGGATTGTTCGGCTGGGCCGCGATCAGCCCGTCGATCTGGCCGATCGCGCCATCGAGCGCGCCGTAGCGGTAGGCGGCGATCGCCCGCGCATATTTCGCCGGAAGGCTCTGATCGCTCATCGGATAGCGCCGCGTGACGCCGTCGCCGGCCTCCACGAAGCCGACCAGCTTGGCGCGCATCAGATCATGCCGCGCCTGCAGGGCGGGCGGGTCCAGCTTGTTGTAATAGGGGCTCTTCTCCGCGAGCTCCTGCAGGTTCGAGATGCGGTCCGACGGCATCGGATGGCTCTGGGCGTACGGGTCGATGTAGCGCTTGGAGAAGGCGACCTGGTCGGCGAAGCGCTTGAAGGTGGTGAGCATGCCCTTGGCCGACTGGCCGGACTTGTTGAGATAGCCGACGGCGGCGCGGTCGGCGGCCATCTCTTCGCCGCGCTGATACGACAGCAGCGAGCGGCGGATCGCCTCCTGCGGCGCCATGATCGCGCCGGCCGCGGCCTGGCCGGCGCTGCCGGAGCCGCCCGCCATCGCGCCGGCCACCGCGCCGACGCCGAGGAGCATCGCGACGATCGACATGGTCTGAGCGCCATCGAGCCGCTGGCGCAGCCGGGCGAGATGGCCGCCGACGATGTGGCCCGTCTCATGCGCTAGAACTCCGATCACTTCGTTCGGCGTCTTGGCGTCCATCAGAACGCCGACATTGACGAAGATGCGCCGTCCGTCGGCCACGAAGGCGTTGAACTCGCGCGAATTGATCAGCGTGATCTCGACGACGCCCTCATTGATGCCCGCGGCGCGGAAAATCGGCGCCATGTAGTCGCGCAGCAGCCCCTCGATCTCGGCGTCGCGGATCGTGGGAAGCCCGCGGGGTCCGCCCTGGGCGGAGACGGGAGCGACGGCGATCGACAGCGCGACGAGCGTCAAAGTCGCGCGTTTCAGCGCGGCTCTGGCGGTCGACAGGCCGGGAAAGCGAAGAGCCATGCGCTCCGTCCAAAAAGGGTTGCCGCGGCGGGACCTTACGTAGCGGTCGAACGTCCGGTCAACGCGGACGCGGTCAACCGGCCGTGACGGCGGCGTCTGGCTGCCCCGCGTCGTCCGGCTTTGCGCGCGGCGTCCTGGCGATGTAACACGCGCGGCGACCTCCACCGTTCAGCTCTCCGCTCAGCCGTTTCGCCGGCGGGGAGCGTCTTGCGATGTGGACAACGAACGCTCTCTCCTCGTCGAATCGCGGGGCGGCGGCGTAAGGCTGACGAGTCGTGCGGCGAAAACTCCGCGCGACGCCCCGAAGGAATTTGAGAGCCTATGGCGCGCTACGTCTTCATCACCGGCGGCGTGGTCTCCTCGCTTGGCAAGGGACTGGCATCCGCAGCGCTCGGCGCGCTCTTGCAGGCGCGCGGCTTCAAGGTGCGGCTGCGCAAGCTCGACCCTTATCTCAACGTCGATCCCGGCACGATGAGCCCGACGCAGCACGGCGAGGTGTTCGTCACCGACGACGGCGCGGAGACCGACCTCGACCTCGGCCATTACGAGCGCTTCACGGGAGTCGCGGCTTCCAGGAGCGACAACATCACCACCGGCCGCATCTATCAGGACATCATCGCCAAGGAGCGCCGCGGCGACTATCTCGGCGGCACTGTCCAGGTGATCCCGCACGTCACCGACGCCATCAAGGCCTTCGTGCGCGACGGCAACGACGATTTCGACTTCGTGCTGGTGGAGATTGGAGGCACGGTCGGCGACATTGAGGGGCTGCCGTTCTTCGAGGCGATCCGGCAGCTCGGCAACGACCTGCCGCGCGGCGACGCGATCTACATCCACCTCACGCTGCTGCCGTTCATTCCGAGCGCGGGCGAGCTCAAGACCAAGCCGACCCAGCATTCGGTGAAGGAGTTGCGCTCGATCGGCATCCAGCCCGACATCCTGCTCTGCCGCTGTGACCGCCCGATCCCGGCCGAGGAGCGTCGCAAGCTCGGGCTGTTCTGCAACGTGCGCGAAACCGCCGTCATCGAGGCGCGCGACGTCGACAACATCTACGCGGTGCCGGAGGCCTACCATCGGGAGGGCCTCGACATCGAGCTGCTGCGCGCGTTCGGCATGCATCCCGGCGACGCCCCGGACCTGTCGCGCTGGCGGACCGTCACCAACCGCATCCGCAATCCGGAAGGCGAGGTGACGATCGCGATCGTCGGCAAGTACACGGGGCTGAAGGACGCCTACAAGTCGCTCTACGAGGCGCTGGTCCACGGCGGCGTGGCCAACACCGTGAAGGTCAACGTCGAGTGGATCGAGAGCGAGATCTTCGAACGCGAGGACGCCGCGCCGTTCCTTGAGCACGTGCACGGCATCCTGGTGCCCGGCGGCTTCGGGCAGCGCGGCGCGGAGGGCAAGATCCGGGCGGCGACCTTCGCGCGCGAGCGCAAGGTGCCGTATTTCGGGATCTGCTTCGGCATGCAGATGGCGGTGATCGAGGCGGCCCGGAACCTCGCAGGCGTCGGGGAGGCGAACTCGACCGAGTTCGGCCCGACGCCCGAGCCGATCGTCGGCCTGATGACCGAGTGGACCCGCGGAAACACGCTCGAAAGCCGCAACGCCGCGGGGGATCTCGGCGGCACGATGCGGCTCGGCGCCTATGAGGCGCGCCTCGCCCACGGCTCGAAGGTCGCCCGGATCTACGGCTCGGAGGACATATCCGAGCGCCACCGCCACCGCTACGAGGTGAACACGGCCTACCGCGCGCGGCTCGAGGACAAGGGGCTGCTCTTTTCCGGCATGTCGCCGGACGGCCTGCTGCCGGAGATCGTCGAATACGCCGACCATCCCTGGTTCGTCGGCGTGCAGTTCCATCCCGAGCTGAAGTCCCGGCCGTTCGAGCCGCACCCGCTGTTCGCCTCCTTCGTGGAAGCCGCGGTGACGCAGAGCCGGCTGGTGTGACGGGGACTTGGAGGAGACTTGGGCCCGGCGGGACCGGCCTGCGTGCTTCGAGACGCCTCGCTGCGCAAGGCTCCTCAGCATGAGGAGCCTTGCGAGAGGGTTGGCGGCGGCGTGGGTCGCGCGTCATCGAACTTCACGACTCGCGAAGCTCCTCATGCTGAGGAGCGCCGAAGGCGCGTCTCGAAGCACGCAGGCCGGCGCCGCAGCGGCAGTCACGCGCCGCTCCAAGGACCGGTCCGGGTGAGCCGGCTGCATCCGGGGCGCGGCCTCGACCACCTGATCCATCTCGTCCGCGATCTCGACGCCGCGGTCGCGGCCTATGAGCGGCTGGGCTTCGCGGTCAGCGGCGAGAACCGCCATCCCTTCGGCACGAAGAACCGCATCGTCCAGCTTCCGGGCGTCTTTCTCGAACTTCTCGCCGTCGGCGATCACGCGCCGATTCCGGAGCATGGCGGCCGGAGCTTCTCCTTCGCCGCGTTTCACCGCGACCGGTTGGCAAGGATGGGCGAGGGCGGCTCGGCGGTCGTGCTGGCGAGCCGGGACGGGGCGGCGGACGCCGCGGCCTATGCGGCTGCGGGAATCGGCGATTTCGAACCGTTTTTCTTCGAGCGGCGCGGGCGGCGGCCGGACGGCTCCGAGGTTCATGTCGCCTTCGAGCTCGCCTTCGCGGTCGACGCGGAGTCGCCCGACACGGCGTTCTTCGCCTGCGAGCACAAGCATCCCGAAAACTTCTGGAGCGCCGCGGCCCAGAGACATCCGAACATGGCGACCGGCGTTCCGGGCATCGTGCTGACGGCCGAGAATCCGTCGGACCACCACGTGTTCCTGAAAGAGTTCACCGGCGTGCGCGATTTCCGGGCGTCGTCGCTCGGCCTTGCGATCCCGACGCCGAACGGCGAGATCGAGGTCCTAACGCCGGGCGCCTTCACGCAACGCACGGGCGTCGCGGCGCCGGGGGGAACGGGCCTGCGCCTCGCCGCGATCCGCGTCGCGGTCGCCGATCTTGGCGCCGCGGAGCGGGGCGCCGGCGGACGAGCGACGCGCCGCGGCGATCTCCTGGTCGTCCCGGCCGGCGAACTGTTCGGCCTGACGCTCACGCTGGAAGCCGCCGCGAAGGACTGATAAGCCGCTGCCGAACAGACCTCGTCAGGGTCCGGCTTGACCGGACCATCCACGCCGGACGTCGCGCTCGACGCCTGACATGGGTCCTCCGGTCGAGCCGGAGGATGACGAGGAGTTCCAACGCGAGCCCTACGGGGTCGAACCAGGGACGCCCATGAACGCCCCCCTCCAGAATCGCCCCGACGCCGTCGTCGAGATCGGCGCCGTCCGCTTCGGAAACGCGCTGCCGCTCGCGCTGATCGCCGGCCCCTGCCAGATGGAGAGCCGGGCGCATGCGCTCGAGGTCGCGGCGGCGTTGAAGGAGATCGCGGCGAAGGTCGGGATCGGCCTCATCTTCAAGACCTCTTTCGACAAGGCCAACCGCACCAGCGCCTCCGCCGAGCGCGGCATGGGCCTGAAGGCCGCGCTGCCGGTGTTCGCCGAGATCCGCGAGAGCCTCGGCCTCCCGACGCTGACCGACGTCCACGACGCCGGCCAGTGCGGACCCGTCGCCGAAGCGGTCGACGTGCTGCAGATCCCGGCCTTCCTCTGCCGGCAGACCGACCTGCTGCTCGCGGCCGCCGCCACCGGCCGCGCGGTCAACGTCAAGAAGGGCCAGTTCCTGGCGCCCTGGGACATGAAGAACGTGGTGGCGAAGCTGGTCGGCGCCGGAAACCCGCACGTCCTGCTGACCGAGCGCGGGGCCTCCTTCGGCTACAACACGCTGGTCTCCGACATGCGCGCGCTTCCCGAAATGGCGAAGACCGGCGCGCCTGTGATCTTCGACGCGACCCATTCGGTGCAGCAGCCGGGCGGGCAGGGCGACTCTTCGGGCGGCCAGCGCGAATATGTCGCCGTGCTGGCCCGCGCGGCCGTCGCTGTCGGCGTCGCCGGCGTCTTCATCGAGACCCATCCCGATCCCGACCACGCGCCCTCGGACGGACCGAACATGGTGGCGCTGACGGACATGCCCGCGCTGCTCGAGCGGCTGACGGCGTTCGACCGGCTGGCGAAGGCCGGCTGAACGAGCGCGGCGCCCCCTTGCCCCCGCCTTGAGCCGGGACCCAGAGACGCGACAGCGACACGTGCGGCCGAGGCTTCTCGCGCAGTTCTGAGACCTCGACGGCTCTGGGTCCCGGCTCAAGGCCGGGACAAGAAGGACATCGTCGCCACTCAGTCCGGCGCGACCAGATGCCCGGCGGCGCGGTCGTAGCGTATCCAGGCCGCCGGGGAGACGTGGACGCCGCCGACCCAGTGGTCGACGCGATTGACCACGCGGTGGTCGAGCCGCCCCTCCAGCACGGAACGCCCGGCCGGCGTCAGCCTGAGCCTTGCGCGGGCGAAGGCGGCGTAGCCGTCCTGCGGGGCGCGGCCGGGATTGCAATAGCTCTGCGACGGCCCGGGAAGCCCGGCGATCAGCGGCTCGTCGGCGAAGGCGAGTCCGTCGAGCCTCCGGAAGAAGCTGGCGTCGCCGAGGAACTGCGCCTCGTCCTGCTCGGTCACCCGCCGAAACAGCTCGCCGGTCGAGGCCGGCGCCTCCGCGAGGCAGCACAGAGCGCGCTCTTCGGTGAGGGTCAGCCCCCGCAGCGGGTCCGGCAGCTCCGCCAGAAGGCGCCTGAGCGCCGGGCCGAGATAAGGGAGGTCGGGCGCGTCTCGTCCGGCGAGGTCGGCCAGCGCGTGCGGGGTCGCGGCGGTGAAGGCCGCCCAGGCCTCGGCTGCGAGCGCGAGCTGCGCGCCCGTCACCGGCCGGGCCGTGGCGGCCAGGCGGCGCACCGCGTCCGGGCCCTGACGGCCGAGATAGTCGTCAGCCTGCACGAGATGAAGCCCCTCGAGCCGGCGCTCGGCGTGGAAGAAGTCCAGGATCTGGATGAGCTGCAGCTGGTCGTAGAGATCATGCTCGAGCCAGATCTCGACGCGGGCGTAAGCGGCGTGGCCGCGCACGCCGGCGTCGCGGCTGCGGAACTCGGCGCCGACCTCCTCGGCCGCCAGTCCGAGATCGGCGGCGATGAAGGTCGAGCGGATCGCGGACAGGCTTTCGAGCGCGTCGACCGCCGGCACCGGCCCGTCATGCAACACGTCGCGCCACGGCAGGATGCGGCCGCCGACGCCCGCTTCCTCAAGGCGCGCGACCGCGCTGTCGCCATTCGTCAGGATGAGCGTGTCGGTCGGGCTGGAGCCCGTCGGAGTCTTGGCCGTCATGGAAGGAGGCTCCGGCAAATCACTGAGCGGTCGGTACCTGCGAATCTGGCCGGGGCATGGGGCGTTTCCGGGGCGGACGCCGGTCACGACTCCTTGGCCTACGCCCTCTCGGCGCGCGGACTCGTCCGGAGGGCTTCGATGACGGCGCGACGACGCTCTTCGCCGCATTTGGGCCATGTCGAATGCGCGAGACGTCAGCCCCGCCCGCGATAGGGCGCGACGCCCTGGTCCGGCGCCCAGACGCCCTCGGGAAGCGCGCCGGACTGGAAGAACACGTCGATCGGAATGCCGCCGCGCGGATACCAGTAGCCGCCGATCCGGAGCCATCGCGGCGACAGCTCCGCGACCAGCCGCTTGCCGATCGCGACCGTGCAGTCCTCGTGGAACGCGCCGTGGTTCCGGAAGGAGCCGAGATAGAGCTTCAGCGACTTCGACTCCACCAGCCAGTCTCCCGGGACATAGTCGATGACGAGGTGGGCGAAGTCCGGCTGTCCCGTCACCGGGCATAGCGAGGTGAATTCCGGCGCCGCGAAGCGGGCGACGTAGTCGACGTCCGGATGGGGGTTCGGCACGCGATCGAGCGTCGCCTCGTCCGGCGAGGCGGGCAGGGCGGTCGGCGCGCCGAGCTTCAGGTCGTTCATGGGCGTTTCGCTTTCTTGTCCCGGCCTTGAGCCGAGACCCATAAACGCAGTCGCCGCAGGAGGGAACGACGGCCGCGCCGCGATCGCGGCGGTGTTTGGCGTGAGACCTGCGTCTCTGGGTCCCGGCTCAAGGCCGGGACAAGGATGCCGCTGCGGCTTTCCGCCCGCGCGCGCTTACGCTAGAGGTGCGCCGCGTCAGACACTCTGAAGGCCGGAGCCCGCCCATGACCGCCATCGTCGACATCGTCGCCCGCGAAATTCTCGACAGCCGCGGCAATCCGACCGTTGAAGTCGACGTGACGTTGGAGGAGGGCTCCGTCGGCCGCGCGGCGGTGCCCTCCGGCGCCTCGACCGGCGCCCACGAGGCGGTGGAGCTGCGGGACGGCGACAAGAAGCGCTATGGCGGCAAGGGCGTGACCAAGGCGGTCGACGCGGTCAACGGCGAGATCTTCGACGCCATCGGCGGCTTCGACGCCGAGGATCAGGTCAAGATCGACGAGACGATGATCGCCCTCGACGGCACGCCCAACAAGGCGCGGCTCGGCGCAAACGCGATCCTCGGCGTCTCTCTCGCCGTGGCGAAGGCGGCGGCCGCGGCGATCGACGCCCCGCTCTACCGGTATGTCGGGGGAACCTCGGCCCGCGTCCTGCCGGCGCCGATGATGAACATCATCAACGGCGGCGCCCACGCCGACAACCCGATCGATTTCCAGGAATTCATGATCATGCCGGTCGGGGCGGACAGCTTCGCCGAGGCGCTGCGAGTCGGCGCCGAGATCTTCCACGTGCTGAAGAAGCAGCTGAAGGACGCCGGCCACAACACCAATGTCGGCGACGAAGGCGGCTTCGCGCCGAATCTCGCTTCGGCGGAGGCGGCGCTCGACTTCGTCATGAAGGCGATCGACAAAGCCGGCTACAAGCCGGGTAAGGACGTGGTCATCGCGCTCGACTGCGCCGCCACCGAATTCTTCAAGAAGGGCAAATACGTCTACGAGGGCGAAGGCGTCACCCGCACGCCGGACGAGCAGGCCGAATATCTCGCAAAGCTCGCCAAGGCCTACCCGATCGCCTCGATCGAGGACGGCATGGCCGAGGATGACTGGGACGGCTGGAAGGCCGTCACCGAGCTCTGCGGCGACACGTGCCAGCTGGTCGGCGACGACCTGTTCGTCACCAATGTCGAGCGGCTGTCGAAGGGCATCCGCAAGGGCGTGGCGAATTCGATCCTGGTGAAGGTCAACCAGATCGGCTCGCTGACCGAGACGTTGGCGGCCGTCGACATGGCCCACCGCGCCGGCTACACGGCCGTCATGTCGCACCGCTCGGGCGAGACCGAGGATTCGACCATCGCCGACCTCGCGGTCGCGACCAACTGCGGACAGATCAAGACCGGCTCGCTGGCCCGCTCCGACCGGGTCGCCAAATACAACCAGCTGCTGCGGATCGAACAGGCGCTGGGGCCCCAGGCGCGCTACGCCGGCAAGGCGGCGCTGAAGGCGCTCGGGTGAAGTCAGCGTCTTCTATTCGATCCCAACGACGATCTCATCAGGTTCGGTCGGGTGGTTTCGCCAGATCCAGATACGCGTGTTCCTGCGTGAAACGTCGATAGCGAGAACCGTCTCAAGAAGCGCAGTCGATACGACGATCTGTTTGTTCGGCGTCTTTATTTCGCCATTGAAGGCTGGCGGGGACGTAAGGCCGACTTCCGAAACATGCCCGAGCACGATCGTCGTGCTGCCATCTTGTTCGTTGAGACAGGAGATGCGAGCCGCTGTGTCAGACCACTGAAGCGGTTCCCGGCTCGGTTCTAGCGGTTCGCCTAGGTCACGGTCTGAAATGAACAAGATAGAGTAAGGCGGTGCGATCCGCTTCGTTAGTTTCATTGTCTATACCTCAGGATGTTGTTGATCACTCCGCCGCTCCAGACCTGACAAGAAGTGCAGTGAGGCACGCCGGCAAGGCCAGCCCCAGCACCGCCGAGCGCCGATGGACCCTGATGATCAAACACCCAGCGGCCAGATCGTGTCCCTGGCTCACGAGCGCCGCACGTGTGACATCCGTAAAGCGCCCCTAAGCGATTAACTTCTTCCCTTTGGCTTTTGGTGGCCTTTCGAAATGGTCCCGGGCCATCGGACCGTTCTATGGCAAAGGGTCCGAAAGATACTTGATCCGTCCTCAATGCGACGTAGCGGTCGTTGGCTTCGCGCTCCATAGCAATATTCTGCGCGATCTGACCTTCCACAGTCTGGTGAAAACCAGGTCGCGGTGACCAGTTGGGGTCTATTTTTCTTACTCGCGCGACGGCGGCGTCAGCCAAAGCTTGAGAAACCTCAAGCCTGGCGAGTTGCGAAGGGGTCCCGGTCCCCAACCCAGATCCGGCTCGGCCGCCTCGTCCTCCGCTGGTCGGCCCCCATCGAGTGGTCCGGTTGGAATGTTAGTTCATGAGCGTCGCTGACGCGACGGTTGGCGTGGCGCAGGGGTTCTTCAAAGTTCCGCAACATCGCCGAGGATGGTGGGCTGGCACACCCACCAAACCAGTCCCAACAACGCGATATGAAGTCATATCACACTCGGAGACGAGGATGGGTCTCAATTAGCCGAAAAAAAAGTCCTCGGCACTCAAGTCTTCTTTTCCAACGTCGATCAGTCGAATGATATTATTGCTGTTATAGCGAATGATGGCGTTCCCGCTCGAATCATTGTGCGTGTGTCGCATCAAGTCGTCGAAATCATCAAAGTATGCTGGTCTTCCTACGGCCGCTTGAAAGGCGATTAAATCAACTCCAACCTCAAAATCAGTAATTACATCCAATCCGAAACGACGGTCTTCCTCGCGCGTTGTAACGCCGAACGTAAACATGTCATTCCCCCCTCCACTCGTCATGACGTCATTCCCCACCCCACCGAACAGCCGATCGCTTCCACTTCCGCCAAATAATCTGTCGCGGCCGGAGTCCCCATGAATAAAATCACTTCCACTTCCCCCATATATTAAATCGTTTCCATCCCCACCAAACAAATCGTCTCTGTCGCCAGCTTGGCCATAAAGCGTATCATTACCCCCATTTCCGCGAATAAAATCCTGCACGTTGCTTCCGACCCATCGGTTTGGGTTGTCATCACCCTCGAAATTTCGCGGCGTGTCTGCATCGAGGGGCCAAACGTCGTACTCGGGATGATATTGATCATAATGATGCTTAAGCACAGGGGTTGTCCTTTGACTGTGTGGGCCACTTCTCAGGGGGCAGACCACCGCCTCGGAGCGCATTCTGGGCAACCCGAAAAGAGCCGCCCCGTCATCTGTCCACTGCCCGCCGCCCGATCGGCCTGCGGGCACGCGCGGTTGGTTCGGATCGAAGCCTGCCTTAGAGAGGATGCGAAGCCGCAGGAGCTTAAGGTCGAGTTGCAGGGCGGCAGTAAGCCATCTGGCTGAGACACTCCCCCTACTTGAGTGGCAAACGGCATCCGAAGGCTCCAGTCATCGGCGGTCTGCGCGAGTGTGTCAGCAACATTCCTAATGTCGAGAACAAACAGAGACCATTGGTTTGTTCTGCCGCGCGCTGATGGCGCCCGACCGCCCAGGCGCCATCTTCCCCTGATGCAATGGACCGACGACGGGCTGATCCTCGGCCTCCGCCGGCACGGCGAGACCTCCGTGGTGCTGGAGCTCTTCACCCGCGCGCATGGGCGGCATCTCGGCCTGGTGCGGGGAGGGCGGTCGTCGCGGCTCCGCGCCGTTCTGCAGCCGGGCAACTCCGTGCGCGCGAACTGGCGCGCCCGGCTCGACGATCATCTCGGGGCGTTCACGGTGGAGCCCGTCGCCGCTAGGGCCGGGCGCATCATGGGCCGGGCCGACGCGCTGCACGGCGTCGGCCATCTCCTTAAATCGCGGCATTGATCGCGCCGCGCCTTTCGCCGGCCCGACGGCGCTTGCTTTCTAAGGTTCCCGGCTGGCGAGCGATCCTCGCGGCCCCGCGCGACGCACAGGCATTCCGCTACATTCGCTCCGCCCGCGCCCTCAGGACGGCGAACAAAGTGAAGCCGCCGCACAGCAGGGCGGCGAACATCGGCAGTCCGTGCAGGGTCATCTCCATCGCGACTCCTCCCAAGCCCGGCCCCACCAACGCCCCAAGTCCCCACGCGACAGACATCACGGCATAAATGCCGACGAGTTCCGCGTCGCGGAAGCGCTCGCCGACGAGGGTAAGCATTATCGTGTAGATGCCCGCGAACGCGCCGCCCCAGAGAAACAGCAGCGGATAGGCGAGCCACGCTTCGCCGAGCGCCACCGGCCAGATCAATGCGCCGGCCGTTGAAAGGGCCGCCAGGATGATCACGAGCCGGGTCCTGTCCATCCTGTCGCCGAGCCAGCCGATCGGTAGCTGAAGCAGGATCGCTCCGATCATCAGGGTTGAGATCAGAAGCGTCGCCGGGTCCTCTGCCCAACCGAGCCCTATGGCGTAGAGCGCGAGGAGGCCAAGCCCCGCAGTTTCGAGCGCCGCGTTGAGCGCCACCGCGGCGATGGCGACCGGAGCGAGGCGCAGGTAGCGCATCGTGGTGACAGGTCCGGGCCGCTCCATCGGCGGAGACTTGGCGCCGGCGAGGAGCGTGAGCAGGCAGGCGCCGAGTGAAAGCCCGGCGCCGATCAGGAACGCCCACGGGCCCTCGCCGCCCACGGCGACGATGATGAGAGGCCCAAGCGCGAATCCGGACGAGAGAGCCGCCGTATAGACCGCCATGGTGCGGGCCCGCGAGCGTTCGGCGGCGAGTTGGTTCAGCCAGGTCTCGGAAATGACGAACAGCGTCTCCGAGGCGGCCCCAAGCGCGATGCGAAGCGGGAACCACAGCCAGAGCGTCGGCGCTGCGGGAAACGCGGCGAGCAGGACGGCTGCGGCCAGAAGCGCCGTTATCGCAAGGCGTCGAGCGCCCCAGGCGAAGGCCAGCCGAGGCAGGAAGGGCGCGATCACAAGCACGCCCAGGGCATGCATGGCCGCGTTGGCGCCGATCGCGGTTTCGCCGTAACCCGCTTTCGCGAGATCGAGGGCGATCAAGGGGGCGCTGAGGCCGTAAGTCAGCCCGAAGATCGCCGCCGTCGCGATCACGGCGGCCTGCGCCTTGAGGGTCGCGGTCACGCCGGGGTCCGGGACGCGTCGCGCCGTTCTGCGTCGTGGACCAGCGCCCGTCGCGCCGCCAAGGCGCCGGTAAGGCGCGTGCGCCATCGACGCTCGCCGTGATCTACGACGAGTTGCAGCAGGCTGGAGTAGTCGAGCACGAGGCCGGGGGTCCAGGTCATCGCCTCCGCCCGGCCGCGCACCATCCGCAGCAGCCAGAAATGAGGATCGCTGATCAGACGAAACGCCCCACGCCACAGGCCTCGGTCCCCGACCGCTCCTTCAATCGCGGCGTCGAGCGCCAGGAGCACCGTCGAAGAGCAGTTTCTGGCCGTCAGATTGTAGGTGTCGTTCGCCGAATAGGTCTTCCAGAACGCGCGCAGCGCAGGCTCGTTGAAGCGCCGGAACGTGACCGTCCTGTTGGGCATGCACCAGCCGGCCGCCTCCACCGCGAGTGAAGGCTGGAAGCGGCCGGGCACGTCGTTCTGGCGCCCGGCCGAGAGCAGAGCCCTGAAGTCGCTTTCGCTGTGATCGATCTCGACCGCCGGATAGTGGCTGATATAGAGATCCGGCGGCATTTCCAGCGCGCTGTGCCCGGTGGAGATGACGCCCTTGCCGTCCACGGCCGCAACATAGCGGTCGACCAGCATCCGGCGCTCCGGGTTCGTCGCCGAGCCGACCGGCGTCCAGACATGCACATGCAACAGGCCGTGTTCCGGACGGTCGTGCGGCGCCTCGGCTGGAACAAGTCCCCGTGCGTGCCAGTTGCGCGCGGCGAACAGCGGCAACGCGGTCACCGACATTCCGGGCGACAAGCCGCGCAGCTGCAGCGCCATGCGCAGCAGCGTGTAGCCCGACGTGATCAACAGCAGCGCGAAGCAGAAGGGAACGGTCAACCGGTGAGGCAGCGGCGATCCCAGGAGGATGACCGCGGCTAGCGCGATCTCTACGAGGCCGGCGACGATCCCCATACGCCACCGCCACGCATGCACCAACAGGGCAGAGACAAGTCGAAGCACGCCGTCGAACAGAAAAGCCAAGCCGAACAAGACAGCGGCCGCGATGTTATTGTCCCACGGAACGTCGAAGACGACGAAAGCCGTGAACAAAAAACCCAGGCCGCGGAGCGCATCGGACCAGTTGCGTCGAAGGCCGCGGGCCACGGCTGCGCCGATTTCAACAGCGCCTTCGACAATCAGAAACACCGCAAGCACGTCCATGATGACGGAAAGTCGGCCATCGCTGATATCAATAAGAATGCCGACGCCGCACAGCAGCCAGATCAGGCCGGCGGCGGCCAGCACCAGCCATTGTCGGCGAAGCGCCGTGGCGCCAAGCAGAAGAAAAGCCAATCTCATCATGACGCAGTTCCCCGACGATGCTTGGCCTACAGGTTATCGGGGCCGGTCAGTCGGCCGACGGCGTCGGGCAACTCATGTCGCCTTCCTGACAATTGAGATAGCCCTTGAAATCCTTGACGCGCTGGTTCGTCAATCCATCGAGGCACTGGGTCAGGACCATCGGGTAGACGCTTCCCCCCTCGACGCCGGACGCCGCGAATCTGCATTCAGCGTCGCGGAACGCCAGCCACGCCTTCTGCGCGGCGACGAGCGTCTTCGTCGTATCCGCGTCCGACTTCAATCGGCGCTCGATCTGTCGGTAGAGCGCGTTCAGCTCAGCGTCAGTCTTCTTGTAAGCTCGGTCGGCGCAGCGGTTCATTCCCGCCTGGCTCGTATCGGCGCAGTCGCCGGCCCGGGCCGCGGGCGCAGTGGCGAACGCCATCCCTATGGCGCCGGCAATCATCAGAATTCGCATAAGCGTCTCATGGGTTGGACTTTTGAGCCGGGCCTGAGAACCCGGCCGCCCTATCGAAGCCGCCGGGTCGAGCCAAGGCAGAACGAAACCGGCGTTACTGCCGGTAACCCCTGGCTTTCATGCAGGACTCGATCAGCTCGGCCTGCTCCATGCCTTTCGCGACGCCGGAGCCAATGCCGTCGCCGATCGCTTTCGAGAAGCCGCCCCTGGTCCGCTCCGTGCCGATCGTGGCGGTCGCCTGCTCGGCCTGATACTTGCACTCCGCCTTGTCCTGGTCGACCGCGCTGCGCGGGGTCTGGTCCCGAACCCAGCGGTCTTCAGTCGTCTTGCATGCTGACAGACCCAAGGTCGTCGGCGCCACCACCACGATCGCGCTTAAAAATCGTCTCATAAGAGGTCCCTCAGACTTCAGAAACGCATTCGCCAACGCATGGAGCAACAGCCAAGT
Source organism: Hansschlegelia sp. KR7-227 (assembly GCF_049446035.1). Lineage (NCBI taxonomy): Bacteria > Pseudomonadati > Pseudomonadota > Alphaproteobacteria > Hyphomicrobiales > Methylopilaceae > Hansschlegelia > Hansschlegelia sp. KR7-227. The sequence goes on from NZ_JBMSEA010000001.1 coordinate 1,106,156, forward strand.
TAAAAGGCGCTTGAGCTTCGTGCATTTTATCTGAGATGTCATGTCCGCAGCCTGCGCAGAGAGATGAATCTTGTGACCGAAACGGCCGGAGGGCTCGTTCGCGCCGGTCGTCCACGCACAGCGAAGGCGGCGCGGCCGCGTCCACGCTTGACCCGCCCGCGCTAGCTGCGGAGCGTCCTGCGCAAGGCGCGTGATGACGCGCGCGGCGCGGGGCGCCATCTTCCTCCCATGCAATGGACCGATGACGGCCTGATCCTCGGCGTTCGCCGGCACGGCGAGACCTCCGTGGTGCTGGAGCTCTTCACCCGCGCGCATGGCCGGCATCTCGGCCTCGTGCGGGGAGGGCGGTCGTCGCGGCTGCGCGCCGTTCTGCAGCCGGGCAACTCCGTGCGCGCGACCTGGCGCGCCCGGCTCGACGACCATCTCGGGGCGTTCACGGTGGAGCCCGTCGCGGCCAGGGCCGGGCGCATCATGGGCCGGGCCGACGCGCTGCACGGCGTCGGCCATCTCGGCGGACTGCTGCGTCTGCTGCCTGAGCGCGATCCTCACGAAGCCCTTTTCGAAACCGCTGAGATCGTCGCCGAACATCTCGACGATCCCGACAGCGCGCCCGCCTTGCTCGTGATGCTCGAACTCGCGCTCCTGTCCGAACTCGGCTTCGGGCTCGACCTCGCCGCCTGCGCGGCGACCGGCGAGACGCACGACCTGATCTACGTCTCGCCGAAAACCGGACGGGCGGTGGGCGCGCGCGCCGGCGGGCCTTACGCCGACAAGCTGTTCGCCCTGCCGCCCTTCCTGATCGCCCGAGGCGCGAACGCGTCGCCGACGCGCGACGACGTCGCGGCCGGCTTCGCGCTCACGGGACACTTCCTCGAATCCCGGGTTTGGGAGCCGCGCGGACTGCGGCCCCCGGATTCGCGCGCCGCCTATCTCGCGACGCTCGCGAAGCGAAGCCTCTGAACCGGCTCAGGCGGAGGCGGCGAGCCGGGGCGACGCATGATCGCCCGCGACGTCGGCGAGGATTTCGTAGGAGGTCAGCCGCGCCGTCCGGTCCCAGATCGCGGAGGCGACGATGAGTTCGTCCGCGCCCGTACGGTCGGCGAAGGCCCTCACGCCCTGGCGTACGGTCTCCGGGGATCCCACGACCGAGCAGGCGAGCATCGCCGAGGCCTGCGCCTTCTCGCGCGGCGTCCAGTAGGTCTCGATGTCGTCGACCGGCGGCGGAAGCTGGCCGCGCGTTCCGCGGAACATCCGGGTGAAACTCTGCTGCGCTGACGTGAACAGCCGGCGCGCTTCCGCGTCGGTCTCGGCCGCGACGACATTGAGGCCTGCCGCGACATAAGGGCGGTCAAGCTGCGCCGAAGGTTCGAAGCGCTGGCGATAGGCCGCAATCGCGGCGTCGAGAGCGTCCGGCGCGAAATGCGAGGCGAAGGCGTAAGGCAGGCCCAGCATGGCGGCGAGCTGGGCGCCGAACAGGCTGGAGCCGAGAATCCACAGCGGCACGTTGGTTCCAGCGCCCGGAACCGCCTGGACGGTCTGACCGGGCTGGACCGGACCGAGCAGCGCCTGGAGCTCGAGCACGTCCTGGGGAAAGGTGTCGGACGCCGAGGGATCGCGCCGCAAGGCCCGAAGGGTCTGCTGGTCGGTGCCGGGCGCGCGGCCGAGCCCCAGATCGATGCGTCCGGGATAGAGCGATTCGAGCGTGCCGAACTGCTCGGCGATCACCATCGGCGAATGGTTCGGCAGCATGACGCCGCCGGACCCGACGCGGATCGTCGACGTGCCGCCGGCGACATAGCCGATCGCGACCGCGGTCGCGGCGCTCGCGATGCCGACCATGTTGTGGTGCTCCGCGAGCCAGAAGCGGCGGTAGCCGAGGCGCTCCGCATGCCGCGCGAGTTCGAGCGAGCGATGCAGCGCCTCCGCGGCGTCGCCGCCTTCGGGGATGAAGGCGAGGTCCAGGACGGAGAGGGCGGCCATGTGAGCCTCCGATAATTCGATGTTGATCGTAACGTTGTGGCCGAGGGGAGCCGAGACAAGGGGCGCAGGGCTGACGCACGCGGAGCGACGGGGTTTTCGCGCGCCGGGGAACGAATGGGCGGTCGCCGCGCGTTTCTTCCGCGAGGCCGCAAGAGGAAACCCGTATGAAGACCCTGATGCTCGCCGCAGCCGCCGTGGCGGTCGCCACCGCCGCGAACGCCCAGACCGTCGTGAAGGAGCGCGAGGTCGGCAACTACTCCGCGCCGGTCGCCGGCGCGACGCCGCAGGCGCGAGAATACCCCTCGGAGGGCACAACCGTGCTCCGCGAGCGGGAGAAGACGACGGTCGCCGAGCCCGCCGCGCCGTCCGTCGCCGTTCCTTCGACGACGACCGGCGCCGTCGTCACGGAGCCCGGCGCGCGCACGGTTCGGGAGGTCCCAGCCAACGCGACGCTGGAGCGCGACACGCAAACCCGCCAGCGCACGCCGAACGTCGGCGACGGCACGAGCCGCTCGTCGAGCGCGAACCAGAACTGACCGCGCGTCCGTCCCGCCGCCCTCAGGGCGGCGGGACGGCCTGACCTTGCGGCCGAGCGGTCCTTGATCCGAATCGGCCTCCCCCGTAACTGAGGCGCATGAGCGAACTTGCGCCTCCGCCCGAGGACGGCGTCCTCCCCGTCGACCTCCGGGCGGCGCTGGAGGAGCGCTACCTCGCCTATGCGCTCTCGACGATCACGCAGCGCGCGCTCCCGGACGTGCGCGACGGGCTGAAGCCGGTGCACCGCCGCGTGTTGTGGGCCATGCGCGAGCTGAAGCTCGACCCAGGCGCGGCGTTCAAGAAATGCGCCCGCGTCGTCGGCGACGTCATCGGCAAATATCACCCCCACGGCGATCAGTCGGTCTATGACGCGCTGGTGCGGCTCGCGCAGGACTTCGCGCAGCGCTGGCCGCTGGTCGAAGGGCAGGGAAATTTCGGCAATGTCGACGGCGATAACGCCGCCGCCATGCGCTACACCGAGGCGCGCCTCACCGAGGTCGCCCGCCTGCTGCTCGACGGCCTCGACGAAAACGCCGTCGACTTCCGCCCGACCTATGACGGCTCCGAGCAGGAGCCGATCGTGCTGCCGGGCGCGTTCCCCAACCTCTTAGCCAATGGCAGCCAGGGAATCGCGGTCGGCATGGCGACCGCCATTCCCCCGCACAACGTCGCCGAACTGGTCGAGGCGGCGAGAGCGCTGCTCGCGAATCCGCAGGCCGAGACCGACGACCTCCTCGTCCATGTGCTCGGGCCGGACTTCCCGACGGGCGGCGTCGTCGTCGACAGCCGGCAGGTCATCGCCGAGAGCTACCGCACCGGCCGCGGCTCGTTCCGCACCCGGGCGCGCTGGTCGGTCGAGGATCTCGGCCGCGGAACCTGGGTCGCGGTCGTGACCGAGATTCCCTGGCTCGTGCCGAAGAGCCGCCTGGTCGAGCGCATCGCGGACCTGATCAATGAGCGCAAGCTGCCGCTCGTGGTCGACGTGCGGGACGAGTCGACCGACGTGGTGCGCCTCGTGATCGAGCCGCGGGCGCGCCAGGTCGACCCGATCGTCATGATGGAATCGGTGTTCAAGCTCACCGAGCTCGAGACCCGGATTCCGCTCAACATGAACGTGCTGGTCCGTGGCCAGACTCCGGTCGTGCTCGGGCTGAAAGACGTCCTCCGGCACTGGCTCGACCATCGCCGGGAGGTCGTCCAGCGCCAGGCACAGCATCGGCTCGACGCCATCGTCCGGCGGCTGGAGATCCTCGACGGGCTGCTGATCGCCTACCTCAACATCGACGAGGTGATCCGCATCGTGCGGCAGGCCGACGATCCGAAGGCCGAGCTGATCGCGGCCTTCGACCTGACCGAGCTGCAGGCCGATTCGATCCTGAACATGCGACTGCGCTCGCTGGCGAAGCTCGAGGAGATCGAGATTCGCCGCGACCACGACAAGCTTACGAAGGAGGGCGACGATCTGCGCGGGCTGCTCGCCTCCGAGGCGAAGCAGTGGAGACGAGTAGGCAAGGAGCTCGACGGCCTCGCCAAGAGCTTCGGGCCGGACACCCCGCTCGGCAGGCGCCGCACGACCTTCGAGGCCCCGCCCTCGTCCGCGGCCTTCGACGCGGCCGAGGCCTTCGTCGAGCGCGAACCCATCACCGTCGTGGTCTCGGAGAAGGGCTGGATCCGGGCGCTGAAAGGCCATGTGCAGGATCTGTCGGGGCTGACCTTTAAGGCCGACGACCAGCTCAAGCTCGCCTTTCGCACGGAGACCACGGCCAAGCTGCTCGTCGTCACGACCAACGGCAAGGTGTTCACGCTCGACGCCGCCAAGCTCCCCGGCGGGCGCGGCGCGGGCGAGCCGATCCGGCTGATGGTCGACGTCGACGAAGGCGCCGAAATCGTCGACGTGTTCGCGCATCGGCCCGGCGCGAAGCGCCTCGTGGTCGCGAGCGACGCCCGCGGCTTCGTCGCGCCCGAGGACCAGCTTCTGTCCTCGACCCGCAAGGGCCGGCAGGTCGCCAATCTCGACGCCGGCGACCGGGTCGTGCGCTTCGCGCTCGCCGACGGCGACACGGTGGCGATCGTCGGGCAGAACCGGAAGCTGCTGCTGTTCCCGATCGCGCAGGTCGCCGAGATGAGCCGCGGCCGCGGCGTCCGACTGCAGCGCTACAAGGACGGCGGCGTCTCGGACGCGAAGGTCTTCGCGCTCGCGGACGGCTTCTCCTTCGTCACCAATGGCGGCAAGACATGGTCGCTCAAGGGCGACGAACTGCGCGACTGGCTTGGCAACCGCGCCGAATCCGGCCGCCTTCCGCCGCGGGGCTTTCCGGCGTCGAATCGGTTCTCCGACTGAGCGGCCGCGCTAGCGCGCCAGAAGGCTCGTCGGCGCGGGCGGGTAGCCGAGACCGCCGCCCACGACGATCGTCTCCCACAGGAACAGGACGACCGCGAGCGCCATCAGCGAAGCCGCCACGCGCTGGACGACGCGGCCGGCGCGGGTCGCGACCGGCGCGCGCGCGAAGGCGAGGGCGGTCCAGCCGGCCGCCGCCGCGACGAGCGCGACGACGATCCAGAACGCGGTCTCGGCGTGCCCCTGCACTGACCGCGCATGCGCCATGCCGACCACCGAAAGCCCGATCAGGGCGATCGCGCACCATACGCCCGCCACGAAGGCGGCGTGGCGGACGGGGCGGCCGGCGGCGTCTCCCATTTCGGGGCTCACGCGATCGCGCGCAGGACGTCGGCGAGCTTGCCCACGAGTTCGTCGATCTCCGCCTCCGACACGATGAGGGGCGGGGACATCGCGATGGTGTCTCCGGTCGTCCGGATCATGATCCCGGCGTCGAACGCCTTCAGGAAGGCCGAGAAGGCGCGCTTCGACGGCTGTCCGGCGATCGGTTCGAGCTCGACGGCGGCGACCAGGCCGAAGGTGCGGATGTCGATCACGTTCGGCAGGCCCTTCAGCCCGTGGACCGCGTCGGCCCAGCGCGTCTCGAGGTCGGCGGCGCGCGTGAGTAGCCCTTCCTCCTGATAGACGTCGAGCGTCGCGAGACCCGCGGCGCAGGCGATCGGGTGCCCCGAATAGGTGTAGCCGTGGAACAGCTCGATCATGTGCTCCGGCCCGTGCATCATCCCCTCGTAGATCTCCGAGGACGCGAAGATCGCGGCCATCGGGATCGTGCCGTTGGTGACGCCCTTGGCGGTCGTCATGAGATCCGGGATCACGCCGAACCGATCCGACGCGAACGGCGCGCCGAGCCGCCCGAAGCCGGTGATGACCTCGTCGAAGATCAGCAGTAGGTCGTGCCTGTCGCAGATCGCGCGCAGCCGCTCGAGATAGCCCTTGGGCGGCAGCAGCACCCCCGTCGAGCCCGCCACCGGCTCGACGATGACCGCGGCGATGGTCTCCGCGCCATGCAAAGCGACCATGCGCTCGAGATCATCGGCGAGCTCGGCGCCATGCTCCGGCAAGCCGCGCGAAAACGCGTTGCGGGCGATGTCGTGGGTGTGCCGCAGATGGTCGACGGCCGGCAGGCCCGGCCCGAAGGTCTTGCGGTTCGCGACCATGCCGCCGACCGAGATGCCGCCGAACCCGACGCCGTGATAGCCGCGCTCGCGCCCGATGAACCGGATCCGCTGACCCTGGCCCCGCGCGGCGTGGTAGGCGAGCGCGATCTTCATGGCGGTGTCGACCGCCTCGGACCCCGAATTCGCGAAGAACACATGGTCGAGGCCAGGCGGCGCCATGGCGGTCAGGCGGCTTGCGAACTCGAACGCCTTGGGATGCCCGAACTGGAAGGTCGGCGCGAAATCGAGCTCGGCGACCTGGGCCTGGATCGCCTCGACGATCTTCGGCCGGCAATGGCCGGCGTTCACGCACCAGAGGCCGGCCGTGCCGTCGAGCACCTTCCGGCCGTCGGGCGTGACGTAGTGCATGTCCTTCGCGCCGGCGAGCATGCGCGGCGCGCTCTTGAACTGCCGGTTCGCCGTAAACGGCATCCAAAACGCTTCGAGATTGTTGGTCGGCGCCGGGCGCAGCGCAACGACGGAGCTCGCGGTCATGATGGTCTCGTCCCAGGTGATCGGCTGCCAACAGGGTGGGACCGCCCGGCGCCCGAGGTCAAGGCGGCGATTCGCCGACGGATTGAGGCGGAGTCCGGCCGCAACGGGGCGGGATCGAGGCGGCGCGTCTTAGCGAATCCTAAACGACGGCGGGCCGGAAACCCGGCGCGGCTCAAGGGTTCGTGGCATTCCAGCCACAGCCCGATCCAAAGCCGCGGATTACAATCGTCACAATGAGGATCGCGCTTGCGCACGGCGCCGCCACGAATATGGTCGAACTGCGACGTCGGGACGGGCTCCCGGCATCGGGGGTCGTCGGGGGTCGGCGATCAGTTCAGAAATTCGTCGCCGCCGGCTGACCGTCGAACGGTCCGGCCGACGTATCGGGGTTGGAGGAACGACATGAAATTGGTCAAGAGCCTTGCGCTCGGCTCGGCTGCCGCCTTCGTGATGATGAGCGGCGCTCAGGCTGCCGACCTGCCGGGCGCTGAGCCCGTCGAATATGTGAGGGTCTGCGACGCTTACGGCGCGGGCTTCTTCTACATTCCTGGCACCGACACCTGCCTTCAGATCGGCGGCTTCGCCCGTCTCGAACTGACTTCGGGCGAGCGCATCCGCGACGACGAGTTCGACAACCGGACCGGCTACCGCGTCCGCACCCGTCTGTGGTTCGACGCCCGCACCGACACCGAGTATGGCGCGCTCCGCACCTTCATCCGCCTGCAGTTCCAGAAGGAATCGGGCCCGCAGAGCAGCTCGAGCGGCAACGGCCTCGGCCAGTCGACCGGCCTCGACGGCGACGACTTCCTGTTCGACCAGGCCTATGTCCAGTTCGCGGGCCTGACGGCCGGCGTGACGGACTCGTTCTGGGACTTCAAGCCCTACCCGACCTTCATGAACCCGTTCATCTCGGATCGCACCCTGCCGGTCCTGGCCTATACGGCGAAGTTCGGCGACTTCTCGGCGAGCGTCTCGCTCGAAGACCGGACCTACCGCTACGGCAACAGCATCAACGGCACCCCGGCTGCGGGCCAGACGATGCCTGACGTGGTCGCCAACCTGCGCGTCAAGCAGGGCTGGGGCGAGGCGCAGCTCTCCGGCGTCGTCACCCGCATCAATCCCCGGAAGAACTACGCCGACTCGCTCGGCGGCGTCGCTCTGGGCGTCGGCGGCGACAACGAGTGGGGCTGGGGCGTGCAGGGCGGCTTCAAGCTGAACCTGCCGACCGCCAACACCTCGGACGCCAAGGGCGACTTCCTCTGGGCGTCGGCCGCCTACACCGACGGCGCCGGCCTGAACTACAACGGCGTGTTCGAGAACAACAACGGATCGGGCCGCACGCAGAGCGTCGCGGGCTTCAACCCGGGCCGCGACTACCTCCTGGTCAACGGCGAGACCGAGAAGACCCGCGCCTTCAACGCCAACCTCGGCGTGCTGCACTACTGGTCGCCCAAGTGGCGCTCGGCGCTGCAGGCCTCCTACATCAGCGTCGACTACCGCAAGGTGGACGCCGACTGGGAGACCGGCTCGCTCACGGGCAACCTGATCTGGACCCCGGTCAAGAAGCTCGATATCGGCGCCGAGGTCGTCTACATCAAGAACCTCGAGAAGGCCAAGATCGCCTACAGCGGTCCGAAGGACGACGACGCCTTCGTCGGTCGCCTCCGCGTCCAGCGCGACTTCTGATCCACTCGATCGGACTTTCACTGCGACAGCCCCGGCCACGCGCCGGGGCTGTTCTCGTTCAAGACGCCCCCCGCGACTTGCGCGTGAGGCATCAGCCGCATAAGTATACCACTTCTCTTTTCCTAGAACTGTTATAGATCTAATCCTATTGTGACCCTGTAGTTACAGACCGATTATTTGCTGCTTGTTTCCGAGTGAAGCGCTTGTCGCTCTCTTGCTCTCCAACATGCTGGCATGATCATTTGATCGAGGCTCCGGCGACGGGTCCATTCCGTCGCGCGGATGCGCGGCCATCGTCGTCGGCACGCCTTCGGACATCGGGGGAATGCGCATGAACGCCTGGCGGGGGTCGCTGATCGGACTTGGACTTGCGGCGTCGTTCGCCGCGGGCGCGCAGGCCGCGGAGCCGTCGGGCTTCTTCGGCGACCTTATGGAGCGCGAGAAGCTCACGGGCGACTGGGGCGGCGCGCGCAGCGCGCTCGAAGACAAGGGCGTGAGCGTCGAAGCCACCTTCACCGGGGACTTCTCGACCAACACGTCCGGCGGCCTTCGGAGGGACGAGGGCTTCTCGGGCCTGCTGCAGCTCGGCCTGACGCTCGACCTCGAGAAGCTCGTCGGCTGGCAGGGCGGCGAGATCTACGCCGGCGCCTATTTCATCCGCGGCCATGGGCTGACGACCCATGAGGTGGGGAATTTGCTGACCATGTCGAACATCGAGTTCGACCACTCGAACCGCTTGGCCGAGGTCTATTTCAAGCAGACGCTGCTGGACGACAAACTGACATTCAAGATCGGCCAGCTCGCCGCCGACGGCGACTTCGCGACCAGCGACACCGCTGGCCTGTTCGTGAACTCGACCTTCGGCTGGCCGGGCCTGATGGGCGTCGATCTCTACAGCGGCGGGCCGGCCTACCCCGTGCCGACGCCCGGCGTCCACGCCGCCTACACGTTCAACGACCAGTGGTCGGTCCAGGCGGGCCTCTACAACGGCGATCCGGCGGGCCGCGACGACAAGAACGATCACAACCTCGACTTCCCCGTGAACGACGGCGCCTTCGCGATCGGCGAGTTGATCTACACTCATGCGCCGGAGGGCGGGCTGCCCGGCGTCTACAAGGTCGGCGCCTGGTACAACTCGCTGCACTTCGAGGATCTGCGCCGCGCCCAGAACGGGCTGTCGCTGGCCGACCCCGGCGCCGACGATCCGCGCCGCCACGACGGCGCCTACGCGATCTACGGCGTGATCGACCAGACGGTGTGGCAGGAGACGACGGCGACGGACCTGAAGGATCCCAAGCCGGAGGCCGCCGGCCGCGCGCTCTCCGTGTTCGCTCGGGGCGTCGTCTCGCCAGAGAGTGACCGCAGCCTGATCGACTACTATTTCGACGTCGGATTTAACTTCAAGGGCCCGTTCCGCAGCCGTCCCGACGACGTCTTTGGCGTCGCTTTCGCCTACGCCCACATCTCCAAGCAGGCGCAACGCCTGGATCGGGACTCGATCCGGATCAACGGTTCAGGGACGGTGCGGTCGTCCGAGATGGTGATCGAGGCGTCCTACCAGGCCGCGGTCGCCGGCTGGCTGAAGGTGCAGCCTTTCGCGCAATATGTCGTTCGTCCGGGCGGCGGCGACCCGGATCCCGATCGCCCCAATCGCCGCATCAAGAACGCGACGATTCTGGGCGTCCGCACCATCGTAGATTTCTGACGCGAGGACGTCCCATCGGAAAGGCCCGTGACGAGCGTCGTCGCGGGCCTTCTGATTCGCAGGCGATGGAAGCGGGCAGGCGGCGGACGAACCGCGGCGTCAGGCCGACGTCACTGCCCGGCGCCGCGCGCCATGTCGCGCTCGATCAGGAGCGCCGTGCGGCCGTTCAGGCGCGTGCGATAGATCTGCGTGTTCTCCATCACCCGCTGCACATAGTTTCGCGTCTCGGTGAAGGGGATCCGCTCGACCCAGTCGACCGGGTCCACGTCCGGCTTGCGGGGGTCGCCGTAGCGTTGCACCCACTGGGTCACGCGGCTCGCGCCGGCGTTGTAGGCCGCGAACACCATGACGTAGGAGCCGTCAAAGTCTCGCGCGAGTTCGCCGAGATGGGCGGCGCCGAGCTGGGCGTTGAAGGCGGCGTCCGTCGTCAGGCGCCTGGCGTCAAAGGCGACGCCGGCGTTCTTGGCGGTGCGCGCCGCAGTGGTCGGCAGCAGCTGCAGAAGGCCGCGGGCGTTCGCGTGGCTGACGGCCTTCGGGTTGAAGGCGCTCTCCTGTCGGGCGATCGCATGCACCACCGGCGTCTCGATCGCCGGGCCGACGGGGCGGTAGCTCGGCACGCCGCTGGTGGGGTAGGCGAGGGCGTCGACGGGCAGACCGTTGTTCAGGCCGGCCTTGCCCACGACGAGCGTCGCGCGGGCGTCCTTGTAGCGTTGGGTCAACGCGCCCAGAAGCACGACCTCCCCGGGGCTCTTGAGATCGTCGGCGAGCGCCGCCACCATGGCGAGCGCCAGCTCCTTCTGATCCGCGCGGTACAGCAGATCGACCGCGCGCACGGCCAGCCGCGACCCGAAGGTGGCGCGATCGGTCGACGTCGGCGTGGGCAGCGAGCGGACCGGCAGGTCGGTCGCGCCGAGGCGGGCCCGCGCGATCTGGCCGTAATAGCTCGTGACGTGCCGAGCCGCCCGCTCATAGGCGGCCCGCGCGGCGGACCCGTCGCCCATCGCCTCGAGAGCGCGGCCCTGCCAGTAAGCGGCGCGCGACGCCGTCCCGGGGATCGTCGCCTCCTTCTGAACGGCGACGAAATGCCTGTAAGCTGTGCGGGCGTCGCCAAGCGCGCGCAGGGCGATGAAGCCGGCGAGCATGTCGGACTCGATCTTGTCGCTGTCGGAGGTCGGCTCGTCGCGCGCCAGAACCTGATAGGCGCCGCGCGCGTCGCCGATGTCGAGCAGGTCGCGCGCGACCACCCGCCGTTCGACCGACCAGGCGTCCGGATCCACCAGCGCCGCCCCGCCGCGGGGCGCCTTGGCGAGAGCCGCCGCCGCCTCCTTCGGACGTTCGGCGCGCCGCTGGAACTTTGCGACGGCGAAGAGATAGCCGGGATCGGAGCGCGCGGACGCCGGAACCGCGGCGAGCGCCGCTGCGGCGCTCGGCAGCTTGCGGATGACGGCCGCGCGCGCTTTGGCGATGGCGAGATAGCCGCCGCCGACGCGGGCAGCGGCCCGCAGCCCTGCGTCCACCTCGTCGTCCAGCAGGCGCATCTCGGCGCGGGCGCGATGATCGGCGACGGTGAAATGCGACCCAAAGGCCGAATAGGCCTGTGTCTCGAGCGCCCCGTCGAGCTCCTCCGAGCGCCAGGCCTCGCGGGCGATGGCCGCGCCGGAGCTCTTGTCGCCGGAGGCGATCAGCGCGCGCGCGAGCGCCAGCTTGCCTTCGGCCCGGGTGGGCTTGCCGTTCGCGGCGAAGAAGGCCCGCACGGTCGCCGGCGGGACCTTTTCCAGCCAGAGCGCCTCTTCGGCGCGACGGCGGACGAGGCTCTCCATCGGCCAGCCGCGGTGCGCTCTGAGGAAGGCGTCGATCTTGGCGAAACCGATCTGTCGCGACGCCAGGCGGATCGACAGGTAGTCGAGAAGCGCCACCGCGCCCGGATCGGACAGGCTCGGGCGGATCGCCTGGGCGCCGGACAGATCCCCGCGCTCCATGGCCGCGATGGCGGCTTTGATCTTCGCGACGTCCGAGGCGGAGACCTCGGCGGACGGAACCGAGCGCGAGCTGGTCGAGATCGCGCCGGTCGTCGTCATGTCGTAGGCGAGGACGATTTCGGCGGAGGCGAGGGTCTCCGCCGACGCCGCGTCCGGCTCGCTTTCGAGGGCCGACGCAGACTTCGCGACGGCGACCAGGGCGACGGCGGCGACGCCGCAACGAAGAACTCTCAACGCAGACATCGACGCTCGGCTTCGGCTCGGGGCTCCGGCGGCGAGCCGGCGCGAGGGCGGATTAGCCTCAGTTTCGCCACCGCGACTTTACGAATCGCTAACCGAGAGACCCCGACGCCGCAATGCAGCGAGGATGACGAAATGTTCAACGCGGAGGGCGCGGCGAGGCGGGGCTTCCCGTCGAGGCCGCGCGCGGCTATCAAGGTCGGCCGAACGCGGCGCCCGGCACGGGCGGCGACCCGCATTCAAGACCGGACGCCGATCGGCCGGCGCGCGACGGACGCGACAGACCATGAGCAAGCCCATCTTCCACGGCTCCAACACCGCGCTCGTCACGCCGATGCGCGAGGACGGCGCGCTTGACGAAGGGGCCTTCCGCGCGCTGGTCGACTGGCAGATCGCGGAGGGCACGCACGGGCTGGTTCCCGTGGGCACGACCGGCGAGAGCCCCACCGTGAGCCACGCCGAGCATATCGACATCGTGCGCTGGTGCGTGGAGGAGACGCGGGGCCGCGTGCCCGTCATCGCCGGCGCCGGTTCAAACTCCACCGCGGAAGCGATCGGTCTCGCCAAGCACGCGGAGAACGTCGGCGCCGACGGGCTGCTCGTCGTCACGCCCTATTACAACAAGCCCACGCAAGGCGGACTTTACGCGCATTACCGCGCGATCGCCGAAGCGACGGCGCTGCCGATCATCATCTACAACATTCCAGGCCGCTCCGTGGTCGACATGTCCGTCGACACGATGGCCCGGCTCTACGAGATCGAAAACATCGTCGGCGTGAAGGACGCGACCGCCAACGTCGCGCGCGTCAGCGCGCAGCGCGCCAAGATGGGCCCCGACTTCATCCAACTGTCCGGCGAGGACGCGACGGCGCTCGGCTTCATGGCGCATGGCGGGCACGGCTGCATCTCGGTCGCCTCCAACGTCGCGCCGGGACCCTGCGCCGCCTTCCAGGAGGCGTGCCTGAAGGGCGACTACGCGGCGGCGCTGGCCTATCAGGACCGGCTGTTCCCGCTGCATGTCGACCTGTTCTGCGAAACCAATCCGGGCCCCGCGAAGGTCGCGCTCGCCATGCTCGGCCGTTGCGGCGAGGCGATGCGTCTTCCCATGGTGCCCTGCACGGACGAGACCCGCGCCAAGGTGCGGGCGGCGCTGGTCCATGCCGGCATCGTCCAGGCCGAAGCCGAGCCCGCTCAGATCCGCGCCGTCGGGCGCGCCTGAACCGAAAAAGACTGTCCCTCCCCATGAACGCCAAGGCGCCGAACCCGCGATTCAAGATCGTCGCCGACAACCGCAAGGCGCGCCACAATTACGAGATCGGCGAAGCGATCGAAGCCGGGATCGCGCTCGTCGGCACCGAGGTGAAGTCGCTGCGCCAGGGCAAGGCCACGATCGGTGAGTCCTACGCCAGCGAATACGGTGGCGAGTTCTACCTCTACAACGCCTACATCCCGGAATATCTGCAGGCGAACCGGTTCAACCACGAGACCAAGCGTCCGCGGAAGCTGCTGCTGCACAAGGCGCAGATCAACAAGCTGACGGGCGCGATCACCCGCGAGGGGATGACGGTGGTTCCGCTCAAGCTCTATTTCGACGACCGCGGCCGCGCCAAGGTCGAGATCGCGCTGGCGCGCGGCAAGAAGCTCCACGACAAGCGCGAAGCCGACAAGGCGAAGACCTGGAACCGCGACAAGGCTCGCATCATGCGGGACCGAGGATAGCTTGAAAATATCTTGAACTTAAGAAAAAAGCCCCTATCTTTCGATGGCGGGTGACGCTCCCTCGCGCGTTTTGGACAGGAGCGTGGAGATGGGCCCATGAAATTGACTAATATGAGCTTTGAAGGCTCCCCCGAGGAATTCCGCGCGGTGAGCCACCTCTTCGGAGACCCCTCCGGGCAAATGGTCTTTCGGGATAACTCAGATATAACTCGAAGCCAAGCCAACGGCGATGCCCAGGTTCGGGGGCCTATCCCCGAAGCTGCAGCTAAAGAAGCTCTGACTCGTCTGCCAGTGTCCGCAAGCCAGAGAGGCCTGTTCGATCTACTTCTCAGCGTGGGGCGTAAAGGCGCGCTTTGGAGCGAAGTGAGTGACAAGTTAAAGCTTACGAAATCTCAGCTGGCGGGTGTTCGTGGTGCACTTGGTCGACGAGTCGCCAATACATCTGGATGGCCGAAAGGGCGTGATCTTCTGGACTGGGAGTGGGATGCAGATCATAGCGAGTGGCGGTACATGTTTCCGCCAGAAGTCGCCTCGGCGTGGACCAAGGTCCGGTAACGCAATCTGAGTGGCGGTGGCTAGAAAGAGGTTCAGTCACCGTCACTCACTGCTCTTGCTCGCTAGGCGATCCCAAACGCGCGCGAACACCGCCTCGAACATCGCCGTCGTCAGCACGCGCGTGTTGGTGTTGTAGCGGGAGCAGTGATAGCTGTCGAAGAGCGTCACAGAGCCAAGCCCGTGCTCCGCGCCATGAGCGAACGGCGCCGCCTTCAGCTTTACGCCGAGCGTCCGACACACGCTCTCATGCGCGATGCGGCCGAGCGCGACGACGACGCCGTCTTCAGGCAAAGCTTCAAGTTCGCTCGATAAGTAGACGCGACAGGTCGCGATTTCCGCCGGCTCCGGCTTGTTCTGCGGCGGCACGCAGCGCACCGCGTTGACGATGCGCGCGCCCGTCAGCTCTAGGCCGTCATCGGGACGGGCTGCGTAAACGCCGCTGGCGAAACCGAACTTCAGAAGAGTCGCATAAAGGAGGTCGCCGGCGTAGTCGCCGGTGAACGGTCGGCCGGTGCGATTGGCGCCTTGGAGGCCCGGAGCCAGGCCGACGATCAGAAGTCGCGCGCCGAGCGGCCCGAAAGCCGGAACCGGAGCGTTGTGCCATTCGGGTCGGCGCACGCGCTGTTCTTCCCGGAACGCAACCAGGCGTGGGCATGCGGGACAGTCGTGCGGCGGCGTGGCGGGCTGCCGTAGAGGCGCGTCAGTCATCTGCTAAACAATCGATCATCGAATACTGGCCTTATGATCTCGCGGCAGAGACGTCGGCGGCGTCCGAGATGAAAAACGACGGATGGTCCCGCCGTTCGGGCGGTGATAACTTTATCGATGAGCTCCCGGACAGATGAAGGGGTTGTCGCATGCGCAAAGCAGCCTTCGCGATCGGCCTCGCAATCGCCGCCGTAGCCGCGTTTTCGGCCCTCGGCGCGATCCCGGCGAGCGCCGACGGTTTCGCGGAAAGCTTCGACAGTTTCGACGATTATTGGGAGTACAAGCGGTTCGAGGCTGGGATCCGGGCGAACGAGGATCTCGGCGACCTCTCGACCGAGGACGGCGCCTTCGGTCCGAACGCGGCAGGCGCCATGGCCGCCGCGGCCGCTCCGGTCGTCGCCCTGACGTCGGAGACCGTCGCGCTCGTCAATTACGGGGCGACGGTCGAGGACCAGGAACCCACCGTCGACGGCCGGATGCGCAAGACCGTCTGGATGGGCTTCGCGCGGTCGAAGCCGGCGCGGATCGTGCTCCACACCTTCGGCTCCCGGATCGATACAGCGCTCGCGCTCTACCAGGGCGACCGTCTCACCGGCCTCAGGCGCGTCGCCTTCAACGACGACAAGCCGGTCGCGGGCTTTGGCCGCAAGCAGAGCCTGATCCAGTTCGACGCGCCCGCGGCGGCCCGGGACTACCGCCTGCAGATCGGCAGCCCCTCCGGCGAGGAGGACGATGTGTTTCTCACGGGGAACGTGTTTCCGCCCGGCGGCGGTCTCTCGGCGTTCCTTGCGCGCTACAACGGCCACGCCTTCTTCAACGGAGCGTTCGTCTGCGTCGCCCCGGGAGCCTGTTCGCCCGGCGTGACGGAGCCGACTTTCATCCTGCACAACAGCATGGCCTCTCCCGTCACGGTGACGTCGTCCAGCACGCTCGGACCGGGCGTGAGGGCGCCGAGGCCGATCGTTCTCGCGCCGGGCGCGACGGCCGCCGCGAAATTCAGCTTCACGGCCGGGTTCGACGCGACGACGGTCCGCACGATCTCCGGACGCTTCCTGTTCTCCGGCCGGGTCGGCGGCAAGCTCGCGACGACCGCAAGTCACGCCGCCCTGATCGTCGTGAAGTCGGCGTTCGCCGGCGTGGAGCCGGTGGAGGTGAAGGTCGACGCCCAGACGCGCGCCGGGCCGGTCGGCGAGCTGAGGGCGTTCGACGTCGATATGCGCAATGTGGCCGGCGTGACGGTTCGCGGGTGTCACGCCCGGGGCGCCGTCTACCAACCGCTCGACGTGCTGTGGAACAGGATCAATCCCGACACCGGCGCCTTGATCGGGCCCGCCAACCAGCCATTCGCCATCGCCCCGGGCAAGTCGGCGCGGGTGCGCGTCGCCGTCCGGCCGAGACAGCCGTCGCTCGCCGACCCCACTTTCGACGGCGACGTGCTCGTCGACTGCGCCAATGCGCGGGAGCCCGATCTCGATCAGAGCAACCATTTCGGCGTGACCGCGCGCGCACGGGCGGCGCCGGCGGACGTCCTGGCGCGCACCGTCGCCCCGGTCACGGGCGTTGTGGTCACGCCCGCCGGTCGAACAGCCGCGTTCCGCGTCACGGCCAAGAACGTCGGCGCGACGGCCCGGCTGGTCGCGAGGCCGGTCTATATCCGCCCCTTCGACGACGCTCCGGGCGCTCTGTTCGCCGCGACGGTCTGCGAGACGGACGCGCGCGGCGCCTGTCTGCGCGCGGCTGCCGCCTCGACCGCTTATGTCGGGACGAAGAACGCGCTGAAGCATTTCAAGGTGTTCGTGCGCGGGCCGACCGCCCCGCCGGCCTTCGATCCCTCGCAACGACGCATCTTCCTGATGTTCGAGCAGGCGCTGGGCGCAGGGCGCCCCGGCGACATGATCGTCGGCGCAGAGAGCGTGGCCGTACGCGCTCGCTGAGGGGCGGACCTCCGCGCCCAGCGGCTCAGGGCTCCGGGGTGGTGTCGATCGCGGCCTGGCGGCGAGCCTCGCGCGCGATCCGCTCCGCGGGGTCGCGGCCGATCTTGGACGACAGGTCGGCGAGATCAAGGAAGTGGTCGGCGCGGCGGCGCAGGTCGTCCGCGATCATGGCGGGCTGGGTCGTGACGGTGGAGACGACCGTCACCCGGACGCCGCGGCGCTGCATGGCGGCGACCAGGGGGGTGAAGTCGCCGTCGCCCGAAAACAGCACCATGTGGTCGATCTTGTCGGCCATGTCGAGCGCGTCGATCGCGAGCTCGATGTCGAGATTGCCCTTCACCTTCCGCCGCCCCTGGCTGTCGGTGAACTCCTTCGTCGGCTTGGTGACGACGGTGTAACCGTTGTAGTCGAGCCAGTCGATCAATGGCCGAATCGTCGAGACCTCGAGGTCTTCGGCGAGAGCCGTGTAGTAATAGGCGCGGATAAGATAGCCGCGACCCTGGAAGTCGCGCAGCAGGCGGCGGAAATCGATGTCGAAGCCGACGCCCCGGGCGGTGGCGTAGAGATTGGCGCCGTCAATGAACAGGCCGAGTCGTTCGTCCGAATAAAACATGTCTCAAATATCTTTCGTCGCGTTGGGACTGCGGCAACGACGGCTGCAACAGCCAAGCGCGGACCGCATCGCGCGGTCCTTGCCACGAGAACGGCCTCGCGGTAAAGACCGCGGCTAACTCCACAGCCCGTCACCCGAAGAAGCGGAGGCCCCATGGCCCGCGTCACCGTCGAGGATTGCATCGACAAAGTCGAGAACCGGTTCGAGCTCGTGCTGCTCGCCGGCCATCGCGCACGCTTGATTTCGTCCGGCCAGCCGCTGACGATCGACCGTGACAACGACAAGAATCCCGTCGTCGCGTTGCGCGAGATCGCCGACGAGGCGGTTTCCCCGGACGATCTCAAAGAAGACCTCATCCACTCGCTTCAGAAGTATGTCGAGGTCGACGAGCCCGAGGCGGAAGCCGTTCCCGCGCTCGCAGGAACGGCCGGCGCGCCCGAGGACGACGGCAGCGTCGCCTTCGACCGCATGACGGAAGAGGATCTGCTGCGGGGCCTCGAAGGTCTCGTTCCGCCGGCGGAGACCGACGACGAGGACTGACCCTCAGCCCCTCCTTCCGACCGTGAATGACAGCGCCGCCGCGGCATGCCGCGCGCGGCGTTTCGTCGTTTCGGTCCCCCATCGTTGTGCGTCGCGTCGAAGCCGACAATATCTAGCGACGAAGCGCGGCGCCGCCGCGCAAGTCCGTGCGGCGTTCGCTTCATGATGCGGCAATACGAGCTCGTCGAACGCGTCAAGGCGTACAATCCGAACGCCGACGAGGCGCTGCTCAACCGCGCCTATGTCTACGCCATGAAGGCGCACGGCACGCAGACACGGGCCTCGGGCGACCCCTATTTCTCCCATCCGCTCGAGGTCGCGGCGATCCTGACGGATCTGAGGCTCGACGACGCCACCATCGCGGCGGCGCTCCTGCACGACACGATCGAGGACACCGACGCCACGCGCGACGAGATCGACGCGCTGTTCGGGCCGCAGATCGGCAGGCTGGTCGAAGGTCTCACCAAGCTCAAGAAGCTCGACCTCGTCACGAAGGAAGCGGCCCAGGCCGAGAATCTGCGCCGGCTCCTTCTCGCCATCGCGGACGACGTCCGCGTTCTGCTGGTCAAGCTCGCCGACCGCCTCCACAACGTCCGCACCCTGCATTTCGTGCCGGCGTCGAAGCGTGCGCGGATCGCGCAGGAGACGCTTGACCTGTACGCGCCGCTGGCGGCGCGCATGGGCATGCAGGCGATGCGCGAGGAGCTCGAGGACATCTGCTTCAAGACGCTGTTTCCCGACGCGTATGACACCATCGTCGGGCGGCTGAACCGTCTGGCCGAGCGCAACGCGGCCTCGATCCAGGAAATCCAATCGGCGTTCGAGGAACGGTTCGCGGCCGCCAAGATCGAGGCCCAGATCACGGGTCGGGCGAAGCGACCCTATTCGATCTGGCGCAAGATGGAGCGCAAATCCGTCGCCTTCGAGCAGCTGTCGGACATCTTCGCGTTCCGGGTGAACGTCGCGGACGTGCCGAACTGCTACCGTGCGCTCGGCGTTCTCCACACGGGCTGGCCGACCGTTCCGGGGCGCTTCAAGGACTACATCTCGACGCCGAAGGAGAACGACTACCGCTCGATCCACACCACGATCGTCGGTCCGGACCATCAGCGCGTCGAGCTCCAGATCCGCACCGAGGCGATGCACCGTTTCGCCGAATACGGCATCGCGGCGCATGCGCTCTACAAGGACGGGCTGGGCGGCGACCGCGAGGGCCTCACGCGGGAGAGCCGCGCCTATGGATGGCTCAGGCGCACGGTCGAGCTACTCGCGGAAGGCGACAACCCCGAGGAGTTTCTCGAGCACACCAAGCTCGAGCTGTTCTCCGACCAGGTGTTCTGCTTCACCCCCAAGGGGCGGCTGATCGCGCTGCCGCGGGGCGCGACCCCGATCGACTTCGCCTACGCCGTCCACACCAGCGTCGGCAACGGCTGCGTCGGCGCCAAGGTCAACGGGCGCACCGAATCCCTCGTGAAGGCGCTGAGCAACGGCGACGAGGTCGAGATCATCCGCTCCGACGCCCAGACGCCGCCCGCCGCCTGGGAGGCCGTGGTGGTCACCGGCAAGGCTCGCGCCGCGATCCGCCGCGCGACCCGCTCGGCCGTGCGCGCGCAATATGCGGGCCTCGGTCGCCAGATCGTGCAGCGCGCCTTCGAGCGCGCGGGCAAGACCTTCGCCGAGGAGCGGCTTCGGGCCTCGCTCCATCGGCTGGCGCGCACCTCGGTCGAGGACGTGCTCGCCGCCGTGGGCCGGGGCGAGATGCATTCGATCGACGTGGTCCGTTCGGTCTACCCCGAGGTGCGGGACGAGCGGCCCCAGACGTCCCAGGGGATGGCGGCGCCGGCGAGCGGCTGGTTCGGTCTGGAGCGCGCCGCTTCGCTGCGCTTCAAGGCTCCCGGCGGGGAGCCAGCGGACGGCGAACGCCCTTCGATCCCGATCCGGGGATTGCGCGGCGATCTGCCGGTCAGGTTCGCGCCGGACGGCGGCGCGGTGCCGGGCGACCGCATCGTGGGCATCCTGGACCCGGGGCAGGGGATCACGATCTACCCCATCCAGTCGCCGGCCCTGAAGGACTTCGACGACCAGCCGGAACGGTGGCTCGACGTGAGGTGGGACGTGGATCTCGCGAAGCGCGAGCGGTTCCCTGTCCGCATCACCGTGACGTCGCTGAACGAGCCCGGCTCGCTCGCGACCATCGCGAACATCATCTATGCCTATGAGGCGAACATCGACGACGTGCACATGGTCTCGCGGTCGCCGGACTTCCACGACATCCTGTTCGACCTCGGCGTCTTCGACGCCAAGCATCTCGGGGCCATCATCGGCGATCTGAGGCAGGCCCCGGTGGTCAGCAACGTGGAGCGGGTGAACGGCTGACGCCGCTCCCCTCCGATATCGAAGGGCCGTCATGACGGAACATGTCAGACTGGGGGTCAACGTCGACCACGTCGCGACGGTGCGCAACGCCCGCGACGGCGACAGCCCCGACCCCGCGCGCATCGCCCGGCTCGCGATCGAGGCCGGGGCCGACGGCGTCACCGCCCATCTGCGCGAAGATCGCCGACACATCCGGGACGCCGACGTCGAGCGGCTGATGGCGCTCGGCGCGCCGCTCAATTTCGAGATGGCGGCGACCCCGGAGATGCTCGCGATCGCGCTCAGGGCGAAGCCTCACGCCGCATGCCTCGTGCCGGAGAAGCGCGAGGAGCGGACGACCGAAGGCGGCCTCGACGTCGTGGGCCAGAAGGGGCTCGTCGCGCCGGTGGTCAAGGAGTTGGTCGCGGCCGGAATCCGCGTGTCGCTGTTCGTCGAGCCCGACGCCGAGGCGCTCGACCAGGCCGAACTGATGGGCGCGCCCGTGGTCGAGCTGCACACCGGCTCCTGGTGCGAGGCGATCGCGACGGGCGAGGGCGCACGCGCCGAACGCGAGTTCAAGCGCCTCGCCGATGCGGCCGCCTACGCGGCGAAGCTCGGCCTCGAAGTTCACGCAGGCCACGGCCTCGATTACGCCAGCGCCGAGACGATCGCGGGCCTCCCCGCCGTCGCGGAGCTAAACATCGGTCATTTCCTGGTCGGCGAGGCGCTCGCCATCGGCTTCCCCGAGGCCGTCCGGACGATGAAGGCCGCGATCGCGCGCGGCCGGCGGAGGGCCGCGGCATGATCCTCGGCCTCGGCAACGACCTCTGCGACATCCGACGGATCGAACGGACGCTCGACCGGTTCGGCGAGCGGTTCCTCGATCGGGTGTTCACCGACGTGGAGAGGAGGCGCGCTTTCGCCAAAGGCGCTCCGGCCGCAACGCTTGCCAAGCGTTTCGCGGCCAAGGAAGCCTGCGCCAAGGCGCTCGGAACCGGTTTCCGCAACGGCACGTTCTGGCGCGACATGGGCGTGACCAACCTCGCCTCGGGGCGCCCGACGATGATTTTGACGGGCGGCGCCAAGGCGCATCTCGATCGCATGACCCCGGACGGCTACGAAGCGCGCATCGACGTCACGCTCACCGACGAGGCGCCGCTCGCTTCGGCGGTCGTCATCATCAGCGCAGCCCCCCGGTCGTGACGCTCCTCGCTCGTGGGGCGCTCGATCCCGGCCCGTTGATTGCCACTGACCTCAGCGGCGGTTATCACCGCGTCGCGTCGCCCTGCGGCGCGGGAACCCGAACGGAATCGGCATGAGCGCAACCGCTGACAAGAAACAGGACGCCGAGGGCGGCTTCGGCGAGATGCTGAAGATCTGCGCGCAGGCGCTGCTCATCGCCGTCGTGATCCGCACGCTGATCTTCCAGCCCTTCAACATTCCGTCGGGCTCGATGGAGGACACGCTGCTCGTCGGCGACTACCTCTTCGTCAGCAAATACGCCTATGGCTACAGCCATCACTCGCTGCCGTTCAGCCCCCAGATCTTCTCCGGCCGCATCCTCGAAGGCGAGCCCACCCGCGGCGACGTCGCCGTGTTCAAAGTGTGGGTGCCGAAGGACGGCTGGACCGACTACATCAAGCGCGTGATCGGCTTGCCGGGCGACAAGATCCAGATGATCGACGGCGTGCTCCACATCAACGGGAAGGCCGTCCCCAAGGTCCGGCTTCCCAACGACTACATCGAAGGAGAAGGCGGCGCGACGCGGCGGATTCCGCGCTTCCGCGAAACGCTCGACAACGGCCGCTCCTACGAAGTGCTCGACATGGACCCGAACGGGTTCCTCGACAACACGCCGGTCTACGAGGTCCCGCCCGGACATTACTTCATGATGGGCGACAACCGGGACAACTCGACCGACAGCCGCGTGCAGTCCGCCGTCGGCTTCATCCCGGCCGAAAACCTCGTCGGGCGGGCCGAGATGATCTTCTTCTCGGTGGAGCGCGAGGAGCACGCCTGGGCGTTCTGGAAGTGGCCATGGACCGTGCGCTGGTCGCGCATCGGCACGTTGCTCGAGTGAGACGGCGCGCGCCCGCGACCGGCGAGCTCGAAGCGCGGCTCGGCCACCATTTCGCGGACGCGGCGCTGCTTCAGCGCGCTCTCACGCATATCAGCGCGGCCACCGGCGCCGAAGGTCGGCTCGGGAGCTACCAGCGGCTGGAGTTCCTCGGCGATCGGGTGCTGGGCCTCGCGGTGTCCTGCATGCTGATCGAGACGTTTCCCAAAGCCGACGAGGGCGAGCTGTCGCGCCGCCTCGCCGAGCTCGTGCGGGCCGAGGCCTGCGCCGAGGTCGCGCTCGCCATGGATCTCGGTCCCCACATCCGGCTCGGTGCGGGCGAGGCGAGCTCGGGCGGCCGCAAGAAGGCGGCGATCCTCGCCGACGTCTGCGAAGCGGTGGTCGGGGCCGTGCATCTCGACGCCGGTTACGCCGCCGCCGCCGGCGTGATCGACCGGTTCTGGCGGCCTCGCATGCTTGAACCGGTGCGTCCGCTGCGCGACGCCAAGACCGAGCTGCAGGAATGGGCCCAGGGGCGCGGGCTCGCCACGCCCGTCTATCGCGAGGTCGCGCGGTCGGGGCCCGACCACAGTCCGCGATTCCGCGTCTCCGTATTCGTCGAAGGCTGCGGCGAGCGCGAGGGCGACGGGCGCTCCAAACGCGCGGCCGAGCAGTCCGCGGCCGAGATCATGCTGGCCGAGGTCGGCGCCCTAACGGAGGCCCAGCATGGCTGAAGACGCACTTATGCCGGGCCCTGAGGCCGGAGCCGACACGCGCTGCGGCTTCGTGGCGCTCGTCGGCGCGCCCAACGCCGGCAAGTCGACGCTCGTCAACGCGCTGGTCGGCGCCAAGGTCTCGATCGTCAGCCACAAGGTGCAGACGACCCGCGCTTTGATCCGCGGCCTCGTCATCGAGGGCGACGCCCAGCTCGTCTTCGTCGACACGCCCGGCATCTTCGCGCCGAAGCGTCGGCTCGACCGCGCCATGGTGACGACCGCCTGGGGCGGCGCCGCGGACGCGGACGTGATCGCGCTGCTGATCGACGCCCGCAAGGGGCTGGACGAGGGCAATCTCGCGATTCTGGACAAGCTCGCCGAAGCGCCGCGGCGCAAGGTCCTCATTCTGAACAAGATCGACATGATCCGTCGCGACGCGCTGCTCGCCCTCGCGCAGGACGCCGCCGCCCGGGTGAACTTCGACCGCGTGTTCATGATCTCCGCTCTGACCGGCGATGGCGTCGCCGACCTCGCGCCGTATCTCGCCGGGCACATGCCGAAGAGCCCATGGCTCTACCCAGCCGACGACATCTCCGACGTGCCGCTGCGCTCGCTCGCGGCCGAGATCACGCGCGAGAAGCTGTTTGCGCGGCTGCACGACGAACTGCCCTACGAATCGACCGTCGAGACCGAGAAGTGGGAGACGCGGCCCGACGGTTCGGTGCGCGTCGAGCAGACGATCTATGTCGAGCGCGAGACCCAGAAGCGCATCGTCATCGGCAAGGGCGGCCAGACCGTGAAGGCGATTTCGAGCGAAGCGCGCAAGGAGATCGGCGAGATCGCGGAGACCACGGTGCACCTCTTCCTGTTCGTGAAGGTGCGGGAGAACTGGGCGGACGATCCCGAACGCTACCGCGAGATGGGCCTGGAATTCCCGCGCGGCTGAGGTCGTCGCCAGCGCCGCCGTCGGACCGCTGACGCGCTGGAGCCGCACCTGACGGAATAACGGCGATCTCGCGCGCGACGCCTTGATATCGCGCCAATCGTCGGTGAAATCTCGTCATTCTTCTCTGAGGCTTCGGCGCTCGGACGACGCTCGCGCAAAAAGACGCGGGCGCCGCGCAGCCGCACCGGGTGCTCAAGCGGGCGGGCATGGACAATATCGGCGTCGTCAACGCGATCCTGCTGTTCGGCGCCGCGCTGATGCTGGTCGGCATTCTATCGTCCCTGGTCGCGTCCCGGTTCGGCGCGCCGCTGCTGCTCGTCTTCCTCGTGATCGGCATGCTGACCGGCCAGGACGGTCCCGGCGGCGTCGCTTTCAGCAATTACGGCCTGACCTATCTCATCGGCTCGATCGCGCTCGCCATCATCCTGTTCGACGGCGGATTGAGAACGCGCATCTCGCATCTGTCCGGAGCGCTCGCGCCGGCCGTGACGCTGGCGACGCTCGGCGTGGTGATCACGACCGGACTGATCGGCGTCTTCGCAGCCTGGGTTCTGAATCTCAGCTGGCTCGAAGGGTTCCTGGTGGGCGCGATGATCGCGTCGACCGACGCCGCGGCGGTGTTCTTCCTGATTCGCGCCAGCGGCCTCCAGCTGCAGCGTCGCGTCGGCGCCGTGATCGAGATCGAGTCCAGCACCAACGATCCGGTCGCGGTGTTTCTGACGGTGATGCTGGTCGGTCTGATCTCCGCGCCCGGCGACAGCGCGGGGCTGCCGATCGTCGGCCATTTCCTGCAGGAGGCGATGATCGGCGCCGCGGCCGGCGTCGCCGGCGGCTTCGCACTCGCCTTCGTGCTGAACCGGGTCGATCTTCCCTCAGGCCTGCACCCGCTGTTCGTGATCGCCGGCGCCGTCGCGCTCTATGCGCTCGCGGCCGTGCTGCACGGCTCGGGCTTTCTCGCGGTTTATCTCGCGGGGATCATCGTCGGGAACCGCCCGGTTCGGGCGCTGCCGAGCATCATCGCCTTCCACGACACCGTGACCTGGCTCTGCCAGATCGTGATGTTCATGGTGCTCGGGCTGCTCGTCACGCCGTCCAACATCCTGCCGTCGCTGCCGGCGGCGCTCGCGATCGCGGTCGTGCTGATCTTCGTAGCGCGTCCTGCGGCGATCGCGCTCTGTCTCGCGCCGTTCGGCTTTTCGGCGAAGGAAATCGGTTTCGTCGGCTGGGTCGGGCTGCGCGGCGCGGTGTCGATCTTTCTCGCGGCGATCCCGACATTGGCGGGCGCGCCCCACGCCGAGATTTACTTCAACGTCGCTTTCGTCGTGGTGATCGTGTCCCTCCTCGTGCAGGGCTGGACGGTCGCGCCGCTGGCGCGGCGCCTCCGGCTCGCCGTGCGCCAGACGTCCCGCGCGGTTCACCGGGTCGAGATCGATCTTCCCGGACAGCTCTCGCAGGAGATGGTCGGCTACGCCGTCACGCCGAAATGCCCGATCCTGGCGCGGGATTCGATTCCGAAATGGGCGCGCCCGGTGATGGTGGTGCGCGACACCCGCATCCTCGACCCCCTCGAAGCGGGCTCCCTCAAGGCCGGCGATTACGGCTACTTTCTCGCGGCTCCGGAGCGCGTCGCCGAACTCGACGGCCTGTTCGCGTCGACCGAGGCCGGTCGGGCCCGCCCGGCTCTTGGCGAATTCCCGCTTCGCGGCGACGCGGCGCTCGCGATGCTGGCCGAGCTCTACGGTCTCCATGTGGCCGCCGAGGAACGCGGGTTGACGGTCGCCGACATCTTCGCGAACCGCTACGAAAACGAGCCGGCGGTGGGCGACGCGCTGGAGTTCGGGCCCGCGACCCTCGTGGTGCGCGGCGTCGACGAGGGCAGGGTGGTCCGCGCCGCCTTGCGCCTTGAGGACGAGGGCGAGCCTACGGTCTCGCTCACGCCCGACGCGGGAGAGGACACGCGACCGCCGCCGGGCCTGTTCGAGCGCTTCCGCGCCGTCGTCCGCAGCGCGCTGGAACGGGCGGCGTAAACGGTTCGGAAACCATGGCGCGGCATGCTCCGCCCCATGATCGTCCGCACCAAGTGGCGCATGGCCGCCGCACAGCTCACGCTCTGGCTCGTCGCCGGCGGAGCCGTCGCTTATTTCGGCCAACAGGCCTATGTCGGCGCCCATGGGCTGGTCGCGAGTCGGACCATGGAAGTCGAGATCGAGAGCCTGTCGGCGAAGCTCGCCGAGCTCAAGGAGGCCCGCGACGGCCTAGAGCATCGCATCGACCTGCTGAGCACCGATCGGCTCGACCCCGATCTGCTCGACGAGCAGGCCCGCGAAGATCTCGGCTGGGTCAGCCCGAGCGACCGCGTCGTGCAGGCCCGCTCGGCGGGAATGGCCGCTCCGCGCTGAGCGCTACGTCATCGCCCTTGCGACTTTCGTCGGATATCTGGCACATCTGTGAGAGAGGCTTCGCGGCTCTCCTCTCGCTTTCGACGCTCCCCCGCGCTAGCCTTTCATAAAAGAAGACGCGAAACGCACAGGGACAGTCATGGCAGCCACAGCCGCGAAGGCCGCGCCGACGAAGCGCGCGCGCACGACCTCGCCCGACGCCGCGCCGAAACCGAAATCCGCGAACGGATCGGGGAAGGCGAGGGCCGCCCCGTGGGCGAACGGGGCGCTGAAGTTCACCAAGGAGCAGGAGCTCCACGCCCATCGCGAAATGCTGCTGATCCGCCGCTTCGAAGAAAAGGCCGGCCAGCTCTACGGCATGGGCCTCATCGGCGGCTTCTGCCATCTCTACATCGGGCAGGAAGCGGTCGTGATCGGCATGCAGATGGCGCTCGAGCAGGGCGACCAGGTCATCACCGGCTATCGCGACCACGGCCACATGCTCGCCTGCGAGATGGATCCCAAGGGCGTGATGGCCGAACTCACGGGGCGCCGCGGCGGCTACTCCAAGGGCAAGGGCGGCTCCATGCACATGTTCAGCGTGGAGAAGCAGTTCTACGGCGGCCACGGCATCGTCGGAGCGCAGGTGTCGCTCGGCACCGGCCTCGCCTTCGCTAATAAGTACAGAAAGAACGGCAAGGTAACGCTGGCCTATTTCGGCGACGGAGCCTCCAACCAAGGGCAAGTCTACGAAAGCTTCAACATGGCGAAGCTTTGGAAGCTTCCCGTGGTCTACGTCATTGAAAACAACAAATACGGCATGGGCACGTCCGTCGAGCGCGCCTCGTCGAACACCAACCTGTCGAGCCGCGGGCTCAGCTTCGAGATTCCGGGCGAGCAGGTCGACGGCATGGACGTGCGCGCGGTCAAGGCCGCCGGCGACCGCGCCGTGAAGCACGCGCGCGACGGCAAGGGGCCGTACATCCTGGAGATGGTGACCTACCGTTACCGCGGCCATTCAATGTCCGATCCGGCGAAATACCGCTCGAAGGACGAGGTCCAGAAGATGCGCGAGACCCACGATCCGATCGAGCAGGTCCGCAAGCGGCTGGTCGAGGCCAAGTTCGCGACCGAGGACGAACTCAAGGCCGTGGACAAGGAGGTGCGCGACATCGTCAACGCCGCCGCCGAATTCGCGACCAACGATCCGGAGCCCGATCCGTCCGAGCTCTGGACCGACATTCTGCGCTGACGCCGGCGAACGCCTGAGCGTATTGCCCGCGCTTCCGCTGGGCCAATCTAAGAAGCCTCAACAGAGGGACGTCCCCCATGCCGATCGAAGTCCTCATGCCGGCGCTGTCGCCGACCATGGAGGCGGGCAAGCTCGCCAAATGGCTGAAAAAAGAGGGGGATTCGGTCAAGTCCGGCGACGTGATCGCGGAGATCGAGACCGACAAGGCCACGATGGAGGTCGAGGCGGTCGACGAGGGGACGATCGGCAAGATCCTGATCGAGGACGGCGCCGAGGACGTCAAGGTCAACACGCCGATCGCGCTGATCCTGGCCGAAGGCGAGGACCAAAGCGCGCTGGAGAAGGGCGCGCCGCCGCCGGCGAAGGGCGAAGGGGCGCAACCTAAGCCCGAGGCGGGGTCTCCGGCCGAGGAGCCGAAAGGCGCCGGCGAGGCGGCCGCGAAATCCGCCGACGAAGGTTCGAAGTCGGACGACAGCGGCGGCAAGCAGTCCGTCAGCGAGGCCAAGGCCACCCAGTCCGCCGCCGCCAACCCGCCCAAGCCCGAGGTCCTGCCCGAGCCCGACGTGCCGGAAGGCACGGAGATGGTCATGACGACCGTGCGGGAGGCCCTGCGCGACGCGATGGTCGAGGAGATGCGCGCCGACGACCGCGTGTTCCTGATGGGCGAGGAGGTCGCGGAGTATCAAGGCGCCTACAAGATCAGCCAGGGCATGCTGGACGAGTTCGGCAAGGAGCGCGTCATCGACACGCCGATCACCGAGCATGGCTTCGCAGGCGTAGGCGTGGGAGCGGCGCTCGCCGGCCTGAAGCCCATCGTCGAGTTCATGACCTTCAATTTCGCCATGCAGGCGATCGACCAGATCATCAACTCCGCGGCGAAGACGCTGTACATGTCCGGCGGCCAGATGGGCTGTTCGATCGTGTTCCGCGGGCCGAACGGCGCCGCGGCCCGCGTCGCCGCCCAGCACAGCCAGGACTACGCGTCCTGGTATTCGAACGTGCCGGGTCTGACGGTCATCGCGCCCTACACCGCAGCCGACGCCAAGGGGCTGCTCAAGGCCGCGATTCGCGACGAGAACACGGTGATCTTCCTCGAGAACGAGATCCTCTACGGCCAGTCGTTCCCTGTGCCGAAGCTCGACGACTATGTCGTGCCGATCGGCAAGGCCAAGGTCGCTAGGCCGGGCAAGGACGTGACGATCGTCGCCTGGTCGATCGGCATGACCTACGCGCTCAAGGCCGCCGAGGAGCTCGCCAAGGACGGGATCGAGGCCGAGGTCGTCGACCTCCGGACCATCCGGCCCATGGACACGGAGACCATCGTTGAGTCCGTCAAGAAGACCGGCCGGCTGGTCACCGTCGAGGAGGGCTGGGCGCAGTCCGGCGTCGGCGCGGAAATATCCGCGCGCGTCATGGAGAAAGCCTTCGACTGGCTGGACGCGCCGGTGACGCGCGTGTCGGGCAAGGACGTGCCGATGCCTTATGCGGCGAATCTCGAGAAGCTGGCGCTGCCGAGCGTCGCCGAGGTGGTCGAGGCGGCGAAGGCCGTCTGCTACCGCTGATGGTGAATGACCATGGCGATTGATGTGAAGCTTGTCTTTAGGGAGCTGTCTTCCGACGAGATGCTGGCGGTGGGCGAAGTCTTAGATCGTCTCAGTTCTCAATTATCGGAGTTCAGTGGGTCTGAGGACTTTGAGGTCGCATTTAAATTAGCTCGTCGCTTTATAATAGAGACGGGGATTAATATTTCAACAGAACCACTAGATAACGAGCCTTGGTCCGTCGATTTTACACATCTCCGAACCCAATATGCTGATTTGATTTCAAAGCATAACCTTGCTGCACTTGAACGTGAGGCCGCTGACGAAATTCGGTCGTGGAAAGAAAGTAGAGATGGTCTAGAGTTCGGCATAGCTAGGTTTAGCGAGGACGAGAGAGCTAAAATTATTGTCCATATAGAGCGACTTAGAATTGTAATATCGGATTCTGACTTAGGGGAAAAGAAGAAGGCCCGAATGTTGGGCCTTGTTGCCTCCCTTTATGAAGAATCTCTTCAAGCCAAAACTCGCACGGAAAGATATTTTGCGTTCATGGGTGATATGGCATTCGCCGTAGGGGATATGGCTGAGAAAGCGAAGCCTGCTGTGGAACAGGTAAAAGAAATACTCAAGATCGTAATGCGAAGTCAGGCACGCGAAGAGGGTGTCGTTCTTCCGCCCTCGGATAATCTGCCGCAAATCCCTTCTTCTTGAATGATATCGTTGGAACACTTACGATGGCTGAGACGAGCAAATTGACCATTCAGGAGCTCGCGGTTCCGCTGTTCGCGTACGAGTCCGCCGAGGCGACGGAGGTGCTGCGCGCCTGGATCGTCGACGACGGTCTGCGCGTCTCGCTGCAGCGCGGCTTCGACGACCCGGCGGCCTCGGGCGCGCTCCTGACCGACGTCGAGCGCCACGTCGCGCGGATCTTCGAGACAAAAGGGTTCGGCACGCAGGGCGGCGCGCTTACGAAGAACAAGGCCATGCTTGACGCCGAATCGGATGGCGGGACGGACATGGGATCAACGAGCGCGATCCAGTAGGATTAGGATCATGAGCGCCGGCCCCGCCCTCCACCGAGCGACCTACGCCGACCTCGAAGCGGTCCCGCCGCATCTGGTCGCGGAGATCGTCGACGGCGTGCTGGAGACGCATCCGCGGCCGTCGCCGCGTCATGCGACCGCCGCCAATCTTCTCGGCTTCGAAGTCACCGGACCGTTTCAGCGCGGACGCGGGGGTCCGGGCGGCTGGGTCTTCATGGTCGAACCGGAAGTGCATCTGGGAGCGGACGTCGTCGTTCCGGACATCGCGGGATGGCGTTCCGATCGGCTGCCGACGGCGCCCCAGACGGCCTATGTCGAGACCGCGCCCGACTGGGTGTGCGAAATCGTATCTCCGTCCACCGAACGGCTGGATCGAGGCCCAAAACGCCGGATTTATGCCGAGTCCCGCGTACCTCATCTCTGGCTGCTCGATCCCCGCTCGCGCGTTCTCGAAGCCTTCGCCAACGCTGGCGATCAGTGGCTTCTCCTCGCTACAATCGAGCCTGGCGAGGACGTTCGCGTCGCTCCATTCGACGCCGTCAGCTTTCCGCTCGACGGGCTCTTCCCGTTCGACGAACCGACGCCACAGAAGCCTTCCGACGAGGCCTGATCACATGCCCACGAACATCCTGATGCCCGCGCTGTCGCCGACCATGGAGAAGGGCAACCTCGCGAAGTGGCTCGTGAAGGAAGGCGACGCGGTCAAGTCCGGCGACGTCATCGCCGAGATCGAGACCGATAAGGCGACCATGGAGGTCGAAGCGGTCGACGAGGGGACCGTCGGCAAGATCGTCGTGGCGGAAGGCACGTCGGACGTGCCGGTCAACGAGCTGATCGCGGTTCTCCTCGGAGAGGGCGAGGACGCAAGCGCGCTCAAGGACGCGCCCAAGCCGCAGGCCAAGGCCGCGCCGGAGCCCGCGAAATCCGAGCCGGCGAAGCCGGAGTCGGCCAAGTCCGAGGCGCCGAAGGGCGAGACGCCCGCACCGCGCCCGAGCGAGGCCAGGCGCGACGAGGCGCCGAAGCCAGCGCCGAAGACCGCCTCCGCCGCGAACGGGCATGACAAGAGCGAGCGCGTGTTCGCCTCGCCGCTCGCCCGCCGGCTCGCCAAGGAGGCGGGCATCGACGTCTCGGCGATCGCGGGCTCCGGACCGCATGGCCGCGTGGTCAAGGCGGATGTCGAGGAGGCCAAGGCCTCCGGCGGCGCGAAGCCCTCTCCCGCGGGGAAAGGCGCCGAAGCCGCCCCCGCCGCAGCGGCCAAGGCCCCCCCGGCGGCCGGCGCGTCCGACGAGGCGATCAAGAAGCTGTTTCCCGCGGGCTCCTTCGAAGAGATTCCGCATGACGGCATGCGCAAGACCATCGCGCGCCGTCTCACGGAGGCGCGGCAGACCGTTCCGCAGTTCTACGTCACCGTGGACTGCGACATCGACGAGCTGCTGAAGCTGCGCGAGCAGATCAACGCCTCCGCGCCCCAGAAGGACGGCAAGCCGGCCTGGAAGGTCTCGGTCAACGACATGGTCATCAAGGCGCTCGGCGTCGCGCTCGCGCAGGTGCCGGACGCGAATGTCAGCTGGACGGAAGGCGCGATGCTCCGCCACAAGCACGCCGATGTCGGGGTCGCGGTGGCGCTGCCCGGCAACGGGCTGATCACGCCGATCATCCGCGCCGTCGAGACCAAGACGCTGTCGGCGATCGCCCGCGAGATGAAGGACTTCGCGGCGCGGGCCAAGGAGCGCAAGCTGAAGCCCGAGGAGTACCAGGGCGGCACGACGGCGGTCTCCAATCTCGGCATGTTCGGCGTCAAGGACTTCACCGCCGTGATCAACCCGCCGCATGCGACCATCCTCGCGGTCGGCGGCGGCGAGAAGCGGGCGGTGGTGAAAGGCGACGAGATCAAGATCGCGACGGTGATGAGCCTCACGCTCTCCTGCGACCACCGCGCCGTCGACGGCGCGCTCGGCGCCACCTTGCTCTCGACGGTCAAAACGCTGATCGAGAAGCCGATGGGGATGCTCGTCTGATGCCGCTCGTTCGCATTTCCCTGCTCAGGGGCCGCAACGAAGCGCACAAGCATGCTTTGTGCGAGGCCGCCTATGAGGCCTTGCGGGAGGCGTTCGGCATCCCGGAGGACGACAAGTTCGTCGTGATGCACGAGCATGACCGGGATGGGTTCGTCTATGCCCGGAGCTATCTCGGAATCGCCCATGACGACGGGCTCGTCATCGTGCAGATCACGGCGAACGAAGGGCGCACGGTCCAGCAGAAGAAGGCGCTCTACAAGGCGATCGCCGAACGCTTCCACGCCGCGGCGGGGGTGGAGCCGCGCAATGTCCTGATCAACCTGATCGAGGTGAAGAAGGAGAACTGGTCCTTCGGCGACGGCATGGCGCAGTATGCCTGACCCCAGTCCGGCGCCATGAGGATCTACCTCGCCGGCCCCGAGGTGTTTCTGGCCGACGCGCTCGCCGCGGGCGAGGCCAAGAAAGCGATATGCGCGCGGCACGGCGTCGAGGGCCTGTACCCCCTTGACGGCGCCGTCGCCGACGACGAGCCGAACGCCGCCGCCGCGATCTTTGCGGCGAACGTGGCGATGATCGAACGGGCCGACGCCGTGATCGCCAACCTCACGCCGTTTCGCGGGCTCAGCGCGGACGCCGGCACGGCGGTCGAGGTCGGCCTCGGCTTCGCGATGGGCAAGCCGGTGCACGGCTACACCAACGGGTCGCTTTCCTACTTCGAGCGCGCCGCCGGCGCGGCGCGCGAAACGCTCGCGACGGCGCCGGACGGCCGTCCGCTCCACGCCGACGGTCTGGCGATCGAGGATTTCGGCCTCGCCGACAATCTCATGCTGATCGAGGCGATCCGCGCCTCAGGCGGCGTCTTCCTGTCGCCGGCGGTAGGGTCGGAACGCCCGATCGAGGACCTGACGCTGTTCGGGACCTGCCTCGCTTTGGTCGCGAGCGCGCCCCGCAAGCAAACCGGCCGCCAAGCGGCCCAACGAAACGCATCAGGGATGGCGGGCTGACCCATGGCCGAACCTTACGACGTCCTCATCATCGGCGGCGGGCCCGGCGGCTACGTGGCCGCGATCCGGTCCGCACAGCTCGGGCTTCGGACGGCGGTGATCGAGCGGGAGCATCTCGGCGGCATCTGCCTCAACTGGGGCTGCATCCCGACCAAGGCGCTGCTCCGTTCGGCGGAAGTGTTCCACTACCTGCAGCACCCGCAGAACTACGGGCTGACGGCCGAGAAGGTCGGCTTCGACATGGCCGCGGTGGTGAAGCGCTCGCGGGGGGTGTCGGCGCAGCTCAATGGCGGCGTCGGCTTCCTCATGAAGAAGAACAAGGTCGACGTGATCTGGGGCGAGGCGACGCTGACGAAACCCGGCGAGGTCCAGGTCACCCCGCCGAAGAAGTCCGTGCTCGGGCCGCCCGCGCCGCCGCCGAAAGGCGCGCTGGGGGAGGGGA
The DNA here is from genome assembly GCF_049446035.1 of Hansschlegelia sp. KR7-227. Classification (NCBI taxonomy): domain Bacteria; kingdom Pseudomonadati; phylum Pseudomonadota; class Alphaproteobacteria; order Hyphomicrobiales; family Methylopilaceae; genus Hansschlegelia; species Hansschlegelia sp. KR7-227. Next base: position 1,140,153 of record NZ_JBMSEA010000001.1, read on the forward strand.
CCTACCAGGCGAAGAACGTGATCGTCGCGACCGGCGCGAGGCCGCGCGTGCTGCCCGGTCTCGAGCCCGACAAGAAGCTGGTCTGGACTTATTTCGAGGCGATGGTCCCGGAGACGCTGCCGAAGAAGCTGCTGGTGGTCGGCTCCGGCGCCATCGGCATCGAGTTCGCGAGCTTCTTCCACACGATGGGAGCTGAGGTCACCGTCGTCGAAGTGCTGCCGCAGATCCTGCCCGTCGAGGACGAGGAGATCGCGGCCCACGCCCGCAAGCGCTTCGAGAAGCAGGGGATCAGGATCCTCACCGGCGCCAAGGTCACCAAGCTCGACAAGGGATCGAACGACGTCACCGCGACGATCGAGACCGGCGACGGCAAGACCGAGACGCTGAAGGTCGACCGCGTCATCTCGGCGGTCGGCGTCGTCGGCAACATCGAGAATCTGGGCCTGGAGGCGCTCGGCGTGAAGACCGAGCGCGGCTGCGTCGTCACCGACGGCCTCGGACGCACCAACGTCAAGGGCATCTACGCCATCGGCGACGTAGCGGGACCGCCGATGCTCGCCCACAAGGCCGAGCATGAGGGCGTGATCTGCGTCGAGGGCGTCAAGGGCCTGCCCGTCCATCCCATGGACAAGGCGAAGATTCCCGGCTGCACCTACTGCCAGCCCCAGATCGCTTCGGTCGGGCTGACGGAGAAGAAGGCCAAGGAGCAGGGCCGGAAGGTCAAGGTCGGCCGTTTCCCCTTCAGCGGCAACGGCAAGGCGATCGCGCTGGGCGAGCCCGAGGGGCTGGTCAAGACGATCTTCGACGCCGAGACCGGCGAGCTCATCGGCGCCCATATGGTGGGCGCGGAGGTGACCGAGCTGATCCAGGGCTTCGTCATCGCGATGAACCTCGAGACCACCGAGGAGGAGCTGATGCACGCGGTGTTCCCTCATCCCACGCTCTCCGAAATGATGCATGAGAGCGTTCTGGACGCCTATGGGCGGGTCATTCACACCTGACGGGCGCGTAAATTATTCCTGGGACGGGGAACCGCTTTCGCCGGTCGCGGGTTTCTGTGCCGACGGGACATATGAGGAGTAGGCATTATGACGGGCGTCGGCTGGTTCATGGCGATCATCATCGGCGGGATCGCCGGGTGGATCGCAGAGCAACTCATGAAGTCCGACATGGGACTGATCATGAACATCATTCTGGGCATCATCGGCGCCCTGGTGATGAACGCGATTCTCGGTCTACTCGGCGTCGTGCCTCCTGGCGGCTGGATCTGGCAGTGCATCGTCGCGGTCGCGGGCGCCTGTCTGCTGATCTTCCTCTACCGCATGATCAAGGGCCGCCCTTCGGCGGTGTAAGTCCTGCGCGGAGCGCGCGTCCGCCGTGCGGGCGCGCGTCGGCGGGTGACGCGGCGCGGCGCCTCGTCTAGAGTTTCGGGGAGAGCAGGCCTAAGGCCCGCTCTCCCTTTTTCATGCCTTGGCCGCGGCTTGCGCCGGGGCCCCTGCGGGACGATCTAGGCGTCATGGTCACGGTGCTCGATCTCACCCGGCCGCTCGAGCGGCCGCGCCACCCCGAGAAGGCGCGGCGCGCGGACAGCGAGACGCTGAAGAAGCCGGAGTGGATCCGCGTGCGCGCGCCGGGCTCGCCCGTGTATCGCGAGACGCAGGAGATCGTCCGCGACAACAAGCTCGTCACCGTGTGCGAGGAGGCCGGCTGCCCGAACATCGGGGAGTGCTGGTCGAAGAAGCACGCGACCTTCATGATCTTGGGCGACACTTGCACGCGGGCCTGCGCCTTCTGCAACGTGCGCACCGGCATGCCCGAGGCGCTCGACGCGGGCGAGCCGGCCCGGGTCGCCGACGCCGTGGCGAAGCTCGGCCTGCACCACGTCGTGATCACCTCGGTCGACCGCGACGACCTGCCGGACGGCGGCGCGAAGCACTTCGCCGAGGTCATCCGGGCCATCCGCGCGACCAGTCCCGGCACCACGATCGAGGTCCTGACGCCCGACTTCCTGCGCAAGGACGGGGCGCTCGAGCAGGTGGTCGAGGCGCGGCCGGACGTGTTCAACCACAATCTGGAATGCGTGCCGTCGCTCTATCTGACCGTCCGTCCCGGCGCCCGCTACTTCCACTCCATGCGGCTGTTGCAGCGCGTGAAGGAGCTCGACCCCACGATGTTCACGAAGTCCGGCATCATGGTCGGGCTGGGCGAGGAGCGGAACGAGGTGCTGCAGCTGATGGACGACCTCCGGTCGGCGGACGTCGATTTCCTGACCATCGGACAGTATCTCCAGCCGACCCGGAAACACCACGCGGTGCTGCGTTTCGTGACCCCCGACGAGTTCAAGTCCTACGAGACCATGGCCTTCGCCAAAGGCTTCCTCATGGTGTCGGCAAGCCCGCTGACCCGTTCCTCGCACCATGCCGGCGACGACTTCACGAAGCTGGTCGCTGCGCGCCAGGCGAAGCTCGCGGGCAGAGCGCCGTCTGCGATCGCCGCGGAGTGACGCGGTCCGAGAAGGACAAGATGCTCGCGGGCGAGCTCTACCGCGCCGAGGGGCCGGAGATCGCCGCCGATTACGCCCGCTGCATGGCCTGGCTCGTCCGTTACAACGCATCTCTCGCTCTCCCCGTCGCAGACCGCCGCGCCTTGCTCTCCGAGCAGCTTGGGAGCGTCGGCGAAGGGGCGGACATCCGACCGCCGTTTCATTGCGACTACGGCTACAACATCCGCATCGGCGCCGGCGTGTTCATGAACTTCAACTGCGTCGTTCTCGACGTCGTGAGGGTCACGATCGGCGACGGCGCGCAGATCGGGCCTGGGGTGCAGATCCTCACCGCCGATCACCCGCGCGATCCCGCGCAGCGCCGGGCGCTGCTGGAGTTCGGGCGGCCGGTTTCGATTGGCAGCAACGTCTGGATCGGCGGCAGCGCGCTCATCCTTCCGGGCGTGACGGTCGGCGACGACGCCATCGTCGGGGCCGGAAGCGTGGTGACGCGCGACGTCCCGTCCGGCGCGACGGTCGCCGGCGCCCCCGCCCGTCGTCTAGGATGACGCTTTGCGTCCCGCACGCTAGCTTGTGCATCCACACACCAAGTCGCGCGAGACGGGTCGATGCCCCTTCCCCCATGTCTTGAAGGCCGTCTCGCCCTGCCGGTGATCGGCGCGCCGATGTTCATCGTCTCGGGACCGGACCTCGTCATCGCACAGTGCAAGGCCGGGGTTGTCGGGTCGTTTCCCGCGCTGAACGCGCGGCCGGCGGCGGCGCTGGACGACTGGCTGACGCGGATCGAGACCGAACTGGCGGATTTCGCGGACGCCAATCCGGACCAGCCCGTCGCGCCCTATGCGGTCAACCAGATCGTGCACGCCTCCAACAGCCGGCTGGCGGAGGACATGGCGACCTGCGCGAAGCGCCGCGCGCCGATCGTGATCACCTCGCTTCGTCCGCCCAACGAAGTGGTCAAGGCCGCGCATGACTGGGGCGGGATCGTGCTCCATGACGTGATCTCGGTGCGGCACGCCGAGAAGGCGATCGAAGCCGGCGTCGACGGGCTGATCCTGGTCTGCGCGGGGGCGGGAGGCCATGCCGGAACGCTCAGCCCGTTCGCTCTGGTTCAGGAGGTGCGCGCAATCTATGACGGGCCGATCATCCTCTCAGGCGCGATCGCGACCGGCCGGGCGGTGTTCGCCGCTCAGGCGATGGGCGCGGATCTCGCTTATGTCGGCACGCGCTTCATCGCCACGGCGGAGGCCAATGCGGACCCGCGCTACAAGGCCATGCTGATCGACGGGGCGGCGAGCGACATCGTCTACTCCTCGCTGTTCACGGGAGTGGCTGGCAATTACCTGAAACCGTCGATCGCGGCCGCCGGCCTCGATCCGGATTCGCTGCCGGGCGCCGAGAAGTCGAAGATGGATTTCGGTGCCGCGGCGAAAGCCTGGCGCGACGTCTGGGGGGCGGGGCAGGGGCTCGGCGCCATCGCCGACGCGCCTCCCGCCGGCGAATTGATCGCCCGCCTGGCGCGCGACTACGCCGCCGCGAAGGCCGCGCTCGCGGCGTGACCGAAGCGGCCATGCGATCACAGCGCGCGGCGGTCAGACGAACCCGTCGCGCACGATAAGATAAATCGCCATCGGCGGAGTCGCGGCCGTAACAGCGAAACCCAGCAGAACGACCGCGTAGGCGAGAGCCGATCGCAGAGGCTGAGTCACGTCGTCATCGGCCGCGAAGCGGCCGATGGGCCCCCTCGCTTCATGCATGTCCATGCTCCATTCCCGGGGAAATGGTTACCGCTTTGTGACGGTCTGGCAATCCGCAGTTCTGCGGATGATGAGGCTGCTCGTGGATTGGCCATAAATTTCATGATATGAAATAACAATCGGCAGCGTGAAATTTCGTTGACGCAATTGTCCGTCGGGTTTCATACTGGAAGCGCTCAAGGAGACGCTTCTTGCTCGACGACATCGATCACGCCCAGGCGACGCCTCCTCTGACGTCGCCGCTGAAGCCGCCGACGATCCAGTCGGTGGAGCGCGCGTTGACGCTGCTCGAGCTGATCGCGGAGTCGAACCAGGACGTCGGGCTGAACGAGCTCGCGGTCCAGGCGCGGCTCAACGCCTCCACCTGCCATCACCTGCTGGCCACGCTCGTTCAGCGCGGCTATGTCGCGAAGGCGCCGGGCCGGCGGTACCGGCCGGGGTCGAGAATGCTGTCGCTCGGGCAGGCGTCGCTCAAGCACGTCGACCTCTCGCAGCGCGCCGCTCCCTATCTCGAACGCATCAACGCCGCGACGGGCGAGACCGTCCATCTCGCGGTGCTCCAGTCAGGCGAGCTGACGACCATCGCCAAGCGCGACGCGCGCCACGCCGTCCGCGTCGACGCAGGCAATCTCGGCAAGAGCGACGCCGCTCATGCGACGGCGACGGGCAAGGCGATCCTCGCCGCGCTGCCCGAGAGCGAGATGCGCCGGATCGTCGAACACCGAGGTCTGAGGGCGTTCACGAACGGCACCATCACGACGTTCGAGGCCTTGGCCGCCGAACTCGAGACGGTGCGCCGCGACGGCTTCGCGATGGACCGGGAGGAGTTCCAGCCCTTCGTGGTCTGCGTCGGCGCGCCGATCCGCGACTTCACGGGCGCCGTCGTCGGCTCGATCAGCGCCTCCACTCCGACGATGCGCGCCACCGAGGATCACCTCGCGCTGATGCGCGCAGAGGTGATCGGCGCGACCCGACAGCTTTCGGAGGAGCTCGGCTACTCGGCGGCCTGAGGCCGCACACCATTCGAGAGGCTCGGCGAACGGGCCCGCGAGGACACATTGAGGAGACGACCATGCGCGCACAGGGCGTGAAGACCGATCCGAACTATCCGATCCCGGACAGCATGAAGGCGTGGGTGCTCGGCGATCCCGATCAGCTGACGCTCGCCGACAAGCCCGTGCCGACGCCGAAGAAGGCCGAGGTGCTGGTCCGGATCGACGCCGTCGCGATCTGCGCGACCGATCTCGAAATCATCCACAAGGGTCCGCCCGCCCAGATCCAAGGCGGCTTGCCGTTCAACAAGAACTTCACCCCCGGCCACGAATATATGGGGACGGTCGTCGCGCTCGGACCGGGCGTCGACGAGTATGAGATCGGCCAACGGGTCACGGTCGAGATCCACGCCGGGTGCGGGCAGTGCAAGCGCTGCCGCGAGGGCATGTACACCGCCTGCCACAATTACGGCCTGAACTACGGCGAGCGCGACAAGGGCCACCGCGCCAACGGCTTCACGACCGACGGCGGCTTCGCGGAATACGCGATCAACAGCGTCAACACCCTGGTGCCGGTCTCCGACGCGATGTCGGACGAAGAGGCGACGCTCGTCGTCACCGCCGGCACCGCGATGTACGGCCTGACCGAGCTCGGCGGACTCGTCGCCGGCGAAAGCGTCGCGGTGCTCGGACCGGGGCCGATCGGCCTGCTCGGCGTCGCCGTCGCCAAGGCGCTCGGCGCACAGCCCGTGATCCTGACCGGCACGCGCGACAACCGCCTGCAGATGGGCCTCGAGCTCGGCGCCGATCACGTCATCAACGTCCGGACCGAAACCGACGTCGTCGGCAAAGTCCGCGAGCTGACCGGCGGCAAGGGGCTAGACTATGTGATCGAGTGCTCGGGCGCTCCCGACGCCATCAACGAAGCGGCCAGGATGCTGAACCGCGGCGGCAAGATCTGCCTCGCGGCGTTCCCCCATGAGCCGACGCCGATCGACGTCGCCTATCTCGTGCGCAACAACATCTACCTCTACGGCATCCGCGGCGAGGGCAAGAGCGCGACGCACCGCGCCGAGGCGTTCATGGCCCAGAAGCGGTTCGACGCCACCAAGATCCACACCCACACCTTCCCGCTCGAAGACCTGCCGACGGCGCTGAAATACGCGCGCGAGCGGATCGAGGACGCGATCAAGGTGGTGGTGAAAACGCGTGGCGCGGAGGCGGCCCGCATCGCGGCCGAGTGACCCCGAAGGCGGCGCCTCCGGGCGCCGCCAGCCAGCCGGGGCGACCCCGCTCCCAACGACGCAAATGGCAGGAGAAATCCGTGCTGACGTGCGACGACTATATCGTCCCGACGACGCTCGACGACGCGCTTGAGCTGATGACGCGCCACTCCGGCCGTCAGCGCATCGTCGCGGGCGCGACCGACATCCTGCCCTGGGCGCGCGAGGGTCGGGCCGGCGACGTGCACGTGCCGTATCTGATCGACATTTCGAAAGTCGCCGAGCTGAACGAGGTCTCGGTCGGGGCGAGTCGCGTGAGGCTCGGCGCGGCCACGCCGTTCCAGCGCTTCCTCGACCGCGCCGATCTGACGGCGGCCATGCCGAACATGCGCCATTGCGCGATCTGGTTCGCCGACGACCAGATCCGCGAATGCGCCACCCTCGGCGGCAATCTGGCGAACGCCTCGCCCGCCGCCGACGGAACGCCGCCTTTGCTGGCGCTCGACGCCGACGTCGAGCTCGCCTCGCGAAGGGACGGCGAGACCGTCCGCCGCCGCATGAAGCTCGCGGATTTCATCACCGGTCCCGGCGGCAACCAGCTCGTTCAGGATGAGTTGATCGTCGCCGTCGAGTGCGACGCGCTCCCCGGCTATGGCGGCGCGTTCGAGAAGGTCGGCCACCGTCGCTCGCTGGTGATCGCCGTCGCCTGCGTCTCCGCTCTGGTCTCGCTCAACGCCGACGCTACGGAGTTTGACGACGTCCGCCTCGCCGTCGGCGGGGTGGGACCGAAGGCGCTGCGGCTCGCCGATGTCGAGGCGCTGCTGCGCGGCGCGAAGATCGAAGCGGCGACGATCGACGAGGCGGCGCGGCTGTGCGTCGGCCTGGTCCAATCCCGCTCGCGGGTGGCCTACCGGCGAGAGGTGCTGCGCGGCTTCGTCTCGCGGGCGCTCGCCGGAGCGGCCCGCGAAGCCGGCGCGGACTTCGACGCTGTCGAGGCCGAACTGGAGATGTACCAGCATGCCTGAGCTCGTCATCGCAGCGACCGTCAACGGTCGCAAGATCAAGCGGCTCGCGCAGCCGCACCAGCGCCTGCTCGACTTCGTCCGCGAGGAGCTGGAGCTCACCGGCACCAAGGACGGCTGCGGCGCCGGTGAATGCGGCGCGTGCTCGATGTTCGTCGACGGCCGGCTGGTGAAGTCGTGCCTCGTGCCGGTCGGCAAGGCGGACGGCGCGACGATCGAGACCATCGAAGGCCTCGGACGCACCGGCGCGCTGTCGATCATGCAGAAGGCCTTCCACAAGGCCGGCTCCAGCCAGTGCGGCTACTGCATCCCCGGCATGGTGATGGCCGCGACCTCCGCGATCCGGGAGAACCCCTTCGTCGGCGACGAGGAGGTCAAGGAGCGCCTCGGCGGCAACATCTGCCGCTGCACCGGCTACCAGAAGATTTTCGACGCCGTCGGCCTCGCCCGCGACGTCATGAACGGGCGTCTGCCGGAAAGCGCACTCGACGAGGAGGCGGCCGAGGACGGCCGCTACATCGGCGCAAACGTCCGCCGTCTCGACGCGCCGTCCAAGGTGTCGGGCGCGCTCAAATACGCCGGCGACATGGTCCTGCCGCGCATGCTGCAGGTCCAGGTTCTGCGCTCGCCGCATGCGCACGCCCGCATCGTCTCGATCGACGTCTCCGAGGCCGAGGCGATGGAGGGCGTCGAAGCGGTCGTCACCTGCGCCGACGTGCCCGGCAAGGACGGCTTCGGCGTATTCGTCCACGACCAGCCGATCATGGCGCGCGGCAAGACGCGCTATGTCGGCGAGGCGGTCGCGGCGGTCGCCGCTGAAGACCTGCTGACGGCCAAGCGCGCTCTCGCGAAGATCAAGGTCGAGTACGAGCAACTGCCCGGCTTGTTCGACCCGGACGAGGCGATGCAGCAGGGCGCGCCGGTCATCCACGACTACGCGCCGGACAATCTCGTCAAGCACATCCCGATCCGTAAGGGCGACGTCGAGGCGGGCTTCGCCATGGCCGACCTCGTCATCGAGGAGCGCTTCGAGACGCAGCAGGTCGAGCACGCCTATCTCGAGCCGGAGGCGGGCCTGGCCTATGTCGATCCGGACGGCGTCGTGACGGTGGTCAGCCCGAGCCAGAACATCACGCATCACCGCCACATGCTGGCGGAGATCCTCGCGATGCCGATCAACAAGGTCCGGTTCATCATGAGCCCGGTCGGCGGCGGCTTCGGCGGTAAGGAGGACATGATCTATCAGGGCATGCTCGCCCTGCTCGCGATCAAGTCGGGCCGCCCGGTCAAGCTCGTCTTCACCCGCGAGGAATCGATCGCCACCACGGCGAAGCGTCATCCCTCGCGCACCTCCTACCGCATGGGGCTGACCAAAGACGGCCGCATCGTCGCGAGCGAAATCCGCGTCGTCTATGACGGCGGCGCCTACGGCATGTCCACGGAAGGCGTGATCCGCAAGGGGGCGATCCTGGCCGGCGGCCCTTACGCCGTGCCGAACGTCAAGATCGACACCTACGGCGTCTACACCAACAACACGCCCTCCGGCGCCTTCCGCTCCTTCGGCTCGCTGCAGACGCAGTTCGCGACCGAGTCGATGCTCGACATTGCGGCCGAGCGGCTCGGACTCGATCCCTTCGAGATCCGACGCCTCAACGCCATGCGGGCCGGCGACCGGACGCACACCAAGCAGGAACTGAAGAGCGCAAGCCTGCTCGCCTGTCTCGACGGCGCCGAAAAGGCGTCGGGCTGGCAGCCCGGCGCGCCGACGTCGCGCGGGACGACCCGCGGCGATCTCGACGGAGACGGCTGCCGCGCGCCGTGCCGTCTCGGCGCCCGCTTCACCGGGGCGTCGCCCGCGGCCAAGCTCAGCGAGGTGGCGTGATGGCGCTCAAGCGAGGACGCGGCGTCGCCGGCGGCTGGTACGGCATCGCCCGCACGGCGAGCATCGACCGGGCGGCGACCTGGGCGGAGCTCGACGACGGCGGCACGGCCAAGGTCGTCACCGGCGTGACCGAGATCGGGGAGGGCATCCTCACCGTGCTCGCCCAGATCGCGGCCGAAGAGCTCGGCGTCCGCCCGTGGGAGGTCACCATCGGCGACAACGACACGGCGCGCGCGCCCGAAGCCGCCCATGCCGGCGCCACCCGCCAGACCTACATGATCGGCAACTCGGTCGCGCTGGCCTGCCGCGAGGCGAGGGCGCGCCTGTTTGAACAGATGGCCGACCATTGGGGCGTCGCCGTCGCGTCGCTCGACAGCCGCGACGGCGAGATCTGGTCCGACGGCTCGAACCATCGTTGCACGATGAAAGAGGCGGTCGATATCTCCAAAAAGCGCGGCGTCGTGCCCGTCGGGTCCGCCAGCTTCACCGCCCATCACACCGGCCTCGACGGCGAGGACGGCTCGGGCCGGCCCTGGCAGGCCTATGTGTTCGGCTGTCAGGTCGCCGAGGTCGAGGTCGACACGATGACGGGCGAGGTCCAGGTCCTCGGGGTCTGGGCCGCGCACGACGTCGGTCGCGCCGTCAATCCGAAAGGCGTCGAGGGCCAGATCGAGGGCGGGGTCGTCCAGGCCATCGGACAGGGCCTGATGGAGCACTACGAGACCCATGAGGGGCGCACCACGACGCCCGGCTTCGCCAAGTACATCCTGCCGACCGCTCTCGACGTGCCGAAGATCACGAGCGTGATCGTCGAGGACCCTGATCCGATCGGACCGCTCGGCGTGAAGGGGATCGGCGAGCCCGCAATGGTGCCGACGATACCCGCCGTGATGAACGCGATTTACGACGCCATCGGCGTCCGCATCACCAGTCTGCCTGCGACGCCCGACAAGATCATCGAGGCGATCCGCAAGAAGAACGAGGCGACGAAGATCGCCCAAGCGGCCGCCTGATGAGGCGGACGTAACCGAGCCGTCCCTGGGGAGGGAGAACATCATGATCGACGCGGTGCCGCTGGACGCGCCCAAACATCCGCAAGACCGCCAGACCTGGTGGGGCGTCCGTTTCCTGAAGAAGCTCTATGTCCAGGTCATCGTCGCGGTGATCATTGGCACGCTGCTCGGCCATTTCGAGCCGCAGTTCGCCCAGCAGCTCAAGCCGCTCGGCGACGTCTTCATCCGGGCGATCAAAGTGGTCGTCACGCCGATCATCTTCCTCACGATCGTCGTCGGCATCGCCACGATGGGCGACATGCGACGCATCGCGAGCGTCGGCCTCAAGGCGCTGATCTATTTCGAGGTCGCCTCCACGATCGCGCTCGTCATCGGAATGGTGGTGGGCAACATCTGGACGGTCGGAGCGGGCATCAACGCGGATCCCGCGACGCTCGATAGCGCCGCGGTGGCGGGCTACGTGACGAGCGCGAAGTCGATGACGCTCGTCGAGTTCCTCGTGAACATCATCCCGTCGACCTTCGTCGAGCCCTTCGTGAAGGGCGAGATCCTTCCCGTGCTCTTCGTCGCCGTCTTGTTCGGCCTTGCGCTCTGCAAGTTCGGCGACAAGGTGAAGCCCTTCGTGGGGATGCTGGAGCAGGCGTCAGCCGGCCTGTTCGGGATGGTCGGCATAATCATGCGCTTCGCGCCCCTCGGCGCGCTCGGCGCCATGGCGTTCACGATCGGCAAGTACGGACTTGGCACGCTCCTCAACCTCGGCGAGCTGGTGCTCGCGGTCTACCTCGTCAGCATCCTGTTCGTGGTGATCGTGCTCGGCGGCTTCCTGAAGCTCGCAGGCTTCAGCCTCTGGCGGGTGCTGTCCTACTTCAAGGACGAGATCCTCGTGGTGTTCGCCGCCACCTCGGCCGAGACCATGATCCCGCGCTCGATCCAGAAGCTCGAGCGGCTCGGCGTGAAGAAGGACGTCGTCGGCCTCGTGATGCCGACGGGCTTTTCCTTCAACATGGACGGCACGGCGATCTACATGACGATGGCGACGCTGTTCATCGCGCACGCCACCAACATCGAGCTGTCGATTGGCCAGCAGCTGACGATCCTGTTCATCATGCTCTTCACTTCGAAGGGCGCGGCGGGCGTCACCGGCGGCGGCTTCATCGCGCTCGCCGCGACCATCCCGACCATCGGCGTGCTTCCGGTCGCCGGACTGACCTTGCTGATCGGCGTCGACCGCTTCATGGCCGAGATCCGCGCGGCCACGAACCTGACCTCCAACATCATCGCGACGCTGGTGGTCGGCCGCTGGGTCGGCGCCGTCGACATGGCGCAGGCGAACGACATGCTCGCCCGGGGCCCCGAGGCCGACGCTGTGGCCGAGCGCGAGCAGGCGGATGAGCAGCCGGTCCGGCCGGTCGAGCAACTGCGGCCCGTGCCGGCAAACGTCGCGACCGCGTGACGACCGAGACCTGAAGACGAGAGACAGAGCACCCATGACGCCGACATCCGCCTCGATCGTCCGTCACCTCGCCTCCGCCGAGGCGAAGGAGCGGGCGCCGTCAGCGGCCGCCGACATCGTCGGACGGGCGCGCGCCATCGCCCGTCACGGCGGCGTCGAGCCGGCGCTCGCCGCGGGCGCCCTGCCCAAGCTCGTCCAGGCCACGCTCTCGGAAGCGCTGATCCTCGGCCTGCTGAAGCAGGGCGTGACGAAATATCTCGCGATCTTCGGGCACGGCTCGACCGATCTCGGCGAAGCCCTCAGGGTCTACGAAGAGGCGGGCGTCACGCGCACCTTCAACTGCCGCAACGAGGTCGCCATGGCGCACGCCGCCACGGCCCTCGCCTGGCAGTACGGCGAACAGTGCGCGGTCGTCACCTCCATCGGCCCAGGCGCCCTCCAGGCCATGGCGGGGTCGCTCGCAGCCTCCTCCAACGGGGTCGGCGTCTGGCACATCTATGGCGACGAGACGACCTTCGGCGAAGGTCCCAACATGCAGCAGGCCCAAAAGGGCGAGCAGGGCGTGTTCGGCAAGATCACCGAGCTGATGGGAGCCTCCTACGTGCTGCACACCCCCGAGGCACTGCGCGACGCGATGCGCCGCGGTTCGGCCCAGGTGAACCATCCCTACAAGGCGGGACCGTTCTTCCTGCTGCTGCCGCTCAACACGCAGCCGGTCGAGTTCACGCTGAACCTCGCCGCCCTGCCTGCGCGGATGGCGCCGCCGAAGGTCGCGCCCGCAGACGACGCGGCGTTGATGGAGGCGGCCCAGGCCGTCGCGGCCGCGGGCCGCGTCGTGATCAAGGCCGGCGGCGGAACCCGCGGCCATGACGCCGCGATCACGCGCCTCGCGGAGGCCGCCGGCGCCGCGGTCGCGCTCTCGCCGGGCTCCTCCGGCGTGCTGCCCGATGCGCATCCGCTCAACATGCATGTCGGCGGCTCGAAGGGCTCGATCTCGGGCAACTTCGCCATGGAGAACGCCGAACTCGTCATCGTCGCGGGCTCCCGCGGGGTTTGTCAGGCGGATTGCTCGGGGATCGGCTACCGCTCGGCCGAAACGGTGGTGAACATCAACGGCGATCTGGGCGACGCCTTCCACTACAACAACACGATCGCGCTCCAGGGCGACGTCGGAGTGATCGCCGAGCGGCTCGCCGCGCGGCTCGAGGCCCTGAACGCGGCGTCATCCCCGGCCAAGCGCGAGTGGCTCGCCGCCTGCGCGGCCAAGAAGGCGGAGTGGGCGGCCTACAAGCAGGCGCGCTACGACGCCCCGCCGATGGCGGACGCGGTGTGGTCCGAGCCTGCGCTCGCGCAGCCGGCGGCGATCAAGATCGTCGCCGACTTCGCGAAGGGCATCGGCGCCGCGAAGCTGTTCGACGCCGGCGACGTGCAGGCGAACGGATTCCAGATCGTCGAAGACGACCGCAGCGGCGAGACCTTCACCGAAACCGGCGCGTCCTACATGGGCTTCGCGACCAGCGGCCTGCTGGCGAGCGGTCTCGCCCAGACCCCGCGCTACACCATCGCCTTCACCGGCGACGGCTCGTTCATGATGAACCCGCAGATCCTGGTCGACGCCGTCGAACACGGCGTGAACGGGATGGTGGTGATCTTCGACAACCGCCGTATGGCGGCCATCACCGGACTGCAGCGCGCCCAGTATGGACGCGAGTTCCGGACCAATGACGGCGTCGCCGTCGACTATGTGGCGCTTGCACGCGCGGTCGCCGGCGTGAAGGCCGTCTTCGCCGGCTTCGACGCCGACGGCCTCAAGGCGGCGCTCGAAGAGGCGCGCCGGCACCCTGGTCTCTCGGTCGTGCACGTTCCGGTCTACGCCGGGGAAGATGAGCTCGCGGGCCTCGGCGCATGGGGTCGATGGAACGTCGGCAACTGGTGCGCCGACGTCCAGAAGACCTGGATTGAGCAGGACATCTGAGGATGGGAGACGAACCGCGCGCTTCGAGACGCCGTCCTTCGTGCGGCTCCTCAGCATGAAGAGGTCCGCTCTCGGCATCCTCACCTTTCCTCATGCTGAGCAGGCCCGAAGGGCCGTCTCGAAGCACGCGTCGCGCTAATCCAGCCCTTAATTGAACGGACACAGCACATGTACGGCTACGACGACTTCGGCCTCTATATCGGCGGCGCCTGGGGCCCAGCCGGCGGCGGCGGCGTAAAGGAGGTGTTCGACCCGGCCACCGAGGAGGTGCTCGGCACCGTGCCGAACGCGACGCCCGAGGATCTCGACCGCGCTATCGCGGCCGCGCAGAGGGGCTTCGCCACGTGGCGCCGGGTCCAGCCATGGGAGAGGGCCGCAAAGCTCCGCAAGGTCGCCGACCTGATCCGGGAGCGCGTCGAACCCTACGCCAAGATCATGTCGTCCGAATCCGGCAAGCCGCTCGCCGAGAGCCGCGGCGAATGGGGCGCGACCGCCGACCAGTTCGAGTGGTACGCGGAGGAGACCAAGCGCATCTATGGGCAGATCATCGAGGGCCGCGAACAGGACGTGCGCCTGTCGGTGATCTATCAGCCGGTCGGCGTCGTGGTGGCCCTGTCGGCCTGGAACTTCCCGGCGCTGCTGCCCGCCCGCAAGGTCGCCGCCGCGCTCGGGGCCGGCTGTTCGGTGATCCTGAAGCCCGCCGGCGAGACGCCGGCGACCGCGATGGCGATCGTCCAGGCCTGCGCGGACGCCGGCATCCCCGAGGGCGCCGTCAATCTGGTGACGGGCGACTCATCGCGCATTTCCGAGCACCTGATCCGCTCGCCGGTCGTCCGCAAGGTCTCGCTGACCGGCTCCGTGCCGGTCGGCAAGCAGATCCTGAAGCTCGCCGCGGAGGGCGTGAAGAAGGTCTCGATGGAGCTCGGCGGCCATGCGCCGGTGCTGGTGTTCGACGACGCCGACGTGAAGACGGCGGCGGAGACTTCGGCCGCGACCAAATTCCGCAACTGCGGGCAGGTGTGCATTTCTCCGTCGCGGTTCTTCGTGCACGAGCGCGTGTATGACGAGTTCGCCGACACCTTCGTGGCCGCCGTCAGGAAGCTGAAGCTCGGCCGATTCGACGGGGAGGGGGTCAATCTCGGCCCGCTCGCCAATCAGCGCGGGCTGGACAACGCCAAGGCCCTGGTGAAGGACGCGGTGGAGAAGGGCGCCGAACTGCTCAATGGCGGCCAGCAGCCGAGCGGCTTCAACCGCGGCTATTTCTTCGAGCCCACGGTGCTCGGGCGCACCCCGGACGACGCGCGCGTGATGATCGACGAGCCGTTCGGCCCGGTCGCGCCGCTGACCACCTTCTCGGATTTCGACGAGGTGACGGCGCGCGCCAACGCGCTGCCGTTCGGGCTCGCCGGCTATGTGTTCACGTCGAGCCTCAAGAACGCCGCCCGCGCTTCTGAGGCCCTGGAGGTCGGAATGGTCGGCGTCAACGACATGATGCTCGCCGCCGCCGAAATCCCGTTCGGCGGCGTGAAGGAGAGCGGCATGGGACGCGAGGGCGGCTCGCTCGGCCTGAAGGATTATCTCGAGCCCAAATATGTGAAGACGCGGCTGTAATCATCGACGCGACCCCCGGCTCAAATCCCCGGAGGCGAACGCAGGCGTTCGCCTCCGGGGTCCAGCGACTGAAGGCCCATGACCGACCAGACCCACGGCATCGCCGGCGGCCTCACCAATTATGGCGACCGCGACTTCTCGATCTACCTGCGCCGCTCCTTCGCGCAGTCGATGGGCTATTCGCTCGACATGCTGAAGCGGCCGGTCGTCGGGATCGCCTATACGCCGAGCGGCTTCAACAACTGCCACCGGCACTTCCCCGAGCTGCTCGAGGCCGTGAAGCGCGGCGTGCTGGCCGCGGGCGGGCTGCCGCTCGAGTTCCCGACGATCTCGCTCGGCGAGGTGTTTCTGTCGCCGACGTCCCTCCGCTACCGCAACCTCATGTCCATGGACACCGAGGAGATGATCCGGGCCCAGCCGATCGACTCGGTCGTGCTGATGGGCGGCTGCGACAAGACCGTGCCCGCGCAGTTGATGGGCGCCGTGTCGGCGGATCGTCCGACCATCCAGCTGATCGGCGGTCCTATGATGACGGGGAGGCACAGAGGCGAACGGCTCGGCGCCTGCACCGACTGCCGGCGCTTTTGGGCGCAGTACCGCGCGGGAAAGATCGATCGCGAGGAGATCGAGGTCGTGGAGGGGCGGCTCGCGACGACCGCCGGAACCTGCGCCGTGATGGGCACCGCCTCGACCATGGCGTGTCTCGCCGAGGCGCTCGGCATGACCCTGCCGGGCACCGCCGCGATCCCCGCCGTCCACGCCGACCGGCTGCGCGCGGCGGAGGCGACCGGCATGCAGGCGGTCCGGCTGATCGGCTCCGACATCACGCCGAAGCGCATCGTCACCCAGGCCGCGGTCGAGAACGCCATGCGCGTCCTGCTCGCGCTCGGCGGCTCGACCAATGCGATCATCCATCTCGCGGCGATCGCCGGACGGGCAGGGCTTGAGATCGATCTCCACCGCTTCAACCAGCTGTCGGACGAGACGCCGGTGCTGGTCGACCTCAAGCCGACGGGCCAGCATTACATGGAGGATTTCCACGCCGCGGGCGCGATGGGCGCCGTGTTGCGGGAGCTCCGGCCGCTGCTCGAGCTCGACGTCCTGACGGTCACGGGCCAGACGCTGCGCGAGCGGCTCGACGCGCCGCATGACGGCTGGGTCGACCGTTCGGCGATCGCTTCGCGGGAGCAGCCGCTCGAACCGGTCGGCGGCCTCGTCGCCCTCTTTGGCTCGCTCGCCCCGCGCGGCGCGATCCTGAAGCGCTCCGCGGCCGACAAGACGTTGTTCGAGAAGGAGTGCAGGGCGGTCGTCTTCACGTCGCTCGCCGATCTCGCTGAGCGGATCGACGATCCGGACCTCGACGTCACGGCCGACGACGCGCTGGTGCTGCAGAACGCCGGGCCGCACAGCGCCTCGGGCATGCCGGAAGCGGGATACCTGCCCATCCCGAAGAAGCTCGCGGCCCAGGGTGTCAAGGACATGCTCCGCATCTCCGACGCGCGGATGAGCGGCACGGCGTTCGGAACGATCGTGCTCCACGTGACCCCCGACGCCGCGTCCGGCGGCCCACTCGCGCTGGTGCGAAACGGCGATCGTATCCGCCTGTCCGTGAAGGAGCGTCGGATCGATCTGCTGGTCGAGGACGCGGAGCTCGCGCGTCGACGCCAGGAGCTCGGCCGCCCTGTGGAGCCCCCCGCCCGAGGGTATGGGCGGCTCTATGCCAGGCACGTCCTCGATGCTGACGACGGTTGCGATTTCGACTTTCTCCGCTCGGAAGCCTTGTCGGGTCCCACCGCGACCAAGACGACCGTCTAAAAAACTGCTGAGCGCTAGATTTCAATACATGAAATTTCACGATATTGAATAACTTCAAGAGTGACGTGACGTATAAGTACGTGCAAAACGGCAACAATCTGACAAAAACATGCGATTTTCACAACGATCATGGGAAAACAGCTTGTCCACGGCAGAAGCGGCGGGCGAAGGTGTGGGAGGCGTCTCAGTAGACTGACGTGAGGAGGCGCCGCCGGGCAAGACAAGCCGTCACGCTTCAATGCGTCAGACGGCGGATCCGGGGCGTTAGGGGGACTGGCATGAAACTGTTGAAAAGCGTGGCGCTCGGCTCGGCCGCGGCCATCGTGATGATGAGCGGCGCTCAGGCGGCCGACCTGCCGGGCGCCGAGCCCGTCGAATATGTGAAGGTTTGCGACGCCTACGGCGCGGGCTTCTTCTACATTCCGGGCACCGACACCTGCCTCCAGATCGGCGGCCTGGTGCGCTTCGAGCTCACCGGGGTCGCCGACCGTCACGGCGACGACGACGACGCGAGCCGGACCGGGTTCCGCACGCGCACGCGCCTCTGGTTCGACGCCCGCACCGACACCGAATACGGCGCGTTGCGGACCTTCGTCCGCATGCAGTTCCAGAAGGACTCGGGATCGCCGGGCTCGCTCGGCCAGACCACCGGCCTCGACGGCGACGATTTCCTGTTCGACCAGGCCTATGTCCAGTTTGCAGGCCTCACGGCCGGCGTGACGGACTCGTTCTGGGACTTCAAGCCGTACCCGACCTTCGCGATCCCGTTCGTCTCCGACCGGACGCTGCCGGCGCTGGCCTACACGGCGAAGTTCGGCGACGTGTCGGCCAGCGTGTCGCTCGAAGACAAGACCTACCGCTACCGCGAAAGCGCCAACGCGCAGCCGAACGCCGGCCAGACCATGCCGGACATCGTCGCCAATCTGCGCGTCAAGCAGGGCTGGGGCGAGGCGCAGCTCTCGGGGGTGGCGTCCCGGATCAACCCGATGAAGAATTTCGCCGACCCGATCACCGGCGAAAGGGGCGGCGACAACGGCTGGGGCTGGGGCGTCCAGGCCGGCTTCAAGCTCAACCTGCCGACCGCCAACACCTCGGACGCCAAGGGCGACTTCCTCTGGGCGCAGGCCGCCTACACCGACGGCGTCGGCCTGTCCTACAACGGGGTCGGCGATCAGAACTTCGGCTCGGGGCGCACCCAGAACATCGCCAATTTCAACCTGCAGCGCGACTATCTGCTGATCGGCGGGGAGACCGAGAAGACGCGCGCGTTCAGCGCCAATCTCGGCGTGCTGCACTACTGGTCGCCCAAGTGGCGCTCGGCGCTCCACGCCACCTATATCGACGTGGACTACCGCCGCGTCGACGCCGACTGGCGGACGGGCGCGCTGATCGGCAACCTGATCTGGACGCCGGTGAAGAAACTCGATATCGGCGCCGAGCTCTCCTACATCAACAATATGAAGAAATCCCAGGTCGCCTATAAGGGCACGTCGGACGACGACGCCTTCGTCGGCCGCCTCCGGGTTCAGCGCGACTTCTGATCGATGTCCCGCGCCGGCGTGGACGGGGGCGGCGAGTCGTCCCCGTCGCGCCGGCTGCATGAACATCTCGGGATGCGACGAAGCGCTCTAGCTTGCCCGGCGTGTGCACGCACAACTCGACGGCGCCGAATTCCTTTCGCCCGCTGAAAACGACGATCGAGCGGTGCGGCCGGCAAATCCTGGGGACCACGGCGGTACGACGGTCTCGACGTCTTGAACGGTCGCCGCGCTATGGCGCGCATCTCGCTCACCCCGCCGGTCCTCGACCCCGCGGGCGGCCGTCCTTGACCAATCTCCTAACCTCCAGAGGTCGGGTGGCCGACGCGTCGATCACTCTCTCGTGCAGAGTAAGCTCTCGCCGTGTGTCCGACGCCGTGCAACCTTCGCGTGAGTGGGCAATTCACGGAGCGCACGACCATGTCGCGACTTCCTAAAACTGATTACGACCGCTTTTACCTCGCCGAGGACTTCGCTGTCGCTGCGGACGAAGAGCCGAGGGACTACATCGGCGACGACGGGCGCAATCGTTGGGTGGGCAGTCGGATCGGTGATGTCATTGAGGGGCTCGGAGCCGCAGACACCTTGTATGGGATGGCGGGCGATGACACGATCCGAGGCGGCGACGGCAACGACCTGATTTACGGGGGAGGCGGAGCTGACATTCTTCGCGGCGAAGATGGCCGAGATCGGATTTTCGGCGGATCGGGCGTCGATTTTATTTATGGCGGCAAAGGAAATGATGTCCTGACGGGTGGTTCAGATCGAGACTACTTTGATTATAGAGTAACTCCAGGGACGGGAATCGAAGATCATAAGTTTGGTAAAGATATAATAACAGATTTTGAAGTCGGAGTAGACAGAATCCGCCTAGGTAGCGGCGATCCAAAACTAGAACGACCGTACTTTTTTGATAATTTTGCCGATGTCATCGCACACTCGTATGAAGATCAGGCTGGAAATGTCATAGTTCGCTACAACAGTAATAATTTTATCCGCCTAATTGGGGTGGGTAAGGACGAGCTATCCGCAGAAGATTTCTTGTTTGGAGCGTCTTAAAGGCATAATCGAACTACGCGGATACTATGGAACTTACAAGCCGCTCGTCTTCAGGCAACCGGGTCGCGTCCCGACTTCAGCACGGCTCGCGACACGTCCCAGGATTGCCGTGCGCCGGACAGGGATAGGGACAGGGTAGAGTAGGTGTCGTTGAAGTCCGTGGCGGAAGGGGTGGGATTCGAACCCACGGTGGAGTCGCCCCCACGGCGGTTTTCAAGACCGCTGCCTTAAACCACTCGGCCACCCTTCCGCGTCGGGCGCTCGCCCGTGCGCGATGTTTAGCGCCGCGTGCAAGTCCGCCGCAACCGGCGCGACGCCGGTCCGGCGCACGCGAGCCGGCCGGCTGGGGAACGCGACGCTTCATTCTGGGGGACGACGCTTCATTCTGGGAGACCAAAGCGGCGAGAGGCGGTCTCCCAGGCGCAGCTTCGCCCTTAGTTCAAATTAAAGACAAATTTACCACGCCGCATTTGCGCCTTAATTTGACCGCTTGGTTGTCGCGTAAGCGTGGCGAGACGGTGACAGTTTCGTCAAACGACAACGGGGCGGAGGCGCGGCGAACGAGAGCCGCAGGCGGCCGGGCGGACCCTTTTCGGGGCCGCGCGAGCGCCGCTCGCCTTCGAAGGGGACTGAACGCATGGCTCGCGACGGCTCGTTCCACGGCTCCATGCGAGACTTCTCCCGCTCTTCAAAGACCTCCATCGCCTCAGTGTTTCCTGATATTCGCGGCCGAACGATCGCGGTCGGCGCCGCCTGCGCCCTGCTCGGCGCTTGCTCCGCTCACGACAGCCGCCAGGCCGCAACCCCGGGGCAGGCCGCGCTTGCGGCCGCGTCGCCCGTGGCGCTGACGACCGAATCCCGCGTGAAGGGAACGGAATCTCCTGCATCGACCGTGCCTTTGCCGACGCCCAAAGGCGCGGCGGCGTCGGCCGGCGGAGCTGCGAAATCCGTGGCGACGTCTCCGACCGTGGCCTCGGCGCAGGGCGGGCGGCGGGCAGGGCGGCTCGGGAGCGGGCTCGCCTCCTGGTACGGCGCCGCGTTCCACGGCCGGCGCACGGCGAACGGCGAGGCGTTCGACATGCACGCCTTTACCGCGGCGCATCCGAACGTTCCGCTGCCGTCCTACGTCCGGGTGACCAATGTGACGAACGGGCGCTCGATCGTCGTGCGGGTGAACGACCGGGGGCCGTATCACCGCGGACGCGTGATCGACGTTTCGAAGCGCACGGCCGAGGTGCTGGGCTTCACCGGCTCGGGCGTCGGCAACGTCAAGATGGACTATATCGGCCGGGCGCCCGCGGGCGGCAGCGACGACCGCAGGCTGCTCGCGAGCTACCAGGAGTTCGGCCATCCCGCGCGGCCCCAGGGCGAGCGGATCGCGGCGCTCGCGCCGGTTCCCGACGCCGCGCTGGCGGCGGAGGCCGCCGGCGGAGCGAGCCCGGCCGCGGCGATCCTGGTCGCCTCGGCGCCGCCGGTCCGCCCCGCCCCGCCGTCGGCCGCAGCATCTGGCGTCGTCGATCCCGCGCCGCTCGCCGTCGCCTATGTCGCGCCCCAGCCGCTGATCGCCACGCCGGCGGCCGCCGCCGCGCGCGCGGTGACACGGGCCGCGACCGCGCCTCGGCCGGCCCCGGCGAAACGCGTGATCGAACCGAGCGAGCCTGTGCTCGCAAGCGCCGCGCCCGCGCTGCGGACGATTCCCAGCGCGCCGCAGGAGCCGGCGTCCGCGCGCGCGGACGTCTCGCAGCGGATCGCCGCAAGCTTCGAAGGCTTCGGCGATCCTTCGGCGGTGAACACGCTCGACGCGTTCCGCTAACCCTGACGCGAGACCGCGATCGGGCGAACCCTCGCGTCGATTGTGCGGGACGCTCCGTCGGCGTAATCTCATGCGGCGTAGGGCGAGGCGTGGCGTGACGATGTTCTGGTTCTTCGGCGCCGCCTCAAAGCGGCTCGCATCCCTCATCGCCGTCGCCGCGGTCGCGGCGGTTTCGCTTGAGCCCGTGGCCGCCGCGCCCGCCAAGGCCGCCACGCCGACGGACGCGCCGATCGCCTTTCTCTACGACGTCGCCTCCGGCGCCACGCTGTTCGCGAAGCAGGCCGATCTGCCGGCGCCGCCCGCGAGCATGGCGACGCTGATGACGCTCGAGCTTGTCTTCAAGGCGCTACGCGAGGAGAAGCTCCGGCTGAGCGACACGCTGAAGATCACGGAAGACGCCTGGCGGCGCGGCGGCGCGCCCTCCGGCAGTTCGACGATGTTCGCGAAGCTGAAGTCCGAGGTGCCGGTCTCCGACCTGCTGCGCGGCGTCATCGTCCAGGCCGGCAACGACGCGGCCATCACGCTCGCCGTCGCGCTCGCGGGCTCGGAGCCGGCCTTCGCCGAGGAGATGAACCGCCGCGCGAAGCAACTCGGCCTGGCGCGCTCGACCTTCCGCAACGCGACCGGCCAGCCGGATCCCGAACAGAAGATGACGGCCCGCGACATCGCCATCCTGGCGGCCCACCTGATCGAGGCCTATCCCCGGGAATACAAGATCTTCGCGGAGCCCGAATTCACCTGGAACAAGATCACCCAGCGCAACCGCAATCCGCTGCTCGCGGACTATCCGGGCGCGGACGGCCTCAAGACCGGCTTCACCGCGGACTCCGGCTACGGACTGGCGGGTTCGGTGCTGCGCGACGGCCGGCGGCTGATCATCGTGCTCAACGGTCTCGAGACCGCCAAGGCCCGCGCGGAGGAAGCCCGCAAGCTGCTCGACTGGGGATTCACCGCCTTCGCCCAGCGACGGCTGTTCGAGGCCGGCGCGCCTGTGGCGGACGCCCGCGTGTTCGGCGGGACCTCGCTCTACGTGCCGCTGGTCTCGATCCAGCCCATCGATCTGCTCACGCCGAAGGGCGACGAGAGCCGCGTCGCGGCGCGCGTCACCTATGACGGCCCGCTGCGGGCGCCCATCGCCAAAGGCGACAAGGTCGCGACGCTGAGGGTGTGGCGGGGCGACACGCTGACCGTCGAGACTCCCCTGGTCGCGGGCGCGGACGTCGCCGAAGGCGACCTCGGACGGCGGGCGTTCGACGGCGCCCTCGAACTGGTGAGCGGACTGGTCGACACCGTCGCCGAACGGATCTGATGGCCGGGCGCTTCGTCACCTTCGAAGGCGGGGAGGGCGTCGGCAAGTCGACGCAGATCCGGCGGCTGGCCGCACGCCTCGCCGCGACCGGACGGGAAGTCGTGACGACGCGCGAGCCCGGCGGTTCGCTGCGCGCCGAGCGCCTGCGCAAGACATTGCTGTCGGGCGCCGCCAAGCGCTTCGGGCCGTTCGCCGAGACGATCCTGATCGCGTCGGCGCGCGCAGATCACGTCGACGCGCTGATCCGTCCGGCGCTCGCCCGCGGCGCGATCGTGCTGTGCGACCGCTTCATCGATTCGACCCGCGCCTATCAGGGAGCGCTCGGCGAAGCGCCCGCGGACGCGATCCGCGACCTCGAGCGCGTGGCGGCGGCCGACGTCCGTCCGGAGCTCACTCTGATCCTCGACGCGCCCGCCGAGACCGGGCTCGCCCGGGCCCGAAGGCGGGGCGGGGAGGGGCCGGCCGACCGGTTCGAGGCGGAAGACGTAGGCTTCCACGAACGGCTGCGGCGGGCTTTCGTTGCGATCGCGCGGGCGGAGCCGGAGCGTTGCGTACTGATCGACGCGACCAGCGACGAAGATCAGGTCGAGCGTCGGATCTGGTCCGTCGTCGCGCGGAGGCTCGGCCTCGATGCGGCGGCCATGGCGCCCGGCGCATGACGCCGGATCCCGACGCGCTTCCCGAGGCCGACCGCCGGGAGGGCTGCCCGCATCCGCGGGAGGTCTCCACCCTTGTGGGTCATGGCGAGGCCGAGCAGGCGCTGCTGTCCGCCTACCGCTCGGATCGCATGCATCACGCCTGGCTCATCTCCGGTCCCGAAGGAATCGGCAAGGCGACGCTCGCCTACCGCATGGCGCGCTTCGCACTGGCCCATCCCGAACCGCTCGGCGCGGACGTCGCGGCGGCGACGTCGCTTTTCGTGCCTGAGGAGCACCCGGCGGCGCGACGGGCGGCGCGGCTGGCGCATCCCGACCTCTTCGTCCTGCGTCGTGAATGGAACCCGGACCGCAAGGCTCTCGGCGCTGAAATCCGCGTGCAGGACGCGCGCCGGGCGGTTTCGTTCTTCGGCTCCACCGCCGGGGAGGGCGGCTGGCGGGTGTGCGTGGTCGACACGGCCGACGACATGAACGGGGCCGCCGCGAACGCCCTTCTCAAGGTGCTGGAGGAGCCGCCGGCGCGCGCTCTCTTCCTGCTCGTGAGCTCGACGCCGCGCATGCTGCCGGCTCCCGTGCGCTCGCGCTGCCGCGCGCTCCGTTTGGCGCCGCTTTCCGCCGCCGAGACGCTCGCCGTGCTTCAGACCCTGCCGGAGGCCGAGGACCACGATTCCGAAGCGCTCTCCGGCGCCGCGGAGCTGGCGGAGGGCAGCGTGGCGCGCGCTTTGTCCCTCTTGGCGGGCGACGGCGTAACGCTCCGCCGCAAGGTCCACGATCTGCTCGAGCGTCTTCCGACCGTCGACGTGAAGGCGACGCACGCTTTGGCCGAAGACCTTTCGAAGCGCGGCGCGGAGGAGCGCTTCGCGCTGTTCGTCGCCCTGATCGGCGACTGGCTGCACGATCGCGTCCGGGCGGGGGCCGAAGTGCGGGAGCCGCGCCTTGCGCGCGTGGCGGAGCTATGGGAGAAAACCGCCCGCGCAGCCCGTGAAATCGAGGTGTTCAACCTCGATCGCCGGCCCTTCGTCATCGAGACGCTGACAGAGCTCGCCGGCCTCTCGCGCCGTTGACGCCGGCTTCGTCGTAACCGGAACCCGCGATGCCGGACCAGAAGACGCCCTATTACGTCACGACCGCCATCGCCTATCCCAACGGCGTCCCGCATATCGGGCACGTCTACGAAGCGATCGCGACGGACGCGATCGCGCGTCACCACCGGCTCGCCGGGCGCGACGTGCGGTTCCTGACCGGCACGGACGAGCACGGTCTGAAGATGGCGCAGACCGCCCAGCGGGAGAGCGTCTCGCCGCTCGCCTGGGCGACGAAGAACGCCGCCTTGTTCAAGGCGATGGACGAGCGCTACGACATCTCCTTCGACCGCTTCATCCGCACGACCGACGAGGACCACTACGCCGCGAGCCAGGAGCTGTGGCGCCGCATGGCCGCGAACGGCGACGTCTATCTCGGCAAATACGAGGGCTGGTACTCCGTCCGGGACGAGGCCTATTTCGACGAGAACGAAACGACGGTCGGAGAGGGCGGAACGCGCCTCGCTCCGACCGGCGCGCCAGTCGAGTGGGTGGTCGAGGAAAGCTACTTCTTCCGCCTGTCCGCCTACCAGGACCGGCTGCTCAGGCTCTATGAGGAGCAGCCCGGCTTCATCGGTCCGGACACGCGACGGAACGAGGTGCTGGCCTTCGTGAAGCGCGGCCTGTCGGACCTGTCGATCAGCCGCACCACCTTCGACTGGGGCGTGCCCGTGCCGGATGATCCGAGGCATGTGATGTATGTCTGGGTCGACGCGCTCACGAATTACCTCACCGGCGCCGGCTTCCCGGACGAGAGCTCCGACCTCTGGCGCTACTGGCCCGCGGACCTCCACATCATCGGCAAGGACATCATCCGCTTCCACACGGTGTTCTGGCCCGCCTTCCTGATGTCGGCCGGGCTCCCGTTGCCCAAGCGCGTGTTCGCGCACGGCTTTCTCTACAATCGCGGGGAAAAGATGTCGAAGTCGGTCGGCAACGTCGTCGACCCCTTCGCGCTCGCCGACGGCTACGGCGTCGACGCCGTGCGCTACTTCCTGCTGCGGGAGGCGCCCTTCGGCCAGGACGGCAGCTACAGCCACGACGCGATCATCGGCCGGATCAACGCCGACCTCGCGAACGACCTCGGCAATCTGGCGCAGCGCTCGCTCTCGATGATCGCCAAGAATTGCGAGGGCAGGGCGCCCTCGCCCGGCGCCTTTTCAGAGGCGGACGCCGCCATGCTCGCCTCCGCGGACGGGCTGCGGGCGAAGGTCGACGCCGCATTCCAGGATCTGTCTCTGCACGCCGCGTTGTCGGCGATCTGGGCGGTCGTCGCCGACGCCAACCGCTACTTCGCCGGCCAGGAGCCCTGGGCGCTGAAGAAGACGGATCCCGAACGCATGGCGACCGTTCTCTACGTCACCGCCGAGGTGGTCCGGCAGGTCGCGCTGCTGACGCAGCCCTTCATGCCGGGCGCGGCCGCCAAGTTGCTCGATCTGTTGGGCTCAGGCGTGACCAAGCGCGGTTTCACGTCGCTCGGGGAGGGCGGGCGGCTGAAGCCCGGCACGCCCCTGCCCGCGCCTCAGCCGGTGTTCCCGCGCTATGTCGAGCCGGCGCCGGAGCCTCAGCCGTGACCCCGCTCGTCGACAGCCACTGCCATCTCGACTTCGACGACTTCGCGCCCGAGCGTGACGCGATCGTGGAGCGGGCGCACGCGGCGGGCGTCGCGCTGATGGTGACGATCTCGACCCGGGTGCGCCAGTTCGAGCGCATCCTTGCGCTGATCGACCGTTATCCCGGCGTCTACGGCACGGTCGGCACGCATCCGCACAACGCCCATGAAGAACTCGACGTCACCGCCGACGAACTGATCCGGCTCGCCTCGCATCCCAAGATCGTCGGCCTTGGCGAGGCCGGCCTCGACTTCCACTACGACACCAGCAGCCCGGAAGCGCAGGAGCAGGGCTTTCGCACGCATATGGCGGCCGCCCGGGCGACGGGGCTTCCGCTCGTCATCCATTCCCGCGCGGCGGACGACAGGATGATCGCCGTGCTCGAGGACGAGATGGGGAAGGGCGCCTTTCCCGCCGTCCTGCACTGCTTCTCCTCCGGCGCCGAACTGGCGCGGCGCGGCGTCGCTCTCGGGCTCTACGTGTCGTTCTCCGGCATCCTCACGTTCAAGCGGTCCGACGAGCTGCGCGCGATCGCGGCCGACGTGCCGGCCGACCGGCTGCTGGTGGAGACCGACGCGCCCTATCTCGCGCCGGAGCCTTTTCGCGGCCGGCGCAACGAACCCGCCCACACGGTGCGAACGGCGGCTGTCCTGGCCGCGATCAAAGGCTGGAGCGAGGACGAAACGCGTCGCACGACCACGGACAATTTCTTTCGTCTTTTCAGCAAGACGCCGCGATCCGCTCTTGTGGGTCCGAAAGCCGCGGACGCTGCGTGAGCCTCGCCGTAACCATCCTCGGCTGCGGCTCGTCCGGCGGCGTCCCGCGGGTGGCGGTCGGCTGGGGCAAATGTGATCCGGCCGAACCGCGCAACCGGCGGCGGCGCTGCGCGATCCTCGTGGAGAGGATCGCGCCGTCGGGCGTTACGCGCGTGCTGGTGGACACCGGACCCGACCTTCGGGACCAGTTGCTGTCGGCCGAGATCACCGCGCTCGACGGCGTGCTCATCACCCACGACCATGCCGACCACACCCACGGCATCGACGATCTGCGGCCGCTCGTCATCCATATGCGCCGGAAGATCGAGGCGTGGTCCGACGAGGCGACCGCCGACGTCCTGCGCAGCCGCTTCGGCTACGTGTTCGCATCGCCGCCGGGCAGCGACTATCCGCCGATCCTGACCGACCGCCGACTCGAGGTCGGCGTTCCCGTGGCGATCGAAGGCGCCGGCGGGGTCGTCGAGGCGCTGCCCATCGATCTGATGCACGGCCCCACGACGCACGCTCTCGGCTTCCGCTTCGACGACATCGCCTACACGCCGGACCTCAACGCGATTCCCGACGCTTCCGCGCCCGCCCTGGAGGGCCTCGACGTCTGGATCGTCGACGCGTTGCGGGACACGCCGCATCCCACGCATTTCTCGCTCGACGAGGCGCTCGAGTGGATCGAGCGGCTGAAACCGAAGCGCGCCGTGCTGACGAACCTTCACACAGACCTCGACTACGCCACGCTGAAGCGCCGGCTGCCTGCCAAGGTCGACGTGGCCTATGACGGCATGCGGATCGAGGCGGCTTGAGCTGTCGGCGTCGCCGGTCCGTCAACCGGCCAAGCGGACGATCCCATAGTTCCATAATATATCTTATGCGACTCGCGGGTCGGCGATGAAGAGCGTGCTTTTCCTTTGCAGCCGCAACCGTCGGCGCAGCCCCACCGCAGAGCGCATCTTCGGTGGCCGGGCCGATCTTGAGGTCGCGTTAGCCGGCCTCGCCCCGGACGCGGACGAGCCGGTGTCGCCCGAGCATCTCGCCACGGCGGAGCTGGTCTTCGTGATGGAGAAGATCCACCGCTCCCGGCTGATCCGACGATTCAGGCCCTATCTCCGCGACACGCGGATCATCTGCCTCGACATCCCAGACGAGTACGAATTCATGGACCCGAGGCTGATCGCCCTGCTTGAGGTTCGGGCCGGTCCGCACCTCCGCTGAACCGGCCTCTTGACCCCGCTTGCGGGTCGGGCCAGGTCGGGCGACGCATCGCCCTCGGGGAACGCCCATGACGCCGTCGAAGGACATCGCGCGCCTGATCGAGATCATGGCCGCGTTGCGAACGCCCGTGACCGGCTGCCCCTGGGATCTGGAGCAGAGCTTCGCGTCGATCGCTCCGTTCACGATCGAAGAGGCCTACGAAGTGGCCG
The DNA here is from genome assembly GCF_049446035.1 of Hansschlegelia sp. KR7-227. Taxonomy (NCBI): domain Bacteria; kingdom Pseudomonadati; phylum Pseudomonadota; class Alphaproteobacteria; order Hyphomicrobiales; family Methylopilaceae; genus Hansschlegelia; species Hansschlegelia sp. KR7-227. The sequence continues at coordinate 1,168,660 of NZ_JBMSEA010000001.1, forward strand.
ACGCGATCGAACGCGGCGACATGGCCGATCTCCGGGACGAGCTCGGCGACCTTCTGCTGCAGGTCGTCTATCACGCCCGGATGGCCGAGGAGACCAGCGCCTTCGCCTTCGGCGACGTCGTGGAGGCGGTGACGGCGAAGATGATCCGCCGGCACCCGCACGTGTTCGGCGACGCCCGCGATCTCCCGGCCGCCGAGGTCGAAAAGCTCTGGAACGCGATCAAGGCCGACGAGAAGGCGCTCCGCTCGGCCGCGCGGGGCGGGGAGCCGGCGGCGGCCTCCAGCCTGCTCGATGGGGTGACGAGCGCTCTGCCCGGTCTCACGCGCGCCGTGAAGCTTCAGGAGAAGGCCGCAGCCGTCGGCTTCGATTGGGATGACGTCGCGCTGGTCGTCGGAAAGGTCCGGGAGGAGATCGACGAGGTCGCGGAGGCCGTCGCCTCCGGCGACCGCGACGCGATGGAGGACGAGATCGGCGACCTGCTGTGCGCCATCGCCAATCTCGCGCGCCACGCCGGGGTCGATCCGGAAGCCGCGGTCCGGCGCTCGAACGCCAAGTTCGAACGGCGATTCCGGGCGATCGAGGGGGCGCTGAAGGCGCGGGGCTCGTCGCCGGCGGACAGCACCCTCGAAGAGATGGATGCGATCTGGAACGAAGCCAAGCGCGCGGAGCGCGTCCGCACGGAGTAGGGCGCGCCCTGCCCCGCCTAGCTGTCGCTCGCCCGCCTGCCCGGACGCGCCGGCGCGCGCTCAGGCACGGGGGGCCCGGGCCGGGGCGCCGGTCTCGGGAGCCGGCCGTCCAGGAAGCTCACGACGCGGGCCATCGCCGCGCGCGCCTCGGGCAGGAAGAGCGCGAAGGCGTGCCAGACATGCGGCATTCGCTCCCAGACATCGAGCTCGCTCGCGACGCCTGCGGCGACCAGCGCCGCGTGCAGCCTGACCGCGTCGTCGAGCAGGATCTCGTCGCTGCCGCAGTGAATCAGCGTCGGCGGCAGGCCGGAGAGATCGCCGAAGATCGGGGACAGCAGGGGGTTCGTGACGTCCAGGCCCGGCGCATAGGCGTCGACGACGGACGGAAAGCCGCGGACATGGAGCAGCGGATCGAGCGCGGCGTTCGTCTGGAAGCTGTCCCCGCTTCCCGTGAAGTCGGCGAAGGGCGAGAGGCCGACGGCTGCGGCCGGCATCGGATCCCCCTCCTCCTTCAGCCGAAGCAGCAGAGCGAAGACGAGGTTGCCGCCAGCGGAATCTCCTGCGATCGCAAGTCTCGACGGGTCGCCGGTCCGCGCCAGCAGCGCGCGGTAGACGGCGGCGGCGTCGTCGAGCGCCGCCGGAAACGGATGCTCCGGCGCAAGCCGGTAGTCCGGCACGACCACCTCCGCGCCGACTCCGCGCGCGAGCCGGCCCGCTATGCCGCGATGGGTCCGAGGGGAGCCCGAAACGAACCCGCCGCCATGCAGATAGAGGATCGCGCCGCGGACCGGCCCTCGCTGCGGGGCATGACGCTCGGCCATCACGCCGCCGGTCAGGACCTGCCGGCGCGTGACGCCGAAGGGCTGGTCGGGCGCGATGCGCGCGACCTGCTCCATGGATCGACGAATGCGCGCTATGTCCGGCGTCGCGTGAATGCGCGTCTTCACGGCGTAGCGCATGAAGATGCGCAGAAGCCGCGCCTGGGCGCTCAGGACCTCGGCGGCCGTGGTCCGGCCAGGTCCGTCGTCGGGAAAGTGAGCTGGACGCATCTGGCGAGAGAACCTAGGCGGCGCGTAGCCGCCGCGCGTGTGTCACTATGGAGCGTCGCCGCGGGCGGCGGCGAATCATCGATCCGGACTGCTTATGGCGAAGACCAATGACCTTTTTACGGGCGCGACGCCCGAAGCGCCGCGACGCGCCGCCGCACGCGAGAGCGCCCGCCCAAGCGCGCCGTCGTCGACGACCGCCGCGGAGGCCGGTTACACCGCGGCCGACATCGAGGTTCTGGAAGGGCTGGAGCCGGTGCGGCGCCGCCCCGGCATGTATATCGGCGGCACCGACGAGAAGGCGCTGCACCACCTCTTCGCCGAGGTGATCGACAACGCCATGGACGAGGCGGTCGCCGGCCATGCGACGTTCATCGGCGTCGACGTCACCGCCGACGGAGCGGTGTCCGTCACCGACAACGGTCGCGGCGTGCCGATCGACCCGCACCCGAAGTTCCCCGGCAAGTCCGCCCTCGAAGTCATTATGACGACTTTGCATTCCGGCGGTAAGTTCGACTCGAAAGTGTACGAGACCTCCGGCGGTCTGCACGGCGTCGGCATCTCGGTGGTCAACGCGCTCTCCGAGCGGCTCGACGTCGAGGTCGCGCGAAACCAGAAGCTCTACCGGCAGTCGTTCTCGCGCGGCCTCGCGCTCACCGGGCTCGAAGAGATCGGCCCGGTGCACAACCGGCGCGGCACCAAGGTGCGCTTCCTGCCGGACCCGCAAATCTTCGGCGAGCACGCCCGGCTGCAGCCCGCGCGGCTCTATCGGATGGCGCGCTCCAAGGCCTATCTGTTCTCAGGCGTGGAGATCCGCTGGACCTGCGCGGCCGAGCTGATCGACGGCGTCGAGAGCGTGCCGGAGAAGGCGACGCTGCACTTCCCGGGGGGGCTCAAGGAGTATCTCGCCAGCAGCCTCGTCGACCGTCAGCTCTCGGCCGAGATTTTCGCCGGCTCGCAGAACCGTCCCGGCGGTCATGGCGCGGTCGAATGGGCCGTCGCCTGGACAGACGACGGCGACGACGGCTTCTCCCGCTCCTACTGCAACACCATCCCGACGCCCGAAGGCGGCACGCATGAGCAGGGACTGAGGATCGCCCTCCTCCGCGGGCTGAAGGCCTACGCCGAGCTCACCAACGTGAAGCGCGCGTCGATCCTGACGGGCGAGGACGTGATGGCGGGCGCGGCGGCCATGCTCTCGGCCTTCATCCGCGAACCCGAGTTCCAGGGCCAGACCAAGGAGCGGCTCGCCACCGCGGAAGCCTCACGCATCGTCGAGACGGCGGTGAAGGACGCTTTCGACCACTGGCTCGCCGCCTCCCCCCAGCAGGCGAACCGCCTGCTCGAGAGCATCATCCTGCGCGGCGAAGACCGCCTGCGCCGGCGCCAGGAGAAGGACGTCGCGCGCAAGACCGCCACCCGCAAGCTGCGCCTTCCCGGCAAGCTCGCCGACTGCAGCCAGGCCGGGTCGAAGGGCTCGGAGATCTTCATCGTCGAGGGCGACTCCGCCGGAGGCTCGGCCAAGCAGGCGCGCGACCGCGCCACCCAGGCGGTGCTTCCGCTCCGCGGCAAGATTCTCAACGTGGCGAGCGCCGGCGCCGACAAGCTCGCGCAGAACCAGCAGCTCGCCGACCTGATGCTCGCCCTCGGTTGCGGGACCCGCAGCCGCTACTCCGAGGCCGACCTGCGCTACGACCGCGTGATCGTGATGACCGACGCCGACGTCGATGGCGCGCACATCGCCTCGCTGCTGATGACCTTCTTCTATCGCGAGCTTCCGGAGCTGATCCGGCATCGCCACCTCTATCTCGCCGTCCCTCCGCTCTACCGTCTGACGGTCGGCGCCGAGACGCTCTACGCCCGCGACGACGCCCACAAGGACGAGCTGCTCGCCAAGCGCTTCAAGGGCAAGAAAGTCGACATCGGCCGCTTCAAGGGCCTCGGCGAGATGATGCCGGCGCAGCTGCGCGACACCACGATGGCGCCCTCGAAACGCACTTTGCTGAGGGTCGCGATCGACGAGGAGGACGCCGAGGGCACGCGCGACGCCGTCGACCGGCTGATGGGCACGAAGCCCGAGGCGCGGTTCCGCTTCATCCAGGAGCGCGCCGCCTTCGCCGGCGACCTGATCGATATTTGATCGGGTGGGCGCTCAAAGCGCCCTCCCCGCCGCGCTTCCTCCGTCGGCGGCCCTATATGGCGTGGACGTTCCTCGACCCGACTGAGGAGACCCCCTTGCGAACTCACGTCATTCTCGCTGCGGCTTGCGCGCTCGCGGTAGCCGCGGCGGCCGCGCAGGCCCAGACCGCCGCCCCGCCGCCCGCGAACACCGCTCCGCCGGACAAGATCGACCCGGTCCCCGTCCAGCCCGACGCTTCGAAGCCGTCGGCGGCCGCCCCGGCCGCCTCCGCCGAGGACCCGCTGGGCGTGCGCTCCGACGTGTTCGTGGTTCGCGTCGCCGGCCCCTGGACATCCGAGGGACGGCAGGGCTTCTCGCGCGTCGTCGGCGTCAACGCTGGCGACCGCCAGCGGCTTTACGTGCAGTGGCTCTCGGAGCCGGACGGCGCGGTGGTCGAGACCAAGGAGCTCGTTGACGAGGAAGCGGCGAAGCTCGCCTTCGGCGACGTGCGCGCCGAACCGAGCGACACCGGGCTGTCGATGTTCCTCGACACGGCGCCCGACAAGGAGGGCCTGCGCGACACCTGGGTGTTGATCGTCGGCGAGCCCGGCGAGACGAGGTTCGGTCCCGCGACGAACTGACCGAGCCGTCGCCCGGCGCGCAGGTCGAGGCGAAGATGACGCGCAGATGTCAGCGGTGAAGGCTTCGGCTTCCCGCGATGTTCCGGCCGAGACGGTCGCCGCGCCCGTGCGATGTCGGGGCGGTCGTGACGCCGATCTGCGCCTTGCGATTGACAAACTTGGTCAAAAGCCTCATTTCCCAACGTAGATCGCAGACGCCGAGACGACCCTGAGGGCGTCCGAGGCGACGGCTCCTGGCGGCTCAGCCCGGCCCAACCCCGATCGCGTTGCTTTAAGGACGACATGACCTTTTCAGAACTCGGCCTCAGCCCGAAGGTGCTCGCCGCCGTCGAGGCGTCCGGCTACACCGAACCCACGCCCATTCAGGCGCAGTCCATCCCCCACGTGCTCGCGCGCCGGGACGTGCTCGGGATCGCGCAGACGGGCACGGGCAAGACGGCCTCTTTCACCTTGCCCATGCTGACGCTGCTCGAAAGCGGCCGCGCCCGGGCGCGCATGCCCCGCACGCTCATCCTCGAGCCGACGCGCGAGCTCGCGGCGCAGGTCGAAGAGAGCTTCGCGAAATACGGCCAGAACCATAAGCTCTCCATGGCGCTGCTGATCGGCGGCGTCTCCTTCGGCGACCAGGACGCGAAGCTCACGCGCGGCGTCGACGTGCTGATCGCGACGCCGGGCCGCCTGCTCGACCATCATGAGCGCGGACGGCTGCTGCTCAACGGCATCGAGATTCTCGTCATCGACGAGGCCGACCGCATGCTCGACATGGGGTTCATCCCGGACATCGAGCGCATCTGCAAGCTGATCCCCCCGTCCCGGCAGACGCTGTTCTTCTCCGCGACCATGCCGCCGGAGATCACCCGTCTGACCGAGCAGTTTCTGCGCAATCCTGAACGGGTCGAAGTCGGCCGCCCGGCGACCGCCGCGGTCACCGTGACGCAGCTTCTCGTCGCCGCCAGCGACGATCCGTCCGAAAAGCGGGACGCCCTGCGGCGCGCGGTCCGCGACGCGGACGCCTTCAAGAACGCGATCGTGTTCTGCAATCGCAAGCGGGACGTCGCCGTGGTCTACAAGTCGCTCCAGCGGCACGGCTTCAAGGTCGCGGCGCTGCATGGCGACCTCGACCAGCGCGCCCGCATGGCGGCGCTCGACAGCTTCAAGACCGGCGAGGTTGATCTGCTCGTCGCAAGCGACGTGGCGGCGCGTGGCCTCGACATCCCGGCCGTCAGCCATGTGATCAATTACGACGTCCCGCACCACGCGGAAGACTACGTCCATCGCATCGGCCGCACCGGTCGCGCAGGCCTCACCGGCGTCGCGATCACCCTCGTGGCGCCCTCGGACGCTAAGAACCTTCAGGCGATCGAGCGGCTGACGGATGTGCCGATCGCGTGGCAGGGCGAGCCCCTCGACCCCGGCGCGGCCGCCGAACGTCCGCGAGCCGCCGGCCGCGGACGCGCCGGAGCGCGTCGCCGGGAGGCTGCGCCCTCCGAGGACCGCGCAGCCCCGCCCCCGCGGGAGGCCGCCAAGCCAGCCCCGCGGCGGCGGCGCGCCCGGCCCGAAGCGGCGCCGGCTGACGAACCGGTCATGGCCGCGGCGGTCGAGCCGCGAAAGGCCGCCGAGCCCGCCCCCGTCGCCCGGACCCGGCGTCCGGAACCCGAGCGCCGTTCTCAGTCGACCGCGTCTGATGATCGCGTCGTGGGTCTCGGCGACCACGTTCCGGCGTTCCTGCTGCGGCCGACCCGTCTCGCAAGGGCTTAAACACAACCTTGAGAGCGTTAACGCAGCTTTTAGAGGCGTGCTACAAGTTGAACGGGCTCAGAGGGCGGCGTTAATGCTCGGCCGTCGCCGGGCGGACCTGGGGACAAGGTGCGTCGATGCCGGGGCTGAACGATTTTGATCGTACGATCGCTTTCAGCGACGCCGCGATTCACCGGCTGCGGTCACACAAGCATCCGGCTTATCCGCGCAACTACGAACTGTGGTACACTTACGCCACAGGCTACAACGCCGCGCTGAACCGGGCGATCAATCAGGCGCTCGAACGCGAAGCGACCATCTCCGAAGCCGAGCTCGACCTGCTTTACGAGACCTATCTGTCTCCGCTGCGACTGTCGGAGCGCGTCGACCACATCGGCGCCCGGATCCTGGCCGAGATCGCCGAGGTCACCGACCTCCTGAAGAACGCGCGCGAGTCGAGCAACGACTACGCGACGAGCCTGGAGTCGATCTCGACCGAGGTCGCCGGCCAAGGCGAGGCGAGTCAAGCGCTCGGCAACCTCGTCCGAAGGCTTCTGACCGAGACCGGAGCCATGGTCTCACGCACGCGTGATCTGGAGCGGCAGCTCGCGACCACGCAAGATGAGATGCAGGAGCTCCACAATACGCTGGAGGCCATCCGCGCGGAGTCGCTGACGGATCCGCTCACGGGACTTGCGAACCGCAAGTTCCTGCAAGGCACGCTCGAGCGTTCCCTCGCCGACGCCGCCACGGGACAGATCTTCTCGATCCTCATCATCGACATCGATCACTTCAAGACGTTCAACGACAATTACGGTCACCTCACCGGCGACCAGGTCCTCCGGCTGGTGGCGCTGGCGCTCAAGCAGAACGTCAAGGGGCAGGATCTCGCCGCCCGCTTCGGGGGCGAGGAGTTCGCGATCGTTCTGCCGGAGACGCCGATCTCCGGGGCGGCGGCCGTCGCCGAACGCATCCGTCGCGCCGTGATGGCCAAGGACCTCGTCAAACGTTCGACCGGCGAGCATCTCGGCCGCGTGACGGTGTCGATCGGGGTCGCGACCTGGCGCGTCGGGGATTCCGCGCAGACGATCATCGACCGCGCCGACCGCTGCATGTACGGCGCGAAGCGAAACGGCCGGAATCTGGTCATTTCGGAGGACGATCCGAGCGTCGCCGACGTTGCGCCGGTGCGCGTCGCCTGATCACGCCGCCGGACGACAGGGGCGGCGCGGCGGCCGCCCCTGTCCGCCCGAACGCTCACGCCACCTTGGCTTCGGCCCCGGCGTTCAAGGCGGGATAGTCGACATAGCCTTCGGCGCCGCCGCCATAGAGCGTCGCCTTGTCCAGTTCGGCGAGGGGCGCCCCGAGGCGGATGCGATCGACCAGATCCGGATTGGCGATGTAGGCCCGGCCGAAGGCCACCAGGTCCACGTCCCCGCCAGCCACGCGCTGCGCCGCCAGAGCCGGGTCGTAGCCGTTGTTGCCGATATAGGCGCCCTTGAAGAGCTTGCGGAGCGTCGCGAGATCGAAGCCGTTCTCCGGCTCGCGCGCGCCCTGCGTCTCGCCTTCGATGACGTGCAGATAGGCGACGTTCAGCTCGGAGAGACGCTCCACGGCGCGTTGGAAGAGAGGGCCGGGGTTCGAGTCCGCGATGTCGTTGAACGGGCTCAGGGGCGAGAGACGCACCCCGACGCGATCGGCCCCCACCGCGTCCGCGGCCGCCTTGGTCGCCTCGATCAAAAAGCGGACGCGGTTATCGATCGATCCGCCATAGGCGTCGGTCCGCGTGTTGGTCTTGTCCCGCAGGAACTGATCGATCAAATAGCCGTTCGCGGCATGGATTTCGACCATGTCGAAGCCCGCCGCGCGGGCGTTGGCCGCGGCCTTTCCATATTGCGCGACGATGGCCTTGATCTCGTCGAGCTCAAGGGCGCGCGGCGTCACCATGGGCTTGAACCCGGTTTCGGTGAAGGCCTGGCCTTCCGGCTTGATGGCCGAGGGCGCGACGGGCAGCCCGCCGCCCGGCTGCAGATCCGGATGCGAAATCCGCCCGACGTGCCAGAGCTGCAGCGCCATGCGGCCGCCCTTGGCGTGAACCGCCCCGGTCACGATCTTCCAGCCTTCAATCTGTTCGTCGGAGTAGACGCCGGGCGTCCAGGCGTAGCCCTGACCTTCCGGCATGATCTGGGTCGCTTCCGCGATGATCAGGCCCGCCGAGGCGCGCTGCGCGTAGTAGTCGGCGTTGAGCTGGCGGGGCGCAAGCGTGGCGTGATCGGCCCGCGAGCGGGTCAGGGGCGCCATGACGATGCGGTTTGGCAGATCGAGGGCGCCGAGCCTGAAGGGCTCGAACAGCGGCGCGACGGTCGGATCGGACATTCGGGTCTCCAAAGCACGTTTCGGGAGCGGCGACGCAGCGGCCGCCCGGGCGCTTCTGGAGATAAGGGCTTTTGCGGCGCAGCAAAGTCCCGGCGCCCGTTCTGAACGCAACGGCCTTCATGCGTCGGCGCCCGCGCCTCGACCCTCAGCGCTTGCGCAGCTTCACGCGACGGGCGACCGCGAGGGCGCGTTCGGCCCAGGGGGCGAGATCGTCCGGGTCGTCGAGCAATCGGGCGGGAATGAGCCGGTAGGACGTGATCACGCGTCGCCCTCCCCCGGTCTCGTACGAAAACGGCTCGCAGCCTTCCGCGTCGAACGCCGCGTCCGTCGTGGCGTCGGATTTGAGGTAGAGCGTGTCCCGCGCCTCGAGCGCGAACATGACGTCGCCCGAATAGACGCCAGTGCCCCCGAACATCCGCCGGCAGCGCACCGGACCAAGCCCGGCGAACAGCTCGGCGGCGCGCTCGGGGTCGAGCGCCATTACGCCACGGGCTGGTAGCTTTCGGGCAGCGCCGGCGTGATCGACACGGATTCGCCGCAGCCGCAGGCCGACACCTCGTTCGGGTTCTTGAACACGAAGCGCTGGGTCATCTTTTCCGTGACGAAGTCCATCTCCGTGCCAAGCAGGTAGAGGATCGCCTTCGGATCGATAAGCACCGTGACGCCTTTGTCCTCCACCACCTCGTCGGCCGGCCCCGGGGCGGCGGCGTAGTCGAGCGTGTATTCCATACCCGCGCACCCGCCGGTCTTGACGCCGATGCGCAAGCCCGCGATCGGCGTCTCCGACCGCTCGACGATCGAGCGGACGCGCGCCGCCGCGCGGTCGGTCAGGGTCAGTACTTTGGGGCGGGGACGTGTCGTCGCCATAAACCGGAACTCCTTGACGCGGCGCAGCCGTCGTCTGTCGTCGCAGTCACAAGATAGGCGCTTCCGTTCAGGGATGCGAGGGCGTCCTCGTCAGTAGGTCGCCCACACCTTCGGCGTCACCAGTTCGAGGAGATGGCCGTCAGGATCGCGGAAATAGAGGCTCACCCCGCCGCGCGGCCAGCGCATGCGTGCCTCGACGACGACGCCCTTCGCGGCGAGCCGCCGCTCCCAATCCGACAACGAGTCGACCGCGATGGAGAACGCCATGTGCAGCGGCCCCTGCCCGTCATGCGGCGGGATCACCCCGCCGGGGATGCGCTGCTCGACGGCCGACGCGCCGCGCTTGAACAGCAGCAGCACGCTTCGGCCGGACACGTCGAGAGCGACGAGCGATTCATTCGCGAACAGATGGGGGAAGCCGAAAAGATCGTCGTAGAAGGCGGCGGCGCGATCGAGATCGTCGACGTAGAGCGCGCTCTCCAGCACGCCGCCGACGGCCGGCGCCGCCTCGCCAGGCTCCTGAGGCTCTCTCAGGGGCGTCTCACCACATGTCGAGGGCGACGCGCGCCTCGTCGGACATCCGGCTCTGGTCCCATGGGGGATCGAAGACCATGCGGACCGTGACCTTGCCCACCCCCGGCGCCGCGCCGACGGCGTTCTCCACCCAGCCCGGCATCTCGCCCGCGACCGGACAGCCCGGGGCCGTCAGCGTCATGTCGATCGTCACGTCCCGATCGTCGGAGATGTCGATGCGGTAGACGAGCCCGAGTTCGTAGACGTCGACCGGAATCTCGGGATCGTAGACCGTCTTCAGCGCGGCGACGATGTCGTCCGTCAGTCGGTCCAGTTCCTCCGGCGGAATGGCGGACTGGGCGTCGATCGCCGTCTTCTCTGCGGTCGCAGCGTCGCTCATGTCGGAGCCTTTCTCACGCGAACAGATCGCGCGCCTTGGTGAGCGCCTCGGCGAGACGATCGACCTCGTCGGTCGTGTTGTAAAGGGCGAAGGACGCGCGACACGTGGAGGTGACGCCCAGCCGCTGCAGCAGGGGCTGCGCGCAATGGGTCCCCGCACGGACCGCGACCCCTGATCGGTCGAGGACGGTCGCCACGTCGTGGGCGTGCGCGCCCTGCAGGTTGAACGAGACGATCGCGCCTTTGCCGGGCGCTTTGCCGAAGATCGTCAGGGCGTTCATGGCGCCAAGACGTTCGTGGGCGTAGTCGCGCAGCGTCGTCTCGTGGGCTGCGATCGCCTCGAGCCCCACCTCCCGCATGTAGTCGAGCGCCGCCCCGAGTCCGATCGCCTGCACGATGGGCGGCGTCCCGGCCTCGAAGCGGTGCGGGGGATCGCCATAGGTGACGTTGGCCTCCGTCACGTCGCGGATCATCTCCCCGCCGCCGTTGAAAGGCGGCAGCGCGGCGAGCCGCTCCTTCTTGCCGTAGAGCGCGCCGATGCCGGTCGGGCCGTACACCTTGTGGCCGGTGAAGACGTAGTAGTCGCAGTCGATGTCCTGGACGTCGGGGGCGAGATGCACGGCCCCTTGGCTGCCGTCGACCAGCACCGGCACGCCGCGCTCATGGGCGAGCCGCACGACCTCCTTCACCGGGACCACGGTGCCCAGCACGTTCGACATGTGGGTGATCGCGACGAACTTGGTCCGTTCCGTCAGCGCCTGCTCAAACAGGTCGATGTCGAACGACCCGTCCTCGCGCACCTGGACCCACTTCAGGACCGCGCCCTTTCGCTCCCTCAGGAAGTGCCAGGGCACGACGTTCGAGTGATGCTCCATGATGGTGAGCACGATCTCGTCGCCCTCGCCGATGCCGGAAAGGCCGACGCCGTTCGCGACGAGGTTGATCGCCTCCGTCGCCGAGCGCGTGAAGATGATCTCGTCGACCGACCCTGCGTTCAGGAAGGCGCGGACGGTTTCGCGTGCGCCTTCAAAGGCTTCGGTCGCCGCGTTGGCGAGATAATGCAGCCCGCGGTGAACGTTTGAATATTCGCTCTCATAGGCCCGCCGCATGCGGTCGAGCACCTGCCGTGGCTTCTGCGCGGACGCGCCGTTGTCGAGATAGACCAGAGGTTTGCCGTGCACCTGGAGCGACAGCGCGGGAAAATCGGCGCGCAGCCGCGCGACGTCATAGGGCGGGGCGGCGGTCAAGGGTTCTGCGAGAGACATGGGGATGATCTAAACGCTGCGACCGCGAACGCAAGGGCGGAGGCGCCCGCCCGGCCGGACGCCCTCAGTCGCGGGCGACGAGCCAACGCTCCGCGCGCGCCATCAGCGCGTCGTGAAGGGGCTCGCTGGCGAGGTCTTCGAACGCCTCGCCGATGAAGGCCCGCACGAGCAGCGCCTCGGCGTCGGCCTGCGGCAGGCCGCGGGACTTGAGATAGAACAGCAGCTCGTCGTCGAGCGCGCCGACCGTCGCGCCATGGCCGCAGACGACGTCGTCGGCGAAGATCTCGAGCTCCGGCTTGGCGTCCGCCTCGGCGCCCTCCGACAGGAGCAGCGCCTTCGCCATCATCTTGCCGTCAGTCTTCTGCGCGGCGGGGCGGACGACGATCTTGCCCTGGAACACCGAGCGCGCCTCGCCGTCGAGCGCCGACTTGAACAGCTCCCGGCTGGAGCAGCCGGGCGCCGCATGGTCGACCACCATGGTGGTGTCGAGATGGCGCCGCGCGGCCGCGACCCCCGCCCCGCACAGGTTCGCGGTGGCCTTCGAGCCCTGGAAGGCGAGGAAGATCTGCCGGCGCGCCGCCGCCGCTCCGACCGAGAGCGACGCCGTCGTCAGCTCGGATTTGGCCCCGAGCCGCGCGGCGAGCGTGCTGAGGTGAAGCGTGCCCAGTCCTTCGTCCTGCAACGTCGCGAGCGTCGCCCTGGCGCCGTCCGCGAGATCGAGCGCGATTAGGGTGTTGGTCTGGTGAGCGGCGCCGTCTCCGGCGTGGCTCTCGATGAGGTCGATCGAGGCGCCCTCGCCCACCGAAATGAGAACCCGGCCATAGGCCGCATGCGCGGCGCCGACCTGGATGTTGGCGATATGGATCGGGCGTCGGACCGTCACCCCGTCGGCGATGGTCACGGTCAGGCCGTCGGCGACGAAGGCGGTGTTGAGCGCGATCGCGGCGTTGTCGGCTGGCGCGCCGTCGATCGTCAGCGTCTGTGCGGCGTCGCCGGCGAGCGCGACGGCGAGCGGGGCGATCGCCACTCCGTCGGGCGTGGAGTCGACGTCCGATAAAGAGGGCGCGAGCCGGCCGTTGACGAACACCACGCGGTGCGCGTCGACCTCCGCGAGCGGCAGCAGCGCTCGGGCGGCCTCGATCTCCTCGGCCGACACGAGGTCGGCGAGCGGGCGCGCCTCCCGCATGAGGGCGCGCAGATCGGTGTACTTCCAGTCCTCGACGCGCCGGTTCGGCAACCCCTTGGACGCGACCCCCCGAAACGCGTCATCGCGGAGCCTGGTCGCGGCTTCTCCGCCCGGCAGGACGTCGCGGACGGCGGCGAAGGCCTCGGCGAGGCCGGCTTCGGCGCCGGTTCGGATGGGACGGACCTCCGCGTTCATGATCTCGCCTGCCCTCACGCCGCTTCGTCGACGTAGGCCGCGTAGCCCTGCGCCTCGAGCTCATGCGCGAGCTCCTTGCCGCCGGTCCGCACGATACGGCCCTTCGCCATGACATGCACGACGTCCGGGACGATGTGGTCGAGCAGGCGCTGGTAATGCGTGATGACGAGGAACGCCCTGTTCTTGGCGCGGAGCGCGTTCACGCCCTGCGACACCACCTTGAGCGCGTCGATGTCGAGGCCTGAATCGGTCTCGTCCAGCACGCACATCTTCGGCTCAAGCAACGCCATCTGCAAAATCTCGTTGCGCTTCTTTTCGCCGCCGGAGAAGCCGACGTTCAGGCCGCGCTTCAACATGTCGGTCGAAATGTCCAGCCCGTCGGCTTTTTCCCGCACGAGCTTGATGAACTGCGGCGTCGGCAGCTCGGCCTCGCCGCGGGCGCGGCGCTGCGCGTTCACCGCCGCCTTGAGGAAGGTCATGGTGGCGACGCCGGGAATCTCCAGCGGATACTGGAAGGCGAGGAACAGGCCCTTGGCGGCCCGCTCGTCGGGCTCCAGCGCCAGCAGATCCTCGCCGTCGAGCGTCGCCGACCCGCCGGTGACCTCGTAGTCGGACTTACCCGCGAGCACGTAGCTCAGGGTCGACTTGCCGGAGCCGTTCGGCCCCATGATGGCGTGGACCTCGCCCGCTTTGACCTCGAGATCGAGGCCCCGGAGGATCGGCTTATCCTCGACGGAGGCGTGCAGGTTCTTGATCGAGAGCATGCTCTTCCCGTTCTCTCATCCGTCATCCCGGACGCGGGCGAGTCCCGCGGGCCGAAATCGCCCTGTGAAAAGGACGCCACATCATCGCGCAATCCCAGAACGGCCCTCAGGCCCTTCGGGGCGGCGCAGCCTCTTATCCAACGCTGCCTTCGAGCGAGATCGAGATCAGCTTCTGCGCCTCGACCGCGAACTCCATCGGCAACTGCTGCAGCACGTCCTTGACGAAGCCGTTGACGATGAGCGCCACCGCCTCCTCCTCCGACAGCCCGCGCTGCTGGCAGTAGAACTTCTGATCGTCCGAGATCTTCGACGTCGTCGCTTCGTGCTCGAAGACCGCCGTCGACGTCTTGGCCTCCAGATAGGGCACGGTGTGCGCGCCGCACTGGTCGCCGATCAAGAGCGAGTCGCAATTGGTGAAGTTGCGCGCGTTGGTCGCCTTGCGGTGCGCGGAGACCAGGCCGCGATAGGTGTTCTGCGAGCGCCCGGCCGAGATGCCCTTCGAGATGATCTTCGACGTCGTGTCCTTGCCGAGATGGATCATCTTGGTGCCCGAATCGACCTGCTGGCGGCCGTTCGAGATCGCGATCGAGTAGAACTCGCCCCTGGAATTGTCGCCGCGCAGGATGCAGCTCGGATATTTCCAGGTGATGGCCGAGCCGGTCTCGACCTGGGTCCAGGAGATCTTCGAATTCTTTCCGCGGCAGTCGCCCCGCTTGGTGACGAAATTGTAGATGCCGCCCTTGCCCTCGGCGTCGCCGGGGTACCAGTTCTGCACGGTCGAATATTTGATCTCGGCGTCGTCGAGCGCGACCAGTTCGACCACCGCCGCGTGCAGCTGATTCTCGTCGCGCATCGGCGCGGTGCAGCCTTCGAGGTAGCTCACATAGGAGCCCTCGTCGGCGATGATCAGCGTGCGCTCGAACTGGCCGGTGTTGCGCTCGTTGATCCGGAAATAGGTCGACAGCTCCATCGGGCAGCGCACGCCCTTCGGCACGTAGACGAATGAGCCGTCGGAGAACACGGCGGAGTTCAGCGTCGCGAAGAAGTTGTCGGAGGCCGGCACCACGGTGCCGAGATATTTCCGCACGAGCTCGGGATGCTCGCGCAGCGCCTCGGAGATCGGGCAGAAGATCACGCCGGCCTTGGCGAGCTCATCCTTGAAGGTGGTGGCGACGGAGACCGAGTCGAACACCGCGTCGACCGCCACGCGCCGCTGCTCGACGCCCGCGAGGATCTCCTGCTCCTGCAGGGGGATGCCCAGCTTCTCATAGGTGCGCAGCAGCTCGGGATCGACGTCGGCGAGCGTCTGCGGCCCCGTCCCGCTGCCCTTCGGCGCGGAGTAATAATAGAGTTCCTCATAGGGGATCGGCGGATAGTCGACCCGCGCCCATTTGGGCTCGATCATCGTGCGCCAGCGGCGATAGGCTTCGAGGCGCCAGTCGAGCATCCATTCGGGCTCGCCCTTCTTCCCGGAGATGAAGCGAACCGTGTCCTCCGAAAGCCCCTGCTCGGCGCGATCGGATTCGATGTCGGTGACGAAGCCGTATTTGTACTGGTCGACGTCGATCGCGCGGACGCGGGCGACGGTCTCCTGAACTGCCGGCATTCTTCTCGCTCCTTCGCCGCGACGAGCCGTCGGGGCGCGTTCTTAGAAACTCTCTAGCAGGGCTTTCGCGCGCGCGGAACGTCTTGTGTCACGCCGCTGTCGCGGAGGACGGCCCCGCGTGGCGTGCGGCGATCGCCGCCCACGCTTCGAGAAACGCCGCGCCGTCGGTCGCGTTTGACGGCCAGCCGAAGCTGACACGCAGCATTCCAATGGACAGATCGTGATCCACACCCATCGCGTCAAGCACCGGAGACGCTTTGGTTTTGCCGGACGAACAGGCCGATCCCGCAGACACCGCGATCCCGGCGAGATCGAGGGCGATCATCGCGCGGTCGGACGCGACGCCTGGCATGGCGAAGCACGAGGTGTTGGGAAGACGCGCGACGCCCTCGCCGAAGATCGTGACCGGTCCGATCCGTTTCAGCCCCGCCTCCATCGCGTCACGCCAGTCGGCGAGGGCTGCGAAGGCGTCGAGGTCCGCGCGCGCCTCCTCGGCCGCGATCCCCATGCCGACGATCCCGGCGACGTTTTCCGTCCCGCCGCGCCAGCCGCGCTCCTGCCCGCCTCCGCGCACCACGGCCTGCTCGACATGCAGCGCCTCCTCCGACCGGATGAGCGCGCCGACGCCGGCCGGTCCGCCGAATTTATGCGCGGCGAGCGCGAGGAAGTCGCAGCCGAGCGCCGCCATGTCGACGGGAATCTTCCCCGCCGCCTGCACGGCGTCGACATGGAGCAGACCTCCGAAGCGCCTCACGATCGCCGCCGCCTCGGCGACCGGCTGGATGACGCCGGTCTCGTTGTTCGCAGCCATCAGCGCCAGCATCATCCGCTCGCCCGGACGGGCTTTCGCGTGGCGCGCGAAGGCCGCCTCCGCCGCGGCGAGATCGATCAGGCCGTCGCCGTCGACCGGCATGGTCTCGACCGCGCCCGCCGGAAAGCGCGCGCCGACGGCGACCGCGGGATGCTCGACGGCCGAAACCGCGAGCCTCGTCACTGGCCGTCCGTTCCTGGGGTCCCGGATCGTCGGCGACAAAGCGAGATTGGACGCCTCGGTGCCGCCGCTGGTGAAGGTGACGCAGGAGGGCCGCGCCCCGACCAGCGCCGCGACCTTCGCGCGGGCCTCCTCGACGAGACGGCGTTTGGCCCGACCCTCGGCGTGGATCGACGACGGATTTCCGGTGACGGCGAGCGCTTCCGCCATCGCCGCGATCACGCTCGGACGGGTCGCGGTCGTCGCGTTGTGATCGAGATAGATCCGGCGCTCGTTCATGGCGTCGCGCTCCTTCCGGTCGTCGGGAAACGGCGTCGCGGGGTGACGCGATCCTTGCCTTTCGTCGGTCCTTCCGTGCTAGAGACAGCCGATCTATTGCGCAAGGCGGCCCGCCCGACACGTCGCTCCGAGAGAGCCGCGGTCCCGGTAGCCCAGACGCGCCCCGCCAGGGCGCTCCAGTTTCAAGGACCCGATATGCCCGAGGTGATCTTCAGCGGACCCGCCGGCCGGCTCGAAGGCCGCTACCATCCCGCCAAGCGCCGCCGCGCGCCGATCGCGCTCATCCTGCACCCGCACCCCCAGTTCGGGGGCACGATGAACAACCAGATCGTCTACAACCTCTATTACGCGTTCCTGAACCGCGGCTTCTCGGTCCTCCGCTTCAATTTCCGCGGCGTCGGCCGCAGCCAGGGCAATTTCGACCATGGCTCCGGGGAGCTTTCGGACGCGGCCTCCGCGCTCGACTGGGCGCAGAGCCTCAACCTCGACGCCCGCGCCTGCTGGATCGCCGGCGTGTCGTTCGGCGCGTGGATCGGCATGCAGCTGCTGATGCGCCGGCCGGAGGTGGAGGGCTTCATCTCGGTCGCGCCGCCCGCGAACCGCTTCGACTTCTCGTTCCTCGCGCCCTGCCCCTCGTCGGGCCTGTTCGTCCATGGCGACCAGGACCGCGTCGCGCCGATGAAGGACGTCCAGACGCTGATCGAGAAGCTGAAGACGCAGAGGGGCATCATCATCGACCAGTCGATCATCCCCGGCGCGAACCACTTCTTCGAGAATCGCATCGAAGAGCTGATGGTCGAGATCAACGCCTATCTCGACAAGCGCCTCGGACCGACCGGCGACGCCCTCCCTGAAGGCGGCGCCACCGCCGCCTGATCACGGCTTACGGCCGCGCGAGCACGCCGCCCGTCATCGGGCGCGGCGCGCCGGTCGTGCCGGGATAAGTGAGCGGCAGCCCCTTCAGGCTGCGCACGGCGAGCACCGCGAAGGCCTGCGCCTCCAACGCGTCTCCGGACAGACCGACGGCGTCGGCCGTGGTCACGTCCCCCGTCAGCTCACGCCTCAGCATGGCGAGCAGCGTCGGGTTCTTCGCGCCTCCGCCGGCCACGATCCAGAGCTTCGGAGGCTGCGGCAGCCGCGCCGCCCCGCTCGCGACCGACCGCGCCGTGAAGGCGGCGAGCGTGGCGAGCGCATCGGCGAGGGCGAGAGCGTCGGTCGGCCGGGCGTCGAAGGCGTTGCGGTCGAGCGACTTCGGCGGCGGCGCATCGAAATAGGGGTGCGCCATCAGCCGGTCGAGGATCGTCTCGTCCACCCGCCCCGCCGCCGCGATCGCGCCGTCCGAATCGTAAGGCTGCCCGGTCTCGCGACACAGCCGGTCGTCCATGAGCGCGTTCGCCGGCCCGGTGTCGAAGGCGATCAGTTCGCCGTCCGCGCCGATGAAGGTGACGTTGCCGACTCCGCCGAGATTGAGCACGGCGACCGGCCGCGGCAGGTCGAGATCGCGGATCAGCACGGGGTGAATGGTCGGCGCCAGCGGCGCGCCCTGCCCTCCTGCCGCGACGTCGGCGGCGCGGAAGTCATAGACCACCTGCCGTCCGAGCGCGCGCGCCAGCGCCGGGCCGTCGCCGATCTGGACGGTGAGCCCCGCTTCCGGCCGGTGCAGCACGGTCTGGCCGTGAAACCCGATGACGTCGATCCCGGACGCCGCGATGTCGTTGCCGGACAGGAAGCTCTCGACCGCCAGCCGGTGGGCGCCGTTGACGATCGCTTCGGCGAGCGCAAGCGCGCCGGGCCGCGCGGCGCGGTCGGTCAGGCCGGCGGCGTCGCCGAGAGCGCGCGCCAGCACCGCCCGCTCGGGTGGATCGTAGGGGTGGTAGCCGGTCGGGCCGAAGCGCTCGATGCGCTCGCCGTCGGTCTCGACCAGCGCGACGTCGACGCCGTCGAAGGACGTCCCGCTCATCAGTCCGATCGCGCGCATGCCGCAGGTCCCCTCTACGGACGCCTGCCCGTGGATTCGATGCGCGAACCTGCTACACAGCGGCCGCCCCGCCAAGACCGTCGATCGAGCTTCCCGTTATGACCGCCTACCGTTCCGACCTGCTGCGCCTGCTCGACGAGCGCGGCCAGATCCACCAGATCTCCGACCCGGACGCGCTCGACGCGCTCGCGCTTGAAGGCCCGGTCACGGCCTATATCGGCTACGACCTCACAGCGCCGAGCCTGCATGTCGGGCATATGGCGAACATCATGATGCTGCGCCGGCTCCAGCAGTCCGGCCACCGGCCGATCGTGCTGATGGGCGGCGGCACCACCAAGATCGGCGACCCGTCGTTCCGCAACGAGCAGCGCCCTTTGCTCGACGACGCGCAGATCGCCGCCAATAAGGAGACGATCAAGGCGGTCTTCACGCAGTTCGTCGCCTTCGGAGACGGTGCGACCGACGCTGTGATGGTCGACAACGCGGATTGGCTCGACCGGCTGGAATATGTGCCGTTCCTGCGCGAGATCGGCCGGCACTTCTCGGTCAACCGCATGCTGAGCTTCGACAGCGTGAAGAGCCGGCTCGATCAGGACCAGCCGTTCTCATTCCTCGAATTCAACTACATGATCCTGCAGGCCTACGACTTCCTGGAGCTCAATCGCCGCTACGGCTGCCGGCTCCAGATGGGCGGCTCGGACCAGTGGGGCAACATCGTCAACGGCATCGAGCTCGGGAGACGGGTCGACGGCAAGCAGCTGTTCGCCGTCACCTGCCCGCTGATCACCACGGCGTCCGGCGCCAAGATGGGCAAGACCGCCGGCGGGGCGGTGTGGCTGAACGCCGACATGACCGGGCCCTTCGCCTTCTGGCAGTACTGGCGAAACGTCGACGACGCCGACGTCGTGCGCTTCCTCAAGCTGTTCACGGATCTGCCGCTCGCCGAGATTGAACGTCTCGGCGCGCTGAGGGACGCGGAGGTCAACGACGCCAAGAAGATTTTGGCCACGGAGGCGACGGCGATCGTCCATGGCCGCGCCGCGGCCGAAGAGGCGGAGGCGACGGCCCGCAAGACGTTCGAAGAGGGCGCGCTCGCGGAGACGCTGCCGACGGTCGAGATCGACGCCGGTTCGCTCTCCCAGGGGCTCGGCGTGCTCGGCCTGTTCGTGACCGCTGGCCTCGCCGCCTCCAACGGCGAGGCGCGGCGTCTGGTGAAGGGCGGCGGCCTACGGGTCAACGACGCGCCGGTCGTCGACGACCGGGCCGCCCTCTCCGACCGGGACCTGACGCCGGAAGGGGTGATCAAGCTGTCGGTCGGCAAGAAGAAGCACGTCCTCCTGCGCCCTCGCTGACGGGCGGCCGCGTCGACCTACTGCGCCGTCTCGCGCGAGGTCGCTCCGGTGGCCGGGTCGCTCGCCTGGCCTTCCTGGCGATATTCGAACATGCGCCGCAGGAAGCCCGGCGCGACGGCGGACATCGGGTTCACCGTCACGGTGGGCGCGGTCGTCGGCCCCTTGACCTGGAAGGTCACCCCGACCAGTCCGCCGTTCTTGCCGCCGCCGAGCAGTTCGCCGATCAGCGGCACGCGGCTGAGCAGATTGTTCAGCGCGTAGATCGGCACGAAGGTGCCGACGAGATCCACCTTGTTGGCGGCGTAGTTGACCGAGCCCTCCAGCGTCGCGCCGAGGGTCGGGCCGTAGACGGTGGCCTCGTTCACCTTGACCACGCCGCCGCCTTGCACGAACGCGACGCGCAGCCGCGAAAATTTCGTCGCGCCCCGGGCCGCAGCCGGAGCTTCGCGATCCGCGCCGGTGGTCTGGCTGACCCTGTCCAGGGTCGTCTCGTTGAGAACGCTGAAATCGCGGATCCTGAGAACGCCGGGGCCTCCGGACAGCGACGCGGCGAGGTCGAACACGCCGCCGTCGATCCGGCCATAGAGGTCGGCGAAGCGGAAGAAGGCGCCGGCGTCGCCTCCGGCCAGATTCAGCCGACCGCCCTCGCCCGTCGCGATGCGGATCGCCCCGGCTCCGATCCGGCCGGCGCCGTCGGCGTCGGTCACCTTGCCGTCGCGCACCGCGAGCTTGATGTCGAGGCCGGCCACGGCTTCGTCGCCATAGCCGAGCCCGGTCCCCAGCTTGGCCGAGACGTCGAGGTTTTTCGGGGCGGAGCCGGCGTCGCTCGCCTTCGTCCGGGCGCCTCCGGACGACTTGCCGCGCGCCGCGTCGAGAAGCGGCTTGAGGTCGAGCGCCGCGCCCTGCACGGCGACCTTCGTGACGCCGCCCTTCGTCCGATCGATGTCGACCTTGGCGTCGTCTCCGGGCGCCGGCCTGTAGATCGGCAGAGTCGCGGCGATCAGATCTCCCTTGGGGCCGAACTCGATGGTCCCGCGCACGCCGCGGTCGCCGCTTTCGAGCGCGAAGTCCTTGATCTGCGTGCGCTCCGCCGTCTTTTCGACAATGAAGCCGAGACGGCCGGCCTTACCCGCCGGCTTCCGGAACCCTGGCACCAGCCCGTCGATGCCGACGGTTGTCAGGTCCGCCTTCACCGCGAACGGCGCCCCGGGTTCGTCGAGCGCGAAATCCGCCGTCAGGGGAACCGAGCCGGTGATCGAGCCGGGCACGTCGAGGCCGAGCCTCGTCAGGTCGCCGGCGTCGGCGGTGAGAGCGACGGCGAGCTTGCGGCGGGCCGGAGCGGTTGCGGTCCCGGGCGTCCCGCTGACGGCGACGGTCGCCGGCGCTCCGCTGACGACCCCCTTTCCGACGAGCGTCGGCGGACCATCGGCGGCTTCCAGGCGGAAGCTTCCCTTCTCGAAATCACGGCCGGCGAAGACGTCGGCGATCCTCACGTCGCTGAGTTGGGCGGACACCCGCACCTGCGGCTTCGGAGCGTCTCCCGGGGCGTGCCCCAATTCGAAGCCCGCCGTCACGTCCGCCGCCACCTTTCCGCTGACTTTGGCGACGTCGATCAGCGCCGGCACGGGACTGGGCCCGAAGGCGCCCGAGGCGACCATCGACAGCGCCCGCCGGAGCGACCCGTCCGCCTTGAGCGTCAGCTGCGCCTTTGGCATCCGCGGCGCGAGATCCGGCACGGTGAACCGGGCGTCCCTGATCGTAACGGGTCCCTCCTCGCCGAGGCCGGCGACATAGCCCTCGTTCACCGTGGCGACGACCGTTCGCGCCGTCGCGTCGACGCGCCCGCTCGCGCCCTCGATCCAGGGCATGTCGGCCCCTCCGCGCAGAGATCCCTCCGAAAACAGCACCTCCAACGCCATAGAGCCGTCTGGCAGCGGATCGTGCGGGCCGAGCGTCGCAAGCGCGCCCGCCGGAACGTCGATCGTCAGCGACACGCCGTCGATCCGCCCGGCTCCCACATTGTCGATCACCCACTCGCGCACCGACGACGCCAGAAAGAACGGCCACAGCCGCTTGACCGCGGAGGACGGCATGGGGTCGCTGACCAGTCCGAGCCGGATCGCGGGGCTCGCGCCTTCGAATCGCACCGATCCGGAGGCCGCCGCCTTGGCGGTCGGTCCGAGAAACTCCGCCTTGCTGATCTCGAGCGCGCCGGCGGTCGGGTCGAAGCTCGCCGCGATGCCGATGCGGTCGAGCCGAAGCGGAGCTTCGCCGGCCCGCTCGCTCGCCAGCAGGACGTCGCGCCCGTCGAACGTGGCGAGCCAGGGCGCGCCGGGACGCTGGGGGGCGGAGAACGCGCCGGTGAAGCTCATCTGGCCGCCGCGGCTTCTGAGCTGGGAGGGCTCTATCTTCAAGGTGCGGGAGGCGGCGTCCCAGCCGAGCGCGAGCTGAATGCGGTCTATGGCGACGCTGCGTGGAGGTCCGCCGGTCTCTACGGCGGGGCCTGGCATCGCCACGACGATCGCGCGCCCGTCCAGCCGTCCGTCTCCTGCCAGCAGCCGCCCGTCGGCGCCGATCCGGGCGCTGAAATGGCCCGACACACGACCGGTGATCGGGGAAGCGCCGGCCTTCTCGGCCAGCGGGGCCGAGTACGGCGCGAGATCGACGTTCTCCAGCCCGAGATCGACGGTGCGGGCCTTGTCGTCGGCGGGCGCGGTGACCGTCACGGCCGTCGTCCAGCGGTCGCCCGGACGCGACGACGACGTCGTCAGCGCGATGGAGCCCCCTGCGCCGCGCGAGAGACGCAGATCCACGCCGTCGAGCGCCAGGGGCGCGCGGCTCTGCGAAGCCACGACGAGCGTGGCGCCGTTCACCACGACCTCCTGCAATGCGCCCGCCGCGCCGTCCGCCCCCAGCAGACGGTCCAGATCACCAACGGCGGCGAGGATGCGGCTCGGCAGGTCGGAATTCTTCGACGCGGCGTCCATGGTCACGTCGAGGCGCATGTCGAGCTTCGGGTTCGTCAGATGGACGGAGGTCACGCCGACGTCGCCGCCGAAAAGTCCGAGCCCGTCGAGATTGAGCTCGGCGCGGGGCACGCTCGCGATCACGGGCCCGCCGCCAGCCTTCGCGATCTCGAGATCGACCAGCCTGAGCTCGATTCCGGCCGCCCCGCGATGCAGCTCGGCGTCCTCGATCGCGACCGCGTAGTCGGGGCCCAGCCGCTGCTCGATCGCCGTCTTGACCCGAGGAATCACCTGCGAGGCCGGCAGCGGCATATGCTGGATAGCGAGCCATGCGGCGCCGATCACCAGGATCAGAGCGAAGACCCCCGCGCCGACCAGCCCGACCAGCCGCCGCGGCGTCGCGGCGGGCGAGGCCGGCAGCCCGTCGGCGCGCGCAGGTTCGCGCGAACGGCCGATCCAGGGGAGAGCGGCCGACCGTACGCGGGAGAGGCGATGCTTTCGGGCAGGATCCGCCATGGGGCGCGGTTAGGTCTCCTCCATCGAGCCGCCGATTCGGCGCTGGCGCCAAGCGGGTCACTATGTGCGGTATAGCAATGCCGGACCATGCCGGCGTTCTGATGAATAAGGGGGATATCAGACAATGACGAGCGCGCTCACGGTCGGTTCGGCGGCGCCGGAGTTCACGCTGCCCGCCTCAGGCGGCGGCGTCGTCAGCTTGGCCGACCTCAAGGGACAGGCGGTCGTGCTGTATTTCTATCCGAAGGACGACACCCCGGGCTGCACCGTCGAGGCCAAGGATTTCAGTCGCTTGAAGCCGGCTTTCACCGAGGCCGCGACGACCGTGATCGGCGTGTCGCCCGACAGCGTCGCCAGCCACGACAAGTTCCGCCGGAAATACGACCTCGGTCTGGACCTTGCCGCTGACGAGGAGCGCCAGGCGCTGGAGGCCTACGGCGTTTGGGTCGAAAAGAGCATGTACGGTCGAAAGTATATGGGCGTGGAGCGCACGACGGTGCTGATCGACCGAGAGGGCAGAATCGTCCGCGTGTGGACGAAGGTGCGCGTGCCCGGGCATGCCGAGGAGGTCCTTGCGGCCGCACAGGCGCTCTGAACCAGCCGCTCGTTATCGCGGGATTAACCCTAACGCCCTCAAAATCTCCCCACCTGATCTGGGGGAGCCGATGCCGATCGATCCGCATGCCCAAAGCGCCGCGACCGATCGGATCGTGTTCGAGCGCGGGGGGCGTCGGACCGCGGTCCGCCTGCCCCGGCACGGCGTCGCGGCGCTGGGCATAGCGGTCGTCCTGTTGGCTGCCTGGTCGTTCGCCGCGGGCGGGTACATCCTGTTTCACGACGCCGTCGTCGCCGCGTTGCGCAGCAACGCGAAGGCGACCGCGCAGGGCTACGAGGCCCAGATCGCCGTCCTGAAGGACGAGCTCGAACGCTCCCGCACCCGCCGGATGGTCGAACGCGCCGGAGTCGAGGACCGCCTCGGCGACCTCGCCCGCCGGCAGGAGGCGCTGGAGCAGCGGCAAACGAAGCTGGCCGATCTCGGCGCCGGAGCGCCGTCTGCGGCGCCGCTCGCCGTCCAGCCGGCCTATGGAAATTCGCTGAAGCCGACGCCGCTCGATCAGCCGCTCGAATCGCTCGAGGATGTCGAGTCGCCCGCGGAGGGGCTGAGAACCGAGGCCAAGTCCCCGGACGCCCTCGCCGCCTCGCTCGACGCTCTGGAGCTCCGCCAGGCCCGCGCTCTCAACGACATCGCGCAGAAGACCGCCGTCCGACGTGTCAAACTCGAGCGCGTCTACAACGCCGCCGGTCTTCGGAAGCCTACCCCTCCGGCCGACGGCAGGGCGCGCGGCGGCCCCTATGAGCCGGCTCCGGCCCGGGCGCTGAGCTTCGAGGCCAAGGCCGCCCAGGTGGCCGCCGAGCGCGACCTCGTGCACGCGCTCGACCGCGGTCTCGACCGCGCGCCGATCCGCACGCCGGCGCCCGGCGCGTCCATCTCCAGCGGGTTCGGCGTCCGCCCCGATCCGTTCCTGGGACGGCCGGCCTATCACGCCGGTCTCGATTTCGAAGAGACGTTCGGGTCGCCCGTCCGGGCGACCGCCGCGGGCCGCGTGATCGCGGCCGGCCCCAGCGGCGGCTACGGCAACATGGTCGAGATCGACCATGGCGGAGGCTTGACGACGCGGTTCGGCCACATGTCGTCGATCGCCGTCGAAATCGGCCAGGACGTGAAGCCCGGTTCGACGCTCGGCCGCGTCGGCTCGACCGGCCGCTCGACGGGCCCGCATCTGCACTATGAGACCCGGATCGACGGCGAAGCGGTCGATCCCCTGCGCTTCCTGCGCGCCGGCAGCATCCTCGTCTCGGCCGACTGAACCCTCAGTCGGCGTCCTCGACGCTCTCGGGCGCCCCGCCATAGGCGCGCTGCGCCAGCGTCGCCTCCATGAAGCCGTCGAGATCGCCGTCGAGCACGTCCTGCGGCGAGGTCGAGGTGTGGCCCGTCCGGAGGTCCTTCACCAGCTGATAGGGCTGCAGCACGTAAGAGCGGATCTGGTGGCCCCAGCCGATGTCGGTCTTGGCGGCCTGATCGGCGGCGGCCTGCTCCTCGCGGATCTTCAGCTCACGCTCGTAGAGCTTGGCGCGCAACACGTCCCAGGCCGTCGCCCGGTTCTTGTGCTGCGAGCGATCGCCCTGGCTCACCACCATGATGCCAGTCGGAATGTGGACGAGTCGGACGGCGGACTCCGTCTTGTTGACGTGCTGGCCGCCGGCGCCGCCGGAGCGCATCACGTCGGTGCGCACGTCGCTTTCGTTGATCTCGATTTTAATGGTGTCGTCGATCACGGGATAGACGTCGATCGAGGCGAAGCTCGTCTGGCGGCGCGCGTTCGAGTCAAAGGGCGAGATGCGCACCAGGCGGTGAACGCCGGCCTCGGTCTTCAGCCAGCCATAGGCGTTGTGGCCCTTGATCTGAAGGGTGGCGGACTTGATGCCCGCCTGCTCGGCGTTCTGATGGTCGATGACGTCGATCTTGAAGCCGCGCCGTTCCGCCCAGCGGGTGTACATCCGCAGCAGCATCTCGGCCCAGTCCTGGCTTTCCGTTCCGCCGGCGCCGGGGTGCACTTCGAGGAAGGTGTCGAAGCCGTCGGCCTCGCCCGAGAGCAGCGATTCGAGCTGACGCCGCGCCGCCTCGTCCTTCAGCGCCTGCAGCGCCTTCTCGGCCTCGGCGACGACGCCCTCGTCGCCCTCCATCTCCCCGAGTTCGATCAGCTCCAGATTGTCCTTGAGCTCGCGCTCGATGCGCACGACCCCGCTCATGGAGTCGTCCAGCGCGCCGCGCTCCTGCATGACCTTCTGCGCGCGCGCCGGGTCCTCCCAGAGCGCAGGGTCCTCGGCGGCGTCGTTCAGCTCTTCGAGACGGGACTGCGCGGCGTCCCAGTCAAAGATGCCTCCTCAGCAGCCCGACTGACTGCTCGATGTCCTGAACGAGGGTTTCGATTTCGGCGCGCATGGGCGAAGCGACGGCTTTCGGCGGAAGCTGAACGGGCCGCGACTGTTAGCCCACGTCAGGCGCCGCTGTAAACCGGCGACGGCGGGACCAGCCGCCCTATGTGGCGGCTTGCGCGGCGTAAAGAGAGCCGCATCGATCGATCCTTCGGAAGGAACCGCACGTGAGCACGAAACTCGTCGTCATGTATCCCAAGCCCCAGGACCCCGCGCAGTTCGACTCCTATTTCCGGAACACCCATGTTCCGCTCGTGGCGAAGATGCCGGGCCTCAAGAGCCACAGCTTCGGGCCCTCGACAGGTCCGGACGGCGGCGAGGGTCCCTATTTCTGGATCTTTGTCGGCACGTGGGAGAGCAAGGACGCCCTGGGCGCCGCGCTCGCCTCGCCCGAAGGCCAGGCCGCAGTCGCCGACATCCCCAACTACTCGCCCGACGCTCCGACCATCGCCGTGATCGACGCCACCGACGGCTGACCGTCGTCGCTCGGAGGCCGTCCCCCTCGGCGCGCGGGCGGCCTCCATCGGCGCCCGACCGCGTTGGCGGATCGACGGAGGCGCTACACGCGGTCGATCTCGCCCCGCGTCTCCGGCTCGCTCAGTAGAGGCCCCCGGTTCCCGAGCGCACCGCGCGGTCGGCTTCGGGCGTCACCGACTGCGGGCGATCCGATCTGCCGCCGGCTTGTCCGATGATCGAATAGCTGTCCGGCGGGGCCGTGCCCGGCTTGAACGCCTCGAGGATGACCTTCCCTCCCGACGCGCGCATGCCGGTCGACGGGTTGATGCGGATCAGCTTGATGCCCGGCGGCACGCGGAACGGGGTGGGCGGCTTATCGGCGAGCGCCACCTTCATGAAGTCGGTGAACACCGGCGCCGCGACCGCGCCGCCGGTCTCGCCGTCGCCCATGGAGCGGGGCTTGTCGTAGCCGAGATAGACGCCGACCACGAGATCCGGCGAGAAGCCGACGAACCAGGCGTCCTTGTAGTCATTGGTCGTGCCGGTTTTGCCGGCGATCGGGCGGCCCACGGCCTTCACCCCCGTCGCCGTGCCGCGCAGGACGACGCCCTCCATCATCGAGGTGATCTGATAGGCGGTCATCGGATCGAGCACCTGTTCGCGGGCGTCGATCAGTTTGGGTTCGTCCTGATGCGCCCACGCGGTCGCCGTGCAGCCCACGCACTGCCGGTCGTCGTGGCGGTAGATCGTCTTGCCGGTCCGATCCTGGATTCGGTCGATCGTGGTCGGCGTGATGCGCTTGCCGCCATTGGCGAACATGGCGTAGGCGGCCGTCATCCGAAGCACGGAGGTCTCGCCGGCGCCGAGGGCCATCGACAGGAAGGGCGGCAGATCGTCCATCACGCCGAAGCGTTTGGCGTATTCGGAGATCAGCGGCATGCCCATGTCCTGGGCGAGCCGCACCGTCATGACGTTGCGCGACTTCTCGATGCCGAAGCGCAGGGTCTGGGGGCCATAGAATTTCTTGCCGTAGTTCTCGGGGCGCCAGACGCCGATGCCGGGCCCCTGATCGATCTCGATCGCCGCGTCGAGCACGACCGAGGACGGGGTGTAGCCATTGTCGAGCGCCGCCGCGTAGATGAACGGCTTGAACGACGAGCCGGGCTGGCGGAGCGCCTGGGTGGCGCGGTTGAACTGGCTCTCGTCGTAGGAGAATCCGCCGGCGAGCGCGAGCACCCGGCCCGTGAACGGGTCCATAGCGACCAGGCCGCCCGAGATCTCCGGGATTTGCCGCAGGCGATACTCGGACGAACCTTCCTTCAGCGGTTCGACATAGACGACGTCGCCGGCCTTCACGATCTGCGACACGCTCTTCACCGCGCGGCCGCGCTCTGGTCCCTTGGCCCATTTCGCCCAGCGCACGCCTTCGATCGGCAAGGTGCCGGTCTCGCGCTCCCGGGGCAGCGCTCCGCCCTTGTCGCGGTGCGGCTGCAGGCCGATTGAAGCCTCGTTGGCGCCGTTGTCGAGCACCACGGCGAGCCGCCACGGCAGGATGTCGCCATAGGCCGGGATCTCGGCGAGCGCGGTTCCCCAGTCGCCGCGCGGGTCGATCTGGCGTTCCGCCCCTCGCCATCCGCGCTGTTCGTCGAACGACACCAGACCTGAGCTCAGCGTCGTGCGGGCGAGCGCCTGCAGCTTCGGGTCGAGCGTGGTGCGCACGGAAAGGCCGCCTTCATAGAGGCCCTTTTCCCCGTAACGCTCGTAGAGGGCCCGGCGGACCTCCTCGTTGAAGTACTCGCTCGCCGCGAGCTGCGTGCCCGTCGACCGCGGCTTGACGTCGAGCGGCTCCTTCTTCGCGGCGTCGCCCTCCTCGCGGGTCGCGGCGCCGTTCTCGACCATGCGGTCGATCACCCAGTTGCGGCGCTCGATCGCGCGCTCGGGATAGCGGAAGGGGTGGTAGTTGTTCGGGGCCTTGGGCAGCGCCGCGAGATAGGCGCATTCGGCGAGGTCGAGCTCGTTGACCGACTTGTCGAAATAGACGAGCGCGGCCGCGGCCACCCCATAGGCGCCGAGGCCGAAATAGATCTCGTTGAGATAGAGCTCGAGGATGCGGTCCTTGGAGTAGGTCTGCTCGATCCGGAGCGAGAGCAGCGCTTCCTTGAACTTGCGCTCGTAGTCCTGCTTGTTCGTCAGCAGGAAGTTCTTGGCGACCTGCTGCGTGATCGTCGAGGCGCCCTGCGGCCGCCGGCCGGCGTTCTGGAAGTTCGACAGCGCGGCTCGGGCGATGCCGGCGAAGTCCAGGCCGCCATGTTCGTAGAAACTCTTGTCTTCCGCTGACAGGAACGCGTTGATTGTACGCTTCGGGACCGCCTGGATGGGCAGAAACAGCCGGCGCTCCTTGGCGTATTCCGCGATCAGACGCCCGTCGTTGGCGTGCAGCCGCGTCATGATCGGCGGCTCGTAATTCGAGAGCTGCTCGTAATCCGGCAGTTCGCGCGAATACTTATAGACGAAGAAGCCGACGCCCGCCGCGGCCACGATCGCGAGGATCGCTCCGGTCGCGAACAGGAAGCCGATGAATCGAACCAGCAGCCGCACGCGGACCTCGCGAATGAATTGAGAGGCGAGCGTGCGCCCGGCTCATAAACGCCCCCGACGCGACCGCCTGGAAGCGTACCCGCGCTCTTGCTATGGCACGGGATCGGTCCGCTTTGTGGAGAATATGCGGCGAGACTCAAGCTCCGCCGTGTTTCAGCGTCCCGGTGTGCCCTGCGCGATACGGGTCGCGAAGTAGCGATCGACCGCCTCGGCGACCGCCTGGGTCGCCTGCTCCCGCCACGCCTCGGACATCATGAGTTTCGCGTCCTCCTTGCTCGACAGGTAGCCGAGTTCAAGCAGCACCGACGGCACGTCAGGCGCTTTCAGCACGCGGAAACCGGCGGAGCGCAGAGGATTCTTGTTGAGCTTCGCCGCCTTCTTCAGTTCGCGCACCAGCCCCTTGGCGAACTGCGCGGTGAAGGCGCTCGTCTCCCGGCGGGCGAGCTCGAAGAGGATGCCCGCGACCTCCTCCGGTTCGTCGGACAGATCGAGCCCCGCGATCAGGTCGGCGCGGTTCTCCTTGTCGGCGAGCTTCGCCGCCTCCTTGTCGGAGGCCTTCCCGGACAGTGTGTAGACCGTCGCGCCGCGGACGCCGAACGGGTCCTGGAGCGTGTCGGCGTGAATGGAGATCATCAGGGCGGCTGCGTTGTCGCGGGCGATCTTCACGCGCCCGGGAAGCGACACGAAGGTGTCGTCGTCGCGCGTGAGCACGACGCGTCGCTCGCCCCCGGCTTCGATCTTCTCTTTCAGTCGCTTGGCGAACTCGAAGACGATCTCCTTCTCGCTCGCCCCCTGCGGTCCGGAAGCGCCGGGATCCACGCCGCCATGACCGGGATCGATGACGACGACCGGCAGGTCGTTCGTCTTGGGAGGCGCCGTCGAGGCGATCGCGCCGGTCGGGTCTCCTTCGCGCGCGGCGCGCGACTGCAGGAAGGTCTTCCGATCGCTGGGGGTGAGGTCGAGCACGAGGCGCGCCGGCTGGCCCTCCACCGCGTCGAGCACGAACGCCTTGTCGATCGCCACCGGCCGCTTCACGTCCACCACGATTCTCGATCGTCCCGGCGCCAGGACCCCGAAGCGGTAGGCGCTGACGAGCCCCCTGCCCTCGCGCCCGGCGGCCTCCGGAAGCTGGAAGCTGATCTCCGGAAGGTCGATGACCACGCGATAGGGGTCGGCCAGAGTGAAGGCCTTGATGTCGGCGGAGGCGCTCAGATCGATGATGAGCCGCGTGCGGGCGTCGTCTCCCACCAGCCGCGCGTCGGTGGCGACCGGCCGCCCGGCGGCGCCGGATTCGGCGCGCGCAGGCGGCGCCGGCGCGAGCAGAGCGGCCGTCAGCAGGAGGGCTGCGATGAGCGACGGACGAATCATGTCAGGACCGTGCGTCCCTCCCCGAACGGCGCGGACTTCCGCGTCTCATCTAGCGTGTTACGGCGGTCTGGTTAACTCCCGATAAACCAGAGCTCCAATCCCGTAGCGGGACGTGTCCGAAAGGCGTCAGTCGCCGCAAAAGGGAGCGGTGAGGCGGTTCTGGACCGACATTGGGCATGGCGCTTGTCAAGGCGCCGTCTCGTCCGGTACAAAACCCCTGCTCACGTCGATGCGGAATCGAGTCCCTTTTGCGACTCATCCGTCTCCGCGGCTCTCGAAGCGCCGTTCCGAGCGTAGCGCGCCAGCCCGACACATTCGTTTCAGGGCGAGGCCTGCGGCGCAGCCGGAACGACGTCGGACCGGCCCGCGGCCGCGAAGCCCCTTGCGATCCGTCGCGACCCGTTCGGGGTCCTCGGAGAAGCTTCGGCGACGCTGGGCGTCCGGAAACATGGTCCGGGCCGTATCCATCTTCCGACGCCGCCGGTCACGTTCCGGGCGTCCAGACATTGCGAGGTTTACCGGAGCATGCGCACGGCGACTGACGCCGCTTTCGCTTCGCACCGGGCCTTGTTCCGCCGGCTCCGCCGGCGTCAGCCGACGACGCGCGCCGCTGTTCCAGCGGCAGGGTCGCGTCGCGCAGGCACTTCCCGTCCAACCGCCGCCGAGCGCCGATCCCGCGCCTTGAGCGCCCCGTCCTCTCCGCCGTTCACGGCGGGAGGCGGCCCGCTCGGCCGCCGACACGAGTTCCGTAAATGGCCAACAAAATGCTCATCGACGCCACCCACTCCGAGGAGACCAGGGTGGTCGTCGTCCGCGGCTCGAAAGTCGAGGAATTCGACTTCGAGAGCGCCAGCCGCAAGCAGCTTCGCGGGAACATCTATCTCGCCAAGGTGACGCGGGTCGAACCGTCGCTTCAGGCGGCGTTCGTCGAATATGGCGGCAACCGCCACGGTTTCCTCGCCTTCAGCGAAATCCACCCCGACTACTACCAGATCCCGGTCGCGGATCGTCAGGCGCTGATCGCCGAGGAAGAGAAGGCGATCCGCGACGAGGAGACCGCCGAGGAGAAGCCGGCGGCCGTCGCCCGGCGTCGGCGCGGCCGTGCGCGCCCCAAGGCGTCGCCGGCCGACGGCGACGCGGTTTCCGAAACGGTCTCGGAGGAGTCCGCCGAGCCGGCCGCCGATCTCGCCGGCGCCGACGCGGAAGAGGCGGAAGCCGCCGTGGCGGCGCATGTCGACGAGCAGGCGTCCAAGAGCGACGACGACGATCACGCCGACGAGGATCACCCGGTCGAGTCGATCGGCGCGGGCGACGCGCTGGAGGAGCTGCCCGAGCGCAGCCATCGCCGCAACATCCGCTCCTACAAGATTCAGGAGGTGATCAAGCGCCGGCAGATCCTGCTGGTGCAGGTGGTCAAGGAGGAGCGCGGCACGAAGGGCGCGGCTCTCACGACCTATCTGTCGCTCGCGGGACGCTATTCGGTGCTGATGCCGAACACAGCCCGCGGCGGCGGCATCTCCCGGAAGATCACCAGCGCGCTCGACCGCAAGCGCCTGAAGGAAGTCGCTTCCGACCTCGAAGTGCCGGAAGGCATGGGGGTTATCCTCAGGACCGCCGGAGCGAGCCGCACCAAGCCCGAGATCAAGCGCGACTTCGAATATCTCATGCGCCTGTGGGAGACGGTGCGCGACGTCACGCTGAAGTCGACGGCGCCGACACTGGTCTATGAGGAGGGATCGCTGATCAAGCGGTCGATCCGCGACCTTTACAACAAGGACATCGACGAGGTCCTCGTCTCGGGCGAGGACGGCTACCGCGAAGCCAAGGACTTCATGCGCATGCTCATTCCGAGCCATGCGAAGATCGTCCAGCCCTACCGCGACAGCCAGCCGCTGTTTTCGAAGATGGGCGTCGAGACGCAGCTCGACGCGATGTTCTCGAACGTCGTGACGATGAAGTCCGGCGGCTACATCGTCATCAACCAGACCGAGGCTCTGGTCGCGATCGACGTCAATTCGGGTCGGTCGACCCGTGAGCACAACATCGAGGACACGGCGCTCCGGACCAATCTCGAGGCCGCCGAGGAGGCCTCGCGCCAGCTTCGCCTGCGCGATCTCGCGGGCCTGATCGTCATCGACTTCATCGACATGGAGGAGAGCCGGAACAACCGGGCGGTCGAGAAGAAGCTCAAGGATTGCCTGAAGAACGACCGCGCGCGCATTCAGCTCGGTCGGATCTCGCACTTCGGCCTGATGGAGATGTCGCGCCAGCGCATCCGCACCGGCGTGCTGGAAAGCTCGAGCGAGATCTGCCCGGTCTGCAGCGGCGTCGGCACCGTCCGCGCGGTCCCCTCCGTCGCGCTGCATGTCCTGCGGATGGTCGAGGATCATCTGCGCAAGGACGCCTCGCGCAACGTCCTGGTCAAGACGCGGGCCGAAGTCGCGCTCTACGTGCTGAACCAGAAGCGCGAGCACATCCGGGAGATCGAGGGCCGCTTCGGCGTCACGATCATCGTTCAGGCGGACGGGCATCTGCCGGCGGGGCAGCATTGCGCGATCGAGCGCACCGAGCCCGCGGTCGGGCAGGCGCGCGCGCCCGTCACGCAGGTTCGCGTCGACAGCATTGATCCCGGCGAGGTCGAGGAGTTCGACGAGGTCGAGGAGGTGGAGGTCGTCGCCGCCGCGGCGGAGGTCGTCGACGTCGAGGAGCCGCGCGAGCGGCCGTCGTCCCCGGCCTCTTCGGACGAAGACGGGCTGGAGGGCGGAGGCCGGCGGCGGCGGAGGCGGCGCCGGCGGCGCGGCGGACGAAACGGCGACCGCGACGAGTCGGCTGCGACGGACGGCGGCGAGACGGACGACGAGAATGACGAGACCCTGACCGACGGCCCGCATGAGCCGGTCGAGGGGCCGGAGCCGACGGTCGCAGCGGAAGGCGAGCCGGTCGCGACCGACAGCGGCGACGACGAGTCCGACGAGGATGGCGCGAAGCGCCGCCGCCGCGGCCGTCGCGGCGGACGCCGCAACCGACGCGGAGGTCCCGAGGGCGAAGCGTCAGACGAACTCGCTTCGTCCGATGCCCAGAATGAGGACGACGCCGGGCCAGCAGCCGAAATCGTGAAGCAGACGGCCGCCGAAGCGGTCGCCGCTGTCGTCGAGGCGATCGAGGAGGACCGTCCGGTCGAGCCGACGGAGGCCGTCGCCGCGCTGGAGGAGCCCGAGCGCCTCGCCCAGCCCGAGGCGAAAACGGACGATGGCGCGCCGGAGGCCGAACAGGACGCTGAGGTCGAGAGCGAGGCCGACGAGGAGCGGGCGCCCGCGGAGCCGGAGCCGATCGCGAAGCTCGAGGCCGGGGAGCAGCCCCGGCAGCCCGCGGCGGAACCGCTGCCCGAGGCGGCGGCCGGCCCGCGCCGCACAGGCTGGTGGAGCCGCCGCGCCCAAGGCGGGTGAGCGCGCGGAAGCGTCGACCGGCCGCAAGCCGAAATGAGCCAAAGGGCCCGGAGTATTCCGGGCCCTTTTTCTATGTCTGCCGAGACCGTCGGTCAGACGGCTCGGCGCTCCGGCGGTGAAGTCGATGCGATGCTGAAGGGGCCGCCGGCGCCGGTCGCCCAGCCTCCGGAACGCCGCTCGCACCGGAATGACGGACGTCCGAGAACTCGCCGCGCCCAAGGGGAACGCCGGCGGCAGGCGCAGGCGGGAGGGCGTCGGAGCCGTCCCAGATCCGCAGGGCCTCAGACCCGCATGGGGGCAGCAGGCCGCGCCAGCGCGGGTGCAGGTCGCAGGGACGGCAGGGCGCGCAGGATCCGCCGCTCAGACAAAGCGCGCCTGGCCGACCGACCAAAACCGCTCAACATTCACGGGCGCGACCGGACGGCGCGCCCGAAGCCGCGCTGACGTCGCGGCTACTTGCCGGGTTCAGGCGACGCCGCGCCGCCGCCGCCGCCGGGCTTCTCGAGCTCCTTGGGCGCGGTTTCCTGAGCGGGCGCCTGAAGCGGCTGCTCCACGGACTTTGATTCCGCCGGATCAGACGACTGAGGCGTCACCGGAGCGGCGCCCTGCGGCGCCGCCGGAGCAGCGTCAGCGGGGGGCGAGTTGGCGTCGCCCGCAGCGGGCGCGCCGGCGTCCGGAGACGGCGGCTGCGCGCCCGTCGGGGCGGGCTCCGCGCCCGGAACTGCGGGGGCCGGCGGCTCCGCGCTCTGGGCGCCGGGCTGCGGAGGCGCGCCGGCCGCGCCGCCGGGGGTCTGCGGTTGCGGCGCGCCGGCCGGGCGGAGCATCGGCAAGATGCCGCCCTGCCCAGAGCCCAGCGGCGCCTGCGGCCCGCCGGGCGCCGCGGCCGGCTGCGTCACGGCGCTGGTCGGCTGCAGACGATCGAACACCGAGCCGCCGCCATAGCCCGCGAGAATGGTCAGCGCGATGCTCGTCGCGAAGAACCCGGCCGCGAGGTAGGAGGTCAGCCGCGTCAGCGGATTGGCCTTGCTGCGGCCGGCCATGAAGCCGCCGCCGCCGCCGATGCCGAGCGCGCCGCCCTCGGAACGCTGCAGCAGCACGACCACCACCAGCGCGAGGACGATCATGAGATGGATGACGATGAGAACGGTCTGCATGGCGCTTTATGAAAATGGAGGAACGCGGCATATGGAGCACGGTCGCGCTGTTTACACCACGTCGTCCGCCGCCGCCACCTCATCGGTCGAGGAAGCGGTCAGCGGACCGCGGCGCGGGCGATCGCCAGAAAATCGTCGGCCTTGAGGCTGGCCCCGCCGACCAGCGCGCCGTCGACGTCGTTCACGGCGAGAAGTTCGGCGGCGTTGCCGGGCTTCACCGAACCGCCATAGAGCACGCGAATCACGTCGGCCTCGGCGCCGAAGCGCTCAGCGAGGGACTGGCGGATGAAGCCGTGCATCTCAGCGACGTCGTCGGTGGTGGGCGTAAGGCCCGTCCCGATCGCCCAGACCGGCTCATAGGCGACGACCAGCGTCTTCCCCGTCGCGCCGTCCGGCAGCGAGCCGGCGAGCTGGGCTGCCACGACCTCGGTCGCCCTCCCCTGCGTGCGCTGGGCTTCCGTCTCGCCGACGCAGACGACGGCGATGAGGCCGGCGCGCTTGGCCGCTTCGGCCTTGGCGCGGACCTGCGCGTCGGTCTCGCCATGGTCGGCCCGGCGCTCGGAATGGCCGACGATCACCGCCTTGCCGCCGGCGTCGGTGATCATCTCGGCCGATATGTCGCCGGTGTGCGCGCCGGACGCCTCGGCGTGGCAGTCCTGGGCGCCGACCATGACGCCTGCGCCGCGCGTCGCGCTCGCGAAACTCGTGAGCAGCGTCGCTGGCGGAAACACCATCAGGTCGACCTTGTCCTTGAGGCCGCCCTGATAGGCGCCGACGATCCGCACGAACTCCGGCGCCGAGGCGCCGAGGCCGTTCATCTTCCAGTTGCCCGCGACCAGCGGCTTGCGACCGGCGTCCGACATCGGCTTCGAGCCTCCCTTTTGTTGTCGTTGCGCCTCGACGGCGTGCATGTCCGCGACCTATCAGATGCCGCGGCGCTTGCAAATTCCTCCCGCTCTTGCGATTTGCGACGGTCGGACGCGGCTCGCTATGGTCGCGCCTCTCCGCATGGCGCGCGACGACCCGGTCGCGCCGCCCGACATGAAGGACGCGAGTTTCCGATGCTTCAAGCTCTCCGCAGCGGCGCCGCCGGCTGGATCGCCAAAGGCTTCCTGGTCGTGCTCGTCGCCAGCTTCGCGGTCTGGGGCATCGAGGACATCTTCCGCATCCGCGCGACCGGCGAGAACGCCGCCGTCGTCGGCGACCGCAAGATCACGGTCGAGGAGTTCCGCAACGCCTACACCAACGAGCTCCGCCGAATCAGCGAGCAGGCGAAGCGGGTGATCACGCCGGAACAGGCCCGCATGGCCGGGATCGGCGAGCGCGTGCTGGGCAACATGGTCAACGAGGCCGCGATCGACGCGTCCGTCGCCAAGCTCAGGCTTTCGCTCTCGGACGAAGAGGTCGCGCGCGAGATTCAGAACGACGAGATTTTCCGCGGCCCGACCGGCTCCTTCGACCGCGTGACCTTCAACGAGATCCTGCGCCAGAACAATCTGAACGAGAACGAGTACATCCGCCTGCAGCGGGCGTTCTCGGCGCGGCGTCAGCTCACCGACGCGCTGTCGGCGAACGTCGACACGCCGGACGCGATGCTGAAGGCGCTGCACGCCTACAATTCCGACAGCCGCTCGATCGCCTATATCGACCTGAAGCCGGAGGCGCCCGCCGCAGCGCCCGCCCCCACGGACGAGGCGCTCCGCGCGTTCTACGAGGATCGCAAAGGCAGCTTCAACGCCCCGGAATACCGCAAGATCGCGATCCTCTCCCTCGATCCGAAGACGCTCGCCGCAACCAAGACCATCTCCGACCAGGAGCTTCGCGCCTATTACGACGCGAACAGCCCGAAATACGCCGAGACGGAGAAGCGCTCGATCGAACAGATCAGTTTCCCGAGCTTCGAGGAGGCCAAGGCCGCGTCCGACCAGATCAAGAGCGGCGGCGCGCTGTTCGAGCAGATCATGATTCAGCGGAAGCTGAAGCCCGAAGACGTCCAGCTCGGCGACCTCACCAAGGCGCAGATGTTCGACGCGAAGATCGCCGACGCCGCCTTCGCGCTGA
Source organism: Hansschlegelia sp. KR7-227 (assembly GCF_049446035.1). Lineage (NCBI taxonomy): Bacteria > Pseudomonadati > Pseudomonadota > Alphaproteobacteria > Hyphomicrobiales > Methylopilaceae > Hansschlegelia > Hansschlegelia sp. KR7-227. Next base: position 1,206,222 of record NZ_JBMSEA010000001.1, read on the forward strand.
AGCAAGGCGAGGTCAGCGACGCGATCCAGGGCGCCTACGCCCCCGTGATCCTGCGCGTCACCGGCGTGCAGCAGCAGAGGGTCAAGAGCTTCGAGGCGGTCAAGGGCGAGATCCGGGCGGTGCTCGCCGAGGAGTCCGCGCGCAAGGACGTGCTCGCGCTCCATGACAAGATCGATGAGCAGCGCCTTGGCGGCGCGACGCTCGAGGAGATCGCCAAGGCCCAGAACGCGCCGCTGCGCATCGTCGAGGCGATCGACGAAGCCGGCAAGGACCCGAATGGAGAGCCCGTGGCCGACCTTCCGCAGGCCGACCGGCTTCTGCCGGAGGCGTTCCGCGCCACGCTGGGCGGCGACACCGAGGCGATCAACGCGGGCGACGCCTATGTCTGGTACGACGTGCGCGGCGTGACGCCGCCGCGCGAGCGGCCGTTCGACGAGGTTCGCGCCGTGGTGGAGCAGCGCTGGCGCGAAGAGGAAGCGCGCAAGCGGCTCGACGCTCGCGCCGACGCCGTCATGGCCGAGCTGAAGGCCGGCAAGACGCTGGAGCAGGTCGCCGCCGCGCAGAAGCTCGCGGTCGAACAGGCGGAGACGACCCGCATGGGCGGCGCGCCGTCGATCACGGCGGCGCAAGCGAATGCGGTGTTCCAGGCGCCGGTCGAAGGCTTCGGAACCACGCCCGCCGACGAGCAGGGCGCGCGGCTGGTGTTCCGCGTCGTCGCAGAAAACGTCCGGCCCTACGACCCCAACACGCCGGGCGACATGGGCCAGTCGGAGAAGATCGCGCAGGGGCTCGGCGCGGACATCGTCTCGGCCTATGTCCGCAAGCTTCGCGACGACCTCGGAACCGAATTCGATCCGACCGCCATCGCCAAGGTCACCGGCGGCGGCTCCAGCTGACATCGGCGGACGTCGCCGCGGAACGCATCATGTTGATCGCCCCCTCCTTCGAGGACTTCGCGAAGCGTTACGGCGCGGGCGTCGCCCAGGTCGTCACGACGACGCTCGTCGGCGACCTGGAGACTCCCGTCTCCGCCTATCTCAAGCTCGCCGAAGGGCGGGCCAACACCTTCCTGCTCGAGTCGGTCGAAGGCGGCGCGACACGCGGCCGCTACTCCATGATCGGCCTCAAGCCGGACGTGCTGTGGCGGTCCCAGGACGGACGGGCCGAGATCGATCGAGACGCGCTCTCCGGCGCCGGCCGCTTCGCGCCCTGTCCGGGGAATCCGCTCGACGCTCTGAGAACCCTGCTCGCAGAATCGCGCATCGACGTGCCGGACGGCCTGCCGCCGATGTCGGCGGGCGTGTTCGGCTATCTCGGCTACGACATGGTCCGCGAGATGGAGGAGCTTCCGGCGCCCAATCCCGACCGGCTGGGCGTTCCCGACGCGGTGATGATGCGGCCGACGGTGATGGTCGTGTTCGATGGCGTAAAGGACGAGATCACGCTGATCACGCCCGTCCGCCCCGAGCCCGGCGTCGGCGCCGAGGCGGCGCATGCGCGCGCCGTCGATCGGCTCACCGAAGTCGTCGACGGGCTCGACCGCCCCGTGCCGAAGGAGCCGGCGGCGGTCCTCGCCTCGCCGGACGGCTACGCCCTGACATCGAACACCACGCCGGCCGAATACGAGGCGATGGTCGCCCGGGCTAAGGAATACATCGCCGCGGGCGACATCTTTCAGGTGGTGCTGTCGCAGCGCTTCGAGGCGCCGTTCGACCTGCCGGCCTTCGCGCTGTACCGCGCCCTCAGGCGGACCAACCCGGCGCCCTTCCTCGTCCATCTCGATTTCGGCGGCTTTCAGATCGTCGGATCAAGCCCCGAGATCCTCGTGCGGATGCGCGACGGCGTCGTCACCATCCGGCCGATCGCGGGCACCCGGCCGCGCGGCGCGACCCCCGGCGAGGACCGGGCGCTCGCCGAGGAGCTGCTCGCCGATCCCAAGGAGCGCGCGGAGCATCTGATGCTGCTCGACCTCGGCCGCAACGACGTCGGCCGCGTTTCGGAGATCGGCACGGTGACCGTCACCGACCAGTTCTTCCTCGAGTACTACAGCCAGGTCATGCACATCGTGTCGAACGTCGAGGGCCGGCTCGCCCAGCCGCATGACGCGCTCGACGCGCTTGTGGCGGGGTTTCCGGCCGGCACCGTCTCCGGCGCGCCCAAGGTGCGGGCGATGGAGATCATCGACGAACTGGAAAAGGACAAGCGGGGCGTCTACGCCGGATGCGTCGGCTATTTCGGCGCGAGCGGCGAGATGGACACCTGCATCGTGCTGCGCACCGCCGTGGTGAAGGACGGGCGAATCCACGTGCAGGCCGGCGCCGGAATCGTCGCCGACAGCGTGCCGGCGTCCGAGCAGGCCGAGTGCGTGAACAAGGCGAAGGCGCTGTTCCGTGCGGCCGATGAGGCCCGCCGCTTCGCGGGCTCGGCGCGACGCGGTCAATAACGGTCGCGCGGCCACGAAAAAGCGGGCGCTCTCAGGAGCGCCCGCCAATGTCTCAAATCCGCCCAGTCAGTTTCAGTCGCTCCGCCGCTCAGTAGCGGCAGGGGACGCGATAGCGCTCGCCGTAGCGGTTGGTGGCGTAGCAACGCCGGCCCGCAGGACGCGACTGGTTTCCGATGACCGCGCCGGTGCCGGCGCCGACAGCGCCGCCGACAAGCGCGCCGGTCGCGTTGCCCGCGATAAGGCCGCCGGCGGCGGCGCCGACGCCCGTGCCGATGAGCGCGCCGCTCAGCGTGCGTTCGTTGCGGGTCTCTCCGCAGGCCGCGAGACCCAGCGCGAGCGCGGAAATTGCGACGAGTGAGCTGATTTTCTTCATGGGCGTCCGAGCTCCAATTACCAATAGCGTCATTCTAGGCTCCCCGCGCGCTGCGACCACCCCGCTCCTTCAGACGTGACGAAGCAGTTGCTAACATTGCGGCATTTCGGTCACGGCGCGGCCGCGGCGCGTCATGCGGCGCCTTGCCGGAGCGGGCCGACATAGTTCGCGCCCGACCGCATCTCCTGGCGCGGGACGGGCGACATCGCCTCCACGAGCGTCAGGAAGGAGGACGCCGGCAACGGGGGCGCGAAGACGTAGCCTTGCGCCATGCGCACGCCCTTGCCGCGCAGATACTGCACCTGCTCGAAGGTCTCGACCCCCTCGGCGATCAGCTCCAGATTGAGATCGGCCGCAAGTTTCACGAGGCTGTCGACGATCGCAACCGAGTGGCGACCGGCGCCGATCGAATCGACGAACATCTTGTCGATCTTCATCACGTCGACCCCGAGCCGCAGCAGATAGGACAGTCCGCCATGGCCCGCGCCGACGTCGTCCAGGGCGACCTTGACGCCCAGCGCCTGCAGCCGGGCGATCACCAGCCGCGCGCGTCGCATGTCCGGCAACGGATAGCGTTCGGTGACTTCGACCATCAGCTGGTTCATGCGGATGGACGAGCCCTGGAATATCCTACGGATGTCTTCGACGATCGCGTCGTCGTCGAAATGCCCGGCGAACAGGTTGAAGCCGAGCTTGAGGCCGGGCCTCAGTCGATAGGCTTCCGCCAGTTCGTCGCGCGCCGTCTGCATGAGCGACAGCGTCATGGGGAAGATCTCGCCGCTCGCCTCCGCCAGCGCGATGAAGCGGCCCGGCGGCACCACTTCGCCATCGTCACGCCGCCACCTGACGAGCGCCTCGCACCCGACGAGACGGCCCGTCGAGATGTCGATCACCGGCTGGTAGTAGGGCACGAACTCACCGCGCCGGATTCCGCTCGCCATCCGCCGCACCGGATGGTTCGACAGCCGCGTCGCCACGATCCCGATCGCGAGCGCGCCCAGCACGCATGCGGCTGCGCCGAGATTCGCATACAGGAACATGCGCTTGGTCGCGTTCGTGAGCGCGCCGTCCGGCGACTCCACGACCACCTTCAACGGATACCCCGCCGATAAAGTCGTGACCGCGACGTTCGGACCGAACGCGCTGTCTCGCTCCGCCGCCTCGACGCCTACGGGACGCTGCGCGAGGAGCGTGTCGTCGACGGTCGCGAGCCGCGCGACGAAGGCGGAGTCCCGTCCGCCGTTGAGGATCTGCGGAAACAGCCGTTGGCCGCTGACGAGGAGCCGCAAATCCTTGCCCGAACCGCGAAGCTGCAGCACCAGCACCCGATCAGGGGACGCCGGGTCGCCGATCTCGCCCGCGGACAGGACGACGTCGGAATCGCTCGTTCCGTGAGCCGGCGAAAGCATGGCGACGGCGCGCGGCGCGTCGAAACCAGAGCATTGGCCGACGCCGGCGGGATCGACCACCGCCGCTTCGACCACCGCCGGCAGGGCGTGAACCGCTCCCTGCAAAGCGCGCCTGTCTGATTCGGCGCAGGTCCAGACCTGGTCTTTGGCAAGCTTGCCGAGGGCGGACATCGCTTCGTCGAGCCGCGGCTCGAGAAGGGCCATGATTTCGCCGCCGACGGCTTTCGCCTCGCTGCGCGCAGTCTGAACGGCGCTCAGCGCCAGAAGCACGTTGAGCGCGACGGCCGGCGCGGCGGCGAACGCCAGCGCGGCAAGAAGCGGCCTTGTCCGAATGAATCCGCCGATTCGCGTCACATCGCCCGTCCGTCGGGGCGGCACAAGCCGCCGCGTCGTCGAAACCGCGTGGCGGATGCGCATGCGTCGAACGACGAGCTACCTTGGACGAGCCTCGTTAATGCCAGCCTAAGTGCGGTCAGGTCGGCGGCGACACCGATCCGACCTGGGACTCGACGACGGCGACCGCGGTCATGTTCACCACTCCGCGCGCCGTCACCGATGGGGTCAGGATGTGCGCCGGCTTGGCCGCGCCGACGAGGATCGGACCGACCGGCAAAGCGTCCGCCAGCGTCCTGATGAGCTGCGTCGCGATGTTCGCGGCGTCGAGATTCGGGAACACCAGCAGATTGGCCTCCTCCGTGAGCCTGGACGACGGCAGCAGGCGCTCGCGCAAGGAGGGCGTCAGGGCAACGTCGCCCATCATCTCGCCGTCGACTTCGAGGTGCGGGGCGACGGTGCGAAGGATCGCCAGCGCTTCGCGCATCTTTCGGGCGGACGCCGTGTCGTCGGAGCCGAAGTTGGAATGCGAGAGAAGCGCGACCTTCGGCGTCAATCCGAAGCGCTCGACGCTGCGCGCGCCGAGCATCGCGCAATCGGCGACGCTCTGGGCGTCCGGATCCGGCGTCACATACGTGTCGGTGAGGAAGTACGCGCCTCGGCCCGTGATCAGCAGCGACAGGGTCGAATAGTCCGGCGCTTCCGGCGCGAGTCCGATCACCTGGTCGATGTAGCGCAGATGATTGTGAAACCGCCCCTCGAGCCCGCAGATCATCGCGTCCGCGTCGCCGCGCTGGACGGCGAGCGCCGCGATGACCGTCGAGTTGGTGCGCACCACCGTGCGAGCCCGGTCCGGCGTCACGCCCCGGCGACCAGCGCGGTCGAGGTAGAGCGCGACGTAATCGCGGTAGCGCTTATCGTCCTCCGGATTGACGATCTCGACGTCGACTCCCGGCTTGAACGTCAGGCCGTAACGCTTGGCTCGGACCTCCATCACATGCGGCCTGCCGATCAGGATCGGGGTCGCGATGCCTTCTTCGATCGCGACCTGCGCGGCGCGCAACGCCCTCTCGTCTTCGCCGTCGGCGTAGATCACGCGCTTCGGCTCGTTGCGGGCGGCGCTGAACACCGGCTTCATCACGAATCCGGAGCGGAACACGAAGCGGTTGAGCTGCTCCTCATAGGCGCGGAAGTCGGCGATCGGCCGCTTGGCGACGCCCGTCTCCATCGCGGCGCGCGCCACCGCCGGCGCGATCCGGAGGATAAGCCGGGGATCAAAGGGGCTTGGGATCAGGGAGTCCGGTCCGAACAGGCGCGTCTCGCCGCCATAGGCTTTGGAGACGACGTCCGACGACGGTTCGCGGGCAAGCGCCGCGATCGCGCGCACCGCCGCCGCCTTCATGTGCTCGTTGATCTCGCTCGCGGCGACGTCGAGCGCTCCGCGGAAGATATAAGGAAAGCACAGCACGTTGTTGACCTGGTTCGGAAAATCCGAACGGCCGGTGCAGATCATCGCGCCGGGGCTCGCCGCCCTCGCCTCGTCCGGCATGATCTCCGGCGTCGGATTGGCGAGCGCCAGGATCATCGGCTTCGCGGCCATCCTCGCGACCATATCGGGCTTCAGCACGCCGCCCGCGGAGAGGCCGAGAAACACGTCCGCGCCGTCGATCACCTCGCCGAGGGTGCGGGCGTCGGTCTTCTGAGCGTAGACGCTCTTCCAGCGGTCCATGAGGGCTTCGCGGCCTTCATAGGCGACGCCCTCGATGTCCGTGACCCAGATGTTCTCGCGCTTCGCGCCGAGCGTCACCAGAAGGTTCAGGCAGGCGATGGCAGCCGCGCCGGCGCCCGAGGTGACGATTTTGACCGCCGACAGCGCCTTGCCTGCGAGTTCGAGCCCGTTGGTGATCGCCGCCGCGACGATGATGGCGGTGCCGTGCTGGTCATCGTGGAAGACGGGAATGCCCATCCGCGCGCGGCAGGCCTCTTCGACCTCGAAGCACTCCGGCGCCTTGATGTCCTCGAGATTGATGCCGCCGAAGGTCGGCTCCAGCGCGCACACGACCTCGATCAGCCGCTTGGCGTCGGTCTCAGCGACCTCGATGTCGAAGACGTCGATGCCGGCGAACTTCTTGAACAGGACCGCCTTGCCCTCCATCACCGGCTTTCCGGCGAGGGGGCCGATGTTCCCGAGCCCGAGCACGGCCGTGCCGTTGGTCAGCACCGCGACGAGGTTCTGGCGGATGGTGAGTTCGGCCGCGAGGTCGGGATCCTCGGCGATCGCGTCGCAGGCGGCGGCGACCCCCGGCGAATAAGCGAGCGCAAGGTCGCGCTGGTTGCCGAGCGGCTTCGTCGCCTGGATCTCGAGCTTGCCCGGTCGCGCGCCGGTGGCTGATGAGCCGCGGTGATAGACCAGAGCGCCTGTGCGAAGCTCGTCAGACATTCCGCTGGCCATCGCGTTCTCCCCCAAGACGGCGGTCTCACGTTAGCCGCGGACCCTACTCTGCGCCCGGCATGACGCGACCGCCTATCGCGCGTCAAGGGTCAGGCGCGGATGCGACCGCAGGCGGGCCCATGCCGGCCCGTGACAGGAGCGCGCCGCGTCGGGGAACCAATTCATTCGGCTCCTCGTATCAGCAAGCACGGCACGGAAAGGGTTTCATGAAATCGCGGATCTTCCTCATAGCGGCCGCCGTGATTGTCATGCTCGGAGCGGCCGCCGCCCTCGCGACGCCCTTCCTCGCGCAGAAGATCGCCGAGAGAGAAGTCGACAAGGCTCTCAAGCAGATTCGCAAGCAGAGCACCTCCGTCGTCAACCGCGGACCCGTATCGGTCAATCTGCGGACATGGACCGTTACGGTGGCCGACGTCTCGATCCAGGCGCCAGGCGCCCTGAGCACTGTGACCATCGGGTCGATCGCCGTCGTCAATCCCGACAAGGATCGAGACGACCTGACCGCGAACCGCGTGCTGTTCGAGAGCGTTCGGATCGCAAGCGGCGGCGAGACGATCGTCATCCCGACGATCGACGTCGCGCAATATTCCGGGCCTGCGCGCGGGCTGGTGACCACTCCGGGCGTCGGCCGTATGGCGCGCAGCCAGTCGGAGGTCATCGCGCAAATCTCCCTAGCGGGGGTGAAGGCGCCCTCGATCGAAATCCGCGACGAGGGCTCCGGGATCCGCCGCGCCATCCACAATGTCACGGTCGGCCGCATCGAGAAGGGAGTCGTCGATCGCGCCACGGCAGAGTCGGTCACGCTGACCGCGCCGCAGCTCTCCGACTCCAATCCGGAGACCGACGACGGGATCGACCTCACGACCGGCGAGGTCGTCTATCAGGGTCTCAACCTGCCGACCTTGTGGCGCTTCTATGCAAGCGACGGCGCTGGCGAACGCGAGCCGCTGGCGGAGAGCGTGACCGCCTCGCGCGTCGCGGCGCGCTTCGCCGTCAAGCCGACCGGACGTATCCAGGTGACGGCGGATCGGCTCGAGGTCGCGGGCGTCCGGATCCGTCCGCTCAGCTATCCGACCGCGGAGCTCGACGAGCTGGCGCGGCTGACCCGCCGGACGGAGCCCCCGACCCCTGCGGACATCCGGCGACGACTGCTGGTGTTGGCCGACGGCGTCCGCGCTCTGGCTTTCGAACGCGTCGCCGTCAGCGGGGCGACCGTCGAAGCCTCCGCCGGGCCGGAGCGACGGACGCTGCGCGCCCAGGTCGCGTCGGTCGAGGCCGGGCCTTATCAGGACGCCCGTCTTGACCGTCTCAGCATCGGAGGGCTGACGCTGGCCGACGGGAACGGCGGGCGCGCCGCATTGGCGCACGCCGCCGCCACGAAGTTCGACGCGAACGGTCTGGTGACCTACGCCGAGAAAGTCGGCCGCGACGAGACGCTGCTGTCGTTCGAGCCGACCGCCGAGGATGTGGTGCGGATCGCGCCCAGGCTCGCCGGCGTCGAGATCGGACAGGCGGACGTCTCCGCGGCTGGAGCCAAGATCAAGCTCGACCAGGGGCGCCTCGATTTCGACGCTCCGGCGGACGTCGTTCCCCAACGGATCGCCGCCAGGCTCGACGGACTGAACATGACGCCGCCGCCCGGCGGGTGGGCGGCGAACGCGCTGCAGACCGTCGCGCTCGCCGGTCTTCGCGGTTCGGCGAAGATGGCGGTCACGCTCGATCCGAGCACGAAGACGCTTTCGGTCGACGCCTTCGACTACGACTTCGAGGACCTTGGCCATGTCACGGCGAAGGGCGAACTCGCGGAGGTGGATCCCCTGCTCGCCATGAGCACGGGAGCGTCCTTCATTGAAAAGCTGAGCGCGGTGCTGCTGCAGCCGTTCTCGTTCACCCTCCGCAATGAGGGCGTTATCGACACGCTGATGCGCCGCGCCGCCGCGAAGGCCGGCCAGCCGGTCGAGCTCTACCGGGAGTCGACGGCGCGAGACGCCCAGGACATGGTCGCCCGGCTGTTCGGGCCGCCGGCGACGGACTCGGCGCAATCGCTTGCGGATTTCGTGCGCGACCCGCGAACGCTCGCAGTGACGATCTTGCCGAAGTCACAGGAGACACGGTTCATCGACGTCCTGCAATCGCTGCCGCTCGGTCCGGCCGGCATCGCCCAGACGGTCGACGTGACGATCCTCTATAAGCGCTGAGCGCGCCCTCCGGTCACTCGGACCGGGGAGCCTGAGCCTGCGGAACGGCCAAGCGGATGTGCAACTCCCGCAGCTGTTTCGGGCTGACCTCCGAGGGCGCGCCCATCAGCAGATCTTCGGCGCGCTGGTTCATCGGGAAGGCCACGACCTCGCGCAGGTTGTCCTCGCCGCACAGCAGCATGACGATGCGGTCGACGCCTGGCGCGATGCCGCCATGCGGCGGGGCGCCGTAGGTCAGCGCGCGCAGCATGCCGCCGAACTTCGCCTCCAGCACGTCCGCGCCGTAGCCGGCGATCTCGAACGCCTTGCGCATGATGTCCGGCCGATGGTTCCGGATCGCGCCGGACGACAGCTCCACGCCGTTGCAGACGATGTCGTACTGGTAGGCGTTGATCGTCAGCGGATCCTGCGACTCCAGCGCCTCGAGCCCGCCCTGCGGCATCGAGAACGGATTGTGCGAGAAGTCGACGCGCTTCTCGTCCTCGTTGAACTCGAACATCGGGAAGTCGACGATCCAGCAGAACTCAAAGCCCGTCGTCCTGGACAGGCCGAGCTGGGTCCCCACCTGCGTGCGGGCCTTGCCGGCGAGCGCTGCGGCCTTGTCGGGCAGGTCGCAGGCGAAAAACACGCTGTCGCCGGCCTTCAGGCCGAGCTTCGACGCGATCTTCCGCTGAACGTCGACGGGCACGAATTTCGCGATCGGTCCCTTGCCCTCGAGCAGCTTCGTGGCAGGCGGCGAAAGATGGTCGCCGCCGAAGGTCTGCGGCAGCGAGCCGCCCTCCTCGAAGGTGATGTAGCCGAGGCCGGGCGCCCCCTCGCCCCGCGCCCAGTCGTTCAGCTTGTCGAAGAACGAGCGCGGCTGCGCGCCGGCGCCCGGCGCCGGGATCGCCCGCACCACGCCGCCCGCCTCGATCACGCGCTTGAAGGCGTTGAAGGTGACGGTCGGGTCGGAGAACTCTGCCGTGACGTCGGCGATGACGAGCGGGTTGCGGAGATCCGGCTTGTCCGAGCCGTATTTCAGCATCGCGTCCTTGTAGGCGATGCGCGGGAAGGACTGCGTGACGGGCTGGCCGTCCGCGAATTCCTCGAACACGCCGCGCATGACGGGCTCGACCGCCTGGAACACGTCCTCCTGCTCGACGAAGCTCATCTCGATGTCGAGCTGGTAAAACTCGCCCGGGCTGCGGTCGGCGCGCGGGTCCTCGTCGCGGAAGCAGGGCGCGATCTGGAAGTAGCGGTCGAAGCCCGCGATCATCATCAGCTGCTTGAACTGCTGCGGCGCCTGCGGCAGCGCGTAGAACTTGCCCGGATGAAGGCGTGAGGGCACCAGGAAGTCGCGCGCGCCTTCCGGGCTCGACGCGGTGAGGATCGGCGTCTGGAACTCGAAGAAGCCCTGATCGCGCATTCGCCGGCGCAGGCTGTCGATGATCGCGCCGCGCTTCATGACGTTCTTATGGATGCGGTCGCGGCGGAGATCGAGGAAGCGGTATTTCAGCCGCGTCTCTTCCGGGTAGTCCTGGTCGCCGAACACCGGCAGCGGCAGCTCCGCCGACGGTCCGAGCGTTTCGACCGCGGTCGCGAACAGCTCGACCTGGCCGGTCGGAAGGTCGGCGTTCTCGGTGCCGGCGGGGCGCGTGCGCACCTTGCCGTCAATCCGGATCACCCACTCCGAACGCGCCTTCTCGATCGCCGCAAACGCAGGCGAATCCGGATCGGCGACGACCTGGGTGACGCCGTAATGGTCGCGCAGGTCGACGAACAGCAGCCCGCCATGGTCGCGGACGCGGTGCACCCAGCCGGAAAGCCGAACGTCCTGCCCGACATGCTCGGAACGGAGGTCGCCGCAGGTGTGGGTGCGGTAGCGGTGCATCGTGAGCGTCCTGACGTGCGGCCGGCGGCCGGCCTGAGAGCGCGCGGAAGACGGCATGCGCCCCGAGGCTTGTCAAGGCGCGCCGGCCGTTCGGCCGGCTCGGCAAAGGCAAGACACCGCCGAACGGTTCTTGTATATCGCCGACGATGATGATCACGACCACCGAAGATCTGACCAAAGCCTGCGCCCGTTTCGCGCGCGCGGCCTATGTGACGGTCGACACCGAATTCCTGCGCGAAACGACCTTCTGGCCGAAGCTCTGCGTGGTGCAAATCGCCGACGACGACGGGCCTGTCGTCGTCGACGCGCTCGCCGAGAGAATCGACCTGGCGCCGCTGTTCGAGCTGATGACCGACGAGCGCGTGCTGAAGGTCTTCCATTCGGGCCGCCAGGACATTGAGATCTTCCACCATCTGTCCGGCCGCGTCCCCCATCCCGTTTTCGACACTCAGGTGGCGGCCATGGTGCTCGGCTTCGGCGACTCGGTGTCCTACGACCAGCTCGTCCAGCGCACGGCGGGCGTCACGCTCGACAAGTCCTCGCGCTTCACCGACTGGAGCCGCCGCCCGCTGAGCGACGAGCAGATCGACTACGCGATCGCCGACGTGACCCATCTCCGGACCGTCTACGCCAAGCTTTCAGCCGACCTGGAGCGCCGCGGGCGGGCCGGCTGGCTGGTCGAGGAGATGGAGGTGCTGACGTCGCCGGCGACTTACGAGTCGCACCCGGACGACGCCTGGAAGCGCTTTCGCTCGCGGCTGCGCAAGCCGCGGGATCTCGCCGTGATGATCGAGGCCGCGGCATGGCGGGAGCGCGAGGCGCAGACCCGCGACGTGCCTCGCTCCCGCGTCCTCAAGGACGACGCACTGCTCGAAGTCGCAAGCCGCGCGCCGAAGACCGTCGAGGCCCTCGGCGGCTTGCGCGCGTTCCCACGGGGCTATGAACGCTCCCGCGCCGGACAGGAGATTCTCGAAGCCGTAGCGCGTGGTCTGGCGCGCGATCCTTCGGAGCTGCCAGAACTTGACCGCGACCGCGGCGTCGGCGGCAATCCCGCGACGGTCGAGCTCCTGAAGGTCCTGCTGCGCATGATCGCGGAGAGGAATGCGGTGGCCGCCAAGATCATCGCCAATGTCGACGATCTCGAGCAGATCGCGGCCGACGACGCCGCGGACGTTCCGGCGCTGCACGGCTGGCGCCGGGAGCTGTTCGGCGATCTGGCGCTCAAACTGAAGGCCGGCGCTTTGGCGCTCTCGGTCGAGCGCGGGCGGGTCGTCACGCTTGAGCGTGACGCCGGCGCGGGCGGCGCCTTTCAGGTCGCCCGCTCCCGTCGCGGGCAGGACAAGCGCGATGAGCCGGCGCCCTCGGCCGCGGATCAGTCGTGAACGGGTTACGCTGGCGGACTCTCACACCGCCTCGAACGCGAACAGAACTCCGATCCCGACTACGCTGACGAGCCCGACGAGGAAGAACACGTCCGCGACCCGCTCGCAGCGACGGCTGACGCGCGGACGGGCGCTCGCCATCCGGATGGCGAGATAGGACAGCACGGCGCTCGACAGGAAACAGACGGCGATCAGAGAGCCGTACTCGTCGACATGGCTCGGTCCCGATTGGCTTTCGAGAAATTTCACGAGCCCGACCAGCGTGGTGCAGATGCCGATCATCGTGCCGGAGCTCGGCAGGATGTAGCGCGCCAGCCCGGTCTCGCCCGACTCGGCGCGGGGCGGCGGCGAAGACTCGGCGATCGCCGATCGAGGCGGCGACGCGGTCTTGCGCGACGGACGGCGCATGCGCGTCTCTACCCCGTCACGACGGCGGTCGGCCGCGCCAGCAGCTTCCCGAGCTTGTTCAGGCGGTTCTTGAGACGGTCGCTCACGAGGTCCTGCAGTTCGGCGGGCAGCTTCAGCGTCAGAACATCGCCCTTCACCGCGAGCGGCGTCACCGGAAGCACGCCTGGTACGGCCGCGGAGATGAGGTAGGCGACGCGCATCGCGCCGCCCAGCGTGCGGGCCCGGTCGAGAATACGGGTCGAGGCGAGTTCGCGGATGCGCGGCGAGGCCTCGTCGTCGAGCAGTCCCATGTGGCGGTAGAAGATCGACAGCGCCATAAACGCCCGGCCGGGGTGATCGACGCCCGTGAAGGCCGCGTGGGCGATCGTGTCCAGCGCCTGCTCGCCGCGATAGTCGGGATGGACGCGCCAGGCGAGGTCGGCGAGATGGCAGGCGGCGTGACGCCACCGCTTCTCCTCGACGGTCTCGTCAATGTCCGCGCTGCGGAACAGCTTGTCGGTCCAGAGCGCGAGGTCCTCGCCGTGGCGAGGATCGCGCGCCCGAAGCCAGCCCAGTTCGCGCGCCGACGTCAGCAGCGCGTCCTCGCGGCGCGTGCCCTCGTCGAGCAGCTCGTAGAGCAGACCCTCGCGGACGCCGAGCCCTGACATGGCGATTTCGCTCGGCTTGCCGATCCGGATGATGTGTTCGAGCACGAGCGCGCCATAGGCGAGCAGCGGGCGCCGCTCCGACGACACGACGCCGACGGCGGGCAGCGTGTCAGGATCCACGCGTCTCACGAGGCGGCAGAACTCAAGCGCCTCGCGCGCCGGTATCGTGTAGCCGTGCAGCACGTGCAGCGGATAGTTCTTCTGCACCATGTGCATATGGGCGAGCGCCCGCCAGGTGCCGCCGACCGCGTAGAAGGCCCGCCCCTTCAGCTTGCCGAGATGCTTCGCATCTTCGAGCGAGTCGCGAACGACGCGGTCGGCCTTCTTGATCGACCGGTCCGAGACGTCCTGCAGGCGGATGCCGCCCAGCGGGAAGGTCATGCCGGCGCCGATGCGGTCCTTGGCGACGTCGATCAGCTCAAGACTGCCGCCGCCGAGATCCCCGACCACGCCGTCCGGCCGGAAACACCCCGACAGGACGCCGAGAGCCGAGAGGTGCGCCTCACGCGCCCCGGACAGCAGTTCGACGGGCTGTCGGCAGATCTCCTCCGCCGCCCTGATGAAATCGGATCCATTCGCGGCGTCGCGAACGGCCGCCGTCGCGAGCACGTGGACCCGGCCCACGCCCATGCCGTCGGCGAGCCTTCGGAACCGCTTCAGCGCGATCAGCGCCTTGTCGATCGACTCGTCGGAGAGCTTGCCGGTCACCGCGACCGAGCGGCCGAGCGCGCAGAGCTCCTTCTCGTTGAACATGGCGGTCGGCGCGCGCGACAGGCCCTCGTAGACGACGAGGCGCACCGAGTTAGAGCCGATGTCGATGATCGCGACCGGCGGGCCGATCGGCAGCCTGCCGCGCGCCAGCGGGGCCTCGCCGCCGACCGAAGCGAGAGGCTCGGAGGCGGCGGACCCGAGGGTCATGCGGCCAATCGCGCTGTCGGCCTGGCGATTTTTACCCACGCTTGGCCAGTCGACGGGGCGAGCTGGTCTTCACTGATTTTCCGCGTCCTGAGAGGCTCGGATTGGTCATGAAATACTGGTGCGCGTTGAACGGCTCCTCGCCGTCGGCGGGGACTATGCGGCGCGAGCCGCCGTCGGGCAAGACGGTCCAGCTCTGCTGATTGTCCTTCAGGTTCGCCACCATGATCTGGTCGAGCACCTGCTCATGCACCGTCGGGTTGAGGATCGGCAGCATCGCCTCGACCCGCCGGTCGAGGTTGCGCTGCATGAGATCGGCCGAGGAGATGTAGACATGCGCCTGCGGCGACGGCAGACCGTGGCCGTTGCCGAAGGCGTAGATGCGGCTGTGCTCGAGGAACCGGCCGACGATCGACTTCACGCGGATGTTCTCGCTCAAGCCGGGCACGCCCGGGCGAAGGGAGCACATGCCGCGCACCACGAAATCGATCTTCACGCCCGCCCGGCTCGCCTCGTAGAGGGCGTCGATCGTCTCGGGATCGACCAGGCTGTTGCACTTGCCCCAGATCGCCGCCGGCCGGCCGGCCTTCGCATGCTCGATCTCCTCGGCGACATGCTGGAGGAACCGTTTCCGCAGGGTGTGCGGCGACGCGGCCATCAGCTCCAGCGTATCGGGTTCGGCATAGCCGGTGATGAAGTTGAACAGCCGGCCGACGTCTCGCCCGATCGTCGGATCGGCGGTGAAGAACGACAGGTCGGTGTAGATCTTCGCCGTGACGGGATGGTAGTTGCCTGTGCCCACATGGCAGTAGGTCGTGAGCCCGCCGCCCTCGCGCCGCACCACGAGCGAGAGCTTGGAGTGGGTCTTCAGCTCGATGAAGCCGAACACGACCTGCGCGCCGGCGCGCTCCAGATCGCGCGACCAGCGGATGTTGGCCTCCTCGTCGAAGCGGGCCTTCAGCTCGACCAGCGCGGTCACCGACTTGCCGGCCTCCGCGGCTTCGGCCAGGGCGCGCACGATCGGGCTGTCGGACGAGGTCCTGTAGAGCGTCTGCTTGATCGCTACGACGTTCGGATCGCGCGCCGCCTGGTTCAGGAACTGCACGACCGCGTCGAACGACTCGTAGGGGTGATGGACGATGAAGTCCTTCTCGCGGATCGCCGCGAAGACGTCGCCCGCCTGCTCGCGGATGCGTTCGGGGAAGCGCGGATTGTAGACCTTGAACTTGAGGTCCGGACGATCGATCGAGACGATCTGGCTGAGATCGCCGAGCGCGAGGACCCCGTCGACCACGAAGACCTCGTCGTCCGCGACATGCAGCGCCGCGACCACGAAGGCGCGCAGCTCGGGCGGCATCGTGTTCTCGATCTCAAGACGGATCACCGAGCCGCGACGGCGGCGCTTGAGCGCGCTCTCGAAGGTGCGGACGAGATCCTCGGCCTCCTCCTCGACTTCGAGGTCGCTGTCGCGGATCACGCGGAACGCCGCCTGCGACGTGACCGCATAGCCAGGGAACAGGCGGGCGATGAACAGGCCGATCACCTGTTCGAGGCTGATGAAGCGAGCGCCGGCCTTCTCCGCGTCGGGCAGCCGGATGAAGCGCTCGATGCGGGCCGGCATGCGGATCAGCGCGCTGAGCGGCCGCCCGTCGGCGTGGCGCGCCAGCTGCAGCGCGATGGTGAAGCCGAGATTGGGGATGAACGGGAAGGGATGCGCCGGATCGACCGCAAGCGGCGTAAGGACGGGGAACACGTAATTCAGGAAATAATCCTCGAGCCAAACGCGCTCGGACTTGGTCAGCGTCGCACCGTCGGCGAGGACGATGCCGACCGAGAGCAGTTGCGCGCGCAGCTCAAGCCAACGGGTCTGCTGGTCGTGGGCGAGCGAGGAGACGAGCTCTCCGATCCGCGCGAGCTGCTCGGCAGGAGTCAGTCCGTCCGGGCTGAGCTCGATCAGGCCCGAGCGGAACTGGCCGCGGAGGCCGGCGACCCGGACCATGAAGAATTCGTCGAGGTTGTTGGCCGAGATGGAGAGGAAACGCAGCTGCTCCAGGACCGGGTGGCTGAGGTTCGAGGCCTCCTCCAGCACGCGGCGATTGAAGCCGATCCACGAAACCTCCCGGTTTACGAAGCGCGAGGGATCGCCCGCTTTCGTCTCGGGCACGTCGGGAGTTGCGAGCTTGACCTCGGCGATCGCTTCGCGCGGCGGAACGCGGACGCTCTCGTTCATCGGCTCGACCTTCCCGTCATGCGCAGGCGCCACGGTCTCCGCGCGCCCCGACTGCGGCGGCTCCTTACGACGTTTCTGTGACGGCTTCGTAACGTCGGTCACTCGCCCTCCTCCTCCTGCAGGCGGGCCAGAACGTCGCCGGCAAGCTTGCGCCCCACCGCGCGACCCCTCGCGAGCGACTCCCGGTCGATGGCGGCGGCCAGCCGGCGGACCGCGCCGAGCGACCGGTCGCAGCGCTGCGCGAGAAAGCTCACGACGTCGGCGTCGACCCGCAATTGGCGATCGTCCAGCAGCTTGACCAGCACGGCCTCGACCGTGGCGTCGTCGGGCTGACCGAGCCGGGCGGTCGGCAGGGCGCGCAGGCGGGAGGCGAGGTCCGGGAGACGTGGCCAGTCGCTCGTCGGCCCGCTGCGCGCCGTGAGCAGGAGGCACCCGCGCCCCTCGCGCGCGACGTTCAGAAGGTGGAACAGCGCCGTCTCCGACGCGCCGTCGACGTCTTCGACCAGCATCGGCGTTGCGGCGTCTTCCCGCATCGATTGGATCGCGGAATCCATGTCGGCGGCCTGGACGCCGCCGGTCTGAGCTCGCCAGATCGCGGCGAGGTGGCTCTTGCCGGCGCCTTCAGGGCCGGCGAGCAGAAGCGACCGGTCGGGCCAGCGCGGCCAGGAGGTGACCAGATCGTGGGCCTCCTGATTGGACGGCGCGATCCAGAAATCCTCGACGCCGAGCCGCGCGGCGTGGGGCAGATCAAGCGTCAGCTGTCGGACGGCCTCACGCGGCATCGAGGCCCTCACGGTCCCTTGGAATGGTCTGGGAGACCAGGCGTGTTCTTGCCGGCCCAGGCCCGGCCGAGGCTCGCGCCCGGCGGCCCGCCGGGCAGAACCTCAGTCTCGTCCTCGCGCTCCCCTGTATAGAGAGGACTTTCGAGGTAGCGCCGCACGCCGAAGCGCGCGAGCACCCCGACCGCCGCCGCGAGCGGCACGGCGACAAGAAGTCCGACGAAGCCAAACAGATAGCCGAAGGCGACCAGCGCGAACATCAGCCAGACCGGGTGCAAGCCCACCGAACGGCCGACGAGCCGGGGCTGGAGGATGTTGCCTTCGACGAATTGGCCGGCGACGAAGATCCCCAACACGACCAGCACCATGGTCCAATCCGGCCAGAACTGGACGATCGCGACGCCGACGGAGACGATCAGCCCCGTCACCGAGCCGACATAAGGGATGAATCCGATGAGCCCGGCGCCGAGCCCGATCACCAGACCGAAATTGAGGCCGATCATGGTGAGCGCGACGGCGTAGAAGGTGCCGAGAATCAGGCAGACGAGCGCCTGGCCGCGGACGAAGCCCGCGATTCCGTCGTCCATCTCGCGGGCGATCTGTCGGATCGTCTGCTTGTGCCGCAGAGGGATCCAGTCGTCGATGGTCCCGATCATCCGGTCCCAGTCGATCAGCATGTAGAACGCGATCACCGGCGCGAGCACCAGCAGGCTGAGCACGGAGGCGATCGCCTGCCCTCCGGACCAGAGCGAGGCCAGGAAGGAGGTCAGCCAGTTCACGCCCTGGCCGACCACGGTCCCGAGCGACGCCTTCACCTGTCCCAGCCCCTGGCCCAGCAGGCGGTCCAGCCATTGCTGGTTCTGCTTGGCGACCAACTCCTGCAATCGGCCGACGGTCTCCGGGAGACGCTCGATGAAATTGCCGAGTTGCGCGCCCAGAACGGGCGCGATCAGAATGACCATCAGCGCGAGAACGAGGATGACGCAGGCGAGGATCACGATCGTCGCCGCGACCCTCGGAAGGCCGAGACGCTCGAGCCGGTCCGCCAGCGGATCGAGCAGATAGGCGAGCGCGAGCCCGGCCACGAAGGGCAGAAGAATGCTGGAAAAGACATAGAGAAACATCGCGAGCGCGATGACGGCGCCCAGCCAGAACAACGCCTGACGCTGCAGGGTCATGGCGCTGACGCTCCTCTGAAGTGTCCCGGGGCAGGCGCGGCTGCGCTGCCGCCGCGCCTGCCCCTGAAACTAGGGCTTCGAGGCGGCGTCGCGAAGCGGCAAATCGGCGTCGCTGGACATTCGTTCAGCGCGCTGCGCTCCCGGGTCTGGCCATGTGCCTGATGAAGGCTGCGAGATAGGCCGCCGCCGAGCCCAGCGTCAAGGCTCCGACGACATAGGCGCCGACCCTCTGGACCTCGTCGAGCGCGAACCCGAAGCCGTCCCCGCCGAGCACCGCGCCCGCATAGACGATCTGGGCCACCGTGTTCGCCTTGCTGATCCACAGCGGATCGATTGGCAGCGGGCGCTCGATCAGCCACGCAAGGATGACCGCGCCCACGATCACCAGGTCGCGAAACACCACGGCGATTGCCAGAGCGCGCGGAATCTCCTCGTAGATCGCGAGCGTCACATAGATCGAGACCAGCAACGCCTTGTCCGCGATCGGGTCGAGATAGGCGCCGAGCACGGTGCGCTGGTCGAAGGCGCGGGCGATCGCTCCGTCGAGCCCGTCGGTCGCCGCGGCGATCGCGAACAGCCAGAAGGCGGCGAGATGCTCTCCGCTGGCGATCAGCCAGATGATCAGCGGAACCGCGAACAGCCGGCCGATCGTGAGAATGTTCGGCAGGTTCATGCGCCCCGCTCCCCGACGCTCGAAACGCGGCGTCTTGCGTGTGACATAGGCGCCGACAAGCGGGAGGAAAAGGCCGATCAAGACCGCGGCGGTTGCTAGTCCGCCTTCGCCGGTCTAAGGGGGCGCGGACCTAGCGATCGGGACGGGCATGGCGGGACAAGAAGGCGTCGGAGACGGCCTGACCTACGCAGACGCAGGCGTCGACATCGACGCCGGCAACGCGCTGGTCGAGCGCCTGAAGGCTCTGGTGCGCGCGACGCGACGGCCGGGCGCGGACGCCGAGATCGGCGGCTTTGGAGGCCTGTTCGATCTCAAGGCCGCCGGCTTCGTCGATCCGGTGCTGGTCGCCGCCAATGACGGCGTCGGCACCAAGCTCAAGATCGCGATCGAGACCGGCTTCCACGACACGATCGGCATCGACCTCGTCGCCATGTCGGTGAACGACGTCGTGGTTCAGGGCGCCGAGCCGCTGTTCTTCCTCGACTATTTCGCCTGCGGCAAGCTGAGCGCCGACACCGCCTACGAGGTGGTGAAAGGCATCGCCACCGGCTGCATGGAGGCGGGGTGCGCGCTGGTGGGCGGGGAGACCGCCGAGATGCCCGGCATGTACGCCGACGGCGATTACGATCTCGCGGGATTTGCGGTCGGCGCCGCGGAGCGCGGACGCCTGCTGCCGCGCCGCGACGTCAAGGCCGGCGACGTCCTTCTCGCCCTCGCCTCCTCCGGCGTCCATTCGAACGGCTTCTCGCTGGTCCGCCGCATCGTGGCGCGCTCGGGACTCTCGCTTCAGGACCCCGCCCCGTTCGCCCCCGAGCAGTCGCTCGGCCGCGCGCTGCTGGCGCCGACCAAACTCTACGTCCGCCCCCTGATCGCGGTCCTGAAGGCCGGCGACGGCGTCAAGGCGCTCGCCCACGTCACCGGAGGCGGACTGCCCGACAACCTGCCGCGCGTTCTGCCCGACGGCCTCGGCGCGGCGATCGACCTCTCCGCCGTTACGCCGCCGCCGGTGTTCGGCTGGCTGTCGTCGGCGGGCGGCGTCGCCGAGGCGGAGATGCTGCGCACCTTCAACTGCGGCGTCGGGATGGTCGTGGTGGTCGCAGCCGAGGAGGCCGCGGCCGTCGAGGAGCGCCTCAGGTCGGAAGGCGAGCAGGTCACGCGCATCGGGGAGGTCGTGCCGATCTCGCCCGCCGACGAGCCCGTGCGCTTCTCCGGCAAGCTTCCATTCTGATGCCGCGCAAGCGCGTCGCGATCCTGGTCTCCGGACGCGGCTCGAACATGGCCGCGCTGATCGACGCCGCGGCGGAGCCGGATTTTCCCGCCGAGATCGTCGCCGTCATCTCGAACCGGCCCGGCGCCGGCGCGCTTGCGATCGCGGAGCGCGCCGGCGTCGCGACGCGCACGATCGACCACAAGGCCTACCCGTCCCGCGAAGCGTTCGACGACGCGCTCGACGCCGAGCTTCGGCGGATCGCCCCCGACATCCTCTGCTTCGCGGGCTTCATGCGGCTGCTGACGCCGGGCTTCATCGCGAAATGGGAGGGAAGGATGCTGAACGTCCACCCCGCCCTTCTGCCGAGCTTCAAGGGCCTCGACACTCATGCGAGGGCGCTCGCCGCAGGCGTCAAGCTGCATGGCTGCACCGTCCACCTGGTCACGGCCGAGATGGACGCAGGCCCCATCGTGGCTCAGGCGGCGGTGCCGGTGCTTGACGGCGACGACGAGGACGCGCTGGCCGCCCGCGTGCTCGCCGCGGAGCACGTCCTCTATGTCAGGGCCTTGCGGCTCTGGGCGGAAGGGCGCGCACGCCTGGAGAACGGCCGGGTCGTGGTGGATGCCGGAGACCCTGCGTCGGCGACGACCCTTATCTGGCCCTGACGGATCGCCGCCACCTATCGTGACGCGCCGCGCGCAAAAAAAGCGCGGCGCGAGCCGCGCTTTTTCCGTCCCGTCCGCCGAGCGCCGCCGAAGCGACGCGCGCGTGACGTTTCCCGTTACGAAGCGTCCCTGATCGTGCCCTCGGCCGTCGCATGCTTGCGACGCTTCAGCACGAAGGCGAGGGTCAGCACGAACACCGCCCCGACGACCGCGGCCGTGTAGTGGATCCACCCGGCGCTCGTGAATTGGCCGACATTGTCGGGATCGGCCACCACATAGGCCGGATCGTAGGACTGCAGCCAGCCCACGACCACGACGTCGCCGACGATCATCTCGCCTGCGATCCAGCCGAGCAGCGCGGCGCCGAGCCAGACCAGGAACGGGAAGCGCTGCAGCACGGTGCTGAGCAGGGTCGAACCCGCGATGATGAGCGGGATGGTGAGCAGCAGGCCGAAAATGAACAACTCGGGGTGGCCCTTGGCCGCCGCGGCGATGGCGACGACGTTGTCGAGGCTCATCACGGCGTCCGCGATGGCGATTGTGCGGACAGCGCCCCACAGATTCGACGACGCTTCGACGTCCGCGTGCTCGTCATGCTCGTCGGTCGCGAGCTTGACCGCGATCCAGAACAGCAGAAGCCCGCCGGCGACCTTCAGGAAGGGCACGCCGAGGAGGAACGTGATGAAGAAGGCGAAGATGATTCTGAGACCCACCGCGGCGCCGGCGCCGAGGAGGATGCCCACCTTGCGCTGGTCGGCCGGCAGCTTGCGGCAGGCGAGCGCGATGACGACGGCATTGTCGCCCGACAGGAGCAGGTCGATCCAGATGATCTGCATCAGCGAGACCCAGAAGGCCGGCTCGTCGAAGGCGAAGGTGAAGTCCATGCCGTCCTCCAGGGTCAGACGCGAATGGCGCCCGGCTCCACGTGCTCAGTCCGAACGTAACCGGGAGGCTAACGCGCGGGATGCTCGACTTGGTTCCGCACCTTGACCCGGCGGACCAGCCAACCGACCGCCACCACGACGACCGCCAGCGTGACGGCCGCGGTCGTCTCCCAACTGTGCATGAACGCGCCGCCGAACCGATCCTCCAGCGCCTTGTCGGACACCAGCATCTCGCCGGCCACGAAGCCGAGGAGGGCGGCGCCCGCCCAGACGATGAGGGGGAACCTGTCCATTACGGCGAGTATGACGGCGCTGCCAGCGACGATCATCGGCACGGAGATCACGAGACCGAGAACGAGCAGGCCAAAATGGTCGCCCGCGACGCCCGCGATGGCGATGACGTTGTCAAGGCTCATCACCACGTCGGCGATCGCGATCGTCAGGACGGCGCGCCACAGGCTCTCATGGCTTTTCACGCCCTGCTCGTCCTCCGCGCCCTGCGGGCCGACGAGGTCGACCGCGATGTAGAGCAGCGCGAGCGCGCCGAAGATCTTGAGATAGGGCACGCCGAGAAGGCGCACGATGATCAGCGTGAACAGCACGCGCAGGCCGATGGCGACGCCCGCGCCCATCACCATGCCCGCCTTGCGCTGCTTCGACGGCAGCGAACGGCACGCCATGGCGATGACGACCGCGTTGTCGCCCGACAGCAGCGCGTTGATCCAAATGATCTCGCCGAGGGCAAGCCACTCAGCCGAACCGAAACCCATGGCGCGCCCCCGCTTCCCCGTCTGAGATCGACGCTTCGCGGCGTGGCCGACGCGCGTCGTTATGGTGTGGAGCGCGCGCTCCACGGTTCAAGCGCGCGCCTTGAGACGCGGACGAGCCGTAACGCCGGCCGCCCGCGCCTGCGCCACGTCGCCGCGGCCGCGTTTGGTATCATGTATACCGAAGACGGCAAAGCGCGTGGCGCTTCAGCCGACGATTTCGGCGTCCGTGAAGAAGTAGGCGATCTCTTCCTTGGCCGTCTCGGGCGCGTCGGAGCCATGCACCGAATTCGCCTCGATCGATTCCGCGAAGTCCTTGCGGATGGTTCCGGGGGCGGCGTTGGCGGGATTGGTGGCGCCCATGACCTCGCGGTATTTCGCGATGGCGTTCTCGCCCTCGAGCGCCTGCACGACGACAGGTCCCGAGATCATGAAGGAAACGAGGTCGTTGAAGAATGGCCGATCCTTGTGCACGGCGTAGAAGCCTTCGGCCTGCTCCTTCGTCATGTGGATCCGCTTCTGCGCGATCACGCGAAGACCTGCGGCCTCGATGTAGGACAGCACCTTGCCCGTGATGTTCCGCCGGGTCGCGTCGGGCTTGATGATGGAGAAGGTGCGCTCGATGGCCATGGGATCGCCTTGTCTCGAAGGTTTGGCCGCGCGGGCGGCGGCGGCGGAGAAACGCCGCGGCGTCGCGGGCGGACGGAAGAAGCGCGCGGCTTATAGCGCGGCGCATTCCGCGACGAAAGGTCGGTCGCGGACGTCCCGCCGGCGTTGGAAAGGCGTCAGCGTGGCCTGGGCTCATCGGCGTGGCGGGCGCCCGGATGGGCTCCGCCAAGAGCCCGGAAGGCGTCCTTCGCCGGAAACGTCTTCCGGAAGGCAAGCGCTCGCGATTGAATGCGAGAGCGGCGGGCTTCGGTCCGCCGCCTTTTCATTCGGCGCGCCCCTACCCGCGCGTCGCGCTCAGCACGGCCGCGTAGCGCTCGTTGATCCGGCCGAACCACTCCGCGATCGGCGCGTCTTCGGAGAAGAAGTCGACCGTGCCGACGACCTTCGTCCATTGCACGACCCCCGCTAGGAGAAAGTCGCCGAACACCGGCCCCGCGCCGCCGAGGAAGGGCTGCTTCCGCAGCATGATGCGAAGAGGCTGGAACGCCTCGCGCGCCGCCGCGACCCCGGCGTCGCGGTCGGCTGCGGCGTCTTCGAGCGTCGCCTTCAGCATCTTTTCGCGGGAGCTCCGAAAGTAGGCCTGCGTCTCCGGATCGAGCGCCGCGTTGATGTCGACGGCGATGACGCGCGCGATCTTTCCCATCGCGAACATCACATGGCCGAGCACGAAGCGCGTCAGCGCCTCGGCCTGCGGCCCGCCGAACAGCGGCGGCGCGTCCGGATAGGCTTTGTCGAGATGAACCGCGAGGTCGAAGGAATCGCCGATCGTGGTGTGCCCGAGTTCAATCACGGGCACGGTCCTGAAACCGCCGCCCTTAATCGCGGGAATGTCGACGAACCGGGTGGGCGTCGTCTCGAACGCCAGCCCCTTATGGGCGAGCGCGAGCTTGGCCGCCCAGCAATAGGGGCTTGGCCGGCGACCGTCTGCCGTCGCAAGGTCGTGGATATGAGCGGTCATTGAAGGGCCCCCTTCGGACATGCTTGGTTGAACTGGCATACCAAATCCGGCGCAGAATGGCGAAAGGGCATGATCGGGTATTGGCGGATGTTCGCCGGCTACAACGGTTGGGCCAATGCGCGGCTCTACGCCGCCGTCCTTGCCCTGCCGGGCGACGCGTTTCACGCCGAGACCGGCGCGTTCTTCGGCACGCTTTGCGGCACGCTGAACCATTTGCTGGTCACCGACCGGATCTGGATGAAGCGCCTGACAGGCCGAGGGGAAGCGCCGAACCGGCTCGACGCCGTGCTCCACGAGGATCTGCC
Organism: Hansschlegelia sp. KR7-227; assembly: GCF_049446035.1. Taxonomy (NCBI): domain Bacteria; kingdom Pseudomonadati; phylum Pseudomonadota; class Alphaproteobacteria; order Hyphomicrobiales; family Methylopilaceae; genus Hansschlegelia; species Hansschlegelia sp. KR7-227. Next base: position 1,230,970 of record NZ_JBMSEA010000001.1, read on the forward strand.
CTCGCTCTCGCAGGCCCGAGCGCGGGAAGACCGGCTCCTGTCGGACTGGATCGCCGGTCTGAGCGAAGAGACGCTGAAGGGATTCATCCGCTACCGGAGGGTGAGCTCAGCGGAGGACATTGAGCAGCCGATTGAGGCCGCGCTCGCCCATCTTTTCAACCACCAGACCCACCATCGCGGACAGGCGCACGCGCTGGTTTCGCGCTTCGGCGGAAACGCGGCGGCGCCCTCGCTCGATCTCCTCGCCTTTCAGCGCGCGGCGAGCCACGCCTGAACGCCGCGCACCGGCTGCGGCCCGTCCCTCATTGGGACGAGGAGGAGCGGCGGCGACCGCCGCCTCCCGGTATGGTCGAACCCGACGCCTCAGGCCGTCACTTCCCGCGCGGTGATCGCGTATCTGAAGGTGTCGGGGTCGAGGCAGTCGAGCAGACCCGCCACCGTCTCGGCCTGCGGATACATGAAGAAGCCGAGCGGTCCCGTCTGCGAGCCCGGAAGCTTGACGTCGTGGGCGTCGTTGTAGGCGAGCCAGTTGGTCTCCCACGAGCCGAACAGAGCCTTGCGGGCGGCGAGCACCTTCGGGTCGTCGAGCGCGAGCTTCGTCGGCGGCTCCTCGAGCGCGACCTTGCGGACGTCGGCCGGATCGACCGGGAACCAGCCGACCCCGTCCAGCCAGACCTCGGCGCGGCAGTGCTGCGCCTTGGTGATGGTCTCGGAATTCGCCCCGAGGCTCTTGTAGCCGAAGCGCGAGGGCGCGACGCGGATGCCGTAGACGTCGCGCGCCGGCAGGCCGGCCGCGCGGGCGAGCCCGACATAGAGGGCGTTGATGTCGGCGCATTTGCCGCCGAGATTGCCGCTCTCCAGCATGGTCGCGACGTCGCCGAGACCGCAGCCGCGCACCTTCGCGTCGCGATGCGTGTTTTCGACCACCCACTGATAGATCGCCTCAGCCTTCTCGCGATCGTCCGTCCGGGACCCGACGATCTCGGCGGCCCGCCGGGCGACGACGCCGTCCGTCGGGATCAGCCGCGTGGCGGCGACGTATTTGGCGCGGTCTTCGGCCGAGAGACCCGCGCCGCCCCCGTCGGGCGCGACGGCGCGGTCGCGGGTCGAGACGCGGCTGACGACCTCGAGGACGGGCGTTTCCGCCCCGCTCCTCCACTCGGCGACCACCATCCCGACAGGTCCGTCGATCCGATCCGACGCGTCGGCGTTGCCGGTGAAGCGCGTCTCGCCCGGCCGGGTCCACTCGTCGGCCGCGAAGCTCGGCGTCGGCACCCAGGCGCGCGCCGCGCCCTTGCTGGTCGGAAGCTCGACCCGTGTCCGGATCTCGAACGACCGCCAGGGGCCGGGCTGCGGCGCGAAGGCGGGCGTTTCGCCGGCGCTGACGCCGCCGGTGCGCATGACAGCGGCGGCGGCGGCGAGCGCGCCCGCGCCGCATTTCAGAAGGCTGCGACGATGGATCATCGGGATTCTCCCTTGTGTTCTTGGAGCTGGATCGAAAGAGCGTGGAGCGTTTCAGAGGTGCGGGGATACGCCCAGTCGACGGGCCCCGCAGCCCGCAAGAGGCGCCCGCCGGAGGGCGTCAGCACTGCGGTGGCGGGCAATCCCCGCACGCCGAAGGCGCGCGCGACGGCCTGCTCCGGATCGTGAGCGATCGGGTCGGGAAGGCCTAAACGGGCGACGAAGGTCTTCGCGCGCGATGCAGGCTCCCCGACGGCGACGCCGATCAGGCGGACACGCTCGCCTTCCGCCTCGGCGTAGCGCATGAGGGCCGGGAGCTCCTCCTCGCAGGGCTCGCACCAGCTGGCGAAGAAATGAATGAGAGTTGGACGCGAAGGCTCGCCGCCGATCGAGAACGGCCGACCGTCGAGATCGACCGTATCGACCGGGGCCGGCGCCTGCCCGGCGTCCGCGAAGGCCGCGAACTCCGTCGCGCCGGTCGGCGATCCCGCCAGAACGAGCGCAAGGATTCCAGCGGCGCTGGGCGTCGCGCGGCGAGCGGAGGGCGCAATCGGTGGGTCTGCGATCGCCGGCACGCGGCAGATGCTCCATGGTCTCAGGCCCCGACGATGGTCCCCCCGCATTACGCGGTCAAGTGGAGCGCGGAGAGCCGCACATCACGGACGCTTGCGATCCCGCGGCGCCGGCCCCAAATCCCTCATTGCGGGAACGCCGCAGCCGATCCTCCGGAGGTTTCGCCCGAAATGACGACCACCGCCCCGCTCTACGTCGACCAGTCCGGCGGGTATGTCGACCCGCTGGCCGATCCGCGGCTCTATGAGGGCGCGCTCAGCCGGCGCGTGCTCGCTTTCTGCGTGGACTTCGGGATCGTGCTGACGCTCACCTTCGTCGCAAGCGTGGTGATCTTTTTTCTCGGGGTCTTTACCCTCGGGCTTGCGTGGCTGCTGTATGGAATGGTGTTCCCGGCCGTCGCCATCCTCTATTCCGGCGCGACGCTCGGCGGAGACCGCGCCGCCACCTGGGGCATGCGCATGACCGGCCTCACGGCGCGGCGCTGGGACGGCTCGATGCCGGGCTTCTTCGTCGCCGGGGCGCATGTCGTGCTGCTTTATGCGACGGTCACGTTCCTGACGCCGTTCATCCTGCTGGTCGGTCTGTTCTCGCGGCGCAAGCAGCTCCTGCACGACATCGCGCTCGGGGTGCTGTTCATGGACCGCGGACTTCTCGAATCCCGCCGCTGACGAGCCGCTTGCCGGCCAAGCGGCGCCTGATATCCTGACGTTCGAAGCGGAGTCGCGCCGGGACCGCGACGCTCGCTGCGGAAACGACCCTTGACCGCACATTCGCGCGACACGCCGCAATTCTACCTGACCGCGCCATCGCCCTGCCCTTACCTGAAGGGCCAGTTCGAGCGGAAGGTGTTCACGCATCTGGTCGGCGAGCACGCGGCGACGCTGAACGATCTGCTCACCCACGGCGGCTTCCGCCGGAGCCAGACCATCGCCTACCGCCCGGCCTGCGAGAATTGCCGGGCCTGCGTTTCGGTGCGGGTGCGGGTCGCCGATTTCCAGTGGACCAAGGCGTTCCGGCGGAACCGCGCGCTGAACCGCGATCTCGTTCGCGCGGAGCTCGGTCCGACGCCGACCTCGGAGCAGTATTCGCTGTTTCGCGCCTATCTCGACGATCGCCATTCCGACGGGGGAATGGTCGACATGACCGTGCTCGACTACGCCACGATGGTCGAGGACAGCCATGTCCGCACCGGCCTCGTGGAGTATCGCCGACGCGGCGCGGAGACCGCCGTCACGGGCCGCGGCGTCGGTCCCGTGCGCGCCGTGGCGCTGGTCGATCGGCTGTCGGACGGCCTTTCGCTCGTCTATTCCTTCTATGATCCGGAAGAGCGGGCGCGCGGCCTCGGAACCTTTGTCATCCTCGACCATGTCGAGCGGGCGCGGGAGCTCGGGCTCGCCTATCTCTACCTCGGCTACTGGGTCGATGGCTCGTCCAAGATGGACTACAAGCGCCGTTTCCAGCCGCAGGAGATGCTGGGTCCCGCCGGCTGGGCCCTGCGCGAGGGCGCCTAGAGCGGCTTTAGTCCCAGCCGGCGCCGCGTTGTGGGCGCACGCTCCATCTGCTATGGCTCCGAGACTTCGCTTCGGTCCCTTCGGGGACAAAAGGGAATCCGGTGGGAGGCTTCTCGTCTCGAATCCGGAGCTGCCCCCGCAACTGTAAGCGGCGAGCGGCGCATCGATCCTCACGCCACTGGGGCCAAGCCCTGGGAAGGCCGATGCGTCCGCCCCGACCCGCGAGCCAGGAAACCTGCCGCAAGCGATCCCGCTGGCGCCCTCGGTGGGAGGGCATGAAAGGCAAGATCGAATGTCGACCGCAGCCTCGCAGACCCGCTCCTCCGCCGTCGCGCTCGCGCCGCAGCGCGCGCTTCCGATCGCCTTCGCGCTGATGTTCGGCGTGCTGCTGATCTACGGAACCGGCTTCCTCGGGATCTCCGCCGTGCACAACGCGGCGCACGACCAGCGGCACGCCATCGGCTTCCCCTGCCACTGAGGGGACGCCATGCATCTGTTCCGGAACATCGTCTTCGTAGCGGCGCTGGTCGGGCTCGCCGCGGGCCTACTGCTGACCGTCCTCCAGCAGTTCGGCGTCCAGCCGCTCATCGTCAAGGCCGAAATCGTCGAACAGGCGAACGCCGCCAAGGCGGCGGCGCCGCATGATCATGCCGCCTCCGGCGATCACGATCACGCCGCCGCGGTCGCGCAGGACGAGGCTGCGGCCTCCGCGCATGATCACGACCCGAACGCCTGGGAGCCCGCCGACGGCGTCGAGCGCTTCGGCTGGACGCTGATCGCGAACGTCGTGAGCGGAGTGGGCTTTGCGCTCCTGCTCGTCGCGGCGAGCGAACTGAAGGGCGGCCTCACCTCCTGGCGCGAAGGGCTGATGTGGGGCCTCGCGGGCTTCGCCGTCTTCACGCTCGCGCCGAGCGTGGGGCTCCCGCCCGAGGCGCCTGGCGTGGAAGGCGCGCCGTTGATCGATCGGCAGGTCTGGTGGCTGGCGACCGTGGTCGCCACCGCGATCGGCCTCGCCCTGATCGCCTATGGCCGTTCCCCGCTGGCGGCGCTTGGCGGCGTGGCGCTGATCGCGGCCCCCCACGTCGTCGGCGCGCCGATCGCGCCGCAGCCCGCCGCCATCCCGCATGACCTCGAGCACAATTTCGTCGTGGCGGTCATCGTCACCGGGTTCGTGTTCTGGGCCGCGCTCGGAACGCTCGCCGGCGTCCTCCGCCGACGCTTTTCGGACGCGTGACGACGTCACGCGCCGGACGCGTGACGTTGGTCCTCGGCGGCGCGCGCTCCGGCAAGAGCCGCTTCGCAGAGGACCTCGTCGCGGCCTCTCCTCTCGACCGGGTCTATGTCGCGACGGCCGAAGCGCGGGATGATGAGATGCGAGATCGGATCGCGCATCACCGCGCCCGGCGCGATGGAAGCTGGCGAACGGTCGAGGCGTCGCGCCAGCTCGTCGGCGCTCTGTGGAACGAATCCAGCCCTAAGACGGTCGTGCTCGTCGATTGTCTTACGCTCTGGCTCAGCGCTCTGGTGCTGGCCGACCCTCTGATCGTCGACGTGGACGAAGAGATAGACGGCCTGCTGTCCTTTCTCGTCTTTGCGCCCGGGGACGTGATTCTCGTCTCGAACGAGGTCGGCTCCGGCATCGTCCCCGACAATGCGCTCGCCCGCGCCTTTCGCGACCATCAGGGCCGCCTGAACCAGCTCGTCGCCGCGCGCGCCGACCGGGTGACGCTGGTCGCCGCCGGCCTTCCCCTCGACCTCAAGCTCCCGAAGGAGCCTTCGGAATGACCGCCTCCCACAAGATCCCCGCCACCGTCGTCACCGGCTTTCTCGGCGCGGGCAAGACCACGCTGGTCCGGCATCTGCTGCAGAACGCCGGAGGCCGCAGGATCGCGCTGATCGTCAACGAGTTCGGCGACGTCGGCATCGACGGCGAGGTGCTGAGAGCCTGCGCGAGCGAGGCGTGCTCGGAGGACGACATCGTCGAGCTCGCAAACGGATGCATCTGCTGCACCGTGGCCGACGACTTCATTCCGACGATGGAGAAGATCCTCGCCCGCTCGCCCCAGCCGGACCACATCGTGATCGAGACCTCCGGCCTGGCGCTGCCGCAGCCGCTCGTCAAGGCGTTCCGCTGGCCCGAGATCGCGACCCGCGTCACCGTCGACGGCGTCGTCACGGTCGTCGACGGGCCCGCCGTGCGCGACGGACGCTTCGCTCATGACGAAGCGGCGGTGGCAGCCCAGCGCGCCGCGGACCCGAACGTCGATCACGACGACCCGATCGAAGAGCTGTTCGAGGATCAGGTGCGCTCGGCCGACCTGCTGGTGTTGCACAAGGCGGACCTCATGGCCGACGGGGAGATTGCGGCGGTGAAGGCCGATATTCTCCAGCATGCGAGCGAAGGCGTGAGGGTCGTGTCGGCCGCCAACGGCGCGCTGCCCGCGGACGTGTTGCTCGGCCTGAAGAGCGGCGTCGAGGACAAGATCGACGGGCGCCCCACGACCCACGAGATGGAGGGCGAGGAGCAGCATGACCATGACGATTTCGACAGTTTCGTCGCCGACACGCCGGAGGTCGCCGACGCCGCCGAACTCGAGGCCCGCGTCCGCGCGGTGCTCGACGCGCACGACGTGCTGCGGCTGAAGGGTTTCGTGCCCGTCGCCGGCAAGTCGGCGCGCCTTGTGGTGCAGGCGGTCGGGGCCCGGATCGAGACCTATTTTGACCGCCCGTGGCGCGACGGCGAGGCGCGGCTGGGCCGTCTGGTGGTGATCGGAGAGCGCGGGATCGCGCGCGACGCGATCTCCGCAGCCTTGAAGGGCTAGCGTTCGTTCGGAGCGCCAAGGAAGGACTGGCATGCATCTCCTGAAGGCCCAGGGACAGCCGATCGGCGACGGCGCGGAGGCGGTCGATCTCGACCTGTCCCCCGCCGACATCGTCGTGGTCTCCGCGGCCGACACGGAGATCGCCGGGCTCGCCCGCGCGCAGGCCGCCCTCGGACCGGACGCGCCGAGCCTCAGGCTCGCAAGCCTGCAGAAGCTGCGCCACAACATGTCGGTCGACCTGTTTCTCGAGCGAACCGTCGCGCGTTCGAAGCTGCTGGTCCTGCGTCTGCTCGGCGGAGCGGCCTACTGGCCCTATGGCGTCGAGGAAAGCGTGCGGATCGCGAAGCGTCATGGCGTGACGCTCGCCGTGATGCCCGGCTGCGGCAACGCAGACCCCGACCTTCTCGCCCGCTCGACGGCGCCGCTCGACGAAGTCGATCGGCTGTGGCGGACGCTCGTCGAAGGCGGCCCCGACAACCTCGCCGCCGCGCTGCGGACGTGCCACGGCTGGCTTGACGGCTCCCCGATCGCCGAAGAGCCCCGGACGGTGCCCGCCGCCGGTCTCTATTGGCCCGGGATCGTCGCCCCTTCGCTCGACGAGGTTCGAGCGCTCTGGCCGGAAAGCGCGCCTGTCGCGCCGATCGTGTTCTATCGCGCGCAGTTTCAGGCCGGCGACGTCGCCCCCATAGACGCCCTCGCCGCGGCGCTCACGGAGCGCGGCGTCGCCGCTCTACCGATCTACGTCTCGTCGCTGAAGGACGCCGCGGCGGCGGCGTTCGTGCGGGAGACCTTCGCCGCCGTCCGGCCGGACGTCGTGCTGAACGCGACCGCCTTCGCGGTGTCCAAGCCGGGCGCCGCGTGGACGGCGACGCCTCTGGATTCCACCGACGCGCCGGTGCTCCAGGTGGTGTTCGCCGGCATGGACCGCGCCACGTGGGAGGCCTCTCCGCGCGGCCTCGGGGCGCGCGACCTCGCGATGGCCGTCTCGCTGCCGGAGATCGACGGCCGGATCATGAGCCGCGCCGTCGCCTTCAAGACCGCGGGCCGTTTCGACCCAGCGACCGAGACCGAGGTGGTGTCGTTCGAGCCGGTTCCGGACAGGATCGCCTTCGTCGCCGACCTCGCCGCCAACTGGGCGCGGCTGCGACGCACGGCGCCGGCCGACCGCAAGGTGGCGCTGATCCTCGCCAACTACCCGACCGGCGCCGCGCGTCTCGCCAACGGCGTCGGCCTCGACACGCCGGCGAGCACGGCGGTCATCCTCGACGCGCTGCGCGAGGCGGGCTACGCCGCCGACGGCGCGCCAACGGCCGGCGCAGACGTCGTCAGCCAGATGACAGCCGCGCTGGAGCGTTCGCGCGGCCCGACGACGCCGAGCGACGCGCGTCGTCATGCGGCCCGCCCGGAGGGGCCCTGTCGGGCGTCGAGCTCCGCGCCGCGCATGGATGGTCCGGTCACGCCGGACCATGACGAGCCTTCACACCCGCCGGCGACGCTTCCCCTCGCCGCCTATCTGCGCTTTCTCGACGGGCTTCCCGAGGGGCCGCGGGAACGGATTCTCGCGCGCTGGGGCGATCCGTCCTCCGACCCGACCTTCGATCCCGCCGCGGGCGCTTTCCGCCTCGCGCTCCGTCGCTATGGCGACCTCGTCCTGGGGGTCCAGCCCTCGCGCGGCTTCGACGTCGACCCGAAGGCCGCGCATCACGATCCCGACCTGCCCCCGCCGCACGGCCACCTCGCCTTCTATGTCTGGCTGCGGGAGATCTTCGGCGCCCATGCCATCGTTCATGTCGGCAAGCACGGCAATCTCGAATGGCTGCCGGGCAAGGCGCTGGCGCTGTCGGAGACGTGTTTTCCCGAGATCGCGCTCGGCCCCCTGCCCCACATCTATCCCTTCATCGTCAACGACCCCGGCGAGGGCGCCGCCGCCAAACGGCGGGCGGCCGCCGTCATCATCGACCACCTGACGCCGCCGCTCGCCCGAGCCGAAGACTCGGCGGCGCTCCGCGAGGTCGAGACGCTCGTCGACGAATATGCGGAGGCGCAGGGGCTGGATCCCCGCCGCGCGAAGGCGCTCGCGAAGGACATTCTGGCCTGCGCCGCCGATGTCGGCCTCGACAGGGATTGCGGCTTCTCGATCGCCGACGATCCTGACGAGGCGCTGACCAAGCTCGACGCGTTCCTCTGCGAGGTGAAGGAGCTCCAGGTCCGCAATGGCCTGCATGTCTTCGGCCGTTCGCCTGTCGGCGCGAAGCGGGCCGAACTTCTCGTCGCCCTCGCCCGCTGTCCCCGGGGGCCCAGGCCGGAGGACGCCTCTCTCACGCGCGCGCTTGCGGCCGATCTCGGGCTGGAGGGCTTCGACCCGCTGGCGGCGGACTTCGCGGCGCCGTGGCGCGGGCCGAAGCCGGAGGCGCTGGCGGCCCTGTCCGCCGACGCCTGGCGGACGGCGGGCGATACGCTTGAGCGGATCGAGGCGCTGGCGCTCCGGCTGGTCTTGGATGCGGCCCCTTCGGCCGCCTCCGGCCGCCCCGCGACGAACGCGCCGGATATCGAGACCTCACGCGCCGGCGCCGTTCTCCGGGAGATCGCGACGGTCATCGGTCCGCGCGTCGACGCCTCAGGCGCCGCTGAGATCGCCGGCCTCCTCACCGCGCTCGACGGACGATTCGTGCCGCCCGGGCCGTCCGGCGCCCCGACCCGAGGGCGGCTCGACGCGCTGCCGACGGGCCGGAACTTCTTTGCGCTCGACCCCCGCTCCGCGCCCACCGAAGCGGCGTGGCGGCTAGGGCGCACCGCGGCCGACGTGCTCTGCCGACGCCATTTCCAGGACCATGGAGAGTGGCCGCGAAGGCTCGCGATCTCCGCCTGGGGCACCGCCAACATGCGCACCGGCGGCGACGACATCGCCCAGGCGCTGGCGCTGATGGGCGTCGCGCCGCAATGGGAGCCGGGCTCCAGCCGCGTGGTCGGGCTGGAGCCGCTGTCGCTTTCCGAGCTGAAGCGCCCCCGCGTGGACGTGCTGTTTCGCATCTCCGGCTTCTTCCGGGACGCCTTCCCGTTCCAGATCGACCTGATCGACGAAGCGACGCGGCTTATTGGAGGCCTCGACGAGGACAACGACGCCAACCCGGTCGCCGCACGACTTCGCGAGGATTTGGGCGCGGGCCGGATCTCGCGCTCGATCTTCGGCGCGCGTCCGGGCGCCTATGGGACCGGCCTCGCGCCCCTCCTGACCGAAGGCGCGTGGGAGTCGCGCGAAGAACTCGCCGACGCCTATCTCGCCGCAAGCGGCTTCGCCTATGCGCAAGGGATCGAGGGCGCCCCCGCCCGCGCAGTTCTCGACCGCCTCGCGCGCGGCGTCGACGGCGTGGTGCAGACCCAGGACGCGCGCGAATACGACCTGCTCGACAGCGACGACGTCCACGAGTTCGCCGGCGGGTTGTCCGCGGCGGTCGAAAAGCTCTCCGGCGCGGCGCCCGCGATCTACCATCTCGACACCTCGCGCGTGGAGACGCCTGTCGTGCGCACGCTGTCGGAAGAGATCGCGCTCGTCGTGCGGGCGCGCGCCGCCAACCCCAAATGGATCGCGGCGATGCGCGAGCACGGCCACAAGGGCGCGGCCGAGATGCTCGCGACCGTGACCAACCTGTCCGGCTTCGCCGCCACGACGGACGCCGTCGGCAGCCACCAGTTCGACGCCCTTTACGACGCCTATCTCGGAGACGCCGAGACCCGCGGCTTCATCGCCGACGCCAATCCCCACGGATTGGCCGCGATGGCGAAGGCGTTCCTGGACGCCGAGCGTCGCGGGTTCTGGCGCCCGAAGAGCAACAGCGCCCACGACCTGCTCACGGCGCTTACACGGGAGGCCGCTGAATGACGACCGGAACCGACGACGTCCGCTACGCCGAGAAGATGAAGAAGCGCAAGGAGCATCAGGACAAGATCGTCGCCGAGCGGCAGTCCGAAAAAGGCCTGCTGATTGTCCACACCGGCAAGGGCAAGGGCAAGTCGACGGCCGCCTTCGGCATGGCGATGCGCGCGATCGCGCACGGCATGAAGGTCGGGGTCGTGCAATTCGTGAAAGGCCCCTGGGAGTCCGGCGAGCGCGACCTGCTCCGCAGATTCCCTGAAAGCGTGGAGATACACGCCATGGGGGAAGGCTTCACCTGGGAGACGCAGGACCGCGCCCGCGACATCCGCGCGGCGGAGGAAGCCTGGGCGATGTCGAAGAAGTTCATCGCCGACCCGGACGTGAAGCTGGTCGTGCTCGACGAACTTAACATCGTGCTGCGCTACGATTATCTCGACCTGCAAGAGGTGCTCGCGGCGATCGCGGCGCGGCCGGCGGACTGCCACGTCGTCGTCACCGGCCGAAACGCCAAGGACGAGATGATCGAGATCGCCGACCTCGTCACCGAGATGACCCAGATCAAGCACCCGTTCCGGGACGGGGTGAAGGCGCAGGCCGGCATCGAGTTCTGACGAGCCCCGTCGTCCCAGGCATTTGAGCACGGCGCCGCCCTCCGTGCTTCGAGACGCCCGGCTGCGCCGGGCTCCTGAGCATGAGATCGGTTTCCGATCGCCAAGCAGAACGGCTCCTGATGCTGAGGAGCCGTCCAAGGGACGGCGTCTCGAAGCACGCAGGACGGAGCCGCCCAGGAAGGCGTTCCCGGTCGCGCGCTCTCAAATTCCGAGGGCGTAGGCCGCGAATCCCACGGCCGCGACGAGCGCCGCATGGACTGCGCAGGCGACCAGCAGCAGCCTCAGCGACGCCGCGACGTCCTCCGGCGTCGCTTCGGTGCGGCCGCCGACGTTCATCCAGGGATCGTCTACGCGAGCGCCCGAATAGACGCGCGGGCCGCCGATCGCGATTCCCAGCGCTCCGGCCATCGCGGCTTCCGGCCAGCCCGCGTTGGGGGAGGCGTGGCGCGCGGCGTCGCGGCGCATGGCGGCGAAGCTCGCGCGCGCCGGACGGCCGCTCAACGCCGCGGCGACCACCATTGCGAGGCCCGACAGGCGGGCTGGAACGAGGTTGACGAGATCGTCGAGCCTCGCCGAGGCCCAGCCGAAGGAGCGGTGGCGTTCGGTCTTGTGCCCGATCATGCTGTCGGCGGTGTTGATCGCCTTGTAGGCGAACAGGCCGGGCAGACCGAACAGGACGCCCCAGAACACCGGCGCGACCACGCCGTCGGAGAAATTCTCGGCGCAGGACTCGATCGCCGCGCGGCTCACGCCCGCCTCGTCGAGGCGCTTGGGGTCGCGGCCCACGATCATCGACACCGCCTGCCGCGCCGCCGCCAACCCGCCGGAGGCGAACGCTTTCCGCACGGCGTCGACATGGACGTAGAGGCTCCGCTGCGCGATCAGGATGGAGGCGATGAGGCCTTCGACGAAGACGCCGTAAGGCAGTTCGGAGAAGGTCCAGGCGAACACCGCCCCGACGAGCGCCGCGCCGACGATCAGCGCGAGCAGAGCGAACACGCCGCGCCGCTTGCGCACGCTTTCGTCGAGCTCGAGCCGATTGAAACGCTGGTCGAGCCAGGCGATCGCCCGACCGGCGACCGCGACGGGGTGGGCCAATCTCCGCCACAGCACGTCCGGGTCGCCGAAGACGGCGTCGAGCGCGAGAGCGATCAGCATGACCGCCGCATGATGCGAAAGATCCAAGGGTCAGAGCGCCTGTTCGAAAGCCGAGATCAGCGCGCTCTCCAGGCGTTCGAACGCCGCGTCGTCGCCGGGAATGCCGAAGCGCAACTGGTTCGGGCGGTTGTCGAAGGCCCGGCACCATATCCCGGCTTCGGCCAGGCTGCGGTGGACCGCCCCCGCGCGCTCGTGTCGGCCGGTGCGGAACAGGCCGCAGCCGCGGAGGCCGGTGAAACCGCCCCGCGCCAGCGCCGCGTCCAGCCGCATGGAATCGGCGACCAGCCGGACGCGCATGCCGGCGGCCCATCCGCCGTCGGCGAGCGCCGCGCGGCCCGCCGCGATCGCCGGACCCGACACGGGCCAGGGGCCGAGTTCGCCGGCGAGCTCCGTCACCATCTCCTCGTCGCCGGCGGCGAAGCCGAGACGGAGGCCGGCCAGGCCATAGAACTTCCCGAACGAGCGCAGCACGACCATGCCGCGGCTTTTCACGCGGTCGCCGAGCGCGATCTCGGGCGTGACGTCCGCGAAGGCCTCGTCGACCACCAGCAGGCCGTCCCGCGCGGCCAGCGTCTCGGCCAGCGCCGCGAGTTCCTCGGGCGGCACGGTGCGCCCAGTCGGGTTGTCCGGATTGACCACCACCACAACCTGGGCCTCTTCGGCCTTCTGGAGCGTGCGCGCTTCGCGGACGACGTGGCCGGCTCGGGCCCAGACATAGGCGTGCTCGCCATAGGTGCGGCCGAGGACCGCGACCTCGCCGCGCACGCGCAGATAGGGCAGAAGCTGGATCATGGCCTGCGCGCCGGGGCCGGCCGCGACGGGAATGTCGGCGCTCCAGCCGTAGGCCGCGCGGGCCACCGCGAGCAGTTCGTCGATCTCCGGTTTTTCCGGAAGCCTCGTGAGGCGTTCCGGGGCGAAGGGCGGAACCGGATAGGCGTGGGGGTTGACGCCCGTCGACAGATCAAGCCAACCCTCGCGCGGTCGGCCGAACGCGGCCTCCCCCGCAGCGAGATCGCCCCCATGCCTCATTCACGCACCTCGCCTGCCACCCGCCTGACCGTCGAGCAGATTTTAGGCGCCGTCAATCGGACGCCCCTGCGGCCCGGCGTCCGAGCCCGGTCCGCCCAAGGGGCGACCGGCGTCGATCGCGAAGTCGGATAGGATTTGCCTCATGACCGGGCGTACGACGCTGACCATCTGCCGGACGTGTCGGCCGGAGGGCGCGCCTTCGGAGGGGGAGCCGCCGGGCGCGGCCCTCGGACGCGCGGCCCATGCGATCGTCGCGCGGCGGGCCCTCGAAGGACGGATCGAGACGCGGGCCATCGCCTGCCTGTCCGCCTGCTCGCGCTCCTGCGCGGCGAGCGTCTCGGCGCCCGGAAAATTCGCCTATGTCATCGGCGGGCTCGACCCTTCCGACGCCGACGCGCTCGTCACCTTCGCGCTGCGTCACGCCGAGGCCGTCGACGGCGTGCCGCCCTGGCGAGAGAGGCCTGAGAAGATCCGCAAGAACACGGTGGCCCGCGTGCCGCCGCCCGGCGCGGAGCATGCTTTGCTCGAGGAGATCGCCGAAGAGATCGCCGTCAATCCTGATCGATGACGTGCAGGAAGGAGCCCGAGACGGAGCCCTGCGCCCGGCCGACTTTCTCGCCGTCCAGCAGGAACAGCGGCGCGCCCTCGCCTTCCCTCGTCACCGTCGCATAGTGGAATTCGTGCGCGCGGCAGCGGGCGCCTGAGGGGCCCAGGGGCCCGTCGGCGGCGAGCGTCGCGTCGCGGTAGCCGAGATGGAGCCGCCGCGCGGCGAAGGACGTCTCCAGCGGCAGCAGACCCAGCATCTCATGGCGCGCGCCGTCCGCGTCCGTCAGGCCTTCGCCCAACGTCATATAGCCGCCGCACTCCCCGTAGATCGCGACGCCCGCCTTGGCGGCCGCCAGCATGCCGGAACGGAACCGCGCCGCTGCGGCCAGCGCGCCGGCGTGAAGCTCGGGATAGCCGCCGGGCAGGAAGACGGCGTCCGAGCCGGCGATCGGGGCCTCGTCCGCGAGCGGCGAGAACTCGTGGATCACAGCGCCCGCGGCGCGCCAACCTTCGAGCATATGCGGATAGGCGAAGCGGAAGGCGACGTCTGAAGCGAGCGCGATCCGTCGGCCGAACGGCGGGACCGCGGGAGCCAGAGCTGCAGCCGTCGGCCGCGGCCGCGTGAAAGGCCGGGCCACGGCCTCAAGCCGCCCGAGATCCACATGCGCCGCGACGAGGCCGGCGGCGGCGGCGAGAAGGGCCGACAGGCCCGCAAGTTCGCCGGCCTGCACGAGGCCGAGATGCCGGGACGGCGTCTTGAGCTCGGCGCTGCGCGGAAGCGCGCCGAAGACCTCGACCCGCGCGGCCGCGCATCCCTGACGCAGCAGCGCCTCGTGGCGGGCGCTGGCGACCCGGTTGAGAATGACGCCCGCCACCTCGACGCCCGGATCGAACCGTAGGAATCCGTCGACCAGCGCGCCCACCGACTGCGCCATGCCTCCGCAATCGACCACGAGCACGACCGGCGCGCCCAAGGTTCGCGTTACGTCGGCCGTGCCGCCGGCGCCTTCGACCCCGGCTTCCGCCGGTCTGTCGAAGAGCCCCATGACGCCCTCGACGACGACGAGATCGGCCCCCGCGCCCGCCCGCGCCGCAAGCGACAGGATCCGATCGCGCCGCATCGCCCAGCCGTCGAGGTTGACGCAAGGACGGCCGCTCGCGGCTTCGTGGAAGCGCGGGTCGATGTAGTCGGGCCCGATCTTGGCGGAGGCGACCGCCCTCCCTGCGTCGCGGAAGGCGCGCAGCAGCCCGAGCGTCAGGATCGTCTTGCCCGAACCGCTCGACGGCGCGGCGACCACGAAGCCTGGCGTCACTCCGCGGGCTCCAGCGTCGCCGCGGCCATGCCGAGCACCGGAGCGAGAGCGACGACGCCGCCCACCACGATCAGCGCAGGCGGCTCGACCCCGGCCACGTCCGCGCCGGCGGCGAGCCTGCCGAGGGTGGTGCGCACGACCTGCTGTCGGGGCGTCGTCGCCTGCGCGACGACGGCCGCCGGCTCGTCCTCGCTCCGCCCTGCGGCGATCAGCTTGCCCGCGATCTCGCGAATGAGCCGAAAGCCCATATAGACCACGAGCACGGGCGAACCCGCGGCCAAAGCGCCCCAGTCGAGCCGGGCGGACAGGCCGCCCGAGGCGTCGTGCGCGGTGATGAAGGTCACGGCCTGATTGACGTCGCGATGGGTGACGGGAATGCCCGCCGCCGCGAGCCCTCCGATGCCGGCGGTCACGCCCGGCGACACCCGAAACGGCGTGCCGGCCGCAACGAGCCCCTGCGCTTCTTCGGCTCCGCGGCCGAAGACGTAAGGGTCGCCGCCCTTGAGCCGGACGACCCGTCGGCCCGTGCGCGCCGCGGCGACCAGGCGAGCCGTGATCTCCGCCTGCTTCGGCGATGGACAACCCGCCCGCTTTCCGACGAAGTTCAGTTCGACGTCGCCGCGCGCCAGCCTCAAAACATCCGCATTCACAAGCGCATCGAAGAACACTGCGTCGGCCTGGGACAGAGCCCACGCGGCCTGAAGGGTCACAAGCCCGGGGTCGCCGGGTCCCGCCCCGACCAGCCACACCATGCCCGCAGGGAACGGCGGCATGGCCTTGGCGATCGCCGGCGGCAGAGCGACGGGGGTCGGAGGGAGCATCCCATGAGGCAGGTTTGTCGACATGCCGCGGACCATGACGATTCGCATGGCGCCGCACAATCCCGCGAGCCGATCGCGTCCGCGGCCGAAAGCGGGGTTGCGGCCCGATGACGCCCTTGAGCCGGCGGTCACGCGCAAAGGGCCCGCGCGTCCTGGTGCTGGGCGGGTCCACCGAGGGCTTCGACGCCGCCGACGCCCTGGTCGCCGCGGGTTATGAGGTCGTCACGTCGTTCGCTGGGCGGACCGCGACTCGGCGGACGCCAGCGGGCTTCGCGCGCGTCGGCGGCTTCGGCGGCGCCTCGGGCATGGCGGTCTATCTCACGATCGAAGACATCGCGGTGGTCGTCGACGCGACGCACCCCTTCGCGAACAAGATCAAGACGAACGCCGAGATCGCCTGCCGCGAGGCCGGAACGCCGCTGATCCACATCGAGCGCCCGCCATGGACGCCGCAGCCGGGCGACGATTGGCGCGTCGTGCCCAATCTGCGCGCCGCGGCCGAAGCCATCCCGGGCGGCGAGCGGCCCTGCTTCCTCACCATCGGGAGGCAGGAGATCCGCCATTTTGCGGGGCGCACCGACATCGAACTGGTGATCCGCACGATCGATCCGCCGGAGACGCCGTTCGACCATCCGCGCGCGAGCTTCATCTTCGACCGCGGCCCCTTCGAGATCGAGGCCGAGCGCGCGCTGTTCGCCGAGCGGCGCTTCGGTTCGCTCGTGACCAAGAACAGCGGCTCGGACGCCGCCGCAGCCAAGCTGACGGTCGCGCGCGATCTCGGGATTCCCGTCGTCATGGTGGAGCGCGCCCGGCGGCCGGAGGGCGTCGCGGTCGCGAGCGTCGACGAAGCCGCGGCCGCCGTCGCCGCCCTGCTCGGCTCCGCCGCGGCGTGATAGGTTCGACCTTCCGCCGCCCGGACCCGCTTCGCCATGCCGCCTTCCGTCCTTCCAGCCGCCGTCCGTGACGTCGACCAGCCCTGGCTCACCGTGATCGGCGTCGGCGAGGACGGGTTCGCGGGATTGTCGGCGGCGGCGCGACAGGTTCTGGCCCGAGCCGAACGCCTGGTCGGAGGCGCCCGCCACCTCGCGCTGATTCCCGACGACTCAGCGCCCGGAGCGCAGCGGCACGCCTGGCCGTCGCCGATGCTGCCCTTCCTCGACGTCGTCGCGAGCTGGCGCGGCGCGGCGGTCGTCGTGCTCGCGAGCGGCGACCCGCTGCTCTACGGCGTCGCCTCCACGCTGCTCTCGCGCATCGACCGCGGCGAGATGGCGGTGCTGCCCTCCGTCTCCGCCTTCCAACTCGCCTGCGCCGCGATGGTCTGGCCGGCGACCGAGACGCGGCTCGTCAGCGCCTGTGGCAGGCCGATCGAAGCGCTGGCGCTTGAACTCTACGACGGGGCGCGCGTCGTTCTTTACTCCGCCGACGGGGCGACGCCCGCCGCCGCGGCCGCGCTGCTCGTCTCGCAGGGGTGCGGCGCCTCCCGCATGACCGTGCTCGAACGTCTCGGATCGCCGGAGGCGCGCAGCGTCAGCCTCGCCGCTCATGACGTCGGCGATCGCCGTTTCGCCCCGCTGAACACCGTGGCGATCGAAATCGTGGCCGGCCCCGCCCATCGGCCTCTGCCGAGGATCGCCGGCCTGCCGGACGATTCGTTCGACCATGACGGCCAGATCACCCGGCGCGAGATCCGCGCGCTCACGCTCGCCCGTCTCGCGCCGACCCCCGGCGCGCTGCTGTGGGACGTCGGAGCCGGCTCGGGCTCCATCGGCATCGAATGGATGCGGGCGGCGCCGGGCGCCCACGCCATAGCGCTGGAGCCGCGCGCCGACCGCGCCGCCCGGATTCGCGCGACCGCGCGGCGCCTTGGCGTTCCCGGGCTCGACCTTCGCGAAGCCCGGGCGCCGGAGGGCCTCGCGGGCCTGCCGCGGCCCGACGCCGTGTTCCTCGGCGGAGGAGCGACCGCGCCCGGCGTCCTGGACATCGCATGGGCCGCGCTGAAGCCTGGCGGACGCCTCGTCGCCAACGCGGTCACGCTGGAGACCGAAGCCGTGCTGCTGAAAGCGCGCGAAGCTCTTGGCGCGGAACTCACCCGGCTGCAGATCGCGCACGCCGATCCCGTGGGCCGCATGACGGGGTGGCGGCCGACCATGCCCGTCACCCAGTTCGTCGCGACCAAACCTCGCTGAGCCTCGGCCATGACCGTCTATTTCATCGGCGCCGGCCCGGGCGACCCCGATTTGATCACCGTGAGGGGCCGCGATCTCATCGCGCGGTGCCCGGTGTGCCTGTATGCGGGTTCGTTGGTGCCGGCCGCCGTGGTCGCCGGCGCGCCGGCAGGTGCCAGGGTCGTGGATACGGCTCCGCTCGCCCTGGAGGACATCGTCGAGGAGATCGAGGCGGCGTCGAGAGCAGATCATGACGTGGCGCGGGTGCATTCCGGCGATCCGTCGATCTACGGCGCGACCGCCGAGCAGTTCGCCGAGCTTCGCGCGCGCGGCATCCCTTACGAGATCGTGCCGGGCGTTCCAGCCTTCGCCGCGGCGGCCGCGCGCCTCGGCGTCGAGCTGACCGTGCCCGGCTTAGCCCAGACCGTCATACTGAGCCGACTCCAAGGGCGCGCGTCCGCCATGCCGCCCAGCGAAACGCTTGAGGCGGTCGCAGCTTCGCGCGGAACGCTCGTCCTGCATCTCGCGGCGCGGCAACTGCCGAGGATCGTCGAGGAGCTCGGACCGCTCTACGGTTTCGACTGCCCGATAGCTGTCGTGGTTCGAGCGACTTGGCCGGACGAGCTCATCCTTCGTGGGACGCTGTCCGACATCGTCGCGATCGCCGCGCCTCACAATGTGGAGCGCACGGCGCTGATCATGATCGGGCGCGCCCTCGCCCCCGACGATGGGTCCCGGAGCGCGCTCTACGGAGCCGAGCACGACCGACATCTTAAGCCGGCGAAATATTAGCCGGCTCTGCCGATCAGCCGTCCCTCACGGTCGACGGCGAGAATCTCGACCTCGACCTCCGCCCCGCGCAAAGCGGCCAGAGCCGTCGCGCGCGCCTTCTCTGCGACCGCGTCGCCGAGGCCTGCGCCGCCGAGGCGCAGCGCCGCGAGACCTGTCGGGGCGACCGAAATCCGCTCGACCAGGTCGGGGTCTGCCCCGCGCTCGGCGGCCAGAGCGGCGAGGAAGCTCTTGTCGACCTGGCTGCGGCCGGAATGGAGATCGAGCGCGCCGGCCGCGAGCTTCGACATCTTCGCGAAGCCGCCCGCGATGGTCAGCTTCGGCACAGGATGCGTACGAAGATATTTGAGCAGCCCGCCCGCGAAATCGCCCATGTCGATCAGCGCGGTGTCGGGCAGGCCATAGAGCGCCTTCAGGGTCTTTTCGGAGGTCGCTCCCACCGCGGCGCCGAGATGGGCGTAGCCGACGGCGCGGGCGACGTCGACGCCGCGGTGGATCGAGTGGATCCAGGCCGAGCAGGAGTAAGGCACGACCACGCCCGTCGTGCCCAGCACCGACAGGCCGCCGACGATGCCGAGCCGCGGATTCCAGGTCCTCAGCGCCAGTTCCGCGCCGCCGCGGATGGAGACTTCGATCTCGACGTCGCCGGCGACCCCGACGGCGGCCGCGACCTCGGCGATCGCCTGCCGCATCATAGCGCGCGGCGCCGGATTGATCGCGGGCTCGCCCGGCGGCAGGGGCAGGCCGGGCATGGTGACCGTGCCGACCCCCTCCCCCGCCTTGAACACGACGCCCGCGCCGGCGCCGAGACGGCGCACGCGCGACATGATCAGGGCGCCGTGGGTCACGTCGGGATCGTCACCCGCGTCCTTCACGATCCCGGCGCGCGCGAAATCCGCCCCGCGCTCGGCGACGGCGAGTGCGAAGGACGGGCGTTCGCCCTTTGGCAGCACGATCTCGACGGGATCGGGGAAGATTCCGGTGACGAGCGCCTCGAACGCCGCCTTCGCCGCGGCCGTCGCGCAGGCGCCCGTGGTCCAGCCGCGGCGCAGCGGGCGCCCGTCGTCCGGCGGAAGGTCCGTGGCGTCATCCATGGCGCTCGACGCTAGCCCGGTTTCGACTCCGGCGCCTCATCGGCGTCGCCCGTCTCGTAGACGCGCGGCGTATACATCCAGTGGCGGCCGTCCGCGCGGGCGAAGACGCGTGTCCGCGACGAGCCGACGACGAGCAGGGTGCGCATGTCGACCGCGTCCTGATCGAGGGCGCCGAGCGTGGTGACGATCAGGCTCTCTCCGTCGCGCCCCACGTTGCGGGCGAGCGCGACCGGCGTTTCGGGCCCGCGATGGCGCGCGACGATCGCGAGCGCATCGGCGAGCTGCTTTCGCCGCGTCTTCGAGGCCGGATTGTAGAGCGCGAGCGCGAAGTCCGCGCCGGCCGCGGCGTCGAGGCGCGCCGCGATCGTCTCCCAGGGCTTCAACTGATCGGACAGCGACAGCACCGCGAAGTCGTGACCGAGCGGAGCGCCGAGGCGGGCGGCCGCCGCCTGCATCGCCGAAATGCCCGGCGCGACCGCGATCGCGACGCTCGGCCAGCGGTGCGGTTCGGCGGCGAGCGCCTCCATGACCGCCGCGGCCATCCCGAAGAACCCGGCCTCCCCCGACGAGACGACCGCGACTTCGCGGCCCTGGCTCGCGAGCGCCAGAGCCGCGCGGGCCCGCTCGATCTCGACGCGGTTGTCCGAGCCGTGGCGGCGCTGGCCGGCGCGCTCCGGCGTCATCGCGAGATAGCCTTCATAGCCGACGAGATCGCTCGCCCGGTCCAGCGCCGCGGCGGCTTCCGGCGACAGCCACCCGCGATAGCCAGGCCCCAAGCCCACCACCGTGACCCGCCCCGGCGCGCGACCGATGAGTTCGGGCATGGCCGGCTTCGCAAAACGGTGCAGACGGAGGCCGGGCTCGCTGTGGACGACATCGCCGTCCTCGACGCGGTACTCGACGATCCGGAGCGGCGTCCCCTGCGCCTCCAGCGCCTCCGTGAAGCCGTGGTGGATCGGGGCGCCCTCCGGCGCGGTGGCGAAGGCGAGCGCCGCCGGCGCGAGGCCCAGCGTCTTGAACGCCGCCTCCATCCGGCCGAGCGTGGCGACGTCCGGCCGGTCGAACTCCGCAACGATGACGCGGGGGTGGTAGAGCAGACCGCCCTCCGGCGGGGAGCCGACCTCCGGCGAGACGCGCAGAACGATGTCGCCGGCCGGATCGATCGGCAGGTCCGAGGCCTCCAGCCACGGCGCGTCGCCCTCGATCCGCGCGGTTCCGCCGGACAGCAGCGTGGACGTCACGCCTTTCGCATGTTCCGGATTGGCGAGGGCGTAGCCCTCCGGCGGCGCCTCCAGCACCACGCGAAACCGCCGCGCGCCCGCGCTGGTGATGGCGGCGGTGACGCCCAGCGCGCTCGCGATCCGGCGGGCCAGCGCGTCGCCGCCGACGAGCCCGCCGAGCAGCGGCACGACGACCTCGCCGTCGTCGCTGACGGCCAGGACGGGCGGTTCGGCGTGCTTGTCCTTGAGCAGCGGCCCCAGCAGGCGGATCAGGATGCCGGCGGCGCACAGGCCGATGACCGGGCGCCCCGCGCGGAACAGCCCGGCGACCGTCGCCGCCGAATCGTCAAACGCGACGTCGAGCCCTTCGACGCGGCCGACAAGGCCGAAGGTTTCGCCGCCGACGGCCTCCGCCACCCGGCGGGCGGTGCTTACGCCTGCGACATTGAAGGCCAGTACGGCTGGGCGGTTCACGGGATCTCTTCGCTCGGGACGACGATGATCGAGAAATAAGGCACGGAGTCCGGATCGACGGCGGCGGCCGGCAGCGTGCGCTGGCCGGTCTGGCTGGCGCGCTCGACATAGAAGGCCCGCTCCAGCGCGCCCGCCGCTTCAAGGGCCTGGCGCACCTTTCGGAAGGTGCGGCCGAGCTTCATGACCACGGCGGCGTCGGCGGCGGCGAGCCGACGCGTCAGCTCCTCCAAGGGCAGCGTTCCGGGGATCACGGTCACCGTGTCCTTCCGCAGGCAGAGCGGCCGGTCGAGCGCGACGGCTCCGGCCATCACGGACGACACGCCGGGCGTCACCGTCGTCTCGTAACGGTCCTTCAGTCGGGCGTGCCAATAGATGAAGGAGCCGTAGAAGAACGGGTCGCCCTCGCACAGCACGCAGACGTTCTTGCCGGCGTCCAGAAGGGCCGCCAGCTCCTCGGCGCTCGCGTCGTAGAAGTCGCGCATGACATGCGGATAGGAGGGAAGGTCGGCCTCGGGGCTGGCCGTCACCGGATAGACCAGCGCCATCAGCTGCTGATCGGCGCGGAGGTGCGGACGGGCGGCGGCGAGCGCCTGACCGTTCCCGGCCTTGGCCGCGGGATAGGCGACGACATGCGCCTCCTGGATCAGGCGCAGCGCCTTTAAGGTGAGGAGCTCGGGATCGCCCGGCCCTACCCCGACGCCGGACAGCTTGCCGGGGGTCATTCGCGTGGGTCCGCGATGGCGTTGATGGCTGCAACCGCCATGGCGCTGCCGCCGCGGCGTCCGCGCAGGGTGAGGTAGGCCGCGCCGCGGGGATCGCGCGCGAGCTCCGCCTTTGACTCGGCGGCGCCGATGAAGCCGACAGGGAGCCCGAGAATCACCGCGGGCTTCGGCCAGCCTTCGTCGAGACGCTCGAGCAGGTGGAACAGCGTGGTCGGCGCATTTCCGACCGCGACCACCGCGCCGTCCAGCCGGTCGCGCCACAGCTCGACCGCAGCCGCCGAACGGGTGGTTCCAAGCTCCGCGGCGAGCGCCGGCGTCCGAGGATCGTCAAGCAGACAGACGACGTCGTTGCGCGCGGGCAGTCGCGCCCGCGTCACGCCTGACGCCACCATCTTGGCGTCGCAGAGGATCGGCGCGCCGTCGCGCAACGCGGCCCGGCCGGCCGACACCACGTCTCCGGAATAGGCGATGTCGGGAGCGAGATCGGTCATTCCGCAGGCGTGTATCATGCGGATGACGACTCCGGCGACGTCCTCCGGCAGACCGTCCAAGGCGGCCTCGGCGCGGATCGTCGCGAAGGAGCGCCGATAGATCTCCGCGCCGTCCCTGATGTAGTCCATCGTCCCCGCCGATCCCCCGCGCGACAGCCTTGTGACGGGGCCTGCTCCGCGTGGCAAGTGTTCCTTTCGCCCGAGCGGGTCAGCGGTCGAAGGCGATCAGCGCGAGCAGCTTCGCCGGATCCGCCGTCGCCGTCGCGCCCACGGCCGGGCCGGGCGCGCGGGGCGCGGCGCGCCGATGGACCGTCCATCCCGGCGCGTCGGAGGAGCCGAGCAGCAGGAGATCGGCGAGAGCCGAGCCCGCGCAGCCCTTGGAGCAGGCGGACAGGTGGACGTGGCGCGGCTCCGCGGGAAGCGCATCGGCGGAGCCGGCGGCGAAGGCGAGCAGCGCGGCGCCCGCGGCCTTGGCCGGTTCGCGCGCCCGCACGCAGCCGGGTGCGCCGGCGCAGGCCGTGACGGTCAGGCGGCGCGCGACGGCGACGGACCCAAATCCTACCGCTTCCGACGCCGCCAGGAGGGGATGGACGTCGGCTTCGGGCACGCCGCGAAGCACCACGGCCCGCCACGGCGCGAGCGCGAGGCTTCCATCGGCGTCGGCGACCCCCGCGAGCCACTCGAGCATCGGCGAGTCGAGCCTCCCAACCGGGACAGGCAGGGCGACGGCGACGTGACCGGCGTCCTGCGTCGGAGCGGCTCCGAAGAAGGCGACGGGGCCCGAGCGGTCGTCTCGCCGATGCGGGAGCGCGTCGTCAGCCTCGTTGGCGATCAGGGCCGTTAGGAGCTCGGGCGGAAGCTCGGCCGCGCGGACGTCCGGACCTGCCTCGGCGGCAGCCCTCGCCACCGCGAGCGCGACGGCGAGCGCGGTTTCCTCGCAGCGCGCGAAGACCTCGGCGCGCGCGAAGCCGATGCTCAGGCCGCCCTCCACGGCCCGGAGGACCACGTCCGACGGCGCGCCCCCGATCGCGGCCCGGCCGCCTCCGTCCAGCGCGAAGCTGAATTTCGGCGAAAGGCCGGCGATCCAGGGCGCGGCTGTCAGCGCAGCTCCGAGCGCGCGCCCGAGCGCTCTGAGATCGCGCCGCTCGGTGGGATCGAGCCCGGACAACGGGTCGAGCAGGATATTGCGTCGGCGGTCGGCCGGGCCGCCCACCATGAGGCCGGTTTCGACCAGCGCCCTCGCAAGCGCGGGGCCGGCGTCCGGCGCGAGGCCGCGGATCTGGAGATTGGCGCGGTTCGTCAGATCGACGACGCCGGAGCCGAGCTCGGCCGAGGCGCGGGCGATCGTCCTCAGCTGTCGCGCGTCAAGCGCGCCGCCCGGCACGCGAAGTCGGGCGAGATGACCGTCGGCCATCGCGGCAAGGTGAAGCACGCCCGGGCAATCCGCCATGGCCCCTCTCCTCGCGCCGTTGTGGTCGGAAGGCAAGCGCTCGAAGGTTCGGAAGGCAAAAGCACGTGCGGCTGGCGATCCGAGCCGATTCTGGAACCTGCGGGACCCGGGTCACGTTATACAGACGAACGGCGGGATTTCTCCCGTTGCGGTTCCGTCCGAACACACGAGGTCATATCATGGCGAATAGAAACACAAGCGGGCTCGCCAGCGATGCAGCCACCCAGCTCGCCGAACTTCGGGACACCATCTCCGATCTCGGCGAGCGCGTAGCCGAACTCGCCTCCGACAGGGCCCGCATGGCTCGGAAGCGTGCGCGTTCGGCGGCCCGCTCGCTTCAGGGCTCGAGCAGCACTCTCTATGACGACGGCGTCGACGCCCTCGGGGCGGCGGGCGACACGGCTGTCTACTACGGCCGTCGCGCGAGCCGCGCGGTCCGCGACAACCCGGGCATGTCCGTGCTGGGCCTTGCGGTGGGCGTGGGCATCATCGCCGCGATCGTCTACGCGGCCCAGGAAGACGACCGCCGCTGGTACGACAAGCGGCGGAGCAGCTGGTTCTGAGCGCCGCCGGAAACATACTCTGAGAAAAGGGCGACGTCGCAAGACGCCGCCCTTTCTCTTGTCCCGCCGAACGAGGCGACGGTCAGTCGATCTGGGCGCCCGAATCCTTGACGATGGGAGCCCACTTGGCGAGCTCCTTCTTGACGTGCTCGCCCAGTTCTTCCGGCGTCGAGCCGACGATGACCGCCGTCGCGTCCGTCAGCTTCTGCTTCACCCCCGGGTCCTTCAGCGCCTCGACGCCGGCGTCGTGCAGCTTGGCGACGATCTCCTTCGGCGTTCCCGCCGGCGCGAACAGCGCGTTCCAGGAATAGGTCTCGTAGCCCGGCAGGGTCTCGGCGATGGCCGGCACGTCGGGCAGGTTCGGAACGCGCTGGGCCGTGGTGACGCCGAGCGCGCGCAGGCGGCCGGCCTTCACGTGCTCGATCGAAGACGGAAGATTGTCGAACTGCATCGGCACCTGCCCCGACAGCACGTCGACCAGCGCCGGTCCCGAGCCCTTGTACGGGATGTGGATCAGGTCGACTCCGGCCATCTTCTTGAACAGCTCGCCCGAGAGGTGCAGTGGCGAGCCGTTGCCCGACGAGGCGTAGGCGTACTTGCCGGGATCCTTCTTCGCCATGTCGATCAGTTCCTGGACCGTCTTGGCCTCGAACTTCGGGTTCACCGTCAGCACGTTGGGCACGTTCACGAGCAGGGTGATGGGCTCGAAGTCCTTCACCGCGTCGTACTGGATCTTCTTGTAGAGCGCGGGGTTGAGCGCGTGGGTCGCGACCGTCGCCATCAGGATCGTGTAGCCGTCGGGCGCTGCCTTCGCGACCGCCGTGGCGCCCAGGCTGCCGCCGGCGCCGCCGCGATTCTCGACGATCACCGACTGCTTGAGAATCTCCGTCATCTTGGCCGCGACGATGCGGGCGACGAGATCGGTCGAGCCGCCCGGCGCGAAGGGCACGATCAGGGTCACCGGCCGGTCGGGATACTCGGCTCTGACGGGTCCCGCGAAGGCCGCGAGCGCGATCACGGCGGCGCCGAGCGCACGCGCTGAGACGGAGAACGATTTGAGCATCAGCGTTTCCTCAAGGACAGCGTGTCTCGCCCTTCGCCGGGCGATGTCGAAAGCCGGCTTTTCGCTGGCCCTAGGAGACTTTGGCATGTGGCGGGGCGAGCGTCGACAGCAAGTCGCGCGCCGTCACGCCCGTGTCAGCGTCCGATCGTTCTGACGTCCTCGGGATCGGGGAAACATGTCGGGGTCCGGCCCTGCTTCGTCTCCCAACGTCCCACCGCGACGCGCGTGCGGAAGCCGACCAGGCCGTCGGCCGTGCCGACGTCGTGGCCCTGCCGTTCAAGCCGCTGCTGCATGGCCGCGATCTCTGCGCGCGCCACGCCCTTCGGCGTCGTCCAGGCCCCGGCGATGGGGCCGCCCCCGGAGAACCGGTCGGCGAGATGTCCGACGAACAGCGCGTACAGGTCCGACTCGTTGTACTCCTTGATCGCATAGAAGTTGGTCGAGACCAGAAACGTCGGTCCAGTGCGCCCGGCCGGGGCCATCAGGTTGAACGACCCCTCTTTCGGCAGCGCGGCGCCGCCTTTCGTCCGAACCCCGAGCTTCGCCCATTCGGCGATCGGCTTCGCCTGATCCGGGCCCTCGACGGTGCAGGGCACGCCCGTCGGCAGGTCGATCTCGACGCCCCAGACCCGACCCGGCGTCCAGCCGTGCCGGCGGAGATAGTTCGCGATCGAGCCCAGCGTGTCCGGCGCGGACGTCCAGATGTCGCGCTTGCCGTCGCCGTCCATGTCGACGGCGTTCTCGAGATATTTGGAGGGTAGAAACTGCGGTTGCCCCATGGCGCCGGCCCAGGAGCTCTTCATCTCCGCGAGCGAGACGTGATCGCCCGCAAGGATCTTCAGCGCCGCGATCAGCTCGGCGAAGAACCGCTCCTTGCGCGCGCCGATGAACGCCTCACTGGCGAGCGCCCGGATGGCCACGTAGCCGATCTTGGCCTTGCCGAAGCGGGACTCGCGGCCCCAGATCGCGACCACGACCCCGCGCGGCACGCCGAAACGGCGCTCGACCTGGTCGAGCGTCTTTCTCCAGCGCTTGAGTTCGGCCTGCCCCTCCCGGGTCAGCGCGGCGAAGTTCGGCTCGGCGACATATTTGCCGGGATCGGCGAACTCCGCCTGTCGCTGCGGGCCCTCGAGCGGGGGCGCGCCCGGCGGGGCGAGATCCGGCAGCGTCCAGTCGAGCGCGACCTCGCGGATGGCGTCGTCGAAGGTCGCTCCCGGAACCCCCGCCTTCAGCGCGGCCGGGCGGACCGTCTCCCGCAGCCAGGCGCGGAAATCGGCCTCGACGCGTGGACGATCCACCGCCGCGGCCGCCGGCGCTGCGAACGCAGCCATGGCGAGACCGACGGCGAGCGCGATCTCCCCCACCCGGCGACGGCCCGCATCCGCCCTCCGCCGCCCGCTCGAAAATCTGCGTTTGAGCTGTGTCATGCGTGCGTCCGAGTCCCTCACTATTTTTAGTCGCGCTCGCGAACCACCGCCGTTCGCCGGCGTTTCATAGTGTCGCTCGTGCACGGCGCTCTTTACGATTCGTTAACGATTGCGGCTCAGCTTCAGAATGCAGCAGTCGCGGAGACTTCTCGATGTCAACGACCGCATTGCGTTACGAGTATCCGCCGGCCGCCCGAACGGTTCACCCGAGCGCGTTGGACAACCGCGCGGCGGAGATGAGCGCGTTTCTTGCGCGTTTCCGTCCCCAGTCCGCCGCCGAAGCCTTGCGTATTCTACGGAACGCCTTTCCCGACGCGCCGCTTGAACTTCGGGTGGCGGCCTGCCGTCTCCCGAGCCGGTGAAAACGACACTGCGGTAGCTACCCGAGGTCCCCGCCCTTCGGCTGCGCCGACGTCGTCGCTCCGTCGCCCGCGACGAGCCGGCGATGGTGGATGATGGCGAACGGCATGGTCGCGAGATAGCCGATCACCACGGTCGCCAGAACGAGCCAGGGATAGCTCACGAGCAGGGCGACGAAGAGGGCCGCCGCGATCAGCGCGGGCGCGACATAGGCGCGGTTGATACGCGCCCCGAGTTGCTTTCCCGACCAGGTCGGCAGCGGGCTCACCATCAGCAGCGCCACGGCGATTACATAGGCGAGCACCAGCGGCGTCCCGATCGGCGTGCGCGGAATGCCGAGAAAATCGAGATAGATCGGCAGAAGCGCGCCAATCGCGCCTGCCGGCGCCGGCACGCCGGTGAAGAACAGGCCGGCCCAGGCGGGCTTGTTCGGATCGTCCAGCGCCACGTTGAACCGGGCGAGCCTGAGCGCGCAGCCGATCGCGAGGATCAGGCCGCCGATCCAGCCGACATGGCCGAGGCCGTTCAGCCCCCAGATATAGAGGATCAGCGCCGGCGCGACGCCGAAATTGACGAAGTCCGTCAGGCTGTCGAGCTCCGCGCCGAAGCGCGAGGTGCCTTTGAGCAGGCGCGCGAGCCGGCCATCGACCCCGTCGAGCGCGGCTGCTGCGACCACGAGATAGACCGCGAGCTCCAGCCTGCCCTCGATCGCCATGCGCACCCCGGTCAGGCCGGCGCAGAGGGCGAGCAGCGTGACGAGATTGGGCAGCAGCAGCCGCAGGGGCACGTTTCTCAGCCGCCGGCGCTTCTGGATCGGTTCGCCCGTCACGCCCGCGTCGCGGTCGAGCAGCGGATCGTCCATCGCGTCACCCTCGCGTGAAGCTGCGGCCGTCGGCCGGCGCGGCGAGGTCGGCGATCACGGTCTCGCCGGCGACCGTGCGCTGCCCGACGCCAACGAGCGGCGTCGCGCCTGCCGGCAGGTAATGATCGACGCGGCTTCCGAACCGGATGAGGCCGAAACGCTCCCCAGCGCCGAGCGTGTCCTGCTCGCGGACGAAGCAGACGATCCGGCGCGCGACGAGACCCGCGATCTGCACCACGCCGATCCGTCCATGCGCGCTCTCGACCACAAGCCCGTTGCGCTCGTTGTCGGCGCTCGCCTTATCAAGGTCGGCGTTCAGAAACTTGCCGGCGGTGTAGGCGATCTTGACCACGCGGCCGGCGACGGGCGAGCGGTTCACATGCACGTCGAACACGTTCATGAACACGGCGACGCGCGGCAGGGGCGAGACCCCGAGCCCGAGCTCCGGCGGGGGCGTCGCCTGGCTGACGTCGCAGACGACGCCGTCGGCGCCGCTCACCACCAGCCCGTCGCGAGTCGGCGTGACGCGGTCGGGGTTTCGGAAGAACAGCGCGCACCAGATGGTCGCGGCCGTCCCGATCCAGCCCAGCGGCTGCCAGATCAGGAACAGGATGACCGCGATGATCGCAAAGACCGCAATGAACTTGCGGCCTTCGGGATGGATCGGGACCATCGCCTTGCGGATGGATGCGGATATGTCATCGAGCGCCATGCGACGTGGTCTTTACGCGATCGGGGCGCCCAATCCAAGGGCGGCCGCGCGTCGTCACTCGGCGGCGTCGCGCGGCCCGTCCCCTTCAGCGTGACGGTCGTCCTCGAGCAGCAGGTCGTCGGACGGCTCGTCGCGGCCGTCTTCGCCGATGCGCGCCAGCGTCTCGCGCGCTTGGTCCGCCTGTCGCTGCCGGTTCCAGAGACTGGCGTACAGCCCGTTCCGCGCGAGCAGCTCCGTATGGGTCCCCCGCTCGACGATCTCGCCGGCCTCGAGCACGAGAATGTCATCGGCGTCGACGATGGTCGACAGCCGATGGGCGATCACCAGCGTGGTGCGGCCGCGCGACACCCGCTCCAGAGCGTCCTGGATGTCCTTCTCGGTCGCGCTGTCGAGCGCGGAGGTGGCCTCGTCGAGAATCAGGATCGGCGGACCCTTGAGGATGGTCCGCGCGATCGCGACGCGCTGCTTCTCGCCGCCGGACAATTTCAGGCCGCGCTCGCCCACCTCGGTGTCGTAGCCCTTCGGAAGCAGCTGGATGAAGCCGTCGATCTGGGCGAGCTCGGCCGCCGCCTCCACCTCCGCGTCGCTCGCGTCCCAGCGGCCGTAGCGGATGTTGTAGCGGACCGTGTCGTTGAACAGCACCGTGTCCTGCGGGACCATGCCGACGGCGTCCCGAAGCGAGACCTGCGTGACGTCTCGGATGTCCTGCCCGTCGATCGTGATGCGGCCGGACTGAACGTCGTAGAATCGGAACATCAGCCGGGAGATCGTCGACTTCCCCGCGCCCGACGGGCCGACGATCGCGACCCTCTTTCCGGCCGGCGCCTCGAAGCTGACCTTCTTCAGGATCGGCCGCTCGGGATCGTAGGAAAAGTCGACGTTCTCGAAGCGCACGGCGCCGGCCGTCACTCGAAGCGGGGCGGCGCCGGGCCGGTCGTCGATCTCGGGCTCCTGGCCGAGCAGCCGGAACATCGCCTCGAGGTCGGCCACCGCCTGTTTGATCTCGCGATAGACGAAGCCCATGAAGTTCAGCGGAACGTAGAGCTGCACCATCATGGCGTTGATCAGCACGAAGTCGCCGATCGTGTTGCGGCCAGCGCGGATGTCGGCGACGGCCATCGCCATGCAGATCGTAAGGCCGCCGGTGAAGATCAGCGCCTGCCCGGCGTTGAGCCACGCGAGCGAGGTGTAGGCGCGAATGGACGCCTTCTCGTAGCCCGCCATCGAACGGTCGTAGCGTTCCGCCTCGCGCGCCTCGTTGCCGAAATACTTCACCGTCTCGTAGTTCAGCAGGCTGTCGATCGCCTTGGAGCTCGCGTCGGTGTCGTTGTCGTTCAGCACGCGGCGGAACGCGATCCGGCGCTCGGTCTGGCCATAGGTGAAGGCGAGGTAGACGACGACCATGGCGGCCACCACGGCCGAGTAGCGCCAGTCGAACTGGTAGGCGAGCACGCCGAGCACGAGCGCGAGTTCGAGGATCGTCGGCGCCACGGTCAGGAGCGCGGTGCGCGTCAGCGTCTCGATGGCGAGCCGGCCACGGTCGACGACGCGGCTGACGGCGCCCGTGCGCCGTCCGAGATGGAAGCGCAGGCTCAGCCGGTGCATGTGGCGGAACACGGCGAGCGACAGCCGCCGGACCGCGTGCAGCACGACCGGAGCTGTGATGCCGTCCCGCGTCTGCGCGAAGGCGACCATCAGGACCCGGCCGAGCCCATAGGCGAGAACCATGGCGATCGGCGCGGCCAGCGCGGCGGCCCGCCACTCCTCGAACAGCCCCTCGCCCGCAGGCGCCGCAGTCTCGCCCTTTGCGATCAGCGTCAGCGCGTCCGTGGCCCATTTGAAGCCATAGGGCACGAGCACCGTCACGAGCTTCGTCGCGACCAGGAGGACGATCGCGATCGCGATGCGGCGCTTCAGGTCGGGCCGGTCGCCGGGCCACATGAAGGGGCGCATCCGCCGCATCGTGCGGAAGAAGGCGAAACCGCCCGCGGTCATCTCGTCGGGACCGCCGTCGCGGCGGCGCTTCACCACGGCGCGCAGCCGGCTGGTTTCGCGGACAGGCGGCCGCGGCGAAGGCGAGGGAACGGGATCATGCGACGCGGGAGGTAGGACGCGACGGGCGCCGCCGCAAGGCGGCTCAGCGGTTCGACGCCGCGCCGACCAGGTCCGCAGGCCCGCCCGGCAGCACGAGCACCTGTCCGGGATAGATCAGGTTGGGGTTGCGGATCTGCTGGTCGTTCGCGGCGAAGATCACCGTGTAGCGCCGCCCGTGCCCATAGGTGGACCGCGAGATCCGCCAGAGGCTGTCGCCCCGCCGGACCTTCGCCGTCTCGATCGACGGCACCACGAGGTTCGCGGCGTCCGGCGTCGGTCCCGGCGTGGCGGGCGCGGGGAACGAGGAGGCCGCGGTCTGCGAACGCTCGGAGGCGGTCGGAGGGCTCGACCGATCGGCATGGGAGTCGGTCGAGGTTGGTTCGGCCGGCGTCGGGGGCGCCGCGCCCGCGGAAGCTTCCGCAGATGAGCCGCCGCCAGCCGAAGGCTGCGGCGGCGCCGGCTTCGACGCCGCTTCCGGCTCCGCGATCGCCACGGCGGGCGATCGGGGCTTGGCGGGAGGCGGCGCGGCGGCGACCTCAGGCTCGTAGCTGAACCTCGCCTCGGCGCGTCCGAGAACCTTCGCGGTCGCCGGATCGACATGATCCACCCGGACCACGTAATCCCCCGGCGATAGGCCGCGATCGACCCGCAACGACCAGCGCTCGTCGGCGCCGGCGACCGGCTCCGCGACGAGAGCGTTGTTGAGATAGACGCGCAGTTTCGCGCCTTCCGGCGCCGCGCCCTGGACGAAGAAGCGGCCGTCCTCGGCGTCGACGGCGCCGAGCGACAGCGCGGCGACCTTCCGGGCCGCGGCCTGCGGGGCGGGAGCGACCGCCGCGACGCCGTTGGACGGACCGGCCGCAGCCGGGGCCGGCCCCTCAGCCGACTGACCGGGCTTCTGAAGAATCTTGGACGGCGCGTCCGGCTCGTTGAGCACGACGACGACCTCTTTCGACGGGGGCGTCGGCACCGAGACGGTGACGGTCTGCGCCGGCGTTTCGGTGCGGCCGTCGGGCATGGTGACCCGCAGGCCGAGTTGGTGGTCGCCGGGCGGCAACGCATCGGGAGTCATCGCCCAATTGCCCCCGCCGTCGGCGACCGCCTTGTCGCGCGGCTGACCGTTGGAGAGCAATTCGATCGTGCAGCCCGCGGTGCAGCTGCCGGCGACGACGAGTTCGCCGGACGGCTCCACCCGCACGACGTCAAAGGCGGCCTTGGAGGCGGAGCGGTCGGCCGCCGGCGGTTGTTCGGTGGTCGGCTTCGACGCCGCCGTCTGCGGGGCTTCCGCTGGACGCGAGGCGGCGGAGGGCTCCGGCGCCTTCCGAGACGGAGGCGCCGCACCTTCCGCTTGAGGGCTCGGACGGTCCGCGGGCGCAGGAATTCGCGGCGTTTCCGCCGCCGGAGGGTTCGGCGCCTCCGCGCGCTGCTCCGACGACGGGACCTTCACGGCCCCGTCTCGCAGGGCCTGGTACCCGAGATAGGCCGCAACGGCGAGAAAGCCGATCACGAAGCCCTTTTTGATCGCCGGGTCCATCTCGTCCTGGGTCCTCGCCCCGACCGAGGCTCGTGCGCTCCGGTCACGTTCGCTTCACTGTCGACCTCCTACAAGGAACCATGCCTAAATGCACGCGTCACCAAGCGAAACGACGGGACGCGGCCGGATCGTCTTGACCGGAGCGACCGGCCGAGGCCAATTCCTGGCATGAACCGAATCCGCACCGTCTGCGTCTATTGCGGCTCGAGCACGGGCGCCCGGCCCGAACATATGGCCGCCGCCGAAGCGCTTGGCCGCGCGATCGCGTCGGCCGGTCTCGGGCTCGTCTATGGCGGCGGCAACATCGGACTCATGGGCGCCGTGGCGCGCGCCACGATCAGCGCCGGCGGCCAAGTCACTGGCATTATTCCTCAATTTCTCGTCGAGCGGGAAGCGATGCTCGCCGACGTGCAGAACCTCATCGTCACCGCCGACATGCATGAGCGAAAGCGGCTGATGTTCGAGCATTCCGACGCCTTCGTGGCTTTGCCCGGCGGAATCGGCACGCTCGAGGAGCTCGTCGAGCAGATGACCTGGGCGCAGCTTGGCCGCCACGAAAAGCCGATTCTGATCGCCGATCTCGACGGCTTCTGGTCGCCGCTGATCGCGCTGCTCGACCACATGCTGGCCGAGGGCTTCATGAGGCGCGGCTTCGAGCCGCCCTACATCGTCGTCACGCGCGTCGAGGACATACTGCCGGCGCTCGAGGGAGCGGCGTCCTTGATGGATGAGTTCACGCCCGAGGGCGAAGGCGCTTCGATCGACCAGCTCTGACCAGGCGAAGGTCCTCGGTCAGAACGGCGGCGTCCGGCGGCTCATACGCCACAGGCGCAGCAAGCGGCGCCATGGAGCGATCTCTGGCGCCGGACGAAGAGGATCACGGGCCGCGCGCAGCCGCTCGAGCGCCGGCTCCACTCCGGCCAGAGGCAGGAAGGCGGCGGCCGCCGCAGGGGCGAGCGCTTCGAAAGCCCCCCGCGCTTCGACGAGACGCCGATCGGCGTGGTCCACGAGCTCGGACAGGAGCGCCCTCCCCCCCTCGGTCGCAACACCCGAGAGGAGACGCTCCCGGTCGACGCCATGCGACGCCATGCGATCCACAGGCAGGAGCAGACGGCCGCGCGCGAGATCGCGCGGGAGCCGCCCCATCAGCCGCGCGAGGCCCTGGGCGACGCCGCCAAAGCCTGCCGCCTCGGCTCCGCCGGGATCGTCGCCGCCTGCGGCGATCAGGCTCGCGAGCCGCAGCACCCTCGAATGCGTCGCGCCAAGTCGCCCTTCCAGCTCCGACAGCGACGGCACGGGGTCGTCGTAGAGGTCGTCCGTCCGGGCGTCGATCACGTCGAGCAGCGTGCCGCGCGGCAGTCGGCCATAGGCGATCGCGCCCTCCAGGGCGCGCGCGACCGGATGCGACACCGCGTCTGCGCGCTCCGGATCCTCCAGCGCGTCGCGCCACCATTGCAGCCGCAGCTCCCCCGGCATGGGCTCGCTGACGAGATCGCGGACGCGCGCGATCTCGATGTCGAAGGCGTAGAGGGCGAGGAGATGCGGCCGGGCCCTCGCGGGAGCGAACAGGGTGGCCGCGTAGCGATCGAAATCCTCCGAGCGGACGAGGGTCGCGACGGGATCGCCCGTCGAAATTGGGTCCGCGCTCACGCAACCGCCAGCAGCGCCGCAGCCACCCGCCGCCTCTCGCCGACCAGGATGTTCCAGGTGCGCACCGCGGCGCCCGTGGCCATGACCTCCGCCACCACGCGGCGCTCCCGGAGCGCCGCGCGAACCGACGCTCTCAGCCCTGCGATGTCCGCGCCCGTGCCGACGAGCAGCGTGTCGATCTCCGCCGCCTCGGACAAAACCCGCTCAAAGGCGGCGTCGTCGAGTTGATCGGGCTCCGTGCGGTCCCACGCCCACATTCCCGACGGCAGGCCGAGCAGTGATCCGCGGTGGGAAAGGTCGGCGAGGCGGAAGCCGCCGCCGCCATAGGCGTCGATGAGCTGGCGGCCGGGGAGATGACGCTGGTCGTCCGGCGTCGTCATGGCTCTTGTCCGGCGTCAGGCGGTCCCGCGCGTCGCGGGCGCGTTCGCCGCGGCCTCGCGCGCGGCGGCGTCGGCCTTCGCGTCGGCCGCGGCGCGGGCCGAGGTCTTCACGCCGAGATAGATCAGCATCGGCGACGACACGAAGATCGCGGAATAGGTGCAGATCAGGACGCCGTAGAGCATCACGTTGGCGAAGCCCTGGATCGCCTGCCCGCCGAACAGCACGAGCGCGAGCAGCGAGAGCGCGGTGGTGGTCGCGGTCATGACGGTGCGCGACATCGTGTGGTTGATCGAGAGGTCGAGGAGCTCCTCCGTCGGCAGGTTCTTGTATTTGCGCAGGAGCTCGCGGGTGCGGTCGAACACGACGACCGTCTCGTTCAAGGAATAGCCGACGATCGTCAGGATCGCGGCGATCGAGGTCATGTTGAATTCCTCCCGCGTGATCAGGAAGAAGCCGACGGTGAGCACGATGTCGTGCAGCGTGCCGATCACCGCGCCGATCGCGAGGTTGAGTTCGAAGCGGAACCAGAGATAGGCCAGCACCATGACGATCGACAGCACGACGCCGAGCGTGCCGGCCTGGACGAGCTCGCCGGACACGCGCGGTCCGACCGTCTCGACGCGGCGGATCTCGTAATCCTTCTCGAAGGTCGCGCGGGCGTTCGAAACCAGCTTGCTCTGCGCAGCCTCGCCCCCGGGCTGGACCCGGAAGCGGATCGAGACCTGGCCGCCCTGCCCGAACTCCTGCACCTCGACCTCGCCGACCTCGAAGCCGTGCGCTGCCTGACGGACCTGCGCGAGATCCGCCTGCCCGTTCTTCGCCTGCATCTCCATCAGCGTGCCGCCGGTGAAGTCGATGCCGAAGTTCAATCCGACCGTCGCGAAGAGAACGACCGTCATCACCGACACGAAGGCGGAGAACGGAAAGCTCACCACGCGCCAGCGCACGAAGCGGAAGGCGCTGTCGTCGGGGAAAAGGCGGATCAGGCGCATCGGATGCGACCTTCCATCGTCAGAACGGCAGGGTCGTCGGGCGCGTGCGGCGGTACCACAGCGCGATCATCATGCGCGTCATCGTCACGGCGGTGATCACCGTCGTGATGATTCCGAGCAGGAAGACCACGGCGAAGCCGCGCACCGGGCCCGAGCCCAGCAGGAACAGGATGACGGCCGCGATCGCCATCGTCGAATTGGAGTCGATGATGACCGCGAAGGCCTGTTTGAAGCCGGCCTCGATCGAAGACACCATGTTGCGACCCGCTCGGAACTCCTCGCGGATGCGCTCGTAGATCAGCACGTTGGAGTCGACCGCGGTGCCGATGGTCAGCACGATTCCGGCGATGCCGGGCAGCGTCAGCGTCGCGCCGATCAGCGACATCAGCGCGAAGATGAACACGACGTGGATCGTCAGCGCGATGTTCGCGAAGAAGCCGAACACGCCGTAGGTCGCGAACATGAAGATCACGACGAAGATCGCGGCGTACCAGGTGGCGCGGGTGCCGGCCTCGATCGAGTCCTGGCCGAGGCCCGGACCGACGGTGCGCTCTTCGATCACCGTGAGCGGCGCCGGAAGCGCGCCGGCGCGCAGGAGCACGGCGAGGTCGTTCGCGCTCTGGACGGTGAAGCTGCCCGAAATCTGTCCCGAACCGCCAGTGATCGGCTCGTTGATGCGCGGCGCCGAGATCACCTTTCCGTCGAGAATGATCGCGAACGGCTTGCCCACGTTCTGCTGCGTCACCGCGCCGAACAGGCGCGCGCCACGATTGTTGAAGCGGAACGAGACGATCGGCTCGTTGGTGCGCTGGTCGAAGCCAGGCTGAGCGTCGGTCAGATCCTCGCCCGACACCATCACCCGCTTTTCGACCAACACCGGAACGCGCTGACCATCCCGCTCTTCAAAGAGCACCTCCGAGCCTTCCGGCGGGCGACCATTCGCAGCCTGCTCGGGTGGCATCGACAGATCGACGAGGCGAAACGACAGCTGCGCCGCGGTCTTGAGAATCTCCTTCAGGCGCTCAGGGTCCTGCAGTCCCGGCACCTGCACAAGGATGCGGTTGGAGCCTTGGCGCTGGATCGACGGCTCGACCGTGCCGAGGGCGTCGACACGACGGCGCACGATCTCGATTGACTGATCGACTGCAGAGCGGATGCGCGCTTGCACGCCCGCCTCGCTCAAGGTGGCGACGACGACGTTGTCGCCCTGCGAGTTGACCTCGACCTCCGCCGGCCCCGCCCCGCCGAACATTGTGTTCGCCGCTGGAACTGCGAGGGTCCGCAGCTTCTCGAGCGCGAGGTCGCGCTGGCTAGGATCGCGCAGCGTCACCGTGGTCGCCATGCCGTTCAGCTGGATCGCCGTGGTGCCGATCCGCGCCTCGCGCAGCAGCCGGCGGACGTCATCCTGGACGGCGGCCGCGCGAGTCTTCCGCAGCGCGTCGCCATCCACCTCGAGCAGCAGCTGCGACCCGCCCTGCAGGTCGAGGCCGAGCGTCACCGTGCGGGCCGGAAACCAGCTGGGATAGGCGTCGCGCGCGGACTGCGGCAGCACGTTGGGCAGCGCGAACACCACCCCGAGCAGGCACAGCGCGAGGACGGCGACGGTCTTCCAGGTCGAGAAATAGAGCATGAGACGCCACTGCGTTCAGGCGGCCTCGCGGCCGCCGAGGCTCAGACCGCCTCGGTCTTGACGGGCTCGCCCTTGGCGCGGACTTCCGCGATCATCGCGCGGGACAGCCGCGGCCGGACGTTCGGCGCGATCTCGATCTCGACTTCCGAATCGTCGACGACCTTGGTCACCTTGGCGATGATGCCGCCGGACGTGACGATCGTGTCGCCGCGCCGCACGTTCTTGATCATCTCGCGATGCTCCTTCACCCGCTTCTGCTGGGGGCGAAGGATCAGAAAATACATGATCACGAAGATCAGCACGAAGGGCAGGAGCTGAATGAAGAAGTCCGTGCTTCCGGGACCGGTTCCGGAAGCCGCCTGGGCAAGAGCGGGAGTGACGAACATCTGGGGCTCCGAAGGAAGGTCGCGGGGCCCCGTCAGGAAGCCGGCCGGCCGAAAACATACGCGCCGGAGCGACAGGGCCCCGGCGAAGCGGCGCGGACTATAGCCACGACCCCCGCGAAATCAAATCACGCAGGCGCGGGTCGCGCGCCGCGTCCTCCAAAGGCCGCTCGCCGGAGGAACGTTCGGCCCGACTTGCTCGTCTGACTCGGCTTGACCGTTCGGACGGCGTCTCCCATAGCGCTCGGCGACGACCGGGGCCAGCCCGCGGGACGTCGACATTCGCCCTCTCCTGATCCGGAAGCGCCCGACGTGTCCGACCCCTTCTACTCCATGCCCGCGACCGACACCCGCGACGCGCTGCTCCTGCGCATCGCCGACGCGCTCGACCGCATGTCGCCCCCCCGCGCCGACGCCCCCGATTTCGAGGCCGCCGACGCCTTCGTATGGCAGGCCGCGGACAAGCGCCTCGCCCCCGTCTCGAAGGTCAGCCGGGTCGACATGGTGCTGCTGAAGGGCATCGACCGCCTGCGCGACATGCTGCTCGACAACACCTTCCGCTTCGCGCGCGGGCGGCCGGCGAACAACGCGCTGCTGTGGGGCGCGCGCGGCATGGGCAAGAGCTCGCTGGTGAAGGCGAGCCACGCGACCGTCGCCGCCGCGCTCAAGGACGAGGGCAAGCCGGCGCTGAAGCTCGTCGAGATCCACCGCGAGGACATCGAGTCGCTGCCCGTGCTCATGGGCCTGCTGCGCGCGGCGCCCTTCCCGTTCCTGCTGTTTTGCGACGACCTGTCCTTCGACCTCGAGGACACCTCGTACAAGTCGCTGAAGGCGGTGCTGGAGGGAGGCATCGAAGGCAGGCCTGAGAACGTGCTGTTCTACGCGACCTCAAACCGCCGCCACCTGCTCGCCCGCGAAATGATCGAGAACGAGCGATCGACCGCGATCAATCCTGGAGAAGCGGTCGAAGAGAAGGTCTCGCTGTCGGACCGCTTCGGGCTGTGGCTCGGCTTCCACCGCTGCAGCCAGGAGGAGTTCCTGGCCATGGTGACGGGTTATGTCGAGCATTTCGGCCTGACCGTCGAGCCCGAGCAGCTGCGTCGCGAGGCGCTGGAATGGGCGACCACCCGCGGCTCCAGGTCCGGACGCGTGGCGTGGCAGTTCGTGCAGGATCTGGCCGGACGGTTGGGGGGGAGCTGACGCGCGCGCCACTTCTCTGATCGAGATGCGAAAAGCCGTAGGCCTTTTTTCGTCGCTCGTTCAGGATGCCTGCGGTAGCTCTCGCAATCTATAAGAAGCCGCTTGAGCGTCGCGCCAATGCCGGGGAGGCTTGCAGTGATTTCAGCCATCTATCTGTATGACCGTGACGGCGACGGCGTCGGGGTCAACTATGCCAACTATCTCAAGCGTATAGCCGCCGAGTTCAGCGAGCCGAACTCCGTCTTCCTCGGCGAGGACCGGCCGAACACGACGGGCGTCAAGCTTGGCGCGGTGGCGGACGTGGTGGAGGACCTCCCCGTCGCCGGCACGCTCTCCATGGCGGTCCGGGGACGGATCTTCGTCGACGACGAGACCGGCGACTACACCGGCCCCGTAACCGACGTCGTCTTCGGCCGCGGCCTCGCCTACACGCCGGAACGCTACGACTTCAAGATCGGCGCGGACGTCAGATACCAGCTGTTCTCGTCCGGCGCGTCGACCGACGCGCTTCTCGACAGCCTGCTCAGCGGCGACACCACACCGATCACGCAACTCGGCGGCTTCGGGCGGATTTTCGGCAGCGCCGGCCGGGACGTCATCACAGCGCCCGGCGCCCAGTCGATCTATGGTATGGAGGGCGGAGATCGTCTGCGGGGCGATGGCGGCGCCAACCAAATCTTCGGTGACACAGAGGATGTCCTGTCCGTCCAAGGCGACAACGACTTCATCTGGGGCGGAGACGGCGCCGACGGTATCTATGGCGGCGGCGGCAACGACCGGATTTTTGGCGGCGACGGCGACGACCACATTCTGGGCGGTCGCGGCTCGGACCGCATGACCGGCGGGGCGGGCGCCGACCAATTTCGCTTCCTCGACCGCTTGACCGGCGTCGATCACATCACCGACTTCGAGATCGGCGTCGACGAAGTCCAGTTCCGGCGTGGCAAGATCTTCGGCGACTTCGCGGACATCCAGGACGCAATGTCGGAGAAGGACGGCAACACGACCATCACGATCGACGACGGACACCGGATCACCCTGTTCGGGGTGCTGAGCGCCGAATTGAGCGCGGGCGACTTCGCCTTCGTCGCTTAGTTTCGCCCATAGGGCGTCGTGGGCCGGCTTGACCGGACCATACATCTGGCGGCGCGGAGCGTGACGACCGGGATGGGTCCTGCGGCAAAGCCCGAGGACGACGGCGACGGCGCCCCAGCAAAAATAGACCCGGCGTTGAGCCGGGCCTATCGCATTTTCGGGATCAGACGTTCGGGAGATGCTCCAGGGGATCGACCGTCTTTGAACCCTTGCGCACTTCAAAGTGCAGCTGCGGGGAGCTGACGCTGCCGGTCGCGCCGGACTTGGCGATGATCTGGCCGCGCCGGACCGTGTCGCCGCGCTTGACGTTGAGCGCGCTGTTGTGGGCGTAGGCCGTCACCCAGCCGTTCGAATGCCGGATCAGGACGAGATTGCCGAAGCCCTTCAGCTCGCTGCCGGAATAGGCGACGACGCCGTCGTCGGAGGCCTTCACGTCGGTGCCCTCGGGCACGGCGAGGTTGATGCCGTCATTGGACGACCCGCTCGACTTCGATCCGTAGGCCGAGATCACCCGGCCCCGCACCGGCCAGCGGAAGGACGGCCCGGCGGGCTCGGCGGCCGGCGCGGGATCGACCTTGAGAGCGGCCGTCTTGACGTTGTCGGCGTCGGCCATCGCGGAGGCCTTGGAGGGCTGGGCCGCGAAGGCGGGCGCCGGAGGGGCGCTGACGCTGGGCTTAAGTCCCGGCGTCGCGGCCGCCGTCTTGACGGGGGCGACCGGCTTCGCCGGCGCGGAAGCCGCGTCGGCCCCCTTGCCCTGCGGCCCCTGCACGAACTGCATCTTCTCCTTCGCCGAAGCAGACGGAACGGGCGCCGCGGCTTGGGCGGCCTGCTGAGCGCCAGCCTGACGCGGCACCGACAGGCGCTGGCCGATCCGCATGCCGGCGTCCGGCGACAGGCCGTTGGCGCTCGCGAGCTCGGTCCGGCTCGTGCCGTACTGGCGGGACAGCGACGAAAGCGTCTCGCCGGGCGCCACGATATGCGTTCCGCCCATCGACCGGCTCGGCGCCGGGGTTGCGCGGACCGGCTCAGGCGACGGAGCGGCGGCGACCCGGACGGGAGCCGGCGCGCTTGCGACCGGGGAGCCGCTCGCGGAGTAGACGGGGATTACGAGCTGCGTGCCCGGGCCGACGCCGTTGGCGCTCTGCAGGTTGTTCGCCTGCATGATGGCGCTCGCCGGCACGCCGTAACGCTGGGACAGAGTGTGGATGCTGTCGCCCTGACCGAGCGTCACGACCGAACCGCCCTGAGCGGACCAGTTCGATCCGGACCGGCCGATCGCGCCGCGGGCCGGCGCGAGCGAGCCGGTGGTGCGGGGTTCGGCCATCGACGAACGGTAGCTTCCGTCGGAGGGCGAGGAGCCTCCGAAGCCGCGCATCGGGCGGGCCTGGGCCGCGCTCGGGGCGCTGAGCGGCGCGCGCTCGACCCGACCCGTCGGGGCCGGTTGAATCGCGCCGGTGGTGCGGGGTTCGGGCCGCGTCTCGTTCGACGAGCTCGAGAACGGATTG
This sequence comes from Hansschlegelia sp. KR7-227, assembly GCF_049446035.1. Classification (NCBI taxonomy): domain Bacteria; kingdom Pseudomonadati; phylum Pseudomonadota; class Alphaproteobacteria; order Hyphomicrobiales; family Methylopilaceae; genus Hansschlegelia; species Hansschlegelia sp. KR7-227. The sequence continues at coordinate 1,272,545 of NZ_JBMSEA010000001.1, forward strand.
GCGAAGGGATCTTCACCGAAGCGCATCGTGTCGGAGCTGCAAGCCGCAGTGGCTCCGGACATCAGGGCGACGACGGCGACGCGGGCCAGCAGCTCGGGGCGCAGGCATGGAACGAAGTTACGCATGTTGGGCACTCGCGACGAACTCGACCGACATGATCAGAGTTAAAGCGCATTGAGGTAAACGGACGGTTAGCCCGCCCGTCGCGCCACGAAGTCGCCGCAAATATTTTCGCCCGCGCCGGGAAACGTCAGAGCGACGCCGCGATCCCGGCCAGCATCGGCGGGACGCGAACGGCGCCGATGGTCGCCTCGTCGAGCGAACCGTCCTTGCCCTTCAGGAAGCGCGTGAGACGCTGGCCGTCGGCGTCGCCGATCGGCGCGATCATCACGCCGCCCGCCTTGAGCTGGTTCAGCAAAGCGGAGGGCGGCGCCGTCACGGCGGCCGACACGAGGATGCGCTCGAAGGGCGCCTGCTGGGGACGTCCCTCTACGCCGTCGCCGAGATGGATCGCGACGTTCGAGGCGCCGCCGAGCTCCGCCAGACGGCGCTCCGCATTGCCGGCGAGCGTGCGCCAGCGCTCGACGCTCGTCACGCGCCGCGCGAGCCGCGACAGGATCGCGGTGGCGTAGCCCGAGCCGCAGCCGATCTCGAGCACGGTGTCGAGATCGCCGACCGCGAGCGCGTCGATCACGGTCGCGACATGCGAGGGCGATTCAAGCGTCTGGCCGCACGCGATCGGGAGCGAGCGGTCGGCATAGGCGACGTCGCGCAGGCGGCCCGGCACGAAGGCCGAACGCGAGATCGTCTCCATCGCCTTGAGCGTGCGGGTATGCCGGACGCCGCGGCTGCGCAGCGCGAGCACGAGTTCGGCGCGCCGGGTGCGTTCCGCGTCGTCGGCCGAATCGGTCATGCGCAAGGTTTCTTCCGTCAGGCGAAGGCGGCCTCGAGTCGGCCGAACATGCTCTCGTCCGTCAAGTCGATCTTCAGCGGGGTCACCGAGATCCGGCGGTCGCGGATCGCCGCGAGGTCGGTGCCCGGCCCGGCCTCGAAGTCGGCGCGTCCGAACATGATCCAGAAATACGGGTTGCCGCGCCCGTCGGTCCGGCCTTCGATCCGCAGGAGCTCCTGATTGCGCTGGCCCTGTCGCGCGACCGAGACGCCCTGGACCTCCTCCACCGCGCAGCCGGGAAAGTTCAGGTTGACCAGCCGGTCGCGCCCGAACCCCGCCCGGATCACGCGCTGGACGACGTCGGCGCCATGGGCGCGCGCGACGGCGAAGGGATCGTCGAGGTCCTCCCGCGACCGGTCCAGGTTCTGCGACAGCGCGATCGAGGGGACGCCGAGCAGCGTCCCTTCGATCGCGCCCGCGATGGTGCCGGAATAGGTGACGTCCTCGGCGACGTTCTGGCCGCGGTTGACCCCGGACAGGATCAGGTCGGGCCGGTGGTCCTTCATGACGTGCCGCACGCCCATGATCACGCAGTCGCTCGGCGTGCCGCGCACCGCGAAGCGCTTGTCGCCGATCTCGCGCAGACGCAGCGGATCGCTGAGCGAGATCGAATGCGAGGCGCCGGACTGGTCGGTCTCGGGCGCGATCACCCAGACGTCGTCGGACAGCGCGGCCGCGATGTCCTCAAGGGCGTCGAGGCCCGGCGCGTTCACGCCGTCGTCGTTGGTGAGGAGGATTCTCATGCCTGTCGCGGACTCTTGATCATCTGAGGATTGCGTGCTTCGAGACGGCGGCTCCGGCGTCCTCAAGCATTAAAGACCTGCGGAGCCTCCCTATCGCAGCCGCATGACCACAGCGCAAACGCTGCGCCTTACGCCCGCTCGATCCGCGTCATCCCGCCCATATAGGGCTGCAGCACCGACGGGACGGCGATCGAGCCGTCTGGCTGCTGGTAGTTCTCCAGCACGGCGACGAGCGCGCGGCCGACCGCGACGCCGGAGCCGTTCAGCGTGTGGACGAAGCGCGGCCCCTTCGACTCGGTCGGGCGGTAGCGCGCGTTCATGCGCCTTGCCTGAAAATCGCCGCAGACCGAGCAGCTCGAGATCTCGCGATACGCCTTCTGCGCGGGAAGCCAGACCTCGATGTCGTAGGTCTTCTGCGACGAGAACCCCATGTCGCCTGTGCAGAGCGTGATGGTGCGGAACGGCAGATCGAGCCGCTTCAGCACCTCTTCGGCGCAGGAGAGCATGCGCTCGTGCTCCTCGAGGCTCTTCTCGGGCGTCGTGATCGAGACCAGCTCGACCTTGGTGAACTGGTGCTGGCGGATCAGCCCCCGCGTGTCGCGCCCCGCAGCCCCGGCCTCGGCGCGGAAGCACGGCGTGCCGGCGGTGACGCGGACGGGAAGTTCGTCCTCGGCGAGGATCTGTTCGCGCACGAGATTGGTGAGCGAGACTTCGGCGGTGGGGATGAGCCAGAGGTTCTTCTGACCACCCTTCGAAGGGTCAATAAGCTCTTTGATGCGAGCTTCTGTCTTATCGATGTCTTCTGACTGCTTTCCTATCGCTGCCCTGATCGCTGACAGCAACTCTCTTGATAAATCATTCATCCGCTCCGCATCGAAACGTTCCAGAAGCGAACCAAGTGACGCCAAATTCAGCTTAGATGCTTTTAGCGCGGTCGACTGGCTAATCCCCTCCGATAAGTACTTAGTCAGTAGTTGGAATTGATCCTCCCGAAACTTCGGCAGCTGGGCCGTGCCGAACATCGCCTCGTCTTTCACGAGCAGTGGCGGCGCGATCTCTGTGTAGCCGTGCTCGCTGGTGTGCAGGTCGAGCATGAAGGACAGCAGCGCCCGCTCCAGCCGCGCCACTCCGCCCTTCAGCACCGCGAAGCGCGCCCCTGACATGCGGGACGCAGCCTCGAAGTCGATCAGGCCGAGCGCCTCGCCGAGATCGTAATGGGCCCTGGCGTCATGGATCTCGCGCGGGGTCCCGACGCGATGGCGCTCGACATTGGCGGTCTCGTCCGGACCGTCCGGCACTTCGGCGAGCGGCGCGTTCGGGATTTCGGCGAGGGTCGCCTGAAGCTCCTCCTCGATCGCCTTCTGCTCGGCCTCGGCGGCGGGCACGTCCTGCTTCAGCCGGGCGACCTCCTCGATCAGGGCGGCGGCGCGCCCCTCGTCCTTCTGCGCCTTGGCCTGCCCGACCTCCTTCGACGCCGCGTTGCGGCGTTCCTGCATGGCCTGCAGCCGGCCGATGACCTCGCGCCGCCGCTCGTCGATGGCGATCAGCCGCGCGCTCAGCGGCGTCAATCCTCGGCGGGCTAGACTGCGGTCGAAGCTGTCGGGATCGTCGCGGATGGACCGGATGTCATGCATGGGAGGGCTCGTTAAGTGACGCCGTCTGGCTGGAGCAAGATCGGCTGAGAGGGAATCGTCATCGCCGGTCTCGGCCTCGCGATCCATCCCTTTTTCAGGGGACGGATGGACGCCCGGCCCAAGCGCATGCCGCCAGCGGTTTCATGCAATCCACTGCGCTCTAGAACGGCCCGCGTGCTTCGAGACGCCGTCCTTCGGACGGCTCCTCAGCATGAGGACGGTTGCGGGTGGCATTCTCCACATTCCTCATGCTGAGGAGCCTCGGCTTTCGGCCGAGGCGTCCCGAAGCACGCAGCCATTCGACCCGGCCCGCAGGCGTCAATCCGGCGAGGAACCGTCCTCGCTCCGCTTCTCTTCCTCCGCCCGCTTCTTCTCGACCATTTTGACCACGAAGATCGAGGCTTCGTAGAGCAGCAGGGTCGGCACGGCGAGGGCGATCTGGCTGATGACGTCCGGCGGCGTCAGCACGGCCGCGACCGCGAACACCACGACGATGGCGTAGCGGCGCTTGTCTTTCAGCCATTGCGAATCGATGAAGCCGGCGCGGGCGAGCAGCGTCAGGATCACCGGCGTCTGGAAGCAGATCCCGAAGGCGAAGATCAGCGTCATGATCAGCGACAAATATTCGCTGGTCCGCGCCACAAGCTCGATCGACGGCCTTCCGTCGCCGCCGACCTGCTGCATCGACAGGAAGAACCGCATCGCGAGCGGCATCGCCGCGAAATAGACGAAGGCCGCGCCCATCAGGAACAGGATCGGCGTCGCGATCAGATAGGGCAGGAAGGCGCCGCGCTCATTCTTGTAGAGCCCGGGCGCCACGAATTTGTAGATCTGGTTCGCCACGATCGGGAACGAGATGAAGCCCGCCCCGAACATCGCGAGCTTGATCTGCGTGATGAAGTATTCCTGGGGCGCCGTGTATTGCAGGCGGATGGCTTCGGCCGAGCCGGCCGCCAGCTCGTAGGGAACCAGCAACAGATTGAAGATGTGGCCGGCGACCGAGAAGCAGAGGGCGAAGGCGATGACGAACGAGATGATCGATCTGATCAGCCGCGAGCGCAGTTCGATCAGGTGATCGATCAGAGGCGCCTTGGTGGCGTCGATGTCAGCCTGCGTCACGAGGCGGCTCCGGGCGCCTTCGGGGGCGCGGGCTTCTTGGGCTTCGGCGCGGGAGACGCGTCCGCGGTCGCCGACGCCGCGCCGTTCAGCTTGGCCGCTTGTGGCTTCCCTGCGGCGGTCTTGGCGGCTTTAGGTCCGGCGGCCTTGGCGCCTGCCGCCTTCGGACCCGCGAGCTTCGGCTTGGCGGCCTTGGGCGCCGAAGAAGCCGGCGCGAAATCGGTCGAGGCTGGAGCCGGCGGCGTCTCGACCGGTTCGATGTGGGGCGCATGCGGCGCGAACGCCGATGGCGTCTCGGCGGCGGCCGGACCTTGCGACGCGTCGCCTGCGAGCGCCGAGGGCGCGGCCGTCGGGCGGCCGTCGATGGCGTTCTTGATCTCGTCGCGCGCGATCTGGAGCGGATTCGGCGCGCTCATCAGCTTGGCGGCGCTGTCCTTGATGCCGGTGATGTCGCGCTGAAGCTCGTCGAGCTCGGCCTCGCGCATCGCGTCGCTGAACTGGGTCTGAAACTCGCCCGCCATGCGGCGGACGGTCGACACCATCTTGCCGACGTTGCGCAACAGCGCCGGCAGGTCGCGCGGGCCCACGACCACGAGCGCGACCACCGCGACGACCAGAAACTCGGACCAGGCGATGTCGAACATGACTCAGCCCGCCGACGGGCGCAGCGTCGGAGGCGGCCTCAAGCGGGCGCGCCGGTCCGGCGGACCATCAGGTCAGGACTTGTGGGTGTCGACGCTGCCGACGCCGGGACGAACCTGCGGATCGGCGCGATGGTCGATCGTCTGCTGGCTCCGGGACATGCCGTCGGCGGTCTCGTCCTCCTCGGACAAGCCCTTCTTGAAGCTTTTGATCCCCTTGGCCATGTCGCCCATGATGTCGGAGATCTTGCCGCGACCGCCGAACAGCAGCAGGACCAGCACGCCAACGACCAACCAATGCGTGAGGCTCATGACCTTCCCTTTCGAACGGCCGGGGGAAGCGAGCGCGAACCGGCGCGACGCGACGAAAGTTCCATCCGACCTGACGGGAAACTAGGTCTCGGCGCGTTCGAACACAAGGACTTCCGGGCCTATGGCGGCATCACGCCGCCGTCAGAACGCGGATCGGCCGCGACGGCGCTCCGGAAAGGGTCAGTCCGGCTCGCGTTCGTCCCGGTCGTCGGAGCCTTCGAGCGCCTCGGCGGTGAACGGCCCGAAGGCGTCGCCCTCGCCGAGCGGCTCCTCGTCCTCCCGCAGCGCGTCGTCGTCGAGCGGCGCCGGCATGTCGAGCCCCGGCGGAAGCCGCGCGTCCAATAGCCCGGCGGCCTTCATCTCCGCGAGCCCCGGCAGATCGGACGCCTGCTCCAGCCCGAAATGGTCGAGGAAGCCGGGCGTCGTCCCGAAGGTCACCGGCCGTCCGGGCGCCTTGCGGCGGCCGCGCAGCCGGATGAATCCGGCCTCCAGCAGGGTTTCGAAGGTGCCGCGCGACGTCGAAACGCCGCGGATCGCCTCGATCTCGGCGCGCGTCGCCGGCTGGTGATAGGCCACGATCGCGAGCGTCTCGACCGCCGCGCGCGACAGCTTCCGACTGGGGCGGGCGGCGCCGGCCAGCGCCGCGGCGACGTCCGGCGCCGTGCGGAACGCCCAGGCGTCGCCGACGCGGCGCAGATTGACGCCGCGTCCGGCGTAATCCTCCGCCAACGCCCTCAGCACGCGCGGCAGGTCGGCGCCGACCGGCAGACGCGCGGCGAGAGCGCGGGCCTCGATCGGCTCGGCCGAGGCGAACAGTGACGCCTCGACGATCCTGAGATGCAGCGGATCGAGCCGGCTTCGTTCGGCCGCGGTCAGCCGTCCGTCAAGGCCTTCGAGCGGCAGCGGGGGCTCCGCGGCGCGGGCAAACGCGTCGGGAGCGTCCGCGTCCTCGCCGCTCACGGTTCGTCCCGGCGCAGCGGCGCCAGCGCGAGCGGCGCCCCGCTGCGCACGAACAGCGGCCCGAACGCCCGGTCCTGCCGGAGTTCCAGCCGCCCCTCTTTCGCGAGCTCGAGCGAGGCGCCGAGGCCCGAGGCGATCACCGAGGCGCGCATCGCCGGCGTCATGAAGCGCAGCAGAAGGGAATCCAGCCGCGACCAGTCCGCGGAGCGCCCCACGAGCCGCTCGAGGGCGGCGCGCGCGTCGGCCAGCGACCAGGTCGGTCGTCGCCGCACGGTGACGGCGGTCTTCAGATTCCTCGTGCGCAATCGGGCGTAAGCCGTGAGCAGATCGTACAACGTGGCCGTCCAGACCGGGTCGAGGGCGGCGCCCTCCCCGGCCGCCTCGCCGCGCGGAAAGACGTCGCGGTCCAGCAGCGGTCGGTCCAGAAGCGCCCCGCCGGCGCGACGCATCGCCTCGAGACGGCGCAGCCGAAAGGCCAGCGCGGCGGCGGCGATCTCGGGCGGGATCTCCTCGTCGTCGGTCTGCGGATCCGGGGCTAGAAGCCGCGACTTGAGATAAGCGAGCCAGGCCGCCATCACGAGATAATCGGCTGCGAGATCGAGCCGCTCGGCGCGCGCGGCCTCGACGAAGGCGAGGTACTGGTCCGCGAGGTCGAGGATCGAGATCTTCGCAAGATCGACCTTCTGACGGCGGGCGAGATCGAGCAGCAGATCGAGCGGACCCTCGAAGCCGTCGAGATCGACGATGAACGCAGCCTCCTGGCGGGAGGCGCGTTCGTCCGCCTCGAACGGCGCAGGCTGATGGTCGGTCTCGGCGTCGGCCAACGGGCGGCCTCCGGCGGCGTCAGGCGATCGCGCCGAGGAGCCTGTCCCGTTCCGCCGCGAGCGACGCCACGTCGACCGTCGGCCGCGCGACGAGCCGCGCCAAAGCCCGCGCGGCGCGCTCGGCCGAGCGCCCCTCCAGCCGCGGCGCCGCCGCCGCGACCTCCTGCATTTCGCCCATGTCGCCGTTGCAATGCAAGGCGATGTCGCAGCCCGCCGCGATGGCCGCGGCCGCCGAGCCGCCGACGCTCCCCGACAACGCCTTCATCGAAAGATCGTCGGTGAGCAGCAGACCGTCGAAGCCGATGAAGCCGCGCACCACGTCGGCGATCACGATGGGCGACAGCGTCGCCGGCCGCTCCGGATCGATCGCATCGAACACGATGTGGCCGGTCATGCCGATCGGCGCCGACGCCAGCGCCCGGAACGGCGCGAAATCGGTCGCCTCCAGCGTCGCGCGATCGGCCGAGACGCGCGGCAGATGAAAATGGCTGTCGACCGTCGCGCGGCCGTGGCCGGGCATATGCTTGATCACCGGCAGCACGCCGCCGGCCAGCATGCCGTCGATCACGGCCTGGCCGAGTTCGGCGACGGCGTCGGTCGTGTCGCCATAGGCGCGGTCGCCGATCGCCTTGGTCATGCCGTCGACCGGCAGGTCGAGGACCGGCAGGCAGTCGATCGTGACGCCAAGCGCCGCGAGTTCGACGGCGATCGCCTCCGCCCCGATCCGGGCGGCCTCCACGCCGGCTCGGGCGTCCTGGACGTGCAACGCTCCGTAGCGGGCGGCGGGGGGATGGCTCAGCGCGAGGGGCGGCCGGACCCGTTGGACGCGCCCGCCCTCCTGGTCGATCAGAACCGGGGCGTCGGGGCGCCCGACGACGTCGCGGAACTCCGCGCAGAGCGCGCGGATCTGGTCGCCGGACTCCACGTTGCGCCCGAACAGGATCAGGCCCCAGGGCTCGGCGTCCCGGAAGAAGGCGCGCTCGTCGGTCGTGAGGGCGAGGCCGGAGCAGCCGGCTACGAAGGCGCGTGCGGGCATCGGTCGGCCTGGCGCAAGGACGGAGGAAGAACGGGCCGAGAGAGCCGCTGACGCCCCGCGGCGCGGGACGACGGGCTCGTCAGTTGCGCGAGACCACGCAGTCGCCGCCGGCCGCGCGCAGATTGCTGCACACCGTCGAAGCGTCGGAGCTGCTCGCGAAGGGGCCGACGCGGACGCGGTAATAGGTGCCGCGGTCGCCGACATTCGCCGTCTGTATCGACGCCTGGTAGGAGCCGAGCACCTGAGGATATTTGCGCTGGAGGCTCGCATAGGCCGTCCGGGCGTCCTGTTCGGAACGCTGCGAGGTCACCTGTACGACGAAGCCGCCTGCGGCCGGACGAGGCGCAGGAGCGGCCGCAGGAGTCGCCGCCCGCGGGGCGACGGCCGCGACCTGCTGCGGATCGGAGCGCGGGGCGGGAGCCGGAGCCGGAGCCGCCGGGCGAGCGGCGGGAGCCGGCGTCGCGGGACGCGCGGCGGCGGTCTGCGCAGGGGCGGAAGGACGCTGGGGGGCAGGCTTCGGGTCGGAATTGCGCAAAGCCGGCGCGGCGTCGCCGTCCGCCATGATGCCGTCGTCGAACTCGCTGCCGCGCGGCGCCTCGCCCGTCCGAGCGGCGTCGCCGATCGGATCGTTCGACGCGGTCCTTGCGGCGGCCGGGGCCGGCTGGTTGATGGCGGTCAGCGCGGAATCCGGACGGATCGTCACGGTCTTCACGCGGCGGGGTTCGCTGCCCATGGTGCTCGGCGCCGTCGGTTCGGCGGACGCAGGACCGCCCGGCAGGATGACGCGCGAACCATCTGAATGAGACGCGGTGCTGGGGGCCGACGGAAGCTCGACCGGCTCCTCTTCCCGCGAAACCACCTTGGATTTGGGCGGCGTGTTGGCGTCGACGCGGTCGTAGATCGCCTTGTTCTGATGGGAGCTGTCGGAGGCCTTCGGCTCCGGCGTCGTCTTGACCGGCTCGGTCTCCGCCTTGATCAGCGGAACGTCGCCGCCAAGTCCGCCGGACCCGATCATCTTGTACGCGACCGCGCCCGCGCCGCCGAGAAGGGCCACGGCCAGCACGGCGCCCACCACGAGGAGGCCGCCGCGGCCCGACTTGAGCGCTGGGCCCTCGTCCGGATCGTAGAACAGCGGGTTGCCGTCCTCGTCATAGCCGTACGGCTCGTCGGGGTTCGGCGCATAGGCGCGCGGGTCGTATTCGAGCTCGGGCTGGGGATCGTAGTGATGGCCGCCCCGCAGAGCGTAGTCGTCCGCCTGGCCGTAGCCCTCGTCATAGGCGGGCTCTGCGGCCCCTCGGCCGCCGGCGGCGGCGCCGCGCCTGACTGCTTGATTTTGCATGACCATCGGCCTCCGCAAGCACTCCGATCGAACGGGGCGAGGCCCTCGCGCCGTTCGATCGGCGTCGAGGAAGCGTCACCGCATCTCGTCGGGAGCCGCGACCCCCAGAATAGCAAGACCCGAGGCGAGCACCAGAGTGAGCGCGCGCACAAGGGCCAAACGAGCGTGAGTCAACAATCCATTGTTTTCCATAATGAAACGTAAATCGGGCGAATCCTTGCCGCGGTTCCAGTGCGCGTGGAGCTCGCTCGCGAGCTCGTGGAGGAAGAACGCCACCCTATGCGGCTCGCGCGCGGCGGCCGCCTGTTCGACCGCGCGCGGCCAGGCGGAGATCTTGCGGATCAGCGCCAGCTCGCCCGGATCGGCGAGCCCGGACAGGTCGATCTCGGCGGGCTGGGGGCCGAAGGCCTCCTCCCCCTTGCGCAGGATCGACTGCGCGCGGGCGTGCGCGTACTGGACGTAGAACACCGGGTTGTCGCGGGACTGCTCGGTCACCTTGGCGAAATCGAAGTCGAGCACCGCGTCGTTCGAGCGGAACAGCATCATGAAGCGCACGGCGTCGCGGCCGACCTCGTCGACCACGTCGCGCAGCGTGACGAAATCGCCGGCGCGCTTCGACATGCGCACGGGTTCGCCCGCCCGGAACAGCCGCACGAGCTGGCAGAGCTCGACCGAGACCTTCGCCGAGCCGCCCGACAGCGCGCGCCCGACCGCCTGGAGCCGCTTCACGTAGCCGCCGTGATCGGCGCCGAGGACGAAGACCATCTCCTGGAAACCGCGCTCGAACTTCGAGCGGAAATAGGCGACGTCCGCGGCGAAGTAGGTGTAGGCGCCGTCCGACTTCATCAGCGGGCGGTCAACGTCGTCGCCATAGTCGGTCGCGCGGAACAGCGTCTGCTCTCGCTCCTCCCAATCGTCCGGCAGTTCGCCCTTCGGCGGCGGCAGACGTCCCTCATAGACGAGACCCTGCGCCCGCAGATCCTCGACCGCCCTAACGATCGGTCCGCCTTCGCCGTGCAGCGTCCGCTCGGAGAAGAACACGTCATGGACGATGCCGAGACTCGCGAGGTCGTCGCGGATCATGTCCATCATGGCGTCGATCGTCGCGTCCCGGACCAGCGGCAGCCATTCGGCCTCGGGCATATCGCGCAGCGCCGCGCCGTGGTCGGCGGCAAGCTTGGCGCCGATCGGCTTGAGGTAGTCGCCGGGGTAGAGCCCCTCGGGGATGTCGCCGATCGCCTCGCCGAGCGCCTCGCGGTAGCGCAGGAAGGCGGAGCGGGCGAGCACGTCGACCTGCGCTCCGGCGTCGTTGATGTAATATTCCCGCGTCACGTCATCGCCGGCGAAGGCGAGGATGTTGGCGAGCGCGTCGCCGAACACGGCGCCCCGGCAATGGCCGACATGCATCGGCCCGGTCGGGTTCGCTGAGACATATTCGACGTTGACCCTGGCGGGCTTCGCCTTCTCGACCCGGCCATAATCCGCGCCGGCGGCGAGCGCGCTCGCGAGCGCCGCGCGCCAATAGGTCTCCGACAAGGTCAGGTTCACGAATCCGGGACCCGCGACGTCCGCCTTCGCGACGTCCGGGTCTGACGCGAGTTTCGCAGCGATGGTCTCCGCGAGGTCCCGCGGCTTCAGCCCCAGCTCCTTGGCGAGCGCCATGGCGGCGTTGGTCGCGAGATCGCCATGGCTCGGGTCGCGGGGCGGCTCCACCACGACGCGTCCAAGGTCGGGAAGGCGCGCGATCGCCCCCTCGGCGGCGAGAGCTTCAAGGGTCGAGCGCAGCCGCGCGGCGAAATCGGCGAAGACGTTCATGTTCTACCGGGGTGCGGGGACGAGCGCCGGGGCGCTAACGCAATTCCGGGGTCGCGTCAAACAGTCGGCGGTGTTCGGTGAGCGCGTACCGGTCCGTCATGCCGGCGATGAAGTCGGCGACCGCGCGGGCGTGGGCGGCCTCGCTGCGGCGTCCGGCGTCCCGCGCCCAGTCGGCGGGGATCGCGTCGAGATCGGCGAAGTAGCGGCCGAACAGGTCCCGGACGACGACGGCCGCGTCCGCCATGACGCGGTCGACCTCGGCGTGCCGGTACATGCGCGCCGTCAGCAGCCGCTTCACGCCGCGTTCAGCCTCCGCCATCCCGTCCGAGAACGCGATCATCGCGTCGGGCGCGGCGCGCACGTCGTCGGCGCTGTCGGGCGCCTGCGCGTCGATCCGGCGCGCGCCCTCAGAGATCGCGTCCTCGACCAGCCGGGTGATCACCCGCCGCACCACCTCATGGCCGGCGCGATCGGCGTCGAGGCCGGGATAACGCCCGCGCACCTCATCCAGGATCGCCGCGAGAAGGGGGGCGTCGGCGAGGTCGTCGAGCGCGAACAGGCCGGCGCGAAGGCCGTCGTCGATGTCGTGGGCGTCGTAGGCGATGTCGTCGGCGATGGCGGCCGCCTGCGCCTCCGCCGTGGCGTGGCCGGTGAGCGCGATGCCGCTGCGCGCGGCCCCCTCGACGATCGGAGCCGGCAGCGCGGCGCCGGCGTAGCGCCCGGTCGACCGCCCTGCCCCGTCCACCAGCGGCCCGTTGTGCTTCACGACGCCTTCGAGCGCCTCGAAGGTCAGGTTCAGCCCGTCAAAGGCGGCGTAGCGACGTTCGAGCCGCGTCAGCACCCGCAGCGTCTGCGCGTTGTGGTCGAAGCCGCCATAGCGCGCCATCAGGGCGTCGAGCGTGCGCTCGCCCACATGGCCGAAGGGCGGGTGGCCGATGTCATGGGCGAGCGCGACCGTCTCGGCGAGATCTTCGTCGAGGCCGAGCGCGCGGGCGATCGAGCGGGCGATCTGCGCGACCTCGAGCGTGTGGGTCAGCCGCGTCCGGTAGTGGTCGCCCTCGTGGTAGACGAAGACCTGCGTCTTGTGCTTCAGCCGGCGGAAGGCGGTCGAGTGCAGCACGCGATCCCGGTCGCGCTGGAATTCCGTGCGGGTCGGGCTCGTCGGCTCGCTCATGAGCCGCCCGCGGCTCGCCCGCGGGTCGGCGGCCCAGGGCGCGCGCGGCCGCTCCATCCATTTCGACAGGTCCAAGCGCACGCTCCCGCGAGAAGCCCTTGGATCGGCCGGCGTTGACCGGGGCCCGGCCCGTGCTTACCTCTCATCACGAAGCGGAGGCAACGGCCGCGCCAAGCGTTGCAGCGTCAGGGACCTTTGAACCATGACCACCGACATCACACCCGTCATCGTCACCGAACGCGCCGCCGGGCGCATTCGCGAGATACTCGCCGAGGAAGCGCCCGAGACCATGCTGCGCGTCAGCGTGCTGGGCGGCGGCTGCTCCGGCTTCAGCTACGATTTCGGCTTCGACACCAGCGCGCAGGACGACGACCTCGTGATCCGCCGCGACGGCGCGACCGTCGTGATCGACCCAGTTTCCCTGCCCTATCTCGCCGGCTCGCAGATCGATTTCGTCGACGAGCTGATCGGGGCGTCCTTCAAGATCACCAATCCGAACGCGACGGCGTCCTGCGGCTGCGGCACCAGCTTCGCGATCTGACCGACGCGCGGACGCCGACCATGGCGCTCTAGCGATCGGGTTCATCGCGCCGTGAAGCTTCGGCGGCGTGAGGAGTTCAGACATTCGGGGAAACGTCATGAAGATGATCGGCGCTCTGTTTGCGGCCAGCCTCGCCGTCGGGTCGGTTTCGGAAGCGGGCGCGCAGATGCGACCGATGGGTCCGCGCTCACTCGCGGAAGGCGAGATCGTCATCCAGTCGAACCGCAGCATCACCCTGCGGCCGGAGAGCGACGCGGACGTCGCCAAGCAGCAGGACGAGGCCGTGCGGCTGATCTACCGCATGGCCGAGCGGGAATGCGCGCTCGTGCTCGAGACGATCGGCGCGACCTGCGAACTGACGTCCGTCTCGACCGACGTGTCCAGCAATGAGGACGGTTCGGTGCGCGGGCCGATGGTGCGGGCGACCGGCAGCTTCGGGATGAAGGTGAAGCTCAAATCGTAACCGGCCCTTCGCCGGCGCCTCGTCGTTGTTGCCGAGCAGCCACAATATCCCGCTCTCGTCATGGCCGCGGGAGCCGACCGGGCGCCGCTGCCTTGGAAAATCCACATCCGGCGCCCACTTTGGCGTTGCGGCGGATGCGTTGCGTTTGTGTCCGCCGCTGCCCTCTTGGGCGTTTCCTCCCTAGACTTGGGCCGTTCGCTCGCGCGGACGGCCCTTTTTTCTGACCGGTTGGCGGCGATAGGATCGCGGTGCAATCGATGAGGAGCGTCCGTGCAGATCGCCACCTGGAACGTCAATTCGATCAAATCGCGGCTCGACCTGCTCACGCGCTGGCTTGAAGAGGCGAGGCCCGACGTGGTCTGCCTGCAGGAAATCAAATGCGTCGATGACGCGTTTCCGAAAAGCGCGATCGAGGATCTCGGCTACCACGTCGCCGTCCACGGTCAGAAGACCTACAACGGCGTCGCGATCCTTTCGAAGACCCCGCTCGAGGACGTGGCCACCGGCCTCGCCGGAGACGGGGAGGACGAACAAGCGCGCTTCCTCGAAGCCGTCACGTCATTCGGAGCGGGCGCCGTGCGGGTCGCCGGCATCTATCTGCCGAACGGCAACCCGGCTCCCGGCCCCAAATACGACTACAAGCTCGCCTGGATGGAGCGGCTGAGGAAGCACGCGGCGGCGCGCCTGCTGCTGGAGGAGCCGTTCGTGATCGCCGGCGACTACAACGTCATCCCCGAGCGCCGCGACGCCCGGCGGCCGGACATATGGCTGAAGGACGCGCTGTTCCTTCCGGAGACGCGCGCCGCGTGGCGCCGGCTACTGGCGCTCGGCCTCACCGACGCCCTGCGCGCGGCCGACGACGACGGCGACGTCTACACCTTCTGGGACTATCAGGCCGGCGCCTGGCAGAAGAACGACGGCATCCGCATCGATCACCTGCTGCTGTCGCCGCAGGCGGCGGACCGCTTCGTCGGAGTCCGCGTCGACAAGCATGTCCGGAGCTGGGAGCGGCCGTCCGACCACGTGCCGGCGGTGGTCGAACTCGCCCTTTGACGATTCATTTCGGGACGGCTGACTCTCAGTCTCGGTCCTTGTTCCAGGCCTGGACGTAGCTGTCGGACTTCTCCCGGTCCTCTTCCGAAGCCGTCGCGACGGCTTCGTCGTGCAGGTCACGGATCCATTTGTCGTCCGGACCCGCCGCTCCGTTGGCGAGCGAGAGCCACATCAGCCCGCGCGCGGCCTGGCGCGGCACGCCGACGCCGTTGAACAGCATGTGGCCGAGCACGGCCTGCGCCTCGCGCTGGCCTTTGTTCGCCGCGAGGCCGAGCCAGCGCGCGGCCTTCCGGGGATCCTTCTCGCCGTCGGCCCCGTCGAGATACATCCGCGCCAGATTGTACTGGGCGTCGGGGTCGCCGAAATAGGACGCCGCGTAGGAGAACATCTCGCGCGCGCGGTCGGCGTCGGCCCTGATCGGGCTGTTGGGGATGCCCTCGAGATAATAATTGCCGAGCGCCACGAAGGCGTTGGCGACGAAGCGCGCCTGGACCGTGTCCGGCGCGTCGTCGGCGTGGGCGTTGGCGATCTGGCTGAAATAGTCGAACGCCCGGACGTTGTCCTGGTCGACGCCGTCGCCCTCGGCGTACATGCGGCCGAGCTTCCATTGCGCCATGGCGTGGCCGCGCTTCGCGGCGTCGACGAGCGAGGTGACGGCGCCGGCCTTGTCGCCGGCGATGTAGGCCCGCGCCCCAGTCTGGAAGGACTGCAGCGGCGAGGGCTGCTCCTTCTTCGCGGGCGTGCCCTCGAAGGCGCGCGCCGCCGTGGCCGCGCCGACGAGCGCGAGCACGGCGAGCGCGACCAGCGCGATGCGGTCAGACGTCCGCATAGGCGCGCCGCTCGAATTTGGCGCCGGGATGGGTCACCGCGCCGTTGCGTGCGGGACCTACCCCTTGCGCGTATTTCCAGAGAGCGCCCGAGCCGAAGCCGTTGTCGCGCGGCCTCCAGGATTGCCGCCTCGCATCGAGTTCGGCGTCGCTGAGCGCCACCTCGATCGTGCCGGCGATGGCGTCGATCGAGATGACGTCGCCGTCCTTCAGCAGGCCGATGGGGCCGCCGACCGCCGCCTCCGGCCCGACATGGCCGATGCAGAAGCCGCGCGTGGCGCCGGAGAACCGGCCGTCGGTGATGAGCGCCACCTTGTCGCCCATGCCCTGGCCGTAGAGCGCCGCGGTGGTCGCGAGCATCTCGCGCATCCCGGGGCCGCCGCGCGGTCCTTCGTAGCGGATGACGAGAACCTCGCCTTCCTTATAGGAGCGCCTGGAGACCGCCTCGAAGCACTCCTCCTCGCTGTCGAAGCAGCGGGCGGGGCCGGAGAACTGCTGGTTCTTCATGCCGGCCACCTTCACGATCGCGCCTTCGGGGGCGAGGTTGCCCCTGAGGCCGACGACACCGCCGGTGCGGGTGATGGGTTTGTCCGCCGGCATCACGACGTCCTGGTCCGCGTTCCAGCGGACCGTCTCCATGTTCTCCGCGATCGTCCGTCCGGTGACGGTGAGGCAGTCTCCGTGAAGATAACCATGGTCGAGCAGAGTCTTCATGAGCAGCGGCACGCCGCCAACTTCGAATAAATCCTTGGCGACATAACGGCCGCCCGGCTTCAAATCCGCCACATATGGGGTCTTGCGGAAGATCTCGGCGACGTCGAACAGGTCGAAGTCGATGCCGCATTCATGGGCGATCGCCGGCAGATGGAGCGCGGCGTTGGTCGAGCCGCCGGAGGCCGCGACGACGGTCGCCGCATTCTCCAGCGCCTTGCGGGTGACGATGTCGCGGGGCCGGATGTTGCGGGCGATCAGTTCCATGATCATCTCGCCGGCCGTCATGCAGAACCGGTCGCGGATCTCATAGGGCGCCGGCGCGCCGGCCGAATAGGGCAGCGCGAGACCGATCGCCTCGGAGACGGTCGCCATCGTGTTGGCCGTGAACTGCGCGCCGCAGGCCCCGGCCGAGGGGCAGGCGACCTGCTCGATCTCGTCGAGGTCCTCATCGGACATCTCGCCGACCGAATGCTTGCCGACGGCCTCGAACATGTCCTGGACGGTGACCGGCTGGCCGCGGAACGAGCCGGGCAGGATCGATCCGCCATAGATGAAGATCGACGGCACGTTGAGGCGCACCATCGCCATCATCATGCCCGGAAGCGACTTGTCGCAGCCCGCGAGCCCGACGAGGCCGTCATAGCAGTGGCCGCGCATGGTGAGCTCGACGGAGTCCGCGATCACCTCGCGCGAGGCGAGCGAGGACTTCATGCCCTCGTGCCCCATGGCGATCCCGTCGGTCACCGTGATGGTGCAGAATTCGCGGGGCGTGCCGCTCGCGGAGGCCACGCCCTTCTTCACCGCCTGCGCCTGGCGCATCAGAGAGATGTTGCAGGGCGCGGCCTCGTTCCAGCACGAGGCGACGCCGACCAGCGGCTGGTGGATCTGCGCCTTGGTCAGGCCCATGGCGTAGAGATAGGATCGGTGCGGAGCGCGGGACGGACCTTCGGTCACGTGGCGGCTCGGCAGTTTCGTCTTGTCGAAGACCTTTGCGTCCATGACGTACGCCCACCCCCCGAGCGCGGACGGACCGCGCTTACGCTCGACCACATCGCGGACGCGTCTGGAAGCAGCGTCAGGCCTGTAGCCCGTCGCGACGCCGCCCCTCTCGCGCCCGGCCCGCCGAACCGCTTGGCGTCGACCATCCCCCGACGGTCATTAACCAAGATCGCTTTGTCTTCAGCAGGTTACAGACGTTCTAGCCGCTCGTTTGTGGCGTAATGGCGGCGAATTGGGCGCAATGCCCTCGCCCCTGCGCGATCGGACCGGCAGCTGTGGCCGTTATGCCACGGGCGCCTCGATGGCCCGGACGACGCCGTTCACCATGCGCTGGCCGAGCAATTCGTCGAGCAGCGCCACCTGTCGCGGCAGGCAGACTCGGGCGAGATCGTAGTGGACGACCGCGAACTCACGCGCCGCTCGGCGGATGGGCGCCAGCTCCTCGCGTCGCGCGAGCGTGTCGACCACAAGCTCGGACAGGGCGGGCGCGTCGAAGAAGTCGAACAGGCGGCCTGTGACGCCGTCCTCGATCACCTCGCGCACCGGCGGCGTGCCGGAGGCCACGATCAGGCATTCCGCAGACATCGCCTCGAGCAGCGACCAGGACAGCACGAACGGGTAGGTCAGATAGACGTGGCAGGAGGAGACCTGCAGCATCGAGATGAAATCAGGCTTCGGGATCTGGCCGAGAAAGTGGACGCGGCTCAGGTCCAGCCGGTCCTTCACCTCGTCGAGATAGATCTGCTTCCAGCTCTTTCCGTCGGGCGCCTTGCGCCCGTAGGACACCCCGTCGCCGCCGACGATCAGCACATGCGCGTTCGGCCGCCGGCGCAGGATCTCGGGCAGCGCCCGCATGAAGATGTGATAGCCGCGATAGGGCTCGAGTTGGCGGTTGACGAAGGTGATCACCTCGTCCCGCGGGCGGAGCTCGGGGCCGCCGGGAACCTGGAAGCGCGCGTTGAACTTGGGGCTCGCCGCGACCGTGTCGACGCCGTCATGCACGACCTTGATCTTCGGCAGCAGGATCTCGGGATGCTGGCGCTTCTGCCATTCGGTGGGCGACAGACCGAGATCGGCGGCGACGAGCGAGGTCAGCATCCCGGCGTTCTTGGTGCGGACGCGGAGCGCGCTGCGCAGGCCGGCTTCGGGAAACTCCGGATCGAAGCCGACGTCCGAGCCCTTCCAGTTGTAGAAGAACTCGCTGTAGACGACGTGCTTGGCGTTCGGAAACAGATCCTTGGCGAACAGCGTCTCGCCCCAGCCGGAATGGCCGACGACGAGGGCCGGGTCGCACCCGGCCTCGCGCTGCAGCTTCTGCATGGCGCCGGCGGCGAGTTCGCCGCGGATGATGTCGGTGGTGAAGCGTTCCGCCAGCGGATGGCCTGGCTTGGGCGGATCCTTCGGAAGGCGGTAGGCCGCGAGAGTGACATGCGGCCTGACTTTCGCGGTCGGGCCTCCGGCCGCGAAGATGCGCACGCCCTTCCGACGCGCGAAGGCCTGGCTCACATGCACGAACTGGCCGGGGAAGTTGTTGTGGATGAAGAGAATGTCCAAAGCGCCCGGCCCCAGCTCGGCTTTTCGCAGCCGGAGGATCGTTTGGACGCCCCGGCTTGTCAAAGCGGGGGCAGGCCCCAGCTCATCGCGGGTTCGTCTAGTCTCTCCGCGCCCAGGGAAACAGCCAGGTCTCCGTGAGGGCCTTATCGCCGACCTTCAGAACCGCCTTGAGCTCGGCTGCGGTGTTCGGCTGGTCGATCGCATGGTCGAGAAACAGGCGGAAGCCGCCCGTCTCGCGGTTGGGCACGACATAGGCGGCGTTGATCTTGCCGGCGCTGGCGCTCGTTTCCGTCACGACCCGTTTCGGATCGTCGAGCCAGTAGGCGAGCTCCCCGCCGGCGAAATCGACGATGAACCGGCGCTCCCCCGGGGGCAGCGCGTCGACGCCTCCGGACGCGCGAGCCTCCGTCACGAATGTGTGGACCGCCCGCGCAAGCGGCGTGAGCTTCTCCGACAGCTTGAGCGAGCGGATGACATAGGAAAAGCGCAGCGTCTCGCCGCCCTTCGGCGGCGCGTCCGGCACCCATGCGGCGACGATGTTGTCGAAGGTCTCGTTGTCGGTCGGCAGTTCGAGCAGAGAGACGCGGCCCGCGCCCCATTCGCCCTGCGGTTCGATCCAGTAGCTCGGCCGGAGATCGTAGCGGACTTCGAGATCCTGGTAGTGCTCGAACATCCGGTCGCGCTGCAGCAGCCCGAATCCTCGGACGCCGCCGTCGCGGAAGTCGGAGTTCCGGAGCGTGTCCGGATTGACCAGCGGCCGCCACGTCCAGTCGCCGTCCTTCGGGCGCAGGAGCAGGCCGTCGCTGTCGTGAACCTCCGGCCGGAAGCCGCGATACTGGCGGCGATCGTTCTCGCCGTAGAAGAACATCGAGGTCAGCGGCGCGACGCCGAGCTTCGCGATGTCGCGGCGTGGAAACAGAGTCGCGCCGACGGCGACCGTCGTCTCGTCGCCGGGCGTGATCACCATGCGGTAGGCGCCGGTGAGGGAGGGCCCATCGAGCAGCGCGTGCACGACGACCGAGTCGGCGCCCGGACCGGGCTCCTCGACCCAGAACTCCCGGAAGTCCGGAAACTCCTCAGGCTCCATCTCGCCCGCGCCGACCGCGATTCCGCGGGCGGACACGCCGTAGTGCTGGCCTGCGCCGAGAAAACGGAAGTAGCTCGCGCCGAGAAACACCGCGAGTTCGTCCATCACGGTCGGCTTGTTCAGCGGGAAGTGCAGGCGCAGCCCGGCGAATCCGAAATCGATCGGCGGCCGGTCGCCGGCCTTGGTCTGGCCGAAGTCGAACTGGGAGCGGTCATAGGGGATCGGCGCCGGCACGCCTTCGCGCACGAGATTGATCGTCACCGCCCTGCGATAGAGAAAGCCGCGGTGGAACAGCTCCATGCGGAAGCCGCTCTTACCGCCCGCGAAGAACGCCTTCTCACGGCGGAAGCGGATGTCGCGATAGGCGTCGAAGGACAGGTCGTTCAGCCAGCTCGGCAACTCGTCGCTCGCCGGCTTGTAGGGCTGCGTCGCGAGTTGGCGGGCGCGTTCGATCACGACGCCATGGTCGAACACGGCGCGGGTCTCCTGGGCGCGGGCGAACGCGGGAACGAGGGCGCTTCCGGCCCCGGCCCCGATGAGCGCGACGGCGTCACGGCGGGTCAACATTGAACGACACGGCCTTCCGTTTCTGCCCCGCGACCATCATAGGGCGCGGCGCCCGGCGCGACAGGCGCGGGAGCGTCGCAGGCGGATCGGGGTCACTCGCGCCGGTAGACGCCCGCGAAGGTGACGTTCATGCCGCCGCAGGCCGCGTTGTCGGAGGCGACGAGATAATCGCCGAAGCGCCACATCCGCACCCGGCAGACATCGGCGTCGGACTTGCGCGCGGCGTCGACCGGCATCGTCTCGCCGCCGTCGCCCTGCGCGAAGCTCGCCTCCCGGCCGACCGGCGCGACCTTCGCCGCGATCTGGCCCATATTGACCGCGCCGCGCTCGGCGCGGCCCGCGTCGGACGCGCCGTAAGTCGCCTCGCCGCGCACCGCAAGCGACGGGCCGGCGGCGACGATCGAGATCTGCTTCTCCTCGCCGGACCGCCATTCCCCGCTCCAATCGGCGACCGAAGGTTCGTCGACGGTCGGCGCATCGACCAGCGCCGCCCGCGGCAGCCACCCGCTGGTCGAGACGGCCTTCTGGTTTGGAGCCGTGAAGGTCGCGCAGACGAAGGCGCCCGAAGCGACGCCGACGACGACCGGGTCGCCGGGCGTCACGAACGCCTTCTCCTGGCATTTGTCCTCGGCGCTGGGACAGCCGGGAGCGTCGAGCCCGCCCTTCACGAAGCGCAGCCGCTTGGGAGCGTCAGGCGCGACGAGCTTGAGCGCCGGCTGCACGAAGGTCTTCGCGCTCAGAAGTTCCGGGCCGTAGCAGGCGGCGGAGTCCTCGGCCCGGACCGGCGTGGCGGCGCCGGCGAGACACGCGAGCACGAGGGCCGCTCGCCTCGTCATGCGAGTTGCCGGAGCGCGGCTTCGATCTTGGCGAGCCGGGCCTCGTAGTCGGCGCGCTTCTCGCGCTCGCCCTCGACGACCTCCTCGGGCGCACGGGCGACGAAGCTCTCATTGGCGAGCTTGCCGTCGATCCGCTTGATCTCGCCTTCCGTCTTGGCGCGCTCCTTGGCGAGCCGGTCCTTCTCGGCCGCGATGTCGACGACGCCTTCCAGCGGCACGGCCGCCACCCCTCCCCGCACCAGGATCTGGATCGCGCCCTTCGGGGCTTCGGCCGCGAAGGAGACTCCGGAGACGCGGGCGATGCGCGCGAGCGTCGGCGCCGCCCGCTCCGCGCGCGCCCGGACGTCGGCGGAGGCGCCGACCAGCACGAGCGGCAGGGTCGCGGACGGCGGCACGCCCATTTCCGCCCGCGCCGAGCGAAGCTCGGTCACGAGATCGATCAGCCAGCCGATCTCCGCCTCGGATTCCGCGTCGCCGAGGCCCGACAGATCCGGCCAGCGCGACAAAGCGAGCGGTCGCGGACGGGGCGCGTCGCCGGCGCGCGCGGACCAGAGCTCCTCGGTGACAAAGGGCATGAAGGGGTGCAGCAGCGCCGCCGACTGGTCGAGGACGAAGGCGACGGTCGCGCGGGTCTCCAGCGCCTCCGCGCCCTGCTCTTCGCCCTGCAGAACGGGCTTCGCGAGCTCGACATACCAATCGCAGACGACGTTCCAGACGAAGCGGTAGACCGCCGCCGCGGCCTCGTTGAAGCGGTAGGCCTCGATCGCCGCGGTGATCTCGGCGGCGGCCCGCGCCGCCTCGCCGAGAATCCATCGGTTCAGGATCGTGGTCGCCGCGGACGGGTCGAAGCCCGCGACCGGAACGCAGCCGTTCATCTCGGCGAAGCGCGAGGCGTTCCAGAGCTTGGTCGCGAAGTTCCGGTAGCCTTCCACCCGCGCGCGGGCGAGCTTGATGTCGCGCCCCTGCGCCGCCATCGCCGCCAGCGTGAAACGCAGGGCGTCGGCGCCATAGGCGTCGATCAGCTCGATCGGGTCGATGACGTTGCCCTTCGTCTTCGACATCTTCTGCCCCTTCTCGTCGCGGACGAGGGCGTGGATGTAGACGTCGCGGAACGGGACTTCGTTCATGACGTGAAGTCCCATCATCATCATTCGGGCGACCCAGAAGAAAATGATATCGAAGCCGGTGACGAGCACCGAGGTCGGGTAATAGCGCTTGAGCTCGGCCGTCTCGTCCGGCCAGCCCATGGTCGAGAACGGCCACAGCGCGGAGGAGAACCATGTGTCGAGCACGTCCTCGTCGCGCCAAAGCGGAATCGACCCGGCGTAGATCAAATCGGACGCTTCCGTGAGCTCGCTACCGGCGACGGGCTGCTTCGGCAGAATTCGGATGGCCTTGCCGTAGTGCTTGGCCGCCGCCGCTATCGCACCCTCCTCGGTCTCGGCCGAGAAGGTCTCGAAGCGGTCGAGCGCGATCAGCCCGTCCTCGCCGATCTGCGGACCGTACCAGACCGGGATCTGGTGGCCCCACCACAGCTGACGCGAGATGCACCAGGGTTCGATGCCTTCGAGCCAGTGGAAGAAGGTCTTGTCCCAGTTCTCAGGCACGAAACGGGTCCGGCCGTCCCGCACCGCCGCCATGGCGCGGTCGGCGAGCGGCTTGACGTTCAGGTACCACTGGTCGGTGAGATAGGGCTCGACGACGCTGCGGGACCGGTCGCCATGCGGCACCGCGTGGACGTTGGGCTCGATCGCGACCAGCCGGCCGATCTCCTCCAGCGCCGCGATGATCGCCTTGCGCGCCTCGAACCGGTCGAGACCCTTCAGGCTCTCAGGGACGGGTCCGGCTTCGGAGCCGAGGATTGCGAGCGTCTGCGCCTCGCCGTCGGCGGCCGGCGCGAGATCGAACACGTCCCAGTCGTCCGATTTGATGCAGGCGTCCTTGGTGAAGATGTTGATGACGGTCAGGCCGTGCCGACGCCCGACCTCGAAATCGTTGAAGTCATGCGCCGGGGTGATCTTCACCGCGCCGGTGCCCTTGTCGGGGTCGGCGTAGTCGTCCGCGACGATCGGGATGCGGCGGTCGACGATCGGCACGATCGCGACCTTGCCGATGAGGTGCTTCAGCTTCTCGTTGTCCGGATGCACGGCGACCGCCGTGTCGCCTAGCATCGTCTCCGGGCGCGTCGTGGCGACCACGATGGTCTCGTCGGTCGGGCGACCGTCGGCGTCGGCGATGGCGTAGGCGATGTGCCAGAGAGAACCCTTGACCTCGATCTGCTCGACTTCGAGGTCGGAGATCGCGGTCTGGAAGGTCGGATCCCAGTTCACGAGCCGCTTGTCGCGGTAGATCAGGCCCTGTCCGTGCAGCTGGACGAACAGCTTGGCGACCGCCCGCGACAGGCCTTCATCCATGGTGAAGCGCTCGCGGGACCAGTCGCACGACGCCCCGAGCCGACGGAGCTGGTTGAGGATCGCGCCGCCAGATTGCTCCTTCCACGCCCAGACATGCTCGACGAACGCCTCGCGGCCGAGCTCGCGCCGGCCGGGCTGTTGATCCGCGGCGAGCTTGCGCTCGACCACCATCTGCGTGGCGATGCCGGCGTGATCCATGCCGGGCTGCCACAGCACGTCCTTGCCGCGCATGCGCTCGAAGCGCGCAAGCACGTCCTGAAGCGTGTTGTTCAGCGCGTGCCCGATATGCAGCGAGCCCGTGACGTTCGGCGGCGGTATGACGATCGAGAACGGCTCGGCGCCCGGCTCCGCGCCCGCCCCCGCTTTGAAGGCGCCGGCTTCGTCCCAGCGCGTCGCGATCCGCGCCTCGATGTCGGCCGGCGAATAGGTCTTGTCGAGCATTTCGGAATGGCGCCCTTCGGCCGCGTGATACGGCCCGCCGTTGAAGCGAAGCGCACCGCGGGTGTCAACGGCGCGCGGTCGGCGAAGGCCGCTCAGCGCCCGCCGCGCGCGACCCGTTCGATCTCCTGCCGCACCAGACGCTCGACCAGCGGCGGCAGATTGTCGTCGAGCCAGGCCCTGAGCATCGGCCGCAGCATGTCCTTCACCACGTCGTCGAGCGTGCGGGCGTTGTTGGTGAAGATCGTGTTGGCGAGCGTGCCGAAGGCCTGCGTGACCGCGTCGTCGGCTTCGTTCGACAACAGCCGCTCGGTCGATGGAGCGGGCTCAGGGCGCAGCGCGCTCTCGGCGGATTGCCGCGGCGGGGAAACCGTCTCGTCGCGCTTCGCCTCGAGCTCGGACTGATCCTCCGCCATGGCTTCGGTCAGGTCCAGAACGTCGAGATCGTCAGGCGGGGACATGGTCGAAACGACGGACTGCCTCGGGGCCGCGTGCGGCTTTGGCGACGCGGTCGCGGGCGACGGCGTCGGTTCGGCGGCCGTCCCGCCCGCGGCAAGCGTCGCAAGCGCGGCGTCGAGTTCGTCCTCGCGCAGGGCGTCGACCGCAGGGTCTTCAGCCGCCGGTCGCTCGCCCCCGGAGGAGGCGTCGGAGCCCGGCTGATCGTCGGAGATGATGCGTCGGATCGAAGCCAAGATCTCTTCCATCGTCGGCTCTGAGGCCTTCGCGGGGGTGCTCATGCTGTCTCCGCTCGCCGCGCCGGGCCGCTTCAGGCGCGGCCGCCCGCAGGGCGCGGACGGTTTGGCGAATCACCCGAAGACGCCGACCCGGCAGTCGTGGCGAGTATCGGCGCCCCGCCCGTCAGAACAAGCCGTCAGTGGCCGAAGCCCACAGCTCCGCGAAGGTTCAGCGCCCGTCGGGAGTCCGAAGCCCGAACCATTTGTCGCGGACTTGATCGTAATGGGTGTTGGGATCGTAGCGCGCGACCCGGAGGCCGAGGCGATCGGCGGTCAGCCAGCCGGTCGCCGACAGCAGCGCGTAAGCCGCCACCATGCGGTCGCGCTGGGCGCGGATCAGCGTGACGCGCGCGTCGAGCACGGCCTGCTGCGCGTTCAGCACGTCGAGCGTGGTCCGCTGGCCGACCTTGGCCTCCTCGCGCACGCCGTTCAACGCGGTTTGCGAGGCCTGGATCTGCGCCTGCGCGGAGGAGATCTGGGCGGTCGCCGCCTGCACCTGACCCCAGGCGGAGACGACCGCCTGCCGGACCTGGTCGCGGGCGATGTCGGCCTCGAGCCGGCGCTGGCCCGCCGTCTCCTTCGCCTGGCGGACCTGCGAGGAGATCGACCCGCCCTGATAGATCGGAATCGTCATGCGGGCGACGAGCGAGCCGGCCGTTACCCGAGAAATCTGCGAGCTGTCGTCGTAGCGGCGCTGGAACGCGGCCTCGACGCCGATCTGAGGATAGAGCTGGCCCTCGAACACGCGGATCTGAAGGTTCGCGGCGTCGACGCCGTGGAAGGCGGCCAGAATCGCCGGATGCTGAGCCTGTCCGAGGTTGATCGCCTGCGGCAGGCCCTTCGGCAGCAGCCGGTCGATCGATTTCGCGGCGCGGGGCCGGCCGATCTCCTCGCCGACCACCTGGCGATAGGTGGCGCGGCTGGTGTTCAACGTCGATTCAGCCTCGCTCACCGCCGTGTTCGCGCCTTCGACCGCGGCTTCCGCCTGCGACGTGTCGGTGCGCGTCACTTCGCCGACCTGGAAGCGCTCGCGGGCGGCGCGCAGCTCTTCCTTGAGCACGTCGACATTGTTGCGGCGGACGTCGAGGATCGCGTAGTCGCGCAGCACGTCCATATAGGCCTGGGCTGCGTCGAACAGCACGTTCTGCTCGCTGTTGCGCAGGTTCTCGCGGGCGCCGAGGACGTTCGACTCGGCCGTGCGCAGCTGGTTGCGCCGCTGAAAGCCGTTGAAGATGGTCTGGTCGGCGGTGATCCCGACGCCGCGGGGATACTGTGTGTCGGTGGTCTTCTGGGAGGGGACGGGAAACGTCTGCCCAAGAAACGACTGGCTGGACGCCGGCGTCACCTGCTGCGTCCGTTCGACGCCGATGTCCGCCGACGCGCTGATTCGCGGGCGGTAGGCCGACAGCGCCTGCGGCACCTGCTCGTCCACCGCGCGCACTTCGGCGCGCTGCGCGTTCAACGTGGGATTTGCGCCATAGGCGCGCGCCAGCGCCTGTTCGAGCGACTGCGCCTGGACCGCTCCCGTTCCCGAGAACGCCAGGACAACCGCGAGCGCCGTGGCGCGCAACGCCATGCGGCGACGAAACTTAACGCCCGTCGACATCATTCACACCGGATTTCGAGCGCCCCGCCGGCGGGCGTTCCCGCTTCGACGTTGCAATGACGCGACCCCGCGCCACTGTAGCCGGGCGGACGCCGCGGAGAAACGGCCGCCTGCGCCCTTCGTCGAAAGACCCGCCAAGTGGCGCAACGGCGCCACAACGCCCGGCTCGCCGTCAGAGGGCGAAAGCCTCGGCCCGGTCAAACCCCGGCAAGGTCGAGCCATAGGCGTCGAAGGCGGGCGCCGCCGAGAGGCCTGCCTTTTGAGGCCGAAACACGGTCGCCCTGGTCGATCGCGCGTCGCCCGCGATGGCGATCAGGCGGCCCCGCGGCGCCAGCTGACGCCCGAGCGCATCGAGCCCGTCGGCGACCGCGCCGTCGCAGAAGATGAGGTCGAACGGCGCATGGTCCGGCGCGCCGGAGGGAAGCGGCCCTTCGAAGACCGTCACGTTCGGGCGATCCGCGAGCCGCGTCCGGGCTTCGGCCGCGAGCGTCGGATCGACCTCGAGCGCGACGACCTGAAGGCCGAGTTCGTCGAGCAGGGCCGCGGTGTAGCCCAGCCCGCAGCCCACCACGAGCGCCTTCTCTCCCGCCCCGGGGGCCGCCAGCTGAACGAGCTTCGCAAGCGTCATCGGCTCCAGCATGGCGCGGCCGGCGACTTCCAGCGGGGCCCGCGAATCGAGATAGGCGAGCGAGGCGCGGCCGTCGGCCACGAAACGTTCCCGGGGCACGGTCAGGAAGGCGGAGATGACGTCGTGGTCGGTGACGTCGGCGGGCCGGATCTGGCAATCCACCATGCCGCGCCGCAGCCGTTCGAAATCCGTCATGCCTGTCGCCTCGCGCCGATGGCGGGCGCGCCGCCGCCCGCGACGCCGGTTTTGCGCCAGCCGCGGGCATGGCGCAAGCGAAGCCTGTCATGCGCCTGTTGCGAAGCGCAGAGGGCTCGGGCTATGGAGAGCGGCCTTTCCGCAAAGCCGCAGCTCACGGGACCCTTCGTCCCGCCGCCGTCGCTCACGGGGCCACGTGGCGGAATGGTTACGCAGAGGACTGCAAATCCTTGTATCCCGGTTCGATTCCGGGCGTGGCCTCCACCTTTTTTCAAAGCGCTAGGCGCTTTTTTTATCCTGCCGTTCATAGTGGTCGAGCTCCATGAGGACCCGCTGGGGACACATGGTTGAAACAGCGCCAATAAGAAGAATTTGAAGGCCACTGCCGACGCGAGCCTCTACACGACCGCACCTCGCCGCGATCGAGGTCGCAAAACCACGGCGAACGATCGAGCGACGTCATTGCGCCGGACACGCGCCAGCCGAGCGACGGCTCCTCCTCAAAGTCGCGGCCGTCCCGGGCACCCTCGCCCTCATCGCCGACGTCGTGCTTGAGGGCCCCATCGCCGTCGAGACCTGAGGATGGCACACGCGGCCGAAAGGCGCCGGCGGGCAGATTCGGATTGAAGCCGCGACGTTGTGCCCTGGAGGGAATCGGGAGGTGGAACGAGGTCGAGGTCTAACTTAGGCAGAGGATCGGTCCGGTCACGACCTAGGTCAACGTATAGGCCTCCGAATTGGCGAGGCGCACAGTTCCACGGCACTCCTACGTTCGCCCCTTCAACTGTGAATTGTGGGGACAGCAGCGCTCGCCCATGGCGAATCGGGAGGAAACGCCGGAAGCTCCCGTCAAGAAAAACGGCAGTGAAACATATGAGCGACGTTCAGATTACCTGCATCAATAAGCAGCCGCGCAATGATCCCTATGAGGGGATCACTCACCTTGGCAACTCTTCTGGAAAATGGACCAGCCAGCAGGTAATCGCCTGGATTGAAGACGGTTCTCACACCTTCTACACGCTAGTGAATGGCAATCGCGGCAATATCGGCGTAGTCAACGGTGCAAATGGAAAGTATCTACGGACGTACGCCGATGGCGCGTGGAACGACAACCTTCTGTCACTGCCAGAATGTCCGTAGCGACTTGCTCGGGAGGCGAACAATGGCCAAAGAACCCAAAAAGACCATCTACCGCGACTCCGAAAATGGTCAGATCGTGACCAAGGAGTACGCGGAGAAACACCCCAGTACCACGGAGAAAGAGCGAGTCCGGGTGGCGCCTCCGGCGCCGGCACCAAAGAAGAAAAAATAATCGGCGAACTTGGGTAGGTCAAATGCCTCAGGAATCTGAGCGCTTGATATATGCGCAGTTTCGAGGATCGCAGGAGAAGTACGCCTACTTCATGCTTGCGGCCTCTGGCGCATGTATCGCTTTCGCCATTACACGCACGCAGGGCGATACCCTAAATTACCTGCATGCGATCGTCGGAATTGGCGTTCTGAGTTGGGCAACCAGCTTTTATTGTGGTTGCCAGCACCTTCGATACATCGGGAGCGCTACGTATGCGAACCTCGATCTGCTCCGTATTCAGGCTGGTCGTCATCCTGACGTGGGGAACATTCCCGGCTATATCGAGGCCGCGTCTGAAGGAATTCAGATCGCGATAGGGCGCAACGACAAGCAATCCGTCCGCCACGCGAAAGCGCAGTTCCGACTTCTGATCCTGGGCGCGTTTCTTTATCTCGCTTGGCACGTAGCGGTCATGTACGCGCGCAGTGTTGGCTAGGTGCCCGCCCGGATCTGGCGCTCCGGGCGGGCGGGGTGAGCCTTGGCCCCGCCGGAGATTTTTGTGTCAGAGTAGGCGGACTCGACAATCAGCGTGTCGTCGCCCGGACCGCCATAAAGGGTGTCGCGGCCATCTTCCGCGACCAGCGTATCGTCGCCTTGCTCCCCGATCAGCGTCGCGTCGGCTCCTGCGCAAAATTCATCGTCGCCGCCGCGTCGAGGCGTTGGCGGCAAGAGGACCCAATTCGCGAGGCCGCTCAGGCCCCCTGACCCATCCCGAACCGGCCCAGGCCCGGCAGGTTGATCGCCGGGCGGCGCAGCTCCACGCCGAACACCGCACCGAGGATGTTGATCTCGAGCCCCTCGAACCAGCCCGCCGTCACGCCGGCGTAGCCGCCGAGCGTCAGGCGCACGCCGGTCTTCGAGGGCGTGAGCGACACCCATTCGCCGCCATAGGGATAATCCTTGCCGACGGCGGTGGTCGGAAGCTTGGCCTCAAGCTCGGGCACCGCGGCCATCACCGCCGCGACGAAGGTGTTCGAGTTCGGGCCCGGCCAGGCGCGGTAGTCGCCATATTCGCGATAGCTATAGGACTCGACGGCCGCGCGGATCTTCGGGATGGCGCGTTCGGCGAGCTCCCCGTCGGCCGCGAACACCAGATTTGGCGCGCGGCCGAACCAGCGGCCGTCGGCGACGAAGCCGTTGACGCGCACCGGCTCGCCCCAGGCGGTGTAGTCATAGCGGGTGTAGGCGTCCGCGCCCGCGGGCTTCACCACGATCCAGCAATGGGTCGCGAGGATGCCCCGCCAGCGCACGGTGCGCGCCGCGAAGACGCGCACCACGGCCTCGCGCTTCTCCGCGGCCGGCGGCAGCAGGCCGGCGCTGGAGCGATCCGCCGTCTGCCAGTTCCGGACGCCGTCGCCGACGGCGTAAAGCAGCGCCGACAGCGCGATCGGCATGACGAACAGCAGGAGGAAGCCGAGAGAGGACAGGGTGAGCAAACGCAAAATCATCGTGGTCCGAACATGCGCGAAGGAAGGCTGAGGGCGGCATCGATATGGCGGCGACCGCCCGTTGCGGTAGGGCCGCGCGCGAAGGCTTGATCGGCGCAGACGCTCCACGACCCTCTCAACGTGGCGCGACGCCGTTCAGAACGGGGT
Source organism: Hansschlegelia sp. KR7-227 (assembly GCF_049446035.1). Classification (NCBI taxonomy): domain Bacteria; kingdom Pseudomonadati; phylum Pseudomonadota; class Alphaproteobacteria; order Hyphomicrobiales; family Methylopilaceae; genus Hansschlegelia; species Hansschlegelia sp. KR7-227. Next base: position 1,302,693 of record NZ_JBMSEA010000001.1, read on the forward strand.
GGCGCCACGCCGACTCGTCTGGTATAGCGCCGGCCTTCGGGAGAGCCGCGCGATGCGCTGCTCCCGTTCCTCGGTAGCTCAGCGGTAGAGCCCTCGACTGTTAATCGAGTTGTCGCAGGTTCGAATCCTGCCCGGGGAGCCAGTTCGCGAAGGGGTCGGTCCGGTCGGGCCGGCCCCTTCGTCGCTTTCGAAGCCGTGAACGACGCTGGCCGCGCGCCATGATCCGCGCGGCGGGCTCAGCCGTAGCAGCACCGTGCGCATCGCCAGCGCATGACGCCTGCGGAGCCCGATGTCCCCCACTGAACCGTCCTCGGCCTGTACGCTCGTGTGGTTTCGCGAGGATCTGCGCCTCGCCGACAACCCTGCGCTGAGCGCCGCGCTGGCGTCGGGAGGGCCTGTCACGGCGCTCTACGTGCTCGACGACGAGTCGGCTGGGCTGCGGCCGCTCGGCGGCGCTTCGCGCTGGTGGCTCGCCCAATCGCTGAAGGCCCTCGCCGCCGACTGCGCGGCGATCGGGCTCCCGTTCGCGGTTCGCCGCGGCGCGACGGCCGAAATCGTGCCCCAGGCGGCGCGGGAGGCGAAAGTCGGACGGATCGTCTGGAACCGCCGCTACGTGCGCGCGGAGCAGGAGATCGACGCCGCGCTCAAGGACGCGCTGCGCGCCGAGGGGCGTGAGGTCGAAAGCTTCAATGGCCGCCTGCTGCATGAGCCCTGGGAGGTCCGTTCGAAGGCCGGCGGTCCGCTGAAGGTCTATTCGCCCTTCTGGCGCGCCGCGAGGGCGCGCGGCGAGCCCCGGGCGCCGCTGCCGGGTCCCGGCGAAGCGCGCGTGACGTCCGGCCCGGCCCCGGACGGCGACGCTATCAGCGACCTCGGCCTCGAGCCCCACAGGCCGGACTGGGCGGGCGGCCTGCGCGACGCCTGGACGCCCGGCGAGGCGGGCGCGAAGGCCGCGCTCGCCGCCTTCGTCGAAGACGATCTCAAGGGCTATGCGGAAAACCGCGACCGGCCGGACAGGTCGTCGACCTCGCGCATGTCGCCTCATCTGCGCTTCGGCGAGATCAGTCCGCATCAGCTCTGGCACGCCGTGGAGCGCGCCCGCGCCGAGGGACCGGCGTCAGGCCGGGACGTGGAGAAGTTCAGGGCGGAGCTCGGCTGGCGGGAGTTCTCCTATCATTTGCTGCATCACTTTCCCGATCTTGCGGACAGGAACTTCCAGGCGCGCTTCGACGCCTTTCCCTGGGCGAATCCCAAGCCGGAGCACCGGACGGCGTGGCGCAAAGGGTTGACGGGCTACCCGATCGTCGACGCCGGCATGCGCCAGCTCTGGACCACCGGCTGGATGCACAATCGCGTGCGGATGATCTGCGCCTCCTTCCTGATCAAGGACCTGATGATCGACTGGCGCGAGGGCGAGCGCTGGTTCTGGGACACGCTGGTCGACGCCGATCCCGCGAACAACGCGGCGAGCTGGCAATGGGTCGCCGGCTCGGGGGCGGACGCGGCGCCGTATTTCCGCGTGTTCAACCCCTCCCTCCAGGGCGTCAAATTCGACCCGAACGGCGACTATGTCCGCGCCTTCGTGCCGGAGCTCGGGGATATGCCCGCGCGGTGGATCCATGCGCCCTGGGAGGCGCCGCGCGAGACCCTCGCGCGCGTCGGGGTCGTTCTCGGCGAGACCTATCCCGACCGCGTGGTCGACCATTCCTTCGCCCGTGACCGCGCGCTCGCGGCCTTCGACAAGCTGAAAGCGGTATCCGCGTGACGTCGTTCAGAACCTCGGGACGGCGGCGCATCGCCGTCGTCGGCAGCGGCATCGCCGGCAGCGCGGCTGCCTGGGCGCTCTCCGAACGCCACGATGTGGTGGTCTACGAGAAGGAGTCGCGACCCGGCGGCCATGCGCACACGGTGGACATCGACTATGACGGCGAGCAGATCCCGGTCGACACCGGCTTTATCGTTTACAACGAGCTCAACTATCCGAACCTGACCGCCCTGTTCGCCGAGCTCGGCGCGCCGACGAAGCCGAGCGAGATGAGCTTTGGACTGTCGCTCGACGGCGGCGCGTTCGAATGGTCGGGGAAGACGCTCGGCACGCTGTTCGCGCAGCGCCGCAACCTCGTCGCGGTGTCCTATCTCTGGATGTTGCGCGAAGTGCTGCGGTTCAACCGGCTTTGCCGAGAGGATCGCGCCGCGGGCGTCCTGACCGGCCTCAGCCTCGGCTCATGGCTCGACCGCCATCGCCTCAGCCGGCGGTTTCGCGACGACTATCTGATGCCGATGGCCGCCGCCATCTGGTCGACTCCGGCCGCGCATGTGCTCGACTTTCCGGCCGAAAGCTTCATCGCCTTCTTCGACAATCACAAGCTGATCGACGTCGACCGGCCGCCGTGGCGGACCGTCGACGGCGGCAGCCGCGCCTATGTGGATCGGATGACGGCGCGTTATCGAGGGGGGCTCCGGCTTTCGACGCCGGTCGGGCAGGTGTTCCGAGACGCCGACGGCGTGACCGTCGTCGACGCGCGGGGGGACCATGACCGTTTCGACGAGATCGTGCTGGCGTCGCACACGGACGAGACGCTCGCGATGCTCGGCGACGCCGGAGAGGACGAGCGCGCCGTTCTCTCGTCCATCCGCTATCGCTCGAACGACGTCGTCCTGCACCGCGACGCCCGCCTGATGCCGAAGCGACGAAGCGTCTGGTCGGCCTGGAACTATCTCGGCAGCCGCAGCGACCCGCAGGCCGCGGAGCGCGACGTCGCGGTCACCTACTGGATGAACGATCTGCAAGGGATCGACAGGCGCCGCCCTCTGTTCATCACGCTGAACCCGCCCTTCGAGCCGGAGCCGTCGACGGTCTTCCGCCGCTTCTCCTACGCGCATCCCCAGTACGATTCCGCCGCGCTCTCCGCCCAAACGAAGCTCGGCGATCTGCAAGGCCGGAACCGGACGTGGTATTGCGGCGCATGGACGGGATACGGCTTTCACGAAGACGGGCTGACGTCCGGCCTCGCGGTCGCGGAACGGATGGGCTGCTGGGCGCCGTGGCGTCGGGCGGCGTTCGCCGAAGCCGCGGAATGAGCTCCGCCCCCCCGGCCGCCGCGCTCTTTCCCCCGCCCCCTGACGCGGTCTCGCTCTACGACGGCAAGGTGATGCATGCGCGGCTGAAGCCGAAGCCGCACCGCTTCGTCTACCGCGTGTTCTCGCTGCTGATCGATCTCGACCGGCTCGAGCGCGCCGGCCGGATCTCGCGGCTGTTTTCCGTGGGGCGTTTCAATCTCGTCGCCTTCCACGAACGCGACCATGGGCCCGGCGACGGATCTTCGCTCTCCGCGCACGCCCGCGAATTGTCGGCGCGGGCCGGCGTGGATCTCGCCGGCGGCCGGGTGCTGCTGCTGTGCTACCCGCGAATTTTGGGTTACGCTTTCAATCCGCTCGCGACCTACTGGTGCTATGGAACGAACGGCGATCTCCGGGCTGTGATCTACGAAGTCACGAACACCTTCAAGGAGCGTCACGCCTATGTCGCGCCCGTGCGCGAGGGCGAACTTACGGCAGCCGGACTTCGGCAGACGCGCGACAAGCTGATGTACGTCTCGCCGTTCCTCGACATGGCGATGTCCTACGCCTTCCGCCTGCGGCCGCCGGGAGACGGCGTGCGGCTTCGCATTCTCCAGCGCGACGCCGAGGGGCCGATCCTGTCCGCGACCTTCGCGGGCGAACGGCGGGCTTTGACCAGCGCGTCCCTCGCCGGCCTTTGCGCGCGCATGCCGCTCATGACGTTGAAGGTGATCGCCGCCATTCATTGGGAAGCGGCCCGCCTTTGGGCGAAGGGCGTGGCGCTGGCCGAACATCCGCCCGCGCCATCGGCGTCAGCCAGCTTCGATGCGCCGGGATCCATCCGCCACGGTCGCCCCCCGACGCGCCGGTCGTCCACCCCTCCTGCCCCCCGCCAGATCAAAAACGCCGCACAGCCATGACCGCTCTCGACGCCGGACCTTCGCCCCTCACCGTCACGCTCGCCAACGTGTCCGACGCCGCGCGCGGCCTGCCGCTGCAGGTGCGCATCGCGCTGCAGGTCGCCGCGCGACTCGCCAAGGGTCGGCTGACGACCATCTTGCCGGACGGCCGCACGCTGGTCTTCGGCGGCGGAGAGGGCGGCCCCTCGGCGACGATGCTGATCCAGGACTACGCGTTCGCCGGCCGGATCCTCAGGGACGGCGACATCGGGGTGGCCGAAGGCTATCTGCGCGGCGAGTGGGACACGCCGGATCTGCCGGCGTTTCTCGAGCTGTTCTGCGTCAACTCCGACCATGTCAGCTCCTACCTGCTGGCGAAGCCGCTCTACCGCGCCCTTCAGAACGTGAAGCACTGGCTGAACCGCAACACGAAGACGGGCGCCCGGCGGAACATCGAGGCGCATTACGACCTCGGAAACCGCTTTTACGAGCAGTGGCTCGACCCGACCATGACCTACTCCTCCGCCTTGTTCGACCAGGGCGCGGCCGACCTCGGGGCGGCGCAGACGCGCAAATACGCGGCGCTCGCGGACGCCGCCGGCATGCGCGAGAACGACCACGTCCTCGAGATCGGCTGCGGATGGGGCGGATTTGCTGAGTTCGCCGCCAAGGAGCGCGGCTGCCGCGTGACGGGGCTGACGATCAGCCCGGCGCAGTTGGACTTCGCCCGCCGCCGCATTTTCGAGGCCGGGCTGGCGGAGAAGGTCGATCTCAAGCTGCAGGACTATCGGGACGAACGTGGGACCTACGACCGGATCGCGTCGATCGAGATGTTCGAGGCGGTCGGCGAGAAATGGTGGCCGGCCTATTTCAGTCAGGTGCGCGACCGCCTGAAGCCCGGGGGCGCCGCCGGCGTCCAGGTCATCACCATCCAGGATCGGCTCTTCGCCGCCTACCGGCGCGAGACGGACTTTATCCAGCGCTACGTGTTTCCCGGCGGCATGCTGCCCTCCCCGTCGGCGCTTCGCTCGGTCGCGGAGCGGGCCGGATTGAGGATCGACGCCGAGCGCGTCTTCGGGCTCGACTACGCCGACACGCTGAAAGAATGGCGCGACCGCTTCCGCGCGGCCTGGCCGGCGATCGCGACGCAGGGCTTCGACGAGCGCTTCCGCCGGCTCTGGGAGTATTACTTCTCCTACTGCGAGGCCGGCTTCCGGTCGACCAACATCGACGTCCGCCAGGTCGTCTTCGCCCGCGCCTGAGCGCCCGGCCCCCTGAGGCCCGACGCGGTCGAGGCAGCGGCGTGATGGGAGATCAGTCCGTGCGCCTGTCCCAGCCCGTCGCCTTCGTCACCAGCCAGAAATAAGCGGGATAGGGCAGCAGCCTCAGCGCCTTCAGAACGTAAGTGAAGCGCTTGGGAAACGTGATCTCGAAGCGGCCATCGACGATCCCGTCCATTATCCGCCGAGCCGCCTCGTCGACCGACATCAGAGCCGGCATTGTGAACGGGTTCTGTCTCGTGGCCGGGGTGTCGACGAAGCCCGGATTGACGATCTGGATCCCCACGCCGCGCCGGTCGAGATCGAATTTCAGGCTTTCCGCAAGATTGATGAGCCCGGCTTTGGTCGCGCCATAAGCCGCGGATGTCGGCAGTCCGCCATAGCCCGTCACGGAAGAGACCAGCACGAGGCGCCCGCCGCGCCGCGCCGTCATGGCCGGCAGGACCGCCGAAAGGCAGGTCGCGACGCCGCCGAGATTGACGTCGAAGGTCTTGCGGAAGGCGGCGAGATCGAAAGGGTCGGCCCGGACCGGGATGAACAGGCCCGCATTGAGCACCGCAAGATCGATCGCCCCATGCGCGACGGCGATCGAGGAGGCTGCGTTGGCCATCGCTTCCGCGTCGGTGACGTCGCCCGGAAACGCCGCCACAAGGCCGGACAGGCCTTTGGATTCGAGAACCAGAGCATCGAGGGCGTCGGCCCGTCGCGCGGTCGCGGCGACCGTCACGCCGTCGGCGGCCAGCGCCAAAGCGAGCGCCCGGCCGATGCCCGAGCTGGCGCCGGTGATCCAAGCGACCTTGACGCCCGCTCCGGCAAGCGCGCCGCTCAAGAACGGAACAGCTTCTCGACGATGCGTCCAACCGGACCCGTCAATCTGAAGGGCGCGTCGGACACGCTGTAGCAGATGCAGTCCCCGTCCCGATCGGCGACCGGGCGGTGGTCCACGGCCGCGTCCGCGACCGCGGCGTCGCCTCTGCGGTAGCGCCCGGAGGTGTCGGAGAACGCCCCGCGGAGCACGAGAGTCGCCTCCAGCCCCTCATGGGTGTGGCTGGGGATCGCGCAGCCGGCCTTGACCTTGATCAGCGAGGCCTGAACGCCCTCGGCGTCATGGAGGACGTGTTCGCGCACCCCCGGCGCCACCAGCTTCCACCGGACATCGTCCAGCCGTGAGCCGACGAGGCGCGCCAGCGGCGCGGGCATGTCCGGGTCGAGCTTGGGCGGCCGGGGACGGCCATACCACCCGTCGGCATAGATCGCCGCAAGCACGTGGTCGCGCGCCGGACGCTCCGGCGGCGGAGCCTGGATCGAGTCGAGCTCCGCGCCCGCCGCGGCCTCGAGCGAGCGGACGAAGTCCCGGTTCTCGCCGGACAGGATCAGGTGGGATTCGATGAGCGCATGCAGATAGGGCTCCAGCGCTCCGGCCGCGTAGCCCGCGAGAAGCGCATCGATCAGGCGCGGCGTTTCGGGCGTCGATCCCGGCGGCGGCGTTGTCACGGAGCTCAATCCTCAATTGGCGCGCGCATGGCGTCTTGCGCGCGCCGCGTCTCGTCGTTGGCTACGTCGGGCGTCGAAGGCCGGATCATCGCCGAAGTCGAACCGGGCGTCATGAAGGTCCGAAGGCTGGGCGCTTCACTTCGCGCGCCGGCTTGCCTAACGTGCCCGCCCCTTCCCGCCCGAACCCACCGGACCCCTCTCATGCTCATCCGCAGCGGCCTTGTCGAGGCCATCGGCCGCACGCCGCTCATTCGCCTGGTCCGCGCCTCCGAGGCGACGGGCTGCACGATACTCGGCAAGGCCGAGTTCATGAACCCGGGCCAGTCCGTCAAGGACCGCGCGGCCCTGTGGATCATCAAGGACGCGGTGGCGCGAGGGGAGCTGAAGCCCGGCGGCGTGATCGTGGAAGGCACGGCCGGCAACACCGGCATCGGACTGGCCCTCGTCGCGAACGCGCTCGGCTACCGCACCGTCATCGTGATTCCGGAAACCCAGTCGGAGGAGAAGAAGCAGATGCTGAAGCTCGCCGGGGCGGAGCTCGTGCCGGTGCCTGCGGTCCCCTACAAGGACCCGAACAACTACGTGAAAATTTCGGGCCGAATCGCTGAGGAGCTTGCGAAAACCGAACCTGCGGGCGCGATCTGGGCGAACCAGTTCGACAATATCGCGAACCGGCAGGCGCATATCGAATCGACCGGCCCGGAGATCTGGGCCGATCTCGACGGCAAGGTCGACGGCTTCGTCTCGGCCGTCGGCACCGGCGGCACGCTCGCCGGCGTCGCGATGGCGCTCAAAGAGCGAAACACGGACGTGAAGATCGCGCTCGCCGACCCGCCAGGGGCCGCGCTCTACAGCTACTACACGACCGGAGAGCTGAAGTCGGAAGGCTCTTCGATCACCGAAGGCATCGGCCAGGGCCGCATCACCGCAAACCTAGAAGGGCTTTCCGTCGATTTCGCCTATCAGATCCCGGACGCGGAATCGGCGCAGATCGTGTTCGATCTGCTGGAGCATGAGGGCCTTTGCCTCGGCGGCTCGTCCGGCGTGAACGTGGCGGGCGCGATCCGGCTGGCGAAGGATCTCGGGCCGGGCCACACGATCGTGACGATCCTCTGCGACTACGGGACGCGCTATCAGTCGAAGCTGTTCGATCCCGGCTTCCTGCGCTCCAAGAACCTGCCCGTGCCGGCTTGGCTCGAGCGCCCCGGCGTCGTCGATCTTTCGCAGGTGATGCGATGAGCAATCCCAATCTCGTTTCGACGGAGTGGCTGGCCGAACGGCTGGGCGAGCCCGGAGTGATTCCGGTCGACGGCTCCTGGTATCTCCCCGACGCCAGGCGCGACGGCGAGGCCGAGTTCCTTCAGCGCCACATCCCGGGCGCCGTGTTCTTCGACATCAACGCCGTGGCGGACACCAGCACGGGCCTGCCGCACATGCTGCCCTCGCCCGAAGTCTTCGCGGAGGCGGTCGGCGCGCTCGGGATCGGCCACGGCGCGACGCTCGTCGCCTATGACGGCGCCGGCCTGTTCTCGGCCCCGCGGGTGTGGTGGACCTTCCGCGCGATGGGCGTCGAGAAGGTGTTCATCCTCGACGGCGGGTTCCCGAAATGGCTGGCGGAGGGGCGCCCGGTTGAAAGCGGCGCCGCGTCGCGCGCGCCGACAGAATTTCGCGCCCGCTTCGATCCGAGCGCCGTGAAGGACGCCGACGCCATCGCCGCCGGCATCGTGTCAAGCGCCTTCCAGGTGGTCGACGCCCGCCCCGCGCCGCGCTTCCGCGGCGAGGCGCCGGAGCCGCGGCCCGGGCTCGCCTGCGGCCACATTCCGGGGTCCGTCAACCTGGCGTCGTCCGGCCTCGTGAAGGAGGGGCGCCTCGCGGAGACCGAGGAGCTGCGTCGCATGTTCGAGGCGGCGGGGATCGACGTGTCTCAGCCGATCGTCACGACCTGCGGCTCCGGCGTCTCCGCGGCGATCGTCGCGCTCGCGCTCGAAAGCGTCGGGTCGACGGCGGCTGGCCTCTATGACGGCTCCTGGGCCGACTGGGGCGCCGGCGGCCGGCCGGTCGTGACGGGACCTGCGAAGACGGGCTGAGCGGGGCTTCGCTCTGCTCCGCCGCGCTCGTCCGTGATCGCCGGGGCGGCGGGCCGTCGCCCTTTGAGACGCGCGGGCGCCCGTCAGATCCCGAGTTTGGCTTTGAGGATCTCGTTCACGGCCTGCGGGTTCGCCTTGCCGCCGGACGCCTTCATGACCTGGCCGACGAACCAGCCGATCAAGGTCGGCTTCGCCCTCGCCTGCTCGACTTTCTCGGGATTGGCCGCGATCACCTCGTCGACGACCTTTTCGATCGCGCCCGTGTCCGTCACCTGGCGGAGGCCCCGGCTCTCGACGAGGGCGCGCGGGTCGCCGCCCTCGGTCCAGAGAATCTCGAACAGGTCCTTGGCGATCTTGCCGGAGATCACGCCTTCCGAGACCAGCTCGATCAGGCCTCCGAGCTGGTCTGACGAGATCGGGCTGGCGCCGATCGTCAGGCCTTCCTTGTTCAGCCGGCCGAACAGTTCGTTGATCACCCAGTTCGCGGCGAGCTTGGCGTCGCCGCGCCGGGCGACGGCCTCGAAATAATCGGCGGATTCCCGCTCCAGCGTCAGCACCATCGCGTCATAGGGCGTGACGCCGTAATCGGCGATGAAGCGGGCCTTCTTCTGGTCGGGAAGCTCCGGCAGATCCGCCGCGAGCTCGTCGACCTCCGCCTGCTCGACCACCAGCGGCAGCAGGTCCGGGTCTGGGAAATAGCGGTAGTCGTGCGCCTCTTCCTTCGAGCGCATCGCGCGGGTCTCGCCGCGCACGGGGTCGAACAGGCGCGTCTCCTGGTCGATCGAGCCGCCGTCCTCAAGAATCTCGATCTGGCGCCGGGCCTCGGTCTCGATCGCCTGGCCGATGAAACGGATCGAATTGACGTTCTTGATCTCGCAGCGCGTGCCGAAAGGCGCGCCCGGCTTACGGACCGAGACGTTGACGTCGGCGCGCAGATTTCCCTTCTCCATGTCGCCGTCGCAGGAGCCGATGTAGCGCAGGATGGTGCGGAGCTTGGTGACGTAGGCCTTGGCCTCGTCCGAGGAGCGCAGGTCCGGCTTCGAGACGATCTCCATCAGCGCGACGCCCGAGCGGTTGAGGTCGACGAAGGAAGATCGCGGATCCTGGTCGTGGATCGACTTGCCGGCGTCCTGCTCGAGATGGATGCGCTCGATGCCGACGGTGACGCTCGCGCCGTCGCCCATGTCCACAAGCACTTCGCCCTCGCCGACGATCGGGCTCTTGTACTGCGAGATCTGATAGCCCTGCGGCAGGTCGGGATAGAAGTAGTTCTTCCGGTCGAAGGTCGAGGTCAGGTTGATCTTCGCCTTGACGCCGAGCCCGGTGCGGATCGCCTGACGGACGCACTCGCGGTTCAGCACGGGCAGCATGCCGGGCATCGCCGCGTCGACCAGGCTGACATGGCTGTTCGGGGCTGCGCCGAAGCTGGTCGACGAACCGGAGAACAACTTCGCCTCCGACGTGACCTGCGCATGGATCTCGAGCCCGATCACCACCTCCCAGTCGCCGGTCGCGCCGGAGATGAGCTTCGAGGACTGAGGAATGCGGGAGGGCGCGTTCATGGGCCGATCATGCCTTGCAAGGGAGCGTCGCCGGAAGTCCTTAGCGCTTCCGCGCCGCCCGACACAACATAGCGGGCAGGACGGCTACGGTCGGGAGGGGACTGGCGGGGAGAGCCGGAACCGGATCGTGGTGGAGACCCCCCCTTCCGGCGAGACGCCGAGCTCGACCGACGCCTTGGCGTTGTCCTGGATCGACCGGACCATGAGGGCGCCGAGTTTGCCGGGCTGAGGCCAGGACGCGCCTTCCGCCATGCCGACGCCGTCGTCGGACACGGACACGACGCACTCGTCGTCGCCGGCCTTCAGGCAGCGGACCGCGACGACGCCCTCGGCGCGGCCCTCGAAAGCGTATTTCATGGCGTTGGTCAGAAGCTCGTTCACCAGCAGACCGATGGGCATCGCCGTGTTGATGCCGGTCATGCACGGCTCGACCTGGATGTCGAGACGGACTCCTTCGGCGCCCTGGGCGGTGATGACCGAGCCGGCGATCTGGCTGATCAACGCCCCGATGTCCACGGCGGCCGCCTTGTCGTCGAACTCGAGTTGCCGGTAGAGCAGGCCGAGAGCTTCGATCCGGCCCGCGAGACGCTCGAACAAGCCGGTGCCGATCTGCGATCCGGCGCGCCGCGCCTCCATCCGGATCAGCGCGGTCACGATCTGCAGGTTGTTCTTCACGCGGTGCTGGATTTCCTGCAGCAGCACGTCCTTGTCGCGGATCTGCGCCTCGAAGATCTCGCGCTGGGGCGCGTCGCGCTCCGTGACGTCGATCAGCGCCACCAGGCGGAAACGCGAACCCTCGTCCTCGCTGACCGCAAGCGCGCTCTGGACCTCGACGCGCCGAGCGGGACCGGCATCCTCCGGCTGCGACAGGAACGCGGCGGACGACGTGTCGTCCTGCAGCACCGCCTGGCTGAAGGGCGGCCCTTCGGAGGCGGCCATTCGCCCGTCCAACCGCGTCCACTCGGCGCCGTCGAACTCGGCGAAGGGCGTTCCCAATATGAGCTCGGCCTCGTGGTTGGCGTAGACGATCCGCTCGCCTTCCGCCTCCGAGAGCTCGCTGACGAAGATCGCGACCGGCACGTTGTCGAGAAACTGCTTGAACCGGTCGGAGCCGAGGGCCTCGGCGAGTTCCGGCGTCGCCGCGAGCTCTTCGAGCTTCTCGGCGGCGTCCTGCGCAGTTGGCGTCGAAGTCATGCGTGCGGCCGGCGGTTGCGCCCTCGACCTGGAGTCGAGCGGGCTGATGAAACGGGGCGCGGGTGACTTAGGGTCGCGCCGCCTGCTCCATCAGGCGGCGCTCATGCGCGATGAACTCGGACATCATCGCGCGCCAGATGCGCTCTGCGAGGTCGGCATCCATAGCATGCTCGGCGGCGAGCGTCCTGACATGCGCCGCGACCTCTTCGACGCGCCAGGGCACCAGCGCGACCCCCGGATCGGCCTTGATCCGGGCGGCCTCCGCGATGCAGTGCGCCCGCTGGGCGATCAGCGGAACAAGCTTCGCGTCGAGCGCATCGATGGCTGCGCGCACCTCGTCCATCGAGGCGTAGGTCGGACGCCGATCGCTCACCACCACCGCCCGGGGGCGAAACGTCCGGCCGCGTCTTCGATGACGGAACCGGTCGCAAACAGCGTCTCTTCGTCGAACGGCCGCCCGATGAGCTGAAGCGCAAGCGGAAGGCCCTCCGACGACAATCCCGCCGGCACCGCGATTCCCGGAAGGCCGGCCATGTTCACCGTCACGGTGAAGACGTCGTTGAGATACATCTCGACCGGAGACGCGTCGGCTTTCTCGCCGACGCCGAAGGCGGCCGACGGCGTCGCCGGCGTCAGGATCGCGTCGACCCCCTGGTCGAACAGGGTCTCGAAGTCGCGCTTGATCAACGTGCGGACCTTCTGGGCGCGCACGTAATACGCGTCATAGTAGCCTGCGGACAGCACGTAGGAGCCGATCATGATGCGGCGGCGGACTTCGGCGCCGAACCCGGCGGCGCGGGTGTTCTCGTACATTTCGGTGACGTCGCGGCCGGGGACGCGCCGGCCGTAGCGCACGCCGTCATACCGCGCGAGGTTCGACGAGGCCTCGGCGGGCGCCACGATGTAATAGGCCGGCAGCGCATATTTTGTGTGCGGCAACGAGACGTCGACGATCTCAGCGCCCGCCGCCTTCAGCCAGGCCGCTCCTTGCGTCCACAGCGCCTCGATTTCGGCCGGCATGCCGTCGACGCGGTACTCTCGGGGGATGCCGATCCGGAGGCCTTTCACAGACCGGCCGACGGCGGCTTCATAGTCCGGAACGGGACGGTCGACCGAGGTGGAGTCCCGCCTGTCATAGCCCGCCATGGCGCCGAGCAGGATCGCGGCGTCGCGCACGTCGCGGGCGATCGGGCCGGCCTGGTCGAGCGAGGAGGCGAACGCGACGATCCCCCAGCGGGAGCAGCGCCCATAGGTCGGCTTCACGCCGACCGTGCCGGTGAAGGCCGCCGGCTGGCGGATCGAGCCGCCAGTGTCGGTCGCGGTCGCTCCGAGACAGATTCGGGCCGCGACCGCCGCGGCCGACCCGCCGGACGAGCCGCCTGCGACGAGCGCAGCCTCCGAGCCGGCCCGGCGCCACGGATTGACCACCGTCCCGAAGGCGGAGGTCTCGTTGGACGAGCCCATGGCGAACTCGTCATTGTTGAGCTTGCCGAGCATCACGGCGCCGGCCCGGCGCATGCGCTCGGTGACATGGCTCTCGTAAGGCGGGGTGAAGTCGCCGAGGATCCGGGAGCAGGCCGTGGTGCGCACGCCCTCGGTGCAGAACAGGTCCTTGACGCCCAGCGGCAGCCCTTCGAGCGCGCCCGCCTCGCCCAGCGCGATCCGCTCGTCCGAGCCGGCGGCGCGCTCCAGCGCGATCTCGGGCGTCTCGAGCACATAGGCGTTCAGGCCGCGCGCGCTCTCGATCGCTTCGACATAGCTCCGCGTGAGTTCGACGGCGGTGAACTCTTTCGTCGCGAGCCGCTCGCGGACCTGCGCGAAGGTGAGATCGGTCAGGTCGGTCATAGGCTCAGGAGCCCTCCGAAGCGCGGCGTCGGCCGGGTCATTCCACAACCTTCGGGACGACGTAGAAATCGCCTTCGCGGGCCGGGGCGTTCATGAGGACCTTCTCGGCGTCCTCGCCGTCGTCGACGACGTCCTCGCGCAGCCGCGCCGTCGCGGGAATGACGCTCGTCATGGGCTCGACCCCCTCGACGTCGAGCTCCGACAGCTCCTCGACGAAGGCGAGGATGGCGTCGAGCTCGCCCTTCAGCTTTGCGACCTCCTGGTCGGCGACCGCGATGCGGGCGAGCTTCGCCACGCGGCGTACGGTCGTTTCATCGACGGACATCAGCGGCCTTTGACGGTCGTGCGGACAGGCGAAACGCCATCGAGGGCGCGGCGGCGCTTTAGCACGACGCGCTTCGGGCGGGCAACGCTCCGGCCTGCGCGGTCAGCTCTCCGTCTCGAACGCCTCTCCGATGGTCGGAACCTTCACGGTCGTTCCGCGCAGGCTGTCCATCAGCTCGGTGAACCGGTCGGCCGACGGATCGATCAGCGGAAAGGTGCCGTAGTGGCACGGCACGACGAGGTCGAAATCGAAGAAATGCCGGCAGGCGTAGGCCGCGGTCTTGGCGCCCATCGTGAAGCGGTCGCCGATCGGGACGAAGCCGACGGTCGGCGCATACAGTTCGTTGATGAGCTTCATATCGCTGAAAATTCCGGTGTCGCCCATGGCGTAGACGACCGGCTCGTCCTCGCCGTCCGGGGCGATGATGAAGCCGTGGGGATCGCCGAGATAGATCGATACGCCGTTCTCCAGCAGCTTGCCGGAGGAATGAAACGCCTGGGTCATCGTCGCCTTGAAGTCCCCAAGCACCACCGAACCGCCGGTGTTCATCGGCTCGAGCTTCTCTATTCCCTGTGCGCCAATCCACTGCGCGAGGTCGAAATCGGCCACGACGGTCGCGCCGGTCCGCTTGGCGATCTCCACCGTCTCGCCGACATGGTCGAAATGGCCGTGAGTGAGCAGGATATGAGTCGCGCCCTCTGTCGCCTTCCTCTGGTCGCCCTCGAAGACGCCGTTGTCGAGGAAGGGATCGACCAGCACGGCGCTCGCGCCGAAGTCGAGGCGGAAGGCGGAGTGTCCGAACCAGGTTATACGCATGGGGTGCGACGTCCTTGTGCGGGTGTCAGGGGTCGCCGCGGAGAATAGGCGGCGAAGCGGCGTCTTCAACGGTTCAGCGCAAGCGCCGCACTGGCGAGCGGCCCCCGCGACGTGCTACGCGCCGACCATGTCCTCGTCCATCGCCGACTTCGACGCCTTGGTGACAGCGCTGCCGCTCGAGGGCGCGCTGATCGGGCTCGACCTCGGCACGAAAACGATCGGCGTCGCGGTGTCGGATCCCCGCCGCACGATCGCTTCGCCGATGGAGACGATCGCGCGCAGGAAGTTCACGTTGGACGCAGATCGTCTGCTCGCGATCGCGGAGCATCGGCGCGTCTGCGCCTACGTGCTTGGCCTGCCGGTCAATATGGACGGAACCGAGGGCCCGCGTTGCCAGGCGACACGCGCCTTTGCACGCAGCCTCGCGGGCCGCACGCCGGCGCCGATCGCATTCTGGGACGAACGGCTCTCCACGGCGGCGGTCGAACGCATGCTGATCGGGTTCGACACGAGCCGGAAGCGACGGGCGGAGGTCGTGGACAAGCTCGCGGCCGCGTACATCCTGCAAGGCGCGCTGGATCGGATCGCGGCGATCCGACGGTCGGCCGAAGACTGAGCCACCTACCGGGGCAGTCCCCCGTCTCGGGATCAGTTCGCGGTGAGACCGGCGGGGCCGTAGCCCCGCCGCGATTGCGTTCCTGCCGCGTCAGCAGGGGACGTAGCGGATCACCCGATACGGTCGGCCGTAATAGTCGTGCCGGTAGCGCACCACGCGGCAACGGTCGTAACCGCCGTCATAGTAGCCGCCGCCGTAATACGGGCTCGCGAGCGCCGCGCCCGCGAGAAGGCCGAAGGCGCCGGCCGCGTAGTAGCCGCCATAGCCGCGATGACGACGATAGCCGCCGCCATAGTATCCGTAGCGCCGGCCGCCATAATAGCCGCCGCGGTAGCCGTAGTTGCGGTAGCCGTAGGCGTAGCGCCCGCCGCCCCCGCGCCAGTGACGGCCGCCGCCGCCCCACGCGCCGCCGTAGCGCCTGCCGCCGCCGCCCCAACCTCCAGCGTGGCGCCGTCCGCCGCCGCCCCAGCCACGACCGCCGCCGCGGCCGCGCTGACCCACGGTCTGGATGTCGCTGTAGGACACGCCGGCGATCTGCTTGGAGCTGGACGAGGGCGCGGACCCGGCCTGAGCCGGCATCGAGCCGATCATGACGCCGAGCGACGAGACGCCGACGATGATCGCATTCCGTATCGAAGTCATAGGATTACCTCCCAGTAGGCGTCGCAACCTAGCCTCAGATTGAGCAGACGTCACGACATTGCCCGGAATGTGGCCAAAGCCCGTCATTCGAGGCGACCCCTTCGCTTTGGAAAATGGGGCAAGCGGCGCTTGCGGACAAGGCCATTCCAGCGCTTGCCCGGGACCGGCCGGTGGGCTTATGACACAGGCCTTGATGACCCCCGCGCCAAGCCCGCCTCCCCCCTTCCCGCACCGGCATCTGCTTGGCGTCGCCGGGCTGTCGGCGGCGGACATCGAAGGGCTGCTCGCCTCCGCGGAACAGGCGGTCGCGTTGAGCCGCCAGGTCGAGAAGAAGAGCGTCACCCTGCGGGGCCGAACGCAGATCAATCTGTTCTTCGAAGCGTCCACCCGCACCCAGTCGTCCTTCGAGATCGCAGGCAAGCGGCTCGGCGCGGACGTGATGAACATGTCCGTCGCGTCGTCCTCGCTCAAGAAGGGCGAGACGGTGCTCGACACCGCGGCGACCCTGAACGCGATGCGGCCCGACATCATCGTCGTGCGCCATCACGCGGCGGGCGCGGTCGCGCTGTTGGCGCAGAAGGTGGACTGCTCGGTGGTCAACGCCGGCGACGGCGCGCATGAGCATCCGACCCAGGCGCTGCTGGACGCCCTCACCATCAAACGCGCCAAGGGCCGCGTCGAGGGTCTCGTCGTCGCGATCTGCGGCGACGTCCTGCACAGCAGGGTCGCGCGATCGAACATCCTGCTGCTCAACGCCCTCGGCGCGCGCGTCCGGGTCGTGGCCCCGTCGACGCTTCTGCCCCCCTGCGTTGACCGATTGGGCGTGACGCCGTTCCGGACGATGAAGGAAGGGCTGGCCGGAGCGGACGTCGTCATGATGCTGCGGCTGCAGCTCGAGCGCATGAACGGCTCATTCGTGCCGTCCGTGAAAGAGTATTTCCAGCATTTCGGCCTCGACGCGGCCAAGCTGCGCTACGCCGCGCCGGGCGCCGTCGTCATGCATCCCGGCCCGATGAACCGCGGCGTCGAGATCGCCTCCGAGGTCGCGGACGGACCTCAGTCGCTGATCCGGGACCAGGTCGAGATGGGGGTGGCGGTCCGCATGGCCGTTCTGGAAGCTCTGGCGCGGCATCTGCCCAATGCGTGAGTTCGCGTCTCCCGACGACCGGCCGACGCTGTTCGTCAACGCGCGGCTGATCTGTCCGAAGTCGGGGCGGGACGAGCTCGGTTCGCTGCTGGTCGACGGCGGCGCGATCGCCGAGATCGGAACCGACGTCCCGCCGGCGGGCCGCGCCGACGTGGTGGACTGCCGCGGCTCCGTCCTGGCGCCGGGCCTCATCGACCTCGGAGCGTTTGTCGGCGAGCCCGGCGCCGAACACCGCGAAACCATCGCGACCGCAAGCCTGGCCGCCGCCGCCGGCGGAGTCACCACGATCGTGGCGCGCCCCGACACGACCCCTCCGGTCGACGCTCCGGAGATCGTCGACTACCTCAAGCGCAGGGCGCGGGACACCGGCTGCGTGCGCGTCTACCCGATGGCGGCGCTGACCAAGGGACTCGCCGGCCTCGAGATGACCGAAATCGGCCTGCTGCTCGAGGCGGGCGCTGTGGCCTTCACCGACGGTCCGCGCTCGATCGCCAGCGCGCGGGTGATGCGCCGCGCCATGACCTACGCCGCCGATTTCGACGCCCTGCTGTGCTGCCACGCGGAGGACGCGGAGCTGATCGCCGGCGGCGCGATGAACGAGGGCGAACTCGCAAGCCGGCTTGGACTTCCCGGCCGGCCGGCGGCGGCGGAGGCCTTGATTCTCGAGCGGGACCTGCGCCTCGCCGCGATGACCGGCTGCCGCTACCACGCGAGCCTCGTCACCTGCGCCGAAAGCGTCGAGCTGATGGCCCGCGCCAAGCGCGCCGGCGCTCGGGTTACATGCGGGGCTTCGATCGCTCATCTCACGCTGAACGAGAACGACGTCGGCGAATACCGCACCTTCTTCAAGATGGCCCCTCCCCTGCGCTCGGAGGACGATCGTCGCGCGCTGGTTCAGGGACTCGCGGACGGCGTGGTCGACGTCGTGGTCTCCGCGCATGATCCGCAGGACGTCGAGACCAAGCGCCGCCCCTTCAGCGAGGCCGAGGACGGCGCGATCGGACTCGAGACGATGCTGGCGGCGGGCCTTCGGCTCGTACACTCCGGCGACGTGACGCTGCCGCGCCTGCTCGCAGCGATGTCGACCCGTCCCGCGGCCCTGCTCGGTCTATCCGGAGGACATCTCGAAGTCGGAGCGCCGGCGGACCTGATCGTCTTCGATCCCGAAGCCCCCTGGGTGCTCGAGGCCGCGACTCTGAAGTCGAAGTCGAAGAACACACCCTTCGACCAGGCGCGCTTTCAGGGCCGCGTCCTCAGAACCGTCGTTGCCGGACGCACGGTCTACACCTACGCTTGAACCCGCCCGTGATACCCGCCGCGGACCCCGCCCGATGTCGCTCCCCATCCTCGCCGCTCTCGCCCTCGGCTATCTCTGCGGCTCCGTGCCGTTCGGAGTGATCGTGACGCGTCTTGGAGGCGCGGGCGATCTTCGGGCGATCGGGTCCGGCAACATCGGAACCACAAACGTCCTGAGGACCGGACGCAAAGACCTCGCCGCCCTGACGCTGATGGGCGACATGCTGAAGGCGACGGTCGCCGTACTGTTGGCGGGGCACCTCTGGGGCGAGGGGGCGGGTCTGGCTGCGGGGGCGGCCGCCTTCGTCGGCCACGTTTTTCCCGTCTGGCTGCGCTTCAAGGGCGGCAAGGGCGTCGCGACCTATCTGGGGGCGCTGATCGGCGTCGCCTGGCCGGTCGCCCTCGCCTTCGCCGCGGTGTGGATCGCGGTCGCGGCGGCGACGCGCTACTCGTCGGCCTCGGCGCTCGCCGCCAGCGTCGCGGCGCCGGCGCTGCTCGCGGCCTACTGGCAGCCGGTCCCGACCGCGCTGACCTTCGCGGCCCTGTCCGTCGCGCTGTGGGTTTTTCATCGGGACAACATCTCCCGGCTGCTCGCAGGACGCGAAAGCCGCATCGGGCAGAAGTCCGCGACCTCCCGCGGCGGAGCCTAGGCGATGGGGCCACGCCTGAGCCCCGAACAGCGCGTCTCGTGGCTTCGGCTGATCCGTTCGGAAAACGTCGGCCCACGCACGTTTCGAAGCCTCGTCAATCATTTCGGGGGCGCGGCGGCCGCTTTGGACGCCTTGCCTGATCTCGCCCGTCGCGGCGGCCGCCCGATCCTGG
The DNA here is from genome assembly GCF_049446035.1 of Hansschlegelia sp. KR7-227. Classification (NCBI taxonomy): domain Bacteria; kingdom Pseudomonadati; phylum Pseudomonadota; class Alphaproteobacteria; order Hyphomicrobiales; family Methylopilaceae; genus Hansschlegelia; species Hansschlegelia sp. KR7-227. Next base: position 1,321,775 of record NZ_JBMSEA010000001.1, read on the forward strand.
TGTGCAGCCGCGCGGAAGCGGAGCGCGAAATCGCCGAGATTGAGCGCCGCGGCGCGCAGCTGATCGCGCTGGGAGAGCCGGACTATCCGCAGACGCTGGCGGCCGCCGACGGCGCCCCGCCTTTGATCACGGTCGCCGGCGCCGCGACCGTCTTCCAGCGCCCCATGGTGGCGATCGTCGGCGCGCGGAACGCGTCGTCGGCCGGTCGGAGCTTCGCGAGCCGGCTCGCCCAGGAGCTCGGGGGCGCCGGCTGGGTCATCGTCTCCGGGCTCGCCCGCGGCGTCGACGCGGCGGCCCATGACGCGTCGTTCCGGAGCGGCACGGTCGCCGTCTTCGCGGGCGGAATCGACTGTCTCTACCCTCCGGAGCACGCCGATCTCGCCGGCCGCATCGTCGACGACGGCGCCCTGGTGACCGAAATGCCGCTTGGCTGGAGGCCGCGGGGCCAGGATTTTCCGAGGCGAAACCGGGTGATCGCGGGCTTGTCTCTCGGCGTCGTCGTGGTCGAAGCGGCGCTGCGCTCCGGATCGCTGATCACCGCGCGGCTCGCAACCGAACTCGGCCGCGAGGTGATGGCCGCGCCAGGCTCCCCTCTGGATCCGCGCTGCGAAGGCTCGAACGCGCTGCTGCGCGACGGCGCCACGTTCATCACCCGCTCGGACGACGTCATCGAGGCGCTCGCCCCGCTCGTGGATCGCGGCCCGCCTCCCGCTCCCCCCATCTCATTGGCGCAGGCGGGCGCCGCCGGGTTCGAGGGAGGCGAGCCGCAGGACGATCAGCGAATGCGCGTGCTGGAGCTGCTCGGCCCTTCGCCCGCCGCGATCGACGATCTGGTGCGCCAGTCGGGAAGCGACGCCCGGACCGTTCAGATCGTCCTTCTGGAGCTCGAGCTCGCAGGCCGGCTGGACCGGCTGCCCGGCGGAAAAGTGAGCCTAAGAGATTTCGGGTTCCGGCCCTGACGGCGATCGATCGGGATCGGCCTGGGCCCGCGCGGCCGTCTCGGCCTCGAGCCTCGCCATGTCGAGGAGATAGGACAACGTCCTGAGATTGTTGCGAAGCGCGAGCTCGCGGAGGACGCCCGTCATCGCCGCAACGTATTCCGCCGTCGCCTCGCGTCCGAGAGGCGACGTCCGCGCTTCGGGATTGGGTGGCGTGCGATCGTTCCGGATGGACAAATCGAAATACCCTCAAAGATTGTGCTAATTTGATAGCACACCTTTGGCGACATGGAAGCCATGGAGCTTGCGTCTCGGCTCGGCGCCGGGGCGTCCGCGCGATTTGACACGTCGATGGCGCTCTCCCATGTTCCGGCCGCCTTCGATCCCGCCTGGCGCCGCGAAGAGATCCTCATCCAATGCACAGTGTCGTCATCGTCGAATCGCCCGCTAAGGCGAAGACGATCAACAAATATCTGGGTTCGGACTACGAGGTGCTGGCCTCCTACGGGCACGTTCGCGACCTTCCCGCTAAGGACGGGTCCGTCGACCCGGAGGCGGACTTCCACATGCTGTGGGAGGTGGACGGCCGAGCCTCGCAGCGGCTCAACGAGATCGCGCGCGCAGTCAAGGGCGCGGACAAGCTCATCCTCGCGACCGACCCGGACCGCGAGGGCGAGGCGATCTCCTGGCATGTGCTCGAAGTGCTCCGACAGAAGAAGGCGCTGAAGGATCAGCCGGTCGAGCGCGTCGTCTTCAACGCGATCACCAAGCAGTCGATTCTCGACGCCATGAAGAAGCCGCGCGAGATCGACGTCGCGCTGGTCGACGCCTATCTCGCCCGCCGCGCCCTCGACTATCTCGTCGGCTTCACGCTCTCGCCCGTCCTGTGGCGGAAGCTGCCCGGCGCACGGTCGGCGGGGCGCGTGCAGTCGGTCGCTCTGAGGCTGGTCTGCGACCGTGAAGCCGAGATCGAGCGCTTCGTCCCGCGAGAATACTGGTCGCTCGTCGCCCATCTCGCGACGCCGAAGGGCGACACCTTCGAGGCCCGCGTCTCCTCGGCCGACGGCAAGAAGCTCGGGCGGCTCGACGTGCCGGACGAGGCCACCGCCACGGCGCTGAAAGCGGCGATCGAGGCGTCGGAGCTCAAGGTTTCGAACGTCGAGGCGAAGCCCGGCCGGCGCAACCCGGCCGCCCCGTTCACGACCTCGACGCTTCAGCAGGAGGCGTCCCGCAAGCTCGGCTTCGCGCCGAACCGGACGATGCAGCTCGCGCAGCGACTCTATGAGGGCGTGGACATCGGCGGCGAGACCGTCGGCCTGATCACCTACATGCGGACCGACGGCGTCGACATGGCACCTGAGGCGATCCAGGCGGTCCGCAGCCTGATCGGCTCTGAGCACGGTCCACGCTACCTGCCCGACAGCCCACGCAAATATACGGTCAAGGCCAAGAATGCGCAGGAGGCCCACGAGGCCATCCGTCCCACCGACCCGACCCGCTCTCCGAAGGAGATGGCGAGCCGGCTCGAAGACGAGCAGGCGCGGCTCTACGAGCTGATCTGGAAGCGCACCGTCGCCAGCCAGATGGAGAGCGCGGAGGTCGAGCGCACCACGGTCGACATCGCGGCCAGCGGCTCGGGCCGGACGATCGAGCTCCGCGCCACGGGCACGGTGGTGACGTTCGACGGCTTCCTCGCGCTCTATCAGGAAGGCCGCGACGACGAGGAGGACGACGACGCCCGCCGCCTGCCGCAGATGGCCGCCGGCGATCCGCTGAAGCGGGTGAAGCCCGTCGAGTCGACGCAGCATTTCACCGAGCCGCCGCCGCGCTATTCGGAAGCCGCGCTCGTGAAGCGCATGGAGGAGCTCGGCATCGGCCGCCCCTCGACCTACGCCGCCACGCTCACGGTGCTGCGCGACCGCGATTACGTGAAGCTCGACAAGAAGCGGCTGGTGCCCGAGGACAAGGGCCGGCTCGTCACGGCCTTTCTCGAGAGCTTCTTCGACCGTTACGTCGAATACGACTTCACCGCTTCGCTCGAGGAGCAGCTCGACAAGATTTCGAACCACGAGCTCGACTGGAAGGAGGTTCTGCGCGCCTTCTGGCGCGAGTTCGCGAAGGCCGTCGACGCCACCAAGGACCTGCGCGTCTCCGAGGTGTTGGAGGCGCTGAACGCGTTCCTCGGACCCTATGTCTTTCCGCCCAAGGCCGACGGCTCCGATCCCCGCGTCTGTCCGACCTGCGGGAATGGGCAGCTGTCGCTGAAGCTCGGCAAATACGGCTCCTTCGTCGGCTGCTCGAACTATCCGGAATGCCGTTACACCCGCCAGCTCGGCAGCGAGCCGGGCGGAGACGAAGGCTCGGCCGCAGGACCGGACGGGGTGAAAATCCTGGGCGCGGATCCCGAGACCGGGACCGAGGTCACCCTCCGCGACGGTCGCTTCGGACCCTATGTCCAGCTGGGCGAGCCCGTCGAAAAGGAGAAGCCAAAGCGGTCGTCGCTGCCGAAGGGCTGGTCGGCGGCGGACCTGACGCTCGCGGACGCGCTGAAGCTGCTCGCGCTGCCGCGGCTGGTCGGCGCGCACCCTGAGACGGGCAAGCCGATCGAGGCCAATATCGGCCGCTACGGACCCTATGTGAGCCATGACGGGGCCTACGCCAACCTCGACTCGGTCGAGGAGGTCTTCATCGTCGGCCTGAACCGGGCGGTGGCCGTCATCGCGGAGAAAAAGGAAAAGCGCGGCGCCGGCCGGGGCGCGCCAGCCGGACGCGCGCTCGGAGACCATCCGTCGGAGGGCGGGCCCATCACGGTCCACGCCGGAAAATACGGGCCTTACGTCAAGCATGGGAAGATCAACGCGACCCTTCCCAAAGGCGTCGACCCCGAAACCCTGACGCTCGACGAAGCGGTCAAGGTCGTCGCGGCCAAGGCCGCGAGCGGCGGCGGCGCGCGGCCGACGCGCAAGGCGGCGGCGCCGAAGAAGTCCCCCGCCAAGAAGGCGCCGGCGAAGAAGCCGTCAGGGAAGAAAGCTTCTGCAAGCGCGGCCAAGAGCGCTGCGGAATAGAGGGCGCTTGATCCCTTCCCGTTTTGAGGGAAGGGATGGCTCGCCCCGCTCGCAAAGGTCCGCCGGATTTGGCACGACGCATTAAGTCAGCCCCGCCCGCGCCCGCTCGTCCCGCCTCGCGGGGCCTGCCGTCGCGCGAACAGCTCATCGCCTTCATCGCCGAGCAGGGCGGCAAGGTCGGGAAGCGCGAGATCGCCCGGGCGTTCCACATCTCCGGCGCGGACCGCGTGGAGCTCAAGCGGGCGCTGCACGAGCTTCAGGAGGCCGGCGTCGTCGACCGGCGAGGCAAGAAGCTCGGGCGCGCAGGCCATCTGCCGTCGGTCGTGCTCGCCGACGTCACCGGCCGCGACGACGACGGCGAACTGATCGCCCAGCCCGCCGAGTGGGACGAGGACGAGCATGGGGCGGCGCCCCGCATTCTCGTCATCGTGCCGAGCCGCGGCCGCCAGCCTGGCCTGACGCCGGGCGTCGGCGACCGCATCCTCGTCCGCGCCGAGCCGACCGAAGATCCCGAACCCGGCGACCCATCGCACCAGGGCCGGGTCATCAAGATCCTGTCGAAGCAGTCCGCGCGCGTGCTCGGCGTGTTCCGCGCCCTGCCCGACGGCTCCGGCCGACTGGTGCCCGTGACCAAGCGCGAGGCCGGCAAGGAACTGACGATCCCGGCCGACGCGACCGACGGCGCCCGTGACGGCGACCTGATCGCGGCCGACATCGTCAAGCAAGGCCGCTACGGCCTGCCGTCGGCGCGGGTCCGGGAAAAGCTCGGATCGATCACGAGCGAAAAGGCTGTCAGCCTGATCGCGATCCACGCCCACGCGATCCCCCATGTGTTCTCGCGCGACGCTCTCGCCGAGGCGGAGGCCGCCACGGCCGCGACGCTGAAGGGCCGCGAGGATTGGCGGACACTTCCTCTGGTCACCATCGACCCCGTCGACGCCAAGGACCATGACGACGCCGTCCACGCCGAGCCAGACCTTGCGCCCGACAATCTCGGCGGCCACGTCGTCACCGTCGCGATCGCCGACGTCGCCTCCTATGTCCGCCCGGGGTCGGCGCTCGACCGGGAAGCGCTCGACCGCGGCAACTCCGTCTATTTTCCCGACCGCGTCGTCCCGATGCTGCCGGAGCGCATCTCGAACGACCTCTGCTCGCTGAAGGAGGCGGAGAACCGCCCCGCGCTCGCCGTGCGCATGGTCTTTAGCAAGGACGGGCGCAAGCTCCGTCACAGCTTCCACCGCGTCATGATGAAATCGGCCGCCAAGCTCGCCTACGCGCAGGCTCAGGCCGCGATCGACGGCGCGCCCGACGACGCGACGGGACCGCTGCTCGAGCCCGTCCTGAAGCCGCTCTGGGACGCCTACGCCGCCCTGAAGACGGCGCGCGACGCCCGCGGCCCGCTCGATCTCGACCTGCCGGAACGCAAGCTGGTGCTGAAGCCGGACGGCTCGGTCGACCGGGTGATCGTGCCGACCCGCCTCGACGCCCACCGGCTGATCGAGGAGTTCATGATCCAGGCCAACGTGGCCGCCGCCGAAACCCTCGAGGCCAAGCGCACGCCTCTCGTCTACCGCGTCCACGACGCGCCTTCGATCGAGAAGCTCGAGGCGCTGCGCGAGCTGCTCGCGACGCTTGATCTCGAGATCGCGAAGTCCGGCAATCTCAGGCCCGCGCACTTCAATCGCATCCTCGAACGCGTCGCGGGTTCCGACAATGCGAGCCTCGTCAATGAGGTGGTGCTCCGGACCCAGGCGCAGGCCGAATACGCCTCCGAGAATTACGGGCATTTCGGCCTGAACCTGCGTCGCTACGCGCATTTCACCTCGCCGATTCGCCGCTACGCCGACCTGATCGTCCACCGCGCGCTGATCCGCGCGCTCGATCTCGGGGCGGACGGTCTGCCGGACGGCGCGACGCCGCAGTCGCTGGGCGAGATCGGCGCGCGCATATCGGCGGCCGAGCGCCGGGCGATGGCGGCGGAACGCGAAACCGTCGATCGGCTGATCGCGCATTTCCTCGCCGACCAGGTCGGAGCGAGCTTTTCCGGCCGGATCGCGGGCGTCACCCGTTCCGGCCTGTTCGTGAAGCTCGACGATACGGGGGCCGACGGCTTCGTGCCGATCGGATCGCTCGGAAAGGACTATTTCGTGCATGACGAAGGCGCCCGCTCGCTGACGGGAAGCGCGACCGGCGAAAGCTTCCGGCTCGGCGATCAGGTGCGGGTGAAGCTCGTCGAGGCGGCGCCGGTCGCAGGCGCGCTCAGGTTCGAGATGCTGTCGGATGGCCGGCAGGAGAAGCCGGTCGGCCGCGGCAAGCGCGGCTTGCGCCGGGCGTCGGCGGCTGCCGGCGCCTCGAAATCGCGCGGCCGCTCCCCTACATCTCGCGCGGCCGGCCCGAAGAAGCCTGGCAAGGGCAAGGGACGCCGCTCATGACCGCTCACGTCGTCGTCGAGACTGAAGAGCCTGGCGAAGACAGCCGCCCGATCCTCCGTTCGCTTCGCCGCGGCGCGGCCTGCCGCTGCCCGAATTGCGGCGAGGGCCGGATGTTCCGCGCCTATCTGAAGGTGGTCGATTCCTGCGGCGTCTGCGGCGAGGACCTGCATCACCAGCGCGCCGACGACGCTCCGCCTTATGTCGTCATCACCATCGTCGCCCATGTCGTGATCGGACTGCTGCTCTGGACGGAAGTCCGCTACCAGCCGCCGGTCTGGCTGCATCTCGCGATGTGGCTGCCGCTCACGATCATCCTGTCGCTCGCTTTGCTGCCGGCGGTGAAGGGCGCGCTTGTCGGGCTGCAATGGGCGCTGCGAATGCACGGCTTCGGCGGAGAGGACGACAGCCCCTTCGCCGACGGCGGCCTCCGGCCCGACGACGAACGCGCGTGAGCGCGGCGCAGGACGCACCGGCGCTCTCGCCGAGGGCGCTCGTCCCGAGGGACGCCGGCACGCTCATCGTCGTCGACCGGTCCGGCCCCGAGCCGAAGGTGCTGATGGGCCGCCGCCACGAAGGCGTGGCCTTCATGCCCGGCAAGTTCGTGTTTCCAGGCGGCCGCGTCGAGGCCGACGACGGCCGCGTGAACGTCGCGGGGACCTATCCTCCCCATGTCGAGAACCGCCTGCAGGCGCGGGTGCGGCGACCGTCGATCACCCGGGCCCGCGCCTACGGCCTCGCCGCCGTCCGCGAACTCGCGGAGGAGACCGGCATTCTGATCGGCGATCCGGACGCCGGCCCCTTCCAGCCCCGCGGGAGCAGTTGGGACGCCTTCGCGAAAGCCGGCGTGTTTCCGTCGCTCGAAAGCTTCGTCGCCGTCGCGCGCGCGATCACGCCGCCCGGCCGCCCCCGCCGCTTCGACGCGCGCTTCTTCGCGACCGACGCCAGCGCGATCGGCGGCACGGTCGACGGGCTGGTCACCGCGGAGACGGAGCTCGTCGAAATCGTCTGGGTCACGCTCGACGACGCGCGCAAGCTCGACCTGCCCGCCATCACCAAGCAGGTCTTGCTCGATCTCACCGAGCGCCTCGACATCGGCTTTGAGCGCGACGCTCCGCTGCCGTTTTATCCGAAGGGGTCGGCCGGCGAGCGTGAGCTGATATGATGAAATAGCGGGCGCCTTGGGTGGCGCCGCGCCGTCCGACGTGGCACACCCCGCGGGCCATGACCGCCATCTGTTCAGTCTCCGACCTGACCGCCCGCGAGCGCAATCTCGGCATCGCGGTCGCGATCGCCTGCGTGTCGCTCGTCGGCGTCGCGCTGAGCCTTTCGATCCCGCTTCTCACCTTCGCGATGGAGGCGCGCGGCGCGTCCGGCACGCTGATCGGGTTGAACACCGCGATGGGCGGCCTCGCGACCATCGCCGTCGCCCCGTTGATCGCGCGATGGGCCGGGATTGTGGGCGTGCGGGCGACGCTGTTCGCGGCGCTCGCGCTCGGCGCCGCCACCATTCTCGGCTTCGCCGTCGTCGCGCCGCTCTGGGCCTGGTTCCCGTTGCGCTTCCTGTTCGGTGCCTCCCTCGCGGTGTTGTTCGTGCTGTCCGAATTCTGGATCAACGCCTTCGCGCCCGAACGCGCGCGCGGGCTGGTGATGGGCGTCTACGCGACCTCGCTCTCGGTCGGCTTCGCCGCAGGCCCGGCGATCCTCGCCGTCACAGGCTCCGACGGATTGGCCGCCTATCTCGTCTGCGCCGGACTTTACGCCGCTGCCGCCCTGCCGGTGGCGTTCGCCCGCGGGCTCGCGCCGGCGATCGAGAAGCCGAACCGCGCCCGGGGCGTGATGTATTTCATCGCGATCGCGCCGCTCGCCACCGGCGGCGCCTTCGTGTTCGGCGCAGTCGAGACCGGCGGCTTCACCTTTCTGCCGCTGTTCGGGACCGAGGTCGGCCTCACCGTCCAGACCGCCGCCCTGCTGGTCAGCATGATGGCGGTCGGCAACATCGCGTCGCAGATCCCGATCGGCCTCGTCAGCGACCGCGTCGACCGGCGCTGGCTGATCCTCGCGCTGGCCGCGTGCGGGCTGGCGGGCGCCGTGGCGATTCCCTTCGTCGCGCACGACCACGTCGCGCTGTTTGCGCTCGTGGCGGTCTGGGGCGGCGTGGTCGGCGGGCTGTACACCGTGGCCCTCGCGCATCTCGGCGCGCGGTTCTCCGGCGTCGATCTCGCGACCGCGAACGCGGCCTTCGTGATGATGTATTCGATCGGGCTGATGGCCGGGCCGCCGCTGCTCGGCGTCGGATTCGACCTCTCCCGACCCCACGGCGCCTTCTACGCCGTCGCCCTGCTGCTCGGCGCTTATGTCGTGATCGCGGCCTTCCGCATCCGCCGGGAAGCGGCTCAGCCTTGACAGGCGGCCGCGCCTGAGTAGGTTGCGCGCTCCGAATTCCTGCCGCGGCGCCTTGGACGTCGCCCTTTCGAGGTTCACGCCATGGCGAAGGCCGCCAACATCAAGATCAAGCTGCTGAGCACGGCCGACACCGGCTTCTTCTACGTGACCAGCAAGAACTCGCGCACCAAGACCGACAAGATGGTGCTCAAGAAGTACGATCCGGTCGCGCGCAAGCACGTCGAGTTCAAGGAGACCAAGATCAAGTGATCCTGGTCCGTACGTCGAACTAAAGGCGCCTCTCGGGGCGCCTTTTTCGTTTCGGCGCGCGGGCGCGGGGCGTGATCGCCGCCATCCGCCGGCGTCTCAGAATTCAGAACTGTGGGTCAGACCTCAGGACTGGTGGCGGCGCCGATCAGGCGGCGTCCGCGACCACGCGGTTGCGGCCGTCGGCCTTGGCGCGATAGAGCGCGACGTCGGCGCGCTTGAGCAGGGCGGCGGCGTCGTCGGACTTGCCGAGGAAGCTCGCGACGCCGACCGAGACGGTCACGTCGATCGACTGCGCGCCGCCGGCTATCGCGAAGGGCTGCGCGGCGGTCTTGGACCGGATGCGTTCGGCGACGACCCGCGCCACCTGGGCGTCTGTCTCCGGCATCACGACCACGAACTCCTCGCCGCCCAACCGGCAGACGAGATCGATTCCCCGAACGCTCGCCTTGAGACGGCGCGAGAACTCGCGCAGCACCTCGTCGCCCGCGTCATGCCCGAAGCCGTCATTGACGCCCTTAAACAGGTCGATGTCGGCGACCAAGGCGGACAGGGGTCGCCCGCGGCTCTCCGCCTGATCGAGCAGCGTCTGCAGGTGCATCTCCATGTAGCGCCGGTTGTTGAGGCCGGTGAGCCCGTCGGTGATGGCGAGCTCCATGCTGGTCTGGAGGTTGTCGCGCAGCCGGGCGGTGTAGCGGCGCCGGCGCACCTGGGTCCGGATGCGCGCGGTGAGTTCGTTGGGCTCGATTGGGCGCATCAGGTAATCGTTCACCCCGACCTCGAGGCCGCGCAGCACGCGCGCGTTCTGCTCGGGATCGGCGATCAGCACGATCGGCGTCATGCGGGTCCGCTCGAGCGAGCGAAGCTGCGCGCAGAGCCGCAGCGCATCGAAATCGGCAAGCGACAGCGCGACGACCACGACGTCGTAATCGCCTTCGGCCGCGCGAAACAGCGCCTCCTGCGGTTCCGGCTCGACGTCGACTGTCTGCGTGCGCGCAAGCGCCTTGCAGATGCGCTCCGCCGAGGACGGGCGGTCGTCGACGAGCAGCACGCGACCGCCTTCGCCGGTGTCGGCGACCGCTTCCATCAGCGTGTCCGACATCCCGATCTCGCGGGTCGTCTGGGCGCGCAGGCGGAGCTCGTCTCCCAGCAGCTTGAGCCGAGCGAGCGACCGGATGCGGGCGAGCAGCGCGACGTCCGCGACCGGCTTGGTCAGGAAATCGTCCGCGCCGGCCTCCAGGCCCGTCACGCGATCGGACGGCTGGTCGAGGGCCGTGATCATGACGACCGGGATGTGGTGGGTCTTCGGATCAGCCTTGAGGCGGCGGCACACCTCGAAACCGTTCATGCCGGGCATCATCACGTCGAGCAGCACGACGTCGCACTGCGCCCTCTCGCAGATCGCGAGAGCCTCCGGGCCGCTGGAGGCGGTCACCACCTCGAAATACTCCGCCGTCAGCCGAGCCTCGAGCAGTTTGAGGTTGGCCGGAACGTCGTCGACGACGAGAATGCGCGCGGTCATGTCAGGTCGATCAACCTTCGCCGATATAGTGACGGACGGTTTCCAGAAACTTCGCCACCGAGATGGGCTTGGAGAGATACGCCTCGCAGCCGCCGCCCCGGATGCGCTCCTCGTCGCCCTTCATCGCGAAGGCGGTCACGGCGATCACCGGGATCGCGCGGGTGCGCTCGTCCTCCTTGATCCAGCGGGTGACGTCGAGCCCGGAGACCTCGGGCAGCTGGATGTCCATCAGGATCAGGTCCGGCAGGTGGGCGCGCGCGAGCTCCAGCGCCTCGATGCCGTTGCGGGTCTCGATCGTCTTGTAGCCATGAGCCTCGAGCAGGTCGTGGAAGAGCTTCATGTTGAGCTCGTTGTCCTCGACGATCAGGACGGTCTTGGCCATGCCACACCTACTCTCCCCGCGCTTCGCACGCACGCGGTCCGGCCCCGTCCAGGCGGCGCGGCCAGGAGGGAACTTATCCCGCTTTGGCCCAAGCCGATCACTTGCTGTTTCAAAAAATCTTACCGATCATTCCTTAGGAAAAGGCGAACGGCCATGCTGAAACTCCGCCTGGACAAACCCTCGGCCGACGCGGTGGCGGCGAGGGCGCTCGGCTTCCTCGCCTCCGATCCCGAACGTCTCGGTCAGTTCCTGGCGCTGTCGGGGCTCGATCCTTCGACGATTCGATCGGCCGCCCGAAGCCCGCAGTTCCTCCCGGCGGTGCTCGACCATCTGCTGGCGGACGAGACGCTGCTGCTCGCCTTCGCGGAGGCCGAAGGCCTGCGCCCCGAGGCCGTCGGCGACGCCCGCCGCGCGCTGGCGGGGCCCGGCGGCGGGGCCGACTGAGCCGGCTGGCGCGCCCCGCCGGTTCCTTCGGCGAGCAGAGCGGGTAAGGATGGCCGATCGCGGCGAGGTCTTTTCGTAGACGCCGCCGTCACCGGGCCGCGCATGACCGCCACGACCGCCCTGTCCTTCTGCCGCGACTGCCTCGCGCCCGCGCCCGGTCGTGCGCGTTGCGCCGCCTGCGGCAGCCCGCGGATCGCGCGCCATGACAGGCTCGGCGCGATGACCGTCGCCCATGTCGATTGCGACGCCTTCTTCGCCGCGGTGGAGAAGCGGGACGACCCGTCGCTCGCGGAGAGGCCGGTCATCGTCGGCGGCGGAAAGCGCGGCGTGGTCTCCACCGCCTGCTACGTCGCGCGGATTTCCGGCGTGCGGTCGGCGATGCCGATGTTCAAGGCGCTGAAGCTCTGCCCGGACGCCGTGGTGGTGAAGCCGAACTTTGCGAAATATGTCGAGGCCAGCCGAGCGGTGAAGGCCAAGATGCTGGCGCTGACGCCGCTGGTCGAGCCGCTCTCCATCGACGAGGCGTTCCTCGACCTGTCCGGGACCGAGCGGCTGCATCACGCTCTTCCGGCTGTCGCCCTCGCCCGCTTCGCCAAGGAGGTCGAGCGCGACGTCGGCATCACGGTGTCGATCGGCATGGCCTCCAACAAGTTTCTCGCCAAGATCGCCTCCGACCTCGACAAGCCGCGCGGCTTCGCGGCGCTGTCGATCGAGGAGGCTCCCGCGTTCCTTGCGCCGCGCCCGGTCGAGTTTCTCTGGGGCGTCGGCCCGGCCTTCGCGGAGACCCTGCGCCGCGACGGCCTGCGGACAATCGGCGATCTGCAGCGCGCCGAGCCGCGCGATCTCGCCCGGCGCTACGGCGAAAGCGGCCTGAGGCTGTCCCGGCTCGCGTTCGGTCGCGACGACCGGCCCGTCCAGCCGAACCGCGAGCGCAAGAGCGTCGGCGCCGAGACCACGTTCGACGTCGACGTCTCCGACGCCGACGAACTCGCCGCGCGGCTCTGGCCGCTCTGCGAAAAGGTGGCCGACCGGATGCGCGCCGACGCGATCGCGGGCCGCACGATCACGCTGAAGCTGAAGACGAGCGATTTTCGATCGCGCACCCGCGCCCATGCTCTGCCGTCGCCGACGCGTCTCGCCGCCCGCATCTTCGGCGCCGCGCGGGACATGCTGAGGCGGGAGGCGGACGGGGCCGCCTTCCGGCTGATCGGCGTCTCTCTGTCGGACCTCTGTCCGGCGATCGAGGCCGACCCGCCGGATCTCGAGCGGCGCTACGAGAAACTCGACCGGATCGAGACGGCCGTCGCCGACCTGCGCGCGCGCTTTGGACGCGATTCGGTGGACCGCGCTTTCGCGAGGCGCCGCGGCGACCGCTAGGCGCTCGGCGAGCGCCCGCAGGCTTCCCCTGCACCTCGGGCATTACGCCCGCGTCGCTCCGCCCTTCAGGGCCCTGGGCCGAACGTTCGCCCGGCCTCAATCGCGCGCCCGGACGGCGAACCGCCATCCCACGGGGACTGCCCGCGTCCGCATCTTATAGGAGTACGTACTGATACGAATATATTTCAGGTTGTATTCTTGTACGAAGAACGGACCGCAGGCTGCGAACCTCATCAAGGAGACGACATGCGACGCGCCGCCCCCTCCTCCGTTCGCGCCGTAGATGGGAGGCGCCAGGCCCAGACGGCGTCGTTGACGCTCCTGCTCCTGCTTATCGTGGGCTGCGCGCCGCTCATCGCCGAGTACAACCTCGAGGCCTACAAGAACGCGACGACGCTCAAGGCGGAAGTCGATGACGTCATGAAGCTCGGGACCGAGCCCTATCAGAAGCACGCCGAAAAGGTTCGGGCGATCGGAGTGAAGATCGACGCCGCTTATGAATTTGCGGCCGGCGTTCCGAACAATCAGACAAGCGCAGCTCAGTGGCGGTTGATGCGCGACCGGGACGGCGGCCTGTTCGGCGGGTTCGTCACCTACTGGCGGCAGAACGCGAGACTGAGCCGGTTCGTGGTCGACGCAGACCGGAAGACGGTCTCCCGGGCGTTCGACCTCATCATCTGCCTGGAGGCCAACAAGCAGAAGTCGACGTCATGCGTCGGGGCTACGCCGGGCGCGACGGAACGCAACCAGGCGCCGGACGCCGCGGCCAAGGGAGGAAAGAATGGCCAACCTGCTTGAAACGGCGCTCGCCGAGCTTGCGCCGATCGTCCAAGGGTTTCCGTCCAGCATCAAGCAGGCGTCCGTCGATCTGATGAGGGACTTCGTGACCCGCAGGGCGCACGACGTCGCGGGCTACCTTGAGGCCTTGCACAAGGGCGTCATCAGCAAGGCCGACTTCGACCATCTCATCAAAGGACAGCTGGCTCTGGCGAAGATGTACGTCGTCACGGCCGCCGGTCTGGCCATCGCTCAATTTGAACACGTGCGCGTCGCCATCGTCACGGCGCTCATGAACGTGGCGCTGAAGGGGCTCTTCATCTGAAGGCCGGGCGTTCTCCCCGCAGGCCGCTTATGGCCGGCGCGAGTGGCGAGCCTTTCGGCCGCGCAACTAGCGACAGGCGGTCGGCGCGAGGAACTCGAGTTCCTTGAGTTCGCCGTCGAGCACGAATTCCCCGTAGTCGATCTTCAGCGCGCGGCTCACGCCGTTGGCGTAAAGGTCGAAGCTCATCTGGTAGTCCGGCTGCTGTTCGCCGTCTTTCGCCTTACCCCGCTCGAAATAGCTGACGGTCACGGGCCAGTAGACCTCCCTTTCGAGCTGGGGGGTCTTCGCCGGCGGTTCTATGTCGGAAGGAGGCGTCTCGCTCGGTCGGCCGATGACGGTCAGCGTGTCATAGGTTTTGTCGCCGGCCTCGGAGCCGTCATAGACCGGCGCTTCGAGCAGGCCCTTTTGGGCGCGCGCCGCTTCGATGATCTTGCGGAGGTGCTCGGTCGGGAACAGCGTGCGCGCGTCGTAGTCCGCGTTCGCCTTCGCCGGCTTGGAGAGCGTCACCTTCACCTTGTCGGGCGCCCGTTCGGCGCGGCCGTCCGTGTCGCGGTCGAGCTGCTGGTTGAGGTAGTTGCGGGCCGAGAACCGGAAGCTGCGGGCCTTGCCGTCCTCCCAGGTCTCGGAGCGGAGATCGGAGACGTTGGTCTCGCCTTCGCCATTGCCGATCTCGGTGACCTGCCGGAAGTTCAGGGCGTAGCCGTCGCAAGCGTCGCCCTTGAACTCATACACGATGCGGCCGCGCACCTGCCCGATCGCGCCGGAGCCGCGGCTTTCGCGCAGCTTGAGCTCGTAGATCGCGCGATGCGGCGCGAGCGGCGACTCCGGGAGCGCGGCCGGCGGCGCGGCGAGCGCAGGCGTGGCGAAGACCGCCAACGCCAAAGAGCCGCCCAGAGCGGCTGAGACGACTCGCGGCGGTAGGGTGCGGCGGAGATGGGTCACGGCGATGGCCCCCGGTTAAACCTTGACGTCATTGTGCGCCGCATTCAGGCAAAGGCAATGCGCCACGCGGTTGCGAGGCCTGCTGATCGCCGGGCAGCATGGCGGAATTGAGCCGGCAGCCCGCCGCCCTTGCGGCGGGTCGCCCCGTAGGCCACAGGTGGCGCGCAGCCGGACGGCGCGGGGCCGTCGCTTGGACAGTCAGGAAGGCATGGCATGAACGATCGAACGGAAGCGCGGCTCAAGGAGCTCGGCGTCACCCTGCCGGAGGCGCCGAAGGCCGCCGCCAATTATGTGCCGGCCGTGCTGTCAGGCTCCATGCTCTACATTTCGGGCCAGCTGCCGCTTGCCGGCGGCGAGCTCACCTGCAAGGGCCGCCTCGGCGAGGACGTCGCGATCGAGGACGCCGCGAAGGCGGCGAAGCTCTGCATCATCAACGCGCTCGCTCAGGCCAAGGCCGAGCTGGGCTCGCTCGACCGCATCGTCCGCGTGGTGAAGCTCGTCGGCTTCGTCTCCTCCGCGCCCGGCTTCGGCGAACAGCCCAAGGTCGTCAACGGCGCGTCCGACTTCCTCGTCGAGGCGCTCGGCGACAAGGGTCGGCATGCGCGCTCCGCGATCGGGGTCGCGGCACTGCCGTTCGGCGCGGCCGTCGAGGTCGAGGCGATCATCGAGGTCGCCTGAGGGCCTGCGCGGATGCGCAGCCTCGACTGGCTGGTCGCCCGCCCGATCGCGCATCGCGGGCTGCACGATCAGTCGCTCGGCGTGGTCGAGAACACGCCGAGCGCGGTGGCGCGCGCGATCGACCTCGGCTTCGCGATCGAGATCGACGTGCGACCGACGGCGGACGGCGCCGCCGTCGTGTTTCACGACGAGACGCTCGAGCGTCTCACCGACGCCTCCGGCCCCGTCGCAGCGCGACCGCTCGCCGAACTTCGCCGCATCGCGTTCAGGACCGGCGCGGACCGGATCTGGACCCTGGAGGACTGCCTCGACCTCGTCGCCGGTCGTCAGGCCCTGGTGGTCGAGATCAAGTCGTCCCGCGCCGCCGACATGGCTTTCGTGGCCGGGGTCGCGAAGACGCTCGCCGAACGGGGCGGACCCGTCGCCGCGAAGTCCTTCGATCCGCGCGTCCTCGGCGTCCTGCGGCGCGTGGCTCCCGAGGTGCCGAGAGGGATCATCGGCGAGGCCTACGCTGATGATGACCCGCATTGGGCGCAACTGACCCGCGGACAGCGCTTCGCCGGCCGAAACATGGCGCACTGGCCCTGGACCCGGCCTGACTTCGTGTCCTGGCGCGTCCGCGACCTCCCCCGGAGAGCGGTCGCCGTCGCGCGGCGCCTGGGGCTGCCTGTGATGACATGGACGGTGCGGACGCCGGAGGAGCAGGCCTGCGCCGCCCGTTACGCCGACCAGATGGTCTTCGAAGGGTTCCTGCCGGCCAGCGCGGCGGCGCCGGTTCAAAACCGGTAACCGAAGCCCACGCCTGCCCCGCCCTCGTCCATCGCGTCACGCGCCTCCGGCGTGAAGAACACCGAAACGAGCAGCGAGAGCTTCTCGGTCAGATCGTAAAGCGCCGCCGCCTGAACCTTGTGGATGCGCTGCTTCAGACGGTACGGCCCGTCCCAACGCTTCGTGCCGAAGGTGTTGAAGCTTTGCGCCAGCAGCAGCAGGCGCGGCGCAGGCCGGATGCCGAAGGTGGCGTCCGCCCGGATTTCGTCCGCGGGATCTCCGCTGCGCGTGCGATAGCCGGCGCCGAGGTCGATGAAGGCCGGTTTGCCGAACGCCTCGAAGCTTCGGGCGACCAGCCCGCGGACATCGACCTGGTCGTCCGTTTCGCCGATCGAAGCGACTCCTTCGCTGCGCTTGGCGCCCGCGATCACGACCGACCCTTGCGCGGACGCGATCCAGCCGTTCCCCTGCAGCAGCCGGGCGCGCAGACCGATCTCGCTCCGGCCGAGCCCCTCGCGTTCGTGGCGCCCGCCGTCACGCGCCGTGATGCGCTGAAGGCCGGTCGCCGCGAAGCCCGTGAGGCCGTCGCGCAGCCCGTATTCGAGATACGCCTGCAGATCGTATTTGTGATATGCGCCGCGCGCCTTGAGCCGACCCCGGCGGTCGTAATAGTGATCGCCCGAATTCACGACGCCGGTCGCGAAGACCTTCCCCTCGCCCTCATCGAGAGTGAACGCTCCCGCGATCGCGGGCGACACGCCGGCGACGCCGAGAGCGACCACCGCCGCCACGCGAGCGAAGAGAGCAAACGGCACGACGCATGCGCCCGATCGCGATGAGCCCAGACGACGTCATCCGGACCGCGGGTTGCAACGCCACGATATTGCCGCAAATTTTTATATGCGTGCAACGAAATTGATTCGCAACCGACCGCTCGGACCCCCGACGTCAGGTCTGCGTGAGGCGCTCCAGCCTGGCGACGACTTCTCGCGTCAGGCTCGCGTCGAACGGTCTGTCGCCGGCGATGGCGGCGACGACCGCCGCTTCGATGTCGCTCGCGGCCCGGCCCAGCTGAACGAGCCCGAGCGTCGAGGCGGCGCCGGCCAGATTGTGCAGGCCGCGCCGGAGCGCCAGCCGAGCTTCCCCGGCGGGACCGGCTTCCTCGCCCGCCGCCTGATTGCAGAGATCGATCAGACCGCGCCTTCGAGCGTCGAGGCCAGTCAGAAAACGATCGCGCACCGCGTCGATCTTCGCCACCAGGCGCTCACGCGCAGGGTCATCCTCTACGCTCACCGTCCCGATCTCATTCCGCGCATGCCGAAACTCGTCGGGCGCTTATAGCATCTACACACCCGGGGAGATCACCCGAAATCGCATGCCCGCGTGGCCGAGCGCCGCGACGGTTCAGTAATCCCACTCCACGGCGACGCCCGCCGATGTGTTGCCGGCCGCGCCCGCCTCAGCCTGGGCCTTGATGTTGTCCGTGATGTCGACGTCCACCGTCACGTTCGTGGATTCCGGCGTCGTGCCCTGGCGGAAACCAAGATAGATGTTGTCGGAGATGTAGCGGCCGACGCCCAAGCCGGGGCCGCCTTCCCCTCCGGCGGCGATGTCGAGCGAGTCGACCCCGAGCCCCTTCCGCAGGCCTTCGAGCGGCCCCCCGCCTCCGCCGCCGACACCGCTGTACTGAGCGACGGCCTGGGCGAGCGTGAGCGCCTGGGTTGGCGACAACTCGCCGGACGCCTTGTTGAACAGCAGCCGGGACAGCACCTCGTCCGGCGGGACCTGCGGATTGGACCCGAACTCGATCTTCGGCCGCGACGCCGTGCCGGTCACGATGACCTGCGCCGTGATGTCCTTCGCCTTGGTCTCGGCGAGGAAATCGAGCGTGGGATCGAGATCGCCGGCGAAGGACAGCTCGCCGCGCGTGAAGTCGAGCTTCTTGCCGATCACAGTGATCGCGCTCCGTCCGGGGCGGAGTTGGAAGCCGCCTATCGGAACGGGATTGGCCGAGGTGCCGGTGATCTTGATCTGGCCGCCGGCCTCGGCCTGCATGCCCATGCCGCGGATGAAAATGCGGTTGTCGGCGCGCACGTCGATGTCGAGCGTCGCGAGGAAGGCGTCCTCCTTCGAGCCGCCCTTGGCTTTGCCGGCGTTCACCGCGTTCGCCTGTCGGGCGATCTGGGGCGGCGCGTTGCGGTGCCGGACGTTTGGAAGAGGCGTGTAGGCCGCAGGGATTCGGTCGGGTATTTGCACTTCGATCGATCGCGTGTTGATCGTGCCGGTGATCACCGGCCGGCGCGCCAGCGGCCCCTGCAGCCGCAGATCGGCGTCGGTGATGGCGGTCACCACGTCGGTGCCCATCACCTCTGCATTCTGGGCGCGGAAGTTGATCTGGCCGGGGAAGCCGGCCGCCGGATTGACGTCGACCTGGCCGGAACCGGTGATGGTCCCGCCGTTGCGGGTGGTGGCGCGCAGGCTCGTGACGTTGATCTTGGTCCCGTTCGCGGCGATCGCCGCGTTGATCGCCCGGAGCTGAAGCCCGGACGCGCGGTTCGAATAGGACGCGTTGGCGAGCTGCGCGCGGCCCTCGATGCGGGGGGCCGACACTGGTCCGCCGACCTTGACGTCGAACGTCGCGGCGCCGTCGATCCGGTCGCCGGACACAGACAGCGTGTCATTGAGGAATCCGAGCGGCGCGCGCCCGTCGACCGACAGGTCGAGATTGCCCGCTCCGAGCGGCGCGGAGCCGCGGGCGTTCACCCGCAAGCCCCCGGCTCCCGTCACGACCGTGTCGGTGACGACGCGCAGGTTTTCGATCCGCCCCTTCGAGTTGATCTGGGCGGCCGGGACGCCTGCGGCGCGGGTCGCCGCGGTCGACAGATTCACGACCCGCAGATTGTATGTTCCGGAAGGAGCCGCGATCGTGCCGCCAACCTTCGCGTCGCCCGACAGCGCGCCATTGGCGCCGAGCCCCGGCGAGAAGCCGTTGGCCAGCGCAAGCGGCACGGCGTTGATGTCGACCGCCACATCGAGCGCGCCCGACGCCGACATGGGGCCGGAGCCCTTGGCCGTGATCCGGAGTCCGCCTCCGCCGGAGACCGCGGTGTCGGTCGTGACGCGGCCGCCGCCGAGAGCGCCCTTGGCCGTGATCTGGATCGCCGGGACGCCCTTCGCCATTGCGGAGGTGAGGCCGGTGACGCGCAGGTCGTAGGTTCCGGCGGGCGCCGACAGTGGGCCTGCGACCTTGGCGCCGCCTGCAAGCTTTCCGCCGAGGCCGAGGCCGGGCGAGAAGCCATTGGCGATTGCGAGCGGCAGCTCGGCGATGTCGACGGTCATGTCCATGGCGCCGCTGTCCAGCGGCACGACGCCTTTGGCCGTGAGACGGACGCCGCCGCCCCCGGTGAGCGCCGTAGCGGTCGTCACGCGGCCGCCCTCGAGCGTCCCGCGGGTCGCGATCTGCAGCGGCTGGACGCCCTTGGCCTGGGCGGAGGTCAGGTTCGCGATCGTGAGATCGTAGGTTCCCTGCGGCGCGCTGATCGTGCCGCCGACCTTGGCGTCGCCGCGGAGCACGCCGCCGAGGCCGAGCGACGGCTGGAACGCGTTGGCGAGGGCGAGCGGGATTTCGCGGATCGCGACGGTCATGTCGACGGGCCCCTGCCCGATCGGCGCCGAGCCCTTCGCGGTCAGGCTGACGCCGCCGCCGCCGGAGATCTCGGTGTCGGTGGTCACCCGTTCGCCCTCGAGCGCGCCCCGGCTCGTGATCTTGAGCGCAGGCACGCCCTTGGCGGGCGCCGCGACCAAGTCCACCACAGTGACGTCATAGGTTCCGCGCGGGGCGGCGATGGGACCCGCCACCTTCGCGTCGCCGCGCAGGGTCCCGCCGAGGCCGAGCTCCGGCTTGAACCCATTCGCGAGCGCCAGCGGCAGCTCGCGGATCGCCACCGCCATGTCGAGATCGCCGTCGCCGATCGGCGCAGACCCCTTCGCGGTCAGGCTCACCCTGCCCTGCCCCGTCACGGTCGTGTCCGTCGTGACGCGCTCGCCGAGCAAATCGCCTCTGGTCGCGACCTGAAGCGGCGGGACGCCCTTGGCCTGCGCCGCCGTCAGATCGGTGACCGTGAGATTGTATGCGCCGAGAGGCCTCGTGACCGGTCCGTTGATCCTGACGTCGCCGCGCAGCGTGCCGCCGAGCCCGAGCTCCGGCTTCACGCCGTTGGCGAGCGCCAGCGGCAGCTGACGGATCGCGACCGCCATATCGAGGTCGCCGTCGCCGATCGGCGCGGAGCCCTTGGCGGTCAGGCTGATCCCGCCCTCGCCCGTGATGACGGTGTCGGTCGTCGCACGGTCGCCGAGAAGCTCGCCCTTCGCCGCGACCTGCAGCGGCGGGACGCCCTTCGCGGGCGCCGCCACGAGATCGGCCACGGTGACGTCGTAGGAGCCGACGGGCTTGGTCGCGGGACCGGTGAGCTTGACGTCGCCGCGCAGCGTGCCGCCGAGCCCGAGCTCTGGCTTCACGCCATTGGCGATCGCGAGGGGAAGCCCGCGGATCGTCACCAGCATGTTCAGGTCGCCCTGCCCCAGCGGCGCCGAGCCGCGGGCCGCGACGTTGATGCCGCCGGCCCCTGTGATCGAGGTGTCGGTGGTGACGCGGTCGCCCTGCAGGTCGCCGCGCGCGATCACCCTCAGCGGCGGAACGCCCTTCGCGGCCGCCGCGACCAGGCCGGTGATTTCGACGTCGTAGGTTCCGACCGGCGCCTTGATCGGACCGGTCGCCTTGACGTCGCCGCGCAGCGAGCCGTCGAGACCGAGGTCCGGCCGGACGCTGTTCGCGATCTTGAGCGGGAGATCACGAATCGAGACGGTCATGTCGAGATCGCCGTCGCCGAGCGGCGCCGAGCCCTTCGCCACGACGCTGAGGCCGCCGCCGCCGGTGATCGTGGCGTCCGTCGTCGCGCGGTCGCCCTCCAGCGTTCCGCGCGCCGCGACCTCGAGCGCCGGAAGGTCCCTGGCCTTCGCCGTCTTCAGGCCGGCGACGACGAGGTCATAGGTCCCCCGCGGCCGGGTGACCGGGCCGGAGACCTGCGCCTGCCCGCGCGCGACGCCGTCGAGTCCGAGCTCGGGGGCGGCGACGTTGGCGAGCGCCAGCGGAAATTCCTTGAGGCCGATCGTCATGTCGACGTCGCCCTCGCCGATCGGCGCGGAGCCTTTCGCCGTCGCCTGGATGCCGCCGCCGCCGGAGATCACGGCGTCGGTGGTGACGCGCTTCGGCTGCAATTCGCCGCGGGCGACGACGAGCAGCGCCGGCACGCCGCGCGCCTGCGCCGACGTCAGATCGGACACCGTTAGATCGTAAGTCCCGGAGGGCGCTTTGGCTGAGCCGGTCAGCCGCACGGCGCCCTTCAGTTCGCCGCCGAGGCCGAGCTCCGGCATGAAGGCGTTGGCGATCTTGAGCGGAACCTCGCGGATCGTCACGTCCATGCCGAGATCCCCGTCGCCGAGCGGCGCGAACCCCTCGGCGCGGATGTTGAGGCCGCCGCCGCCGGTGACGTTGGTGAGCGTCGTCACCCGGGGGCCCTCGAGCGCTCCGCGGGCGTCGATCTGGATGGCGCCAAGCGCCTTCGCCTGGGCCGCGACGAGGTTCGTCACGCGCAGATTGTAGTTGCCGCGCGGCGCGTCGATCGGCCCGCTCAGCCGCACGTCGCCGCGCAGGTCGCCGCCGAGACCGAGTTCGGGCGCGAAGGCGTTGGCGAGCGCGAGGGGCAGTTCCTTGATGGCGACGCTCATATCGACGTCGCCTTTGCTCAGCGGCGCCGAACCGCGCGCGACGAGGCCGATCCCGCCGCCGCCAGACAAAGTGGTGTCGGTGGTGACGCGGTCGCCGAGCAGTTCGCCCTTGGCGTCGATCGTGATCGCGGGAACGCTGCGCGCCTTCGCGGAGGTGAAGTCGACCACGCGCGCCGCGTAGGTCCCGCGCGGCCGGGCGATGGGTCCGGTGATCCGGACGTCGCCGGCGAGCCGGCCGCCGAGACCGAGATCGGGCTGGAAGGCGTTGGCGAGCGCAAGCGGCACGCTCTTCAGCCCGACCGTCATGTCGAGGTCGCCCTCGCCGAGCGGCGCGGAGCCTTGCGCCGTCATTTCCAGGCCGCCCGCGCCGGTGACGCTGGCGTCCGCTACGACACGCTGGCCTTCGAGCCGGCCCTTGGCCGCGAGGGTCAGCGGTGGAACCTTGGCGTCGCGAAACTGCGCGATCGAGAGGTCGGCGACGCTGAGGTCGAAAACGGCGTTGGGCGCAGCGGCGGGGCCGGTGACCCGGGCGTCGCCCTGCGCCATGCCGCCGAGGCCGAGCCCCGGAGTGAAGGCGTTGCCGAGCGCGAGCGGCAGCTCGCGCAAGCCCACCGTCAGGTCGAGCTGCTCGCCGGCGCGGCCGGTGACGTTCAGCACGCCGCCCTGGTCCGACCGCAGCGAAAACGCGTCGATCGCGACCTCGGAACCGATGACCCGGAGCCTGGCCGGAGCCGCGAGCGCCGCCTTGCGGCCGCCGCCTGTGATGTCGAGCCGCGCGAGGTCGATTCTCGTCTCGTTCGGGGCGTAGGCGACGCGGGCGTCGGTCGAGACCGACGAGCCCTGGGCGCCGAGATCGAGCGTGACGTCCATGCCGTCCGGCGCGCCCTTCGCGACCATCGCGAGCCGGTCGATGACCTGCCCGCCGGCGGCGATGGCCGAGCCGTTCGCCGTTCCGTCGATCGTGATCTTGCCGGTCGGATCGACCACCGTCGCCGCGACCTCGATCGAGCCGATTTTCGCCCCAGGCGCGGTGACGTTCGCGCCGCTCGCCTTGACGACCGCGCGCTGCACGCCGTTCTGGACCGAAAGATCGATGTCTGCGTCGAGGCTGCCCGCAAGCTGCGTGAGCGCCAGCGCGCCGACCTCGGAGAGATCGGGAGCCGCGACGGCGAGCTTGCCGGTCGCAAGACCGTCCGGAGTGACCGAAACGTCGCCGCTGGCCTTCGCCGACGCCACGTCGAGATCGAGGCCCTGGATGCGGCGGACGCCGGTGATCTCGGTGACGAGCTTCGCCGATCCCTTGACGGGCTTCCCGTCCAGCGAGCCTGCGACCTCCACCGTGCCGCTGACGTCCCCGGTGACGTCGGTGGCGTCGACGTTGATCTCCACGCCTTCGAGCTTGCGGTCGAGGGCGCGGCCCTCCGGAAGAGACACGACCGCCTTGAGGGCGAGATCGTCGAGCCGGCCAGACAGGTCGGCGTTCACCGTCGCCTTGCCGCCTGCGCGCGGATCGACCAGGGCGAGATCCTCGACTTCGGCCGTGATCTTGGCGTCGGCGCGCTCCCGCGTGGCCACGCCGTCGGCGGTGACCGTGACGTGGTCGCCGCGCAGATCGAGACCCTGGAAGGCGAACGCGCCGTCCGCGCCGCGCGTCACGCCGCCCTTGATCGTCAGGTCTCCGCCGGTCAACGCGTCGACCTGTGGAACGCCGGTGACGAGCCCGCTGCCCGAGCCGTTCGCGGAAACCACCACGCGGGAAAGATCGAAGACGACGTCGAGGTCGCTCGCGAGATCGATCGAACCCGCCAGCGGCCGGCCGACGAGCGGCGCGAGCGTCGACAGGTCGCCCGCGGACACGGTCGCCTTGCCCTTCGCCGCCTCCGGCGACGCCGTTCCCGCATAGGTCGCCCGGACGTCCGCCAGCTTGACCTCGGCCCGCTCGATGTCGGCGTAGCCCTTCAAATTCGAGGTGGCCGCGGCCGACAGAGAGAAGCTGCGGCCGAGCGTGAACAGCCGGTCGTCGGCGAATTTCACGCCCTCAGCGGTCGCGTCGACCACGGCGGCGACTTGTGTGGTCTCGTCCATCAGGGGACCGTTCGGCGTCGCGCTCAGGATGACCCGGGCCGTCTCCGCCCCGCCCTGAGGCGCAGCGAGGCCGCCGCCGTCGATCGTGGCGTTGACGGCGGGATGGTCGAGCGGCCCCTTCGCCGTTCCAAGGACGGTGAGCGACGCCCAGGACGAGCCGGGCGGAAGAACCCCGGCGAAGCGCGCCGCGTCGCCGGCCCGCAGATCGTAAGCGAGGTCGACGGTCTCCTTCGCCGTGTCGATCTTTCCGCGGACGCCAAGCCGGGCGGCCGCCGCGTCGACGGTGGCGTCGATCAGGTCGATGGGCCCTTCGTCGGGCACGACCGCTTCGGCGGCGACCTTCGTCTTGCCGGCGGCGAGCTCGGCGAACTGCGGCGGGGCGAGGCCTGCGACGTCGCCGTCGAGCATCAGCTTGATCCGGCGCGTCTTCTGTTCGCGACGGACGTCGAACACGCCGTCGATGCGCCCTTGATCGCCTGCCGTCAGCACGAGCTGCGCGCGCAGCGCGTCAAGCGTCCCGGAGCCTTCAAGACCGAGGTCGATCGGCGGCAGGCCCGGCAGCTGCGCCACGCGCGCGATCAGCCCTCCCGCCGGCTCGCCGCCGCGCAGCGAGATCTGCACCGCGTTGGTGGCGGGAACGAACTGCGCCTTGCCGGCGAAGCGGCCGTCCTGCCCGTCGATCCGGCGGACGTCGAACTCGGCCGAAATTCCCTCGGCCGGCTTGCGCACCAACGCGGAGGCCGTCGCCGAGAGGCGGGCCGGCGCGCCGATCACCGGCTCGGCGAGATCGAGGTCGGCCAGCATGAATTTGTCGAGCCGGATCTCGATCGGAAGCTCGGGAAACAGCGGCGCGTTGGGATCGGGAGCGGGCGTCGGCTCGTCGCTTTCCGGATATTCCGGCGGCCGCGCGATCGCGACGCGGCCGAGATCGACGAGGTCGATCGTCAGCCGGCGCTGGTAGAGCTGGAGTGGCGACCACTCGACGCGCGCACGGTCGATAGTGGCCCACTCGCCCTTAGGGTCAGAGAGGCGCACGTCCCGCAGCGTCAGGTCGTACGGGAAGGAGCCCTCGATGCCGCCGATCGTGATCTTGGTCGAGTCGGAGCTGGCGTATTTCGAGGTCAGGCTGGCGATGGTCGCGAGGCCGGGCGCGGTCGTCAGGTAGAACAGGACGGCCGCCAGCACCACCACTGGGATCAGCAGCAGGACGCCAAGGACGATTAGGGCGCGCTTCAGGATCGCCATCTCATTCCGTTCGTCATGGTCGAGGACGCCGCCCTTCGACCTTACTTCCCTCTGACGCCTCGAAGCGCCGCAATCCTGCGATGCGTCAGAATGACTGGCCGATGCTGACGTAGAACGCGACGCGCGGATCGTTCTTGCTGCGGCCCATCACGGGCGTCGCCACGTCGACGCGGATCGGACCGATCGCCGTGTAATAGCGCAGGCCGAGGCCGGCGCCGACGCGGATGTCCTCCTTGAAATCCGGGAACTCCTTGTCGAAGGCGGCGCCGGCGTCGACGAAGGGCACGATGCCGATCGTGTCGGTCACTTTGATGCGCGCCTCGAACGACGTCTCCAGCAGACTGCGGCCGCCGAGCGGCTGGTCGTCGTCGCACTCCAGCCGCTTCTTGCCTTCGCGGCGCTTCGGCATGCAGAACGGGCTCGCGCTCTGATAGGCGAAGCCGCGGATCGATCCGCCGCCGCCGGCGAAGAAGCGCCGGTTCGCCGGCACCGCCGCGGTCGACGTCGGTCCGATGATCGACCCGACGCCGATCTTGCCCGCGAGCACGTACCAGGCGTCCTCGTCGAGCGCGTAGTAGGTCGAGATCTGTCCCTTGAAGATGTTGACCGACTTCGCCTCGTCGTCCTGCAGGGCCTTGTTCGACGCTTTGCCGGGGCGATTCCAGTAGGGGGCGGCCGAGAGCGTCGCGCGGATGCCTTCCGTCGGGTCGAGCTTGTTGTTGGTGCTGTCGTAGGTGACGCTGAGCGGCACGCCGAGCAGAAGGTAGTCGCGCTCGCCGAACGTGTCCCGGATGGTCGAGCCCTCCGCCTCGACTCCCGCCTGGATCGACAGATCGCTCGTCAGCCGCCGGCGGATCGCCGCCGCGCCGCGGACGCCGTCGCGCCAATAGGCGTCCGGCCGCTCGCGCATCGCCTCGAGCTCGATCAGCAGGTCGTCGAAACCGGTCCAGACGCCGGGCTTCTCGAACTGGGTTCGAAACTTGTACTCGTAATCCTCCGGCGCGTTGGTGATCAGGCGCGACACGCCGGCCTCGATCCTCAGCTTCTCGGCGCCGCCGAACAGGTTCCGGTGGCCCCAATAGGCGTTGACCGCCGCGCCGTCGGTCGTGTCGTATTTTGCGGCGGCGCCCACGTAGCGGAACTTCTTCTCCTCGACCTCGATCGTGACTGGCACGCGGCCGGTCGCGTCCGGCTCGGTTCCCTCGCGGATCCGGATCGAAGAGAACACGTCGAGCTTGGCGATCTCTTCGCGCAGCTCCGCGATCTTCTCGGGGCTGTATTTCTCGCCGGGCTTGAAGGGCACGCGACCGCGGACGACCTCCGGGTCGACCTCCTTCGTGCCCTTGACGGTCACTTCGCCGAAGGGAGCCAGCGCGCCGGCCGCGACGTCGATCGTGAGGTCGAGCTGCTTGCGGGTATGGTCCGCCACCGCGTCGCGGCCCTTCACCGCCGCGAACGGGTAGCCTTCGTTTCGAAGGCGGTCGACGATCTTGGACTCGGCGGACAGGACGGCGGCCGACGGCGCGGGATCGCCGGGCTTCAGCCCGACCTTGCGCAATTCGATTCCGGCGACGATCGGCCCCGCCGCTCGGTCGACGCTGCGCAGCCGGACGGCGCCGAACGTGAACACGGGACCCGGATTGATCCGGATCACGACGGGGACCGGCTTCGGAGCGCGCTGGGCCGCGTTGGAGGCGGCCTCCGACGAGGCCGGCACGCCGGCGATGGTCACGTCGACGATCGCGCCATAGCGCCCGGTCGCGTTCAGAGCCGCGGAGATGCGCTCGATGTCGGCCTTGGCGCGGCCGACGAGGCCGGGCGGTCCCGGCGGCGCGTCCTTCTCCAGCGTCTTGAGGGATGAGGTGTCGTTTGCGATCTTCTCGACGGCCGCGTCTCCGCCCTCGACCGTGACCGAGGTTGCGTAGGCGACGCCCGGCACCGCGGCTGCGGCGGCGGGCGCAGGCCCTTCCGGAGCCGGCTGGGCGCGCGCGGCGTCCGTCAGCCCGCAGGCGAGGCCCGCAGCCAACAAGCGGCCGATCAAGGCGCAGCTTGGGCCATTACGCAACGCGACCACTCCCCGCCAGTCCCCCACCTGCATCCCGATACCGTTCCCATCCCGTTAACGGATCGTCGGCCCACCGCCAAACGACAAAGCGCCGCGTCGGTCAGAGCCGCTTCGCCAACAGGCTCCGGCAGACCTCGAGCTCGGCGAGCGCGGCCGACAGCCGAGCCGCCTGATCCTCGGTCAATCCGGACCGAACCGAGACAGGCTCCGGCGCGACGACCTCGTCCGGCCGGCTTTCAGCGGCATACGTCGCCTCGGGGGCGATCGGATCGCCACCCTGGGACGCAGTCGATCGGGGGGGAACGGCGCGCCGCGCCGCGGGGGCCCACATCTCCGGGCCGGCCTCCATCACCAAGCCGGCCGGAGGCTGCGGCGAGCGGTCTTCACGGTTTGTGACGGACGACGCGGCCGCGAGCGCGCCGACGGCGCTGGCGTTGCGGCGCCCGCCCTGCTCGCGCAGGATCCGTTGCACGCCGCGGATGGTGTAGCCCTCGCCGTAGAGCAACTGCTTGACGCCGCGCAGCAGATCGACGTCGCCCGGACGATAATAGCGTCGCCCTCCTCCGCGCTTGATCGGCTTGATCTGCGGGAATCGACTTTCCCAGAACCGCAGCACGTGCTGCGGAAGTTGCAGCTCTTCGGCGACTTCGCTGATGGTCCGGAACGCCTCCGGTCCCTTGGCGGGACCATCCGGCGCGTTGTCAGCGGAATCGTCGAAATCCTGCGTCACGTCGAGCCGTTCCTCGCCTTCGGAGCGTCGTCCTCGGCGCCGCCATTGATGCGGTGCTTCAGGATGTTGGACGGCTTGAACACCATCACCCGACGCGGCGGGATCGGCACCTCCTGCCCGCTCTTCGGATTGCGGCCGACCCGCTGCCCCTTGTCGCGCACGACGAACGAGCCGAACGACGACAGCTTCACTGTCTCGCCGCGCTCGAGGCAGTCGCCGATCTCAGCCAGAACCATTTCGACCAGAGCGGCGGATTCCGTCCGCGACAGGCCGACCTTCTGATAGACCGCCTCGCACAAATCCGCACGCGTCACGGTGCGCCCCGCCATTCGTGTCATCCCCCCTGCCCATCGTCGCGCGCGTGTTCGTCCGCGTCAGTTTCGACCGTCGAAGGCTATGTGCCCGTACCCGGTCGGTCAACGTCGCAGATCACTCAAACGAGAGCCGCGTTATCGAGCGCTCACCAGCGGAGCAGAGCGGATCCCCAGGTGAAGCCGCCGCCCATCGCCTCGAGCAGCACGAGGTCTCCCTGTTTGATCCGTCCGTCGGCGCGCGCGGCGGCGAGCGCAAGCGGGATCGAAGCCGCCGAAGTGTTGCCGTGGCGATCGACTGTCACGACAACCTTCTCGGGCGGGATGCCGAGCTTCTGCGCGCTGGCGTCGATGATCCGGCGGTTCGCCTGATGCGGCACAAACCAGTCGATCGAAGCCGAACTCTCGCCGGTCGCGGCGTAGGCGTCCTTGATCACGTCGGTGATCATGCCGACCGCATGGCGGAACACCTCGCGCCCCTCCATGCGCACATGCCCGACCGTGCCAGTCGACGACGGGCCGCCGTCGACGAAGAGTTTCGCCTTGTGGCGGCCGTCCGATCGGAGATGCGTCGTCAGCACGCCGCGGTCCGCGGCGTCGCCGGGCTGCTCCGTGGCTTCGAGGATCACCGCGCCGGCGCCGTCGCCGAACAGCACGCAGGTCGTGCGGTCGGTCCAGTCGAGGATGCGCGAAAACGTCTCGGCGCCGATCACCAGCGCCCGCTTGTACTGGCCCGACACCAGGAACTTGTCCGCGACCGCGATCGCATAGACGAAGCCCGAGCACACCGCCTGAAGATCGAAGGCGAAGCCGTGGTGGATGCCGAGCGCGGCCTGCACGGTCGTCGCGCTCGCCGGAAACGTATTGTCCGGCGTCGAGGTCGCGAGCACGATCAGATCGATTTCGGATGCGTCCATGCCGGCGTCGGCCAAGGCTGCCTTGGACGCGGCGATCGCCAGATCCGAGGTCATCTCGCCTGGGGCGGCGAGATGACGCGATCGAATGCCGGTGCGCTGCACGATCCACTCGTCGGAGGTGTCGACCGACTTGGCGAGCTCTTCGTTGGTCAGTATTTCCGCGGGGAGGTAGGAGCCGCAGCCACGGACGACGGAGCGAATGCGCGTCACGACGCCGCCCCGGCCAGAGCGGCCGTCGTCCGAGCGCTCTCGTCTTCGGCCGACCGTCCCGCCTGCTCATGGGCGAGGCCCTGCTGGATCTTCGCCATCAGATCGTATCGGGCCATGTCGTATCCAAGTTCGACGGCCGACGCGAAACCTTCCGCGTCCGTGCCGCCATGACTTTTAATCACCACGCCGTCGAGGCCGAGAAAGACGCCTCCGTTCACTTTGCGGGGGTCCATCTTGTCCCGCAGCGTGTCGAACGCATGCTTGGCCAGGACGTATCCAATCTTCGACAGCAGGGTCCGGCTGATCGCCGAACGGAGATACTCGCCGATCTGGCGCGCGGTGCCCTCGGCGGTCTTCAGCGCGATGTTGCCGGAGAATCCTTCGGTCACGACCACGTCGACCGTGCCCTTGCCGAGATCGTCGCCCTCGACGAAGCCCCGGAAGTCGAGCGAGGCGAAGCCTTCCTCGCGCAGCAGCCGGGCGGCCTCCTTCACCTGCTCGACGCCCTTGATCTCCTCGACGCCGACATTGAGCAGGCCGACCGTCGGCCGCTCGATGTCGAACAGAATGCGCGCCATCGCGGCGCCCATCACCGCGAAGGTCACGAGCTGGCGGGCGTCGGCGCCGATGGTCGCGCCGACGTCGAGCACGATGCTTTCGCCGCGCAGCGTCGGCCAGATGGCGGCGATCGCCGGCCGTTCGACGCCGGGCGTCATGCGCACGCAGAAGCGCGACATCGCCATCAGCGCGCCGGTGTTGCCCGCCGAGATCGCCGCGTCGGCCTTGCGCTGCTTCACCGCGTCGAGCGCAAGCCACATCGAGGATTTATAGCGTCCCTTGCGCAGGGCGACGCTCGGCTTGTCCTCCATCCGGACGGCGACGTCGGTGTGCAGGATCTCCGAGGCCGCCTTGAGCGCAGGATCGCGGTCGATCAGGGGCCGGATACGGGCCTCGTCGCCCACGAACAGGAATGTGAGATCGGGCTTGCGCGCCAAGGCGATCGCCGCGCCGGGAGCGACGACGTCGGGGCCGTGGTCGCCGCCCATGGCGTCCAGTGCGATGCGAACTTTGTCTGTCATTCGTCCTGCGGCCGGGAGCCTCGAGCCCTCTTGGTGGCGGCGGGCGGTGGAAGGGGGCTCGCCCGGCGCGGGCGGACCATAACGACTGCCGTAAGCGTGGCAACCCTTGACGGCTCCGTGCTCATTCGCCGTCTCCGCCGCGGCGCGCGACGGCGCGCAGGGCCGCGAAGGGCGAAGCGTCGTCGTCGTCCGGGGGCGTCGGGCTGTTGAACACCGCGTCGGGCTTGCGGGGGTGGAGATCCAGTCCGAGGGTGAAGAACTCCGCGGCGACGGCTCCCAGATCGACCGTATCGCCGATCAGCGGATCCGGAGCGTCGTCGGCCTCGCCGTCTGGCTCGCCCGGCGCCCGCGGCGCGAAACGGACGGCGACCTCC
The DNA here is from genome assembly GCF_049446035.1 of Hansschlegelia sp. KR7-227. Taxonomy (NCBI): domain Bacteria; kingdom Pseudomonadati; phylum Pseudomonadota; class Alphaproteobacteria; order Hyphomicrobiales; family Methylopilaceae; genus Hansschlegelia; species Hansschlegelia sp. KR7-227. Next base: position 1,352,877 of record NZ_JBMSEA010000001.1, read on the forward strand.
TCCCGCACGACTTCGACGAACGGCTCGAGCGTGACGACGCACAGCCGGGTCGCCTCGGCCTCCACAATTCCCGTGACCTCCACCGCGTCGCGGCCAAGCGGCCGAACCCGCAGGCGAGCGACGAACGTCTCGATCGATTCCGTTTCGTTCACCGCCGCAAGCGCGGCGCGCTCCGCGGCGTCTGCGACGACGTCGACCGAGAGACCTTCGAGCGCGACCGAGGAGACGGCCAGCGGACGGGACAGCGGCGGCGCGTCGGTCATGACGGGCGCTCCTCATCAGGAAAGCGCGGACCCCGGGTCAGCAGCTCGCTCGGCGGCTGAGCGGCCAGAGCGGCTTCGGCGCGCCGGACATAGGCCGCGAGGCGAGCGGGCGCGCCGGGATCGGCGGGCGCGCCGCCATAAACGATCCGCGCGAGGGCCTCCTCAAGCGCCGCTCCGTCGCCCGCGTCGAGGGCCGAATCATAGGTCGCAGCGCCGTCGTAGAACGATCGAACCATCGTGTTCATCTTTTTCGGCACCGTGAGGTCTCCGATTCCGATCTCGCGCAGATTGGCGTCGAGCGCCCGGAAAAGCGCGTCGAAGACCTCCTGCCCCAACCCTTGGGCGTCCGACCCTTCGCTGCGCAAACGCCTCAAATAGAGCGCGGCGTGCAGCACGAGAACCTCGAAACGGCCCGGCAGGGTGTCGGGCGCGCCGAGTTCCCGGTACAGGAACGGTCGGCGCGCCTGCTCGACGATCGCGGCGTGCGCCGTCTCGGCCGGACCGGGCGCCGGAGGCGCGCGCCTCCTCAGGAGATCAAAGATCATGCCGTCCGTCGCGCTCTGAGGCGCGCAAGGGCGCGCAACCGCCTCGCCTGTTGAACTGGGGCCGGCCGCGGGTTACGCCAAGTGCGGCGAGCGGGCAAGTCTCGGGGGGAGAGGCCTCCGCATCGTCGGGGGCCAGCCGGGTCGGAGGGCCCTCCGTCGTCGCGTATCGGGAGGTGCTTCGGGCATGGATAGGTCACGCTTTGCAACCGGCCGCATGGCCGCGCTGGTCGCCGCCGCGCTCGGGGCCGCGGCGCTGGCCGGCTGCGCCGAAGACCAGGCCAAGGGTTACGTCATTTCGGAAAGCGCTCTTCAGCAGGTGCCGGTCGGCTCCAGCCAAGAGCAGGTGCTGGTGGTGCTCGGCACGCCGTCGACGACGGCGACGCTGAAGGGCGAGGTCTACTACTACATCTCGCAGAAGACCCACCGGGCCGTCGCCTTCATGAACCCCACGATCACGGATCAGCGGGTTCTCGCCGTCTATTTCAACAAGGACCGCAAGGTCGAGCGCATCGCGAACTTCGGCATCCAGGACGGCAGGCTGTTCGACTTCATCGGCAACGTGACGCCGACCGCCGGCCAGGAGCGCAACTTCCTCGAGCAGGTCTTCAAGGGCGTGCTGTCCTTCGAGGATTGACGGTTCCCCGCGTCGCATACGGAGCCTTTGGATCGATGCGTGCGATCGGACGATTCGCCTTGGCCGCCTCGGCGGCGCTCGCGGCGGCGGCGCCCGCCGCGGCCGCGCCGGGAGACCGGCAGTTCACCGTGGTCGCCGACCACAATCCGGCGGCCGCGCTGCGGGCGCTTCGAGCGGGCGTCGATTTCGTGAAGGGCCATCCCGGCCGGCAGTTCCGTCTCATCCTGTCGGGCGGCGGGGTCATCGTGGCGATCCCCGGCACGTCGTCGATCCAGCGCGACGCCTACAAGATGATTCAGAGCACGCGCGGCCTGCAGGTCATCGCATGCCGGGAGACGCTGGACGCCCTGTCGCGCGCGAACAGGCGGACCATTCCCGTGCTGCCGGGCGTCAGGACCCAGAAATGCGCCGGGCTTAGAAACAGAATGACCGTTGACGGCTGGCAGGTCGCCCCCGGCATCTGAAACGGACCTCCCATCCGCCATGGCGCTGCATCTCCAGAAGCTCTGCGTAGGCTGCGATTCGCCGGAAGAGCTCCGGCTGTGGATCGAGGAGCGCATGGCCGACCGCCGCCGGCGCGGCGCGGCTGAGGAGCAGGTTCACACCACCCGCATGGCGCCCAAGCGCGCCGCCGAACTGCTCGACGGCGGCTCGCTCTATTGGGTGATCAAGGGCGTGATCCTGGCGCGTCAGCCGCTGAAGGACCTTCGTCCGGTCAAGGGCGACGACGGGATCGAGCGCTGCGAGATCGTGATGGCGCCGGATCTCGTCGCCGTCAGGCCGACCCCGCGGCGTCCCTTCCAGGGCTGGCGCTATCTGCCGGGACACGAGGCGCCGCCGGACGTCGTCGACGATGAGCGGTTGGCGCCCGGTCTGCCGGCCCATCTGATCGCAGAGCTTCAGACCCTCGGACTGCTGTGACGAACGGGGCGCCTCCGGGTTAGGATCGCGCCATGACCTTACCGCTTGGCATCCTCGACGCGATCGCGGTCGCCCTGTTCCTCGGGGCGTGGCTCGCGCATCACTTCTTTTCGGAGCGTCGCTCCAACGGCCTGAACTCCGCGATGGCGCGCCGGCGGCGCGACTGGATGGAGCGGATGGCGGAGCGCGACGCCCGAATGCCGGATTCCATCACCAATCAGGGCCTTCAGAACGGCGCGGCGTTCTTCGCTTCGACGTCTCTGCTCGCCGTCGGCGGCGCGCTCGCCGCCCTGCGCTCCAGCAACGAGGCCGTGCAGATCTTCGCGGCCCTGCCCTTCGGCATCGCCACGACGCCCCAGCTCTACGACCTCAAGGTGCTCGGCTTCGCCGGGATCTTCGTCTACGCCTTCTTCAAATTCGTGTGGGCGTATCGGCTGTTCAACTACGGATCGATCCTGATCGTCTGCACGCCGCTGGCGAACCGGGCCGGAACTCCGGAGATGGCGATCGCGATCGAACGGGCCGCGCGCATGAACGTGGCGGCGGGCAAGCACTTCAACCGCGGCCTGCGAACCTTGTTTTTCGCGCTCGCCTATCTCGGCTGGTTCGTGAGCCCGACGCTGCTGATGGTCACGACCGCGGCGGTCGTCGTCGTGCTCTGGCGCCGCCAGTTCGCTTCGGAGCCGCTCGCGGCGGCGATGTACGGCGAATGACGGATCAGGCCGCGACGGCCGCGGCCGCGCCGGCTTTCAGCAGCTTGTAGGTCACGCTGTCGACCAGCGCCTCGAAGGAGGCGTCGATGATGTTCGGCGAGACGCCGACCGTGGTCCAGGTCTCGCCGTCGCCGTCGGTCGATTCGACCAGCACGCGCGTCACCGCCTCCGTGCCGCCGTTCAGGATGCGGACCTTGTAGTCGGTCAGCTTCAGGTCGGCGATGTAAGGCTGGTAGCGGCCGAGATCCTTGCGCAGGGCCACATCGAGCGCGTTGACGGGGCCGATGCCCTCAGCCGCGGTCATCAGGGTTTCGCCGTCGACCGTGACCTTCACGATCGCTTCCGACACGGTGACGAGTGCGCCGGCCGCGTTGTGCCTGCGCTCGACCATGACGCGGAAGCTCTCCACCGCAAAGAAACCCGGCACGCGCCCGAGCGCCCGCCTCGCGAGCAGACCGAACGAGGCCTCGGCGCCCTCGTAGGAATAGCCTTGAGCTTCGCGCTCCTTGACGCTGGCGAGCAGGCGGTCGAGGCGCGGATCGGACCTGTCGACCTGGACGCCGACGCGGGCGAGCTCGGACAGCAGGTTCGACTTGCCCCCCTGGTCCGAGACCAGAAGACGTCGATGGTTGCCGACCCTTTCGGGAGCGACGTGCTCGTAGGTCCGCGGATCCTTCAGGATCGCCGAGGCGTGGATGCCGGCCTTGGTCGCGAAGGCGTTGGCGCCGACATAAGGCGCATAGCGGTTCGACGTGCGGTTCAGCAGTTCGTCGAAAGCGCGCGACAGTTGGGACAGACCCGCCAGCGCCGCGTCGTCGACGCCGATCTCGAAGCGTTCGGCGAATTCCGGCTTCAGTTTCAGGGTCGGTATGATCGTCACGAGATTGGCGTTGCCGCAGCGCTCGCCGAGGCCGTTCAGCGTGCCCTGGATCTGGCGGGCGCCGGCGCGGACCGCCGCGAGCGAATTGGCGACGGCGAGCCCCATGTCGTCATGCGCGTGGATGCCCAACCGTTCCCCGGGCACGATCTTCGCGGCCTCCGCCACGATCGCGAACACCTCCTCCGGCGTCGTGCCGCCATTGGTGTCGCACAGCGCCACCCAGCGGGCGCCGGCGTCGTGAGCCGCCTTGGCGCAGGACAGCGCGTAAGCGGGATTGGCCTTGTAGCCGTCGAAGAAGTGCTCGCAGTCGATCAGCGCCTCGCGGCCTGCCGCGACGGCCGCCGCGACCGTCTCGCGGATCTGCTCGAGATTGTCCTCGAGCGTGATCCCGAGCGCGTGGGTGACGTGGAAATCCCAGCTCTTCGCCACGAAGCAGCAGGCGTCGGCCTTGGCCTGAAGCACGCCCTGCAGGCCGGGATCGTTGGCGGCCGAGCGCCCTGCCCGCTTGGCCATGCCGAAGGCCGTGAAGGTCGCGCGCGAGGTTCGAGGGGTCGAGAAGAATTCGGTGTCGGTCGGATTTGCGCCGGGATATCCGCCCTCGACATAGTCCACGCCCAACCTGTCCAGCATCGCGGCGACGGCGATCTTGTCGGCGAGCGTGAAGTCGACGCCCGCCGTCTGCGCGCCGTCTCTCAGGGTCGTGTCGAAGAGGTAGACGCGTTCGCGCGTCGTCACCGCGCGACCTCCCAGCTCGTGCCCCCGGCGCCGTCTTTGAGCACGATCCCGCTCGCGAGAAGCTCGTCGCGGATGCGGTCGGCCTCGGCGAAGTTGCGCTCCCGGCGGGCGGCGATGCGGTCTTCGATGAGGCGCTCGATCTCGGCCAGCGGCAGCGCCGCCTCGGGCGCGTGCGCGGCGCGCCAGTCGGCGAACGCGTCCGGCCGGAACCCGAGGAAGCCCAGCGTGCCGGCGAGCGCCTTGCGGCCGCCTTCAGCCCGGAGGCGGTGGATCTCGGCGATCATCTTGGGCGTGTTCAAGTCGTCGGCCAGCGCCTCGACCACGCCCGGCGCCGGGCGCGGATCGGCCTCGCCGGCCGCCGCGTCGAACCACTGGCCGAGAGTCTTCTCCGCTTCCTGCAGCCCCTTGATCGTCCAGTTGATCGGCTGGCGGTAATGCGCCGTCAGCATGGCGAGGCGCGCGACGTCGCCCGGCCAATCCGCCAGGACCTCGCGGATCGTGACGAAATTGCCGACCGACTTCGACATCTTCTCGCCCTCCACCTGAAGGAAGCCGTTGTGCATCCACACATTCGCCATGCGGTCGCGGCCGAAGCAGCAGGTGGACTGCGCGATCTCGTTCTCGTGGTGCGGGAAGATCAGGTCGATGCCGCCGCCATGGATGTCGAAGACCTCGCCGAGAAGCGCCGCGGACATCGCGGAGCATTCGAGGTGCCAGCCCGGCCGGCCGCGGCCCCAGGGGCTGTCCCAGCCGGGCTCGGCCTCCGAAGACGGCTTCCACAGCACGAAGTCCATCGCGCCCTTCTTGTAGGGCGCGACCTCGACGCGCGCGCCGGCCTGCATCTCGTCGAGCGACCGATGCGCCAGTCGGCCATAGGCCGGCATCGACGACACGTCGAACAGCACATGGCCTTCGGCTTCGTAGGCGTGCCCGCGCTCGATCAGGCGCTCGACGAGCTTGACCATGTCGAGCTCGTCTTCGCCGCGGCAGATGAATTCGGTGGCGCGAGGCTCGTGGGTCGGCCTGAGGCAGCCGAGTTCGGCGACGTCCTCGTGGAACGCCCGCGCGGTGTCGTCCGTCAGCTGGCGGATTGAAACGCCGCGCTCGGCCGCGCGCGCGTTGATCTTGTCGTCCACGTCCGTGATGTTGCGGACATAGGTCACGGCCTCCGGGCCGTAGACGTGGCGCAGCAGTCGGTACAACAGGTCGAAGACGATGACAGGGCGCGCATTGCCGATGTGGGCGCGGTCATAGACGGTGGGTCCGCACACATACATGCGCACGTCCGTCGCCGCGATCGGCGTGAAGACGTCCTTGCTTCGGGTGAGCGAACTGTAGAGCTTGAGCGTGGTCACGCCCCGTCCCTTCTCGTTGGCCGGGCGCCGCTCTTCTCTCAACGATGCAAGAAAAAATCGCCGCGGCCAGCCTCTCGGCTTAAGCGCAGATAATGACGATCCGGTTGATGCGGTCGCGTGCGGCGGTCGACATGGCCGGCACATTGGTCAGACGGTCGTCGAACGTCAAGAGATCGCGCGGAGAACCTGCCCCGCCCCCCGCCCGCTTCTTCGCGCAGCAGCTCGGCAAGAGCCGCGCGTGACGCCCTGCTGCATATAAGCAATCGATCAAGCGCCGCGCGTGCCGGGCGCGTTCGCGCCGGCGCAGCGCACGGCGAGGTTAGGCCCTCGGGACATGCCCGCCGCCGTTCGGCCGTGCCCGCTCCAAACCTAAGAACTTCTTGAGAATCCGGCCGTCGCATTACCAAGATTTAAGGAGGCTGCGACTGGCGTCGGGCTGACCCTCAAGCTATGTTCCATAGTGCGTCAAAGAGAAGCTTCGGCTGATCTTGAAACGCTGAAGTGTTAGGGAACCCTTAGGAGGCTAAAATGGCCATCTGGACCGCTCCGATCGTCGAAGAGACCCCCGTCGGTCTCGAAGTCACGTCCTACAGCCCGGCCGAGCTCTGAGCTGAATGCCGTGACTGATCCCCGCACGATTTCCGCGAAGCTTGGCTGACGTCATGTCATTGCGTGTGATCGTTCTCGGATCAGCCGCCGGCGGCGGCTTTCCCCAGTGGAATTGCCGCTGTCCGGTGTGCGCCCTCGCCTGGGACGGCGACCCGCGCGTCAAGGCTCGGACGCAGTCGTCGATCGCCGTCGAGACCGGCGCCGGACGGTGGACGTTGTTCAACGCGTCTCCCGATCTCAGGGCGCAGATTCTTGCCACGCCCGCCGTGCAGCCCCGCGGATTGCGCGATACGCCGATCTCGTCCGTCGTGCTGACCAACGGCGACGTGGACCATGTCGACGGCCTTATAACGCTGCGTGAGCGTTCGCCGCTGACCGTCTACGCCACCTCACAGATCACCGCCGTGCTGGACGCCAACCCGATCTTCGGCGTGCTCGCAAAGGACGTGGTCACGCGGACCGTCGTCGAACTCGGCCGACCGTTTTCGATCGACGACGCGACCATCGAATTCTTCGCGGTTCCGGGCAAGGTGCCGCTCTATCTCGAGACGGAAGACCTGAAGATCGGCGACTCCTCGGGAGACACGGTCGGAGTGGACGTCCGCAAGGACGGCAGGCGCCTCGTCTACATTCCGGGCTGCGCGGTGGTGAACGCCGACGTCCGCGCCCGCGTCGACGGCGCCGACCTGCTGCTGTTCGACGGCACGGTGTTCGAAGACGACGAGATGCGCCGCGCCGGCGTCGGCGCCAAGACGGGCCGGCGTATGGGCCACGTGCCGATCGCGGGAGAGGGCGGCTCGCTCCATGCGTTCGACGGTGTGAAGCTGGGGCGGAAGCTCTACATTCACGTCAACAACACGAATCCGATCCTCGTTGACGGCTCGCCCGAGCGGCGCGCCGTCGAGGCGGGCGGATGGCGTGTGACGGAAGACGGACTTGAGATCGTCGCGGGAGATCCGGCGGCAGCGTCCCTAATGGATCGCGGGTCAACCGCGGCGTAAGACTGCGGAGAAAGCGCGATGGCCGACATTCTGACCGCCGACGAACTTGAAGCCCGCCTGCGCCATGTGGGCGAGACGCGCTACCATCATCTCCATCCCTTTCAGCTCCGCCTTCAGTCCGGCGCCTGCTCGCGGGGCGAGATCGAGGCGTGGGCGCTCAACCGCTACCTCTATCAGGCCTGCATCCCCCAGAAGGACGCGCACATTCTCGCGCGCATGGAGGACGCCGGCATGCGCCGCGAGTGGCGGCAGCGCATCATCGACCATGACGGCGAGCGCGAGGGCGAAGGCGGCATCGCCAAATGGCTGAAGCTGACAGACGACCTCGGCCTCGACCGGGCGGATGTGATGTCCGGCCGGCTGGCGCTGCCGGCGACGAAGTTCGCGGTCAACGCCTATGTCAGCTTCGTCAAAGAGCGATCGCTGCTGGAGGCCATCGCCTCGTCGCTGACCGAGCTGTTCTCGCCGATGGTCATCAAGATTCGCACCTCCGGCATGCTCGCCAATTACGACTTCGTCACGCCGGAGACGCTGGCCTACTTCACGGCGCGGCCTGTGCAGGCCAAGCGCGACAGCGACTTCGCCCTCGCCTATGTCCGGGAGCACGCGCGCACGGCCGAGCAGCAGCAGGCGGCGATCGCGGCGCTCGAATTCAAATGTTCGATGCTGTGGACCATGTTGGACGCGCTCGAGCACGCCTATCTGTATGCAAGGCCCTGGCCGGAGGCCTTCGTCCCGGCCGACGCGTCGAGAGCGGGCCTGGAAGCGGCCGAATGAACGATGTCTCGTCCGACGCCATCCCGAAACTGCCGCGCGGGGTGCGTCTGCGTCACGACGAGGTGCGCGGAGAATGGCTGTTGCTCGCGCCGGAACGGGTGCTGAAGCCCGATCCCGTCGCAGTGGCGGTGCTGGAGCGCTGTGACGGCGTTCGGACGGTGACGGCGATCGTAGACGATCTCGCGACCGCCTACGCCGCCCCCCGCGAACAGATCGAGACCGACGTCAAGGCGATGCTGCGCGATCTCGCGGACAAGCGCGTCCTGGACCTCGGTTGAGGAGGTTGTCGATCCAATGAACGACATGACCATTCCGGGCACGTCCGACGCAGCGAGGGTCGCCCCGCCGGCGCCGCTCGGCATGCTGGCCGAGCTGACGCACCGCTGCCCCCTCTCCTGCCCTTATTGCTCCAACCCCGTCGAACTGGACAAGCGGTCGGGCGAGCTCGACACTGAAACCTGGAAGCGCGTGTTTTCGGAAGCCGCCGCCATGGGCGTGCTCCACCTCCACCTCTCAGGGGGAGAGCCGACCGCTCGCAAGGACATCGTCGAGCTGACCCGGCACGCCGTCGAGGTGGGGCTCTACACCAACCTCATCACCTCCGGCATCGGGGTCGCGCGCGAAAAGCTCGAAGAGCTCGCGAATGTGGGGCTCGACCATGTGCAGCTTTCGATCCAGGACGCGCTGCCCGACAACGCCGATCGGATCGCGGGTCTCAAGGGCGCGCATGAGAAGAAGCGCGTGTTCGCGGGCTGGGTGCTGGAGCTCGGCATGCCGCTCACGATCAACGCCGTGATCCATCGCGCCAACATCGAGAACATCGAGGCGCTGGTGAATATGGCGCTGGAATTCGGCGCCCGCCGGGTCGAAATCGCGCATTCGCAATATTACGGCTGGGCGCTCGAGAACCGCAAAATGCTGATGCCCACCCGTGACCAGGTGATGCGGGCGGCGGCGACCGTCGAACGGCTTCGCGACGAATTGAAGGGCCGGCTCGTGATCGACGCGGTCGTGCCCGACTATTACGCGCGTCGTCCAAAACCCTGCGTCGGCGGCTGGGGGCGGCAATCTCTCAACGTCACCCCGCAGGGCAAGGTGCTGCCGTGCCACGCGGCCGAGACGATTCCGCATCTGCAGTTCGACAACGTGCAGGACAGGAGCCTTGGCGACATCTGGGCGAACGGTTCCTCCTTCGAGGCCTACCGCGGCACGAGCTGGATGAAGGAGCCCTGCACCAGCTGTCCCCGTAAGGAGATCGACTTCGGCGGCTGTCGCTGTCAGGCGCTCGCCATCACGGGGGATCCGCGCAACGCCGATCCCGCCTGCTCGCTCTCGCCGTTTCACGCCAAGATCACGGCGCTCGCGATCCAGGACGCGGACACCACGGCGACCGACTACATCTACCGCCGATTCGGCGCGACGCCGGGCCAGGCCCGCGTTCTCGTCACGCGGAACGCAGCGGACTGAGGGCCGCTCCCAGTCTCCTCACTTCAGTCGCATTCCGTGGCCTCTGTGCGCGACGGGGCCGAGCGGTTAAGAGACTGGAGCGCGCTTCGGAAGTGGCGCGCGCGAGTCGCTGACGAGGACGCGCATGAGGTCGACATTCGCCGCCCTGGCGGCGACGATGGTTCTGTTCGCTGGCGTCCAGGATTCGCGTGCGCAGGAGGAACCCGCGCCGCAGGATCCGGGTCAGGCGCGGTCGGAGCAATGCCTGCGCCTCGAGGCGCAGCTCGCGGCGCTCGGGCGCGGACCGAGTCGCCCGAACCCGCGCCAGCTCGAACAGGCCGTGGCCAAGCAGCAATCCGAGCTGGACCGCACGACGGCCTATGCCAGGAGCCTGAGCTGCGGCCGCCGGTTCCTGTTCGCGCCCGAGCCGCCAGCCGAATGCGGCCCGCTCGAATCTCGCATCCGTCAGATGCAGGTCAATCTCGACCGGTTGAGGGTTCAGGCGACGCAGGCCGGACAGAGCGGCGGCGGCGACCCGCGACGGCGCGAACTCTTGATCGCGCTGGCTCGAGGCCAATGCGGCCCCCAGTATCGGCTGGTCGAACGCCGCATCACCCGGGAGGCTCCGCAGGAACGCAAAGGGTTCTTCGCGACGCTGTTCGGCGGCGGCCAGTCCGAGCAGACCACGGAAGAGACGGTGATCGAGCCGGAAATGGACGAAAGCGGCGGCGCTCCCCGGGTTTCGACCTACCGCACCGTCTGCGTCCGGACCTGCGACGGCTTCTTCTTCCCGATCTCCTACCAGACCACGCGCAACGCGTTTCAGCGCGACGACGCCATCTGCCAGGCCACCTGCCCCGGAACCGAAGCGAAGCTGTTCGCCTATGGCAATCCGGGGAGCAAGATCGAATTCGCCACGGCGATCGACGGCCAGCCCTACGCCAAGCTCGAGAACGCCTTCCGCTACCGCAAGGAGTTCGTCGCCGGATGCTCCTGCAAGCCGGACGGCATGAGCTGGGCGGAGGCGCTGAAGGGCGTCGACGACAAGACGGTCAAGAAGGGCGACATCGTCGTCGACGAGGAGACGTCCGAAGCGCTGTCGCGCGCGAAATCGCCGGAGGAGCAGGCGAAGGCCCAGGCCCAGGCCCAGGCGCAGGCCCGAAGCCGGCCTGAGGCGCCGCGGCGGCGCAGCGAACCGCAGGAGACCGGCGCGCCGGCCGATCCCTCCGTGTCGCCCTTCGGACAGCCCACCGATCCGGGCGGCCGGGACTCGCCGAGCGACGACGTCATCATCCTCGACCAGCCGCGCCTGGAGCGCGGCGCCGTCGAACGGCGCCCGCTGGACGGCCCCAGCATGCAACGTATTCCGGACTGAGGGATTCGTCGGCCTTCGGCCGCCCTTGACGGGCGACGGCCCGAATGCCTTCAGTGCGCCGGCTGGAGCCTTGCGATGACCGCCGTCACCCTGATCGACAATTACGACAGCTTCACCTGGAACGTGGTGCACGCCATCGGCGCGCTCGGCGCGACGGTGACCGTCCACCGCAACGACAAGATTTCGGTCGACCGCGTGCTCTCGGAAGGTCCTGACGCGATCGTGATCTCTCCCGGGCCCTGCACGCCGCGCGAAGCCGGCATCTCCTGCGACCTCATCGCCCGGGCCGCGCCGGAGACGCCGATTTTCGGGGTGTGCCTCGGCCATCAGGCGATCGGAGAGGTGTTCGGCGGCGTTGTCGAGCGCGCGCCGGTCCCGGTTCACGGGAAGCTCGCCCGCATCAATCATGCGGGGCGCGGCGTGTTCCGCGGCATCAACGGGCCGTTGCGCGCGACGCGCTACCATTCGCTCGTCGTCAGGCGCGACGGACTGCCGGAGGCGCTCGAGGTCACCGCCGAGACCGACGACGGGCTGATCATGGGGCTGTCGCACCGCCGTCTGCCCGTGCACGGCGTCCAGTTCCACCCCGAGAGCATCGCCTCGGAGCACGGCGCGGCGATCTTCGCCAATTTCCTCGACGACGCCATGGCCTGGAACGCGAACCGACGCCGGCTTTCGGCCGCGCGGGCGGTCTGAGAGGCGGAGCGATGGACTCCTTCAAGGCGGTGATCGCGGCGGTCGCCGACGGCCGGCCGCTCGCCCGCGACGAAGCCGAGCGCGCCTTCGGCCGCATCATGACGGGCGAAGCGACGCCCGCCCAGATCGGCGGCTTCCTCATGGCGCTCCGGGTCCGCGGCGAGACCGTCGACGAGATCGCCGGCGCGGTCGCCGCCATGCGCGAGCGGATGACCCCGGTGGAGGCGCCCGCGGACTCCGTCGACGTCGTGGGCACCGGAGGCGACGGCGCCGGCTCGGTCAATGTCTCGACCTGCGCCGCCTTCGTCGTCGCCGGCTGCGGCGTTCCCGTCGCCAAGCACGGCAACCGCGCGCTCTCCTCGAAATCGGGCTCGGCCGACGTGTTGCGCGCGCTGGGCGTCGACGTGGACATCGGCCCCGAGCGGATCGCGCGCTGCATCGCGGAGGCCGGCATCGGCTTCATGTTCGCGCCGAACCACCACGCAGCCATGCGCCATGTCGGGCCGGCCCGCACGGAGCTAGGCGTGAGGACGATCTTCAATTTGCTCGGTCCGCTTTCGAACCCGGCCGGCGTGAGACGCCAGATGGTCGGCGTCTTCGCCGCCAAATGGGTCGAACCGATCGCGGAGGCGCTGAACGCGCTTGGTTCGCAGAAGGCGTGGGTCGTTCACGGATCGGATGGTCTTGACGAGATCACCACCTCCGGTCCGACCCGGGTCGCGGCGCTCGAGAACGGCGCGGTCACGACGTTCGACGTCTCGCCGGAGGACGCCGGGCTGCCCCGCCATCCCACGAGCGCGCTCGCCGGCGGCGACGCCGAGGCGAACGCCGCGGCGCTGCGCCGCGTGCTCGACGGCGAACGCGGCGCCTATCGTGACGTGTCGATCCTGAACGCCGCCGCGACGCTCGTGGTCGCCGGCCGGGCGGAGACATTGGAGGCCGGCGCCAAGCTCGCCGCAGGCGCGATCGATTCGGGCGCGGCGTATTCCCGGCTCGACGCGCTCGTCCGCATCTCGGCCGAGGAGCAGGCGGCATGAACGACATCCTCGCCCGGATCGAAGCCTATAAGCGGCGGGAGGTCGCCGACGCCAAGGCTGCTCGCCCTTACGCCGAGACGCGTCGTGCCGCCGAGGCCGCGTCGCCGCCCCGCGGCTTCGTGGCGGCGATCGAGACGACGCTAGGCGCAGGCCGTACGGCGCTCATCGCCGAGATCAAGAAGGCCAGTCCTTCAAAGGGTTTGATCCGCGCCGACTTCGACCCGCCGGTGCTCGCGCGCGCCTACGCGGCGGGCGGCGCGACCTGCCTGTCGGTGTTGACCGACGGCCCGTCCTTCCAAGGCGCGCCGGGCTTCTTGACGGCGGCCCGCGACGCCGTGGCGCTTCCCGTGATCCGCAAGGACTTCATGTACGAGCCTTACCAGGTGGCGGAGGCGCGCGCGCTCGGCGCCGACTGCATCCTCGTCATCATGGCCGCCGTGACCGACGCGGAAGCGCGCGACCTGGTGGCCTCAGCGTCCGACCTCGGCATGGATGCGCTGATCGAGGTGCATGACGAAGCGGAGCTCGATCGCGCGCTGCCGCTCAACGCCAAGCTGCTGGGAGTGAACAACAGGAATCTTCGCACCTTCGAAGTATCGCTCGACATGACCGAGCGGCTTTCGGCGCTCGCGCCCCCCGACCGTATCCTCGTCGGGGAAAGCGGCATCTTCACTCCGGCCGACGTCGCTCGGCTCGCCGCGGTCGGCTGCCGCACCCTGCTCGTGGGCGAAAGTCTGATGCGCCAGCAGGACGTGGCCGCCGCGACCCGTCAGCTTCTGGCGGCCTGACCCCCGCCGATGTCGCGCCTCACCCATCTCTCCGCGTCGGGCGAAGCCAACATGGTGGACGTCGGCGACAAGCCGGCCACCATCCGCGAGGCGACGGCGGAAGGCCGCGTCGTCATGGCGGCGGAGACGCTGCGCCTGATCGTCGACGGGGACGCCAAGAAGGGCGACGTGCTCGGGACGGCGCGGCTGGCCGGCATCATGGCGGCGAAACGCACCCATGAGCTCATCCCGCTCTGCCACCCGCTCATGCTCTCGAAAGTGTCCGTGGAGCTGATTCCCGACGCCTCCCTCCCCGGCGTGATCGTGACCGCGACCGCGCGCGTCACGGGCCCGACCGGCGTCGAGATGGAGGCGCTGACCGCGGTCTCGGTCGCCTGCCTCACGGTCTACGACATGACCAAAGCCGTCGATCGCGCCATGCGGATCGAGGGCGTGCGGCTTCTGGCCAAGTCTGGCGGACGGTCCGGCGACTTCCGGGTCGAGGAGGCCTCGTGAGCGGGCTTCTGCCCGTGGCCGAGGCGCGCGCCCGCATTCTCTCCGGCGTCGCGCGGCTCCCCTCCGAGCGCGTCGCGTTGCGCGAGGCGCTCGGGCGCACGCTTGCGAACCCCTTATCCGCGCTCCGGACCCAGCCGCCCTGGGACTGCTCCGCGATGGACGGCTACGCGGTCCGCGCATCCGACGTCGGCCGCGCCCCCGCCCGGCTGACCGTGATCGGCGAGGCCGCCGCCGGCCGCGCCTTCGGCGGGCGCGTCGGTCCCGGCGAGGCCGTCAGGATCTTCACCGGAGCTCCGGTTCCCGACGGCGCCGACGCGATCCTGCTTCAGGAGGACGCCGAGCGCGACGGCGCGGTCGTGACGGCGCAGGAGGCGGCCGTCCTCGGCCGCCACATCCGCCGCGCCGGGATCGACTTTGCCACCGGGCAGGAGCTCCTGCCCGCCGGCCGAAGGCTCGGGGCGCGCGATCTCGCGCTCGCCGCGGCGCTGGGCCACCCTGCCGTCGACGTGGGCCGCCGCCCCCGCGTCGCGATCCTCGCGACCGGCGACGAACTGGTCATGCCCGGAGAAAGAGCGGGACCGGACCAGATCATTGCGTCGAACAGCTTTGCGATCGCCGCCGTCGTCGAAGGCGAAGGCGGCGTCGCCGTCGATCTGGGGATCGCGCCCGACGACCGCGCCGCCATCCGCGCGGCGATCGACCGCGCGATCGAAGAGAAGGTGGATGTTCTGGTGACGCTCGGCGGCGCCTCGGTCGGCGACCACGACCTGGTGCAGCCTGCGCTCGCAGAGGCCGGCGTCGCGCTGGATTTCTGGAAGATCGCCATGCGGCCGGGCAAGCCTATGATGGCGGGTCGGCGCGGTGACATGCTCGCGCTCGGGCTGCCGGGCAATCCAGTCTCGGCGATCGTCTGCTCGCTGCTGTTTCTCGTCCCCGCGCTCCGTCGCATGGCCGGCCGCGAGGACGTCGAACCGGCCAAGACGTTCGCCAGGCTTGGACGGGACATGGCGCAGAACGACCGGCGTGAAGACTATATGCGCGCGGCGCTCACCTTTGATTCGGACGGCGTCGCCGTCGCGACCGCTTTCGACCGCCAGGATTCGTCGATGCTGCGCGCCCTCTCGGACGCCGAGTGCCTGCTCGTGAGGCCGGCCCACGCGCCGGCCGCGGACGCCGGAACTCCTTGCGAAATCATGATGTTACACCATCCGTTCTGATCGTCGGACGATCGAACGACGCTCGTGGAGGAGAACCTCCCGGGATGGTAACGCGGCCTTAACGCTTGCGGAACACACCTAGAACAGCTACGAATCTGTTCATGATTTGTTTTGTCACGGCGCGGAGCCGCCCATGTTGACCCGCAAGCAGTACGACCTTCTCCGCTACATTCACGAGCGGCTGAAGGAGACCGGCGTTCCCCCCTCGTTCGAGGAGATGAAGGACGCGCTGGGGCTGCAGTCGAAGTCGGGCGTGCACCGTCTGATCATGGCGCTTGAGGAGCGCGGCTTCATCCGACGGCTGCCGAACCGAGCCCGGGCGATCGAGGTGGTCCGCCTTCCGGAAGCGGCCGCGCCGCCCGTGACGCGGCCGACGGGGCGCTTCACGCCGAGCGTGATCGAGGGCAATCTGGGCCGCAGGCGGCCTGCCGCCGACGAGCCGGACGACAGCTCCGCGCGCATGGTCGCGATCCCCGTTATGGGCCGGATCGCCGCGGGCGTGCCGATCGAGGCGATCCAGACCAAGAGCGACACGATCTCGGTCTCTCCGGATATGCTCTCCAACGGCGAGCATTTCGCGCTCGAAGTGCGCGGCGACTCGATGATCGAGGCCGGCATCCTCGACGGCGACCTCGTGCTGATCCGCCGGCAGGAGTCCGCCGACACCGGCGACATCGTAGTCGCGCTCGTCGACCATGAGGAGGCGACGCTGAAGCGGCTGCGCAAGCGCGGCGCCTCGATCGCGCTCGAGGCCGCGAACCCGGCCTATGAGACGCGCATATTCGGCCCGGACCGTGTGGCGATCCAGGGGCGGCTGGTCGGGCTCATCCGGCGCTATTGATCCTCGCCCGGCGGCGGCTCCTCGTCAGGCGAAGTCGGATCGACGACGGTCGGTCGGTCGACTGTGGCCGGGGCGCGCGCTCTTGGCGCGAAGACGAGTTTCAGCGCGTCGTCGGGCGGCGGCGCGGTGGCCAGGGCGCTCCCCCTGTGCCAAGGGCGGGACCCGGCGGGGTTTCGGGCCGAGCGCCCGATGAACCGCGGGCCGTCGCGCATCAGCGCCAGCGATCCGGTCGCGGCGAGCGCGGCGCGGTCGATCACCGCCGCGGCGTCCCGGCAGGCGTCGGGCGCGTCGAGACGCGTGACCACCAACGTGGCGCGACGGCAGTCTTCGTCGAAGGCCCGGGCATCCCAGACCAGCGCAGCCCATCCGCCGGCGAACAGCGGCGCGACGCAGCCGTAGGCGTCGCAGCGCACGACGGTCGTGGTCTGGCCGACGACCTTCGCGCCCGACCCGAATGATCCTTCGGCTGACGCCCCCGCGGCCGAAGGCGAGGACTGCGCACCGCGGCCGCCCGGCTGAGATGGCCGCTCGGTGGGTCGGCCCGCCTTCACGGGCGACGCCGCGTCGGCGGCGAGCCACACCTTGGCGGCGAAGCTCCAGGACCGGGTCCCCACGAGCGCCAGCGCGCCGTCAGGGCCCCTGGCCGCCATCTCGCGGCCCGAGGCGTCGATCACCACATCCGGCCGCGACGGGACCGCGGCAAGCGCCAGCGCCGCCGCGAGCATGGGAACGGCGCCCCATCTCAACCGCGTCCGCCACAGACATGCCCAGCAGATCCCGAGCGCAAACAGGGCGAGCGCCGGCTCGTCGAAGGCCGGCACATTGCGCTCGGATCCCGGCCATGACGCCACCATCTCCGCGATCGCGAGCACGCCCCTCAGGCCGAGACCCATGGCCTGCCACCACAGGCCGTCCAGACCCAGCGGGGCGAAGAACAGCCCGCCCACGACCGACGGCATCACGAGGACGCTGAGCAACGGCGTCGCCAGCGCGTTGCCGGCGAGCGCGTAAGGCGTCGTGCGGTGGAAGTGATAGGCGGCGAACGGCGCGGTCGCCATCCCCGCGACCAGGGTCGTCATCACCGCGATCGCGGCTGCGGCTAGCGCCCAGCGCCACGCGCGTCCGAGGCCCGAGGCCGGCGGCGGAGGTCGCGCGCCGTCGCTCCTCCGCTCGAACCAGGCGATTAGGGCCGCGACCGCCGCGAACGACATCTGGAAGCTCGGTCCCAGCGCCGCCTCGGGCAACCAGGCCATGACGAGCAGCGCCGCAAGGGCCAGGTTTCGGGGCGACATCGCCGGCCGGCCGAGGATCACGGCTGCGAACACGATCGCGATCATGATGTAGGAGCGCTGGGTCGCCACCTCGGCTCCGGAGAGCGCGAGGTAGAACGTCGCGCCCGCGAGCGCCACGATGGCGGCGACGCTCTTCACCGGCCATCGAAGCGCTGCGGTCGACGACAGCGCCAGGCCGGCGCGCGCGAGCCAGAACAGCGTGCCCGCGACGAGCGCCATGTGCAGACCGGAGATCGACAGGATGTGGCTGAGGCCGGCCGCCCGCAGGTCGTCCTCGATCTTCTGTGGGATCGGTCCCTCGACCCCGGTCACGAGGGCCGCCGCCACCGTGCCTTCCGGGCCGCCGACCGACCGCGTGACGCGCTCGGTCAGGCTCATCCTCAAGCGTTCGAGGGCCGCCGAGAGCCGATCGGCGACGCCGAGATCGGACGCTGGCCCGAGATTGCGCAGATTTGTCGGCTCGCTTCCCGTGGCCCCGATCCCCTCGAAAAAGGCGACGCGGGCGAAGTCGTACCCGCCGGGGCGGACCGGCCCTTGCGGAGGTCGCCAATAGGCGGAAAGCGCCAGCCGATCACCGGCGGCGACCGCGGGCTCCTTGCCGAGCGTGACCCGCGTCTTTCGCGGACGATCGGCCGGCGCGAGCGTCCCCAGGCTTTCAAGGACGAGCGTCACGCGCCGACGATCGTTCGCTCGTGGTTCGATCGCGACCACGCGACCCACGGCGTCCGCCCTCATCGCCCGCGGCAGGACGGGAGCTTCCGCCCGCAAAGTCGACAATTTGGCGGCTAGAAATCCCGAGGCGGCGAACGCGACCGCCAACGCGAGCCACAGCGCGACGAACCGCCGGCGAAGCAGCGCCGCGATCCCGCCGCCCGCAAGCCAGACCGCGAACGAGGCCGTCAGCGTGGGTTCATGCGCCGCGGCGAAGTAGACCAGGACGCCGGTCCCGAAGGCGACGGGCATCCAGAGCGCGGGGCGCCCGAGATCGGCTTCCTCCGCAAAACGCGCCGCAAGCCAGTCGGCGGCTCCTGCGGCGATCGTCCCCCGACGTGCGTCCCCGACGTCGCGCACGCCCGGCAGGACAGCCGTTCTCGTCTGTCCCTGAGCCCGCCGCGTGTCTCGCGCCATGCCCGTCTTTCCCCCGGTCGCGCGACCATGCTACACGGTCGCGCCGTCGCGCACAGGCGTTCGCCGCCGCCGCGGATCCACGCATCGTTCAAGGCCCGCGCATCGTGACCGAAACCGTCGTCACCCGCTTCGCGCCGTCGCCGACCGGCTTTCTGCATATTGGCGGCGCGCGCACGGCGCTCTTCAACTGGCTGTTCGCGAAGTCCCAGGGCGGCAAGATGCTGCTCCGGATCGAGGACACCGACCGGGCCCGGTCGACCGACGCCGCGATCGCCGCCATTCTCGACGGGCTCACCTGGCTCGGTCTCGACTGGGACGGCGACCCGGTGTTCCAGTTCGCCCGCGCCGACCGCCATCGCGAGGCCGTGGACGCCATGCTGAGGGATGGCCGCGCCTACCGGTGCTACGCGTCGGCCCAAGAGCTCGAGGAAATGCGCGCGACCGCCCAGGCCGAGGGTCGCCCGCCGCGCTATGACGGCCGCTGGCGCGACCGCCCGGCCTCCGACGCTCCCGCGGACCGCGCGCCCGCCATCCGCCTCAAGGCGCCGCAGACCGGCGAGACGGTGATCGAGGACCTGGTCCAGGGCCGCGTCGTCATTCCCAACAAGGATCTGGACGATCTCGTCCTGCTGCGGTCGGACGGCACCCCGACCTACATGTTGGCCGTCGTCGTCGATGACCACGACATGGGCGTCACCCATATCGTTCGCGGGGTCGACCACCTCACCAACGCGGCGCGGCAGACGCAGATCTACGAGGCGCTTGGCTGGTCCGTGCCGAAGATGGCGCATATTCCGCTCATCCATGGTCCGGACGGAGCGAAGCTGTCGAAGCGGCATGGCGCGCTCGGCGTAGAGGCCTATCGCGAGATGGGGCTCCTGCCGGCGGCGCTTCGGAACTACCTCGCCAGGCTCGGCTGGAGCCACGGCGACGACGAGATCTTCTCGACCGAACAGGCGATCGCGTGGTTCGCTATCGGCGACGTCGGACGCTCCGCCGCCCGTTTCGACCAGGCCAAGCTCCAGAACCTGAACGGCCACTATGTCCGGTCGACTCCAGACGATGAATTGCTGGCGGCGCTGAAGAAGGCGATGCCGTATCTGCCCGGCGGCGCCGAGGCCGCCGCGAAACTTGACGCCAACGGACGCTGGGACGCGCTCGCCCGCGCCCTTCCCGGCTTGAAGGAACGCGCGAAAACGCTGGTCGAACTGCTGGACGGTGCTCGCTTCCTGCTCGACGAGCGACCGCTCGCCGTCGAGCCTGCCGCGCAGGACCTGCTCACGCCCGACGCGCGCGGCCTTCTCGCCACGTTGGCGACGCGGCTGGGTGCGCTTGAGGTCTGGACCGCCGCGGATGCGGAAGCCGTCGTCCGGCAGGTCGCGGAGGAGGCCAGCGTCAAGCTCGGCGCGGTCGCGCAGCCTCTGCGGGCTGCTCTGACCGGCCGAAAGACCTCCCCCGGCATCTTCGACGTGCTCGAAGCTCTCGGCCGCGAGGAAAGCCTCGGCCGCATCCGAGATCAGGCGGCGACCTCCCGCGCGGCTTGATGGCGCGGCCCCTCGCCGAAGGCATTTGACAGCGCTAAATCGCACTGCAACAAAAGTTGCAGCAGTCAGGCTCCAACCGGCTCGCGGCTCCGCCGTTCCCCATGGCTAGCCCCGCGGACCCCGGAGGTCGGAGCACGGCCCGTCCAGCGAAAGGTATCGGCGATGAACGCGACGAGCAGCACGCTGAAAAAGGACGACGCCCCGGCCGAAGCGGGTCGGCTTTCGGTGAATGGCGTCGATCTCGACCTGCCGATGCGCCACGGCTCGATCGGCCCCTCCGTGATCGACGTGCAGAGCCTTTATAAGGCGACGGGCCTGTTCACCTACGACCCCGGCTTCACCTCCACCGCGAGCTGCGAATCGAAGATCACCTATATCGACGGCGACGAAGGGGTGCTGCTCTACCGCGGCTATCCCATCGACGAGCTCGCCGAGAACGGCGACTTTCTGGAGACCTGCTATCTCTTGCTCTTCGGCGACCTGCCGACGGCGGCGCAGAAGTCGGAGTTCGACCGTCAGGTCACGCGCCACACCATGGTGCACGAACAGATGTCGCGCTTCTATTCCGGCTTCCGTCGCGACGCCCATCCGATGGCGGTGATGTGCGGCGTGGTGGGCGCTTTGTCGGCGTTCTACCACGACTCGACCGACATCAACGATCCCGAGCAGCGCCTGATCGCCTCGATCCGGATGGTGGCGAAGACGCCCACTTTGGCCGCCATGGCCTTCAAGTACTCGCTCGGCCAGCCCTTCATCTACCCTCAGAACGCGCTCGATTTCTCGGCGAACTTCCTGAACATGTGCTTCGCCGTGCCGTGCGAGGAGTACAAGGTGAACCCGGTGCTGGCGCGCGCCATGGACCGGATCTTCATCCTGCACGCCGACCACGAGCAGAACGCCTCGACCTCGACGGTGCGCCTCGCCGGCTCCTCCGGCGCCAACCCGTTCGCCTGCATCGCGGCCGGCATCGCCTGCCTCTGGGGCCCGGCGCATGGCGGCGCCAACGAAGCCGCGCTCAAGATGCTGGGCGAGATCGGCACGCCGGACAACGTCCAGAAATACGTCGCGAAGGCCAAGGACAAGAACGATCCGTTCCGCCTGATGGGCTTCGGCCACCGCGTTTACAAGAACTACGATCCGCGCGCCAAGATCATGCAGAAGACCTGCCACGAGGTCCTGGGCGAGCTCGGCATCAAGGATGACCCGCTGCTCGACGTGGCGATGGAGCTCGAGCGCATCGCGCTCCAGGACGACTACTTCATCGAGAAGAAGCTCTATCCGAACATCGACTTCTATTCCGGCATCACGCTGAAGGCGATGGGCTTTCCCGTGTCCATGTTCACCGTGCTGTTCGCCGTCGCCCGCACCGTGGGCTGGATCGCGCAGTGGAAGGAGATGTTCGAGGACCCCTCGCAGCGCATCGGCCGGCCGCGTCAGCTCTACACCGGCGCTCCGCCCCGGGAATACGTCACGATCAGCCAGCGCCGCTGAGCGCATCCGTCCCGTCGATCGCCTGATTCGAAAACGCCCGGACCAGGTCCGGGCGTTTTTGTGCGTTCTTCGTCCGGGAGACGACCGGCGCGCCGCCGCGCCGCTTCAGGCGTCGACGATCATCGCGGAGATCTCCGCCTCGCAGACCAGCACCCCGGCGACCTTCGCCTCGCCCTTGAACCACCACATGTTCCGGCGCTTCTTCAGCTGGGTCATGTGGTACTCGACCACGTCGCCGGGCACGACGGGCTTGCGGAACTTGGCGTTGTCGATCGTCATGAAATAGACGACCCGCGGCGCGCCCGGCGCGGTCCGCGACGAAACGCAGATCGCCCCCGCCGTCTGCGCCATGCCTTCGATCATCAAGACGCCGGGCATGACCGGAGCCCCGGGGAAATGGCCCTGGAAATGCGGCTCGTTGATCGTGACGTTCTTGATGCCGACGCCCGATCGGTCGCCGTCGATCTCGATGACCTTATCGATCAGCAGGAACGGGTAACGATGGGGCAGCGCCGCCATGATGGCCATGATGTCGGCCGTCCCGAGCGTGGTCGGCGTCGGCGCGTCCGGAACGGCGACGTGGTCGTTCATCTCGCAGGCTCCTCCAGCGCGCCGTCCCGGCTCTCAGGCCGGCGTTCAAGCGCAATGCGTTTCGCGTCCAGTCGTTCCCGCGTCGGCGCGGCGCCCGTGGTCACGGCGTAGTCTGGTATACGTTCGCCGCCTGCAAGTCCCAATCCGAGGACGACGCAGCGCCGACCGATCATGGCGTCCGCGCCGATCGCGACGAGATTGGCGATGTGGGCGCCCTCCCCGATCACCGTATCGAGCAACGCTCCGGCGTCGATCACGCAATTCGCGCCGATCGAGACGTCGTCCTGCAGGATGACCCGGCCGATCAGCACGCGGCGCGGCGCGCCCGGCCCGCGTCCTCCGACCCGGGCGCCGGCATGCACAACCACCCGATCCCCGATCAAGGCGTTGGCGATCGAGGCGCACGGTCCCACGACACTGTGGCGGCCGATCCGGACGTCGGGGCCGACGACCGCGTTCGCGCATATGATGGCCCCTTGGCCGATTTCCGCCCGCGGCCCGATCACGGCGCCGGGATCGACCGAGACGTCCGTCTCGAGCCGCGCGTTGGGATGGACGACCGCCCCCGCCGCGACGCCGGGACCGAACATCGCCTGCGGCCGCGCGGGATGCGCATAGAGAGCGGTCGCAACCGTCGCAAAGGCTCGCGCCGGCTCCAGCGTGGCCAGAAGGAGGGGCCGCCCTTCAGCCGCCCTCTCGGCCGTCTCGGGCGAGAGCAGGCAGGCGCCGGCGCGGCTGCGCGTCAGCTCCCGCAATTCGCGCGCATCGTCGACCAGAACGAGGTCCGACGGCCCGGCGCGACCGATCGCGGCGAGACCGTCGATCGCGAAGCCCCCGGGCGCCGCCCCGAGCGCGCGCGCGCCCGTCAGCGCGAGCAGGCGATCGAGGTCGAGCGGCTTCGGTTGCGGCAGAAATCGGGGTTGGATCATGGTCCTCGCGGCTGTGAGCCGGGACGCAGCAAGCGGCGTCGAGCCGCGGACGCAAAGGGGCGACAGGATCGCCCCTGCCGCCCCTTTACGAAATTTTTAGAGCGTCCGAAAGCCGGACGTCAGAAACGGGTGCCGCCGGAGAAGCGGAAGATCTGCGTCTCGTCGTACTTCTCTTTCGACAGCGCCTTGGCGAAGTCGAAGCGGATCGGACCAAGCGGCGAGCTCCAGAGCAGCGACGCGCCGATCGACGAGCGGATCTTCTTGCTGTCTTCGAGGCCGACCGTGAGCTTCTGCTGGTTGCCGTCCGGATCGATGAAGCGGAGCGACTTGATGCCCTCGTAATTGAACACCGTGCCCGCGTCGGCGAACAGCGCGCCCTTCAGACCGATCTCCTTGGGGAGACCGAAGATCGGGAACTGGACTTCCGCCGAACCGCCGAAATAGGTCGTGCCGCCGAGCGGATCCTCCTGCGGGCTGCCGACGTCGCGCGGGCCGAAGCCCTGCGG
Source organism: Hansschlegelia sp. KR7-227 (assembly GCF_049446035.1). Taxonomy (NCBI): domain Bacteria; kingdom Pseudomonadati; phylum Pseudomonadota; class Alphaproteobacteria; order Hyphomicrobiales; family Methylopilaceae; genus Hansschlegelia; species Hansschlegelia sp. KR7-227. Next base: position 1,376,686 of record NZ_JBMSEA010000001.1, read on the forward strand.
CTCGAAGCCGCGCACGAGATCCGGGCCGCCCGGGAAATGGTCGAGCACGCGCAGGTCGTCTTTGCCCCAGGCCTGGATATGCCCGGCCTGCGCGCGCAGCATGCCGATCACGTTCTCCGACCAGATCGGGTGGTAGTATCGGCTGTCGAAGGTCGTGCGGACATACTGGGTGTCGCCGCCCAGACCCGCCACGTCGCCCTTGAGCTCCGCGTAGAGACCTTTGGTCGGGTCCTGCGGGTTGTCGATCGTGCTGTAGATGAAGGACAGGCCGCCAAGCGACGTCAGCGTCTTGCCTTCGGCCTCGAGAAGGGCGACCGACGCTCGGTCCGGATTCGGCACGAGCGTTGTGTCGTCGGGGTCGGGCGTCGTCTCATCCTTAGCCCGGACGAATGGCTGGTAGCGCCCCGGAACCTTCAGGTCCTGCTGGTAGATCTGGTAGCGCGTGCCGATCGTGAAGTCGTCGGTGATCGGGAAGCCGAACCGGATGCCGCCGCCATAGGTGTCGAGCTCGTAGGACGAATAGTCCGTCTCGTCGCGCTGCTTGACATAGGCGTCGAAGCCGGCGGAAACGCGCTGCCCGAGAAAGTAGGGCTCGGTGAACGAGAAATCGAAGCCCGAGGTGTTCTGGCCGAACTGGGCTGCGACGCGCGCATACTGGCCGCGGCCGAGGAAGTTGCGCTCGCCGAGCGCGACCTCGCCGATCACGCCGTCCTGGGTCGAGTAGCCGCCGGCCACCGAGAATTCGCCAGTGGGCTGATCCTCGACGTCGACGTTCAGGATCACGCGGTCGGGGGACGAGCCGGGCTCGGTCGAAATCTTGACGTTCTTGAAGAAGCCAAGCGCCTTCAGGCGCCGCTCCGCGCGGTCGACGAAGATCTGGTTGTAGGCGTCGCCCTCGCCGATATCGAACTCGCGGCGCACGACGTAGTCGCGCGTGCGGGTGTTGCCGCGGACGTTGATGCGCTCGACATAGACCCGCGCGCCCTCCTCGACGACATAGGTGATGCCGATCGACTGGTCGGAGAGGTTGCGGTCGCCGCGCGGACGGACCTGCGCGAAAGCGTAGCCGCGCGAGGCGAGCTCGAGAGACATGGCCTCGACGGATTTGTCGACGTCCTGCGCGCTGTAGGTCGAGCCAGCGCTGGTCTCGAGCTTCCCCTTCAGCGTCGCCGCGTCGATCTCGGGGACGTTCGACTCCACGTTGACGGACCCGAACTTGTAGGGCTGGCCTTCCTCGACGGCGATGGTGAGGGTGAAGGCGTTGGTCGCCTTATCCAAGGCCGCGTTGGCCGAGACGACCCGGAAGTCGGCGTAGCCATGGTTCAGGTAGAACTTGCGCAGCAGCTCGAGGTCGGCGTTGATCCGGTCCGGATCATAGACGTCGGAGGTCTTCAGCCAGCTCAGCCAGTTCGACTCGGTCGTCGTCATCTGGTCGAGAAGGCGGCCGTCCGAAAACGCCTCGTTGCCCTCGAAGTTGATCGAATTGATCTTGGTCTTGCCGCCCTCGTTGATCTCGAAGACCAGATCGACGCGGCCATTGTCCTGGGCGATCGTCTTCGGCTCGACGGTCGCCTCATAGCGGCCGGAGCGGCGGTAGATTTCCGTGATGCGCTGGGCGTCGGCCTGCACGAGGGCGGGGTTGAACGGGCCACGCGCCTTCGACTGCACCTCGGCCGACAGCACCGCGTCCTTGACCTTCGAGTTGCCCTCGAAGGCGACGCGGTTGATGACCTGGTTCTCGCTCACGACGACCACGATGCCGCCGCCCGAGCGGCTCACCTTCACATCCGAAAACAGGCCGCTCGAATACAGGCCGCGAATGCCCTCGTCGATGGTGGCCTGCGTCAGCGGGCCGCGGCCCGTGAAATAGGACCGGACGGTGTCGGCGTCGACGCGCTTGTTGCCCCGCACCGTGATGCCGCCGCTCTGAGCGAACGTCTCACCGGCGCCGGGGAACCCACCGATGGCACCGACGGTGACCGCGGCGACCGCGACCGACGACGCCAGGGCAAGGCGCCCGACAACTCGAACCACACGCTTCATGGGCTGACGGACCCCCGTTCCGTTTACCGTTCGCCCGCATTCGCCATTGGCGGTGAAACTCAGCGGAGCGACCCCGTCCGCTTCTATAGAACTTTGTCGCACGTGCAAACTCGCTACTCATGACACGCGTGACGTTTCAGCCCTGCCGTTGCGGCAGGGCCACGCCCCTGGAAATTCAACCTAGCGATGAAAGGTGAACGATGTCGTTCCATGTCGCGAAAATCATCAACATGACCACGAACGCCAGCCCGATCCGCATGCCGATCTCCTGCGCCCGGGGGCCAAGCGGCCGTCCTCGCAGGGCTTCGATCCCGTAGAAAAGCAGATGCCCGCCATCGAGCAGGGGTATGGGCATCAGGTTCAAAAGGCCGATCGAGACCGACAGGATCGCGGCCAGATGAAGCAGTGCGACAAAGCCAAGCGTTGCGAAATCGCCCGAGGTCTTAGCTATCCGGATCGGCCCTCCGAGCTGGTCGGTGGACTCGCGCCCGACGACCATGCGCCCGAGATAGGCGAGCGTGCGCGAAGCCTGAAACCACGTCTCCTGGGCGCCGGCGACCACCGCGTCGACCGGTCCGTAGCGGATGAGGCGCACGTTTTCGGCGTTCGTGGTGCGCTTCAGCCCGAGCATCCCGAGGCGAATCTTGTTGCCGAAATTGTCGGTGATCTCGCGCTCCTGCGGGGTCGCGGTCAGATCCACGGATTCGCCGCCGCGATCGATCCGCACCTTGAGTGTGCGGCCGGCTGCCGTCTCTATGACGCGTTGCATGTCCCCGAAGGATTCGATCGCCTCGCCGTCGATGCTGACCACACGGTCGCCCGGCGCGAAGCCCGCCGCGGCGGCGGGGCTTCCAGCCTCCACTTCGTCGATGACCGCGTCGGTGACCGACCGTCCGGCCGACATGAAGATCGCGGCGAAAATCACCGTGGCCAATAAGAAATTCGCGATTGGACCAGCCGCCACGATCGCCGCGCGGCTGGGCAGCGGAGCGAAGAAAAAGCTGCTCCTACGCTCGTCCGCGCTCATCCGATCGAGCGCCGCTACGTCGGGCGTGCTCGCGCCGTCGTCGTCGCCGGCGAAGCGAACGTAGCCGCCAAGCGGAATGGCCGCGATGCGCCACCGAGTGCCGCGTCGATCGTTGAATCCGACAAGCTCGGGACCAAACCCCAGCGAGAACGCCAGCACCTTGACGCCCGTCCATCGCGCCACGAGGAAGTGACCGAGCTCGTGGAAAAAGATCACGAGGGTCAGCACGAAGAGAAACGGGATTAGGTAACCAAGTGTGGCCGTGCCGGCGCCGAGCATTTCGTTCAGGAAAGACATTCCAAGCCCTCGACCGTCGCGCCAGATGCGAGGCGCCACTACTAATCACTGCGCCCGGAACTGGGCCTCTGGCAAGCATTCGGATGCGAGCCGCCGTGCATGCGCGTCAAGCGCTAGCGCATCCTCGATGGTCGTGGGCGCGGCGTTCGATCCGCTCGCCGCCGCCCGCTCCATCGTCTCTTGAACGATGAAGGGGATGTGGGAGAAGCCGATCCGGCGCGCAAGGAAGAGATGCACCGCCACTTCGTTCGCGGCGTTCAGCACCGTCGGCGCCGCGCCGCCGTCGCTGAGCGCTTCCCGCGCGAGGCGCAACGCGGGAAATCGCTCGAGATCCGGCGTCTCGAACGTCAGTTGACCGATGCGTGCGAGGTCGATCCTGGCGGCGGGCGTCGCAAGCCTCGCGGGGAATCCCAGCGTGTGGGCGATCGGGACGCGCATGTCCGGCGCTGCGAGGCCCGCCGTCACGGCCCCGTCGCGGAAGGTCACCAATCCGTGGATCACGGATTGCGGATGCACCACCACGTCGAGTCGTTCCTCCGGACAGGCGAAGACGTGGTGGGCCTCGATCAGTTCGAGGCCCTTGTTCATCAGCGTCGCCGAGTCGATCGTGATCTTCGCGCCCATCGACCATGTCGGATGCCGGAGGGCGTCCTCAGGCCGGGCCCGCGCGATGCGCTCGGCGCTCCACTCTCGAAACGGGCCCCCGGACGCGGTCAGCGTCATGCGCTCGACCGCGTCGACGCTCTGTCCGCCGAGGGCCTGCATGAGCGCGTTGTGTTCGGAATCGACCGGGAGCAGCAGGGCGCCGCTGGCCGCCACTTCCGCCATGAAGGCGGCGCCGGCGCAGACCAGGCATTCCTTGGTCGCCAGCGCGATCGCTCCGCCTCGCCGCACGGCGGCGATGGTAGGCGCCAGGCCGGCGGCGCCGGAGATGGCGGCCATGGTCCAGTCGACCGGGATGGAGGCCGCGTCGAGAGCGGCGCGTTCGCCCGCAGCGGACGCGACGCCGGATCCATCGAGGGCTGCGGCGAGCGCCGGGCCGCGAGCCGCGTCCGCGAGCACGGCCCGCCGCGCCCGGAGCCTGACCGCAATATCGGCCAGCGCCGCAGCGTTGGACCCGCCGACGACAGCCTCGACGTCGAAGGAGTCGGCATGGCGTTCGAGCAGGTCGACCGTCGCGCGTCCGACCGACCCGGTGGCCCCCAGGACCGTGACGCTGCGCCGCGGCCGCGTCACCATCTCAACAGCCCCTGCCCCGCTCCGTCGAAGCCGCCGCGCGCCACGCCGATGATCGCTGCGAGCGTCGCCGCCACGAGGAAGCCGTCGAGGCGATCCATCAGGCCGCCATGGCCGGGGATGAGCTGGCTCGAATCCTTCGCGCCGAACGCGCGCTTCGCTCCGGATTCGAAGAGGTCGCCGATCTCGGCGGCGATCGCCGCGGCCAGGGCGACGACCGCGACCGGCCAAAGCTTCTGCGCTCCGCCGGCGAACGCCACCCCGCAACCGGCCGCCGTGCCGGCGATTGCGCCGCCGATGGCCCCGGACCATGTCTTGTTCGGCGACAGCCGCGGCGCGAGCTTCGGCCCCCCCACGGCGCGGCCGACGAAGAACGCCAGAATGTCCGTCGCCCACACCACCGCGAACAGCCAGAGGGTGGCGAGCAGCCCGTCGACCGGATCGCGCCGCAGAAGGATGACGCCGACGAAGGCGGCCGCCCCGTAAGGCACGCCCCAGGCGGCAACGGAGGCCGGCCGCGCGACGACCCAGACGACCAACGCCCCGAGGACGAGCACGCCGGCGATGGCGAGCGGATCGATCGAAAGATAGCCCGCAATCCCCAGGCCCGCGCCAGCGACGCCGAGCGTCGCGGCGACGATCCGAGCGCTCCACCGTCTGGCCTTGGGATCGGCGGCGGCGAGCCATGCCCATTCCACCCCGACGGCCACGCCGGCCAGCGTCCAGAACGCCGCGAAGACGAGACCCCCTGCCCACGCGGCGGCGAGGGCGCCGACGACCATGACGATCGCGGACGCGACGCGTCGGGCGAGCTCCGACGTCTTCGACCGCGCCGGTGGAAGCTCCGTCACTCGCCGGCCTGGGCTACGCGGCCGCCGAACCGCCGCTCGCGCGCCCGAAAGCTCGCTATCGCTGCGGCGAAGGCCTCGCGGTCGAAATCCGGCCAGTGGATCGGCAGGAAGACAAATTCGGAATAAGCGCTCTGCCAAAGCAGGAAATTTGAAATGCGCTGTTCGCCGCTCGTGCGGATCACGAGGTCCGGATCGGGAATCTCGGCGGTGTCGAGCTGCGCGGCCACGGCCGCGGCGTCGATGGCGGCGGGGTCGAGGCGGCCATCGCGCACGGCCTCGGCGATGCGGCGGACGGCACCCACGATCTCTTGCCGACCGCCATAGTTGAAAGCGACGATCAGGGTGAGACCGCTGTTCTGAGACGTAAGGTTCTCGGCCTCTTCGAGATGCTTGACGATGTCCGGAGGCAGGCCGTCGCGCTCGCCGATGACCCGGATGCGCACGTCGCTGCGGTGCAATTCGGTCAGATCGCGCCGGATGAACATCCGCAACAGATTCAGGAGGTCCGAGACCTCCTCCGCCGGGCGAGACCAGTTTTCCGCGGAGAAGCTGTAGAGCGTGAGGTGCTCGACCCCAAGCTCGTGCGCGGACTTCACCGCCCGGCGCAGCGCCTCCACGCCGCGGCGATGGCCTTCGGCCCGCGGCAGACCGCGCGCGGCCGCCCAGCGACCGTTTCCGTCCATGATGATGGCGACGTGGCGCGGCGCGAGGCCGTCGCGGGCGGGCGCCTTGTCAGCGGCGCCTCCGGTCCATCTCTTGAGGTTCCTCGGCAGCATCGCGCGGGGCCTGACAGGAGTGCTCGGACACGTCCGACCGATTTGGCGGCCGGACGATCGACGTCTGATGGTCGGCGGAACGAGCCGCGCCGATCTCGACCGATCCCGCGCGACGCCTGGGCGCCGGCCTCCGAGTCGAGCCCGGCTACCCTATCACACCTGAAGGATATCTTTTTCCTTAGCGGCGAGCGCCTGATCGATCTCCTCGACGGCGGCGTCGGTCGCCTTCTGGACCTGATCGGCCAGCTTGTCATGCTCGTCCTGGCCGAGATCGCCGTCCTTTTCCTGCTTCTTGAGCACGTCGAGGCCGTCGCGACGGACGTGGCGGACCGCCACGCGCTGCTGCTCGGCGTATTTGTGCGCGACCTTCACGAGCTCCTTGCGCCGGTCGGCGTTCAGCTCGGGCAGCGGGATGCGCAGCAGCTGCCCCTCGGTGATCGGGTTCAGCCCAAGATTGGATTCGCGGATCGCCTTCTCCACGGCGCCGACCATGGAACGGTCCCACACCTGTACGGACAGCATCCGCGCCTCCGGCACGCTGACCGTGGCGACCTGGTTGAGCGGCATCTCCGCGCCATAGGCGGTGACGTGGACCGGATCGAGCAGGTTGGTCGAGGCGCGACCGGTGCGCAGACCGGCGAGATCGGATTTGAGCGATGCGATCGCGCCGTTCATGCGGCGTTTGATGTCGTCGAGATCGAACGGGCTGGCGGGCATGAAACCTTGTCCTGGCGGGAGGCGGGGCGGTTGTGTCCGCCTCTGTCAGCTCGACACGACCGTCGCGCGTCCTCCGCCGCTGACGACCGCCGGGATCGAGCCGGGCTCGTGAATGGAGAAGACGATTACCGGAAGCGCGTTCTCGCGCGCAAGCGCGAAGGCCGCCGCGTCCATCACCTTGAGGTCCTTCTGCAGGACTTCGTCATGGCTGAGCCGCTCGTAGCGGGTCGCCGTAGGGTCCTTTTTGGGGTCGCCGGAGTAGATGCCGTCGACGTTGGTGGCCTTCAGCAGCGCGTCACAACCGGTCTCGACCGCGCGCAGCGCGGCGGCGGTGTCGGTGGTGAAAAACGGATTGCCCGTGCCGGCCGCGAACACCACGATCCGCCCGCGATCGAGATGGGCGAGCGCGCGGGGTCGCGTGTATGTCTCGGCCACCGCCGGCATGTCGAGCGCGGACAACACGCGGGCCTGCGTGCCCTGGCGCATGATGGCCGCGGCGAGCGCGAGCGCGTTCATCACCGTGGCCAGCATGCCCATATAGTCGCCGGTCGCGCGATCGACGCCCTGGCTCGACACCTGCACGCCGCGGAAGATGTTGCCGCCGCCGACGACGACGGCGAGCTCGATCCCAAGCGCGTGGGTGGCGGCGAGGTCGGCCGCGATCCGGTCGACCGTTGGTTGGTGAAGGCCGAAGCCCTGAGGCCCCATTAGGGCCTCGCCCGACACCTTGACGAGCACGCGGCGGTAAAGCGGCGTCGTCATCGCGTCGGGCATGGTCGGACTCAGCCCTGGCCGGCCGCGGCGGCGACCTCGGCGGCGAAGTCGGTCTCGTCCTTCTCGACGCCCTCGCCGAGCGCGAGACGCACGAAGCCCGTGACCTTGATCGGCGCGCCGACCTCGGCCTCCGCGGCCTTGACCGCCTGAGCGACGGTCTTCTTGCCGTCGGGGTCCATCACGAAGACCTGCTCAAGCAGCGTGGCCTCCTTGTAGAAGGTCTTCACGCCGCTCTCGACGATCTTCTCGACGACGTTCTCCGGCTTGCCGCCCTCGCGCGCCTTCGCGGCCAGCACGTCGCGCTCACGCGCCACGATCGCGGGGTCGATCGACGCGGCGTCGAGGCCCTGCGGGTTGGTCGCGGCGACATGCATCGCGATCTGCTTGCCGAGCGCGAGCAGCGGCTCCGCCTTGCCCTCCGACTCAAGCGCGACGAGCACGGCAATCTTGCCGAGGCCCGGCGCGACCTGGCCGTGGACGTAGGAGCCGACGACGCCGTTCGACACCGCCTGGAGCGCCGCGCGGCGCAGCGTCATGTTCTCGCCGATCGTGGCGATCGTGGCCTGGATCTTCTCCGCGACCGTGCCGCCGCCGGGATAGGCGGCCGCCTCGATCGTCGCGACGTCGTCGCCGACGCCCAGCGCGACGCCGGCGATCGCGGACGCCATCTCCTGGAATTCAGGGTTGCGCGCGACGAAATCGGTCTCCGAATTGACCTCGACCGCGACGCCCTTCTGGCCCTCGGCGCTGAGCGCCACCAGACCTTCGGCGGCCGTGCGGCCGGCCTTCTTGGCGGCCTTGGCGAGACCCTTCTTGCGCAGCCAGTCGACGGCGGCTTCGATGTCGCCGCCCGTCTCGTTCAGCGCGTTCTTGCAGTCCATCATGCCGGCGGCGGTCTTCTCGCGAAGCTCCTTGACCATGGCTGCGGTGACGTTGGCCATCTCATCCTCAAAATGCGCGCCGCACGGATCGTTATGCGGCGGTGTCCGGCTTCCCGCCGCGACGCTGGAGGCGTGCGGCGGGAGCTACGGAGGTCTCTGGTGATCAGGCGGCGACGCCCGCGAGCTGCTCGCGCGCCTGCGCGACCCAGCCTTCGCGGCCGATGCGGCCGTTCAGTTTCATCTCGGCGTCCGCCTTGGCGACGTCGTCGGCGCTCATCGCGGCGATCTGCCAGTAGTGGTAGATGCCGTACTCGTTGAGCTTCTGCTCGAGTTGCGGCCCGACGCCAGTGAGCTTCGACAGGTCGTCCGGCGCGCCGCGGGGAGCGGCAAGCAGTTCGTAGGCCTCAACGGGCGCTTCGAATTCCGTGACCTCGACGACGGCGGGCTCGGCGGCGACCTCGTCAAGCACCGGCTCCTCCTGGGCGCCGACGTCCACTCCGAGATCGCCCTGGCCGCGGCCGATGCCGTCGATCGCGGCGCGCGCGATCAGGTCGCCGTAAAGGGCGAGCGCGCGGCCGGCGTCGTCATTGCCGGGGATCGGATAGGTGATGCCGTCCGGATCGGAATTGGTGTCGAGGATGGCGGCCACGGGAATGCCGAGGCGCTTGGCCTCCATCACCGCGATCTGCTCCTTGTTGGTGTCGATCACGAAGATCAGGTTGGGCAGGCCGCCCATATCCTTGATTCCGCCAAGCGTCTTCTCGAGCTTGTCGCGTTCGCGCGACAGCGTGAGGCGCTCCTTCTTGGTGAAGCCGTGCGCGGCCTCGCCCGACAGCATCTCCTCGAGCTTGCGCAGGCGCTGGATCGAACCGGAGATCGTCTTCCAGTTGGTCAGCATGCCGCCAAGCCAGCGGGAGTTCACGAAATACTGCGCGGAGCGGCGCGCCGAATCCGCCACGACCTCGGCCGCCTGGCGCTTGGTGCCCACGATCAGGACGCGGCCGCCGCCGGCGACGACGTCCGAAACCGCCTGAAGAGCGCGGTGCAGCATCGGCACGGTCTGGGCGAGATCGATGATGTGGATGTTGTTGCGGGCGCCGAAGATGTACTGCGACATCTTCGGGTTCCAGCGGTGGGCCTGATGGCCGAAGTGAACGCCAGCTTCGAGCAGCTGACGCATGGTGAAGTCGGGAAGCGCCATAGTGCAATTCTCCGGTTGGACCTCCGCGGACGTTCGCCGGTGCTCGGTGATCGAGCCGACGCCGGAACGGCTTGGTTATCGCCGTCAGCCCGCGTGTGGGATGGCGCGGCTTATAGGCGAAGAGCCCAAGCGAAAGCAAGCCGCGGAGACCGCGATCGCCCTCGCGCCCGCAGATTTCAGATCCATCGCCAGGCTCGACGCCTAGGCGGCGTCGACGTGGACGACGCCGGGAACGGTCTTCAACGCGCCGGCGATCTGCGGCGACACGCGATACTTGCCCGGGAGCCTGATCTCGACCTCGGTCTCCCCTTCCAGCAGCATCACCACGAAGGCCTCGCCGTCGCCCGCCTCCAGCCGCCGCGACACCGCGTCGAGCGGATCGGGCGCGCGCAGGAAGATGCGCATCGTGCGCTGCGCCTTCTCCGCCGCTCGGTCGAGCGGCTCGACATGCTCGATCCGGATCCGGACCTCGTCGCCCTCGAGCGCCGCGCTGGCGTTGATGATGACCGGCGTGTTCGGCTCCAGAAGATCGCGGTATTTGGCGAGGCCTTCCGAAAAAATCACGGCCTCGTAGTGTCCGGACGGATCGGACAGGGTGACCACGCCCATCCGGTTGCCGGTGCGGGTCTTGCGCTCCTGCCGGGTCAGGACCGTGGCGGCGAGTCGACCGGCCGTGGCGCCCGCTTTCACGGCGGCCGCGAACTCGGCGTAGCCGCGGACGCGAAGCTTGGCGAGCGTCGCGACGTAATCGTCCAGCGGATGGCCGGAGAGAAAGAAGCCGACCGCCTCATACTCCCGCTTCAGCCTGTCGCCGGCCGACCATGGCTCGTGCGCGACGGCGCGAACCGGTTCGTCTCCGCCGCCGAAGAAATCGTTCTGCCCCACCGCCGCGTCGTCGCGCGTGCGCGCAGCGATCCCCATGATCGACTCGACGCTGGCGAGCGCGCGCGCGCGGTCGGGCTCCAGCGCGTCAAGCGCCCCTGCCTGGGCGAGGCTTTCAAGCGCGCGTTTGGGCAGCGCCTTTGCGTCGATGCGCCTGGCGAAATCCGGCAGGCTCTTGAAACTGCGCGCCTTTCGTTCCCTCACGAGCCCTTCCACAGCCGACGCGCCGACGCCCTTAAGCGCGGCGAGCGCATAGAGAATGGCGCCGTCCTCCACGTCGAACCGGATGTCGGAACGGTTCACGCAAGGGGGGCGGACCGGGATCTTCAGACGCACCGCCTCCTGCCGGAACTCGGCGAGCTTGTCGGTCGAACCCATTTCGAGCGTCATCGACGCTGCGAGAAATTCGACGGGATGGTTCGCCTTGAGATAGGCGGTCTGATAGGCGACCAGCGCATAGGCCGCCGCGTGGCTCTTGTTGAAGCCGTAGTCAGCGAACTTCGCCAGCAGGTCGAAGATCGTCGACGCGTCGCCCTTGCCGATCCCGCCCGCGACGCAGCCTGAGACGAAGCGGTCCCGTTGCGCGTCCATCTCGGAGCGGATCTTCTTGCCCATCGCCCGCCGCAGCAGGTCAGCCTCGCCGAGCGAATAGCCGGCGAGCGACTGGGCGGTCTGCATCACCTGCTCCTGGTAGATGATGACGCCGAAGGTCTCGCCCAGGATCGGCTCGAGCTTGGGGTGGGGATATTCCGGCCGCTCCTGGCCGTGCTTGCGCGCGCAGTAGACCGGAATGTTCGCCATTGGGCCGGGTCGGTAGAGCGCGACCAGGGCGATGATGTCCTCGAAGCGGTCCGGCTTCATGTCGGCGAGGGCGCGGCGCATGCCGGCGCTTTCCAGCTGGAACACGCCGACCGTCTCGCCGCGCGACAGCATGGCGTAGGTCGCCGCGTCGTCGATCGGGATCTTTTCGAGATCGACCGCGACGCCGCGCCGTTTCAGCAGCTCGACGGCCGTGGTCAGCGTGGTCAACGTCTTCAGTCCGAGGAAATCGAACTTCACGAGACCGGCCGGCTCGACCCATTTCATGTTGAACTGGGTGACGGGCATGTCCGAGCGCGGGTCGCGGTAGAGCGGCACCAGCTCCGACAGCGGCCGGTCGCCGATCACGATGCCGGCGGCGTGGGTCGAGGCGTGGCGGTACAGCCCCTCGAGCTTGAGCGCGATGTCGAGCATCCGCGCGACCGTCGGGTCGGAGCCGCGCGCCTCCGCGAGCTTGGGCTCGTCCGTCACCGCCTGCTGGAGCGTGACGGGGTTCGCAGGGTTCTGCGGCACCAGCTTGCACAGCTTGTCGACCTGCCCATAGGGCATTTCGAGCACGCGCCCGACGTCGCGCATCACGCCGCGCGCCTGCAGCGTGCCGAAGGTGATGATCTGGGCGACGCGGTCGTGCCCGTAGCGGCGCTGCACGTAGCGGATCACCTCGTCGCGGCGGTCCTGGCAGAAATCGATGTCGAAATCCGGCATCGACACGCGCTCGGGATTGAGGAAGCGCTCGAAGAGAAGGCCGAAGCGCAGCGGATCGAGGTCGGTGATCGTGAGCGACCAGGCGACCACCGAGCCCGCGCCCGATCCGCGGCCCGGCCCGACGGGGATCCCCTGCCCCTTCGCCCATTTGATGAAGTCGGCGACGATCAGGAAGTAGCCCGGGAATTTCATGCGCTCGATCACGTCGAGCTCGAAGGCGAGGCGCGCCACATAGGTCGCTTCGTCCAGGCCCGGCGCGACGCCATGGGCTGCGAGCCGGGCGACGAGGCCCTCCTCCGCTTGCCGCCGGAGCTCGACCGCCTCGTCCGCGGCCCCGCCATGGTCCGCGGTGAAGCGAGGCAGGATCGGCTTGGCCGTGCGCGGACGATAGGCCGAGCGGCGCGCGATCTCGACGGTGCTGGCGAGCGCCTCCGGCAGGTCGGCGAACAGCGCCGCCATCTCGGCCCGCGACTTCAGGTAGTGATCCGGCGACAACTGACGCCGCTCGGTCTCGCCGAGCACGCGACCGTCCGCGAGGCAGATCAGAGCGTCGTGCGCCTCGTGGTCGCTGCGTTCGGCGAAGCGCGCGCCGTTGGTCGCGACGAGCGGCAGGCCGTTGGCGTAAGCGAGGCTGACGATCGCCGCCTCCACCGCCTTCTCGCCGGCGAGGCCGTGGCGTTGCAGTTCGACATAGAGGGAATCGCCGAACAGGTCCTTCAGGCGGTCGAGGCGGGCGTGCGCAATGTCGTCGGCCGCGTCGGACAGCGCGCGGTCGACCGGCCCGTCCGGGCCCCCCGTCAGCGCGACCAGACCCCCGATCCGCCCCACCAGCGCCCCGAGCGGGACATGCGTCCCCTCCTCCTGATCGCCGTCGAGGAAGGACTGACTGCTCAGCGCCATCAGGTTGCGGTAGCCGGTCTCCGAGCACGCGAGCAGCGTAAGCGACGGCTTGCGGCTTTCCCGCATGGGCCGGCCGAGACGCTCCTCACGGTCGCCGAAATCCACGGAGAGCGTCAGGCCCACGATCGGCTGGACGCCGACGGCGGAGAGCTTCTCGGAGAATTCCAGGGCGCCGAACAGATTGTCGTCGGTGAGCGCCACCGCCGGCATGCGGTCGGCCTTCGCGATCGCGGCAATCTTTGCGACCGTCAGCGCGCTCTCGAGCAGGGAGTAGGACGAGCGAACGCTGAGGTGGATGAAGCCCGGGTCGGCCTTGAACGCGCTCATATCGGCCATTCCCGCCTTCCCTACCGTTACGCCCCTTCTACAGGGCTGGACGCGGCGCCGGACCTCGCGCGTCGGCTCTCCACAGGAAAGCGTCGTTCACGCGCCGCTCAGCGCGACCGACCAGACCACAAGAGCGCCGACGAAGGCCGCGACGGACCCGAGTTCAAGAACCCCGAACGCTAGGGCGCGAAAGATGTGAGACGGCATGTGAACCCCCTATGGACACTTTATGTTCCATATTCGTTCTGATTTGCCGCCGCGTGTCAAGCCGGCGCGCCGCCGCCGACCGCGCCCGGCCCGAAACGCCCGTCCAGCGGTGGGGAACCTCGTCGGCCGGCCGGCGGTCAGGCCTCGACGAGGCCGCCGTCGCGCAAGGTCAGCCGGCGGTCGAGCGTCGCGGCGAGATCGAGATTGTGGGTCGCGACGATCGCTGAGAGACCGGACGCCCGGGCGAGCGCCGTCAAGGTCGTGAACACATGGCTCGCTGTGTCGGGATCGAGATTGCCGGTGGGCTCGTCGGCGAGCAGCAGGCGCGGCGCGTTTGCGACCGCGCGGGCGATCGCGACCCGCTGCTGTTCGCCGCCGGACAGTTCGGCCGGCCTGTGCTTCAGCCGCGCGCCGAGGCCGAGATAGGTCAGCAACTCCTCCGCGCGGCGGCGCGCCTCACGCTCCCCGAGCCCGCGAATGAGCTGCGGCAGCACCACGTTCTCCAGCGCGGAGAACTCCGGCAGCAGATGGTGGAATTGGTAGACGAAGCCGATCTGGTTGCGACGGAGCGCGGTGCGGGCCGAGTCGGACAGATGAGAGGTCGCCGTTCCGTCGAGCGTCACCTCGCCGCCGTCCGGTCGCTCCAGCAGGCCGGCGACATGGAGCAAAGTGGATTTGCCTGCCCCGGAGGGCGCGATCAGAGCCACGACCTCGCCGGATTCGATCGTCGCCGAGGCGCCGGCGAGCACCTCGATCCTGGTCTCCCCTTGCACATAGGCGCGCGTCACGCGGTCGAGCACGAGGAGCGGCGCGGCCTGCGGTTCGGCGGCCCCGGCGTCGGCAGGATCGTCAAAGGAGAGGTCGTCGGTCATTCGTAACGCAGCGCTTCGACGGGATCGAGCGCGGCCGCTCGCCACGACGGATAGAGCGTCGCCACGACCGACAGGAGCAGAGCCATTCCGACCACCGTCGCCGTCTCGCGGAGGGAGGGATCCGCCGGCAACCGGCTGAGGAAGTAGACTTCCGGCGAGAACAGCTCGGTCCCCGTCAGCGACGCCAGAAACGCGCGGATCGCCTCCACGTTCCAGCACACGATCATGCCGAGCGCGAAGCCTGCGAGCGTGCCGACCACGCCAATGCTCGCGCCGGTGATGAGGAAGATGCGCATGATCGCGCCGCGCGTCGCGCCCATGGTTCTCAGGATCGCGACGTCGCGCCCCTTGTCCTTCACCAGCATGATGAGGCCGGAAACGATGTTCAGCGCCGCCACCAGCACGATCAGCGTCAAGATAAGGAACATCACGTTGCGCTCGACCTCGAGCGCGGAGAAGAACGTCTTGTTCCGTTCGCGCCAGTCGACGAGATAGACGCCGCGCTCGGCCGCCGCCAGCAGCTTGGGCTTGACCACGTCGAGGGAGTCCGGATCGTCGAGATAGACCTCAATGCCGGACGCATCGCCCTCGCGGTTGAAATAGGCCTGCGCCTCCTCGAAGGGCAGGAACACGAAGGCGGCGTCGTATTCCGACATCCCGATCTCGAACACCGCCGCGACCCGATAGCCCTTGATGCGCGGGGTGACGCCCATCGGCGTGACGGCGCCCCGCGGCGAGACGAGCGAGAGGGTGTCGCCGGCGTGTACGCCGAGCTGGTCGGCGAGGCGTTTTCCGATCAGCACGCCGCCGCCGTCGTCGAAGCCCTCGAGCGTGCCCTCGCGAATGGTGCGGGAGACGAGCTGCAGCCGTCCCAGATCCTGGCCCCGCAGGCCGCGGACGAGGACGCCCGACGCGGCGGCGGGCGAGGACGCCAGCGCCTGGCCGTCCACCAGCGGAATGACGAACTTGACGCCGGAGACCTTCGACATCCGCTCGGCGACGGCGGCGTAGTCCGTGAGCGGCCCGTCAAGCGGCTGCACCACGACATGGCCGTTGATGCCGAGGATCTTGCTCAGCAACTCGGTCCGGAAGCCGTTCATCACCGCCATGACGATGATCAGCGTCGCGACGCCGAGCATGATGCCGAGGAACGAGAACCCGGCGATCACGGAGATGAAGCCTTCCTTGCGACGGGCGCGCAGATAACGCCCGGCGATCATCCACTCGAAGCGGGCCCCGGGTCGCGTGCCGCCGGGGGCGGCGTCCTCGATCGCCGCCACCGGGTCAGCCGAGGATCGCGGAGAGCGCGCCGTCGGCGGAGACCGCCTCGGCCGCGCCGCCGGAGCGGCGCTTGAGCTCAACTGTGCCCGCCGCGAGGCCTTTCGGCCCGACGACCAGCCGCCAGGGCAGGCCGATCAGCTCCATCGTCGCGAATTTCGAGCCCGGCCGCTCGTCGGTGTCGTCATACAGCACGTCGACGCCCTGCCCCCTGAGTTTGGCGTAAAGGTCGTCGCAGGCCGCGTCGACCGCGGCGTCGCCGGGCTTGAGATTCACGAGCCCGACCTGGAACGGCGCGATCGCATCGGGCCAGATGATTCCGGCGTCGTCATGGCCGGCTTCAATCACGGCGGCGACGAGACGCGACGGCCCGATGCCATAGGAGCCCATGTGGACGGGGGCCATGGCGCCGTCAGGGCCTGCGACGACGGCCTTCATGGGCTCAGAATATTTCGTCCCGAAGTAGAAGATGTGACCGACCTCGATGCCTCGCGCCGAGACCTGCTTGGCCTCGGGCGTCTCGGCGAAGGCCGCGGCGTCGTGCATTTCCTCGGTCGCGGCGTAGAGGCTGGTCCAGCGGTCCACGATCGCCTGCAGACCCGCGGCGTCGTTGAAGTCGACCGTCTCGGGCGGGGTGTCGAAGCCGAGATAGTCGCTGTGGCAGAACACTTCGCTCTCGCCGGTCTTGGCGAGGATGATGAATTCATGGCTGAGATCGCCCCCGATCGGGCCGGTGTCGGCCTTCATTGGCACGGCCTTGAGGCCGAGGCGCGCGAAGGTGCGGAGATAGGCGACGAACATCCGGTTGTAGGATGTGCGGGCGCCCTCGGCGTCGAGATCGAAGGAATAGGCGTCCTTCATCAGGAACTCGCGCGAACGCATGACGCCGAAGCGCGGCCGCACCTCGTCCCGGAACTTCCACTGTATGTGATAGAGGTTCTTGGGCAGGTCTTTGTAGGAACGCACCGCGGAGCGGAAGATCTCCGTGATCATCTCCTCGTTGGTGGGGCCGTACAGCATCTCGCGATCATGCCGGTCCTTGATGCGAAGCATCTCCTTGCCGTAGGCGTCGTAGCGCCCGCTTTCGCGCCAGAGGTCGGCGAGCTGGATGGTCGGCATCATCAACTCGATCGCGCCGGCGCGGTCTTGCTCCTCGCGGATGATCTTCGAGATGTTGTTGAGCACCTTCAGCCCGAGCGGCAGCCAGGCGTAGATGCCGGCCGCCTCCTGCCGGATCATGCCGGCGCGCAGCATCAGACGGTGCGAGACGATCTCGGCCTCTTTCGGCGCCTCGCGCAGAATCGGAAGGAAATAACGGCTGAGGCGCATCGAGTTCTCTTGGAGTTTCCGGGCGAATCCGCGGGCGGCCGGCCCTTCTCGGGAAGGCCGGCACGAAAGCCGATGAGCTGTGAAAACACAAGGGCGCCCGGACTGCTCGCCCCGCGCGCCGGTGCCTGGATTTCCCTACGCTCGTTTTTTCGGCGCCGGCTGCACAAAGAGATGACAAGCTGAAAAACCTTGGATAAGGTCTGCTCCATAAGAAAGGGCCCGCCGGCGAAGTTGCCTCGCCAGCGATAATCCGGCCCAAGTCTTGGGAGGATGTCCGTGCGGCGCGCTTTGCAGCGACGCCGCCGACCTGACGCCGAAGTCCCGCACCGCTCGCGGCGTCTGGGTCGAAATCGGGCACGACGACGACGAACTTGAGATGAGCAAGGCTTCGGCCTTGCTTTTTTTTGTCCTGCGCCCTGCCTCTCCCGCCGCAGCGAAGCAGCCCGTCGCCGGCTGAAAGACATGCCGGTCCGCGCGGTCGGGATCTCCCCGACGAAGACTTGCCCTGGTCTGAAGGACGTCAGCCGACCCGGTCGAATCTCGGCAGGAACGGGATGTCGTCCAGGCCGAAGACGTCCTGCCGCAGGATCCAGAACAGCAGCGCGAACACGACGGTGGCCGCTGCCGTCGTGATCAAGAACAGGCGCCCGATTCGCGCCCGCGTCGGCGCTCCGGGCTCCGTCCCCGGAGATATGACGCCGTCGTCGAACTGACTTCGCGCGCCGAACGGCAGAACGGCGAACAGCGTCGTCCACCAGATCACGAAGTAGACCGCCGCCCAACTGATCCAGGAGAAGATCAAGCCTGTTCGAGCTCCACAAGGGTGCCGAGCATATCTTTAGGATGCAGGAACAGAACCGGCTTGCCGTGAGCGCCGATCTTGGGCTCGCCGTCGCCGAGCACCCGCGCGCCCTGCGATTTCAGCTGGTCGCGGGCGGCCAGGATGTCGTCGACCTCGTAGCAGACATGATGGATGCCCCCGGCCGGCGAGCGATCGAGGAACGCTTGGATCGGCGACTTTTCTCCAAGCGGCTCAAGCAGTTCGATCTTGGTGTTGGGAAGCTCGATGAACACCACGGTGACCCCGTGCTCCGGCTGCTCGGTCGCCGGCGTCACGGTCGCGCCCAGAGTGTCGCGATAGACGGCGGTCGCGGCGGCAAGGTCAGGCACGGCGATGGCGACGTGGTTGAGGCGGCCGATCATCGTGAAACGCTCCTGCAAGGGCGCGGAACGGCCGCGCAATAACGGCGCAACGCGCCGGCACATCCGCGCAATGTCGCGCAACGCCAGACTATTCCGCCGGCGCGCCGGCGTTAACGGTCCGCCGCGTCAGACTTTCCGCCGATCGGCGCCGGCTCAGACGCCGAGCACGGCGACGTGGCAGACCGGCTTCTTGCCCCAGACCAGTCCGAGTTCGCCGCGCACCGCGCGCTCGACCGCCGTCGCGACCAGCGCGTGGTCCCGGCGCTTGCCGCGAGCCAGCCCGTCGAGGCAGTCGAGCACGGTGTCGCGGAGCACTTCGGCCATCGGGGTGCCCTCGTCGTCGCGCGGCGGCAGGCCGGTGTAGCGAACTTCCGGCGCGGTCGCGACCTCGCCGCGCTCGTCGATCGCGAGCGCGACCGTCACCACGCCGGCGAAGGCGAGGCGCCGGCGCTCCGCGATGGTCTGGTCGCTCATCGGGACCAGCACCTTGCCGTCCTTCAGCATCCGGCCGCTCTGGACCTCGTCGACGATCTCGGCCGGGCCGCCGGCGACCCGGATCATCTGGCCATCGCTGACCCGCGCCACGTTCGGCACGCCGATCGACGTTGCGAACGCCGCGTGCTCGTGCATGTGGAGCTCCTCGCCATGCACGGGCACGACGAGGTTCGGCTTCAGCCAGCCGTAGAGCATGGCGATCTCGTCGCGGCGCGGATGGCCGGAGACGTGGACGAAATGGGTGCGGTCGGTGATCACCTCGGCGCCGCCGGCGGTCAGATCGTTGATGATGCGGCCGACCGCCTTCTCGTTGCCCGGGATGGTGCGCGAGGAGAAGATCACGCGGTCGCCCTTGGCGAGCTTCACCTCGGGATGATCGCCGGAGGCGACGCGGGCGAGCGCGGCCCGCGGCTCGCCCTGGCTGCCGGTCATCATCGCGACGACCTTGTCGCGCGGGAGATAGCCATAGGCGTCCGGGCTCAGGAACTCGCCCACGCCTTCCAGCATGCCGAGCTCGCGCGCGACCTCGGTCGCCCGCAGCATCGCCCGGCCGATCAGCACGACCTGGCGGTCGGCGGCCCGGGCGGCGTCGGCGACGGCCCTGAGACGCCCGACATTGGAGGCGAAGGTCGTCACCGCCACGCGGCCGGGGGCGCTGCGGATCAGTTCGGTGAGGCTCGCCGCGACGTCGAGCTCGGACGGCGAGATGCCTTCGCGCAGCGCGTTGGTCGAATCGCCGATGACCGCCGCGACGCCCTCCTCGCCGAGCTCGCGCATGCGCGCCTCGTCGGTGGGCAGTCCGAGCACGGGGGTGGGGTCGATCTTCCAGTCGCCGGTGTGGACGACGAGGCCGGCGGCTGTGCGGATCGCGAGCGCGTTCGATTCCGGAATCGAATGCGCGACCGGCACGAACTCGACGTCGAACGGTCCGGCCTTGAAGCGGCCGCCTTGCGGAATCACGCGGATGTCGAGCTTCGGCGCGCCGCGCTCGGAGGCGCGCTTGGCCTCCAGCATCGCCGCCGCGAACGGGGTGGCGTAGATCGGCTTGCGCATCGCCGGCCACAGATCGAGCACCGCCCCGTAGTGGTCCTCATGCGCGTGCGTCAGCACCAGCGCTTCGATATTGGCCTTCTCGGCGAGCGCGAAGCGAATGTCGGGCATGATGATGTCGATGCCGGGCGTCCAGGCGGGATCGCCGAACAGCACGCCGCAATCGACCATCAGCCAGCGCCGCTTGCGGCCTTCGCCGAAGCCGTAGAGGCCGAGATTCATCCCGATTTCGCTCACCCCGCCGAGGGGGACGAACACCAGATCCTGCGCCATGATCACTTTCAATAACGGTCGGCGCCAAGGGCCCCGAAATAAACATCGCCCGCCGAGACCGCGGTCGCGACGCCGGTGGGCGCGCGTACCACGAGCCGACCCCTGTCGTCGATGGATTCGAATCGTCCGCGGATCGTCCGGGCGCCGAGATCGACCACGACCTCGGAGCCCAGGCCCGCCGCCCGCGCCATCCAGGCCTTGCGGATGGCGGCGAGGCCGCGCCCTTCGTCCCAGGTGTCGTACCACGTGACGAAGGTGTCCGTCAGCGCCTCGAACAGCTCCTCCGCCGTCGCCCGGTCGCCGCGCGCGCGGAGCGAGGTCGCGGGATAGGGCAGATCGTCCGGCGCCGAGACGACGTTGACGCCGAGGCCGATCACGATCGCGAGCCTCCCGTCGGGAAGCTGGTCGGCCTCGAGCAGGATCCCCGCGAGTTTCGCCCCGTCGACGACCACGTCGTTCGGCCATTTGAGTTCGGGCCGCGAGGTCCGCGGCTCGAGCGAGGCTGCGACGCTTCGCAGCGCCGCCTCGAGCGCGAGCCCTGCGACGAAGCCAAGCGTCGCGGCGGTCGCCGCCGGCACGTCGATCTGGGCCGCGAAGCTTGCGGCGAGGTTGCCGCGCTCGGTCGACCATGACCGGCCGCGGCGCCCGCGCCCGTCCGTCTGCGCGCGGGCGACCACCCAGATCGGCCCCCTGCCCTCACGCGCGAGGCTCAGGCCCTCGGCGTTGGTCGAGCCGACGGTGTCGTAAGCCACGAGATCGTGGCCCGACTCGCGCGCGGCGGGTCCAAGCGTGAAGCTCATGCCGCCGTCCTTCTCACGCGGCGCCTTGCGCATGATCGGCGCGCGCATGCGGCGGCGGGAACGCGGGATCAGCCATCCCGGTCAGAACAGCGACTGGGCGGCCGACGCGGCTGCGGCGGTGAGCGGCGCGGGATAGACAAAATAGAGGATCGTGAAGCCGCCCGCGATGGTGAGCACGGCCTTGGCGGGCAGCGTCATGGGCGCGAACTCCACCGTCGGCTCATCGAAATAGATGATCTTCACGATGCGCAGATAATAGAACGCGCCGATGACGCTCAGCACGAAGCCCACGACCGCGAGCGACATGAGGCCCGCGTTCACGGCCGCATAGAACACGTAGAACTTGGCGAAGAAGCCGGCGAGCGGCGGGATGCCTGCGAGCGAGAAGATGATCATCGTCAGCACGAAGGCCATGGCGGGCTTGGTGCGCGACAGGCCGGCCAGGTCGTCGATCGATTCGACGTAACGGTCTCCGATCCGCATCGACAGGATGCAGGCGAAGGCGCCGAGCGTCATGGCGACGTAGATCGCGACGTAGATCGCGACGCCGCGCACGCCTTCCGGCGTGCCGGCCGCAAGCCCGACCAGCACGTAGCCCATGTGGCCGATCGACGAGTAGGCCATCAGGCGCTTGAGGTTGCGCTGGCCGATGGCGGCGAAGGAGCCGAGCGCCATCGAGGCGATCGCGACGAACACCACCACCTGCCGCCACTCTGTCGTCACGCCCGGAAACGCCTCGGTCACGGCGCGCACGAACATCGCGACGCCCGCGACCTTGGTGGCTGACGCGAAGAAGGCCGTGATCGGCGTCGGCGCGCCCTCATAGACGTCGGGCGTCCACATGTGGAACGGCACGGCCGAGATCTTGAAGGCGAAGCCCGACAGCAGGAACACGATTCCGAAGGTCAGGCCGAGGCCGCCGGTTCCGCCCTGGAGCGCCGCCGCGATGTCGGCGAAGCCGACCGCGCCGGTCGTGCCGTAGACCAGCGAGGCGCCGTAGAGCAGCATGCCTGAGGACAGCGCGCCGAGGACGAAATATTTGAGGCCGGCCTCCGTCGAGCGCTCGTCGTCGCGGTGGATCGCGGCGATGACGTAGAGCGCGAGCGACTGCAGCTCGAGGCCGAGATAGAGCGCGATCAGATCCGACGCCGAAATCATCAGCGCCATGCCGAGCGTCGAGAGCACCACCAGGATGGCGTATTCGAAGCGGGCGAAGTTCTCGCGGCGCATGTAGTCGAAGGACAGCGCGAGAGCCGCGAAGGCCGCGATGAAGGCGAGCGCCTTCATGAAGCGCGCGAAGGCGTCGGCCGTGAAGGAGCCGCCGAAGGCCGCCGGCGTATCGACCGGCAGCGCGACCGTCAGCACGGTCGCGACCGCAAGCAGCGCCAGCGCGAGTCCGTTGACGAGCCCGGTCGCGCGATCCCCGGCGATCGCTCCGATCAGGATCAGCGCGAGCGCGCCGCCGGCGAGCACGATCTCGGGCAACGCGGCTGCGAAATGCGGAAGAGCAGAGGCGTCCATGTCGTTCAGGACCCGTATTTGGAGCGACGCGCGCCGTGCTTCGAGACGGCCCTGCGGGCCTCCTCAGCATGAGGAGCGCGGAGGATGCCACAGCGCCCACGCCCCTCATGCTGAGGAGCCTCGGCGACAGCCGAGGCGTCTCGAAGCACGCAGGGCGCCGGCGCGAGACGAATGCGTCTCACTTCGCCGCCTCCGCCGTCTTGCCGGCCGCGTCGATCGCGGCCTGGGCGGAGGACAGGACGCCGTCGACGGAGGCCGCGGACATGTCGAGCACCGGGGCGGGCCAGACGCCGAACAGCACGGTGAGCAGCACCAGCGGCACGAGCAGCACGAGCTCCCGGCGGTTGAGGTCGGCGATCCCGACCAGCGCCGGCTTGTCGAAGGCGCCGAAGACCACCCGGCGGTAGAGCCACAGCGCGTAGCCGGCCGACAGGATCACGCCGGTGCAGGCGAACAGCGCGACCCAGCTGTTGGCCTGGAAAGCGCCCATCAGCGTCAGGAACTCGCCGACGAAGCCGGACGTGCCGGGCAGGCCGACATTCGCCATGGTGAACACCATGAAGGCCGCCGCGTACCACGGCATGCGGTTCACCAGCCCGCCGAAGGCCGCGATGTCGCGGGTGTGCATGCGGTCGTAGACCACGCCGACGCAGAGGAACAGCGCGCCCGACACCACGCCGTGGCTGACCATCTGGAACACCGCGCCCTGCACCCCCTGGGGGTTCATGGCGAAGATGCCCATCGTCACGAAGCCCATATGGGCGACGGAGGAGTAGGCGATGAGCTTCTTGATGTCCTCCTGCATCAGCGCGACCAGCGAGGTGTAGATGATCGCGACGACCGAGAGCGCGAACACCATCGGGGCGAACTGCTCCGACGCCAGCGGGAACATCGGCAGCGAGAAGCGCAGGAAGCCGTAGCCGCCCATCTTGAGCAGGATGCCGGCGAGGATGACGGAGCCCGCGGTCGGCGCCTCGACATGGGCGTCCGGGAGCCAGGTGTGGACCGGCCACATCGGCATCTTCACCGCGAAGGAGGCGAAGAAGCCGAGCCACAGCCAGGTCTGCATCTCCGCCGGGAACTTGTAGGCCAGCAGCGCCTGGATGTCGGTGGTGCCGGCGGTGCCGTACATCGCGAGGATGCCGACCAGCATCAGCAGCGAGCCGAGCAGCGTGTAGAGGAAGAACTTGAAGCTGGCGTAGACCCGCCGCTTGCCGCCCCAGATCCCGATGATCAGGAACATCGGGATCAGGCCGCCTTCGAAGAACAGGTAGAACAGCACGAGATCGAGCGCCGAGAACACGCCGATCATCAGCGTCTCCAGCACCAGGAAGCAGATCATGTACTCCTTCACCCGCACCGTGATCGAGCGCCACGAGGCGAGGATGCAGAACGGCATCAGGAAGGCGGTGAGGATGACGAACGGGGTGGAGATCCCGTCGACGCCCATCTTGTAGGTGATCGCGCCGCCGAGCCAGTCGGCCTGCTCCACGAACTGGAAGCCCGGATTGGCCGCGTCGAACTTCGCCCACAGCACGCAGGCGACGACGAAATCGATCACCGTCGTCCAGAGCGCGACGTGACGGATGTTCTTCAGCGCCGCCTCGCCCGTCCCGCGGATCATCAGCAGGAAGAACACGCCGACCAGCGGCAGGAAGGTCAGCAACGAGAGGATCGGCCAGTCGGTCACCTCAGATCCCCCGCACCATGAACCAGGTGAACATCGCGGCGACGCCGATCAGCATGGCGAAGGCGTAGTGGTAGACGTAGCCGGTCTGCAGCCGCACCACGCGGTTCGTCACGTCGACGACGCGGGCGGAGATGCCGTCGGGGCCGAGCCCGTCGATGATGCGGCCGTCGCCGGTCTTCCAGAGGAAGCGGCCGATCCATTTGGCGGGCCGCACGAAGATCAGGTCGTAGAGCTCGTCGAAGTACCATTTGTTGAGCAGGAAATCGTAGATCAGCGCCTGCTGCGCCGCGAGCCGGACCGGCAGGTCCGGGCGGCGGATGTAGAACAGCCACGCGATCGCGAAGCCGGCGACCATCATCACGAAGGGCGAGATCACCACCCAGAACGGGACCTCGTGCATGTGGTGCAGGATCTCGTTGTGCTCGGAGCGGAAGATCGCCTCGCGCCAGAATTCGCGCTCGCCCTCGCCGATGAAGGCGCCGTGGAACACGAGGCCCGCGAACAGCGCGCCGACCGCGAGGATCAGCAGCGGCACGAGCATGACCTTCGGGCTCTCATGGACGTGGCTCATGGTCTCGAGCGAGGCCCGCGGCGCGCCGTGGAAGGTCATGAAGATCAGCCGCCAGGAATAGAACGAGGTCAGCAGGGCGGCGAGCACCGTCATCAGGAACGCGAAGGTCGCGGGGCCGGTGTGCGCGGCGTAGGCCGCCTCGATCACGGCGTCCTTGGAGAAGTAGCCGGCGGTCAGCGGGAATCCGGTCAGCGCCAGCGTGCCGATCACCATCATCCAGTAGGTCAGCGGGATCAGCCGGCGCAGGCCGCCCATCTTCCGCATGTCCTGCTCGTGATGCATCGCGTGGATGACGGAGCCGCTTCCAAGGAACAGCAGCGCCTTGAAGAAGGCGTGCGTGAACAGATGGAAGATCCCGACGCCGTAGGCGCCGACCCCAAGCGCCACGAACATGTAGCCGAGCTGCGAGCAGGTGGAGTAGGCGATCACCCGCTTGATGTCGTTCTGCACGAGGCCGACGGTCGCCGCGAAGATCGCGGTCGCGCCGCCGACGAGGGTGACGACGGCGAGCGCGTCGGGCGCGTGCTCGTAGATCGGCGACATGCGCGCGACCAGGAACACGCCCGCCGTCACCATGGTCGCGGCGTGGATCAGCGCGGAGACCGGCGTCGGCCCCTCCATCGCGTCCGGCAGCCAGGTGTGCAGGCCGAGCTGCGCGGACTTGCCCATCGCGCCCATGAACAGCAGCAGGCCGATCACGGTCATCGCGTGCCAGTCGTGGCCGAGGAAATGGATCGTCTTCTCCGCGGCGCCGGGGGCGGCCGCGAAGATCGTCTCGAACTGCACGCTGCCGAAGGTGACGAAGATCGCGAAGATGCCGAGCAGGAAGCCGAAATCGCCGACGCGGTTGACCACGAAGGCCTTGATCGCCGCAGCGCACGCCGAGGGCTTCTGGTACCAGAAGCCGATCAGCAGATAGCTCGCGAGGCCGACCCCCTCCCAGCCGAAGAACATCTGGATGAGGTTGTCCGACGTCACCAGCATCAGCATGGCGAAGGTGAACAGCGAGAGGTAGCCGAAGAACCGCGGGCGGTGCGGATCCTCGTGCATGTAGCCCATGGAATAGAGGTGGACGAGCGCGGAGACGCTGTTCACGACGACCAGCATCACGGCGGTCAGCGTGTCGATCCGGAACGCCCAGTCGAGATGGAGCGAGCCGGCCGAGATCCAGCGCATCACCGTCACATGCGCGTCGGCGTCGTTCAGCGTGACGTCGACGAAGGCGACCCAGGACAGCAGCGCCGCCACGATGAGAAAGCCGGTGGTGACGTATTCCGCCGCCGCCGAACCGGCGGCCGCGGGCTCGACCGGGCCGTGGCCGTGGTCGTCATGCCCGTGATCGTCGTGAGCATGCGCGCCATGGGGATGGTCGTGCCCATGCGCGCCGTGGCCGTGCGCGTCGTGGAAGGCGTCGACCGGGCCGACGGCGCCGGGCTCGCGGCCGCGGGCGCCGGCGAGCGCGATCGCGCCAGCGATCAGCGCGCCGACGAGCGGCAGGAAGACGATCAGGTAGTACATCAGAACGCCCGCCGAATTGACCGCTGGAAGCGGCTCGGGACCGCGGCTTCGCGTGCTTCGAGACGGCGACCCTCGGTCGCCTCCTCAGCATGAGGAGGCCCCAGCCTGCCATCCTCCACGATCCTCATGCTGAGGAGCATGCCATAGGCATGCGTCTCGAAGCACGCAGCTCGCCGATGCAAAGCGTCCGCCCCGACCACCGCTCAGCCCTTCATTCGATTGATGTCCGTGACCGCGATGGTGCCGCGGTTGCGGAAATAGACGACGAGGATCGCGAGCCCGATCGCGGCCTCGGCCGCCGCCACCGTCAGCACGAACAGGGCGAAGACCTGACCCTTCAGGTCGCCCATATGCGTCGAGAACGCCACGAAGTTGATGTTCACCGCGAGCAGGATGAGCTCGATCGACATCAGAATGACGATGACGTTCTTGCGGTTCAGGAAGATCCCGAACACGCCGAGCGTGAACAGGATCGCCGCGACGACGAGATAATGCTCGAGCCCGACCATCAGCCTGCGATCCCCTGGCCCGTGGGCGCCTTGACGACCTCGATGGCGGCCTTCGGGTCGCGGGCGACCTGGGCCGCCACGTCCTGGCGCTTCACGTCGGCGCGGCGCTCGCGCAGCGTCAGCACGATCGCGCCGACCATGGCGGTGAGCAGCACGAGCCCCGCCGCCTGGAACAGCAGCACGTGCTCGGTGTAGAGCACGCGGCCGAGCGCCTCGGCGTTGCTCACGTCGGTCGGGATCGGCGCGGTGGCGGCCGTCTTCGGCATCGAGCCGGAGGCGCCCCAGGAGCCGAGCACCAGGACGAGCTCAATCAGCATGATCAGCCCGACCAGCACGCCGACCGGCAGATATTGCAGGAAGCCGTCGCGCAGCTCGGCGAAGTCTACGTCGAGCATCATGGTCACGAACATGAACAGCACGGCGACCGCGCCGACATAGACCACGACCAGGATCATCGCCAGGAACTCCGCGCCCATCAGCACGAACAGGCCCGCGGCGTTCACGAAGGCGAGGATCAGGAAGAGCACGGAGTGCACGGGGTTCTTCGACGAGATGACCATGAGGGCCGAGGCCACCGTCACGCTCGCGAAGAGGTAGAAGAACAGAGCGGGCAGGGTCATGCGCGGAATCCCGTGCGCGGCAGGGTGCGGCGGGGGCTGAGTACGGCGCGCGGGCCGGCGCGTAAAGAGACGCTCGGCAACGAGGCGCGTGCTTCGAGACGCCGTCCTTCGGCCGGCTCCTCAGCATGAGGACCGACTGAGGAAGGGGAAGCGAAAACCGTCCTCATGCTGAGGAGCCTCGGCGTCAGCCGAGGCGTCTCGAAGCACGCAGACCCTTCGCCGCTGCGTTTCATCCCGATCACCGCCACGGCGCGTCGAGGGCGATGCGGCGGGCCACTTCGCGCTCCCAGCGGTCGCCGTTCGCGAGCAGACGCTCCTTGTCGTAATAGAGCTCCTCGCGCGACTCCGTGGCGAATTCGAAATTCGGGCCCTCGACGATGGCGTCGACGGGGCACGCTTCCTGGCAGAACCCGCAATAGATGCATTTCACCATGTCGATGTCGTAGCGCGTGGTGCGCCGCGTGCCGTCGTTGCGGCGCGGGCCGGCTTCGATGGTGATGGCCTGCGCGGGGCAGATCGCCTCGCAGAGCTTGCAGGCGATGCAGCGCTCCTCGCCGTTGGGATAGC
This sequence comes from Hansschlegelia sp. KR7-227, assembly GCF_049446035.1. Taxonomy (NCBI): domain Bacteria; kingdom Pseudomonadati; phylum Pseudomonadota; class Alphaproteobacteria; order Hyphomicrobiales; family Methylopilaceae; genus Hansschlegelia; species Hansschlegelia sp. KR7-227. The sequence goes on from NZ_JBMSEA010000001.1 coordinate 1,404,625, forward strand.
GGCGCAGGACGTGCTCCCCCCGGAAGCGCGGCGAGATCGCGCCCTTTTCATAGGGGTAGTTGATGGTCGCCTTCTCCCGGAAGAAGTAGCGCATCGACAGAAAGAACGCCGACACGAACTCCTTCAGGAACAGCGACTTGGCAGCCTGGTCGAGCCGCATCTCGAACCTCATCTCCTCGGGCGTCTCAGCCCGCCAGCACTTCCGCCGCGACATAGAACACGACCGCGATCTCCACGATCGTCGTCGCGATGACGATCGGACCGGCGAGCCGGCGGACCGTCGTGAACTTCCGGGCGTCCTCCGGGGACGCCATGCGTATCTGCCGGTCGAGACCGGCGTTGAGCGCCCGCGCGCCCAGCAGCCCGAGCCCCGCGCCGGCCACGGCGCCGAGAGCCGCGCCGAGGAGGCCCGGCGTCACCGGCTCACGCCGGCGCCCAGCCGGTGAACTGCAGCACGCCGGCCACGATCACGACCATCGCGAGCGACAGCGGCAGGAACACCTTCCAGCCGAGCCGCATGAGTTGGTCGTAGCGGTAGCGCGGCACGAAGGCCTTCACCATGGCGAACATGAAGAACACCAAGCTCATCTTGGCCACGAACCAGAAGACGCCGGGGATCCAGGTGAAGGGGACGAAGGGGATCGGCGACAGCCAGCCGCCGAGGAACAGGATCGTCGTCAGCGCGCACATGGTCATGATCGCCACGTACTCGCCCAGCATGAACAGCAGATACGGCGTCGAGGCGTATTCGGTCATGAAGCCCGCGACCAGCTCGGACTCCGCCTCGACCAGGTCGAAGGGCGGCCGGTTGGTCTCAGCGAGCGCGGAGATGAAGAAGATCACGAACATCGGGAACAGCGGCAGCCAGTACCAGCCGAACACGCCGGCGGCGGTGTCCTGCGCGCGCACGATGTCGGAAAGGTTGAGCGAGCCGGCGCAGAGCAGAACGGTGATGATCACGAAGCCGATCGAGACCTCGTAGGACACCATCTGCGCCGCCGCCCGCAGCGCGCTCATGAAGGGATATTTCGAGTTCGACGACCAGCCGGCCATGATGACGCCGTAGACGCCGAGCGAGGAGATCGCGAACACGTAGAGGATGCCGACATTGATGTCGGCGATCGCCCAGCCGTCGGCGAGCGGGATCACCGCCCAGGCGCCGAGCGCGAGGAAGCACATCACGAGCGGCGCGAGCAGGAAGATGCCCTTGTTCGCGCCCGACGGGATCACCGGCTCCTTCAGCACGAACTTCAGCAGGTCGGCGAAGGACTGCAGCAGCCCGAACGGCCCCACGACGTTGGGACCGCGCCTCAGCTGAACCGCCGCCCAGACCTTGCGGTCGGCGAGCAGGATGTAGGCGATGAACACCAGCAGCCCGACCAGCAGGGCGACGCTCTGGAGCAGGATCAGAAGGACGTGGAGGACGGTGTCCATGGATCAGCCTTCCCCGCCCTGAGCGCCCGGTCGGCCCAAGATAAAGCTCGTCGTCCTCCGGCTTGACCGGAGGACCCACGTCAAGCGTCGTGCTCCGTGACCAACGTGGATGGTCCGGTCAAGCCGGACCATGACGAGTCCTTGATTGAGATGGAGGGTCATCCCGCTCACTCCGCCGCTTCCGCGTGCATGCCGAGCCGCAGGGCGCTCATTTCGGCCATGACGGCCGATGCGCGCGCGATCGGGTTGGTGAGGTAGAAATCGGCGACCGCGTTCCGGAACGGCGCGGCGGCGAGCGATCCGCCCTGCCCCGCCAGAGCCTCGAGATCGGCGGCGGAGCCGGGGGCGATTTCGTCGAGCGCCGCGAAATGCGGATGGGCTGCAAACAGCGCCGCACGGAGCTGCGCGAGCGAGTCGTAAGGCAGCCGCGCGCCGAGCGCCTCCGACAGGGCTCTCAGGATCGCCCAGTCCTCGCGCGCTTCGCCGGGCGGGAAGCTCGCGCGGTTCGCCATCTGCACGCGGCCTTCGGTGTTGACGTAAAGGCCGGACTTCTCGGTGTAGGCCGCGCCCGGCAGGATGACGTCGGCGCGATGCGCGCCCCGGTCGCCATGCGTGCCGACATAGACGACGAAGGCGCCCGGCGCGACGTCGATTTCGTCCGCCCCGAGCAGGAAGGCGACGTCGAGCGCGCCCGGCTCCGCCATCGTTCCCGCCGTCATGCCGCCCTCGCCCGGGACCAGGCCGAGATCGAGCGCGCCGACGCGCGAGGCTGCGGCGTGCAGCACGCAGAAGCCGTTCCAGACGTCGCCGAAGGCGCCGACGCCCTGCGCGAGCTTCGCCGCGGCGGCGACCACGGCCGCGCCGTCGAGGCGCGCGAGCGCGCCGGCGCCGAGCACGATCATCGGGCGTTCGGCGTCGGCCAGAACTTTGGCGAAGGAGTGCTTGCCCTCGACCAGTTCGGTCAGGCTGTCGCTTCCGGCGCCGATATGCTCGGCGCCGTAGGTGAGGTCGGCGCGCTCGCCGACGAGGCCGACACGGAGAGCGCCGGCGCGCCAGCGCTTGCGGATGCGGGCGTTCAGCACCGGCGCCTCGTGGCGCGGATTGGTCCCGATCAGCAGGATCGCGTCGGCCTGCTCGATCCCGGCGATCGTGGCGTTGAACAGATAGCTCGCGCGCCCCGCGGCGGGGTCGAGGGCCGCGCCGTCCTGGCGGGCGTCGAGATTGGCGACGCCCAGCCGGCCGAGCAGGTCCTTCAGCGCGAACATCTCTTCGGCCGCGGCGAGGTCGCCGACGATCGCGCCCACCCTCTCAGGCGGCGCCGCCTTCACCCGGGCCGCGATCGCGGCGAAGGCCTCCGGCCAGGAGGCCGGCCGCAGGCGGCCGTTCTCGCGGATATAGGGCCTGTCCAGACGCTGGGCGCCCAGTCCGTCCCAGACGAAGCGGGTCTTGTCGGAGATCCACTCCTCGTTCACCTCGTCGTTCATCCGCGGCAGGATGCGCATGACCTCGCGGCCGCGGGCGTCGACCCGGATGGCGGAGCCGAGCGCGTCCATGACGTCGATCGACTCGGTCTTCGACAATTCCCACGGCCGCGCCTTGAAGGCGTAGGGCCGCGAGGTCAGCGCGCCGACCGGGCAGAGGTCGATCACGTTGCCCTGCAGCTCCGACGACATCGCGCTTTCGAGATAGGTGGTGATCTCCATGTCTTCGCCGCGGCCGATCGCGCCGATCTCAGGCGAGCCGGCGACTTCCGCCACGAACCTCACGCAGCGCGTGCAATGGATGCAGCGGTTCATCTGCGTCTTGACGAGCGGGCCGATGTATTTGTCCTCGACGGCCCGCTTGTTCTCGTGGAAGCGCGACCCGGAGACGCCATAGGCCATCGACTGGTCCTGCAGGTCGCACTCGCCGCCCTGGTCGCAGATCGGGCAATCGAGCGGGTGGTTGATGAGCAGGAACTCCATCACCCCCTCGCGCGCCTTTTTGACCATCGGCGAGCGGGTCATCACGACCGGCGGCTCGCCGTTCGGGCCGGGACGCAGGTCGCGCACGCCCATGGCGCAGGAGGCGACCGGCTTCGGCGGCCCGCCCTTCACCTCGACGAGACACATGCGGCAGTTGCCGGCGATCGACAGTCGCTCATGGTAGCAGAAGCGCGGGATCTCGGCGCCCGCGGCCTCGCAGGCCTGCAGGATGGTGTAGTCGGCGGGGACGTCGACCTCGGCGCCGTCGACGATGAGCTTGGTCATCCGAGGCTCCTCAATGCGGCAAGTCGACAAGATCGAGACGCCGCTCGATCCGGTCCAGCCGGCTTTCGACACGGTCGAGCCGGCGGTTGACGCCCGCAATCGCGAGATCGACCTTCGCCACCTTCTCCTCCACGTCGGTCATGCGCACCTTGAGATCGGCCGCGTCGTCGATGATTCGGTCCATCTTGGCGTCAAGGCGGCGCAGATAGACCAGGATCACGTTGTCGGGTTCGTCCGCCATCGCCCCTACTCCGCCGCCACGGCCGCGACCGGATAGTCCGCCGGCGTCGAGTTGCGCGAATAGTCGTCGATGCGCTTTTCGATCTCGTGGCGGTAGTGCCGGATCAGGCCCTGCACGGGCCATGCCGCGGCGTCGCCGAGCGCGCAGATCGTGTGGCCCTCGACCTGGGTCGAGACCTCGAGCAGCATGTCGATCTCGCGCTTCTCCGCGCGGCCGTCCGCCATGCGTTCGAGCACGCGCCACATCCAGCCGGTGCCCTCGCGGCACGGGGTGCACTGGCCGCAGCTCTCGTGCTTGTAGAAATACGAGATGCGGGCGATGGCGCGGACGATGTCGGTCGACTTGTCCATCACGATCACGGCCGCGGTGCCGAGGCCGGTCTTGAGGCCCTTGAGCGTGTCGAAATCCATCGACAGCTCCTGGCACTGGGAGGCCGGGATGACCGGCACCGAGGAGCCGCCGGGGATCACCGCGTAGAGATTGTCCCAGCCGCCGCGGATCCCGCCGCAATGCTTCTCGACCAACTCGCGGAAGTCGATGCCCATCGCCTCCTCGACGTTGCAGGGGCGCTCGACATGGCCGGAGATCGAAAACAGCTTGGTCCCGGCGTTGTTCGGCTTGCCGATCCCGGCGAACCAGCCCGCGCCGCGCCGCAGGATCTCGCCGGCGACGGCGATCGACTCGACGTTGTTCACGGTCGTCGGCGCGCCGTAGAGGCCCATATTCGCGGGGAATGGCGGCTTCAGCCGCGGCATGCCCTTCTTGCCCTCGAGGCTTTCGAGAAGCGCGGTCTCCTCGCCGCAGATATACGCGCCCGCGCCGTGGTGGACGTAGAGGTCGAACGGGTAGCCGTGGATGTTGTCCTTGCCGATGAGCTTCGCCTCATAGGCCTCGACGACGGCGCGCTCGAGCGCCTCGCGCTCCCGGACGTACTCGCCGCGGATGTAGATGTAGCAGGCGTGGGCGTGCATCGCGAAGGAGGCGATCAGGCAGCCCTCGATCAGGAGATGCGGGTCGTTCCGCATGATCTCCCGGTCCTTGCAGGTGCCGGGCTCCGATTCGTCGGCGTTGACCACGAGATAATGCGGCCGGCCCTCCTGGGGCTTCGGCATGAAGGACCATTTGAGCCCCGTCGGGAAGCCCGCCCCGCCGCGGCCCCGCAGGCCGGACGCCTTCATCTCCGTGATGATCCAGTCCTTGCCCTTGTCGAGCAGGAATTTGGTCTCGTCCCACGCTCCGCGCTTGCGCGACGAATCGAGGTCGGCGCCGCGGCGGCCGTAGAGATTGGTGAAGATGCGGTCGCGATCGGCGAGCATCGCTCAGACCTCCTTGCCGGGCTTGGGAGCCTCGGTCGGCGCGACGCCCGGATCGACCGGCTTCGCGGCGGCCGGGCCCGCGGTCGGCGAGTCGGCGGCCGCCCCGCCCTTGTGCCGGTCGGGCTTGCCCGCGCCGCCGTCCGGCCGCGCCTCGGCGTCCGACTTCCCCGTCGCGGACTTGGCTTCCGGGCGGCCTTTTTCGCCCGGACGCCCCGCGGAGTCGGCCTCCGTCGCGTCGCCCGGCGCGGCTTTCTCCTCGAAGCGCGTCTTCCAGGCCCCGACCACGGAGCCGTCATAGAGCGTCTCGTCGGTCAGCGTCGTGTCGCCGCCGGCGGGCGCGGAGCAGGAGCGCCCAGTCTGCGAGCCCGGGGTCACGGCCTCGCCCGCCCGGAGCTTACCGAGCAGCGCCTCGAAGCTCTCGGGATCGAGGTCCTCGAAGTAGTCGTAGTTGATCTGGACCATCGGCGCGTTGGCGCAGGCGCCGAGGCACTCGACCTCGAGCCAGGAGAGCTTGCCGTCTTCGGTGACATGGCGCTCGTCGCCGATCACCTTGCGGCAGACGTCCTTCAGCGCGTTCGCGCCCCGCAGCGCGCAAGGGGTGGTGCCGCAGAGCTGGACGAAGTGCTCGCCGACGGGGGCGAGGTTGAACATCGTGTAGAAGGTCGCGACCTCCATCACGCGGATCGTCGGCATCGCCAGCATCTCGGCGATGCGCCGGATCGCCGGCTCCGGCAGCCAGCCGCCATGCTGCTCCTGCGCCTTCCACAGCAGCGGAATAACGGCGGAGGCCTGCCGGCCCTCCGGATATTTCGCGATCTGCGCTTCCACCCACGGCAGGTTGTCCTGCGTGAAGGCGAAGTCGGCGGGCTGGTCGGCTGCGAGGCGACGGACGGACATCTCAGTTCATACCCTCGGCGTCATGCCCGCCATGGAGCGGAGCGATGACGATTTTGGACACGCGGCCTGCGTGCTTCGAGACGGCCCTGCGGGCCTCCTCAGCATGAGGAAGGTTCAGCCTGCCATCCACCGCGCTCCTCATGCTGAGGAGCGCGTCGAAGACGCGCGTCTCGAAGCACGCAGGAAGCTGATCGGCGCGCCTCATCGGTCGACCTCGCCGAACACGATGTCGATCGAGCCGAGGATCGCGGAGACGTCCGCCAGCATGGAGCCGCGGCAGAGGTGGTCCATGGCTTGCAGATGCGCGAAGCCCGGCGCGCGGATCTTGCAGCGGTAGGGTTTGTTCGTGCCGTCGGAGACGAGATAGACGCCGAACTCGCCCTTGGGGGCCTCGACCGCGGCGTAGACCTCGCCTTCGGGCACCCGGTAGCCCTCGGTGTAGAGCTTGAAGTGATGGATGAGGCCTTCCATCGAGCGCTTCATCTCCGAGCGCTTCGGCGGCGCGACCTTCCCGTCCAGCGTCGCGATGCGGCCCGTCTCGACCCTGAGCCTCGCGCAACATTGCTGCATGATGCGGGCGGACTGCCGCATCTCCTCCATGCGGATGAGGTAGCGGTCGTAATTGTCGCCGTTCTTGCCGACGGGAATGTCGAAATCCATGTCGGCGTAGCACTCATAGGGCTGCGACTTGCGCAGGTCCCAGGCTGCCCCCGAGCCGCGCACCATCACGCCCGAAAAGCCCCAGGCGAAGGCCTCGTCGAGCGGCACCACGCCGATGTCGACATTGCGCTGCTTGAAGATGCGGTTCTCGGTCAGAAGCTTGTCGATGTCGTCGAGCGCGATGAAGAAGCCGTCGCACCAATGGTCGATGTCCTCGATCAGCTGCGGCGGCAGGTCCTGGTGCACGCCGCCCGGCCGGAAGTACGCCGCATGCATGCGCGAGCCCGAGGCGCGCTCATAGAACACCATGAGTTTCTCGCGCTCCTCGAAGCCCCACAGAGGCGGCGTCAGCGCGCCGCAGTCCATCGCCTGCGTGGTGACGTTGAGGAGGTGGGAGAGGATGCGGCCGATCTCGCAATAGAGCACGCGGATCAGCTGCGCGCGGATCGGGATCTCGATCCCGAGCAGCCGCTCCGTCGCGAGGCAGAAGGCGTGCTCCTGGTTCATCGGCGCGACGTAGTCGAGCCGGTCGAAATAGGGCATCGCCTGCAGATAGGTCTTGGTCTCGATCAGCTTCTCGGTGCCGCGGTGGAGCAGCCCGATATGCGGGTCGACGCGCTCCACGACCTCGCCGTCGAGCTCGAGCACAAGACGCAAAACACCATGCGCCGCAGGGTGCTGCGGGCCGAAATTGATCGTGAAGTTGCGGATGTCGGCTTCAGCCACCCGAACTCTCCTCCCGCCCGAACGCCACGGCGAACTCGGCCCCGGTCATGGTTTTCGTCGTGTTGGCGAAGTCGTAGATCGCGGGCTTCTCGTCGATGAAGATCTGCTCGTCGAAAACGAGGCCCGTCTGGTCGTCGAGCGCCGGCAGCGAGACGTAGTCCTGCGAGCCATCCCGGAGGCGCCAGATCAGGCTCGTCCCGCAGGTCCGGCAGAAGCCGCGCTCCGCGTAGTCGGACGACACGTAATAGGACAGCGCTTCCGGGTTCTCCACCGACAGGCCGGCGACCTGCACCGCCATGAAGACGCCGCCGCTCCATTTGCGGCACTGGCCGCAGTGGCAGACGCCCATCTCGGGCTTCGGCCGCGCGGTGAAACGCGCCGCGCCGCAGAGGCAGCCGCCGGATCGCACGCCGAGCTCAGCCATTCGCGCCGCCTCCGGCCGCGTTCAGGGCCGCCGATTCGGCGCTCGTGAGCTTTCTCGTCGGATTGGCGAAGGCGTAGTTCGAGGGCTTGTCGTCGATGAAGATCTCGCTCTCGAACGGGAAGCGCGAGGACTCGTCGACCGACTGCGCGGAGACGTCGATCTGACTCCCGTCATGCAGCCGCCAGAACAGCGACGAACCGCACGCCTTGCAGAACCCGCGCTCGGCCGCCTCGGAGGAGCGATAGACGGACAATTCGGCCTCCCCCTTCGTCACCGAGAAGCTGTCGGGCGCGACCGACAGATACATCAGCACGCCGCCGGTCCAGCGCCGGCACATCGCGCAATGGCAGACATGCATGGACCCGTCCTTCAGCGTGGCGGCGAAGCTCACCGCGCCGCAAAGGCACCGTCCGGACACGCGCTCTCCCGCCATCGCTCCGCTCACTGCGGCTGCTTCGCCTTCTCGTCGCCCGGAAGCACGTAGTCCGTGCCCTCCCACGGGGAGAGAAAGTCGAAATTGCGGAATTCCTGGGCGAGCCGCACCGGCTCGTAGACCACGCGCTTGACCTCGTCGTCCCAGCGCACCTCGACGAAGCCGGTGGTCGGAAAATCCTTGCGCAGCGGGTGGCCGTCGAACCCGTAGTCGGTCAGCAGGCGCCGCAGGTCCGGGTGGCCGGAGAACAGCACGCCATAGAGATCGTAAGCCTCGCGCTCGAACCACAGTGCGCCCGGGAACACGCCGGTGACGGAGGGCACAGGCGCGACGTCGTCGGCCTCGACCTTCACGCGGACCCGATGGTTCCGATAGGGCGAGAGCAGGTGATAGACCACGTCGAAGCGCTTCTCGCGCGCCGGCCAGTCGACCCCGCAGACGTCGATAAAGTTGACGAAGCGGCAACCGGGATCGTCGCGCAGAAAGGTCAGGACCGCGACGATGTCGGCGGCCTCCGCCTTCAGCGTCAGTTCGCCGAAGGCGACCGTGGCCGAGGCGAGCCTCGCGCCGAGGCCTTCCGCGACATGGACGGCGAGCGCGTCGAGGGCTTCAACCGACATGAGCGCCTCCGGACGGGGTCAGGGCGACTGCGTGCTTCGAGACGCCCGCGTCCCGCGGGCTCCTCAGCATGAGGAGGGTTGAGATGGCCATCGCTCCGCCGCTCCTCATGCTGAGGAGCCGGCCGCCGGCCGGCGTCTCGAAGCACGCAGAACGGCGACGCGTGACGCAACCATCGCGGTCATGTCGCGCAGCAGCGGCAGGATCATGTCGTCGGGCTCAGCCATGGCGCCCCTCACCGCTCGATCGTGCCGGTGCGGCGGATCTTCTTCTGCAGCAGCAGAATGCCGTAGAGCAGCGCCTCGGCCGTCGGGGGGCAGCCCGGCACGTAGATGTCGACCGGAACCACCCGGTCGCAGCCGCGCACCACGGCGTAGGAGTAGTGGTAGTAGCCGCCGCCATTGGCGCAGGAGCCCATCGAGATGACGTAGCGCGGCTCCGGCATCTGGTCGTAGACCTTGCGGAGCGCGGGGGCCATCTTGTTGGTCAGCGTGCCGGCGACGATCATGACGTCGGACTGGCGGGGCGAAGCGCGCGGCGCGAAGCCGAAGCGCTCGACGTCGTAGCGCGGCATCGAGGCCTGCATCATCTCGACCGCGCAGCAGGCGAGCCCGAAGGTCATCCACATCAGCGAGCCGGTGCGCGCCCAGGTGACGAGATCCTCCGCGGACGTCACGAGGAAGCCCTTGTCGGCAAGCTCCGCGCTCACCTCGCCGAAGAAGCGGTCGTCATGGCCGATCGGCTTGCCCGAGGGATCGACGAGACCCTTCGGAGCCGGCGCGACCAGCGTGTCGGACGGCGCGTTCAATCCCATTCCAGCGCCCCTTTGCGCCACTCGTAGACGAACCCGATCGTCAGTACGCCGAGGAACAGCATCATGGACCAGAATCCGAACAGCCCGACCTCCTTGAAGGCGACCGCCCAGGGGAACAGGAACGCGACTTCGAGGTCGAAGATGATGAACAGGATGGCGACCAGATAGAACCGGACGTCGAACTTCATCCGCGCGTCGTCGAAGGCGTTGAAGCCGCATTCATAGGCCGACAGCTTCTCCGGATCGGGGTTGCGGTGAGCGACGAGATAGGGCGACGCGAGCAGCGCCAGGCCGATGGCCAGCGCGACCGCGAGGAAGATCGTCAGGGGCAGATAGTCCGCGAGAAGATCGGTCATCATGTCTCCGCGCCGTGGCCGGTCGGATCGTGGCCGACGCCGTCGAGCGCGTTGCCGCGCCGCAGCATCGATCCGCCACAAGGCGTGGCTTAGCCGCCTGGAACTAAAGGCGCAAGGCGCGCCAGCCGCGAAGCGGAGAAATTCCAAATTTGCCGCACGAGGCCATGAAGACGGCCGATTCCGGGAGCCTCGCCCCTCGTCTTCGCGAGGCCTGCGCGGGGCGGACCGAGCGGCGAAGGCCGCGTCGCGCGCTCTCCAGGGTTCAGCGCTCGGGCGCCTTGAGGCGGTAGCCGACGCCGGTCTCGGTCAGCACGAAGCGCGGCTGGTCGGGATCGGTCTCGATCTTCTGGCGCAGCTGCCGAATGTGGACCCTGAGGTTCTGCACGTCGACCTCGGAGCCCCACACCTGGCGGATGAGGAAGCTGTGGGTCAGCGCGCGTCCGGCATATTGGATCATCACGCGCAGGATGTCGTATTCGCGCGGCGTCAGCTTCACCTCTTCGCCCTTCAGCCGGATGATCCGGTTGACGAGGTCGACCGAGAGGTCGCCCAGCAGGAAGACCGGGCGCTCGCCCTGAGCCTGAAGCCGGTGGCGCAGCGCGACCTTGATGCGCGCGAGCAGCTCCGCCGCGCTGAACGGCTTCGTCACGTAGTCGTCGGCGCCGAGCTCCAGGGCCGCCACGATCCCGGCTTCGTCCGTGCGGCTCGAGAGCACGATCACGGGGGTCGAATCCCCAGCCTCCCGCCACTCGCGCAACAGCTCGTGTCCCTGCACGTCGGGCAGGCCGAGGTCGAGGATCACGAGGTCGGGCGCGGGCTTTTCGGCGAGCCGCCTCCGCGCTTCGGCGCCGGTCGCGGCCTCGATCACGTCATAGCCCTGGCTCCCGAACGCCGCCCGGAGAAGCTTGCGGATCGGAGGCTCGTCGTCCACGACCAAGATGCGGACCGGCGCGCTCATGGCGTGTCGTCCTTTCGCGGCGGGGCGGCGACGAGCGTGATCGTGAAGACCGCGCCGCTCCGGTCCTGCCTGTTGGCGGCGGTCAGCCTGCCGCCCATCGCCTCGACGAACCCTCGGGCGATCGCGAGGCCGAGGCCTGTCCCGGCGAGCACCCGGTCGGCCTTCGTCACCCGGAAGAACTTGTCGAAGACGCGCTCCAGCTCCTCGGCGGGCAGCCCGGACCCATTGTCCAGCACCTGCACAAGAACCTCGCCGGATCGCGCGCGCGCTTTGATCGTGACGGTCGCGTCCGCGGGCGTGTATTTGGCGGCGTTGTCGAGCAGATTGAAAAGCGCCTGGTCCATCAGCACGGGATCGACGCTCACCATGGGAAGGTCTGGCGCGAGCGCCACCTCGATCCGCCGCGTCCCGAGCACGCGCGCGGCCCGCTTCAGGACCGCGCCCACGATGTCGCTGACGTCGTGCGGGCCGACATTCGGAGTAAGCGCGCCCGATTCGAGCCTCGTCATGTCGAGCAGGTTGGATATGAAGCGGTTCAACCGCTCGGATTCGTCCTGGATCGTGGCGAGGAGGTCCGCCTGCGCCGGCTCGTCGAGCGCCGAGCGGAAGTCCCGAAGGGTCGTGGACGCGCCCATGATGGACGCGAGCGGCGTCCGCAGATCATGCGAGATCGACGTCAGCAGCGCCTGACGGAGGCGGTCGGTCTCGGCGGCGCGCTTCGCGCTTTCGACGTCTTCGACGAGGTTCACGCGCTCGATTGCGACGGCGGCCTGGTCGGTCAGCGCGTCGACGAGGCGACGCTGTTCGGGCGTCAGCAGGGGACCCGGCCGGTCGCAGTCCAGTCCGACCACGCCGACGGCGCCGCGGCCGGTGCGGATCGGCAGGAACAGCCGCTTGGCGCCCGGCAGCGTGTCGGCGCCGCGGCCCGCCGGACGATCGTTCTCATAGGTCCATTTGGCGGCGGCGAGGTCGGCTGCGTCGAGCCTGTCCTCCGGCGGATAGCCGGCCCGCACCTCGAGCGTCCTCGTTCCGCGATCGGCGGGCAGCAGCAGCACGACCCGGACGTCGAGCATCGAGGCGATCTGGAACGCCGTCGCCCACAGCACGTCGTCGAGCACGACGACGCCGGCGAGCTTGCGGCTGAAGCTGTAGAGCGCCTCGGTCGTCCGCGCGCGGTTGCGGGCGGTCACGGCCTGCGCCCGCACCCGGGCGGTGAGGTTCGAGACCAGCAGCGTCACGATGACGAAGAAAGCGAGCGACGCGACGTTGGTCGGGTCGGCGATCGTGAAGGTGTAGGTCGGCGGCAGGAAGAAGAAGTTGTAGCAGAGCGAGGCGGCCAGCACCGCCGCGAGCGACGGCCACAGGCCGTAGCGCATCGCGACGCCGACGACGGCCGTCAGGAACACGAGGTCGATCGCCTCGATCCCGATCACGGGCTGAAGCAGCTTGCCCACGCCGAGCGCGGCGGCCACGGCCGTCAGCGCGACGAGGATCGACGCGGGCGCGACCGTCGCCCGCGGCGCAGGCGCGGATTTCGTGGACGAGGCCGAGGGCCCCTCTTCGGACAGGACATGGACGTCGATGGCGCCGGCGTGCGCAATCAGGTCCCGGACGACCGATCCGTTCCAGATCTCGAACCAGCGCGAGCGTCGGGTCTTTCCGACGACGATGTGGGTGACGTTGCGCTCGCGGGCGAGGTCGAGAATGTCGTCCGCGAGCCGCCGCCCGTCGCTCGGCAGGGTCACGGGCTCGCCGCCCAGCCGCTCGGCGAGCCGCAGCGCTTCGGCGACGCGGTCGCGCGCCTCCTCCGAGGCCTGGCTCGTGCGCGGCGTCTCGAGATGGAGCGCGATCCACGGAGCGTGCAGCCGGTCCGCGGCGCGCTTCGCCGAGCGCACCAGTCCGGCGACCTGCGCGCGCTCGCCCAGACACACCATCACGCGTTCGCCGGCGGCCCACGGGCCGGCGATGGCGTTCGCCTGCATATGACTGAGGAGCTGGGCGTCGACGCGCTGGGCGGTCCGGCGCAGCGCAAGCTCGCGCAGCGCCGTCAGATTACCGGAGGAGAAATAGTTCGCGGTCGCGCGCTCGGCCGTCTCGGGCAGATAGATCTTGCCGTCCTTTAGCCGGCGGATCAGGTCGTCCGCCGTGATGTCCACGACCTCGACGTCGTCCGCGCGGTCGATGATCGAATCCGGCACGGTCTCTTGCACGCGCACCCGCGTGATCCGGGCGACGATGTCGTTCAGGCTCTCGATGTGCTGGATGTTGATCGTCGTCCAGACGTCGACGCCGAGGCTCAACAGCTCCTCGACGTCGAGATAGCGCTTCGGATGGCGGCTGCCCGGCGCGTTGGAGTGCGCGAGTTCGTCGACGAGCGCGAGTTCGGGTCGGCTGGCGATCAGGGCGTCGAGGTCCATCTCCTCAATGGTTCGGCCCTTGTAGGGGACCTGCTTGCGGGGCACGACCTCGAACCCCTGCGCGAGCGCCTCCGTTTCCTTGCGGCCATGGGTCTCGACGATTCCGACGACGACCCGTCGGCCGGCCTCGCGCTCGGCCCGCGCTTCGGACAGCATCTCGTAGGTCTTGCCCACGCCGGGGGCGGCGCCCAGGAAGATCTTCAGGTGCCCGGGCTGCTCGCGCTTCGCGGCCTGAAGGAGCGCTTCCGGAGACGGTCGCTTGTCGCCTTCGCGTCGGTTGTCGGGCATGCGCGAGTGAACGGCCTGCATGGGGTCAAAGGCAAGTCGGCGGCGACGCTACCGCCCGCTCGCGCCGTCGAGCGCCGTGTTGAGCGCGAGCAGATTGACGCGCGGCTCCCCGAGGACGCCGAGCGTGCGGTCGACGATCTGCGCCTCGACGAGCTTCCGGACCTGATCCTCCGGCAGCTTGCGCGCCGCCGCCACCCGCGGAACCTGGAACAGGGCCGCCGCCGGCGACAGGTCGGGATCGAGCCCCGAGCCCGATGTCGTGACCAGATCGGCCGGGACCGGCATGGTCGGGTTCTCCGCCTTGCGGGCCTCGACGTCGGCTTTCACGCGCTCGATCAGCGCCTTGCTGGTGGGGCCAAGATTGGAGCCGCCGGAATTCGCGGCGTTGTAGGGTGCAGGGACGGTCTTCGAGGAGTCGTTCGGGTCCGGCGCAAGCGTCGCCGACGGGCGGCTCTGGAAATAGCGCTCGCTGGCGAAGGCCTGTCCCATCACCGACGACCCAATCACCTTGCCGTCGCGCAGGACGAGGCTCCCGTTCGCCTGAACGGGGAAGACGATCTGCGCGACGCCGGTCATCGCCAAGGGATAGGCGACGCCCGTGAGAAGGGTGAAGGCGGCGAGGAGGACCAGGGCTGGGCGGATATGCTGCAACATGGCGCGCTCCTTTAAGCGAGGCCGATGGCGGTGATGACGACGTCGACCGCCTTGATGCCGATGAAGGGGATGATCATCCCGCCGAGGCCGTAGACCAGCAGGTTCCGCCGCAGCAGGGCGCCGGCGCCGATCGCGCGGTACTTCACGCCTTTCAGCGCGAGCGGGATCAGCGCCACGATGATCAAGGCGTTGAAGATGATGGCCGACAGGATCGCGCTTTGCGGCGTGCTCAGCCCCATGACGTTGAGCGCGCCGAGCTGGGGATAGATCGCCGCGAACATCGCCGGGATGATCGCGAAATATTTGGCGACGTCGTTCGCGATCGAGAAGGTCGTGAGCGATCCGCGGGTCATCAGCAGCTGCTTGCCGATCTCGACGATCTCGATGAGCTTCGTGGGGTCGGAGTCGAGGTCCACCATGTTGCCGGCCTCGCGGGCCGCCACCGTGCCGGTGTTCATGGCGACGCCGACGTCGGCCTGGGCGAGGGCCGGCGCGTCGTTGGTGCCGTCGCCGCACATCGCGACCAGCTTGCCCTTGGCCTGCTCGTCGCGGATCAGCTTGAGCTTGTCCTCGGGCGTGGCTTCGGCGAGGAAATCGTCGACGCCGGCTTCGGCTGCGATCGCGGCCGCCGTCATCGGGTTGTCGCCCGTGATCATGACGGTCCGGATGCCCATGCGGCGCAGCTCCGCGAAGCGCTCGCGAATGCCGCCTTTGACGATGTCCTTGAGGTGGACCACGCCGAGCAGGCGGCCGTCGCGGGCGACGGCGAGCGGCGTGCCGCCGGCCTTGCCGACCCGCTCGGCGATCGCGCGGATCTCCGTCCCGGCGGCGGCGTTCGCGGACCCGGCCCCGACAAAAGCCAGCATCGAGTCGACCGCGCCCTTGCGAACCGACGACCCCTCCATGTCGACGCCGCTCATGCGGGTCTGGGCGGTGAACGGCACGAAGGTCGCCTTGAGGGCCGCCATGTCGCGCTCCCGGATGCCATACTTCTCCTTGGCCAGGACCACGATCGAGCGGCCCTCCGGCGTCTCGTCCGCGAGCGAGGCGATCTGGGCGGCGTCGGCGAGCTCCCGCTCGGCGACGCCCGAGAGCGGGATCATCTCGGCCGCCTGGCGGTTGCCGAGGGTGATGGTGCCGGTCTTGTCGAGCAGCAGCGTGTCGACGTCTCCGGCGGCCTCGACCGAACGGCCGGACATGGCGAGCACGTTGAAACGCACCAGCCGGTCCATGCCCGCGATGCCGATCGCCGACAGCAGGGCGCCGATCGTGGTCGGGATCAGCGTGACGAACAGGGCGACCAGCGCGATCACGCCGATCTCGCCGCCGGCGTAGGAGGCGAAGCTCGGGATCGAGGCGGTCGCGAACACGAAGATCAGCGTCATGCCCGCGAGCAGGATCGTGAGCGCGATTTCGTTCGGGGTCTTCTGGCGCTCCGCGCCCTCGACCAGCGAGATCATGCGGTCGAGGAAGGTCGAGCCGGCGGCGGCCGTGATGCGCACCTTGATCCAGTCCGACAGCACCTGCGTGCCGCCGGTGACGGCCGAACGGTCGCCGCCGCTCTCGCGGATGACGGGCGCGGATTCGCCGGTGATGGCGGCCTCGTTGACCGAGGCCATGCCCTCGATCACCTCGCCGTCGGACGGGATGACGTCGCCCGCTTCGACGAGAACGACGTCGCCGACCTTGAGGCTGGCTCCCGGCACGCTGTTGTAGCTCGTCCCGTCGCCGGAGAGCCGCTTGGCTTCGATCTCCGACCGGGTCCTTCGCAGCGAGTCGGCCTGCGCCTTGCCGCGCCCTTCCGCGACGGCCTCGGCGAAATTGGCGAACAGCAGCGTGAACCACAGCCACAGGATGATCTGGAAGGAGAAGCCGAGGGAGTGCCCCCCGACCACGAGGTCGCGCGCGAAGATCACGGTCGTGAGCAGCGCGACGATTTCGACCACGAACATCACGGGGTTCTTCGCGAGCGTCCGCGGATCGAGCTTCCGGAAGGAAGCGCCGATCGCCGGCCGGACGATCTCGGGCGCGAACAGGCTCGCGGTGGTGGATCTGGACATGGGTCTGGACTCCGGCCGGGTCGTCAGAAGGTCTGGCCCGCGGCCATGGCGAGATGCTCGACGATGGGGCCGAGCGCGAGAGCGGGGAAGAAGGTGAGGCCGCCGACGATCAGGATCACGCCGACCAGCAGCCCGACGAACAGTCCGCCATGCGTGGGGAAGGTGCCGGCGGAGGCGGGAACGGTCTTCTTGACCGCCAGCGCGCCCGCGATCGCCATGGCGGGGATGATGACGAAGTAGCGCCCGATCAGCATCGCGAGGCCGCCGGTGACGTTGTACCAGGGCGTGTTCCCGGTCATGCCGCCGAAGGCCGAGCCGTTGTTCCCGACGCTCGACGAATAGAGGTACATGATCTCGGAAAAGCCGTGCGGGCCGGCGTTCGCGATCGAGGACAGGCCGAAGGGCGCGACGGTGGCGACCGCCATGAGGCCGAGGATGGCGAGCGGCAGGACCAGGATCGCGAGCAGCGCGAACTTGACCTCGCGGGCCTCGATCTTCTTGCCGAGATATTCGGGCGTGCGGCCGACCATCAGCCCCGCGACGAACACCGCGATGACGACGTAGAGCAGCATGCCGTAGAGCCCGGAGCCGGCGCCGCCGAACACGATCTCGCCGAGCTGCATCAGCACCAGCGGAACCATGCCGCCGAGCGGCGTGAGGCTGTCATGCATGGCGTTGACCGAGCCGTTCGAGGCGGCCGTGGTCGCCACAGACCAGAGGCTGGAATTGGCGATCCCGAAGCGAACCTCCTTGCCTTCCATCGAGCCGCCGTCGAGGCCGAGGGCATGGAGCAGCGGGTTGCCGGCGCCTTCCGCCCCGTAGGAGACCGCGACGCCGAGCAGGAAGATCGCGGACATCGCGGCGTAGATCGCCCAGCCCTGGCGCTCGTCCCGGACCATCCGCCCGAAGGTCAGCGTCAGCGCCGCCGGAATCAGAAGGATCGACAGCATCTCGAGAAGGTTCGAGAGCGGCGTCGGGTTCTCGTAAGGGACCGCGGAGTTTGCGTTCCAGAAGCCGCCGCCATTGGTGCCGAGCTGCTTGATCGCGATCTGCGACGCCGCGGGCCCCTGGCTGAGCGTCTGGCTCGCGCCCTCGAGCGTCGTCGCGTCGACGTAAGGTCCCATGTTCTGCGGCACGCCCTGCCACACCAGGGCGAGCGCGAGCAGGATCGAGAGCGGCAGCAGGACGTAGAGGGTGGTCCGGGTCAGATCGACCCAGAAATTGCCGACGGTGCGCATGGACGGCCGGGCGAAGCCCCGGATCAGCGCCAGGACCAGGGCGACGCCGGTCGCGGCCGAGAGGAAGTTCTGGGTGGTCAGGCCGACCATCTGGCTGAAATAGCTCAGCGTGCTCTCGCCGCCGTAGTTCTGCCAATTGGTGTTGGTGACGAAGCTGACCGCCGTGTTGAAGGCGAGCGCCGGCGACATCGGCGTCATGCCCGCGGGGTTCCAGGGCAGACTGTCCTGAAATCGCAGGATGGCGTAGAGCAGCAGGAAGCCGCAGAGATTGAAGAGAAGCATCGCGACCGTGTAGGTCAGCCAAGTCTGCTCTTTTTTCTCGCTGACGCCGGCGATCTTGTAGAGCCCTGCTTCGACCGGCCCGAGAACGGGCGAGAGGAAGGTCCGCTCGCCCTCGAAGACCCTCGCCATGTAGCGCCCGAGCGGCAGCACGAGCGCCGTGAGGATCGCGAAGTAAATCGCGATCTGGATCCAGCCATTGATGGTCATCTGGGATCTTCCGTCAGAACTGCTCGGGCCGCAGCAGGGCGTATGTCAGATAAACGCTCAGCCCTACGGTCACGAGGCCGGCGAGCGCATAGTCGAACGTCATGGTCGCGCCCTCAAAATCGTTCGCAGATGAAGCAATACCCAATCGACAGGGCGAAGAACCCGACGCCGATAAGCAATACGAGCGGTTCCAGCATGTGACGCCTCTTGTCTTTTGTTCGCGTGCGAACGACGAGTTCGCGCTGAACGGCCTTTGCCGAAGGGCCGACGCGTGTCGCCGCCCATCCTGGAAGATGAGATGACAGGAGCCGCGTAAAGGTTCGAGAGGGCGAGAAGCGAATACTTATAAAGACGATATAAAGAAGCGCCCTGCCCTGCGTCCCCGAGCACGCCGTCGGACGCGTTCGACGCCCGCTGGCTGAACCCGCGCCAGGCGCGCTCAGACTCTCGCGCCGAACATCGCTCCGACGGCCGCCGTCAGCGCCATTGCGGCGGCGCCCCAGATCGTCACCCGGGCCGCGCCCTTGATCAGGCTCGCGCCGCCGGCTTTGGCCCCGGCCACGCCGAGCGCCGCCAGAAACGCCAGCGACGCCGCCGAGGTCATCCACACGACGGCGCCCGCCGGCACCGCGAGCGCCGTCGCCAGAGGAAGCGCGGCGCCGGTCGCGAAGCTCGCCGCCGAAGCCCAGGCCGCCTGAAACGGTCGCGCCGAAAGAGCGTCGGTGAGCCCGAGCTCGTCGCGCGCATGCGCCGCGAGAGGGTCCTTGGCGGTCAGTTGCTCGGCGACCTGCCGCGCGAGGGCCGGATCCAGGCCGCGCTCGACATAGATCGCCGCAAGCTCCGCCAATTCGCCCGCGGGATCGGCCTTCAGCTCGCGCCGCTCGCGGGCGAGATCGGCGGTCTCGGTGTCGGACTGCGAGCTGACCGAGACATATTCGCCCGCCGCCATCGACATAGCGCCCGCCACCAGCCCCGCGAACCCGACGATCGCGATCTCCTTCGGGCCGGCGGCCGCGGCCGCCACGCCCACGATCAGGCTCGCGGTCGAAACGATGCCGTCATTGGCGCCGAGCACGGCCGCCCGCAGCCAGCCGATCCGGTGAATGAGATGCGCCTCCTTGGCGACGTCATGCGGCTGCATCGGTCCGTTCCTTCGATGGCGGCGCGGCCAGCTCCTCTGGATCCCCGCCAAGACTTGAACGCGCAACCGCATCGCCGGGAGCCCGCCGATCTCGCGGCCGAGGCCCATGCCGCCCCAGCGCCGGCAGCGGCGCGCCGGCGGCTCGCACCACCTCAGTTGACGTTAGCCTTGGTCACTCGCCAGCGACCGGGTTGAATCGGCCTCCACCTTCCTGCCGTCCGCGGCATATGACGGTCCCTGGGCTTAGAGCCGGTCGATTTCCCGGTTCGCCCCATCTGCGACGTGGCGCCCAGCATCGACATCTGCACGCCGCTGGCGGCCCCCCTTTGATCCGGCTCAAACCCGAAGCCGCTCCTTCGGCGGACACTGCGCTTCGGCCGCGATCCGCGGTCGCGACGCGACGGAAAGAGCTGAGCGCATTTCCGTGGAGCCGCAGAGTCCATTGGCGCTCGGGAGCGACATCATGAAGTTCACCGCACCGACGCGCGTGGCGGCGCTCGCCGCCATCCTCGCCTTCGGCGTCACGGCTGCGGCCAGCGCCCAACCGGCCGGGCCCGGGCCCGGGGACGCCGCGGGACAGGATCAAAGCGCGCCATGCGCTCAAGCCCCCATGACGCCGCCGGGAATGATGGGCCGGGGCATGATGGGCCGCGGCATGATGGGTCGGGGAATGATGGGCGCGACGCCAATGATGGGGGGGCGCGGCCATATGATGAAGATCATGTTCGCCATCGCCGACGCCGATGGCGACCGGGCGCTGTCCTTTGAGGAGGTTACGGCCGTCCACAAACGCGTCTTCGACGCGGTGGACGCGAACAAGGACGGCAAGGTGACGCCCGACGAGGCTCAGACCTTCATGCGGCCGTAGACGCGCGCAAGACCGATCGCCGCGCCGCCGGGGCGACCCTTGACGGGACGGAGGCTCCGGCGGAGCGGACAAATCTCTGCGGCGCGCCGCGTAGTTGCGTCGTGCGCGCTTCGAGACGCATCGCTTCCCGCGATGGTCCTCAGCAGGAGGAGGTTTCGGCTCCGGCGTCTGCCGGACATCGTCGACGGCATCCTCAGTCCCCCTCATGCTGAGGAGGCCCGAAGGGCCGTCTCGAAGCACGCAGGAGCCTTCCCATCCGCCCTGCGCCCGCCTGCGTTCGTCTGGGCGGCGGTCGCGGAGACGTCCGTCACGACCGGCTCCGGCGCGATCGGGGCGCCCGGCTTGACGTGCTCGCGCCAGGTCGCCTGGTCGCCGACGACGAAGGTCTTGTCGGAAGCCGCGGAACGGCGACGTCTGCGGGAAAGCTGCAATCGCGGGCCGGGATACGCATCAACCGGCGTCTTGAGGTTCTGTCCAACCTCAAGAGAATGATGGCGGGAGTGACGGGACTCGAACCCGCGGCCTCCGGCGTGACAGGCCGGCGCTCTAACCGACTGAGCTACACCCCCAAACGGGGCGAACGCTCCGTCGAAGTGCGCGGTTGGTACGGGAGCCCGCCTGCACTGTCAAGCGCAGGCGCCGCCGCGATCCACAGGGACTCCGATCCCGCCTTAAGCTCCGCGCCGCGCGCGCGGACGGGTCCCGCCGACGACGCGGGAGGCGGCGTGGCGGGCTCACGACGACACGGACTGCGCTGGGGCTTTGCGTTCCTGGCGCCGCCGGGTTCGCGTTTGCGCGCGCGCAAACTTGTTCCGCGGGCGACGTCGCCGCGCAGCCGAGGCCTTTGAAAAATGAATGCAGCCGGGAGACCCGGGGGCGCGCCGCTTCGCAGGCGGCCTGGTGGGCGGTGACGGGCTCGAACCGCCGACCCTCTCGGTGTAAACGAGATGCTCTACCAGCTGAGCTAACCGCCCGAACCGACGCCCGCTGACGCGGAGGCCGGCCCGTGTCGCCGACGGCGGCGGCCGCGCGTGAGGCGTTCGGACGCGCTCCGGTCTTGGAGCGGCGCCCTCCCGCGACGCGGATCAGCCGTTGACGGCGTCCTTCAGGGCCTGGCCGGCCTTGAACTTGGGCGTCTTGGACGCCGGAATCTTGATGGTCTCGCCGGTGCGCAGGTTGCGGCCGACGCCCGCGGCGCGATCCACGACCGCAAAGGTGCCGAAACCGACGAGACGGACCTCGTCGCCCTTCTTGAGGGCCGAGATGACGGCGTCGAAGGTGGCGTCGACGGCCTTGGCGGCGTCGAGCTTGGTCAGGCCCGACGTTTCCGCGACTTCCGTGATGAGATCGGATTTGTTCATGTCGTCCTCCGTAGTCATGCCGAGACTCGCCCAAGAGAAAGCGGGCCCCTCGAATGAGGGGCGCACCCTTTCCCGAAAACGGCGAAGGCGCAAGAACGGAAGAGCGTTTTTCCGTCAGTTTTGACCGTTTCCGCCCGTTCCGCGGCCGTCGGTCGGCCGATCAGGACGATCCGGACCGGCGCCGGCGCCCGCGGCGCGGCCGATGTCTCACATCGGCACAGGGCGCGATCGGTCGAACCCGCCGCTCGGGACAGGGGTAGAGACGACCACGCCCGCCGATTCGCGGGGAACCGGCGGGCGTCGTTTGGAGGCGTCGGGCGGACGACGCGTCGCGCGCCCGGTGACGTCAGTGCGCGCGCATTCCCGCGCCGTCCTCGTCGACCGCGACGGCGGCTGGCGGGTGGGAGGCGTCCTCCTCCCACTCGATCGGCACCGGACGGCGGACGAGCGCCCGGCTGAGCACCTCGTCGATCACCCGCACCGGGATGATCTCCATCGCGCTCTTCACGCTGTCCGGAATGTCCGCCAGATCCTTGGCGTTCTCCTCCGGGATCAGCACCGTCTTGATGCCGCCGCGCAGCGCGGCGAGCAGCTTCTCCTTCAGCCCGCCGATCGGCAGCACCCGGCCGCGCAGCGTGATCTCGCCCGTCATCGCCACGTCCTTATGGACGGGGATGCCGGTCATGATCGACACGATCGCGGTCGCCATCGCGACGCCGGCCGACGGCCCGTCCTTCGGGGTCGCCCCCTCCGGCACGTGGACATGGATGTCGCGCCGGTCGAACAGCGGCGGCTCGACGCCGAAATCGATGGCGCGGCTCCGGACATAGGACGCGGCGGCGGAGATCGACTCCTTCATCACGTCCTTCAAATTGCCCGTCACCGTCATGCGGCCCTTGCCCGGCATCATGACGCCTTCGATCGTCAGCAGCTCGCCGCCGACCTCGGTCCAGGCGAGGCCCGTGACGACGCCGACCTGGTCCTCGCTCTCGGCCTCGCCGTAGCGGTAGCGCGGCACGCCGAGATAGTCGGCGAGCTTCGCCTCCGTGACCTTCACCGTCTTCTTGCGCTTCGCGAGCACCAGCTCCTTGACGGCCTTGCGCGCGAGGTTCGCGAGCTCACGCTCGAGATTGCGCACGCCCGCCTCCCGCGTGTAGCGGCGGATGACGGTCAGAAGCGCGGCGTCGTCGACCGAGAACTCCTTGGCGTCGAGGCCGTGCTTGCGCAGGATCTCGGGCATCAAATGACGCCGCGCGATCTGGAGCTTCTCCTCCTCGGTGTAGCCGGCGATCCGGATGATCTCCATCCGGTCCATCAGGGCCGGCGGGATGTTCAGCGTGTTCGCCGTCGTCACGAACATCACGTTCGACAGGTCGTAGTCGACCTCGAGGTAATGGTCGCTGAAGGTGTGGTTCTGCTCGGGGTCGAGCACCTCCAGCAGCGCGGACGCCGGGTCGCCCCGGAAGTCCATGCCCATCTTGTCGATCTCGTCCAGCAGGAAGAGCGGGTTCGCCTTCTTCGCCTTCTTCATCGACTGGATGACCTTGCCGGGCATCGAGCCGATATAGGTCCGGCGATGGCCGCGGATCTCCGCCTCGTCGCGCACGCCGCCGAGCGACATGCGGACATATTCGCGGCCCGTGGCCTTCGCGATCGACTTGGCGAGCGAGGTCTTGCCCACGCCGGGAGGCCCGACGAGACACAGGATCGGCCCGGTCAGCTTGTTCGCGCGGCTCTGCACCGCGAGATACTCGATGATCCGCTCCTTGACCTTCTCCAGCCCGAAGTGGTCGGACTCGAGGATCTTCTCGGCGGCCGGCAGGTCCTTCTTGACCTTCGACTTGACGCCCCACGGGATCGACAGCAGCCAGTCGAGGTAGTTCCGCACCACCGTCGCTTCGGCCGACATCGGGCTCATCTGGCGGAGTTTCTTGAACTCGGCCTCGGCCTTCTCGCGCGCCTCCTTGGAGAGCTTGGTCTTGGCGATGCGCTCCTCGAGCTCGGCCAGATCGTCCCGGCCGTCATCGTCGCCGAGCTCCTTCTGGATCGCCTTCATCTGCTCGTTCAGGTAGTACTCGCGCTGCGTCTTCTCCATCTGGCGCTTGACGCGCGTGCGGATGCGCTTCTCGACCTGAAGGACCGAGACCTCGCTCTCCATCAGCGACAGCACCTTCTCGAGCCGCGCGAACACGTCGACGAGCTCCAGCACGCCCTGCTTCTCCGGGATCTTGACCGCGAGATGCGAGGCGACGGTGTCGGCGAGCTTCGAGGCGTCGTCGATCTGGCTGACGGCGGAGACGACTTCGGGCGAGACCTTCTTGTTGAGCTTCACGTAGTTCTCGAAATCGGACACGACCGAGCGCGCGAGCGCCTCGACGTCGACCGGCTTCTCGATCACGTCCTCGACGGCCTCGACCCGGGCCTCGAAATAGTCCGTGCGGTCGGTGTAGCCGAGCACGCGGCCGCGCGACTGTCCCTCGACCAGCACCTTGACGGTGCCGTCGGGCAGCTTCAGCAGCTGGAGCACGGAGGCGAGCGTGCCGATCTCGTAGATCGCGTCGGCGGCGGGCTCGTCGTCGGTCGCGTTCTTCTGGGTCGCGAGCAGGATCGGCTTGTCGGCCTTCATCACCTCCTCGAGCGCGCGGATCGACTTCTCGCGGCCGACGAAGAGCGGCACGATCATGTGCGGGAAGACGACGATGTCGCGCAGCGGCAGGACGGGATGGACGTCCGCGGCCCCCTTCGAGGAAGGCGCGCGCGTTTTTTCACTGGGCATGCTCGGGTCCTTTCGCCGGCCCGCGGCGCCGGGGAGGACGGCGTGGCGGCCTTCGGAGTCAGCGCGGTTCTGTGGGCGAGCCTGAAAAGGCCTCGCGGAACGACCGCCCGTGGGAAATCGCCGGAAAGCGCTGAGACTCAGAGCTCCCGGCGGGTCGACGATTAGGTGGCCCCGCGCCTGGGGGGTGTCAAGGACGGCGAAGCGCCATCGGCGTCGCCACGGTCCCCACCGGAGCCCCACCGCTTGCCCGGGGCGCCCTCGACGCCGGCCAGCGCGCCGTCATAGAGATCGGCCGCGGCGCGCCTCTGGCCCGACGAAAAACGCCCGCGGCCAGGCCGCGGGCGTCGGAAGTCTCGGGCCGGAAGCGCGCCGATCAGGCGCTGGCGTTCGCCGTCTCGCCCTGCCGGTCGGCGTAGATGTAGAGCGGGCGGCCCTTGCCGTCGGCGACGTCGCCGGAGATCACCACCTGCTCGACGCCTTCGAGGCCGGGCAGGTCGAACATCGTGTCGAGCAGGATCTGCTCCATGATCGACCTCAGGCCGCGCGCGCCGGTCTTGCGCTCGATCGCCTTCTTGGCGATCGCGGTCAGCGCCTCCTCGTTGAAGGAGAGCTCCACGTTCTCCATCTCGAACAGCCGCTGATACTGCTTGACCAGCGCGTTCTTGGGCTCGGTCAGGATGGTCTTGAGCGCCGCCTCGTCGAGATCCTCGAGCGTGGCGAGCACCGGCAGACGGCCGACGAATTCCGGGATCAGGCCGAACTTCAGCAGATCCTCGGGCTCGACATGGCGGAAGATCTCGCCGGTCTTGCGGTCGTCCGGGCCGCGCACCTTGGCGCCGAAGCCGATCGAGGTGCCCTGCCCCTTGGACGAGATGATCTTGTCCAGCCCTGCGAAAGCGCCGCCGCAGATGAACAGGATGTTCGTCGTGTCGACCTGCAGGAACTCCTGCTGCGGGTGCTTGCGGCCGCCCTGGGGGGGAACCGAGGCGACGGTGCCCTCCATGATCTTGAGCAGCGCCTGCTGGACGCCCTCGCCCGAGACGTCGCGGGTGATGGACGGGTTGTCCGACTTGCGGCTGATCTTGTCGATCTCGTCGATGTAGACGATGCCGCGCTGCGCCCGCTCGACATTGTAGTCGGCCGACTGCAGCAGCTTGAGGATGATGTTCTCGACGTCCTCGCCGACATAGCCGGCCTCGGTCAGCGTCGTCGCGTCGGCCATGGTGAACGGCACGTCGAGGATGCGGGCGAGCGTCTGCGCGAGCAGCGTCTTGCCGCAGCCGGTGGGGCCGATCAGCAGGATGTTCGACTTGGCGAGCTCGACGTCGTTGTGCTTCGTGGCGTGGCTCAGCCGCTTGTAGTGATTGTGCACCGCGACCGAGAGCACCTTCTTCGCGTGATCCTGCCCGATGACGTAGTCGTCGAGGACCTTGCGAATCTCCTTCGGCGTGGGGATGCCGTCCTTGGTCGTCTTCAGCGAGGATTTGTTCTCCTCGCGGATGATGTCCATGCACAGCTCGACGCACTCGTCACAGATGAAGACGGTGGGTCCGGCGATGAGCTTGCGCACCTCATGCTGGCTCTTGCCGCAGAAGGAGCAGTAAAGCGTGTTCTTGGCGTCGCCGCCGCCGACCTTGCTCATTCAAATCACCCCTTTCGGGTCGAAGCTCCGCGCGAATCCACCGCGGCCTTCATCGTCACGTCATATGCCGACCGACCTTAATCAATCGGCGCCGTCACGTAGGCGCGGCGCCGCCGCGACGCAACGCCGCCGGTGATGATAGGCGAATGTGCGCGTGCAGCAACAGTCCGCCGACCTGCGGCGCGATTCCGTCGCGAACGGCGCCGTTTTCGTCACGCCGCCGGCTTGTCGGCGTCGGCGTCCGTCGGGCGCTTCTCGAACACCTGGTCGATCAGCCCGAAGTCCTTCGCCGTCTCGGCCGACATCATCGTGTCGCGATCGAGCGTGCGCTCGATCTCCTCATAGGTCCGGCCGCAGTGCTTGACGTAGATCTCGTTCAGCCGACGCTTGATTTTCACGATGTCCTCGGCGTGCCGCTCGATGTCGGACGCCTGGCCCTGGAAGCCGCCGGAGGGCTGATGGACGAGGATGCGGGCGTTCGGAAGCGCGGCGCGCATGCCGGGCTCGCCCGCGGTCAGGATGAGCGAGCCCATCGAGGCCGCCTGCCCCATGCACAGCGTCGCCACCGGCGGGCGGATGTACTGCATGGTGTCGTAGATCGCCATGCCGGAGGTCACGATGCCTCCCGGGGAATTGATGTAGATCGCGATCTCGCGCTTCGGGTTCTCGGCCTCGAGGAACAGCAGCTGGGCGCAGATCACCGCCGCCATGTCGTCGTTGAACGCGCCCGACAGGAAGATGATGCGCTCCTTGAGCAGCCGCGAGTAGATGTCGAACGAGCGCTCGCCGCGGTTGGTCTGCTCGATGACCATCGGGATGAGGAAGTTCGTCGTCAGGTCCTGGTAGTCGCGCATCGTCTGTCCTCAGCGGCTCGAATCGGCGGGCGCGGGGACGACGATAGCGTCGTGTCCCGCGCTGCGGCATGCGGTTCGCCGCCTCACTCGGGCGCGGCGGCCTTCTTGGCCTTGGACTTCGCCTTCGGCTTGGCCTTGGCGTCGTCCTCGGCCGGCGCCTCGGCGTCGGGGTCGGCGAACAGGGTGTCCCGGTCGACCTTGCGCTCCGTCACCTTGGCCTTCTCGAGCAGCAGGTCGACGACCTTGTCCTCGAAGATCGGGGCGCGCAGCTCGGCCTGGGCCTGCGGGTTGTTGCGGTAGAATTCCCAGACCTGCTGCTCCTGGCCCGGGTACTGACGCGCCCGCTCAACCATGGCGCGGGTGATCTCGTCGTCGGCGATCTTGATGTCGTTGGCCTCGCCGATTTCCGCAAGGACCAGCCCGAGCCGCACGCGGCGCTCGGCGATCTTGCGGTACTCGGCGCGGGCCTCCTCCTCGGTCGTCTCGTCGTCGGCGAAGCTGCGGCCCGTGCGCTCGTAATCGGCGTTGACCTGGCGCCAGATGTTGTCGAACTCCTGCTCGACCAGCGTGGGCGGCAGGTCGAAGGCGTAGGCGCCGTCGAGCGCGTCGAGCAGCTCGCGCTTGGCGCGCTGGCGGCCGACGCGGGCGTATTCCGCGCCGATCTGCGTGCGGACCGTCTCCTTCACCTTGTCGAGCGATTCCATGCCGAGCGACTTCGCGAACTCGTCGTCGATGGCGACGTCGCCGGCGGCCTCGACCGTCTTCACCGTCACGTCGAACACGGCGTCCTTGCCGGCGTAGTCGGCGCGGCCATAGTCGGCCGGGAAAGTGACGGAGACCGTCTTAGAGTCGCCGGCCTTGGCGCCGACGAGCTGCTCCTCGAAGCCGGGAATGAAGGTGTTGGAGCCGAGCGTCAGCGTCTGGCCTTCCGCCGAGCCGCCTTCGAAGGCGACCCCGTCGATCTTGCCGACGAAGTCGAGCGTCACGCGGTCGCCGTCCGCGGCCGGGGCGTCGCCCTTGTCCGTATAGGGCTTGTTCTCGGCGGCGATGCGGCCGAGCGCCTCGTCGACCTCGGCGTCCTCGACGTCGACCACCAGGCGCTCGATCGCGAGCTCGCTTACGTCCTGGAGTTCGACCTTGGGCAGCACCTCGACCGCGACCGTCATCGCGAGATCGTGCTTGCCGGCGATGATGCCTTCGACCTCGGCCTCGTCCTCGGTCAGGCTGACCTTCGGCTGCATGGCGAGCTTGAGGCCGTTGTCGTCGACGATCTTGCGGTTGGCGTCGGCGACGACCTGCTCGACGACCTCGGCCATCACCGACTTGCCGTAGAGCTTCTTCAGGTGGCCGATCGGCACCTTGCCCTTGCGGAAGCCGTTGATGTTGACGCGGTCCTTGAGAGTGGCGAGCCGCTCGTTCAGACGGGCGTCGAGATCGGAGGCGGAAACGACGATCTTGAACTCGCGCTTCAGGCCTTCGTCGAGGGTTTGCGTCACCTGCATGAGCGTCGCTCTCTTCTTGTCTCTTGAATCTCGGCCCGTCCGCGCCGGCCGGCGCGTCCAGGAAACGCGTGTCACGGATGGCGGCGGGCTGACCGGCCTGGTGCGGGCGGAGGGGCTCGAACCCCCACGGCTTGCGCCACGGGAACCTAAATCCCGCGTGTCTACCAGTTCCACCACGCCCGCGCCGGGCGCCGCGCCTGACGCGCCGGACCGGCGCGAAGCGCGGCCGGTCTATAGCATGGCGTCTACGGAGCGCACCAAAAAAGTGCGGGGCCCCTAGAGGCGCTTCACGCCCGCGCGGCGAAGAACGATCCGGACCGCCCGACGGGCCGCTACCCCATCGCCTTCAGAACGCCCGGCAGCGCCCCGGGCAGATCGTCCGCGATCAGCCCCGGCCCGACTGCGTTCGCCGCCTCGCCATGCAGCCAGACCGCGGCGCAGGCGGCCTCGAAGGCCGGCATGCCCTGCGCCATCAGCCCGGCGCAAATCCCGGCGAGCACGTCGCCGGCGCCGGCGGTCGCGAGCGTCGGCGGCGCGTTGTCGGCGATCGCGGCGCGGCCGTCGGGGCCTGCGACGACCGTGTCCGGGCCTTTCAGCACGACGGTCGCCTGAAGCTGGATCGCGGCGGCGCGGGCGCGCTCGAGCTTGGAGCCGTCCTGCGCCGCGTCGCCCATCAGACGGCGGAACTCGCCCTCATGCGGCGTCAGCACCGCCTCCCCGCCTCCGTCCTCGATCGCCGCCGCGAGCGCGTCGGGGCGTCCGGCGAAGAAGGTGAAGACGTCGGCGTCGAGCACCATGCGCCGGCCGCCGTGGAGCGCCTGCTCGAGGGCGCGGCGGGTGGCGTCGCCGGCGCCCGCGCCCGGCCCGATCACGGCGCAGGCGACCTTGCGCTCGGCGAGGAAGCCGGCCCAGTCGCCGCTCTCGCACTCGCGCAGCATGACCGCCGTGACATGGGCCGCATGGGTCTCGAGCGCCCGGCTCGACCCGAGCAGGGTGACGGCGCCTGCGCCGGCGCGCAACGCCGCGAGCGCGACGAGACGGCTCGCGCCGGTCGCGAGCGGCGGCCCGCTCCACACCGCGACATGGCCGCGGGAGTATTTGTGGCCCTCGAGCGCCGGGGTCGGGAAGGCGCGGCGCCACATCTCGGGGCGGTTGCGCCAGGCGGCCACCTCGGCGCCCGCCACCGCGCTGTCCGGCGCGCCGATGTCGACCAGCCGCACCGGCCCGCACAGCGCGCGGCCCGGCATGAGCAGATGGCCGGGCTTCAGGCGCACGAAGGTGACGGTCTCGGTCGCGCGCACGCAGAGATCGCCCGTCGGGCGTCCCGTGGCGCCGTCGAGGCCGCTCGGCACGTCGATGGCGAGAATCGGGCGGCCGCACTCATTCGCGGCGGCGACGGCCTGCGCCGCGGCGCCCGAGAGCGGCCGTGACAGGCCGGCGCCGAACAGCGCGTCGATCACGAGATCGGCGCCGGCGGGGTCGGCGGCCGCGAGCGGGATCAGGGCGCCGCTCCAGCGCTTCGCCGCGGCGGCGGCGTCGCCCTTCAGCGCGGCGCGGTCGCCGAGCAGGGCGACGACGACCTCGCGGCCCTGCTCGGCGAGGCGCCGGGCCGCGACGAAGCCGTCGCCGCCATTGTTTCCGGGACCGGCCAGCACGAGCACGCGCCGCGCGTCCGGCGCAAGCCGCCGCGCGGCCTCCGCGACGCCGGCGCCCGCGGCCTCCATCAACGTCATGCCGGGCACGCCGGCTGCGATCGCGCGCGCGTCGACGGCCGCCATCGCGGCGGGGGTCAGGAGCTCGTTCATCGCCGACCGGCCCGCTTGGTCGGCCGCATCTTCGGCAGTTGCCCAATTCGCGCGCTTGTCATTCTCTTCACCACAGATTTGCTTGTCTATTTTTTGTTCATTTGCCTTTAAAATGAACATGAACGTCGGAGTCTGAGCGATCCGGGCCCGCCCTATCTTGGCGCGGCGCTTGACCCGACCACTGCTTTCGTGCGGGCTCCCACTTGGCATGCTTGCTGCTAAGTGCGCGGCGTCTCGCCCGTGCTGCGTTCATTCGCGGCGTACGGCCGCGCGAGACGAGGAGGCCCATAGACGTGAAAAAAGTCGAAGCGATCATCAAGCCCTTCAAACTCGACGAAGTGAAGGAGGCGCTTCAGGAGGTCGGGGTGCAAGGCATCACCGTCACCGAAGCGAAAGGCTTCGGGCGGCAGAAGGGCCACACCGAGCTCTACCGCGGAGCGGAGTACGTGGTTGACTTTCTCCCAAAGGTGAAGATTGAGGTGGTGCTCGCCGATGATATGGTCGAGCGCGCGGTTGAGGCGGTCCGCAAGGCGGCCGCGACCGGCCGGATCGGCGACGGAAAGATCTTCGTCTCTCCGATCGAGGAAGCGGTGCGAATCCGCACCGGAGAGGCCGGCGTCGACGCCATCTGACTCGTCTCTTTTGCGGAGTCGCGTCGCCTGGCGTGGCGCGACACAAGCCAAAAAAGGGAACGAAACGAATGGCGATCAAATCGGCCGACGAGGTCCTCAAGTTCATCACGGAGAACGACGTCAAATACGTCGATCTCCGCTTCACCGATCCGAACGGCAAATGGCAGCACGTCACCTTCGACATCACGATGGTGGACGAGGATTTCTTCTCGGAAGGACAGATGTTCGACGGCTCGTCGATCGCCGGCTGGAAGGCGATCAACGAGTCCGACATGCTGCTGATGCCGGACGTCGCGACCGCCTGCATCGACCCCTTCTTCGCCGCGACCACGCTCTCGGTCGTCTGCGACGTGCTCGAGCCCACCACCGGCGAGCCCTATGAGCGCGACCCGCGCGGCACGGTGAAGAAGGCGGAAGTGTATATGCAGTCGCTGGGAATCGGCGACACCGTCTATTTCGGCCCCGAGGCCGAGTTCTTCGTGTTCGACGACGTCCGCTTCTCCGCCACCCCCTACAACACCGGCTTCAAGCTCGATTCCGTCGAGCTGCCGATCAACTCCGACACCGAATACGAGACCGGCAATCTCGGCCATCGCGTCCGCACCAAGGGCGGCTATTTCCCCGTGCCGCCGGTCGACAGCGAGCAGGACATGCGCGGCGAGATGCTCGCCGCCATGGCGGCCATGGGCGCGGTCGTGGAGAAGCACCACCACGAGGTGGCTTCCGCCCAGCACGAGCTCGGCCTGAAGTTCGAGAAGATCGTGCGGATCGCCGACCACCTGCAGGTCTACAAATACTGCATCCACCAGGTCGCCCATTCCTACGGCAAAACGGCGACCTTCATGCCGAAGCCGGTCTATGGCGACAACGGCTCGGGCATGCACTGCCACCAGTCGATCTGGAAGAAGGGCAAGCCCGTCTTCGCCGGCGACAAATACGCAGGCCTCAGCCAGGAATGCCTGTGGTACATCGGCGGCATCATCAAGCACGCCAAGGCGATCAACGCCTTCACCAACCCCTCCACCAACAGCTACAAGCGGCTCGTCCCGGGCTTCGAGGCGCCGGTGCTGCTCGCCTATTCCGCGCGCAACCGCTCGGCCTCCTGCCGCATCCCGTGGACCAACTCGCCGAAGGCCAAGCGCGTCGAGGTCCGCTTCCCCGACCCGATGGCGAACCCCTACCTCGCCTTCGCAGCCCTGCTGATGGCCGGCCTCGACGGGATCACCAACAAGCTCGATCCGGGCCCGGCGATGGACAAGGACCTCTACGACCTGCCGCCGCGCGAGCTGAAGAAAATCCCGACCGTGTGCGCCTCGCTCCGCGAGGCCCTGCAGAACCTCGACAAGGACCGCGAGTTCCTGAAGAAGGGCGGCGTGTTCACCGACGACCAGATCGACAGCTTCATCGAGCTGAAGATGAAGGAGGTCATCCGCTTCGAGCACACGCCGCACCCGGTCGAGTTCGACATGTACTACTCGCTCTGAGGCGGGTTTCGCGAGGCGCGCGGCCTCGCCACAGAACCAAGGGGACGCCTCGCGGCGTCCCCTTTTTGCGTGATGCGCACATGCGCTTCCCCCTACGGAGAGGGTCCCCTACGACGCAATGCCCGGCCGCCGCCTTCGCGTTGCAGCCAATGCTCCGGGGCGCCGCGTCGCCTGATCGTCAGGTCGCCGTGGTCAGAGAGTCTGTCGCTTGACGACGCCTTCGATGCGCAGATTGGCCGTCGCCGTGTTCTCCGTGAACGACGCCAGTTCGGTCGATCCCGTAACAGCGCCTGCGGCCGTCAGCTGACGCAGCGCGCCGCCTCCTGCGCCCAGCGCCCCGGTCCCCGCAGCGAGATTGTCGGCGACGAGAACGTCTTTGCCCCCACTTGCGCCGCCGACGCCCATCGCGCGGGTCGTCACGCGAATGACGTTGCCGATGACGACGCTGTCCGCCGTATCGCTGCCTCCATTGACGTTGACGCCTTCGAACGCGTCCTCAATGAAGTTGTTCGCGACGATTGTGCAGGTCTCGGTCGAGACGCCTCGGCCGGGCGACGTGTATTCAGCGGTCGTGCCGACCGCGACGTTTCGCCGGCTGATACGCCGGATGACGTTGTTGGCGATGACCGACAGTCGACCGCCAACATTGATGTTGCCGACGGCGATGCCGACTCCGGCGTCGTTGACGACATTGTCGCTGACAACGACGTCGAAGCCGTCGTTCGCGACCTGTCGGCCGTCGGAAAAGCCTTCGACGTAGATCGCCACCTCGCCATGCTTGTCGCAGTGGTTCTGCGCGACCCGCGACCGGGCGCATCCGTTGAGGCGAATCGAGCTGAATGCGCAGTTGTAGATTTCATTCTGCGCGACCAGGACGTTCGACTCCTGGCTGATGTAGATGGCATTGCCCTGCCATCCCGTGGAATCGAGCTGCGTCCGCCCGACCGCTGCGAACCGGTTGGCGCTGACCCTCGTAAACGACGGAACGCCCGATGCCCGGGAGGTGACTACGCCGTTGTTCGCCATGTTGAGCACTTTGTTGCCCTGGAAGGCGAAGCCGTCGTGGTCCGACGCCCCTACCGCCGCAAAGAGTTCGGTGAACTCGCAGTTCGTAACGTAGAGGGAGCACTTTGACGCCCCGAGACCGTATCCGCCCTGCGCCGGATGCGCTTCGTCAGCGCTTGCTTGCCTGAAATCGCATGTTTCAAACCGGATCGTAAAGTTTACAGAGGTTGTCCTCTGCGCAACCACCAGAGCCCGGTATCCAACACCATATGCGTCGACAGGCGTTAGGCCGCCGCCGTCGAACGTGATGCCCCGGATGAGGACGTCGCCGGCGTCGAGTGCCCGCAGTATGGCGTTCGAACCGGTCGCCATCTTCAGCGTGACCCTGCCGGACACGCCGGTCATCTCGAGGCGGCCGTCGATCAAAACGTTGCCGACGGTATAGACGCCAGGCTCGATGAACAGGGGTTTGCCCTGGGTTATCGCGGCGGCGATGGCGCTCGTCAGAGCGGCGGACGGATTGGGGGCGCCCGGCGTAAAGCCGAAATCGACGGCGTTCAATTGGGTGGCGGCTGGCATGCAAGTCTCCTGAACAAAACGGGAACGTGGCCGTTTTAGATCAGAGCGACGGGCTTATCAACCTATAATCTGCTTTTTTTCCTATAACGGCTCCGTCGACTACGCCACCTGTGTCGCCAGGCTCCGTCCGGCGCACAGGCTCGCTTCCGTCTCCGAAAGCACCCAGCCCTCGACGACGACCGTCCGGCCCGCCGCGAAATCGAGGGCGCACTGGTCCTGCACCAGCGTCCGGCGGGTGGTCGGGCAGTCGGTCGCGAGCGCCTCGCGGATCAGCGGGCGCGCGGTCAGGGCCCGCTCCAGGCTGGCGAGGTCGGACGGCAGGCCGGGGGCGGCGAGCGCGGCCCGGCCGATAGCGCGGCCCGCCGCGTCGTCGGGGGCGATGTCGAGCAGGGAGAAGAAATCGGGGTGGTTGCGCGGCACGAAACGGCAGGCGACGCGGCCGCCGCCATAGGCGAGCGCCCCGAGGGCTACGACGCCGGCGGTTCCGAGCAGCAGGCGTCGGGTGACATCGGCCATGGGGCGCCCTCCTTCAGGCGATCGCGGCGAGGCGATCGGCGAGCCGGATCGCGAGCGCGGTGATGGTCAGCGTCGGGTTGGCGCAGCCCCCCGAGGTGAAGACGGAGCTTCCCGCCATGTAGAGGTTCTTCACCGAATGCACGCGGCCGTTGGCGTCGACGACGCCCTCGCGCGGACTATCGTGCATCCGTGTCGTGCCCATGTGGTGATAGCCGGAGAAGGCGATCGACGGGTCCGGCGGGTCGGAGATCCCGAGCTGCACCCGGCCGATTCCGGCGGCGCCCAGCGCCTCGCCGATCAGCTCGTGCGAACGCCGCAGCTTCAGCAGGTCCGCATTCGCGACCTTCCAGTCGAGCGCGATGCGGTTGAGGCCGAAATGGTCCTTCTCAGCGATCAGCGTGACGCGGCTGTCGGGGTTCGGCGACTGCTCGGCGTCCTGCCGGAGCTTGTAGGCTGAGGCTGCGGCCTCCGGCGGGAACACGCGCCGCATGGCGTTGCGGTAGACCCCGGTCGCGACCGCCGGCAGGTCGTCGATCACGTCGCAGGTGCGCTCGCCCAGCCGGTCGGGCACGTGCCCGCGGCTGAACGTCTTGAGCATGGTGGAGAAGGCGATCCAGCCGTAGTTCCGGAAGTCGTCGCTGTAGACCTCGTCCTCGTATTGCGGCACCAGGAAAGCCGTGTTGTTGTTCAGGTTCTCCCGCTTGACGACGTCTGGGTTGATCTTGAGGCCGATGACCAGCGCCGCGCCGTCGATGTCGATCGTCTCGGGATAGAGGCCGGTGTCGACTCCCGGATTGATCAGCGCGAGCGAGGTCTCGATCGTCATGTGGTCGGTGTAGTAGCGGCCGACGAGGTCATGCTCGTTGCCGATGCCGGCGGGGCGCTGACGGCGGGCGTTGAGCAGGATGCGCGCGTTCTCGAGCCCGCCGCAGGCGAGCACGTAGGTCGCGGCCCGCACCTTGGCGGCGCGCCCGTCGAGGGTCGACACCGTCAGGGACTGCACCGCGTCCGAGCCGTCCTGCAGCGCGATGTCGACGAGGTTGGCGTGCAGCCAGCAGGCGATCCGCGGCTCGTTTGCGATCGTGTCCCTGAACTTCTCGGCGAAGCGCGTCGGCGGGCTCTGCTGGTAGACCGCGGTGAACACCTTCGCGGGGTCGAGCGGCAGCGCCGGGTGCGGGCTCAGCTTCGCCCAGTCGCGCCAGTCGTAGCGGTAGGGGCCGAGATCGAGATAGGGCTGGGCGCGGGCGTAGAACGGGTCGACGTCGGCGCGGCCGATCGGCCAGCCGTGATGCGGCACGTCGGCGCGCGACTCGAAGTCGATCGGGTCGAGCGGCGCGCAGAGGCCGGTCCAGTGGCCCGAGGTGCCGCCGAACTGCCGGAGCCGGGAGGCCGCGACGTCGATGTTGTGATGGCCGATCACCTGGCCGCGGTAGAGCTCCTGCGAGTCCGCCTCATAGGCCGCCCCGCCCCCTTCGAGCAGGACGACGTTGCGCCCCTTGCGGGCGAGCTCCAGCGCGATGGTGACGCCAGCCGGCCCCGTGCCGACCACGCAGACGTCGCCGACGATTTCCGCGGGCGCTTCCCCGTCCCTCAGATCCGAAATCATGGGCTTAGTCCGTTCTGGGCGCGGCGGCGGCCGACGTTGCGCGGGGCTTGCGTTGCAGGAGCCGGGCCATGACGCCACGGCCGGGCTTTTCGACGATGCGGTACGCGACGTAGGAGGCGAGAAGCGTCGTCGGAACGGCGAGCCCTCCGACGAGCGCGCGCTGCCAGAGCTGGTCGGAGACGCCGAGGATCTTGGCGGCGGCGAACAGCGCCTGCAGCACGATCGCATGGGTGAGGTAGATCGCGTAGGACAGCTCGCCGAGCCAGGCGAGGATCGGGCCGCGCAGCACGCCGGGCTCGGTCCACGTGGCGCGCGAGGCGAGCGCCGCGACCAGCACCACCATCGCCGGCCAGAGCGCGTCATAGGGCGCGTTCAACGCGACGAGAACGCCGCAGACGCCAAACACCCCGGTGACGATAAGCGCGTAGCTCCGCGGCGTCATCGCGAGCAGCGACGGCTCCTCCTCGAAGATCCGCCGCAGCAGGATGCCCGCGAAGAAGGACGGCACGATGCGAAACGCGCCGCCGTCGAAGGTGAGCGAGACGAGCTGATGGCCGAGCAGGAGGGTCGCGACCGCCGAGCACAGCACGAACAGGCCGAGGCCGACGACGATCCGGACGCGCGTGCCTTTCACCCGGTCGGCGGCGAGGAAGAAGGCCGGGATCGCAAGATAGGCGCACCACTCCGCGCTGACCGACCAGGAGGGCCAGTTCCAGGCGAGGTCGTCCGTCGCCCAGGTGGAGTGCAGCAGCAGCAGCGTGGCGACGAAGCCCCAGCCGTCATGCGCGTTGACCGGCGCGAGGCCAAGCGCCGCGCCCGCGCCGACAAGGACCGCGACCGCGAGCAGGGTGGCAAGGTGGAGCGGGTAGAGCCGGGCGAGCCGGCGTGACAGGAAGTCGGGATAGCGGAACCGCCCTGCCCTCCAGGCCGGATCATACACATGGGCGAGCACGAAGCCGCTCAGAACGAAGAAGAAGTCGACCACCAGCCGGGTGTATTCGACCGCCTCGGGCAGGGGCGCGTGGCCGCGCAGCGTCTGGGCGAGCGTATGGGCGAGCACGACCCAGACGGCGGCGAGGCCGCGAGCCGCGACGAGCTCCGGCATCAGCCGGCCGGCTTCCATCGTCGTCGGTGCGCCCGTCGCCATCGGCATCCCTGTCCCCGCGAGCGCGCGGCCGCCCTGTCCGGGACGGCGAAGCGCCGGCGCCGCGATCCCCCGCGCCAAGTCCTACGCGCAGAGTCTTTAAAGCTCGCTTAGGGCGGCCTTCCCCTTCTCGCCTCTTCGGACAGATTTCATAAACTTTGACGGATGGCGCCGAAGACGCCCGCCCGAGGCGGTCGAACGTGGCCGCAGCGGACGCCGGTCGAAGACGCCAACCATCCCAGAGGCTTAGCCGCCGCAAGCTGCGATCGGATCGACTAAGCCGGCTTTTTAGCCCGATCTCCCTTGACGACCCGCGACCAGGGGCGCATGATTCGTGTCGTCAACACAGACAACGGAGGTCTAAAAAAATGACTCCGCCGAAGCGTGAAGACAAACCGCGGTGATGCGCATCCGGAGCGCAAACAATCTGCGGCCGCTATAAAATTTAGATGAATGATTGTCGAAGCGTTGCATAACGCTCTCTTGAGGCGCGTCGCTGCAGGATCGGAGCAGAGGCGGCCGACATGTTGAGCCAAAACGACGACTTCGAAACAGATCGACGTCGAGCACGGTTCATGACAAGCCGCACGCCCCCTGGCTGGGCCGGCCCACAATCGTGAGAACCTGCCGCATCGACATTGATTGAAACGCCTCGCGGGCCCTGGCCGGCGGGGCGTTTCTGCGTGCGCGACCGTCTGCGCAGCGCCCGCCGCGCTCGAGCGCGATCGCGTCGCCCGGACTCGTCAGGTTCTCTCCGCGGCCGTCGTTCCGGGCTTGTCCCGGAACCCATTTCCTCGGGGTGTGCAGTCGCCCAACGCCGTCGGCGGGAATGGATCCCGGGACAAGCCCGGGATGACGGGCGGTAATCTTTCGCTTCGAAGCGAAGCGATCGTGCTCGAGCATCCGCAGATCCGCCACGCGGGGACGATCGCGCTCGCCTCGACGTCGGGCCGAAAGCGCCGGCGTCAGGCGCTCCGGCGCCGCCCGGGGCGTCGGCGCGGGGCCGCGGGCTTCACGGCGGTCGGTCCCGCGACGTTCGGAAAGCGGCGGCGCAGGCCGTCGACCCGGTCGGGCTCGACGCGGATGGTGAGGCGGACCGCGCCGTCCTCGTCCACCGTGCGATCCATCACGTCGCAATGCTCGAACAGCCAGTTCTCGCCCGAGCCGTCGCTTGAATCGACCGTGACGATCAGGGTCTCCCGGCCGGTCGACAGCCGGCGCTCGACCGCGGCGAGCAACTCGTCCTCGCCCTCCCCGGTCAGCGCGGAGACCAGCAGCGGCCGGCGGTCAGCGGCGCGGCGCACGGCCGTCGCGGCGAGGCTCGCCCGCTCGTCCGCCGCGAGGCGGTCGACCTTGTTCCAGACCTCCAGCACCCGCGGGTCGACCTCCGGGTCGACGCCGAGGTCGCGCAGCACCGAGGCGACGTCGGCGGCCTGGGCGTCGCTGTCGCCATGGCTGACGTCGCGGACATGCAGGATGACGTCGGCCGCGATGACCTCTTCG
The DNA here is from genome assembly GCF_049446035.1 of Hansschlegelia sp. KR7-227. Taxonomy (NCBI): domain Bacteria; kingdom Pseudomonadati; phylum Pseudomonadota; class Alphaproteobacteria; order Hyphomicrobiales; family Methylopilaceae; genus Hansschlegelia; species Hansschlegelia sp. KR7-227. Next base: position 1,443,315 of record NZ_JBMSEA010000001.1, read on the forward strand.
AGCGTCGCGCGGAAGGCCGCGATGAGCTGTGTCGGCAACTCCGAGATGAAGCCGACCGTGTCGGACAGGATCGCCGTCGCGCCATGCGGCATCCTGATGCTGCGCAGGGTCGGGTCGAGCGTCGCGAACAGCATGTCGGCGGCGGTGACGTCGGCGCGCGTCAGCCGGTTGAACAGCGTCGACTTGCCCGCGTTGGTGTAGCCGACGAGCGCGACCACGGGATAGGGCACGCGCTTGCGGCCAGCCCGGTGCAAGCCGCGGGTGCGCTTCACCTGCTCGAGTTCGCGCTCGATCTTGAGGATGCGCTCGCCGATCACCCGGCGGTCGGCCTCGATCTGCGTCTCGCCGGGGCCGCCAAGAAAGCCGAAGCCGCCGCGCTGCCGTTCGAGATGGGTCCAGGAGCGGACGAGCCGGCTCTTCTGCCAGGTGAGATGCGCGTGCTCGACCTGGAGCACGCCTTCCTTGGTGCGGGCGCGGCGGCCGAAGATCTCGAGGATCAGGCCGGTACGGTCGAGCACCTTGGCGCCGAGCTCCTTTTCGAGGTTGCGCTGCTGGACCGGCGACAGGGCGGCGTCGACGACGACGAGCTCGATCTCCTCGGCCTTGGCGACGTCCGCGAGTTCGGCGACCTTGCCCTTGCCGAGAAAGGTCGCGGGCCGGATTTCGGAGAGCGTGACGAGCCGGCTCTCGACGACTTCGAGGTCGATCGCGCCGGCGAGGCCGACCGCTTCGTCCAGTCGGGCCTCGGGGCTGCGCTGGGCGGCGGCGTTGGGATCGGGACGCGCGGAGACCACCGGCGCGATCACCATCGCCCTCGTGCGGCCTTTTCTGGTCTCGCCGCTCACGCGGCCGGGCCGTGCGGACGGACGCCTTGGACGACGTCAGACGCGGCGGAAAAAACCGTCAACGAACGCCACGCGCGGGCGCGGCGTGCTCGACGTCCGCCTTTTCGTCGTCCGGCTCGAACAGCTGGATCGGGTGGCCGGGCATCACGGTCGAGATCGCGTGCTTGTACACGAGCTGGGAATGACCGTCGCGGCGCAACAGCACGCAGAAATTGTCGAACCAGGTGACCACGCCCTGGAGCTTGACGCCGTTCACCAGGAAGATGGTGAGCGGCACCTTGTTCTTGCGAACGTTGTTGAGGAAGGTGTCCTGAAGATTCTGAGCGCGCTCGGCGGCCATATTCTTGTTCTTTCGTTAGAGCTTACGCAGGGAGCCAAGTGGACGCGGCGGATGCGGCGCCCGTTTCCGGCTCGCCCTTAATCGTTCGCCGCGCCGGCCCCGTCAGTCCCGTCACTGGGCGTATTAACGCCATAGCGTCGGAATTTCGCAAGGCCGGAGCAGGTGCATGGACGACGCGGCGAAACGGCCCCTCAGCCATCCGCCCGCTCCGCGAACTCGTGGAAGCGGCGGCGCAGAGCGAGCGCGACCGGGCCGGGCGCGCCGTCGCCGACCGGCTCGCCGTCGATGGCGATCACGGGCGTCACCAAGGCGGTCGCGGCGGTGATGAAGGCCTCCTTCGCGGCCTTGGCTTCAGCGATCGTGAAGGCGCGCTCCTGCACGCGCATCTGGAGCTTTTCCGCCATGTCGATCACGGTCGCGCGCGTCACGCCGCGCAGGATGCCGCTCTCCGCCGGCCGGGTGACCAGCACGCCGTCCTTCGTGACGATCCAGGCGTTGGTGGAGCCGCCCTCGGTGACGTGGCCGGAGGCGTCGACATACCAGGCCTCCTTGGCGCCGGCGTCCTTCGCCATCTGCTTCGCGAGCACGTTCGGCAGCAGCGCGACCGACTTGATGTCGACGCGCGGCCAGCGGTTCTCCGGCGTCGAGATCACCTTCACGCCCGCCGCGGCGCCGGCCTCGGCCTTGGCGCGGTCGGCCGAGCGCGAGGTGACGACCAGCGCCGGGCGGACGCTGTCCGGCGGGAAGTAGTGGTCGCGGCGGGAGACCCCGCGGGTGATCTGGATGTAGACGATGCCGTCCCGCACGCGGTTGCGGCGGACCGTTTCGCGCAGCACGATCTTCAGCGCCTTCTCGTCCATCGGCTCGCGGATGGACAGCTCCTTCAGCGAGCGCTTGAGGCGCGTAAGATGGCGCGCCTCGTCGATCAGCGCGCCGTCGCGCACCTCGCAGACCTCATAGACGCCGTCGGCGAACTGGTAGCCGCGGTCTTCGATGTGAACGGCGGCGGCGGCGTGCCGGACGTAGCGGCCGTTGACGTAGGCGATGCGGGACATCGGTCGTATCTTTCGAAGTGGAACACACTGTCATCGTCCGGGTTGACCGGACCATCCACGCCGGGCGTCGATCTCCACGCTCGGGATGGGTCCTCCGGTCAAGCCGGAGGACGACGGCCTTCATGCAAATGGTCAGCCAAGGCCGCCCCCGGACGCGCGCGTCACCCGATGCCGAGCGCCTTCAGCTTGCGGTGGAGCGCCGAGCGCTCCATGCCGATGAACTCGGCGGTGCGCGAGATGTTGCCGCCGAACCGGCTGATTTGGGCGAGCAGATATTGCCGCTCGAAGATCTCGCGCGCCTCGCGCAAAGCGAGCCCCATGAGCTGCTCGCCGCCCGCCCCGTTCGGCGTCGGCGGCACCATGGTGCCGATTTCGGAGGGCAGCATGTCGGCGGTGACGACCGCTTCGGGCTCGCCGCCGGCGAGGATCATCAGCCGCTCGACATTGTTGCGGAGCTGGCGGACGTTGCCCGGCCAGTCGTGCGACTGGAGCACGGCCATCGCGTCCTCGCCGATCCGGCGCTTCGCGAGGCCGGTCGCCGACGAGATCTGGTCGAGGAAGAACTCGATCAGCTCGGGGATGTCCTCCCGCCGCTCGGCGAGGCCGGGCACCCGCACCGGCACCACGGCCAGGCGGTGGAACAGGTCCTCGCGGAAGCGCCCCTCGGCGATCTCGGCCTCGAGGTCGCGCGAGGAGGACGAAATGATGCGCACGTCCACCGACACCCGCGTGGCGCCGCCGACGCGCGTGAAGGTCTGCTCGACCAGCACGCGCAGGATGCGGTTCTGCGTCTCGCGCGGCATGTCGGCGACTTCGTCGATGAACAGCGTGCCGCCATGCGCCTCCTCGAGCGCGCCGACCTTGCGGGAGCCGCCCTCGCCGCCTTCGACGCCGAACAGCTCCTCCTCCATCCGCTCGGGCGTGATCGCCGCGGCGTTGATCAGCACGAACGGCCCGTTGGCGCGCGACGACCGCCCGTGAATGACGCGGGCCGCGAGCTCCTTGCCGGAGCCGGACGGCCCCGCGATGAGGATGCGGCTGTTGGTCGGCGCGACGCGGTCGAGGGCGCCGCGGAGCTGGTTCATCACCGTCGACTTGCCGATGAACTTGGTGGCGACGCCCGAACCGCGGCGCAGATCCTTGAGCTCACGCCGGAGCTGAAAGGATTCGAGCGCGCGCTGGGCGATGAGCACGAGGCGATCGGCCTTGAACGGCTTCTCGATGAAGTCGTAGGCGCCGCTCTTGATCGCCGAGACCGCGGTCTCGATGTTGCCGTGGCCGGAGATCATCACGATCGGGATCTCGGGATGATCGCGATGGATGATGTCGAGCAGCTCCAGCCCGTCGAGCTTCGAGCCCTGCAGCCAGATGTCGAGGAAGACCAGTTGCGGCCGCCGTTTCGCGATCTCCGCCAGCGCGTCGTCGGAGTTGCGCGCGGTGCGCGTGCCGTGGCCCTCGTCCTGAAGGATGCCGGCGACGAGCTCGCGGATGTCGGCTTCGTCGTCGACGATGAGGATGTCGGTCGCCATGAGGACTAAAATAGCTCCAAATCGAGGATGGAAAGGCCTGGGGCTCAGGCGGCGGGCGCGGCTTTGGTGGGTACGGTCGCGGTTTCGAGGGGTCGTCGCGCCTGGAACCACAGGCGAACCATCGCGCCTCGGCCGCCGGTCGCGACAGCGGGCGAATCCATGAGTTCGACGCCCCCGCCGTGCTCCTCCATGATCTTGCCCACGATCGCGAGGCCGAGGCCGGTGCCTTTCTCGCGGGTGGTCATATAGGGCTCCAGCAACCGTTGTCGGTTCTCGGTCGGCAGACCGGCGCCGTTGTCGACGACTTCGATCACGGCGGTGTCGCCCTCGCGGCGGACCGTCACGTCGATCGCGCCCTGCCCGCGCGTCTCCTCCGGCACGGCGTGGACGGATTCGGTCGCGTTCTTCACGATGTTGGTCACGGCCTGCGAGATCAGCCGGCGGTCGAAGCGCGCGGGAATCGGCGCGTCCACGCCATGAGCCTCGATGCGGATGTCGGGATAGCCGACGCGCATCATGAAGACGCCCTGCTTCACGACGTTGGCGAGGTCCTCCTCCTCGATCGTCGGCTTCGGCATGCGCGCGAAGGAGGAGAACTCGTCGACCATCCGTTTGATGTCCTCGACCTGGCGCACGATCGTGTCGGTGCACTGGTCGAAGATCTCGCGCTCCTCGACGATCACCTTGCCGTATTTGCGCCGGATGCGTTCGGCGGAGAGCTGGATGGGCGTCAGCGGGTTCTTGATCTCATGGGCGATGCGGCGCGCGACGTCCGCCCAGGCGGAAGTGCGCTGGGCCGCGACCAGCTCGGTGATGTCGTCGATCGTGACGACGTAGCCGTGCTCGTCGGCGGTCGAGGTCTCCGTCGTGAAGCGCACGTTCAGGGTGCGCTCGCGGCCGTCCCGCAGAATCGTGAGCTGGCCCTGCACCAGCCGCTGCGCGCGACCGAGGGCGGCGTCGATCAGCGGGCCGAATTCGGGGGCCGCGTCGCGCAACGGCTGGCCGAGCAGCGTCTCCTCGGGCGCGGCGATCAGCTTCTCCGCGCTGCGGTTCATCAGCGTCACGCGGCCCGCGGGATCGATGCCGATCACGCCCGCGCTGACGCCGGCCAGCATCGCCTCCGTGAAGCGGCGGCGGCTGTCCATCTGCTCGGCGGCCTCGACCAGCCGGTTGCGCTGGCTTCGCAGCTCCGCCGTCATCTTGTTGAACGTCTCGCCGAGCGCCCCGAGGTCGCCGTCTCGCTTCGAGATCGGCACCTGGACGTAGAGGTCGCCGAGCGAGACCTGGTCGGCCGCGGTGATCAGGCGCCGGATCGGCGACGCCAGGCGGTTGGCGAAGGCGAGCCCCAGCCAGATCGCCGCGAGCAGCAGCGACAGCGAGACCAGGAGATAGAGCAGCGCGAAGGTCGCCTGGATGCGGGGGCGCCGCAGCGTCAGCGCGTTGTACTCCTCCGATCCCTGCTCCACGAGGCGCATGTAGCTGTTGGCGCGCGGGTCCACCGGACGCGCGACGAACAGGATCAGGTCGTCATAGCCCGCGAGCTTCAGCACCGCGCCGATCGCGTTCTGCTTGCCCGGCGCGAGCAGCGTCGGTTCGTCGGTCTGCGCGCTCTCGACGTCGACCTGCGGCGGGCGCGGGAACTCCCGCCCGATCTGGATGTTCGCGCGCTCCACCACCTTGCCGTCCGGCGACAGCAGCTGCGCCTCGGGCAGGCCGCGGATGGTGGCCTGGGCGGTGAAGAACTCGGCGAAGCGCTCGCGGTCCTGGTCGAACAGCGGGCGGGCCCGGTTGACGTCGTTCGCCATTGCGAGGATTTCGCCGCGGATCGAGCGCGCGTGCTCGTTGAGATAGGCGCGGGCGACCACGGTCGAGTTGTCGACGATCTCGCGCACGCGCGTCGAGAACCAGCTGTCGAAGCCCTTGTCGATGGTGACGAGCGCGAACACCGCGAGCAGCGCCGCCGGCGTCACCGCGACGACGGAAAACAGCGCGACGAGCCGGCCGTGAATCTGCGAGCCGCGCTCGGCGCGCCAGCGCGCGACCACGAAGGTGCGGATCTCCCAGGCGATGATGATCAGCAGCAGCGCGGCGAAGCCGCCATTGACGAGAACGGCGATCTGGCTCGCCCGCTCCGTCGGCTCGATGTCGGCGCGCCCGGTGAGCACGACGAAGGTGACGAGCGCCGAGACGAGCGCCGCGACCACGCAGACCGGGCCGAACACGCCCGGCCCATGCCGCTCGCGCAGGGCGGGATCATTCGTCTCCGGCGTCGCGGAAGGACTCTCGACGACCAAAAAGCGCCTCGTCTCGGGGGCTTGGCGATTGCGCGGCCGGGCGCCGCGGGGCAGCGATCTCCCCCTGCGTGAATCGCCGGCCGCTGATGCAGCTTAATCACACTGTTGTCGAAATGCGACAACTTCGCGGCGGGTCACGAAGTAGCCGTGGAGGGCCCACACATCAGCAGGCCCCCCGAAGACCGGCGACGAGGCGTCGTCAGACGCGGTTGGGCGCGAGGCGGCTTGTCTTGAGTTCGCCCTTGCGCTCGAGCAGGCCGTAGACGGTCGCCGCGATATGGGCCTCGATGCGCTTGAGGTCGCGGGTGATGTCGAGCTGCAGCGCGCTGGTCTCGATCTGGTCGGGCCGGCCCGAGCGCATTTCGGTGAAGTGCCGCTCCGTCGCCTCGCGCTCGAGGTCGCGGAACTTCTCCTTCTCGGCGACCAGCCGACGCGCGGCCTGGGCGTCGCCCGACATGAAGACCGCGACCGCGAGCCTCAGATGCTCGCAGAGCTTGCCGTGCATGTCGCCGATCCGCGCGATGGCGGCGGGCGGCAGCAGGCGTTTGTCGCGGATGCGCTGCGCCGCCATCTCCATCAGGTTCTTGTCCACGATGTCGCCGATGTGCTCGAGGTTGATCGCAAGCGCGAGCGTCGCGAACACGCGCTGGGTCTCCTTGTCGCTCAGCCGGTCGTGGTCGATCGCGCCGATGTAGAGCTGGATCTTGTCGAACAGCGTGTCGACCACGTCGTCGGTCCGGCTGATCTCCAGAACCTTGGCGGGATCGTCGCGGGCGAAGGCGACCTGCGACCCCCGCAGCATCTGCTCCACGACGTCCGCCATGTGCAGGACCTCGCGCGCGGCGTTGGCGAGCGCGACCGAGGGCGTCGAGAGCGCGGCGTCGTCGAGATAGAGCGCCGCGCCGGGATCGGCTGTGCGGGGACGGTCCGGAAGCGCCTTGGTGAGGACGCGCGCGATCAAGGGCAGCGGCCCGATAAACAGCAGCGCCAGCGCCAGGTTGAACGCGAGATGGAACAGCGCCGCGAGCCGGGCCGGGTCGGAGTCGACCGCCTTCAGGGCCTCGGTGACCGGCCCGAGGACCGGCAGCAGCAGCGCGCAGCCGACGAGACGGTTCAGCAAATTGCCGACCGGCGCGCGCAGCCGCGCAGGCTCGCCGCCGACCGCCTCCATCACCGGGTTGAGGGCGCTGCCGAGATTGCAGCCGAGCACCATGGCGAGCGCCGCCTCTGGCGAGACGATTCCCGCGCCGGCGAAGGTCATGACGAGCAGCATGGCCGCGACGGAGGAGTGCGCCGCCCAGCTGACCGCGGCCGCGACCAGAACCGTGATGACGGGCTCCTCGGTCAAGGCGCCGAGCAGCAGGCGGAGCGTCGCGGAGGCCTCGATCGGCCGCATCGTCTCCACCAGCAGGTGCAGCGTCAGGAGCAGCAGGCCGAGGCCGATCACGGTCTGCGCGATGTCGCGCACAAGGCTGGAGCGCGCCTTGCGGTGGACCGCCACGCCCAGGAACAGGAGAACCGGGAAGACGTAGGAGACGTCGAAGGAGGCGACCTGCACGATCAGCGTGGTGCCGACATTGGCGCCCAGCATGATCGCGAGCGCCGGCACGAGATCGACCGCGCCGGAGCCCGCGAAGGACGAGATCATCAGCGCCGTCGCCGTGCTCGACTGCAGCAGGGCGGTCACCCCGACGCCGGCGAGAAAGGCGCGCCCGCGACCCTTCAGCCCCTCGCCGAGCAGGTGCCGCAGGTCGCTGCCGAAAGCCCTCTGGACGCCGCTGTTGACGATGTGCACGCTCCACATCAGCAGCGCGATCTCGCCGAGCAGCTCCATCAGGACATGGGTGGCGCTCACCCTCCTCGTCCCGCGAGCGCCCCGTCGATCGCCTCCTCCAGCCGGTCGATCGCGTCGTCCATCTGCGCCGCCGAGATCGTCAGCGGAGGCGTGAGCGTCAGCACGTTCCCCATCGTGGTCTTGAACGACAGGCCGAGATCGAGCGCACGGTACATGATCTCTTCGGCGAGATCGGCGTCGGGCTCCCGCCCGTCGGCGGCCACGATCTCGACGCCGATCAGGAGGCCCCGGCCGCGGACGTCTCCGACGGCCGCGCGTCCCGCTCCGAAGTCCTCGAGCCGCTCCAGGGCCCGCGCGCCGACCGAGGCGGCGTTCTCGACCAGGCCCTCGTCCTCGATGATCTCGATCGTCGTCAGCGCGGCGCGGGTCGTGACCGGGTTCTTCTCGTGCGTGTAATGGCCGAACGCCCAGTCGCCGGCGACGTCGAGCTCGGGGCGCGCGACCACGGCCGCGATCGGCAGCACGCCGCCGCCGAGCGCCTTGCCCATCACCAAAATGTCCGGCGCGACGTCGTCGTGCTGGCAGGAGAACATCCGTCCCGTCTTGCCGAGGCCGGTCGGGATCTCGTCGAAGACGAGCAGCACGCCGTGACGGTCGCAGATCGCCCGGACGTCGCGCCAGAAGCCGGGCGGCGCGATGTAGGGCACCGCCCTCGCCGGCTCCGCGACCAGCGCCGCGACGTCGGGATCGCGCGACAGGACATAGTCGATCATGCGGGCGCAGGCGGCGCCGCTCTCCTCGGGGGTCGCGGCGCCGTAGGGGCAGCGGAAGCCGCCGAACGGCGCGACGTGCAGCGCGCCCGCGACCAGCGGCGCCGCCGGCCCGGAGCGGAACAGCGCCTCCCCTGACAGCGCGCCCGCGCCGACGCCCGCGCCGTGGAACGCGTCCCAGAACGACAGGGTCTTGAAGCGGCCGGTCGCGATCCGCGCCATCTTGACCGCGAGCTCGATCGCGTCGGAGCCGCCGGTCGTGAACAGGACCTTGGAGAGCGTCCCGGGCGCGATCGAGCCGAGCTTCTCGGCGAGCAGCACGGCGGGCTCGCAGGCGTAACGGCGCGGCGCGAAGGGCAGCGCGTCCATCTGGTCGGCGATCGCCTTCTTCAGGCGCGGGTGGCCGTAGCCGATGTGGTGGACGTTGTTGCCGTGGAAATCCATGAAGCGCCGGCCGTCGACATCCTCGATCCAGATCCCCTCGGCCTTCGCGATCGCGTTGAGGCAGGGCGTCGAGACGGACTGGCGCAGGAAGGCGCGCTCGTCGCGGGCAAGCAGCGCGCGGGCCTCGGCGCCGAGCGCGCCTTCCTGCCACGCCTGGCGGCGGCCGGTCAGGTTGGTGTCGCTCTCGGACTGCGCGACCAGACGCGGCGCGCCCGCCCGCCGGCTCACCGGCGACGCCATGACTGGAGCCTGCCGAAGACCAGCGCGTTGAGCGCGAGATGGACGAGCTTCGCCGCGATCGCGGTCGCCATGATCACGGTCGCCATCGCCGCGGCGGAGGCGACGGCGCCCGCCTCGTCCATGTGGACGATCGCGATCGAGGCGAGCTTGGTGTCGGCGCCGTAGAGGAAGATCACCGCCGAGACCGTGGTCAGCGCGTTGACGAAGAGATAGACCGCGATGTCGAGGATCGCCGGCATGCAGATCGGCGCGGTGACCCGCGAGAAGGTCCGCCAGAACGGCGCCTTCAGCGAGGCCGAGACGGCTTCGAACTCGCCGTCGAGCTGCTTCAGGCTGGTCAGCGCGGTGATGTGCGACACCGTGTAGAAATGCGCGATCGTGTTGATCACCAGCACTGTCAGCGTGCCGTAGAACACGCTCAGCGGGTTCCAGCTCGCATTGAAGAAGAAGACGTAGCCGAGGCCGAGCACCAGGCCGGGCGTCGCCATCGGCAGCATGGCGAGGAAATGCGCGAAGCCGCGAAGCCGCGGGAAGACCTTCAGCTTCTCGATCAGGTAGGCGCCCGTGAACACCACCGCCGTGCCGATAAGCGCGGTCAGCGCGGCGAGCTTCAGCGAGTTGAAATAGCTGTCCCAGCCGGTCGGCTCGGCGGCGGCGAAGTCGTAATTGTCGAGCGTCAGCGACAGATTGTACGGCCAGTAGCGGACGAACGAGCCCCACACCGCGACCCCGTAGGTCGCGACGATCAGGCCGCCGACGATCACGCAGAAGGCGAGCAGTCCGAGGTCGCGACGGGCGTCCGGCTTCGGCTCGTAGGGCACGGCGCGCGCCGACAGCATCGCGGACTGCCGGCGCTGCGTGCGGCGGTCGACGAAAAAGGCGACGACCGCCGGGATCAGCAGCACCATTCCGACGACCGCGCCCATCGGAAAGTTCTGCTGGCCGACAACCTGGCGGTAGGCGTCGGTGGCGAGCACGTCGAACTGGCCGCCGATCACCTTCGGAATGCCGAAATCGGTGATGACGAGCGTGAACACCACGAAGGTCGCGCTGATCAGGCCGTAGCGCGCGCTCGGCAGCGTAATCGTCCAGAAGATGCGCCGGCGGGTCGTTCCCATCGCCTCCGCAGCCTCCCGCATCCGGCCGTCGGACAGCGCGAGCGCGGTCGCCACGATCAGCAGCGCGTGGGGAAAGCTGTAGAGCGCCTCGGCGACGATGATGCCGATCGGCCCGTAGAGCGACGCCCCCATCATCCAGGACTTCAGAATGCCCTGGTTGCCGAAGATGTAGATCAGCGCGAGCGCCGAGAGCAGCGATGGCGCGAAGATCGGCAGCAGGGCCAGGGCGTAGAACACCCCCTTTCCCGGCATGCGGCTGCGGCTCAGCGCATAGGCGTAGAAGAAGGCGAGCGGCACGGTGATCGCGGTGGCGGCCCCCGCCACCATCACCGAATTGACGAGCGAGGCGATCAGCGTCGGCGACGAGACATAGGCGCGGAAGTTCGCCAGGCCGACGAAGCCGCCGTCGACGTTCTGGACGCTCTTCGACAGCAGCGCCCAGAGCGGCAGCGCGATGATCACCACGAGCAGCAGGCACAGGCCGGCGATCAGCGCGCCCGCGACCTGCGCCTCGCTGAGGCGCGGCCGCGCGGGGGAACGGCTCGACGACCGGGCGTCCATGCGCGCGGCGACCTCGCTCATGACGGCGCGCTCGCGAACACCCGCAGCGCCTCGGGCGGGAAGGCGACCGGGCGGATCTCGCCCTCGACGATGCCGAGATCGCGCATGGCGTTGGCGGAAAAGTCGGCGGCGATGCTCCCGCCGGTCGCGCCCGTCGGCTCCAGCCTGGCGCGGCAGAACGATCCGAGGAAGGAGAGATCGCCGATCCGCGCCTCGAAGCGGTTCGGCGCGTCCGCGGGAATCGCGCGCGCCTGCACCGCCTCCGGCCGCAAGGCGAGCCGGACGGCGGCGCCGACCGGCGCCTCCGCGTCCTCGGCGATGGTGAAGTCGAGCCCGTTCGCCCGCACGGTCCTGGCGCCGGTGACGACGGCGTCGAGGAAGGTCATGTGGCCGACGAAGTCCGCCACGAAAGCCGTTCGCGGCGCGCGGTAAATCTCCTCCGGGGTTCCGACCTGCTCGATCACGCCGTGGTTCATCACGACGATGCGGTCGGCCATGGCGAGCGCCTCCTCCTGGTCGTGGGTGACCATGATCGTGGTGACGCCGAGGCGCTGCTGAAGCATGCGCATCTCGTCGCGCAGCCGGACGCGCACCTTGGCGTCGAGCGCCGAGAGCGGCTCGTCGAGCAGCAGGAGGCCGGGCGAGGTCGCGAGCGCGCGGGCGAGGGCTACGCGCTGCTGCTGGCCGCCGGAGAGCTGGCCCGGAAACTTGGCCCCCTGCTCCGGCAGGCCCACCAGGGCAAGCAGCTCGGCCACGCGCGCGCGGATGTCGGTCCCTGACCAGCCCCGATTGACCAGGCCGTAGCCGACGTTCTTCGCGACCGTGAGATTGGGAAACAGCGCGTAGGACTGGAACACGATTCCGAAATCGCGTTCGGCCGGCGGCGCTTTGGAGACGTCGCGGCCGGCGATGTGGATCGAGCCGCTGTCCTGCGGGTCGAGGCCGGCGATCGCCCGCAGCAGCGTGGTCTTCCCGCAGCCCGAGGGCCCGAGGAAGCACACGAACTCGCCGCGCCCGACCTCGAGGTCGATGTTCCGGAGGGCGTGGAACGCGCCGAAGCTCTTGTTCAGGCCGGACACCCGGACGAACGGGGTCTCGATCGGCTGGGATGCGGGCATGGCGAAGCTCCCTCGGACCACGACTTCAGTCTCCCGGCCATGCGGGAATCACGCCAGCACGCGCCCGCCGCGGGCATGGCGGCGCGCTCGGGGCGCGCCGCCAACCGGATCACTTCTTCGGCGCGGCCTTCGACTCGTAGCGCTTCGACCATTCCGCGAGCACGCGCTCGCGGTTGTCGGCCATCCAGCCGAGGTCGTTCTTGATCATCGCCTTTTCGGCGCCGGCCGGGTAGTTCTGCGGCGGGCTGTCGGCGCCGGGATAGGCCACGATGGCGTAGGTCTTGGCGAACAGCTTGTTGGCGTCTTCCGTGGCGACCCAGTCCGAGATCTTCTTGGCGAGCTCGAGGTTCTTCGCGCCCTTGACGATGGCGTTGGCCTCCATCTCCCAGCCGACGCCCTCGGTCGGCAGGATGACCTCGATCGGGGCGCCCTTGGTCTTCTCGGACGCGCCGCGCATGTCGAGGGCGAGCCCGACCAGCTGCTCGCCGCGCGCGGCCTGCACGCACGGGGCCGAGCCCGAATGGAGATAGGCGGCGATGTTCTCGTGCAGCCCGTCCATGAACTGCCAGCCGGCGTCCTCGCCCATGCTCTGCAGCCAGCCCGCGACCATGAGATAGCCGGTGCCGGACGAGGCCGGGTGCGGCATCACGATCTTGCCCTTGAACTCGGGCTTCAGCAGGTCTTTCCAGGATTTCGGCGCGGCGATCCCGCCGGCTTCCGCGGTGTTGAAGCAGACCGCGCCGAGATAGGCGTCCATGCCGGTCCAGCTGTAAGGGTCCTTCGCGTCGCGGAAGACCTCCTTGAGCTTGTCGGCGCCCGCCGGCTTGTAGGGTTCGAGCAGGCCGGCCTTCTCGAACATCAGCAGGCTGGAGGCCGCGAGGCCCATCACCATGTCGGCGCGCGGATTGTCCTTTTCCGCGAGGAAACGCGCCGTGATGACGCCCGTGGAGTCACGGACCCACACGACTTCGGCGTCCGGCACCGCCTGCTCGATCGCCGTCTTAAACGGCTTGAGCTGATCGTTTTCGAGCGCAGTGTAGACCGTTACTTTCGTCTTGTCGGCCCACGCCGCATTCGGGATCGCGACAGAAATGACGGCCGCGAAGCCGGCCAAGATCAAAGTCTTCACCGCACCAAATCCTTCTGATGTGGCCGCTGTTCGGCCTGAAATCATTCAACTCAGCGCTTTTATTGAACGTATGTTGCAGTTTCCTGACAAGAACTGTTTTTCGGCGCCCTGCACAAACTTAAGCGCCCCAGGGCATCGACCAGGTGCGGACATTGGTGAAGCTCTTCATCGCCTCCACCACGCCTTCCTTGTAGCCGAGCCCGGAATCCTTGATCCCGCCGAAGGGCGACATCTCGATCCGGTAGCCCGGAACCTCCCAGACATTGACGGTGCCGACCTCGAGCTCGGCGACGAAACGCGAGACATAGTCGAGCCGGTTGGTGCAGACGCCCGACGACAGCCCGTAGTCCGTCGAGTTCGAGATGCGGATCACCTCGGCGATGTCGTCCGGGCAGCGCACGATCGGGATGACGGGGCCGAAGGTCTCCTCATGCACCAGCTCGCAGTCATAGGGCACGCGATCGACCACGGTCGGCGCGAACAGCGCGCCGCGCCGCGGCGCGCCGTGCAGGATCTCGGCGCCCTTGGTCACGGCGTCGTTGACGCGGTTCTCGAACAGGATGGCGGAGCGCTCGTTGATGACCGTGCCGACGTCGGTCTCGGGATCAGCCGGATCGCCGCATTTCAGCTTTCTGGCCTTCTCGACCACCAGCTTCGAAAATTCGTCGGCGACGCTCTCGACCACCAGAATGCGCTTCACCGCGGTGCAGCGCTGGCCGGAATTCTTGGTGGCGCCGGCCACCGCGAGCTCCGCCGCCTTGTCGAGATCGGCGTCCTCCATGACGATCAGCGGATCGTTGCCGCCGAGCTCGAGCACGATGCGCTTGTAGCCCGCCGTGTTCGCGATGTGCTTGCCGACGCGGACCGAGCCCGTGAAGGTCACGAGGTCGGCGTCCGGATCGGTGATCATCGCGTCGCCCATCGTCGAGGGGTTGCCGGTCACGACCGAGAGCATCTCCGGCGGCAGGCCCGCCTCGTAGAGCACGTCGGCGAGCGCGAGCGCGGTGAGCGGCGTCAGTTCGGTCGGCTTCAGCACCAGGCGGTTGTTGGTCGCGATCGCGGGCGCCAGCTTGTGGCTCACCATGTTGAGCGGGTGGTTGAACGGCGTGATCGCGGAGATGACGCCGAGCAGCGGCAATCGCGTCGTGTAGATCTTGCGCGCCTTGCCGTTCGGCGAGACGTCGCAGGAGTAGATTTCGCCGTCATCCTTGATCGTGAGTTGGGCCGCGAACGACCACACGTCATAGGCGCGCGACGCCTCGTAGAGCGCGTCCTTCCAACACAGGCCGGATTCCGCCGAGATCAGCCGGGCGAACTCCTCCCTGCGGTCGCGCAGGAGCTCCGCGGTCTTTTGCAGGATCTGCTGACGCTCGTAGCGGGTCAGCGTCGGCTTGAACGCGCGGGCCTTGGCGAAGGCGTCGCGCACATGCTCCGCGCGCGCCGCCGGCACCGTGCCGACGACCGAATTGTCGTAAGGGTTCTTGACCTCGACGACGTCGTCGGTCTGGACCAGCCTGCCCGCGATCCGCATCGCCTCGCGGCGGAAGGGCGGCTTGACGTTGGCGTTCATGGTCAGCGCACCAGGTTCAGGGCGACGTCGAAGACGTCGAAATTGCGCAGCGTGCGACCGGCCGGAACCTCGATCTTCCGGTTTGCGATCATCGGCACGGTCTGCTCGGTGAGCCCGCCATGGCTGCGCAGCGGCTCGGTGAGACCGGAGAGGTCGTGGCGCGCGGCCGAGGTTCCCAGCACCTTGTGGCGGTCGGACAGCACGACGACGTCGCCGATGCGGTCGGCCGGCAGCTCGAAGCGCTCGCACGCCTCCTCGGAGGTGATGGCGACGGTCACGCCGTCGACCGCCTTCGCGATCGCGATCACCTCCGCCCGCCGGTCCGCGTCGACATAGATCGTCGCGAAGGAGCCGAGCGCGCCATGATGGGCGACGTAAGGGTCGGTGATCGGCAGGATCACGCGGGTCGCGCCGGCGCCGAGCTTGGCGTCGAGGATCTCCTGCAGGTAGATCACGTCGGGCGAGCCGTCGGCGAGGTGCTTGTCGTTCATGCCGTGGTCGGCGGTCATGACGAGGGTGCAGCCGGCGGCGTCGAGCTCCCCGACGTAGGCGTCGAACATCGCGTAGAAGCTGTTCGCGACCTCCGACCCCGGCGCCGCCTTGTGCTGCACATAGTCGGTGGTCGAGAGATACATGACGTCCGGCCGGAAGCTCTTCAGCAGCTTCACGCCGGCGGCGAACACGAACTCGGAGAGGTCGGCGGAGTAAACCTCCGGCAGCGGCTTGCCGACGAAGCCCAGAACGTTCTCGACGCCGTTTTCGGCGAGGTTCGCTTTGTCCGCCTTCTCCGAGGAAAACGCGATCGCGGTCCCGCTCGAAAAATCCAGGCCCTTGCCGAGCAGCGTGCGCAGCTTGTCCTTCGCCGTCACCATCGCGACCTTGCAGCCGGCCTTCTGGAACTCGGCGAGGATGGTCGGCGCGCGCAGGAACCGCGCGTCGTTCATCATCACCTCCTCCTTGGCCTCACGGTCGTAGAAGAAGTTGCCGGCGATCCCGTGCACGGAGGGCGGGCGGCCGGTGATGATCGACAGATTGTTCGGATTGGTGAAGCTCGGAATGACCGACAGCGCCGTCGTGTTCGCGCCGGTCTTCATCAGTCGGTCGAGATTCGGGGCGAGGCCCGCTTCGATCGCGGCCTCGATGTAGCCGGGCTCGGAGCCGTCGATGCAGATGACGACGACCGGCTGCTCCGGGCACCTGTAGGCGCGGCCGTTGGCGACGATGTCGGAGCCGACATTCACATGCATGTTCATTTCGGAAGCTCCCGCTTCAGCAAACCCTGCGTCGACCAACTGCGTCCTTCGAGACGCCCGCGTTCCGCGGGCTCCTCAGGATGAGGAGGTTTGTTCCTGGCGTCCTCCACGCTCCTCATGCTGAGGAGGCTTCCGGAGGAAGCCGTCTCGAAGCACGCAGGCGGCGCGCTCCGAGACTTTGGTTCACGCCGCCGATTTCAGCCCGACGCCCATCTCGTCCAGCACTTCGCCGACGACGCCGACGAAGGCCTGCATGTGCCGCGCATGCAGATCGCCGATGCAGCCGATGCGGAAACTGTCCGCGACCGTCAGCTTGCCGGGATAGATCACGTAGCCGCGGTCCTTCAGCGCGTCGTAGAAGCGCTGGAACACGAAGCGGGCGTCCTCCGGCATGCGGAAGGTCACGATGATCGGCGCCTGGCGGGCCTTCGGCAGAAGCGTCTCGAAGCCGAGCGCCGCCATGCCGTCGATCAGGATGCGGGCGTTTTCGGCGTAGCGCTCGCCGCGGCCGGCGACGCCGCCTTCCGCCCAGAACTCCTCGAGCGCCTGATGGAAGGCGACGATGACGTGGATCGGCGGCGTGAAGCGGTACTGGCCGGTCTTTTCCAGCGCGGCGTGCTGGTCGAACAGGTCGAGCGTCAGCGTGGTGGCGGCGCCCTTGGTCTCGGCCAGCGCGTCCTTGCGCGCCAGCACGAAGCCGAGCCCGGGCACGCCCTGGATGCATTTGTTGGAGGACGCCGCGACCGCGTCGAAGGCGACCTCGCGGCTGTCCAGCGGCAGCGCGCCGAACGCGCTCATGGCGTCGATCAGCAGACGGCGGCCGAGCCGCTTGACGAGCGCGGCGATCGCTTCGACCGGGTTGCGGATGCCGCTGGTCGTCTCGCAATGGACCGCGAACACATGGGTGATCGCGGCGTCGCGCGTCAGGATCGCCTCGATCTCGGCGAGGTCCGGCGGGGTGTCCTCCGCCGTCTCATGGACCACGTTGGCGCGGCCCGCGACGTCGAGGATCTTCTTGGCGCGCAGCCCGTAGGCGCCGTTCACCAGCACCAGCGCCTTGCCCGAACGCGGCACGAAGCTCGTCAGCATCGCCTCGACGGCGAAGGTGCCGGAGCCCTGCATCGGCACGGTGACGAACTCGCCTTCGCCGTGGATGATCCTGGGCAGCCCCTCGAGCACGGCCCGGTTGATCGCGATGAAGGCCGCGTCGCGCGAGCCCCAGTCGTGGACCATCGCCTGCTTGACGGATTTCGAGGTCGTGAGCGGTCCCGGCGTCAGCAGCAGCGGGTCGCCGGTCTCGGAAGCGGCGGGACGGGAGGCGGAGGCCATGGGCGTCTGGTCCGGCTGTCGTTGAAGACGAGAGGAGGCTAGCGCGGGACTGTCAGATAGGTCCAATATCCAGTTTCCATCGGTCACATAGACAGGCTCTATGGATGAGGATCAGCGCGTCCGGCCTCGCCGCCTTTCACGCCGTCGCGCAAGCCGGCAGCTTCACGCGCGCCGCCCGCGCGCGGAACGTCAGCCAGCCGACGCTGTCGGCGCAGGTGCGCGGCCTCGAGGACGCCTATGGCGTCCGCCTGTTCGACCGGGTGGGCCGCACCGTGAAGCTCACCCCGCTCGGGCAGAGCCTGTTCGTCATCACGGCGCGCATGTTCACCGCGGAGGAGGAGGCGGAGGCGCTGCTCGCGGGCACCCGCACGCTGTCGCGCGGCCATCTGCGGATCGCCGCCGACAGCGCGACCCATGTGATGCCGGCGCTCGGGCGGATCCGCGAGAAGCATCCCGGCCTGACTTTCTCGCTCTCGATCGGCAATTCGTCCGACGTGCTGCGCCAGATCGTCGACTACGCCGCGGACGTCGCCGTGACCGCGCAGCAGACCTCCGACCCCCGCATTCTGAGCGTGCGCCTCAGCGCCGACCGGCTGGTCGGCTTCGTGCGCGCGGACCACGCCTTCGCGCGGCGCGGCGCCGTCCCGATCGAAGCGCTGGTCGGCCAGGACCTCGTGCTGCGGGAGCGCGGCTCGGTGACCCGGGAGGTGTTCGAGACGCGGCTCGCCGAAGCGGGCGTCAAGCCCGGCCACCTGCTCGAGGTGCAGACCCGCGAAGCCGTCCGCGACGCGGTCGCGACCGGCTTCGGCGTCGGCGTGATTTTCGGATCGGAGTTCCGCGAGGGCGAGGGGCTGACGCGGCTCGAGATCACGGGCGCGGACCTTGCAGTCGCGGAATACGCGGTCTGTCTGGAAGAGCGCCGGCGCATCCCCCTGGTGCGGAGCTTCCTGGAAGCGGTGCAGGCGTGAAACAATGGCCAAATGGATTGGTCCTCACGCATCAACACGCCGTCGTTCGAGATCGCCAGGCAAGGCGTGCTCGAGGGCGTCGAAGCGTTCAGACAATGGGCTTCGGTATGGAATTCCCAGCGACCGCCTGATGAGCCAGCCGGAGAATGGGAGACATTTTACGACGATTGGCCTGCGCTCAACACAGCGGTGATCAGACTGCTGCAGGCTTCGAGCCCTGCTCAGTGGGACGCCCCTCTTATCGAGGCGCTGCTTTACGCAATTGCCCGCGATAATGAGATGGAGTGCATCAAGCAGGATCTTGTTGGCAGTCCAAGTCACCTGATCGCTCTGGCCGGGCACGCCGTGAACTGCGACGATCCCGACGCGCGGTGGCAACTGGCGGACGCGCTCGGCTCGCCGGACCTTTCCGATGAGCAAGTCGAGCCGCTCCTCGAGCGCTTCGTCCATGACGATGATGAGTACGTGAGCCGTCGGGCGCTCCTGGCGCTTTCGGCACGACGATCCCCCAAGACTGAGCAGTTGGCCGTCCGCGCTTGGGAGACAGGGCATGAATACCAGCGAATGGTGGCTTTGGATGTTCTTTTCGAGGCATCATCGCCTCTTACTTCGATATATATTGATAAATGCAAGTCGATCGAACAGGAACACCTGAGGGCCCGTGCGCAGGAACTCAGTGCGAGACTTAAAACGGCCCAGAATGCGCGACGATGCGATGAGGATTAGGATTCGGACTGCTCATCCCATCCGCATGAGCGCGAGCGCGCCGACGATGATGACGGCCGCCCCCGCCCGGCTCCACTGCAGCGGTTCCTTGAGCAGAAAGACGGCGATCAGGGCTGCGAACAGCACGCTCGATTCGCGGACCGCGGCGACCAGCGGGATCGGCGCCACCGTCATCGCCCAGATCGCGATCCAGTAGGAGCCGAGCGACATCGCGCCGCCTGCGAGCCCCTGCCACAGATAGGGCCGCATCGGCGCGAGCCCGACCCTGCCGCCCCGCCACAGCGCGAACAGGATCAGCGGCGCGCCGTCGACCACCGACAGCGTCGCGGCGTAGGCGTGCGGGTCGCCGGCGGTGCGCGCGCCTATGCCGTCGACCAGCGTGTAGCCGCAGATCGTCAGCGCGGTGAGCCCCGCGAAGCCGAGCGCGCCGGGGTCGAATTTCACGCCCTTCCGGCGGCCGAGGATCGAGATCAGCATGACGCCGCAGCCGAGCGCGCCGACGCCGAGCGTCTGGGTTCCCGACAGCGGCTCGCCGAGCAGCAGCACGCCGGCTGCGGCCGTCATCAGCGGCGCCCCTCCCCGCGCGATCGGGTAGACCTGGCTCATGTCGGCGCGCCGGTAGGCCTCGGTCAGCGCGATGTAGTAGCCGAGATGCAGCGCGACCGACGCGATCAGCCACGGCCAGGCTTCGAGCTTCGGCGGGCCGAGATAGGCGAGCGCGGGCAGCGCGACGACGCCCCCGGCGGCCGTCACCAGCGCCATGGCGAGGAACGGATCGATCCTGAGCTTCAGGAACGCGTTCCAGCCGGCGTGCATGGCGGCCGCGGCCAGGACCGCGGCGAAGACGTGGGGTTCCATCGGGAGCCGGCCTTACACTGTCGGAGACGAATGCGCGACGGGCCTCACCCCGCCTTCCTCAGCGGCTGCGGTTCGGCCGTGAGGGGCTGGCGGCGGCGATCGGGGTCGTAGAACGGCGCAAGGCTCGCTTCGACCGGCACGATCTCCCCGGCCACGTCGATCGCGAAGGCGCGCGCGTCCAGCCAACTCTGGTCGATCGCGGCGCCCGCATCGATCGAGGCCAGCGCCACGACGCCGCCGAGGGCGTCGGAATAGGCCGCCGAGGTCACCTCGCCGACGGCGGCGCCGTCGGCGAGCAGCAGTTCGCCGCCCCAGACCATCTGGGCGCCGGGCGCCGGACCGAGCAGCGAGACGAAGCGCTTCGTCCGCGGCGCGGCGTCGGCGGCGAGCAGCGCGTCGCGCCCGATGAAGTCGCCCGTGTCGAAGCGCACCGCGTGCTCGACGCCGGCCTCGCGCGGCGTGACGTCGGGGCCGGTCTCGCGGCCCCAGGCGCGATGGCCCATCTCGAGACGCAGGGCGTCGACGGCGTAGTGGCCGGCGTCCTTCAGCCCGAGGCCATGGCCGGCCGCGGCCAGCGCGTCGTAGACGCCGGCGGCGAACTCGGTCGGGACAAAGAGTTCGTAGCCGGGGCCGCCGACATAGGAGCGCCGCGCCGCGAGGCCGGTGGCGTAGCCGATCGCGAGCGTCCGCACCGCGTTCGGCGGGAAGGCTCCGTCGTCGAGCGGCGCGGCGGTCACCCGCCCGAGCAGGTCCCGGGCGTTCGGCCCCATGAGCCCCAGAACCGCAAAGGATGATGTCACGTCGGTCAGCGTGGCGCGCGCGCCCTCCGGCGTGTTGCGGCGGATCCAGTCGGCGTCGCGGACCGCCTGGGCGGAGCCGGACACGATCAGGAACGCCTCGTCGTCGAGCCGCGAGACGGTGATCTCGCTCTCGATCCCGCCGCGCGCGTTCAGCATCGCGGCGTAGGCGCTGTCGCCGGCGGCGAGCGCCACGTCGTTCGCGCACAGGCGCTGCAGAACCGCTTCCGCGTCAGGCCCTTCGAACCGGAACTTGGCGAAGGAGGTGAAATCGAACAGCGCGACGGCCTCGCGCGCGGCGCGCTGCTCGGCGGCGCAGGACTCGAGCCAATTCGGCCGTCCGAAGCCGTAAGCGATCTCGCGATCGCCGGGGCCCGCGGAGAAATAGTTCGGCCGTTCCCAGCCCATCTTCGACCCGAAGACGGCGCCCTTCGCCGCGAGCCGCTCATGCAGCGGCGACATGCGGAACGGGCGCGCGCTCTTCAGCTCGCGGTTGGGCCAGGCCATCGCGTAATGCAGGCCGAGCGTCTCCTTCACGCGGTCCTTCAGCCAGGCCGGGTTGGCGTTGAACGGGGCGAAGCGGCGGATGTCGACCGGCCACAGATCCTGCGTCGGTTCGCCGGCGACGATCCATTCCGCAAGCGCCAGTCCGGCCCCGCCGGCGGAGGCGATGCCGGCGGAGTTGAAGCCTGCGCCGACGAACACGCCTCTGACCTCCGGCGCCTCGCCGAGCAGGAAGTTGTTGTCGGGCGTGAAGCTCTCCGGCCCGTTTACGAAGGTCTTGATCTGCGCGGTCTCGAGCGCCGGCACGCGGATCAGCGCGTTCTCCATCAGGATCTCGAACTGGTCCCAGTCGTCGGGCAGAAGCTGGAACTCAAAATCGTCGGGGACTCCGGCCATGCCCCAGGGCTTCGCGTCCGGCTCGAAGCCGCCGACGACGAGCCCGCCGACCTCCTCCTTGAAATAGATATGGCCGTCCGGGTCGCGCATCACCGGCAGATCGCGCGTCACGCCCGGTATCTGCTCGGTCACGACATACATGTGCTCGGCCGAATGGAGCGGGATGGAGACGCCGCAACTCGCGCCGAACTGGCGCGACCACTGGCCGGCGCAGATGACGAGCGCCTCGCAGGCGATGTCGCCGCGATCGGTCGCGACCGCCCTCACCCGCTTGTTCGCGACGGTCACGCCGCCGACCCGCGTCTTCTCGAAGATCTTCGCGCCGCCCGCCCGCGCGCCGCGCGCGAGCGCCTGGGTCACGTCGGTCGGGTTCGCCTTGCCGTCGCCGGGAAGCCAGACGCCGCCCACCAAATCGTCGGTCCGCATAACCGGCCATTTCTCGCCCGCCTGCGCCGGCGAGAGCTCCTCGGCCTCGACCCCTTGAGCGCGGGCGGAGGCGAGCGTGCGGCGGAGTTGGGTCATCCGCTCGGGCGTCCGCGCGACTGAGACCGAGCCGCATTGCGTCCAGCCCGTGGCGAGCCCGACCTCGTCCTCCAGCCGGGCGTAGAGCGCGGTCGAGGCGCGGATCAGCCGGGTCATGCCGGCATGCGCGCGAAGCTGGCCGACGAGGCCGGCGGCGTGCCAGGTCGTGCCGCTCGACAGCCGGCCCTGCTCGAGGACGACGACGTCTCTCCAGCCAAGCTTCGTCAGGTGATAGGCGACCGAACAGCCGACGATCCCGCCGCCGACGATCACGACCCGGGCCTGGGTGGGAAACTGCGCTTGCGGCATGGTTCGGCGCCTCCGTCTACGTCCCGGAAGCTACCCCGCCGCGACCTCAATATCAATCATAAAACCACAAACTACCACATTAACTCTCGATCGCGATGATGCAGGCGAGGCCCTTGCGGGCGAGCGCCACGGCGAGCTTCGCCGGCGGCGCGACGTCGACCACGACGCCGGCCGGCGGCCTCTTCGGCGCGATGCGCGCCATCCCTGCGCGGCCGAATTTCGACGAATCGGCGACGAGATAGCCCTGTCTGGCGACGTCGAGCATGACGGCGCGGGTCTCGGCCGCGACGCGCAGGAACACCGTCACGTCGCCCTCCGCGGTGAGGCCGCCGATGCCGACGAAGGCGAGATCGATGCGGTAGCGCGGCAGGGCGGCGATCACGTCCGGACCGACGGTCGCCTCGTCGTCGGCGTCGACCTCGCCGCCGAGCACGACGACCTTCACGCCGGCCCGCACGAGCGTCAGCGCGTCGCCGAGCGACGTGACGAGGACAGTCAGGTCCTTCGGCCGGCGCGCCGCGAGCGCCACCGCGATCTCGTGGGTCGTCGCGCCGGAATCGAGCAGCACGACCATGCCGTCCTCGACCATGGCGGCGGCGCGCCGGCCGATGGCGGCCTTGCCCTCCGCGTTCTCCTTCGCCCGCTCGGCGAAGGGCGGCTCGCCGGCCGCACGCTTCAGGGCGCCGCCATGGACGACGTCGAGCCGGCCCAGCGCCGCGAGCGATTTGAGGTCGCGCCGTATGGTCTCGCGCGAGACGCCGAACACCTCCGCGAGCTCCTCGACGCTCACCGTCTGCGCGACGTCGATCCGGTGAAGGATCTCCTGCTGGCGGCGGGCGGCGATCGGACGGGGCATGCAGGGGCGCTCGGCTGAGGGGGCGGGAGTTTGCGGAGTGGCGGGCGGGCTGGCAAGAACGGGCGCACCCTCGCCCGTCCGGTCGGTTCGCCGCCATGTCCTCGTCCCTGCCCTACCGCCCGAATGTCGGCGTCGCGCTGTTCAACGCCTCCGGCCATGTGCTGATCGCGCGCCGCATCGGCGACGACGGGCCGGAAATCGTCCAGCCGGGTTGCGAATGGCAGATGCCGCAGGGCGGGATCGACGCAAACGAGGACGTCGAGGCGGCGGCGCGCCGGGAGCTCTACGAGGAGACCGGCGTGTCGAGCGCCGACCTGCTCGGCGCGACCGAGGGCTGGCTGACCTATGATTTTCCGCCCTATGACGGCCCGCCGCACCGGCTGGCCGGCTTCCGCGGCCAGCGGCAGCGCTGGTTCGCCATGCGGTTTCATGGCGACGACGCGGAGATCAATCTCAAGCCGCCGGTCGACGCGCCGCCCGAGTTCTCGGAATGGCGCTGGGAGCGGCTGGAGGCGACGGTCGAGCTCGTCGTGCCCTACAAGCGCCGGATCTACGCCAGCGTCGCCGCCGCCTTCGCGCGATTCGCGCGTCCCGCCTAGCCTCCGGGCGCGGCGAAGCGGACGATTGCGGACCGGTCGGTCAGGCGCTTCAGAGCGGCGTCAAGCTCCGCGCCGGCCAAAGGCTTCTCCGCGATCCGGACGAGGAACACCCCGCCGGGCTTCGGGCCGCCGACGATCTCGGCCCCAGTCTCGCCCAGCAGCCGGGCGATGTCGTCCGCCGTGGCGGCAGGGGCGAAGGCGACCAGGGCGGTCTGACCGGTCGCCGCGACCCCAAGCCCGTCCGAGGCCGTCCGGTATCCGGGGCCGCCCCCGAGATAGGCGTTGGTCAGCAGCCCGGCCTGCACAGCGATCACGACGGCGGCGGCCGCGGCGCCCCAGGCGAGCGTCGAGGGCGCAAGGCCGGTCAGCCGCGCCGAGAGCCAGCGGCCGAGCCCGCCGCGCGCGGCGCGACGGGCGCCCGCCTCCGCCTCGATCCGGGCGAACAGGCGCTCGCGCGCCGCGGCGGAGGGCGACGGCAGCGCCTCGTTGAGCGCGACGACCGCGTCGCGCTCCTCCATGGCGACCTCAAGCCGACGCGCCATCTCGGGCTCCTCCGCCATCAGGCGGTCGAACAGAGCGGAATCCTTGGCGTCGAGCTTCCCGACCGAGCGCCAGGGCGCGAGCAGATCGCCCTCGCGGGGGGCGTCGTCGCGATCGTCGCTCATGGCCATCCCCTTTCGAGCCCGGCCTCGGCGAGCAGCTCGGCTAGCTTCCTGCGGGCGTAGAACATCCGCGTCTTCACGGTGGCTGCGGGAACGTTGAGGATCCGCGCGACCTCTTCGACCGACTTCTCATGGTAGTAGACGAGATCGACGACTTCGCGGTGGTCGCGCGAGAGCCTGTCCAGACAGCGGCGCATGGCCTCGGCCTTGCTCGCCTTCTGGACCGTCACCTCCGGCGTGTCGGCCTCGTCCTCGACCGCTTCCGCCATCTCCGGCTCCAGCGCGCTGTCGTTCGCCTTGCGGAACGACGAGAGCGCCTTGAAGCGTGCGATCGACAGCATCCAGGTCGACACGCTCGACCGTCCCTCGAAGCGGGAGGCCTGTCGCCAGACGTCGAAAAACACGTCGCTCATGAGGTCCTCCGCTCGGCCTTCGTCGCGCACGAGGCGGATGAGGAACCTCAGCACGCGCGTCGCATGACGCGCGTACAGGGTCCGCATCGCGGCCGTGTCGCCGGACGCGACGCGCGTGAGCAGGATCTCGTCGGAGACCTCCGTCATGGCGCGCGCCGCAGCCTGCCCATGGGTCGCGCCGAGCGCGACCGCGGTTCAAACCGGCGGCGAAGTTTTTCCGGCGGTCTTCCCGTCACGGGCGGGCGGACGCCGTTTCGGCGATCGCCGGCGCCGCCGCGGCGGGAGCCGCTGGAGCCCCTAGCGCGTCGAGCGCGGCTCTGGCGTCGGTCGCGCCGGCGCCGAAGTCCGGGTCGAAGCCGGGCGCGCCCAGATCGACCGCGGACGTCATCAACGCCGCGCGCGCCTCCGCCGCGGTCAGCGCGGGCCGCGCCTGGACCAACAGCGCAACGACCCCGCTGACCCCGGCCGCGGACATGGACGTGCCGGAGAGATAGCCGAACCCGGCGCCGGGCGTGGCCACCAGCACGTCCACCCCGGGCGCCGCGACGCACAGATGCGCGCCGCGGTTGGCGAAGGTCGGCAGCCTGTCGGCGGCGTCGGTCGCGGTGACCGCGATGACGTTGGGATCGGCCGCGGGATAGAGCGGCGGCGAGGCCGGACCGGCGTTGCCGGCGGCGGCGACATGGATTGCTCCGAGCCGGGCGCCGGCGGCGACGAACTCGGACATCTTGTCGTCCTGCGGACCGGCGAAGCTCATATTGACGACTTTCGCCCCGTGCTTCGCCGCGGCGTCGAGCCCGCGCAGGATGTGGATCGTCGTCCCCTCCTGGCCGGTCCTGCCCTTGCCCGCGGCCTCGCCGGAGAAGGCGCGGATCGCGAGGATGCGCGCGCCGGGCGCCGGGCTCGCGATTTCGCCGCGGCCGGCCACGAGGCCCGCCACCGCGGTGCCGTGAGCATGCGCCTTGAAGGCGCCGCCGACGGCGTCGAAACTCTCGGCCACCGCGCCCACGAGGGCCGGATGACGCGGGTCGACGCCGGAATCGATGACGGCGACCAGGACGCCCTCCCCCGAAGCCGAAAGCTGCGCCTCCCTCAGCCTCATCTTCGCGACGGCGTACTGGGACTCCGCCAGACGCGCGGCGACGCCGGCGCTCAGCCTGTAGACATGGTTCGGCTGGGCGGAGCGGACGCGGGTGTCGCGGTCGAGCTCACGCAGAACCGCCGCGACCGGACGTCCGCCGCGGATGCGGTAGCGGTAGAGCGTTCTCCCGCTGAGCTCGAAGGTCTCGGCCGAAAGCCGGTCGAGCCGCGAGGCCCGCGCGATCGCCGCGACCTGGTCCTCGCCGACGCCGTTGCGGACCTCGAACAGAACCTCGCCGGGAACGACGCCAGGGTCGGCCGCCGCGAGCCTCGGCGGCGGCGCCGCCGGCGCCGGCCGCGGCGGCGTCCGGGAGCCGCCGGCGCGGTTGGCCGCCTTGTCCTTCGGGGAAGACCGCGGACCCGCCTTCGCCTTCACGGTCTTCGGGGATCGCGGACGACTCTCGGGCTCTGCGGTGCGCGGGCCCGCCTTCGGGCGGCGCGGCCTGCGCGGCCGCGGTTCGTCGTCCTCATAGACCTCTTCGACGACGCGCTCGCGCGGCCGCGTCGCCTCGATCAGCAGCGCGCCGCCCAATCCGATCAGCGGGCCGATCGCGCCACTCGGGAAACCGCGGCCGCCTCCGCCGTGACCGCCGCGTCCGCCGCCGTCATGAGACTGCCGCGACTGCGCCTGCGCAGGCGCGCAGGCCGACGCGGCGAGAGCCGCCGCGAGCAGGACGGCCGCAGCGCTTCCGAGGCGCACGCTCCGACGCGGCGCGATGGGCAAGGCTGGGAGCAGGGCTGCGAGGTCCCGCGCGATCGTCATGATCTTGCCTCTCGCTTCCGACGCCGGAGGCGTTCGGACAAGACTTTGGTCCGACGCCGCTTGTCGATCGTTCAAATTCTACCGTTGAACGAAGTCCAACTAAGGCGCGACTTGGCCACGACGGCGCTTCCACGTCAACGCGAAGTCCTCGACCGCGCGTTGCTTCAAATTGGCGACGATGGGCGGCGAGACTTCGCAGAGCTTCGCCGCCTGTTTCCGGCGGCCGGCCTTCAGTCGCAGACGCGGATGCGGCGGAGGTAGCTGTCGCCGAAGGCGTTGACGACGCGGCGGCGCTCGGTCCAGCAGCGGCGCTCGTAGATCACCCGCTCTTCGGCGCGCGGAGAGGCCGCGATCGCGCCGAGCAGAAGCCCGGCGCCGAAGCCGGCCGCGCCGTAGCCGAAGCCGTGACCGTGATGGCCGTGACCGTGCCAGCCGCCGGCGGAGGCCGGAGCGGGCGCCAGCGCGACGCCGAGCGTGGCGGCGGTGAGAGCGGCGGCGAAGGCCTTGCGGCCGCGGGTGGCGAGAACGGTCATGGCGGTCCCCTCTGGGTCTGATGGGAGCCGCCCGTCGCGGCCCCGATGACCCTTCGTCGCCGCCCGCCGCGCCGAGGTTCAAAGCGCCCGCAGGAATTTCTTGCGCAGGGGCGGTCCTTGCCCGCGCGAAGAGGATCCCGCGTCACTCGCCGACGCAGGCGACGAAGCTCGGAGTCCGGCACATTTTTTAGGCGCTTGGCGGCCTCGCCGCAGTCGCAATCCCAGACTGAAACGCCATGACCGCACTCATGCGCCGCTTCGCAGCTCAAATCCGCCGCGTTTTTGGGCGGCGCCCGCCGACGCGTCAGGTTGAAGCGTCTTGACGCCGCATGCTCTTTGATGCGGCATGGTCGTTCCGACGGCAGGTCGCGGGGTGCGCGGGCGGGACCTTGTCGTTCGAACCGGTTCTGAAGGAACATCTGATGAAGAAGATCGTACTTGCTTCGCTCGCTCTGCTGGCGGCTGGGGCCGCGCCCGCCTCCGCCGACGTCATGGAGCAGATCAAGTCCAAGGGCACGCTCGTCGTCGGCGTGAAGGCGGACTACAAGCCGTTCGGCTTCCGCGACCCGTCGGGCCAGATCATCGGGATCGAGCCGGACCTCGCCGCTGACGTCGCCAAGCGGATGGGCGTGAAGCTCGAGCTCGTCCCGGTCGTCTCCGCCAACCGCATCGAATTCCTGCAGCAGGGCAAGATCGACATCGTCATCGCCACCATGTCGGACAAGCCGGAGCGCCGGAAGAGCGTGCTCGCGGTCGATCCGCAGTACTACTCCGACAGCGTCAACATCCTGATGTCGAAGAAGGCCAAATACACGAAGTGGGAGGACCTCAGCGGCAAGACGCTGTGCGGCACCTCCGGCGCCTTCTACAACAAGGACGTCGCCTCGAAATACGGCGCGGAGGTCAAGGCCTTCGACGGCTCGGAGAAGCCGCTGTTCGCGCTGAAGCAGGGCGAGTGCATCGGCTACCTCTACGACCAGACGTTCATCCAGGGCAAACTGCTCGATAAGGACTGGTCGGAAGGCTACGGCATGCCGCTGCCCGGCATCTTGGAGACGCCATGGATCATGGCCGTCAAGAACGGCGAGGAAGCCTTCGCCAAGTACCTCTCGGAGGTCACCGTCGACTGGATGAAGTCCGGCTTCATCGTCGAGGAAGAGAAGAAGTACGGGATCACCCCGACCGACTACGCAAAGCGCATGCACGACGAGAAGGCGAAGAGCTGAGCCTGTCAGGCTGGCATCGCGCGGAGGCGGGCCCTCGGGTCCGTCTCCGTTCTCCTTCTCAGACGAACGGGGCTTGACCGGCGCATGGCGGATCCGACGGAAGGCGCATCAGGGGTCGAACGCTGATGGAGAGCGTCGCCGAGTTCGGGCGGTCGCTCTACGAGTCGACCGGCATCAATCTCACCATCCTCTACGACGACTTCGATCAGAAGCGGTTCATCTCGGGCCTCGGGATGACGATCTATCTGAGCGCGATCAGTCTCGTCTTCAGCCTCATCATCGGCATCGTCGGCGCCTGGGTGCAGGGTTCGCCGTCCCGCATCATGCGCGCGCTGATCAACGGCTTCATCACCGTCTTCCGCAACACGCCGCCGCTCGTCCAGATCTTCTTCTTCTACTTCGGGCTCGGAGCGCTGCTGCCGCGCGTCGAAGACGCCGACGGCATGATGGGGCCGCTGTTCACCAATGTGCAGTGGGCGATCTTCTCGCTGTCGCTGTTCGCCGGCGCCTTCAACATCGAGATCTTCCGCTCGGGGATCGAAGCGGTGCCGAACTCGACCAAAGAGGCGGCCGAGGCGCTCGGCTACACCCGCCTCGGCACCTACCGCCACATCGTGCTGCCGCTCGCGATCCGGGTCTGCCTGCCGGCGCTCAACAACAATCTCGTCAACCTGCTGAAGACCACCTCGCTCGCCTACGCCATCGCCGTGCCTGAGATCACCTACGTCTCCAAGCAGATCTGGACCGACAGCCAGAACGTCCCGACGATGATGACGCTGCTGCTGATCACCTATGTCGCTCTCGTCGGCGTGCTGGTCTTCATCATGAACCGCTGGGAGCGGTCGCTCGCCATCCCCGGATATGGAGGCGGCCGATGAGCGACGTCATGCTCTCGCGCGACCGCCCGATGGCGGTGCTGCTGCCCCCGCGCGCGCCCGAGCCGATCGGCTTCCCCCGCCTGACCTGGCGCCACGGCCTGGCGTTCGTCGCCGTCGCGATCGTGCTCGCGAGCGTCGCGACAGCCCAGACGCCGCCCGCCGCGCCGGCCGCCTCGACAGCCGAAGCGCTCACGGCGGAGCCGGCGACCCCGTTCTCGGTGATCATCAAATGGTCGCCGCTTCTGCTGAAGGGCTTCGCCTTCAACATCATGATCTCGGTCGCCGCCATGGCGCTCGGCACCGCGACCGGCGTCGTGCTCGGGCTCGGCCAGATCAGCCTGCACACGGGGGTGCGCAGGCTCGCCTGGTTCCTCACCCAGTTCTTCCGCAACTCGCCCTGGCTGGTGCTGCTGTTCTTCGCGATGTTCATGATCCCGTTCCAGTTCAACGTGTTCGGCTACGTCGTTCCGTTCCCGGACTGGGTCAAGGCGATCATCGGTTTCGCGCTGCCGGTGATGGCCAACGTGTCGGAACTGCTGCGCGGCGCGATCCGCTCGCTGCCGAGCGGCCAGTGGGAGGCCGCGACCTCGCTCGGCTTCACCCGCACCCAGACGATCTGGCGGATCATCCTGCCGCAATGCGTGAAGCGCATGCTGCCGCCGTGGATGAACCTCTACTCGCTGATCACCATGGCGACGGTGCTGGCCTCGGTCGTCGGCGTCACCGAGATGCTGACGCTGACCGCGCAGGTGCACGCCGCGGAAGGCGGGAAGCCGGAACTGTTCGCGCCGCTCTACGGCTTCGCCGGCTTCTGCTTCTTCGCCTACTGCTGGCCCATCGGCAGACTGACGCAGCGTCTCGAGCGCCGCTTCAACGTGAAATCCTGACCGGGAGACGCGTCTTGTCCCAGCCCATCGGAACGCCCGCCGCCGCCCCGTGGACGCCGGACCAGCCGATCATCTCGATCGTGGACGTGCGCAAATCGTTCGGCGCCCTGGAGGTGCTGAAGGGGGTCTCGCTCAACGTGATGAAGGGCGAGGCGATCTGCATCATCGGGCCGTCGGGCTCGGGCAAGTCGACCCTGATCCGCTGCATCAACGCGCTGGTCGAGGTCAACTCCGGCTCGATCCTGGTCGAGAACCAGGAGGTCAACGACCCCAGGCTCGACAAGCTGGCGCTGCGCCGCAAGGTCGGCATGGTATTCCAGCAGTACAATCTGTTTCCGCACAAGACCGCGCTGCAGAACATCATGATGGCGCCGATCAACGTGCTGAAGCAGGACAAGAAGGAGGTCGAGGAGCGCGCGCGCATGCTGATCGGCAAGGTGCGGCTGACGGGCAAGGAGAACAGCTATCCCGGGGAGCTCTCCGGCGGCCAGCAACAGCGCGTCGCGATCGCGCGCTCGCTCGCGATGCGCCCCGACGTCATGCTGTTCGACGAGGTGACCGCGGCGCTCGATCCGGAGACGGTGAAGGAGGTGCTGGTCACGATCCGCGACCTCGCGGAAGAGGGCATGACCTGCCTGCTCGTGACCCATGAGATGAAGTTCGCGCGCGACGTCGCGGACCACATCTATTTCACCGACAAGGGCGTGATCGTCGAGCATGCGCCGCCGGAGGAGTTCTTCGCCAATCCGAAGGACGAGCGGACCAAGACCTTCCTCGGCCAGATCCTCTGAACGCCGCCTCGCGGCCGGCCGCCTGAGCCGGCGGCCTTTAAAAGGCCGCGTCCCGGCCGCACATGCTTCGCCATGATCGAGCCGCTGAAGCGCATCCTCTCGGTTCCGCTCGCGACGATCCTGCTGGTCTACGACGCCTTCGACGCGGCTCTCGGGCCGATCGTCCGGCCGGTCCTCGCCTATCTCGCCGGCCTGCGCCTGTTCGTCCGTCTCGGCGCGGCGATCGGGGCGCTTCCGCCTTACGGCGCGCTGCTGCTGCTCGCCGTCCCCTTCGCCGTGATCGAGCCGTTCAAGGCGCTCTCGCTCTACTGGATCGCGACCGGCCATGTCGTGGTCGGCGCGGCGGCGCTGGTCGCGGCGCACCTCGCGAGCATCCTTATCTGCGAGCGCATCTTCCACGCCGCCCGCGCCCCGCTGATGACGATCGCCTGGTTCGCCGCGGGGCACCGCTTCATCACGGCGCTGCGCGACCGGGCCCTCGCATGGGTCCGCTCCACCGCCGCCTGGCGCGCGGCGGCCGCCTTCGCCGCCGATCTGCGCGCGCGCTTCCCGTTCAGGACCTAGAGGGTGATCGGCTCACTTTGCAGCGGGATCTCCTCGACCGTCATGCCGGGCTTGTCCCGGGATCCCTTCCCGCCCACGACGGCATATCTCTGAAGCCGCGGCGGAAATGGGTTCCGGGACAAGCGCGGGCGAGGCGATCCCGCCCGACTACGCGTCGGCGAACTCGACGACGTCGACAGCGTCGCCGAGCGCGGCGCGGGCCGTCTCGACGACCGAGCGGTGGTGGGTGAACAGGATCGGCTGCACCTGCCCGCCGATCTCGGCGAGCGCGGCGAGGCCATGCGCGGTGCGGGCGTCGTCGAAGCTCGCGAACAGATCGTCGGCGATGAAGGGGGCGGGTTCGGCGCGGGCGGCGTAGTCCTCGAGGAAGGCGAGCCGGAGCGCGAGATAGAACTGGTCGCGCGTGCCCTCGCTCAGGCCGCCGACCGCGACCTTGCCGCCGCCGGCGCGGCGCGCGACGAGCCGCGGCACGTCCTTGTCGTAATCCTCCGCGAAGCCCGTGAAGGCGCCGCCCGTCAGCGCGCCGAACAGATCGGCCGCGCGCTCGAGCGTGGGGCTGCGCTGGCTCTGCCGCGCGCGCTCGACGGCGGCCGACAGCAGAAGCGCCGCGAGCTTCAGCACCGCCCATTCGCGGGCGGTGGCCGCAAGCGCCGCCCCGGCGGCGCGCTGTTCGGCCGCCGCCTCCTCGGCGCCGGTCCCGCCGAGCGCGTCGCGCCGTCGCCGCTCGGCGTCGAGTTCGGCGAAGACCTGCCGGTCCTCGGCCTGCACGCGCTCCTCTTCGGCGGCGAGCGACTGATCGAGCGCCGGCGCGGCGTCGGGATCGAAGCCTTCGAGCTCCGCGCGCAACGCGCCCTCCTCCGCCCGCTCGCCGACGAGCAGCAGCTGGCTGCAGCGTTCGGCCAGCGTCGCCGAACGACGCTCGCGCTCGGCCGCGCGGGCGAGCAGCGCGCGCAGGTCCGCGCCCTCCGGCAGGCCCGTCGAGGCGACGGCTAATGCGTCCGCAGCCTCCGCGAGCCGGCGCCTTGCCGTCTGGTCAGCCTTCAGCGCCTCCTCGCGGCGGCGCAGAGTTTCGGAGCGGCGCACGTCGGCGGCCCGCGCGGCGGTCAACCGCGCATGCAGACGGCTCGCCGCCGCCTCGGGCGGCAGGTCGGCGAGATCGCCTGCGAAGGCCTCGACCAGCCGCGCGACGTCGCCCGCGAAGCCTTCCGCGTCGCGGCGCATGCCGCGGATGCGCTGGCGGCGGTTGTCGCGCTCGGCGATGAGGTTCGGCGCCGTCTCCCATGCGGCGAGAGCCGCCTCCGCGGCGGCGATCGAGGCGTCCCGCGCCAGGCCGACCGCCGGCAGCGCCGCGAGCCAGGCCGCGCGATGCGCCTCGGTCCGCGCCGCCGCAGCCGCCTCCTCCCGCTCGAACCGCGCGAGCCGCCGCTCGAGATCGCCGATCTGGGCCGTGGTCTTCGCCGCCGCCTGCCAGCGGTCGGTCATCGCCACAAGCCGGGCGTCGATCCGGGCGGCGAGCGCCAGCGCGCCGGCGCCGTCCTCACCCGAGAGGCTGCAGGCGGCCGCGATCCGCCCGAGTTCGACGCAGAGCGCGGCGTCCGCTTCGTCGAGGCGGGCGACGGCCGCGAGACGTTCGCCGTTGCGCTCACGACGCTCGATCACGCTTGCGACCTCCCGCCGCCAGGCCTCCATCTCGCCCGGCGACGACGGCACGAACCCGGCCGGCGCCCAGGCCTCGCGCCACTCCGCCTCGGCGGCCTCGCGTTCCGCGGCGAGCGCAGCCAGCCGCGCCTCGCCCTCGGCCGCCGACCGGGCGGCCTCCGTCCGGCGACGCGTCAGGTCGGCCCCGCGCGCCACGCGGGCGGCGTCCTCGACCGCTCGGTCGGCGAGGCCGTCGGACTGGAGCGTCTCGCGCTCCAGCGCCGCGGCGCCCACCGCCCGCGCGCCGAAGTCCAGTTCGGCGACGCCCAGCAGATGGGCCCTGAGCGGCGTCCAAGCGGAGTCGCGCGCGGCCCGCGCGGCGCGAATGGCGTCGGGCGACGCGAGCGGGCCGTCCGAGACGAGCGCCGCGAGGTCAGCCTCGGCGCGGGCCGCCTCCGCCCGGTCCTTGGCGATCGCCTCGCGGAGCCGCGCCGCGTCGGCGGCGAACTGGTCCTCGAGCTTGCGCGCGCGGGCGATCGTCTCGACGCCCGGCAGCGGACAGCGCGCGAGCGCGTCGAGATCGCCGCCCGGCGGACGCAGGCGCGCGGCGGCCTCGCGGAGCGCCTCGGTCTCCCGCGCGGCGTCCGACGCCCATTCGTCGCGCCGCTCCAGCGGCTTCAGCCGGGCGCCGAGCGCCGCCAGCGCCTCGCGGAGCGGACGGGGATCGCACGGCTCCTCGTCCTCCAGCTCGGCCTTCAGCGTCGCGATGCGCTCGCGCTCCAGCCCCGCCTCGCGGGCGCGGTCGGCGCCGGCGCGGGCGAGCTCGCGGCCTTCGTCGATCAGCGCCCTCAGCGCGGCGCGCGCCGCGTCGGTCGGGAGCGCGTCCTCCACCGCCGAGGCGTCGGCGAGGCCGAGCCGGGTCGCTAGCCGCGCCAGCGCCGCGTCGCGCTCGTCGGCTTCGCGCTGCACGCGCGGCAGGTCGGTCTGAAGCGTGCGGAACGCGCCGGACCCCCGGTTCACGCGCTCGATGTCTTCGGCCGCGGCGAGCGCGGCCTCGTCGAGGGCGACCGCCGAGACGTCCGCCTCGGCCGATGTGAGCCCCTCGCCTGCGCGCGCGGCGCCGGCCCGCGCCTCGTCGAAGGCGTCGAGCGCGCGGGCGAGCGCCCCGGCGCGGGCGGCGTCGATCTCCGGCGCCTCGCCGAAGGCCTCGAGCTCGCGGCGAGCCTGGTCGACCGACGCCGCGGCCCGGTGCGTGCGCGCCAGCCGCTCCAGCCGGGCGCGCTCGGTCCTGAGAGTCCTGAGGCGCCCATCGAGGGCCGCGTGCCGCTCGCTCAAGGCCTCGATCGACTCGTTCAGCCGCTTCCACACGCTGGCCCCGAGCTCGCATTCGGCGCGGACCTTGCGCGCGGCGTCGTAGCGCCTCGCCTCCTCGTTGAAGCGGCGCGTCGAGGCCTGAGGGCGAAACAGCAGATCCGCCTCGCCCTCGATCGCCCTGCGCTCGTCCTCGACGCCGCGCAGGCCGGACGCCGCCGCGAACAGGCTGGCGCCGCTCTCGCCGTCGGAGGCGAGCAGATCCTCGCCGCCCTCGCGCAGGCCGCGCGCGCTGAGGCCGAAGGCGCGTTCGAACACCTCGCGGGTCAGCGCGCCGAGAAGCGGAGCGAGCAGATCGTCGCGCAGCGGCTCGTCCCGGCCGTCGACCAGCGTGGCCTTGGCGCCCTTGCGGCGGCGGAAGGACGTTTCGCGGCCGTCCGCGGCGCTAAGGGCGCCGCCGAGGCGCAGGTCGCTCATCGCGTGGCGGAAGGCGAAATCGGTCCGCGCGCCGAACCCGAACAGCAGGTCGGACACGGCGGCGAGCGCGGTGGTCTTACCGGCCTCGTTCGGACCGTAGACGACGTGCAGCCGCGCGTTCGGACGAAAGACCAGCGAGCGGCGCTCGAAGGCGCCGTATTTCTCGAGATCGAGCCTCAGCAGCCGCATCGCTCAGGCCTGCAGCCGGCCGAGCGCGAGCGCCCGCGCCTGGGCGAGCAGCGCCTCGACGTCGTCGCCGAGCGCGGCCTCGTCGTCGCCGAGACCGCCCGGCAGCTTGCCCGCGACCTGCGCGACCGTCGCCTTCGCGCGCTCGACGAGCTCGGGCTCGCGGTCGAGCCCGTCGAGCAGCGCCGCGAGGTCGAAGGACTTGAGCTCGGGCGCCGTCGCCAGCGCCCGCGGCGGCGGGGCGACCCTGAGCTTCAGCTTCTCGAGCCAGATGTCGGCATGGACGCGCTGCGCCGCGGCCTGCGCCTCGTCGGCGATGCGGCGGGGGTCGGCGGCGAAGCGGCCCGCAAGCCGCGTCGCGCCGGACAGCGTCAGCCGGACCGCGACGAGCCGGCCTTCGGCCTCCTCGGCGACCGGTCGCACGGCCGCCTCGATCCGGGCCAGCGCGACGGTCTCGTCCTCGACGCCGTCGAGATCGACCACGAGGTCCGCCCAGCGCGCGCGGTCCACGATGAGACGGTCGACGGACGCGACGCAGCCGTCCTCGACCTCGACCATCACGGCGCCCTTCGGCCCGCATTCGCGCACGCTGCGGCCCTGCAGCACGCCGGAGAAGACGATCCAGGGGTCGCGCGACAGCACCGCATGCTCGTGGACATGACCGAGCGCCCAGTAGTCGTAACCGCGCAGGCTGAGCTCCGCGACCGTGCAGGGCGCGTAGGTCGCGTGCGCCGAAAAGCCCTCGCAGGAGGTGTGCAGCAGGCCGATATTGAACCAGCCTGGCACGGGCGCGGGATAGAAGGCGGCGAGGTTCTGCGGCGCGGCGCGGTCGGCGAAGCTCTGGCCGTGCAGCGCGACCTTCAGGTCGTCGAGCCGAACCGTGGCGGCCTTCGCCGACGGAAACTGCAGCACGTTGTCGGGCAGCGAGATGGTGCGCGTGACGACGCTCTCCGCGTCGTGGTTGCCCTTGATGAGCGCGACCCGAATCCCGGCGCGGTCGAGCCGCGCCAACTCCCGGTTGAAGAACAGGCCGATGGAGTTGTCGCGCCACTCCGCGTCGTAGATGTCGCCGGCGACGACGACGAAGGCGGCCTCCGCGTCGATCGCGCGCGTCACGAGATCCGAAAACGCCTCGCGGCTCGCCGCGGCGAAACGGCCGGCGACGCCTGCGTCGACGCGCGCCAGCCCGGCGAAGGGGCTGCCGAGATGCAGATCGGCCGCGTGGACGAAGCGGAACGCGCTCATGGAGGCTCCAGGGGGGAGGCGACCATCGCAAGCCCGACGCCGATTCGCGACTCCGCGCTCCGGACGGATGCGGCGCGGTCGACGCGAGCGGCCTCTCGGTGCATGAGACACAGCGAGCGCTCCGAAGAAAGGTCTGCCTGATGAATGACGCCGTCTGCGCCGGCCTGCCGCCCGCCGTTCCGCCGGACGCAGGCTGGGAGCCGTTCAGCGGCGAGGGCTTCGTCGATCACGTCGGCCCGCTCTATGTCCGCCCGGAGGAGAACGGACTGCGGTCCTTCGCCTTCGTCGCCGAGCAGAAGCACGCCAACCTGCTCGGCGTCGTCCATGGCGGCATGCTCATGACGCTCGCCGACCGCGCGCTCGGGGTCGCCGCCTGGGCCGTGGCGGGCGGCAAGCCGTCCGTCACCATCCAGTTCGACATGCAGTTCCTGTCCGCGGTGAGGATGGGCGAGTTCGTCGAACTGACCCCCGTCGTGGTGCGCGCGACCCGTTCGCTCGTGTTCATGCGGGGCACGCTGACCGTCGGCGACCGCGACGCCGCAGCGGCGACCGGGGTGTGGAAGATCCTGGAGCGGCAGGAGCCGATCGCTTCGGGCTGAGGCGTCGGACCCGCTTTCACGGCGATGGCGGCGCCGGCGCCGCCTAAGCCCGACCGCGCGCCCGCGCCATCCCGTTTCGGGACCGTGGCGCCGCTCCGCGTCACGCTCATCCGCCCTTATTGCGCCCAGTCACCCCTTGGGGTGACGCGCGGCCGGCCGGGTCGGTCGTTGCTGGCGCCCAAGGAGACGTCGCCCGCACCCTTATCCGAAAGGTCCCCGGACATGACCGCCCTGCCCGCCCCCCTCATCATCGGCCTCGTCAGCAGCTGGTCGCAGCGCATTCTGATCGGAGACTTGGTCGCAGGAGCGAAGCTCTCGGTGTTCGCCCGCGACGCGGCCGGTGCGGTCGTGGAGATTGCGAGCGGTCTCACGGCTGGGGCGGGCGAACAGCTCGTCGCCATCACCCCGCCGCCGGCCGGGACGACGCTCTGGGCGATCCAGTCGCTCGACGGCGCCGAAAGCGCGGGCGATCCGGCGACCGGACCCGTGGTGACGAAGTATCCCGGCGGCTCGACGGGCCTGCCCCAGTTGGTCAGCCGGCTTTATATCGGCAGCCGCGCCCTGTGGATCGAGGGCGTGTTTCCCGGCGCGACGGTGCGGGTGGAGCAGAACGGCGCCGTGCTCGGCCAAGGCCACGCGGCGGCGCTCGCCGGCATCCTGAACCGGCCGATCGGCGTGCGGGTCGTTCTGGGCGATCACGTCGCCGGCGGCGCCGACGTCGCGATCGTCGCGACCGATCCCGACGGCGTCGAGATCGCGCGCCTTACGGCGCGGCCGCGCGAGCCGCGCGACGATTACCCGAGCCTCGGGGAACACCGGCTGCCGCCGCCGGTCGAGATCGCCGGCCTCGCGGCCTGCGCGTCCGGCGCGCCGCTCTCGAACGTGATCGACGGCGCCGAGGTCACGCTGATCGTCAACGGCGCGGAGCGCGCGCGCGCCTTCTTCGACCGGCCCGGTCTCACCTTCCTGCTTGGCCCCGAGGCCGCGCTGAAGGAGGGCGACGTCGTCCAGGCCACCCAGATGCTGTGGTCGACGGGAAGCTCCGAGCCCCTCAGGTCCGTGACGGTCGGCCCGGCGCCGACGCCGGGGGCGCCGGGCCACGGTCTGATCTGCGCGGGCGCGCGCATGATCGTGGTCGCGAATCTCGATCCCGACGCGGCGCTTCATGTCGGGATGCCGCTTGGGTCCGGCGAGATCGCGGAGATCGCCTATCCGCCTGCGGGCGCCTTCGAAGGCAACGGCGTGCGGCGGATCACGCTGCCGACGCCGGCGGTCGTCGGCGCGCTCAAGCTGTGGCAGTCGCGCTGCGACAAGGTCGGTCCGACGACGGAGGTCGCCGTGGACGAGCGGCGGGGGGACGTCCCCCCGGCGACGCTGCTGCCGCCTCTTCGGGGATGCGACGAATATGTCTACCGAGCGCCGGAGGGCGGGTTCGCCGTGCGGCTCTATTCGGCGCTCGCGGCCGAGGCGAGCGGCGCGGGCTGGCCGGGCGGCGCGATCTCGGACTGGACGATCGGCACGACGGTCCGGGTGGCGGCTCCCCTGACCGCCGGCGACAAGATCCGCGCCGTCGTGCTCGCCTGCGACAACGCGCAGGTGTGGACGCCGGAGGACGAGACCTGGCCGGTCGAGCCCGGCGCCGGCCCGGAGGAAACGCAACAGATCGCGATGGGGCTGCTGTTCTCGCTGACCGCCGGTCCGATTTTCTCGCCGCTGCTGCAATATGCGCAGGGGCCGGTCTACATTCAGAAGGGTCCGCGCGCGCATCTCCTGACGCTCACCGGCGGCGCCGCGCCCCTCCTTCTCGGGACCGCGATCCCGGAGGCGGACGGATCGGCGACGATCGCGCTGTCGCGGAGGCTGCAGCCCGACGAGACCCTCTTGCTCGAATGGTGGCAGTGCGGTCAGCCGATCATCACCAAAGGCAATCCGACGGCGACCGTGCTGCGCGTCGAGCCGCCGTTCGCGCCGATCATCGAGGCGCCGGCGGACGGCCAGACCGGGCTGAAGCTCGGCGAGCACCCCGTCCGAGCGGTCGACGCGGGCGTCAACACCAACCGGCGCGCGGAGTGGGTGTCCGTCCGCGTCGCGCCCTATGGGGGGGCGAACCTGTTCCAGAAGACGGAGAACGGCTCGAGGGTGGAGGGCGCGTTTCGCATCGACGCTTACGCCACGACCTATGTGGTGTCCGCCTTCGCCGGAAATTCGGCCGGGAACTCGCCGGTCGCGACCGCGAACGTCGCGAGCGAGGCGGCTCCCCCGCCTCCCCCGCCCGCGCCCAAGATCGTCGCGACCACCAGCGAGACGGTCGACGGCGACTACGGGATCATCACCATCACCGTCACGGGGACCGGCTTTTCCGGACAGGCCGCGGGCAAGCTCTCGGCGAAGTACCGCACGGCCTACTTCGCCGGCGCGAACGTCGCCTATGAAGACACGACCACGCCGCTGAAGGATTTCACGATCGCGGCGGACGGGAGCTTCACGGCGTCAGGCCAGGCGACGGTGCAGTACTGGTTCCGCATCGCCGACGGCAGCGCGCTCGTCGTGAACCAGGGCGTGATGGCGAGCGTGCAGATCGGCTCGGGGATCTGGGAGATGAATCTGCTGCCGACCGACCAGCAGACGTTGCCTCGGGTGGTGTGAGGCCAGGACCGGGGACGCCGCCTCGCCGCCCGACGAAACCGCCTCACAGGATGAAGTCGGTCCCCGCCAGGGTCTGGGCCCCGTTCAGTTGGATCGCGAAATCGGCCTGCTTGTCGCCGTCGAAGTCGGCCAGCACGTAGGTCGCGGTCTTCTCTTTGAGATAGCGCAGCTCGTTCTCGGCGCCCGTGAAGGCGCGGAGGCCGAGGAAGGTCCATGCGGGCTCGTCGTCGCCGACCATGTCCGCGAGGTGGATCTTGTCCTTCTGCGCCTTCGAAAAATCGGTGATTTCTGCCGCGAAGTCGTGGAAATCCCCGCCGACGCTCTGGCTGAAGGAGGAGTAGCTGAAGACGTCCGCTCCGGCGCCGCCCGTCATCGTGTCGGCGCCGCCGCCGCTCTCGATCCGGTTAGCCTTAGAGTTCCCGATCAGCGTATCGCCGCCCGCCCAGTATGAGCCGCGCACGTTCTCGAAGTTGCGCAGAGAGGAGTCGTTCGCGAGATCCAGGGTGAACGACTGATCGAAGCCCATGGCGACGAAGGTGTCGACCCCCGCTCCTCCGTCGGCCACGTCCCCGTCGACACGGCTGTCGGTGATGACGTTGTCGCCGCTGTCGCCGATCAGGGTGTCGGCGAAGAAGGTGCCCTTGAGGTTCTCGATCCCGGTGAGCGTGTCGCCGGTCTTGCCGTCGACCTTGGCGGTCACGGTCTTGCCGGCGATAAGCTTGACCGAGACTCCCCCGAAGTCGCTCACGAAGTCGGCGGTGTCGATCCCGGCGCCGCCGATCAGCCGGTCGGCGCCGGCGCCGCCCCTCAGCAGATCGTCGCCGCTCAAGCCGACCAGCGTGTCGTTTCCGTCCGTGCCGGTGGCGTCGACCCGCTCGACGCCGGTGGCCTGGAGCACGACCTTGCCGTCGCGGATGAGGTCGAAGCCGGTGGCGGACGTCGACTGCGCCTTCACGACCGAGCCCGAGCCGGCGGAATAGGACACGTCGTCGTTTCCGGCGCCGCCGACGACGACGTCCTTCTTGGCGTCGAACTCGAAGTGGAAGCTGTCGTCGCCGGCACCGCCGCGCATCACGTTCGCGCCCCCGGCGGCCGAGAAATAATCGTCCCCGACGCCGCCGAGCAGACTGTCGTCGGCGTCGCCGGTGAACAGGGAGAAGCTTTCGACATTGGCGATTCGCGCCGCGACGACTCCGCCGAGCGTGACGGTCATCAGCTTGCTGTCGCCGCTCATGACCACCCGGGCGTCGCTGAAGTTCGCGATGTCCGCGACGTCGTCGCCGATCCCGCCGTCGTAGTAGTCGACCGTGGCGTCGAGATCGACGGACAGCTTGTCGTCGCCGGCTCCGGAGCGCACGACGTTCCTGCCGTCCCCGCCGCCGAGGCTGTCGTCGCCGGCGCCGGAGACGAGCGAATCGTCGCCCGCGCCGGTCGTGATCGAGATCGCTTCGATCCCCGATATGCGGGCCAGGATCTTGCCGTCGCCGGTCAGCGTCGCCGTCTTGGCGAGATCGCCCGAAATCACGATGTCGGCGTCGAAGTCGAAATCGGCGCGGAGATCCAGCAGGTCGACGCCCGCGCCGCCGGCAAAGGTGTCCGCCTGGGCGTCGAGCGTCGCGCGCAGCGTGTCGTTTCCGGCGTCGCCATAGAGCTTGTCGGCGCCGCGAACCGAAGAGAGGCTGTCGTCGCCGGCGCCGCCCTTGAAGGTCTGATTTCCCTGCCCGCCGGTCGCGACGTCGTCGCCGGCGCCGCCTGAGAACGCCGAATTCTGCCCGAACGGTCCGGTGAAATTGTAGGATTCGAAGCTGCTCGTCTCGGCCACGACGAGCGAGCCGACTTTCAGCACGCCGTTGCGAAAGGCGACCCCCTTCATGTCGACGAAGTCGAGATCGATGTGGAACGTGTCGATCCCGGCGCCGCCGTCGTAGCGGCCGCGGCCGGCCGACGGCCCGGAGCCGGACCAAGACGTCAGAAACAGAGTGTCGGCTCCGTCGCCCAGATCGACGTCGTCCCGGCCGCCGGCCTGCAGGCCCACGCGGTCGTCGCCGGAGCCGCCATCGACCGTGTCGCCGCCGTCGCCGGCGTCGAGCGTGTCGTCTCCGGCGCCGCCGGACAGGACGTCGTCTCCGCCGTTGCCGCGCGCGTTGTCGTCGCCCGCGCCAAGAGAGATCGTGTCGTCGCCGGCGCCCGTCGTGACGCTGTCGGCGCTGGCTCCGAGCCGCACGACGTGGTCGAATTCGCTGAAGAACGCCACGCTGAGGCGTTCGACGCCGCTGAACGTGGCCGCCGTCTGACCATCGATCTTCAGGGCCGACGCCGTCAGCCCGATCTTGCCCTCCGAGACGCTGAAGGACAGGTAATCGTTCCCCGCGCCGCCGACGATGCGGTCCGCCTTCGCGTCGCCTTCGCTGTAATTGCAGCTGATGATGTCGTTGCCGGCCCCGCCGTTGAGGACGTCGACGCCGAGGCCGCCTGCGAGGCTGTCGGCGCCTTCGCCGCCGTCGAGGCTGTCGTCGCCGCCTCCGCCGTTCAGAGTGTCCGCGCCCCCCGCCCCACGCAGGGTCTCGTTCCCGGCGCCGCCGCGGACGTCCTCGTTCGTGCCATCTCCACGGTAGACGCTCCCCTGCCAGAAACCAGCCACGGCGCTCTCCCTCGTCTATCGCGGCCGCATGCTATTCAAACGCTCAAAACCGTGGCATCGGGAGAAGTACCTATATCGCCGCCATTCCGGTCACGGCCCCGTGATTCACGAGCTGTCCGCACGCCGCCCGGCCTGGCGCAGCCGCCGGAGCATGGCGATATTGTACGCAAGCGGACATATGGGTAACGCTCGCGTGGCGGTCCTGGAATCGGTTGAATGCTGACGAAGAAAGCCAAATACGGCCTGAAGGCGATGGTCGACCTGTCGCGGCTCGAGCCGGGCAGGTCCACTTTCGTGGCGGACGTCGCGGTCCGCAACGCGATCCCCAAGAAGTTTCTCGACGCGATTCTCGGCGAGCTGCGCAACGCCGGCATGCTGACCAGCAAGAAGGGCAAGGCCGGCGGCTATATGCTGGCGCGGCCGGCCGAACAGATCACGATCGGCTCGATCGTTCGCGCGCTCGACGGGCCGCTCGCGCCGATCCCCTGCGCCAGCCGGTCGGCCTATGTCCCTTGCGACGACTGCCGCGACGTGAAGGCCTGCCAGGTCCGGCTGATGATGCTCGACGTGCGCGACCAGATCTCCAGCGTGCTCGACGAGCGCAGCCTCGCGGATATGCGCGACATCGGCGAGAACGGAATGACGAGCTTCGTCTACCAGATCTGAACGTCCGAAGAGCTGCTCTCCCGAGGAGCGAACTCCGCCCGCGATGAATCGCCCGAACGCACGCCCCGCACCCGTCTCAGCGCTGCACCGGCTGTTCGCTTCGGTCGCGGTCGAGCGGCAGGCGTCGCTAGCCGGCGAGCTCCGTCGCTTCGAGCAGGGGCGCGGCGCCCGGCTGATCGAGGCCGGAACGACGCCCGCCACGGTGTTCTTCATCGTCGACGGGCTGGTGGCGCTGCTCGGACGGGGCGGCGGCGGCGAGGCGGCCGAAACCGGGCTCGTCGGCCCCGGGGGCCTGGTCGGCCACGCGGCCCTCCTGGGATCGGCGGCCGCGGGGAGCTCGGCCATGGCGCTCACCGGCCTGCGGGGCGTCGCGATCGAAGCCCGGGCTCTGCGCCACGCGCTCGAGGACGATCCTCCCCTGCGCCGGGAGCTGACGGCCTATGCGGCGGAGCGCCTGGCGGAGACCGAAGCGCTCTGCGTCTGCGGCGCGCTGCACTCCGTGGAGCAGCGGCTGGCGAGCTGGCTGACGCGGGCCGCGGCGCTGCTCGGCCCGGACCGGCCGATCGAGCTCACCCATCAGCAGCTCGCCGACCTGTTCGGCGTGCGCCGCGCCAGCGTGACGACGAGCCTTCACATG
Source organism: Hansschlegelia sp. KR7-227 (assembly GCF_049446035.1). Classification (NCBI taxonomy): domain Bacteria; kingdom Pseudomonadati; phylum Pseudomonadota; class Alphaproteobacteria; order Hyphomicrobiales; family Methylopilaceae; genus Hansschlegelia; species Hansschlegelia sp. KR7-227. Next base: position 1,487,143 of record NZ_JBMSEA010000001.1, read on the forward strand.
ATGGAGGGCGAGCAGTCGGTGCGCTGCCGCCGCGGCCGCATCGAAATCCGCGACCTCGCAAGGCTCGAAGGCCATTCCTGCGGGTGCCGTCGGGCGAGTTGAGGCGGGGGTGGAATCATCGATGTTCCGGGCGGGACGGCGAAGCCGCGCGGCTTCGCCCCCTCACACCGCCTGGTCGAGGGCGAGGTCGACGGAGATGCCGCGGACCTGGAGGCGCCACATGCGGGCGAACACGCCCTGCTTCTCCATGAGCTCGTCGATCGTGCCCTCCTCCGCGACCTTGCCGCCCATCAGCACGACGATGCGGTCGAAGCTCGACAGCGTCGAGAGCCGGTGGGCGACCGCGATGACGGTGCGGTCCTTGGTCAGCCGATCGAGGGCGCGCTGGACCTCGATCTCGGATTCGGTGTCGAGCGCCGACGTCGCCTCGTCGAGGATGACGATCGGCGCGTTCTTCAGGATCGCGCGCGCGATGCCGACGCGCTGGCGCTGGCCGCCGGAGAGCTTCGCGCCGCGGTCGCCCACGACCGTGTCGTAGCCCTGCGGCAGGTCGTCGATGAACTGGCAGTGCGCCGCCGCGGCGGCGTCCCGGACCTCCTCGTCGGTCGCCTCGGGCCGCCCGAAGCGGATGTTCTCCATCACGGTGCGGTGGAACAGCGAGATCTCCTGGGGAACCACCGCGATCGCGTAGCGCAGCGATTCCTGCGTGAGCTCCGCGGCGTCTTGCCCGTCGATCAGCACCCGGCCGCCCTGCACGTCGTGCAGGCGCTGGACGAGATGGATGATGGTCGACTTGCCCGCGCCCGAGGGCCCGACCACGCCGACCTTCTGGCCGGCCGGAATGTCGAGCGTGAAGTCCTTGAGCACCGGCCGGTCGCCCTCGCCATAGCCGAAGGTCACGTTCTCGAAGCGCACGGCGCCGCCGCGGCGCTGGAACGGCTTCGCCTCCTCGGCGTCGATCACCTCATGCGGCACGCCGACCACGCGCAGCGTCTCGCCGAGGAAGTTGACGTGCTGCTCGATCTCCACCAGCGCCATCGCGAGATCGCGCGAGCCGTGCAGGATGCGGAACACCAGCGTCGAGACCACGACGACGTCGCCGGCGCTGACCTCGCCGCGCGTCCAGAGCGTCAGCGCCCAGACGAGCATCGAGCCGGCCATCATCCACAGCAGCACGTCGTGCAGGACGCGCGCCTTCTCGGTGAACATCCAGCTCGTGCGCTGCGCCGTCGCCTCCTGGTCGAAGGTGTGGCGGAGGCGCGAGCGCTCGCGCGAACCCGCGGCGAAGGCCTTGATGGCCCAGATGTTGGTCAGCGTGTCGATCATCTCGCCGCCGGTGTGGCCGGCGAGCTCGGCGTATTTCCGGTGCAGCGGACGTCCGCGGACGCTGTAGGCGACGAGGCCGAGCGTGATCGCCGCGGCGAAGACGGCGAGCGCCAGCGCCATCCAGACATTGATCGTGAAGAAGATCAGGAACGCGCCGAGGAAGTTCACGACCGGCGGCGCGACGTTCCAGGTCAGCTTGTTGATCATCGCGCCGAAGTCGCCGGCGGTCGCGGTGATGCGGTGGCCGAGCGAGCCCGCCCTCTGCTCCTGGAAGAAGCGCATGGGATGGCCGGTCGCGTAGTTCAGCAGGTCGAGCCTTATGTCGACGCCGACGCCGACCGAGGTCCGGCAGCCGAGCCAGCCCGAGACGCGCCACAGCGCCGCCTCGAGCGCGAACAGACCGACGAAGAAGCCGAGCGCGAACCACACGGCGGTGTTCTGCGCCGGCGGCTTCTCCATCGCGTCGACGAGCAGCTTCATGCCGTATTGCGAGGCGATGCCGCTGAGCGAGGCCGCCACCACCACGGCGCTCAGCGCCGCGAAGTGGCCGGGCCACAGCCTTACGTAGCGCCAGAGGAAGGTGATCGGGCTCTTCAGCGAGCGCGCGAAATCGGCGTCCTCCGGCGCGCGCTCGGGCGCGTAGGGCGCTTCCGCTGGCCGCGTCTGAGGGCTGAGGGAGGTCTCGGCGTCAGAGAGGCTCATGAAGCCTCGCGCAGTCGCGGCGGGGCGGCGCTGGCGACGTCTTCGAACCGGGGGCGCTGCCGCGCGATCTCCTCGGCGAGCGGGCGGTAGACCGGACGGGCGCCGCCTGCGTCGGCGAAGCCGAACAGGCCGACCTCGCAGGGACGGTCGTTCTCCCAGCCGGGATAATCCAGGATCGGATATAAGCAGACGCCCTCGACGGGCGTGCCCGCTTCGCGCGCGGCGGCGACCTCCTGCGCGACGTAATAGAGCCAGGCGGGCCGCGCGGTGTTTTCGGCCCCCGCCTCCGAAATGAAGATCGGCCGTTCGTAGCGCTGATAGGCCTCCGCCAGCATCTCGCGCAGCGGCCGGTAATTGTGGTGCCCCATCGGCAGCGGCGCGCCGTCGAGCACCCACTGGTTGGTCGGGTAGTAGTTGCAGCCGACGATGTCGAGCTTGTCCGGCGAGCCTCCAAGTTCGGGCGCGAGCCGGCCGATCAGCATGTCATGGGCGGCGTATTGCGCCTCGCTGTAGGTCTTCGCGGCGCGGACATGGTGCGGCTTCGGGCTCTTCGGGAAGACGTTGATCAGCGGCTCCGCGCAGATGAACCGGGCCCGGGGATCGACCTCGCGCACCGCGTCGACGCTGGCGATCCAGGCGCGCGCCAGCTGCCGCTTCAGCTCGTCGCCGCGGCCCTTCGCCATCGGATTGAACAGCTTCATGTCGCCGCCGGCCCAGGCCCAGTAGGACATCTCGTTGACCGGGCAGTAGTAGGGAACCTCGTCGCTGCGCTCGCGCAGAAAGCGCGCCGCGGCCTTCGCGAAGCGTCCGAAGCGCTCGGGAAACGCCGGCGACCAGATGTCCAGCCCGTCGGGATAGCCGTAGTGGCAGAGGTCCCAGATGACCTGCACGCCGGCCCGGCGGGCGGCGTCCGCCATCGGAGCGACGCTGGAAAAATCGTAGACCCCCGGCGCCGTCTCGATCAGGTGCCAGCGCATCCCGTCGCGCGCCGAGCTTATGCCGTGCGCACCGAGAGCTGCGTAATCCTGGTAGGCGTTGACGTCGTGGCGGGTCGCCGCCGTGAGGTCGAGCCGCGTTCCGTCGGAGCGACGCTGCGTCGCACACTCGAACCCTGCCAGAAAGAAGCTGCGAAGTCCGGCGGAGAGATTGACGACGCTGTCGCTCAAGAGGCGCACTCCTTCATTTTGCACGGTTCCGGGCGGATGACCGCGGCGGAGCCGACACGTCAATTGCTGTGCTCTTTGGGGGCGGGGCCGCATCCGTCGAGCCTTGCGTACGGTAACGTACAATGTGCCAAACCGCGGAACTGTTGCCTCAATCAACTGTTTGAGAAGGGCAATGCCATGGCCTCGCGGCCTCACTCTACACAGCTTTCGACGACACCGCGCGAAGATTAGAAGTCTTCGAATGTCGCCCCTAGCTCATCGGGAGATCTGATGCCACCGACCGCAAGCTCTGCGAAACAAGCTCCTACGACGGATACGCCGCAGATCGAAGATGCGACCCTGGTCTGTTTCTCCCATTTGCGGTGGGATTTCGTGTACCAACGGCCGCAGCATCTGCTGAGCCGGTTCGGGCAGCGGCACCCGGTGGTGGTGATTGAAGAGCCGATCTTCGAAGACGTGCCGCAGCCGGAGCTTCGGCGATCGTCGCGCGGCGAAGGGGTCACCGTCTGCGTCCCCGTACTGCCGCACGGCTTGAGCGAGAGCGGCAAGATCCTCGCGCAGCGACAGCTCGTCGAAAAGATGCTGGCGGAGCTTCCGACCTCGCGTCGGCTGTTCTGGTATTATACGCCCATGGCGCTTCTCTTCACGCGCCATCTCGACGCCGACGTCGTGATCTTCGACTCGATGGACGAGCTCTCGGCCTTCAAGGGCGCGCCGCCCGAACTCCGCGCGCTCGAGGACGAGATGATGCAGAAGGCCGACGTGGTCTTCACGGGCGGGCACAGCCTTTACGAGGCGAAGAAGCACCGCCACGGCAACATCCACGCCTTTCCGTCGAGCATCGACGCCGCCCATTTCGGCAAGGGACGCGCCGAGGACCGGGACGATCCCGAGGACCAGGCGGCCATCCCGCGCCCGCGCCTCGGCTTTTTCGGCGTGATCGACGAACGCATGGACATCGACCTTGTCCGCGACGTCGCCGCGCTCAGGCCGGACTGGCAATTCGTGATGATCGGCCCGGTCGTGAAGATCGACGAGGCCGACCTGCCGCGCGCCGAGAACATTCACTGGCTGGGCGGCCGCTCCTATCAGGAGCTTCCCCGCTACATCGGCGGGTGGGACGTCGGCTTCATGCCGTTCGCGCGGAACGAGTCGACGCAGTTCATCAGCCCGACCAAGACGCCGGAGTTCCTGGCGGCGGGCGTGCCCACCGTGTCGACGCCAATCGTCGACGTCATCCGCTCGTATGGAGACGACGGTTACGTCGCGATCGCGGAAGACGCCGAGAGCGTCGTGAAATCAGTCGAAGAACTGATGGCGACGGACCGTGGCCCCTGGATCAAGCGAGTCGACGAGAAACTCGCGGACGGCTCCTGGGACCAGACCTTCGAACGCATCTACGAGCTCGTGACGGAGGCCCATGACGGGCGCTCCTCGCGCAACGAAGGGGCCCAGACTGGAAAGGACAACCTCCGTGTATGATTGGCTGATCGTCGGGGCCGGCTTCGCAGGCAGCGTGCTTGCGGAACGGATCGCCTCACAGCGCGACCAATCCGTCCTCATCATCGACCGGCGTCCACACATCGGCGGCAACGCCTATGATCGCTATGACGACGCCGGCGTGCTGATGCACCAGTACGGACCGCACATCTTCCACACCAACTCGGACGCGATCCTCGAGCACCTCTCCCAGTTCACGGAGTGGCGGCCCTACGAGCACCGCGTGCTCGCGCATGTCGACGAGAAGCTGGTTCCGATCCCGATCAACCGCACGACGATCAACGTGCTGTACGATCTCGATCTGAAGAGCGACGAGGAGGCTCAGGCCTTCCTCGACTCCCGCGCCGAGCCGGTCGAGGAGATCAGGACGTCGGAGGACGTCGTGGTCTCGAAGGTCGGACGCGAGCTCTACGAGAAGTTCTTCCGCGGCTACACCACCAAGCAGTGGGGGCTCGATCCCTCCCAGCTCGACAAGGCCGTGACCGCGCGGGTCCCGACGCGCACGAACACCGACGACCGCTATTTCGGCGACACGCACCAGTGCATGCCGAAGCACGGCTACACCCGGATGTTCGAGAACATGCTCTCGCACCCGAACATCAAGATCATGCTGAACGCCGATTACCGCGAGATCCGGGACGAAATCCCGCATCGCCGGCTGATCTTCACAGGGCCGATCGACGAGTATTTCGACTTCCGCTTCGGCAGGCTGCCCTACCGCTCGCTGCGCTTCAAGCACGTCACGCTCGACGAGGAGAAGCACCAGGACGTCGCGGTGGTGAACTACCCGATGAGCGAGGAGTACACCCGCATCACCGAGTACAAGCACCTGACGGGCCAGCAGCACCACAAGACGACGCTGACCTACGAATATCCGGCCGACAAGGGCGATCCCTACTACCCGATCCCGCGGCCGGAGAACCAGGCGCTCTACAAGAAGTACCAGGCGCTGGCGAACGAGACCGAGAACGTCCACTTCGTCGGCCGGCTCGCGACCTACCGCTACTACAATATGGACCAGGTCGTAGGTCAGGCTCTTGCGGAGTTCCGCCGCATCCAGGAGACGGTTCCGATCTGGCAGTCGGCCGTCAACGGCAAGGCTCATGGCGCCGACGACCGTCTGGTGGGAGCCAAGCTCGACACCGGCCGCCTGCTGAACTGACGGCCGCCGCGACACGCGACATGACAAGGGGCGTCGTCCGGAAGGGCGACGCCCTTTTCGCGCGGGAGGCCGTCGCGCCCCCCTTCGGGACAGGGCGGCTCGCCGGCGTCGTCGCGCCCGGGGCCGGCGGGGGAGCGCCCTACCGCACCTCCACCGTCACCTTCAGCCCGCCCTTGGGCTGCAGCGAGATGCCGCCGAAGGGGACGATCGGCGCGGTGGTGGCGAGCCGGAAGCGGAAGCGGCGGCCGAGCGTCACGATCGAGGCCATCAGGTTCGTCATCGCGACGGTCGCGCCGGGGCAGACGCCGGGGCCGGCTGCAAAGGGAATGAACGCGTAGCGCGGCCGCCCTACCCGTGCGCCCTCGGCGAAGCGCTCAGGGTCGAAACGGTCGGGATCGCCCCACAACCTGCGATGGCGATGAATCACGAACGGCGCGACGGTCACGATCGTCCCGCGCGGAATCTTGACGCCGCAGATCACGTCCGCGGCGCGCGCCTTGCGCACGATCACGGGGATCGGCGGGTAGAGCCGCATCACTTCGTCGAGCACCTGGCGGACATAAGGCAGCTTCTGGAAGTCCTCCGCGACGAGCGGCCTGGTTCCGACGACCTCGTCCAGTTCGGCGTGGAAACGCGCCTCGACGTCGCGGTGCAGGTCGAGCAGGTACCAGATCCAGGTCAGCGCGCGGATGGTGGCGTCGCCGGCGGCGATGATGGAGGCCGCCTCGTCGCGCGCCTCCTCCGCGGTGAAGGGAACGCCGGTCTGCCGATCCTCGGCGTGGGCGAGCCGCCACAGCAGATCCTGGCCGCCGGCGTAGTCCGGCTGGAGCCGCTCGGCGATCAGGGCGCGCAGCTGGGCGTCGGCCTCCGCCTTGGAGCCCTCGAGCCTGCGGCGGACCAGCAGCTTCGACACCCATTCCGGCTTGGGAACGATGTCGACGCCGCGCGGCTTGCGCGGCACCGTCGAGAGCCATTTCAGCACCGGCATCGCGCGCTCGTCGCCGCCGGTCGCGACCTGGTTCAGCATGCGGGCGAGCAGGTCCTGCGCGAAGCGCTCGATGTCGACCGACTTCTTGCCGGCATAGTGCCGGGCGAGGCGGTCCGCCCCGGACTCGGCGAGCGCGATCACCGCCGGCGTGTCGCCGCGCACGGCGCGATGGTCGATCGAAGGCGTCGCCACGCGGCGATGGCGGCGCCAGGTCTCGCCCTCGCTCGCCAGCGTGCCCGTGCCGATCTCGGCCTCGAACAGACGCCGGATGGTTGGGACGCGCGGGTAATTGTCGAATTTGTCGACCAGCACCTGCTTCACGCCCGCCGGGTCGGAGACGAAGCACGCCGGCTGCATGCCGCCCAGTCCATAGCGGCGGAACACCACAAGCTCTTCGAACAGTTGGTCGTCGAGCACGCCGAGCGAGTTGGTGGGAATGGCCTTGAGCAGCGCCCAGGTCGAGAGCGGACGCGACGGGCGATCGGGCGTCGCCAGCGCGGGCGGCTCCGCCGCGGGGCTGACAGGCGTGGCCATCGATCCCCCGGGTCGGGAGCGGTCTGTCCCAGACCTCTCATTTGGCTGGCCGGCTGGTCGGAGTGGCAGGATTCGAACCTGCGACCCCCTCGTCCCGAACGAGGTGCGCTACCAGGCTGCGCCACACTCCGCGACCGGCCGGCGGCCCTTATAGGGGTCGCGGTGACGGTCCGCAAGCGAACCGTCACGTCTTCCGTCGGTCGATCCCGGCGACAGCGCGCGACCCGGCGGAACCGCTTGGGCCGGTTAGCGTTTGTTTTGCAACGGTCCCTTTAGCCGCCGCGTTTGTCCCGCAGCTCCAAGCGCGGAGCAGCGGTGGTCAGACGGCTGATAATTCACGCGCACTAAGGAACATGTCATGGCGACGAACAACTTCACCAACGCCGGCGACGACGCCGCGGACGCGGTCGCGCGTGGCGGCGAGCAGGCAGGGGCCGGCGCGCGCCAGGCCGGCTCGCGCGTGGGCGAGGCCGTCGACGAAGCTGCGAAGGACGCCGCACGCCATATGCGATCGACGGCGCGCCGCGGCGCCTCCGCTTACGACGAGGCCGTCGACGAGATCGACGGCCGCGCCCGGAGCCTCGAAGACACCATCCGCGAGAATCCTCTCGCAGCGGCCGGCGCTGCTCTCCTGGTCGGCGTCGTGCTTGGACGCTTCATCCTCTGAACGCCGGAGGCGCCGGCCCATCCCCACGACCGTCCGGCGCCCGCCGGCTCTCGTCCGAACCGATCCCGGTTCATCGCAAGCGGAGACGTACAATGGTCAACAAGAACACCGCCAAGGGCGCCGTGAAGGAAGCGGCCGGAGACGCGAAGGCCGCCGTGGGCAAGGCTACGAAAAGCCCGGGCCTTCAGGCCGAAGGCAAGGCGCAGTCGCTCGCCGGCAAAGCGCAGAAGACGGCCGGGAAGGCCACCACCGCCGCCAAATCGGCCGGAAAGTAAGGGAGACGTCATGACGAAGTTCGCACGAATCGTCGCGGCGCTTGCGCTGATCGGATCAACCGTGGCGCTGGCCGCCTGCGCGAACACCGTCCGCGGCGCCGGCCGGGACACCCAGAACGTCGGCAAGGCGATCACCCGCGCTCCGAACTGAACCTCCGCGCGCGTGCGACGGACGGCGCTCCGTCGCCCCGTCACACGCGCTGCCGGGCGCGGTGCGTTTCCGGGTCCAGAGCGTCCGGCTCCTGTAGGCCGGCGGGCCTGCGCCCGATGAGCCGCCGGACGGTGTCGACCAGCGCCGACAACGACGTGCGGGATTTGGTGAGCGAAGCCTCGACATGCGCGGCGATGTCCCGATCCACGTCGTTCGCCGAGAAGATCACGGTCGGCACGCGCCGCGGCCCGCTCAAGGTCGCCAGCAGGTCGAGGCCCGACCCGTCCTCAAGCGTGACGTCGACGATCGCCACGTCGAAGGACGAGCGTTCGATCTCGCGCCGCGCCGCCGACACGGTTCCGACCGAGACGACGTCCGCCAGCGGCGTGACGGCGGCCGACACGACCTTGCGCAGATCGGCGTCGTCCTCGACATGCAGGACCAGCGGACGAGCCGGGTCGGCGCGAAGGTGCTTCTTCACCGTCTGGGAGAGCCGGGCGATGTCGACCGGCTTGTCGAACCAGGCGGTGACGTCGAGCGCGCTGGCGCGCGGGTCGCTCCGCCGCCGCTCGGCGTCTCCCGACACCACGACGATCGGCATGCGGCGGCCCTTCGGCGACGCGCGCAGATCTCGCATCAACCCGAACCCGTCGCCGTCGGGCAGGTTGAGATCGACCAGCACCGCGTCGACGGCGCTCGATTTCATCGCCTGCAGGGCTTCGCGCACGCCGCCGGCGACGATGACTGCGAATCCGGCGTCGCGCATCTGCTCCGCGTAGATCGACGCGATGACCGGTTCGTCTTCGCACACCAGCACGGTGGACCGTTGCGCGCCCTCGGCGAAGCCGGCGTCGAGCGCGCGCTCACGGACGGCGTGGCGTGGCAGCCGGACCTCGAAAATCGTGCCGCGGCCGGGCTCCGTGCGGTAGCCGACCGCGCCGGCGTGGCGATCCACGATCTCCTTCACGATCGCGAGGCCAAGGCCGGTGCCGCCCTTGCGGCGGCTGTCCGAGCTGTCGGCCTGCGCGAATTTCGAGAACACCCGCGCGCGAAAAGCTTCGGGTATGCCCGGTCCGCGATCGGCGACGGAGATGGTCACGATCTCGCCGTCGGCGCTGAGCGAAACCGTCACGGCGTCGCCCCGCGGCGAGAACTTGATCGCGTTCGAGACCAGATTGGTGATGACCTGGGTGAGGCGGTCGGCGTCGCCGCGCACCATCAGGAGATCGCGGCCATGATCGACCTCGACCGCGACCCCGTACTCGTCGGCATAGGGTTTCAGCCCGCTGACCGCCTGGTCCACGATGTCGGAGACCACGAGCGCCTTCAGATCGAAGGCCATCCGCCCGGCCTCGATCTTCTCGATGTCGAGAATGTCGTTGATGAGCCGCACCAGCCGCAGGCTGTTCGAATGCGCGATTGCGATGAGGTGGCGCGCCTTCTCGCCAAGTTCGCCCGCGGCGCCGCCGGCGAGCAGGCCGAGCGAGCCCGCGATCGACGTCAGCGGGGTGCGGAGCTCGTGGCTGACGGTCGAGACGAACTCGTTCTTCAGGCGTTCGACGCGCTTGCGCTCGCTGATGTCGCGCGCGCTGAGGAAGATGCGCTCGATGGTCCCGTCGGGCCCGCGCAGGGGAACCTGCACCAGTTCGAACACGGCCGGCAGTCCGTTGATGACGGGCTCGCGCTCCACCGTCAGCACCTCGCCGAGCGCCATGGTGCGGCGCAGGTCGATCTCGATCGATTCCCCCCGCGTTCCCGGGAAGACCTCCGCGGGCGAACGGCCGATCACCTCCGCGGCCGAAAGGCCGGTCGCCTCGGCCGCCGCGGCGTTCCAGGTCTCGACCCGGAATCCGCCGTCCGGCTCGACCCGGACCACGGCCTTGGCGTCGGGCGAATGGTCGAACAGGCCCCGGAACAGTGATTCCGCCTCCGCGAGCCGCTGCTCGCGGTCCTGCGTGGCCGCGGCGGTGACGGCGAGCGCGCGGCCGAGCGCTCCGACCTCCCCGCTCGCCCGCACGTCGGGCCGGGCCGCGAGGTCGCCCGCCTCCAGCCTCCCGGCATAGGCCGTCAGCTTCCGCAGCGGGCGCAGTACGAAGGCCTCGCTGCCGACGATCCCGATCGCGAGCGAGCACAGCAGGATCGCGATGATCAGCAGGAGACGGTGGTTGAGGCGCCGGTCCACCGGCGCCACCGCCACGCTGCGCGGCAGGCCGACGATCAGCGTGGCTTCCCCCGACAACACCCGGCGGGCGGCGAAGATGTGCGGTTCGGCGTCGAACTCGACGGCGTCGAAGGGCTGATCGGGAAGCGAGAGCGCCCGTGTCACGAACGCGGCGTCCGCGAGATTGGCGCCGACCGGCGCCCCGCCCGCCGGATGCCGGGCGATGACGACCCCGCTCTTGTCGACGAGGGTCATTTTCGCGCCCTTCGGCCCCTCGGCCGCGAGTTCGGCCAGCGGGTCGCCGAGCGCCTCGAGATCGAGCGCCGCGACGATCAGCTGGTCCAGCCTGCCGTCCGTGCGGAACGGCAGGGCCATGGCGACGCGCGGCTGGCCGTTCGTGCGGGCCAGGAAATAGCCGCTGACGGTGAACTCGCCCGTCGCGAAGGCCGCCTTCACATAATCCCGGTCGCCGATCTGCATGCCGGTCGCGCCAGGCTCGCCGGAACACCGGATGACCCCGTCCTGGCCCACGGTGAAGAGCGCGCGCACGCGCGGGTTCAGCGGGAGATAGTCAATGAGGTCCGCGCCGCAGCCTTGCTCGTGACGCTGCACGCGCGGCTGGCGACTCAGGAACTCCAGCATCTGGCGTCCCTGCGCGACCACGGCGTCCTGCCGCTCGGCGCCCACGCGCGCGACGCTCGCGAGCCGCGCGCCCGCGCTTTCGAGCGCGAGTTCGCGCTCGGCGCTCGCGAAATGCACGGTGAGGGCGGCGAGCGGCGCGATGACGACGACGCCGATCTCGGCGACCTGCCAGCGCAGGCTGCCCGCGCCGCGGTCGAGGCCGAGCGCAAGCAGCAGCAGGACGAGCGCCAGAGCCGTCGTCAGCGGCGTCATCTCGAAGCCCCGGATGACGTTGAGCGCGGCGTGGTCGTAGGCGTGCAGCGCGAGCACGAAGACCGGGGAGGCGAGGCCTGCGAGCCGCGCGAACTGGCGCAGATCCTCGGCGCGGGCGGAGACTGATCGGCTGAACAGCAGCGTGACGGCAGCGAGCAGCAGCGCGACGCTGGTCGCCGCGTTCATGCGGCTGGGTCCGCCGATTGCGGCCTCGGGAAGAATCTGGTCGCCGATGTCGAAGCGCACGCCCACGAACGGCTCGATCAGCGGAGCCGCGGCGATCGCGGCCGTGAGGACGGCGAGCGCGTAGCCCGCGGCGCGCAGGTCGCGGCGCGTGCTGCGCAGCGCGAACCAGCCGCACGCCGCGCACAGGATCGCGACGGCCGCGTCCGGACGCATCGGCGAGAGATTTCTGCCGAAGCTCGCGATCTCGGGCGTGCCGGTCGCGAGTCCGATGAGCGCCGCTGCGGCGAGCGCCGCCGCTCCCGCGGCCGCACAAGAACCGAAGGCCAGGCGGACCGGGGAGGATGCGATCGGGTCAGGCATGGGACGTCAGATCGCCCGAACGTGGATCTCGGACGACCTTAGCCCGCGGCGCGCGCCGCCGGTAGTTCGGAACTCTACGCATCGCCGCGTCCCCGCCGGGGCGCGGACACGCGGCCTTCAGCCTGCCGACACGCGTTTCGATTGGCGGCGCGGGCTACGCCGCTGAACGCGTCGTCCGCAGGGCGCCGGTCTCGATGAGGCAGATCTGGTCCAGCCGATCCGGCAGAATGACGGTGCCCTCCGGCGACACGACGCGGGCTCCCTCGACGCCGTCCGCGGTCACGCGGGCGAGTTCGGCCTTCGCGTCGGTGGCCGTCCGGCAGTGGACGATGCTGTGCTTGCCGTTCTTGGTCGCGATGACATTGTAGGGCATGGCGCTTCCTAGGCTTTTTTTCTTGCTTCGCTACGCAGAACCGCGCTGCGCCCGCGGAGTTCCGTCCTTTCGAAACAAAATTTTCGCGCGCGTTCTGAAGCCGCTGGGATACCTGCGGGAAAGCGCGGATGGGAGGCCGAGACGGGTCGGGCTTCGCGCGAAAATTCGGGCCGAGCGCCTGCCTCCCTGGCCGCCCCGGCCGCTCTCGAAATCGCCGCTCAGGACGATCCAGCGCCCGCCGCGACCTCCGCCGAAGGCGCCGGCGGGAGCACGCCGATCTCGCGGAGATGGGCCAGGATGGCGCGCGCGGCCTCGTCGGGGGACGGATCGACGAGCAGGCGACCGCCGCGGGCGTCGGCTACTCCCGTGGCGGTCGCGAGGCGTTCGGCCGCCGACCCCGCGGCCGGCGCGCTGCGCATCAGCTTCGGGCGGCGCCGATAGGCGCGCTCTTCGATCCCTAGCGCGCTCGCAGGCGCCGACGCCCAGGGACCCCGCGCCTCCGCGACGACGCCGCGCCGGGCCATGCCGTAGGCGAAGGCCTGCGCCGCCGGCGCGTCGGGGTGGATGGTGACGACCGCCGGCAGTCGCACGGCCAGACGGCGGCGGACGCCCTTCGGCAGCGCCTGCTCGAGCGCGATCTCGCCCGCGCGATCCCCCGGCGCGAGCGCGATCGCGTCGGGCGCAAGCGGCGCCTTCAGGGCGGCGGCGACCGCGTAAGGCACGAGCCCTGTCTCGTCGCCGCCCTGGCCGCGCCGGCCGGCGAGCACCAGATCCGGGCGCCATTCGGCGAGCGCCGCCGCCAGCGCGGGGATCGGATCGTCGTCCTCTCCGATCGCGACATGCGTCAGGCGGGCGAGCCCGTGGCCGAGGGCGTCGACGGCGGGAGCGCTCGATGGGCCAGCGTGAAGCCCCTCGACCTCGCCGAGCGCCAGCGCCATGCGGACGGCCTGCGCCTCCAGGGTCGGCAGCACGGGCTGGCCGGAGACGGGATGCAGGCCGGCGGAGAGCAGGACTGCGATCCTCACGCCGCCCCCTCGCGCTCGAGCGCCGCGAGCAGCGCGGGCATGACGGCCTGCGCGTCCTGGACGATCGCGAGCCCCGCCCGCTCGATCATCGCCGCGTGCAGGTCGGTGTTGACGGCGAGGACATGTTCGCAGCCCGTCACCCCCTGCAGATGCTGCGGCGCGCCGGCGATCCCGAAGGCGAGATAGCAGGTCGCCGTCAGCACCGAGCCCGAGGCTCCGACCTGCGACGCGCGCGGCATCAAACCGGCGTCGCACAGCACCCGGCTCGCCCCCGGCGTCGCCCCCAGCGCCGCCGCCAGCCGCATGAAGGCCTCGATATCGGTGACGCCATTGCCGGCGGAAACGACGAAGTCGGCGACGGCGAGCGGCGTCGTCGCCGGGTCGGCCGCGACGCGGCGGGCGTCGCGCAGGCTTCGGTCCGGCGCGGGCGCCGGGGCGAACGGCGCCGCCCGCGCCTCCCGCGGCGGGCCGGCGTAGGGCGCGACGGCGTCGACCGCGAGCGTCATCAGCCGCGGCGGCGCCGTCCGCTGCTCGACCCGCCGGCTCCGGGCCGGACGGGAGGCCGAGGACGCGGAGAGCCGCTCGACGTCCGGAAACAGCGCTTCGCCCGTGGCGAGCGCCAGGCGACGGGCGAGGTCGCCGCCTTCAGGCGTCTCAGGGAACAGGACGTGGCGCGGCGCGAAGGCCGCGACGGCCGCGGCGAGCGTCGCCGCGCGCCCTTCCGGATCATAGGTCCCGGCGTCGCCGATGGTGGCGACCCGGTCGGCGCCGAGCGGCCCGAGCCCGCCTGCCCCCTCCGGCGCGAGCGCGACCACGGCGCCGGAGGCGCCGGCGAGCGTCCGGGCGGCGCCCAGAACCTGACGATCATGCGTGGTGAGCCGCCCGCCCGGCGCGTCCAGCACGGCCGCGACGAGAAAGGCGGGATCGTCCACCACGAGAATCTTCGCGGCCGCCGCCGGTGCGGTCGCCGCCTCGCTCACCGGGGCGCCGCCGCGATGCCCGCGATCGAAGCGCGGCCGCGCGTCGCCGGTCACCTGGGCTGCCTCCCGCTCGGCGCGAGGATCGCGACGGAGCCGACCGCGGCCCTCCCCCCGCGCGGCAAGGTCGTAGCGCGGGCGCCCCGCGCCGGCGACGCGCGCCCCGGCTCGTTCGGCCCGCGGGTCGCGCCGCGCCCGGGTCACGCCCGCGCCTCGACGGCGGCGAGCACCAGCTCGGCGATGTCCTTCACCTGCGGCCGCTCGCCGGTGACGCCCTCCAGCATGGCGGTGCAGGTCGGGCAGGCGACGGCGACGATCTTCGCCCCGGTCCCCGCCGCCTGCTCCATGCGGATGTCGGGAATGCGCCGCTCGCCCGACACGTCGCTGATCGGCGCGCCGCCCCCGCCGCCGCAGCACATCGAGCGCCTGCCCGAGCGCGCCATCTCCACCCGCGCGACGCCGATCCGGTCGAGCAGCGTCCGCGGCGCTTCTGTCTCGCCATTGTAGCGGCCGAGATAGCAGGGGTCGTGATAGGTCACCGCGGCGCCGTCCAGGCTTCCGGTCGCGAGCCGTCCCGCCTCGATCAGCTCGAGCAGGAAGGCGGTGTGGTGGACGACCTCATAGGCGCCGCCGAACGCCGGATACTCGTTGCGGAGCGAGTGGAGCGCGTGCGGATCGGCGGTGACGATGCGGCCGAAGCGGTAGCGCGCCAACGTCTCGACATTGGCGCGCGCGATCTGCTGGAAGGTCGCTTCGTCGCCGAGCCTCCGCGCGAGATCGCCGACGTCGCGCTCCTCCGCGCCCAGCACGGCGAAGTCGACCTTCGCCTCGTGCATCAGGCGAACCAGAGCGCGCAAGCTGCGGCCGTATCGCAGATCATAGGCCCCCTCGCCCAGCCACAGAAGGACGTCGGCCTCCCCGCGCGCGGCGATCAGCGGCAGGTCGAGACCCGCCGCGAAGTCCGTGCGGGCGGACAGCGGCCGCCCGCCGGGCTCGTGGGCGCCGCGCAGTTCGGCCAGCGGTCCCGCGGCCTTGTCCGGCGGCAGGCCGAGCTCCAGCGTCTGGTTGCGACGGAGCGCGACGATAGCGTCGACATGCTCGATCATCATCGGGCATTCCTCGACGCAGGCCCGGCAGGTCGTGCAGGCCCACAGCGTGTCGGGATGAATGACGGCGTCCGGCCCGACCAGCCGGGCGAGCGACGGCGCCGGTCCGGGGCGTTCTGGGGTGTTGGGATGGGGGCTTCCGGCGTAAGGCCGTTCGTCGCCCGTCATGCCGGCGACGAGATCCTGGATCATGCGCTTCGGATTGAGCGGCTGGCCGGCGGCGAAGGCGGGACACGCCGTCTCGCAACGCCCGCACTGGATGCAGCTGTCGTAGGAGAGCAGGCGGTTCCAGGCGAAGTCCGCCGGCGTCTCGGCGCCGAGCCGGGGCGCGTCGAGGTCGAGCGGCGCCAGCGCCGTGTCGAGGCGGCCCGCGAAGCGGCCCGGCCTGGGGTGGGCGACGAGATGCAGCGCGCCGGCGACGGCGTGGCGCATCGGCCCGCGCCGGACCTCGAAGGCGAGGCCGAGGCCGCCGGCCGCCGCCAGCAGCAGCGCCACCGCCGAGGCGGCGGACGCGGCGGCGCCGGCGGCGATCGTGAGAGCGCAGACCAGACCGCCCAGGGCGTAGGCGAGCAGCAGGATCGGCAGGATCTGGAACGATCCGCCGGACAGCCGCTTCGGACGCGAGGGGTAGCGCCGCGCCCCGACCAGCACGGCGCCCGCCGCGGTGACCGCGAAGGCGAGCGCGACCAGCGCCCAATAGGCCCGCGAGCCGCCGAGCGGCGGAAGGGCGGCGAGCGCGCTCAGTCCGGTCGCGGCGAGCAGCCCCCCGGCGACCACCGCATGCATCCGGGAGGCGTAAGGGTCGCGCGCCACGACATGGTGGACGTCGACGAGGTAGCGCCGGGGCAGCGCCGCGAGGCCCGCCCCCCAGGCGACCGCGGCCGGCGCGCCCTGCCGCCACTGCGCCGCCCGCCGCAGAGCCTGCGCCGTCGCGAGTGCGACCATGGCGAGGATCAGGGCGGGGAAGGCGTAGGTCATGACGCGCCATCAAAGGCTGGCGTCATGGTCCGGCTTGACCGGACCATCCATGTCGGGCGTGGAGCTCGACGCCTGCGATGGGTCCTCCGGTCAAGCCGGAGGACGACGGAGAGGGTGGCCCCGAGGTCTTCGACCGAGCCCAAATCTCACAGATCCTTGCACAGCCGGAGCGCGTCGTAGATCGCGGCGTGGATGTTGCGGCCGGCGACGGCGTCGCCGATGCGGTAGAGCGCGTAAGCCTGTGAGAGGGCGTAGGGCTGCGGCTCGCCGCGCACGATCGCGCCCTGGTCCGTCTGGCCCTTGTTGACCGATCCGGCCTTCAGCCCGTGATAGAGCGCGTCGACCGGCAGCGTCCCGTGCTCCACGACGACGCGGTCGACCACCCTCTCCTCCTCCGCGTCCGTCATGGTGTTGCGCAGCGCCGCGACCAGCCGGTTGCCCTCGGGGTAGATCTCGATCAGCTCCATGTTCGGCGTCATCACCACGCCGAGCTTGTAGAGCTCGCGCAGATGGATCGGCTGGTTGGTCGTGCCGACCTCCTCCGCCACCATCCGGTCGTGGGTCGCGATCTCGACCAGGCAGCCGCGCTTCGCCAGCAGTTCGGCGGTCGACGCGGCGTTGTGCTGGCCCATCTCGTCGTAGAGCAGCACGGAGCCGGTAGGTTCCACTGCGCCGGTCAGCACGTCCCAGGTCGTCACGGCGTGCTGTTCGGCGCCCTTGGCGTGGCCATGGCTCGGCCGGCCGCCGGTGGCGATGACCACCACGTCCGGCGTCTCGGCGAGGATCGCCGCCTCGGTCGCCTCGACCCCGAGCCTGAGGTCGACGCCGAGCTTCGTCACCTGCCCGACCAGCCAGCGCGGAATCCCCGACAGCGCCTCGCGCCAGCCGGCCCTGGCCGCGATCCCGATCTGGCCTCCCGCCAGCCTCTGCTTCTCGAACAGCACGACCTGATGGCCGCGCTCGGCTGAGACGCGCGCGGCCTCGAGCCCCGCCGGCCCCGCGCCGACCACCACCACCTTGCGACGCATGTCCGCTTTCGCGATCACATGCGGCATGGTCGCTTCGCGCCCGGTGGCCGCGTTCTGGATGCAGAGCGCGTCGCCGCCGACATAGATGCGGTCGATGCAGTAGCCGGCGCCGACGCATTGCCGGATGTCGTCGGCGCGGCCCTCCGACAGCTTCCTCACGAGATGCGGATCGGCGATGTGGGCGCGGGTCATCGCGACCATGTCGACATGGCCCTCGGAGACCGCCCGCGCGGCCGTCGCGAGGTCGGTGACGCGCTGGGCGTGGAACACGGGAATGTCGACCTCGCGCTTGATGGCGGAGGGCAGGAACAGGAAGGGCGCTACGGGGAAGCTCATATTCGGCAGCGAGATCGCGTGCGCGATGTGGTCGCGCGCCTGCCCGCCGAGAATGTTGAGGAAGTCGACCAGCCCCCGGGCAGCGTATTGGCTCGCGATGGCGACGCAGTCCTCATGGCTGAGGCCGTCGGCGATCATCTCGTCTCCGGACATGCGGATTCCGACGACGTAGTCGTCGCCGACCTCGGCGCGCATCGCCTCCAGCACCTCGATCCCGAAGCGCATGCGGTTTTCGAGGCTCCCGCCATATCTGTCCGTGCGCTGGTTGATTCCGGGCGACCAGAACTGGTCGATCAGATGGCCGTGCGCGGCCGAGACCTCGCAGCCGTCAAGGCCGCCTTCCTTGCAGCGCCGCGCGGCCGCCGCGAAGCCGCGGATCACCCGGTCGATGTCCTCCTGCTCCATCTCCTTGGGGATCGTGCGCGACGCCGGCTCGCGGCGGGGCGAGGCCGAAACCGTCGGAAACCAGTTTTCCGTGTCCCATTTGGTGCGTCGACCCATGTGGGTGAGCTGGATCATCAGCTTCGCGCCGTGCTTATGCACACGATCGGAGAACGCGCGGAAGAACGGCACCACGGCGTCGTCGGCGACAGAGATCTGGTTCCAGGGCGCGGCCGGGCTGTCGAGCGCGACCGAGGACGAGCCGCCGAACATGGTGAGCCCGATGCCTCCGCGAGCCTTCTCCTCGTGATAGAGCTGGTAGCGCTCCTGCGGCTTGCCGTCCTTGCCGTAGCCCGGCGCATGGCTCGTCGACATCACGCGGTTGCGGATGGTCAGACCCTTGATGGTCAGCGGCTTCAGCAGCGCGTCGGCGTTCGCGATCATCGGCCCGCTCCGAGCGCCGGGGGGCAAGCGCCTGCGTGCTTCGAGACGGCCCTTTGGGCCTCCTCAGCATGAGGACCCTGGAGGAAGCCGGAGTCCGAGACACAAACCTCTTCATGCTGAGGAGCCCGCGAAGCGGGCGTCTCGAAGCACGCAGCGGCGAGCGAGCCCGGAAACCTCGCCGCCCTCACCGGTCCACCACCAGGTCGCTTTTCGGACGGGAGCAGCAGAGCAGCGCGAGCCCCGCATCGATCTCGCGCTGCCGGATGCCGCCGGCATGGGCCATCTCGACCGAGCCGGAGACGAGCTTCGACTTGCAGGTGCCGCACATGCCTTTCGCGCAGGACGACGGCAGCCGGACGCCCGCCTTGCGCGCGGCGCTCAGCACCGTCACGTCCTCGGCGCAGTCGATCGTGCGGCCGGATCTGGCGAACGCAACCCTGAAGGTCCGCACCGTCGGCGCGGCGTCGAGTTCGGCTTCGGCGAGAATGACGGGCTCGGCCTGCTCCGCCGAGAGCGCGTCGAAGTCGAAGCTCTCCTCGTGATGGCGCGCCATGTCGAAGCCGGCGCCCGCCAGCATCGCCCGGACCGCCGCCATGTAAGGCGCGGGACCGCAGACGAAGATCTCGCGCTCGCGGAAGTCCGGCGCGATCAGCTCCAGCGCCGGCAGGCCCAGCCGGCCCCGAAACCCGTGCCAGCGCTCGCTCGGGGAATCCGTCTCGCAGATCGCGGCGAAGCGGAAGCTCGCGTCGCGGCGCGCCATCAGTTCGAGCTCGGCGCGGAACACGATGTCGGCGGGCGTGCGGGCGGAATGGACGAAGGCGACGTCGCGCGGCTCGGCGAGATCATGAAAGGTGCGCGCCATCGCCATCATCGGCGTCACGCCGCTGCCGCCGGACAGCAGCAGATATTTCGGCGCGGGATGCTCGAAGCAGGAGAACGCGCCCATCGGCCCCATGGCGTGGACGACCGAGCCCGGCCTCATCCTATCGTGCAGCCAGTTCGAGACCGGGCCGCCGGCGACGCGCTTGACCGTGATCGCGACCGTGTCCGGCGTCGTGGGGGCCGAGGAGATCGTGTAGCAGCGGTTGATCGTCTGCCCGCCGATCTCGAAGGCGAAGGTCAGGAACTGGCCGGGCCGGTGCGCGAAGCGCCGGGGCGTCAGGCTGGAGAACACGAAGGTCCTGACGTCGTGCGTCTCCTCGCGCACGGCGCGGCAGACCAGCGCGTCGTCGGCGTCGGGGTCCCACGCCGCCGGCGTCGCGAGACGCGCGGCGGCCGGCTCCGGCGCCCTCGCGATCGCATCCATCACGGCGTCACCGGCCGACATGGGCGGCCATGCGGCCGGCGTACCAGTTGACGAATTTGTCGACGAGCATCTCGGTGTTCGGCGAATACGGACCGGGCTCGTAGCCGGGGCTTTGCGCGCCCTTGTGGCAGAGGCCGACGAGGTGGCTGTCCTGGTCGTTGGTCGCGAGCCAGACGCCGGTGAGGTTTGCGAGGTCGTAGTCGACGCCCTCGACGGCGTCCTTGCGCACCAGCCACTTGGTCCGGAGCAGCGAGCGGTCGGCGTCGAGCGGCAGCACGGAGAAGGTGATGATGTGGTCGCCGAGGAAATGGTGCCAGGAGTTCGGCTGCGTCCAGACCGACAGGCCGCCGAGCTTGGCGCTGGTGAAGTCGCCAAGCAGCTTGCGGCAGGCCGCCCGGGTGTCGAGCGTGTGGCTCTCGCCTTCGCCGTCGAGCGGCAGGCGCTCGGTGCGGAAGCCCGTCACCATCGTGTCGAGCTCGTCGATCTCGCGCGACGGCAGCCCCGCCGCCTCCCAGTCGGCGTGCCGGGACGTGAGCAGGCGGCCATAGCGCTCGGCCTCGGCCCGGTCGTGCTCGTCCATCTCCTCCGGCGCGAAGCCGAAGCCGTAGGCGAACAGCGGGACGGTCAGCTCCGGATGGTTCACGCCGCAGTGGTAGCACTCGCGGTTGTTCTCCATCGTGAGCTTCCAGTTGCCCGGCTCGACGATGTCGCTCTGGAACGCGACCTTGGTCCCGCGCACATTGTGCGGCGCGAGATAGGGGCCGAGCCGGCGCGCCATGTCGTCGAAATCCGCCGGCGGCTCGTCGGCGAGACAGACGAACAGCAGGCCTTCGAGCGAGCGGATGTGGACCGGCTTCAGCCCGTGGCAGGCGCGGTCGAAGCCCGGCCCCATGTGGTCGGCGTGGATCAGCGCGCCGGTGAGGTCGTAGGTCCAGGAGTGGTAGCGGCAGACGAGGTTGCCGACCGTGGTCTTCTCGTCCTCCACGAGACGCGCGCCGCGGTGCCGGCAGACATTGTGATAGGCGCGGACCTCGCCGCCCTCGTCGCGGACCACCGCGATCGAGGCCTTGCCGATGTCGAACACCGCGACGTCGCCCGGCTCCGGCACGTCCGGCTCGACGCCGACATAGATCCAGTGCTTGCCGAAGATGTGCTCCATGTCGGCCTCGAACACCTCGGGGCTGAGATAGAACGCGGCCGGCAGGCTGTGCCCGGGCTTACGCTCGCGCAGCAGGCGCTGGAGGGGCGTGGTCAGCACGTCGAGCATTCGGGCAACCCCGCGAAGCGGCCTTGTTCGAGGGATTATGATCCGGGCGCGCCGATGCGCTGTTCCGCGAGCGACATCATCTGAGGGAAACGCGACGCGGCCTGACGACGCGCGCTTCTCCGCCTGCGCAGGAAAGGAGGTGGTCCGAAAGTCCTGTCGCCTTCGCGGCTAACATAGGCAAAACGTCTAGACGTTGCTGTCAGCAGCACCTATTGCTGGATGATCGCTCAAAACAAAATGCTGCTTTGCACGGGAGAACTGCCCATGTCGTCCACGTCCGAATCCGAAATCCGCTCGACCATCGACGCCTGGCTCGCCGCCGTCAGGGCCGAAGACGCCGCCGCGATCGCCGAGATACACGCGGAAGACGGACGCATTCTGGTCGGGGGCTCGCCCGTCATCGCCGGACGCGCCGCGATCGCGGATTTCTGGAAGGGCTTGCTCGCCGTCACGAACGGAACGGTCGTGTTCGGTCCGACCACCATCGAGGTCGACCCAGCCGGCGCGATGGCGTTCGAAGTCGGGACCTATTCGTTCAAGACCGGCGGCCCGGGCGAGGAGACGCCGAACGCCGGAAACTATCTCGTCGTCTGGAAGAAGGTCGGCGGCGAATGGAAGGTCTGCGTCGACTCGCTCGTCGCAGGCTGAACGCGGCGGCAGGCTGGCGGCGCGCCCTCAGCAGGCCGCGACGTTCACCGCCAGCCCGCCCTGCGACGTCTCCTTGTACTTCGCCTGCATGTCGGCGCCGGTCTGGCGCATCGTCTCAATGACCTCGTCGAGCGTGACATGGTGCAGGCCGTCGCCGCGCAGCGACAGCGAGGCGGCGACGATCGCCTTGTTGGCGCCGAAGGCGTTGCGCTCGATGCAGGGGATCTGCACCAGCCCGCCGATCGGGTCGCAGGTCATGCCGAGATGGTGCTCCATCGCGATCTCGGCCGCGTTCTCGACCTGCTCGGCCGTGCCGCCGAGGGCCGCGGTCAGGCCGGCCGCGGCCATGGCGGCGGCCGATCCCACCTCCCCCTGGCAGCCGACCTCAGCGCCCGAGATCGATGCGCGGCGCTTGATCAACCCGCCGATCGCCGCCGCCGTCAGCAGGAAGTCGCGGCCGCGCTCGACCGACCAGCCCGGACAGAAGTCGCGGAGATAGCGCAGCACGGCGGGGATGATGCCGGCGGCGCCGTTGGTGGGCGCGGTCACCACGCGGCCGCCGGAGGCGTTCTCCTCGTTGACGCTCAGCGCGAACAGGCTGATCCAGTCGACGATCTCGTGCGGCGGGCGGCTGTTGACGAGGCTGCGCTGATCGAGCGTCTCGCGCAGGCGCTTGGCGCGCCGGCGGACCCTGAGGGCGCCCGGCAGCACGCCCTCCTGCCGCATGCCGCGCTCGATGCACTCGAACATCGCCGCGGCGATCGCGTCGAGGCCGGCCTCGACCTCCGAAAGCGGGCGCAGCGCGAGCTCGTTCGCGAGTTGGACCTCCGCCACCGTGCTCCCGCCGGCGACGCAGAGCGCCAGCAGATCGGCGCCGCTCTCGAACGGCAGCGGAAAGGCGACCGTGTCCGGCGACTCGGCCTCGCGGCCGGTCGTCACGAAACCACCGCCGATCGAGTAGCAGACGTGCTCGGCGAGCGTCGCGCCGTCCGCGGCGTAGGCCCGGAACCGCATGCCGTTGGTGTGGAGCGGCAGGAGCTCGACGAGCTCAAAGACGACGTCCGCGTCCGGGTCGAAGGCCACGCCGGAGAGCGCGCCGTCGAGGCGGCGGGACTGGCGCAGCGCCGCCATGTGGGAGCCGACCGCGTCGGGATCGACGGTCGCAGGCTCGTGGCCAAGCAGGCCGAGGCAGAGCGCGACGTCGGTTCCGTGTCCCCTCCCCGTCCAGGCGAGCGAGCCGAAGATTTCGACGCGCGCATGCGACACGCCGTCCGTCAGCATGAGCCGGTCACGGAACGCCTTGGCGGCGACCATCGGCCCGACGGTGTGCGAGCTCGAGGGGCCGACGCCGATCTTGAAGAGGTCGAACGCGCTGATCATGAAGCTTTCTACGCCTGCGCGCGCCCGACCACGGTGTCGTCCCGGGGATCCAGAACCCGCCGCGGTCGGCCGCCGCTCCCGCAATCGTTCAGTTTATGGAGTCCGGGACAAGCCCCGCAGACGCGATCCCGTCACGCGCCGGCGGAGCCCGCCGCCTCCACGAGAAAGCCATGGACGTAGACGGCGAACGACCGCCAGCACTCGACCCGCCAGGTCGGCGCGTCGGTCGGCCGGATCAGCACGATTTCGGATTTTCCAAGCAGCGTGCGGGTCGCCGATCCGCCGGGAAAGGCTTCGTCGAACAGATCAAGCGGACAACCCGCGTTCAGCGCCTCGGCCGCGAGCGGCCCCGCGATCTCGATCGCGACGCTGCGGTGGGAGACGTCGACCAGCGCATGGAAGCGGCCGTGGAGCGCGCGCTCGGTTTCCTCCCGCAGCAGCTCGGCGTCCGCCTCCGGGCCGCCGACGAGCCACTCGTCGGGCCCGAGCCGGGCAGAGAAGCGCTCGCCTGCGGTCCACAGCCGGTTGACGGGCAGATCGAGGCCGAACAGGGCGTCCGCGGCGTTCGGCCGGACGCGCAGCGAGAACCGCGCGCCGCCCGGAAGCGGACGCACGTCGACGCCGGGACGCGAGGTCGGCGCCGCGGCCGCGAGCGCGCCGGCGCGCCGGGCGTGGAAGCGGCTCTCAAGCATGGATCCGCCCTCCCGCGGCGTCGAAGAACACGGGATCGCGCACGATCACGGGGGCGAAGCCGGTCGGCGTCGTCGCGTAGAGCGTCCGGCCGGTCAACGCCCGCCCGTCGGCGACCAGCGCCAATGCGATCGAGCGGCCGCAATTCGGGCTGAAATAGCTCGAGGTGACGTGGCCGAGCATGGTCATCGGGATCGGCTGGCCGGCGTCGGCGACGATCTGCGCGCCCTCGTCCAGCACGAGCCGCGCGTCCTCGGTCGCGAGCCCGACCAGTTGCTTGCGTCCGCCGGCGACGAGATCGGGCCGCGCCAGGGAGCGCTTGCCGACGAAATCGGGCTTCGCCTTCGCGATCATGCCGGCGAGGCCGAGATCGTCGGGCGTCACCGTGCCGTCGGTCTCCTGGCCGACGATCACGTAGCCCTTCTCGGCGCGCAGCACGTGCATCGTCTCGGTGCCGTAGGGCGTGATCCCGAACGGCTCTCCGGCCAAGACCACCGCCTCCCACACCGCGCGGCCGTAGTCCGACGGCACGTTGATCTCGTAGCCGAGATCGCCTGTGAAGGAGACGCGGAACAGGCGGCACGGCGCGCCGCAGATGTCGCCCTCCCGCACCGACATATGGGGGAAAGCCTCGTTCGAGAGATCGATCCCGGAGACCAGCCCTTCGATGGTCGCGCGCGCCTTCGGCCCCTGCACCGCGATCACCGCCCACTGCTCCGTGGTCGAGGTCAGGAACACGTCGAGCTCCGGCCACTCGGTCTGGAGATAGTCCTCCATGTGGGCGAGCACCCGCGCCGCGCCGCCGGTCGTGGTGGTGACGTGGAAGCGGTCGGGGGCGAGGCGCGCGACCACGCCGTCGTCGAGGACGTAGCCGTCCTCCTTCAGCATCAACCCGTAGCGGCAGCGGCCGACGGCGAGCTTCAGCCACGGGTTGACGTAGAGCCTGTTCATGAACTCGGCGGCGTCGGGACCGACGACCTCGATCTTGCCGAGCGTGGTCGCGTCGAACACGCCGACGCCCTCCCGCACCGCCCTGCATTCGCGGGCCACGGCGGCGCCCATGTCCTCGCCGGCCTTCGGGAAATACCAGGCGCGGCGCCAGAGGCCGACATTCTCGAACGTCGCGCCGCGCTCCGCCGCCCAGTCGTGGATCGGCGTGGTCCGGATCGGGTCGAACAGCGCGTCGCGCGCAGGTCCGACCAGCGCGCCGAAGGTGACGGGCGTGTAGGGCGGCCGGAAGGTCGTCGTTCCGACCGCCGGCAGCGGCCGGCCGAGCCCATCCGCCACGATGCCGAGCGCGTTCATGTTCGACGTCTTGCCCTGGTCCGTCGCCATGCCCGTCGTGGTGTAGCGCTTCACATGCTCGATCGACTCGAAGCCCTCGCGCAGCGCGAGCTTCAGGTCCTTGGCCGTCACGTCGTTCTGGAAGTCGACGAAGGCGCGGACCTTGGCGGGGTTCGCGTCGGTCGGCAGCGCGCGGACGGGGGTGAAGCCGGTCGCGGTCGGGCTCGCCGTGAACGTCCGGCGGGCCGCGGAGCCGGCGGCCTCAGCCCCGGCCGCAAAGCCGCTCGCGAGGCACTCGCCGAGATCGTAGACGCCCTTGGCCGCCCCCGCGGACCGCTCGGCCTGCGCCGATGTCCCCGGGAGGAAGGCGTCGAGGGCCGGCTCATAGCCGAGCTTCCCGCGCGACTGCGAGAACAGATGGACCGCCGGAGTCCAGCCGCCGGACATGCCGACGCAGTCGCAGGAGATGGTCCGGCGGGCGCCGACGGCGGCGCCCCTCACAGGCGCCACGATCAGGCCCGCGACGCGCCGCGCACCGCGCGTGCCGATCACGGTGTGCCCGGTCAGGACCTCGACGCCGAGGCCACGCAACCGCGCGAGCTCCGGACCGCACGCCTCTTCCGGACGGAGGTCGACCATGACGACGTCGAGCCCCGCCGCATGAACGTCCATTGCGGCCTGATAGGCCGAGGCGCCGCTGGTCGCGAAGGCGATCCGCCGCCCGGGGGCCACGCCGTAGCGGTTGAGGAAGACGCGCACGCTTTCGGCGAGCATGACGCCCGGCCGGTCGTTGTCGGCGAACACCAGCGGCCGTTCGTGGGCGCCGGTCGCGAGCACGACCTGCTTCGCCCGCACCTGCCACAGCCGCTCGCGCGGCGTAGCCCTGGCGGCGTCTGCGCGGTGGTCGGTGATCCGCTCCGTCATCGCGACGTGGTTGTGGTTGTAGTAGCCGAACACGGTCGTGCGCGGCAGCAGGACGACGTTCTCCCGCGCGTCGAGATCGGCGAGCGCGGCGGCGAGCCAGTCCGCGCCGGGCGCGCCGTCGATTATGGCGGCCGTATCGTGCAGCAGCGAACCGCCCGGCTCCGCGCCTTCGTCGGCGAGGATCACCCGCTTGTCCGTTTCGGCCGCCGCCAGGGCTGCGGCGAGGCCCGCCGGCCCCGCTCCGACGATGAGCACGTCGCAATGAGCGTGGCGGTTGGCGTAGCGGTCGGCGTCCGGCGCCTGCGGCGCGACGCCGAGCCCGGCCGCGGCCCGGATCACCGGCTCGTAGACCCGGTCCCAGAACGCCCGCGGCCACATGAAGGTCTTGTAGTAGAAGCCCGCCACGAAGACGGGCGACAGCAGATCGTTGACCGCCCCGACGTCGAAGGCCAGCGACGGCCACCGGTTCTGCGACGCGGTCTTCAGCCCCTCGACCGCCTCGACGACGGTCGCGCGGTTGTTCGGATCGACCCGCCCCGGGCCACGATCGACCGAAAGCAGCGCGCTCGGCTCGTCGGAGCCATGGGTCAGGATTCCGCGCGGCCGGTGGTATTTGAACGAGCGCCCGACGAGATGGACGCCGTTCGCAAGCAGGGCGGAGGCGACGGTGTCGCCGACGAAGCCCTCGATGGTGCTGCCGTCGAAGGTGAAGCGGATCGGCCGCGTGCGGTCGATGCGGCCGCCGGCGGGCAGTCGGAACGGCTGGCCCATCACGCCCTCGTCCGGTTCGGCGCGGTCGAGGGCCGCTCGCCGGCCTTGTAGGTCTCGACGAAGCGGTCGGTGCAGGTGTCGCGGATCGCGTTGAACCAGCGCCCGCAGCCATGCGCGTGCCGCCAGCGCTCGGCGTGCAGGCCGCGCGGGTTGGTCCGCACGAACAGGTGCTCTGCCCAGGCGGCGTCGTCGACCGCGGACGGGTCCGGCGGCCGCGCGATATGGGCCTGCCCTCCGCAGACGAACTCGACCTCGGGCCGCGACCCGCAGAACGGACAGTCGATCAGCAGCACGGCGCGGCCCCAACGAACGTCGGCGAAGCAGAATGAATCGTCGTCCTCCGGCTTGACCGGAGGACCCATGTCGGGCGTCGCGCTCTGCGCCAGCGATGGATGGTCCGGTCAAGCCGGACCATGACGCCTGATTGTGAAACGGCGCGCATGGCGGCCCCTCAGTGCGCGACGGCGGCGGCGGCCGCTTCGTCGATCAGGCGGCCGGTGCGGAAGCGGTCGAGCGTGAAGGGCGCGTTGATCGCGTGCGGCTCGCCGGTCGCGAGCGTGTGGGCGAAGACGTGGCCCGAGCCCGGCGTCGCCTTGAAGCCGCCGGTGCCCCAGCCGCAATTCACGAACAGGTTTTCGACCGGCGTCTTGCCGATGATGGGCGAGCGGTCCGGCGTCACGTCCACCACGCCGCCCCAGGAGCGCAGCATCCGCATGCGCGTGAACTGAGGAAACATCTCGCAGATCGCGTCGAGGGTGTGGGTGGTGATGTGGAGGCCGCCCTGCTGGCTGTAGGAGGTGTACTGGTCGGTCCCGGCGCCGATGACGAGCTCGCCCTTGTCGGACTGCGAGATGTAGGCGTGCACGGCGTTCGACATGACCACGCAAGGGAAGACGGGCTTCACCGGCTCCGACACCAGCGCCTGCAGGGGGTAGCTCTCGAGCGGCATGCGAACGCCCGCCATCGCCATCACGGTGGACGTGTTCCCGGCCGCGACCACCCCGACCCGGCCCGCGCCGATGAAGCCGCGCGAGGTTTCGACGCCGACCGCCGCCCCGGAGGCGTCGCGGCGCACGCCCGTCACCTCGCAGTTCTGGATGATGTCGACGCCGCGGGCGTCGGCGCCGCGCGCGTAGCCCCAGGCGACGGCGTCGTGACGGGCGGTGCCGGCGCGGCGCTGCAGGGCGCCCCCGAGCACGGGATAGCGGATGTCGGACGAGGCGTTGAGCGGCGGGCAGAACGCCTTGCACGCCTCGAGCGACAGCCACTCATTGTCGATCCCGTTGAGCCGGTTGGCGTAGACGTGGCGCTTGAAGCTCTGCACGTCGTGATGGTTGTGCGCGAGCATCAGCACGC
This sequence comes from Hansschlegelia sp. KR7-227, assembly GCF_049446035.1. Taxonomy (NCBI): domain Bacteria; kingdom Pseudomonadati; phylum Pseudomonadota; class Alphaproteobacteria; order Hyphomicrobiales; family Methylopilaceae; genus Hansschlegelia; species Hansschlegelia sp. KR7-227. Next base: position 1,515,489 of record NZ_JBMSEA010000001.1, read on the forward strand.
CGCGCTGCGAGAACATCACGTTGTAGTTGAGCTCTTGGCTGAGCCCTTCCCAGAGCTTGAGCGCGTGCTCGTAGAGATGCGCGCTCTCGTCATAGAGGTAGTTCGAGCGGATGATCGTGGTGTTGCGGCCGGTGTTGCCGCCGCCGATCCAGCCCTTTTCGAGCACCGCGACATTGGTGATCCCATGCACGGTCGCGAGATAGTACGCGGTCGCGAGCCCATGGCCGCCGCCGCCGACGATGACGATTTCGTAAGCGGGCTTCGGCTCCGGCGCGCGCCACTGGCGGCCCCAGCCCTGATGGCCGCCGATTGCCTCCGTGAAAAGGGATGCAAGAGAGAAGCGCCGCATCGATCAGCCTCGCATGACGGCGGGATCGTGCCGGTTCGGGCCTTGGCCGGCTTGCACGCAGGCGACCGCGATTTGGGCTTTTGCGACGGCACGGCGGAGAACGAACGAAGCCTGGCGATCCAAGCATAAAGCTCGTCATGGTCCGGCTTGACCGGACCATCCACCTTGGGCGTTCAGCCTTCCGCTGGAACCTGGGTCCTCCGGTCGAGCCAAGGAGGACGCCTCATCCTGAAGCGGCCGTTCTCCGATCCAGGGCCGCCACCTTGAAACCGCTCCAGTCCGGCATTGACCGCGGGGCGCGGCCGGAGCGAATGTGCGGCGCAGCAGCGGCGTCGGCCAGCGTCGCCCGAGAGCCCGCCATGGACGCCAAGACCGTTCCGAGCCGCGCGCAGCCCGCGCGCCCGACGACCATCGGTTTCCTGCTGGTCGAGCGCTTCTCGATGATCGCCTTCGCCTCGGCGATCGAGCCGCTCCGGCTCGCGAACCGGGGCGCCGGGCGCGCGCTTTACGACCTGTCGATCTGGTCGCGGAGCGGCGGCGCGTGCGCGGCCTCGAACGGCGTCGAAGTGAGCGTCGGCGGCCGCTTCGCCGACGCTCCCGATCTCGACATGGCGCTGGTGTGCGGCGGGATCGACGTCGAAAAGGCGGACCACGCCGCCCTCATCGCGCTGCTGCGGCGCCTCGCGTCGCGCCGCCGCGCGCTCGGCGCCCTCTGCACGGGCCCGCATGTGCTCGCCCGCGCGGGGCTGCTCGACGGGTACCGCGCGACGATCCACTGGGAGAACATCCCGAGCCTCACGACGGAGCACCCCGACACCGACGTCGATTCGGAGCTGTTCGAGATCGACCGCGACCGTCTGACCTGCGGCGGCGGCTTCGCGGCGGCCGACATGATGCTCGCCGTGATCGCCCGCGACCACGGCGCGGCTCTCGCCTCGGAGGTCGCCGAGCAGCTGCTGCACCCGCGCATCCGCGAGGCCGGCGAGCGCCAGCGCATGGACCTCAGAATGCGGCTCGGCGTCGCCCATCCCAAGCTGCTGAAGGTCGTCGCCCTCATGGAGGAGACGATCGAGGAGCCGCTCAGCAGCCAGGATCTCGCCGCCGCCGTGGGGCTGTCCACGCGCCAGCTCGAACGCCTGTTCTTCAAATATCTCGGCCAGTCGCCCGCCAAGCGCTATCTCAGGATCCGTCTGGAGCGCGCCCGGGCGCTGATCCGCCAGACCTCGATGCCGATCCTGTCGATCGCGCTGGAATGCGGCTTCAGCTCCGCGTCGCACTTCTCCCGCGCCTATCTCGAGGGATTCGGCAAACCGCCGAGCGCCGAGCGCAAGTCTCCGGCGGCCGTGCTGCACGAAAGGCGCTGAGCGACGACGCGAGGACGATGCTCAGCCGCGATCTCGACGACGCTCAAGTGCTTCCAAGAGAGCGTGGCCGATTTTCCGGGCCCGTCGTCAGATCAGCGTGTCCGGGAGACCTTCCGGCCCGCTGTCTTTCGCGAATTTGTCATCTCGGTCGCAGTCAGAGGTCGCGTGCAAGCTGTATTGAACGGCGAACACTTCTCGCGCCATGGATACAGGGGCGACTTTGGCGCCGGCGGACGTGCCCGAACGTCACTGCGATGTTTAGACCATCGTATTCGCGCTGGAATTATACAAATGTGGCAAAAAAACATCGCGCCCGCACTTTGCTTGTGCGGCGCGTCATTGAAACTCGACTGCGAAGCCGTGGAGGCTCAGGCTCTTTGCGGAACTGGGCAACAATTTCGTGAAGCGGGGAACTCAAATGAGCGGACTTGCGGGGGTAGCATACAAGGCTCTGATCGGCGTCGCCGCCGGCGCGATGATGGTTGGCGGCGCGCAGGCCGCCGACCTCGCCGTCTCCGAGCCGATCGTCGCGGCGGAAGTCACGCCGAACTGGGACATCGCCTTCGGCGTCGCCGGCGTGACCGACTACCGGTTCCGCGGCATTACGCAGACGAACAACAATCCGGCCATTCAGGGTTACGCCGAACTGCAGCTGTTCGACTGGGTCTACGCCGGCGTCTGGGCGTCGAGCGTCAGCTTCCCCGAGCGTCGCGGCCTGACCGATCCGGCGGCCGAAGTCGATCTCTACGCCGGCATCCGTCACACCTGGGACGCCTTCACCCTCGACGTCGGCGGCCTGTATTACTGGTACCCGGGCGAACACAAGCAGTTCCCCGGCCAGAAGGAAATCGACTACTGGGAGCTCAAGGCGCTCCCCAGCTACTCCTTCGGCGACTTCGGCTCGATCACCGGCAACATCTGGTGGAGCAGCGACTTCGTGAACACGGGGGCTGAAGAGCTCTATCTCTCGATCGTTCCGAAGGTGAACATCCCCGTCGCCTCGATGCCGAACCTCGGCTTCTATATCTCGGGCGAGGTTGGCAAGCAGTGGGTCAAGAAGACCGACAGCGGCTTCAACCCGCCGGACTACTGGACCTGGAACGTCGGCGGCGGCGTGACCTACAAGGCCATGACGGTCGACGTCCGCTACACCGACACGAACCTCAGCAAGAACGAGTGCTACGCCTTCGCGGGCGCGCGCAGCTGGTGCGGCAGCACGGTCGTCGGCAAGATCGCCTTCGACACGTCGCTCAACAAGCTGAAGTGAGCTTTTCCGGCTGAAGGCCGGAACCCACCAGACGCCGCGCTCGCGAGAGCGCGGCGTTTTCGTTCGCAGGCCGGCGGAGGCTTGCGGGAACTGACGCCGCCGACCCGCTCAACCCGGCATTGGGGCGAGAGCCGCCCCGGAGACGGCCGCGAGCTCCCCGAGGTAATCGTTCTCGGTCCGGGCGCGGAGCGCGGCCGCCGGATCGATCGCCGCGACCAGCAGCGCTTCTCCCTCGGCGCCTGCGCGCGCGCCCTCGCGTCCGTCGGCGAAGGCGATCACGCTCTGGCCGGCATAGGAGAAGGCGCCGTCGCGACCGGCGTGATCGGCGTAGACCAGCGTGACGCCATTCTCGAAAGCCCGCGTCGGCGCCATCGTCCGGGCGATGAAGTCGGAGCCCGGGCCGGCCGGTAAGGCCGTCGGCGCCAGCACGAGGTCGGCTCCGGCCAGCGCCAGGGCGCGCACGCTTTCGGGAAACTCGACGTCGAAGCAGACCCGCATGCCCACCGTCGCGCCCTCGAAGGCGAAGGGGCCCGACAGAGTCTTGGCCGCAGTGAAAAGCGCTTTCTCATAAGCGCCGTAGAGGAAGACCTTGCGGTGGGTCCTCATCCAGCCGTCCGGCGAGAGGAACGCCGCGGAATTGTAGATCGTCGTCCCCTCACGTTCCGCGAAGCCGAAGGCGAGCGCGATCCCGAGCCGCCGCGCGACGGAGGACAGCGCCGTCAGCTGCGGGCCGTCGACCGGCTCAGCCAGCGCGCGGATGGCGTCGCCCGCGCCATAGCCGGTGATCGCGAGCTCCGGCGCGACGAGGATTCGCGCGCCCTGCCCCGCCGCCGCCTCGGCGGCGCGCTCGATCGCCGCGAGGTTGGCGGCGACACCGCCGCACGCGGCGACCATCTGGTAGGCCGCGACGATCACGCTCCGTCCCCGGGCCGGTCGAGCAGCGCCGCGACCAGCTCGCGCAGGTCGTCGATGTCCTCGGCGATGCGGTCGTCGCCGCGGCTCGACGACGCGAAGAAGATGCCGTCGAGCTGAAGGCTGACGGTGCGCGCGGTCCGCGCGACGTCCACGGCGCGAAACTGCCGGGCGGCCACGCCGCGGCGGATGCAGTCCTCGAGCAGCCCCTGCTCGAAGGCGTAGAAATGCGCGATCAGCGCGCCGGTCTCCGCCTCTCCGCCGTTCGACGCCGAATGGTCCGCCATCAGCTTGGTCATCCGCGTGATCGTGGCCGCGATCGAGACGTGCATGTCGAGCCACGACATGATCTCGCCCCGCGGGTCCTGCGCCTTCGCCCTGACGGCGGCGTAGCCGGCGTGAAGCTGCTCGATGGCGTAGCCCAAAGCGCGGCGGAACAGGTGCTCCTTGCTGTCGAAGTAATGGTAGATCAGCGCCTGGTTGATCCCGCAGGCGGCCGCGATGTCGCGCATGGTGACGTTGCTGTAGTGCCGCTCGGCGAACAGCCTGAGCGCCTCGTCGAGGATCAGCTCCGTCCGCTCGGCGGGCGCGAGGCGACGTCGGACCGCCGGCGCGGCGTCGCCCGAGGGGATGCGCGCCACGCGCGCAGACGCCGCCCCGCTCACGGGCGCCGGGCTCTGAATTCAACGGTTTGAGGCATGCTGGGGCGCCTAGATTTTGCGCTGCACAAGTGGCTCGTTCGGAGGCATATTAAACACGTGTTTAATAGCGCCGTCGAGCAGGGCGCGCCGATCGGGAGCCCGCGATGAAGCGTTTCGTCCATGCCGTGGTCGTCGCCCTGGCGCTTGGCGTCGTGCTGGCCGGGGGTCTGGCGCAGCCCGCCGCGGCCGCGCCGAAGAAAACCTTCAAGCTCGGCTTCGTCATCTATGTCGGCTTCGAGCCGCTCGAGTGGCTGCGCACGTCGGGCGTGATGAAGACATGGGCAGACAAATACGGCATCGAGGTCGAGATCGTCCCGATCAACGACTACGTCGCCGGCATCAACCAGTTCATCGCGGGCGACCTCGACGCGGTGGCGATGACCAACATGGACCAGCTGGTCATGCCCGCCGCCGGCGGCGTCGACAGCTCGCTGTTCCTGATCACCGACTACTCCAACGGCAACGACGCCATCGTGTCGAAGACCGCGAACTCCGTGAAGGAGCTCGCCGGCAAGAACCTCTACCTCCTGCAGTACAGCGTCTCCCACTATCTCCTGAACCGCGCGCTCGTCATCAACGACATGAAGGGCGTGGGGGCGGTGAAGACCACCAACATCTCGGACGCCGAGATCTCCGCCGCCTTCATCACCCAGCCGGAGATCGAGCACGCGGTGTCGTGGAAGCCGATGGTTCCGGACATGATCAAGGGCGCCAAGGGGTCGAAGATCCTGTTCGACAGCTCCGAGATCCCCGGCGAGATCATGGACATCTTCGTCGCCAAGACCGAGACGCTGAAGGACAATCCGGACTTCGGCAAGGCCGTCACCGGCGCCTGGTACGATGCGCTCGGGCGCATCAAGGCGGGCGGGAAAGAGGGCGACGAGGTCGAGGCGGTGATGGCGAGCGCGCTCGGGACCGACGAGGCTGGCCTCAAGACGCAGATGGAGACCACCCACTTCTTCCTGACGCCGGGCGAGGCGCACGCCTTCCTGACTGCGCCGAAGACCAAGGAGATCTGGAACTACGTCCGCACCTTCTGCTTCGAGCAGGGCCTCTACGGCCAGGGCGCGGACAGCGTCGACTCGATCGGCATTCAGATGAGCGACGGCTCCGTGCTGGGGTCGGAGAAGAGCGTGAAGATCCGGATCGACCCGACCTTCGCCAAGCTCGCCATGGACGGCAAGCTCTGACGGCGCGCGGTAAGAGAGCCTGATGCGCCGCATCATCAACTATCCGCCGAGCCGCGGCCTGAAGGTCGCGCTCGGCGCCGCGCCCTTCGCGGTGATCCTGCTCGCCTATCTCGTCGCCTCCGACGCAAGGCTTGCGATCGACGCCAGCGACAAGCTGATGCCGGGCTTCGCGTCCTTCTACACGCAGATGCACCGGCTGATCACGCGCGTCGACCCGGTCGCCGGCCAGCCGCTGTTCTGGTTCGACACCTGGCTCAGCCTCGCCCGCCTGCTGACCGGCATCGGCGTCTCGGCGCTGATCGGCATCGTCTGCGGCGTGCTGATCGGCTTCATCCCGTATCTCCGCGCCACCTTCCAGCCGGTGCTCGCCGCCCTGTCGCTGATCCCGCCGCTCGCGGTGCTGCCGATCCTGTTCATCGCCTTCGGGTTGGGCGAGACCTCCAAGATCGTGCTGATCGTGTTCGGCGTGGCGCCGTTCATCGTCCGCGACGTGGCGCTGCGGGTGATCGCGATTCCGCGGGAGCAGATCATCAAGGCGCAGACGCTCGGCGCCTCGACCTGGCAGATGATCGTCGACGTCGTGCTGCCGCAGGCCCTGCCCCGGCTGATCGACTCGGTCCGGCTGTCGCTCGGCGCCGCCTGGCTGTTCGTGATCGCGGCCGAGGCGATCACCGCGGAAGGCGGCCTCGGCTATCGGATCTTCCTCGTCCGTCGCTATCTCGCGATGGACGTGATCCTGCCTTACGTCGTCTGGATCACGCTGCTCGCCTTCCTGCTCGACTTCATCCTCAGCCGGCTGTCGATCGCCCTGTTTCCCTGGAACCAGCTCAGGGACGCGTGATGACCGAGATCCGTTTCGAAGGCGTCTGGAAGGAGTACGGCTCGACCATCGTGCTCGAGAACGTCGATCTCGAGCTCGCCGATCGCGAGTTTCTGGTCGTGATCGGCCCGAGCGGCGTCGGCAAGACGACGCTGCTCAGGCTGCTGCTCGCGCAGGAGCGGCCGACGCGCGGCCGCATCCTGCTCGACGGCCGGCCGATCGCCTCCGAGCCGACCGCCGACCGCGGCGTGGTGTTCCAGCGCTACTCGGTGTTCCCGCACAAGACGGCGCTGGCGAACGTCATGCTCGGCCCGCAATGGGCCGGCTCTCCCCTACTTGGACGCCTGTTCGGCGCCAGGCGGCGCGCTCTGGTCGACCAGGCGATGGCGCTGCTCGACCGCGTCGGGCTCGCGGACGCCGCGGACAAGTATCCGCAGCAGCTGTCCGGCGGCATGCAGCAGCGGCTGGCGCTCGCCCAGGCCCTGATCAACAAGCCGAAGGTGCTGCTGCTCGACGAGCCGTTCGGCGCGCTCGATCCCGGCTCGCGGCGCGCGATGCACGTGCTGGTCCACGAGCTCTGGGAGGAGGAGGCGATGACCATTGTGATGGTGACGCACGACCTGATGGAGGCCTTCCATCTCGGCACGCGGGTCGTCGCGATCGACAAGCGCCGCCACGACCCCCAGGCGCCGGAGCGTTACGGCGCCACCATCGCCTCCGACTTCTGCGCCAAGCCCCGCATCGTTCGCGACAGCCGCCGCTTCGAGACCGCCCGCCTGCGCGCGGCGGCGGAAGGCGCGGCGGCGCAGCCCCTCGCCCATGAAAAGGACTGAAGACATGGCCGACAAGCGCTTCCACCTCGCCTGGTTCATGAACTTCACCCCCGACGAGTGGCGCGAGCCCTTTGGGCAAGGCGGCCTGCCCTGGGACGGACAGTTCTATGTCGAGATGGCGAAGACCCTGGAGCGCGCCTGCTTCGACTACATCATGATCGAGGACAAGCTGATGGTGCCGCAGACCTATGGCGGCTCGTCCAAGGCCTCGCTCAACCACGGCATGATGGTGCCGAAGCACGACCCAGCCCCGCTCGCGGTGGCGATGGGCATGGCGACCTCGCGCCTCGGCGTGGTGGCGACCATGTCGACCATGGCCTACCCGCCGTTCCTGATGGCGCGGCTGTCGTCGACCATCGACAGCCTGACCAAGGGCCGCTTCGGCTGGAACATCGTGACCTCGGCGGAGGACCTCGCGGCCCAGAACTTCGGCATGGACAAGCTGCCGCCGCGCGACCAGCGCTACGAGATGGCCGACGAATATATGGACGTCATGGGCAAGCTGTTCGCGAGCTGGGACGCCGACGCCATCGTGCTCGACCGCGACGCCGGCGTCTACGCCGACGACGCCAAGGTCCACGCGGTCAACCACGTCGGCAAATACTTCAAGGTCCGGGGGCCGCTCAACACCGTGCCCTCGCCGCAGGGCCGCCCGCTCTATGTCCAGGCCGGGGCCTCGCCCAAGGGCCGCGACTTTGCGGCCGCGCATGCGGATTCGATCATCTCGGTCGCAAGCGGCGTCGCCTCGATGAAGGCGTTTCGCGAGGACATCCGCGCGCGCGTGGAGAAGGCCGGCCGGGACCCCGACCAGGTCAAGGTGCTGTTCTGCGTGACGCCGACGCTGGGCGAGACCGACGACGAGGCGCGCGAGAAATACCAGCGCATGCTGAACTCGCCGCATTTCATCATCGACACGCTGGCCTCGCTCTCGGCCATCACCGAGATCGACTTCGCGCAGTTCGACCTCGACAAGCCGCTGCCGGAAAAGCTCGTGACCAATGGCGAGTCCGGCACGCTCGACAAGTTCCAGCAATGGGGCAGCGGCAAGACGCTGAAGGAGCTGGTGGTCGACGGCGGCGGCGGACTGGTGTCCTCCGTCGAGCTCGTCGGCACGCCGGACACGGTCGCCGACCGCATGGGCGAGGTGATGGAGGAGGTCGGCGGCGACGGCTTCCTGATCACGACGCCCGTGCTGCGCGTCAGCCGCCGCTTCATCGTGGAGGTCGCCGACGGGCTGGTGCCCGCCCTGCAGAAGCGCGGCCTTGCGCGCACGGCCTACGCCCACGAAAAGCTGCGCGACAACCTGCTCGAGTTCTGAGCGACACGACCCCTGCGAAAGACGTCGCCGCCATGTCCGACACCTGCCCCGAAGCGATCGAAGCTCCGCTCACGAAGGAGCGCTACCGAGACGCGATGGCCTCGGTCGCCGCGGCCGTCAACGTGGTCACGACCGACGGCCCCGCCGGTCGGGCCGGCTTCACCGCGACCGCCGTCTGCAGCGTCACGGACGCGCCGCCGACCCTGCTCGTCTGCGTGAAGCGCGACAGCTCGGTCGGCGAGGCGTTCCGCGCCAACGGCGCGCTCTGCGTCAACACGCTGGCGCCCGAGCATGTCGCGCTGTCGAACCTGTTCGGCGGCCGCACCCATGTGGACGAGCGCTTCGCCGCCGCCGTCTGGACGACGGCGGAGACCGGCGCGCCCGTGCTCGAAGGGGCGCTCGCCTCCTTCGATTGCCGGGTGGCGAGCGTCGTCGACGTCGGCACCCATGCGGTGCTGTTCTGCGAGGTCGTCGCGATCGGCCTGGGCGAGCCGTCCGAGGCGCTGATCTATGTCGGCCGCCGCTACGACACGGTCGCCGCCTGCGCCTGAGGGGCGCGCCCGCTTGAACCAAAAGATCCCCGAACCGTCATCCCGGGCTGGTCCCGGGATCCATTTCCGCCGCCGGCGCCATGCCATTCCGAGCGCGGAGGGAATGGATTCCGGGACAGGCCCGGAATGACGGCAGCGGGATCCGCCTCGAAACCCCTCCCCCCGCCGCGCGAAAACGTCAGGCCGGCTCCCGCCTAAGCGGCATCGTCATGCAATGCACGCTGCCCCCGCCGGCCGCGAACACATCGAGCTCCGGATCGAGCACCTCCAGTCCTTCGGCCCTGAGCGCCGCGTTGATGCGGGCGGAGTGGCGCGGCGAGATCACGCGGCCCCGCCCCAGCGCCAGCAGGTTGCAGCTCATCGCCATCGCCTCGCGGTAGCTCGCCTCGACCACACGTATGCCGCGTGACTTGAGGAAAGAGGCGAAGTCGTCGCCCAGGACCTCGAGGCAGGCGACGGCGAGCCCTTCGGCCGCCATGCAGAACGCGACGTCGAGATGGAGGAAATGCGCGGCGAAGGGCTGAAGCCGGATTTCCCAACCTTCGGCCTCGAACCAGCCCGCGAACTGCTCCGCTCCGTCGCGCGTGGTGCGAACGCCGGAATGACCGACGATGAGAAGCCCCGGGCGCACGATGTGGATGTCGCCGCCCTCGATCGTTCCGCGGCTGGCGTAGCGCCAGAAGCCGTCCGCGGCGCCGTGGAACCGCAGGACGGACGCGGCCTCGCCGCGCCGCGCCGGCAACGCCAGCTGCGTCAGCACGGGTCCCCAGGGCGTCGTCTGGCTCGAGTCGCGCGTGTAGACCTGGTAAGGCAGATGCGGCTCGGGCTCGAGGTGGCGCCGGACGACGCCGGCCTCGTCGAACGCGGCCTCGAGCTCGCGAAACTGCCCGCGCAGCCGATCGATCTCGATCCGCCGCCCTGAGGCGAGCGTCTCCATCGCGATCGCGTTGGTCTCGATCCATCGGTAGTGCGTCGGCGGGCACAGCAGCACGTCGGTGAGCGCGCCGGTCTCGGAATCGATCGTCCACGTCACCGCCGCCTCCAGCACGGTTGTCCCGCTCGGGATGTCGGCCGCGAGGCCTGCAAGCGCCGGACCATGACGGCCGCGAACGCCTCAGCCGGCGGCTCCGAGCGCACGTGACTTGTTTGTGACAGTCGGCCGCGTCCATATCGGCCGGTCGGCCGCGCGCGCCCCGCGCGGCGCCCTTACCCATGGATGTGCATGACCGAGCTTGATGAAGGGCCAGCTTTGACCGCAGGCGCGCCGGAAGCTTCGGGCGACGCGCGCGAGATCGAGCTCAAGCTTCAGGCGCCGGCGGAAGCGCTCCCGCTCGTCGCGGCCCGCCTCAAGGCGGACGCCGGCGCGAAGCTCTCAGGCCGCGCGACGCGGCTCGTCAGCGTCTATTTCGACGACGAGCGCTTCTCCCTGCGGGAGGCCGGCCTGTCGCTGCGGATCCGCCGCGAGGGCCGCAAGCGCGTGCAGACGCTGAAGCGCGGAGGCGCGGACGCCGGGCTGTTCGACCGAACCGAGATCGAGCGGCGGGCGACCGCCGACGTCCCGACGCTCGACGCCAACGAGACCGCGCTCATGACCGCCGCGCTCGGAGAAGCCGGGGTCGCGCCGGAGAGCTGGCGCCCCGCCTTCACCACCGTGAACCTGCGGACGATCTTCCTCGTCGAGCGCGACGGCGCCGCCATCGAGGTCGCGCTCGACGACGCGGCGGTCGAGATCGACGGCCGCCGCGCGGCGTTCTGCGAGGTGGAGCTGGAGCTGCTGTCCGGCCGGCCCTCCGCGCTGTTTGCGGTTGCGCGCGATCTCGCGGCGGCCACCCCGCTCAGGATCAGCGTGCTCTCGAAATCGGCCCGCGGCTACGCGCTGATCGAAGGCGACGGCAAGCAGGCCTTCCAGGCCGGCCCGTCGCCGGTCCGGGCGGAGATGACCGTCGAGCAGGCGTTCCGCGCCATCGCCGCGGATTGCGTCGGCCAGTTCCGGCTGAACGAGGACGCGTTGCTCGAGACGCCGGCCCCGGAAGCGATCCATCAGGCGCGCGTCGCGCTGCGCCGGTTGCGCTCCGCCTTCACGCTGTTCAAGCCGGTCGTGTCCGACGGGCGGTCGGCCGGCGTTCTCGCCGGGCTGAAGCGGCTGGCGGGCGCGCTCGGCGACGCGCGGGACCTCGACGTCCAGATCGCCGATTTCGAGGCCGTCACCGACGAGACCGACGAGCGGCGGGCGCTCTCCGCTGTCCTCGGCGAGCGGCGCGACGCGGCCTATCTGGCCGCGCTGGAGACGCTCCGCTCGCCCGCCTCGCGCGAGGTCATGCTCGACCTCACGGAATGGCTCGCGCTCGGCGACTGGCGCAGGCGGGAGGACACGGCCGCCCTGCGCCGGACGCCGATCACGGACTTCGCCGCCGATCTGCTCGAACGACGCCTCAAACGCGTCCTCAAGCGCGGCCGCAAACTCGAGGCGCTGTCGCCCGAGAAGCGGCACGAGGTCCGCATCGAAGCCAAGAAGCTGCGCTACGCGGACGGCTTCTTCGCGCCGCTGTTCGCCGAGAAGCGAGCGCGCCGGACCAAGGCGTTCGGCAAGCGGCTGAAGGCGCTTCAGGATGAACTGGGCGGACTCAACGACATCGCGACCGCCCATGGCCTGATGCGGACCGCCGCCGACGACGCCGCGGACGTCGGGGACGGCGCCGCCGCCTTCGCGGCGGGCCGCCGCAGCGCCGAGGCGGACGCCGCCGCGCCGCGGCTCCTGAAGAAGGCCGCGCGGAGCCTCGAGAAGCTCCGCAAGGGCAAGACCTACTGGTAGGCGAAGGCTCCCACCTCGTCTGACGGGAGCGCCCTCCGCTGGAGCGTGATCGGCTCGCTTTGAAGCGGGCGATCCTCGCCCGTCAATCCGGGCATGTCCCGGAAAGACAGCTGCGGTGCGAGGCGAACGAGGCGGGGCGACGTGATCCCCGCGCTAGCGCTCCGCCTGCGCCGGCTTGCCGCCGAACAGCCCCCGGAGGCCCGCCGCCGCCGGCGCGAGCACGAAGCCGACCAGCGGGATGATCGCCGCGCCGAGCGCGAGGCCGACGACGCCGGAGCCGGCGGCCGTGACGATCCATTCGACCGCGCCGGAAGCCGCGGGAACGGCGTGCGCGGCCCCGACCGCCACGGCGTGGATGGCGTGTTCGATCGCCGGCAGCCCGTATTGCGCGAGCCCATGGACGATGATGCCGCCGCCGACCCAGACCATGGCGGCGGTGCCGACGATGGCGAGCAGCTTCAGCAGCACCGGCATGCCCACGACCAGACCTCGCCCGACGCCGCGCGCGATCGATCCAAAGGCCGAAGCGGAGCCGGTCTTGGCGAGCGCGACGCCGGCGTCGTCGGCCTTTACGATCAGCGCCACGACGCCATAGACCGCGACGGTGATGCCGAGGCCCACGACCGCGAGCACGATCGCCTTCATCCAGAAACCGCCGTCGGGCGCCGCCGCGAGCGTGATCGCCATGATCTCGGCGGAGAGGATGAAATCGGTCTTGATCGCGCCGGCGATCTTCTGCTCTTCGAGGGTCTTGGCGTCGGCGCCGCCGGCGATCGCCGCCTCATGCGCATGCGCCTTGTGCGGAAACAGCGCCTCATAGACCTTCTCGGTCCCCTCGTAGCAGAGGAAGGCGCCGCCGAGCATCAGCAGCGGCGTGATGCTCCAGGGGGCGAAGAAGCTCAAAGCGAGCGCCGCCGGCAGCAGGATCAGCAGCTTGTTCTTGAGCGAGCCCACCGCGATGCGCGCGACGATCGGCAGTTCGCGGTCCGCGGCGAAGCCCACGACGTAGCGCGGCGTCACCGCCGCGTCGTCGATCACCACGCCCGCCGCCTTCGCTCCGGCCTTCGCGGCTTGGCCCGCGACGTCATCGAGCGAAGCGGCCGCCACTTTCGCAAGCGCCGCGACGTCGTCCAGCAAAGCGATCAGTCCGACGCTCACGAGGCGCTCCTTTCAAACGGCGGCGGACCGAGGCCCGCGCGGGCGCCCACCGCGCCGAGCGGTAAAAATGGTACGCGCGCGAGAGATGAGGAGGGTGCGGGTCGCAATTTGGTTGCGAATGACTATATGTCACGCAGGCGTCCCGGTCGTAGACCGTCGGCGCCGTGCGGCTCTTCGCCATGCCTGACGCCGCTATTCTTGGGTCATAGCTGCATGACCTACTTAGATACGTAATTCGGCGATAGGAAGGGCCGGTCGAAAGATTTGAATTCGCCGTCCCGCCTCGCGCCGGCCGTCCCGGCCTCCATCGCGGCGGCGACTCGGCCGACGGGCTCAGCATGGCGACGCGGGCGGCCGCGGCCAGCCTGGGCGCCGTTTCCATCGCCGCACGACGCCTTCGCGTCCGCGGACACGTCACACCCCCGCGCGACGCTCGCGCCTCGTCTCAGAAAGCGGCCCTCGTGCGCTACCTCGGCACCATCTCTTGCAAAGGCGTCCTGACCTCCCCCGCCGGCGGCTCGGCGCGCGCCAGCCTTGAAATCGAGTGCTTCCAGAACAAGGGCGGCATGCTCACCAGTTCCGGCGAGCTCGAGGCCGACCCGCATGCGCTTGCGCTCGCCAAGGGCCAGAACGACGTCCGGTTCGTGACCGACGACGGCCATGAGCTGAAACTCATGCTGACGAGCGACAAGAAGGGCTCATCCGGCGGACCGGTCGCCCATGTCGTCGCGAGCGGGGACCTGCCGAGCGTTCATCAGGGCTCCCTGAGTTGGCCGGCGGCCATCGAATCGACGACGGCCGAGACCCCCTCGCCGGATCCCGCGTCCGGCTCCTGAGCGCGCCGTTCCACGAACCTTTTTCTTCAAGCCCCGTTAGGAGACACGTTGAAAGTTTTCGTCAGCGACAACAACGTCGATCAGGCCCTTCGCGTCCTCAAGAAGAAGATGCAGCGCGAAGGCGTCTTCCGCGAGATGAAGCGTCGCAAATCTTACGAGAAGCCGTCGGAAGAGCGGAACCGCAAAAAGGCCGAGGCGATCCGCAGGTCGCGCAAGGTGGCGCGCAAGGCCGCCCAGCGCGAAGGCTTGCTGCCGGCGCCGAAGAAGAAGCTCCGTCCTGACGCACGCCGTCCGCTGGCCGCTTCCTCGGCCGGATCGTCGGCCGGCGCCGGCGCTCCGCGCACGGCGGTCCCCGGCGGCGGCGGATTCCGCTCGAACTGACGAGCGGACGGCGTTCGGCCCCTTCGAACGAAAAACCCCGCCGCCTCGATGAGGCGACGGGGTTTTGAAACTGCGGAGCGTTCACTCGGCTCAGGCGCGGCTCGGCCGCGCGGCCCGCCTCCCGCGAGGGGCGGCGGCGCGTCGTCGGATCAGCCTACGACCTTAAGGTTGTCAGCCGACATCTTGCCGCTCTTGCGGTCCTGCACGAGCTCGAAGTTCACCTTCTGGCCCTCGCGGAGGTCGCCGATGCCGGCGCGCTCGACGGCGCTGATGTGAACGAAGGCGTCATTGCCGCCGTCGTCCGGCTGAATGAAGCCGAAGCCCTTCTGGGCGTTGAACCATTTCACGGTTCCCGTGGTCATGGGAAACCCTCTCAGATGTATCGGTGGTGCGGGGCCCGCATAGCGCAAGCCCATCGAATTTCGCTTCGTCTGGCATAGAATTCATCAGCAACGCACGCGACTTAGCGCGCGCAGGGCCAAGTCCTCTGGCCGTCTATCGACCGGCGCAAGATGCCTTCCGGCGTCGGAAAACACAAGCCCCTGGCAATTTTATTCGCGGAACGCGCTGAAATCCCGGCCCGCCTCCCCGGAAAGAACCGGCCGGAGCCTGTTGCCGAGGCGCTCCACTCGGCCGCCCCTCGGCCAAGTCGTTCAGCCCGCCAGCACCTTGTCGAGCGTGATCGGAAAGTCCCGGACCCGCACGCCCGTGGCGTTGAACACGGCGTTCGCGATCGAGGCGCCCGCCCCGCAGATGCCGAGCTCGCCGACGCCCTTGGCGCCGAGCGCGTTCGCTTTGTCGTCGCGCTCGTCGAGGAAGACGGCGTCGACGTTCGGCGCGTCGGCATGGGAGGCGACGTGATACTCGGCGAGGTCGCCGTTCACGACATGGCCGAAGCGGGCGTCGTTCACCGCCTCCTCGAACAAGGCGGACGAGACGCCCCAGATCATGCCGCCGATCATCTGCGATCGCGCGGTCTTGGCGTTGAGGATGCGCCCGGCCGCGAAGACGCCGAGCATGCGCCGCAGCCGGATCTCGCCGGTGTCCTCGTCGATGGCGACCTCGGCGAAATGCGCGCCGAAGCAATATTGCGAGAAGTTCTTGTAGTCCGGATTGTCCTTCATCGCCTTGACGGAGCCGGTCGCCTCGAGCGCCCGCGGCTCGTTGGTCTGGGCGATCTTCGCCTTCAGCGCCTCGCAGGCGTCGTGCACCGCCGCCGACGAGCTCGCCGCGCCCACGAGCCGCCGGAGCCCGGGCTCGCTGGGAACCGGCTGTCGCCGAGCTCCACCGTCACGTCGGACACGGGCACGCCGAGCGCGTCGGCCGCAACCTGGGTCAGGATGGTGTAGGTGCCGGTGCCGATGTCCGTCATGTCGATCCGCACGGTCACCTTGCGCCGCTCGTCGATCGAGACATGGGCCGCCGCCGCGCCGATGTAGTTCGGCCGCATGGCCGACGACATGCCGTAGCCGATCAGCTGCGCGCCGTCGCGCCGGGAACGCGGCGTCTTCGGGCGGTCCGCCCAGCCGAAGCGGCTCGCGCCCTCGCGCAGGCATTCGACCAGCCTGCGAGAGGAGAACGGGACCTTCTTTTCCGGGTCGGTCTGGGCGTCGTTCAGGATGCGCAGCTCGACCGGGTCCATGCCGAGCTTGACGGCGAGCTCGTCCATCGCGCTTTCGAGCGCCAGCATGCCCGGCGCCTCGCCCGGCGCGCGCACCGGCTCTCCGCCCTGCATGTCGAGATTGACGAGGCGGTGCGAGGTCGCGATCGCCGGCGCGGCGTAGATCGCCCGCGTGGTGGCCGCGGTCTGCTCGGCGTATTCCTCCGTCGGGCAGGACTGCATCCAGACGTCGTGGCTGACGCCGGTCAGCCGCCCCTCTTTGGTCGCGGCCAGCCGCACGCGCTGGATCGCCTCCGGACGGTGGCCCGCCGTGTAGAACACCTGCTGGCGGCTCTGCGCCACCTTCACCGGCCGGCCGACCGCCTTCGCCGCGAAGGCGGCGAGCAGCGCGTCGGCGCGCACGCCGAGCTTCCCGCCGAAGCCGCCGCCGATATAAGGGGTGACGATCCGCACCTTCTCCTTCGGGATGCGCAACGTCGCCGCGACGCTGGCGCGCGCGTTCGCGACCGTCTGGGTCGCCGTGTAGAGGGTGAGCTCGTCGCCCTCCCACAACGCGAGGGACGCGTGCGGCTCGAGCGCCATGTGGTGCTGCTGCGCGACGTGATATTCGGCGTCGATCGTGACCGCCGCAGCCGCCAAGGCGGCGTCGACGTCGCCGTCCTTCGTATCGGTCTTCATGCCGACATTGATCGTCTCCGGCGCGTAGGCCTCGCCGAGATGCTCGCGCAAGCCGATGGCGTGCGCCTCCGCCGCATACGTCGCCTTGACGAGCGCCGCCGCGTCGCGCGCGGCCTCGAAGGTCTCCGCCACCACGAGCGCGACCGGCTCGCCCCAATGGCGCACGCGGTCGTCCGCGAGGAACGGCCGCGCGCGCTGGAATCGGTTGCCCTTCGGGCGGGGCGGCCCGAAGTCGGGCTGCGGCGGCGCGTTCCGATGGGTCATCACCATCAGCACGCCGGGCGCCTGTTCCGCCGCGGCGACGTCGAGCGAGGTCACGCGGCCCTTGGCGATCGTCGCCCCGACGATGACGCCGTAGGACGCCGGCTGCGGCGTCCTGTGTTCATAGGCGTAAGGGGCGCCTCCGGTGACCTTGAGCCGGCCGTCGACCCGGTCGAGCGGCTGGCCGATGGGGCTGAGCGTCGCTGTCATCGCCATGGCGTCCTCACGCGACGTCGCCGGCGGCGTCGGCGAGCGTGCGCCGGATCGTCCGCTTCGCGAGGTCGATCTTGAAATCATTGTGGCCGTAGCCGCGCGCGCCCTGGAGCGCCGCGTCGGCCGCCTCCGCGAAGGCTTCGCGGTCGGAGCGGGCGCCGGCCAGCGCCGCCTCCGCAGAGGCCGAGCGCCACGGCTTGTGCGCGACGCCCCCGAGCGCGACGCGGCTCGAGCCCACCTCGCCGCCGCGCTCCTCGACGACCGCGGCGACCGAGACGAGCGCGAAGGCGTAGGACGCCCGGTCGCGCACCTTGCGGTAGACCTGCCGCCCGCGCGGCGGCGGCGGCAGCCTCACGCCGGTGATCAGCTCGCCATGCGCAAGCGTCGTCTCGCGCAGCGGGTCGGTCTCCGGCGACCGGTAGAGCTCGGCGATCGGGATCGAGCGGCGCTCGCCCGCGCCCGTCACCGTCTCGACCGTGGCGTCGAGCGCCGACATCGCGACCGCCATGTCGGAGGGATGCGTGGCGATGCAGGTGTCGGTCGCCGCGAGCACCGCGTGCATGCGGTTGTGCCCGCCGAGCGCCGAGCAGCCCGACCCAGGCTCCCGCTTGTTGCAGGGCGTCGCGACATTGGTGAAATAGGGACAGCGCGTCCGCTGCAGCAAATTGCCCCCCGTCGAGGCGGCGTTGCGCAGCTGGCCGGAGGCGCCCGCGAGCAGCGCCCGGGACAGAAGCGGATAGGACGTCCGCACGCGCGGATCCGCCGCGAGATCGCTGTTCTTGACCTGGGCGCCGATCGCGAGGCCGCCTTCGGGCGTCTCTTCGATCTCCGACAGCGCGAGGCGCGAGACGTCGACCAGATGGGCGGGCCGGGCGACGCCGAGCTTCATCAGGTCGACGAGATTGGTGCCGCCCGCGATGAAGGCCGCGTCCGGTCGTTCGGCGACCGCCTTCGCGGCCGCCGCCGGATCGGTCGCGCGCTCATAGGTGAAGGGGGTCATGTCGCGCCTCCGGCGCTCGCGTCGCGGATCGCCGCGACGATGTTGGGATAGGCGGCGCAGCGGCAGAGATTGCCGCTCATGCGCTCGCGAATCTCGGCGTCGGTCAGCTCGACCGCGCCTGCGAGATCGGCGGTGACGTGGCTCGGCCAGCCGGCCTTCGCCTCCGCCAGCATGGCGACCGACGAGCAGATCTGTCCGGGCGTGCAGTAGCCGCACTGGAAACCGTCATGGGCGAGGAAGGCCGCCTGCATCGGATGCAGCTCATCCCCTTCGGCGAGGCCCTCGATCGTCGTGATCTCGTCGCCCTCGTGCATCACCGCGAGCGTGAGGCAGGAATTGATCCGCCGCCCGCCGACCATCACCGTGCAGGCGCCGCACTGGCCGTGGTCGCAGCCCTTCTTGGAGCCCGTGAGCGCGAGACGCTCGCGCAGCGCGTCGAGCAGCGTGACGCGTGGATCGACCGCCAGCGTCCGCTCCACGCCGTTCACAGTGAGCTTGATCGCAGCCTCCCCCGGCAAAGGCCTCGCCTCGGCGGGGCCTACGGCGGCCGGCGCGGCGACGGCGAGGCCGAGAGCCGTCACCGCGGCGCCCTCGAGCAGATCCCGACGCGTGGGGGCGATGCTCGTCCCTGGGGGCATGGCGGCTCCTCTTTGGCGCGACCGGCCGTCCGCGTCCATCGGCGCGGCGGCGACAAGGCGAAAGTCTAGGGCGTCGGCGGCGAACGACCCGCCCGGCCCCGGGAAAAGTTGCCGAGCCGCCCGTCCCGCCCGAGCGGGGGCTCGGCCCCAGCTCGCTTTGGAACAATTCGAAATCTAGAACTTTCGGAGCATGAGCCAACCCCCTCGGTACGGCGAAAACGGCCATGTTCACATATCGGCGATTGGGGGTTCAGCCGCCATCGAGGGCGCGCGCGGTCATTCGGAGCGCGCTCGCTTGGCCTTTGCGCCGAACGCCGTCAGAAAGGCGGTCGCATCGCGTCTCGTCCGTTTCGGGTCCGCCTTTGTCCGTCGCTCTTGTCGTCTTCACGCTCGCGGCCCTGCTTATCGCCGTCAGTCTGGCCGAACCGATCGCCGCCCGGGTGCGACTGCCGGCGAGCGTGCTGCTCGCGCTGTTCGGGCTGGCGATCGGCGCGATCGGCCTCGCGCTGCGCTCCGGCGCCTTCGGGCCGGCCGGCGAGGACGCCGCGCGCTACACCGAGCTGCCGCTCGACTCGGAAGGTTTCCTGTTCGTCTTCCTGCCGCTGCTGCTGTTCCAGTCCGCGATGAACACCGACCTCCGTCAGGTCATCGACGACGCCAGCTCGATCTTCATCCTCGCGATCGTCGCGGTCGTGGCGTCCACGCTCGTCGTCGGCTTCGCGCTCGCGCCCTTCGCGGCTGCGCCTCTGGTCGCCTGCCTGCTGCTCGGCGCGATCGTGGCGACGACCGACCCGATCGCCGTCATCGGCATCTTTCGCGAGGCCGGCGCGCCGGCCCGGCTGGTCCGCCTTGTCGAGGGCGAGAGCCTGCTAAACGACGCCGCCGCCATCACCTTGTTCGCCGTGTGCCTCGAATTGCTGGTCAGCGGCGCGCCGTTCGATCCGGCGAAGACCGCTATCGACGCGCTCGTGCTGCCGCTCGGCGGGGTGCTGGTGGGCGTCGTCGCCGGCCGCGGCGCGGCGGCGCTGATCGGCGCGCTGCGCGAGGATTCGCTCGCGCCGACCTCGGTCAGCCTCGCGCTCCCCTACATCGCCTTCGTGGTCGCCGAGAGCGGGCTCCACGTCTCCGGCGTCATGGCGGTGGTCGCGGCCGGCATGACGCTGGCCGCCGTCGGGCCCGCGAAGGCGCCGCCCGACGTCTGGAAGCACCTGCGCGCGGTGTGGGAGCAGATCGACTGGTGGGCGGCCTCGCTGATCTTCGTGCTGGCCTCGATCCTGGCGCCGCGGCTGCTCGCGGAGGCGACGGCGCGCGACCTCGCTCTGCTCGCTTTGCTGATCGCCGCCACCTTCGCCGCGCGGGCGGCGATCGTCTGGGGGCTGATGCCGGCGCTGGCCAAGCTCGACATGGCGCCGCCGATCAGCCGGCCGTTCCGCTGGGTGGTGCTGTGGGGCGGCCTGCGCGGCGCGACCACGCTGGTGCTCGCGCTCGCCGTCACCGAAAACGACGCGATCCCGGCCGACATCCGCAACTTCATCGCGGTGCTGGCCACCGGCTACGTGCTGTTCACGCTGCTCGTGCAGGGCACGACCGTGCGGGCGCTGGTGCGCGCGACGGGGATCGACCGGCTGTCGCCTGTCGACCAGGCGCTGCGCCGCGACGTGTTCGCCGCCGCGCGCGCCCGCGTCGCGCAGGCGGTCGCCGAGACCGCCGCGACCTACCGCATGACGGCCTCGCCGCCCGCGGCGGCCGAGACCGCGGAGCAGGCGGCCCTCCCCGCCACGATCGACCCGCGCGAGCGGGTGATGATCGCGCTCGTCACCCTCGCCCGGGCGGAGCGCGAGCTCGTGATGGAGCGGGTGCGCGAGCGCGGCGTGTCGCTGAAGCTCGTCGACCGGCTGCTCGCCGACGTCCGCCGCCTGAGCGACCGCGCCCGGGTCTCCGGCCCGGCCGGCTACCGCGCGGCCTATCAGGAAGCGCTCGCCTTCTCGCGCACGGAGAACGCCGCCCAGTGGGTCGCGCGGCGCCTCGGCTGGAACGGCTGGCTCGCCCGCGCGCTCGCCAACCGGTTCGAGACGCTGCTGCTCGACTCCATGGCGATCCGCAAGCTCGGCGGCTTCGTCGAGGAGACGATCCGCCCCGTGCTCGGCCCGGACGCCGGCGACGCCGCCGCGGACGCCCTCGGCGAGCGCGCCGAGGCGGTGTCCCGGGCGCTCGACGCGCTCCGGCTGCAATATCCCGGCTACGCCGAGGCGCTGGAGCGCCGGCTGCTCGAGAACGCCGCGCTCGAGTTCGAGGAGCGGGAATATGACCGCATGCGCGAGGAAGGCCTGATCGGCCCCGAGCTGCACCGCGATTTGCTGGTCGACCTCGGACGCAGGCGCTCCAAGGCCGACGTCCGGCCCGCCCTCGACCTCGGCCTCGACGCCGCGACGCTTGTCGCGCGCCTGCCGCTGTTCGAAGGGCTGTCGCCCGAAGCGAAGCGCCGGCTGCTGGCCAAGGTCGAGCCGATGCTGGCGCGGCCCGGCCAGCGGCTGATCCGCCGCGGCGACCGCGGCGACGCCGCCTATTTCATCGCCTCCGGCGCCGTCGAGGTGGCGCTGCCCGGCGACCGGGTGCGGCTCGGGCGCGGCGACGTCTTCGGCGAGATCGCGCTGCTGGAGGACCGCGAGCGCACCGCCGACGTCGACGCGATCGCCTACTGCTCGCTGCTGCGCCTGCCGCGCCGCGCCTTCCAGGCCTTCCTCGCCGACGACAAGGCCGCGGCGGCCGCGATCGCCGCCAAGGCCGCGGAACGGCTGCGCGCGAACGAGGCGGGGATCGCGGAGACCTGAAGGCCGGCCGCTCCGCCGCCGCCACGGGCCGTCCGCTACCCCGCCGTCATTCCGGGCTCGTCCCGGAATCCATCGCCGCCGCGGTCGAACCAGTCTGGCGCCGGCGGTGGTTCTGGGTCCTGGGACAAGCCCAGGACGACGGCCCAGGAGGCGCCCCGGCTTCCGCCACGGGCCGTCCGTTATTTTTCGCGCGCGGCGAACACGCCGTCCCAGTCTTCGGGCGGCGGCGACGCCCGCAGGGCGGCGATCCGCTCCGCCATCCGCTCGGCGTAGACGCCGAGCCGCGGCTCGGCCGCGCGCAGGGCGCCGAGCGCGGCGTCCGCGCGCGTCCAGTCCCGCTTGCGATAGGCGTCGAGGAAGGCAGCCTGCGCGTCAGCTGCCGCGACGGGCTCTGCGCCCGCCCGGCCGAGGGCGGCGAACACGCCGACGCCCCCGGCCCGGCCCTTCACCGCGAGGCGGTCGAGCTCGACCAGCGCGAAGCGATCTCCCGCGGCCTGCGCCGTCGCCTCGCCGACGAGCAGCGGCAGGCCGTAGAATCGGGACGCGCCTTCGAGCCGTGAGGCGAGGTTCACCGCGTCGCCGATCGCGGTGTAGTCGAAGCGCTTGGCCGAGCCGAGATTGCCCACCACGCAGGCCCCGGTGTTCACGCCGATTCCGACGGCGAACTGCAGCGGCGGCGCGCCCTCGCCGGACTCCGCGTTGAGCTCGCGGTTGAGCGCCTCGACCGCGTCGAGCATCCGAAGCGCCGCCGCCACCGCCCGTTCCGCGTGATCGGGCGCGTCGAGCGGCGCGTTCCAGAACGCCATGACGCAGTCGCCGATGTATTTGTCGATCGTGCCGCCCTCGGCGAGCACCGCGTCCGACAACGGGCCCAGCAGGCGGTTGACGAGGCTCGTCAGCCGCTCCGGATCGTCCTTCATGCGCTCGGCCAGCGTGGTGAAGCCGCGCACGTCGCAGAACAGGATGGTGAGCGTCCGGAGCTCGCCGCCAAGCCTGAGCGAGGACGGGTCGCGCGCCAGCCGATCGACCAGCTCCGGCGCGAGATACTGCCCGAAGGCGGCGGCGATCTCGCGGCGGGCTCGGCGCTCGCGGACGTAGTCGAGCGCGGCGTCCACGCCGACGACGAGAAGCAGGGCCGCCGCCGGCGCGACCGGCGACAGCCAGGCATGCGCGCCGGTCAACGCGAGCCAGCTCGCCGCGGCGATCGCGGCCGTCAGCGCCCCCGCGGCGGCGACCGCGCGGCCAGAGACCCGCCCGCCGCGCGCGAGACCTGCGCCTCCCGCGGCCGCAAGGCCGAGCGCCAAAATCTGCGCCCAGAGCGGCGCAGGGGACACGAGGTCGCCGGTCCGGATCGCGTCGAACATCGTGGCCTGCGCCTCGACCCCGGCGGTCAGGCGGCCGGTCAGCGCGGTGAAGGGCGTCGCGAAGGCGTCCGCCGCCCCGGCCGAGGCGTCGGCGGCCGTCTGCGTGCTGAGGCCGACGAAGACGATCTTGTCCTTCAGCGTTCCCGGAGGCAGGAATTCGGCTGGCTTCAGCGCCTGGTAATAGGAGACCGTCGCGTAGGTTCGCGGTCCGCCGCGGAACAGGAGCAGGCGCGCTTCTCCAGCGTCGCGCGACGCGGCGCCGACCTTGCGGGCGACGGTCGCCGCAAAGCCGTCCGCCCCCGGCGGGAGGCGCCGGAGCGCGCCGTCGCGGTCGAGCGCCACGGCCGCGACGCCGGCCTCGGCCCCGCGGTCGAGGAACTCCGGCAGCGGCTCAACCCGGATCGACTGCGTCGCGTGCGGCGTCTCGATCCAGGTCTCGTCGGCCGCGAGCACGACGTCGGGTCCGAGCGCCGCCGCCAGCGCTCCGTCGGCCTCCGCCGTAGAGGCTTCGGCGAACACCATGTCGAGCGCGATCGCCTTCGCGCCCGCCGCCCGCAGCGCCGTGACGAGCTCTGCGTGCAGGGAGCGGGGCCACGGCCATTGCCGGCCGATCTCGGCGAAGGACGGCTCGTCGATCGCGACGATCACGACGTCGGCTGCGGGCGACGGCGGCGCGAGCGTCGACAGCAGGTCCCAGGCCGGCGCGTCGAGAAGCCGGCCGAGCGGGCTGAGGAGCACCGCCGCGAGCAGCAGCGCGACGGCGAGCGGAACGCCGAGCGCGGCGGGGGTGCGGCGGATCACGCGGCTCGTCCTCCCGCGCCGGAGCGGCTCAGAACCGCAGCCGCATGGACGCGGTCAAGGTTCGGCCGTCGCCCTTGATGGCGGGCGTGGTCGGCCCGAGGCGCCTCAGAAGCGTGAAATTCTTGTCGAAGACATTGAGCGCCTCCGCGCTCAGAAGGAGGTGCTTGTCGAAGCTCTCCCACGTCGCGGAGACGTCGGTGGTGCGATAGCCGTCGTGCTCGCCGAAGACCGTGTCGGTGCGTTTCCCGATGAAGTTCTGCGCGACCGTCACCTTGACCATCGAGGGATGGACGAAGGTGAGCCCGATCCGGGCGAAGTTTTTCGCGAGGAACGGCAGCGGATCGCCCCGGTTCACCGCATAGGTGAAGCCGCCGTCATTGTAGTCGCCGAGCGATTTCGAATTGGTCCGCGCATAGGTCGCGAAAGCCCCGAAGCCGTGCGTGAGCCAGGCGTTGGCGGTCGCCGAAAACCGGTTGATCTCGGCCTTTCCGATGCTCGCGTTCTGAAGCGTCTCGGGCACGTCGATCGACAGCGAGCGGACACGCTGCCGCTGATATTCGAGCGCGGTGAACAGATGCGGCGACCATTCGGCGTCCCACCGCCCGATCAGCGACTTGGTCCGGCCGCCGAAGTCGAGCGGCAGCTCGTTCGGGGTCAGGCCCGCCGTGGTGACCGGGGACAGCGAATAGGCCGTCGAGAAATAAGCGTCCTGCCGGTAGGCGGCGCGCAGCCAGTGGCCCTCGAC
Source organism: Hansschlegelia sp. KR7-227 (assembly GCF_049446035.1). Classification (NCBI taxonomy): domain Bacteria; kingdom Pseudomonadati; phylum Pseudomonadota; class Alphaproteobacteria; order Hyphomicrobiales; family Methylopilaceae; genus Hansschlegelia; species Hansschlegelia sp. KR7-227. Next base: position 1,540,133 of record NZ_JBMSEA010000001.1, read on the forward strand.
AGGTTGCCAGGCGACGCCGGCGCGGGGGCCGAGATCGCTGTGGTCGTCACGATCGATTTTCGATTTCGAGGCGAACAGGCCGGCCTCCAGCTTGAAGTCGCGGCTGACGTCCCATGTCGCGTCGGCGTAGATGCGCCAGGCGTCGCCGTCGAACTCGAGGCGGTTGTAAACCGGCGGCTCCGTCAGCCTGTCCGTCCTGCTTTGCCTGAGGTCATAGCGCGAGAAAATCCGTTCTCCGCCGTACTGAAAGGTGACGTCTCCGACGCCGAGCAGATGGTTGACCCCCAGCAGAAGATCCTTCTCGTGGAGCTTCTGCCGCAAGTCCGCGCCGTAGAAGAAACCGCCCCCGATCGGGACCGGGTCGATCCTGTTCTGCTTCTGATCGAGCTCGGTTCCGACGATCAACGCCTGCAGCACGTTCCGTTCGCCGAAGGTGTGGCTCCAGCCGGCGCCCGCCGTTGCGTAGGTCAGTTCGGAGCCGTTGGGCCGCGTGTAAAACAGTTCGCCGGTCGGCAAAGGCTGGTGAACGTAGAAGCTATCGAACCGCCGCGCGCCCTGACGCTGCTTCACGAAGTTCTGGAACAGGACGAGGTTGTCCTGGCCGGTCGGCTGGACGCCGATGAAGGTCGTCGCCGTGCCCTGATCGTCGCGGTCGTTGGCGAATGTGCTGTCGGGCCGCGTCAGGGTGGCGTTGGTGAAGATCGAGAACGGGATCGGCTCCATCACCGTCGCCTGGATGGTCGCGTCCGAGAACCATCCGGTCTCGCCGTCGCGCGCGATCAGGCCGCCGCCGGCGGTGGTCTCCGCGAAGGGGTAGCGCGCAAGCGCGCTGCGCCGTTGCGGGGAGCCGATCGCGAGCGGATCGAACAGCATGCCCTGCACCAGCGAGGAGGAGGCGAACAGGCTCGGCGCCCCGCCCTCCTCCGGCGCGAATTGCTGCGTTCCGAGCGCGAAGGGCGAGACGCGGTTCGCGATCGCCTGGTCGAAATAGGCGGTGGCCAGGAACGCGTCCGCGACGCGGTCGCCGTAGTAGCGCGCCCATTCGTCGAGCTCGAGGAACCGCAGCGCTCCGCCGAGGAAGGAGCCGTTGTCGCGGCTCGCGGCGATCGACTCGTAATGCCCGCCGCGCGCGAGCTTGCGGCGCAGCGCCTCGCGCGCGTTGATCACCGCGTCGTCCGCCCGGTACTCGTCCTGCGCGATCACGGAGCGGATCAGCGGCGTCGTCGGGTTGGCGTCGTCGTAGCGGTCGGCGTTGTCGAGCGCCTGATAGGTCTCGTCGAGATTGCCGGCGGCGTACATCGCCGTCGCGAGCTCGTTCAGGCCGCTGGCGTAGGTCGGCTGGGCGACGGACGCCGCGAGCAAGTCCTGCGTCCCCTCCGCGATCTCGCCCTGCCGGATCCGCAGACTGCCTCGGGCGCCGATGTAAAGCGGGTTCGATCCGCCGCCGAGCCGCTCAGCGATCCGGAGCTGCTCCTGCGCTTCGCCGAGCCGATTGTGGTTGATCAGGAAGATCGCGTAGTTGGCGTAGCCCGAGAAACTGTCGGGATCGTAGGCGATCTCCTTGAGATGCGCCTCCTCCGCCTCGCGGGTCGCGTTGCGGTCGTCCTGGACGAGCGCCATGTCGCCATAGACGAAGCTCGCGCCCGGCGCGATCTCGGCTGCGCGCTTCAGCTCGGCGAGCGCGCCCTCGAGGTCGCTCTCCACGACGTAGCGGTAGCGCGCGCTCGCCATCAGCACGTAGACGTCGTCGGGATCGACCGCGCGCGCCTCCTCGATCGCGCGCTTCGCGGCTTCTTTGTCGCCCTTCATGATGTAGAGCAGCGCCTTGCCGGCCCGCATCATCATCTCGTCGGGAAAGCGGCGGATGTTCTCGTCGATGATGGCGACGCCCTTGTCCGGCCCGTCGAGGAAGCTCTCGATCGCGGCGCGTGACAGCGGCCCGGTGAAAACGTCGGCGTAGCGCTCCTTCGGGGGAGGCGGCGGCCGGCTGTTCGGGTCCGCCATGCCGAGCGCGACCCATTCGGCGTAGGCCGCGGTCGCCTGGCGCGTGCGGTCGAGCCGCGGTTGCGCGGACTTGAACAGCGCAGCGGCCTGCCGCCATTTCTGCCGACGCGCGGCGACGAAGCCTTCGACCAACTCGGCGCGCGCCCGCTGGCGGACGTCGAGCCTCATCCTGCGCGCGCCCGCGAGCGCGACCTCGGCCTTCGCCAGGCCGTCGTAGTTCAGCCCGGCCTCGGCCAGCGTCAGCCACTGCTCGGCGGTGCGGGCGGGTTCGGGGACCGCGAGCGCGCGGGCGCGGGCGACGCGCTCCTCGCGGTGGGTCTTGTCGGTCGGCGACAGGTTGAAGAAGGTCTGGCGCAGCTCGCGATAGATCAGGATCTGCTCGCGGCCGTCGAACTTGACCAGCGTGATCTTGCGCGGCGCCTGACCGATCAGGGCCTCGGCGCCCTCGCCCTGCCGCACCGTGACGGACCCTTGCGCGTTGGCGAGCGTCACCTCGCCCTCCATCACGATCAGCGAGGTCTTCGCGCCCTCGACCGACAGCGTCCAGTCGGTGCCGCGGATCGCGGCTGCGGCCGCCGGCGTGTCGACCTGCACGCCGGAGCCGCCGCGCGCCGCGCGCGCCCACATCGAGCCCTGCGGCAGCGCGAGCAGCGTCTCGCCGTTCGGGCCGCGCGCGACGTCCTTGACGATCAGCGTGGAGTTGCGCCCGACGCGCACCTGAGTGCGGTCTTCGAACAGCAGGGCGACGGTTCCGAGCGCGTTGGTCTTGAGCGTGTCGCCGCCGACGACGTCCTGCTGCAGCAGGACCGGCCGCCACAGCGCCTCGGAGCGGAACTGCAGCTCCTCGCCGCCCTTCGTCGCGATCACCTCGCCCGCGATCGGCGTCGGCCGGGCGATCGGCTCGGCGCGCGCGCCCGTCGCCGCGGCGAGCGCGCATGCGGCCAGAACGACGCCAATGTGGCGGGCTACCCTCACGCGACCCGTAGCTCCCCGCGGCCCGTCCCCCCGGCGCGCGATCCCAGACGTATCGCATGCCTCGCAAAGCTTTAAGGTCGACCCGGAGCCGTCATGCAAGATACGTAAAAGTACGTATTCCAGTCCGCAGCTGCTGCGCAGCCTGTGTTTCGCAGCCGTTTGGACCCCAGCCATGGTCTTCCGCTCACTAATTTTCGTTTTTGGATTTCTTTTGGCTTGCCCCTCGTCGCGGCGGGGTTAGGGTGGTCGCGCATTGGGAGACTCGCCCGTGACGGACGTCGAGAACGCGACTTCAAGCGAGTACGCCAAGAGGGGCTTCGACGAGCCGTCCTCCCCCGCGGATTTCCTCGCAGCCCGGTCGCGTCTGGCGGCGCGACACGCCCCGCTGCCGCGCGCAAACCCGGACGTCGAGCCCTTCGACAGCGGCGCGGTCGTTCGGCTCAGGCCTGTCGCCCGCAGCTTCGATCGCTCCTCGCCGCTCGCGGGGCAAGCCGCGGAATCATCGCCGCTGCGACGCGCGGAGTTCGACGCGCTGGACCTGCTCGGCGTCGCCGCGCTGATGCTCGACGCGTCGGCGCGGGTGACCAGCCTCAACCGCGCCGCCGAGACGCTCGCCTGCGACGGCGCGTTGCGGCTGACCGCCTCGCGCATGCGCTGCCCCGACCAGGCGGCGCGCGCCCGGTTCGACCAGGCGATCCTCGCCGCCGCGGCAGGACGCCGCCCCGACCCGGTTTCGTTCCGCGACCCGAACGGGGCCGTCCACGCGATGTGCGCGGCCCCGGTGGGCGCAGCGGCCCGCCGCGCGGTGGTGGTCTATGTCTACACCGGCTATCGGGACGCGGGGCCGTCGCCCAAGCTGCTCGAAGCGCTGTACGAGCTCACGCCCGCCGAGGCCCGCGTCGCGGCCGAGCTCGCGCTCGGCGACGGCGAGGCGGCGGCCGCCCGGCGGCTGGGCGTCAGCGTGAACTCGGTCAAGACTCATCGCCGGCGGGTCTTCGAGAAGGTCGGGGTCCAGCGGCTGGCGCAGCTCGTGCGGCTGCTGGCCCGGCTCCCGAGCGCGAACTGAGGCCGCCCGGCGGGCGACGGCGCCGTCTCGTCAGCGCCGCAGGTGGCGTGCGACGAGAGCTTCGTGCTGGTCGCCCGAGAAGAACGCCAGGATCTCATCCGTGTTCGAGATCGCGCCGCGCAGATCGCCGCCGCCCTTGACGAGATCGAGCGGCCCCTGCAGCGGGGCGGGAAGGCCGAACAGATCGGCGACGCTCGCGCGCGCCGCGGCGGTCAGGTCCTGATCCTTGAACGCGCTCTCATAATGGATGGTCCGCGTCGTCCCATAATATGAGAGCAGGCCCTCATAGTGCCGCGTGAGCTGCGTCGACAGCTGCATCAGCCGCCGCAGCTTCGCCGGGTCCAGCCGGGTGGGTCCGGCGGATGCGCCGGCGCCCTCCCCAGTCTGGCGGTGCCATCGACCGAGATTGTTCGCGCGCTCGGCCGAGACCGCCTGGGCGAACACGTCCTCGCGCAGGATATGGAGGATCGGTGCCTTTTGCCGGCTGAGCAGCTCCATCAGCCCGGGCCGGATCAGCGGATTTCGCCACACCGGGTCGAGATGGTGCCAGGAGTTGTATTTGACGTCGATGACCCAGAGCGTCGCCGGCCCAAGCGAGCCCAGATGTTCGCAATACGCCTTCCAGATCGCGTGCTGGTTCACGGCGGTCGGATGCACCAGGCCTGGGAAGCGCTCGACGAAGCGCTGCTTGAAGGTGAAGAAGTTGGCCTCGGGAACGGTGAGGAAACGCTTGTAGTCGGGGTCGTCGTGCGGTCCGCGGACGTTGTGAAAGATCTCGCCCGCGTAGCGCACGTTCGGCTGCGCCCCGAGCAGACGGCCGATCGCGGTGGTGCCCGACCGCTGGTTGGCCGTGATGACGGCGATGCGCGGCTCGTCGGCCATGACGCGGCGTGTCCTTCGGGGTCGATGCGGTCGAGCGGCGCGCAGCCCGCCACGCCGCGTAACCCATCGTCCGGCCAAGGCCAAGCGCCGATTTCGCCGCGGCCGCCCTAGGCGCGTTCCGGCGGGCGGCGACGTCACAAGTGCTTCAGCCCCAGGCTCTCGAGCGCGGGAATGAGTTCGGCGCAGGCGTTGAGCCGGTGCCTGCGCCCGGCCTCGTGCGCAGCCGCCGCGTCCCCGGCGCGAATCGCGGCGACGATCGCGCGGTGCTCCTCGACGGAGGCCGCAAGGCCCTTCCGCAGGCGCAGCGTCACCATGCGGGCGCGGTGCGACTGATCGTTGATGGTCTGCATGATGCGGACGATGCGGCGGTTCCGGCATCCTCCGATCAGGGCGGCGTGAAAGCGCGCATCCGTCTCGCCCCAAGCGATGCGGTTCTCCGAGGCGAGCGCGGCCTCCATCTCCTCCGTGAACCGCGCGAGGTCGTCCGCGACGGCGAGGCGATCGGGCTCCGGCAGCGCCGCGATCAGCTCCGCCGCCCGCCCCTCGATCGCGACCAGCACGTCGTAGATCTCGCGCATGTCATCCGGGGCGATCGCGCAGATCAGCACGCCGCGGCGCGACAGCACGCGCACCAGACCGTCCTCCTGCAGCCGGATCACCGCCTCGTGCACAGGCGTCCGGCTCATGCCCAGCCGCAGCGCGATCTCCTGCTCCGAGGCCTGGTGGCCGGGCGCGAAGGAGCCGTCGAGGACCCCGGCCTTCAGCGCGTCATAGGCGTCGTCGACCAGCGAGCGGCGCTCCGGAGCGACGGTCGCGGCGTTCTCACGATTGACGGGCATCCGGCGTCCTCCGACTTCCATACAAGATGCCGTGGAACGGCTTGACTCGCCGAAATGGCCCTGCAAAAACTCAGCCTAACTTGCATGCAAGCTAGCGCGCAAGCTTGAGGTCGAGGTCAGGATGAAGCATTTCAGGATCGCGGCGATTCCGGGGGACGGGATCGGCAAGGAGGTCATCGCGGCGGGCATCGAAGCGCTCGAGGCGCTGGCGAAACGCGAGGGCTTCGGCGTCTCCTTCGACCATTTCGACTGGGGTTCGGACTACTACAAGGCCAACGGCGTCATGATGCCGGAGAACGGCCGCGAGCAGATCAAGGACCACGACGCGATCTTCTTCGGCGCGGTCGGCGCGCCCGACGTGCCCGACCACGTCACGCTCTGGGGGCTGCGCCTCGCGATCTGCCAGCCCTTCGACCAATACGCCAATGTGCGCCCGACCCGCGTCCTGCCCGGCATCACGAGCCCGCTGCGCAACGTCTCAGGCCCCGAGCTCGACTGGGTGATCGTGCGCGAGAACTCGGAGGGCGAATATGCCGGCGTCGGCGGCCGGGTGCATCGCGGCCTGCCGGAAGAGGTCGCGACCGACGTCTCCATCATGACCCGGGCCGGCGTCGCGCGCGTCATCAGATTCGCTTTCGAGCTCGCCCGCTCGCGGCCGCGCAAGAAGCTCACCGTCGTCACCAAGTCGAACGCCCAGCGCCACGCCATGGTGATGTGGGACGAGATCGCCGCCGAGGTCGCGGCCGGCTTTCCCGACGTCGAGTGGGACAAGATGCTGGTCGACGCGATGACCATGCGCATGACGATGCGGCCCGAAACGCTCGACACCATCGTCGCGACCAACCTGCACGCCGACATCCTGTCCGACCTCGCAGCCGCCCTCGCCGGCTCGCTCGGCATCGCGCCGACCGCCAATCTCAACCCGGAGCGGCGGTTTCCGTCGATGTTCGAACCGATCCACGGCTCGGCGTTCGACATCACCGGCAAGGGGATCGCGAACCCTGTGGGCACCTTCTGGACGGCGTCGATGATGATGGAGCATCTCGGCGAAAAGTCCGCCGCCGACCGGCTGATGCGGGCGGTCGAGCGCGTCACCGCCGACCCCTCCCTGCACACGCCGGACCTCGGCGGAACCGCGACGACGCGCGAGGTCACCGACGCGGTGATCGCCGCCATCGAGGGCGACAATTCATGAGCTGACGCCATCGGGCGTCCGGCCGACCTCGCGAAGACGGGGCGGCCGGGTCAGGCGCCCGCCACCGCGAGGAAACGCACCGGAGGACGACGCCTATGAGACTGACCGCACGACTCGCCGCAGCGGCGCTCGCCGCCGGCGTGGGCGCAGCTCACGCCCAAGAGGCCTACCCCAGCCGCACCATCACGCTCGTCGTCCCCTTCTCCGCCGGCGGCGCGACCGACACGGTCGCGCGCATCACGGCGGAGAACATGTCGAAGGCGCTGGGCTCGCAGATCGTCGTCGAGAACGTCACCGGCGCCGGCGGCACGCTCGCGTCGGCGCGCGTGGCGAAGTCCGATCCGGACGGCTACACGCTGCTGATCCACCACATCGGCATTTCGACCGCGCCGGCGCTCTACCGTAAGCTCTCCTTCGACACGAAGACGGCCTTCGCGCCGATCGGCCTCGTTTCCGACGCGCCGATGACGATCATCGCCCGGCCCGACTTCCCCGCGGACACGCTCGAACAGCTCGTCGCCAAGGTGAAGGCCAACGGGACGAAGATCACCTATGGCAACGCCGGCCTCGGCGCGGCGTCGCATCTCTGCGGGACGCTGCTGTTCTCCACCATCGGGACGCAGGTGACCCCGGTTCCCTACAAGGGCAACGGCCCCGTCATGACCGACCTGATCGGGAAGCAGATCGACATGACCTGCGACCAGACCACCAACACCACCGGCCCGATCCAGGGCAAGCAGGTGAAGGCCTATGCCGTCACGGCCCTGAAGCGCGTCGAGCAGCTTCCGGAGCTGCCGACCGCGGACGAGGCCGGGATCAAGGGTTTTCAGATGTCGGCCTGGCACGGGATCTACGCGCCGGCAGGCACGCCGGACGCGGTCGTGAAGAGGCTGAGCGAGGCCCTGCAGACCGCGCTCGCCGAACCGGCGCTGCAGGAGCGCTTCGGCAAGATCATCACGACCGCCGCGTCGAAGCAGGACGCGACGCCGGAGGCGCTGAAGGCGAAGCTGCTGTCGGAGATCGATCGCTGGGATCCCGTGATCAAGGCCGCCGGCCAGTTCGCCGACTGAGGCTTTGGACTGATACAAGCCGAACCGCGCGCTTCGAGGCGGCCGCCGAAGGGCGGGTTCTTCAGCATGAGGGACGTCGGGTCCACTGGAAACGCCACGACCCTCATGCTGAGGAGGCTGCGAGAGCAGCCGTCTCGAAGCACCCGCTCCCGTCTGGCCGCGCGACGGTCGACCAACTGGCAGGATGAAGAACGATGCCGAACACCAACCGCGTCTACCGCATAGCCAACATTCCCGGCGACGGGATCGGCAAGGAGACCGTGCCGGAGGGCGTGCGCGTGCTCGAGGCGGCGGCCAAGAAGTTCGGCTTCGAGATCCAAGGCGAGGATCACGACTTCGCCTCCTGCGACTACTACCAGAAGCACGGCCAGATGATGCCGGACGACTGGAAGGCCCGGCTCGACGGCTCCGACGCGCTGTTCTTCGGCGCCGTCGGCTGGCCGGACGTGGTGCCCGACCACGTCTCGCTCTGGGGCTCGCTGATCCAGTTCCGGCGGGAATACGACCAGTACGCCTCGGTGCGGCCGGCCCGGCTGATGCCGGGGGTGACCTGCCCGCTCGCCGGCCGCAAGCCCGGCGACATCGACTTCTACGTCGTGCGCGAGAACACCGAGGGCGAGTATTCCGCGATCGGCGGGCGCATGTTTCCGGGCACCGACCGCGAAGCGGTCATCCAGGAGACGGTGTTCACCCGCCACGGCGTCGACCGCATCATGAAATACGCCTTCGAGCTCGCCAGGACGCGCAAGCGCAAGAAGGTGACGTCGGCGACGAAGTCGAACGGCATCGCGATCACGATGCCCTATTGGGACGAGCGCTTCGAGGAGATGTGCAAGGCGTATCCGGACGTCGAGACCGACAAGTACCACATCGACATCCTGACCGCTTTGTTCGTGCTGAAGCCCGACAAGTTCGACGTGGTGGTGGCCTCCAACCTGTTCGGCGACATCCTGTCCGACCTCGGCCCCGCCTGCACCGGCACGATCGGCATCGCGCCCTCCGGCAACATCAACCCGGAGAAGAAATTCCCCTCGCTGTTCGAGCCGGTCCACGGCTCCGCGCCGGACATCGCCGGCCAGGGGGTCGCGAACCCGATCGGCCAGATCTGGTCGGCGGCGATGATGCTCGACCATCTCGGCGAGACCGAAGCGGGAGCCGCGATCGTCGCGGCGATCGAGACCGTTCTCGCCGACGAGCGGCTGAGAACCCGCGACCTCGGCGGCAAGGCCGACACGGTCACCTGCGGAAAGGCGGTCGCGGACGCGCTGTCGTGAGCGGCGTCGCGATCCGGGAGCTCGGCCCCGCGCCGCTGATGCCGGGCTTCCGGCTCGTCGACGTCGAGGTCGGAGACGGGATCACGATCCGGGCGGCGGTCGGCGGCGAGGGACCGCCGCTGCTGCTGTTGCACGGCCACCCGCAGACTCACGTCACCTGGCGCAAGATCGCGCCCGATCTTGCACGCAATTGCACCGTCGTTGCGCCCGATTTGCGCGGCTACGGCGACAGCTCGAAGCCTGAGGGCGGCGGCGACCACGCCGCCTATTCCAAGCGCGCGATGGCGGCCGACCAGGTCGCCGTCATGCGGACGCTGGGCTTCGAGCGCTTCGCGATGGTCGGCCACGACCGCGGCGGACGGGTCGGCCACCGCCTCGCGCTCGACTTCCCCGACGCCCTGACGAAGCTCGCGGTGTTCGACATCGCGCCGACCGCGACGATGTACGCCCGCGCCGACAAGGCGTTCGCCACGAGATACTTCTGGTGGTTTTTTCTGATCCAGCCTTCGCCGCTGCCGGAGCGCATGATTCTCGGCGACGTCGACTACTTCCTGCGCGAGCATGTCGAGCGGCAGAACAAGATTCCCGGCGCGACCGAGCCGGAGGCGTTCGCCGAATATCTGCGCTGCTACCGGTCGCCGGAGGGGGTGCACGCCGTCTGCGAGGATTACCGCGCGGCCGCGACGATCGACCTCGAGCACGACGCGGCGGACGCCGACGCCCGCGTGCGCGTCCCCCTGCTCGCTTTGTGGGGCGCGCGCGGCGTCGTCGGCCAGACCTACGACGTGCTGGAGACCTGGCGCGAGAAGGCGACCGACGTCCGCGGCAAGGCCCTCGACTGCGGCCATACCCTCCAGGAGGAGCGGCCGGAAGAGACGCTCGCCGAGCTGATCCCGTTCCTGTAGCGGCGCGACGGCGCGCTCATCCCACTCTAATATTTGCCCTTACGGGCCAGAGCCTCAGCTTCCTGGCCGACGACTTCGAAGCTCTGCGCCATTCGCAGGAGGATTTTGCCGGCGAGATCGAACAGCTCAAAGCCTTATCGCTCGGCCCGCCCTTGAGCGTCGACATGCCGACGCCTGTGGATGTCTCCGGCTGCATCTCCAGCCCGATGATGAACAGGAACATGGCGACGCCAAGCTCGGCGACATGCAGGATCGACTGCGTATCGGAGAACAGATCGATGCCGAACGGGCCGATGGCCAGGCCGGCTGCCAGTTAGCCGAGCACCGAACCGAGGCCGAGCCGCTTGAACAGCGGCACGGTGATGACCGCCGCGCCGAGCAAGACAACGACCGGAATGAGATTGAAGCCGCCATGGGAGGCGGCCTCGGTATCATGAGCAATAGTCTCGGCGGCCATCTTGTCAGCCTTTGGCCAGTCGCCAGGCGAAGATGGCTGCGAGTGCTGCCGGAACGGCGAAGACGATGAGCAGGATCGGCAGTTCTTGGGCGACCGTATAACCCGCCCTGGTCACGCCGACCCACATGTTGATGAGCGCCACGGCAAGCCAGGCGGGAACAAAAGCCTTCGCCGCTGTTGCGATCCCGGCGACATCGCCGCCCCAGAGCTTCCCGAACAGGGCGAACACGCCCAGCAGGACAACTCCTCCGACGATAACAAGCAACATGTGCATGAACGCGCGCGCCCGCTGTTCCCGCGATCCGGCGGCGCCGTCCGTGAGGATGGGCCGCGGCGGCCGACCTTACTTGGTGGTGTATCCACCGTTGACGAGAATGGTCTGGCCGGTCATCCACCAGCCGTCGGAAACCATGAAGCGGATATAGGGAACGATGTCCTCAATGTCGGTCAGGCCGGTCTTGGAGAAGTTCGATAGCGCCGCAGCGGTCTTGTGATAGGCGACCGCGTCTTCACCCTCGGCAGGATAGAAGAAAGGCGTATCCATCGGGCCGGGGCCGATCGCCGTCACGGAGACCCCGCGCTCGCCGAACTCTTTTGAGGCCGCCCGGGTGAAATGCTCGACTGGCGCCTTGGTGCCGGCATAGGCCGCATAGAAGGGCGTGAAGGCGCCGAGCAGCGAGGTGACCAGCGTCACGACCTTGCCGTTGTCGCTGACGTTTTTGCCGGCTTCCTTAAGGAAGAAGAAGGCCGTCTTGGAGTTGACCGCGGTCATCTCGTCATATTCGGCTTCCGAGATCTCGACCATCGGCTTCTTCAGAACCTTGCCGACCGTATTGATTGCGATGTCGATACCGCCCATCGCCGCCTTGGCCTCAGCGAACAGCTTCTCCACCGCGCCGGCTGTGGTGAGGTCGCCCTGGAACGCGAAGGCATCCGCGCCAGCTGCCTTGATCGCGGCCACGGTCTCGTCGGCCGCCGGCTTGGTGGCGCTGGTGTTGTAGTGGACCGCGACTGCCTTGGCGCCCTGCGCAGCGAGATCGCGCGCGATCAGTCCGCCGAGATTCTTCGCGCCGCCCGCGATGAGGACGGTTTTTCCTTTGACGCGATGATCGATCATTGGCGTGGCCTCGTTCGACTGCCGGCGGCCACCCGAACGGCCGCTTCCTGCACGGCACAATATCGTCTATAGTTTTGTCATAAAGACACTCATTCTGACATCACTTGTCAGAAATTCAGACCAATCCAGTGGACTCGGCGCCTTGGACCGCATCGATCTCTTCCGCACCTTTGCCCGCGTCGTCGAATGCGCGAGCTTCACCCGCGCCGCAGACACGCTCGGGATGCCACGCTCATCGGTATCGGCTGCGGTGATAGAGCTCGAAGCACGGGTCGGCGTCCGCCTGCTTCACCGCACCACGCGAAAAGTCTCGCCGACCCAGGACGGCGCGGCCTTTTACGAGCGCTGCCTGCGGCTCATCGCCGACGTCGAAGAAACCGAAGGCCTATTCCGGCAGACTTCAGTCGGGCCGAGCGGCAGCCTCCGGATCGACGTGCCGGGCCGGATCGGACGTCTCATCGTCGCGCCAGCCCTGCCGGAGTTCCTCGCCCGTCATCCTCAGCTCGACATTGAGCTGCGCGTCACCGACCGCGCGATCAATCTCGTCGAGGAGAGCGTCGATTGCGTGCTGCGTGTCGGACCGCTCGGTGATTCCGGTCTCATCGCCCGCAAGATCGGCGACTTGCCGCTGATCAATGTCGCCAGCCCCGGCTATCTCGCCCACTACGGCGTACCGGTCGCGCCCGGCGATCTCGCGGCGCATCTCGCCGTCAATTATGCCTCCCCATCGACCGGGCGCGTCGAAGAATGGGAATGGATCGAGCATGGCGAGATGCGAATGCTGCCCATGCGCAGCCGCGTCACCGTCAACAGCGCCGAGGCCTATATCGCCTGCTGCCTTGCCGGCCTTGGCCTGATCCAGATCACAGCCTATGACGTCAAACTCCACCTCGACGCGGGCGAGCTCGTCGAGGTGATGCCCGGTCATCGGGCGGAGCCGATGCCCATGACACTGCTCTATCCGCACCGTCAGCATCTATCTCGGAGGCTTCAGGTCTTTGCAGACTGGCTCGAGCAGCTCCTGAAACGGGAGATTCTGTAGGCAACTGGCAGGCTGCCGAGCCGGCTTGCTGCGGTGTGTATCAGCAGGCGGAGGATCGAGTCGAAATCCTCGTTGGAAGTCTGTGCGGTTATCGGCGGCGCTTGCGTAGGCATAGCAAAAAATATCGCGCCATAGCTCAGAATAGGCGGGGCTGGCGGGCTGCGCCCGACGAAGATGAGAACTATGTCTACGCTATAATCCTCTGAAGCCGCCCGCTATCAGTCGATTTGACGCCAGGTATTTGCAAATAAGGAATTGGCCTGAGGCACCCTACCAGGTGATCAGTGGCGCTTTGTGCAGCCACGTATCGGTGGTGAGCTGCTGCACGACGAACGCCGCGACATCGGCGCGGGCGATGGCGCCGCCGTGGACGCCGGACAGGTCAGTGAGCGCCTTAATGTCACCTCGCGCCGGCTTGTCGTTGAGCACCGTCGGCCGGACGATGATCCAGTCGAGCTTGCTCGCCCGGATCACATCTTCCTGGCGGTTCTTGTCTTCATAGACCTTGCGCAGCATCAGGGGCAGGAACAGCCGGTCAAAGAAGAAGCCGCCATGGCCGCGGCTGTCGCCGGCGCCAAGGCCAGTAATGCACACCAGCCGGCGTATGTTCTGTTCCACCATGACGCCGACCAGCGCGCGCGTTGCCGTCGAAAGCAGGGTCACTTCCCGGAACGGGCTTATCGCGGTGCCCAGCGAACTGATGACGGCGTCACAGCCGGCGATCGCGCGGGTGAGCGCGGCGGGATCGCGGGCATCGCCTTCGACGAGTTCGGCGCCAGCAATGTCTGCGGCCTTTGCCTTGGAACGAACGAGGGCCACGACCGTGTGTCCGTTCGCGGCGGCCTTGCTGACAATCAGCCGGCCGGTGGCGCCTGTGGCGCCCAGTACCAGTATTTTCATGTCGAACCTCAGAAGCTGCCATGATGGATGGGGAAGCATCACTGAGCCCCCGATCCAGAAATCAGCGATGGCGTGATCTCGTGCTCAATCGGCGCCGATCCACCGCGCCGCGGCTTCCGCCGTATCCTGAGGACGGGTGTTGAAGGCGATCGCCGCCTTCGGAGCGCCCTGGTGGATGGCGTTCACGACCTTCTCGAAGAAGAGCAACCCTTTGGGCGGGATGCGCAAGCCGCCGCCGATCACGACGCAATCGTATTCCGCTTTCGCCAGCTGCGCGGCCAGTACGGCGATGCCGCTGTCGTCGGGATCGATCATACAGAGGTCGCCATTCCAACCGCGCTCGCTCATCGACGTCTTCGCGACTTCGAAGCCCTCGCGGATTTTTTCGGCATTGAACCCGGGTGGTAGGGAGGGATCGGAAAAGTCGACGGTTTCGGGCGCCTGCCCGACAAACAATACGCGTGTCATGATCAAGCTCCTTTGGCTGGCTGGAAGTGACGGCTTCGGCGGCCAAGGTATCGAGCCGCTGGCGGAGAAAGTCGCTGATGGCGTTCACCGACTTCTCGGCTGCGAAAAACTGGCCGAGGAAGGCTCGGAAGACATGCGGCATGCCCTCCCAGCTGCTATGCCGCCGACCGCCGCGGCCTCGACCTGCATATCCGCCGCGGCAAGCGTGGCGGCGAACATGGCGTCGGACATAGGCCGTGCTACGGGGCCCATCGGCTCGCCCTTGTGGGCCGACGCGGCCTCGCGCATGGCGGCGATGGCCGGAGCATCTTCAGGCAAGAGGGTTGGTCGTCATGATGGTGGGGCTCCTTGGTTCGTGGCCGGGGAGGGCTCAGACCGTCGCCCATTTGGCGGCGGCATCCCTCGCGAAGGCGGCATAGGAGCGTGGCGTACGGCCGAGCAGCCCGGTCAGGCGCGCAATGTCGTCAGCGCTCGCCACCGCGCCTTCCGTCTGATAGCGGCTGAACATCAGGCGCAGGTCGAGCGCATGCCAGGCAGGCAGCATGGTCTTCGTGCGCTGCTCCATGACGACGAGATCGTCGCCGCCATAGCGAATCGCGCGACCGAAGGCTTCGCTCCAGATGGCGGAGATCCCTTCGCCGGTCAGGCCGCCTGGACCGACCAAGGCGTAGATCTCGCGGCCGAGCGGAGCCGGAGCCTGTTCCCGGCGCAGCAGCTCGATCGCGGCGGCCTCGCCGATGTCGCGAATATCGACCATCGAGACGCCCTTGGCGCCGATCGGTGAGCCATAGACGCCGGCCTTCAGCAGCCCATCCTTCTGACGCAGATCGTTCTGGATGAAATAGGCGGGGCGCAGGATCGTCGTGGGCAGGTCAAGCGCCTCGATCATCCGCTCGACCGTGTACTTGCCCGCGAAATGCGGCACGTCCGCATAGGCATCGCCGCCGAACACCGAGAGATAGACGATGCCTTTGACACCGGCCTCGCGGGCGACCGTCAGCGTCAGCATGGCCTGGGTCAGTTCATCCGCGACGTTCGGAGCGAGCAGGAACAGCGTGCCGACACCCGAAAGCGCCGCGCGCACCGAATCCGGGTCGGCGAGGTCGCCGCGGACCGTCGTCACGCCAGCGGGAAGCTGCGCCGTCTCCGGCGAGCGCGTCAGCGCGCGAATATCGGCGCTGCGGCCTTGAAGATGGGCGAGGACCTGCGCCCCGATGGTTCCGGTGCTGCCTGTCACGAGAATGCTCATGTCGACATCTCCTTGTGTTGGCGGATGTGCATCTGTTGAGGACGAAGATAACCGTTTCGTTCGTGCTCGTAAGAGGCCTATATTGAGATAGCTTGTCTCAAATACGGAACAACACAATGGATCTTCAGGCCTTGTCCGACTTCGACCTTGTCGCTGCCCATGGCGGATTTGGCCGCGCTTCCCGCGTCTCCGGACGCTCGAAAGCCACATTGTCGCGGCGGGTCGCCGAACTCGAAGACAGCCTCGGAGTGAGGCTGATCGAGCGCGGCTCTCACAATCTGAGATTGACGGATGAAGGGCGCGCGCTGCATGAGCGCACGCACGACCTCTTGAGCGAAATCACCGAGGCCGGTGAAGCGGTCGTGCTCGGCGCCTCCACCCCGAAAGGCAGGTTGCGGGTTAGTGCGCCCGTGGTCTTCGCGCATGTGGCGCTACCGCGGATCGGCGCGCGCTTTGCCTTGGCCTATCCGGAGGTTCAGCTCGAAATCGTCGCCGAAGACCGCAAGGTCGATCCGATCGAGGATGGTTACGATCTGATCATTCGGATCGACCCATCGCCGGATGAACGCCTTGTCGGCGGCCGCTTCCTCAACGATGAACGCCTGATCGTGGCGCCTCCCGGGATGCCACGCCCCTTTCCCAAGGCCGACGGCGAAGAATGCAGGGCAAAGGCCGTTCTGCTCTCCGCGGCGCCACAAGCGGCTGAATGGCGGATGACCTGCGGAACTGATGACGACATCGTCCTGCACCCGGATCCAGTTCTCCGCCTCTCTTCGCTCCTGATGGTCCGCGACGCCGTATTGGCCGGCGCGGGCGCGGCATTGCTGCCGAAACTCCTTGTCGCCGATGACATCGAGGCCGGCAGACTCGCTTTCTGGGGAAAGTATGCCGGTCCGCCCGTGGAGATATGGGCGCTGCAAAGTTCACGCCGCCTGATCGGCGCCAAGGTGCGCGCGTTCTTGGAAGTGGTTGGGACGGCGTTTCCGGAGAAGACCTTCGTCGCGCCGTCGGCATGAACGGCAAAGGGCGCCGCCTCTCGCTTCTGAATTCGGATGACGAGCTCAGGTTGTGTGGGAAATATCCGCATATATAGCCGCATGGCTATCGGTGGCGATTACGTAGCCATCGCGTGAAAATTCCTGCCATGGCGAAGAATCTGCGGGGCTGGCGGGCAGTGAACGGCAACGAAGAGAGCTACGCGTTCGCTATAGAATTCCAAAATTAACGTGCCAAAGTGGACACAATGGCTGATTTTACAGGCTTTTAATCCGCTCTTATTCGATCGCGGCTACCACCCTGAACCAAGTCACTCTCATGTTGCTTCCGCGATATTTTCAAACTGCAAACGTAATTATTCGAAAGTCACATCTGCGGTGCTTCCGGCGCCCGAAACGATGGTCATGCACATGGCCAGCCGACGCCGATGACCAACCCGAGCGACAGGGCATCGGCAAGCGAGACAATGCCGATCATGCGCATCATCGCGGCCGCCTTCGCGCACGAGGCCGCCCGGCGCTACTGAATTTCGCGAACTCCTCGCCCCTGCCCTTCGTCAACGCATCAAGGCGGCGCGCGAACGGATCGTCGCCACGTCCGGCGTGTGAAGGCCGGCGCCTCGATCGAGGACCTGGCGGCCTCGATCGCTCGTCGCGGCCTAATCCAGAGCCTCAGCGTCTTTCCCGTGGTCGACGCCGAAGGCGTTGAGACCGGCATGTTCGAGGCGCCTGCCGACGGCCGGCGCTTCGTCAGGCGCAGGTCTGGGACGCACTCAAGGACGCCTGGTCGAAGGAGCCCTATCAGATCCGGCGCATGTTTCCCGAGCCCCGGTGCGCGCGTCCGACAAGCGCGCCGTCTTCCTCGGCATCGAAGCCTATGAGGCGGCTGGCGGCTCTGTCATGCGCCGACCTGTTCCAGGCCGACGATGGCGGTTGGCTGCAGGACGTCGGGCTTCTCGATCGCCTATTAGGCCTGAATCATTCCCACTCGATCGTGCCGGGGGGCTTCGAGGTCACGTCGTAGACCACGCGGTTGACGCCGCGGACCTCGTTGATGATGCGGGTCGCCGCGCGGCCGAGGAAGTTCATGTCGAAGGGGTAGAAATCGGCCGTCATGCCGTCGACCGAGGTCACGGCGCGCAGGGCGAGCACGTTGTCGTAGGTGCGGCCGTCGCCCATCACGCCCACGGTGCGGACAGGCAGCAGGACCGCGAAGGCCTGCCAGATGACGTCGTAGAGCCCGGCCTTGCGAATCTCGTCGAGATAGATCGCGTCGGCCTGGCGCAGGACGTCGAGCTTCCCCTTCGTCACCTCGCCGGGGCAGCGGATGGCGAGGCCCGGGCCCGGGAAAGGGTGGCGGCCGACGAAGGCGTCCGGCAGGCCGAGCTCGCGGCCGAGATCGCGCACCTCGTCCTTGAACAGCTCGCGCAGGGGCTCGACGAGCTGCATGTTCATGCGCTCCGGCAGGCCGCCGACATTGTGGTGCGACTTGATCGTGACCGAGGGGCCGCCTGAGAACGAGACGCTTTCGATGACGTCCGGATAGAGCGTGCCCTGGGCGAGGAAGGCGGCGCCGCCGATCTTGCGCGCCTCGTCCTCGAACACGTCGATGAACAGCCGGCCGATCGCCTTGCGCTTGGCTTCCGGGTCCTCGACGCCGCTCAGTGCGCCGAGGAACAGATCGCTCGCGTCGACATGGACGAGGGGGATGTTGTAGTGGCCGCGGAACAGAGAGACGACCTGCTCGGCCTCGTCCTTGCGCATCAGGCCGTGGTCGACGAACACGCAGGTGAGCTGCTCGCCGATCGCCTCGTGGATCAGCACGGCCGCGACCGCCGAGTCGACGCCGCCCGACAGGCCGCAGATCACGCGGCCCTGGCCGACCTGGGCGCGGATCTTGTCGATCGCCTCCTCGCGATAGGCCGCCATCGACCAGTCGCCGCCGCAGCCGCAGATGTCGCGGACGAAGTTCGCGAGCAGCTTGCCGCCCTGCGGCGTGTGCACGACCTCGGGGTGGAACATCAGGCCGTAATAATGCCGCTGCTCGTCGGCGATCGCGGCGAAGGGCGCGTTCTCCGACACGCCGATGATGCGGAAGCCCGGCGGCATGCGCGTGATTCGGTCGCCGTGGCTCATCCACACGACGTTGCGGCTCTTATCCTCCCAGACGCCGGTGAACAGCCGCGAGGGCGCGACGACGCTGAGGTCGGCCCGGCCGAACTCGCGGTGGTGGCCGCTCTCGACCGCGCCGCCGAGCTGCTCGGCCATGGTCATCTGGCCGTAGCAGATGCCGAGCACCGGCAGCCCGCTTTCGAACACCGCCTGCGGCGCGCGCGGCGTGCCCATCTCGGCGACCGAGGCCGGCCCGCCGGAGAGGATCACGCCCTTCGCGCCGAAAGTCGCGAACGCCTCTTCGGCGTGATTGAACGGCGTGATCTCGCAATAGACGCCGGCTTCGCGCACCCGCCGCGCGATGAGCTGGGTGACCTGCGAGCCGAAGTCGATGATGAGTATGCGGTCGTGCGAAGTGTCAGGCGTCATGGGCGATGCTCGTACCCCGAACGCGCGATCCGCCGCAACGGCGCTAGACGACATGCCCGCCCTGAATTTTCGTCGCCGTGAGCCCTGGAGGCCGCGCGTCCCTGCTCGGGACGCACGCGCCCAAGTCAGAACGGGATGTCGTCGTCCATCGCGTCGTTGAAGCGGCCGCCCGCTGCGGGTCCGGCGCCGGCCGGCGCCGGCTGTCGCCGGGGCTCGGGGCTGGAGCGGCCGAAGCTGTCGCCGCCGCCCTCGTACGACTCCCCGCCGCCGTCGCCGCCCCGGCCGTCGAGCATGGCGAGCTCGCCGCGGTAGCGCTGCAACACGATCTCGGTCGAGTATTTCTCGACGCCCGAGGCGTCGGTGTATTTGCGGGTCTGGAGCTGGCCCTCGACGTAGACCTTGGAGCCCTTCTTCAGATAATTTTCGGCGACCTTGGCGAGGTTCTCGTTGAAGATCACGACCTGGTGCCACTCGGTCTTTTCGCGACGCTCGCCGCTCTGTTTGTCGCGCCAGCTTTCGGAGGTCGCGATCCTGAGATTGACGACCGGCTCGCCGGAGTTCAGGCGGCGGACCTCGGGGTCCTTGCCGAGATTGCCGACAAGAATGACCTTGTTGACGCTGCCTGCCATGACAATTCTCCCGAAGCTCGAAGGGCGCACCTTACGCTCGCCCGAAGCGGCGGTCGCGCAGGGATCGCGCCTTGTCCACAATCGCCCGGCCGGCCGTCACGCGGGCCCGACCGATAAGGGCTGGCGCTTTTGTTCCTTTTATGTTCCGTAGCACGGGCGACCGGACCCGACAAGCGGCTCTTGATCCGGCCGGTCGTGATACGACGTAATGCGCGGCGAATGGCGGCCCTCCCCCGCCCCGGGACGATGAGACATGGCGAAGACGACGACGCGGACCGCGACACCGGCTGCGCGAAAAGCGAAGGCCAGCGCGGAACCCGTCCGCGCCGTGAAGCCCGGGGAATCCAAGGTGCAGGCCGCGTCGCACGCGACGAAGCCTGCGAGATCGAAGCCTGCGGCGGTCGCGCTCGAAGCCGCCTTCGACCGGGCGGCCGAGCGGTCGCCCGGCCCCGGCCGCGACGCGCGCATGATCAGCGTCCGCGGCGCGCGCGAGCACAATCTGAAGAACGTCGACCTCGACATTCCGCGCGACAAGCTGGTCGTGTTCACGGGCCTGTCCGGCTCGGGCAAGTCCTCGCTCGCCTTCGACACGATCTATGCGGAGGGCCAGCGCCGCTACGTCGAGAGCCTGTCGGCCTACGCCCGCCAGTTCCTCGAGATGATGCAGAAGCCGGACGTCGATCAGATCGACGGCCTGTCGCCCGCGATCTCGATCGAGCAGAAGACGACGTCGAAGAACCCGCGCTCGACGGTCGCGACCGTCACCGAGATCTACGACTACATGCGGCTGCTGTGGGCGCGCGTGGGCATCCCCTATTCGCCCGCGACCGGGCTCCCGATCGAGAGCCAGACCGTCAGCCAGATGGTCGACCGGCTGAAGGCGCTGCCCGAGGGCTCGCGCCTCTACTTGCTCGCCCCCGTGGTGCGCGGCCGCAAGGGCGAGTACCGCAAGGAGATCGCGGAGTTCCAGAAGAAGGGCTTCCAGCGGCTCAAGATCGACGGGACCTATTACGAAATCGCCGACGCGCCTGCGCTCGACAAGAAGCTGAAGCACGACATCGACGTGGTGGTGGACCGCGTCGTCATCCGCGGCGACATTTCGAGCCGGCTGGCCGACAGCCTGGAATCGGCGCTGGGGCTGGCCGACGGCATCGCGCTCGCCGAATTCGCCGACCAGACGGACGAGAACGGCGATCCGAAGCGGCTGACCTTTTCCGAGAAGTTCGCCTGTCCCGTCTCCGGCTTCACGATCGCCGAGATCGAGCCGCGACTGTTCTCCTTCAACAACCCCTTCGGCGCCTGCCCGGTTTGCGACGGCCTCGGCACCGAGCTCAACGTCGACCCTAATCTGGTCGTCCCGGACGGCGGCCTCACCCTGCGCAAGGGCGCCATCGCGCCATGGGCGCGGTCGACCTCGCCCTACTACGTCCAGACGCTGGACGCGCTGGCGAAGCACTACGGCTTCTCGCTGACGAAGCCCTGGGCCGACCTGCCGGAGAAGGCGCGCAACGTCATCCTCTTCGGCTCGGGGGATGAAAAGGTCCGCTTCGTCTACGACGACGGGCTGCGCGGCTACGAGACGGTGAAGACCTTCGAAGGCGTCGTGCGGAACCTCGAGCGTCGCTGGAAGGAGACCGAGAGCGACTGGGCCCGCGAGGAGATCGGCCGCTACATGTCGGACGTGCCCTGCCTCGTCTGCGAGGGCTACCGCCTGAAGCCCGAGGCGCTCGCCGTGCGCGTCAGCGACAGCCACATCGGCCAGGCGGCCCGGCTGTCGGTCCGCAAGGCGCACGAATGGTTCGAGCAGCTGCCGAACCACCTCACCGCGAAGCAGAACGAAATCGCGTTCCGCATCCTCAAGGAGATTCGCGACCGGCTGCGATTCCTGGTCGACGTCGGCCTCGACTACCTCACGCTCGCGCGCGGGTCGGGTTCGCTGTCCGGCGGCGAGAGCCAGCGCATCCGGCTGGCGAGCCAGATCGGCTCCGGGCTGACGGGCGTGCTCTACGTCCTGGACGAGCCGTCGATCGGCCTGCACCAGCGCGACAACGCGCGTCTGCTCGGGACGCTCGAGCGGCTGCGCGACCTCGGCAACACCGTCATCGTCGTCGAGCATGACGAGGACGCGATCCGGCAGGCCGACTACGTCGTCGACGTCGGCCCGCGGGCGGGCGTCCATGGCGGCCGCATCATCGCGCAGGGCACGCCGGAGGAGGTGATGGCCTCGCCCGACAGCCTCACCGCGCGTTATCTCACCGGCGAACTTTCGGTGCCGACGCCCGCGCGCCGGCGGCCGTTCGACCCGAAGAAGACGTTGAAGGTGATCGGCGCGCGCGCGAACAATCTGAAGGACGTCACCGCCGAAATCCCGCTCGGCGCCTTCACCTGCGTCTCGGGCGTGTCCGGCGGCGGCAAGTCGACGCTGCTGATCGACACCCTGTTCCGCGCCGCCGCGCGCAAGCTGAACGGCGCAAACGAGAACCCCGGACCGCATGAGCGGATTGAGGGGCTCGAGGCGCTCGACAAGGTGATCGACATCGACCAGTCGCCCATCGGGCGGACGCCGCGATCGAACCCCGCGACCTATATCGGCGCCTTCACGCCGATCCGTGACTGGTTCGCGGGGCTTCCCGAAGCCAAGGCGCGCGGCTACCAGCCCGGCCGCTTCTCGTTCAACGTCAAGGGCGGCCGCTGCGAGGCCTGCCAGGGCGATGGGCTCATCAAGATCGAGATGCACTTCCTGCCAGACGTCTACGTCACCTGCGACGTCTGCAAGGGCAAGCGCTACGACCGCGAGACGCTGGAGGTGGTCTATCGCGGCAAGTCGATCGCCGACGTGCTGGACATGACGGTCGACGAGGCCGTGGTGTTCTTCAAGGCCGTCCCGTCCATCCGCGAGAAAATGCAGACGCTGGCGCGGGTCGGGCTCGGCTACGTCAAGGTCGGCCAGCCCGCGACCACGCTTTCCGGCGGCGAGGCGCAGCGCGTGAAGCTCTCGAAGGAGCTGTCCCGCCGGGCGACCGGCCGCACGCTCTACATCCTCGACGAGCCGACCACCGGCCTGCACTTTCACGACGTCGCGAAGCTCATGGAGGTGCTCCACGAACTGGTCGACCAGGGCAACACGGTCGCGGTGATCGAGCACAATCTCGAGGTCATCAAGACCGCCGACTGGATCATCGACATGGGACCGGAGGGGGGCGACGGCGGCGGCCGGGTCGTGGCGATCGGCACCCCGGAGCAGATCGCCCGCGCGAAAGGCAGCCACACAGGGTTCTTCCTCGCCGAGGTGCTGAAGCGGCGTCCGATGAAGCGGCGCCTGGACGACGCCGCGGAGTGAGCGCGTCGCCGCATTCCTGCTCACGCCCATAATTGCGGCGCCGCAGCGTAGCCGAGCGTCGCGATCGTCGACATGCCAAAACCGCTCATTTTCTTTGCTCTGGCGCGGATCGCCCACCGCGTGGGCAGGCGTTAGCTTCCGCTTAACCGGACATGAGTGGCGCGCATTGCAGCAATGCCTGCCTACGCCTAACGCAGCGCGCCAGACTCGCTTATATCGGCTCTACCGAAGCACGACGGCTCAGATATTCCGACGCAAGGGGCGTCGGCCGAACAGCCGCCCTACGAACTGGACGTAAAGACAATGTTGTTCTGGGCTTTCCTCCTGAAGAAGTTCCGCTTCTGGAGCGTGTACAACTCGACCTACAACGAACTGGCGCATCTCGACGACCGCACGCTGGCCGACATCAACGTCCGCCGCGCCGAGATCGGGACCACCGCGCGCCGCGCCGCGCTCAGGTCCATCGCCGCGTGACGCGCACGCCGCGCGTCGCCGAATGAAAGCCCCGGCCCTCCGGGGCTTTTGTTTTTTCGGCGTCGAGATCGACGGATGACGTCCCTTCCCTGGTCTCGTCGCGACTGACGCGCGTTGCTCCGGTCCCGGTCGCCGACTAGGGTCCGGCCATGATCGAAGACACCGCTTCTCCGCCCGTCCATGTCGTTGGCGGCGGCCTCGCCGGCAGCGAGGCGGCGTGGCAGCTGGCTCAGGCCGGCGTCGCCGTCGTGCTGCACGAGATGCGGCCCACACGCGGCACCGACGCGCATCAGACCGACGGCCTGGCCGAGCTCGTCTGCTCCAACTCCTTCCGCTCCGACGACGCCGAACAGAATGCGGTCGGCCTGCTGCATCAGGAGATGCGCGCGCTCGGCTCGCTCATTCTGCGCGCGGCGGACGCCAACCAGGTGCCGGCCGGCGGCGCGCTCGCCGTCGACCGCACAGGATTTTCGGACGCCGTCTCCGCCGCCCTCGCGGCCCATCCGCTCGTCACCGTCGCCCGCGAAGAGATCGCGGGACTGCCGCCGGCCGACTGGGACAGCGTGATCGTCGCGACCGGCCCCCTGACCTCCCCGGCCCTCGCGGACGCGGTCCGCGCGATCACCGGCGAAGGCGACCTCGCCTTCTTCGACGCCATCGCGCCGATCGTCCACGCCGACACGATCGATTTCTCCGTCGCCTGGCGGCAGTCGCGCTACGACAAGGCCGGCCCCGGCGGCACCGGCGCGGACTACGTCAACTGTCCGATGACCCGCGAGCAATATGAGGCGTTCGTCGCAGGCCTCGTCGCGGGCGAGAAGACCTCCTTCAAGGAGTGGGAGGCCTCGACGCCCTATTTCGACGGCTGCCTGCCAGTCGAAATCATGGCCGAGCGCGGGCCCGAGACGCTGCGCCATGGGCCTATGAAGCCGATGGGCCTCACCAACGCGCACAAGCCGGACGAGAAGTCCTACGCCGTGGTCCAACTCCGGCAGGACAACGCGCTCGGCACGCTGTTCAACATGGTCGGCTTCCAGACCAAGCTCCGCCATGCCGAACAGGTTCGCCTGTTCCGCACCATCCCCGGTCTGGAGCGCGCGGAGTTCGCGAGGCTCGGCGGCCTGCACCGCAACACCTATCTCAACGCGCCCAAGCTGTTGGACCGCGTCCTTCGCCTGAAGGCCGAGCCGAGGCTGCGCTTTGCGGGCCAGATCACGGGCTGCGAGGGTTATGTCGAAAGCGCCGCGATCGGCCTGCTCGCCGGGCGTTTCGCGGCGGCGGAGCGACGGGGCGAGAGGCTCGACGCGCCGCCGGCGACGACCGCGCTCGGCGCACTGCTTAGCCACATCACCGGCGGGCATATCGGCGTCGAAGACGACGGGCCCAAGAGCTATCAGCCGATGAACGTCAATTTCGGCCTGTTTCCGCCGATCGAGGGCGCGCTTCGGCTGCCCGACGGCTCCCGCCCGCGCGGCGCCGCCAAGGCGCAGGCGAAGAAGCGCATGTTCACCGACCGCGCGCGCGCCGACCTCGCGGCGTGGCTCGCAGGCGCGCCGGCCGCAGCGGAGGCCGCGGAATGAGCGAGACGATCGAGGATCTGGTGCTGCGGCTCGCGCGCGAGCGCGGCCCGGGCAGGACGATCTGCCCGACCGAGGCGGCGAAGGCCGTCGCCGAACAGCGCGGAACGCCCGACGACTGGCGCGGCAAGCTGACCGCCGTGAAGGCGGCGGCGACCCGCGTCGCGCTGCGGGGCGGCGTCGCGATCTACCGGAAGGGCAAGCCGGTCGACCCGAACGACTTCAAGGGCATCTATCGCATCGGGTTGCCGCCGCCGGCCGACGTCGACGAGTCCGACGAGGCGCCGGCGGCCACGGAGCCGCCGCCGGGAGAGCAGGAGGGCTGAGCGCCGGACCGACTCCCGCGAACCTAATCGGCGCGTTTCGCCGTATCCAGTTCGTCGCAACGTCGTCGAGGCTTCGCCCATGTTCGTCCGCCGCCGCGCGCTCCTGATCGGCGCTGCGCTCGCCGCCCTGCCCCACGCCGGCTTCGCCGCGGAAATGAAGCGCTACGCCAGCGTCAATTTCGACGAGGCCCGTCGCTCGGGAAAGGCCGTGGTCGTCCACATCGACGCGACGTGGTGCCCGACCTGCAAGGCGCAGAAGCCGATCCTGGCGAAGCTGCTCGCCGAGCCGCGTTTCGCCGCCTTCGCAGCGTTCGAGGTCGACTATGACAGCGAGAAGCCGGCGATGCGCGCGCTCAACGCGCCGGACCGCAGCACGATCCTCGTGTTCAAGGGCGGCCGGGAGGCGGCGCGCGGGACGGGCGACACGACGGAGCCCGCGATCGCGGCGCTGCTTGAAGAGGCGCTCTGACAGGCGCCCGCACGCCAGCGCGTCACACCACCATCTGGTTGCCGAGCTCGACCACGCGCCCGGCGGGGATCCGAAAATACTCCGTCGCGTCGTAGGACTGGCGCACGAGCCCGATGAACAGATGGTCCTGCCACAGCGGCATGCCGACGCTCGCCGACGCCCGGAAGGAGCGGCGGCCGACGAAAAACGACGTCTTCATCATGTCGAACGGCAAGCCCTGCTCGCGCGCCTGGGCGAGCGCGCGCGGCAGGTTCGGGTCCTCCATGAAGCCGTAGCGCACCTCGAGCGTCGCGAAGTCCTCGGAGACCTTCTTGAACGCCACCCGCTCCGGTTCGGCCACGGTCGGCTGGTTCAACGTGTGCACCGTGAGGATGACGTTGCGCTCGTGCAGCACCTTGTTGTGCTTCAGATTGTGCAGCAGCGCCGGCGGCGTGATCTCAGGCGACGACGTCAGATACATCGCCGTGCCCTTCACCCGCGTAGCCGAACTCGTGGACATCGACTTCGCGAATTCGCCGAGCGGAATGCTTTCGCGCCGGATGCGGCCCTCCACGAAGCGCACGCCGCGGATCCAGGTCCACATCAGCACGACCATGGCGCCGCCCAGCAGCAGCGGGATGTAGCCGCCGTCCTTCAGCTTGAGGAGGTTCGCGCTGAGAAAGGTGAAGTCGACGACGAGGATCGGCACCATCATCGCGAGCGCGAGCGGCCAGCCCAGCTTCCAGGACTTCGCGATCACGACGGTGGCGAGCACGCTCGTCATGATCATCGTGCCGGTGACCGCGATGCCGTAGGCAGCGGCCAGCCGGCTCGACGTCTGGAACACCAGGACCAGCACCAGGACGCCGGCCAGCATCAGCCAGTTCACCTTCGGCATGTAGATCTGGCCGTGCTGGGTCTCCGAGGTGTGCTGCACCTCGAGATGCGGCAGCAGGCCGAGCTGCATCGCCTGCCGGGTCAGGGAATAGGCCCCGGATATGACCGCCTGGCTTGCGACGATGGTGGCGGCGCAGGCGAGCAGAACGAAGGGCAGCCGCGCCCATTCCGGCGCCATCAGGAAGAACAGGTTCTCGATCGCATCCGGATGTGAGATCGCCAGCGCCGCCTGACCGAGATAGTTGATCGCGAGCGCGGGCAGGACGAGGCCGAGCCAGGCGGTGCGGATCGGGCCGGGGCCGAAATGGCCCATGTCGGCGTAGAGCGCCTCCGCGCCGGTCACCGCAAGGAAGGTCGCCCCGAGCACGACGAAGCCGACGAACTTGTGCTCGATGAGAAAAAGCACCGCATGATAGGGGTTCAGCGCCGCGATCACGCCCGGCGCATCCATGACGTGGCTCGCGCCGAGCAAAGCGAGCGTCAGGAACCAGACCACCATCAGGGGGCCGAACAGCGCCGCGACCTTGCCGGTGCCGAAGGACTGCACGGCGTAGAGGCCGAAGATGATGACCAGCGTCATCGGCAGCACATACGGCTCGAGGATCGGGCTCGCGACCTTGAGGCCCTCGGCCGCCGAAAGCACGGACACCGCAGGCGTGATGATCGCGTCGCCGTAGAACAGCGCGGCGCCCACGACGCCAAGCGCGAGCAGCGGGGTGCTGACCCGTCCCATCGCCTCCTGCGCGAGGGCCATGAGTGACAGCGTGCCGCCCTCCCCATGGTTGTCCGCACGCAGCAGGATGAAGACGTATTTGTAGGTGACGACGACGATCAGCGCCCAGATCAGCAGCGAGGTGATGCCGATGACCTCCTCCATGCTCGGCCGGTGGCCGAGATGGAGCAGCGACTCGCGCATCGCGTAAAGCGGGCTGGTGCCGATGTCGCCGTAGACGACGCCGACGCTTCCGATGGTCGCCGTCCAGAAGCCGTGCCGCTTGCCGGTGACCTCGGTTGCCTGGGCGAGAGTGGCGCCGTGCGTGCCGGTCGCGCCCGCCGGGAGCCCGCCGTCCGCCGGTGCGGCGGACGGCGATGGCGCGGCGACGCCGTCGTTCAAACCACTCGTCATGAAGTTCTGAAGGCCCAGCTTGCCTGAGGGGTGGTGTCGCCGTCAAACCGTAGCGCCGCTTTGGCGCAGCGCAACGCAGTATCTGTCCCGGATCAGGGGCGGGGCAACGGGGCGGTCACATATCCCAGCATCCAGTAGCTCACAAGTCCGACCCATTCGCGCGCCGCGACGTCGGTGCGCCGGAGGCCGGCGCTGACGGTGGAGAACGGCCGCCACACGTCCTCCCAGCCGCGGGTGCGGTAGTCAACCGGCCAAGCTTCCACGGGGAAATCCGCGGCGCGGAAGACACCGACCGCGCGAGGCATATGATACGCGGACGTGACGAGCAGCCAGCGCTCGCCAGCCGCGGGATTGGCGAGAGCGCGCGCGAACCGAGCGTTCTCCACCGTGTTCCGCGCCTTGTCCTCGAGCTCGATCCTCTCCCGCGCGACCCCGAAACTCGCCAGCATGCGCGCGGCGAGCTCGGCCTCGGTGGCGCCGCCGAAGATCAGGCCGTTGGAGCCTCCCGTGAAGACGATGCGGGCTTGCGGCCAGCGTCGGGCGAGCTCGGCGATCTCGGTCAGCCGCTCAGCCGCCTCCGTCAGCGCGACGGCGTTGCGAGAGCCGGCCACCACGGTGTCGAAGGATCCCCCGAGCACGACCAGGCCGGTCGGCGGCGGATCCTGCGCCGCGCGCGGGAAGCGCTCCTCCAGGGGGATCAAGAGGAGGTTTCCGAGCGGCGACAGGCCGGCCGTCGCGATCAGGGCGACCGACACGGCCATCGCGCAGACCGCCGGGCCGCGGTAGCCGAACAGCGCCGCGACGAGACCGGCCAGTCCGAGCAGAACAAGAGCGTTCGACGGAGCGGCCAAAAAGCCGAGAATCTTGGACACGACAAAGAACATCCGTTCGCAACCTCGATCAGCGCGGCGCCTGGACAGGACCCGCGACTCTTTTTTCATCGTTGGCGGGTTATAAGCTTCTGCCGCGCCGCCCGGGCGCGGCCAGCCGGAAAGAGGCCGTGTCCCTGACGCTCGCCGAATGCCTTGCGCGCAAGGACAACGATCTCGCTGCGGTCCGGATCCTCGCGGCGACGGCCGTGCTGCACGCGCACGCCTGGGTGGTCACGACCCCCGGCGTGAAGACGGAAGACTTCTTCCACGTCTTCGCCTTCTCGCTCGACTTCCACGGCGTTCACGCCTTCTTCATCCTGTCCGGGATGCTGCTGACGCGCAGCTTGATGGAGCGGCCGGACGCGCTGCGCTTCGTCGTGGCGCGGCTGATGCGGTATCTCCCGGGCATTTTCGTTTCCGCGACGGTCGCGGCCCTGATCGTCGGGCCTTTGGCGACGCGGCTCAGCCTCGCCGACTATTTCGCGGGCGGCGCGCCCTTCGCCTTCATCGCGGGGGTGACGAGCCTCCTCGACATCAACGCGCCGTTGCCGGGCGTGTTCGGAACCGGCGGAGAGCCCGGCACGCTCTACATCCCGCTCTGGACCATCCACTATGAGCTGGTGTTCGCCATCGCGCTCGCAGCCATCTGGGCGCTTGGGCTGATGCGCCTGCGTTGGCTGGTGTTCGCCGGCTTGGTCGCGACCCTGGCCGTCGCGCTCGTCTGGTTCTGGCATGGCGAGGCTCATCTGCGCTTGGGCACGCCGCACCATCTCGTCCGCTTCTGCACCGCTTTCGGCATCGGCGTCGCGCTCGCGACCTTCGCGGACCGCGTCCCGGTCTCCGGCAGGCTGATGCTCGCCGTCCTTCTCATCACGGCGCCTCTGGCCTATTCCCCTCTCGCCGCGCTCGCCGGCATGGCGCTGATCGCCTACGGCATGCTGTGGATCGGCTTCAAGGGCGGGCCGATCGCGCACGCCTTGGCGCGGCTCGGCGTCTGGTCCTATGGCTTCTATGTCTCCGGCTTCCTCATCGAGCAGGTGCTGGCGCACGCCTTCCCCGGCTGGTCGGCCTGGGCCGTGTTCGGCGTCGCCTTCGCGCTGTCGATCGTCGCTGGCGGTCTGTCCTGGCGCTACGTCGAGCGCCCCGCGATCGCCCGCACCGGCTACGTCACCGCCGCGCTGCGCCGGCTGCCGGCGCTTCGGAAGGTCGAGCCGGGCGATCGACCGGCGTCCGTCGCGCCTCGGGACTGAGGCAGGCATCCGACGAGACGGCGCGCTACGCCCGCGAGGGCGGCCGGGTGTCGGCGCGTGGATGAATGATCAGCGGCCGGTGGAGGCGAACCGGCGCCAGCTGGCGACGTCGCCGACGAACACGTTCTGGTCGACGTTGCCGGTCACGCCCGCGACCCGACCTGTCGCCGTGTGTTGCCAGATCGAGAACGAGCGGGAAGCGTCGTACTTCAGACTGGGATGACCGGCGACGCTCCGGAGCCAGAAGTGGTAGCCCGGGAAGGCCCCGACCAGTCGGTCGCGGTGGAAGTCGACGCTGGAGTAGATCGCCGGACGCTTGCCGTAGTGCTTCTCGATCATCCGCAGGAAGACCGACATCTCGCGATGGACCTCGTCCGCCGGCGGACGCCGCTTGCAGCTCGGCGACAGGTGATTCCACTCCATGTCGAGCACGACGGGGAGCGCCTGCGGATCGACCGGCACGTTCCGGATGAACCAGGCGGCCTGCTCCGCCCCGGTGCGGCAGAAATAGTAGAAGTGGTACGCGCCGCGCGGGACGCCCGCCGCCTTGGCGGCCGCCCAGTTCTCGGCGAAGCGGTCGTCGACGCGGTCGCCGCCCTCGGTCGCCTTGATATACGCGAACGACGTGCCGGCCGCGCGCACGGAGGCCCAGTCGACCGTTCCCTGGAACTTTGAGACGTCGACGCCCTTGATGGCGTGATCGTCCGGCGTGGTGACGCCGCCGAACAGGGGCGACACCGTGCCCACCTGGGTGTCGATCGTGGTCCTGAGCGCGGTTCGCTCCACGTCCACGTCGCCCGCCACCGACGAGCATGCCGACAGGGCGAACCCGCCGAGCAGCGCGACAGCGGCGCAGCAGGCGCGCAGGCGCGCGGCGCATCCCCCGGTTCGACCCATCAGCCCCGATGTCTCCTCAACGCGCGCACTCTAAGCCGAGAGGCGACGACGCGCCCTTCACGGACGCGTGATAGAGTCCTGCACGCGATGCTGCATTTCGACCGCGGCCACGACGTCCGAACGCTGGCGCTGCCGGGGTTCGTCGATGGCGACGACGAGGGTCCCGAGTAGCCCGGCGAAGACGACGCAGCCGACAAGGCGCGCGACCATCGGTTCGATCATGGCGCTGCTCCTCTTCGAGATGACGGTGATGACGCCGGCACGTTAAAGCGAGAAACGTGGCCAAATCGTTAACGATCCGCTCACCATGTCCTACCGAGCCGCGCTCACGCGCCCAGTCCGAGGCCGAACCACCAGGTCGCAAGCCCGAGAAAGCTGAAGAAGCCGACGGTGTCGGTGACGGTCGTGAGGAACACGCCCGAGGCGACCGCAGGGTCGGCCTTCAGCCGATCGAGGCCGAGCGGGATCAGGATGCCGAACAGGCCGGCGCAGACCAGGTTGACGACCATGGCGGTCGCGATGATCGCTCCGAGCTGCAGGTTGCCGAACCACGCGCTGGCGGCGCATCCGATCAAGGCCGCGAGGATGACGCCGTTGGCGAGGCCGACCAGGGTCTCGCGGCCGACCAGACGGCGGGCGTTGTGGCCGCCGATGTCGCGCGTCGCGAGCGCGCGCACGGCGACCGTCATGGTCTGCGTGCCGGCGTTGCCGCCCATGGAGGCCACGATCGGCATCAGCACGGCGAGCGCCACCATCTGCTCGATGGTCGCCTCGAACAGCCCGATCACGCTCGCCGAAAACACGGCGGTGCACAGATTGATGAGCAGCCAGGGGATGCGGCTCTTGGCGGTGTAGAAGACGGTGTCGGAGATTTCCTCGTCGCCGGTGACGCCGCCGAGGGCGCGCAGGTCCTCGTCGGCCTCCTCCTCGATGACGTCGACGATGTCGTCGACCATGAGGACGCCGACCAGCCGGCCGCCGTCGTCGACGACGGCGGCGGAGACGAGATTGTAGCGTTCGAAGACGCGTGCGGCGTCCTCCTGGTCGTCGGTCGCGCGGATGGTGCGCGGATCCTCCTCGAGGATGTCCGAGATCTGCGTGCTGCGCCGGGTCCGTAGCAGCCGGTCAAGCGGCACCGAGCCCAGCAGCTTGTGGGCGGGATCGACGACGAAGATCTCGTAAAAGGTCTCGGGCAGGCCTTCAGCGTCGGCGAGGTAGTCGATCGTATGTCCGACGGTCCAGAACGGCGGCGCCGCGACGAACTCCGTCTGCATGCGGCGGCCGGCCGACTCTTCCGGATAGTCGAGGCTGCGCGTCAGGGCGACGCGGTCGAGCGCCGGCAGCTGCGCCAGGATCGCGGCGCGGTCGGCTTCGTCCAGGTCCTCGAGGATGTAGACGGCGTCGTCGGAATCGATGTCCCGGACGCCTTCGGCCACGGTCTCCGGGGGCAGCTCCTCGAGAAGCTGCGTGCGGACGGTCTGATCGACCTCGGTCAGCGCCGTGAAGTCGAAATGGACGCCGAGCAGCTCGATGAGCTTCGGCCGATCGTCGGCCTGAAGGGTCTCGATCAGGTCGCCGACGTCGGATTCGTGGAGGTCGCCGGCGAGCTCGCGCACCCGCGCGGTGTCGTTCGCGCCGATCGCCTCGGCCACCCCCTCCACGAAACTCGCGAGCAGGCGTCCGTCCTCGTCGCGGATGCCGGCGTCCGCCTCGGGCTTCGTATGGCGCGTGTCGGCGTCAGCGGTCATCGCGCCCTCGGCGGCTCAGGCATGTTCGAGGAAGAACGTCGTGGGCGGGGTGTAGGTCTTTAGGTGCGGCGCGGCAACCATGCGGGGAAGGATCGGGACGGCGAACGGCCGGCACGGCCACGTGGGTCCCAGGGATCCCCGTCGGACCGGATCTTCGCCTCGAAACCGTCGGGGTTGATCAGGTCGCGGCGCAAGGCCGCCAGTAGACCTCGCAGGCGCCCGTCAGACGCTCGATCGTATGAGGGCTGAGCTGGAAGGCGTCGGGGTCGTCGCGGATCACGCCTTCGATCTGCGTGCGGTGGGCCTCCACGGCTGCCCGCTTCGCCGCCCGCGTCTCGGAGACGTCGATCTCCACGCGCTCGGCCTCCCCGGTGCGCGGCCGGTCTTCGGGAGCCCCGATCTCGTCCAGCCAGACTGCGTATTCCAAGATTTTCGGCTCCTGGCCGGCAGCCTGCAGCGCGTCGCGGGCGAGCGCCCAGGAATCGCGATGGTCACGATGGGGATCGCGCCGCCAGGGCGTCAGCACGAGATCCGGCCGCAGCCATTCGACGATGGCCGTCAGCGCCGTCAGGGCCGCCTCGCGCTCCGGCGTTCCGGCCTTTGGCATGCCGGCGTCCGGCAGGCCGAGAAAGCTCGACTGCGCCGGATCGGCCCCCAGCCTGCGCAGCGCTTCCCTCGCCTCCTCCGCGCGGTGCGAAGCGAGCCTCTCGCGCGGCCAGCTCCGCGAGTTCGGGTGCGAGGCGCCGCCGTCGGTCACGAAGACGACGTGCACTCGGGCGCCCCGGCGCACGAGCGCGGCCATCAGACCGCCGCAGCCGAGCGACTCGTCGTCGGGATGCGGCGCGACGACGAGCGCGGCCGACACCCCTCGCGCGGCCTCGGCCGCCGCGATCATCGAGAGCGGCGTCGCAAGGCGAGACCGGGCTCCCACTCGCCGCTGGCGATCGCGGCTCCGAACCCGCCGGCGGCTCCGTCCGGGTTCGGCTGCCTGAGATAGGTGCGCAGGTCGCGCAGCAGCCGTTCGAGCCGATGCGGCGCGATGAACCCCGCCGCGCCCACCGCGCGCTCCGCCTCTTCCAGCACGTCAAGCGCGGCGCGCTCCACGGCCACGCGCCCGCCGTCGACGGTCGCGCGCAGCGCCGCGTCGTCGTCCGGCGCGCGGGCGGTCGCCCAGGCGTCCGCCATGCGCCCCAGCCAGAGATAGCCGGTCTCCACCGCCGTCCCCATACGCGCGAGCCGCGCCGCCTGATGCGGATCGGCGGCCCGCTTCGTCCTCCGGAGATGCTCGACGGCGGCGTCCATCACGGCGTGCGCGCCGCCGACCTGAACGGCCAGGAACCGCGCGGCCCCAGCCGAGAACCAGGGTGGGGCGAGATAATCGTCGCCTTTGCCGAGCGCCCAGTCCGGCTGGATCGCCAGTCCCGTGAAGTCGGCGATATGGCTGCCCGACGCGCGCATCCCGAGAGGCCGCCACCAGGAGCGGTCGACCCGCAGACCGGCGGTCGGCGCCACGATCATCTGGCGGCGCCCCTGCTCCGCCACGGTGACGATGGCGTAGGACAATCCGTCGACGCCCGAGGCGAAGTTCTTCTTGCCTTGGAGCCGACCATCCTCGATCCGGAGCGGATCGCCCGGCGCGTCGGTGTTCCAGACCCCGAACAGGGCCCCGTCCTCGGCCGCCCGGCGATAGGCCGCGCGCTGCGCGTCGTCGCCGTACAGCTCGATCAAGAGCAGCGCGTTGACATGCCCCTCGAAGATGCGACCGACGTTCAGGTCGCCCCGGCCGACGGCGGCGAGCAACTGCAGCAGGATGCGCGTCTCGCGGGCCGCAAGCGGCGGCTCCGCGACCACCCCGCATGCCGTGAGCTCGTCGAAGGCCCGCCTCGGAAACGCGCCGTCCTCGTCGCGCGAAGCGGCGTCGGCCGCCACCGCGGCCGTCAGGACCGAGAGCTTGTCCTCGTCCGGAGCGTCACGCAGCATTGGCATCGGCCTTCAATTCCTCGATCCTCCTCGAGACTATCTCGATGGCGACCGACGCCGGCACGATCCCCGGAGCGTCGGGATCGTCGGCCGCGTACCGCTCGATCAACGCCGTCGGGGACCACCTCATCGAGGTCGCTTCCTGCCATGGCGGCGGCGCGCCCCGTGGCCGGATCTCCTCCTCGCCGGGCGATGCGCGGAACCCGCGGATCGCGTGGCGGAGCCACAGTCTCGCCTCGACCGACTCGGGCGCCTCGACGAGCAAGGGCCGCGCTTCGGCCTCGTCGCTCCGCCAGCGCTTGAGGCAATCGGCCATGCCGCCGCTGGCGCGGCCGTCGAGGCGGGCCGAGACCACGATCTCCACCGCAGTCGGGTGGCGCAGCCGATAGCCGGCCGCCCGCGCCTTGGCGACGAAACGCAGATCCTCGCGGAAAGGCACGGGCTCCATGCCGCCGAGAGCGCGATACACGTCCGCCCTGACCGCGAGGCTGCCGCCGGTATGGTCGTGATGACGCGGCCAGGGGTCGTATGGAAGCGGGTCGATGAGGGCGGCGAGTTCGTCGCAGAGATCATGGTAGCGGCATACGGCTCGGGCCCGGCGTATCACGCCGGGGTCTAGTTCGGCCTCCTCGGCGGGGTCGCCGATCAGCCTGCCGCCGACGAGATCGGCGCCCGCGGCCACGGCGCGCAGGTTCTCGGCGATCCAGCTCGGACTGGGAATGGCGTCGGCGTCCGTGGTGAGAATCACGCCGCCCGTCGGCGCGAGGTAGGACGCGGCATTCATCGCCAAGCTGCGCGCGCCGCCAGCATGAGCCGCTTCGGGCGCCAGTTCGATCTCGAGCAGCGTTAGGGCGATCGACGGAAAGCGCGCCGCCGCGTTGCGCGCCACCTCACGGGATCGATCGCGGCAGTTGCTCAGAAGGAGGACGACTGGCAGGGGTTGACGGAACATGCCGTCCGGCCGCTGAGCCCCAAGCGCCGCGATAAGATATGGCAGCCGTTCCTCTTCATCGCGTGCAGGAACCGCCACCACAGGGGGAAAGCTTGATTGATCCACGTTCCAAACATCGCCTGCGCTCATCCGAACTCTAAACCTGCGCGCGCGCGGAGTCGTTCCGTCGACGGTCGGTCCGTAGGGAACGATTCGCAGCGGCCGGCGGTGAAAGCGAACGGCCTTCGCACCCGACGCTGCAGCGCCCGCGGGTTGG
The DNA here is from genome assembly GCF_049446035.1 of Hansschlegelia sp. KR7-227. NCBI lineage: Bacteria > Pseudomonadati > Pseudomonadota > Alphaproteobacteria > Hyphomicrobiales > Methylopilaceae > Hansschlegelia > Hansschlegelia sp. KR7-227. The sequence goes on from NZ_JBMSEA010000001.1 coordinate 1,575,884, forward strand.
ACGTCAGCGCGGAGACTGAGAAATGAAGGCGCCTTTGCGGCTTGGCGGAGCCGCCGACCGCCCCGAACCGGTCGAGCGAAACGAAAACGGCCCGCACGAGGCGGGCCGTTTCGTCGATCGGAGGTCCAGGAGACCGGGTCGGTCCTACGTCACGGGGTGACGCGAGATCAAACGCCAAATTCCTGCGATCGCTCAGCGAATGAGCGCTGGTGCGGTCGAGAAGACTCGAACTTCCACGGGTTGCCCCACAGCGACCTCAACGCTGCGCGTCTACCAGTTCCGCCACGACCGCGGCGGCGTGCTGATAGCAAATCGACATCGTCATGCCAAGCGCGTTCCGGAGCCGTCGTCAGACCGCCACGGCGATTTCGGCGCCGCCGACCACCCTTTCGGTCCGCGCGTCTTGCGATCGAAGCAAAAGGGACGTGATTTCGACGCCGATGCGGTCGCCGTTGACGACGACCACGCCATGCGCGACGGCATGGTCGTTGGCGAACAGCGTCACGAAGTCGTTCTCGGTCGCGCCAAGCTCGATCACCGCCCCGCGGCCCATGCGCAGCAGCTGGTGCACCGGCATGACGGTGGCGCCGAGGACCACGGAAAGCTCGACGTTGACCTTGTCGATCGGGCGCACTTCAACCACGTCTCCACCGGCGCGGCCGAGCCGCGCCGTCCCCCTCACGCTGCCACGCGTATGGTTAAGGCATGATTGATCCGCCGCCCGGGCTCCGCCGCGACCAGATCGAGCCTCTGCTGACGCTTGCGCCCGGCCATCCCCCGGTGGAGTGGCGCGTGTCCGACGCGCCGGTGGGCTACGAGGCCGCCGTGGCCGCGATGGAGGCGCGCGCGGCCGACATCGCGGACGGTCATGCGCCCGAACTCGTCTGGCTGCTGGAACATCCGCCGCTCTACACGGCGGGCACCAGCGCGAACGCCGCCGATCTCGTCGAGCCCGCCCGGCTGCCGGTGTTCGCGACCGGCCGCGGCGGGCAATACACCTATCACGGGCCTGGCCAGCGCATCGCCTATGTCATGCTCGATCTGAAGCGCCGCAAGCCGGACCTGCGGGCCTATGTCGCCGCGCTGGAGGCCTGGCTGATCGCGACGCTCGACCGATTCGGCGTCGCCGGCGAGCGCCGCGAGGACCGCGTCGGCGTCTGGGTGCGTCGGCCGGAGCGCGGCCGCGGCGCGGAGGACAAGATCGCGGCTATCGGGGTGCGCGTGAAGCGCTGGGTGACGCTGCACGGCGTCAGTCTCAACGTCGAGCCCGACCTGTCGCACTACGCGGGGATCGTCCCCTGCGGCGTGCGCGATCACGGCGTGACGAGCCTCGTCGACCTCGGCCGGATCGTCACCATGGACGAGGTCGACATGGCGCTGAGGGCGAGCTTCGAAGAGATTTTCGGGGCCGCGCCGGCGCACGCGCCGCAGCCCAGTCTCGTCGCACAAGCCTGATCGGCCGCCGGGGTTTGGCGCCGGCCGCCGTCGCCCCTCTCACCCGTCGTCAGCGATCTCCACGCCTTGGACTTCCGGCAGATCGGCCGGATCTGCGATCGATCGCTCGACCGACGTCACCTCCGCGTGCGGCGGTCCGGCGCGACAGGCCTCGGCGAACGCGTCTATCCGCTCTTTCGGGCCGCCGACGAGCGCCTCGACGCCGCCGTCCGACAGGTTGCGCACCCAGCCGCGCAGACCGAGCGACGTCGCGGTGCTCTGCGCCCATTTGCGATAAAACACGCCCTGCACGCGGCCGGCGATTGCGATGCGTTCGATGCGGTCAGCCATGAGGCTGGAGATGGGCGCTGGCGCGAAGCCGGCAAGCCGCTCAGGCGAACTCGAGGATCACCGCGTCGACCGCGAGGCTGTCGCCGGCCTTGACGTGGACCTTGGAGACCACGCCGTCGCGTTCGGCGCGCAGCACGTTCTCCATCTTCATCGCCTCGACCACCGCCAGCGTCTCGCCGGACTTGACCTCCTGGCCCTCCTCGACCGCGATCGAGACCACGAGGCCCGGCATCGGGCAGAGCAGCTGCTTCGACGTGTCGGCGATCGTCTTCTCCGGCATCATCGCGAAGAGCTCGGCGATGCGCGCACCGTGGACGCGGGCGTAGACCGCGACGCCGCGATGGGCGAGGTCGTAGCCGTAGGCGTCCGCGCGCTTGCGCACCTGCACCGAGACGCGGCGGCCGTCGATCTCGCCCGTCCAGACCGGCTGGCCGGGCCGCCAGTTCGTGATGACGCGGCGCAACGTGGCCTCGCCGCCCGTCTCGTCCAGCACCCTCACCAGAACCGCGTCGCCCTCCGCCGAGGTCTCGACGCGCGTCGGCGCGCCGTCCAGCAGAACGGTGCGCAGGCGCTCCTTGGTGGCGGCGCCCTTGCGCAGCTGATGCGAGATCATGCGGCGGCGCTCCATGACCATCGAATCGATCTGGGCGGCGACCGCGACCAGCGTCTCCTCGATCTCGCCGTCCGGCTTGCGCGGGGCGAAGCCGTCCGGGAACTCTTCCGCGATGAAGCCGGTCGAGAGGTTCCCCTCCCGCCAGCGCGGATGCTCCATCAGGGCGGTGAGGAACGGGATGTTGTGCTGGATGCCCTCGATCCCGAACGCGTCGAGCGCCTGGCCCTGAGCTTCGATCGCCGCGAGGCGGTCCGGGCCGTGCGTGACGAGCTTGGCGATCATCGGGTCGTAATGCAGCGAGATCTCGCCGCCTTCGGTGACGCCGGTGTCGTTGCGCACCGTGATCCCACCCTCGACCGTTTCGGCGGGCGGGCGATAGGCGGTCAGCCGGCCGATGGAGGGCAGGAAATTGCGGTACGGGTCCTCGGCGTAGATGCGGCTCTCGACCGCCCAGCCGGTGAGCTTGACGTCCGACTGCCTGATCTTGAGCTCTTCGCCTGCCGCGACGCGGATCATCTGCTCGACGAGGTCGATGCCGGTGACCAGCTCGGTGACCGGATGTTCGACCTGCAGGCGCGTATTCATTTCGAGGAAGTAGAACGACTTGTCCTGTCCGGCGACGAATTCGACCGTGCCGGCGGAATCGTAATTCACCGCTCTCGCCAGCGCGACCGACTGCTCGCCCATCGCCCGGCGCGTCGCCTCGTCGAGCAGCGGCGACGGCGCCTCCTCGACGACCTTCTGGTTGCGCCTCTGGATCGAGCATTCGCGCTCGCCGAGATAGATGATGTTGCCGTGCTTGTCCCCGAGGATCTGGATCTCGATGTGGCGCGGATTCTCGATGAACTTCTCGATGAACACGCGATCGTCGCCGAAGGACGACTTCGCTTCGGACTTCGACGCCCGGAAGCCTTCCGCCACCTCCTGTTCGGAATAAGCGATGCGCATGCCCTTGCCGCCGCCGCCCGCCGACGCCTTGATCATCACGGGGTAGCCGATCTCGCCGGCGATCTTGACCGCCTCCTGGACGTCCTCGATCACGCCGAGATTGCCCGGGACCGTCGAGACATTGGCCTTGGCGGCCGCCTTCTTCGACTCGATCTTGTCGCCCATCGCCTCGATCGCGCCGGGGTTCGGGCCGATGAAGACGATGCCGTTCGCCTGCAGCGCCTCGGCGAAGGCGGCCCGCTCCGACAGGAAGCCGTAGCCCGGGTGGATGGCCTCGGCGCCCGTCTCCTTGGCGGCTCTGATGATGTTGTCGATCACGAGGTAGGACTGCGCCGCCGGCGGCGGCCCGATCAGCACCGCCTCGTCGGCCATCTCGACATGCAGCGCGTCCTTGTCCGCCTCGGAGAACACCGCGACCGTCTTGATCCCCATCCGCCGGGCCGTCTTGATCACGCGGCAGGCGATCTCGCCGCGGTTGGCGATCAGGATTTTCTTGAACATGGCGAAGGAGACCCCCGGACGGGAACGCCGTCCCGCAGGGGACGCTTGAGCTGCGTGGATGTTTAAGGGCGCCCGCGGGCGGCCGTCCACTCTCCGAAGGGCGCAGAGTCCCGCGGAGTCAGACGCACCCGGCGGCCCGGCGCGGCGCCGAAAGGTTGCAGAATTCGGCTTCGAGCAGGTCGCAGGCCTCGCCGATCGCGTCCACGCCCTTGCAGGCGGCGGCGGCCTCGGCGCAGCGTTTCGCGACCTCACCGGAGGCGATCAGCCGTCCAAGCGTCGCGGCCGCGCGATCGGCCGAGAACCTGCGGCGCGGCAGCGTGTCGCCGCAGCCGAGCCGCCGGACGCGCTCGGCGTGGTCGAACTGGTCGAACGCCATCGGCACGATCAGTTGCGGAACGCCGGCGCCGAAGGCGAGCGCGGTGGTGCCGACGCCGCCGTGATGGACCAAAGCCGAACAGCGCGGCAGCACGTCTCCGAGCGGCGCGTATTGCGCGGCGAAGGCGATGCTCGCGAGGTCCGGCGGCAGATTGAGCGGCTGGTGGGACAGCACGAGGCAGCGCCTACCGATGCGGGCGCAGGCCTCGATCGCGGCGCGGTAGAGCTTGGTCGAGCCGAAACGGGCGGAGCCGAAGGTCACGGCGATCGGCGGCTCCCCCGCGTCGAGGAAGGCGCGCAGAGGTTCATCAAGCTGGCCGAAGCGGGCCCCGAACTGGTCGGCGCGGGGGAATCCGAGCTGGCGCACGCGCTTCGGCCAGTCGGGCTGCGCCGGCGCGAACCAGTGCGGCGCAAGCAGCAGCACGCCCGCGCGGGCGTGCCACCATTTGCGGATCTTCTTCAGCCGCTTCAGGCCGACCGTCGCGCGGAACGCGTTGAGATCGGCCAGCAAAAGCTTGGCGATGAACGAGCTGTAGAGCCCCGTCTGCAGCTTCCACTTGAGCCATTTCGGCAGCCAGGCGGGGACGCGCATATAGGGCACGCGGGTCGGCTCGTACCGGCTCGCGAACATGATGGGGGTCAGGTGCACGGTGACGGTGGGGACGCCCAGCGCCTCCTCCGCGACCCGCGCGCCGAGCGCGAGGCTGGACGCCAGCACCAGCGTTTCGCCCGCGCGGTCGCGCTCGGCGATGAAGTCGTAGGTCGGTTTGAAGAACGCCGCGATCGACGAGAACAGGCGCCGCCCGCCGCGGAACGGGCGCCAGAAATCGGGATGCTCGAACAGACCCTCATAATCTTCGGCCGACATCAGCGGCTCGAAGGCGACGCCGGCGCGACGAACGGCGATCTCGAAGGTCGCGGCGGTCGACATCGTCACGTCGTGACCGCGCTTGGTGAGCTCCGCGGCGAGGCCGATGAAGGGCAGGACGTCGCCGTAAGTCCCGATGGAGACGACTAGGATGCGCATCAACAAATCCCGGCGACGCGTGAGGCCCCATCCCCGCGCGTCATGACGATCCCGTGACGAAGGGAATAGCCGGAATTGTGCGGCGCCGAAAGCTCATAGATGCGGCGCGCGCCCGCCAAGGCGGCCCGATGCGTCCGCGCGCCCCGCTCGCGCTTAAACCGCTGCGATCGGAAGCCTGCGGTCAGAGCGGAATGTTGTCGTGCTTCTTCCAGGGGTTCTCCAGCCGCTTGCCCCTGAGCATGGCGAGCGCGCGCGCGACGCGGCGGCGGGTCGAGCGCGGGTGAATGACCTCGTCGATGTAGCCGCGCTCGGCCGCGATGAAGGGCGACATGAAGTGGTCCTCATACTCCTTGGTCTTCGCCGCGATGCCGTCCGCGTCCGCGCCGCGGAAGATGATCTCCACCGCGCCCTTGGCGCCCATCACCGCGATCTGCGCCGTCGGCCAGGCGTAGTTCACGTCGCCGCGCAGGTGTTTCGACGCCATGACGTCATAGGCGCCGCCGAAGGCCTTGCGGGTGATGACGGTGACCTTGGGCACGGTCGCCTCGGCATAGGCGAACAGCAGCTTCGCGCCATGCTTGATGAGGCCGCCATATTCCTGGGCGGTTCCCGGCAGGAATCCCGGCACGTCGACGAAGGTGACGATCGGGATCTCGAAGCAGTCGCAGAACCGCACGAAGCGCGCGGCCTTCCGGCTGGCGTCCGAATCCAGCACGCCGGCGAGCACCATCGGCTGGTTCGCGACGAAGCCGACGGTGCGGCCCTCCATCCGCCCGAAGCCCGTGACGATGTTCCGCGCGTAGGCCGCCTGGATCTCGAAGAAGTCGCCCTCGTCGACCGTCTTCAGGATCAGCTCCTTGATGTCGTAGGGCTTGTTCGGGTTGTCCGGGATGATCGTGTCGAGCGAGAAATCGTCGCGCTCGGCGTCGTCGAAGGACGGCCATTCCGGCACGCCCTCGATGTTGTTTCCTGGCAGGAAGTCCATCAGCCGGCGCATGTCGACCAGGGCGTCGACGTCGTTGTCATAGGCGCCGTCGGCGATCGAGGATTTGGTGGTGTGGACCTTGGCGCCGCCGAGCTCCTCCGCCGTCACCGTCTCGTTGGTGACGGTCTTCACGACGTCCGGGCCGGTGACGAACATGTAGGAGCGGTCGCGCACCATGAAGATGAAGTCTGTCATCGCCGGCGAATAGACGTCGCCGCCCGCGCAGGGACCCATGATCACCGAGATCTGCGGGATGACGCCAGACGCCAGCACGTTGCGCTGGAACACCTCGCCATAGCCGCCCAGCGCCGCCACGCCCTCCTGGATGCGCGCGCCGCCGGCGTCGAACAGCCCAATGACCGGCGCGCGGTTGCGGATCGCCATGTCCTGGATCTTGATGATCTTCTGGGCGTGCGCCTCCGACAGCGAGCCGCCGAACACCGTGAAGTCCTTCGCGAACACGAAGACCTTGCGGCCGTTGACCGTGCCCCAGCCGGTGACGACGCCGTCGCCGGGGATCTTCTGCTTCTCCATGCCGAAATCGTTCGAGCGATGCTCGACGAACATGTCGTATTCTTCGAAAGAGCCGGGATCGAGGAAGATCTCGAGCCGCTCGCGCGCCGTGAGCTTGCCCCGCGCGTGCTGGGCGGCGATGCGCTTCTCGCCGCCGCCGAGCCGCGCGGTCGCGCGCCGCTGCTCGAGTTCCGCCAGAACGTCCTTCATCGCCTACGCCGCCTTCGGGTCTCGTCGCATGTGTGCGTGAGCCCTATCGCGCCCTATGCGGCGCCGCAACGCCGACGAAGGGCGTGCGCGGCGCGGGAGGCCCGTTCCCCCTCGTCGACCACTTGCAGCTCAGCGGTTCGCCGCAACCCTCGCCGGAGCTTGCTTCGCCGCAGATATGGACTCTTCCGCCGGCCTCTGAGGCACACGCTTGACCGGCGGCATATAGATGATCGGATCGTCCCGAAAGAGCACGGGATCCACGATGGCGCTTCCTAAGGCGAGCCTCAGCGCGATCTTGGCGAGCCCGTCGGCCAGCCGGTCGTCCACTCGCTGCTTTTCCTGAGCCGCCGAGACAATCAATCCCACGACGCCGCCACTGTGGTTGTCGCTCCATGCGGCCTCGACTTCGTCCTGAACTCGCCCGGACGCGACGTCGATCACGGCGACCCGGCCGCCGACATGGTTGGCGTCGCCAACCAGAAGCGCCAGCGCCGGATTTTTATAGGTGTGCCGCTCGACGACGATGCGCAGCTCTTTCGGTGCGCCAGCGCGCTGAAAGCGGGCAGCGTACTGAAGGGTTTTGGCCTGCACGCTCTCGGCGAAGCCCGGAGCCGAGACATTGGGCGCCAGCGAGACCTGCACTTTGCTGATATGCGCGGGTTCGCCCGGAGACAGGATGCCAGGCGTAGCGGCGCAGGCGGCAAGCGGAAGCGCGATGAGCGCCGCAGGGACGAGCTTCCTGAACACGAGGCGGGCCTTCCGAATCCATGGCTGAAGCGACCAGTCTCAATCGGCGACGGCGCGCGCAGGACGCAATTCCCCCATCGTCACACGCATGAGAAAGATCGCCGCTGTGACGGTCGCGCCACGTCTCACGGCGCGCCGCAGCGCGCGCCGGCTTGCTTCGACCGGCGTCAAGCGGTCAGCCGCGCCGTCTCCGCGAGGCGTCCACCAGCGAGAACGCCAGCCGGCTGGAAAACGCCGTCGAGCGCTGGAAGCCGCCCGCATACAGCACGCGCTCCGGGCGCCAGCGCGTCTTCGAGACGTCCGTCCCCGTGGACAGGTTGAGGATCCTGAAGCCCTTGCCGATCGCCCACTGGATCGCTTCCGCCACCACCGTCGTCATGACGCTGTAGCGGCCCCATTCGGGCTCGTAGCCGGAATAATAGAGATAGATCTCGTCCCCGAGGACGAAGCCGATCCGCGTCGCCACGACCTGACCCGCGACCAGCATCTGGAAGATCCTGAGGTTTCCGGCCTCCGCCATCGCCTGACCGTAGTCGAAGAGGAAGCGGCGGCCGTTGTCCTGCGCGAAGACGTCGAGGTGCTGAACGGCGGCGTCAGCTTCCGCCCGGCCGCGGTGCAGCTCCAGGAAGCGCTCCAGCGCGCGGCCGGCCTCCGCGGGGTCTTCGACGACGCGGATCTCGAAGGCGTGGCCGTCGCGCGCCATCGAATTGTAGCACTTGCGCAGGGACTCCTTGATGTTGCGTGGGAGGCCCGCCTTGAAGGCGTCCCACGTCTCCGGCAGCGGGAGATAATAGTTCGGCGTTTCGACGTATTGCTCCAGCGGGACGGCGCGCCGCGGCCAGTCGTCCTGCTCCTCGCTCTTGCGCAGGCCGCGCCACTGCACCCAGTCCCACTCATGCGCGGCGCCCACCAGATGCGCGCTGAGGGTCTTGACGACCTCCGGCATCGCTTCCAGGCGGCAGATCGGGCCGCGGAGTTCGGTGACGTAGGTGTCGGCGCCGATGAACTGCAGTTCACGCGCCCTGAACGGCCCTCGCGCCGGCCGGTGCGTCAGCATCATGGGCGCGACGGCGACGAGCCGACGGCTCGCGTCGCGCAGCACGTAGACCCGAAGATCGTCGCGGACGAATCCGTCGCGGCGGTAGTTCCGCCACCAGGCGCGGGTCCACAGCGGCGAGGTGAAGGGCGTGCGCGGCGACAGCGAAGCGTCAAGCTGCTCCCATTCGGGTGCGAGCAGGTCCAGCTTGCGCTCGTCGGTGATCGTCTCAACCGTCAGCATCGTCATGCTCCCCACGTTTTCGCGAAGGTTTTCAGCAGGAAGAAATCCGCGACGCCATGCTCCTTGCGGTAGCGGGCGTGCATCAGGCGGTAGCTCGCCACAATCGCGTCCCGCCGGCCGGGCCCGTGCATCATCGACGGGGCGATGCGGTAGTGCAGGGTCGGCCGGTCGACGAAGCGGACGTCGAAGCGGCGAACCGCGCGTGCATAGAAATCCACGTCCTCGACGAGCGGCAGTCCGAGGTCGAAGCCGTCGATCGCGGCGATGCAGGAGCGTCGGAGGATAGCGGCGCCGCACACCAGCATGGCCGGCCGGAACAGCATGGAGGCGGCGAAAGCCCAGCGACCTGCGATCCGCCCCAGGCGCCCGCACCGCCGGGCCCGCCGCGCCGCGTCGGCAAAATACGCGGCTTCCGCGGCGACCTGCGCCTCGTCGGCGCCGAACGGAAGAACGCGGCCGAACAGCACGTCCACATTGGGCGACGCCCGGAAGAACGCCGCCGCCTCGGCATAGTGGCCGGCCGGCACATGGTCGTCGTCGTCCATGAAATGGACCAGTTCCCCCGACGCGAGGCTCGCTCCGAGATTGCGAGGCCCGGCCGGTCGGCCGCCGGAGGGAGGTCGGTTACGCACATAGGAGATGCGGGGATCCCCAAGCGCATTGACGACCGACTCCGCCGAACCCTCGGCGGAGTCGTCCACGACGATCAGTTCGAGCGTGACCCCGTCCTGGCGCAGAACGCTGCGAAGCGCCTCGTCGAGCTCGGCCGGTCGGCGGTATGTTGGTATGATGACAGAAATGTCCGGATTTGACACAGCATCTTCCCGGAAAGGAGCGCGCTCTCAACTCCAGAAATTTTATCTCAATTTTGGGCGCGCACTAGCCGTTTGATTCGCTGCTCGCGCCCCGAGGAAGACGGATACTCGACATCTGACGGCCGCGTGAGGAAGGACGCCACGAATACCAGGCGGTTAACTTTGTTTACTATGTCGGGGAATACCCCCCTCCCGGCGCAACTGGGCGGGCGCGCGCGCCGCGCGGCGCCCAGCCGTCCGAACGCCACGGCGAAGACCGCCTGACGGCATGCGTCCCGAAATGAACATTTCAGGGCCGGAGCGGCGTCTCACATCGGGCCGACGCGATTCGTCAGCCGGGCGAAGCGGCGATCAGCGCGGCTCGGCCGCCTCGATCGCCATCGCCGCCGCGGCCGCCATCTCCCGCCAGCGGGCGGCGGTCCGCGCCTCGGCCTCGAAGTCTGCGCCCCAGAGTTCGGCGTTCCAGTCGTCGTCGACCTGCGCCGCCCGCCAGGCCTCCTCCACCGTCCAGCGCCGGCGAAGAACCTTGAGGGCGATCAGGGCCGAGCCGGTCAGCGTCGTCATCGTGCTGAGACCCGCCAGCACGAAGGCGTCGTCGCGCGGAATGGCCCGCCCCACCGCCTCCAGCGCGTCCGCGGACTGCTCGACGAACATCACGCCCTCGGCCAGGACGAAACGCGCGCAAAGCTCGTCGCGCGCAAAGGCCAGCACCGGATCCCAATGCACGGACTGGCGCGCGACCAACCGGGCCGGCCCTTCGGCGCGGTAGAGCACCAGATCGCTGCCGGCGTATTTCAGGATCTCATCCGCGACGGCGTCACGCTGGCGCGAGACCCCGTCTATCGCCGCGTTCGCGAGCCGCGTGAGCGGCATGGTCGCGGGATCGATCCTGTCGCCCTGCGCGCGCCACTCCTGCGCCACGGCCTCGGCCAGCGGCAGGGTCGGCACGCCAAGCAGCGCCTTGGCCGGCGTCCGGACGGGCCGCCCGTCGAGCGTGGTCCCGAACAGCCCGTCGCGCTCGACGATGTCGACGGTCGCGTAGAAGCGCTTCGGCAGCGACGCCGCGCCCGGCCGCGGAGAGTCGGTCATATCGCCTCCGCGGGATCGGCCAGTCCGAGGGCCGGCATCAATTCGCCGAAGCCCCCGAGCACGCGCTCCGCCCCGGCCGCGAGCAGGCGTTCCGGCGGATGGTAGCCCCAGTCGACGCCGATCGCCCTGACGCCGGCCGCGCGCGCCATCAGCATGTCGAAGGTCGTGTCGCCGACCATGACCGCATCCTGCGCGAGGACGCCGGCTTCGGCGCAGGCCTGCAGCAGCATCGCCGGGTGCGGCTTCGACGGCGCGTCGTCGGCGCATTGCGTGGCGACGAACCGCCCCTCGAAGCCGAAGCGCTCGACGAAGCGCTCGACCCCGCGGCGGGAGTTCCCCGTGGCGAGCGCGAGCATGACGTCGTCGCGCGCGGAGAGCCTGTAGATGACGTCCGCCGCGCCGTCATAGAGCCCCGACTCGTCGGGCGCATGCGCGTGGCTTTCGCGAAAAATCGTCTTGAAGGCCTCGCCGATCGCCTCGCGCGGGTGCCCTGGGGCCTGTCGCGACAACTCGGCCACCGCCTCGGCGACCGAAAGCCCCACCACGCCGGTGATCGCGGTTCGGCTCGGCGGTTCGAGCCCATGATTGACGTAGGCTGCGGTCATCGCCGCCACGATGGCGTGCTGGCTGTCGACCAGCGTGCCGTCGACGTCGAACACGACGAGCTTCATCCGCGCCTTCGCTCTTCCCGTTGGAACGAGGCCAGACCTACGCGCGGGATCGGCCGGGCACAAGCCGGCGCCGTCGCCGGGACTGCGCGCGGCACTAGATCCCCCTGCGACATGAAGAGAGAGCGCGATGACGGTTGAGTCCAAAGACCACGCCCCGGAAGGGGCCCTGCCTACCCTGCGGGCCGCGGCGGCGGCGATGCACGCCGTGCAGCGTGGTCAGGACCCGGCGGAGGCGATCGCCCGCCTTGGCGTGACGGCGGCTGAGTATCGCCGCCTCTCTAAGGCCGTGGAGGCGCGCCGCAAGGCGAAACTCGTCGGCCGCGTGACATTGGCGTTTCACGACGTCGGACCGTCCGCGGAGGCGGACCTTCGTGAGGACGTTTCCGCGGTCGTCGCCGTGGGCGACGGCGAATGCCTATGGATCGGAGCCGACGAGGGCGCCTCGCTGGAGCGCCTCTCCGCGCGTCGCGACGCCACCGGCCGTATCGAGGGATATGGCGACCATGTCCGCTTCGATCTGCACGACTTCTTCGATTTTCCGGGAGAGCGCGACGAGGAGGCCGACGTCGAGGGCATGGCGATCGCCGACGGCTTCTTGTGGATCGTCGGTTCGCACAGCCTGAAGCGGAAGAAGCCGAAGGGCGACGACGATCCGGAAGCGGCGCTCGAGGCGCTTACGACCGTCCGGCGCGAGGCCAACCGATTCCTCCTCGGCCGCATCCCCCTGGTCGCCAGCGATCGGCCAGGCGTGCCCACGCTTGCGAAGACCGCGCCCGCGATCGATGGCGGACGGCGCAAGCGCCGCGCCGGCGCTCTCTCGATGACGACCCGCGGCAACCCGCTGTCTCGGCTGCTCGCGTCGGACGTGCATCTCGGGCCGTTCCTGCAGATTCCCTCCAAGGACAACGGGTTTGACGTCGAGGGCATGGCGGTCGCGGGCGATCGCGTGTTTCTCGGTCTGAGGGGCCCCGTGCTGCGCGGCTGGGCGACGATCCTCGAAGTCGCCTTCAAGGCGAAGAAGGACGGGCGCCTGAAACTGAAGCCCTTCGCCGACGACCAAAAAGTCAGAAAGCACTTTCTCGATCTCGACGGCCTCGGCGTGCGGTCGCTGCTGATGGACGGCGCCGACTTCCTCATCCTGGCAGGCCCGACCATGGATCTCGACGGCCCGGTGCGACTCTACCGGTGGCGCGGCGCCCTAGACGCGCAGGCCTCGTCCGTGGTCGCGGCGGACGCCGTCGAGCACGTGCTCGACCTGCCGTTCGGCGAAGGCGACGACCATGCCGAGGGCGCGACCTTCGTGCGGCTCGCGCCGGAGGCGCCGGAGAGCCTTCTCGTGGCGTATGATTCGCCGAGCCGCTCCCGCCTGGTGCGCGAGGGGGGCGTGCTCGCCGACCTCTTCGAGCCGCCGACATTGGACTGAGCTCGCAGCGCTCAGTCTTCGGGCGCGTCGACGATCGGGTCGTAGCGCTCGGCGTCGAAGCCCAGCAGATTCCAGGACTGCGCCATGTGCGGCGGCAGCGGCGCGGATACGTCGAGCATGTCGCCGTTCGGCAGCGGCAGCACCATCCGGCGCGCGAGCAGATGCAGGCGGTTCTGGATGCCGCCCGGAAGCTCCCAGTTCTCGACGTTGAAATATTTCGGGTCGCCGACGATCGGGTGGCCGATATGGGCGCAGTGGGCGCGCAACTGGTGAGTGCGGCCGGTCACGGGCTTCAACGAGAGCCAGGACAGCTTCTGCCCGGCCTGGTCGACGACCGCGTAATAGGTGAGGGCATGGGCGGCGCCCTCGTCGCCATGCTCGGCGACCATCATGCGCTCGCCCGCCGGCCCCTCCCCTTCGCCCTTGGCGAGATAGGTCGAGATCCGCCCCTGCTTGACGCGCGGCACGCCCGGCACGAGCGCCCAATAGACCTTCCGGGCGTAGCGGGACCGGAACGCTCGCGCGAGCTCTGAGGCCGCGAGCCGCGTTTTCGCGACCACCAGCACGCCGGCCGTGTCCTTGTCGATGCGGTGGACGAGCCGCGGCTTCTGCCCGTCACGGTCGGTGAGCGCGGCCAGCATGCCGTCGACGTGACGCGTCATTCCCGAGCCGCCCTGCACGGCAAGGCCGAACGGCTTGTTCAGGACCAGCACGTTGCGGTCTTCGAAGAGCGTCATCTCCTTCAGCTCGCGGGCGTCCCGGTCGTCCTTCGCAGGGCGACGGACGGCGGGCGCGGCGGGGCCCTCGCCCTCGACGCTCTCGTCCTTCAACGGCGGCACCCGGATCGTCATGCCGGCGGAGAGGCGCGTCGCGGTCTTGGCGCGCGCGCCGTCCACCCGGATCTGTCCGGTGCGGCAGAGCTTCTGCAGATGGCCGAAGGCGAGCGCCGGAAAGCGCTCCTTGAACCAGCGGTCCAGCCGCATCCCCTCCTCCGCCTCGCGGACCGGGATCGACTGCACGCCGGCGGCCTTGCCCGGCAGCGCCGGAAGGACCTTCGCGGCGATCGCGAGACTTTTCTCGACCGCCGTCCGCGGCGCCGGCTTGGCCGCCGGTTTGGCCAATGGATCGGACGACGGCTTGCGGAACGCCGCGTTCGTGGCCGCCCGGGTCGCGGCGCGGGTCGGCTTGCCGTCCGGCCTGCGGCCGGCCGAGACGCCGCCAGGGCGGGCCTTGCCAGGGGCGGACTTCGGGCCGCGGGGGGTACGTTGCGCCATGTTGAAACTCTCGTGCGCGCGGAAAACGGCCGGGCGCTAGGCTCTTCGATTAGCCCAGCGCTCGCCCGAGCGCGAGCCCTGCGACGAGCGCGCCGAGCGCGAGGCCCACGGAAGCGGCGACGTAAGCCGCCGCAAGGCCGGTTTCGCCGCGCTCCCAGAGAGCGATCGCGTCGAGCGAAAACGCCGAGAAGGTGGTGAAGCCGCCGAGCACGCCGGTCATCAGGAACAGTTTCAGCTCCATCGGAGCCTGCGTCTTCAGGGCGAGGGCCGCTGCGACCAGGCCCATGACCAGGCCGCCGACGACGTTGACGGTGAGCGTCCCCCAGGGGAATCCCGGGCCGAAAGCGCGCATGGTCGCGACGTTGACGCCGTAGCGCGCGACCGAACCGAGCGCGCCGCCGAGCGCGACGAAAAGCACCGGGATCATGACCGTTCCGCTCTCAGCTTCGTCCAATAGTCCAGCCGCTTTCGAAGCTCGCGCTCGAAGCCGCGGTCCGGCGGATCATAGAAGCGCTGCCGTCCGATCGCCTCGGGGAAGTAATCCTGCCCCGAAAACGCCTCGGGCGCGTCGTGGTCGTAGGCGTAGCCCGTGCCGTAGCCTTCGGCCTTCATCAGCTTGGTCGGCGCGTTGAGGATGTGCTTGGGAGGCGGGAGCGAGCCGCCCTCCTTGGCCGCCGCGCGGGCGCGCTTGTAGGCGACGTAGACCGCGTTCGATTTCGGCGCGGTCGCGAGATGCACCACGCATTCGGCAAGCGCGAGCTCCCCCTCCGGCGTGCCGAGCTGCTCATAGGCGTCGCGGGCGGCGATCGCGAGCGTGAGCGCCTGCGGGTCGGCGAGGCCGATATCCTCCGACGCCATGCGGATCAGCCGCCGCGCCAGGAACAGCGGGTCTTCGCCCGCGTCGAGCATGCGCGCAAACCAGTAGAGCGCGGCGTCGGGGTCGGAGCCGCGCACCGATTTGTGCAGGGCCGAGATCAGGTTGTAGTGGCCGTCCGCCGATTTGTCGTAGATCGGCGCGCGGCGCTGGACGACGTCCTGCACGCGCGCAGCGTCGAAGATCTCGCCGGCGCGGGCGGCGCGCCAGACCTCCTCCGCAAGCGTGAGCGCCGCGCGGCCGTCGCCGTCCGCCATGCGGATCAGCGCCGCGCGGGCCTCCTCGTCGAGCGGGAGCGCCCGACCCTCGATCTCTTCGGCCCGCGCGAGCAACTTCTCAAGCGCGTCGGCGTCGAGCGACTGGAACACGAGCACGCGCGCGCGCGAGAGGAGCGCCGCGTTCAGCGCGAAGGAGGGATTCTCGGTGGTGGCGCCGACCAGGGTGACCGTGCCGTCCTCCATCACCGGCAGGAAGCTGTCCTGCTGGGCCCTGTTGAAGCGATGGATCTCGTCGACGAACAGCAGCGTCCCCTTGCCGATCGCCCGGCGGCCGCGGGCGGCTTCGAACACCTTCTTGAGGTCGGCGACGCCGGAGAAGATCGCCGAGATCGGCTCGAAGGCGAGGTCCGTCGCGTCGGCGAGCAGGCGCCCGACCGTCGTCTTGCCCGTGCCCGGCGGTCCCCAGAAGATCAGGCTGCCGAGCGAGCCGGCCGCGACCAGCCGGCCGAGGGCGCCGTCGGGTCCGAGCAGCCGCTCCTGGCCGATCACCTCGTCGAGCGCGCGCGGCCGCAGGCGGTCCGCAAGCGGCCGCGGCGCCTCGCGCGCCATCCCTGCGGCCTCGAAGAGGTTGGTCATCGGAGGGCCTCCCAGCCCGCATTCGCAGCTCTACGGACGCCGCCCGACCGTAGCCTTCAGAACACGCTCGTCACGGTCTCGCCGTCCCGCTCGATCGTCACCTTCCAGTAGGCGCTCCGGCGCGAGGCGACGCGCGCGAGATCCCGGACGTTCGAGACGCGCGCGTCGTTCACCGCGCGCACCACGTCGCCTCGCTGAAAGCCCAACCGCTCGGCGACCGACCCCGACTGCGTCGCCATGACCACCACCCCCTTCATGCTCTGGGGCAGCGACATCTCTTCGGCGACCGCGGGGGAGAGATTCGCGACCTCGACGCCGGAGAACGGCGAGTCGCCCGCAAGCGTCTGCTGCTCGCGCGCCGGCGTTTCCGGGGCCGCGGCCAAGGCGACGCTGAAGTCCCGCGGCCGGCCCTGGCGCTGCACCGTCACAGTGGCGGAGCCGCCGACCGGCTGGGTCGCGAAGCGGAACGAGAAGCCTTCGACGTCGTCGACCGGGCGGCCGTCGACGGCGGTGATCAGGTCGCCCGGCTCCACGCCGCCGCGCGCCGCCGGCGATCCTTCGGCGACGGTCGCGACCAGCGCGCCGCCGGGATGTTTCAGCCCGAGCGTCTCGGCGATCTCGGGCGTCACCGGCTGGAGGTCCGCGCCGAACCACGGCCGGGTCACCGTTTTCGAGCCTGCGCGCGCCGAAGAGACCACGACCTGCACCATACGCGCAGGGATGGCGAAGCCGATTCCGACCGAGCCGCCGGTCTGGGAGAAGATCGCGGTGTTGATGCCGACGAGCTTGCCGTCGAGGTCCACCAGGGCGCCGCCGGAATTGCCGGGATTGATCGGCGCGTCCGTCTGGATGAAGGACTGGAAGTCGCCGACGCCGACCTGAGTCCGCGCGAGCGCGGAGACGATGCCGGAGGTCACCGTCTGGCCGACCCCGAACGGGTTGCCGACCGCAAGCACGAGATCGCCGACCTGCACCGCGTCGGAATCGGCGAAGGGCAGCCACGGGAAGCGCTCCTTGCCGTCGCCGATCTTCAGCACGGCGAGGTCGGTTCGCTTGTCGACCAGGACGATCTTGGCCTCGTATTCGCGCTTGTCCGCGAGCGCCACGCGGACCTCGGTCATGCCCTCGACGACATGGTTGTTGGTGACGACATAGCCCTGCCCGTCGACGATCGCGCCCGAGCCGAGCGAGCGCTGCACGCGGTCGCGCGGGAGCTGCGCCCCGTCGCCGAAGAACTGCCGGAAGAAGGGATCGTCAAAGAGAGGGTTCCGCCGCCGGCTCTCCGTGCGGGTGGCGTAGATGTTGACCACGGCCGGCGTGGCGCGCGCGACGACCGGCGCGAAGGACAGCTTGATCTCCTGCCGTGTTTCGGGCGGCCGGCGCTCCTCGGCGCGGGCCGGCGATCCGGACGCCAGGACAGCGAGCGCCAGGACGATGCTCGGGACGACACGCATGACGGCTGACTCCTGCAGGCTGGACGTGAGCCCAATATAGGTCGTCACGCTTCGGCTTGACCGCATCGGACGCTCCGAGGGTAAAGCTCTACGACGAGCCCGCGCCCTGCGGTCGATCGGGGACCGACGACGACGCCCATCCCAACTTTACGATGCGAGGTCCCACGTGAAGACGCTGCTTCTTGTGATCGGGGTTCTGGTCTTCGCCGCCGGCGCGCTCTGGACCGGCCAGGGACTGGGCTGGATCGCGTGGCCGAAAGAGAGCTTCATGATCAGCCAGATCCAGTGGGCCTATTACGGCGCGGCGACCGCGGTCGCCGGCCTGCTGCTGATCGTGTGGTCGCGTCGCTGAGGCTTCGGACCGCTCGTCCGAGCGAAACGAAAAAGCGGCCGTCGCCGGCCGCTCTTCGTCAGCATAGCGATGACGGCGAAACGTCACGCCGCCTCGGCGGCCTCGGCGCGGGCGCGATCGACGGCGCCCTTGGCGTTGACGTCGCGGTCGACGAACTCGATCACCGCGACCGGCGCGTTGTCGCCGTGGCGGAAGCCCGCCTTGAGGATGCGGAGGTAACCGCCCGGACGCTCCTTGTAGCGCGGCGCGATCACGTCGAAGAGCTTCTGCACCGTCGGAACGTGGCGAAGCTCGGCGATCGCCAGGCGGCGGGAGTGCAGGTCGCCGCGGCGGGCGAGCGTCACCAGCTTCTCGACGATCGGACGCAGGTCCTTCGCCTTGGGAAGCGTAGTCACGATCTGCTCGTGCTCGATCAGCGACTGAGCCATGTTGGCGAACATCGCCTTACGGTGGCTCTGCAGACGGTTGAAGCGGCGTCCCCGCCGGCCGTGCATGGACATGTCGTCGTCTCCTTCAGACCTGCGCCCGCTTTCGGGCGGCGCGAGGTCCGCGACCTCAGTAGTGTTCTTCGAAGCGCTTGGCGAGTTCGTCGATGTTGTCCGGCGGCCAGCCGCCGACCTCCATCCCGAGATGCAGGCCCATCTGAGCGAGCACTTCCTTGATCTCGTTCAGCGACTTGCGGCCGAAGTTCGGGGTGCGGAGCATCTCGGCTTCGGTCTTCTGGATCAGATCGCCGATGTAGACGATGTTGTCGTTCTTGAGGCAGTTGGCCGAACGGACCGACAGCTCGAGCTCGTCGACCTTCTTGAGCAGCGCCGGGTTGAAGGCGAGCTCCGGGATGGACGACGGCGCGCTTTCCTTCTTGGGCTCCTCGAAGTTCACGAACACTTCGAGCTGGTCCTGCAGGATGCGCGCGGCGTAGGCGACCGCGTCTTCCGGCGTCACCGAGCCGTTGGTCTCGACCGAAAGCGTGAGCTTGTCGAAATCGAGATTCTGGCCCTCGCGGGTGCTCTCGACCCGGTAGGAAACCTTCTTGACCGGCGAATACAGGCTGTCGACCGGGATCAGGCCGATCGGCGCGTCTTCGGGCCGGTTGCGGTCGGCCGGCACGTAGCCCTTGCCGGTGTCGACCGTGAACTCCATGCGGATTTCGGCGCCGTCGTCGAGCGTGCAGAGCGGCAGGTCCGGGTTCAGGATCTGGACGTCGCCGACGACCTGAATGTCGCCCGCCACGACCTGACCGGGGCCCTGCTTGCGCAGCACCATCCGCTTCGGGCCTTCGCCCTGCATCTTGATCGCCACGTCCTTGATGTTGAGGACGATGTCGGTCACGTCCTCGCGGACGCCTGGGATCGAGGAGAACTCGTGCAGCACGCCGTCGATATGGACGGAGGTGACCGCCGCGCCCTGCAGCGAAGACAGCAGGACGCGGCGCAAGGCGTTCCCGAGAGTGAGGCCGAAGCCCCGCTCGAGCGGACCGGCGACCATCGTCGCGATCCTCTTGCCGTCGACGCCGCCGGCGATCTCGAGCTTGTTCGGCTTAATGAGGTCTTGCCAGTTTTTCTGGATCACGGAAGTGCATCCTTAGTCAGCCGCGGGCCGCCCTCGCCACGCGGGGGCCTCACCGCCAAACGCGGGGGCCCGGAACGGACATGCGCCCGGGCGTCCCGCGGGCGCATGAAACGAAACGCGACGTCAGACGCGGCGGCGCTTGCGCGGCCGGCAGCCGTTGTGCGGAATCGGCGTCACGTCGCGGATCGACGTCACCATGAAGCCCGCCGCCTGCAGCGCGCGCAGCGCCGACTCGCGGCCGGACCCCGGCCCCCTCACCTCGACCTCGAGTGTGCGCATGCCGTGCTCGGCCGCCTTCTTGGCGGCGTCCTCGGCGGCGACCTGCGCAGCGTAAGGGGTCGACTTACGCGAACCCTTGAACCCCTGAGCGCCCGCCGACGACCAGGACACCGTGTTGCCCTGCGCGTCGGTGATGGTGATCATCGTGTTGTTGAACGTCGCGTTCACATGCGCGACGCCCGACGCGATGTTCTTTCGCTCGCGCCGGCGAACGCGGGTGGCTTCCTTGGCCATATCGATCTCGATCCTTCGGGCGCGCCCGTCGTTCCAGGCGCTCGGGATAAAAGGCGCCGCCCAAACGAGCGGCGCGCAGGTTGAAACGTCTTACTTCTTCTTGCCGGCGATCGGCTTCGCCTTGCCCTTGCGGGTGCGGGCGTTGGTGTGCGTGCGCTGCCCGTGGACCGGCAAACCGCGACGATGGCGCAGGCCGCGGTAGCAGCCGAGATCCATCAGGCGCTTGATGTTCATCGCGACTTCGCGGCGCAGATCGCCTTCGACCATGTAGTCGCGGTCGATCGTCTCGCGGATCTGGATGACCTCGGCGTCCGTCAGCTGATTGACGCGCCGCTCGGCCGGGATCGAGACCTTGTCGCAGATCTCGGTCGCCTTCTGGGCGCCGATGCCGTGAATATACTGAAGCGCGATGATCACGCGCTTGTTCGTGGGAATGTTGACGCCAGCAATACGTGCCACGTGGGCCATCTCCATTTGAGCCGACCGGAAGGGTCGGAGAAAAGCGCGCGTCCGGTGGAGCCCGGCCCATGCACGCTGAAAAAGCAGAACGACACCGCGGCCCCTGAGAGCCCACGCTACGTTGCGCTTTCGGTGAAGGGGTTGCGCGTAGCCCGTCTTGCGCTGTTCGTCAACCCTTAAGAACACGTTCCGCGCAAGCGACGGCTCGCGCGGCGTCCGTCTGGTCGTCGCCGCGCCGTTCCGTCAGGTCGCCGGCGACCGCGCCGCGGCGAGTTCCGCGTCGATCTGGGCGGCGACGTCCTCGATCGAGGCCATGCCGTCGACTGCGGCGTGCAGGCCCTTCTCCTGATAGAACGGGCGCAGCTGGCTCGTCACGTTGTTGTAGTCGTCGATGCGGCGGCGGACCACCTCCGGCGCGTCGTCGCTGCGCACCGGTTTTCCGGCGGCGGCGAGCTCGCCGGCGCGGCGTTCGACCCGCGACATCAGCACCCCGTCGTCAACCTTCAGTTCGACGACGGCGTCGAGCTTCATGTCCTTGTCGTCCAGCAGGTCGTCGAGCGCCTGAGCCTGGCTGACGGTCCGGGGAAAGCCGTCGAGAATGAAGCCGTTGCGCGCGTCTGGCTCTTCGATCCGGTCCGAGACGATACGGACGACGATCTCGTCGGGCACCAGCGCGCCCTTCGCGATGAGATCCTTCGCCTCCAGTCCTACGGGAGTCCCCGCGGCCACCGCGGCGCGCAGCATGTCGCCAGTGGAAAGCTGGATGATGCCGTGCTTTTTGACCAGGCGCTCGGCCTGCGTGCCCTTGCCGGCGCCGGGGGGCCCGAGAAGCACCAACCTCATCTGCGTTTTCCCCTGAGCTTGGCCTTCTTGATGAGGCCTTCGTACTGCGCGGCGTAAAGATGGCCCTGCACCTGCGCGACGGTGTCCATCGTAACCGACACCACGATCAGGAGAGAAGTGCCGCCAAAGTAGAATGGCACGGCGGCGTAGGAGATGAGGATCTCGGGAATCACGCACACCAGCGCGATGTAAATGGCGCCGACGACCGTGATCCGTGTGAGCACGTAGTCGATGTATTCAGCGGTGCGCTCGCCCGGACGGATGCCGGGAATGAAGCCGCCATACTTCTTCAGGTTGTCGGCCGTCTCGGTCGGATTGAACACGATCGCCGTGTAGAAGAAGGAGAAGAACAGGATCAGGGCGACGTAGAGCACCATGTAGAGCGGCCGGCCGTGCGCGAGGTAGGCCGTGACCGCGCCAAGCCAGGCGGGCCCCTGTCCGCCGGCCGAGAAGTTCGCGATCGTCGTCGGCAGCAGCAGCAGCGACGACGCGAAGATCGGCGGGATGACGCCGGCGGTGTTCAGCTTGAGCGGGAGGTGGGAGGATTCGCCGCCGGTCATCCGGCTCTGCGACACTTGGCGCTTCGGGTACTGGATCAGCAGCCGTCGCTGGGCGCGCTCCATGTAGACGATGAAGGCGATGACGACGATCGCCATGACGACGATGCCGAAGATCAGCGCGGTCGACAACGCGCCCTGACGGCTGAGCTCGAGCGTGCCCGCGACCGCCGACGGAAGCTCGGCGACGATGCCGGCGAAGATGATCAGCGAAATGCCGTTACCGATGCCGCGCGCGGTGATCTGCTCGCCGAGCCACATCAGGAACATGGTCCCGCCGGTCAGCGTGAGCACCGTCGACAGCCGGAAGAACAGGCCGGGATCGACCACCACGTTCGGCTGGCCTTCGAGGCCGACCGAAATGCCGTAGGCCTGGATCGCGGCGAGCGCGACCGTGCCGTAGCGGGTGTACTGGTTGATGACCTTGCGGCCCTGCTCGCCCTCCTTCTTCAACGCCTCGAGGTGCGGCGAGACGGTGGTCATCAGCTGAACGATGATCGAGGCGGAGATGTAGGGCATGATGGCGAGCGCGAAGATCGCCATGCGGCCGACCGCGCCGCCCGAGAACATGTTGAACAGGCCGATGATGCCGGTCGACTGCTGGCGGAACACCTCCGCCAGCGCGGCCGGGTTGATGCCCGGCATCGGGATATACGTGCCGAGCCGGTAGATCAGCAGGGCGCCGAGGGTGAACCAGATCCGCTTCTTGAGTTCGCCGGCCTTGGAGAAGGCGGAAAAATTCAAATTCGCGGCAAGCTGTTCGGCAGCGGAAGCCATCGGTCGCCTCTAAAGAGCAAGAAAAATGCGGTTCGCCAGCGTTCCAGATGGGAACGTCAGGCGGCGTCCGCATCCTTCTTCGGGGCGAGCAGCGACACCTTGCCGCCGAGCTTCTCGATGACGTCGGCGACGGACTTCGAGACCGCGTAGACCTCGAGGTCCAGTTTGGTCTTGAGTTCGCCGCGGCCGAGCACCTTCACGCCGTCCCTCTTCTTCGACAGCACGCCGGCCTCGATCAGCGCCTGCTCGGTCACCGGCTTGCCCGCGTCGAGCTTGCCGGCGTCCACCGCCTGCTGAAGGCGAGCCAGGTTGACCTCGTTGAGGTCGGTCGCGAACAGATTGGTGAAGCCGCGCTTCGGCAGACGCCGGTAGAGCGGCATCTGACCGCCCTCGAACGCCTTGATCGCGACGCCGGTGCGGGACTTCTGACCCTTGACGCCGCGGCCGCCGGTCTTGCCCTTGCCGGAGCCGATGCCGCGGCCGACGCGCATCCGCTTCTTGGTGGCGCCGGGATTGTCGTGGAGTTCGTTGAGCTTCATGACGTTCTCTCCAGCGCTCAGCGAGCGGCGTCTTCGACGCGCACGAGATGCGCCACTTTGGCGATCATTCCGCGCACGGAGGGGGTGTCTTCCAGCGACCGGCGCTTGCCGATCCGGCCGAGGCCGAGGCCGACGAGCGTGGCGTGCTGGTCCGCCGGACGGCGCGTCGAGGCGCCGATCTGGACGACCGTGACGGTCTCGCCGCTCACGGCCTTGGCGGCCCGGCCCTTCGGCGCAGCCTTTTTCGGGGCGGCGGCGGCCTTGGTCTTTTCAGTGTCGGCCATCGTCAGCCTCCTTCGCGATTACGTGTCAGCCTTCGGCGACGGCGTCGGCGTCGACGTCGCGACGACGGGCCTGCAGCGTCGAGACCTTGAGGCCGCGGCGCGCCGCGACCGAGCGCGGGCTGTCCTCATGCTTCAAGGCGTCGAACGTCGCCCGGACCATGTTGTAGGGGTTCGACGAGCCGAGCGACTTGGCGACGACGTCATGCACGCCGAGCGTCTCGAACACGGCGCGCATCGGGCCGCCGGCGATGATGCCGGTGCCGGCCGGAGCCGCGCGCAGCACGACCTTGCCGGCGCCGTGGCGGCCGTCGACGTCGTGATGCAGCGTGCGGCCCTCGCGCAGCGGCACGCGGATCAGGCCGCGCTTCGCCGACTCGGTCGCCTTGCGGATGGCCTCGGGCACCTCGCGGGCCTTGCCGTGGCCGAAGCCGACGCGGCCCTTCTGGTCGCCCACGACGACGAGCGCCGCGAAGCCGAAGCGACGGCCGCCCTTCACCACCTTGGCGACGCGGTTGATGTGGACCAGCTTGTCGACGAACTCGCTGTCCTCGCGGTCGCGATCGCGGCGGTTCTCTCTGGGCTCACGAGCCATGTCTAACGTATCCTCTCGCCTCGGGCGGGCTTCAGAAGTTGAGCCCGCCCTCACGGGCGGCCTCGGCCAGGGCTTTGACCCGGCCGTGATAGATGTAGGCGCCGCGGTCGAACACCACGTCGGTCACGCCGGCGGCGGTGGCGCGCTCGGCGACCAGCTTGCCGACGGCCTGCGCCGCCGCCACGTCCGCGCCGGTCTTCTTGCCCGCGCGGAAGTCCTTGTCGAGCGTCGAGGCCGACGCAAGCGTCACGCCCTTCGTGTCGTCGATGATCTGCGCGTAGATCTGCTTCGACGAACGGAAGACGGACAGGCGCGGGCGCCCGTTCGCGGCGCTCTTGAGCGCCCTGCGGACCCGCGCCTGGCGGCGGGCCAAAGTAGCCAGATTCTTCGCCATTGTCCCGGGCCCTTACTTCTTCTTGCCTTCCTTGCGGAAGATGAACTCGCCCGCGTATTTGACGCCCTTGCCCTTATAAGGCTCGGGCCGGCGGAAGTCGCGGATCTCGGCCGCAACCTGCCCGACACGCTGACGATTGACGCCCGAGATCGTGACCTCGGTCGGCTTGCCCGTGACGATCTGGATCCCGTCCGGGATCGGATAGATCACGTCGTGGCTGTAGCCCAGCGCGAGCACCAGGTTCTTGCCCTGCACCGACGCGCGATAACCGACGCCGGTGATCTCGAGCTTCTTCTCGAAGCCCTTGGTGACGCCCTCGACGAGGTTCGACACCATGGTCCGCGACATGCCCCACATCGAGCGCGCGCGCTTGGTGTCCTCGCGCGGCTGGACCGTGACCTTGCCGTCCTTAAATTCCACCACGACATCGTCATGGACCATAAAGGCGAGTTCGCCCTTCGGACCCTTGACCTTGACGTACTGGCCGTCGACCGCCGCGGTGACGCCCGACGGCACGTCGACCGGCTTCTTGCCGATGCGCGACATGATCGCTCTCCGTATCCTTTTTCGAGAAGCCTCCGCCGACGTCAGAAGACGCGGCAGAGGATCTCCCCGCCCACATTGTTGTCGCGGGCGTCGTGATCCGCCATGACGCCCTTCGGCGTCGAGAGGATCGAGATGCCGAGGCCGTTGGCGACGCGCGGCAGGTTCTTGACCGAAGCGTAGACCCGACGGCCCGGCTTCGACACCCGCTGAATCTCGCGGATGACGGGCGCGCCGTCGTAGTACTTCAGCTCGATCTCGAACTCGCTGCGGCCATTGGCCATTTCCGTCTGCGTGTAGCCCCGGATGTAGCCTTCCGACTGCAACACGTCGAGCACGTGTTGGCGCAGGCGCGAGCCAGGCGTCGACACGCTCGTCTTGTTCCGCATATGCGCGTTGCGGATGCGCGTCAGCATATCGCCGAGGGGATCGTTCATCATGGTCATGGAACCCTCCTCCTCACCAGCTCGACTTCAGGAGGCCGGGAACCAGCCCCGCGGAGCCGAGATCCCGCATCGCGATGCGCGAGATGCCGAGCTTGCGGTAGTAGGCGCGCGGCCGGCCGGTGACTTCGCACCGGTTGCGGATGCGAACCTTGGCGCCGTTGCGCGGCATTTCCGCGAGCTTGAGGCGCGCCGCGAAGCGCTCCTCCAGCGGACGGTTCTGGTCCGCGGCGATCAGCTTCAGCTCCGCGCGCTTGACGGCGTCACGGGCGACCAGCTTGCGGCGCCGCTCGTTCTTTTCGATCGCGCTTTTCTTAGCCATGCGATCCTCCCGTCACTGCCTGAAGGGGAAGTTGAAGGCCCGCAGCAGAGCGCGCGCCTCGTCGTCAGACTTCGCCGTCGTGCAGACGATGACGTCCATGCCCCAGACCTGATCGATCTTGTCGTATTCGATCTCCGGGAAGATGATGTGCTCCTTGATGCCGAGCGCGAAGTTGCCGCGGCCGTCAAAGCTCTTCGGGTTCAGGCCGCGGAAGTCCCGGACGCGCGGAAGCGCGATCGTGACCAGGCGGTCGATGAAGTCGTACATGCGGGCCCGGCGCAGCGTGACCTTGGCGCCGACGGACTGGCCTTCGCGCAGCTTGAAGGTCGCGATCGACGTGCGCGCCTTGGTGATCACCGGCTTCTGGCCGACGATCTTGGCGAGCTCGCCTGCAGCGTTGACGACCTTCTTGGAGTCCGCCACGGCTTCGCCGACGCCCATGTTGACGACGACCTTGTCGATCGTCGGCACGGCGTTGACGTTCTTGTAGCCGAACTCCTCGACCAGCTTGGACCGGACGACGTCGTCGTAGTGGCGCTTCAGGCGCGGGATGTAAGCGGTCTCAGCCATCGATCTGCTCTCCCGAACGCGTGGCGACGCGGACCTTGCGGCCGTCGTCCAGGACCTTGAAGCCGACGCGCGTCGCCTTGCCGTCCTTCGGATCGGCGAGCGCAATGTTGGACAAATGGATGGCGGCCTCCTTGCGGATGATGCCCCCTTCCTGGGACTGCGTCTGGCGCTGATGGCGCATCACGACGTTGACGCCGCGCACGATCGCGCGCGTCTCGGTGGGGATGACCTTCAGCACTTCGCCGGTCTTGCCCTTGTCGCGGCCGGCGAGAACGACGACCTTGTCGCCCTTCTTGATCTTCGCGGCCATCACAACACCTCCGGCGCAAGCGAGATGATCTTCATGTGGTTCTTAGCGCGGAGCTCGCGGGGAACCGGTCCGAAGATGCGCGTGCCGACCGGCTCCTTCTGATTGTTGATCAGCACGGCCGCATTGCGGTCGAAACGGATCACGGAGCCGTCGATCCGACGGATGTCCTTGGCCGTGCGCACGACGACCGCCTTCATGACGTCGCCCTTCTTCACGCGGCCGCGTGGGATCGCCTCCTTGATCGACACCACGATGATGTCGCCGACAGAGGCGTAGCGGCGGCCGGCGCCGCCGAGAACCTTGATGCACATCACTCGCTTGGCGCCGGAATTGTCGGCGACGTCGAGGTTGCTCTGCATCTGAATCATGGCCGTATACCTTTCTTTCTCGCTCGGAGCCGGTTTCCGCGTCGTCGGCGGACCTGGCCCGGCGGGCCTAACTCTTCAGATGAATTATTCGGACGCGGTCGGCGCGGGAGCGGCGACGTCGGGATCCACGGTCACGTCGGCCCGCACAACCCAACGCTTCAGCTTCGAGATCGGGCGGCTCTCCTCGATCCACACGAGGTCGCCCACCTTGAAATGGCCGTCCTCGTCATGGGCGTGGTAATGCTTCGTCCGCCGCACCGTCTTCTTGAGAAGCGGATGCGTGAACCGACGTTCGACCTTGACCACGACGGTCTTGGCGTTCTTGTCGGAAATGACGGTCCCGAGCAGGACTCTCTTCGGCATGATGTCCTCCTCAGGCCTTCGGCTGGGCGACGTCGCCCCGCTTGACGGACGCGACGGTTCGGACGCGCGCTATGTCGCGTCGTACCTGCCGCACCCGCGACGTGTTCTCGAGCTGACCGGTCGCCTTCTGAAAGCGCAGGTTGAACTGCTCCTTCTTCAGCTTGACGAGCTCGTCGTCGAGCTGGTCGACGGTCATCGTCCTGAGGTCTTGCGCTTTGGCCATGACGTTTGTCCTCAGTCGTCGATGCGCTGCACGAAGCGCGTGCGGATCGGCAGCTTGGCCGCAGCCAGCGCCAACGCTTCCTTGGCGAGTTCGACCGACACGCCGTCGAGCTCGAACATGATCCGTCCGGGCTTGACCTTGGCGGCCCAGTATTCCGGAGCGCCCTTGCCCTTGCCCATGCGGACCTCAGTCGGCTTCGACGAGATCGGCACATCGGGGAAGATGCGGATCCAGACGCGGCCGGCGCGCTTCATGTGGCGCGTCATCGCGCGGCGCGCGGCCTCGATCTGACGCGCGGTGACGCGCTCAGGCTCCATGGCCTTCAGGCCGAACGCTCCGAAGTTCAGTTCAAAACCGCCCTTGGCGGCGCCGCTGATGCGGCCCTTGAACTGCTTGCGGAACTTTGTGCGCTTCGGTTGCAGCATGATTCAATAACTCCCGGGCGCTCGCCTTACGCCGCCTGATCGCGGCGCGGCGGACGTCCGCCCTCGCCGTCGTTCAGGCGCCTGTCCTGAGCCATGGGGTCGTGCTCCATGACTTCGCCCTTGAAAATCCAGACCTTAACGCCGCAGGTGCCCATCGCGGTCTTCGCGGTGGCGACCCCGTAATCGACGTCGGCGCGCAGCGTGTGCAGCGGCACCCGGCCCTCGCGGTACCACTCGGTCCGCGCGATTTCGGCGCCGCCGAGACGGCCCGCGCAGTTGATGCGGATGCCCTCGGCGCCGAGACGCATCGCCGACTGCACCGCGCGCTTCATGGCGCGGCGGAACGCGACGCGGCGCTCGAGCTGCTGGGCGATCGACTCCGCGACCAGGGTCGAGTCGACTTCCGGCTTGCGCACCTCAACGATGTTGATGTGCACCTCGGAAGCGGTCATCGAGCCGACCTTCTTGCGAAGCTTCTCGATGTCCGCGCCCTTCTTGCCGATCACGATGCCCGGACGCGCCGAGTAGATCGACACGCGGCACTTCTTGTGAGGGCGCTCAATGACGATCTTGGAGACCGCCGCCTGCTTCAGATCCTTCAGCAGCGCGTCGCGGATCTTGATGTCCTCGTGCAGCAGCTTCACGTACTCGCCCTTGCGGGCGAACCAGCGCGAGTCCCACGTGCGGTTGATGCCGAGCCGAAGCCCGATCGGGTTGACCTTGTGACCCATCGTCTTCTCCTCAGGCTTTCGCCGCGTCCGCCTCGACCTGACGAACGATGATCGTCAGATGCGAGAACGGCTTCACGATAGTGCCCACACGGCCGCGCGCCCGCGGGCTGAAGCGCTTCATCTGGATCGACTTCCCGACGAAGGCCTGCGCGACGATCAGATCGTCGACGTCGAGATCATGGTTGTTCTCGGCGTTCGCGATCGCGCTCTCGAGCGTCTTCTTCACCTGGCCGGCGATCCGCTTGCGCGAGAAGGTGAGCTCGGCGAGCGCCGTCTCGACCTTCTTGCCGCGGATCATCTGCGCGACGAGGTTCAGCTTCTGCGGCGAGATCCGGACCGTGCGGAGCACGGCCTGGGCCTCGTTCTCGGGAAGCGCGCGCTTGGCTGCTGGCTTGCCCATCTGATTACTTCCTCTTCGCCTTCTTGTCCGCCGCATGACCGTAGAAGGTGCGCGTCGGGGCGAACTCGCCGAGCTTGTGGCCGATCATCTCTTCCGAGATGTTGACCGGGATGTGCTTGTGACCGTTGTAGACCCCGAAAGTGAGGCCCACGAACTGCGGCAGGATGGTCGAGCGACGGCTCCAGGTCTTGATGACCTCGCTGCGGGTCGAGGACCGCGCGGCATCCGCCTTCTTCAGCAGGTACCCATCGACAAAGGGACCCTTCCAGACCGAACGTGACATGTCAGGGCTCCCTTACTTCTTCTTCCGGGCGTGCCGGCTCGAGGCGATGAACTTGTCGGTCGCCTTGTTCGAACGCGTTCGCTTGCCCTTGGTCGGCTTGCCCCAGGGCGTGACCGGATGACGGCCGCCCGAGGTGCGGCCTTCGCCGCCGCCATGCGGGTGATCGACCGGGTTCATGGTGACGCCGCGGTTGTGCGGCTTGCGGCCGAGCCAGCGCGAACGGCCGGCCTTGCCGAGGCTGATGTTGCCATGGTCCGGGTTCGAGACCGCGCCCACGGTGGCGTAGCACTGGCCGTGCACAAGGCGCTGCTCGCCCGACGAGAGGCGAAGCGTCACGTAACCCTGGTCGCGGGCGACGATCTGCGCGTAGTTGCCGGCCGAGCGGGCGATCTGGCCGCCGCGCCCGATCTTGATCTCGACATTGTGGACGATCGTGCCGACCGGCGCCGCGCCGACGGGCATCGCGTTGCCCGGCTTCACGTCGACCTGCGGGCCGGACACCACGGTGTCGCCGACCGCCAGACGCTGCGGAGCCAGGATGTAGCTCAGCTCGTCATCGGCGTAGCGGATCAGCGCGATGAACGCCGTGCGGTTCGGATCATACTCGATCCGCTCCACCTTGGCCGGCACGCCCGCCTTGCGACGCTTGAAGTCGATCAGACGGTACGTCCGCTTGTGGCCGCCGCCGCGGAACCGGACCGTGATCCGGCCGTGGTTGTTGCGGCCGCCGGAGGACGACAGGCCCTCCGTCAGCTGCTTCAGCGGCTTGCCCTTGTAGAGCGCCGAGCGGTCGACGAGCACGAGCTGGCGCAGGCCAGGCGTGATCGGATTGTAGGACTTGAGCGCCATCGCTTCGGTTCCTTTCCCGCGTCCTGCCTCAGAGGCCCGTCGTCACGTCGATCGAGTGGCCCTCGGCGAGGGTCACGATCGCGCGCTTGACGTCGCCTTGCTGGCCGAGACGACCGCGGAAACGCTTGGTCTTGCCCTTGCGGACGAGGGTGTTGACGCTCACGACCTTGACGTCGAAGAGCTTCTCGATCGCCGCCTTGATCTGCGGCTTGGTCGCCGTGTCCGCGACGCGGAAGACGACCTTGTTATGCTCGGACGCGATCGTCGCCTTTTCGGTGATGACCGGCGACCGGATGACGTCGTAGTGGCGCACGTCGGTCATTTGAAGCGCGCCTCCAGCGCATCGATGGCCGCGCGCGTCAGCACGAGCGTGTCGCGGCGAAGGATGTCGTAGACGTTGATGCCCTGGACGGGCAGCACGTCGACGGTGTGGACCGCCCGGGCCGCGAGCTTCACGTTCGCGTCGATCTCCGCGCCGTCGATGACGAGCGCGTTGGAGAAGCCCAGCGTCTCGATCTGCGACAGGAACGCCTTGGTCTTGGCCTCGCCCAGGGCGAAGTTCTCGACCACGACGATCTGGCTGTCGCGCGCCTTGGCCGACAAAGCGTGCTTCAGGCCGAGCGCCCGGAACTTCTTCGTCAGCTCATGCGCATGGGAGCGCACGACCGGACCGAAGGCGCGCCCGCCGCCACGAAACTGCGGCGCGGAGGCCGCGGCGTGACGGGCGCGGCCGGTGCCCTTCTGCTTATACATCTTCTTGCCCGTGCGGGCGATTTCCGAACGGCCGAGCGTCTTATGCGTGCCGGCCTGGCGCTTGGCGAGCTGCCAGCGCACCATCCGGTGCAGGATGTCGACGCGCGGCTCGAGCCCGAAAATCTCGTCCGACAGGGAGACCTTGTCGCCGGCCTTGCCGTCGGCCTTGGTGATCGCAATGTCGACCATCACGCGTTCTCCTCGGCGGCGGCTTCAGGGGCCGCGGACTCGACCGGGGTCTCGGCGGCGGCCGGCGCTTCGTCCGAACCACGCGCACGGAACTTGCCGGGCATGGGAAGGCCGTCCGGCAGCTTGGTCTTCACGGCGTCACGGACCAGGATCCAGCCGCCCTTGACGCCGGGAACGGCGCCCTCGACGAGGATCAGGCCGCGCTCCGGATCGGTCGAGACGACCTTCAGGTTCTGCGTGGTGATCCGCTCGTCGCCGAGATGGCCGGCCATCTTCTTGTTCTTGAAGACCTTGCCGGGATCCTGGCGGCCGCCGGTCGAACCGTGCGAACGGTGCGAGACCGACACGCCGTGCGTGGCGCGCAGGCCGCCGAAGTTCCAGCGCTTCATGGCGCCGGCGAAGCCCTTGCCGGTCGAGGTGCCCGTCACGTCGACGCGCTGCCCGACGAGGAAGTGATCGGCCGTCAGCTCGGCGCCGACGGGGATCACCGCGTCGTCGCTGACGCGGAACTCGACGATCTTGCGCTTCGGCTCGACTTCAGCCTTCGCGAAGTGGCCGCGCTCGGCGCGGGTCACGTTTTTGGGCTTCCGGGAGCCAGCTCCGAGCTGGAGCGCGACATAACCGTTCGCGTCGGCCGTGCGGTGGGCGACCACCTGGCACTGGTCGACCTTCAGCACGGTCACGGGCACATGCTCGCCGGCGTCCGTGAAGACGCGGGTCATGCCCAGCTTCTGTGCGATAAGTCCGGACCGCATCTGCGTCGTCCTTCCCAATAATCCGGTCAGAGCTTGATCTCGACGTCGACGCCGGCGGCGAGGTCGAGCTTCATCAGCGCGTCCACGGTCTGGGGAGTCGGGTCGACGATGTCGAGGAGACGCTTGTGCGTGCGGATCTCGAACTGCTCGCGGCTCTTCTTGTCGACGTGCGGCGAGCGGTTCACGGTGAACTTCTCGATGCGGGTCGGCAGAGGAATGGGTCCGCGCACGGTCGCGCCGGTCCGCTTGGCCGTCGACACGATCTCGCGCGTCGACGTGTCCAGTATGCGGTGATCGAACGCCTTCAGGCGGATCCGGATGTTCTGGCCGTTCATGGTGGTCCGTCTCCACGGGCCAGGGCTGCGCCGAATGGTCGGCGCGCCCCGCCGCGTCTCAGGTCTTCAGAAGTTCAAATCACTCGATGATGGTGGCGACGACGCCGGCGCCGACGGTTCGGCCGCCTTCGCGGATGGCGAAGCGCAGCTTCTCCTCCATCGCGATCGGCACGATCAGGTGCACCTCCATCGCGATGTTGTCGCCCGGCATCACCATCTCCGTGCCCTCAGGCAGATGCACCACGCCCGTCACGTCGGTCGTGCGGAAGTAGAACTGCGGGCGGTAGTTGGTGAAGAACGGCGTGTGGCGGCCGCCCTCCTCCTTCGTCAGAATGTAGGCCTCGGCCTTGAACTTCGTGTGCGGCTTCACCGAACCCGGCTTGCACAGAACCTGCCCGCGCTCCACGTCCTCGCGCTTCGTGCCGCGCAGAAGAGCCCCGATGTTGTCGCCCGCCTGGCCCTGGTCGAGCAGCTTGCGGAACATCTCGACGCCCGTCACCGTCGTCTTCACCGTCGCCTTGATGCCGACGATCTCGACCTCCTCGCCGACCTTCACGATCCCGCGCTCGACACGGCCCGTCACCACCGTGCCGCGGCCCGAGATCGAGAACACGTCCTCGACCGGCATCAGGAACGGCTGGTCGATCGGACGCTCCGGCTGCGGGATGTAGTCGTCGACCGCCTTCATCAGCTCAAGAATCGCGTCATGCCCGAGCTTCGCGTCGCCGTTCTCAAGCGCCACAAGCGCCGAGCCCTTCACGATCGGAATGTCGTCGCCCGGAAAATCATACTTCGACAGAAGCTCCCGAACCTCGAGCTCGACAAGCTCAAGAAGCTCCTCGTCGTCCACCATGTCGCACTTGTTCAGAAACACCACCAGCGCGGGAACGCCGACCTGGCGGGCGAGCAGAATGTGCTCGCGCGTCTGCGGCATCGGACCGTCGGCCGCGCTCACCACCAGAATCGCGCCGTCCATCTGCGCGGCGCCCGTGATCATGTTCTTCACGTAGTCGGCATGGCCCGGGCAGTCGACATGCGCGTAATGGCGCGCCGCCGTCTCGTATTCGACATGCGCCGTCGAGATCGTGATCCCGCGCGCCTTCTCCTCAGGAGCCTTGTCGATCTGGTCATACGCCGTGAACGTCGCCCCGCCCGTCTCGGCCAGAACCTTCGTGATCGCAGCCGTCAGAGACGTCTTGCCATGGTCGACATGGCCAATCGTCCCGATGTTGCAATGCGGCTTCGTCCGCGAAAACTTTTCCTTGGCCATCGCCGGAGGCTCCGTTCTCTTCTGTTTACGTCTTTGACTTAGGCGCGTCGTTCAACTCGCTGCAGGATCAGGCGTATTTGGCCTGAATCTCCTGCGCGACGTTGGACGGCACCTGCTCGTAGTGATCGAACTGCATGGTGTAGTTCGCGCGGCCCTGACTGAAGGACCGCAGCGTGTTGATGTAGCCGAACATGTTCATCAGCGGCACCATCGCGTTGACGACGTTGGCGTTGCCGCGCATGTCCTGGCCCTGGATCTGGCCGCGGCGGGAATTGAGGTCGCCGATGACCGATCCCGTGTAGTCCTCGGGCGTCACCACCTCGACCTTCATGATCGGCTCGAGCAGCACCGCGCCGCCCTTCTGCAGGGCCTCGCGGAACGCCGCGCGGGATGCGATCTCGAAGGCGAGCGCCGAGGAGTCGACCTCGTGATAGGCGCCGTCGACCAGTTCGACCTTGACGTCCACGACGGGGAAGCCCGCGACCGTTCCGGCGCCGAGCACCGACTCGAGCCCCTTCTGGACGCCCGGGATGTACTCCTTCGGCACCGAACCGCCGACGACCTTCGACACGAACTCGAAGCCCTTGCCGGCCTCGTTCGGCTCGACGTGGAACTTCACGCGGGCGAACTGGCCAGTGCCGCCGGTCTGCTTCTTGTGCGTGTAGTCAACGTCGACCGGCCGCGTCAGCGTCTCGCGGAACGCGACCTGCGGAGCGCCGATGTTTGCGTCGACCTTGTAGGTGCGGCGCAGGATGTCGACCTTGATGTCGAGATGAAGCTCGCCCATCCCCTTGAGGATGGTCTGGCCGGATTCCTGGTCGGTCGACACGCGGAACGACGGATCCTCGGTCGCGAGCTTGGAAAGCGCGATGCCGAGCTTCTCCTGGTCGGCCTTGGTCTTCGGCTCGATCGCGATCGTGATGACCGGCTCCGGAAACACCATCTGCTCGAGGATCACGGGCTTCAGCGGATCGCAGAGCGTGTCGCCGGTGCGCACGTCCTTCAGGCCGGCAAGCGCCACGATGTCGCCGGCGAAGGCTTCCTTGATGTCTTCGCGGTTGTTCGCATGCATCAGCAGCATGCGGCCGACGCGCTCTTTCTTGTCGCGGGTCGAGTTCAGCAGGCCCTGGCCCGCCTCGACCTTGCCGGAATAGACGCGGCAGAAGGTGATGGTGCCGACGAACGGATCGTCCATGATCTTGAAGGCGAGGATCGACAGCCCGGCGTCGTCAGACGGCTCGCGGGTGACCGGCTCTTCGGTCTTGAAATCGATGCCGTCGACCGCGCCGCGATCAAGCGGCGACGGGAGATAGTCGACCACCGCGTCGAGCAGCGGCTGGACGCCCTTGTTCTTGAACGCCGACCCGCACAGCACGGGGGTGAAGGCGCGCGTGAGCACAGCCTTGCGCAGCAGCTTCTTCAGCGTCGCCTCGTCGGGCTCAACGCCTTCGAGATACGCGCCAAGGGCGTCGTCGTCGAGCTCGACCGCGGCCTCGATCAGCTTGCCGCGATACTCGATTGCCTGATCCGCGAGGTCGGCCGGGATCTCTTCGTCGTGATAGTTCGCGCCGAGGTTCTCGTTCTCCCAGACGACCGCCTTCATGCGGACGAGATCGATGATGCCAGCGAAGGCGTTCTCGGAGCCGATCGGAAGCTGAATGCAGACCGGATTGCCCGCGACGCGGACGTCGAGGTCGTTGACGCAATTGAAGAAGTCGGCGCCGATCTTGTCCATCTTGTTGACGAACACGATCCGCGGCACTTCGTACTTGTCCGCCTGACGCCATACGGTCTCGGTCTGCGGCTCGACGCCCTGATTGCCGTCGAGAACGCATACGCAGCCGTCGAGCACGCGGAGCGAACGCTCGACCTCGATCGTGAAGTCGACATGCCCGGGCGTGTCGATGATGTTGAGCTTCTTGTCTTTCCAGAAGGTCGTCGTCGCGGCGGACGTGATCGTAATGCCGCGCTCCTGCTCCTGCTCCATCCAGTCCATCGTCGCGGCGCCGTCATGGACTTCGCCGATCTTGTGCGACTTGCCGGAATAGAACAGGACGCGTTCGGTCGTCGTCGTCTTCCCGGCGTCAATGTGAGCCATGATGCCGAAATTACGATAATCTTCGATCGCGTGGGTGCGGGCCATGATGGCGGTCCTTCAGTCTCTGCTCGATTACCAGCGGTAGTGCGAGAAGGCGCGGTTCGCTTCCGCCATGCGGTGCGTGTCTTCGCGCTTCTTCACGGCGGAGCCGCGGTTGTTCGAAGCGTCGATCAACTCGGCCGACAGCCGGTCGATCATGGTCTTTTCGTTACGGGCGCGGGCCGAGGCCAGCAGCCAGCGAAGGGCGAGCGCCTGGCGGCGCTCCGGACGGACTTCGACGGGCACCTGGTAGGTCGCGCCGCCGACGCGGCGGGAGCGGACCTCGAGGGCCGGCGAGATGTTGTCGAGCGCCTGGTGGAACACCGCAACGGGGCTCTGCTTGAGCTTGCCCTCGACCTGGTCGAACGCGCCGTAGACGATCTGCTCGGCGGTCGACTTCTTGCCGTCACGCATGACGGTGTTCATGAACTTGGTGACCACGACGTCCCCGAACTTGGGGTCCGGGTGGATTTCGCGGCGCTCGGCGGAGTGACGACGGGACATCTGTCAGATCCTCACTTCGGCCGCTTCGCGCCGTACTTCGACCGGCGCTGCTTACGGTTCTTGACGCCCTGCGTGTCGAGCACGCCGCGCAGGATGTGATAACGCACGCCCGGAAGGTCCTTCACGCGGCCGCCGCGGATCATGACCACCGAGTGCTCCTGGAGGTTATGACCCTCGCCCGGAATGTAGCCGATGACCTCGAAGCCGTTGGTGAGGCGCACCTTGGCGACCTTACGAAGCGCCGAGTTCGGCTTCTTCGGGGTCGTGGTGTAGACGCGCGTGCAGACGCCGCGCTTCTGCGGACATGCCTGGAGCGCCGGAACCGTATTGCGCGCCGTGGGCGCCTGCCGCGGCTTGCGGATCAACTGGCTGATGGTGGGCATACTGGCCTAACCGCTTTCGTGTTCAATGCGTCCAGCGCGCGGCGGACATACCGACGCGCAAAACGAAACGACGCCCGCCTCCGGTTTCCCGAAGGAAGCGCCCGCTCCCTGCAGAGGACCGACGGCGACAAGCGCCGCAGGTCATGAACCCGCAACTGACCTAAGATGGTCGCGACAGCGTTTGATCCCGAAAGGTCGGAGCGTTGGACCGCGTCCGAGCAGCGTGGGATCACCGCCTGCCGAAGAGTGCGCGCCTTCTACCCCGGCGACTCGCCACCCGTCAACCCGTGAATCTTAAGGCGCAGTTGGCGAAGGCGTGAAACCATGCCCCAATCGGCCCTGGAAACGCTTGGCTGGGCGCGTCATCCGGCTCCGGGTCGAGGTCGCGAGCCGGAAGTCCGTTCGAAGCGCCTGCGCGCCCAAAGACCGAGCGGGCGCGTTCGCCTATTGGCCGCGGCAGCTCGCGAAGGAGCCGCACAGCAGCACCAGTTCGGCCTGCCGGCTGACGCCGGTCTTGGCGAAGATCGAGCCGAGCTGGTTGCGCACGGTCGTGGGACTGAGGCCGAGACCCGTCGCGATGTCGGCGAGCGTCTTGCCCTCCAAGAGGCCGCGGACGACGCGGCTTTCCGCCGGGGTGAGATCGAACAGACCGCCGAGCAGCGTGGCGTCCGGAGCGCCGCGCATGCCGAGCGGCTGCGCGGCCAGCAGCCAGTCGGCGCGCGAGAACACGTCCCGCGCCGCGCGCCGGATGGGCAGGACGTGCAGCACCGCCGGCGGGGCCTCATCCGCTCCCGGCAAGGCGATCGACCGCCCGACCCCGCCTGGGCCCCGTTCGATTGCGGCTCTAAGCTGGCGATCGGCGCGCGGGTCCCGAAGCGCCATGGCGTCGTGGGCGCCAATTGTGACCTGGGCCGTCAGCGCTTCGAATTCCTCGTTCATGGCGAGCGCCCGGCCCGACAGCGACAGCACCGCCGCCGGAAGCCCGACCTGGGCGAGCGCCGAAACGCGGGCGCGGGCTTTTTCGAGATCGATCCGGGCTGAGAACGCCGCGGCGCGCGCGAGATGCGGCTGAAGCTCATTGAGGCGCGAGAGCGTGGAGAGCTCGGTCGGCCCAAGTTCGAGCGCGCGCTCGAAGGAGAACACCATCGCGTCGCCGTTCGGGCAGTTGACGACCGCCCCGGCGCCCCAGCCGACGCCATGCGGCCGGAGAAGCTCGACATACATCGGATCGGTCGCGATCTCCTCGTCGGTCAGGATGTCCTGATCCCGGACGAAGCCGACGAGGCCGCGCGCCGCGACCCGCGGGGCGCGCGGATTGCGCGCCGCCCAGCCGCCGGCGATGAAGGCGTCGAGCAACTCCCGGATCGCCGGCGACGCGACGCCGCGCTGAAACCGCTCGTTCAGGGTGAACATGCCCGCGCCCACGAAGCCGTGGGCGAGAGAGAGCTCGTGATAGACGTCGGCCCAGAGCTCCGGCAGCGCCGCCGCCTCATAGATCCTGTCGACGATGTCCGCCGCCACGCGCCCTTCCCCCGTGCACCTTCCACGGCGGGCGTTCGCTCGCGTCCACGCTCCGCCCGTCATGGAGCGGGGGCCGTCGGTCGCCCGACGGCCCCCGCCGCGTCATGCGTCATGCGTCGTCGGCCGCCTGTCGGCGGTCGACTTATTCGGCTGCGTCGGACGCCTCGAGCAGAGGCGTGTCCGACTTCGCGCTCTCCTGCGCCCGCTGGGCCAGGATCAGTTCGTCGCGATGGGTCGCGATCTCGCGGACCCTGTTCATGACCGAGCCGGTGCCGGCCGGGATGAGGCGTCCGACGATCACGTTCTCCTTCAGCCCCTCCAGGTCGTCGACCTTGCCATTGACGGCGGCCTCCGTCAGCACCCGCGTCGTCTCCTGGAAGGAGGCGGCGGAGATGAAGGACCGGGTCTGCAGGCTCGCCTTGGTGATGCCCAGCAGAACCGGATGGCCGACGGCCGGCTTCTTGCCTTCCTCGAGAGCCTTGGCGTTGACCGCGTCGAACTCCAGCTGGTCGACCTGCTCATTGGTGATGAGCTCGGTCTCGCCGGCGTCCGAGATCTCGACCTTCTGCAGCATCTGGCGGACGATCACCTCGATGTGCTTGTCGTTGATCTGCACGCCCTGGAGCCGGTAGACCTCCTGGATCTCGTTGACGAGATAAGCCGCAAGCTCCTCCACGCCCTTGATCGCCAGGATGTCGTGCGGCGCCGGATTGCCGTCGACGATGTAGTCGCCCTGCTCCACGACGTCGCCGTCCTGAAGCTGGACGTGCTTGCCCTTCGGGATGAGGTACTCGACGGGCTCGCCGCCTTCCTCGCTCGGGATCAGCGTGACGCGGCGCTTGTTCTTGTAGTCCTTGCCGAACTGCACCGTGCCGGAGATCTCGGCGATGATCGCCGCGTCCTTCGGACGACGCGCCTCGAACAGCTCCGCCACCCGCGGCAGACCGCCGGTGATGTCACGCGTCTTGGCGCTTTCGGTGGGGATGCGGGCCAGCACGTCGCCGGCCTTCATCTCCTGCCCGGGCGAGCAGGTCAGGATCGCCTCCGGAGCGAGCTGGTAGCGCGCCTCGCCGCCCTTGGCCGGCTTCATGATCTTGCCGTCCTTGTCGAGAACGATGATCGACGGCTTCAGATCCGCGCTGCGGGTCGACGTCCGCCAGTCCATGACGACGCGCTTGGTGATGCCGGTCGCCTCGTCCGAGGTCTCCTTCAGCGACGAGCCTTCAACCAGATCCTCGAATGCGGTCTTGCCGTCCACCTCGGTCAGGATCGGCCGGGTGTACGGATCCCACTCGGCGATCCGCTGTCCGCGCTTGATCTTGTCGCCCTCGTCGACGCGCAGCTTCGCGCCGTAGAGCAGGCGATGGGTCGCCCGCTCCGTGACGCCATTGGCGTCGACGATCACGACCGCGACGTTGCGGCCCATCACGATGAGGTCGCCGTCGGAGTTCCGGGCCGCGTTGCGGTTGCGGATCTTGACGGTGCCCTCGAACGAGCTTTCGACGAAGGACGAGTCCGCAAGCTGCGCCGTTCCGCCGATGTGGAACGTGCGCATGGTGAGCTGCGTGCCCGGCTCGCCGATCGACTGCGCCGCGATGACGCCGACCGCCTCGCCCATGTTGACGGGCGTGCCGCGGGCGAGATCGCGCCCGTAACAGGCCTTGCAGACGCCGATCTTGGTCTCGCAGGTCAGCACCGAACGGATGCGGATCTCCTGGACCCCGGCTTGCGCCATCACGTCGACGTCCTTCTCGACGATCAGCGTGTTCTTGGGCACGATGATCTCGCCCGACGCCGGATGCTGGACGTCCTCGGCCGTGGTGCGGCCGAGCGTGCGCATGCCGAGCGTCGCCACGATCTGGCCGGCGTCGACCACCGGGCGGACCCGGATGCCCGCATCGGTGCCGCAATCGTCCTCGGTGATGATGCAGTCCTGCGCCACGTCGACGAGACGACGGGTCAGGTAGCCCGAGTTCGCGGTCTTCAGCGCAGTGTCCGCGAGGCCCTTACGGGCGCCGTGGGTCGAGTTGAAGTATTCCAGAACCGACAGGCCTTCCTTGAAGTTCGAAATGATCGGGCTCTCGATGATCTCGCCCGACGGCTTCGCCATGAGGCCGCGCATGCCGGCGAGCTGCTTCATCTGAGCCGGGGAGCCGCGGGCGCCCGAGTGGCTCATCATGTAGATCGAGTTGATCTGCTTCGCCCGGCCGGTCTCCTTGTCGACCTGAACCGAGGAGATGCGCGACATCATCTCCTCCGCGATCTTGTCGGTGCACTTCGCCCAGGCGTCGACGACCTTGTTGTACTTCTCGCCCTGGGTGATCAGACCGTCCTGGTACTGCTGCTCGTACTCCTTGGCGAGCGTGCGGGTGTCCTCGACGATCTTCGGCTTGGTGTCGGGCACCACCATGTCGTCCTTGCCGAACGAGATGCCGGCCTTGAACGCGTTGCTGAAGCCGAGCGTCATGATCCGGTCGCAGAAGATGACCGTGTCCTTCTGACCGCAGTTGCGGTAGACGGTGTCGATCATGTTCGAGATTTCCTTCTTAGTCATCAGCTTGTTGACGACGTCGTAGGTCAGCTTCGCAGTCTTCGGGAGCAGCTGGCCGAGCATCATGCGGCCAGGCGTGGTCTCATAGATCTTGGACGTCGGCTCGCCATCGGCGCCGATGCCGATGTGACGACCCTTGATCTTGGTGTGCAGCGTCACCGACTTGGTGAACAGCGCCTGCTCCAGCTCGCCCATATTGGCGAAGGCCATGCCCTCGCCGGGCTCGTTGTCGCGCATCAGCGTCAGGTAATAGAGGCCGAGCACGATGTCCTGCGACGGCACGATGATCGGCTGTCCATTCGCAGGGTGCAGGATGTTGTTGGTCGACATCATAAGGACGCGCGCTTCCAACTGCGCTTCCAGCGACAGCGGAACGTGCACGGCCATCTGGTCGCCGTCGAAGTCGGCGTTGAACGCGGCGCAGACCAGCGGGTGAAGCTGGATCGCCTTGCCCTCGATCAGCACGGGCTCGAAGGCCTGGATGCCGAGACGGTGAAGCGTCGGCGCGCGGTTCAGCATCACCGGGTGCTCGCGGATCACCTCGTCCAGAATGTCCCAGACCTCGGGCTTCTCCTTCTCGACGAGCTTCTTCGCCTGCTTCACGGTCGCCGAGAGGCCCTTGGCGTCGAGCCGCGAATAGATGAACGGCTTGAACAGCTCGAGCGCCATCTTCTTCGGCAGGCCGCACTGGTGGAGCTTCAGCTCCGGGCCGACGACGATCACCGAGCGGCCGGAATAGTCCACGCGCTTTCCGAGCAGGTTCTGGCGGAAGCGGCCCTGCTTGCCCTTCAGCATGTCGCTGAGCGACTTCAGCGGGCGCTTGTTGACGCCCGTGATGACGCGGCCGCGGCGGCCGTTGTCGAACAGCGCGTCGACCGCTTCCTGAAGCATGCGCTTCTCGTTGCGGATGATGATGTCCGGCGCGCGCAGCTCGATCAGCCGCTTCAGACGATTGTTGCGGTTGATGACTCGGCGGTACAAGTCGTTCAGGTCCGAGGTCGCGAACCGGCCGCCGTCGAGCGGCACCAGCGGACGCAGGTCCGGCGGAATGACCGGCACGACGGTCATGATCATCCAGTCCGGCTTGTTGCCGGACTCCATGAAGGCCTCGACGATCTTCAGTCGCTTCGCGAGCTTCTTCGGCTTGAGCTCGGTGGTCGCCTCCGAGATCTCGACGCGGATGTCCGCCGCCATTTTCTCCAGGTCGAGCGCGCGCAGCATCGACTGGATCGCCTCCGCGCCGATCTGCGCGGTGAAGGCGTCCTCGCCATATTCGTCCTGCGCGCGGATATAGTCGTCCTCGCTCAGCAGCTGGCGGTCCTTGAGGGGCGTCAGGCCGGTCTCGAGCACCACGTACTTCTCGAAGTAGAGGATCGCCTCGAGATCCTTCAGCGTCATGTCGAGCAGCAGGCCGATGCGGCTCGGGAGCGACTTCAGGAACCAGATGTGCGCGACGGGGGCGGCGAGCTCGATATGGCCCATGCGCTCGCGGCGCACGCGCGACAGCGTGACCTCGACGCCGCACTTCTCGCAGATGACGCCCTTGTACTTCATGCGCTTGTACTTGCCGCACAAGCACTCGTAGTCCTTGATCGGCCCGAAGATCCGCGCGCAGAACAGGCCGTCGCGCTCGGGCTTGAAGGTCCGGTAGTTGATCGTCTCCGGCTTCTTGATCTCGCCGAACGACCAGGAGAGAATCTTCTCCGGGCTGGCGATCGAGATGCGGATCTGGTCGAACGTCTGGGCAGGAACCTGCGTGTTGAAAAGATTCATCACTTCTTGGTTCATCGCCGTCTCCTTCCGCGTGACCCGATGAGCGCCACCGCTAGCGCCGCCTCGAGGTCCGCATAAATCCCTGTTTCACCGGCGGGCGGACCAAACGGTCCGTCCGCCGAACGACGTGGCCCCGCGGGCCAGGCCGTCACTCCGCAGCGTCTGCGGGGGGAAGCTCGTTCTGCTTCTTCGTCGTGTGCAGGTCGACATTGAGGCCGAGCGAACGCATTTCCTTCACGAGCACGTTGAAGCTCTCGGGAATGCCGGCCTCGAACGCGTCGTCGCCGCGCACGATCGACTCGTAGACCTTGGTGCGGCCCGCGACGTCGTCCGACTTCACCGTCAGCATCTCCTGCAGCGTGTAGGCCGCGCCGTATGCCTCGAGCGCCCACACCTCCATTTCGCCGAAGCGCTGGCCGCCGAACTGCGCCTTGCCGCCGAGCGGCTGCTGGGTGACCAGCGAGTACGGGCCGATCGAACGGGCGTGGATCTTGTCGTCGACGAGATGGTGGAGCTTCAGCATATATATGTAGCCGACCGTCACCTGTCGATCGAACGTGTCGCCGGTCCGCCCGTCGAACAGCGTCGACTGACCGGAGATGTTGACGCCTGCAAGCTCGAGCATGCGCTCGATGTCCGCCTCCTTGGCGCCGTCGAACACCGGCGTCGCGATCGGCACGCCGCGCCGCAACGTCTCCGACATCTCGACGAGCTCATTGTCGTTCATCTCCGCGATCTGGGCGTTATCGCCATAGACCGCGTCGATCTTGGACTTGAGCTCCTTGACGCCGGCGCCGGCGCGGTACGCGTCGATCGCCTTGCCGATCTGCGCGCCGAGCCCTGCGCAGGCCCAGCCAAGATGCGTCTCGAGGATCTGTCCGACGTTCATGCGGCTCGGCACGCCGAGCGGGTTCAGCACGATGTCGACATGTGTGCCGTCCTCGAGGAACGGCATGTCCTCGACCGGCACGATGCGCGAGACCACGCCCTTGTTGCCGTGGCGGCCGGCCATCTTGTCGCCGGGCTGGATCTTGCGCTTCACCGCGATGAAGACCTTAACCATCTTCATAACGCCGGGGGGCAGCTCGTCGCCGCGCTGCAGCTTCTCGACCTTGTCGAGGAACCGCTGCTCGAGACGCTTCTTCTGCTCGTCGTACTGGCCGCGCATGGCCTCGAGCTCGGACATCATCTTGTCGTCCGAGACCGCGATCTGCCACCACTGCGACCGGGGCGCGTCGCTCAGCGCCTCGCGCGTGATCGCCTCGTCCTTCTTGATCGCCTTGGGACCGCCGACGGCGGTCTTCCCGACGAGCATGTCGGCGAGACGGGCGTAGGTGTTGCGGTCGAGGATCGCGAGTTCGTCGTCGCGGTCCTTTGCGAGCCGCTCGATTTCCTCGCGCTCGATCGCTTGCGCGCGCTCGTCCTTGTCGACGCCGTGGCGGTTGAACACCCGCACCTCGACGATCGTGCCGGTCACGCCCGGAGGAACCCGGAGCGAGGTGTCGCGCACGTCGGACGCCTTCTCGCCGAAGATCGCCCGGAGGAGCTTCTCCTCCGGCGTCATCGGGCTTTCGCCCTTCGGCGTGATCTTGCCGCACAGGATGTCGCCGGCCTGCACTTCAGCGCCGATGTAGACGATGCCGGCTTCGTCGAGGTTCTTCAGCGCCTCTTCCGACACGTTCGGAATGTCGCGCGTGATCTCCTCCGGCCCGAGCTTGGTGTCGCGGGCCATCACCTCGAACTCCTCGATGTGTATCGAGGTGAAGACGTCGTCGGAGACGATCTTCTCGCTGAGGAGGATGGAGTCCTCGAAGTTGTAGCCGTTCCACGGCATGAAGGCGACGAGCACGTTGCGCCCGAGCGCGAGTTCGCCGAGCTCGGTCGAGGGACCGTCCGCGATGATCTCGCCCTTCTTCACGAGGTCTCCGACGCGGACCAGCGGCTTCTGCGTGATGCAGGTCGACTGGTTGGAGCGCTGGAACTTCATGAGGCGGAAGATGTCGACGCCAGGCTTCGCGGCGTCGGTCTCCTCCGTCGCGCGGATCACGATACGGGTCGCGTCCACCTGGTCGACGATGCCGGCGCGCCGGGCAGCGATCGCGGCGCC
Source organism: Hansschlegelia sp. KR7-227 (assembly GCF_049446035.1). Lineage (NCBI taxonomy): Bacteria > Pseudomonadati > Pseudomonadota > Alphaproteobacteria > Hyphomicrobiales > Methylopilaceae > Hansschlegelia > Hansschlegelia sp. KR7-227. The sequence goes on from NZ_JBMSEA010000001.1 coordinate 1,620,311, forward strand.
GGAGTCGCGGGCGACCACCGACTCCATGCCCGTGCCGACAAACGGCGCGTCGGCCCGAACCAGCGGCACGGCCTGGCGCTGCATGTTCGAACCCATGAGGGCGCGGTTGGCGTCGTCATTCTCTAGGAACGGAATCAACGCCGCCGCCACCGAGACGAGCTGCTTCGGCGACACGTCCATGTAGTCGACGCGCTCGATCGGCACGAAGACGACCTCGCCCATGTGACGGCAGACGATCAGGTCCTCGGTGAAGTGACCGGTCTCGGTGATCACCGCGTTCGCCTGCGCGACATGGTGCTTCGATTCCTCGACCGCCGAGAGGTAGTGCACCTCGTCGGTCACTCCGCCGTCGCGCACCTTGCGGTACGGGGCCTCGATGAAGCCGTATTTGTTCACCCGCGCGAAGGTCGCGAGCGAGTTGATCAGGCCGATGTTCGGGCCTTCCGGCGTCTCGATGGGGCAGATCCGGCCGTAATGCGTCGGATGCACGTCGCGGACTTCGAAGCCCGCGCGCTCGCGCGTCAGGCCGCCCGGCCCGAGCGCCGAGAGACGCCGCTTGTGCGTGATCTCCGAGAGCGGGTTGGTCTGATCCATGAACTGCGACAGCTGCGAGGAGCCGAAGAACTCGCGCACGGCGGCGGCCGCCGGCTTCGCGTTGATCAGGTCCTGCGGCATGACGGTGTCGATCTCGACCGACGACATGCGCTCCTTGATGGCGCGCTCCATGCGAAGCAGTCCGACGCGGTACTGGTTCTCCATGAGCTCGCCGACCGAGCGCACGCGCCGGTTGCCGAGATGGTCGATGTCGTCGATTTCGCCCTTGCCGTCGCGCAGATCGACCAGCGTCTTCACGACCGCGAGGATGTCGGCCTTGCGCAGCGTGCGCACCGTGTCCTCGGCGTCGAGGTCGAGGCGCATGTTCATCTTGACGCGGCCGACCGCGGACAGATCGTAGCGCTCGCTGTCGAAGAACAGCGACTGGAACATGGCTTCCGCGGTGTCGAGGGTCGGCGGCTCGCCGGGACGCATCACCCGGTAGATGTCGAACAGCGCCTCTTCGCGGGTCGCGTTCTTGTCGACCGCCAGCGTGTTGCGGATGTAGCCGCCGGTGTTGATGTGGTCGATGTCGAGCAGGTCGAGTTCGTCGATCGCCATCTCCTGGAAGCTCTCCAGCAGCTTGGCGGTGATCTCCTCGCCGGCCTCGGCCCAGATCTCTCCGGTCTCGGCGTTGACGAGATCCTCGGCGATGTACTGGCCGACCATCTCCTCGTTCGAGATCTTGAGCGCCTTGACACCCTTCTCGGAGATGAGCCGCGCCTGTCGGGGCGTCAGCTTCTTGCCGGCCTCGAGCACGACCTCGCCGCTGTCGGCGTCGATCAGATCGACCGTCGCGTTGAAGCCCTTCATGCGCTCGCCGTCGAAGGCGGTGCGCCAACCGTCGCCGTCACGGTCGTAACGGACCTTCTTGTAGAAGGTGTCGAGGATCTCCTCGCCGTCCATGCCGAGCGCGAACAGAAGCGACGTCACCGGAATCTTGCGGCGACGGTCGATGCGGGCGTGCACGATGTCCTTGGCGTCGAATTCGATGTCGAGCCAGGAGCCGCGATAGGGGATGATCCGGGCGGCGAACAGCAGCTTGCCGGACGAATGCGTCTTGCCCTTGTCGTGGTCGAAGAACACGCCGGGCGACCGGTGCATCTGCGAAACGATGACGCGCTCGGTGCCGTTGACGATGAAGGTGCCGTTGTCCGTCATGAGCGGCATGTCGCCCATGTAGACGTCCTGCTCCTTGATGTCCTTGACGGACCGCGCGGAGGTCTCCTCGTCCACGTCGAACACGATCAGACGCAGCGTCACCTTCAGCGGAGCCGCGAAGGTCATGCCGCGCTGGCGGCACTCGTCGACGTCGTATTTCGGCTGCTCGAACTCGTAATCCACGAACTCCAGCATCGAGGTGTTCGAGAAGTCGGAAATCGGAAACACCGACTTGAACACGGTCTGCAGGCCTTCGTCCGGCCGCGTGCTGCCTTTCTCATCGAACAGAAGGAACTGGTCGTAGGACGCCTTCTGAATCTCGATAAGATTCGGCATCGCGGTTACTTCGCGGATCTTGCCGAAGAACTTGCGGACACGCTTGCGGCCGGTGATCGTCTGAGCCATCGTCTTCCTCAATCCTGCCGAGGGCGCGCCTGAGACAAAGACCGCGGAGGCGGCCCTTGGCTCAGGCGCGGCGGGCTCCTCTCGTCGCCGAGCCCGCTGGTAGTCCCGTCCGCCGGGGTCTGGGATCCCGGAAGGCGCTGAAAGCCGCGGAGGAAAACGACGTCCCGCGACGTCGTCCCACGCGGCTTCGGAGCAGAACTTACGGGAGCCGGCGACCAGCCAGCCCCCATAAGTCGTTTGTCATGCGCAGGGTTTCAAGCCCCTGCGTCAGCTCACTTGAGCTCGACCTTGGCGCCGGCCTTCTCGAGCTGGGCCTTGAGCTTCTCGGCCTCGTCCTTGGTGACGCCTTCCTTGACGGGCTTCGGCGACGCTTCGACAAGGTCCTTGGCTTCCTTGAGGCCGAGGCCGGTGATCGCGCGGACCTCCTTGATGACCTCGATCTTCTTGTCGCCGATCGCCGCGAGCACGACGGTGAACTCCGTCTGCTCCTCGACGGCCGCAGCCGCAGCCCCGCCGCCGGCGGGACCGGCCACCGCGACCGCCGCAGCGGCCGAAACGCCCCACTTCTCTTCAAGGAGCTTCGCCAGCTCCGCCGCCTCGAGCACCGTCAGGTTGGACAGCTCGTCGACGATCTTCGTCAGATCAGTCATGTGTTTACGTCCTTAGGTTCGAACCAGATTTTAACTTGAAGGGTCGGCTTACGCCGCCTCGTCTCGCTTGGCGTATGCCCCGAACACGCGCGCGAGCTTTGCGGCTGGCGCGGTCGAGAGCTGCGCGATCTTGGTCGCGGGCGCCTGGATGAGGCCCACGAGCTTGGCGCGCAGTTCGTCGAGCGACGGCAGCGTGGCCAGAGCCTTCACGCCGTCGGGGTTCAGGGAGGTCGCGCCCATTGCGCCGCCGAGGATCACGAACTTGTCGTTCGCCTTGGCGAACTCGACCGCGATCTTCGGAGCCGCCACCGGATCGTCGCTGTAGGCAAGGACGGTGGGTCCCTGCAGCAGCGCGCCGATATGGGCCGCGTCCGTGCCTTCGAGAGCGATCTTGGCGAGCCTGTTCTTCGCGACCTTCACGCTCGCGCCCGCGTCCCGCATCTGTCGACGCAAGGTCGACATCTGAGCGACGGTCAGGCCCGAGTAGTGAGCGACGACGATGGCCCCGGAGTTCGAAAACACCGAGTTCAGCGTCGCGACCATGTCACGCTTTTCTGCGCGGTCCACGTGCTCTCTCCGGTTGACGGCGCCCTGATGGGTGCCGCCGGGTTGCAACGACCGTCGTCCGTCCGGGGACCCTGAGGCCCGTCGGCGGCGACGGCGGCTTCCAGCCTGTCCGCGCATGACGCTGGAAGAAGCGGCACGGCGATGGTTCGAACCGAAAGACCAGGTCGCTCGCGCGAGCCGGACATTCGGTCGTCCCCGTCTCGGCAGGTCCCGGTGATCCGGGCTTAAGGTCGTCCCCGTGGACGGCCGCCTGCTATCTCGGACAGGTCGGGAAAGACGGATGACGATCCGCCCTTCCCTTCCGCCCGGGGTCGCCCCCGGACGAATCTCTTACAAACTCAAGCGCCGCCCAGAACCGTCGAGGGTTCGATGCGCACGCCCGGGCCCATGGTCGAGGAGACCGCGATCTTCTGGACGTACTGGCCCTTGGCGCCGGTCGGCTTCGCCTTCACCACGGCGTCCGTGAACGCCTTGATGTTCTGGGCGAGCTTCTCGGCGTCGAACGACGCCTTGCCCACGCCGCCATGGACGATGCCGGCCTTCTCGACACGGAACTCGACCGCGCCGCCCTTGGCGGCCTTGACGGCGCCCGCGACGTCCATCGTCACGGTGCCGACCTTCGGGTTCGGCATCAGGCCGCGGGGGCCGAGCACCTTACCGAGACGGCCGACGAGCGGCATCATGTCGGGCGTCGCGATGCAGCGGTCGAACTCGATCTTGCCGCCCTGCACGATCTCGAGCAGGTCTTCGGCTCCGACGATGTCGGCGCCGGCCTTCAGAGCTTCCTCGGCCTTCGGGCCGCGGGCGAACACGCCGACGCGCACCGTGCGGCCGGAGCCGTTCGGCAGTTGGCAGACGCCGCGGACCATCTGGTCGGCGTGGCGCGGGTCGACGCCGAGGTTGATCGCGATCTCGATCGTCTCGTCGAACTTGGCGGTGGCGCGGTCCTTGACCATCGCCAGCGCCTCGTCAAGCGCATAGAGCTTGAGGCGGTCGACGCCTTCGCGGGACTTTTCGGTGCGTTTTCCAAGCTTCGCCATGATCAGCCCTCCACCTGCAGGCCCATCGAGCGGGCCGAGCCCGCGATCATCGCGACGGCGGCGTCGATGCTGTCGCAATTCATGTCGGCCATCTTCTTCTCGGCGATCTCGCGGAGCTGAGCCTGGCTGACCTTGCCGACGAAGGATCCCTTGCCGACGGTCTGCGCGCCCTTCTGGATCTTCGCCGCCTGCTTCAGGAAGTAGCTGACCGGCGGCGACTTCATCACGAAGGTGAAGGAGCGGTCGGCATAGGCGGTGATGACGACGGGGATCGGCATCCCCTTCTCCATCTGGCCGGTCTGCGCGTTGAACGCCTTGCAGAACTCCATGATGTTGAGGCCGCGCTGACCCAGCGCCGGGCCGATCGGCGGCGACGGGTTGGCGGAGCCTGCCGGCACCTGCAGCTTGATGTAGCCTGTAATCTTCTTCGCCATAGTCTCTCAGTCTCCAGGACGCTCAGAAGCTTTCGCCGCTCGCGTCGTTGAGCCGTGGTGCGAAGCCGGACGGTCGGCGGCGAACGCCGACGCCCTCCTCTCCCACAGCCGGGGTTGGGGTCAGACCTTCTCGACCTGCCCGTATTCAAGATCGACGGTCGTCGCGCGGCCGAAGATCGAAACGTCGATCTTGAGACGCGCCCGCGCCTCGTCGACGTCCTGGACGATGCCGGAGAACGAGGCGAACGGACCGTCCGACACGCGGACCTGCTCGCCGACCTCGAAGGACACCGACGGCTTCGGCCGTTCGATGCCTTCCTGCACCTGCCGCAGGATCCGGAGCGCCTCGTTCTCCGAAATCGGCGACGGCTTGTTGTCCGCGCCGAGGAAGCCGGTGACCTTCGGCGTGTTGCGGATCAGGTGGTAGGCCTGGTCCGTCAGATCCATCTTCACCAGAACGTAGCCTGGAAAGAACTTCCGCTCGGCGTCGACCTTGCGGCCGCGCCGGACCTCGACGACCTTTTCGGTCGGCACGAGGATCTCTTCGAACAGATCGGCGAGGCCGGTCTGCTCGGCCTTCTCGCGGATCGAGTCGGCGACCTTTTTCTCGAAGTTCGAATAAGCGTGGACGATGTACCAGCGCTTCGGCCGTCCCGCCGCCTGACCGTCGACCGCGCTCATCGGCCGACCCCGAGCAGCAGCGTCACGCCGTAGCGGATGATCATGTCCGCGATGAAAAAGAACACCGAGGCCACGAAGGCGAACACGAACACCATCACGGTCGTGATCGCGGTCTCGCGCCGCGTCGGCCATACGACCTTTGCGGTCTCAGCGCCGACCTGCTGCAGGAACTCGAGCGGGGATGTCTTCGCCATTGCCTCGAAACGTCCAAAGGGGCGCGCTCCCAATAACAGGCTCGCACCCCGGAAACCCAATGTTGTCAGCGGCGTATTAGACCGCGTTCGCCCCGCTTGACGATTCCGTCCCGCCGGATTCCGCTCGGGCGTGGCAGGAGTGGAGGGACTCGAACCCGCAACCTCCGGTTTTGGAGACCGGCGCTCTGACCAGTTGAGCTACACTCCTAAGCGCTCGGGTCTTAGGCGGGGCGCTCCATATGCCACGCCGACCGTCCCGCCGCAACCCATCGCATTTGGGCCGGATCATAAAAATCCGGCCAGTCAACGCCCTCTGGTCAAGGGCGTCGACAGGACATCGAGGATCACTCGATGATGGTGGCGACAACGCCGGCGCCGACGGTTCGGCCGCCTTCGCGGATGGCGAAGCGCAGCTTCTCCTCCATCGCGATCGGCACGATCAGGTGCACCTCCATCGCGATGTTGTCGCCCGGCATCACCATCTCCGTGCCCTCAGGCAGATGCACCACGCCCGTCACGTCGGTCGTGCGGAAGTAGAACTGCGGGCGGTAGTTGGTGAAGAACGGCGTGTGGCGGCCGCCCTCCTCCTTCGTCAGAATGTAGGCCTCGGCCTTGAACTTCGTGTGCGGCTTCACCGAACCCGGCTTGCACAGAACCTGCCCGCGCTCCACGTCCTCGCGCTTCGTGCCGCGCAGAAGAGCCCCGATGTTGTCGCCCGCCTGCCCCTGGTCGAGCAGCTTGCGGAACATCTCGACGCCCGTCACCGTCGTCTTCACCGTCGCCTTGATGCCGACGATCTCGACCTCCTCGCCGACCTTCACGATGCCGCGCTCGACACGGCCCGTCACCACCGTGCCGCGGCCCGAGATCGAGAACACGTCCTCGACCGGCATCAGGAACGGCTGGTCGATCGGACGCTCCGGCTGCGGGATGTAGTCGTCCACAGCCTTCATCAGCTCGAGAATCGCGTCATGCCCGAGCTTCGCGTCGCCGTTCTCAAGCGCCACAAGCGCCGAGCCCTTCACGATCGGAATGTCGTCGCCCGGAAAATCATACTTCGACAGAAGCTCGCGAACCTCGAGCTCGACCAGCTCCAGAAGCTCCTCGTCGTCCACCATGTCGCACTTGTTCAGAAACACCACCAGCGCGGGAACGCCGACCTGGCGGGCGAGCAGAATGTGCTCGCGCGTCTGCGGCATCGGGCCGTCCGCCGCGCTCACCACCAGGATCGCGCCGTCCATCTGCGCCGCGCCCGTGATCATGTTCTTCACGTAGTCGGCGTGACCGGGGCAGTCGACATGCGCGTAATGGCGCGCCGCCGTCTCGTATTCGACATGCGCCGTCGAGATCGTGATCCCGCGCGCCTTCTCCTCAGGAGCCTTGTCGATCTGGTCATACGCCGTGAACGTCGCCCCGCCCGTCTCGGCCAGAACCTTCGTGATCGCAGCCGTCAGAGACGTCTTGCCATGGTCGACATGGCCAATCGTCCCGATGTTGCAATGCGGCTTCGTCCGCGAAAACTTTTCCTTGGCCATCGACAAAATCCTGCGTGGTGACGCCCAACCGATTGAAGCGCCGCTCGTCTAGGCGGCTTTTGGGTCCGCCACAAGGGGAATCGTTCAGGCGCCGGGAGATGGAGCGGGTGAAGGGAATCGAACCCTCGTATTCAGCTTGGAAGGCTGCTGCTCTACCATTGAGCTACACCCGCGCGAGGCGTCTTATAGCAGGCGCCGGGGAGATGGTGGAGGGGGTTGGATTCGAACCAACGTAGGCTGAGCCAACGGATTTACAGTCCGTCCCCTTTAACCACTCGGGCACCCCTCCAGCACGCTTGACCGGCGCGGTGGTCAATCCGCGCCGGCGCGGCCCGCCGCCCGAAAACGACGCGCCGCTGCGGCGGGTGCTTTAGGGGCGGCGCGCGTCCGGTGTCAACCGCAAAGGGCCGCGGCGGACGGCGTAGTGGCCGCGGGACGCGCGCGCGATTTGGCCGCCACGCCGCGCAATGTCCCGCAACGGGGTGACAAAGCCCCGCCAAGGCGGGACAAGTCGCGCCTTCGCCCCGCTTCGATCCTTCCGCGACGACCGACCGAGCCCCATGCGCCCTCCCCGCTCCCCCGACGCGCCGCACAAGCCGAAGCGGTCCTGGCCGCCGCGCGACAAGAGCGCCCCCCGCCGCGACTTCCCGCGCGACCATGACGGGCCGGTCGTGCTTTACGGCTTCCACAGCGTGGTCGAGGCGCTCTCCAATCCGAAGCGCAGGCCGATCCGGCTGCTGGCGACCGAGAACGCGCTCGCCCGTCTGACGGAAGCCGGCCTCGCCGAGCGGATCGCGCCCGAGATCGTGCGCCCCGGCGCGATCGACCGCTTGCTGACGCCGGACGCCGTGCATCAGGGCCTCTATCTCGAGGCCGAAGCGCTGCCGGCGCTCACGATCGAGACGATCCCCGAGGACGGGCTGGTGCTGGTGCTCGACCAGATCACCGATCCGCACAATGTCGGCGCGATCGTGCGCACCGCGGCGGCGTTCGCGGTCGACGCCATCGTGACGACGGCGCGGCACAGCCCCGAGGCGACCGGGGTGCTCGCGAAGTCGGCGAGCGGCGGGCTGGAGCACGCCCCGCTCGTGCTCGTCCAGAATCTCTCCCGCGCGCTGCATGCTCTCGGCGAACGGGGCTATTTGCGGATCGGCCTCGATTCGGAGGGACCGGCGACCCTCGACGAGACGGGCTTCGGCTCGGGCGGGATCGCGCTGGTGCTCGGCGCCGAGGGCAAGGGCCTGCGCCAGCTCACCCGCGACACCTGCGACCGGCTGGCGCGGCTCGACATGCCCGGCGCGATCAAGAGCCTGAACGTCTCGAACGCCGCCGCCATCGCGCTTCACGTCGCGCGAAGGGCGAAACCGCTTTAAATCGCCGCGCGGTAGGTTTTTACCATGTAGGCGGTTATCTCGTTGACCAGATCATTTCGAACATGAATGTTATCTTCCAGGAACGACGATGATCCTCCGCTTCTGACGATCTCGTAGCTCGGGAAGTAATCGACGTTCGGTATCTGGTTATAGAGTCGCTGCGCGGTGACACGTAGCACAGCCTTCGAGAATTCATTTGCGACTACGGCGTCGTCTCCGGAAAACGTGTTGCCTATAGGAACCGGAGAAATCGACAGCACGATCTTCTTTCCCATATCCGAAAGCTGCTTAAGCACGGGCTCTAGAGTGGGAACCGTATCGTACAGGTCCATCCGCCTGAAGACGAACCGTGAAAAGTCCAGTTTAGCCGTGGTCATGGGCGGCATCCGGTTGAGGTAGGTTTGCGAAACTTTATCAAACCAACCCTCCACGAAGCCCAGGGTGATGATGACGACTTCACTGGAGATCAAATCATCATAAATACCTGCAATCTCGTCCCGCCGCTCATAGGCCCGCTCGCGGGTGACGTCGGCCCCGCTCACGAGCGTGAGATCGGCATATTTCGTACCCGACTTGACGATCGATCGATCATCGAAGGGCGTCCGATTTATAGCTGATTTGATCCTCTGGGCGATCGACCCTGGATTATACTCGTTGAGCAGACCGTTCGGACGATAGGGCCATTCGTCAATCGGCGCCTTGAAGCGCAGCGTCGGCAAATTCACGCCCAGCGGCAGCAAGGCTTCCTCTATGTTTCGCGCGAAACACGAGCCGATGGTGAATACTTTCATTCCTGCTTGAAAATCGATACCGAATTTCGGACGGAATTCGGGGAATATAATGCCATTTACGAACCGGCTGTCGCTGCGGCCGGGAAAATCTCTTCTGCTCTTGTTGCTTTGATAAAGCCTCACGCAGTCCATATAATTTAGCAAAGACGAGCCCCCTGTGCGTGGAACTCAAGCTTAACAATGGGCGCCGAGGGGTGGCAAGCCTACGTTCAAAACTGATTGAACATGTCCGAGACCACGGCGCTTCGGCGCGTGCTGCGATGAGCAGGCGATTGCGCCGGCCGCGGCCCCGGCCGGCGATCGCCGGGCCGTCTGGAGTCCCCGGCAGGCAAGGCAAGCCAGAGGACGGCGCCGAGCGCCCTAAGGGCCAGCTGCGCCCCAGTCGCGGCGCGTCCGGGCGAGCGGATCGCAGCCAAGGCGAGGTGTTCGCGAGCCCAGCCTCGAGGGGCAGGCGCGTCGAGGCGCATTCCCGAAAGCCGGCGCCGCGTCGGCAGCGCCACGAGCAGAGGACCGCCCCGGCTTAGCGTCGCGGCAGCTGGTTGATCCTCGTCGCGGCGTCGGTGCGCACCGTCGGGCCCGATGGCGCGATCGTGATCGAGGGCGTGATGGGCCGCGTGCGCCCGAAGGCGTCGCGCGTGTCGGGCCGCCCCGGAACGTTGAGCCGTCGTCCGCGGCCGTCGTAGCGCGGCGGGTCGTACCGCTTCGCGGCCTTGGGTTGAGGCGCGTAGCGGAGGCGCGGGGCCGTGCGGCTCCTCCGCCACTCCCGGTCCGCCTTGGTGGCCGGACGCGTGATCGCGCCCGGGTTGCGGTCGGTCGGGTCGGCGATGATCGACGTCATCGGCGGCTCCGCGCGGGCGTTCGACGCCGCGCCGATGAGGGCGAGAGCCGCAATTGTCAACAGGGCATTAACCGAAAGTCGCATCACAGGTCCCGTCGACGAGTCGTCGCCGCGGTGTGTATCTAGGCTCAGCGACATTTTGCGCCAGTGGCTCGGGGGTTAGCCGCCGCCGCTCGCGTGGATGGAGCCGACAGCAGACACGCGAAACGTCAGGCCGGCCGCAAGCCGGGCCGCCAGGGAGACAACCGATGCGGGAGGCCCCGCATCCACCTGAGATGGCCCGTCGACACGGGCCTTGCGAACGCCGCCACAACCAACGCCGCCTTCGCGGGCGGCGCAAAAGGCGCCGCGACGCGGGAACACCCGCGCGACGGACGCCATAACCGCCTGAGGTAAAACGCCTATGTCAGTCGCGAGCACGACAGTCCCAGCCGGCCGGGCTCGACCGATGACGCGCGAGGAGAAGAAGGTCATCTTCGCCTCCTCGCTCGGCACCGTGTTCGAGTGGTACGATTTCTATCTCTACGGATCGCTTGCGGCGATCATCGGCGCGCAGTTCTTCAGCGTGCTCGGAGCGGACGGCAAGCCGCTCTACGATGAAGCCACCCGCAACATCTTCGCCCTGCTCGCGTTCGCGGCGGGCTTCATCGTGCGCCCGTTCGGCGCGCTGGTGTTCGGCCGGATCGGCGACCTCGTCGGCCGCAAATACACCTTCCTCGTCACCATCCTGATCATGGGCGTGTCGACCTTCATCGTCGGCATCCTGCCCGGCGCGGCCACCATCGGCTTCGCCGCCCCGGTGATCCTGATCCTGCTCCGCCTGCTGCAGGGCCTTGCGCTCGGCGGCGAATATGGCGGCGCTGCGACCTACGTCGCGGAGCATGCGCCGCAGGGCCGGCGCGGCTTCTACACCTCCTGGATCCAGACCACGGCGACGCTCGGCCTGTTCCTCTCCCTGATCGTCATCCTCACGACCCGCACCATCGTGGGCGAGGCCGCGTTCTCGGACTGGGGCTGGCGCGTGCCGTTCCTGCTGTCCGTCGTGCTGCTCGGCATCTCGGTGTGGATCCGGCTTCAGCTCTCCGAATCCCCGGCCTTCCAGAAAATGAAGGAAGAGGGCACCCGCTCGAAGGCCCCGCTCAAGGAGTCCTTCGGCGAGTGGAAGAACGCCAAAATCGCGCTGATCGCGCTGCTCGGCCTCACCGCCGGCCAGGGCGTCGTCTGGTACACGGGCCAGTTCTACGCGCTGTTCTTCCTGCAATCGATCCTGAAGGTCGACGGCTACACCTCCAACCTGCTGATCGCCTGGTCGCTGGTGCTCGGCACCGGCTTCTTCGTGTTCTTCGGCTGGCTGTCCGACAAGATCGGCCGCAAGCCGATCATCCTCGGCGGCTGCCTCATCGCGGCGGTCTGCTTCTTCCCGATCTTCAAGCAGATCACCACGATCGCGAATCCGACGCTCGAGAAGGCGATCGAAAACGTCAAGGTCGCCGTGATCGCGGACCCGGCCGAGTGCGGAAGCCTGTTCAACCCGGTGGGCACCAAGAAGTACACGACGGCCTGCGACGTGGCCCGCGACTACCTCTCGAAGTCGTCGGTGCGGTACACCTCCGAGGCTGCGCCTGCGGGCACGCCGACGGCGATCCGCATCAACGACCAGACGGTGCCTTACACGGCCGGCCCGGCGACCGCCGAGAACAACAAGGCCATCTCCGCGGCGCTTCAGGCCGCGGGCTATCCGAAGGCCGGCGACCCGTCGATCGTGAAGATGTCCCACCCATTCGACGTCTTCCGCGCGCAGACCGGCGGCATCATCCTGATGCTGTTCGTGCTCGTGCTGTTCGTGACGATGGTCTACGGGCCGATCGCGGCGGCGCTGGTCGAGCTGTTCCCGACCCGCATCCGCTACTCCTCGATGTCGCTGCCCTACCACATCGGCAATGGCTGGTTCGGCGGCCTGTTGCCGGCGACCGCCTTCGCCATGGTGGCCGCCACCGGCGACATCTACTACGGCCTCTGGTACCCGATCGTGTTCGCGATCATGACCGTCGTCATCGGCCTGATCTTCGTTCCGGAGACCAAGGACCGCGACACCAACACCTACGATCACGCCTGATCCACGCGCGGCGGGCCTTGGCCCGCCGCATCCGGATCGTCAGGGCCTCGCGGGCGACCGCGGGGCCTTTTTTTCGGTCGGCCTCATCTCGGGAGGATGGTCCCTTCCAACGCCGGCCGGCGGGCGGTCCTGCGTGCTTCGAGACGGCGCTTCGCGCCTCCTCAGCATGAGGACGGTCTTCGCTTTTCCCGCTCCTCAGGATGAGGATGGTTTTCGCCTCTCTCCGCTCCTCATGCTGAGGAGCGGCGGCGAAGCCGACGGGTCTCGAAGCACGCAGCCGATCACCGGCGGCGCGCGAAGGCGCGTGGTGCCGGCTGAGGGGATTGAACCCCCGACCTTCGGTTTACAAAACCGCTGCTCTACCGCTGAGCTAAGCCGGCGCGGCGCGCATACTAGCCACGGCGCGCGAAAGGACAACGGCCAGGGTTTGCGCCCGCCCGGCCCCGGCTTCCGGCCGGCCGGCGGCCTCGCCTGAGGTCCCGACCGCCTGCAGTTGTCCACAGCTCCGGGCGCAGACCACTATGAACGCCGTCGCGGATTCGGGCCGGGGCCTCGACCGCCTCGCCGGACCTTCGTCGGACTGGTCGGGGGCTGGCCGAGCGCACGCGCAGGCTCGATCGGATCGTCTCCCTCGCAGATCCGATGTCGCGACGAGGCGCGCGGAAATGTCCTGGCCGCCCGCAGCGCTCCGGCGCGAGATCGAGGCGAGCGGCGCCGCGCTCTTCGGCCGCGTCGCCGATTTCGCCGTCCCCCTCCACAGGCCGGACCGGTCCAGGCGACGCGCAGGTCCGTAGAGCGCCCCGGCGGTCCGGCGAAGGCGTGCGCGGCGGTAATGCACTTGAGATCGGCGTCGCCATGTGATTGTGAGTTTCACGCGCCCTCGCGACGCGTCGCAGGCCGGCCGCCTCTTGCATCGACTTGAAACCGCGGCGCCGCCCCTCCGTTTGGGGCGAGAAGGATCGTCAGAAATGTCAGTCGCTGCAGGCCAGCCTCCGCGGATCGCCCTCGGCGCGATCTTCAAGAACGAGGGGCCTTACGTTCTGGAATGGGTCGCGTATCACCTCGGCATCGGCGTCACCCGCTTTTTCATCGCCGACAACGACAGCGACGACGAGACCACCGCGCTGCTCGCCGGGCTTCAGGCGCTCGGCGTCGTCGACCACATCCCGTTCCCGAGCGTCCCCGGCGCGCCCCCGCAGCTTCCGGCCTATCGCGAGATCATCCGGCGTCACCGCAAGGACGCCGACTGGATCGCGTTCATCGACGCGGACGAGTTCCTGGCGCCGACCAGGCCCGGCGTGCGGATCCGCGACATCCTGAGCGCGGCGGACCAGGACGTCGGCGCCGTTGTCGTCAGTTGGGCGGTCTTCGGCTCCTCGGGCCTGTCGCGCACCGAACCGGGACTCGTCGTCCAGCGGTTCACGCAGCGCGCCGAACGGGACTACTTCCACAACCACCACTACAAGACGATCATCCGCTCCTCGGCGGTCGCCCATCCCGGCGGCAACCCGCACCACTTCATCCTGAAGCCCGGCTTCCGCACCATCCAGCCCAACGGCGAGACGCTGGCGCTGCATCCCGAGAGGGGGCCGGGCCTCAGCAAGGTCATCGACTGGTCGACGCTCAGGCTGAACCATTACGCCGTGAAGTCGCGCGCCGAGTTCATCTGGAAGAAGAGCCCCCGCGGGAGCGCCACGGTCGCGACCCGGGTGAAGCGCGGCGGCTATTTCCAGACGCATGACCGCAACGAGATCACCGAGGTGATGCGCGACGTGTTCGTCACTCGAACGAGGGAGGGCGTCGACGCCCTGAAACGGCGTCTGCTGGAGATCGGGATCGATCAGGCGGTCGTGGACGCCGACCTCGCCATAGGGAAACTTGACGGCGCCGACCCGCACGGCGTCTTCGAGGAGGGTCGCGGCTATGTCGACCGGTCCGCCGTGGCCCGCGGGCGCCTCATCCTGCAGGGTTGGGCGCTCGACGGGGCGGGACGCCAGATCGAGCGCTTGCGGGTGCATGTCGGCCGCGCGGTGTTCGACGCGAAGCCCGTCGCGCGCCAGCCGCGCCCGGACGTCGTGCGGCACTTTCCCGCCGGCGATCCCAACAGCGGGTTCCGGCTGGAGATCCCCCTCAGCGAGCTCGGAGCCGAGGCCCTGCTTTCGCCCACGGCGGGCATTCTCGCGCCCGACCAGATGTTCGAAGTCGTCATCGTGGAGAGCGCAAGGCTGGCGCCGCTGTTCCAGTCGAGCCTCGCCGCCTTCGCGGGCGTCGACGACCTGTCCTCGCTGTCGCGCGACGAGAAGCGCGCCTTAGCCGAGCGCTATGTCGCCGCCTCCGCCGAAACGGGCGCCGGAGTCGAGGCGGCGGGCGGACGCTAGCCGGCGACCGCTCGATAGGATTAGCCATTCGATCAATAGCGAACGCCACTTGGGCGCGCTACCTCGGTTGTCCGCCGGGTCGAAGCGTCATGCGATTCGCGAAGGCGCGCAGAGCAGCATGAGCAATGGCAACAGCATCCGAGATCGAGCTTCCCGCCGAATTCGACGCCAACTTCTACCGCTCGCACCACGCCGATCTGCGCGCCGTGCAGGACGTCGAAGAGCACTACCGGATCTTCGGGATGAAGGAGGGTCGGACCACCTCGCCCGGCGCGTTGCGGGAAACCCTGGCGTTGGTCGCCGGGTCGATCGCTCCGGTCCTTGAGATCGGACCTTTTCCTCGACCTTTGCTGCGCGGCTCGCACGTCCGATATTTCGACGTGGTCGGCAAGCAGGGCCTGACCGAACGCGCCCTCAGGTCCGGCGCCGATCCGGCCAATCTGCCCGAGATAGACTACGTCGCCGCCGACGACGATCTGATGACGGCGAACGACACCTTCAAGGCGGTGTTCAGCACGCACTGGATCCAGCGCCGGCCGGACCTCATCCGCCATCTGGCGCAGGTGTCGAAGGCGCTCGAGCCCGGCGGACATTATTTCCTCGTCATCCCGGACAAGCGCTACTGCTTCGATCATTTTCTGGCGCCCTCCTCGATCGCGCAGGTGCTCGGCGCCCATCTCGGCGACCGGCGCACGCATGCGCTCTCAAGCCTGATCGAGCATCGGGCGCTCACCACGCACAACGACGCCGAACGCCACTGGGCCGGCGACCACGCCAATCCGGATTATCTCGACTCGATCGAGAGCCGCACCAGGGCCGCGCTGGACGAATACGCGGCGGCGGAGAGGCCCGAGATCGACGTCCACGCCTGGCAGTTCACGCCGGCCTCGTTCCGGTCGACCATCGCGATCCTCCGCACGCTCGGGCGCACCGATTTCGAGCCGGCGCGCGTCTACGAGACCCCGCGGGGCCGCAACGAATTCACGGCGGTGCTGCGCAAGGCGGGGAAGGCAGCGAGCGCGGGGGCGCGCGCTCCCGCAGCGGGCCCGCAGGCCCAAGCCGCGGCCTAGCGTCGGGCCTGCCGGCCCGGCCTTTGTTCCGCCGAAGGCTTTCGGCTAAGGATGCGGCCCCGCTCCCAACCGTCGAAGCCTCCTCCGTGCGCGCCAGATCACATCCCCGCCTCCCGACCGTCCGGCGGCGCCGGTGACCGCTCCAAGCGATCCCGCGGCGCCGACGCTCGCGATCGGCGCGATCTTCAAGAACGAGGCGCCCTACATCCTGGAATGGGTGGCGTTTCACCGCGTCGTCGGGGTGGAGCGCTTCTTCGTCGCCGACAACAACAGCGACGACGAATCGACCCCGCTGCTCGCGGGGCTGCAGACGATCGGCGCGATCGACCACATCCCCTTCCCGCACGTCCCCGACAGCCCGCCGCAGATGCCCGCTTATGTCGAGATCCTGCGCCGGCACGGCGACGACGCCGACTGGATCGCCTTCATCGACGCCGACGAGTTCCTGGTCCCGAGCGACCCTGCCGCGACCGTGGCCGACGCGCTCGGCCGCCTCGGCGACGATGTCGGGGTCGTCGGGGTGAATTGGGCGTCCTACGGCTCGTCGTTCCGCACGGAGGCGACGCCCGGTCTCGTCACGGAGCGCTTCACCTGGCGGGCGACGCAGAAGTTCGGGGCGAACCACCATTACAAATCGATCGTGCGGGTCCGCGGCGTCGAGGGCGTCGGCAAGAACCCGCACGCCTTCCCGCTGAAGGCGGGCTTCGTCGAGGCGCATCCGAGCGGCGCCCCGCTGGCCCCGCTGCCGAAGCGCCCCAAGGGCCTGAGCGCGGCGGTGGAGTGGGCCCCGCTGCGGCTCAACCATTACCTCGTCAAATCCCGCGACGAGTTCCTGTTTAAGAAGAGCGCGCGCGGCCGGGCGACCTCGGTGACGAAGAGGCGCGGCGAGGCCTATTTCAACAGCCACGACCGCAACGACCTCGAGGAGGCGATGTCCCCCCTCCTGATCGAGCGCACGCGCGAGGAGATGGCGAGGCTCAAGGCGCGGCTGATCGAGGCCGGACTCGACCGCGCCGTCGTCGACGTCGACCTCGCGGTCGCCGAGATCACGGCGCGGTCGGGCGGCCGCCAGCCCGCCCCGGCCGAGGCGCCCGCGGCTCGCCGGCGCGGCTCGATCGGCCGGACCGTGGTGACGCCGACGACGGTCACCCTGCAGGGCTGGGCTCTGGAGGAGGGTCGCGGGCCGATCGCCGAGTTCGCGCTCAGGGTCGGCGACCGCATGGTTCCCGCCGCCGTGAAGGCCCGGATTCCCCGGCCGGATCTGGCGCGCCAGTATCCCCGGGCGCCCAATCTGTGCGGGTTCAGGCTCGCGGTCGACGTCCAGGAGCTCGGCGCCGAGGCGCTGCTGCGGTCCGACGTCGCGGTGGTGGCGGGGTCCCCGGGCTTCGACATCGCGTTCTCGCCGGCCGCGGCCTGGGACAAAGCGGTGGAGGACGCCCTCGTGGCGGCGGGAGCGCCCCCGCTTGCGACCGCCTCGCCGGAGACGCGCGCAGCGCTGATCGGCGACTTCGTCAAGGGCCGCCTGCGCCCGGGCTGAGGGCGACGGGCGGCGCGTCTGCCTAATTTTTGGTCATCTCGAATCGAGGACCTCGACGGGGCGTGACCCCGTGCAGCCAAAAGCAGCGGGTCGCCCAATCTTCCCCCATCTGGCATCGCGCTTGCGTCTGATCGCCGAACCGGCCCGGGAGAGGGTTGGACAGAGATCGACGGAGACTGGGATGCGCACATTCTTGGGGGCGGCGCTCACGGCGGCGGCGGTAGCCGCGGCGGCGTTGACGACAGCGCCGGCGAGGGCGGAAGAGACCATCAAGGTCGGGATCCTGCATTCGCTCTCGGGCACCATGGCGATCAGCGAGACCACGCTGAAGGACGTCATGCTGATGCTCATCGACGAGCAGAACAAGAAGGGCGGCGTGCTCGGCAAGAAGCTCGAGCCGGTGGTCGTCGACCCCGCCTCCAACTGGCCGCTGTTCGCCGAGAAGGCGCGCGAGCTCATCACCAAGGACAAGGCGGCCGTGGTGTTCGGCTGCTGGACCTCGGTCAGCCGCAAATCCGTGCTGCCGGTGTTCAAGGAGCTCGACTCGGTCCTGTTCTACCCCGTCCAGTACGAGGGCGAGGAGAGCGAGCGGAACGTGTTCTACACCGGCGCCGCGCCGAACCAGCAGGCGATCCCGGCCGTCGACTACCTCCTGAAGGAAGAAGGCGTCCAGCGCTGGGTGCTCGCCGGGACCGACTACGTCTATCCCCGCACCACCAACAAGGTCCTCGAGGCCTATCTCAAGGACAAGGGCGTCGCCGAAAGCGACATCATGATCAACTACACGCCGTTCGGTCACTCCGACTGGCAGACGATCGTCTCCGACATCAAGAAGTTCGGCTCGACCGGCAAGAAGACGGCGGTGGTCTCGACCATCAACGGCGACGCCAACGTGCCGTTCTACAAGGAGCTCGGCAACCAGGGCGTCAAGGCGACCGACATTCCGGTCGTGGCCTTCTCGGTCGGCGAGGAGGAGCTCGCGGGCATCGACACCGCTCCGCTCGTCGGCCATCTCGCGGCCTGGAACTATTTCGAGAGCGTCGACACGCCCGAGAACAAGGCCTTCATCGAGAAGTGGAAGGCCTTCACCAAGAACCCGAAGCGCGTCACCAACGACCCGATGGAGGCCCACTACATTGGCTTCAACATGTGGGTGAAGGCGGTCGAGAAGGCCGGCTCCGTCGAGGCCGACAAGGTGATCGACGCGCTGCCCGGCGTCGAGCAGGCGAACCTCACCGGCGGGATCTCGAAGATGCTGCCGAACCACCACATCACCAAGCCCGTGCTGATCGGCGAGATCAAGGACGACGGCCAGTTCGACGTCGTCTCGAAGACCGACGATCTCGTGCCCGGCGACGCCTGGTCGGACTTCCTGCCCGGTTCGAAGGACCTCGAGGCCGACTGGGTCGGCAAGAAGTGCGGCAACTTCAACACCAAGACCAACAAATGCGGCGGACAGGGTTCCTGAGCTGACCCCTTGGCTCGGAACTCGATAGCGGCGGGCGGCCGCGTCCTCCCTCGGTCGCCCGCCGCGACTTCTCTCCAGCAGGCCGGTCAGACGATGCGACGAACCCTTCGTTCCGGCGGCCGGCCGCTGTTCGGCCCGCTGCTGCTCCTCGCCGCGCTGTGCTGCGCATGGCTGTCCGCCGCGCCGGCCCGCGCCGACGCCGTGGATGACGCCCTGCTCAGCTTCACGGCCGACAAATACGACGACACCGAGAAAGGCATCGCCGGCATCGTCCAGACCGGCGCGCCGCGCGGCGCCGAAATCTTCACGGCGCTCAGCGCAGGCCGCCTGTTTTTCGATCCCGAGAGCAAGGCGGTGGTGATCAAGGACGCCGGCGGCGGCCTGACGCTCGCCAAGACCGGCGAGCCCGCGCCGGCCGAACTCGCCGCGAAGCCGCTGAAGCTCGTCCGCGTCAACAACCGGCTGCGCCGGTCGCTTGACGCCGCGTCGGGGACCTTCGAGCTGCGCGCCGCCGATCCCGCCAAGCGGATCGCCGCGGCGCGCGCGATCTTCAAGACGCGCGAGCCCACCGCCCTGCCCTCGCTCGACGCCGCGCTCGGCGCCGAGAAGGACGCCTCCGCGAAGGCCGTGCTGGAGCAGGCCCGCGCCGCGATCATCCTCGGCAAGGCCGACGCTCCCGAGGCCGACCGGATCGCGGCGGCCGGCGTCATCGCCGACGTCGGGAACCCCGACGCGATGGCGGCGCTGCGTTCGCTGCCGGCCGACGCGCCGCCCGCCGTGGCGAAGGCCGCGGCCGACGGCATGGCGGCGATCGAGCGCTGGCTCGGCGTCGCGAGCGTGATCCAGGACCTGGTCTACGGCCTGTCGCTGGGCTCGGTGCTGCTGCTCGCCGCCATCGGCCTCGCCATCACCTTCGGCGTGATGGGCGTCATCAACATGGCGCATGGCGAGATGGTGATGATCGGGGCCTACGCCACCTTCCTGACGCAGGGGTGCATCCGCGATCATCTGCCCGCCCTCAACGGCGCCTCGCTCGTCGTCGCGATCCCGATCGCCTTCCTGGTCGCGGGCGCCGTCGGCGTGCTGATCGAGCGCACGGTGATCCGCTTCCTCTACGGCCGCCCGCTGGAGACGCTGCTCGCGACCTGGGGCGTGAGCCTCATCCTGCAGCAGGCGGTGCGCACCCTGTTCGGCCCGACGAACCGCGAGGTCTCGACGCCGGACTGGCTGCAGGGCTCGATCGGCGTGTTCGGCGTGTCGCTCACTCTGAACCGCATCGCGATCATCCTGTTCGCGATCGCGGTGTTCTTCGCGCTGCAGCTGCTTCTCAAGCGCACCAGCCTCGGCCTGAAGGTGCGCGCCGTGACGCAGAACCGCCGCATGGCGGCCTCGATGGGCATCCGCACGCCCTGGATCGACGCCATGACCTTCGGGCTGGGCTCCGGCGTCGCCGGCATCGCCGGGGTGGCGCTGAGCCAGATCGACAATGTCAGCCCCAATCTCGGCCAGAGCTACATCATCGACTCGTTTCTGGTGGTGGTGTTCGGGGGCGTCGGCAATCTCTACGGCACGCTCGTCGGCGCGCTCTCGATCGGCGTCGCGAACAAGCTCCTGGAGCCTTGGGCCGGCGCCGTGCTCGGCAAGATCATCCTGCTGATCGCGATCATCCTGTTCATCCAGAAGAAGCCCCGCGGCCTGTTCGCGCTGAAGGGTCGGGCGGTGGAGGCGTGAGGATGGACGGCGAGAGAGGCGCCCTTCTGCGTGCTTCGAGACGCGCCTTCGGCGCTCCTCAGCATGAGGAGCGTGGAGGATGGGTTGTGCGGAGAGGCGGCGGTCAAAAGCACTTCCGTTCCGCTCTCCCGCTCCTCATGCTGAGGAGCCGGCCGCAGGCCGGCGTCTCGAAGCACGCAGGAACCGCGCCGTGGCGAACGCCTGGGTCTATATGCTCCGCTGCGCCGACGGCTCGTATTATGTCGGCTCCGCTCGGGGCGCGGATCTGGAGAAACGGCTCGCCGAGCACCGCGACGGGACATTCGGCGGCTACACCTCCGATCGCAGGCCGGTCGAGCTCGTGTTCTCGGAAAGCTTCGAGCGGATCGACGAGGCGATCGCAGCCGAGCGGCGGATCAAAGGCTGGTCAAGGGCGAAGAAGGAGGCGCTTATCGCCGGAGCGCTGGATCGCCTGCCTGAGCTTTCACGACGCGGGCGGAAAGGCTGAAGCGCCGGCCCTGCGTGCTTCGAGACGCGCCTTCGGCGCTCCTCAGCATGAGGAGCGCGGAGGATTGCCTCCAAGATCAGCCTTTCGTCCTGCTCCCACCTCCCTCATGCTGAGGAGCCGGCCAGCGGCCGGCGTCTCGAAGCACGCAGGGTCCGCGCCGTGGGGCGGGAGCGAAGGAGCGGTCGATGGGGCGCCCGCGCCTCAGCCCTGCGTCTTTCAAGCGCCCACCCCCCTCATGCTGAGGAGCCGGCCAACGGCCGGCGTCTCGAAGCACGCAGCGTCCCTCGGCCGCGCCTCGGCCGGCGCGGGCGATCGCGAGGCCCGCCCGTGAGCCGCTACCGCTTCCTCGACGGGGCCGGCTGGATCTTCCTCGCGGTCGTGCTCGCCATGGCCGTGCTGATCCCGGCGTCGAACCTGCTGCTGACGCCGGACCATCCGCTGCATGTGCCGGACTATCTCGTCCCGCTGCTCGGCAAGTATCTCGCCTTCGCGATGCTCGCGCTCGCGCTTGATCTGGTGTGGGGCTATTGCGGCATCCTCTCGCTCGGCCACGGCGCGTTCTTCGCGCTCGGGGGCTATGCGATGGGCATGTATCTGATGCGCCAGATAGGCTCGCGCGGCGTCTACGGCAATCCGGTCCTGCCCGACTTCATGGTGTTCCTGAATTGGAAGGAGCTGCCGTGGTTCTGGCTCGGCTTCGACCATTTCTGGTTCGCCGCGCTGATGGCGATGGCGGCGCCGGGCCTGCTCGCCTTCGGCTTCGGCTGGCTCGCCTTCCGCTCGCGGGTGACCGGCGTCTATCTCTCGATCATCACCCAGGCGATGACCTTCGCGCTGATGCTCGCCTTCTTCCGCAACGACATGGGCTTCGGCGGCAATAACGGGCTCACCGACTTCAAGGAGATTCTGGGCTTCTCCGTGCAGGCGCAGGGCACCCGCGCCGCGCTGTTCGCGGCGACCGCGCTCGCGCTCGCCGGCTCCTATCTGCTCTGCCGCTGGGTGGTGACGTCGAAGTTCGGCAAGGTGGTGGTCGCGATCCGCGACGCCGAGAGTCGGACGCGCTTCATCGGCTACCGCGTCGAGACCTACAAGCTCGCGGTGTTCACGCTGTCCGCCATGCTGGCCGGCGTCGCCGGCGCGCTCTACGTGCCGCAGGTCGGCATCATCAACCCGTCGGAGTTCACGCCGGCGAATTCGATCGAGGCGGTGATCTGGGTCGCCGTCGGCGGCCGCGGCACGCTGGTCGGCGCGGCGCTCGGCGCCTTCGCGGTCAACGCCGGCAAGACCTGGTTCACCGGCGTGCTGCCGTCGCTGTGGCTGTTCGCGCTCGGCGGCCTGTTCGTGGCGACCACGCTGCTGATGCCCAAGGGCATCGTCGGCGCCGTCACCGACCTGCTCGGCCTGAGGCGCAAGAGCGAACTGCCGTCGGCGCCCGCCGCGGCGCCCGCTCCGCCCGCAAAACCCGCGCCGGCGGAGTAGGCCCATGACGATCGGCGGACTGACCACCAACGCGCTGCTCTATCTCGACAACGTCTCCGTCACCTTCGACGGGTTCAAGGCGCTGAACGCGCTGTCGCTCTCGATCGACCGCAACGAGATGCGCGCCATCATCGGCCCGAACGGCGCCGGCAAGACCACGATGATGGACGTCATAACCGGCAAGACCCGGCCCAATGTCGGCGTCGCCGTGTTCGAGGCGACGCATGATCTCACCACGCTCGACGAGGCCTCGATCGCCCAGCTCGGCATCGGCCGCAAGTTCCAGACGCCGACGGTGTTCGAGATGCACACCGTCGAGGACAACATCCTGCTCGCGCTGAAGACCGACCGACGCCCGTTTCCGGTCCTGTTCTCGAAGCGCACCAGCACGGAAAGGGAGCGCATCGACGCCCTGCTGGAGCGCGTGCGCCTCACGGCCGCGCGCGACCGCAAGGCCGGCGAGCTCAGCCACGGCCAGAAGCAGTGGCTCGAGATCGGCATGCTGCTCGCCCAGGAGCCGAAGCTGCTGCTGGTCGACGAGCCCGCGGCCGGCATGACCGATCAGGAGACCGCCGACACCGCCGACCTCTTACGCGAGATCGCCAAGACCCGCTCGGTCGTCGTGGTCGAGCACGACATGACCTTCGTGCGCGACCTCGGCGTGAAGGTCACCTGCCTGCACGAGGGCTCGGTGCTAGCGGAGGGCTCGCTCGACGCGGTGTCGTCGAACGAGCGCGTCATCGAAGTGTATCTCGGGCGATGAGGATAGCTCCTTCCAACCTCCGGCGTGGGACGGCGGTCCTGCGTGCTTCGAGACGGCGCTTCGCGCCTCCTCAGCATGAGGATGGTTGTCGCTCCACGCTCCTAATGCTGAGGAGCGGCGGCGGAGCCGGCGCGTCTCGAAGCACGCAGTCGATCTCGGGCGGAGGGCCCTGCGCATGCTGAGCGTCGAGGACGTCTCGCTCTATTATGGCTCCTCCCGCGCTTTGAAGGGCGTGTCGGTGACGGCGGCGGCGGGCGAGGTCACCTGCGTGCTCGGCCGCAACGGGGTGGGCAAGAGCTCGCTCTTGCGCGCCATCACCGGCCAGCGGCCGATCTCGGACGGGCGGATCCTGCTCGAGGGCAAGTCGATCGCCGCGCTCAAGCCCTATGAGCGCGCGAGCCTCGGCGTCGCCTATGTGCCGCAGGGCCGCGAGATCTTCCCGCTGCTCACCGTGCGCGAAAATCTCGAGACCGGCTTCGCGCCGCTGAAGCGCAGGGACCGCACGATCCCGGCGGAGATCTTCGAACTGTTCCCGGTGCTGAAGTCGATGCTGCACCGGCGTGGCGGCGACCTGTCGGGCGGCCAGCAGCAGCAGCTCGCGATCGGCCGCGCGCTGGTGACGCGCCCGAAGCTGCTCGTGCTCGACGAGCCGACCGAGGGCATCCAGCCCTCCATCATCAAGGACATCGGCCGCGCCATCCGCTACTTGCGCGACAAGGGCGGCATGGCCATCGTGCTGGTCGAGCAGTATTTCGACTTCGCCCAGGAGCTCGCCGACCGCTTCATCGTGATGGAGCGGGGCGAGGTCGTCGAGGCCGGCGACGCCAAGGCGCTCGAGGGGGACGATGTACGCCAGCGCCTTGCGTTCTGAGATTTTGGAGAGGGCGCCCGGTCCCCGCCGGCAGCGCGCGGAGGGGCGGATCGCCGTCGGCGTCTCGGCCTCGGCCGGCGCCTCGCGCGTCGTCCGCCTGTCCGAAAGCGGCTCGTCGCGGCTGCGGCTGCCGCGGTCGGAGCACGGGCTCGACGGCGTCCTGCTCAACATCGCCGGCGGCCTCGCCTGCGGCGACCGGATGGCGGTGGAGGCCGAGGTCGGCCCCGGCGCGACGCTTGCGCTGTCGACGCCCGGCGCGGAGCGCGTTTACCGCTCCGACGGAGCGGACGTGACGGTCTCCACCCGGCTTTCCGTCGGCGCTGAGGGCCGCCTGAGCTGGCTGCCGCAGGAGACCATCCTGTTCGACCGCTCGCGCCTCGTCCGCACCCTCGAGGCTGACGTCGCGGCGGACGGTCGCCTCACCGTCTACGAGGCGCTCGCCTTCGGCCGTCAGGCGCGCGGAGAAACCGTCGAGACCGGCCTGTTGCAGGACCGCTGGCGGGTGCGGCGCGGCGGAAGGCTCGTCTTCGCCGAGACGCTGCGGCTCGCAGGCCCCGTCCGCGACCTGCTGGCGAAGCGCACGGTCGGCGGCGGCGCGACCGCGCTCGCCACCCTGCTCCATGTCGCGCCGGACGCGGAAGCGCGGGTCGACGCCGTCCGCGAGGCGCTTCTCGGTCATGACGTCGAGGCCGGCGTCAGCGCCTGGAACGGCGTGCTGACCGTGCGCCTGCTTGCCCGCCTGTCCGAGGCGCTGCGCGACGCCGCCCGCGCCGTGCTGCCGCTGCTGACGGGCCGCCCCCTGCCGCGGGTGTGGGCATGCTGAGCGCCCGGAACAGGACGCGGGGATCGCCTGCGTGCTTCGAGACGCCGTCCTGCGGACGGCTCCTCAGCATGAGGGGCGTGGAGGGTGACGTCTATCGGCTGGATGGAGGGCCCAGACTTCCTCATGCTGAAGAGCCCGCGCCAGCGGGCGTCTCGAAGCACGCACCCCGTTCGACCGAGGATAGGCCGGAATGAACCTCACGCCCCGCGAAAAGGACAAGCTGCTGGTCGCGATGGCCGCGATCGTGGCGAGGAGCCGCCTCGCCCGCGGCGTGAAGCTGAACTATCCCGAGGCGATCGCGCTCATCACCGACTTCGTGGTCGAAGGCGCGCGCGACGGGCGCTCGGTCGCCGAGCTGATGGAGGCCGGCGCGGGCGTGCTCACGGCCGACCAGGTGATGGACGGCATCCCCGAGATGATCCACGACATCCAGGTCGAAGCGACGTTTCCGGACGGGACGAAGCTCGTCACCGTGCACCACCCGATCCGCGGCGAGGCCTCGCAGCTTGCGGCGGGCGAAGTCATCCCGGCGGCCGGCGAGATCGAGCTCAACGCGGGCGCCGAGACCGTCACGGTCAGCGTGGCGAACACCGGCGACCGGCCGATCCAGGTCGGGAGCCACTACCACTTCTTCGAAACCAACCCGGCGCTGGACTTCGACCGGGCAAGCGCCCGCGGCATGCGCCTCGACATCGCCTCCGGCACGGCGGTGCGCTTCGAGCCGGGCCAGACGCGGACGGTGACGCTCGTCCCGTTCTCCGGCGCCCGGAAGGCGTTCGGATTTCGGCAGGAGGTCATGGGAGAGCTGTGATAATCTCTGACGTACAGCGCGACGGAGGTTTCGATGCCCACGTTCACGGCCAAAGTCGACGATGCAGGAGCCGTGGTGTTGCCGAAGGAGCTGCGCGACCGGCTCGCGATCGCGCCCGGAGCGACGGTCGAGTTCTTCCTGGCGTGGGACGGGCAGGTCCACGTCCACGCCATCACGGGCACGACCGAAGGCCTTGCCGGACTCGTGGTCGAGAAGCGGTCGCCGCCTCTGTCGATCCGCGAGATGGACGACGCCATCATGGATGCGGACTTGGAAAGGGACGAGCGGTCGAAAAGCGGCAGGCGGCCGGAACGCGCCGGCCAAGCGGCGGAATGATCGGCCTCGACACGAATGTCCTGGTCCGCCTGTTCGCCGCGGACGATCGGGTGCAGACCGATGCGGCTCGACGGCTAATCGACGAGGCCGACGAGTCCGCCTTCGTCAACATCGTCACGGTCGTCGAATTGCTGTGGGTGCTCCGCCGCGCCTATCGCGTCGACGACGATCGGCTGACGGTCGTCGTGCGGAAGCTCACCGAACACCCCAGGATCGTCTGCGGCGAGAAGGACCTCATGCGCGAGGCCGCCCATCGATCCAAGGAGAACGGCGAGGACATGCCGGACGCCATCATCGCCCTGCTGAACAAGCGCGCCGGGTGCAGGACCACCTTCACGTTCGATCGCGAAGCGGCCTATGGCGACGATTTTACGTTGATATCCATGGGGGACCGCTAGACCGATGCCCGCCCGCATCTCCCGCTCCGCCTACGCCGACATGTTCGGCCCGACGACCGGCGACCGCATAAGGCTCGCCGACACCGCGCTGGTGATCGAGGTCGAGCGCGACTTCACCACTTATGGCGAGGAGGTGAAGTTCGGCGGCGGCAAGACCATCCGCGACGGGATGGGGCAGAGCCAGGCCTCGCGGGCGCAAGGGGCGGTCGACACGGTCATCACCAACGCGGTGGTGCTCGACCATTCCGGCATCTTCAAATGCGACATCGGCATCCGCGACGGGCGCATCGTCAGGCTCGGCAAGGCCGGCAACCCGGACGTCCAGCCCAGCGTCGACATCGTCGTCGGCCCCGGCACCGAGGTGATCGCGGGCGAAGGCAAGATCGTCACCGCCGGGGGCTTCGACAGCCACATCCACTTCATCTGCCCGCAGCAGATCGAGGAGGCGCTGGCGTCGGGCGTCACCTCCATGCTGGGCGGCGGCACGGGCCCCGCGACCGGCACCAACGCCACCACCTGCACGCCCGGCCCATGGCATCTCGCGCGCATGATCGAAGCGGCGGACGCCTTCCCGATGAATCTCGGCTTCGCCGGCAAGGGCAACGCGTCCCTTCCGGCCGGCCTCGAGGAGCAGGTGCGCGCAGGCGCCTGCGCGCTCAAGCTCCATGAGGACTGGGGCACGACCCCGGGCGCAATCGACTGCTGCCTGACCGTCGCGGACTTGGCCGACGTGCAGGTGATGATCCATTCCGACACGCTGAACGAGAGCGGTTTCGTCGAGCACACGATCGCGGCCTTCAAGGGCCGCACCATCCACGCCTTCCACACCGAAGGCGCCGGCGGCGGCCATGCGCCCGACATCATGAAGGTGGCGGGGCTTCCCAACGTGCTGCCCTCGTCGACGAACCCGACGCGGCCCTACACGAAGAACACCATCGACGAGCATCTCGACATGCTGATGGTGTGCCACCATCTCGACCCGTCGATCCCGGAGGACCTCGCCTTCGCCGAGAGCCGCATCCGCAAGGAGACGATCGCCGCCGAGGACATCCTCCACGACATCGGCGCGCTCTCGATGATGTCGTCGGACAGCCAGGCGATGGGCCGGGTCGGCGAGGTCGTCATCCGCACCTGGCAGACCGCCGACAAGATGAAGCGCCAGCGTGGCGGCCTGCCCGGCGAGACCGGCGACAACGACAATCTGCGCGCCCGCCGCTACGTCGCGAAATACACGATCAACCCGGCGATCGCCCACGGCGTGTCGAAACATGTCGGCTCGGTCGAGGCCGGCAAGCTCGCCGACCTCGTGCTGTGGACGCCCGCCTTCTTCGGCGTGAAGCCGGACATGGTGATCAAGGGCGGCGTCATCGCCATGGCGCCGATGGGCGACCCCAACGCCTCGATCCCGACCCCGCAGCCCGTGCACTACCGCCCGATGTTCGGCGCCTACGGCCCCGCCCCGCTCGCCAACTCGCTCACCTTCGTCTCGAAGGCCGCGCTCGAGGACGGGCTGCCGGAGAAGATCCTGGCGCGCAAGCCGATGGTGGCCGTGGAGAACGTCCGCGGCGGCATCTCGAAGAAGTCGATGATCCTGAACGACGCCACGCCCGTCATCGAGATCGACGCCGAGACCTACGATGTCCGCGCCGACGGCGAGCTGCTGGTCTGCGAACCCGCCGAAACGCTGCCGATGGCGCAGCGGTATTTCATGTTTTGACGGCGGATTCAGACGTGCTGCGCGCTTCGAGACGCGAGCCTCGCGGCTCGCTCCTCAGCATGAGGAGGTTTGGGGTTTCCATCCGCCACGCTCCTCATGCTGAGGAGGCCCGAAGGGCCGTCTCGAAGCACGCAGGGGATGTCCACGAGTCATGACCCGCGCCGTCTCCGTCGTCCGCCGCCCTGCGGTGAAGCCCCCCGCCGTCGTGGACGCGATCACCCTCGACCACGAGGCCCGCAACCGCCGGCGGCTCGCCATGACGGCGGACGGCGGCCTCGCCTTCCTGCTCGACCTTCCGCGCCCCATGGCGCTCGACCATGGCGACGCGCTGAAGCTGGAGGACGGGCGGCTGGTCGAGGTGCGCGCGGCCGAGGAGGAGCTGGTCGAGATCACCGCCGCGACGCCGCTCAGGCTCGCCAAGATCGCCTGGCATCTCGGCAACAGACACACGCCGGCGGAGGTGACGGAAGACGCGATCTATGTCGCGCCCGACCATGTGCTGGTCGACATGGTCCGGGGGCTTGGAGCCGCGACGCGGACCGTGCGGCGGGCGTTCCGCCCGGAGACCGGCGCCTATGGCGGCGGCCATGGCCATGCGCATGACTGACGCCGACCCGCTGACGCAGTCGTTCCGGGCTCGTCCCGGAACCCATTTCCGCTGCGTGTCGCCAGGCATGGCTCGGTCCGCGGGAATGGATGCCGGGGCAGGCCCGGCATGACGGCGGAGCATGCGGACACGTCCTCGGCGCACGGACCTGCGGCCGCCGTAACCACCCTGCTCGCCTGGCTCTCGCCCGCCTTTCCCGTCGGCGGCTACGCCTACAGCCACGGGCTGGAGCAGGCGGTGGAGGACGGCGACGTGACCGATCCCGCCTCGCTGGAGGCCTGGCTCGGCGACGCGCTCGCGCTCGGCTTCGGCCGCAACGACGCGATCCTGCTGCAGGCCGCGCACCGCGCGGCGGAGGCGGAGGACGCAGCGGGGCTCATCGCGATCAACGAGCTGGCGCTCGCCTTCGCGGCCACGAAGGAGCTGCATCTCGAGACCAGCCAGCAGGGCCGCAGCTTTCTCGACGTCGTCTGCGCATCCTGGCCGAACCCGTGGCTCGCGGCCTCAGCCGAGGCGCTCGACGGCCCGGTCGCCTACCCCGTCGCGGTCGGCCTCGCAGCCGCGTGCCACGGCGTTCCGGCCCGTGACGCGGCGGCGGCCTTCCTGCTCGCGGTCGCGCAGGCCCTGGTCTCGGCTGGCGTCCGGCTCGCGCCGATCGGGCAGACGGCGGGCGCGATGATCGTCGCCCGGCTGGCGCCGCTGGCGCGGGACCTCGCGGCGGAGACGGCGGGCCTCGGCGCCGACGACCTCGCCAGCGCGACCTTCAGGCTGGACCTGAGCTCCGCGCGCCATGAAACTCAATATACGAGGCTTTTCCGCTCATGACCGCAGCCAACGGACCTCTCCGCGTCGGGATCGGCGGCCCCGTCGGCTCCGGCAAGACGGCGCTGATGGAGGCGCTCTGCCGCCGCTTCCGCGACGCTTACGAGATCTGCGCGATCACCAACGACATCTACACCAAGGAGGACGCCCGCATCCTGGTCGAGGCCGGCGCGCTCGACGCGGACCGCATCATGGGGGTGGAGACAGGCGGCTGCCCGCACACCGCGATCCGCGAGGACGCGTCCATCAACCTCGCGGCCGTCGCCGAGATGAACCTGCGCTTCCCGAAGCTCGACCTCATCCTGATCGAGAGCGGCGGCGACAATCTGGCGGCGACGTTCTCGCCGGAGCTCGCCGACATCACGATCTACGTCATCGACGTCGCGGGCGGCGAGAAGATCCCGCGCAAAGGCGGCCCCGGCATCACCCGGTCCGACATGCTGGTGGTGAACAAGACCGACCTCGCGGGGATGGTCGGCGCCGACCTCTCGGTGATGGAGGCCGACACGATCCGGATGCGCAAGGGCGGCCCTTACGTGTTCGCGAGCGTGAAGAACGGCGAGGGCGTGGACCCGGTGGCGGCCTTCATCGAGCGCGCCGGCGGGCTGCGCTGACGGGGGCCGCTGCAACGGCGCCGGCCAGGCGGCGACCGGCGCGTCCGTAGAACGCCGTCATCCGGGCTCGTCCCGGAATCCATATGCACGCCGGGCGCAAGGTCGCGCGACCGTCGCGGAAATGGGTCCGGGACGAGCCCGGGACGACGGCGGCGGTTCTGGGGAAGCTCCGTCGGCGGCGCGCGGTTCAGGAGGGCGCGAGGTCCGGCGCGGCGATGCGTTCGCCGAGAGCGGAGACCGGGCGCGCCGCCGGCAGCGCCTTGAGCGCCACGTCGACCACGCGGTGCAATTCGGCTCGTGTGGCTCCGGAGGTCGCCTTCACGGCCATGCCGAGGCCGACCGCCATGACGTAGCGCGCCCAGTCGGCGGGGTCCTCGCCCGCGGGCAGGTCGCCCTCCTCGGACGCGCGCTCCAGCCGCTCGCGAAGCGTGTCCTCGCTCAGCGAACGGCGGGCGATGAGCTCGTCGCGGATCGCCGACCCCTCCCCGCCGCAGCCGACGCCGCTGTTGACGCCAAGGCAGCCTGGCGGGTGCATCGGGTCGGTCAGCACGTCGGCGTAGCCCTTGAGCAGCTGTTCGATCGTGCAGCGCGCCGAGGGCGCGGCGAGCGCGTGCGCGACGAAGCACAGATGGTTCTGCTCGTAGCGGTCGAGCACCTTGCGGAACAGGTCTTCCTTGTTGCCGTAGGTGGCGTAGAGGCTGGGACGGGTGATGCCCATCGCCTCCGTCAGGTCGGTCAGCGACGCGCCCTCATAGCCGTGCCGCCAGAACACCTGGAGCGCGGCGCACAGCGCCTCGTCGACGTCGAACTCTTTGGGCCTTCCCATGCGACGGGCCTCAACCTGACTTCACTCACCGACATAGTCAGTCCGGACCGTCGCGTCGAGGGTAACGAGCGACCCTCGGGCTTCAGGGGACTTCGGCGGCCGCCGGGATGAGGACCGGCGGCCGCCGCCGTCGAGGGAGACGACGCGTGCGTGGGGACGCTTAACCGCTCGTCGCCTCCCTCAACCGATGGACAGGGCGTTCGGCGCAGGCGCCGCCGGCGCGGCGTCGCCATGCGGCGCGATCGGCGCGTGCCCCGCCGCGCCCTTCAGCTTGCGGCCGCCGGCGAGCGTGCGGATCACGACGTAGAACACAGGCGTCAGGAACAGGCCGAAGGCGGTCACGCCGATCATGCCGGCGAACACCGCGACGCCCATCGCAGCCCGCATCTCGGCGCCCGCCCCGGTCGAGGTGACCAGCGGCAGCACGCCCATGATGAAGGCGAGCGAGGTCATCAGGATCGGCCGGAGACGCAGCCGGCTGGCTTCGATCGCGGCCTTGAGCGGCGTCGCGCCGGCGAGCTCCAGCTCGCGGGCGAACTCGACGATCAGGATCGCGTTCTTCGCCGATAGTCCCACCAGCACGATCAGGCCGATCTGGGTGAAGACGTTGTTGTCGCCGCCCGACAGCCAGACCCCGACGAGAGCCGCCAGAATGCCCATCGGCACGATCAGGATGATCGCGATCGGCAGCGTCAGGCTCTCATATTGCGCGGCGAGCACCAGGAAGACGAGCAGGATCGCGACGGGGAAGACGATCAGGCCGGAATTGCCGGCGATGATCTCCTGATAGGTCAGCTCGGTCCACTCGTAGGAGAAGCCCTTCGGCAGCGTCTCCGCCGCGATCTTCGCGACCGCGTCCTGCGCCT
This sequence comes from Hansschlegelia sp. KR7-227, assembly GCF_049446035.1. NCBI lineage: Bacteria > Pseudomonadati > Pseudomonadota > Alphaproteobacteria > Hyphomicrobiales > Methylopilaceae > Hansschlegelia > Hansschlegelia sp. KR7-227. The sequence goes on from NZ_JBMSEA010000001.1 coordinate 1,652,294, forward strand.
GTCCCGTCGAGAATCCCGGCGCCGCGCCGCCATTGATGTCGGCCGCGAGGAAGCCGTTGTAGCGCATGGCGCGCTCCGGCCCGGCAGATGGCTTGACCGTCATCAGCGCCGACAGCGGCACCATCTCGCCCGAGTTCGACCGGACCTTCAGGAAGCCGACGTCTTCGGCGTGGGCGCGGTAGGCGGAATCCGCCTGCACGCGCACCGAATAGGTGCGGCCGAACTTGTTGAAGTCGTTGACGTAGAGCGAGCCGAAATAGATCTGCAGCGTGTTGAACACCTCCGCGATCGGCACGCCGAGCTGGCGGGCCTTGGTGCGGTCGATGTCGGCGAACAGCTGCGGCACGTTCACCTGATAGGAGGAGAACAGGCCGGCAAGCTCCGGCGCCTGCGCGGCCTTGGCGAGGAACGCCTTGGTCGCCTGGTCGAGCGCTTGGTAGCCCTGCCCCGACTTGTCCTCGATCTGGAGCTTGAAGCCGCCGATGGTGCCGAGCCCCTGGACGGGCGGCGGCGGGAACATCGCGATCGTCGCGTCCTTGATCCCCGCGAACTTGGCGTTGAGGCTCTGCGCGATCGCGCCGGCGCTCAAGGAGGGGTCGCGGCGCTCCTCGAACGGCTTCAGCGTCGTGAACACGATGCCGGCGTTGGACGAGTTGGTGAAACCGTTGATCGACAGGCCGGGGAAGGCGACGGCGCTCTGCACGCCCGGCTCCTTGAGCGCGATGTCGCCCATGCGGCGGATCACGTCCTCGGTGCGGTCGAGCGAGGCCGCGTCCGGCAGCTGCGCGAAGCCGACGAGATATTGCTTGTCCTGGGCCGGCACGAAGCCGCCGGGGATCGTGCGGAACAGCTGCCCGGTGACGGCGATCAGACCGACGTAAAGCGCGAGCATCACGACTTTGCGGCCGATCGCGACGCCGACGCCGCGCGAATAGGCGTTGGAGCCCGCCGAGAAGGCCCGGTTGAAGGGGCGGAAGAACCAGCCGAACAGGACGTCGATGATCCGCGTGAGCCGGTCCTTCGGCGCGTCGTGGCCCTTGAGCAGGAGCGCCGCCAGCGCCGGCGACAGCGTGAGGGAGTTGATCGCCGAAATCACCGTAGAGATCGCGATCGTCAGCGCGAACTGCTTGTAGAACTGGCCCGTCAGGCCGGAGATGAAGGCGAGCGGCACGAACACCGCGATCAGCACCAGCGCGATCGCGACGATCGGGCCGGACACCTCCTGCATCGCCTTGAGCGCCGCCTCGCGGGGCCTCAGCCCCTCCTCGATGTTGCGCTCGACGTTCTCCACCACGACGATCGCGTCGTCGACCACGATGCCGATGGCGAGCACCAGCCCGAACAGGCTGAGCGCGTTGATCGAAAAGCCGAAGAGATGCATCACCGCGAAGGTGCCGACGATCGAGACCGGCACCGCGACCAGCGGGATGATCGACGCCCGCCAGGTCTGCAGGAACACCACGACGACGAGCACCACCAGCGCCACCGCCTCGAGCAGCGTGTGGACGACCGCGTCGATCGACGAGCGGACGAACTGGGTTGTGTCGTAGACGATCGCGTAGTCCACGCCCTCCGGCATGTTGGCCTTGATGTCGCGCATCTCGGCCTGCACGCGGTCGGCGATGTCGATCGCGTTCGAGCCGGGCGCCTGGAACACCGGGACCGCGACCGCCGACTTGTTGTCGAGCAGCGAGCGCAGCGCGTAGTCGGCGGCCCCCATCTCGATGCGGGCGACGTCGCGCAGCCGCACCACTTCGCCGTTCGCGCCGGACTTCACGATGATGTCGCCGAACTCCTCCTCGCTCTGCAGGCGCCCCTGGGCGTTGACCGACAGCTGGAGGTCGACGTCGGAGGGCGCCGGCGAGCCGCCGACGACGCCGGCCGCGGCCTGGACGTTCTGGGCGCGGATCTCGTTCACGACGTCGGAGGCCGACAGGCCGTGCTCGGCGACGCGCTGCGGGTCGAGCCAGACGCGCATGGAATAGTCGCCGGAGCCGAACAACTGAACCTGGCCCACGCCGGGGATGCGGGCCAGCCGGTCCTTGACGTTGAGCACGGCGTAATTGCGCAGATACGTCATGTCGTAGCGGCCGTTCGGCGACGTCAGATGCACGACGAGCGTCAGGTCAGGCGAGGACTTCACCGTGGTGACGCCGAGCGCGCGCACCTCCGCCGGCAACCGGGGCTCGGCCTGGCTGACGCGGTTCTGGACGAGCTGCTGCGCCTTGTCGGGGTCGTAGCCGAGCTGGAAGGTGACGGTGAGCGTCATCACGCCGTCCGTCGTCGCCTGGCTCGACATGTAGAGCATGCCCTCGACGCCGTTGATCTGCTCCTCGATCGGCGTCGCGACCGTCTCGGAGATGACCTTCGGGTTGGCGCCGGGATAGGTTGCGCGCACCACGATCTGGGGCGGGACGACGTCCGGATATTCCGAGATCGGCAGCGCCCGGAGCGCGAGCAGCCCGGCGAGGAAGATCACCGCGGAGAGCACGCCCGCGAACACCGGCCGGTCGATGAAAAACTTGGAGATGTTCATGGCTTGCGGCCCTACGGACGTCGACGTTGCGTGCTGCGTGCTTCGAGACGCATCGCTGGCGCGATGCTCCTCAGCATGAGGAGGTCTGTGCTCCGGCATCCGCCGGACGTCTTCGACGGCGTCCTCGGTCCTCCTCATGTTGAGGAGGCCCGAAGGGCCGTCTCGAAGCACGCAGGCGGCCTCCCCGGCCGTCCGCGCGCCGTTCGTTCGTCAGTTCGTCTCGTTCGACGCCTGTCTGGCGGCGGCCGCGGAGCCGTCCATCGCGACCGGCTCCGGCGCGATCGGGGCGCCGGGCTTGACGTGCTGGAAGCCGTTCACGACGACCCGTTCGCCAGGCTCCAGCCCGTTCAGAACGATGCGCAGACCCTCGGCCGCGGCGCCGAGCTTGACCTCGCGCCAGGCCGCCTTGTCGTCGTCGCCGACGACGAAGACGAAGGTCTTGTCCTGGTCGACGCCGACCGCCCGGTCGCTCACCAGCACCGCCGATTCCGGCTTCGCCTGGCCCATCTTCAGGCGCGCGAACTGGCCGGGCATCAGCCGGCCCTGCGGGTTCGCGAAGGCGGCGCGCACCCGCACCGTGCCGGCCGCGGCGTCGACGACGGGGGCCATATACTGCAGGGACCCGCGCACGGCGGAGCCCGCGGAATCCGTCGCCATCTCGACCGGGATCGAGCCGACGCCGTCTCGCACGTCGCCCGGGCCGGCGGGAAGCGACTCGAGGGCTTTCAGCACCGACCGCTCATCCGCGTCGAAGCTCGCATAGATCGGATCGACGGATACGAGATGCGTCAGCACCGGCGCGCCGGGACCGGCGGCGATCAGGTTGCCGACGGTCACCTCGATGCGGCCCACGCGACCCGAGACAGGCGCGCGGACCTCCGTGTAGCCGAGGTTGAGCTCGGCGATCTTCAGCGCGGCCCGGGCGCCCTGCTCGCTCGCCTGCGCCTCGCGCAGCGCGTTGACGCGAACGTCGAGATCGCGCTGCGAGATGGTCTCGAGCCGCGTCATCTTCTGGCCGCGTTCGAGATCGGCCTTGGCGAGCGCGATCCGGGCCTCGGCCGACGCGACCTGCGCGCGCGCCCGGTCGACCTCGGCCCGGTAGGGCGCGGGGTCGATGGTCAGCAGCGGGTCGCCCTTCGCGACCAGCGCGCCCTCACGGAAATGGATGGCGTCGACGGCCCCCGACACCCGGGCGCGGACCTCGACGCGGTCGACCGCCTCGAGCCGGCCGGAGAACTCGACCCATTTGGCGACGTCACGGCGCTGAACGCGCGCGACGGAGGCCGGAATCGCCTGGACGACCGCCGCCGCCGGAGCGCCGTTCGCCGACATGTCGCTCGCCGGCACGGCGACGAACAGCGCGCCGCCGCCCACCGCGGTCGCGGCCACGGCGGCCAGCAGCCGTGATTTCAGTCTGGAGGATGAGAGCGCCATAGCGTGTCCCCGGTGTCGCACCTTGATCCATACCAACCGGTACTGTACCGACAAGTAGCGAGCGGGGAGCGGGGTCGTCAAGCTATTTCATACTCATCGGTATGAAATATTTGTGCGGTGCGAAAAACGGCGGGCTCGCAGCGCGACGGCGCCCGCGACGTTCAAGGCGCATACAGGCGCCTGTCGCCGGCCGCGCGCCATGAAAAAGGGCGGCGCCGCGAGCGGGCCGCCCTTCCATCCGTGCATTCGGCTCCGACAGTGGCGCCGGGAAAGGCTCAGTCGCAGACGCGGACGCGGCGGATGTGAATGTCGCCGTAGCGATCCTCGTAGCTGCGGCGCTCCGTCCAGCAGCGCGGACGGCGGTACACCCGCTCCTCGACCACCTCTTCCTCAACCGGCTCGGCGTTGGCGGCCGCAGCGCCCAGCGCGAGTCCGACCGCGCCGGCAGCTAAGCCCACTCCGACCGCGGTGCGCGTCTTGCTGCCGGCCTCGGCGACGCCCGGGATCGCCGCGATGGCGAGCGCAAGCGCGAAAGCGGCGGTCCGACCGCCCTTGAACGTGATGCTCATCGATAGTCCCCCGAACGACATCTGGCCAGGCCGCGTCAGCAGTCCTCGCGCGCGGTATACCATGGCGGCCGCGCGCGCGCCAACAAACGGCGACCGCCTGTCTCGCCGGTCATCTTGTCATTCTTAAGATGAGCCGCGATCGGGCGCGGGCGGACGGTCCGCGCGGTCTTGAACTTGCGGCCGCTTCGGCGCATCTCAGCCGCCGGACGACCCGAGGACAGAGAACCAGATGACCGACGCCGCCGACGCCAAGCCTGCTGACCACACGCCCGCCGAAGCCCGCCCGTTCGAAGCCGACGTCGCCCGACTGCTGCACATGATGGTGCACTCGGTCTATTCCGACCGCGACGTCTTCCTGCGCGAGCTGATCTCCAACGCAGCCGACGCCTGCGAGAAGCTGCGCTTCGAGGCGATCCAGACCCCCGCTTTGCTGGGCGACGACCCGAAGCCGCGCATCACCATCTCCGCCGACGCCGAGGGCGGACACCTGGTCGTTGAAGACAACGGCGTCGGCATGAGCGCCGACGAGATGGTCGAGGCGCTCGGCACCATCGCCCGCTCCGGCACGAAAGCCTTCGTCGAGCGCGTCGAGGCGGCGCAGGGCAAGGAGAGCGCGCAGCTCATCGGCCAGTTCGGCGTCGGCTTCTACTCCGCCTTCATGGTCGCCGATCGCGTCGACGTCGTCTCGCGCCGCGCGGGCTCCGACGCGGCGACGCTGTGGTCGTCGGACGGACAGGGCACGTTCTCGGTCTCGGCCGTCGACCTCGCCGACGCGCCCGCGCGCGGCACGCGCGTGACGCTGCATCTGAACGAGGAGTCGAAGTCCTACGCCGAGCGCTGGACGCTGGAGCGCATCGTCAAGGCGCAGTCCGGCCATGTGCCGGTGCCGATCTCGCTGGTCGAGAAGCCCGGCGACGAGCCCGCCGAGATCGCCGACGGCGCCGCGCTCTGGACGCGGCCGAAATCGGAGATCTCGAAGGAGGAATACGCCGACTTCTACCGCAGCGCCGCCGGCCAGTTCGACGAGCCGGCGATGACGATCCACTACCGCGCTGAAGGAAGGCACGAATACACGGCGCTTGCCTTCGTGCCTTCGACGCAGCCCTTCGACATGTTCGATCCCGAGCGCAAGGGCCGGCTGAAGCTCTACGTGAAGAGGGTCTTCATCACCGACGACGCCGAGCTGCTGCCGCGCTATCTGCGCTTCGTGCGGGGACTGGTCGACTCCGCGGACCTGCCGCTCAACGTCTCGCGCGAGATGATCCAGCAGAGCCCGATCCTGGCGGCGATCCGGAAGGGCCTGACCAACCGCGTGATCGGCGATCTCGAGAAGCTCGCCGAGAACGATCCTGCGACCTTCGAGACGGTGTGGGAGGCCTTTGGCCAGGTCCTCAAGGAGGGCGTCTACGAGGACTACGAAAAGCAGGCCCAGCTTCTGGCGCTCGCCCGGTTCCGCTCGACGGCGTCGGGCGAAGGCTGGCGGTCGCTGAAGTCCTACGTCGCCGACATGAAGGAGAACCAGACGGCAATCTACTACCTCGCCGGCGGCAACCCCGACCAGCTCAAGGCCTCGCCGCATCTCGAGGGCTTCCGCGCCCGCGGCGTCGAGGTGCTGCTGCTGTCCGACCCGGTCGACTCGTTCTGGACAACGACCGTCCAGGGCTTCGAGGGCAAGCCGTTCAAGTCGGTGAGCCAGGGCGCCGCCGACCTCGCGCTGATCAAGGCGGAAGACGCGGAGGATAAGCCGGCGCCGGAGACCAGCGAGGCGGTCGCGGACTTCATCGCCTTCGCCAAGGCCACGCTCGGCGACCAGGCGTCGGACGTGCGCGCCTCGGATCGCCTGACCGAAAGCGCGGTGTGCCTCGTCGCTCCCGATCATGGGCCGGACCGCCAGCTCGAAAAAATCATGGCGAGCGCGGGCCGCGCGGGGGCCGGCTCGAAGCCGGTGCTGGAGATCAACCCAACCCACGCGCTGGTGACGGCGCTGGCCAAGGTCGGCGCGGAGGAGGCTGGCTTCCGCGAAGACGCGGTGGCCCTGCTGTTCGACGAGGCCAAGATCCTCGACGGCGAACGCCCGGCCGACCCGAAGGCCTTCTCCGGCCGCCTCGCCCGCGTCCTCGAGCGCGCGCTGCGCTGATCCTGGGAGGGGGCCGCGCCCGGCCGTCGGGCGGGGCGGGCATCCGACGGACGCGCGCTTGCACGTCCGTCGGAACGGCGCTCTGAATGCGCGCCTGCGCCGCCGGAGAGCCGTCCATGAGCGAAGCCCCCCTTCTCGTCGAGCGGCGCGGGCCGGTCGCGCTGATGACGCTGAACCGGCCCGAGCGCATCAACGCCTTCACGCCGGACCTGCTCGCCGCGATCGGCGGGGCGCTCGATTCGACCGTCGCGGACCGGGAGGCGCGGGCGATCGTGTTCACGGGCGCCGGCCGAGGTTTCTGCTCGGGGCAGGACATCGTCGCCTTCGCGAGCCTGCCGCCCTCGGAGCGCGACGTCGGGCGCATGCTCGAGACGGCCTACGAGCCGGTCATCGCCAAGCTGCGCGCCTGTCCGCTGCCGGTGGTCGCCGCGGTGAACGGGGTCGCGGCGGGCGCCGGCGCCAATTTCGCGCTGCTCGCCGACATCGTGATCGCCGGCCGCTCCGCGAGCTTCGTCGAGGCCTTCGGGCGGCTCGGCCTCATCCCCGACGTCGGCGGGACCTGGACCCTGCCGCGCCTGATCGGGGAAGCGCGCGCAAAAGCGCTCTGCCTGCTCGGCGAGCCGCTGCCGGCGGAGACGGCGCTCGCCTGGGGCCTGATCTGGAAGGTCGTCGACGACGACGCCCTGCTCGACGAGGCGCTCGCCGTCGCGGCGACCCTCGCCTCCCAGTCGTCGAGCGCGATCGCGCTCGCCAAAGAGGCGTTCCGCGCGTCGGCGCGCAACGGCTTCGAGGAGCAGATCGCGCTCGAACGGCGGCTGCAGTCCGAGGCCGGCGCCGCCCCCGACCACGCCGAGGGCGCGGCCGCCTTCCTCGAGAAGCGCGCGCCGCGCTGGACCGGGCGCTGACGCCGCCAAAGCCGGCGCAACAAAACCGTCATCCACCCGTCAAGCGACTGACATGGCTGCCGCCGTAATTGGAGCCGTTCCAACTCCAATGCAGGCGACGGGGAAATCATGTCAGAGGGCAACATGCTCGATCGGCGCGACGCCGCGATCGATGGTCTTGACGACGAGGCGCTCGGCATCGACCGGCCGGGTCTGCACGCCGCGCCCGGCGAGCGCCCGCAGAACGAGAGCTTCACGGACATCGTGTCGCGCAACATGGCGCGCCGGTCCTTCCTGAAGGGCGCGGCGGCCGCCGTGCCTGTGCTGATGACGACCGCGACCTTCGCGCCCTTCGCATCCAATGAGGCGGAAGCCGCCACGCTCGACGGCCTCGCCTTCGAGCCCATCAAGCCCTCCACCGCCGACAAGGTCATCGTTCCGAAGGGCTACCGCCAGCGCGCTTTGATCAAGTGGGGCGACCCGCTGTTCGACGACGTCGCGCCCTTCAACGCCAACGCCCAGACGCCGGAGAAGCAGCGCGGCCAGTTCGGCTACAACTGCGACTTCGTCGGCTACTTCCCGCTCGCGGGCGAGCGTCGCGCGCTGCTCTGCGTCAACCATGAGTACACGTCCGGCGAGGACATGTTCCGGAGCTACCAGCCCGGCCGGAACAAGAACCAGGCCGACATCGAGATCGCCGCGCATGGCGGCTCGGTCGTGGAGATCCGGCTCGAGGGCGAAGTCTGGTCCTATATCCGCGGCTCCAAGTACAACCGGCGCATCACCGGCGAGACCGAGATGGAGATCACGGGTCCGGCCGCGGGCCACGACCTGATGAAGACCTCCGCCGACAAGAACGGCACGAAGGTCCTCGGCATGCTCAACAACTGCTCCGGCGGCAAGACGCCGTGGGGCACGTGGCTGACCTGCGAGGAGAACTTCAACCAGTACTTCGCCAACAACGACCAGAACCCCGACGCCGAGCTGAAGGCGGCGCACCAGCGCTACGGCGTGACCGGCGGCGCGAGCGGACGGGCCTGGGAGGCGTTCTACGACCGCTTCGACGTGGCGAAGGAGCCGAACGAGCCGAACCGCTTCGGCTGGGTGGTGGAGATCGACCCGTTCGATCCGACCTTCGTGCCGAAGAAGCGCACCATGCTCGGCCGCGCCAAGCATGAAGCGGCGACCTGCATCCTGTCGAAGGACAGCCGCGTCGTGGTCTACACCGGCGACGACCAGCAGTTCGACTATGTCTACAAGTTCATCTCGAAGGGCCGCTACAACCCGGGCAACCGGCGCGACAACTTCGATCTGCTCGACACCGGCACGCTCTACGTCGCGAAATTCCACGACGACAACACCGGCGAGTGGATCCCGCTCACGATGACGAACCCCGCCCTGAAGGGCAAGTTCGACAGCCAGGGCGAGATCCTGATCAAGACCCGCCTCGCCGCCGACCTGGTCGGCGCGACCGCCATGGACCGGCCGGAGGACTGCCAGCCGAACCCCGTGAACGGCAAGGTCTATCTCACGATGACCAACAACACGGCGCGGACCTCGATCGTGCCGGACGCCGGCAGCGCCAAGGCCAACCCGCGCGTCCCCAACCCGAGCGGGCACATCATCGAGCTCTCCGAGGACCGGGACGACCATGCGGCGACCCGCTTCAAGTGGGAGATCTTCCTGCTCTGCGGCAATCCTACGATCGACCTGAAGACCAGCGCGGAGCAGCTCGAGCCGGGCCTCGCCTCGACCGCGACCTTCTTCGCGGGCTACGCGGACGCCGACAAGCTCGGCAAGGTCGGCGCTCCCGACAACATCGCCTTCGACAGCAAGGGCAACCTCTGGATCGCGACCGACGGGCAGCCGAGCAACGCCGACATCGGCCGGCCGAATGACGCGATGCACGTCGTTCCGACCGAAGGCAAGAACCGCGGCTATCTCCGCCAGTTCCTGAGCGGCCCCAGGGGCTGCGAGGTCTGCGGGCCGGAGTTCTCGACCGACGACCGGACGGTGTTCTGCGCGATCCAGCATCCGGGCGAGGGCGGCGGCGTGCCGAACACGATCTCGACCTGGCCGGACCGCAAGCCGGTGGTGCGTCCGACCGTCATGGCGATCCGCAAGATCGGCGGCGGGCGCATCGGAACCTGAGCCCGACGCCTCGGCGAACGTCCCTCTCCTCGCGCCTCGCGGCGTGAGGAGAGAGCGACACCTTGAAGACTGCGCCTCTTCGCCCTCCTCGCGGCCCGCCCGTGAGCCGGGCGAAGAGGCGCTTTCGTTTCATCCCTGCGCGCAACGCCCGGGAAGCGCCCCGCCTTGCCTCCGCCGCTATCGCGGGCCTACACCGGGCGCCTGCCTTCAGCCTGCCGGAGAGCCCATGCGCGCCGAGGATCCCCGCCCCGTCCGTCTCGTCGACTACCGCCCGTCGGACTTCCTGATCGACGAGGTCCATCTCGACGTGAAGCTCGACCCGACGGCGACGCGGGTGACGGCCCGGCTCAAGATGCGGCCCAACCCGGAGGGCGATGCGTCCGCGGCCCTCGCGCTCGACGGCGACGAGCTGACGCTGATCTCAGCCGCGATCGACGGCGTGACGCTCGCGGCCGACGCGCTCGACGTCTCGCCGGCGTCGCTCAGGATCGCGAACCCGCCGCGCGGGCCGTTCGAGCTCGAGATCGTCACCGAAATCGACCCGACGGCGAACACGAGGCTGATGGGGCTTTACCGCTCCAACGCCTCCTACTGCACGCAATGCGAGGCGGAAGGCTTCCGCCGCATCACCTATTTCCTCGACCGGCCGGACGTGCTCGCGACCTACACCACGCGCATCGAAGGGCCGACGGACGAGACCCCTCTCCTGCTGTCGAACGGCAATCTCGTCGAGACCGGCGACGCCGGCGACGGGCGCCGTTTCGCGGTGTGGCATGACCCGCACCCGAAGCCGTCCTACCTGTTCGCGCTGGTCGCCGGCGACCTCGGCGTCGTCGAGGACGAGTTCGTCACCATGGGCGGCCGGACCGTCGCGCTGAAGGTGTTCGTCGAGCACGGCAAGGAAGACCGCGCCTCGCACGCCATGGAGTCCATCAAGGCCTCGATGCGCTGGGACGAGCAGGCGTTCGGCCGGGAGTACGACCTCGACGTCTTCATGGTCGTCGCGGTGTCGCACTTCAACATGGGCGCGATGGAGAACAAGGGCCTCAACGTCTTCAACGACAAATACGTGCTCGCCAGCCCCGAGACCGCGACCGACGGCGACTACGCCAATATCGAGGCGATCATCGCGCACGAATACTTCCACAACTGGACGGGCAACCGCATCACCTGCCGCGACTGGTTCCAGCTCTGCCTGAAGGAAGGGCTGACCGTGTTCCGCGACCAGGAGTTCACCTCCGACATGCGCTCGCGGCCGGTGAAGCGCATCCAGGACGTGCGCAATCTCCGCGCGCTGCAGTTCGCCGAGGACGCAGGGCCGCTCGCCCACCCCGTCCGGCCCGAAATCTACCACGAGATCAACAACTTCTACACGCCCACCGTGTACGAGAAGGGCGCCGAGGTGATCCGCATGCTGAAGACCTGGATCGGCGACGCCGCTTTCCGGGCCGGCATGGACCTCTATTTCGATCGCCACGACGGTGAGGCCTGCACGATCGAGCAGTTCGTCGCCTGCTTCGCCGAAACCTCCGGCCGCGACATGACCCAGTGGATGCGCTGGTACGGCCAGGCCGGCACGCCGGACGTCGAGGTCACGACCTCCTATGACGAGGCCGCGCGGACCTTCACGCTGGAGGCCCGCCAGTCCACGCCGCCGACGCCCGGCCAGTCGACCAAGAAGCCGGTGGTGATCCCCCTCGCGCTCGGGCTCGTCGATCCGGACGGCCGCGACGTCGATCTCGTGGTCGACGGCGCAGCCGCGGGGCCGGTCTTCGCGCTTCAGGCTGAGACCACCCGGCTCGTGTTCGAGCAGGTCGCGCGGCGGCCGATCCCTTCGCTGTTCCGCGGCTTCTCCGCGCCGGTGAAGGTCACGTCGGACCTGACCGACGACCACCTGCTGTTCCTCGCAGCCTATGATTCCGACCCGTTCAACCGCTGGCAGGCCGGGCAGACCGTCGCGCTGCGCAACCTCGTGGCCTCGGTCGCCGCCGTCCGCGAGGGCGGCGAGCCGATCGACGAGCCGCGGCTTGCGGACGCGATCGGCCGCGTCTTCGCGCCGGAGGAGACCGACTGCGCCTACGCCGCCCAGGTGGCGGCGCTGCCGAGCGAGGGCGACGTCGCCCGCGAGCTGCGGTCGGACGTCGATCCCGATCAGGTCCACGCCGCGCGGACCGCGCTCAAGGCCGCGCTCCGGCGCCGGCTCGCCGGGCCTCTGGCGGCGGCCTTCGAGCGGCTCGCGGAGACCGGCCCTTATTCGCCGGACGCGGCCTCCGCGGGCCGCAGGGCGCTCAAATTCGCCGCGCTCGACTTCCTGGCCGCCGGCGGCGAACCTGACGGCGTGGCGCGGGCGCACGCCCTCTACCGGAGCGCCGGCAACATGACGGACCGGGTGATGGCGCTGCAGGCGCTGTCTCTGCACGCGGGCCCCGAGCGCGAGGACGCGCTCGACGACTTCGCCGCGCGCTTCGGGGGCGACCCGCTGCTCATGGACAAATGGTTCGTGATCCAGGCCTCCGCCCCGCTGCCGGGCACGCTCGACCGCGTCCAGACCCTGATGGGGTCTCCGGCCTTCGACATCGGCAATCCCAATCGCGTCCGCTCGCTGATCGGCGCGTTCGGGTCGAGCAATCCGACGCAGTTCAACCGGCCGGACGGGGCGGGCTACGATTTCGTCGCGGGCGTCGCGCTGGAGCTCAACGCCACGAACCCGCAGGTCGCGGCGAGGCTGCTTGGCGCGTTCCGGACATGGCGCGCGCTCGAGCCGACGCGACGCGGCAAGGCGGAGCAGGCGCTCCGCCGGATCGCCGAGGCCCCCCGCCTGTCGCCGGACGTCGCCGACATCGTGCGGCGCGCGCTCGCCGCGTAAGACGCAAGTGATTCATCCGACTCCACTTTTCCGCCGCAGCGCGAAAAGTATTTAACGCTCGGTTAATTCACACTGGACAGCACCCCGCACTATTGATTCTAATGTCCAAGTCGATTCGAAACGTCGGGGGTTCCTCGGATCGACTTCATCTTATCATCGAGCGGAAGGACACTGCGATGGCGCGCGCCACCGTGGCGGGGATGCCTTTGCGTCGCTACACACGCCAGACAGCCATCCTCGCCTGGCTCGCGCCGCTACGCCGTCGCATCGTCGTCGCCGAGCCGGCGCTCCGACGCATCATCCCGATCCTGATCGTGGTGTTCCTCGCGGTGCTGGGCGGCAGCGCGGTGCTGCAGACCCTCGACGCCCGGAGCCGGACGCTTCGCGCCGCCGCCGACGACCTCGCGATGCTGGCGGCCGTGGTCGCCTACGAGACCTCCTCGACCGAGGTGCGCGGCGACGCCGCGCTCACCGACGTGTTGCCCCGCGCCGCGCTCGACCAGGGGCGCCGGGTCTATCTCGCCGACGACGGCGGACGGATCGTCGCGGCGAGCGGCGCGCCGGAGGGGGCGAAGCCCGCCGATCTCGTCACCCTGCTCGGGCCCGCGCAGCCGCTCACCACCTTCGGCGAACGCGCCGGGGTGATGACCCTGACGCTGCCCGACGGCGTTCCGGCGCTCGCCACCGTGCGCAGCCTTCCCGCGGGCCGCTCCGGCCAGATCGCGCTGCTGCAGAACGTCGACGACGCCCTGGCGCCCTGGCGCGACGGCGCGCGCGCCTCCGTCACGCTGTATTCGACGATCGGCCTGGTGCTCGCCCTCCTCGGCTTCGCCTTTCACTGGCAGTCGTCGCGCGCCAGGCGGACCGACGACGTCTACGCCCATCTCCAGACCCGCATCGACACCGCTTTGTCGCGCGGCCATTGCGGATTGTTCGACTGGGACATCGCGCATGGCCGCATCTTCTGGTCGCGCTCGCTGTTCGAGATGCTCGGCCACGAGCCGCGCGACGCGCTGCTCTCCTTCGGCGAGTTCAACGCGATCGTGCATCCCGACGACGCCGACCTGTTCGCGCTCGCCGACGAGATCGCCTCCGGCCGCGCCGAGACGATCGACCGCGTGTTCCGCGTCCGCGACGCGCGCGACGAGTGGAAATGGCTGCGCGCCCGCGCCGACGTCGTGCGCGGCCGCGGCGACGCCGGTCCTCGCCTCGTCGGCATCTGCGTCGACGTCACCGAGCAGCGCTTGCTCGCCGAGCGCACCGCCACCGCCGACATGCGGCTGCGCGACGCCGTCGAGACGATCTCGGAGGCCTTCGTGCTGTGGGACGCGAGCAGCCGCCTCGTCACCTGCAACTCGAAATTCCAGCAGCTTTACGAGCTCTCGGACGAGGCCGTGATCCCCGGCGCGCCGCGCGAGGACATCATCGCCGCCGGCCGCCAGCCGGTGATCGTCAATTCGGTGCGGCCCGACGGCCGCGTCGAGGACGGCGCCCGCTCCTACGAGGCGCAGATCGAGGACGGCCGCTGGCTCGCGATCAACGAGCGCCGCACCAAGGACGGCGGCTTCGTCTCGGTGGGCACCGACATCACCTCGCTGAAGCGTCAGGAAGAGCGCCTGATGGACAGCGAGAAGGCGCTGATGGCGAACGTCGCCGACCTGCGCAAATCGCGCCAGACGCTCGAGGTCCAGGCCCAGCAGCTCGCCGACCTCGCCGAGCGCTACGCCGAGCAGAAGAGCGAGGCGGTGAGCGCGAGCCAGGCGAAATCCGAGTTCCTCGCCAACATCTCGCATGAGCTGCGCACGCCGCTGAACGCCATTCTCGGCTTCTCCGAGATCATGGAATCCGGCCTGTTCGGCCCGCTCGGCTCGGAGAAATACTCCGAATATCTCCGCGACATCCGCGAGAGCGGGCAGTATCTGCTCGACGTAATCAACGACGTGCTCGACATGTCGAAGATCGAGGCCGGCCGGTTCCGGATCAGCCCCGAGACCATCGACATCGACAAGGTGGTGCTCGACGCGATGCGGGTGATCACCCCGCGGGCGGAGGAGAAGTCGATCGCGCTGCGCGCCGAGGCCGCGACCGGCGTGACCGTCGAGGTCGACCGCCGCGCGCTCAAGCAGATCCTGCTCAATCTGCTGTCGAACGCGGTGAAGTTCACCCCCGCCGGCGGCCGCGTGACGATCCGCACCCGCGCGGTCGGCGGGGCGATGAACCTCTATATCGAGGACACCGGCATCGGCATCCCGAAGGACGCGATCGAGAAGCTCGGCCGGCCGTTCGAGCAGGTGGAGAACCAGTTCTCCAAGAGCCACAAGGGCTCGGGCCTCGGCCTCGCGATCGCCCGTTCGCTCGCCGAGCTGCATGGCGGCTCGATGCGGATCCGCTCGACGCTCGGCGTCGGCACCGTAGTGCTCATCCGCCTCCCGGTCCGCGTCGACGAGGCGATGCAGGCGGAAGAGAAGATCGCCTAAAGCGCGGCGGTCAGCCGAGAACGATGCGGATGTCGTTGGGCCACTTGGGATCATTTTCCCAGATGCGAATGCGCGTTCGCTTAAACTCGACACGCGCGCTCAACACGACGTCCCACTCGACTGTCGTGATGATTACTTCTCTATTGGGAGTATCGAGCTCCCTGTCGAATATTGGGGGCCCTTCGAATACGGCGTCACCCGCATGACAGAGGGTCAACTCTGTCGGTCCATCTTGCCATGGGTAACACGTAATCGAAATCGCCGATTCGGTCCAAAGCAGATGCTCGCCCGTCGGCTCGGGATCGGAGCCTCCATTTCGATCACTGATGAACAAGAGTGAATTACTCGGCTCTACAGTGGCTTTTTGGAGCATTACCTGTCCTTCAAACGATGGCTGTGACCGCCTTGCCGGCTGCTACAGGTCAACCAATGTGGATATCCACGTTGGGGACGTCAGTTTCGACCTGAAGCGGTCATGCTCCACTTAAGCCGCGCTCTCCCGCGACCGCCGTCCCCTCACCCCAGCCCCTTCATCACCCGCTCGAACGCCTTGCGCGCCGCCTTCTGC
This sequence comes from Hansschlegelia sp. KR7-227, assembly GCF_049446035.1. Classification (NCBI taxonomy): domain Bacteria; kingdom Pseudomonadati; phylum Pseudomonadota; class Alphaproteobacteria; order Hyphomicrobiales; family Methylopilaceae; genus Hansschlegelia; species Hansschlegelia sp. KR7-227. Next base: position 1,667,916 of record NZ_JBMSEA010000001.1, read on the forward strand.
GCTTGGGCCAGTGTCGCCGTCAGCGTCTTGAAGTCCGGCGCTTCGCCGACGCGGGCGAGGAGCTGGCGGAGGCTTTCGCTCGCGGTCGCCGGGTCGAACGGGCCGTCGACCGCGAGGCGCAGGATCTGGGTGAGGTCGAGCTGAAGACGGGCCGCGGCGTGCAGGATCTCCCAGTCGCCCCGGTCGAGCAGGCCGGCGTCGCGCGCGCGGTCGAGCGCGGACGCGGTGGAGGTGAACAGGATCTCCGGGTGATCCGCGGCGTGCGCGAGCTGCAGGCCTTGCGCGACGAACTCGATGTCGACGAGGCCGCCGGGCGCGTGCTTCAGGTTCCACGGGCCGCCGGCGCCCTTCTCCTTGTCGAGCAGGGCGCGCATCGCCCGGACGTCTCTCGCGACCCGCTTCGGGTCGCGGCGCATCGTCAGCACCGCGCCGATGGCGCGTCCGACCTTCCGGCGGAACGGCGCGGGGCCTGCGATCACGCGGGCGCGCGACAGCGCCATGTGCTCCCAGGTCTCGGCCTCCTCGGCCTGATAGGCCTCGAACGCCTTGAGCCTGGTCGCGAGCGGCCCGGCGCGGCCGGAAGGGCGCAGACGGACGTCGACCTCGTAGAGCACGCCCTCGGCCGTCGGCGCCGACAGCGCCGCGACGAGGCGCTGGGTCAGCCGGGCGTAGAATTGCGCGGGCGCGATCGGCCGCGCGCCGTCGGTCTCCGCGGCGGCGTCCGGGTGGTCGTAGAGCAGGATGAGGTCGAGATCGGAGGCCGCCGTCATCTCCTCGCCGCCGAGCCTGCCGAGCGCGACGACGGCCGCCGCCCCGCCGGGCACGCGGCCATGGACGCGGATCAGCTCCGTCTCCGCCCGCTCGAACAAGGCGGCGACCAGCGCGTCGGCGGCGCGCGCGAAGGCGTAGCCCGCTTTATCCGCAGACACCGTCCCGGACGCGACCCGCAGGGCGACCAGCGTGTTCAGCTCCTGCCCCACGATGCGGGCGCGGTCGAGCGCGTCCTCATAGGTGGCCGCCTGCGACAGGGCCTGGCGCACATGGGCGTCGAGCTCCTCGCGGCTCGGCAGATGGCCGAAGAAGGCGGGGTCGAGCAGCGCGTCCAGCACTCGCGGCCGGCGCGCCAGCGTTTCGCCCAGCCGCGGCGCGGCGCCGAGCGCGTCGGCGAACAGGTTCAGGATGTCCGGGTGCGCGCGGATCAGCGCGAGCAGCGCGACGCCGCCGGTGGAGCGCTCCAGCACCTTGTCGAAACCGTTCAGAGCGGCGTCCGGCCGGCCGGAGCGCGCGAAGGTCGCAAGCAGCGTCGGCGCGAGCTCGGTCAGCAGTTCGCGGGCGCGCGCGCTGCGGGTCGAAGGGAAGCGCCCGCGGTGCCAGCCGCGCACCGTGCGCGACACCGACGACGGCTCGGCGTAGCCCAGGCCGGCGAGGGTCTCGAGCGTGTCGGGGTCGTCCTCCTCGCCGGTGAAGACCAGGCTTCCGATGTCGGCCGACAGAGGCGGCGCGTCCTCGAACAGCCTTGCGTAATGCCGCTGCACCGTCTTCAGCCGCTTGAGCAGCGCCTCGGCGAAGGCGTCGCGGCCGTCATAGCCCGCGAAGCGCGCGAAACGGGCGAGCGCCTTGCGGTCGTCCGGCAGCGTGTGGGTCTGCGCGTCCTCGACCATCTGCACCCGGTGCTCGAGCGTGCGCAGGAAGCCGTAGGCCTCGCCGAGCTGGTCGCGGGCGCGCGGCGCGATCCAACCGGCCTCGGCCAACCGCCCCAGCATCTCGACGGTGCCGCGCGCCCTTAAGTCCGGATCGCGGCCGCCGGCGACAAGCTGCTGCGTCTGCACGAAAAATTCGATCTCGCGGATGCCGCCGCGGCCGAGCTTGAGGTTGTGGCCCTCGACCGCCACCTCGCCATGGCCCTTATGGGCGTGGATCTGCCGCTTCATGGCGTGGATGTCGGCGATCGCGGCATGATCGAGCGACCGGCGCCAGATGAACGGGCCGAGCTCCGCGAGGAAGGCGTCGCCGGCGGCCGCGTCCCCCGCCACGACACGCGCCTTGATCATGGCGGCGCGCTCCCAGTTCTGGCCGGCGGATTCGTAATACTGCATCGCCATGTCGCGCGAGATCGCGACGGCGGTCGAGCTCGGATCCGGCCTCAGGCGGAGGTCGACGCGGGCGACATAGCCGTCGGCGGTGCGCTCCTGCAGCAGCTTCACGATGGTCTGCGTGACGCGCACGAAGAGCGGCGTCAGCTCCTCGCCCTCGCGGGCCGGAACGACCTCCGGGTCGTAGAGGGCGATCAGGTCGACGTCGGAGGAGAAGTTGAGCTCGCGGGCGCCGAGCTTGCCCATGCCGAGGATGAAGAAGCCGGAGCCTGCTTCCGGGTCCGCGGGGTCGGCGAGCTTCAGCCGCCCGCCGTCATGCGCCTCGCGCAGCGCGAAGCGGGTCGCCGCGCGGATCGCGGCCTCGGCCATGTCGGAGAGCGCGGCGGTGACCTGTTCGCAGTCCCAGAGGCCGCCGAGGTCGGCGAGCGCCGCCGTCAGCGCGCCCTCGGCGCGGCCCTGCCGGAGCGCGCGAGCGAGCGCGGCGCGGTCGTCTCCCGCGGCGGCCGCGGCCATCTGCTCGACGATCCCGGCGACATGGCCCTGGGGGTCGGCTGCGAAGACGCGCGCGGCGCGCTCGGGCTCGCGCTCGATCAGCCCCCACAGGAAGGGCGAGAAGTCGGCGGCCGCCTCGAGCAGGCCGCGCACGGGCGGCACCTCAGCGAGAGAGGCAAGCGCTTCGGCCTCCGCCGTCTTGAGCAGGTCGTTGACGCGCTTTCGCGCGCCCCGCGCGTCGGCGGGCTTGAACGTCGCCGTGATGCGGTCCGCCAGCGCGCCGCCGGCGTCCGCTTTCGACACGGTCCGCCCCGATGATCGTGCCGTCATCTCCAGCGTCCTCCCGCCTTTGCCATGCGGGATCGGGCCGACGGCCGCAAGGCGGCGAAAGACGGATGGGGAGCGACGGCGTCTTGGGAATAACGGCCGTCATTGCCCGGGGCATGACGGCCCAGCGGCGGCGATGAAGCCGTCGGGCGTCAGATGCCGGCGTCGTAGAAGATCTGGTCCATCGACTGGGCGGGCTCGGCGCAGGGCGAGGCGCCGACGATGCGGGCGGGGATGCCGACGACGGTGACGTTCGGCGGCACGTCGCGCAGCACGACGGAGTTCGCCGCCACGCGCGAGCAGTGGCCCACCTCGATGTTGCCGAGGATCGACGCGCCGGCGCCGATCAGCACGCCGTGGCGGATCTTGGGGTGGCGGTCCTGGTCGCTCTTGCCGGTGCCGCCGAGCGTGACGCCGTGGAGCAGCGAGACGTTGTCCTCGATCACCGCGGTCTCGCCGATCACGACGCCGGTGGCGTGGTCGAAGAACACCCCGCGCCCGAACGGCGCCGCGGGATGCACGTCGACCTGGAACACGTTGGAGGCGCGGCTCTGGATGTAGAGCGCGAAGTCGCGCCGGCCCTGCTTCCACAGCCAGTGCGCCAGGCGATGCGCCTGGATCGCGTGGAATCCCTTGAAGTGCAGCAGCGGCTCGATGGCGCGGTGGCAGGCGGCGTCGCGCTCGACGACCGCGTTCAGATCGGCGCGGATCGCGTGGCCGATCTCCGGATCCGCCGACGTCGCTTCCTCGAAGGCCTGCCAGATCAAGGAGCGCGGCACGTCGACATGATCGAGCCGGGACGCCACGCGGTGCCCCACCGCCTGCTCCAGGCGCTCGTGGTTGAGCACGCTCGCCATCACGAAGCCGCCGAGCTCCGGCTCGCGGCGCACGATGTCCTCGCCCTCGGCGCGGATGCGCGCCCAGACCGGGTCGAGCGTCTTCAGATTGTGGATTTCAGCGCGTGCGAACTTGCTCATGCGACAGATCCTGGAGGCGGTCCGGCCACCGTCGCGGACACATACCACACGCCGGTAAACGTCTCAGGCATGAAATTGGTCGAGGCCGCAGCCAGCATTAAGGACGCCTTGCGAGGAACGACAAGACCCCTTCCTTGTAGACCTTGTCGCCGACCGCGCGGTTGTGATCGCGCCGCGGGATCGGCAGCGCCTCGGCGCCGGGGATGAGGGCCACAAGCGCGTCGAGGTCGCCCGACACGTCGTCCTCCGTGCCGACCGCGACCAGCGTCGGGACCGTGATGGTCGCGAGCATGTCCTTGCTCACCAGCGAGCGCTGCGCCCGCATGCAGGCGGCGAGCGCCTTGCGGTCCCCTTTCGTGACGTCGGCGAAGCGGCGGAACATCTTCGCGGTCGGATGGGTGACGTCGTCGGCGTTCTCGGCGAGCAGCCCGTCCGCGATCGCGTCGGCCGACGGCGCGCCGTGCAGCAGCCCCTCGCCCATGCCGCCGAGGATCGCGCTGCGCAGCCGGGCGGGATGGCGGATCGCGAGCAGCGCGGTCACGCGCGCGCCCATCGAGTAGCCCATGACGTCGGCGCGCGCGACGTCGAGATGGTCGAGGAGAGCAAGCGCGTCGCCCGCCATCAGGTCGGAGCCGTAGAAGGACGGATCGTAGGGCTTCTCGCTCGCGCCGTGGCCGCGGTTGTCGATCGCGATCACCCGGCGCCCGTCGCGCGTCAGCGTGTCGAACCAGCCGGGTCCGACCCAGTTGACGTCGAGCGACGACGCGAAGCCGTGGATCAGAAGGATCGGTTCGCCTTCGCCCTCGTCGCGGTAGGCGAGTTCGAGTCCGTCGGACTGGAAGGTCGGCATGGAATCTCCGTCTGGCGTCCCAGCAAGGCGGCCGACCTATAACGTCGCGTCTCGTGGCGGGAAAGCGGGCGAGCCGCGCCTCAGCCCCGCGCGGCGCGCGACGCCCCGTCGTCTTGCCGCGGTCGTCCAACTTTCGTAAGCGACGAGGACGAATTCGCCGACCTCGAAGGAGCCGCGATGGCCGACCATGCGATCCCGCATTTCGCGAACGACGCGGGCGTCTCCGCCATCCACATCGGGGCGCGCGAGTTCATGTGCGTGGGCGCCAAGCCGCCCTTCGACCATCCGCATGTCTTCCTCGACATGGGATCGGACGACGAGATCGTCTGCCCCTACTGCTCGACGCTCTACAAATTCAGCGCCGCGCTGCATGCGGATGAATCCGACCCGGCCGGCTGCCTCTGGCGCACGCCGGCGCCGGCGTGAGCACGCCGGCCCTCGGCCCCGCCCTGATCGCCGGAGCGGGACCCGGAGGGCTGACGCTCGCGCTCGCGCTCGCCCGCCGCGGCGTGGCGAGCCGGTTGGTGGAGCGCGCGGCCATGCTGGAAGAGACCGGCGCCGGGGTGCAGCTCTCCGCCAACGCCGGCCGCGTGCTCGACGCGCTTGGCCTCGGCCCGGCGCTCGACGCGGTCTCGACGCGGCCCGAGGCCGTATCGATCGCCGACGCCCCGAGCGGCCGGACGCTGAAGACGCTCCCGTTCGGGCGAGCCGCCGAGCGGCGCTGGGGCGCGCCGTACCGCGTCATCCACCGCGCCGATCTTCAGGAAGCCTTGCTGGAGGCGATCGCCTCCGAGAGCGCGATCGACCTCATTCTGGGAACCGAGGTGAAGGACGCCCGCGAGACGGACGACGGAGTCGCGCTCGACGTCGCCACGGCGGACGGTCCCGCCGCGATCGAGGGCGGGTGGCTCGCCGGCGCCGACGGCCTGCGCTCGGTCGTGCGGCGCGCGCTGAAGCTTCCGACCGGCGTTCGCGGCCGCGGACTGGTCGCCTGGCGCGCCGTCACGCCGGCCGCCGCGTTGCCGAAGACCTTCAAGAGCCTGAACGTGACGATCTGGATGGGCCCGGGCGCCCATCTCGTGGTCTATCCCCTGCGCAAGGGGCGCGAAGCGAACGTGGTGGTGATCGGCGACGAACGGGCCTCCGGCGCTCCCGAGATCGTCGCGTCATGGGCGCAGCCTGCGCGCGACCTGGTCGGAGCCGCGACGCACTGGACGCCCTGGCCCCTGTTCGACCGCCCTCCCGACGCGCGGCTACGTCGCGGCCGCATCGCCCTGATCGGCGACGCGGCCCACGCGGCTCTGCCGACGCTCGCGCAGGGCGCGGCCTTCGCGATCGAAGACGCGGCGACGCTCGCCCGTCTCGTTGCGGCGGAAGGACCCGATCCGCTCGGCGCCTATGAGGCGGCGCGGCTGATGCGCGCCGCCCGGATGCAGGTCCAGGCGCGCCGCCAGATCGAGATCAATCACATGGCGGGCATGCGCGCCCGCGCCCGCAACGCGGCGTTGATGCTCGCGCCGACCAGCGCGCTGCTGCGGCGCTACGACTGGATCTACGGCTGGAAGGACGCGGCCTGAGGGCCGCGCCCGTCAAGGCGCCCTGTCGATCCTTCAGCCCGCGAGCTTGGCTGCGATCTCCGCGACATGCTTGCCCTGGAAGCGGGCGCCGGCGAGCTCGTTCTCGCTCGGCTGGCGCGAGCCGTCGCTCTTGGCGAGGGTGCTTGCGCCGTAGGGCGATCCGCCGGTGATCTCGTCCATATTCATCTGTCCGGCGAAGGCGTAGGGCAGACCTACGACCACCATGCCGTGGTGCAGCAGGGTCGGGACGAAGCCAAGGATCGTGCTCTCCTGCCCGCCATGCTGGGTGGCCGACGAGGTGAACACGGAGCCGACCTTGCCGACGAGCTTGCCGGCGAACCACAGCCCGCCCGTCTGGTCGATGAAAGAGCGCATCTGCGAGGCGACGGTGCCGAAGCGGGTCGGAGCGCCGAAGACGATCGCGTCGTAGTCGGAAAGCTCGTCGACGGTCGCGACCGGGGCTGCCTGGTCGAGCTTGAAATGGCTCTGCCGCGCCACGTCTTCCGGCACGGTCTCGGGCACGCGCTTCACCGCGACCTCCGCGCCGGCCTCGCGCGCGCCTTCGGCGACGGCGTTCGCCATCGTCTCGATATGCCCATAGGTCGAGTAGTACAGCACCAGCACCTTGGCCATCGCAGCCTCCTGATCCGCCCGGACCAGATCGGCCCGCTTCGATTGGGCCGCAAGGTGAGGCCGGATCGGACGACCCGCAAGCGGAAGTCCCGAAAGCCTTTAGTTGCAGGACTGCAAGCTTGTGACCGGTTCGCTTTGCGCGTCCGCAGATTGGCGGCAGGCGCCGGGCAGGTGCTAACAGAGGCGGGCGCCACTCTCGCGAAAGGGAAAGCGATGCCCGACGAACCGTCCGCCGTCCGTCTCCTCCGCGACGGCGCGCGCGCCACGATCGTGATCGACCGGGCGGCGAAGAAGAACGCGATCGACGAAGCGGCCTGGCGCGCCTTCGTCGACGTCGCGGCGCAGATCGCGGCCGATCCGGAGATCGCGGTGGTCGTCGTCCGCGGCGCGAGCGGGATCTTCAGCGCGGGCGCCGACATCGCCGAGTTCGTCGCGCTCACGACCGCCGACGCCGCGCGGCGTGACGCCTTCGCCGATGCGGTGCGCGGCGGCGAGGAGGCCGTCGCCGCCGTCGACCGTCCGACGATCGCGGCGATCGAGGGCGTCTGCGTCGGCGGCGGCTGCCAGATCGCGCTCGCCTGCGACATCCGGATCGCCGCCGAGGGGACCCGTTTCGGGGTCACGCCGGCGAAGCTCGGAATCGTCTACCCCGTCGCGAGCACGCGCCGGCTCGTCGCAGCGGTCGGGCGGGCGGCCGCGAAGGACCTGCTGTTCACCGGCCGGCTCATCCTGGCCGAGGAGGCGCTGCGGATCGGCCTTGTCGACCGGGTGGTTCCCGCGGGCGATCTTGCGAGCGAGGTCGAGACGCTAGCTGGCCAGATCCTCGCCAATTCGCGATATTCGCTCGCGGCGTCGAAGCGGATCGTCGACGCGCTCGACGACGAGGCGCCCGATCACGCGGCGCTGGAGGCGCTCTGGCGCGGCGGGTTCGCCGGCGAGGATCTCAAGGAGGGCGCGCAGGCGTTCCTCGACAAGCGCAAGCCCGCCTTCACATGGCGGAGCGGCGGCTGACGCGGCCGTCGCGCCTTGCGGAAGAGCGGCCGCGGCCCCACGCTTCACTGCGCGGCCTCCCGACCGCCGGCGCATTTGACAGCCGGGGCGGCCGCGCCATCATCTCGCGCCTGCGAGATCAGCCCTCCGAGCATCGCCTCCTGTTGCGAGCGTCGCTTCCGCCAGTGGAGTCCTTCCGCCGATGACGAGCCGCATCGTCGCCGTCGATCCCTTCGACCTCGTGGTGTTCGGGGGCACGGGCGACCTCGCCCACCGCAAGCTGTTTCCGTCGCTCTACCGGCGCGACCGCGACGGCCAGTTGACTGATCCGAGCCGCATCATCGGCGTCTCGCGCAGCGATCTCGACCGTAAAGCGTTCCGCGCCGACGTGAAGAAGGCGCTCGAAGCCTTCGTGCCCGCTGAGGAACTCGACAAGACCTGCCTCGCGCGTTTCCTCGACCGGCTGCATTTCGTCTCGGTCGACGCGAAGAGCGACGAAGGTTGGGACGATCTGAAGGCGCTCATCGCCGACGGCCTCGACCGGGTGCGCGCCTTCTATCTCGCCACCTCGCCGGACCTGTTCGACGCCATCGCCCACGGCCTGTCCAAGCACGCCCTGATCACGCCGAAGACGCGCGTGGTGCTGGAGAAGCCGCTCGGCCGCGATCTCGCCTCCGCGCAGGAGATCAATTCGGCGGTCGCCGACGTGCTGACCGAGGGCCAGATCTACCGGATCGACCACTATCTCGGGAAGGAGACGGTGCAGAACCTGATGGCGCTGCGCTTCGCCAACGTGCTGTTCGAACCGGTGTGGGATTCCGCCCATGTCGACCACGTCCAGATCACGGTGGCCGAGACCGTCGGGGTCGAGGGGCGCGGCGGCTACTACGACCGCTCCGGCGCGCTGCGCGACATGATCCAGAACCACATGCTGCAGCTCCTCTGCCTGGTCGCGATGGAGCCGCCCTCGGCCATGGAGGCGGATTCGCTCCGCGACGAGAAGCTCAAGGTGCTGCGCGCCCTGAAGCCGATCGACGAGAGCAACGTCCGCGGGCTCACCGTGCGCGGCCAGTACCGGCAGGGCGCGATCGGGGGCAAGTCGGTGCCAGGCTATCTCGACGAGCTTCCGGACGCGGCGACCAGCGAGACCGAGACCTTCGTGGCGCTGAAGGCGGAGGTGCGCACCTGGCGCTGGGCGGGCGTGCCGTTCTATCTGCGCACCGGCAAGCGGCTGCCGAGCCGCGTCTCCGAGATCGTCATCCAGTTCCGGCACGTCCCGCTGTCGATCTTCGGCTCGGCCGGAGATTTCCTCGCCCCGAACCGCCTCGTCATCCGCCTGCAGCCCGACGAGGGCGTGAAGCTCTATCTGATGATCAAGGATCCGGGCCCCGGCGGGTTGCGGTTCCGCGAGGTTCCTCTGAACCTGTCCTTCGCCGAGACGTTCAAGGGTCCGAACCCCGACGCCTATGAGCGGCTCCTGATGGACGTGATCCGCGGCAACCAGGCGCTGTTCATGCGCCGCGACGAGGTCGAGTCCGCCTGGATGTGGGCGGATCCGATCCTCGAGGCGTGGTCCCGGCTGGGACGCGCGCCCGATCCCTACACCGCCGGCACATGGGGACCGTCGACCGCCGTCGCCCTCATCGAGCGCGACGGCCGCACCTGGCACGAGGACCCCGCATGACGTCTCCCCTAATCGATCTCCGCGCCTTCGCCGACCGCCAGATTCTGGCGGAAGCGCTCGCCCGGGAGGTCGCCGACGCGCTGCGGACGGAGATCGCCGACGGCGGGGCGGCGACGCTCGCGGTCTCCGGGGGAAACACGCCGAAGCTGTTCTTCCACGAGCTCTCCCGGCAGGAGCTCGACTGGGAATCCGTCACGATCACGCTGGTCGACGAGCGCTGGGTGCCGGACACGGAGGAGCGTTCGAACGCCAAGCTCGTCATCGAGAACCTGCTCTGGAACGAGGCGGCGCGCGCGACCTTCGTGCCCCTCGTGACCGACGCCGGCTCGCCCGAGGGCGGATTGCCGGAGGTGCAGGAGCGGGTCGCCGACCTTCCCGGCCCGCTCACCGTCGCCGTGCTCGGCCTGGGCGGCGACGGCCACACGGCGTCCTTCTTTCCCGGCGGCGACCGGCTGGAGGACGCGATCGATCCGACCGGCAAGGCGCTCGCCCTTCCGATGCGGGCGCCCGCCGCGATCGAGCCGCGCATCACCCTGACGCTTCCCGTGATCGTCGCGGCGAAAGTCCTGGTGCTGCACATCGAGGGCGCGGACAAGAAGGACGTGCTCGATCGCGCGCTCGCGGGCGACGACGCCCTCGAGATGCCGATCCGCGCGGTGATCGCCCACGCGCCGGCGCCGCTGAACGTCGTCTGGGCGCCCTGATCTGGACGTGCCAGCATCGGACCGACCGCCTGCGGGCTTCGAGACGGCCGCAGGCGCGGCGTCCTCAGCATGAGGATTGCAGAGGATGCCAAAGCGCCGACATCCTCATGCTGAGGAGCATCGCGACAGCGATGCGTCTCGAAGCACGCACTCGGCCAGAGCCAGACGGGGAGGTCACGTATGACCCTCGACGCCCGCATCGCAGACGTGACGGAAACCATCGTCGCCCGTTCGCGCGAGGGCCGCGCGCGCTATCTCGACGGGATCGCGAAGGCGGCGGCCGAGGGGCCCCACCGCGCGGCGCTCTCCTGCGGCAACCTCGCCCACGGCTTCGCCGGCTGCGGCGCGGACGACAAGGCGGCGCTGAAGGGCCAGGCGGTCCCGAACGTCGCGATCGTCACCGCCTACAACGACATGCTGTCGGCGCATCAGCCCTATGAGCGCTTCCCCGACTTGATCCGCGCCGCGGCGCGCGAACTCGGCGCGGTGGCGCAGGTCGCAGGCGGGGTGCCGGCGATGTGCGACGGCGTCACGCAAGGGCGGCTCGGCATGGAGCTCAGCCTGTTCTCGCGCGACGTGATCGCGCTCGCGACCGCGGTCTCGCTCAGCCACGACATGTTCGACGCCGCCCTCTATCTCGGCATCTGCGACAAGATCGTGCCCGGCCTCGTGATCGGCGCGCTCGCCTTCGGCCATCTCCCCGCGGTGTTCGTGCCGTCCGGGCCGATGCCGTCCGGCATGACCAATGACGAGAAGGGCCGCATCCGCGGGCTCTACGCCGAGGGCAAGATCGGCCGCGCCGAACTGCTCGAGGCGGAGTCGGCGAGCTACCATTCGCCCGGCACCTGCACCTTCTACGGCACCGCGAACTCCAACCAGATGCTGATGGAGATCATGGGCCTGCATCTGCCGGGCGCGAGCTTCGTGCCGCCGAACACGCCGCTGCGCGACGCCCTCACCCGCGCCGCGGTCAGCCAGTCGCTCGCGATCACCCGCAGCGGCAACGGCTATGCGCCGATCGGCCGGATTCTGGACGAGCGCGCCTTCGTGAACGGCATTGTCGGCCTCAACGCCACAGGCGGCTCGACCAACCACGCGATCCACCTCGTCGCGATGGCGAGGGCCGCGGGGATCACGCTGACCTGGGACGATTTCGACGAGCTGTCCGCCGCGACCCCCCTGCTCTGCCGCATCTACCCCAACGGATCGGCCGACGTGAACCACTTCCACGCCGCCGGCGGCATGCCCTATCTGATCCGCGAGCTGCGCGACGCCGGCCTGCTGCATGACGACGTGCTGACGGTGATGGGGACCGGCCTCGCCGACTACGCCCGCGAGCCGACGCTCGTCGAAGGCGAGATCGTCTGGCGCGATTTGGAGCCCGCGAGCGGCGACGAGAGCGTGCTCCGCCCGGTCGCCACGCCGTTCCAGCCGGAGGGCGGGCTCAAGCTGCTCGACGGCAATCTGGGCCGCGCGGTGATCAAGGTGTCGGCGGTCGACCCGCAATATTGGGTGATCGAGGCGCCCGCTCGCGTGTTCTCCAGCCAGGACGATCTGGAGGCCGCGTTCCGCGCCGGCGAGCTGAACCGCGACGTGGTCGCGGTCGTGCGCTTCCAGGGGCCCAAGGCGAACGGCATGCCGGAGCTGCACCGCCTGACGCCGGCGCTCGCCGTGCTGCAGAAGCGCGGCCACAGGGTCGCGCTGGTCACCGACGGGCGGATGTCGGGCGCCTCCGGCAAGGTGCCGGCCGCGATCCATGTCACGCCCGAGGCCGCCGACGGCGGACCGATCGCGCGCATCCGGGACGGCGACGTCGTGCGGGTGGACGCCCACAACGGCAGCCTGGAGGTGCTGGTCCCGGCCGAGGAGCTCGCGCTGCGCGAGACCGCCTCCGAGGCGACCGAGCCGCAATTCGGCATGGGCCGCAACCTGTTCGCCGCCTTCCGCGCCAGCGTCGGCTCCGCCGAGCAGGGCGCGAGCGCGATTTGACCCGCGCCTAGTCTCTCTGGATAAGGCGTTCGTCCTCCCGCTCGACCGGGGGCCATCTCCTCGGAGACCGTCATGAGCGCTGTCCGCGACATGCTGCTGAAACGCCTTGCCAAGCACCGCGACGACGTTGCGAAGACCTCGCTGCGCGCCCAGTTCGCGGACGACCCCGGCCGGTTCGGGCGCTTCTCCGTCACGCTCGACGACCTGCTGTTCGACTATTCCAAGACGCGCGTCACCGGCGAGACGATCGACCTCTTGGTCGAGCTCGCAAAGACCTGCGGCGTCGAGGCCCGGCGCGACGCGATGTTCGCGGGCGAGGCGATCAACACGACCGAAAACCGCGCCGTCCTGCACACGGCGCTCCGCGCCCCCGAGGACGCGCGCATCCTGGTCGACGGGCAAGACGTCATGCCCGACGTGCTCGCGGAGCGGAAGAAGGCCGCCGACTTCGCCGAGGCAGTCCGCGCCGGCGCGCTGATGGGGGCGACCGGTGAGCGCTTCACCGACGTCGTCAACATCGGCATCGGCGGCTCCGACCTCGGCCCGGCGATGGCCGCCCTCGCCCTCAGCCCTTACGCGCAGAAGGGCCTGCGCGGGCATTTCGTGTCCAATGTCGACGGCGCCCACATCACCGACGTGCTGGCCCAGCTCGAGCCGACGCGCACCCTGTTCCTGGTCGCCTCCAAGACCTTCACCACGCTCGAGACCATGTCGAACGCGCGCGCCGCGCGCGCATGGCTCGTCGGGGGGCTCGGCGAAGCCGCCGTCGGGTCGCACTTCGCGGCGATCTCCACCAATGTCGAGGCGGTCGAAGCCTTCGGCGTGAGCGAGGAGCGGATGTTCCGCTTCTGGGACTGGGTGGGCGGCCGCTATTCGATCTGGTCGGTGATCGGGCTGTCGCTGACCATCCTGATCGGCGCCAGGAACTTCCAGGCGTTCCTCGACGGCGCGGCAGAGATCGACCGGCACTTCCGCGAGGCGCCGCTCGACCGGAACATCCCGGCCCTGATGGGCCTGATCGGGATCTGGCACCGCAACGTCTGGGGCTACTCGACCCACGCGGTGCTGCCCTACGACCAGCGGCTCGCGCGCTTTCCCGCCTATCTCCAGCAGCTCGACATGGAGTCGAACGGCAAGTCGGTCACGCTCGACGGCAAGCCGGTCGCGGGCAAGACCGGCCCGATCGTCTGGGGCGAGCCCGGCACCAACGGCCAGCACGCCTTCTACCAGCTGCTGCATCAGGGGACCGACGTCGTCCCCGCCGACATCCTGATGGCGGCCGTGCCCCACGAGCATGTCGGGGACCAGCACGCCATGCTGCTCGCGAACGCGCTCGCGCAGGGCGAGGCCTTCATGAGGGGCCGCACGACCGAGGAGGCGGCGGAGCAGTTGAGGGCCGCCGGCAAGGACGAGGCGACGGTCGCAGCCCTCAGCCCGCACAAGACGTTTCCGGGCGACCGGCCGACCTGCGCGATCGCCTACCGCACGCTCGACCCGCGCACGCTCGGACGGCTGATCGCGCTCTACGAGCACAAGGTGTTCGTGCAGGGAACCATCTGGGGGATCAACTCCTTCGACCAGTGGGGCGTCGAGCTCGGCAAGGAGCTCGCGTCTCGGCTGATCCCCGTGGTGAAGGGCGAAACCGGCGCCGATGGCCTCGACGGCTCGACCAAGGGTCTCGTCGCCCATCTCGCGAAGCTGCGGGAGTTCTGAGGCTGGAATGAGCGCGCCACGTGCGTCGAGACGCCCGCCGAAGGGCGGGCTCCTCAGCATGAGGACCTTCGGAGGGTCCGGCAACGGTATGTCTCGCGGCAGCTCTCTGGCCCAAACCGCCGCCCTCCCTCATGCTGAGGAATGGTCCGTCAGGGCCGCGTCTCGACGCACGCAAGACGCCTGTGGAGCGCTTACGCTCCACTCCGCAGATAAGAAGGCCATGTCATGAGAGACCTGTTCCGCCCCGGCCGCAGCGTCGCCTATGGCTGCGAGGCGATGATCGCGACGTCGCACACGCTCGCGACCGCCGCCGGCCTCAGCGTGCTGCGCGAGGGCGGCAACGCCGTCGACGCCGCGCTCGCAGCCGTCGCCGTGCAATGCGTGGTCGAGCCGCAGATGACCGGCATCGGCGGCGACTGCTTCGTGCTTTACGCGCCGGCCAACGGCGACGTCGTCGCGCTCAACGGCAGCGGCCGGGCGCCGGCCGCGGCCACGGTCGCGAAGCTCGGGGAGTTCGGGCTGACGGGCGACATTCCGCAGACCAGCCCGCACGCGATCACCATCCCCGGCGCGATCTCCGGCTGGACCAAACTGCATGGCGACTACGGCTCGGTCCCGCTCGACCGGCTGTTCCGGGACGCGATCGCCTACGCCGAGAACGGCTACCCCGTCACCCAGCGCGTCGCCGCCGACTGGGCGCTGGCCGCGCCGCTGCTCGCCCAGGACGAGGGCGCGCGTTCAGCCTTTCTCGCCGGCGGCCATGCGCTTCGCGAGGGCGACCGGCACGCGCAGCCGAAGCTCGCGGAGCGCTTCCGCGAGATCGCCCGCGACGGCGCCGCCGCGTTCTACCGGGGCGAAGTCGCGGAGTCGCTGGTCAGGCGGCTCAAGGCGCTCGGCGGCCTGCACACGCTCGACGACTTCGCGGAGGCCGAGACGGCCGCCTTCTACGCCACGCCGATCAAGGGCGAGTTCCGCGGCTACGACGTCTATCAGTGCCCGCCGAACGGCCAGGGCGTGGCCGCCCTGATGATCCTGAACATCCTCGGCGGCTTCGAACTGCTCGACGACCTGCCGCTCGCCGAGCGCATCCATCTGCACGCCGAGGCGACCAAGCTCGCCTACCATCACCGCGACGCGCTGGTCGGCGATTTCGACCATTTGCCCCACCCGGTCGAGACGCTGCTCTCCGACGAGACCACCGCGATCCTGCGCAGGCGTCTCCGCCGCGAGACCGCGATGGCGCCTTCGCTGTGGCACGAGCCCGAGCACAAGGACACGGTCTATCTCTGCGTCGTCGACCGCGACGGGAACGCGGTGTCCTTCATCAATTCGATCTTCTCGTCCTTCGGATCGACCCGCTACGATCCCGAAACCGGCGTTCTGCTCCACAACCGCGGCGCGTCGTTCCGCCTGATCGAGGGCCACCCGAACGCGATCGGCCCGAAGAAGCGGCCGATGCACACGATCATCCCCGCCATGCTGCGCAAGGGCGGCCGCAACGTCATGCCGTTCGGCGTCATGGGCGGGCACTATCAGGCCGCGGGCCACGCCGCCTTCCTGTCGGGGGTGCTCGACCGTGGGCTCGACCTCCAGGCCGCGATCGACGCGCCGCGCTCCTTCGCCTTCGACGGCGTCCTCAGCGTCGAGCCGACGGTGGACGCAGGAACGATCGAGAGCCTGAGGTCCTACGGCCACAAGGTGGCGATCGCCGAGACGCCGATCGGCGGGGCGCAGGCGATCTGGATCGACGCCGAGAAGGGCCTGCTCAAGGGCGGCTCCGACCCCCGCAAGGACGGAGCGGCGATCGGCTTCTAGGACCGATAGCTCCGCCCGCGCCCCGCCGCGGCGACGTCCGGGCGGAGGCGCGATCGGAGGCGCCGGTCAGAACGGCGCGTCGATGTCGACGACGTTGATCAGCTTGTGGTTCACGAACTCCTTGATCCCGAGGCCAAGCAGTTCGCGGCCGTATCCCGAGCGTCGCACGCCGCCGAACGGCAGATCGGCCTTGACCATGGTCGGGTGGTTCACGAACACCATGCCGGTCGAGATCCGCGCCGCGACCTCCGCCCCGTGCTTGGGATCCGACGTGAACACCGAGCCGCCAAGGCCGAAGGGGGAATCATTGGCGATGCGCACCGCGTCGTCCTCGTCCTTGGCCCGGAACAGCATCGAGACCGGACCGAAGAACTCCCAGTAGCGAGCCGGATTGTCCTCGGCGAGATCGGTGAGGATCGTGGGCTGCACGAAGGCGCCCCGATTGGGAACGCTCGGTCCGACCTGCGTCGCCGTGGCGCCGAGGGCGACGGCTTCTCGGATCTTGTCCTTGATTTCGTCGGCCGCGCCCTGGGACGACAGCGGCGCGAGGGTGGTCTCGGCGTCGAAGGGGTCGCCCGCGCGAAGGGCGGCGACGCCGGCCGAGTAGCGCTCCACGAACTGATCATAGACCTCGTCGACGACGATCATCCGCTTCGAGGAGACGCAGACCTGGCCGCCATTCCAGTGCCGGCCGAAGACCGCCCATTTCGCCGTCTTCTCCATGTCGGCGTCGGCCAGCACCACGAACGCGTCGGCTCCGCCCAACTCCATAGTCGACTTCTTCAGCGCCTTGCCCGCCTGCGAGGCGATGACGGCGCCGGCGCCTTCGGAGCCTGTCAGGGCGACGCCGTGCACGCGCGGATCGTTGAGGATCATCTCGATCTGCGAGCGCGTGGCGTAAAGGTTCTGAAACGCGCCGTCCGGAAGGCCGGCGGTTTTCATGAGCGTCTCGAAGGCGGCGGCGCTCTGCGGCACGTTGGAGGCGTGTTTCAGCAGCATCGTGTTGCCGGCCGAGAGCTGCGGGGCGATGATTCTCGCGATCTGGTAGTAAGGGAAGTTCCACGGCTCGATGGCGAGCAGGACCCCGAGCGGGTCGTGCACGAGCGTCGCCTCGCCTTCGGCCGGATCGGCCACCGGCAGCTTTTCCGGGGCGAGCAGCCGCTCGGCGTTGTGGACGTAGTATTCGAAGATCGCCGCCGAAAGCTCCACCTCCGCCGTCGCTTCGGACGCCAGCTTGCCCATCTCGAGCGTGAGCAGATTGGCGTAAGCGGCGGCGTCCTTGCGCAGCAGGTCGGCGGCGTTCTGCATCACGCGCGCGCGTTCGCCGAACGACGTCGTCCTCCAGGTCAGGAACGCCTCATGCGCGTTTCCGATCGCCTGCTCGACTTCGGCGTCGGTGGCGTCCGGAAACGTCTTCAAAACTTCCCCGGTGTAGGGGTTGGTGGTCGCGTAGCTCATGGTGTGCGCCTTTGGTTGTCGTCGACGCGTCCGATCGGTCTCGGCGCGTCGCGGGCCGAAGCGGAGGCCGATCGGCCTCCGAGCTTCGTGGCGGCCTGAGCCGCATGCGTTCCCGCCCGTCGCGCCGTCCTTGGGCGGGGCGGTCGTCGACCGCTCGACGGCCTGTGCGCGCCGAACGCCGCTAGTCGAGCCGCAGCACGATCCGGCCGTCGATCCCGCCCTCTTCCATCCGGGCGAAGATGGCGTTGATGTTCTCGAGCTTGTCCCAGGAGAAATGCGCCGCGACGGCGCCGTCGCCGGCGAATTCGAGCGCCTCCTCGAGATCCTGCCGCGTGCCGACGATCGAGCCGCGCACGGTGATGCGCTTCAGCACGGTGTCGAAAATCGGCAGGGCGAATTTGCCGGGCGGCAAGCCGACCAGCGCCATGGTCCCGTGGGGGCGAAGCGCGCCGAAGGCCTGCTCGAAGGCCGTGGGCGACACCGCTGTGACGAGCACGCCATGGACGCCGCCGATGCGCTTCTGCAGCTCCGCGGCCGGATCGCCCTCGCTGGCGTCCAGCACGATCTCGGCGCCGAGCTCGGCGGCCAGAGCGAGCTTTTCGGGATGGACGTCGATCGCCGCGACAT
Organism: Hansschlegelia sp. KR7-227; assembly: GCF_049446035.1. Classification (NCBI taxonomy): domain Bacteria; kingdom Pseudomonadati; phylum Pseudomonadota; class Alphaproteobacteria; order Hyphomicrobiales; family Methylopilaceae; genus Hansschlegelia; species Hansschlegelia sp. KR7-227. Next base: position 1,685,845 of record NZ_JBMSEA010000001.1, read on the forward strand.
GCATGCCCATCGCCTTAGCGTACTGGACCGCCATGTGGCCGAGCCCGCCGACGCCCGAGACCGCCACCCATTCGCCCGGCTTGACCTCGGTCTCCTTGAGCCCCTTGTAGACGGTGACGCCCGCGCACAGGATCGGGGCTGCCGGCCCCCAGTCGAGGTTGTCCGGCAGGCGGCCGACATAATTGGGATCGGCCAGCGCGTATTCGGCGAAGCTGCCATTGACGGAGTAGCCGGTGTTCTGCTGGGCGCCGCACAGCGTCTCCCAGCCCGTCCGGCAGTGCGGACAGTAGCCGCAGGCGGTGTGCAGCCACGGCACGCCGACCCGGTCGCCCTCCTTCACCCGCTTCACCTCGCGGCCGACGCCGACGACCGTGCCGACGCCCTCGTGGCCAGGAATGAAGGGCAGCGTCGGCTTGACCGGCCAATCCCCGTGAATGGCGTGAAGATCGGTGTGGCAGACGCCCGTCGCCGCGATCTTGACCAGGATCTGCTGCGGTCCCGGCTCCGGGACCGGAACGTTCTCGATCGTGAGCGGCTTGCCGAATTCACGGGCGACGGCCGCTTTCATCATGTTCGTCACGTGGCGACTCCTATGTTCGCCTGCGACTATCGCGCCTTCCGCGAAGTGGGCGGTTGATCGAAATCAACCGTCCCGGTCTGGCGCGCTCCCCTGGCGCCGTCACAACAGCACGAAGATTAGCCCGGCCATGGCGAAGCCCATCAGGCTGATCAGGGTCTCGAGCACCGTCCAGGTCTTCAGCGTGGTCTTGAGGTCCATGTCGAAGAACCGGCCGACCAGCCAGAAGCCCGAATCGTTGACGTGGCTCGCGATCACCGAGCCCGCGGCGAGGGCGAGCACGATCGCGGCGCGGTCGGTTCCCTCATAGCCGGCGGCGGCCACGGCCGGTTGCACCAGGCCGGCCGCCGTGATCAGCGCGACGGTGGCCGAGCCCTGCGCGATCCGGAGCGCCGCGGCGATCACATAGGCCGCGACGAAGATGTGCAGTCCGAGTTCGTTCAGCGTCTGCGACAGCGCGGCGCCGATCCCGCTCTCGCGCAGCACGCCGCCGAACATGCCGCCGGCGCCGGTGATCAGGGTGATCGCGCAGATCGGACCGAGCGCGCCGTCGAGCAGCTTCTCGACCTCCACGCGGCTGCGGCCGCGCCCCGTCCCAAGGACGTAGGAGCCGACCAGCACCGCGGCGAGGAGCGCCACCGGCGTCTGGCTAACTCCGCGAGCGACCATGAACCACTGCGCCTTGCGGTCGGCGACGCCTGCGGCCCCGAGAAAATCGAGCCCCGTGTTCACGAAGATGATGGCGAGCGGCAGCAGCAGCAGCAGGATGACGGTGGAGGATTTCGGCGGGTTCGGGTCAGGCGCGGCCTGCGGACCGCCCGACAGGATGTCGGGCACCTTGACGTCGATCCGCTTGCCGATCCAGAGGCCGAACAGGTAGCTCGCGACGTACCAGGTCGGGATCGCGACCACGAGGCCGAGCATCGTGACGAGCCCGATGTCGGACTTCAGGAGTTCGGTTGCAGCCACCGGTCCGGGATGCGGCGGCACGAAGACGTGCATCACCGAAAACGCGCCGGCGGCCGGAATTCCGTAGCGGAGCAGCCCGCCGCCGAGGCGCTTCGCGACCGAGAAGATGATCGGCAGCATCACGACGAGGCCGGCGTCGAAGAAGATCGGAAAGCCGAAGATCAGCGAAGCCACGCCGAGCGCGAGCGGCGCGCGCTTCTCGCCGAACAGCCGGATCAGGTCGTCGGCGAGCGCCTGCGCGCCGCCGGACGTCTCGACCAGCCGGCCGAGCATGGCGCCGAGGCCGACCAGCAGCGCGACCGTGCCGAGCGTCGTGCCGAAGCCGTCGACCAGCGTCTTCACCACCTTTTCGGGCGCGATCCCGGCGGCGAAGGCGGTGAGCAGGCTGACCAGGATGAGCGCGACGAAGGCGTGCATCTTGAAGCGCATGATGAGCACGAGCAGCGCCGCGATCGCGGCGGCGGCGATCAGCAGAAGCGGTCCGGCCCCGAGCGCGGGAGCGGCGACGGCAGGGTTCATGACGGTCTCCTCGGCGCGCTTGCGATCCGCGTTCTTGGGGGAGTCTCGTCCCGGCGCGCGGGACGGATTGGGTCAGCCGGCGGCGGCGGAGCGCGGCGCCGCGACGAAGCCGAGCGCCGCGAGCGAGCGCTCGATCACCGTCTCCACGTCGGCGGCCACGTCGACGAGCGCGCCGTCCTCGTCCGTTCCGAGGCTCTCGAGCGCCGCGAACTGGGAGGCGAGCAGCGAGGCCGGCATGTAGTGCCCCTTGCGCTGCTTGAGGCGTCCTTCGATCACCTCCGGATCGGAGATCAGTTCGAGAAAGCGCACCCGCGTCTCCGCCCCCCGCAGCACGTCGCGGTAGCGCCGCTTCAGCGCCGAGCAGGTGACGACCGTGTCGCGACCGTCGCGCGCCTGCGCCGTCAGCCAGTCGCGGATCAGCGCGAGCCAGGGCGCGCGGTCATCGTCGTCGAGGGGAATCCCGGCCGACATCTTTTCGATATTGGCCTTCGGGTGGAACTCGTCCGCCTCGGCGAAGGCGAAGCCGAGGCGCTTCGCCAGCGATTGCGCGACGGTGGTCTTGCCGACCCCCGAGGGGCCCATCACCACCACGCATTGCCGTCCGGCCCGCGTCGCGTCCGACATCGTCACCTCCCTCGCCGGCGACGTCCCAAGGCGCCGCGCCGATTCTTGCGCCGTCGGGCGGGGCCTGAAGGCGAGCGTTCAGGCAACACCACGAGGTCGTCCGGTTCAAGGACAAAGGGCCGTCGGACGCGCCTGCTCTTCGTGGCAGGGAGGCCCTTATTATTTAGAATTAGAAGAGTTTGAATCTGTGAGAGCTGGCCCAGTTCCGATCACGTCGGCGTCATCGCCGACGAAAAAAAGGGAGGCTCACATGACGAAAATCCCCAGCCCCGAAACGCGGGCGACGATGGGACCGGACGCAACGACCGGCCCGGACGCGCTGTCGGCCGACAGGACCATCTCTCGGCGGACCGTGCTCGGAGGCGCTGCGCTGATCGGCGCCGGCGCCCTCTGCCTGAGGGCGACGCGCGCCTCGGCCCAGCAGAAGCAGAAGCAGGCGGACGTGCAATATGTCGACAAGGCTCCCGGGGCCGACAAATGCGCGGGCTGCGCGATGTTCCAGGCGCCGGACGCCTGCCAGGGCGTCGAAGGCAAGATCAGCCCCGAGGGCTGGTGCAACATCTACTCGCCGAAGGCGTAGCGCTGAGCGGCGGACGGATCGCGGCGGCCGTCCGGCCCGATCGGCCGCCGCATGATAGGATGCGGCCCTTCACCGATTCCTGCAGGGCCGCCGCCGCATGCCTGTCCGCCTGCTCGACGACGTCGTCGCGAACCGGATCGCCGCCGGCGAAGTCGTCGAGCGTCCCGCGTCCGTCGTGAAGGAGCTCGCCGAGAACGCGCTCGACGCGGGCGCGCGCCGCATCGAGATCGTTCTCGACGGTGGCGGCGCCCGGCTGATCCGGGTGGTCGACGACGGCTGCGGCATGGGCCGCGACGACCTCATCCTGGCTGTGGAGCGTTTCGCGACCTCGAAGATCACCTCGGACGCCGACCTCGCCGGCGTCGCCACCATGGGCTTCCGGGGAGAGGCGCTGCCGTCGATCGGCGCGGTGGCGAGACTGTCGGTCGCGACCCGGCCCGACGGCGCCGCGCATGGCTGGCGCATGAACGTCGAAGGCGGGACAAAGTCCGCCCCCGAGCCGGCCGCGTTGCCGAAGGGCACGCGCATCGAGGTGCGCGACCTGTTCTTCGCGACGCCCGCGCGCGCCAAGTTCCTGAAGTCCGACCGCGCCGAGGCGCAGGCCGCGGCCGAGGTCGTGCGGCGTCTCGCGCTGGCGACCCCCCGGGTCGACTGGACGCTGGTCGTGGAGGACCGGACCCTGCGCTTCCCTGCGGTCACGGACGACGACGCCGGTCGGACCGAGCGCATGGCGCAGGTTCTGGGCGCCGAGGTCTCCGCGGCGGTGATACCCGTGACGGGCGAGCGCGGCGGCGCCCGGCTCGCCGGCCATGTCGGCCAGAGCCATCTGCACCGGGCGACGGCTTCCGCCATCCATCTCAGCGTCAACGGCCGCCCGGTGAAGGACCGGCTGCTGGCCGGCGCGCTCAAGGCCGCCTATCAGGACGTGATGCCGCGGGACCGGCACCCGGTGGCGGCGCTGGACATCCGCGTCGGCGCGGGCGAGGTCGACGTCAACGTCCACCCCGCCAAGGCCGAAGTGCGCTTCCGGGACCCCGGGCTGATCCGGGCGCTGATCGTCTCGACGGTGCGCGCCGCGCTGGGCGATCAGGGCGCGACGCCCTACGCGGCGGGCTCCGCCGAGATCGCCCGGTTCGTCGCACGCGCGCCCTACCCGCACGGCCCGGCCCACCGGCCGCTAGCGCCCGCCTTCAGCGGCGGAGCGCGCCGGGGCGGCGGCGTGACGCCCGCCGTGCGCGGCTTCGCGGAGAGCGCGCAGGCCGCCTTCGACGACGGGTTGATCGACCTGCCGCCGGCCGCGCCTGTCGCGTCCGCGGACGCGGTCGACGCCGCCCTTGACCGTCCGCTCGGCGCCGCGAAGGCGCATCTGCACGCGACCTACGTTCTCGCTGAGACGCGCGACGGGATCGTGCTCGTCGACGCCCACGCGGCCCATGAGAGGCTGACCTATGAGGAGCTGAAGCGGCTTCGCGCGGCCTCCGGGGTGCCGCGGCAGGAGCTGCTCGTGCCGGACGTCGTCGAGCTCGAGCCGGCGGAGGCCGAGCGCGTGCTCGCGCAGCGCGAACTGCTCGAAACGCTGGGGCTTGCGGTGGAGGCCTTCGGGCCGGGAGCCGTGCTGGTGCGCGCCACCCCTGCCCCGCTCGGCCCCTGCGACGGCGGCCGGCTCGTCCGCGACCTCGCGGAGACGCTGGCCGAGGGCGACGCCGAGGCTGCGCCTTTCGCCCGCAAACTCGACCTGATCCTCGCGACCGTCGCCTGTCATGGCTCGGTGCGGGCCGGGCGCCGCCTGAAGCCTGACGAAATGAACGCCCTGCTCCGCGCGATCGAGGCTGAACCCGCGGCCTCGACCTGCAATCACGGCCGTCCGACCTTCGTGTCGCTGACCACCGCCGACCTGGAGCGGCTGTTCGGGCGGCGGTGAGCGCTGGGGACGGCGCCCGCATCTTCGTTGATCCGAGACGAGCGATCGCTCACAACTTGAGTCTGGCGATGACTTCGGGGCCGGCGAATTCGCCTGCGTGGGCCTGGATACGGGGAGCACATGCCGAACGCCGGACCGCAGGACGCAGGCGCCTCGCTCATCGATCTCATCGGCCACCCCGTCGGGCTGCTCGATCTTTCGGCGGCGGCGGCGACCCTCAATCCCGCCGCCTGCCGGCTGCTTGGCCGTTCCTTCGCGGCGGGCGCCGAAATCCCGCTCGACCGGGCGATCGGCCGGAGCGCGGCGGAAGCGCTGGCGCGCTTCGCCGAGGAACTGCCGTCGAACGGCGCGGGCGCCGTCATCGTGCTCCGCTGCGAGACCGCGGCCGGCGAGCGCTGCCTCTCCTTCGAGGTCACGCGCCGGCCGCCCGTCCGCTCGGCCTTCGTCCTGGCGCTCCGCGAGGAAAGCGCGGACGCCTCGGCGATCGAGGCGCTCGCGAAGACCCACGCCGTGCTGCAGACGCTGCCCGTCGGCGTCGAAATCTTCGACCTCGACTTCAACGCGCTGTTCTACAATCGAAAATCGGACGAGCTGTTCGACTACGCCGACGCCCCTGTGGCGAACCACGACGCGTGGTGGCGGCTGGCCTTCCCCGACGCCGGGGCGCGAGCCCAGGCGCGGGCCGAGTGGCGCGAGGTCGTCGCCGAGGCGGAGGCCGATCCGAGCCGCGCCCATGTGGCGGAATGGACCGTGCGGTGCAAGGACGGCGAGTCGCGGACGATCCAGTTCTTCTACCGCTTCCTGTTCGACCGTTTCTCGCTGGTGCTGTGGGACGTCACCGAGCAGCGGCGCCTGGAGGGGGAGCTGCGCGCCACGGCGCGCACCGACGGGCTCACCGGCCTGCCCAACCGCCGACGGTTCTTCGAGCGCGCGGATGAAGAGATCCTGTCCGCGCGGATCGAACGGCAGCCGGTCGCCGTGCTGATGCTCGACATCGATCACTTCAAGGCGATCAATGACGGCTTCGGCCACGTCGTCGGAGATCTGGTCCTGAAGGTCGTCGCCGAGCGCGCCTCCGCGGCGCTCAGACGAGAGGACATGATCGCGCGATTGGGCGGCGAGGAGTTCGCCGCCTTGTTGCCCCGCGCCGGCCCGTCCGAGGCGCGCCGCGTGGCCGAGCGGCTCAGGAAGGCGATCGTCGGCCAGCCGGTGACGGCGGCCTCGCATACGCTCGCGGTCACCATCAGCGTCGGCGGCGCGGTTCGCGAAGACGGCGCGGCGAGTTCCGAAACGATGGTCGAGCGCGCCGACCGGGCGCTCTACGCCGCCAAGAGCGCAGGCCGCAATCGCGTCGTCTTTGACGAGGACGACTGAAGCCGCTGGCCGGTCGCTCGCGCTCGGCCCGTCCGCCGGAGCGTCAGGCGGCCCGGAGCAGCGTCACCTGGGCGTCGCCATAGACGCGCTTCTCGAGCGGGTCGAAGCCGTCCGGCGGGATCGCCTCGATCTCGGCCGATTCCTCCCAGACCACGAGCGCCCCCGGCGCCAGCCAGCCGCCGTCGCGCGCCGAGGCGAGCGCCCGTTCGCCGAGGCCCTTGCCGTAGGGCGGATCGCAGAAGGCGAGATCGAACGCGCCGAGCGCGCCGACAGGTCCGAGCCGGGTCGCGTCGCGCCGGAAGATCTTGGTCTGGCCGCCGAGGCCGAGGGCCTCGACATTGGCGCGCAGCGCGGCGCGCGCCTCCGCCCCGTCGTCGACGAACAGCGCGAACCGGCTTCCGCGCGACATCGCTTCGAGCCCAAGCGCCCCGGTGCCGGCGAAGAGGTCGAGCGTCCGGGCCCCGTCCGCCGCGTCGTCATAGGCGTGGGCGAGCACGTTGAAGACGGCTTCGCGCAGCCGATCGGACGTCGGACGGATCGCGCGCGATCCCGCCGACGGGCCGGTCAGCGCCCGACCCTTGAACCTACCGCCGACGATCCGCACCGCCCGGCCGCCCCTTGCCGCCGCCGCCCGTCGGCCGCCCGCCGCCCGCCGGCTTTCCGGATCCGCCCGGCCGGCCGCCGGGCCTTCCCCCGAAGGGTTTGGCCGGCCCGCCGGGCTTGCCGCCGCCGAACGAGCGCCCGCCCGGCTTGCCGCCTGCGCCCGGCTTGCCGCCTGGGCCGGGTCTTCCGCCGAAGCTCGGCTTGCCGCCGCCGCCCGGCCTGTCGCGACCTGCGCCGCCGCCGGGGCGTCCCTGCGGACGGCCGCCGCCGCCCTCGCCCGCGGGACGATCGGATCGCGGCGCGCGATCGCCGTCGCTGCGAGGTCCGCTGCGATAGGGCCGGTCGCCGCCACGCTCAGGGCGCGGAGAGGTCGGGCCGGCGTCCGGCCATCGGGGCTGCGACACGCGGGCGGGGCCGCGTTCCGCAGGAGCGCCTTCGGCCCGGACCGGTCGGTAGTCGCGTCGGGGCGGCCGGCCGCCTTCGGGGCGCGGCGTGCGCGGGCCATCGGAGCGCGGCGGTCGCGATCCCTCAAAGCGCGGCGGCCGGCCGCCTTCGGGGCGCGGACCGCGGGGACCGTCGGAACGCGGCGGCCGCGATCCCTCGAAACGCGGAGGGCGGCCGCCTTCGGGGCGGGGGGCGCGGGGCCGGTCGGTCGCCGCGGCGTCGCCGTCCCTACGCGGAGCCCTGGGCCGGTCAAATTTCGCAGCGTCGCCGTCGCGGCGCGGGCCGCGCGGCTTGTCGTAGGGCCGCTCTCCGGCCGGGCGCGGCGTCCGAGGGCGATCAAAGCCGCTTCCGCCTTCGGGGCGGGGACGGTCGCCGTCGCGCCTGGGACGATCGGCGCCGCCGAAGCTGGCCCCCGCCGCGCTGCGCGGCCGCTTCGGCCGCTCGTCGCCCTCGCGCGCCGGACGGGCGTCGCGGGGCGCGGCGGGCTTCCGCCCGCGGCTCGCGGCGCCAAAACGCTCGGCTGCGCCGTCCTCGCGGCGGTGGACGCGCTTCGGCGCCTCCTCGCTCGCGGGGCGGGCGACGCGCTCGACCTTGATCTTCCGGCCGCGACGGTCGGCGATCGGCTCGCCGCGGCGGGTGCGGGACGCGTCCGCATCCTGCGGCGCCGCGGAGACGGGCGCCGCCATGTCGCGCGGCCGGGCGATCGGCGCCCGACGTCCCAGCCGCTGGGACGGATCGGAGACGCGGGAGCGCTCGCGCGGAGCGCTGTCGACGCGGCCGGCGCCGCGGCCGCCCGTCATGCGCGGCGCGCCCTCCGTCTCGGGGCCCGCGGGCGTCTCGAAGTCGCAGCCCGCCTCCTCCGCGAGGCGGGGCCCGAGCTGTTCGGCGAGCGTGCGGGTGCGGACCTCCTCCGCCTCGCCTTCGGCCAGGCCCCCGAGCTGGAAGGGACCGAAGGACACGCGGATCAGGCGGTTGACCGCAAGTCCGAGATGCTCGGCGACGCGCTTGACCTCGCGGTTCTTGCCTTCGCGCAAGCCGAGGGTGAGCCAGACATTGTCGCTTTGCTGGCGCTCGACCGCCGCCTCGATCGCGCCATAGGCGAAGCCGTCGATGGTGACGCCGTCCTTCAGCGCGTCGAGCGCCTCCTGCGTCACCTTGCCGAAGGCGCGCACCCGGTAGCGCCGGAGCCAGCCGGTCTCCGGGAGTTCGAGCACGCGCGCCAGCCCGCCGTCATTGGTGAGCAGCAGGAGGCCTTCGGTGTTGATGTCGAGCCGTCCGATGCTGACCACCCGCGGCAGCGCCGCCGGAAGCACGGAGAACACGGTCTCGCGGCCCTCGGGGTCATGCGTGGTCGTCACGTAGCCGCGCGGCTTGTGGTAGAGCCACAGACGCGTCCGTTCGCGCGCCGGCAGCGGGCGGCCGTCGACCTCGACGCGGTCGGAGGGCATGACGTTGAAGGCTGCGGTCGTGACGCGCTCGCCATTGACGACGACGCGACCCTCGCCGATCCAGCCTTCGGCTTCGCGGCGCGAGCCGAGGCCAGCGCGGGCGATGGCTTTGGCGAGACGCTCGCCGGGGCGCGTCTCAGCCTTGTCCGGCGAGGCGACTTCGGGGTCGATGGGGTCTGTCATGATCGGGCGGCGATAGCATGCGGACGAGGCGTTGACGAGCGGCAAGCCGACATCCGAGGCGCGGAAAGGCGAGCCGATGCGGATCGCGCTCGCCGAAGCGCGCTCCGCGGCCGCCCGCGGCGAGGCGCCGATCGGGGCCGTCGTCACCCGCGACGGGGCGGTGGTCGCCGCCGCGGGCAACCGCACGCGCGAGCTTAACGATCCCACCGCGCACGCCGAGATTCTGGCGATCCGCCAGGCGGCGGCGGCGCTCAGGTCCGAGCGGCTGGTCGGCTGCGACCTGTGGGTCACGCTGGAGCCCTGCCCGATGTGCGCTGGCGCGATCTCCTTCGCCCGCATCCGGCGGCTCTATTTCGGCGCAGAGGACGAAAAGGGCGGCGCGGTCACGTCCGGAGTCCGGTTGTACGACCAACCGACATGCCACCACGCGCCGGAGGTGTATCCGGGATTTGCCGAGCGCGAGGCCGGCGATCTGCTCAGGACCTTCTTTCGCGACTTGCGCGACCCCACATCCCGATCCTGAACCAAAACGCCCCTAAGGCGTTGTCCCGGTTGCTGGACCGCACACGGTCCGCCTGATTTCACGCACCACGAGGCGCACACGAATGGACGTCGTCCGCATCCTGATCGCCATCCTGCTGCCGCCGCTCGGCGTGTTTCTGCAGGTCGGCATCGGCCTGCATTTCTGGCTGAACATCCTGCTGACGCTGCTGGGCTATATCCCGGGCGTGATCCACGCGATCTGGGTGATCGTCAAGAAATGACCGCGCGCGCCGCCACCGGCTTCGCCGGCCGCACGCCCCGCGCCGACCAAGCCGCGTCGCTCGAGCAGCTCGATCGGCTGGCCGACATGCTCGACACCCGCTGGCGAATTCCCGGCACCGGCTGGCGCTTCGGCGTCGACGCCGTCGCAGGTCTCGTCCCCGGGGTCGGCGACGTCGCGACCGGGCTCATCTCGGCCTACATGGTGAAACGGGCCTACGACCTCGGCGCGCCGAAGCACATTCTCGTGCGGATGGTGGGCAATGTGGCGCTCGACACCGTCGTCGGCTCGGTCCCGGTGCTGGGGTCGGTGTTCGATTTCGCCTTCAAGGCGAACCGCCGCAACATGAAGCTGCTCCGACGCCACTTCGGAGCGGCGCGCTAGCGCCGCTCCCGTCCGGCCCCCTCATGGGTGCCGTCGACCGCCGCCGGCCGCTGCGACCAGTTTCTCGATCGTCCGCTGGTCGTAGGGCTTCGAGATGAAGGCGGCGTCCATGAACTCCGCCGGCGCATCGCGCCGATCCGACCCTGTGACGAAGGCGAAGGGCAGGCTGCGCGCCTTCAGATCGCCGGCGAGCTCGTAGGATTTGCCGTCGGCGACGTCCACATCCAGAAACGCGAGATCGTAGGCGCCGGCGAGGGCGCGGCGCGCCTGCTTGAGCGACCGGCAGGACGTGACGGTCGCGTCCGTCCAGCAGCGGACGATGGTCTCGAGATCAAGGGCGATGACGGCGTCGTCTTCCAGAATGAGTACGCGAAACTCGGACACAGCGGAAACTCCACTTCACTCGACCCAAGCCCCCAACGCGCGAGGGGACGTCCGGTTTCACGGTCGAGGAAGCGTGAACGCAAAAAATAAAATCCCTTAAATTTCATTAGGATATAAGGCGACCTTCAGGAGAGTTTTTTCCGCTCCATCGTCGCGCCGACCGAGCCGACGCGCCGGGAGGATCAGCGTCGAGCAGACCTCCCGGCGCTGGCGGCGGACGTTCAGATCACCTTGACGGTGGTGCCGACTCCGACCCGCTCGTAGAGATCGGTGACGTCCTCATTGGTCATACGGATGCAGCCCGAGGATACGGCGTGGCCGATCGTCCAGGGCTCGTTCGAGCCGTGGATCCGGTAGAGCGTGCTGCCGAGATAGAGCGCGCGCGCGCCGAGCGGATTGTCGGGACCGCCCGCCATCATGACGGGAAGCTCAGGCCTGCGGGCGCGCATTTCGGCGGGCGGGCGCCAGTCCGGCCATTCCTTCTTGCTGGAGATGGTCTCAGTGCCGCGCCAGCTGAAGCCTTGCTTGCCGACGCCGACGCCGTAGCGGATGGCCTGGCCGCCGGGCTGGATCAAATAGAGATAGCGGGAGCGGGTGTCGATGACGATCGAGTTCGCCGGCTCGGGTCCATTGTAGGGCACGGTCGTGCGGGCGAATTTGGGGTCGACCGTCCGGCGCATGGCCGAGCCGCCCGCCGCCGAGGGCGGCCCGGCGAGCCGGCGCGGCTGGTACTCGACCTCGGGATCGCGCGACTCGAAGGGCTCGTAGGACTGCTCCTCGTAGTAGCGGTAGCTGCGGACGTCGCGCCCGTAGCGCGGGCCGGGGCGATCGAGCGGCTCATAATAGTCGCTGTGCCGGCCGGTGCGCAGGGCGTAGCGGGGAATGCGACGCGGGCGCGGATCGTAGATCGGATCGTCCTCGACGAATTCGTCGACATAGGTGCGGCGGCCGTAGCGGGGCGCGGCGCGGCGGACGACGCGCACGTCCTCGTCGCCATAATAGCGCTCGACGCTGCGGGCCCGGCCGCGCGGCACATAATCCGGCGCGGTGATCACCACGGGATCGGCCGCGGCGGGCGACGACCCGCCGAAGGACGCAAGCGCGAAAGCGGCCGCTCCGAAGGCGGCGGCGAGAGACGCGCGAACCATGTTCAAGACTGTCACTCCTCGACGTTCGGCGGCGAAGCTTCGAGGCGGTCGCCAGCGCCGCATTTTGCACGTTCAGACTTCACGAGCGATGAACGACTCCGCGACAGGTCGGGCGCCAGGATGGCCGCGCGGCGCCCGTCCCGCGTCAAGGCGACGATTCTTGCCGACCTGTCGCCGAAACGCATCGCATGTGAAGGGCTTGAGCTTGTCGCCTTCAGCCACAGCGACAAGTAACGTCCGGGCCGACCAAGGCCAGGAGTCCGACGCAAGATGCCCGATTTCGTGATCCGCGAAGCGACCGACGAAGACGGAGCCGCGCTCGAGCGGCTGGTCGCGGACGTCTCCGCCGGCGGACGCGAGGGCGCGCTCGCGGACGCCGACGCCTTCGCTCGGCCGGCGACGCATTACGCCGAGCGCGGCGGCAGGCTGTGGGTCGTGGAGCGCGACGGCGCGCTGGCGGGCTCGCTCGGGCTCGCCGCCCACATCCGTCCGAAAGAGTTCGAGCTGTCGCTGCTCTGTCTCGACGAGGAGACGCGGGGTCAGGGCTTCGCCGCGGCCCTGCTCGCCGGCGCCAACGCCTTCGCCGCCGCTTCGGGCGGCGATCGCTTGTCGGTATGGGTCGACGCCGCCTCCGAGGAGACCGAGCGGTTTTGCGAGCGTCACGGCTTCAAGCGGGCGCCCGGCCTCCGAGCCGGTCCGGAAGGCTCCGGACGGACGCTCCACCAGTTCACGCGCGACGTCGAGGCGTGACGGAGACGCCCCGCCGTGAGGATCCATGCCGACAATGGGCCGGGGTTCAGAGACGGACGCCAATCGGAGCCGCGGCCAGCGGCGCTAGGTCACGGCCTTGCGGAGATCGCCCAGCCGGCGGCGCGTGACCTGCCAGGAGCCATAGCCCAGGCGGCCTTCGACCTCGCCCTGCGCGGAACGCCACAACGGCAGCGCTGTCTCCAGCGCCTGACGGCCCTTCTCGGTGAGCGCGGGCTTGCGGCGGCCGTTCATGCCCTTGAGCGGAGAGACCAGCCCTTCCTTGCGCAGGAGTTGAAGGTTGCGCACGAGCGTGGTGCGTTCGATGTCGATCACCTCGGCCAGATCAGTGATCGACGTCGCCTCTCCCGCCTCGATCGCGGCGAGCAGCACGAATTGCGTGCCCTTTATGCCTGACGGACGCAGCGCTTCGTCGTAAAAGCGCGTCACCGCGCGCGCGGCCATCCGGATGTGCGAGCAGGCGCACATGTTGTGGATGTCGAGAATCTCGTCACGAGTCGGCATGCCCGAGACAATCGCTGGGACCACGTTGCGAATCAAGAGACTGAGCAGGCTTGACGCCTCCGACTTTAGCGGCGAACTGGCGCATGGCGCCGCGGGCCGCCCTGCCGCGGAATCGAGAAGCGAGGGGCTTCGACGTGACAGCCGCCGCTGAGCGCCCCACGGGGCGGCCAAAGCGGCGCGCTCCGCTGAAGCGGCCGCGCCGGCTTCCGACGGCGTTCGGGGCGGAGGCGACCGGCCTGGCGCTCGACGGCTACGACTTCGCGTTCCGGCGGGGGAGCGACAGCAGCAAGCTGATCGTCGTGCTGTCGCCCAACACCCGCTTCACGCTGCTGCGGCACCGCTTTCGACACGACGTGCTGTTCGTCACGGACAAGCGGGGGCGATACTATCTGATCGCGGCCGAGCGTCTGGCGCGGACCGTGCTCGAGGCCTACGACCGCGGCGGCTATGACGGCATGCTGGCGACGGGCCAGAGCAAAGGCGGGTTCGGCGCGCTGCTGCTCACCCAGAACTGCGCGAAGCTTCGGCCCGACCGCGCGTTTCACGCCTTGGCCTTCAGCCCGCAGGTCACCCTGTACCCGCGTAATCCCGGCATTCCCTATCGGAGCTACGTCCGGCTGCTCGCCCGCATGCGGGCGGGGCGGCGGCTCTGGAAAAGCCTGCGGCGCCACGGCGACGTCAGCCTGCTCGGCTTCCGGCCCAACGCCTACGCGACGATCGCCTACGCCGACCGTGAATGGGCGGACCGGCGCGAGGCGGAGCGGATGCTCGGTCCGAACGTGCGTCGCGTCCCGGTCGCCGGCACGTTTCACGGCTCGATCTTCTATTTCATCATGCGCGGCAAGCCGCGGATCGCGATCCGCTCGATCGTTGAGGCCGCCTACGCCCGGCGTGGCGACGCAGACCTGGCCCAGAGCCGCCCGCGTTCGATCCAGCGGGTCGTCCAAGAAATCCACGCAGCGGCGCGCGTTCATCCCACCTTCAATGAACTGTGCGACATCACCCTCGCGACCGCCCCCCGGCCCCCTCGCCTGAGGGAGCGGGCGGGACGGATGGCGGAGCGTCTCCGTCGGTTCGCGGCGTCGACGGCTGCGGGCGCCCGCGAATGGCTCCCCTTCGGCTCGCGCCCGGCGGCTCCGTCGCCCCGTCGGAAGCGGACGCGCGGCCCCAAGACCGGCGGTCCTGGACCGCATTCAGCCACGGCGCGGGACGTCGCCAACCCTTGACAGACGAACGTCCCGTTCGTATTTCGCCATCGCTGTTAGCACTCGCCGGTTGGGAGTGCTAACAGCGTGCGCGCCGGTTGCGGCGCGGTGATTTTTGACGAGCGAAGCTGACGTCCGCTTCAAGAGGATTGAACCCCATGAACTTCCGTCCGCTGCACGACCGCGTGGTCGTCCGCCGCCTCACCGCCGAAGAGAAGAGCAAGGGCGGCATCATCATTCCCGACACCGCCAAGGAAAAGCCGCAGGAAGGCGAAGTCGTCGCCGTCGGCCCGGGCGCCCGCGACGAGGCCGGCAAGGTCGTGCCCCTCGACGTCAAGGCTGGCGACAAGATCCTGTTCGGCAAGTGGTCCGGCACCGAAGTCAAGATCGACAGCGAAGAGCTTCTGATCATGAAAGAGTCGGACATCATGGGCGTGATCGCCTGATCATCCTTCTTCATTCCGCCGGCGAGGCCCGAACCCAAAGGTTCGCGGCGAGCCGGTTTCTTCGTATCTCGCTCAAAAGGAGCACCTGAATCATGGCTGCGAAAGACGTACGTTTTTCCGCCGACGCGCGCGAGAAGATGCTGCGCGGCGTCGACATCCTCGCCAACGCCGTCAAGGTCACGCTCGGCCCCAAGGGTCGTAACGTCGTGATCGAGAAGTCCTTCGGCGCGCCCCGCATCACCAAGGACGGCGTCACCGTCGCCAAGGAGATCGAGCTCGAGGACAAGTTCGAGAACATGGGCGCCCAGATGGTGCGCGAAGTGGCCTCGAAGACCAACGATCTCGCCGGCGACGGCACCACCACCGCCACCGTGCTCGCCCAGGCGATCGTGAAGGAAGGCGCCAAGTTCGTCGCCGCCGGCATGAACCCGATGGACCTCAAGCGCGGCGTCGACCTCGCGGTCGCCAA
Organism: Hansschlegelia sp. KR7-227; assembly: GCF_049446035.1. NCBI lineage: Bacteria > Pseudomonadati > Pseudomonadota > Alphaproteobacteria > Hyphomicrobiales > Methylopilaceae > Hansschlegelia > Hansschlegelia sp. KR7-227. Next base: position 1,701,158 of record NZ_JBMSEA010000001.1, read on the forward strand.
GGTCATCGAGCACCTCAAGGCCTCGTCGAAGAAGATCGCCTCCTCGGCTGAAGTCGCGCAGGTCGGCACGATCTCCGCGAACGGCGAGAAAGAGTTCGGCGAGATGATCGCCTCGGCCATGCAGAAGGTCGGCAATGAGGGCGTCATCACGGTCGAGGAGGCCAAGAGCCTCGAGACCGAGCTCGAAGTCGTCGAAGGCATGCAGTTCGACCGCGGCTACCTCAGCCCGTACTTCATCACCAACGCCGAGAAGATGATCGCGGATCTCGAGGACCCCTACATCCTCATCCACGAGAAGAAGCTTTCGGGCCTGCAGGCGATCCTGCCGGTGCTCGAGGCGGTCGTTCAGTCCGGCAAGCCGCTCGTCATCATCGCCGAGGACATCGAGGGCGAGGCTCTCGCGACGCTCGTCGTCAACAAGCTGCGCGGCGGCCTGAAGGTCGCGGCCGTCAAGGCGCCCGGCTTCGGCGACCGCCGCAAGGCGATGCTCGAGGACATCGCGATCCTGACCAACGGCCAGGTGATCTCCGAGGACCTCGGCATCAAGCTCGAGAACGTGACCCTCGACATGCTCGGACGCGCCAAGAAGGTGACGCTCGAGAAGGAGAAGACCACGATCGTCGACGGCGCCGGCGACAAGGACGCGATCCAGGCCCGCGTCGGCCAGATCAAGGCGCAGATCGAGGAGACCACCTCGGACTACGACCGTGAGAAGCTGCAGGAGCGTCTCGCCAAGCTCGCGGGCGGCGTCGCGGTCATCCGCGTCGGCGGCGCGACCGAGGTCGAGGTCAAGGAGAAGAAGGACCGCATCGACGACGCGCTGAACGCCACGCGCGCCGCGGTCGAGGAAGGCATCGTGCCGGGCGGCGGCGTCGCTCTGCTCCGCGCCAAGAAGGCCATCGACGGCGTCAAGCACGAGAACCCGGACATCCAGGCCGGCTATAACATCGTGCTGAAGGCGCTTGAGGCTCCGATCCGTCAGATCGCGTCGAACTCGGGCGTCGAAGGCTCGATCGTCGTCGGCAAGCTGCTCGAGAACGCCTCCCCGACCTGGGGCTTCAACGCCCAGACGGAAGAGTATGTCGACATGATCGAGGCCGGCATCGTCGACCCGACCAAGGTCGTCCGCACCGCCCTCCAGGACGCGGCCTCGGTCGCGGCCCTGCTGATCACCACCGAGGCGATGGTCGCCGACCTGCCGAAGAAGGACAGCGGCGCCGGCGGCATGCCCGGCGGCGGCATGGGCGGCGGCATGGGCGGCATGGACTTCTGATCCACGCGTCTCAGCGTTGCTGAAGAATGACGAAGGCCCCGGAGCGATCCGGGGCCTTTTTCTATGGCGGACGTTGAGGTCGAACAGAGCCGGGCTGGGCGCGGAATGCGAAGCCCGCTCGTCTCGCGCCCCGCCCGAGCGTCTCGCCGCGCCTCCACGGGGCAAGAGGGCGCCGGCCCCGCTCGTAGCGGCGCTCAGGCCGAGAGGCTGAACGCCACCGTGCCCTTGCTGCTGCGCTTGGCGCGGTAGAGCGCCGTGTCGGCGATCTTCACGAGTTCGAGCGTATCCCGGGCGTCCGAGGGGGAGATCGCGACGCCGATCGTCACGCCGACGCGGACCGTCACGCCGTTGGCCTCGATCGGTTCGCTGACCTTCGCGATGACGCGCTCCGCAATCCCCCTGAGCGACGCCGCGTCGGTGAGGCCGGGCAGCAGAATCGCGAACTCGTCGCCGCCGAGCCGCACGAGAAGGTCGACGTCACGCACCGCCGAGGCCATGCGCTGCGCGGCCTGCCGCAGCACCTCGTCGCCGAGATCATGGCCGTGCTCGTCGTTCACCTGCTTGAAGCCGTCAAGGTCGAGATAGGCGAGCGCGAAGCTCGGCGCCTCGGCTGCGCGGACCAGTTCCTCGACCCCGGCGAACAACGCGACCCGGTTCGGCAGGCCGGTGAGGGGATCGAGCAAAGCGCGCCGCTCGCTCTCGCTGAGGCGGATCGCGGCGGCCTTCCCCTGACGGAGCACATAAGCCGTCATCCCGGCGAAGGCGAACAGCGCGGCGATCATGAGCGGCAACAGGCTGCGAAGCAGTTCTCGGCCCGGGTCGGAGCCGCGCCAGGCGAAGATGATCGGACGGCGGCCGTCCACGGTCGCGAGCTGGATCGAGGCGTCGTCGACGGCCGCTGGAACGACCGCGAGGTCCGGAAGAAGATAGGCCTTGGCGATCGTCTCGACCTGCGATGCGCCCAAGCGAGCCGCGAGCACGAGAAACCTCGGCGCGCGTTCGGCGTGATCGGCGTCCGTCGATTGCGGCCTGATGCGGGACACGGCGACCATCGCGGGCTCGCCGTCCCAGAGCAGGAGGCCGGACGCGGTGTCCGTCCCGGCGCCCGCCGCGACGCGGTCGAGGAGAGCGTCGAAGCCGCCGACGAGACTGGCGCCGAGCGGCCCGGAGACGCTCTCCCCGTCGCGGGCTCCGAACACGGCGGCGCCGCCCCGATCGGCGACGGCGACCAGTTCGACGTCGTATTCGTCGATGGCCGGGCGGGCGACGTTGGCGTCAAACCACGCCGCGTCCTCGCGCGTCACGAGGCGATCGAAGGTCTCGTCCCAGAACGCGTAGTCGTTGGTCGTCTTCTCGAGCGCCGCGAACCGCTCGGCGAGCGCCGTCGCGGCGAGGCTGCGCTCCCGCGACCGCGTCTCCGCCGTCTGGTGATGAGCGACCCAGATCGCCGCCGCGATGCTCACCACGATCATCGCCGCGACAAGCAGGCTGACGGGGGCGACGACGGTCCGGGAAAAGGAATCGCCAGGCCGTCCGGCGCTCCCGGAATGCAACTTCGCCACGAACTCAGACCTCAAACGCCGAACCTTGTCTTATGGTCTCCTTATCTGTCTCGGCCCATCGAGGCCACACACTCTTCGCAAGCCGGCGCTCCGCGGCGATGCGGGCGGGGCTCGAGACCGGCGGCGCTGCGCCCGGCCCCGGCGACGACGCCTCCTGGACCGGGCCGCGCCGCCGCCTGCGTCGAGTTTAGAGCGAGGCGAGCGTCTTGCCGGTCGCGACGTCGGTCACCGTCCCGTCCTCGAGGCTGACGCGGTAGATCTCGCGGACCACATTGCCGGCGAACTGCAGCTCCACGATCGACACGGTCTTCAGCGTCACGGGGAAGCCGTCGGGAAGGATCGCGTTGAACTCGGCCGCCGTCTCGTCCATCGGCGCCTGGAACTTCGAGAACGGCTCCATGCTGTAGACCAGCGTGTTGTGAGGGTTGTGTGAGGCCGTGGCCTTGCCGTCCTTCATGACGTTGACGCCGCTGACGCCGACGGTCTTCACGAGATCTTTCGCAGCGTCGCCCATGGCGGCGTAGACCGGCCCCGTGACGCGCGGCAGCGGGCCGTCGCGCAACGGCGCAAGCGCCGCGGTGGCCGTGACGCTGTAGGCCATCATGTCGTCATAGGCCTTGCCTTCCTTGACGACGCCCAGATCAAGCCACCACGGCCGGCCGGCTCCCTTGGCCGCTTCGGTCGTGTAGAATTTCTTCATCGTGATCTGGAGCGGCGCAGGCGGCTTCGGCAGGGCCTTCAGCATGGCGGCCGGCGTCGCGGCATCGGCGCTGTGGATATGCACGACGGTGATGTGAGGAATGTTCGGCAGCTCGGCTTCAGCCTTCAGCCCGAGGTCTAGCAGGCGCGCCTTCAGCGGCCCGCGGATCTTGGCGTCGAGGATGTCGTTGGCGTCTTTCGGCAGGGTGTAGACGAGGCCGTAGGTCGCCTTGTGCTCGCGAAACTCGGGCTTGCCGATCGCGGAGTTGTCGATCTCGGCGGATAGCACGGGCCCGACCGCGAGCGCCGCGACGGCGAATCCGAGACAGCAGGCGGAGAGAATTTGGCGGAGCATGGGGTCGATCCTTTGGGCGAAAGCGGCGAGCGGGCTGCGCGCCTCGTCGCGAGGCAAGGATCGTGCGGCGCTCATGACGGCTCAAAGGCTCCGCCGGTGTCCTGGCGCCCCCTTCACTCGATCGTGTAGCGGAAGCGGGACGATCGACGCGGCGGAGACCAACCGGCGCGTTCGTCGCCGTCCGCGCGTCAGCCCATGCTTGTGACGACGAGATAGGCGCCGAGGCCGAGCAGCCCGGCGAAGAACGCGACTTTGAAGACCGTGGGCGAGATCCGGCGTCGCAGCGCTTGTCCCGCCGCCATGCCGAGGCCGGCCGGGACCAAAGCCAGCGCTGAGCCGCCGAGCGTGTGCGGGTCGAGCGCGCCCGCAAAGCCCAGCCCCGCCGCCAGCGCCAGCGTCGACACGGTGAAGGAGAGCCCGAGGGCCTGGATCAGCTCCTCCTTCTCCAGCCCGAGGGCCTGGAGATACAGAACCGCCGGCATCGCGAAGACGCCGGTCGCGCCCGTGATGAGACCGGTCGCCAGACCGACCGGGAGCGCGAGCGTTCGCTCGCTCGAGGGGGGCGCCGTCAGCCGGCGCCCGCTGAGGCCGAACAGCGCATAGACCATGAGCACGGCGCCGAGCCCGATCGTGGCGTAATGGGCCGCGTCTCCCGCGAGCACGCCGGCCGTCGCGACGGCGCCGCCCGTCACGCCCGCCATCATCGGCCAGAACCGCTTGGCGGCGGCGCGCGGACTGGGGCCGGCCGCGAGCTGCCAGACATTCGTCACGAGCGAAGGCACGAGCAGCAGGGCTGCGGATTCGTGCGGCGGCATCGTCGTCGCCAACAGGCCCATCGCGATCGTCGGCAGGCCCATGCCGGTCACGCCCTTGACGAGCCCGGCCGCCACGAAGACGGCGAACGCGAAGGCCAGCAACGGGAGCGTCGGGTCGGTCATTGCAGGACTTGATCGCGCGGCCGGCCCCCGCGCAATGTGGATGTCACGATGCGGGCCTTCGGATCAGCCGAAGGCTACGCCGACGCGCGACGCGGACCCTCATGCGCTTCGACCTCACGGATCTCCGCCTTTTCCTCCATGTCGCGGAAGCCGGCAGCATCACCGCGGGCGCCGCCCGCGCCCATCTGGCGCTGGCCTCGGCGAGCGAGCGCATCCGTGGAATGGAGGAGCTTGCGGCGACGCCTCTGCTCGAACGGGAGCGGCGCGGCGTCCGCCTCACGCCGGCCGGACGGGCGCTCGCGCACCACGCCCGGGTCATCCTCGACGACTGCGAGCGCATGCGCGGCGAACTCGCCGCCTACGGACGCGGGCTCAAGGGCCACGTCCGGATGATGGCGAACACCTCCGCGCTGTCGGAGCATCTCCCGGAGCCGCTTGCGGCCTTCCTCGCCGCCAACGCCCATGTCGACATCGACCTCGCGGAGGGGCTGAGCCGCGACATCGCGCAGGCGGTGGCCGCCGGCCGCGTCGATTTCGGCGTGATGTCCGACACGGTGGACGTGGCCGAGCTCGTCACCCGGCCGTTCCGGCGCGACGCCTTCGTTCTGGTCGCGGCGCGCGGGCATCCGCTCGCGGGACGCAAGCGCGTCGCCTTCGCCGAAACGCTCGACTGCCCGCATGTCGGCCTGGAGGCCGGCAGCGCGGCGCAGGATTATCTCGCCGGCCAGGCGCGCCGTCTCGGCCGCTCCGTCGCGCTGCGCGTACGTGTCCGCGGGTTCGACGCCGTCTGCCGGATGGTCGAGCAGGGCGTCGGCGTCGGCGTGCTGCCGGCGGCGGCGGCGCGGCGCGCGCGACGGTCGATGGCGATCCGCGCCGTGCCGCTCTCGGACCCGTGGGCGACCCGCACTCTGGTGGTCGCGACCCGGCCCGGCGGCCCTGCCCCCTCCCCGCACGCGCAGGCCCTGATCGACTGGCTGCTCGGCGGTCCTGCGTCGTCCGGCTCGTAGCGGAAGGTGCCGGAGTCCGTGGCGGGGAGGTGCAGCGATAGGGGGGCCGCCGCCGCCGTTTAGGTTGATGGACGCATTTTCTCACCTTTTCGCGCGGCGCAGGGTATTGTCGCACTATGCGTCGAAGGAACCGGCGACAGCATTCGCCAAGAGGCGCCGGACCGGGGAGTTGCGGAGCGTTCGATGATCGTCAGGAACGTTCTGCTTATTCTGGGCTGCGCGGCGTTCGCCGGCGTTGCCGGACCGGGAGCGGCGCGCGCCGGCGCGCTGCTGCGGGACGAGCCGACCGGCCTCAGCGTCCAGCCGCCCGACGGCTATGAAGCGAAGAAGACCGAGGGCGACGCGCGCTACGCCGTGGTGTTTGCGGTCCAGAAGAACGGCGACGACGACACCGGCTGCAAGGTGGCGTTCCAACCGGCGCCCCAGAACGCCGGCCTCAGCCAGGAAGAAATCAACGCCTTCACCCAAAAGAAGGAATGGACCGAGCTGATCCGCGCCACGCTCGCTTTGCGGTACGACGTCTCAAGCATCGATCCGTTCGAGCAGGCGGGACTGGCCGGGGCTGCGGTCGTGGCGGACTTCAAGCCGGTCGAGGCCGAGCCGCGCGCCGCGGAGGTGCGCTCCTATCTTGTGCTGCTCGACACGCCGAAAGGCCGCACGACCGTGGTGTGCGTCGGCGACAAGGGCGATTTCGACGCCCGCCGCGCCGAGTTCGAGCAGATCGCGCGCGCGGTCGCCGCGCCGCGATGACCGTCGCGTGATCGCAGCCATCCACGCCGCCGGTCTATAAGGGGCTTGCGCCCGCGCTTGCGCAGAGGAAAGCCCACCGATGCCCGCACGCCCCGACCGCCGAGCGATCGCCCTTTACGACCGCTACACGCATGGCGAAATCGGCCGGCGCGCGTTCCTGGAGCGGCTCGCGCTGATCGCGGGGTCGACGGCCGGCGCCAGCGCGCTGCTCGCAGGACTTGCAAACGACTACGCCCGGGCCGCGATGGTCGCGCCGGACGACAGCCGGATCGTGACGACGAAGGTCTCCTTCGACGGACCGGACGGCCATGTCTCCGGCCTGCTCGCGACAGGGGTGGGAGACGGCCGGCGCCCGTCGGTGCTCGTCATCCACGAGAACCGGGGCCTCAATCCGCACATCGAGGACGTCACGCGCCGCCTCGCGATCTCAGGCTTCCTCGCCTACGGGATCGATCTGCTCTCGCTTCAGGGCGGCACGCCCGCCGACGAAGACAAAGCGCGCGAGATGATCGGCAAGCTCGACGCGGACAAGACGGTCGCGACGCTGGTGGTCGCCACGGCGTTTCTCAAGGCGCGGCCGGAGAGCAACGGCTCGGTCGGCGCCGTCGGCTTCTGCTGGGGCGGCGGCATGGCGAATCGGCTGGCCGTCGCGAGCGACGACCTGAAGGCCGCCGTCGCCTATTACGGCCAGACGCTCCCGCCGGAACAGGCGGCCGAGGTCAAGGCGCCGCTGCTGCTGCACTATGCGGGCCTCGACGAGCGCATCAACGCCGGGATCCCCGCCTTCGAGAAGGCGCTGAAGGAGAACGACAAGGAGTTCGAACTCTATGTCTACGAAGGCGCCGACCACGCCTTCAACAACGACGCCAATCCGGCGCGTTACGAACGGCGCGCGGCGGCGCTCGCCTGGGACCGGACCATCGCCTTCCTCGAGAGCCATCTCGGAGGCGCGGTCCCGCCGATCCGATAGCGCGCGATTTTTTTCGAGCGCGCCGGAACCGAAGGCGCGGGTCCACGTTCTATGCTCGAAAGCTCCACACGAGCTTTTCTGTAAGACGGCCGGATCCCCCGACTGGCCAGTCTCAGAGGCGGAGCCGCTACCCCCGAGGCGGCTCCGCCTTTTTATTTACGTAAGTCAGGCGGCCAGTTCCCCCGACTGGTCAGCCTCATAAAGCGGAGCCGCTCCCCCCCGAGGCGGCTCCGCTTTTTATTCGGGGTCCTGAACCCTCAGCCGATCGCCTTGAACAGATCCGTCACGAGCGGCGGATCCGGTTCGAACACATCCTCGAGCGTTCCGACCGTGACGGCGCCGGCGCCGGCGGCCGACAGCGCCTCGACGAGCGCGAACACGGCTCGCTTCGGCGCATGCAGCACAAGCGGGGTTCCCGGCGGCGGCGGCCCGAACGGCGCGCGCGCGTCGAAGCGGGCGGCGAGGTCGACGATCAGCCGTTCCACCGGGTGATCGAACCGCGCGCGGACCTCACGCACCGCGCGGGCCCGCACTTCGGCCGCGACCCGGGTGAGGATCGTCCGCGCGGCGCGGCGCGGCCCGTCGCCCCATTCGGCGTTCAGGCTGGCCACCAGATGCGCCTGGCTTTTCAGGATCACCCCGTCCTCGACGATCTTCAGCGCGTTGGCCGCAAGCGTCGCGCCCGTCGTGGTGATGTCGACGATGACGTCGGCGGCCCCTGCGGCCGGCGCGCCTTCGGTCGCGCCCATGCTCTCGACGATTCGGTAGTTCGCGATCCCCGCGCCGGCGCGCGCCGACCCGCCGCCCGACAGAAAGCCGCGCGCCAGGTTGACGTATTTCGTCGCGACCCGGAGACGCCGCCCGTGCTTGCGCCGCATGTCCTCCGCGACGTCGTCGAGATCGGCCATGGTCGTCACGTCGATCCAGGCCTGGGGCGCCGCGATCACCACGTCGGCGTAGCCGAAGCCGAGCGGCTGCAGCAGCGTCACGCGCTCGGCGGCGTCCGCGATCTGCTCGCGGATCAGGTCCTCGCCGGTGACGCCGAGATGGACCGCGCCGCTCGCGAGCTGGCCCGCGATGTCGGAGGCCGAGAGATAGGCGATCTCGACGCCGGGAACGTCGGCGATCGCGCCACGGTAGTCGCGCGCGCCGCCCGGCTGCACGAAGGTCAGCCCGGCGCGCGCGAAGAAGGCGTGGACGTTCTCCTGAAGGCGGCCCTTGGAGGGAACGGCGAGGATGAGTTTGGCGCTCACGGCTTCCCTTCCCCGAACCGGTCGAGCCACAGCGCGAAGCCGACGCCGCGCGACGGGGAGGCCGCGCCCAGCGACGCGATCAGCCCGTCATAGCGGCCGCCGCCTGCGAGCGCCTCGCCTCCCCCGGGCGGCGCCAGTTCGAAGACGAGGCCGGTGTAGTAGTCGAGCCTGCGGCCGAAGCGGCTGGAGAAGCGCATGCGCTCCACGGGCAGGCCAGCCGCGCGGAACGCCTCCAGTCGCGCGGCGAAAACCTCGACCGCGCGCCCCATGGCGAGCCCGTCCCGATCGGCGAGAGCCTGAAGCCGGGCGAGCGCTGCGGGCGCGGGATCGTCGACGGCGAGGAAGGCGTCGAGGGCCCGCTTCTCCGGATTCGTCAGCGCCGCGGCGTGAGCGGCGGTGCGCTCGAGGAAGCGTTCGGCGATCTCGCCCGCCGTGCGGCCGCCGACGGCGGCGATCCCGGCGAGGGAGAGCAAATCCTCGATCGCGCCGCGCGCGGCTTCCGGCCCTGCTGCGCTGAGGGCTGCGATCAGGCCGGCGTGCTCGCCGTCCCGTCGCGGCTGGGCCGGCGCCAGCGCCTCGAGCGCGCCGCCGGAGGCGATCTCGCGTTTCAACCGGCGCCGGAAGGCGGCGGGCGCCGAGATGGCGTCGACGGCCGCGTCGATCAGCGCGCGGTCGCCCAGGCGGATCGCCGGCTCCGCGACCCCGAGCAGCGCGCAGGCTTCGAGCGCGAGCGCCAGCAGCTCGGCCTCTGCGGCGAAGCTGTCCACGCGTCCGAAGCTTTCGACGCCGGCCTGCGACGCCTCGCCGCCGTTCGCGCCCTGGCGGAACACGGGACCCGCGTAGCAATACCCCGCCGCCCGCGCGGGATCGCCGCCGGCGATGTGCAGGCGCGCGACCGGGATCGTGAAGTCGGGCCGGAGGCAAAGCTCACGGCCCGCAGCGTCGGAGGTGAGGAACATGCGCTGGCGCAGTTCCTCTCCCATGACGTCGAGGAACGGCTCCGCGGGCTGGAGCACGCCGGGTTCGGCGCGCCCGAAGCCGGCCGCTTCGAAGCGGGCGAGCAGGGCCGGAGGAGGCGACGCGGAACGCGACATGGCAAATCGAGGGATCGGCTTGGGTTTGACGGGACGCCCGCGCGTCTAGCAGGCGAGCCCTCGCCGCGCGACTGTTTTCCTCATGTGTGGTGAAGCGCGACGCGGCGCGCGCGCCCGTTGGGCGAGACCCGGCGACGCTCTGGCGGCCGGCGGGGGTTCCGGCTTAAAAGGCCGCCATGGCCCTGTTCTTCCGCGCCCGCGAAGACCCCGCCCGCGCCGACGCCTCGCGCCGCGTCGCCGCGCTCGTGCGCGAGACGCTGGCGCTGTCCGAGGACGACGCCGTGACCGTCAGCGAGATCGCCTGCGGCGATCCGGCCTGCGGCGGCGCGGAGACGGTCGTCCTCATCATGCGCGCCGGCCGGAAGACGGAGGCCGTGAAGCTCATGATGCCGATGGCGACGGTGACGGACGCGGACGTCACGGCGCTGTTCGAGGCGAACTGACGGCCGCCCGCCCTTAGGTCAGGGCCGGCCGCTTGCCCTTCGCCGCCTCTCCCCGCAGCGCGAGGCACAGCAGCAACGCCGGAACGCCGGAGAAGAACGTCAGCGCAAAGTAGGTCGGGAAGCCGAAGGCCTCGACCGCGACGCCGGACACGCCGCCGACGAGGTGGCCCGGCAGCGCGTAGATCGAGCTCAGCACGGCGTAGCGGGTCGCGGAGAAGCCGGACTGCGCGAGCTGCGACATGAAGGCGATCAGGGCGGTGCCCGCGATTCCGCCGGCGACGTTGTCGAAGGAGATCGCCGCGATCAGCATCGGCAGCGAGTGGCCGGTCATCGCGAGGCCCGAGAAAAACAGGTTGGTCGTCGACGACGCCACGATGCCGATCACCAGCACCGTCCGCATCGACAGCCGGGTGAGCAGCCAGCCGCCGAAGAACGCGCCGAAGATCGTCAGCCCAACCCCGAAGATCTTGGTGACGTTGGCGATCTCGACCTTGGAGAAGCCGGCGTCGATGTAGAGCGCGGACGCCATGACGCCGGCGAGCAGATCGGGCGCGCGGTAGCAGCCGATCATGACGAGCGTCGCGACCGGCACGGTCGCGAGCAGAGCCACGAGGTCGCGGATCGGCGCCGTGAACAGCGGCCCTTCTGAGCGCGCCAGCGGCTTCTCCACCGACGGCACGAGGACGGCGGTGAGCGCCGCCACCACCGCCATGATCGCCGCCATCGCGAGATAGGACGTCGGCCAACCGAAGCCTTCCGCGACATAGAGCGCGCCGGCGCCGGAGGTCAGCACCGCCAGCCGGTAGCCGAGCTGATAGGCGGCGGCGAGCAGGCCCTGCTCTTCGGCCTCCGCGACGTCGATGCGCCAGCCGTCCACGGCTGCGTCCTGCACGGCGGACAGCAAGGCGGTCAGGAAGGCCGCGGCGGCGACGATGGGCAGGCTGACGGCCGGATCGGTGGTCGACATGACCACGAGGCCGAGGGCGACGCCGATCTGGGTCAGCATGATCCACGCCCGCCGCCGCCCGATCCAGCGGCCGAGCGGGCCCAACGCGTAGGCGTCGAGGAATGGCGCGACCAGGAACTTCAGGCTGTAGGCGATGCTGGCCCAGGACAGCAGTCCGATCTCGGCCAGCCCCACCCCGCTCTCGCGCAGCCGGATCGCCAACGTGCCGAGCACCAGCAGGAACGGCAGCCCCGAGGCGTAGCCGAGCAGGCCGCTCGCGAACCGCTTGGCGGTGATCGAGGCGCCGGTCGCGGTCATGTCGGTGGGCTGGATCGTCACGGCGTCGGAGGCCTCCCGGAGCGCGGCGTCGTCTGAGCGGCGCAGGTTCTGCTTGGAGGATTCTCGCTCGATCCGCCACCCCCGGGCCGCCAACGCCGCGCCGATCAACGCTCCGGCAATTTCGGCGAGAGGCTCCGGATTAAGCCGATAGATCAGAGTTAGTCGACAATCGCCGACGTTCGTTGCCTTGCAGCACCGGCGCGGGAACGGCGCGGGTCGGGAGCCCGGACGAGGTCGCCGAGCGGGTGAAGGAATACATGCGCGCCGGCATAGACACCTTCATCCTGTCGGGTTACCCGCATCTCGAAGAGGCCTATCGCTTCGCCGAACCGTCTTTCCGCTGCTGCCGCTCTCCATTGCGACGGCGCCGGAGGCGACCACGGTGAACATGGGTCCGTTCGGGGAGACGATCGCGAATGACGCTCGACCTGCCCTCAGGATCGCCCGGTCCTGACCTCCGGGGCGACGCTCCGACGACCGGCGAGATCCCGATGAGGAGCGACCCCCGATCCACCCTCGTCGTCATCGGCGGCGGATTCACCGGCGCCATGGTGGCCCATCAGGTCGCCAGGCGGGCGCCGGGCGCCATCCGCGTCGTGGTCGTCGAACCGCGGCCGCGGCTTGGCGCCGGCGTCGCCTATTCGACGCTCGATCCGGCTCACCGGCTTAACGTGCCGGCGAAGCGGATGACCTTCATCCAGTCCGACCCCAACCATTTCGACCGCTGGCTGAAGGCGAACGACGCGCTCGCGGACGATCCGGCGGCCGAGCTCCCCGACGGGCGCTCCTTCCCGCGCCGCGCCGTGTTCGGCCGCTACTGCGCCGAGACCATCGAGCCGTTCCTCGCGGCCGGCGCGATCGAGCACGCGCGGACGCGGGCGATTTCGGCCCGACGGAACGGCGGCGGCTACCTCGTCACGCTCGCGGACGGGCGGACGATCGACGCCGACTACGTCGCGCTGGCGGCGACCCATCCGGCTGCGGGCGCGCCGTCCGCCTTCTCCCAGGTGCTGCATGACCGCAGGCTAATCCGGGACACGCAGGCGCGCGACGCGCTCGACGAGGTCGCGCCGGACGCGCGGGTCCTGATCGTCGGCTCCGGGCTCACCATGGCCGACATCGTGGCCTCGCTCGACGCGCGCGGCCACCGCGGCCCGATCATCGCGGTCTCGCGTCGGGGCCTGCTGTCGCGCGGCCATCCCGCGCAGCCCGGCGAGGAGTACGGCTCCCTCTCCGAACCCCCGAGCCGCAGCGCCCTTGATCTATCGCGCCGCATCCGGCGGACGATCGCCGACGCGGCGGCCGAGGGCCTGTCCTGGCATTACGTGCTCGACGCCGCGCGCACGCAGGGACCCGCGATCTGGGCGAACCTGCCGGAAGCGGAGCGCGCCAGGTTGGTGCGCCGGCTGCGCCCGTTCTGGGACGTCCATCGGTTCCGGGTCGCGCCGCAGATCGAAGCCGTCATCGCCCGCAAGCTCGCGGACGGCAGCCTCCTTCGGCGCGTGGGCGAGCCGGTCGAGGCCTCCTCGACGCTCGACGCCGTGAAGGTCGCCTTCAGGCTGCGCGGCGGCGGCCACGAACGGCGCGACTTCGACGCCGTCGCGCTCGCGACCGGCCCAGCGCACCGCGGGCTGGTCGACAGCGATCCCCTCGTCTCCGGGCTTGCGGCCTCCGGGCTGATCGCGCTCGATCGCGTCGGCCTGGGATTGGACGCCGATCTCGGCAGCCTGGCGGTCGGTCCGGACGGGCGCTCATCCCCTGCGTTCTGGATCGCAGGTCCCCTTGCCCGCGGCGCCTTCGGCGAAATCATGGGCTTGCCGGAAGTCGCGCGCCACGCGGAGTTCGTGGCGACGGAGGTGGTCAAGGCCGACCACGCCGCGCGCAAGGGCGTCCGCGCCGTCGCCTGAGAAGCGGAACACGGCGGCTCAGGCGACCACCGCGCGGGGTCCCGCGGCGCGGAGCAGCGCGCCGAGCGCCTCGGCGGTCATCGGGCGGCCATAGAAATAGCCCTGCCCCTCCGGACAGCCGAGCGCGATCAACCGCGCCTCCTGCTCTTCGGTCTCCACCCCTTCGGCGACGACGCCGAGCTTGAACCGTTCCCCGAGGGTGAGGATGAGCTCGACGAGCGTCGCGTCGTTCTCGTCGAAGGACAGGTCGCGCACGAAACTCCGGTCGATCTTGAGGCGCGTCAGCGGATAACGCTTCAACAGGCTGAGCGAGGCGTATCCGGTGCCGTAGTCGTCGAAGGCGACGCCCACGCCCAGATCGCGGAGCCGGCGCACCCGATGCACCGACACGTCGTCGCCGCCGGTCATGACGTTTTCGGTGATCTCGATCTCCAGACATTCCGGCGGCAGACGAGAGGCTTCCAGCGCGGCGGCGACCTTGTCGGCGAGGTCGCCGCGCAGAAACTGGCGCTCGAACAGATTGACGCCGACGCGGAACGGCCGGCCCGTCTCGCGCCCCCACCGCGCGGCGTCGCGGCAGGCGGTTTTGAGCACCCATTCGCCGATCCGCTCGGCGAGTTCGGTCGGGCCAACGGCGTCGAGGAACGCGCCCGGCGCCAGCACGCCGCGCGTGGGATGGTTCCAACGCAGCAGAGCTTCGGCGCCGACGACGGCGCGGTCCGCGAGCGCCACCTGCGGCTGGTAGTAAACTTCGAACTCCGCGGCCGCCCAGGCCCGGCGCACCTCGGCCTCCAGCTGACGTCGCGCGGTCTGGGCTTCGCGCCGCGACGGCTGAAAGATCTCGCTTCGATCGCCCCCGGCGCGCTTGGCGCCGCGCAAAGCGAAGTCGGCGTTCGCGAGCAGCGCGGCCGGGGTCGTCCCATGGGCTGGAGCGACCGCGACGCCGGCTGACGACAGGGTCGGTTCCGCCAGCCCATCGACGCGCGTGCCGGCGACCGTCGCCCGAATCCGATCGGCCGCCGCCTGCGCCCTCGCTCCGTCGCGGGCCCCGGGCAGGAAGACGCCGAACTGGTTGCCGCCGATGCGCGCGACTGTCGGCGCAGGGGCGTCGGTCTCCGCGGAGTGCTCGTTCGTCACGAAACGCTTCAATGTGACGGCCGCCGCCTTGAGCAGGGCGTCTCCCGCGGCGTGGCCCACCAGATCGTTGACGGACGCGAAGTCGTCGAAATCGACGATGAGGACGGTCACCGCCCCCCCGCCCTCCGCCCGAAGCGCGTCCGCCAGTCGCCGCAGGAACATGTGCCGGTTGGGCAGCATCGTGAGCTGGTCGTAATGCGCCAGGTGGTGGAGCAGGTCCTCCGCGCGTCGCCGTTCCGAGATGTCCCGGATCACCGCGCCAAAATGCGTCGCGTCGCCGTCGCGCCACATCGACAGACGCATCTCGATCGGGAACTGAGAGCCGTCGGCCCGGCGGGCGGGCACCTCCACCGCGCGCCCGAGGAGGTGTGGAGCCCCTCCGGCCATGAGACGTCGCATCCCCGCGGTGTGCTCGCCCTGCATCGCCTCCGGCACGATGATGCCGAGGCCGCGGCCGATCGCGTCCTCCCGCGCGTAACCGAACATGCGTTCCGCGCCGGGATTCCAGCTCTCGATGACGCCGCGCGCGTCGACCGTCACGACCGCGTCGAGAGTCGCGTCCACCAACGCCTCGGCGGCCCGCGTCGCAACAGTGAGATGGGATCGGGTCGCCGCGGCGTCGCGATCGGGCATGCGTCTGCTCCGCGAACGGTCATGCCGACGAAGACTAAAGAGGATGTATTACCGGACGGTTCTGCGGGAACCCCCGCCTTCCGGAGGGGGCGTCACGGAGGAGTGACGTCCGGCGGGCCTTCCGCGATTGCCCAACGGGGCGGCCCCGCCATATGCCCTGAACGTCGAAGACGCTTTTGAGCGTCGTCGACGACGCCATGCGGAGACCGAGCCGAGAATGAGTTCAATGACCCGTCGCGCCGCCCTCGCCGCGGCCACCGCCGCGGCCGTACCGATGTCGGCCGGCGTCGCCTCGGCCGCCGCGCCAGCGGCCGGCCGCCAGGCCCCCGGCGTCTACCGGTACAAGATCGGGTCCTATGAGGTCACGGCGCTCACCGACGGCCTCGTCCGCCGTCCCCTCGACGCGGGATTCGTCCGCAACGCGCCGATCGAGAAGGTCCGCGAGGCGCTCTCCGACGCCTTCCTCCCCCCGGACAAGGTGCCGCTGAGCTTCACCACGCTCGTGGTGAACACCGGGGGCCGTCTGGTGCTGATCGACGCGGGGACGGGCGGGATGCTGGCGCCCACAGCGGGGCAGCTCTACGAGAACATGGCCGCCGCCGGCATCGACCCGCGCGCCATCGACATGGTGCTGGTGTCCCATTTCCACCCGGACCATATCGCCGGAATCCGTCTCAAGGACGGAACCCTGGCGTTCCCGAACGCCGAGGTCGTCGTGCCGGAGGCCGAGTGGGCGTTCTGGATGGACGAGGGACAGATGAGCCGGGCGCCGCAGGGCATGCAGGCCGCGTTCAAGATGGTCCGGCGCGTGTTCGAGCCGATGGCGAAGGACGTGCGTCGCTTCGAGCGCGAGGCGGAGCCGGCGCCGGGGATCGTCGCGATCCCGGCCTACGGACACACGCCTGGCCACACCGCCTTCCGCCTGACGTCGGAGGGCGAACAGCTCATCGTCTGGTCCGACACGACGAACCACCCGGCTCTCTTCGTCCGCAATCCCGGCTGGCACGCCGTGTTCGACATGGAGCCCGAGCAGGCCGAGGCCACGCGGCGGCACATGCTCGACATGGTGGCGACGGACCGGTTGTGGGTGGCGGGCTACCATTTCCCCTTCCCCGCCATCGGCCATGTCGCGCGCACCGGCTCCGATTTCGCGTTCGTGCCGGCGATGTGGAATCCCGTGCTCTGACCTTGCGCGCGCATCCGACATGGACGACCGCCGCCCCGTCCGTGTAAAGCGTCGCTCGCGCCGGTCGGGCGCAGGCAAAGGACCAGCGCCGCAGCATGGCCGATCGCAAGTTCGACCGCATCGCCTTCGTCGCAAGCGCCGCGGAGGACGCCCAGGCCGCGCGGAACGCCCTGAGCGCGCGCTATGGCGACTCCTCGCCGGAGACGGCCGACGTCGTCGTCGCCCTCGGCGGCGACGGCATGATGCTGCAGACGCTGCACGAGAACATGGGCCGCGCGATCCCGATCTACGGCATGAACCGCGGCTCGGTCGGCTTCCTCATGAACGAGTATTCGGAGGACGGCCTGCGAGAGCGACTCGAAGCCGCGGAGCGCGCCGTCATCCATCCGCTGTCGATGCGCGCCCGCGACTGCGAGGGCCGGATTCACGTCTCCAAGGCGATCAACGAGGTCGCTCTATGGCGGCAGAGCTATCAGGCCGCCAAGTTCCGGATCGAGGTCGACGGCACGCCGCGGCTGGCCGAACTCATCTGCGACGGCGTGCTGGTCGCGACGCCCGCCGGATCGACCGCCTACAACCTCTCGGCCCATGGGCCGCTGCTGCCGCTGGCGAGCCCCCTCCTCGCCTTGACGCCGATTTCGCCGTTCCGGCCGCGGCGCTGGCGCGGCGCGCTGCTGCCGGACAGGGCGGCGGTCGCGATCGAGGTTCTGGAGGCGGACAAGCGCCCGGTCGCGGCCGTCGCCGACAACACCGAATTTCGGAACGTGAAGCGCGTCGAGATCGCGCTCGACCGCAAGACCAGCCTCGTCATGCTGCACGACCCCGGACACGGCCTCGACGAGCGCATCCTCGCCGAACAGTTCGGGTGGTAACCGGACGCATACCGAGCGTTAACGCGGCCTGAGAGAGGATGATCTTCGCTCCGCGTTCCACGCCCGGCCAAGATGATCCGCGTCGACTTCACGAAACTCCGACTGCTGGTGGTGGACGACAACGCATACATGCGCAGGATCGTCCGGACGCTGCTGCACGGCTTCGGCGCGCGCGAGGTCTACGAGGCGGAGAACGGGGCGGTCGGGCTTGAACTCTTCGGGGCCCAGCTGCCGGACGTCGTCATCGTGGACTGGCTGATGCCGAAGATGGACGGCGTCGAAATGACGAGGGCGATACGTCGTCCCGAAAGCGCCGCCAATCCTTACGTGCCGATCATCATGCTGACTGGCCACTCCGAGAAGAGCCGCGTGCTGCGCGCGCGCGACGCCGGCGTGACCGAGTTTCTGTGCAAGCCGATTTCGGCCAAGGCGCTGCACCAGCGCCTTCTCAACTGCGTGCTGAACCCTCGGCCCTTCATCCGCACCAGGGATTATTTCGGCCCTGACCGGCGGCGCGGCCCCTCGTCCGCCTACACGGGCGAAGAGCGCCGGATCAACATCGAGGACACCATGGCCGACGTTCCCGTCACGCGCCTGCGCGACGCCCTGATTTCGTGAGAGGCCGCCATGACGGATCAGCCTGAGGCTTCGCCTGCCCCGGACGTGCCGACGGAGGTCTTCGCCGATCACGAGGTGCTCCGCCCCCCGAACCGGCTGAAAGAGCGCGCGACCCGGCCTGCGGGCCTGCGCGAAAGCGGCGACAGGGCGACCATCGCGCGTGCGGAGAACGCGCTCGAATTGCTGTCGCAGGAGTTCGACGGATGGATTCGCGCCGAGATCGACAAGCTCGAGCACGTCCGCCGGGTCGCCGAGTTCCGGCGCGACGAGCAGAGCTTCGCGGATCTCCACCGCGTGCTTCATGATCTTAGGGGCAGCGCCGCGACCTTCGGATTCCCGCTCGCCGGCGAGATCGCCGACGGACTGTGCGCGCTGATCGAGCAACTCGGCGAACGGCCGCCGCAAGCGCTGGTCAACCGCCACGTCGAGGCGATTCGAGCGATCGTCCACGAGAACGTCCGCAGCCGCGATCACGCGCTCGGAATGGACCTCGCGAGGGAGCTCGGCCAGATCCGCGCGGAGCTCGCGCCGCGCATCGACGCGGAGTAGCCGAGACCTCAGGCCGCGACGGCGTCCGGATAGCTGCGCCGCGCTTCCTCGCGCGCCGCCTCGGCCGCGAAGCGGCGCAGCAGCGCTCTCAGGCTCTCGACGTCGACGTCCGCGCCGTGGCAGGCGCCCATCGCCTTCTCCACCATGCGCCGCGACAAGACGGCCTCGCCGCGACCCGCGACGCCATAGTCGCGCCGGGCGGCGAGGGCTGCGCGGAAGATCGGCAATGCGGTCCGCGGAAAGCCCGCCTGGACATAGGCCGCTTCGAAGCCGCGGCCTTCGAAGTCGCGCACGAAGCCTGCGACCCTGCGCGGGTCCTGGCCCGAGAGCGCCGACAGCGAAGCTTCGAACAGGCCGACATCTCCGGAGAGCACGGCGCGCAGCGCAAGCCCCGCGGAGAACTCGCCGCGGCCGGCGAGATGCAGGACGAAGCGCCGCGCGTCGTCCGCGGCGGCCGCGATCGCGAGCGCGCCCCGGTCGCAGGCCTCGTCGGCCGCGCGCCGGGCGCGATCGGCGCCGAGCCAGCCGCAGCGTGCGACGAAGGAGGACAGCGCGGTCGCGACCGAGCGCATCAGGATCTGACGAAGCTCCGGGCCGAGATCCTCGCAGGCGAGCAAGGCGTCGCGCACCGCGCCGTCGTCGCCGTGGCGGGCCGCGATCCGCGCGGCCGCCGCGCGCGTCAACCGCGCCCCCGGATTTTCGAGCAGCGTCCGGCAGGCGCGGGCGTCGGCGACCTCGGCGATCGCGGCCGACAGCGCGACGGAGATCCGCGCGCGGCGGGCGACCGCAAGCTGCGCGCGCGGGCCGCCTTGCGCGACCAGGTCGACGAGATCGAGATCGGCCAGAACCGGCGAGCAGACGATGACCTGTTCGGCGACGTCGGGCGCGTCCTGGGCGAGCGACAGGACGAGCGCGGGCGGCGCGTCAGGCGCTGAGGCCAGCGCCTCGGCGAGCGCGCAGCGGACGGCGAGGCTCGGATCGTCCAGGCTTCGCGTCAGCGCCGCCTCGACTTCGGCCCGCGCATAGGGTTCGAGATCGCCGTGGAGATAGGCGCGTGCGAGCGCGCCGGCGGCCTCAGCCCGCAGATGCGACGGCGCGCCGGCGGCCCATTCGAGATAGCGCTCGACAATCATTTAGGCCCCGTCCGGATCGCCGGCCGCGACGGCATCGGCGTCGCAAGCTGCGCCGCGCGGAAATCGGGGAGCATGACGGGCGCCGATTCGGCCGAAGCCTTCCGCCGCGACGCGTGGCTCGCCGAAGCGTCGGCCTGGGACGGCTGCGCGGCGATGCGCTCCGTGCGGACGGTTCGGACCAAGGCCACGGGCTGCGTGGCCGCCGTCGCGACGCCTGCGGCGCCCGCGATCCGCTCCGTGCGCACGGTCCTGACCAGCGCGACGGGCTGGATCGCTTGGGCCGAGGCCATGATCGCCGCGGCAGGCTGCGCCGGCGCTCGGGCGACCTTGCGGGCCGGGACGGCGGTCACGTCGGAGGCGAGGCCGGCCGAACCGAAGGACGACCAGGCCTGCGCGACATAGGCCGACACGGCCTGGCGGCGCCCGGTCTTGAACAGCGAATGGAAGGCCGCGCCGTCGTTCTCCACGCCGCTGTTGAACGGCCCGTAGTCCTCCGTCGCGGTCGCGCGGTAGGCGACGGCGACCGGCGCCGGCGGCGTGGACAGCGAGGCGTCGTTCGGGGAAGACGGCGCGCGCGTCAGCTTGGCGTAGACTTCCGCCGCCGACCGGGCCCGGGACTTGTCGTAGAAGATCGCGCGGTTGGCGGAAGCCTGCGCGGGAAAGGCGCCGGCGGCGGGCGCGTCCGGCTTGGTCGCGGCCAGCGTGATCAGATCGACCGCCCCCTGCGCGCCCAGAAAATGCGCGGCGTAGAGCTCGCCTTCGGTGGCCGGGCGCCCGACCGCGGCTTCGACGGTCGCGGCGTTGCGGCGGGTGAAGGCCCCCGCGAGCAGGGCCGAGGCGGTCGGGTCGTCGCGCATCGCGAGGATTTCGGCGCGGCGCTCGGGATCGGCCACGACATAGCGGCCCGAGGCGCTGCGCGTCACGTCGGCCGCGGCGTCGCCCAGCCCGAGCTTGGCGCCGTCCTGCTTGAGGACTTCGAGCCATGTCTGGTCGATGAACTGGAACAGGCCGCGCGCAGACGAGGTCGGGGCCTTGGCTGTCGGATCGAGAGACGATTCGCGGCGCGCCGTGCGAAGGAGATAGTCGAAGCCCGCCCCGGTCGCAGCGGCTGCGTCCTTCAGCGCGGCGGTCACGCGGCCGGCGGCCTCCGCAGGTGTGATGAGCTGCATGCGATAAGCTCGTCGACCGTCGCCCGAGGACCGGACGCACACGCGGCGCCTGGGCGGAGCCGTAAAGAAAGCATGAGGCCCGCATGGTAAATCGCGCGTTAACGGATGGCCCCGCCGCCCCCCGCGCGACGGGAGACGGGGCGGCCTCCGGCCGGGCTTCCGGCGTCTCGGGAGTCTGGCGCACGCTCCGTCTTCTCGACGCCGACCCGCTGGAGCGCGCGATCGCGGAGCCGTGCGACGCGCTGATCCTGGATCCCGCCGGGGCGCCGCAGACCCCGGCGGCGGCGGACGTCGTCGCCGCGCTGAGCGCCCGAGCCCCCCGGCCCCCGATTCTTGTCCTTGTCTCGGTTCGCGAGGAGGGGTGGGAAGCCGCCGTGGCGGCGCTCGCGTCGTCCGGCGTGGACGGCTTCGCCATAGGCGCCGTCGAGAGCGCAGCCGACGTCCAGCAAGTGGGCGCGCGGCTCGCGGTCGAGGAGGCCAAGGCGGGGCTCGAGGACGGCGCGCTCGCGCTGGTTCCCCTGATCTCAACGGGCGGCGCCCTGTTCGAACTGCCGGCGATCGCGGCGGCGAGCGACCGTCTGGTCGCCCTCGGCTGGGACGGCGAAGCGCTCGGCGTCGATCTCGGCGCGGAAACCGGCCGGGACGACGGCTTCTGGATCGACCCGCTTCAGACCGCGCGAACGCTGACGCTGGCGGCCGCCCGGGCGGCGGGCCTGCCGGCGATCGACTGCGCCTGGTCCGGCGCGACCGACGACGCCCTTTCGGCCGAGGCGTCGCGGGCCCGGCGCGACGGCTTCTCAGGCAAGATCGCGCTCGACGCCGGACAGGCCGCGATCATCGCCGCGGCGTGGTCGGCCCGTCCCGGTCAGTCATGAGCAGGACTCACGCGCCCGCGGGCCGCGCCAGCGTGAAGGTCTCGAAGGTCGCGGAATAGTCCATGTAGCCGCACCTCGCGAGCGCTCCCGCCTTGGCGGTGTCGAACAGTCCGTCGGTGAGGAACGCCTCGTCGATATGCACCCCGACGACCTGCCCGATCACGACGAAGCGGCGCGTCTTGCGGCCGTCGAGGTCGGTGAGCTCCGTGACGCTGAGCACCTTGCATTCCAGCGCCGCCGGGCTGAGCGCCACCCGCGGCGGCTTCACGACGCGGCTCGGCGCAGTCTCCAGCCCCGCGGCGTCGAACTCGCTCTCGCCCTCCGCGAGGGGCGCCGAGGTCGCGTTCATCGCGTCCTTCAGCGGATGGCCGACGAAGTTGCAGACGAACTCGCCGGTCGCCTCCGCGTTCGAGGCGCTGTGCTTGCGGCCCTCGGAGGAGAACATCACCATCGGCGGCGACCCGCACACGCCGTTGAAGAAGCTGTAGGGGGCGAGGTTGGGCCGGCCCTGAAGGTCGAGCGTCGAGATCCAGCCGATCGGCCGGGGCGCGACGATCGCCTTGAACGGATCGTGCGGCAGGCCGTGGCCGCTTGCGGGCTCGTAGAACATCAGGTCTCAAGCCCCCCAGCGGGTGACGACGTCCGCAAGCGCCGGGCGCGGACGGTCCGGCCAGCGCTCGGTCGGCGTGCCGATATGGACGAAGCCCGCGACTTTCTCCGAGGGATCGAGCCCCAGGATCGCCAGCGCGCGCGGCTCATAGGCCGCCCAGCCGGTCACCCATTGCGCGCCGTAGCCGAGCGCGTTCGCGGCGAGCGACAGGTTCATGCAGACCGCGCCCGCGGAGAGCTCCTGCTCCCAGAGCGGGATCTTCACATGCGGGCCGGCGCGGCTGACGACGGCGATCACGAGCGCCGACTGCGAGAACTGCCGCGCCTGGGCGGCGAGACGCGGTTCGGCGACGTCGGGGTCCAGATCCTTCAGCAGCGCCGCAAGCCTGCCGTCGAGGACCGAGCGGGCGTCGCCTTCGATCACCACGAAGCGCCAGGGCGCAAGTTTGCCGTGGTCCGGCACGCGCGCCGCGATCGTCAGCATCGTCTCGAGCTCGTTTTCGCTTGGGCCCGGCTCCGCGAGCGCCGCGGCGGGGACGGAGCGGCGTGTCGAGAGCAGCTTGAGGGTTTCGTTCATGTCGGCCTTCGACTCTTCGCATGGCGGCATCGGTCAGCCCTCGCGATGGCACGGCGCGCGACCTCAGGCAACGGCGACGGTCGACGGCGCGCTTGCCAATCCCTGCGCGGGGTGGCATCGCACGCGCATGGTTCGCGTTCGCCCATCCGTTCGCTCCCTGGCTCGCCGATGCGCCGCGGCCGGATTGTGGGCGGCCCTCGCCGCTCCGTGCCTCGCGCAGAATGCGGGCGGCGCCGGAGCCGCGCCCAACGGCGTGCGCCCCGGGGCTGCGCAGAAGGAAGGCGGATTGTCCTTCGGCGGCGAGATCACCGGCCGCATGAACCTGCTCGCGCCCTCCGAGGATCCGTCCGCGCGTGCTCAGCCCTCCCTGCCCGCGCCGCCGGCCTCGCCGACGGTGTTCTCGCCGCAACGTCTCGACCGGATGGATCCCAAGGTCTTAGACCTGGACATCCCGAAGCTGACGGCGCCGCCGGTACGGCCGGTCGCGCCGGCGACCGCGCCGCCCGCCGCGACCCAGGCCGCGCTGCCGCCGGCCGCGGCGCCGATCATCAAACAGACGCTTGCGCTGTCCGCTTCGTTCGCCGAGGGCGGGCCGAAGGTCCCGGGCGGCGTCAAATGGCGGGTCTTCACCGACCAGCCCGACGCCAATGGCGAGCACATGCTGGTCGCGGAGTCCGCCGACGCGGCCCCGCGCTTCGATCTCGACCCCGGCAACTATGTCGTCCACGCCGTCTACGGGCTGGTCAGCGTCGCGAAATATGTGACGGTCGACGCCGCGCGCCCGACCGCCCGCGCCCTCGTGCTGCCGGCCGGCGCCGTGCGGCTGACGGCGATCGTCGGCGACGGCGGCGCCCCGGCCGACAAGGTCACCTTCGCGCTCACCCGCGACGAGGGCGGCGTGCCTCGGGCGATCGCGGCGAACGTCAAGCCGGGCGCGCTGCTGCGGTTGCCGGCCGGCGACTATCACGTGACGTCGACCTTCGGCGACGCCAACTCCATCGTCGACGTCGACCTCAAGATCGGCGCCGGCAAGCTGGTCGAGGCGCAGGTGCACCATAAGGCGGCGCAGGTGCAGCTGAAGCTCGTCGACCGGCCGGGCGGCGCGGAAATGCGCGACACCTCCTGGACGATCCTGACGCCCGGCGGCGACGTGATCCGCGATTCGATCGGGGCGCTGCCGAACATCGTGCTCGCCGAAGGCGACTACACCGCCATCGCCCGGCACGACGGCCGGATGTTCCAGCGCAACTTCGCGGTCAAGTCCGGCGCCGACGAGAGCGTCGAGGTCGCGATCCAGTAAGGCGCGTCCCGGCCCCGCGCGCGAGGCGCCGCGCGGTCGGGCTCGGGCTTCGGCGCGAAAGGGGCCCTTACGCGCCGCGATAGACCTTCGCGGGATCGAACAGACGCGCGTCGTCGACAAAGGCGAGGTCGGCCGTCGCCGCGCCGGGCCCGAACGCCGCCGCGCGGTAGAAGCAGGATTTGCGGCCGGTGTGACAGGCGGCGCCCGTTCCCGCCACGGCGACCGAGAGCCAGAGCGCGTCCTGGTCGCAGTCCACGCGGAGCTCCCTCACCGCCATCTCATGACCGCTGGTCTCGCCCTTGCGCCAGAGCGCGCCGCGCGAGCGCGACCAGAAATGCGCGATCCCGGTTTCGAGCGTCGCGCGCAGCGCGTCGGCGTTCATGTGAGCGAACATCAGCACCCCGCCCTCTTCGGCGTCGGTGACGATCGCCGGGATCAGGCCGTCGGGGCCGAATTTGGGCGCGAAGGCCCGGCCCTCCTCGATCTCCTCATGCGTGCCGCGCGGGGCGAAGGGAGAGGTCATCAGGGCGCGTCCGAACTGCGAGACGAAAGAGGCGGCGCCGGATTTCTCCGCGCCGCCTTCGAGAGGTCGACGTCGCGGCGCCGCCGCGCCGCCGCCGTCAGCGTTGGCCGGCGCGCGCCATCATCATGAAGCGCGCCTGCTCGGCCGGATCGTCCTGGAAAACTCCGGTGAAGCGCGACGTCACCGTGGTCACGCCGTCCTTGTGGATGCCGCGCATCGACATGCACATGTGTTCGCCTTCGAGCATCACGGCGACGCCGCGCGGCCTCAGATTGGCGTCGATCGCCTCGGCGATCTGCGAGGTCAGCGCCTCCTGCGTCTGCAGGCGCTTGCCGAAGGCGTCGATCACGCGCGCGATCTTCGAGAGCCCGACCACGCCCTTCGCGGGGTAGTAGGCGACATAGGCCTTGCCGAAGAACGGCACCATGTGGTGCTCGCAATGCGAATGGTAGGGAATGTCGCGCAGCACGACCATGTCGTCATAGCCCTGCACCTCCTCGAACACGCGCGCGAGGTGGTCGGCGGGGTTCTGGCCGTAGCCGCCGAACAGCTCGGCGTAGGCCCGCACCACGCGCCGCGGCGTGTCGACGAGGCCCTCGCGGGTCGGGTCGTCGCCGGCCCAGGCGATGAGCGTGCGCACGGCGGCCTCGGCCTCGTCGCGGGTCGGGCGATAGATGCTGGCCGGCCCGGCGCCCGGCTTCGGCGCCGGGATGGGAACCCGCGCCCTGGGGTGTTGTACGACGGCGTCCATAAGCTTCCTCTCGAGGGGCCTTGGGAAGCCCCATACGCGCGGCGACTGAACCCCGACCCCCTCCGCGAAACGAAGCTGAGCTTCGGGAGGGGAGATGGCGAGGCGCACCGCAGGGCATTATATAGTCACAGGCGGGTTTCGAACAATCGATCCCCTTGGATATGCGCGGCCTCTCTCGCGTCGGATGCCCCTATGCTCGACGACATTTACAATCGCAGAATTCTGGAGCTCGCCGCCGAGATTCCGCGGATCGGCCGCCTGTCTCAGCCGGACGCCTCCGCGACCGCCCATTCCAAGCTCTGCGGCTCGACCGTGACCGTCGACCTCGCGGTGGACGGCGACGTCGTCACGGACTTCGCCCATGAGGTGCGCGCCTGCGCGCTCGGCCAGGCGTCGTCCTCGATCATGGCGCGGACCGTCGTCGGCCGCACCGCCGAGGAGCTCCGCGCCGTCCGCGAGACGATGCGCCGCATGCTGAAGGAGAGCGGCCCGGCGCCCGAGGGCGACTGGTCCGACCTCGCCGTGCTCGAGCCGGTGCGCGACTACAAGGCGCGCCACGCCTCGACGCTGTTGACCTTCGACGCCGTGGTCGACGCGCTCGACCAGATCGCCGCGAAGCGGGCGGCGTGACGGGCGACGACATTCCGTCGCTCTCGGTCCGGGCGCCGGTCGCCTCGCTGCTGCGCCTTCCGATCCTCGCCTACCGCTATTCGCTCTCGATGCTGATCGGGCGGCGCTGCCGCTTTCTGCCGACCTGCTCGGAGTTCGCCGACGAGGCGCTCGCGCGCCACGGCGCATGGGCGGGCTCCTGGATGGCCGCCGGCCGGATCTGCCGCTGCCACCCCTGGGGCGGCGACGGGTTCGATCCCGTGCCGCGCGAATTGCCTTCGGGCGCCGGCTGGTCTAGGCCGTGGCGCTACGGCGGACGGGCGGCTTCGGCGCGCTGCGAGGCCGTGCCCGACCGCTGACGCGCCCACCGCGCGGACGCCAAAACCCAATCGCTTACCTGCATTCGTAGGCAGAGACTGAGCGGAGACACCGACATGCCCGTAGTGACGTTCCCCGACGGCGCCCAGAAATCCTACGACGCCGGAACGACCGGCGCCGACATCGCCGGCCAGATCTCCAAGTCCCTGCTGAAGCGCACCGTCGCCATGGCGCTCGACGGCGTCGTGGTCGACCTCGCCGATCCGATCGAGCGCGACGTCCGCATCGAGTTCCTCGACCGCGCCGACCCCCGCGCGCTCGAACTCATCCGCCACGATTGCGCGCATGTGCTCGCCGAAGCCGTGCAGACGCTGTGGCCGAAGACGCAGGTCACGATCGGCCCGGTTATCGAGAACGGCTTCTATTACGACTTCGCGCGCGACGAGCCGTTCTCGACGGACGACCTCGCGGCGATCGAAGCCGAGATGCGCAAGATCATCGCCCGCGACCGGCCCTTCACGAAGGAGATCTGGTCGCGCGATCGGGCGAAAGAATTCTTCAAGTCGAAGGGCGAGCTGTTCAAGGTGGAGCTGGTCGACGCGATCCCGGAGGATCAGTCGCTCAAGATGTACGCCCAGGGCGAATGGATGGACCTCTGCCGCGGGCCGCACATGACGTCGACGGGCAAGGTCGGCGAGGCCTTCAAGCTGATGAAGGTGGCCGGCGCCTATTGGCGCGGCGACTCCAACAACCCGATGCTCCAGCGCATCTACGGCACCGCCTTCCCGGACCGCGCCGCGCTCGACCTCTACCTCCACCAGCTCGAGGAGGCCGAGAAGCGCGACCACCGCCGGCTCGGCCGCGAGATGGACCTCTTCCACTTCCAGGAGGAAGGCCCGGGCGCCGTGTTCTGGCACCCGAAGGGCTGGACGCTGTTCCAGACGCTGATCGCCTACTCCAGGCGCAAGGTGAACAAGGTCGGCTTCGTCGAGGTCAACACCCCGCAGATCCTCGACCATTCGCTGTGGCAGACCTCCGGCCACTGGGACTGGTACCGCGAGAACATGTTCGTCACCGAGACCGAGGACGAGCGCGTCTTCGCGATCAAGCCGATGAACTGCCCCGGCCACGTCCAGATCTTCAAGCACGGGCTGCGCAGCTACCGCGAACTGCCGATCCGCATGGGCGAATTCGGCATCGTGCACCGCTACGAGCCGTCCGGCGCGCTGCACGGCATGATGCGCGTGCGCGCCTTCACGCAGGACGACGCGCACATCTTCTGCACCGACGAGCAGTTCATGGCCGAGACGCTCGCGCTGAACGAGCTGATCCTCGACATGTACGCCGATTTCGGCTTCGACAGGATCATGCTGAAGCTGTCGACCCGGCCCGAGAAGCGCGTCGGCTCCGACGCGCTGTGGGACCGCGCCGAGCAGGTGATGGGCGACGCGCTGCAGGAAATTTCGGCGCGCTACGGGAACCGCGTGACGACGGCGGTCAATCCCGGCGAAGGCGCGTTCTACGGCCCGAAGTTCGAGTATGTCCTGCGCGACGCCATCGGCCGCGACTGGCAGTGCGGGACGATCCAGGTCGACTTCAACCTGCCGGAGCGGTTCGGCGCGTTTTACATCGGCGCGGACGGGGAGAAGCATCACCCCGTCATGATCCATCGCGCGATCTTCGGCTCGCTCGAGCGTTTCACCGGCATCCTGATCGAGCACTTCGCCGGCCATTTCCCGCTCTGGCTCGCGCCGGTGCAGGCGGTGGTGACGACCATCACCTCCGAGGCCGACGATTACGCCGGCGAGGTCGCGGCCGAGCTGCGGAAGGCCGGCCTGAGGGTCGAGGTCGATCTGCGCAACGAGAAGATCAACTACAAGGTCCGCGAGCATTCGCTGGCGAAGGTTCCGGCGCTCGTCGTGGTCGGCAAGAAGGAGGCGGAGACGCGCGGCGTCTCGATCCGCCGGCTCGGGAGCCAGGGCCAGACCGCGATGACGCTCGCCGAATGCGTCGCGACGCTCGCCGGCGAGGCGACGCCGCCGGACGTCCAGCGCGCGCAGGCGGGGGACGCCGCGGCGCTCGCCGCCGCGGAGTGAGTTCGCGCCGGGACGTCAGGCCCTGCCGACCGCGGGGCCGACGGCGTCGCCGTCAGGCCGTCGCGATGTAGTCGCGCATCGCGGAGGCCTCGGCCTCGATCGACTCCAGCCGGTGCTTGACCACGTCGCCGATCGAGATGATGCCGGCGAGCGCGACGCCGTCGACGACCGGGATGTGGCGGAACTTGCCGCGCGTCATGCGGTCCATCATCTCGTCGATCGTGTCCTCGAAATGGCACGTCACGACGTCGCGCGTCATGAAGTCGGAGACCGGACGTTCCAGCGCCGACGCGCCGTGGGCGGCCAGGGCGCGGACGACGTCGCGCTCGGTGACGATGCCGGCGATGCCGTTGCGGCCGTCGGACACGACGACGGCGCCGATCCTGAGCTCGGCGAGCGTCGCGACGACGTCGGCCACGGCGGCTCCGGGCGCGACGGTCGTGACCGATCGGCCCTTGGCGGCGAGAATCGTGGAAACTCTCATCGTCGTCCTCCTCTTCTCATGCGCCGTCTTGCGCGGCGTTTGGCGAGCGGCGACGCCGCCCTCGACGGGGGGCTTCGCGGGAGGCGACGTCGGATCCCTAGTTCATAGGCCGTCCCGCGGCCCCGGTTTCGCCATCATGCGGGCGATGCGGGTCGAGTGGCAAGGCTTCGTCCCCTGTCTCATCCCATTGGCTAAGAGGCCCGCGCGGCCGAGGCCGGACCGGATCGAGCAACGGAAACAGCGCGAGGCCGGCGAGGAAGCCCCCGATATGGGCCTCCCAGGCCACCGACGCGTCGCCGAGGCCCACCGCGACCGATCCGAGGCCGAACAGAAGGTTCGTGCCGAACCAGAAGATGAGGAAGATCAGGGCCTGCGGCCGGCGGAGCGAGGTCAGCAGGGGTTCGGCCGGCACCGAGAAGGCCTCCCTCCCGCGGCTCCGCAGAGCTCCGAGCGGGCCGCCGGTCTCGAACATGAAGCGCATCGCGGCCGCCATCTGCCCCGAGATGGCCGCCGACGCCCCGATCACCGGCGTCGGCTCTCCGAAATGGAGAGCGAGATGCGTTCCGGCCCCCGCTATGGCGGCGACCGCCGACAGCGCTAGGAACCGCCATGTCCCGAACCGCCAGGCGAGCGCGCTGCCGAAGGCCAGCATCGAGACCGAATTGACCGCGAGATGCGCGAAGCCGCCATGCAGGAACGCATAGGTCAGGAAGGTCCAGGCGTCCGCGCCGGCCCCGCCGAGAAAGTCGGAGGCGTAAGGCGAGGCGGGATCGTAGCGCGCGGGAATGAAGGCGAAGCGCAGCAGCACGTCGACGTAGGCCTCGTCGCCGATCAGCGCGGTGACGCCGTGGATCGCCGCGAACAGCGCGATCAGCAGCAGGACGACGCGCGGCGCGTTGAAGGCCGGTTCTCTCTTTGAGGTCAAATCGGGACCGATCGCTCGCTGGGGGCTCTGGCCGGGCGTGGGCCGCATCAGCCCACTGCTCGCCCGAAGTTCAGGCGATTGCAAGGCCGCGATCCGGCCCTCCGGCCCGCATGGCACGCCGCCTGCTCAACACTTGCTTAACCAGCTTTCGCGCCCGGCCTGCGTGCCAGAGCGGGACGGCTGCGCCGGCATGACGTTGAGGTCGTATGGAATGAAAGCTCCCGCCACCAAGGAGTTGTTTGGCTACTGGAACCGCATCCGCGGCGACCGGGCGGCGCCGGAGCGCTCCGACGTCGACCCCGGGGCCATCCGCGGCATCCTCGGCGACACCTTCATTCTGGAAGCCAATGTCGTCGCGGGCTTTCCATTTCGCCTCTCCGGCACGCGCGTCTGCGCCATCACCGGCCATGAGATGAAGGGCGAGGGCCTCCTCGACTATTGGACCGGCGCCGACCGGGCGACCGTGCTCGGCGCGCTGTCGACCGTGTCGGACGACGCCGCCGTCGCCGTCATCGGCGCGCAGGGCCTGACGGAGCTCGGACGCCGGGTCGACCTCGAACTCGCCCTGCTCCCGCTCCGCCACCGGGGGCGGACGCATGCGCGGCTGCTTGGATCGATCGCGCCGATCGAGACGCCCTACTGGCTCGGCTCCTGCCCGGTGACCCGGTTCGAGCTGACGTCGCTGCGCATGGTGTGGCCGAGCGGCCGACGGCGTCCGATGGAGACGGCGGACCCTCCGAAGCCGCACGCCCTTGCGAGCGTCGGCCGACGCATCGGCCGCTTTCTCGTCTTTGACGGCGGACGCTGATCCCCGCCCGGCGAGGCCCGTCGGAGTTACCGCGCGTTAACGTCGTTCATTTAGATTCGCGATCGCATCGGCTGAGGCCGCCCGCATCACCGCGAAAGTTGCTTCGATGTATTCGTTGAAGGTGCCCCTCTCCGACGAGCGCCGGCGCCACCAGCGCGTCAAAGTCGCTTTGCTCGGACGGTACATGCTCTCGTCGCGTCGCGAGTACCCCTGTCAGACACTTGACATGTCGCCGGGCGGCCTTGCGCTGATCGCGCCGGTGCCGGCCCAGCAGGGCGAGCGCGTCGTCGCCTATCTCGACCATATCGGCCGGGTCGAGGGCGTCATGGTCCGCCCGATCCCGAACGGCTTCGCCATGACGGTCGGCGCGACGATCCGCAAGCGCGACAAGCTCGCCGCCCAGCTGACCTGGCTCGCCAACCGCTCCATCCTGGGCCTGCCGGAGGACCGCCGCCACGAGCGCGTCGTGCCGCGCAACCCTCGTTCGATGCTGATCACCGAGGACGGCGAGCAGCACGAGTGCCGCATCATCGACGTCTCGCTGTCCGGCGCGGCGATCACGACCGCCCTGCAGCTGCCGATCGGCACGCCGGTCACGCTCGGCAAGACCTCCGCCCACGTGGTGCGCCACTTCGACAAGGGCATCGCGCTCGAGTTCACGCGCACGCACGACCTTGAGTCGCTGCACGAGCAGTTCGGCTGACGCAGCCGAACGCCCGGCGCATCGTCGCCGGGACCAGGCGGCCGTCGCGCGACGACGGCCCCCCGCCGACGGCCTATCACTGATAACGCCGCATCACTGGGTTCCGGGATGCCCGGAACGACGGTCGCGGTGAGAGCCGAAGAATCCCCGGCGACGTGATCCCGCTCTAAATCTCTTCCACGTCGGACAATGTGGGCTCACGGCCGCCCCCGTCCGCCGACACGCCTTCCCGCCCGAGGCGAGGCGCCCCTCCGGGGGTAGACGCGCGTGGCTTGGCGCGCCCCGCGCGGCGCCGATGGGTCGCGCGTAGCGGACCTACGCGCCCCTCGGCGGCGCGTCACACAATTCCCGCCGCATCGTCCCCAGCCAGACCCGCATCGAAAGAGCGTTCGACACGGTCTTTGCGCGCCATGGTTACTCCTTCGGAAATCGACCCCCCTGAAAACCGCCCGTCGTTAAGGTTTGGCGAACCAAGTCTTCCCGTGCCGCTCTTGAGGACTTTCTGCTTGGTAAACAAAACACCCCATTGATCTCTAAACAAATCATCTCCAATAGATTTCCAAATTACAAATCGAAGCACTAAAACTCGACATCTCGACTTAGACCGACATCAAAAGGAATGTGAGACTTTGCATCCCGGGACAGGACGGGGATGCAAATGCTTAAGATCATCAAGAAGACCTCGATTTACTTCTTGTTCGGACTGGTTGCCGGCGGATTCACCATTGCGCCGGCGAGCGCGGCGGCCAAGCTGATCGTCGCCAGCGCGACGCCGATGCAGGTCGAGGGCTCGGCCAAGGCGCCGATCGGCTGGGTCGACTTCTGCAAGACCCACGCGGACGATTGCGACGTGAAGCCGCTGAAGTCGGTCAAGGCGAAGATGACGCCCGCGCGCTTGGCGGAGCTCGACCGGATCAACCGCCAGGTCAACGCCGCGATCACGCCCGTCACCGACCAGGAGCTCTACGGCGTCGAGGAGAAGTGGACCTATCCCGTCGATAGGGGCGACTGCGAGGAATATGTGCTGCTGAAGCGCCGCCTGCTGATGGAGGCCGGCTGGCCCCGCCAGGCGCTGCTGATCTCGGTGGTGCGCGACCTCAAGGGCGACGGCCACGCCGTGCTCACCGTCGTCACCGACAAGGGCGACTACGCCCTCGACAACCAGATCGACGACCTGAAGCCCTGGTTCGAGACCGGCTACACCTTCATCAAGCGCCAGTCCCAGATCGACCCGAACCTGTGGGTCATGCTCGGCGACGGCATCGGCCCGGTGGGCGTCGCCACCGCCCCGTAAGGCGACATCGAGTTCCCGAGACGCAGGCGGTCGATCACGTCCCCACTCCCGCCCCGATCGACCGCATGCCAGAGGCCGGCTCCCCGCGAGGGGCCGGCCTCGCCCTTTTCTTCAGGCCTCCGCCAAGGATCCCGACGCGTCGTGAGATCTCGGCCCTAATCCGCGGGAATGACGGCGTCTCGAGAGACTCCGCATCAAGCGGCGTCGGCGCTAACCACGCCAGGCCCTGAGGGCTTCGGAAGACGTCAGCCAAGTATTCAATCGCTCACGATTTACGTCCTCAGCGTTTCGATTGACTTCGCCGCGCGCGGCGCCTTTATGCATGGGCGTCTATTCAGTCCAAAACGCGTAGGTCATGCCGATCAGGGGGCGACCCGGGATGGATACGCTTTCGATATCGATCCGACATTCAGCCCTTGTCGGTCTTATCGCCGTCGTCCTGTTCGGCCTGAGCGCCGGCCAAGGTCGCAGCGCGGGCAACCGCCCGACACATGACGATTTTCGCGATCAGTTGGACGAACGCCGCGAAGACCTGGCGGACAGGGAAAGGAACAACCAGATCTATGAACGCGACTTCTACGTCCCCTGGTACAAGAACGAACCGTCGGGCCTGAACGCGCCCGGCGCTGAAGGTTCAGCGTCCGCGAAAGCCGCCGCGCCGGCGGCGATAACGCCCAACGTCGTGCGGATCGACAACACGGGCTACGGCGTGGAGCGCGGCGAGCCGACGGCCGGCGGGCTTATGAAGCGGACCGTGTGGGTCGTCGTCCGACCGGCGATCGACGGGCGGCTGGTCCTCACCACCTTCGGCAGCTCCGTCGACACCGTGCTCGCGGTCTATACGGGCGAGACGTTGGCGACGCTGAAGCGCGTCGCGGTCAATGACGACATGCGGATGTCCGGCGCGTCGTCGACGGCGAGCCTGGTCGTGTTCGACGCGGTCAAGGACACGCCCTACCGCGTGCAGATCGGCTCCAAGGCCGGGGCGGAAGGCGACATCGTGCTGTCGCGCGCGCTGGTCTCCCCGGAGGGCGCCGTCGTGGCGCAGCTCCGCGAGGTTTCGGGACTCGAATTTCTCGGTTCCGACTATGTCTGCTCGCTCGGCTCGGGCGGCGCCTGCCCGCCCGCGAGCTTCCTCGTCGTCAACGCCGCTAAGGCGTCCGCGATCGTCACGCCCTCCGTGGTCCGCATCAGCGGCGCGCTGGACGCGCCTGCGCCGTTCCGGCTCGGCGCGGGCGTCGCGACCACCGCGACCTTTGCGTCGAAGCCCGGCTTCGACTCCTCCCGCCCACGTGCGGTTCTGGGCGAATTCCGGTTCGATGCGAAGACCGCGGCCGCGCCGCTTTCGACGACCGGCACGCCCGGAACGATCGAGATCGGCTTCTCCTCGACCCCCGTCGACGTCGCGATCTCCGCGGTCCCGAACGTCGCGACGGCGCCGCTCGGCAAGTTCGGCCTCAGCGTCTTCCACATCGTCAACAACGGACCGGCGAAGCTCACGGGCTGCCATTTCGCCGCGCAGTTTCGCGTGCGCGCGCGGTGGCGCGTTCTCGACGTCGACCGCAACCGTTCGGTCGGACCGTTCGATCCGTCGCTCGCGATCGAGCCGGGCCGGTCGGTCGATCTTGTCGTCGGCGCCGCACGCCAGGACACCCGCAACGCGGATTACGGACACGCCGGCGGACCGGTCACCTTCAACTGCACGGGCGCGCCGTCCGTCGAGCCCGATTTCGACCTGACCTCCATCCCTTATGGCGGTCTCGCGACCGTCGCCGCGATCGTGAACGGGGGAAAGCCTCTGGCCGTGCCTAAAGCCGGCGTCGTGATCAAGGTGACGGCGACCAACCACGCCGCCACGCGGCGGCTGACGGTCCGTCCGAACTATGTCGGGCCGTTCGGCGAGGCGCCGTTCCGGGTCGCGATCTGCCCGGCGGCGATGACGAACGCCGCCTGCCTGAAATCAACCGCGCAGACGCTGTCGTTCTCCGCGGTCAAGAGCCGGCCGGCGTCCTTCAAGATAGCCGTGCGCCCGCCGACCAAGGCGCTGAACGACGCCGCGCGGCGCCGGGTGGTCGACGCGGTCTTCGAGCAGGACGACCCGGATTTCGGCCCGCTGATCGTCGGCGCCGCATCCTCCGACGTCCGCATGAAATGACGGCTCAGTCGATCCGCTTCATGCCCTCGCGGAAGCGGCGGCCGTTCGCGACGTAGCGGCCGGCGCCGCCGAGCTGGCGGATCTCGAATTCCGGGCCCAGCGTCTTCACGGCCTTCGCGGGCGATCCCAGGATCATCGAGTAATCCGGGAACTCCTTGCCCTCGGTCACGAGCGCCCCGGCGCCGACCAGGCAGAACCGGCCGATCTTCGCGCCGTTCAGCACCGTGGCGCCCATGCCGATCAGGCTGCAGTCGCCGACGGTGCAGCCATGCACGATCGCGCCATGGCCGAGCGACACGTCCTGCCCGAGGACAAGCGGAAAGCCCGGATCGGTGTGGAGCACGCAGCCGTCCTGCACGTTGGAGCGCCGGCCGATCGTGATCGACTCGTTGTCTCCCCGCAGGACCGAGCCGAACCAGACGCTCGAATCCTCCTCGAGGATCACGTGTCCGACCACGACCGCCGACTCCGCGACGAAGAAGCGGCCGTTCGCCGGCGTCTGCGGGCTCACCCCGTCGAGCGAATAGAGCGCCAAATCGCATCCCCCGGTTTCGTCCGTCGGCACGGCGGGACGCGAGCGCCCGGCCGTCCGTTCGAACCTGCTTGCGCGCGGAAATTCCAAGCGCGCCTAGGCGTTCGTTCGTCTGTGGAGGGGCTTAAAGAGCCCCTGGCGCCTTGGCAAGCTCGCCAAACGGACGGACCGCAGCGCGCGTCCCGTCGGCGCCGGGCGGCCGTCCCCCGTCGTTGACGCTCCGCGTCACGCCGCCGTCATGGCGCCGTTGCCTGTGGGCCGTAACTGGAAGCGTTCCAGGGGAAGAGGACGGGCCATGTCGGGGAACTTCAAAGACGAAGGACGGCCTTCGGGGGCCATGATCTCGCGGCGGGCGGCGCTGCAGTTGACCGTCGCGGCGGGCGTGTCCGCGACGTCCGTCACGCTCGCCGTCACCGACCCCGCGCGAGCGGCCGAAGCCGGCGCGTTCCTGCACGGCGTCGCGAGCGGCGATCCGCAGCGCGACCGGGTGATCATCTGGACGCGCGTGACCAAGCCCAACGCCTCCACGGCCATTCCTGTGGAATGGGCGGTC
The DNA here is from genome assembly GCF_049446035.1 of Hansschlegelia sp. KR7-227. Classification (NCBI taxonomy): domain Bacteria; kingdom Pseudomonadati; phylum Pseudomonadota; class Alphaproteobacteria; order Hyphomicrobiales; family Methylopilaceae; genus Hansschlegelia; species Hansschlegelia sp. KR7-227. The sequence continues at coordinate 1,737,103 of NZ_JBMSEA010000001.1, forward strand.
GCCGAGGATGAGGGCATGAAGCGCGTGGTCAGGAGCGGCAAGGCGCTGGCGCGGCCCGCCCGCGACTTCACCGTGAAGATCGACGTCGACGGGCTGAAGCCCGGCGCGACCTACTACTACCGCTTCGAGGCCGTCGGCGGCGCCTCGCCGGTCGGCCGCACGCGCACGCTCCCCGAAGACGGCGTCCGCAAGCTGAAATTCGCGGTGCTGTCGTGCTCGAACTTCGAACTCGGCTACTTCAACGTCTACCGCGAAGCCGCAAAGCACGACGATCTCGACGCCGTGCTGCACCTTGGCGACTACATCTACGAATATGCGCCGGGGCCCGGCGGCTACACCTCGCCGGCGGCAGCGCTCGGGCTGGTCCCCAAGCCGCGCGACTCAAAGCTGCTCCCGAAGGATGAGATCGTCCTGCTCGATCAGTACCGGGCGCGCCACGCGCTCTACAAGACCGACTCCGATTTGCAGAAGATCCACCGCGAGAACGTCTTCATCAACATTTGGGACGACCACGAAGTCACCAACGACGCGTGGAAACACGGCGCGGAGAACCACCAGCCGGAGACGGAAGGAAGCTGGCGGGCGCGCAAGACAGCCGGCATCCGCGCCTTCTACGAATGGCTGCCGATCCGCGAGCCCGAAGATCGCGACATCGTCGACCCCGCGACGGGCGCCCCCGAGCACCTCTACCGCGTGTTCGATTTCGGCGCGCTCGCCCGCCTCGTCATGATCGACACGCGCCAGGCCGGCCGCAACCAGCAGCTCCCCGTCGACCGGATGGTCGCCGCCTATGCCGGCCAGCCGCCCGAAGGACCGTTCCCGGTCGACGTTAATCCGAACGGCTCGACGCGCACTTTGATGGGCAAGGCGCAGGAGGACTGGTTCGCGGCCAGGATCGCCGAGTCGACGCAGACCTGGCAGCTGATCGGCAACCAGGTGCTGATGTTCTATCAGAACGCCCCGGACCTCGCGGGATCGCGGGTGCTGAGCGCGGCGCAGAAGGCCGGGTTCAACGGCGTGATCGACCAGTTGTTCGGCGCGGGCTTCTCGGCCCAGCTCGGTCAGCTCGGCGCGGCCGGCCTGCCCTTCCCGCTCGCGGCCGACGCCTGGACCGGCTACCCCTCGGCGCGGATCGAGATGCTCAAGACGCTCGCGACGGCGAAGAACCCGGTGGTCCTCACGGGCGACTCCCACAACGCCTGGACCGCCCACCTCAACCTGCCGACGGCGAAGGGGCTGGAGCGGGTCGGCGTCGAGTTCGGCGGCTCCTCGGTCAGCTCGCCGGGCTTCGAGCAATATCTGTTGGGCGTCCCGCCGGAAGCCGTCTCGGGCGTGCTGGTGGACTCCAGCCGGAGGAAGTCGCCGAGCGACCGGCTGATCTACTCCGAGCAGAGCAAGCGCGGCTACATGCTCGTGCAGGTGACGCCGGCGGCGGTCACCGTCGACCACGTCTTCGTGTCGACGGTCTTCACCAAGGGCTACACGACCGAGGCCAAGCGCTTCCGCGTGCCGGTCAACGTCAAGCGCGCGACCACGCCGGTCGCGTGATCGTCCTTCCGGCGCGGCACCCCCGCGGCCCCGGTCGCGCCGCGGGGTCTCACGCGTCGCCGTCACATGAAAGCCGCGAGCGCGGCTGCGCCGATCACCAGGCTCCAGCCGCCGGAAACGACGGTGCCGACGAAGGCGATGGGCGTGGAGCGCGGACGGGCCGGACCGAACAGCAAAGCGCGCGCCAGGATGTAGGCCGCGCCGAGCGTCACCACAGGCACGGCCGCGACCGCCGTGATGCTGCGCTCGCGCAGCAGGCCGAAATGCGCGGGACGGCCGGTCACGGCCTCGAAGCCCGACGCCGCGGCGCCCGAGATCGAGAAGCCGAGCGCGACGGTCAGGGCGCCGGAGACGAGGGACATGGCGGCAACCTCCTGCTGACCGTCAGCAAGAGGCGGGCCGTCCCGGTCTGGCGCGCTATCACTCGAGATCGGTTTCCAGGATCGCCATCTGGAAGTTGTAGGAGAGGTCGTCGTCTTCGTCGTCCCGGAACAGGACGCCCACGAACTCCTCGCCGAGATAGACCTCCGCCGAATCGTCCTTGCGAGGGCGCGCGACCACCCGGATCGTCTGGTTCTGAAAGAGCTTGCGCATGTAGCTCTGCACGCGGTCGAGTTCGCGTTTTTCCAACGTCGGCTCCTCAGGCGAAGATGTGTGTGGTGCGGCAAGATAGGGCGCGCCGCTCGTGCGGCCCGTCCGCCCGCGCGATGCGCGGCTCCGGCGCAGGGCTTGCCACGGCTCCGGGCGGGAGGCAACCCGACCGGCGACGCGTCACTACTCCGCGGCGGCCCGCTCCTCCGGCTTTCGTTCGGGCGCGGCGAGCAGCGGCCGCTCGGGCGGGCCTTCGAGCGCGCCGCTGCCGACGCGGGTCAAAGTGAGGACGGCGCGCAGGCCGGGCGCGTTGTCCTCGAGCGTCAGCGCGCCGCCATGGAGCCGCGCCACCGCGGCGGCGAGCGCCAGTCCAAGCCCCGAGCCCGGCCGCGAGCGGCTGGTGTCGAGGCGCACGAAGCGCTCCATGGCGCGCCCGCGGTCGGCGGCGGGAATGCCGGGGCCGCGGTCGGCCACGACGATGAGCGCGTCCTGGCCGGCGGTCGTCGCGGACACCGTGACCTCGCCGCCCTCGCCTGCGCCGTAGTTCAGGGCGTTTTCGACGAGGTTCGCGACCACCTGCCCGATGAGCTCGCGATTGCCGAGCACGACGACCGGCGCCGGCGCCTCGACTTTCAGCGTCGCGCCCCGCTCCTCGGCCAAGGGCTCGTAGAGCTCGACGACCGTGCGGGCGACGTCGGCGACGTCGATGTCGGCGAGCTGGCCGCGGGCGCCCCCGGATTCCGCGCGCGCGATCAGCAGCAGCGCGTCGAAGATGCGGATCATGCCGTCGGCCTCGGCGATCACGCGCTCCATGCCGACCTGCCAGTCCTCGTCGGTGCGGGCGTCGCGCAGCGCCGCCTCGGCGCGGTTCCGGAGGCGCGTGAGCGGCGTCTTGAGGTCGTGGGCGATGTTGTCGGAGACCTCCTTCAGCCCGGCCATCAGCTCGTTGATGCGGTCGAGCATCGCGTTGGTCGCCTGGGCGAGCCGGTCGAACTCGTCGCCGGAGCCGGTCACGGCGAGACGTCCCGTCAGGTCGCCGGCCATGATCGCCTTGCTGGTCTCGGTCATCGCGTCGAGCCGCTTCAGCACCCGCTTCGCCACGAACACGCCGCCGGCGAGGCCGAGCACCACGACGAGCGCCAGCGACCACTGCACGGCGTTCGCTATGACGGCGGACAGGCGCTCGCGCTCCTCGGTGTCGCGCCCGACCAGAAGCCGGTAGCCTCCCGGCAGCACGAAGACGCGCACGACCGCCGGATAGGGCGCGGTCGCGTCCTCGCCGACGCGCTGATAGGGCAGCTCGCGTTCCCCGGCCTCGGCGAGAGAGGACCCCGGCAGCCCGGCGACGTTGCCGGCCAGCACGTCGCCTGTGAAGGTCGTCAGCAGATAGAGCGAGCCGCCGGCCGAGCGGTTCGAGCGTTCGTCGACCACGGCGACGAGCTTACGGATGCCGCCCTGGCGGTACTGCTCGGCGAGGCCGGTGATCTCGGCGTTGACGGTGGCGTTCAGCTGGCCCGCGATCAGCGCGTTGGCGTGCCAGGACACATAGGCCAGCACGACCGTCGTCAGCACCGCGAACACCGCGAGATAGGCGAGCGCCAGCCTGAAGGCGGTGGTGCGGAGAAGCTTACCGAGCGCCGTCACGGATCATGTATCCCGCGCCGCGCACGGTGTGCAGCAGCGGCTTGTCGAAGCCCTTGTCGATCTTCGAGCGCAGGCGGGAGACATGGACGTCGATCACGTTGGTCTGCGGATCGAAATGATAGTCCCAGACGTGCTCGAGCAACATGGTGCGCGTGACCACCTGGCCGGCGTTGCGCATAAGGTATTCGAGCAGGCGGAACTCGCGCGGCTGGAGCGGGATGTCCTGTCCGCCGCGCGTCACCGTGTGCGACAGCCGGTCGAGCTCGAGATCGGCGACGCGGTAGACGGTCTCGGCGGTGGCCGGACCGCCGCGCCGCGACAGCGCCTCGACGCGGGCGAGCAGTTCGGCGAAGGCGTAGGGCTTGGTCAGGTAGTCGTCGCCGCCGGCCCTGAGGCCCTGCACGCGGTCGTCGACCTGGCCGAGCGCCGAGAGGATCAGCACCGGCGTCTTGGCGCCCTCGGCGCGGAGACGGCCGATCAGCGACAGCCCGTCGAGCTTCGGCAGCATGCGGTCGACCACGAGCACGTCGTAAGTCGATCCGGTCGCGAGCGCATAGCCGTCGAGCCCGTCCGCGGCGTGGTCCGCGACGTGGCCCGCTTCGGCGAAGGCCTTGACGACATAGGCCGCGGCCTCGCGGTCGTCCTCGACGATCAGCAGCTTCATCGACGACGTCATGACGCGCCTCTCGATCCTCGGCAAGCGGCCGAGCGGCAGGATGAGCTTTGGGAAGGCGAACTGGTTCGACGCGCCTCCCCGGCCGAGGCGAGGGAGACGACCTCGGCGGGGAGCGCGAAGCGCGCGGAACGGCGGACGGTGGGGGAAGACCGTCCGCCGCTCGCACCAGAGGTCCGGCGCGCCGCGGGGGGTCGGCGCGGGATCGGACCCCTCGGCGAAGGGCTGTGCGTCAGCCCTTGCCGATCTCGATCGCCACGAAGCGGGTGGCGTCGGCGCGCTTGACGAGGAGCAGCACGGCCTTCTTGCCGTCCTTCTGCGCCGCGTCGAGCTGTCCGGTCACGTCGGAGACCGAAGACACCGCCTTGCCTCCCACGCGCAGGATCACGTCGCCCTGCTCGAGCTTGCCGGCGGCGGCGCCGTCGGTGTCGACGTCGGTCACGACCAGGCCCTGGTCGCCGGCGCCGGCCATGCGGGCGGCCGGGGTCACCTCGATGCCGAGCTTGACCTTGGCCGAGCCCTTCGAGTCGGAGTCCTCGTCGCCCTGGTTGAGCGAGGCCTGCTTGGGCTCGTCCGGCAAGGTGCCGAGCTTGAGCTCCTTGGTCTCCTCGCGGCCGTCGCGCCAGATCGTCAGCGTGACCGGCTTGCCCGGATCCATCGAGGCGATCTTGCGCGACAGCGCGCGGGCGCTCTCGATCTCCTCGCCGTCGACCTTGATGATCGTGTCGCCGGATTTGAGGCCCGCCTTCTCGCCGGGCGTGCCCTTCTGGGCTTCCGCGACGAGCGCGCCTTGGGCCTTCTTGAGGCCGAGGCTTTCCGCGATCTCGTCGGTGACCGGCTGGATCTGCACGCCGATGTAGCCGCGGGCGATCTTGTTGCCGGTCTTGAGCTTCTCGACGATGTCGGTCGCGACCTCGGAGGGGATCGAGAAGGCGATGCCGACATTGCCGCCCGACGGCGAGTAGATCGCGGTGTTCACGCCGACGACCTCGCCCTTGAGGTTGAAGGTCGGGCCGCCGGAATTGCCGCGGTTCACCGCCGCGTCGATCTGCAGGAAGTCGTCATACGGTCCGGCGCCGATGTCGCGGCCGCGGGCCGAGACGATGCCCGCCGTCACCGAGCCGCCGAGGCCGAACGGATTGCCGACCGCGACCACCCAGTCGCCGACGCGCGGGCCCTCAGGGCCTGCGAACTTCACGTAAGGGAAGTCCTTGCGATCGCTCTCGACCTTAAGCAGCGCGAGATCGGTGCGCGGATCGGTGCCGATGACCTTCGCCTTGAAGGTCGTGTCGTCGTCCTGCGCGAGCTCGACTTCCTTCGCGCCCTGCACGACATGGTTGTTGGTCACGACATAGCCGTCGCCGGAGATGAAGAAGCCGGAGCCCTGGCTCATGCCAAGCCGCGGCCGCTGACCGGGCATGCCGGGTCCTCCCGGACCGCCGGGACCGCCGCGCTGGCCGAACTCCTTGAAGAACTTCTTCAGCGGGTGGTCGTCGGGCAGACGGTCGAGGCCCGGAATGCCCGGGATCGCGCCGCCCGGCCCGCCGGGGCCCTGCGCGGTCTCCTCGTCGTCGGTGGCGACGTTCTTCACCCGCACGCTGACGACGGCGGGCTTCACGCGGTCCACGACGTCCGCGAAGCTCGGCAGCGCCGGAGCGGCCTGCGGCTGGATGGCGGAGGATTCAGCGAGCGCCGGCGTGACGCCGGTGGTGAACGCGCCGGCTCCGAGCGCGCCGGCGACGCCGAGCGCGAGCGCTGACGCGATCACCGTCTTGCGGCGCCGGGCCAGAAACCCGCCGGCGCTGTTAGGCGTGGGTTTGTCGTTCGTCATGTCGGTTCAGTCTCCCAGCGGAAATCCTGTGCCCCATATGGGGGTTCGCCGGAGACATTCACCGGTCCGGCCTTACCGGCCGCTGGCTGAGCGATGAAATATCGGTAAGCCGCGGCGCCGTTTCGCCGCAAGCCTTTCGGCGAAACCCCGCTCAGACCGTTTTCGGGTCCGTCCCGTCCGGGCCCAGCAGCGCCTCGAGGCGGACGCGCTCCTCCTCCGTCAGCCCGTCCGCCGGCGCGGCGCGGCGGCGCGCGCGCATCGCCCAGACCAGGTACCCGCCGAGCCCCAGGACAAGAACGCCCGGCGCGAGCAGCCAGAGCACAAGGGTCTCTCCGCGGAAGCGCGGGCGCAGCAGCACGAACTCGCCGTAGCGCTCGACCAGGAACGACAGCACCGCCTCGTCGCTGTCGCCCTTCGCGACGCGCTCGCGCACCAGCAGGCGTAAATCTTTCGCGAGCGGCGCGTTGGAATCGTCGATCGACTGGTTCTGGCAGACCATGCAGCGCAGCTCTTCGCCGAGCCCGCGGGCGCGGGCCTCGAGCTTGGGGTCGGCGAGCTGCTCGCCCGGCTGCACGGCCAGCGCCGGCCCGGCGAGCACCGCCAGCAGCGCGGCGAAGAGGAGGACGACGCGGCTCATTCCGCCGGCTGCATCGCAGGCGACGGACGGGCGGCCTTCCGGGGAGCGCCCACGCGCAGGCGCCGGTCGGCGAGCGACAGGCATCCGCCAAGCGCCATCACGACCGCGCCGAGCCAGATCAGCAGCACCAGAGGCTTGTACTGCAGCCTGAAGCCGGTCGCGCCGTCGGTCCGCGCCTCGGCGGTCGCCGCGTAGAACTGCGAGACGCCGAAGGTCGCGATGCCGGATTCCGCGATGTCCTGCCGGCGGGCGAGATAGAACCGCCGCGCCGGCTCGACGGCGGCGACGATCTCGCCGTTCTTGCGCAGGGTGAGATGGGCGGCGGTCGCCCGGTAGTTCGGCCCGTTGCGCGCCTGGGCGCCGTCGAACGTCACCTCGAAGCCGGACAGCGGGACCGTGTCGCCGGGCTTCAGCGCCACGACCGCCTCGCTCGACCAGGCGGTCGCGCCGACGATTCCGAGCAACGTCACGCCCATGCCGGCATGCGCCAGCGCCCCGCCCCAGGAGGAGGTCGGCAGCCCCTTCGCGCGCCGCAGGCTCTCCGCCGGCGGCGCGCGGAACAGTTTCGTGCGCTCGGCGATCTCGGCGAAGGCGCCGACGATCGTGAACAGCGCGATCCCGACGCCGATCGGCGCCAGCGTCGGACCGCCGCGGACGAAGCCGGCGACGAGCGCCGTGCCGAGGATCGCCGCGCCGAACGCCCAGATCACCCCTTGCGCGGCCCGCAGCGCGTCGCCGCGCTTCCAGGCGAGCAGCGGCGCGAGCGGCATCAGCAGGAAGACCGGCAGCATGGTCGGGCCGACGGTCGCGTTGAAGAACGGCTCGCCGACCGAAATCTTTTCGCCGGTCGCCGCCTCCAGAGCGAGCGGATAGAGCGTGCCCACGAACACCGCCGCGCAGGCCGCCGTCAGGAAGATGTTGTTGACGACCAGCGCGCCCTCGCGGCTCACCGGCGCGAAGATGCCGCCCTGCTTCAGGACCGGCGCGCGGAAGGCGTAGAGCGCGAGGCTGCCGCCGACGAAGACGGTGAGGATGGCGAGGATCGCGACGCCGCGTTCGGGGTCGACCGCGAAGGCGTGCACCGAGGTCAGCACGCCCGAGCGCACGAGGAAGGTGCCGAGCAGCGACAGCGCGAAGGTCAGCAGCGCGAGCAGGATGGTCCAGACCTTGAGCGCCTCGCGCTTCTCCATCACCACCGCCGAGTGCAGCAGCGCGGTGCCGGAGAGCCAGGGCATCAGCGAGGCATTCTCGACCGGGTCCCAGAACCAGAAGCCGCCCCAGCCGAGCTCGTAATAGGCCCAATACGAGCCCATCGCGATGCCGAGCGTGAGGAAGCACCAGGCCATCAGCGTCCAGGGCCGCACCCAGCGCGCCCAGGCCGCGTCGACGCGCCCCTCGATCAGCGCGGCCACCGCGAAGGAGAACGCCATCGAGAAGCCGACATAGCCGAGATAAAGCAGCGGCGGGTGGATCGCGAGGCCGGGGTCCTGCAGCAGCGGGTTGAGGTCCTGCCCTTCGAGCGGCGCCTGGACGACGCGGGCGAAGGGATTGGACGTCCCCAGCACGAACAGCAGGAACGCCGTCGAGATCATCGCCTGAACGGCCAGCACGTCGGCCTTCAGCCGGTCCGGCAAATTGCGTCCGAACAGCGCGACCAGCGCGCCGAACAGCACCAGGATCAGCACCCAGAGCAGCAGGGAGCCCTCATGGTTCCCCCACACGCCGGAGATCTTGTAGATCAGCGGCTTCGCCGAATGCGAGTTCTCGACCACGTTGAGCAGCGAGAAGTCGGACGTGACGTAAGCGTGGGTCAGCGCCGCGAAGGCGCCGCCGACCAGCACGAACTGCGCGACCGCGAGCGGGCTTGCGAGCGCCATCAGCGCCGCGTCGCGCCGGCGCGCGCCCCACAGCGGCAACGTCGACTGCAGGATCGCGAGCGCGAGCGCGAGGACGAGCGCGTAATGTCCGGTCTCGGCGATCATGGCGCCTTGCCCTCCGGCGTCTCGCTCTTTGGCGTCTCGCCCTTCGGCGTCTTGGCGCCGTCCGGCCGCCATTCGCCCTGCGCCTTGAGGCGGTCGGCGACGTCCTTCGGCATGTAGTTCTCGTCATGCTTGGCGAGCACGCTGTCGGCCTTGAAGACGCCGTCCTGGCCCATCGCCCCTTCGGTCACCACGCCCTGCTTCTCACGGAACAGGTCCGGCAGCAGACCGGTGTAAGTCACGGGCATCTCGGCCTTCATGTCCGTTACGACGAAGCGCACGGTCGTTCCCTCATGAACGATAGAGCCTTCCTTGACGAGCCCGCCGAGACGCATCCGGACGCCCGACCCCGCGTCGCGGCCGACGATCTCGCTCGGCGTGCGAAAGAACACCAGCGTGTCATTGAACGCATTCAGGATCAGCGCGACGGCGGCGACCAGAACGATCCCGATCAGGCCGAGCATCGCGAGCCGGCGCCGCTTGCGGGCGCTGGCGCGGCGGCGCGGCGTGGGAAAGGCGGAGGAGCCGGCGTCGATCGTCATGTCGCTACCCTTTACGCGCCCGGCCCTTCGAGACCAAGTCCGGCCGCCAGCGCGTCGAGCCGCGCCGCGGCCCGAACGTCGCCGGAGAACTTGGCCCGCGCCGCGTTGAGATCTGCTTTCGCCTTCGCGGCGTCGCCGAGCGCGGCGCGCGCCCGGACCAGGCGCAGCCACTCGCCGACGTCGCCGCCCTGCGCCGCCAGGCGGTCGCCGAGCCCGTCGACCATCGAGCGGATCATCGCGGCCCGCTCCTCCGGAGTCTTCTTCGCGACGTCCGGCGTCGCCTCCGGCATCGGCATCGCCGGGACTTCGGCGAGGCGCTGCAGTTCGTCCTTCACCGCGTCGCGATACGGGGCGTCGGCCGGCGCCTTGTCGAGCAGGGCCTTCAGCCGGGCGACGGCGCCCTTGAGGTCGCCGTCCTGCCAGGCGCCGCGGGCGAGATAGAACGCGCCCTTCACGGAGGGCTCCTCGCCCTGCACGGAGCGCTCCAGCGCTTGCCGGGCGTCGGCGGTCACGACGCCGTCGGCCGCCGCGATCAGCGCCTCGCCGCGGTCGGCTTCGCGTTCCGGCGTCGAGCCGAGCAGGCGGATCGCGTTGGCGAAGGCCTGCGCCGCCTCGTCGGGGCGGTCGAGACGCATATAGATGGGGGCGACCGCCGCCCAGCCGCGCCCGTCGCTCGGGTTCTTGGCGAGCGCCGCTTCGACGCGAGTCGCCAGATCCTGAAGGTTCGAGGCGTCCAATTTCCCGCTCGTGCGGCCGGCGAGCGGCATGTCCGGCATCTCGGGCTGGCCGATCGCGGCGTACCCCCCGAGCGCGATCAGCGGCACGCCGACGAGCGCGACGACGGCCGCGATCCTGCGCCGCGCCGTCGCGCCGTCGGCGCGCGAGCCTGGCTCGCCGTCGCGACCGGTCGCCGCGAACAGGCGGCGCGCCACCTCGGCGCGCGCGCTGTCGGCTTCCGCCGCGCCGATCAGGCCGCGGTCGCGGTCGCGCGCGATCTCGTCGAGCTGGTCGCGATAGACCGCGACGTCGGCCTCGGAGGCGTCGACGGCGGCCGTCCGGCCGCGCGCCAGCGTGGCGAGCACGACGAACACGGCCGCGGCGGTCATCGCGGCGAATATGATCCAGAGCGCGGTCAACGCGCCGGCGTCCCGGACGGCGGCTCAGGTCGGCGAAGTCGTGCGGCGTCGAAGGACATCACGGGATCGAGAAACATCCGATTGTGGCGCAAAGGCGCGTGAGGGGCGAAAAAGCCGTCGCGCGGGCTGCCCGACGCGTCGCAGCGCTTTATAGGCATTATAGAACGCCGCGCATCTGCGCTTCATCACCTTTTCGGCGAAGGCCCATTGTTCCCACGCATGGCTCTGCCCTGGCCTTTCGGAGCGTTCGGCCGATCGCGCGCTCCGGCCTTCGACCCCCGGCTCCGCGCCCTGACGCGCGACGCGTATGACCTCGTCGTGGTCGGCGGCGGCGTCCGCGCGCTCGCGCTGGCGCGGGCCTGCGCGCGCCACGGGACGAGCGTCGCGCTGATCGCTCCGGGCGAGATCGCGGGGGCCGCCGAGGAGCGCGCCTGGCCCGTGGCGCGGTCCGCCCATGTCGATCCGCTGCGCATGGCGGCGCATCGCGCCGGACCCAAACGCATGGTGAAGCTCGCGCGCAAACTGCCGCTCGCGGTCGACTGGGAGCGTTCGGGCTGCCTTACGATCGCCGACCGACCGCATGAGATCGAAACCCTCACGGAGGTCGGGCTTCGCGCCAAGGCGATCGGGGTGGACGCCTGGATGGTCCCGCCGCGCGAGGTCGCGGCGCTGAGCCCGCCGGTCGCGGACGGGTCGGGCCTCGCCGCGGCGCTTCACGACGCCTCCGCCGTGACCGTCGACGTCGACGCGCTCGCCTTCGCGATCGCCGACGACGCGGCCGCCGCCGGCGCCGAGCTGGTGGACTCCACGCTGGTCGAGGCGCTGGAGCGCGACGGTCCGAAAGTCACGGGCGTGCGCCTCGCCGACCGGACGATCCGGGCGCGCTCCGTCGTGCTGTCCGACGATCTCTCCGCCATCCGACTGGTGCGCGAGGGCAAAGGCCGGCTCTCGCTGAAGCGCGAGGAGCGCCTGATCCTGACCACGGAGCCCGACGCGCCGTCGATCGGCCCCGCGCTCGTGATCGACGACGTGACGGTGGCGCGCGACCTGTCCGGCGCGATCATCGCCTCCGGCCCGGTCGGCGACGACGCGCTGGCCCGGCGGCTGGTGGCGCTTGCGCCCTCCTTCGCCCGGCTCGCGGTCGTCGGCGAGGAGCCGGTGACGGTGTGGACCGGCGTCGACGGCCGCTCGCAGGTGGGCGCGGCCGAGATCGAGGGGCTGTGGCTCTCGCTCGGCTTCGGCCGCGAGGCGCTGTCCGCCGCGCTGCCGGCGGCGAAGCACCTCGCCACGCTGCTCGCCGGACGGACGCCGGACCCGGCCTTCGACCCTTACGCGCCGACGCGGCGCGCGCCGATCCGCGAGCGGGAGACGACGCCATGAGCCCGTCGGGCCCGGACGCGCCGCCCGCAAGCGGTCCGCGGCGTCTCGCCCGGTCCGCGCCCGGCCGCTTCGGCGCGCGCGTCGACCGCGACGAGCCCGTGGGCTTCCGCTTCGCCGGCAAGGCGCTCTCCGGCCTTCAGGGGGACACGCTCGCGAGCGCGCTGCTCGCCAACGGCGTGTCCGTGCTCGGACGAAGCCTCGACCTCGGCCGGCCGCGGGGGCTGATGGCGATCGGTCTCGAGACGGCGGCCCAGGTCGCGCTCGACGTCGGCCCGCGCTCCGTGATCGCGGCCGCGGAGCGCATAGCGGTGCGCGAGGGCATGAGCGCTCGCCCGGTCGATTCGGCGACGCGGCGGCTCATCGCCCAGCTCGCGGCCGCGTCGCGCGCCGAGCGGCGGACGCTGCCCATCCCCCAGCGGGCGCTCGAACGCCTGCGCCGGCACGTCCCGCTGCCGGCGCCGCGCGCGGCGATCGCGGAGGCGCTCGACGGCGCGCGCATCGAGACATGCGACGTGGCGGTCATCGGCGCGGGCCTCGCGGGACTCGCCGCGGCCTCCGCCCTCCGCGCGGCGGGCCTCGAGGTGCGGGTGATCGAGGCGGATGCCCGCGCCGGCGGCGTCGCCGACCTCCATGAGGGAACGGTCGACGGCCTGCCTCTCGCCGCCTGGGCGCAGGGCCGCGCGGACGCGCTGCGCGATCGCGGCGCGCTCGCGCTCGGCGCCGTGGCGGTCGCCGTCGACCCCGACGGGACGGTCACCGCCCTCGAAGCCGCAGACCCGCGTCGGCCGGACCGTCGGTCGCTGAAGCTGTTCGCGGCGAAAGTGGTCGTGCTCGCGACGGGATCGCGCGAGCGGCCTCTGGTCTTTCCGGACAACGACCGACCGGGCGTCATGCTGTCCGGCGCCGCGCGGGCGCTGCTCCGGCGCCATGCGGTCGCGCCGGGAGGGCGCGTCGTGGTCGCGACCGCCTCCGACGACGGCTACCGCACGGCCGCCGATCTCCGGGACGCTGGCGTCGCCGTCGAGCTGGTGCTGGACTCCCGACCCGATCCGCAAGGACCCGCCGTCGACATGGCCAAAGCGCGGGGCGTCGCGCTCAGTTTCGCCACAATGGTCGCCGGCGTGGAGTTCGACGCCGGCGCGCAGCGCCTCACCGGGGTCAGGGTGGAAAACCGCTTCGGCGAAGGCGCGAGCGTCGGCGCGCGCGTGATCCCGGCCGACGCGCTCGTCGTGTCCGGAGGCTTCGCGCCGCGTGACGAGCTCGCTCGCAGGTCAGGCCTCGGGGAGGAGCATGGTCTGTTCGAGGCGCGGTCGGGGGCCGGCGCGGCCGACGCCGTCGCGAACGGCTGGGCGGCGGGCGTCGCCGCCGCGTCCCGCCTCGGCGCCGCGGTCGACGTCGAGGCGCCGAGGGTCGAGGCGCCGCGCGACGAAGCCGACGAGCCGATCGCCGCCTATCTCGCCCGCATCTCGCCGGCGACCGCCTCTGCGGCCTTCGTCGACATCGCGGCGGACGTCACCTGCGCCGACCTCTCCGACGCCGTGCGCGCCGGCGCCAGCGGCCCGATGGCGCTCGCGCGGCGGCTCGGCCTCGGGCTCGGACCCGACGGCGGCCGGCTGTCGGCCGACCTCGCGGCCGAAGCCTTCGCCGTCGTGCTCGGCGCGGAAGCCGCCGGCCGCCAGCCGCCTCTGGCCCCGCCGTCTCCCGGTCGCGCGACGCTCGGTCTGCTCGCGGCGCGGTCCGGCTTCCGGCAGGGCTGAGCCTCAGTCGATCGGGACCCAGCGGCCGCGCGGGCCGCGGCAGGACCGGCCGCGCTCGACGACGACCTGGCCGTTCGGCCGGAAGATCCGCCGTTCGAAGGTCCGGCAGCGCTCATAGTCGCGTCGCACATAGGTCGGGCCGACGACCACCGTGCCGCGGTACTCCCGCGACCGCCACTCATAGGGCCGGCCTTCGTCGCCGCGCTCGAGCGCGTCGTACTCGGCCTCCTCGGCGCGAAGGCGAGCGTCGTCGTCCATGGCCGCCCCGATCCGGTTGCCGAGCAGGCCGCCGACGCCGGCGCCGATCACGGTCGCCGCCACCCGGCTGCCGCCATGGCCGCCGACCGCGTTGCCGATCAGCCCGCCGCCGACCGCGCCTGCGACCGTGCCGAACCCTTCGCCTTCGCGGCCCGGTCCGCAGGCCGCAAGACTGGCCGCGAGGCCGCACACGGCCGCGACGGCCGCCAGTTTGGTTCTACGCATTGGAATCCCCCTGTCCCGCCGCGGCCGACCCCATGGCCGATTCGGCGATCGCAGGGAGAAGGCCGCCGGAATTCGGCGAAAGCTTGGAGGCGAGCCGGCGGTTCCGCGGCGTCAGACGCCGGGCAGCGTGAGGTCGCAGCGCAGGCCGCCCTCGGGCGCCTTGGCGAGCGCGAGCCGGCCGCCATACATCGCGGCGAGTTCGCTCACGATCGCCAGCCCCAGTCCGGAGCCCGGCTTGGTCTCGTCGAGCCGCTTGCCGCGGGCGAGCACCTCGGCGCTCTGCTCGGGGGTGAGGCCGGGCCCATCGTCGTCGACCAGCACCCGCAGCTGCGGCCGTCCGTTCGGGCCGGTCGCGGGGCCGTAGGGCGCGGCCGAGATGGCGACGCGTCCCTTCGCCCATTTGCAGGCGTTGTCGACGAGGTTGCCGACCATCTCCTCGAGGTCCTGCCGCTCGCCGCGGAAGCGCAGATCCTCGGTCGCCTCCACGGCGATCGCGAGATCGCGGGTGCGGTAGACCTTCTCCATGGTGCGCGCGAGCGCCTCGACCACCGGCTTCACCGGCGTCGTGTCGCCGGCGAGCGCGACGCCGGCCGACAGCCGGGCCCGCTCGAGATGATGGTCGATCTGCCGGCGCATCAGCACCGCCTGCTCCCGCACCTTGGCGGCGAAGGCGCCCTCGCCGGCGTCGGCCTCGTTGGCGATCACCGACAGCGGCGTCTTCAGCCCATGGGCGAGATTGCCGACATGCGTCTTGGCGCGCTCGACGATCTCGCGGTTGACGTCGAGCAGCGCGTTGAGCTCGCCCGCGAGCGGCGCGATCTCCTGCGGGAACGCGCCGTCGAGGCGTGAGCGGCCGCCCTGCCGGATTTCGACGAGCTGGGCGCGGATGCGGGCAAGCGGCCGAAGGCCGAAGCGGACCTGAAAGCCCGTCGCCACCACGAGTCCGAGGCCGAGCAGGAGGAAGCTGATCAGCAGCGTGACGTTGAAATCGGCGATGTCCTTGTCGATCTCGCCCGCCGCGCCGCCGATGGCGATGAGGTAGCGGCCGTCCGGCCCGAGATCGACCGTGCGCTCGACGATCCGAAGCCGTCGTCGCTCAGGACCCGCCGCGTAGCCCTCGCGCGTTCCGACGACCGTCTCCTTGACGCCGAGATCGGCGAGCCGGGGAAGCTCCTCCTCGAACAGCGACTTGGACGTGGTCGATTCCGTCGGCTCCTTGTCGAGCCGCGTGATCTGCCAGTACCAGCCGCTGAGCGGCAGGTCGAAGCGCGGCTCGCCGAAGGAGCCCGGATCGTCGCGGCTGAAGGTTCCGTCGGCGACGCCCGCGACCAGCGTCTTGAGATAGACGTGCAGCCGCTGGTCGAAGCCGCGCTCGACCGAGCGGGTGTAATAGGAGGAGAGCGTCACGCCGCCGATGAGCAAGGTCGCCGTGGTCCAGAGAGCCGCGGAGCTGAACAGCCGGACCGCAATCGACGCGGCCTTGGCGGGCGGCCGCGCCGTCTCGGCCGTCGGGTCGCGCGGCGAGGAGGCGGCGGCGGACGCGCCGACCGGAGGGCCCCCGTCCGGCCGCTCCGCGGTCGCGCTCACGCGTCCTCGGGGGCCGCGAGCAGGTAGCCGAGCCCGCGGACGGTCTGGATGATTTCGGAGCCGAGCTTCTTGCGCAGGCGGCCGACGAACACCTCGATCGTGTTGGAGTCCCGGTCGAAGTCCTGATCGTAAAGATGCTCGACGAGCTCGGTGCGCGACACCACCCGCCCCTGCTGATGCATGAGATAGGCGAGCAGGCGGTACTCGTGGCTCGTCAGCTTGATGGCGTGGCCGTCGACGGTGACGCGGCCGGCCCGCGTGTCCAGCCGCACGGGCCCGCACAGCAGCTCGTTGGAGGCGTGGCCGCTCGCGCGCCGGAGCAGAGCCCGAAGCCGCGCCAGCACCTCCTCCATGTGGAAGGGCTTCGCGACATAGTCGTCGGCGCCGGCGTCGAAGCCCTGCACCTTGTCCGACCAGCGATCACGCGCGGTGAGGATTAGCACCGGCGTGGTCTTGCCGCCGCGCCGCCATTCCTCGAGCACGGAGATGCCGTCCATCTTCGGCAGACCGATGTCGAGCACGATCGCGTCGTAGGGCTCGGTGTCGCCGAGGAAATGACCTTCCTCGCCGTCGAAGGCGCGATCGACGGCGTAGCCGGCCTCGGTCAGCGCGGTCACGATCTGGCGGTTGAGGTCGGGATCGTCTTCGACGACGAGAAGGCGCATGGGTCGGGTGCTCTAGCGGGCTCGGCCGGCGATCTTGCCACGCCGCGCGCGCCGCGTCCCGCGTTCCGCCGCAGCCCGCCTCACCGGACGCCGACCAGCTTGCCGTTGACAGCCTCGACCCGAACGCGGGCGACCTTGCCGTCGCCGTTCAGCAAAGTGAGCTCGTAGGCGAGCGCGCCGTCATAGGTGCAGAGCTTGTAGTCGATGACCTCGCCGTCCCAGGCGTCCCGCGCCGAGCGCACGGCCTGCGCGAGCGTCACGGCGCGTTTGGCGGAGATCGCGCCGCGCGCCTCGCGGCCCGACAGGCAGTCCTTGCCGCCGATCGCGCCGGGGGACCGCGGCGCGGTCGGAGGCGGGGCGCGCGGCGGTTCGGCGGCCCGCGCCGCCGCGCGGGCGCGGTCGAGATCGCCTTCGCCTTCGCCAACGGCGCGGGCCGCCGCGCGTGCGCGCTCCAGCCCGTCACGATCGTCGCGGGACCCCGGGCGGTTCGCGTCGCCCGGCTCGCGCGCCTGCGCCTCGACGTTCGGCGGCGGGGGCGCTACGGCAGGAGGCGGCGCGCGATCGATCGGGACCATCGGCTGAGGCATGTCGAACGGGCCGCCATTCTGCACGACGAGAACGGCGCCCTCCTGCGCCAAGGCGGACGTGGCCGGCGCGGCGAGCGCCGCGAGCGCGCTCCACGCGATGAAAAGCCTCCAGTTCATACGCTCGAGGCTGCCATGGTCGCGCTGAACCCGCGATGAATGCCCGGTGTGGTCCGTCCGACGCGCATCGTCATGCTTTGCAAACTAGGCGCTCATACGGCCCGCGCAACGCCGGCGACCGTCTCACCTGCCGTTCGGGAGGCGCATCCGCTCGACGCGGTCGAGCCGTTCGCGCAGGTCGATGATCACGTCGCGCGCGCCATAGATCGACCCGAGCGCCTGTTTGAGGTCGTCGATCTGGCGCTGCGCGCCGGCGACAGCGAGGTCCTGCGAGCGCCAGCGCTCCTGATGCTCGCCGCGCGGCACGACCTGGCCTTGCGCCTCGCGCGCCTGCGCCTCCAGGGCCTTGAGCGCGGCGTCGAGCCGCGCGAAGCGCGCCTCGTTGTCCTGCCGCAGGACGAGGCGGTTGCTCTCGTAGGTTCCCTTGAAGTCGGAGAACGTCGCGAGCGGCGTCATGGTCTGGCCAAGGGTCGCCGTGTCCCGCTCCAGCCGGAAGATCGCGTCCACCACCGGCGTTTTCGCAAGCTGGCCGCCTGCGATCACGATCGCGAGCACGACGCCCATGGCCGACACGATCGTGCCCCAAGGCGTGCGCGACCGGTCGTCGAGCCGCGCCGACAGGCCTGCGAGCTGCGCCGACACCTCGCCGATCCGGCCGGTGAAGAGCTGGTTGAGATCCTGCACGCCGCGCTCGAGGCCGTAGACCCGCTGTTCGAGCGCCGCGAGCTTGGCGTCGTCGCGGTCATAGGCCGCCGGATCGCGGCGGAGCGGGGCCGTCATCGGCGTCTCCTCAGGCGAGCGGCCGGGTCGTGGTCTCGCGCCCGTACCATGCGTAGGCCGCGCCGATCAGCGACACGAGGGTCGCGACCACCGTCGCGGCGTCGCCCTCGGCGAGCTCGACTCCGGCAAGCCGTCCCAGCGCGACCAGCAACGGCGCGCCCGCGGCCGCGGCGATGCCGCGCAGCGTCTGGCTTTCGAAGCGGCGGACGGGCTCGAGAGCCGGCGCGATGCGCGGGTCGGCGACCACGTCGTCGGCGACCCGGCGGGCGGTGGCGAGCGCCGCGCCGGGGGTGGCGGCTCCCGCCAGCGCCGCCTCGCGGATGACGCCGGCGGCGGCGTCGACGATGGCGTTTTCGAGCTTCGGTCGGGTGATCGATCGAGGGGACATCTCGGTCTCCGGAAGTTTGAAATGGCAGGGGCGAAGGACGGCGGGCCGCGGCGCTACAGCCGGACCGCCTGGACGTGCATCCAGTCGTAGTTCCGCGCGCGGCCGAGGCTGACCCAGCCTTCCGCCTCCCAGAACTCCCAGAAGCGCGCGGCGTCGGGGCGGGCGAGCCTCGCCTTGTCACGGCCGGAGCGGAGCGGGTTGCGCTCGGGGTCGAAATCGATCGCGGCGCCATAGGCGTGCATCGACCAGGCGGAGCCGCCGCGCATCTTCCGGACGTTCAGCGCTCCGCCGAACAGATCGAGCCCGAGCTCGCGGATGCGGGCCTCGCCATAGTGGTCCTTGACGCGGGCCAGCACGCGGCCGGCGCTCGCCGCGACTTTCAGATGGAGCGAGACGCGGGTCACCACGACCGTCCGGTCCCAGGCGAGGCGCATCGGATAAGGCAGCGCGAGCAGCGTCTGCCCGGTCCCGACCGCGCCGAAGAAGCGCGCCGCGCCGCTCTGGGCGGGCCAGGCCGGCGCGCCGGCGGGCGCCGAGCCCGTCGGACCGAGCAGCGCGGCGAGGGCTGGCGCGGCGTCGCCGCCGCGTTGGGCGTTCTGCCAGCGCTCCCAGGCGTCGCGGGTGTTCGGGCCGACGAGGCCGTCGATCACCGACGACGCGGGATAGAAGCCGAGGTCGGCGAGGACGGCCTGCTCGGCCGCGACGCGCAGCCGCGCCTCGCCCCAGCGCGCGGTCCGGCCGGCTCCGACGCGGCCCGCGACGAACAGCCGGATGGCGGCGCGGGTCTTCGGACCCGCCATTCCGTCGATCGCGCCGTCATAGGCGCGCGCGAGCGCAAGCGCCCGCTGCAGGGAGCGGTCGTCGATCATGTCGGATCTCCGGGCACGAAAAAGCCCGCCTGGAGGGCGGGCTGGATCAGGGGCGAAGCGACGTCGCCGGCGTCAACCGGACGAGCCGCCGCCGATCGGCGGCTCGTCCAGGCTTCAGGTGTATTTGCCGGTCACGAAATCGCTGATCAGGTGCGCGACGAACTCGCGGTGCAGATGCGTCCGCTGCTTGGACATGGCCTGCATCAGATAATGGAGTCTCTGGTCTCTCGTCATGCCAAGCCAGGTGAACTCCGCCGTCATGGTCGCCGGAACTTTCTTATGGCAGACGAAGATGACGTTGCCGCGCCCGGTGTCTCCCCCTCGCGTAAAGTACTCCTCGAAATACTCCATCACGACCACACTGTAAGGCAGCGTGTGGAACAGGTAGTCCTGCATGATCAGGATGGAGCCGACGTCGAGGCTCGGGAAGAACTGACGCACCACGTTCGCCGTGACGAACGGGTCCTTCATGACGTCGACATAGAGCAGCTCGATGGGACGGCCGTCCCAGGTCACGTGACTGACGTTGGCCTTGGTCACCTTCAGATAGTCTTTGAACGCCGCCGTCTGGGCGGCGTGGATGCCGAGGAACCCTCCGTCCTCGTCCAGGGTGAACTTCGTGTATTTGGTGATGTAGTCGCTCTCGAACGTTCCCTTGAACTGGTCGAAAACGTTGATCCTCTTGGATTTTTGTTCCGGCCTCAGGTGCGGATTGCTCTGAAGGCCCGATGCGAGAGAGACCGAGGAGGCACCGAGGAACGTGCCGAGCTCCACGATCTCGCCGACTCCGGCGTAGAGCGCGGACGTCAGCCACGACAGCAGCTTGCGCTCGATCGGATCCGACATCCCGACGACGTCCCGCGCCGGCGGGGGCGCGACGTAGGTCAGGTTGTTCCACGGCTCGCCCTGCAAGAACGTGATCAGTTCACTTGTAGCAAGCATCCGCGCCTCTCGCCTGTATCGCTGAGCGAGTGCTAGCACGGCGAGCCTAAGAGACTCCAGAGATCAGCGCTCACTTCCTGCCTGCGGCGCGCCGCGGGCGGAGCGTGCGGCGTCCGCGCGGCCGCATGTCTGGCGACGTCGGCGTCGAACCGCTGCCGCAGCGGGTTGTCGGGGCGGAAACGCCCGTCGTCCGTCACGCCATCGAGACGACCCAAGCCTCGCCGCGGGCGCCGTTTCCGCCTTTCCCCGAGGACAGGCCGTTGCGGCCTGCGCCTCCTCCCCCGCCCGCGCCGCCCGGGGCGGAGCCTGCGCCGCCCGCCCCGCCCGCGACGGCGTGGCCCGCAGCGCCTCCACCGCCGCTGTTGCCGCCGATCAGGGTGATCCCGAGCTCCACGATGGCGGCGCCCGCGGCGCCGGCCCCGCCCGGGCCCGCGCCGCCCGCCGTGGTCCCGCCGAGGCCGGTCCCGACGCGGGGAAAGCCGCTCGCGCCGCCGGCGCCTTCGGCGTTCGCCGCGGTGAGGCCGCCGCCGCCCCCGGCGCCCGCCGCATAGCGCCCCGGGCCGCTCGACCCGCTCGCTCCGGCGAGCGTCGTCGCCGCCCCGCCGCTCACGTCGGCGCAGGGCGGAAGGAAGCGGGCGCCGGACGACAGGCCCGCCGCGCCCCCCGCAACGGCGCCGCCTCCGCCCTGGTTGCCGAACACGCTGGTCTGAAGATAGCCGCCGAAGGCGCTCGCGCCGCCCTGCGCGCCGGCGGCGCCGTTCGTGTCCGCCGTCGTGACCGCGGCGCCACCCGCGCCGCCGGCGCCGACGGTCACGGCGACGGTCGCGGGCAGGTCGGCGGCCGCGAACTCGGCGTCGCACATCGTGCCCGGCGCGGCGCCGCCGCCGCCGGCGATCGCGACGCTCGCCCCGCGGAGGCCGCCCGACCCGCCGCCTCCTCCGCCGCTGCACAGCATGACGCGGACGCGCTTCGCCCAGGCCGGCTTGGTCCAGACGCCCGACGCGACGAACTTGTCGACCTTGACGCGCGGCGTCTGCGGCAGGTCGACCGCGCCGGTGGCCGGATCGACCGCGAGCGCGGTCGCCCATGCGGCGCCGTCCGCCGACACCTTCAAGGCGAAGGCGTCGGAGCCGGCGATCCCGAACTCGGCGCGGCCGGAAAAGCCGCGCTGGAACAGCACGCTTGCAGTGTCGCCGACGCCCGCCTTGTTCAGCTTCACCTGCACGCCGGCGCCGTCATGGTTGAACAGCACGGCCTGCGAGGCGACCGCGAAACGGTTGACGAGGTCGGCGGTCGCGTTGACGCCGAGATGCGCCAACGCGTCGAGGCTCGCGAGGCTGCCGAGCGCGGAGACCCAGCCGCCCGGCAGGAAGACGAGCAGCGCGCCCTCCGCCGCGACATAAGCGAGCCAGCCGGGCTTCGGCGCGACGAAGACCCAGACGCCGTCGAGAAAGGCCGCGATCTCGCCGTCATGGCCGGCCCACGCGCCCGTCGCGGCCGGGCCGACGATATGCCGATCGCCTTCGGCGGGGCCGCCCGGAGGAGCGGTCAGCGTGCGGTCGAGCACGCCGAGCTGCACCAGCGCGTCGAGCCGCCGGAACGCCTCGTTGACGGTGACGTGCTTCTGCGCCTGCGACGGCGCGAGATAGCCGAGGCCGAGATGCGGGCTCGCGGTCATGGGAGGGCTCCGGATGTGGGATTTCGCGCCGAAATTCGGCTCTGGAGAGGTCCGTCACGCGCGCAGGCGGAGCCGCGCCGCTTTCGAACAAAGCTCGTCATGGTCCGGCTTGACCGGACCATCCACGTCCGGCGTCGAGCGCGACGCCCGGGATGGGTCCTCCGGTCGAGCCGGAGGACGACGGCGGAGCCATAAGGGCCAGCGCCCCTGGTCAGAGCGCGAGCGTCGCCCGCGCCGAGACGCCCGCCCCGACCGTCGCGGACAGCTGCCGGACGGCGACGTCGAGCGCGTCCGGCGCCGCGCCGAAGTCCGCCATCTGCTCGCCGTGCGCATACACGGCGGCAGGCGACGACGCCTCGATCGTCCGCGCGACGACAGAGCCCACGAGGATGTCCACCTCGTAGGCCTCCACGTCCTCGCCGAGCCGCGCGTCGCGGGCATCGAAATCGTCGCCGCCGATCCGGGTGCGCCGGATCCACGAGATCGTCACGTCGCCGGAGCCCGGGTCGCGTCGCGCCGAGACATGGACCGGCGACAGCGGCATGAGCCCGCGCGCGCCGATCCGCGCCGTCGTCGCGACATAGGTCGCGTGGTTGCGCGGGCGGGTGGCGGGCCCGGCCCGCCACGGAAGCTCAAGGCCGCGCTCGGTCGCGGCGACCGTCGACACCGGCGTGCGGGCGTCGATCAGCGCGAAGCTCGCGCCGGCCGGCGTCGGATCGCCGATCGCGTCCTCCGTGCCGAACTGGCCGCGCAACAGGCGGGTCAGCCGCCAGACGCCGGCGCCGACAAGCTCCGCGGTCGCGAACTGCAGCACCTCCCAGCCGCCCGACGGCCCGCGGACGGCGACCATGTTCGCGCCCTTCAGGACGGCCGCGTCGCTGCGGCTCTCGAGCGTCCGGTCCGGCCCGATCTCGACCTCCAGCGCGTTCGCGCGGTCGAAACGGCCGCTGGCGTGGACGCCGAGCGGCGCCGTCAGCACGCCGAGCGTCGCCGGTCGGCGCAGGATCTGGTCGAGCGCATAGGTCTCGCCGTCGTCGGCGCGGTAGACCGCCATCGGCGTCCAGGGCGCGGCGTAGGCCGCGAGCCGCGGCGCATGCGCCGGCTCGTCGCCTACGATCAGCGGCAGATCGAGCACGTCGAAGACCGGCGCGACCGCCCGTCCCGGCGAAGGCGGCGGCCGCGTCACGATCTCGATCGGCTCGACGTCGCGGGCGTCCGGATCGTCGCGCGTCGCCTTGACGGGGCGCGAGAACTCCTCGCCCACCTCGTCGAGCCGCATCAGCGTCGTGCGGCCGTTCGCCGTGAAGGCCACGCGGTCGCCCGGCTCCAGCGCGAGCCGACCGGGCGGCAGCGTCCACTCGCCGCGTTCGCGCGCGACCGAGGCCTCGATCAGCATGCCGTCGGCGAGTCCTTGCGCCTCCTCGGCGGTGAGCGCGAGCGGGAAGGCGGCCTCCGAGACCGCCCGTCCCTCGCCGGCGAGCCGCCGGGCCTCGACCGCGCTTTGCCGAAAGTCGGCGTCGGGATCGACATGCCGGAGCTTCAGGCTCTGCGGAATCTCGGAGGCCTGGGCGCGCGTCATCCGGAACGCCGGCGTCTTCTCAGTCCCGTCCGCCAGATCGTCGGGCGTCAGCGCGGCGACCGGCGCCGCCTTGCGGTTGGCGATGCGGATCGCCGCGCCGCGCGCCAGCGCCTCCGCGCCGAAGGCGTCGATCAGCGGCTCGATCGCCTCGCGCGCGCTCATCACGCGGTCGAGCGTGTAGCCGCGGACCTGGCCGTCGAGATCGTCGAGGTCGAAGGCGACGCCAAGCCCGCGGCCGATGTCGGCGATCACGTCGGAAAGCCTCGCCGAGCCGAGCCGCCCCGTCAGCCAGTGCCCGAGCCGCCAGTTCGAGGCGTCCGCCCACACGTCGGACATCGCGGGAAACGCGGCCGCCGGCCGCGCGTCCCAGGTCCAGACGAAGCGCCGCGCCAGGTCGAGCATCGGCTCGCCCGTGACGGCCGAGACCGGGTTGCGCCCGGGCGTCGCCCAATGCGTGAGCTGGGCGGAAAGGAAGGCGCGCTGGGCGCGGTCGTCGCGCCTTCCGCTCGAGAAATACGGGATGAAGGATTCCGAGGATTTCGGGTCGACGAACACGTTCGGCTGGTTCGCGCCCTTGTCGATCGCGGGGCAGCCGAGCTCGCAGAACACGATGGGCTTCGACTGCGGGACCCACGCCGTCGGCGCAGCCGAGCGCACGCCGCCCGGCCGATCGTGATGGGCGTTCTCCCACCAGGAGCGGATGTCCTTGATCCGGAACGCCCAGTGCTCGCCATGCGCCGTGTCGACGATCGGCGTGCGGATCTGCGCGTCGCGGTCGGCGGGGCTCGCATAGAACCAGTCGAACAGCTCGCCGCCCTCGACATTGGCGTCGAGATAGGCGGCGTCGTAGGGCCCCTTCCAGCCGGCGACGGCGTCGAGATGGGCCGAGCCCTCACGCCAGTCGGCGAGCGGGGCGTAGTTGTCGATCCCGACGAAGTCGACATTGTCGTCCGCCCACAGCGGATCAAGATGGAAGATCACGTCGCCGGAGCCGTCGTCCGGCCGGTGGTTCGCGAATTCCGTCCAGTCCGCCCCGTAGCCGATGCGCACGTCCGGCCCGAGCGTCGCCCGCACGTCGGCTGCGAGCGTCTTCAGGGCGGCGACCGCGGGATAGGCGCCCGTGTCGTCGCGCAGCCGGGTGACGCCCACCATCTCCGAGCCGATCAGGAACCCGTCGACGCCGCCGGCGGCCTGCGCGATCCGCGCCATGTGCAGCACGAAGCGGCGATAGGACCATTCGTTCGGCCCGCCATAGGTCACGGTCAGGCGTTCGGCGTGCCAGCCGAAATCGCCCGGCGCGGCCTCGCCGAAGAAGTGGCCGACGCGCTCGGCGATCACCGCCGTGCCGTCGGTCGTGAAGGGCAGGCCCGGCGCCGGCGAGCAGGTGATGCGCCCCCGCCAGGGATAGGCCGCCTGCTCGGCGCCGCCGTAAGGGTCGGGCTTCGCGTTGCCTGAGGGCACGTCCATCATCACGAACGGGTTGAGCGTCACCTTCAGCCCGCGGGCCTTGAGCTCGGAGATCGCCTGGAACACGGAGAAGTCCGCCGGCGCGCCGCCGATTGCGGGCTCGCCGTCGATCAGGCTGACGGTCTCGATGTCCTCGCGCTCGAAGTTCGAGACGCGCCACTTCTTCGGCCGGGTCTCCTTGGCCTGCGTCTCCGGCCTGGGGCGGATCTCACAGAGGTTCACGCGCAGGTCCGTGCCGTGCCAGGCGACGACCAGCGAGACATGGCTGACATTCGGCGCGAGCGCCGCGAGATCGTCGAGGGAGGCCACCAGATCCGCCCGGTCGCCGCCGACATGGGCGTTCTCGGCGGCCCAGGCGCCGAAGCCGGTCTTGCGCTCGATCGCCTCGGTCGCATAGGCGAATTCCGAGGCGCCGGGGATCAGCGTCACGCCCGTCAGCAGGTCCTCGAGCTGCGGCGTCGCCGCCGGCGGCCGGCGGATCACCTCGACGGTGATCTGCGGAATGCGGTTGCCGAAGCGCTCGAGCGGCAGCTCCTCGAACACGAGATAAGCGAGCCCGCGATAGGCAGGCGCGTATCCCGCCCCTTCGACCGCGACGATCTTCGGGTCGGGAAGCTGGTCCTCCGTCCCCGTGTAGAGCCGCATTTCGTAGTCGCCGGTCTCGAGCGGCTCGCCGTCCGCCCACACCCGACCGACCGCGCCGATCGGCCCCTCGCAGAGTCCGACCGCGAAGCTCGCGGAATAGGCGTAGGTCGTGCTCTCGACCTTGGGGCTCGACCCCTTGCCGCCATGGGTCTCCGTGGTCGCGGTCTCGCGGAAGCGGCTCGCCCAGATCACCTGCCCGCCGACGCGCATGCGGCCATAGACGCGCATGACCGGCGCGCCTTCGGTGGAGGCGGTGAGCTTGACGTCCTCGAGCCGCGGCCCGGTCGTTTTCGAGGTGGAGCCGAACAGCGTCTGGTCGATCGCGGAGCCCGCAAGCCCCCCGATCGCCCCGCCGAGCGCCGCGCCCGACAGGGTCGCCCCGAACAGCGAGATTCCGCTCGGCAGCAACGCCCCGCCGAGCACCGACCCGATCGCGGTGAGGGCGAGCACGGCCATGGGGACATCCTTGCTGCTTCTTCCCTTCTCCCCTTGCGGGAGAAGGTGGACGGCGGCGACAGCCGCCGGCCGGATGAGGGGTGCGGCTCCGCGCTCTCCGGCGAGGGCGCCGCCGTCACCCCTCACCCCGACCCTCTCCCGCAAGGGGAGAGGGGGGCGGAGGCGTCGCGCGACCCTCGATTCAGACGCCCGCCGGAAACCGGAAGCGCGCGACCAGCCGGGTGAGCCAGATGTCGGGGATCGCGGTCTCGGCGACGGCGTGGCCGTCATAGGCGTGGACCATGGTCCGCGGGCCCGTCGCGATCCCGCAATGCTTCGCGACGCGGTCGCGGGCCACCCGGAACAGCAGCACGTCGCCGGCCTCGATCGCGCCGGCGGGCACCGGGACCAGCCAGCGCCGCGCGGCGTCGAGCATGAGTTCGCCGGCGCCGTCCTCGGCCCAGCTGCGGGCGTAAGGCGGCGGCGGCTCGGGCTCCGGGCCGATCAGCTCGCGCCACACGCCGCGCACGACGCCGAGGCAGTCGGCGCCGAGACCCAGGGCGCTCGCCTGGTGCCGGTAGGGCGTGCCGATCCATCCGCGCGCCGCGTCCGCCACGGCGGCGGGATCGAGCGTGCGCGCCGTCGCGCGATCGGTCTCAGCCACGCCGGCCTCCGTCATTGTCGCCGCCGGCGCGCGCCGGCAGAGCCAGCCAGTCATTACCGGGCATCTGAGGAAAGCCGCGAAAATTCACCTGATTTGCGAAACGCTTGCAGCAGGTTTCAAACGTCTTGTCGCAGCCGGCCGTCACCGTGAACGCGTCGCCTTCGACGATCGCCATCGCCGGCGTCTCGGCGAGCTCCGCGGCGTCGGCCGCATGGCGCCGCACCTCCGCGGCCGCGCCGGCGTTGGCCCCGCTCGTCCAGACCAGCCGGCCGCGCGCGAAGATCGTTCCGCGCCCCCCGAGCGCCGCGGCGCGGAAGCCGCGGGGGCTGGTGACGGCGGACACCACGCCTTCCGCGCGATGGGCGGGCGAGGCGAGGTTCACCCCGCAGCGGGCGTCGCCGAGATCGGCGTCGCAGCCGCGCTGATAGATGCGCCCGCGCGGCTGCGCCAGCGCGTGGGTCAGGCTGCGAAGCTCGGCCGTGAAGACGCCGCGCTCGCGCGCGACCTCGCCGAGCGCGCCGGCGAACAACAGCAGCCGCGTCTCCGGCGCCCGCCAGTCGACCAGGAACAGCCGCACCTCCGCCCCGTCATAGGCGCCGCGCGCGAGATCCGCCTCCGACAGCGCGGCCTCGTCCAGCGCGCCGACGACGTCGAGCCCGCCGACGGCGAGGCCGAGCGCGTGCTCGGCGGCCGACGCCGTCATGCCGCTCGCGGCGCGGTACTCGACCCCGTCGAAGGCGAGGTCGTCGTCATGGTCGGTGAAGCCGAGCGCAACCCCGTCCGCCCGCGTCACCCGCCAGCAGCGCGCGAAAGTGGTGACGCCCGACGCCAGAGCGGCCGCCATCGGTTCGGGAATGTCGCGCATCTGTCGGCCTCTTATCGCAAAGCGGCGCCGCGTCTTCCCTTCTCCCCTTGCGGGAGAAGGTGGCCGCGCAAGCGGCCGGATGAGGGGTGCGGGCGGCGCCTCGTCCTGTCTGGGGCGCCGCCGACACCCCTCACCCCGACCCTCTCCCGCAAGGGGAGAGGGGGACGGCGACGTCGCGCGCCGTCTTCCGGAAGGAGAGAATGGCTCCCGCCCGTGCCCGCTACCTCAGCCGGATCTCCACCAGCGGGATCGACGGCACGGAGCCGGCCTGGAACGCGGCGAGGTCGATCTCCAGCCGGTCGACGTCGAAGCGCGCGGGCACGTCGAACTGGAAGCCGGCGGCGACCACCTCGCCGACGCCGGGGGCCGTATCGAGCACCACCGACCCGTCCGCGAGATCGAGCGCGAAGGCGCCCGTCTCGACGCCGCCGACCGCCACGCGGACCGTTCCTGCGACCGGCTTGCGGATTGGCCGCCGATAGGGATCGAACGCCCCGCCATAGGTCTTCCGCAGGGCGAAGCGACGCGTCGTCCCGTCGCCTTCGCCGAGATGCTGGTCGGTGGCCGCGATCGCCGCGCCCGGCGCGGCGGAGGAGAAGTCGAGCGGGTCCTTGAAGCGGAAGCCGATCAGGCGGCCGCGCCTCTCCTCGAAGAAGGCGACGACGGCCGAGAGCTGCGCCAGGGTCTTCACGCCGAGCCCTGCGTCCCACCGCCGGCGCGAATGCGACCAGACCGCGTTGCGCTCCTCGAAGCCGGAGCCGAGCGTCGCGATCTCGGTGCGCCGCTCCGGCCCGCCGCGCGCGCCCCGCGCGATGTCGGTCGGGAAGCGGACGTCGTGGAAGGGGGTCACAGGCCTCTCCGTCCCCGCGCCACAGCGCGCGCCAGCGCCGCGGTCACCTGCGCCTCGGAGCGGCGGAAGCCTTCGACGTCGGGCGTCGCGATGTTCACCGTGATCGCCCCGTGCCCGCCGCCGCCCGCGGCCGCCACGCCAAGCCGGCCGTCGGCGCCGCGCGCCAGCGGCAGCACGGCCTCCGGTCCCGCCTCGCCGGCGAGCGCCACAGGCGCCGAACCGGTTGTCAGCACGGTCGGCGCCGCCAGGACGCCGCCCTTGGCGAAGGGCGTGACGCCGCCGAGCAGCCCCTTGGTGAGGTTCGCGAACAAACCGCCGACGGCGTTCTCGAACGGCCGGAGCGCCGAGGACAGCGCGAGCTGCGACAGCCGCCCGCCGAGCGAGCGCAGCACGTCGCCGAGCGAGCGGCCCTTGACGACGCCGCCCTCCAGCGCGTCGCCGAGCGCCCTGCCGAAGCCGCGCGACAGACGCTCGGCCTCGGTCAGCTCGCGCCGGAACGCGCTGGCGTCGACCGCGACGTTGACGGTGATCGGCTCATGCGCCATGGGGCGTCTCCACATCGGGGAAGCGGGCCATCAGCCCGTCGAGCTCGGCGCGCCTGAGCGGCGCGACCGACGGCCCGCGCCGGCTCCGGCCGCGCGCGGCTGCCGCGATCTCGCGCGGCGTCGTCCGCCAGAAGGCCTCGGGCGGCAGGTTCAGCACGCCGAGGCCGAAGGCGGTCAGCTCGTCCCAGGGAAAGGGCCGGCGTCGTCCGCGCCTCCGCCCTCCGTGTCGGCGGCGCCGAAGGTCGCCTGCAGCAGGTCGGCGACGGCGCGCACGAAGCCCGCCGCGCCCTCGGTGTGGGAGAGCCCCGCGACGTCGTCGGCCGCGATGTCGAGGCCGCCGCCGCGCAGGCCGGCGCCGAGGATCCGCACGGCGTCCCGCGCCGACAGCCGGCCGCGCTCGAAGCGTTCGGCGAGCGCGGTGAGGTCGGCGACGCCGAACGCGTCCTCGAGCTCGGCGAGCGCGCCCAGCGTCAGGACCAGGCGATGCGGCCGACCGTCGAACACGGCCTCCACTTCGCCGCGGCGGCGGTTTGCGGGCATGGGATGCATCCTTCGAACGTGCGAGCGAGGGACGGGCTGGGTTCGGCGCCAAGCGGGGTCGACCCGGCTTGGATGAGCGTGAGCAATAAGAGCCTCGTCATGGTCCGGCTTGACCGGACCATCCACGTCGACCGTCGAGCTCGACGCCCGACATGGGTCCTCCGGTCGAGCCGGAGGACGACGGCGGCGCTTTATAGAAGGCGCCCGCGCCGAACGACCGCGGTCGGCTTCCCGGGCTGACCCTTGGCAAACCTGGCGTCATGGTCCGGCCTGACCGGACCATCCATGCCGCCTCAGCGCTCCACGCCCGAGTTGGGTCCTCCGGTCAAGCCGGAGGACGACGGCGGCGTTTTATGGGGAGGCTTGCGCAGAGCCGGCGCGCGTCGAAGGCGCCGCTCATCGGAAGCGCCGCGGGCGGACGCCGGACCGGATCACGCCGCCGTAAAGACCAGCGCGCCGGCGCTTTCGAGCGCGAGCTCGTAGACGACCTCGCCGGCGTGGTCGCCTTTGAATTCGAGGCCCGTGACCTGGAACGGCCCCTCGACGCGACCGAAATCCGGGATGACGATCTGGAACTCGTCGATCGCGCCGTCGAACACCAGCGTGCGCATGCGGACGTCCGACGCCTCGTCCCGGAACACGCCGGCGCCCGCGACGCTCGCCTTCTTCACGCCGGCGCCGGCGAGCAGCTCGCGCCAGCGCCCGACGCTTTCGGAATGGGTGACGTCGACCGGCTCGGCGTTGAACGACAGCGAGCGCGATCTCAGTCCCGCCACCGTGACGAAGCCGCCGGCGCCGTCCGCGATCTTCACGAGCAGATCCTTGCCCTTCTGGATGGCCATGTCAGGTCCTCGGTGGAAAGGGATGTCGATCGGGCGCTCTTGCCTTCTCCCCGTGCGGGAGAAGGTGGCCGACGGCGAAGCCGGCGGTCGGATGAGGGGAGCGGGCGGCGCCCTGTCCGGAAGCCGCGCCGCCGCCACCCCTCACGACCCTCTCCCGCAAGGGAAGAGGGGGCGGATACGTCGCGCCTGTAGCTTGGCGACATTGGAGGCGGCTTCGCTGCCCCCCGTCACGCCGGTTCGGTCACCGCCCGAAACGTCACCGTCGCGCGCCGGAGCCCCGCGTCGGCGAAACGACCGGCGTCGGTCGTGCGCCAGGCGAGGCTCGCGAGACGGAAGCCGTCGAGGGCGAGCGCGGCGCCGTCGAGCAGGCGGACCGCCCGGTCGGCGACCTTGAGCGCCTCCGACAGGCCGCCCTCTCGCGACCACACCTCCAGCGCCAGCAGATGCTCCTCCGCCGGCGCCTCGTCGCCGGAGGCGTCGCTCGTGGCGACGTCGCCGACCAGCACGTAAGGCGGCGACGCGCCGCGCGGCGGCTCGTCATGGACCCGGGCGCCCCCGAGCAGCGCGCTCAGGCCGGCGTCGGCTAAGAGCCGCGCGACCACCGCGGCGCGCAGCGCGAGACAGGCGGAAGGGATCGTCACGGCGTGACCTCCTCGCAGAGCAGCTCCAGAAAGCGGTCGTCGGCGTCGAGCGCGCGGACCGACAGCACGTCGAGCGGCCGGCCGCCCCAGATCACGCGATGGCCGCCGCCGAGTCCGTCGAGGGCGCGCAAGGTCACCTTCCACAGGCGGTTGAGCCCGAGAGCCCGCGCCGGCGCCGCCTCTTCCGCCGACACCGGCTCGACGGCTGCGAACGCCGTCGCGACCGCCGCAAAACCCCGCGCCACGCCGCCGGCGCCGTCGGGAAGATCGGCCGGCGCCTCGATCGTCACGCGCCGCCTGAGCGCGCCGGGCGTCGCCGCGCTCACAGCCGCAGATCCTGATAGGGCGCGACCAGGCCGAGCACGTCGGCCGGCGGGCCGTCGGCGCCGGAGCGGCGCTCGAAGGCGTCGGCGACCAGCCGGCGCACCGCAAGCCGGAGCGGCTCGGGCACATCCTCCGGCGCGCCGTAGCCCGCGGCGAGGTCGATCTCGACCCGCCGGCTGCCCCCCGGGCGCGTCGCGAAGCTCAGGCGCTCGGCGGCCCAGTCGAAGCGCCATGTCTCCGGGGCCAGCGTCTGAAGCGTCCCGTCCGAGCGGGCGAGCCGCACGGCCTCGATCTCGCGCACCGGCCGCGGCCTGAGCGCGACGAAGCCGCCGTCCTCCGGCAGCGCGACGTCGAGCCGCCAGCGCTGCGCCACCAGCACGCGCCGCGTCATCTTCTCGACCTGGCGGGCGGCGGCGGCGATCAGCGTCGTCACCAGCCCGTCCTCGGCGTCGTGCTCGAGCCGCAGATAGGCCTTGGCGTCGGCGAGCGAGATCGGCTCCGCCTCGGGCGGAGTGAGCAGCACGGCGGGCATGAGCGTGATCCTGAGTGAAGGAAAAGTGGCGGCCCTTCCCGCGGGAGGGACGGAAAGGGCCGCCGACGCGCGCGGGTGAGGCGCGCGTCTCCCGGCGCTGCTCCAGCCGAGGGAGCGGCGTCTCGCGCCGGAAGCGCGCCGGAAGGGGGAATGAAGACGGAGACGGCGCGGCGGTCTCCTTCTCCCCTTGCGGGAGAAGGTGGCCGCGCAAGCGGTCGGATGAGGGGCGCGGGCGGCGCCCTGTCCGGAAACCGCGCCGCCCGCACCCCTCACCCCGACCCTCTCCCGCAAGGGGAGAGGGGGATGGAAGCGTCGCGCTTCGTCTTGAGGTGATCGGCGACGGGCGCGTTCTTCCCTTCTCCCCCTGCGGGAGAAGGTGGCCGCGCAAGCGGCCGGATGAGGGGCGCCAGCGGCGCCCTTTTCGGAAACCGCGCCGCCACCACCCCTCACCCCGACCCTCTCCCGCAAGGGGAGAGGGGGACGGAGGCGTCGCGCCCCCAATCGGGATCGCCCGCTCAGCTTGCGGCGAATTTCAGCGTCTTGATGGCGTCGAAGTCCTGCACGCCGCCGCCGACCCGCTTGGTGGTGTAGAACAGCACGTAGGGCTTCGCCGTGAACGGATCGCGCAGGATGCGCACGCCGATCCGGTCGACCACGAGGTAGCCGCGCTTGAAGTCGCCGAAGGCGATCGCGTGGGCGTTGGCCGCGATGTCCGGCATCGCCTCGGCCTCGACCAGGGGAAAGCCGAGCAGCGTCGCGGACGCGTTCGCCTGCGCCGGCGGCTCCCAGAGGTAGCGTCCGTCGCCGTCCTTCAGCTTGCGGACCGCGGCCTGGCTGCGCCGGTTCATCACGAAGGTCCCGTTCCGGCGGTAGCCGGAGCGCAGCGCGTAGACGAGGTCGAGCAGCGCGTCGCCGGGGTCGGTCGCCGCGAAGTCGCCGGCGGCGCCGGTGAGCACGGAGCCGATCTTGCCCCATTCCCAGGCGGCGTTGTCGACCTTCGGCGGCGTGAGGAAGCCCTGCGGCCGCGTGGTCCCGTCGCCGGTGACGAAGGCGACGCTCTCCTGCTCGGCGAAAGCGGTCTCGACCTCGGCCGCGATCCACTGGTCGAGGTCCACCGCCGCGTCGTCGAGCAGCGTCTGGGTCGCGGCCGGCATCGCGAAGATCTCCATCGCGGGGAAGGCGAGCTCGTCCAGCGTCGGCGTCGCCGACTGGGCGCGCGCCGCCGTCTCCGCCGCCCAGCCGGAGGCGAATCCCTCGGTCGCGAACGGCTTGCGGAACACCGACGACGTCACCTGCTGGACGCTCGCGATCGCGCGGATCGGCGAGATCTCCGCGAGGCGGCGGCCGATCTCGCGCTCGGTCTCGTCCGGCACGAGATAGCCGCCCTGCGCGTCCGTGACGGAGGCGAGCGCCTTGCCCTCGAGCTGCTTCAGCGAGGCGACCTCGCCGCGGCGGACATAGGCGTCGAACGCCGTCTTGTGCTCACGCACGCCGCCGCGCTCGACGGCGCCGCCGCCGGTCTCGAGCGCCGGGCGCCGGCTCTTCAGCGTGAGCGCGTCGAGCGCGCGCTGCTGGCGATCGAGCGCCGCGTCGAGCCGCGTCAGCTTCTCGGAGGTGACGGCGTCGGGCGAGATCCGCGCCTCGATCTCGGCGAGGCGCTCGTCATTGACCTCCTTGAACGCCTCGAAGGCGTGCATGAAGTCGTCGAAGGCGGTCACCACCTCGAGGCTCGACGGCGCGCCCTCGGCGGCCTTGGTTTCCGGAGAGCGGAGTTCGATCTGGGTCATCTTGCGGCCTCTCGGGCGGACAAGCCGCGCGCGGCGGCGGGGGATACGGAAGGGCGGAGCTTCACTGCGCCCACGCGGGCGTCGGGCAGCATCGGGAAGGTCACGACCGAGACCTCCCACAGATCGATCTCGACGAGACGGCGGACGCCGCCGGGCCCCCGCGCGCTTCGCACCGCGCGGAAGCCGATGGATAGCCCGTCGAGGGCGCCCTGCCGCAGCAGCGCGTGCACCTCGCGGGCGCGGGTCACGGCGAGGTTCAGCCGGCCGGAGACCCGCAAGCCGCGCCCGTCTTCGACGATCTGGCCCCAGGCCCCGATCGGCTCGGACGGATCGTGCTGGAACAGGAAGCGCACGCCCCGCGCACCCCGCCGGGCGAGGCTGGCTGAGAAGGCGCCGCGCTCCACCCGGTCGCGGCCGAGGTCGACGACGCCGAACAGGCTGGCGTAGCCTTCGACCGCCCCGTCGGCCGACACCGCCGGCGCGACGGGCAGGCGCTTCAATTCCGGCGCGTCGAAACGCGCCCGGCGGAGGGCGTGAGGCATGATCTGGTTTTCCCGGGGGGCGTGTCTGAAACGACAATTGCGACATGGGACGCGCCGGCCGGAGCGCCGCCCCTCGGGCGTGCGTCCGCCGCTGCGCCTGACACTCATCCTGATCGGCGGAGTGCTCGCGGCGCCCGCCTGGGCCGAAACCGCCGTCCAGCGCGAGCGCTACGCGGTGCTCGGCCGCTTCGCCGGCCTCGTCGTCGCCTGCGAGGTCGCGAGCGAGGCGGAGGCGGCCGAGATGATCGACAAGCTCTCCGCCAATTTCGACAGGCCGTGGCCCAAGGCCGACGCCGACCGCTTCGAAGCGGCCCGCGCCGCGGGACGGTCGGCGAGCTGCCCGCGCGACCTCCGCGACGCGGTCGCGAAGGGCTGGGCGAACTACAGGGACGCGAGGTGAAGCGCTGGCCCCTCACCCGCCCCGTGGCCCGTACCCCACCGCCGCGCGCTTTTCGTCGGGGTCGAGGAAGTCGGCCGCCGTCACCCGCCGCCAGAGGGATTCGCGTTCGCTCGCCAGCGCCTCGACCGCGTCGAGGTCGGGCTTCAAGGTGAGGTCCTGGTCCCAGGCCGGGCCGAGCCAGCCGGCGAGCGATTGGGCGACCCGCGACAGCAGCGGGATCACCGTCTGGCGCCACAGCGCGACATTGGCTTGCGCGTAGTTGGCGTAAGTCGCGTCGCCGGGGATGCCGAGCAGCATCGGCGGCACGCCGAAGGCGAGCGCGATGTCGCGCGCGGCCGAATTCTTCGCCTCGAGGAAGTCCATCTCCTGCGGGGTCAGCGCCATCGGCCGCCAGTCGAGGCCGCCGTCGAGCAGCAGCGGCCGGCCGGCGTTGGCGGCGCCCGAGAACTGCGCCTCCAGCTCCTCCTTCAGCCGCTCGACCTGATCGTCGGACAGGCTGGTCCCCTCCGGGCCTTTGTAAATCAGCGCGCCCGAGGGGCGCGCCGCATTGTCGAGCAGCGCCTTGTTCCAGGCGGAGGCCGCATTGTGCAGATCCACAGCCGCCGCCGCCGGCTCCAGCGGGCTCAGGCCGTAATGGTCGTCGAGCGGGTGGAACAGCGTGAGATGCAGGATCGGCGGGACCGGCGTCTGACGCTGGTCGTAGCGCGCGACCTCGGCGCCGACGCGGTGCTCATAGGCCTCCGGCCAGCCGTCGGGGCCGGCGATCACGCGCATCCGGTCCGGCCGCAGCGCGTGGAGCTCGCGCGGCTCGCCGTCGAGCGCGACCTGTTCGACATAGGCGTTGCCGGCGACCAGCAGGTGGCTGACCAGGGTCTCGATCAGACCGGCCCGCCCCTGCCGGGGGTTCGGCCGAGCGAGCAGCGAAAGCAAGGGATGTTCGGCGAGCTCGCGCTCGGCTTCGGCGAGCACCAGCAGCACGCCGCCGGCGGCCTCCGCCACGAGCCGCACCGCCCGGTTTGCGACCGGGTTCTTCTGATAGGCCTCGCGAGCGAGCGCCGCGGCGTCGCGCGCCGTCCACACCGCCGTCCCGCCGCCATGCAGCGCGACCAGCGCGCCGGTGAGCGCGGATTTCCGCGCCGGGGCGCGCCGGAACAGGCGGGAGAAGCCGAAGGTCATAAGGGGTTCCTCCACGCGCGAGGCGTCGGCGAGCGTCCGCGGACGCCGGCCGAGGCCTAAGCGCCGGCCGTCGCTCGTCGCAATGCGGCGCCGCCGCCGTCCAGACTAAGTGTTCCAGGATCAAGGTTTTCGCGACGTCGTCGCGCCGCGCCGCAGCATATCTGCAACACGGCGCCCATGGCTTTCAGAAGACGCCTCCGGAACAATCGGATCGGGGCGACGTTTGGCTGACGAGGGCGCGCTACTCACCCGCCGGATTTGGCGGGCAGAGAGGGCAAATCAATGAACAAGCTACTTCTCAGCACGGTCGCGGCGATCGCGATCATCGCAGCTCCCACGCCTGGATTCGCGCAGAAGGCGGAAGGCGGCGGAGCGTCCAGCAGCAGCGGCGGCGCCGGTTCAGCGGCCGGGGGCTCCTCGGGCGGCGCGGGATCACGCATGGACTCCGGCGGAGCGGGCTCCGGACAGGACGCCGGCGGCTCCAGCGGCGCGGGCTCGTCGCGCAGCGGCGGGGCGGCGGCGGACGGCGGCTCGTCTTCGGACAAGGCGACCGGTGGCTCGGCCAGCGGCGCGAAGGAGAGAGCCGGCGCCGCGTCGGACGACAAATCAGGCTCCGGCGCCGCGTCGGGCGGGGCGGGCGGCATGCGTTCCGGATCGGACATGAAGGAGCGCCCCGACGCCAAGGACAAGACAAGCTCCGACGCGAAGGACCGCGCCGGTTCGACGTCCGACGCCAAGGAACGGCGCGAATCCGGCTCGGACATGAAGGAGCGCCCCGGTTCTGGCTCCGACGCCAAGGACCGGGACGGCGCCGATCGCATGGAGCGGTCGGGCGCGGACACGAAGTCCGGCGCCGACGCCAAGGACAAGGGCTCCTCGAGCTCCAGCTCGACGTCCCGCAGCTCCAGCCGCACGAACGTCAACATCACGTCGCAGCAGCGCACCACCATCCGTCAGACGATCGTCAAGTCCGGCGGCGGGACGCGCGTGTCCCGCTCCAGCCTCGGCGGCGTGAGCATCAATGTCGGCGTCGCCGTGCCCCGCACGGTCACGGTGCAGCGCGTGCCGTCGACCATCGTCGAGATCGTGCCGGAATACCGCGACTACAGCTACTTCGTGACCGATGACGACGTGATCGTCATCGTCGATCCCGACACCTACGAGATCGTCTACGTCATCGAAAACTGACCGACGACGCCTCGCAGGCGAATGACGAACGGCCGCGCCTCGTGCGCGGCCGTTTTCGCGTCCTCACAACGCCATCACCCGCGGCCCCCTGCCCTTCGCGCCGAGCATGAGATGGGTGACCGCCCACACCAGGGCGTCGACGCGGTCGGGCGAGCGGCCGTTCGCCAGGCCGTCAAGGCCGAAGGCCGCCATCTCGTCCTCGAGCTTCGGAAACGCGCCGACATGGACGACCCGGCCCTGGGCGTAGAGGGCTGCGACCGGCTCCGCCCGCAGCCATTTCCCGCGGGTGGCGCGCACCGCGAGCACCGGGATCTCCGGATCGGCCTGCGCGATCACCGAGCGCACCATCTCGCCGCCCTGATTGACCTCCGCGACCAGCGCGTCCGCCTCCAGCCTGCGCCACAAAGCTGCGGCGCGGGCCGCCCACAGCTCCGGCCGCGGGGTGGCGATCGTCTCGTCGGCGATCACATAAGCGCGGCCGTCGCTCCCCAAGCCGACCGCCACCAGCCCGCAGGCGTCGGAGCGCGCGCCGCCGCCGGCCGGCGGGTCGACCGCCACCACGATGCGCGTCAGCTCCGGCGCGGCGCGGACCCGGCCGCGTTCGATCGCCTCCCGGGTCCACAAGCCGTCCTCGCGGTCCTCGAGCAGTTCGCCGTCGAGCTCCTGCCGGCCGAGCCTCGTGCCGGCGTAGGTTCCCACCACCGCCTGCAGGAAGCTCGGAGCGAGGTTCTGCGCGTTGGCGCGGGTGGTCGCGCGGGTGACGACCGTTTCGGCGTCGGCGAGCAGCCGCTTGATCAGCGGCACGGCCCGCGGCGTGGTGGTCGCGATCTGCCGCGGGCGGGGCCCGAGGCGCAGTCCGAACTGCAGCATGTCCCAGGTCTCCTCGCCATGTCGCCATTTCGCGATCTCGTCGCACCAGGCGGCGTCGAATTGCGGGCCGCGCAGCGCCTCCGGATCCTCGGCCGAGAAGCCGTGGGCCACGGCGCCGTTCGGCCAGACCAGGCGGCGCCGGCTCGCCTCCCAGGCGGGCCGCTCGGCGCGGCCGTGGATGTGTCTCAGGCCGGAAATCCCGTCGACCATGACCTCGCGGAGGTCGGCGTAGGTCTCGGCGACGAGCGCGATGCGGCCGGCCCGGGCCGGCGCGGAGCCGGGCCGCCCCAGCGCCACGCCGCGCACCCATTCGGCGCCGGCCCGCGTCTTGCCCGCGCCGCGGCCGCCGAGCACGAGCCAGGTCGTCCAGTCGCCGGCCGGCGGCAGCTGGTCGCGGCGGGCCCACAAGGTCCATTCGCTCTGCATGAAGCGGATCTCGCCGGCCGCCAGCGCGGCGAGGATCGCGTCACGATCGGGGCTCGCCGCGCAGGCCCTCAAGACGTCGCGCAAGCGCGTCGCGGAGGGCGTCAATATCGGCGATGCCGTCATCCTCTGGGACCCCCGCGCCGCGCTCGCCGCCGCCGGCCTTGGCCTGCTGCTCGTCGTAAAGGGCGAGCTCGCGGAGCGTCTTGACGAGGCTCGCCAGCGTCCGCGCCGCGCGCTCGGCGGCGTCGGCGGCGCCTTCGCCTCCGAGCGCCTTCTCCACCGCCTCGATCTCGCGGTCGACCTTGGCCCGCACCCGCCGCACCAGCGCCGCGCGCTCCTGCGCCGCCGCAGGCCGCCGCCATCCGTCGCGCTTCGCCATGCGGCTCAGCGAGGACGGCGACAGGCCGAGCCTGCGGCCGATCTCGGCCTGGGGAAGTTCGCTCGTCTCATAAAGCCGTCGCGCCTCCTGGAAGGTCGCGGGCGACGCCGCAGGGCGCGGAGATGAAACGGTCATGGCGTCTCCTCCCCGCGATCCGTTTTGAACCGGCCCGGCGACCCCGCATCGTCAGCGGCGCAACTGTGGAGCATGGCGAAAACCTACCCCGCCAGCGTCACGCTGTCAATGCTTATTTTCCTAGATTAGGAATTTGAGTCGCTTCTCGAGAACTCGGTCGGGGGCTCCGCCTCGCATTTGAACGCCGGAGCCGCCCTCTCGGACGTCGATCGTCGGCGACCGTCCCCCCTCCCGCCTCGCCCGCAGCCTCACACCAGCGCGAAATCGTCCGCCGTGAGGTGCGGGGAGCCGGTCAGCACGGCGATGGCGATCGCCTTGCCCGCGCCGCCGCGGTCGGCGTCGAAGGAGAGCACGCCGCTGCGGTCGTCGTAGAACAGGCGGCCGGAGCCGTCGCGGCCGATCGCGCCGACATAGGCGAAGTCTTCGAGCGAGGCGACGGTCAGCCCCCTGAAGACGCCCCGCGCCAACTCGACATGGTCCAGCCGCGTATCGAAATCGACGATGCGGTCGGCCTGCCCCGCCACGGGCGCGTTGTCGAAGCGGAACACGTCGGCGCCCGCGCCGCCCGTCAGCGTGTCGGCGCCCTCCCCTCCGACCAGCGTGTCGGCGCCAGAGCCCCCGTCCAGCGCGTCGCGCTGGGCGCGGCCGTACAGGAGATCCGCGCCGCCGCGGCCGGTCAGCCGGTTGGCCACCGCGTCGCCTGCGAGGACGTCGCCGAAGGAGGAGCCCGCGAGATCCTCGATCGAGGACAGCGCGTCGCCTTTGGCGTCGCCGGCGGTTCCCTTGCCTTGCGCGAGCGAGACCGTGACGCCTTCCTCCGACAGCGAATAGTCCGCGGTGTCGCGGCCGCCGCCGCCGGCCAGCGTGTCGGCGCCGGCCGCGCCCTGCAGGACGTTCGCGCCGCCATTGCCGGTCAGCGCGTCGTCGACGATGGTGCCGATCAGGTTCTCGATGCTGAACAGGCGGTCGCCCTGCGCCTCCCCGCCGCGTCCGGTTCCGGTCGCGAGCGACACTGAAATCGCCGCCTCCTCGTACGTGCTCTCGATGACGCGGTTGAAGTAGGTCGCGGTGTCCGCGCCCTCGCCGCCCCGGAGCACGTCGGCCTCGTAGGCGCCGCGCAGCACGTCGTCGCCGCCGCCGCCCTCGATCGAGTCGAAGCCTCCCCTTCCGTCGATCCGGTTCGCGCGGTCGTCCCCGATGAGGGTGTCGTCGTAATAGGTGCCGATCAGGTTCTCGATGCTGACGAGAACGTCGCCGTCCGAGGTCGTGCCGGTCGCGAGCGACGCCGAGACGCCCTGTTGGAAGCTGTAGAACGCCAGGATGTCGGAGCCGCCGCCGCCGTTCAGCGTGTCGCGGCCGAAATAGCCGTCGAGCGTGTCGGCGCCCGCGCCGCCGACGAAGCGGTCGGCGCCGACGCTGCCGACGACGTCGAGTCTGTCCATGTTGATCGCCGTCTGGGCCACGACGCCGCCGACGCCGAGCTTGCTGACGACGTTCGGCGCCCGCAGCGTCAGCACGAGCGGCGCCAGCAGGCTGTTGTAACCCTCGATCGACCAGATGTCGGAGCCGGCGCCGCCGTCAAGGCTGTCGCGCGCCGCCGGGTCGACGCCGCCGGCGGAGAGGGTGAAGCCGCCGCCCAGATAGTCGTTTCCGGCCCCGCCCTTCAGCGTGTCGCCTCCTTCGCCGCCATAGAGCTGGTCCGCGCCGCCGGCGCCGACGAGACTGTCGTCGCCGCTGGCGCCGCTGGCGTAGAGCTGCTCCATATGCGTCGCCGTGGCGATGACCACGCCGTTCGAGGTCGCCGTGCTGGCGGCGTTCGGATCGGTATTGAGCGTGACGAACAGCGCCTCCGCGCCCCGGCCTTCGACCTGCCAGCCGTCCGTTCCGTCGCCGCCGTCGAGCGTGTCGACGCCCGTCGGCGCCCGGCCGCCATTCAGGGTGTCGGCGCCGTCGCCGCCGCGGATCAGGTCCGAACCGCCGCCGGCATAGAGGTAGTCGTCGCCGGCGCCGCCCTGAATCGTGTTGTCGCCTTCATAGTCTTGGACGTAATCGTCGCCTCCGCCGCCGTTCAGGCGGTCGTCGCCTCCGCCGCCGTCGAGCGTGTCCCGCCCGCTCCCGCCGACGAACCTGTCGGCGCCCGCGCCGCCATAGAGATAGACCCGCTCGAAGTTGCGGCCCGCCGCGACGACCGCGCCGTTCGCGATCATCACGCTCGTCGCGCCGGCCCGGTCGTCGAGGGTGAAGGACAGATTGCCGAGGCCGGCGTAGCCATAATGCGCCCAGACGTCGTCGCCGGCGCCGCCGTCGAAGCTGTCGACGCCGTCGCCGTAATAGTCTCCGACGATGATGTCGTCGCCGGCGCCGCCGATCAGGGTGTCGGCGCCCTTGCCGCCGCTCAGCTGGTCCTGACCCGCGCCCGCCACGACGCTGTCGGCCCCGTCATATCCGCTGAAGTAGAGGTGCTCGAAGCGCACGGCGGTCTGCGTGGCGACGCCGTCGGAGAACAGCGTCGTCACCGCGTCGGCGCCGCTCTTCCAGATCAGCCGAACGCCCTCGGCGCTGGACCACTGGACCACCCAGACGTCGGAACCGGCGCCGCCGTCGAGGACGTCGGTGAGGCCGACCGCGACCATCGGGTTCGGCCCGGACCCGCCGGAGACCTGGTCGTCGCCCGCCCCGCCGCTCAGCGAATCGACGCCGTCCTGCCCGTCGAGCCTGTCGCTGCCGCCCAGCCCCGCAAGGGTGTCGTTCCCGTCGCCGCCCCGGATCTGGTCCTGAAGCCGGCCGCCGGTGACGCTGTCGGCGCCGCTTCCCAGCTCGAAGGAGATCGCCTCCATGCTGCGGCCGCCCGCGACGATCACGCCGTCGTAGCGCAGCAGGGACGCCGCCCCCGGCGTCTCGTTCAGGGCGAAAGTGTAGGCGAGCGTCCCGAACGCCTCGAGCCGCCACCGATCGACACCGTCGCCGCCGGCGAGCGTGTCGACCAGCGCGTCGGCCCCGCCCCCCAGCGTGTCGTCGCCCGCGCCGCCTGCGAGCAGATTCGCTCCGTCGGAGCCGTCGAGATAGTCGTGCCCGGTCTCGCCATAGACCGTGTCGTCGCCGGCGCCGCCCAGGGCATAGTCGTCGCCGGCGCCGCCGCCGATGAGGTCGAGGTCGTCGCCGCCATAGAGAAAGTCGCGGCCGTCGCCGCCGCGCAGCGTGTCGTTCCCGACTTCGCCGGAGACCTGGTCTTCGCCGGCTCCGCCGGAGAGGGTGTCGGCGCCGCCGCCGCCGTAGAGGCTGTCGGCGCCGCCGGCGCCCGACAGCGTGTCGGCGCCGGTGTCGGTCGCCGGTGAGGCCGGAAGGTAGCCGTAGATGACCTCGTCGAGGTCCGTGCCGGTGAGGCTGTCCGCTCCGTCGGTTCCGGGAATGGTCGTGGCCATGCGCCTGCCCTCCGATCTTATGCGAGGGCGAAGTTGTCGCTCCGAAGACCAATCAGAGTCC
This sequence comes from Hansschlegelia sp. KR7-227, assembly GCF_049446035.1. Taxonomy (NCBI): domain Bacteria; kingdom Pseudomonadati; phylum Pseudomonadota; class Alphaproteobacteria; order Hyphomicrobiales; family Methylopilaceae; genus Hansschlegelia; species Hansschlegelia sp. KR7-227. The sequence continues at coordinate 1,779,232 of NZ_JBMSEA010000001.1, forward strand.
AGAGCAGAATGCAGTCCACCGGAAGGCGCTTAAGTTTTCATTCGATCACGAGATGGTCTCCGCCGCCGGATTACTTTGCCGACGTTCGCGCCCGCGCCTGCTCCACGGCGTCCTTAAATCCGGCGTAGTCGAGCGCGGCCGCCACCAGCAGCGGGCCGATCAGATAGACGGGCGTGCCCTGGAACTGCATGCCGCGCGCCTGCGCGTCGTTGCGCTTGAGGAGCGCGGTGATCTCGGAGTTGTGGGCCTCGGCGTCGGCGGCGAGACGGCTCATGTCGACGCCCGCGGTGGTGAGGGCCGCCGACATCTTGTCGACCGGGACCTTGGCGCCGGTGAGGCTCATCAGAGCGGCGTGCGCCACCTCGTACTTGCCCTGATACTTCGCCGCGAGCGCGAGCTTCGCGCCGACGACCGAGCTCTCGGCCAAGATCGGCCAGTCCTTGTAGACGAGCTTCACCTTGCCGTCGGCCTTGACGAGCTTGTCGAGCGCGGGCGCGGATCGCTTGCAGAAGCCGCAATTGTAGTCGACGAAGGCGACGATGGTGACGTCGCCCTTCGGGTTGCCGCCGACGGGCGCCGACGGGTCGCCGACGATCATCTCGCGCGACAGGTCCTTGTCGGCCGAAGCCGGCGCGGCGCCGAGCGCGAGGCTTGCGAGGACGAGCGCGGCGAGGCCGCCGAGGCGCGACGTGAGCGACATGGTGCTCCTTCCGGGAGGGGACGCGCCCAGGGGCGCGGACAGGGCGCATTTTTCCTCACCTGCCCATCGCACTGTGGCCGGACGGGGGCCGTGCGTCCATGGCGATCCCCCCGCGCTCAGTCGTCCTTGTCGGGTATCTTCAGCGGCTCGCCGCAGGCCTTGCAGTGCACCGCGTCCGGGTCGTGGCGCAGCAGCGCGCAGTTCGGACAGCGAAAGTCCACCTTGGCCGGCCGGAAGATCGCCTGCGCGAGCCGGACGAACAGCGAGATGCCGACGATCATCACCACGATCGAGGTCAGTTTGCCCGCGACCCCCGGCAGCGTGACGTCGCCGAAGCCGGTGGTGGTGACCGTCGCCACGGTGAAATAGAGCGCGTCGACATAGGACGCGATGCCCTCCTCGCCCCGGAAGCTCGTGTAGACGAAGCCGGTGACCACGAACAGGAAGGTCACGAGGTTGATCACGGCGCGCGCGGGCGTCTCCCAGGTCTCGTAACCGCGACGGCGCAAGGGGGCCCAGATCAGGCCGCTCTTCGAAAGCGTCCAGATCCTCAGCACGCGCAGGAAGCCGAGATTGGCGAGCCACAGCGGCGCGAGCATGGTGACGAGGATGAACACGTCGACCAGCGTCACGGGTTGGCGGATCCAGACCCGGGCGTCGGAGCTCGCGAGCGCCCGCGCGGCGAGGTCGAGCGCGAGCAGCGCGGCGATCGAATAGTCGATCCAGAAGAAGATCGGTTTGTCCGCGAACAGCGGGCTCGCGATGAAGAACGCGATAATGGCGAGGTCGACCGCGATCACCGACAGCTGGAACCGCCGCGCCGCGGCCGTCTCCCCGTGATAGAGCCGCCTCAGGGTCGCGCGAAGCTCGGACAGGCGGGCGCCTCCGGTCAGTGACGCGGCTGGCGTCGTGCGCCGCTGTCGCAATGTGGCGGGGAACGGCGCGCCGGCCAGCCCTGCGATCGTCGGAGGCGCCGCCCGGCCGTACGCCGGGCGGACCTTGCATAAAGCGATCTGACGAACGTCAGAAGTCGAAGATGAAGTCGCCGGCCGAGAGCGTCGGCGCGCCGGTCAGCTTGACCATCGCGATGGCGGCGTCTCCGCCCTTGCCGTCATGGTCGTAGGACAGCACGCCCGACGTGGTGTTGTAGAGGAACTGGCCGCCATTGGTGGACGTCGCCTTCGGAGCCGCGCCGGACACGAGCGGGGCGTTCTGGTTGACGCCGTCGATGCTGATGCCGAACGGGTTGAGCGAAGCCTCGACGAGGAAATAGTCGTTCGGTCCGAAGTCGGTGATCGTGTCGACCGCCTGCTTCGGCGCGCCCGGAAAGGCCTGCTCGATTTGGAGGATGAACAGGTCGTCGCCCGCGCCGCCGGTCAGCGTGTCGACGCCCGTCCCGCCATAGAGGAAGTCGGAGCCGGCGTCGCCATAGATCCGGTCCGCCTTGTCCGAGCCGGTGATCTGGTCGTCGCCGGCGCCGCCGCGCAGCGTGTGGCCCTTCGCGCCGGCTTCGACGATCCCGCCCTGGATGGTGTCGTCGCCGGTCGAGCCGATCACCGACGAGCCGCCCTTGGCGTTGCCGAGGAAGATCAGCGCATTGTCGATGTTCTTGGCGACCACGCCGTCGAAGCCGGTGTCGACGGCGGCCGCGCCGTCCGCCTGCGACAGGTTCACCTTGTAGAGCTTCGGCTCCGACGAACCGGAGAAGTCGAACGACAGGCCGAGCGCCAGCGTGTCGAGTCCCGCCCCGCCGTCCACGACGTCGTTGGCGTAGGCCATGATGTAGTCGTCGCCGTCGCCGCCGTTCAGCTTGTCCGCAGCGAGATCGTTGCCGCCGTCCAGCTGATCGTTGCCGACGCCCCCGTTGAGAACGTCCAGACCGCCGCCGCCTTTCAGAACATCGTTGCCGGCGTCGCCGTTCAGCACGTCGTTGCCGGCGTTGCCGGAGATCTGGTCGTGCCCGTTTCCGCCGGACACGGTGTCATTTCCAAGAAGCGCATAAATGTAATCTCGGGACGCCGTGCCCGTAATCTTGGTCGAAGAGTTCGTACCGCGAATGACCGCCATGTATCACCTTTTCGCTCTCGGGCCCGGACCCCTCGTCCGGCGCGCCCCGACTCGGCCCGCTCGTCGCGGGCCACGCGAAGGGCCACGTTATTGACCGGACGACAATCGGGGAAACCACGGATTGACCGGTCCGGGCCGCGCCCTACCGGACCGCGGCGGCGACCGGCCGGCGCATGGGGCTCATGAACGGGCGCGTCGCAAAATGCGGGTTCATCCGCCCGCCCGGCAGAAAGTGCCGGGCCGTTTACCGCTCGTTAACCGAGCCGGCCCGAAAGTTAACGCAACGCTTCGTTAACCCTGAGCCCGGGACCGCCCCACGTGCAAGCCGCTCTGCAGATCGTTCCCAAATCCGAGGCCAAGGGCGAGAAGCGCCGGCCGGTCCGGTTCCGCGGCCGGTCCTTCATGGCGTTGGTGCTCGCGCCCGAACTCCCGCTCGAGGAGTGGTTCGCGGAGCTCGACGCCCTGACCGCGGGCTCGCCCGGCTTCTTCAGCGAGCGCCCGGTGGTGCTCGACGTGTCCCAGATCCGGCTGTCGCCGCGCATGCTGGCGGCCTTCCTCGGCGACCTCGACCAGCGCGGCGTCCGCGTCATCGGCGTCGAGGGCTGCGATCCCAAGTTCCTGGACGGCCCGAACGCGCGCCTCGCCATGCCGGTCGGCGGCCGCGCCGCGGGCGAGATCGCGGCCAAGGACGCGGCGCCGGGCGCGACCTCGCTCGTGATCGACCAGCCGGTCAGGTCCGGGCAAAGCGTCTCGTTCCACGGCGACGTCACGATCTGCGGCCCGGTCGCCTCGGGCGCCGAGATCGTCGCGGCCGGCTCGATCCACGTCTACGGCGCGTTGCGCGGCCGGGCGATCGCGGGCTCCGCGGGCGACGGCAAGGCGCGCATTTTCTGCCGGAAGCTCGAGGCCGAGCTGCTCGCCATCGACGGCGTCTACATGGCCACCGACGAACTGGACCCTGCGCTGCGCGGCAAGCCGGTGCGCGTATGGCTCGACGGCGAAAACTTGCGCGTCGCCGCGCTCGACTGACCGAAGCGACGATCATCAGGACAGGGGGAATTCGGATATGGCAGAGGTGCTGGTCGTCACGTCGGGCAAGGGGGGCGTCGGCAAGACCACGTCGACCGCGGCCCTGGGCGCGGCTTTGGCCCAGACGGGACAGAACGTGGTCGTCGTCGACTTCGACGTCGGACTGCGCAACCTCGACCTCGTCATGGGGGCCGAGCGGCGGGTCGTCTACGACCTGATCAACGTCGTGCAGGGCGACGCGAACCTCAATCAGGCGCTGATCCGCGACAAGCGGGTGGACACGCTCTCTTTGCTGCCGGCGAGCCAGACGCGCGACAAGGACGCCCTGACCGCCGAGGGCGTCGAGCGGGTGATCAACCAGCTCAAGGACAAGTTCGACTGGATCATCTGCGACAGCCCGGCCGGCATCGAGCGCGGCGCCTATTTCGCGATGCGCCACGCCGACCTCGCGGTCATCGTCACCAACCCGGAAGTCTCCTCGGTCCGCGACAGCGACCGCATCATCGGCCTGCTGGATTCGAAGACCGAGAAGGCCGAGCGCGGCGAGAACATGGAGAAGCTGCTTCTCCTCACCCGCTACGACCCGGTGCGCGCCGAGCGCGGCGACATGCTGAAGGTCGACGACGTGCTCGAGATCCTCTCGATCCCGCTGCTCGGCATCATCCCGGAGAGCCCGGAGGTGCTGAAGGCGTCCAATCTGGGCTCGCCGGTGACGCTCGCGAACCCGATCTCGGCGCCGTCGCGCGCCTATCTCGACGCAGCGCGCCGTCTGCGCGGCGAGACCATCGAAATGACGGTGCCGAGCGACAGGAAGCGGTTCTTCGGCAACCTGTTCGGCCGGAGGGCGGCATGAGCATGGGCGTTCTGAGATTCTTCACTCGCCGGACCTCGGCGCCGGCGGCCCGCGAAAGGCTGCAGCTGCTGCTTGCGCATGAGCGGGCGGTGTTCGGCCGCAGCGATCTCGTCACGGTGCTGCAGGACGAAATCCTCGCGGTGATCGCAAAGCACGTCGCAATCGATCCCGAAAAGGTCCGGGTCAAGCTCGACCGGCACGACACGCTGGCGACGCTCGAGGTCGACATCGAGATCCGCACGCCGAACGCCGGGCTGAAGATGGCCGGCTGACGGCTCTTCGATCGCCGGGCGGCCACCCGCCCCGCCCGGCGACGGAATTGCTCTGGCGTTCCCGCATCCCGCGCCGCATGCTGGCGGCGCCGGATTGGCGCGCGGGAGACGAGACGATGGCGCGGATGACGTTCCCCTGGGGAGGCGACGTCTCCCAGGCCTTCCGACTGATGTTCGCCCCGCGCGGCAACGTCTTCAGCTTCCTGAATTTCGACTTCGGCAAGACGCCCGATCCGGACGTCGAGCGCGAAATCGTCGACGACGTCGGCAGCTACGGCCGCCAACTCGGCCGCATCGGCGACGCGCTCGCGGTGCTGATCGAGCATTTCGAGCCGAAGCGCGAGCTCACCCGGGCCGAGGCGCGCGCGATCGACGACCTGCGCCGCATGCAGGAAGAGATCGTCGCGGTGAAGCGCCGCGCCGCCGAACGGCGATAGGCTGCGACGGGGCGCCTTCAGGTTTTCGATCGCCCACACGATCTGTTTCGGCCGTGCACGAGACAACCACCCTTCGATACCGTCGAAAACGGTTTTCCCCGCGACCTTCGCGTGTCAAAAGGGCAGCGGGGGTTCCGTCCTGCTTTTTCGGGGAAGTGGTCGCGCCGTGGACACTCTTGACCTCACGGCCTGCGATCGCGAGCCGATCCACGCGCCCGGCGCGATCCAGCCCCATGGCGTGCTGCTGGTCGCCGATCCCGACAGCCTGAGCCTGGTCGCCGCCGCCGGCGACGTCGAAGGCCGGCTGGGCGCCGACGTTTGGCTGGGCCGGCCGCTCGGAGAGCTCGTCGGCGGCGCTGTGCTCGACCGCGTCCGCGACATCGCCGCCGACGCGCCCGGCCCCGCCTATCTCGGCGCGGTCCAGGCGCCCTCCGGCGAGGTGTTCGACGCCAGCGCGCACCGCTCGGGCGGGAGCCTGCTCGTCGAGCTGGAGCCGGCGTCGCCGGAGGCGCGCTCGTCCGGCGTGCTGCTGAGCGAACTGGAAGCGGCCGCCGCCGCCTTCGAGCGCGCGCCGACGCTCGAAGCGCTGTGCGCCGTGGCCGCGGCCGAGATTCGCCGCATCACCGGCTACGACCGGGTGATGATCTACCAGTTCCTCGCCGACGATTCCGGCGCCGTCATCGCCGAGGACCGGCGCCAGGACCTGCGGTCCTTCCTGCATCACCGGTTCCCGGCCTCCGACGTCCCCAAGCAGGCGCGCGCGCTTTACCTGCGCAACCCGATCCGCGTCATTCCGGACGTCGGCTACCAGCCGGCGCCGATCCGGCCGGCCGGCGCCGGAACCTACGCGATCGACCTCAGCGACGCGGCCTTGCGGAGCGTCTCGCCTATCCATCTTCAGTATCTCCGCAACATGGGGATCGCGGCGTCGGCGTCCGTTTCGATCGTCCATGACGGCGTGCTCTGGGGCCTCGTCGCCTGCCACAACGAGACGCCGCGCGCCCTCGCCTACGACGTCCGCGGCGCGGCGCGCGCGGTGACCGGCCAGCTCGGGCGACAGATCCGGGTCAAGGACGAGACCGACGCCGTGCGCGAGCGCGTCCGGCTCCGCAGTTTTCAGGACGATCTCGTCGCGCTGCTGTCGCGCGAAGGCTCGCTCGACGACGCGATCTCCAACCATGTCGGCGAGGTGCGTCGCGCCTTTGGCGGCGATGGCGTCGCGATCCTGCGCGGGCGCGACCTGGTCACCAGCGGACGCTGTCCGCCGGACGACGCCGTCCGGGCGATCGCGGCCTGGGCCCTGCCGCGCAGCGTCGAGACGGTGTTCGCCACGGAACGGCTGAGCGAGCGGCTCCCCGCGGCCGAAGCCCACCGGGCGCTTGCGAGCGGCCTGCTCGCGATCACGCTTTCCCTCGGCGATCCCTGGATCGCCATGTGGTTCCGCGCCGAGCAGGTCGAGGTCGTGGAATGGGCGGGCAACCCGCATAAGGGCGTCGAGGCGACGCCGGACCAGATCCTCACGCCGCGCGCGTCGTTCGAGAGCTGGCGGGAGACCGTGAGCGGCCGCGCGCGGCGCTGGACGGCGCCCGAGATCGAGGCCGCTGGGCGCCTGCGGTCGGCTGTCGTCGAGGTCTGGCAGACCCGCCGGCTGCAGGAGCTCAACCGCCGGCTGGTCGCCACCATCGACGAGAAGGACCTGCTGATCCAGCAGAAGGAGTTCCTGATCGGAGAGGTCAACCACCGCGTCCAGAACAGCCTGCAGCTGGTCTCGAGCTTCCTCGCCCTGCAGGCGCGGGCCTCGCAGAGCCCGGGCCTCGCGCCGGCGCTCGAAGAGGCGCGGCGGCGGCTGAGCGCGGTCGCGCTGGTGCACCGTCGCCTCTACCGCTCCGACCAGGTCGAGCAGATCGACGCCGCCCGCTACATCGAGGACCTCGTCGCCGACATCTGCGCCTCGACGGGCGAGGAGCACGCCAGGCTGATCGCGCTCGACCTGTCGCCGGTGCTGGTCCCGACCGAACACGCGATCAGCCTCGGGCTGGTGCTGACGGAGCTGATGATCAACGCCGCGAAATACGCCTATGGCGGAGAGGCCGGCCCGATCGCGATCGCGCTGTCGGACCACCGCGGCTCGATCCGCCTGACGGTCTCCGACAGCGGCGTCGGCCGCGCCTCCGACGCCAAGAAGGGCTTCGGTTCGCGGATGGTGGAGGCGCTGGTGCGGCAGCTCTCCGGAGAGCTGTCCTATCAGGACAACCGGCCGGGACTGCGGGTCACCCTGTCGGCGCCGATCACCCGCGGGCGCGCGGGCCTCTCGGCCGAAGGGGTCTGAGCGGCCGAACGGCTAGTTCGTCCTGGCGATCCGGCCGACGAGCCTTGGCCGCGCCGAGGTCAGGTTCTGAAGCCGCGGAAGCACGAGACCCGCGATCGGGAAGGCCGGCGCATAGGCGGCGTCGGTCTCGACCACGATCAGCGACTCGCCCACCGCGATCGCCGGCAGCCGCGCGGCAGGCACGGCGACGCTGGTCATCGCGGCGAAGGGCGGCGTGGCGTAGGACCAGTCGACCGTCATCGCGTCGACCGGCCGCGACACGCTGGTGACCCGCAGCGCCGGTTCGGACGCGCTCGTCGGCGACGTGTGGATCAGGATCTGGCGCGCGAGCGTCAGAAACGCGGTGTCGACCGAGGTCTGGCGCGTGATCAGGTCGCTCACCGTGAAGGCGGCGCGCTTCGCCTGGTGATCGTCCCGCGCGGCCGTGAAATAGGTCACGACCGACAGCAGCAGGACGACGAGGACGGGCGCGACGATCGCGAACTCGATCGCCGCCACGCCGCGCTGGTCGGAGCGGAGACGGGAACGGAAGCGGGTCATGGTCATACGCCCGGCTCGTTCATGAAGCCGGTGACGGAGATGATGTTGTAGTAGCCCGACGCGGCGCGCGGCAGCCCGAGCCCCTCCCCGATGATCGGAACCAGCGGGTCGACCGCGAGACAGGCTCGGACGTAAACCACCTCCGAGCGCCCGCCGGACTGGAAGGTCGAATCCGGCGTCGCCGAACGCGAGACGCAGGGCGCGCTCGTGGTCGGAAAGCTGCTCCCCGTCTTGATCACCGTCATCTCCACGATCAACCGCGCCGCGCAATCGCGGATCAGCGTGGCCTCGTCGCAGATGCTCGCCTTGAGGGCGTCGTGGGTCTTCGGCGCGGCGACGCCGCCGATCCGCACCAGGCGGACCGACTTGTCCATCGCGCGGTCGAGCAGCATGGACTGCGTCATCAGCCAGCCCGCGTCGAAGGTCGAGAGCACGAGCGCGAAGAAGATCGGCGCGATCATCCCGAACTCGATCGCGGCGACCCCGGACCGGTGCCGCCAGAACGCGCGAACAAGCTTCGGCATGGGCGTGCGCATCCTCGCGTCTTGCTGCGCGCGTCAGTTCGTGAGCCGCAGCGGATAGATGCTGCGCGCCACGTCCTGGAAGATGGCGTTGATGTCGCTCGTCTTCGCCTCGTAGAACTTCTCCGGGCTCGACGCGCAGGCCTTGAGCTTTTGGCGGAACGCCGCCGATTCGCCGTTGGTGTCGAAGCCGATCGTGTAGACGACCACGCCCTTGAGCTTGGCGTCCGCGCAGGCTCCCACCATCGCGTTGAGGGCGTCGGACTGGCTGAGCACCTGCTTGGTCGTGCCGCTCTTCGTCGGTTGCGGATTGACCGGGAGGCCGCTCGTCGGCCGCTGCTGGGCGACGACCTCGCCGTCCGTCATCAGCACGATCACCTTCAGCGTCTTGCCGTCGTGGAACGGCGCCGGCCGGTCGGAGAAGCCCGCCGGGATGAGCTTCACGCCTTGCGCCGCCGCGCTGTTCATCAGCGGCTTGACCGCCGGGTCGAGAAGATGGAGCCCCCAGCGCATCGCGATCTGCGTCGCCGTGCCGTCGAACATGTGGTAGGCGTCGATCTTGTCCTGCAACAGCTTGGCGTCGTTCGAGAAATAGGTGATCGACGTCTCTTCGGTCGGGCAGTTCCAAGGATCGAAGCCTTCGTTCTTGCCGACCAAAAAGGTGCTGAACACCGGCACATGCTCGGCTTTGGTGAAGTCGGGTATCGCCGGCGTGTAGGTCTTCTCGACGATCCCGAAGCAGGACGACTTGTCGTGCTTGCGATAGGTCGTGGACCCCGCGAAGGAGTCGAAGGCGGCGAAGCCCACATTCACCTGGCCCGCATAGGGCACCAGGCTGATCGTCGTGTAGTCCTTCGCGGTTCCCGCGAGCAGCGTCGCGATGAAGGACTTGGCCGCCGGCCGCATCGCGGTGATGCGCGAGTTAAGGCGCATCGAGCCGGACAGGTCGAGCACGAGCGACAGCTCGACGTTCTTGTAGCTTTCTTCCGCCGAGCCTGAGGCGACGATCGGCAACTCGTCGATGCGCGCGAGCTTCAGGAAGCTCGTCGGGCGTCTCTGCGTCGCCGTCGCCGTCACCGTGCGCGAGATCGCGGTGCGCTTTTCGGAGATGCTGAGCGCATAATCCCCGAGCCGGCCGGCGTTCAGATAATTGCGGATCGTCTGCTCGGCGCCGAGCGGTTGGGCCAGGGCCGCCGCCGCCACCAGGCCGGCGTCGAGCGCATCCTGCAGCCTCACGCGGTCGCGCTCCTGCAGCACGAGGTCGACCCCGCCGCCGGCGCACAGCATGAGGGGCACGCACAGCAACGCGAGGATCATCGCGACATTGCCCGATGCGTCGTTCAGGAACCGGCGGGTGAGCATCTGCACGGCGTCAACTTGGCTGGAGGCCCATCCACAAGCAGTTACCGTCTCACACCGCTGTTAACGGACGCTGAATTACTTGCACGCCTCGCATCGTCGGCCGCCCGGCGGCCAAACCGGTTGTTGCGGGGACCCGGCCATGGCAACGTCCAGCACATAAGAAGACGATAAGATTCTGGGGGATGCGTGCGTCGATCGGTTCTTGGCCTCCTAGCGGCGGCGTCACTGCTGGCCGCGCCCGCCGGCGCCGCGGAAGACGACGAAGCCGATCCCTCGATCCTCGACGGGGTTCCGGCCTTCGCCGGGCTCGCGGCCGGGCGCGACGCGCTCGCCGAACAGGGCTTTCGCATCTCCGGCTTCTACTTCTCCGATCCGCGCGGAAACCTTTCCGGCGGGCTGGACAAGGGCTGGACCTACAGCGGCCTGTTCAAGATCGGCGTCGACGTCGACGCCAAAACGGTCTTCGGGATCGAAGGCGGTCGGCTGCACGCGGACATGCTGCAGATCCACGGCCGGGACGTGTCGGAGGAGCATGTCGGCAACCTGCTGTCGGCGAACGACATCGGCGCGCGCCCGACGACGCGGCTGTTCGAGCTCTACTGGGACCAGGAGGTCTCGGACCGGCTGTCGGTCCGCCTCGGCCAGATGGCGGCCGACGAGGAGTTCATGACGAGCGCCTACGGGGAGAACTTCCTCGACGCCACCTTCGGCTGGGCGGGGCCTCCGTCGGAGAACCTGCCGCAGGGCGGGCCGGCCTATCCGCTCGCGGCGCTGGGCGCGCAGGCGACGTGGAAGGCGACGGAGAACTTCACTTTGGTCGGGGCGGTCTACAACGGACGCGCCGCCCCGGGGCGCTATGACGACGACCCGGAGCGCGGCAACCGTCACGGGCTGAACTTCCGCCTCCAGGACGCCCCGATGGTCATCCTCGAAGGCCGCTACCGCTACAACGAGGGCGAGGACGCGGCCGGCCTGCCCGGAGAGATCAAGTTCGGCGGCTACGGGCATTTCGGGCGCTTCGGCCACCTGAAGCGCGGGACCGACGGGCTCGTGCTTGGCAGCCCCGGAAGCAACGACGACCCGCGCCGCCGTCGCGGGAACGTCAATCTGTTCGCGATCGTCGACCAGCAGATCTGGCGTCTTCCCGGCGGCGAGGACGAGCAGGGGATCGGCGTGTTCGCCCGCGTGATCGCCGGCTCGTCCGACCGCAATCCGATTTCGACCTATGTCGACGGAGGCGTGGTCGCGCGCGGCCTCGTGCCCGGGCGGCCAAACGACGTCATCGGGGTCGCTTACGGCTGGGCCGACTTCTCGCCCGCGCTCGCAGACGCCGACCGCGCGGCGCACGCGGCGGCGGGTCTCGACCTGCCGGCGCGCAGCTCCGAGGCGGTGCTGGAGGCGACCTACCGCGCCCAGATCGTTCCGGGCCTCACCGTCCAGCCGACCTTCCAATATGTCTGGCGGCCCAGCGGCGGCTTCGCCGAAGCGGAGTCCGAGGACGAGGCGCCGAAGCGCACGCGCAACGCGAAGGTGTTCGGGGTCGCGACCATCGTCCGGTTCTGAACCGGGCTCCGCCTCCTCACGGAACCGTCATCTCGCTCGCAGGTTTAGACCTCAAGGGCGAGAAGCGATCCGCGCACCCCCCGGGAGCGCGCATCCGAGGAGATCCGAATGTCCACCATCCTGATCATCATCCTGATCCTGATCCTCATCGGCGTGTTTCCCGCCTGGCCGCACTCGCGCGGCTATGGCTACGGCCCGAGCGGCATCTTGGGGCTGATCGTCATCGTCATCATCGTGCTGGCGCTGCTCGGCCGGATCTGACGACGACGCAAAAAAGGACCCCGCGCTGGGATGCGCGGGGTCCTTTTCCGCCCGGCGCGGAAAAGGCGCGCTCAGTCGACGACGTCGATGATCCGCCGCTCGCGATTGACGATGTAGCGGCGCTGGTTGAGCACGACGTAGCGATACTCGCTGTCCGGCACGGAATAGGCCTCGACCTCCTCCGGCAGCGCGTCGCCGACCGAGACCTGGCGCTCATAGCGCACCGACGGCCGGCTCTCCTCCACGACGTATTTGCGCACGACGTCCGGCGCGCGGCGCACCACCACTTCGGGCTCGGATTCGCGCACGATGACGCGCCGTTCCGCCGGCTCGCGCACGATCACGTCCGTGTCCGCGGGCTCGCGTTCGATCACGCGGGTCTCCGACGGCTGGCGGATGATCACGTCCTGCGCCGCGGCGGGCGCGGCGGCCGTCGCGGCCATGGCGAGCGCCATGAGAGTTGATCGCATGGGGTGAATCTCCTCGTTCGGGCCCTCGGGGCGTAACGCCCGCGGGAGAGGAAGGTTGCCGCCCCCTGTTCAGTCGACGCGCGTCAGAACCTGGGTCTTGCAGACGAGGCCCAGCACGCAGCCGCGCAGCTTCAGCCGGTCGGCGCCGTCGGCCATGATGCGGCCGGCATAGGTCCGGCCGTCGTCGGGATTGTAGAAGTCGCCGGCCCAGTCCGCGCCGTCCGGGCGCGCCCGCACGAGCGACACGCCGATCACCGGCCGGCTGCGCAGCGCCGGGTTCGGATTGTGCTTGTCGACCTTCGGGCGGCCCTGCTTGTCCGTCGGCTTCTTCAGCGCGACCAGCGTGGCGCAGAGCGCGCCGCCGCAGTCCGCGATGCGCACCTGCGCCTTGCCGTTCGGCATGCTCCACACCCCCGTCGGCGCCGGCGCCGCGAACACGGGCGCGGCGAGCGCGACGACAGCTGCGGCTGCGAAGAAAGCCCGGATCATGGCGAAGGCCCCTTTCTGCGACATCTCATTCCGACGACCCGCGCCGCCCGGTCGCGATCGTCTGGATGAATGTGGGCCGGGCGGCGCGAATGTGAAGATCCGACTGCGGCCGACGGCGGCTTCGGGAGGTCCGCACGACGGGATTGCACCCGGCCTCGCGCGGCCGCTATGTGTGGACACGGGGAACGGACATTGGCCCGCGCGCGCCGCGGGCGCGAAAGGCCCGTCATGCGCCTTGCGACCAGCGATCGAGCGTCCACAGACCGCAGCGCGCGGGAGGGGTCGTGACCCCCTCGCCCGTGCGGGCCGCGCTTCACCCGGTGCTGTCGTCGCCGAAACGCCTTGCGCTCGGCGGGCTCGGCGTCATTCTCGTCGTCTACGCCCTCCAGCTCGCGAGCGGGCTTCCGCCGGCGATCAGCTGGTCTCCGGTCGAGCTCAGCAGCAATGTCGTCGCGGTCGCGGGCTTCGCCTGGACGCTGATCCAGCTGCGCGCCTGCTGGGCGGATCGTGCCCTGCGCAGGGCCTGGATCGCGGGGTCGATCGGCATGGCGGTGCTGTCGGTCGAGGGCAGCGTTGGCGACCTCTTCCTGCTCGACACGGGGGGGCCGTACGAGATGACCCTGTCGATCGCGCTGTGGCTCGTCGCGGCCGCGCTGATCTTCCACGCCGGTCGGCGCTACGCCATGCGCCGCTCGGTCCAGCACGTCCTGCGGGCAGGGCTGGCGATCCAGATCGGCGCCCAGTCGATCGGCTGGTGCGCGGCCTACAACGCCATATCGGAGACCGACAACGAGCTGCTCGGCTACTTCAACGACACCGGCGAGCTGCTCGCCGTGCTCGCCTATCTCAGCGCCCTGCTGCTCGCCGTGTTCTCGGCCGACAAGTCCTACGCCTTCCCGCTTGACGCGATCGGACGGAAAGGACGGGCGATCTACCGCGACTTCAACCTGCGGCGCGCCGGCCCGCGCCCGCTGTCACGCCTGCCCATCGCGCGGCAGGCCGCGACCGCGGCCGCCATCGCCGACTGCTGGCGCCGCGCGGCGCGGACCGTCGCGCGCGGCGGCGGGCCGGGCGCCGGCCGCCAACTGCTCGACCTTCTGTGCTGCGCCGCGCTCCGCCGCGTCGATCCGCGGAGCTACTACCAGCTGACGCTGTTCGGCGCCCGTCCGCTGGGCGCCGGCGCCGACGCGGTCATGACCGCGGCCGAAACCGCGAACGGCCTGACCGCCTCGATCCAGGCGACGCGGCGCGCCCCCGACCGCCCGCCGGACTTCGAGGACCGGCTGGCCTTCGCGCGGATCTGTGCGGCCCGCGGGCTGCCGACGGCCCCGATCCTCGGCCTGTTCGAGGACGGCGCCCTTGAGCCCTTCACGACGGACGCCGACGCCCTCGACCAGGACCTCGTGGTCGTCGCCCGCCACGCCGCGGACGACCCCTTCGGCCTCTGTCTCGCCCGCGTCGAGCCGATGCTCTATTGCGACGACGACGGGACCTTCGCCAATGTCGACATGGTTCTCGCCCGGCTCTCGGCGCTCTCGCGACGCCGCAGCCTGATCGTCCGGGCGCGGACGAGGAACCATGACAGCGTCGCGCGCTACGCGAGCGCGGCGCCGCTCGCCTTCCGCGTCGTCACCTGCCTCGACGAGGCCGGCGAGCCGCGCGTCACCCACGGCGTGATGCGCCTCCTGCGCGAGCCCGGCTGGCCGGCCGGCCCCGGCGCGACCTTCGGCGCGGCGATCGACCTTGCGAGCGGCGTCTTCGGCCCGGTCGTAGGCGACGCCGTCGAGACCTGCGCCGCCTGGTCCTACGCCCACCCCGCGACCGGCGAGATGATCGCGGGCCGCGTCTGCGGCGGGTGGCGACAGCTCGCGCAGGCCGCGGTCGCCGCCCATCGCGCCTTCGACGGTCCTGTCGTGGTCGGCTGGGATCTTGCGTGGACGCCGGAAGGCCCGCAAATTCTGTCGGGCGACGCCAATATGGACTTCGCCTTCATCCAGCGCTGCACGGGCGTGCCGATCGGACGCTCGCCGCTCGCTCCCCTGCTCGACGCGCATCTCGACCGCGTCGTCGCGCTTCACGCCTGAGACGCCCGACATCGGCCAGACGGACATGACCAACGCCGCCGCCGCCCCCCTCAAGACCAAGCCCAAGCGGAGCTGGATCTACCGCGCGGGCAAGCGCCTGCGGCCCTGGTTCGACGAGATGTTGGCGAAGTCGTCGCTCGTCGGCAACCCGCCGGTGTTCGACGCCGCGGCCTTCCCCTTCACCGCCGAGCTCTGCGCGAACTGGGAGGCGATCCGCGCCGAGGCCGCGGCGGTGCTCGCGCGCGAGGACATCCCGGTCCTGCCGGACATCTCGCCCGACCATGGCCGCCTCGGCGCCGACCGCAAATGGCGGTCGTTCTTCCTCTACGGCTACGGCTACAAGGTCGACGCCAATTGCGAGAAATGCCCGCGCACGGCCGAACTCGTCGCGACCGTGCCCGGCCTCAACAGCGCGTTCTTCTCGATCCTCGCGCCCGGCGCCCGCATCCCGCGCCACCGCGGCGTCACCAAGAGCCTGATCACCTGCCATCTCGGCCTGTTCGTGCCGAAGGACCGCATGGCGGTCCGCATGGCGGTCGACGACCAGATGACCCATTGGCGCGAGGGCGAGTGCCTCGTCTTCGACGACACTTACTTTCACGAGGTCTGGAACGAGACCGACGAGACCCGCGTGATCCTGCTCGTGCAGTTCCGCAGGCCCCTGCGCCAACCCGGCAAGGCGATCGCCGACGCCTTCATGGCGGCGGTGCGCCGCAGCCCGTTCGTGCAGGAGGCGCGGAAGAACTTCCTCGCCTGGCAAAGCGCGCAGAACCGCATCGACGGCCACTGACCTCGTTCAGGCCGCCGCGGCCGCCTCCGGCTTCGGCCGCGACAGCGCGAAGGTGAGCAGCGCGCAGGCGAAGATCGCGGCCCCGAACGCCGCGGCCGCCGAAAACACCGTCTGGAAGCCGCCGGCGGCGTGGCCGAGCGCGATCAGCGGCGCGGCGAGCCCCGCCGCGGTGAAGCCCAGGAAATAGCGGATCCCGAACGCCCGGTCGCGCCAGTCCGGCGGCACATAGCGGGCGATCATGGCGTCGTTCACCACCACCTGCCCGTAGATCGCGCTCATCGCGAGCGCGAGCCCGACGAGGAAAAGCGCGCCGGAGAACGCCGCCGCGAGGCCGAGCCCGAGCGGCTGCAGGGCGGCGAGCCCCACGAAGATCGCGGGCAGCGAGAACCGGTCGATCAGCCGCCCGACGGCGAGCTGGGTGAGCGCCCCGAAGGCGAACACGGCGGTCGCGAGCGCGCCGACCAGCCCGAGCGGCAGCGCGAACAACATCTTCTCGTCGATCGCCTTGGGCGCAGCGATCGTGGTCATGTTGAAGGTGAGCCCGCCCGCCACGATCGCGACCGCGAAGGCGGCAAGCAGCGCCGCCGGCCGCGCCAGCCGGAGCGTCGGCTGCGGGGGCGCGCCGCCGGCCCCGCCGGCCGCATTCCCCGCCTCCTTCGGGACCAGCAGCAGGAAGGCGATCCCGACGGCGAGGCAGACGAGCCCGGGCGCGGCCGCGGCGGCGCGCCAGCCGAAGGCGGCCGCGATCAGCGCCGTCACGCCGGAGGCCGAGGCCGCGCCGACATTGCCCCACACCCCGTTCCAGCCGAGCGCGCGCCCGAGCGCCGACGCGTTCGCGACCAGCAGGCTCGAGCCGATCGGATGGTAGATCGCGGAGAACATGCCGAGGACGAGCAGCCAGCCCGCGAAGCCCCAGGTCCCGGAGGCGGTCGCCAGCCCGAGCAGCGCCGCCCCGCAACCGAGAAAGAACGCCGCCATCAGGTTCCGTCGCCCGACCCGGCCCGCGATCCAGCCGACCGGCAGCGCGAACAGCCCGAAGGCGACGAAGCACCCGGTGGCGAGCGCGATCACCGCCCCATAGTCGAGCCCAAGCTCCCGCGCGATCAGGATCGCCGCGGTCGGAAACACCAGCAGCACGAAATGATCGAGCGCATGCGCGACGTTGACGAAGAGGATGACGCGGCGGGAATGGGGCATGCGGGATCCGGTAGGCGGTGGATGCGGTGTTCGGCTATAGGCAGATTGGAATTAGCCGTCAGCTCGGATACGGACGCTCGCAGTGCATCGGCTCAGCGCGGTGAATTCCGGTTTGCATAGGCTTCATGGAGTTCCCTCTCTGCGAGGAGTTCGCGAAGTCGCTTCAAACACTTTCCACTATATCGCTTATGGGTCGTGCCTCCGATCTTGATGATTTTGTGGTGGTCTAGGTTCTCCAGCATGCCCTCCCGCCGGATGATCCAGAGTAACTTGTGCTCAGAGGCGTCGAGCTTCTTGGACATGTCGCGGAGCCCCATGTTGTAGTAGTCGAGCTCGTTCACCTTTCTAACGGCGATCACGGTAGCGTTCGGATCACCCTCCTCGACGATCTGAACTGCCTCGCCCTGATTACGCATGACTCGAATGGTGAGGCCCGGGCCGGCCTCGTCCGGCTGGATGGTCAGGGTCGCCACCCCCGGAAAGATCGAACGCCACCCTTCCCCCTTGTTGATGCGTCGGACCACATTCGATAGCTCTCGGTCGCTCGGCTGGCTCTTCTTCCCATCTAGCGAAGCTTGAATGATCGCCATCGATCTCAGCCGGGCACTGGCGTCGAGGCGCTTCCGTGATCCTGGAGCGACCATCTTCTTAATATCTGCGAACTCAACGTCGAACATCGAACTCAGGTCCGTCGGCGGCTTCGCGCAGACGGGAAGGATGCGATGCGGGATCTCCTTCCTGAGGGGGCACCCCAGCGAGTCACCCGCAAGCCGGGTAAACAATGTAATTCCGCTCTGAGCGTGAATGTAGAGCTGCTCCTCAGAGACCTCGATCATGTGGTGCTGTGCGGCATCTCGAAGGGTATTAAGGCTTTGGAGCGCGACCGCCTCGTCCTCGTCCAGGCATTTCAAAGCAGCGTCCGACAGACATTTGCGTAGGCAGTAGTCGAAGCCTATGGTTGTACCCTCCTTTGCCTTCTCCCGGATGTCACCGCCCTTGTGGATGATGATTGCCTTCAGAAGAAGTTCGAATGCGCGGTCGAGCATGATCAGGACCGCTTCAGTGCGACCTCGGTCCCACGCACGGTTGAAATGGTCGACTGCGACGACGAGCGAGTCGACCGCCTTGCCGTGAAGCGTCTTGGCTTCCTTTTTCACATTGACCTTTGATACGACCGTACAAGGAACTACATTTCAATCTCAGCTATAAAAATGACAGCTGAGGGTTCTTATTAACGCGTAGTATCCCGTTTATTAGCCATTGATCCGCTCGGTAGCGGTGCGTTCCCATTGCAAGCGCCATTCCTTCGCGCGGAAACTCGACGCCGAATTTTTCTACCATCCACTCGAGGGCTTTCTGCTCGCTACAAAACTCGGATCGTCGGCGCAGAAAAGTCGCTTCTGTCTCCCAGTCTTGGCAAGTGCCGGTGTGCTCTCCATCATCGTCGCGGTAACGATACTTGAACACGTAAGGACAGACCTCACGCGGAATTAAATTGGCTTGGCTGAGGAAGTCACCCTGCTGGCGCATAATCCTATATACATTATGCTGTCGCTCCATTTCATTTTGATTCTGGCGCTCCGACCAAAATTCAATGACCTCGCAGTTGAGCAAGGCTAGACTTCGACCAGCCTGCAGTTCTGCTCTTAGAGAAGTGACCGCGGAGCGGTTGATAAATGCGTGCCGATCCTTCTCTCTCAACCTTCCGATTATCTCTATGCTGCCCTGATCTACGCGCCGCGATTCTACACGTCGGTCTGCGGAAGCAACTGGCTTCCGCCAGCGGTAGCGGATACGATCCCATCGTCGAAATTTCTGCGCGTCTTCCAACTGCCGAAAGGACACTGGATAGAGACGAACCCAGCATCCATTATGATCTATTGCGGCTATGCATACCGTCTCACCATGTGTTTCGCTCGCCCGTGGCGCCGCTTTGATGAGGATAAAGGCTTCGTCATCGGCGTGTTCCAACGAGCCTTTCAGGTCGAACGCCATCCGCATCTCCTAGTCGCTTGACTGGCGGAACACCGATATGAATGACCTCTGCGGGTATTAAGCCTTGAATGCGTTGAGCTACAATAGATCTATGACAATCTTTCGGCGCTCGTTCGAAGCACATAAGTGCTACAGTTTCCCGCTCAACGTCAGCCGCGACTTCAGCAACTGCCCTACAGGACGCCTCCAACTCCATATGGGTACAGAAAATAGTGCGAAACTGCTCCATATCCCCTCGGCGAGCCGCATCGCGCCCGGGTTTCGGATCGCCAAGTTGCTTAATATGGCGGTAGCAGATTCCAGCGTCGGCGAGCGCCTCAGAAAGTACGCGTTTTGAGAAACCTGGACGCCTCGATTGGGGTAGCTCCCGAATGTCGAGCAAGAGCGAGATACCGCATTCTTGAAGTGTGCTAATGAAGTCAGGCAACGTAGCGCCCTCATATCCAAGCGTATAGATTTTTCGCAACGTCAACTCCCGACTGGCGGCCTCCACGGTCAACACTGAGGGGCTGCTGTCCAGCGAAAAACTCGTCTAAGGTTCAGAAGGCCCGCCCCTCCCCCTCCGCCCCGGCCATTTCGCCGGCCAGCTGACCATGCGGTCTTCGAGCTCGTCGAAGGCGACCTCCGTCTCGGAGCCGTACACTTTGTCCCGGACGGAGACACCGGCCTCGACCACCGTCTCGGGGCGGCCGGAGACCAACGGGTGCCACCAGGGCAGGTCCTCGCCGTCGCGGACGAGGCGGTAGGCGCAGGTCGGCGGCAGCCAGCCGATCTCCTCGACGATCGCCGGCGTCAGCCGCACGCAGTCCGGCACGTGGAGGGCGCGCTCGGCGTAGTTCGAGCAGCGGCAGGTGTCCTTGTCGAACAGCCGGCAGGCGACGTCGGTGTAGGCGATGCGGTCGGTGTCCTCGTCCTGAAGCTTGAGCAGGCAGCAGCGGCCGCAGCCGTCGCACAGGCTCTCCCATTCCGGCCCGGTCATCTGGGCCAGCGTCTTCGTCCGCCAGAACGGGGCGGGCGCCGCCGCCAAGGCGGGGTCGGGCGCCGGGGGGCGTCGGCGGGCGCGGGGGTCGGACGGCGGCAAAGGCGGACTTTTCGGATCGGGCCGCGAGGGGCGGCGCGGCGTTTTGCGTGTGAGACGGCGCGTCGCGCGGACTTAACCCGGAATCGCGCGCGATTGCATGCGCGTTTCACGCGCGGGAGGCCGGTCCGCCGCGACGGCATGGCTCTTGCGCGCGCCAGCGGTTAGGGTCAAGCACGGCGAAGTCGCGGTACGGGAGGAGGGTCTGGTGTTCGGTTTCGGCGCTCCCGGCAAGAAGGCGGACGCCAGGCGCGCTCTGCTCGCGCTCGATTCCTGGCTCGACCACACGTTCTGGAAAATCTGGCCCGCGATCTCCCGCTGGTGGGACGGAGTCTGCGCCGCCTTCGACGCGTTCCGCGCGCGCGGGTGGCGGCGGTGGACCGTCGAAATCCTGTGCGAGAGCTTGACCTTAGGGGCCGCCGGCGCGGTGCTGACGCTGGCGCTCGCGGTGCCCGCCTTCCGCGAGACCGGGCCGGACTGGCTGAGCCGCACCGACCTGTCGGTGACGTTTCTCGACCGCCACGGCCAGGAGATCGGCAAGCGCGGCGTGATGCAGAATGACGGGATTCCGCTGTCGGAATATCCGGATCATCTGATCAAGGCGGCGCTCGCGACCGAGGATCGCAGGTTTTACCAGCATTTCGGCATAGACGTCGCGGGCACGCTGCGGGCGGTCGTGCAGAACACGCGCGCGAACGGCGTGGTTCAGGGCGGGTCGTCGATCACGCAGCAGCTTGCGAAGAACGTGTTCCTGACGAATGAACGCACCATCGAACGCAAGATCCGCGAGGCGTTTCTTGCGCTGTGGCTCGAACATCATCTGTCGAAGGACGAAATCCTGAAGCTCTACCTCGACCGCGCTTATATGGGCGGCGGCGCCTTCGGGGTGGACGCGGCGGCGCATTTCTACTTCTCGAAATCCGCCCGCGACGTGACGCTCGCCGAAAGCGCGATGCTGGCCGGCCTGTTCAAGGCCCCGACCAAATACGCCCCCCACATCAACCTCGCCGCCGCCCGGGCGCGGGCCTCGGTGGTGCTCGACAATCTGGTGGACTCCGGCTTCATGACCGAGGGTCAGGTCCAGCCGGCCCGCTTCTACCCGGCGACGCCGAAGCCGATCGTCGCGGTGACCAGCCCGGACTACTATCTCGACTGGGCCTTCGGCGAGATCCGGCAGATGGCCGAGCAGGGCGCGTTCAAGGGCCAGCGCGTGCTCGTGGTGCGCACCGCCCTCGACCCCGCCGTCCAGCGCCACGCCGAGGCCTCCGTCGAGCGGATGCTGCGGCAATATGGCGAGGAGTACCGCGTCGACCAGGCCGCGGCCGTGGTGATGGAGCCGGAAGGCGCGGTGCGCGCCATGGTCGGCGGCCGCGACTACGGCCAGAGCCAGTTCAACCGCGCGGTCGACGCGCTCAGGCAGCCCGGCTCGTCCTTCAAGACTTACGTGTACACCGCAGCCTTCGCCTCCGGCCGCTACACGCCCGACAGCGTGGTGACGGACGCGCCGCTCTGCATCGGCAACTGGTGCCCGCGCAACTACGGCCGCCGCTTCGCCGGTAAGACCAAGCTGATCACGGCCTATGCGAAGTCGATCAACACCATCCCGGTGCGCCTCGGCGTCCAGATCGGGCAGAAGCCGATCATCGAGATCGCCCACCGCATGGGCATCCGCAGCAAGCTCGACGTCGGCCGCGCATTCGCGCTCGGCGTCGAGGAGGTGACGGTGATCGACCACACCTCGGCCTACGCCACGCTCGCGAGCGGCGGCCGCCGGGCGCCGCCTTACGCCGCGATCGAGGTGTTCGACTCCAAGGGCGACGTGCTGTGGCGCCACGATCGCGACGCCAAGCCGCCGCAGCTGGTGCTCGGGCCCCACGTCGTGGCGGACATGAACCGGATGATGCTGGCGGTCACCGAAGGCGGCACCGGAGGCCGCGCCCGCGTGGACGGCTATCAGGTCTGCGGCAAGACCGGCACGTCGCAGTCCTACCGGGACGCCTGGTTCGTGGGCTTCACCGGATCGCTGGTCGCGGGCGTCTGGTTCGGCAATGACGATTTCACCACGACGAACGAGATGACCGGCGGCTCGCTTCCCGCGATGACCTTCAAGGACATCATGTCCTTCGCCCAACAGGGCCTGCCCCCGAAGCCGATCCTCGGCCTGCCCGCGCCGGCCGCCCAGCCCCAGATGGTCCAGGCCGCCCCGGCGGACGGGGACCCGGCCGCCGCGTTTCGCTCGCGCAACCTCACCGACGGGGCCGCGCGGGTGCTGAACGCGATCGTCTCGGACGTCGCCTCGGCGAGCGCGGCGCGCCCCCAACGCGCCTCCCTGACGCTGCCCGCCGGGGGCGGCGGTTCCACGCTCGCCCGCTGAGCCTCATCCAGATGCGCCTTGCCCTCGCCGCGCTTCTCTCGCTTGCGCTCGCAGCAGCCCTCGGACTCGGCGCGACGTGGTGGACGGTCGCGAACGGACTGCCCGACAGCGGTCTCGCCTTCGGCCCCTGGCGCGCCGAACCCGGCGTTGGAACCCTCGACGCCGATCCCTATCAGCGCGCCGGAGCGGCTCGGCGCGGCGAAGCGCCTCTCGCTTTTGGCGACGGGCTCGCCTTCGCAGCCTCGACGGACGACGAGGGCCGCCCGCTCGACGCCGCCTGCGACTACGAGCTCGCGGGCGATCTGCCTTCGGCCCGGCTCTGGACGCTGTCGCTGTTCACGCCGGCGGGCCAGCGCCTGGGGACGGCGGCCGATCGCGTGGGCTTCGCAAGCTCGGACGCGTTGCGGACGGTCGGACAGCCGCTCGACATCGCGCTCTCGCGCGAAGCGCGGCCGGGCAACTGGGCGCCCATCGTCGGCGAAGGGCCGTTCGTGATGCGCTTCGCCCTTTACGACACGACGCTCGGCACCCCGCTCGACCGCTCCGACCGGTCCGAACTGCTCTCGATCCGCCGGGGGGCCTGCCGATGATGCGGCTCCTCTACGCCCTCGCGGTCGGACTGACGCTCGCGGGCCTCGTCCACATTGGCTCGCTGCTCGGCGTTCCCTATCTCGCGCGGCAGGGTCCCTACGACCGGCTCGCCGCGCTCGGCGCTGAAGGCCGCTTCGTCGCGCTTCCAGACGAGGGCGAGAACGCCGGCCTGCTACCGTTCAGCGACCCGCATTTCGTGGTGGCGGCCTGCCGCTACGACGTCGGGGACGGACCTGTCACGGTGCGGGCGGCGCTGCCCTCGACCTACGGAGCGCTTTCGGTCCACAACCGGCTCGGCCAGCCTTATTACGCGCTGACCGACCGGGCCGCGACGGACGGCGAGGTCGAGGTCACGATCCTGAACGCGGACGACGTCGCCGCCGCCGAACTGGAGCCCCCGGTCGAGGGCCGGCCGACGCTGAGGATCGTCTCGCCGACTCCGGCGGGCTTCGTGCTGCTGAGGCTGTTTGCGCCCGGACCGAGCGCGCGCGACGCTCTCCGCCGGATCGCCGCGGGCTCGACCTGCGGCCGCGCCGCGACGCGCCAGATCGAGCCGTGAGGCGCGTCAGCCCTTGAAGACGCCGCGGCGGGGACCCAGCGGGCGCAGGCTGCGCAGAACCGCCTCGAACGCGTCGAGAGCGGCTTCGACCTCGGCCGACGCCCGGTCCGGGGTCGCCAGCATCAGCCGCTCCAGCGCGTAGCGATAGGCGGCGAGGCGCTCCTCGAAGGACTGCCGCACCCAGGCGATCATCAGGCCGTTCTCCTCGACCCGCGCGTTCACGTCGGCGGATTCGTCGGGGCGGAGGTCGGCCAGCCGCGCGGCGACGCCGTCGCGGGCGCGATCGCCCTCGGCGACCCTCGATGCGGCCTGGAAGAATGGCTCGACGCGCAGCGTGTCGGCCTCGACGTCGTCCTTCAGCCGCGCATAGCGCGCGGCGCTCGAGCGGTACGGGGTCCGAAGCAGGGTATCGGCATAGGACGCCCTGTCGAGGCGGGCTCGGCTCGCGGGAAGGATGCGGGTGCGGCGAAGCTCGACGAGCGCTCGGTCGCGCCACTGCTCCTGGAGCGGCGGCATGACCACCGCCCAGCCGAGGGCGCGCATCTCCTGCTCGTCGTCCGTCAGGGGATAGGCGGAGACCGGCTCGCCGCGCTGACGCGCGAGCGCGGCGCCGGCGGCGGGCATGATCGTCTCGTGCACGACGCTCGGTCGTGGGCGGCCGAGGTCCCCCGTCGGCGCGCAGGCGCCGAGCCCGGACATGACCGCGCAGACGAGCGCGGCGCCGATCCCGTTCGCTCCTCCGGGCGATCGCCTCGCCCGGACGGAAGACGACCTCACGACGACGGCGGGCTCAGGTCGAGAGCGCGCGGCGCTTGGCCGGACTGAGGTCGGGAGACCTCCTGCCGTTCGTAGCGCACGCCTGTGAAGAACAGGATATCGGCGCTGTTCGCCGGCGCGGGCCGTCGCTGGGACGGCCGGGACGCCGCACGCGGCGCAGTTTGGAATGCGAGCACCAGGCCCATGTCGCTCCTCCCCGTTCGAGGGGGTTCGATCGAATTGCGGCCCGGGGCGGTTGCCCTGCAGAACGGGCCCTCTGACCCGATTGAGCGCCTGGGTGGTTAACGAGTCGTTACCCCGCTCGTTCAGGTCGTTCGGAGCGGCGACCTGTGGCCACGCAACAACAGATCCGCCCGGCGTCGCGCATGCGCTGGGTTCGGGTTAACGTCTCGCTAACCATGCCCGTCCTAGCGTCTCACCGATCGGCTGGGCGTGCGCCGGCGTTCCGCCCTCCCCTTCCGCCCGAGGACCGAAGCCTCCATGAGCGCAGAGCTGTTGCCCGTCGAGACGCTCGAGCGCCTGTCGAAGCTCGAGGGCGTCGACGTCAGGCCGATCCTCGCGCGCGTGCTGACCGATCTGTTCGTCCAGAAGCCGCACCACGCGCCGGACGAGATCGCTCGCTTCGAGGAGCTCGCGCTTCAATTGCTCGACGTCGTCGACCAGGACACGCGCGCGATCGTCGCCCGCAAGCTCGCCGACGACGATCGGGCGCCGCCCGCGGTGATCGCCCGGCTGCTGGACGACGCCTTTTCGGTCTCGGCCCCGCTGCTCGCCCGCTTCCCCCATGTGCCGCGGCAGATCCTGCTGACGCTCGCCCTCGACGGCGGTCCGGTGGAGGCCGGCGCCGTCGCGTCGCGCGCCGACCTCGACGACGACACGATGCGCCTGCTCGCCCGCCATCCCAGCGATCAGGTGCTGGAGGCCCTCGCGGCCAATCCTTCGGCGCGGCCCGGCGAAGCGATCCTCTCCGCCATGGTCGCGCGGGCGGTCGCGGCGCCGGCCCTCGCGGGCGCGCTGTTGCGCCGGGACGACCTCGACGCGGCCGTTCTCGCCCCGCTCTATCTGCACGCGGATCCCGACCGCCGCGTCGCCATCCGCAAGGCTCTGGAGCTGCGCTCCTCCCGGCCGGGGATCGGGCGCGCTTTCCGCAGGGCCGACGCCGTCGACGCCGCGCTGATCGAGGCCGCGACGCAGGAAGGCCGCGCGCATGCGATCACGGAGGCCCTCGCCGACGCTCTCGCACTGAAGCCCGCCGACGCCTCATGGCTCTCGGCCGAGCCGAGCGGCGAAGGCTTCGTGATGATGCTGCGCGCGGCGGGCGTCGAGGTCAGCGGGGTCGGTCGCGCCTTGCTGCTCGCCCGGCCCGAGATCGCCCTGTCGGTCGCCCCGTTCTTCGCGCTCGTCGACGTCGCGGAGGCGACGCCGCGCGTGGTGGCGGCGGAGCTTCTCGACGCGCTCGTCGGGCGCGTCGCGCCGAAGGCCGCAGCCCCGCGTCACGAGCCGCTGTTCGAGCCGCTCGGCGTCGCCGAACGCGCCGGCGCGGCGCGCGCCGCCCCACGCGGCCGGACCGCGCGGGAGCGCGACGGGGCCCGTCGGCGCGGCTGATCCCGGCTTTACGTGTTCTCCAGGAAGGCGCGTCCCTCGCGATCCTCGACAGCGACGATCCAGACGTCGGAGTCGAACTTCACCTCTCGCGCCAGCCGGCCCTCGACCGCGAGGCCGTCCACGCGCTCCGCGATCCGCTCGAAGGCGCGGCCGCGCACGTCGTCCGCCTCGGACTGCGGCGCCGGCGCATACAGGTCGTGGGTCCCGTCCAGTCGGTCGATCACGAGCAGGATCGCGCCGGCCTCGCGGGCGCCGCGGCGACGCACCACCGCATAGGCGCCGGCGAGCTGGCAACGGCGCACATACGCCGAAACCCAGAACTCCGAGGTGAGCCGCGCGCTCACGGCGCCCCCCGATCGACGCTCATTGGAGCGGCGCGCCGGTCATCGCCTGCAGCGCCTTCAGCACCTGAGGCGACGGCTCGCCCGTCACGGGAAGGTCGCGGTCGCGCTCGAAGCTCTGGATCGCGCTGCGGGTCTCCGCGCCCATCTTGCCGTCGATCGTGACGGGGCCATAGCCGATCTTGGCGAGCGCCTTCTGGACCGCCATCAGCTTCGGCGGGGCGATCGCGCCGGTCGTCGCCGGCGCCGCCTGCGCGGTCGGCGCGGGACGCGCCGGAGCGGGGGCGGCCTTCGGCGCTTCGGCCTGGGTCCAGCGACCGGCCGAAGATGCGGCTTCGGCCTTCTTCGGCGGCGCGGTCAGGGCTGCGGCCAGCACGCGCTCGCTGGCCTCGCCGGTCTGGGCGAGCCGTTCGGCCTGCTCGAAGGCGCGGATGGCCGACGCCGTCTGCGCGCCCATCAGCCCGTCGACCGGGCCGTCGTAATATTTGAGGTCGGCGAGCGCGCCCTGGATCTGGGCGACGAGTTCATTCCGCCGGGGCGCGGACGACGCGTGGCCCGCGGGATGGGCGGCGTCCTCCGCCGTCGGCGAAGTCCCGGGCCGGCGCCCTTCCTGGAGGGCCAGCGCGTTCACGAGGATCATGACCGTGCAGGCGGCCGCGAGCAGGCCCGCGAACGTGTCGACGGGCCGCCGGCGGGCGGCGTCGAGCGCGGAGGCGAGCGCGCCTTGGCGCTCGTCCTGGCGGGGATCGAATGGGCGGGCGACGTTACGCACTTTGTTTCCCCCTCAACGCGGGAAGGACGGTCGGCGCCGCGGCCCGGGCGAAGTGCGGCGCGGCGATCTTCGAGGCGGCGGTGCGGCGGGCCGCGGGATCGAACGGCAGGAACACGGTCACCGACGTGCCGCGTCCGAGCGCGCTCTCGACGCCGAGCTCGCCGCCGTGCAGCTCGACCAGGCCGCGCACCACCGACAGGCCGAGCCCGGACCCTTCGTGACGGCGGCTGACGCCGGAGTCGATCTGGAAGAAGGCCTCGCCGAGCCGGCCGAGATGCTCCGGCGCGATGCCGACGCCGGTGTCGCGCACGACGAGCGCGACGCCGCCCGCGCCCGGCCGCAGCTCGACGACGACTTCGCCGCCGCGCGGCGTGAACTTGACGGCGTTCGCGACGAGGTTGAGCAGAATCTGCATCACCGCGCGACGATCGGCCGAAATCTCGGGGAGGTCGGCCGGCACGCGGGCCACGAGCGCGACGCCCGCCGAATCCGCCTTGAGGGCCATCAGGCTGACGCAGTGGCGCACGATCGGCTCGAGCGCGCAGGGCTCGGCCAGGATCGCGAAGGCGCCGCTCTCGATCTTGGCCATGTCGAGGATCGAATTGACCACGTCGAGCAGATGCGCGCCCGATTTGTGGATCAGCGCGGCGTAATCGGCCCGCCGCTCGGGCGTCAGCCGACAGAGCTGCTCATCGGACAGGATTTCGGAAAAGCCGATGATGGCGTTGAGCGGGGTTCGGAGCTCATGGCTCATGTTGGCCAGGAAGCGCGTCTTGAGGACGTTGGCGCGCTCGGCTTCCTCGCGGGCGGCGATCAGCGCCTCCTCATGCGCCTTGCGTTCGGAGACGTCGCGATAGACCACGACGGCGGACGCAGCGTCATGTCCGTCGCGCTCATGCGCGCGGAGCCTGCGGGCGCTCATCTCGAGCCACACGACCTCGCCGGCGTCGGGCCGTCCGGCCGCCGAAGGCCGGCGGATGCGGATCTCCGCGACGCGCGGCTGATCGGAGAGGCCGCCGGCCGACAGCGTCTGAAGAAACGCGGGACGATCGGCGACGTTGACGCGCGCCAGCAGTCCCTGCCCCATCAGATCGCGGGGCGAAGCGCCGAGAAGGGTCCGGGCCGCCGGCGAGATGAAGACGACGGACCCGTCCGAGAGGTGATGGGTGATCATGTCGCTGACGGAGGCGGCGAACAGGTCGAAACGGGCCTCGCCCGCCTGTTTCGAGCGGTCTCCGGCGCCGATCGCTTGCGCGGCGCGGAGGATCAGGGCGAGCGCGTAGACCGACGCCGCGACCATCCCGACGGCGCTCGCAGCTCCGCCGCCGGACGCCGGTCCGCCGCCGGCGAGGCTCACCCCGGCGAGCGCGACCAGAGCGCCCCCGGCCGCAAGCGCTGCGGCCGTCAACGCCCGGCGCGAGCCCGACAGCGCCGCTTCGAAGGCGGGCAGCGCAAGCCACAGCGTCGCGAAGGACGCGAGCCCGCCGTCAAGCGCCGCGATCGCGGCGACGAAGGCTGCGAAAGCGACCGAGGCGAAGATCTGCGCCTGTTCGAGGTCGCCGCCGCGCGAGAGCTTGAAGGCGATCAGGATGGGCGCGATGAGCCATGCGCAGGCCGCCAGACCGAGCGCCGACGGCGCGCCGTCGATCGCGAGCAGCGCCGGCAGGACGGCGAAGGACGCGACGCCGACGGCGAGATGGGTGGCGACGAACCCGGCATGGCGCGGCGAGACGTCCGGATCGCCGGCGAGCGCCGCGCAGAGTCGCGCTGCGGCCTGCTCCAAGAACGCGTGCTGACGGGCGACCTGAAGCAACGCGACACCACTCCGAAACCCGGCCCGGAGGACCGGCGCGGCGCCGGCGCCACAGCGTCCGGGCCTCAACTCCGCGCCGCCACAGTGGCAGCGCCGGCTTAAGCGAACGCTAAAATGCGGCGTGAGCCGTTCAGCCGTCTTCAACCTTGCGCGATGTCGTCATTCCAAGTTTATGCTTTACGAAAGCTTTCGACCGTCTTTCAAATTCGTGAACCAGATTGGGAGATTTACGCCGGCCGGCTACATCCGTCTTTAGGCCGGGGCCGTTATGGTCGTCGACAGAAGCCGACCGCGCGGAGCTTGGAACCACGCGCGGCGGACAGGCAGAAGGCCGTCATCGCCATGTTCTTCCTTCTACGCACCGCGTTTTGGATCTCCGTTCTCCTTCTGGTGCTGCCGCTCGGCTCTCCCTCGAAGGACGGCCCGACCGAGAAGGAACGCGCCTCGATCGACGCGCTCTCGGCGCTGGCCGCGGCCGGCGCGACCGTCTCCGACGTCGGCGGCTTCTGCGACCGCCAGCCCGACGCCTGCGCCATCGGTTCGCAGGCGATCAAGGTCATCGGCGAGCGCGCGGCCAGCGGGGCGTCGCTCATCCAGGACTATCTGGGCGGCGAAGCGGCCGCTTCCGTGACCGCGCCGCGGAGCGGCGCCGCTCCGACCGCCGCCGGCGCCGCGCCCGTTCGGGACACGCTGACCGCCGGCGACCGCAAGCCGGCGTGGCGCGGACCCGCTTCCAGCCGCCCGGCCTGACGCCGCGATCTGGACCGCGCGGCGGTTTTTCTTTGCGCGATCGGCGCGACCGCACTACCTCCCGGTGACCGCCGCGAGAGGTTCAGATGTCGATCGAAGAGATCATCGAAGGCTTCGAGTTCATCGACGACTGGGAAGAGCGGATCCGCTACCTGATCGAACTCGGACGGGAGCTCGAGCCCTTGCCCGACGAGGCGCGCTCGCCCGCGAACAAGGTGCAGGGCTGCGCCAGCCAGGTCTGGCTCCAGACCAAGGTCGGCGAAGGCGATGACCCCGTTCTCCTCTTCCGCGGCGACAGCGACGCGCACCTCGTGAAGGGCCTCGTCGCGGTCACCGTCGCGCTCTATTCCGGCCGTCGGGCCCGAGACATCCTCGCGACCGACGCCGGGGCGGTGTTCGACAGGATCAAGCTTCGGGAGCATCTGACGCCCCAGCGCTCCAACGGTCTGAGAGCGATGGTGGAGCGCATCAAGCGCGAGGCGGCGGACGCGGCGAAGGTCGAGCCGACGCCTGCGACCGGATCATGACTCGCCAGGCGCGCCGTCGATCGAGGGACGGCTGTCGGGCGCGCCCCAGCTGACGATGCGGCCCTCCTGCCGCGAAGCCGCGCGCGGCGCCAGGCCGTAGTGGCCGGCGAGGCGCGCAAGCGCCAGGCCAAGCACGAGCTTGGCGCCGCGCGCCGGCCATCCGCGATCGCGCTCGACCTCTTCGAGCCCTTTCAGGAAGCAGCAGACGTCGACGAGTGCGCCCGCCAGTTCGGGGCCCACCGCCTCGAGCGCGCGCCGGACGCGCATCCGGGCGGCCAGCACGGCGTCGGCGAGATCGACCCCGACCCCCGCGCCGCCACGACGCCCGCTCGGCGCCGCGGCCTCCCAGCTTGCTGTCACGCGCGGCGTCATCTGCCCACGCGTGAAGTCAGCCCGCAGGCGCTCGCCCGCGAGAACCTCGTGAGCGGCGAGCAGCGGCCGTCCGTCGCGGCCTTTGCGCCGCGCCAGCCAGGCGAGAGGGCTCTCGTCGAGGTCGACCAGCGCGTCTTCGACCGAGCCGCCGACCTCCACGCGCCGCCGCCCCAGCGCGCGATGCTGGGCCAGGAACCCGTCTCCCGCCGCGCCCCGCGCGATCCGCGCCCGTCCCGCCTCCGTCGCGACCAGCCGTCCCTCCTCCCGCACGCTGACGAGATCGCGCGCGGCGAGATCGAGGGCCGCCGCGCGCTCGGCGGAGGCGGCGTCGAGGCCGCCGGGTCCCGCCGCGACGGTCCGCGCCAGAAGCTTCGCCGCCGCAGGGGCGAGGCGGGTGAGCCTTCCCCCCTTCGGACGAGCGGATGAGAGGGATTTCGACATGGCGGCCTCCGGTTCACCAACATGCCTGAAATCCTAGTCTAGGATTTTTTTCTTGTCCATGGCCGGTTCGCGGCAGCGACGGCCGTCGGCGCGACAGGCTGTGACCGCCTCCGCGCCCTCCACGCCTCATCGCGATCCCCGCGAGCCGGCTGCGGAGGCGGCTCGCCGAGCGCCTGAACACCGGCCGAAGGGACGCCACGAAGTCCTCGCGCCGACGGACGGCCTGCTTCGCCTGGACGGCCGAACGTCGCCGTCGCGCGCACACGAAAAAAGCCGCCCGGCGAACCGGACGGCTTCCCGCATGTCAAACGGCCCGCGTCAGCGAGCCCGCCGAAGTCAGCGGCCGCGCTTGCCGCGCTGCTGACCGAGGCCCATTTTCTTGGCGAGTTCGGAGCGCGCCGCGGCGTAGCTCGGCGCCACCATCGGATAATCAGCGGGAAGGCCCCACTTCTCCCGATACTCCTCCGGAGACATGTTGTACTGGGTGCGCAGGTGGCGCTTCAGAGACTTGAACTTCTTGCCGTCTTCCAAGCAGATGATGTACTCGGACGTCACCGACTTCTTAAGAGGAACGGCAGGCTTCGGGGCCTCGGCCACCGTCTCCACGGCGCCGGTCGAAACCCGCGACAGAGCGCCATGCACTTCGTTGATCAGCGAGGGAAGATCGCTCGCCGATACCGAGTTGTTGCTGACATAAGCCGAAACGATGTCGGCCGCGAGTTCGATGTAGTTCGCGGGGGTGGCGGTATCGCTCATGGAAATCCGGTTCCGTATGTTCGCTTCGGATCGATCGGCCGACCTCTGATCGCCGCGTCCTGTCAAGAAGTCCTTGCGGCGCCTGACGTGAACCCCGCCTTTACGGCGTTGTTCGATTCGTCGCCCGCACGACTGCCTGCTAGATAGACAATGTTCGACTGTAGCGCAAGTTCTGAGAGTCGATTTTCACGGCTTTTGTTTGCCGTATGGCGCGATGACTGAGGTCATTACCGGTCAACCAAGCCTTGAGCCGCAAGCGTTTCAGTTCAAACGCGCGCGGCGAACCGGCGGGCCCAGACCGCGCGCGCCCGGCTGTTCTTGCGGTGAGCGGCCGCCGCGCCTAGCTCTACGCCCCCGATCCGACCTCGGGGCGGGCGTCGCACACAGTAGATCGAGGCATTCATGACCGTCCTGGACCGCCCATCCGCGCCCGCGGCGCCACGTCGCGCCTTCGAACGGATGGTTCACGGCGTGCGGCTCAGCGATCCCTTCGCATGGCTCAAGGCGGACAACTGGCGCGAGACGATTCGCGATCCTTCCCTGCTTCCCCCGGACATCCGCGCCCATCTCGACGCCGAAAACGCCTATTGCAAGGCGCTGCTCGGACCGCTCGATCCGCTGAAGGCGAGGCTCGTCGCGGAGATGCGAGGCCGGATCAAGGAAGATGATTCCAGCGTCCCGGTCCGGGACGGGCCCTACGCCTACGCCGTCCGCCACCGCGCGGGAGGCCAGCATCCGCTGATCGTGCGGCGTCCGGCTGACGCCCCGGACGGCGAGGATCAGATCCTGATCGACGGCGACGCGCTCGCGAGTGGTCGCGCCTTCTTCCAGCTCGGCGCGTGGCGCGCCTCGCCCGATCATCGTCTGCTCTGCTGGAGCGCCGACGAGGCCGGATCGGAGTTCCTGACCATCCGCGTCCGCGACCTCGCGACCGGCGAGGACCTTCCCGACGTCGTGCCCAATGCGACCGGCGCGGCCGTGTGGGCCGCGGACGGATCAAGCTTCTGGTACGTGCGCCTCGACGACGAGCATCGCGCGCTCGAAGTTTACCGCCACCTGCTGGGCCGCCCCGCCGCGGACGACCTCCTCGTGTTTCGCGAGCCGGATCCCGGCTGGTTCGTCGGCGTCGAGGAGACGCGGTCGGGCGCGTTCTGCGTCGTGACCGTGTCCGACCATGACACCAGCGAGGCGCATCTTATTGCGCGCGCCGACCCGGAGGCCGCGCCGCGCCTCGTGCTGCCGCGCGTCGCCGGCGTGCGCTACGAGATCGACCATCATCCCGACCTCGACGGCCGCTCCAGCCTCATCTTGCGCACCAACGCCGACGGCGCGGTCGACTTCAAGCTGACCGTGCGCGACGCCGACGATCCGGCGGCCGGCGAGCGCGAGCTCGTCCCCCATCGCGCCGGAACCTATGTGCTCGACCACGCCGTCACCGCCCGCCATCTCGTGCGGCTCGAACGCGTGGAGGCCCTGCCGCGCATCGTGGTGCGGTCGTTCGCCGACGGGGCGGAGCATGAAATCGCCTTCGCCGAGGAGGCCTATTCGCTCGGCGTCGAGGCCGGCGCGGAGTTCGACGCCGATCTGACGCGCTTCGTCTACTCCTCGCCTTCGACCCCGAGCGAAGTCTGGGATTACGACCTCCGCACGCGCGAGCGGACCTTGCGCAAGCGGCAGGAAATTCCCTCCGGCCACGACCCCGAGGCTTACGTGGTTCGCCGCCTTCAGGCCCCGGCGCCGGACGGGGCGCTCATTCCCGTGACCCTGATCCACCGCAAGGGCCTTGCGCTCGACGGCTCCGCGCCCTGCCTGCTCTATGGCTACGGCGCCTACGGCATCTCGATGCCCGCGAGCTTTTCCGGATCAAGGCTGTCGCTGGTCGATCGCGGCTTCGTCTACGCGATCGCCCATGTCCGTGGCGGAACGGAGAAAGGCTGGGGCTGGTATCTCGACGGCAAGCTCGAGAAGAAGCCGAACACCTTCACTGATTTCATCGCCGCCGCCGAGCTACTGGCGAAGGATGGCTTCACGAGCGCCGGCCGCATCGTCGCCCATGGCGGTTCGGCCGGCGGCATGCTGATGGGCGCGGCCGCCAATCTCCGGCCGGAGCTGTTCGCCGGCATCGTCGCCGACGTGCCCTTCGTCGACGTGCTGACGACGATGCTGGACGACACGCTGCCGCTCACGCCGCCAGAGTGGCCGGAATGGGGCGACCCGATCACCGACGAGGCCGCCTTCCACAGGATCGCGGGCTACAGCCCGGTCGATAACGTCGCGCCGCGCCCCTACCCCGCCATCCTCGCTTTGGCCGGGCTGACCGACCCGAGGGTGACCTATTGGGAGCCCGCCAAATGGGTCGCGCGGCTCCGCGAGGCGACGACCTCGGCGCGCCCGATTCTGCTCCGGACGAACATGGACGCCGGCCATGGCGGCGCCTCGGGCCGATTCGACCGGCTCGAGGAGGTCGCCCTCTCCTACGCCTTCGCACTGGCCGCGGTCGGCCATCCCGACGCCGCGCCTGGGCTCTGACGCGGCGTCGCGTTCAGCGCCCGGCAGGCCGGTCGGCGGGATCGATCCGGATGTCGGGCTCGCCACGCTCCAGCTCCGCCAGAGCGGCGTCCAGCGGATCGATCTCGTCCCGGCTGGCGCGCAAATCGGGCTCCGGCGCCTCCTCATGCTGGTCCGGGCCCGCGTCCTGTCCGTCCGGGTCATGCGGCTGGCCGGTCTCGGACTCGGCGACGGCCGGGGCCTCGGCGTCCGCCGCTTCATAGGTCCCGGCGGCATCGGCCTCGTCCTCGTCGCCGAGGCGCCCGCGGGCGGCGAGAACGGTCGCGCGCAGCTCGTCGACGGAAGCGAAGCGGCGCATCCCGTGCGGCGACTCCGCTTCGACCGACCCGTCGTCGAAGAAGCGGTAGATGACGCCGTTGTGCTCGCCCTCGCTGACGAGGGCGGGTCCGGCCGGTTGCTCCGGAGCCGGCTCGGGCTCGGGCTCGGGTTCGGGTTCGGGTTGGAGCTCGGGCTCGGGTGCAGACTCCGCGACCGACTCGTGATCCTCCGACGAAACGAATGTTTCGGCCGGCGGCGGCGCCTCGATCTCTGCGGTCGGGGTTCCGGAGGCGAAGACAGGCGCGTCCGGAGCCGGGGCTTCGGCTTCATCGGCCGGGGCGGAGGCCGCAGGCGGAGCGACGTTCGCCGCCTCCTCGGGAACGGCCTCCGCCGGACTCTCCGCGACGGCGGCCGCGGCGGAGCGATCCGCCGGTCGCCCTGCCCCCCGGGCCTCGCGACGGGCCCGGGCTCGGGCGAGCCATTCCGGAATCTTCGGCTCCGGCGCAGACGGGGGCGCGCGCTCCGGAGCGGCGGCCTTCCCGGCGGCCGCCATGACCGGAGCAGGCTCGGCGGGCGCCGGCGACGCCGTCTCGGTCGGATCGGCGTGCGGAGCGTCGGCCGAAGGGGTCGCCTGCGCATCGAGATCCGCGGACCTCTCCCCGGCCGTCCGCGCCGCCGGTCGGCCGACATCGGGCGCGGCGGACGACGACGGCTCGGAACCCGCGTCGCCGAAGCGGCGCGCGAAGGCGCCGCCCATGATCGGCGCGGCGATCTTCGGCGCGGCGACCGGCGGGACGGCTTCGGCCTGTTCGGCCTGTTCGGCCTCCTGCGCCTGCTTGAGCTTCAGCCGACGGCGTCGCCGCGCTTCCGCGCGCTCTTCGGGCGTCGGCCGGCGCGGCGCCGGTTCGGGCGACCCTGCGTCCTCGATCGTGGACGCGACCGGCTCGGACGGTCCCGGCGCGGCCTCCGGTTCGGACGGCAGGGGCTCCGGTTCGGGCGCGGGTTCGGGTCGAGGCCGCGCGGGGCGCTGCACCGCGATCGTGGGCGCCGGCCGCCGCATCTCCTGCAGCGCAGGCGCCGGCGCAGGAGGCTCGGCCGGCGGAGCCTCCTGCGGGGCGGGGCCGCGCGAGGCCCGGAGATCGAACCTGGGTTCAGGCGCGGCTCCAGGCCAGGGAGCGTCGGGCGCGGTCGGCTCCGGCGCGGCCGGCTCCGACACGAGGTCCGGCAGCCCACGAAGACCGATCTCTTCGGCGTGGCCGTCCGCCTGGCTCCGGATGGCGGACGAGTCCGGAGCCCGCGTGGGAAGCGGAAGCGGCGCCGCCGCGGCCCGTCCTGCGGCGACCGCGCGCGTCAGTTTCCCAAGCGCCGCGACGACGGCGCCGAGGCCGATCACGAAAGCGCCCGAGCCGGCGAGCCCTGCCGCGATGTCGATCGTGACGAAGGCGTCGCCGGTTAAAAGAAGGAAGCCGCTCCAGGCTATCAGGCCCAATCCAAGCGCATAGAGAACGACGAACATTTGAGACAAACCTCAACTCGGGCGACGGCCCATCGGCGCGCGCGGCCGGGCGGGCTGGGGATCGGCCAAGGCCAGACTGTGTTTTATCGGTTCTGAGCGCCGCGGAACAGCCGCAACGCTCTCATGCTTGTGGGAGACGCCGGGACAAGAGCGCGCGCCTCACTCGCGCGGTCGGCGTTGTCGCGCCTGGGATAGCGGCCTATGTACCGCTGCCATGCTGTCGCCGTGCGAGGCCCTCGTCGGAGCCACGCCGTCGGTCGGCGGCCGCGCCATTCCATCTCGGGAGACTTTCATGTCGTTCACGCTGCCCGAACTGCCTTACGCCTATGACGCGCTGCAGCCCTACATGTCCAAGGAAACCCTCGAGTTTCACCACGACAAGCACCACAACACCTATGTCGAGACCGGCAACAAGCTGCTGGCGGGTTCGGGCCTTGAGGACGCCTCGCTCGAGGAGATCGTGAAGCAGTCGCACGGCAAGAACCAGGCGCTCTTCAACAACGCCGGCCAGCACTACAACCACATCCATTTTTGGCAGTGGATGAAGCCGAACGGCGGGGGCGCCATCCCCGGCGCGCTGGAAGCGAAGATCAAGGAAGACCTCGGCGGCGTCGACAAGTT
Organism: Hansschlegelia sp. KR7-227; assembly: GCF_049446035.1. Taxonomy (NCBI): domain Bacteria; kingdom Pseudomonadati; phylum Pseudomonadota; class Alphaproteobacteria; order Hyphomicrobiales; family Methylopilaceae; genus Hansschlegelia; species Hansschlegelia sp. KR7-227. The sequence goes on from NZ_JBMSEA010000001.1 coordinate 1,815,910, forward strand.
CAAGGAGGACTTCATCGAGGCCGGCAAAGGCCAGTTCGGTTCCGGCTGGGCTTGGCTCGCCCTGAAGAACGGCAAGCTCGAGGTCATGAAGACGCCGAACGGCGAAAACCCGCTGGTGCACGGCGCGACGCCGATCCTCGGCGTCGACGTGTGGGAGCACTCCTACTACATCGACTACCGCAACAAGCGCCCGGATTACCTCAAGGCCTTCGTCGACAACCTCATCAACTGGGAATATGTCGAGAAGCTCTATTCCGAGGCGAAGTGACGGCGAGCCGCTAAGCCGAGACGGGGCCTGCGGGCCCCGTTTTCACGTCCGTGGAAGGGGACGGGCGCAGCGGGGCAGTCTTCGCTCCTATAAGTAGTGATCCTGACTTTCATCCCTTTTAGGTTGTAGTAGCCTCTCGCCACACTCTTGAGGAGGCGCGGGGATGGCACTGTTCGCGACGAAGCTGGCCCAAAAGGCGGAAACCGAATTCACCGCCTATTCCGGGAAGAAGGAGACGCAGTCTCCGTTGAAGGAGCGCATCGGAACCTATTGGGATTATCTGGGCCGTCCCGAACTCGACGGGGGCGACGCTGACGTTCCCTGGTCCGCCGCCTTCATCTCCTACATGGTCAACATCGCGGGCGCCGCCGCGCAGTTTCCCTACAGCGCCCAGCATTCCGTCTACTTCTACCGCACGATCAACGACAAGCTCATCAAGAAGACCACGCCGTTCTGGGGCTACAAGCCTGGCGATGTGACGGTTGAGCCGGGCGACATCCTCGGCATGAACCGGGAGAGCGCATCCAAGATCGATTACGCATGGGCCGCGCATCACCCCGATTATCCGAGTCACGCCGACATCGTGATCGACGTGCAGGGCGCCGCGATCCACACGATCGGCGGCAATGTCGGGAACCGGGTGGGCCAGAAGATCTTCGAATGGCATGGCGGCAAGCTGCGCAACCAGCACGCGCATACGCAGGAGGCGTTCGTCGTCATTCGCAGCTCGCTGCCCTGACATGACAAGGCCCTGAGCGGGGAGCGGCCCGCGCCCCGTTCAGGGCGCGGACAACACCGCGCGCGCGACCAGCAGGGCGTCGCGGTTGGCGCGAACATCATGCACCCGGAACAGGGTGGCGCCCGCCGCCCAGCCGACGACGGAGGTGGCGACGGTCCCGAACAGCCGTTCTTTCGGCGTCCGCTCGATGATGTGCCCGATCAGCGACTTGCGGGACGCGCCCAGCAGCACCGCGAAGCCCATCGCCGCCAGCGCGTCGATCCGCCGGATCGCGGTCAGGTTCTGCTCCACCGTCTTGCCGAAGCCGACGCCCGGGTCGAGCGCGATGGCGCGCTCGGGAATTCCCGCCTTCAGAGCGATCTCGATCGAGCGGCCGAGAAAACTCTTGATGTCCTCGACGATGTCGAGGCTCGGGTCGACCTCGGTGCGGTGATGCATCACGACGACCGCAGCGCCGTGCTCGGCCGCGACGCGGGCGATATCGGGGTCGCGCTGCAGGCCCCAGACGTCGTTGACGATGGCGGCTCCGGCCTCGAGCGCCGCGGCGGCGACCTTCGCCTTCATGGTGTCGATCGAGATCGCCGTGGGGACCGCGTCCCGCACGGCGCGGATCGCCGGAAGGACTCGGCGGATCTCCTCCTCGGCGTCGACCGGCGCGTAGCCGGGCCGGGTCGATTCGCCGCCGACGTCGATCACGTCGGCGCCCTCCTCCGCCATGATTCGCGCCTGCGCGACGGCGCCCTCCACCGCCGCGAATCGGCCGCCGTCCGAAAAGGAATCCGGCGTGACGTTCAGGATGCCCATCACGCGGGGGCCCCCGGCGCGGTCGAACAGGCGGGCGGCGGCGAAGGGCGCGGTCGCGTCTAGGTCAGGCATGTGATCTCGCGGGTCGACGGTCTGGAATGAAGCGGCGCGGGTCAGGCGGCGGAGCGAAGGCGCCGGCCGAACCCGGCCTGGTCTCCGTTCCAAGCGGGACCGCGCCTCAGTAGGTCATCATCGGCGGCATGGTCTTCGCCTGCTCGATCCACTTGATCACGGTCTTTTCCGAAGGCACGAGTCGCACGAGCTTGCTCCTCGCGTTGAGCTCGGCGAGGGCCCTGGTGAGGTTGGCCGCGTTGCGGTTCTTCAGCTCCCGCACGGTGTCGACCCCCGCGGCTGCGAGCAGCTCGGAATATTCGCCCGCCACGCCCCGGATCCGCATGAGGTCCGCCATGTTCGCGAATTTGAGGATGCGGCGCTCTTCGATCCCGGACGCCGCCGCCAGCGCCTTTCGTCCCCTCGGGTCCTTCGCGCGCGCGAGCAAAGTCGCGGTCGTGCGCACCCCCGCCGCCTTCAGCTTGACCGCGAGCTGCGGCCCCACGCCCTCGATGTCGAGGATCGGATAGCTCATGCCTCGCCTCCTGGCGTCCGAACCCTCGAACGAGCCCCAGGATCTACGCGGGGCGGCGCGCCCGTCGCCGCCGCCGAGGCGGCGGGACGAACGTCAGACGAACGCTTCCAGTCCCGGCACGGCGCCCACGATCCGTCCGGTCGTCTCCTCGCCCACGGTCGCGCGCGAGTGAGCGAGCAGTTCCTTGGTCACCACCTGAACCTCGCCTCCCGACAGACCCACCGCGGTCAAAGCGTGATAGGCCGCCATCGCGCCGAAGCCGGCATAGCCGCCGTTCGCCGCCGCTTCCGCGCGGCCGTCCTCGAGCGCCTTGTCGGCTCCGGGCATGGCGTCGACGAGCTCCTTGACCGCGTCTGCGGGCGCCTCCTTGTCGAGGAACGCCAGGATCGTCTTCACCGCCGCTTCGGCTTTCGCGCGGTCGAGTCCCGCAGCCGACGACAGGCGCGTCACCAGTTCCTCCATCCGCCGAAACCCCTTGTCCGCGCTCTTTGCAAGCGGCGCATACTAGGGACCGAGCCGGCGAACACAAGCGATCCGATCGACGGACGTCGGCTTGGTTCGGCCCGCGCGCCGTGCCACTTTCCCGCCGACGCAAGACCGGCGCGCGGCCCCGCCGCCGACACGACGCCAAGGGAACGCGATGGCCGAGGACGGCAGGATCTTCATCGGCGCGAGCTTCGACGCCAAGGGCGCCAAGGTGAAGGAGGAGCAGCTCGAGCTCCGACTCGCGAACCGCCATGGGCTCGTCACCGGCGCGACCGGCACCGGCAAGACGGTGACGCTCCAGGTCCTCGCCGAAGGTTTCTCCGCCGCCGGCGTGCCCGTATTCGCAGCCGACATCAAAGGCGACCTGTCGGGCGTCGCGGCGATGGGCGAGCCGAAGGATTTCCTGGTCAAACGCGCGACGGAGGTCGGGCTCGACCCTTACGTGAACGCGCAGTTCCCGGCCGTGTTCTGGGACCTGTTCGGCGAGCAGGGGCACCCCATCCGCGCGACCGTCTCGGAGATGGGGCCGCTGCTGCTCGCCCGGCTGATGAACCTCAACGACACCCAGGAGGGCGTGCTCAACATCGTCTTCCGCGTCGCCGACGAGCAGAAGCTGCTGCTGCTCGACCTCAAGGACCTGCAGGCTCTGCTGACCTATGTCGCGGAGAACGCGGCGACGCTGACCACGCAATACGGCAACGTCGCCAAAGCGACGGTGGGCGCGGTCCAGCGGCAGCTGCTCGTGCTCGACACCCAGGGCGGCGACAAGTTCTTCGGCGAGCCGGCGCTTGCGCTCGCCGACATCATGCGGACCGCCCCGGACGGCCGCGGCGTGATCAACATCCTTGCGGCCGACAAGCTCATGTCGAGCCCGCGGCTCTACGCGACCTTCCTGCTGTGGCTGCTCTCCGAACTGTTCGAGGAACTGCCGGAGGTCGGCGATCCCGACAAGCCCAAGCTCGTCTTCTTCTTCGACGAGGCGCACCTGCTGTTCGACGAGGCCCCCAAAGCGCTGGTGGACAAGGTCGAGCAGGTCGTGCGTCTGATCCGCTCCAAGGGCGTCGGCGTCTATTTCGTGACCCAGAACCCGATCGACGTGCCCGAGACGGTCGCCGGTCAGCTTGGCAACCGCGTCCAGCACGCGCTCCGCGCCTACACGCCGCGCGACCAGAAGGCCGTGCGGGCGGCGGCCGAGACCTTCCGGCCGAACCCCAAGCTCAAGACCGAGCAGGTCATCACCGAGCTCGGCGTCGGCGAGGCGCTGGTGTCCATGCTCGAAGGCAAGGGCGCGCCGTCGATCGTCGAGCGCACGCTGATCGCGCCGCCGACCGCCCGCATCGGGCCGCTGACGGTTCCGGAGCGGGCCGGGCTGATGGCGAAGTCGCCGCTCGCCGGCCGCTACGACGTCACGATCGACCGCGAGTCCGCCTATGAGATGCTCGCGAAGAAGGCTCTGGACGCCGCCGTCGTGGAGGCCGACGCCGGCGGCGGAGGCGGCCTCGGAGGGATGTTCGACACGATCTTCGGCGGATCGGGCCGCAGGGGGTCGCTGAACCCCGGCCAGCGCGTCGCCCGCGAGGTGACCCGCACCATCGTCAACCAGACCGCGGGCAACGTGGCGGCCTCCATCGGCAAGTCGATCGCGGGGTCCGTCGGCGGCTCCGTCGGCCGCGCGCTCGTGCGCGGCGTGCTCGGGAGCCTGCTGCGCAGCCGGTGAGACGTTGAAGAGCCCACGTCCACACGCTATCTAGATCGCTACACGGAGCGTGTAGACGATGGCTTTTCATGTTCGAGACCCGGAAACGGATCGGGTCGTGCGACGGCTCGCGGCGCGCAGTGGCGAAAGCCTGACAGCCACGATCAGGCGCGCCTGCGAAGCGGAGCTCGCCAGGATCGACGGTCCTTCCGACCGCGCGCGCCGGCTGGCCGCCATGCAAGCGATCGTCGATGAAATCGCTTCGCATCCGGACACCGGCGCGGTCATCGACAAAGCCTTTTTCGATTCGCTGAACGACGAGTAGTCGCAATGTTCGTCGACGCTTCGGCGCTGTGCGCCATTCTGCTCGACGAGGCGGAGCGCGAGCTGTTCAAACAGCGCATCGTCGACGCGGCGGAGGCGTTCACCTCGCCGATCGCGACCTTCGAAACCGCGCTGGCGTTGCAACGAAGAACCCGGCTGAGCCTGGCGGAGGCCATGCTGCGGATCGATGGGTTTCTAGCGGTCGGTCGCGTCGCCGTCATCGACGTCACCCCCGAGATCGGCCGGCTCGCGCTCGACGCCCGCGCACGCTACGGCAAGGGCACGGGCCATCCGGCGCAGCTCAACATGGGCGACTGCTTCGCCTACGCCTGCGCCCGGGCGCATTGCGCGCCGCTGCTCTACAAGGGCGACGATTTCGTTCATACCGATCTCGCCTGATCGGCTTCGCCCGACCGACGAAAATGGCCTGAACGCGACGGCGCCGGCCAAGCCTGAAGGAACTCCCATGTCCGATCTCGACCGCGCGCTCGCCGCCGCAGACGACGGCCTCGACAAGAGCCTCGAGCGGCTGTTCGGCCTTCTGAAGATCCCGTCGATCTCGACCGACCCGGCCTACAGGAACGGCTGTCGCGAGGCCGCCGACTGGCTGAAGCGCGACCTCGCCGCGCTGGGCTTCGCAGCCGAGCTACGCGAGACGCCCGGCCATCCGATCGTGCTCGCGAAGCAGCCGAAGCCGGGCGGGCTCAACGTGCTGTTCTATGGCCATTACGACGTCCAGCCCGTCGATCCGCTCGACAAATGGGAGACGCCGCCCTTCGAGCCGAGGATCGCGGAGGTCGCGGGCCGGAAGATCATCCTCGGCCGCGGCGCGAGCGACGACAAAGGCCAGGTGATGACCTTCATCGAGGCCTGCCGCGCCTGGAAGGCGGCGACCGGGGACTTGCCGGTCGGCGTCACCCTGCTGATCGAGGGCGAGGAGGAGAGCGGCTCGGTCAACCTCCCGCCCTTCATCGAGGACGCGAAGGCCGAACTCCGCGCCGACGTCGCCCTCGTCTGCGACACCACCATGTGGGCCGAAGGCAAGCCCGCGATTACCTCCTCGCTCCGCGGCCTCATCTATGAGGAGGTGACCGTCAAGGCCGCGAACCGCGACCTGCATTCCGGCATGTATGGCGGCGCGGCGCGGAACCCGCTTCATGTCCTGTCCGCCATCGTGGCGGCTCTGCACGACGACGACGGCCGCGTCACGCTGCCCGGCTTCTACGACGGCGTCGGGGAGACGCCGGAGGACGTGCGGGAGCAATGGCGCGGCCTCGGCCTCGACGCCGACGCCTTCCTCAGCCCGATCGGGCTGTCGCAGCCCGCCGGCGAGCGCGACCGCATGGTCATCGAGCAGATCCAGTCGCGGCCGACCTGCGACGTCAACGGCATGTGGGGCGGCTATATCGGCGCGGGGGCGAAGACGGTCATTCCCGCCGAAGCGCACGCCAAGATCTCCTTCCGGCTCGTCGGCGACCAGGACCCCGCCGCGATCCGCCGGGCCTTCCGCGCCTTCGTCCGCGCGCGCACGCCGGACGACTGCTCCGTCGACTTCATCGGCCACAAGGGCTCGCGCGCGATCCAGCTGCCCTTCGACAGCCCGGCCCTGGTCAAGACCCGCGCGGCGCTCGAAGCGGAATGGGGCGTCGCGCCGGTGACCATCGGCTCCGGCGGCTCGATCCCGGTGGTTGGCGACTTCAAGCGCGTGCTGGGGCTCGACACGCTGCTCGTCGGCTTCGCTCTCGACGACGATCGGATCCACTCGCCCAACGAGAAATACGACCTGGAGAGCTTCCGGAAGGGCGCTCGGTCCTGGATCCGCATCCTCGCCGCGCTCGCGGCCTAGGCGCCGCTACCCGATAATTGATCATACGCTCAATACGCTGGCGGCTTGGTCGCCTGCCGTTGAGTCTCCACGGCCACAGGGTGCACGGCTTCGACTTCCGTCTAACAGCTTCGTGATGCCCCGCGGGTCGCGTTTTCTGAACGTCCGTTCATACTGCATCGCAATACGGGCTCCGTGCGGGACGCCCGTAGCAGGCAATGACGGAGCGAGACCATGGGGATCCATGCATCGCGCGTCGGGCTCATGCTCGGCGTCGTCGGAGCGCTGTGCGCTTCGCAGGCCCGGGCCGCGGACATCCGGACCACGCAGTCGCTGCTGGAAAGCGGCGTGTTCCTCTCTCAGGCCGAGGCGGAGGCCGCGCTCGCGCGTCTGGACGCCGATCGATCGGCGGCCAGGAAGCCGGTCCCGAACGCCCTGACCTATTGGGAGCAAGGCGGCGCAGGCTACGGCCAGGCTGAACGCCGCGGCCGGGCGGGCTATGGCGGCGACGCCAGCCAGTTCCGGATCGGGGCGGACCGCGAGGTCCGCACTGGTCTCGTCCTGGGCGCGGTCGCCGGCGCGGGCTTCGGCAATGTGAGTTCGGGCGACCTCGGCGCGCGCACCTTCTCCCGGCACGTCGACGTCTATTTCAAGTCGAATGCCGGCCCGCTGTTCGCCAAGGGGCTGATCGGCGCCTCGCAGTTCGATTTCAACTCGCTGTCGCTGGGCGCCGACGACGCCCGGTGCCACGGCGACGCGGCGTCCTACGATCTGCGGACGGCGGGACAGGTCGGCGGCGCCTTCGACCTCGGCGCGATCAAGATCACCCCGACCGCGACGCTCGCCCTCCACCGGGCCGCCCTCCCCAGCTTCGACGTCAAAGGCGACAATGGCGGCCTGTCCTTCGCCGCCCGCCGCGCGACGGCCGCCATCGGCACGTTCCGCCTGGCGGGCTCGCGCAGCTTCCGGATCGACGCGACCCACAAGGTGAATGTCGAGGCCTTCATGGGCGCGGACGAGATCGTCGGCTACGACGCGACCCGTCTTCGCGCCGTGGCCGACGGGGCGCGCGTGGCGGCCGCGGCGATGGGATCGCCCACCGGCCGGGGCCTCGTCGGCGGCCTCGGCGTCGGCACGGCGCTCGCCGAGGGCGTCAAGCTCGACGTGCACTACGATTACAGCGAGCGCGACGGCGTGGCGACGCGCGGCGGCCGCGCCCGGCTCGGCGTGTCGTTCTAGGACGGACTGGCGAGCAGCCCGCCCAGACTGTCCAGAACCCGCTCGGGCGGTAGGTCGGCGTACTCGTCTGGCGCCCCGGCGCGGTTTATCCAGACCGTTCGGAAGCCGAATGCCGCGGCGCCGGCGACGTCCCAGCGGTTCGAGGACTGGAACGAAACCTCGTGCGGCGCAGCGCCGAAGCGCTCGCCCACGAGCGCATAGGCGCGCGGATCGGTCTTGAAGAGCCTGAGCGGATCGACCGACAGCGCGGCGTCGAGCAACGGAGCGAGCCCCGCAGCCGAGATCGCCGCATCGAGCATGTCCGGCGATCCGTTCGACAGGATCGCGGTTTTCGCCCCGCGCGCCCTCAGCGCGGTCAGCACGCCGACGACCTCGGGATAGGCCGCGAGTTCGAGATAGGCGTCGAGCAGCAGAACGCGCAGCTCCGGTGCGAGGCCGCCGACCCTGGCCGCGGCGACGTCGAGCGCCTCTTCGGTCAGCGCCCAGAAATCGCGATAGCGGCCCATCAGCGTCCGCGTCCAGGCATATTCGAGCTGCTTCGTGCGCCATGTCTCGGACAGGACGTCAGCCGTCGGCCCGACGGCGCCGCGATGGCGCGCCACCGCGGAATGGACGTCGAACAGCGTGCCGTAGGCGTCGAACACATAAACGGAATAGAGCGGGTCCGTCGCCATCGCCTCGCCTTTCCTGCAGCTCTTGTCGCCCCGACCACCGGCGCCGTTTTGCCGTCCCTAGTTCCAAGGTTGATAATGGCGCGACAGGGGCGGTGTGGCACTTTCGCGCCGCAGCATTATCGAGAGACGCATGACGACCGAGCCGACCACGCGCGCCACCGCCTTCGCCGCCGAGTTTCCGGCGAGCGAGGAGGAGTGGCGCAAGGCCGCCGATGCCGCCCTGAAAGGACGCCCGCTCGACCGTGCGCTCGGCCGCAGTACGATTGACGGCGTGCCGGTCGACGCGATCGCGCCCCGGGTGGAGGCGAAGCCGATCGCAGGCCGCCCAGCGGGCGCGCCGTGGATCGCGATGACGCGGATCGACCTCCCCGACGCCAAGGCCGCGAACGCCCAGGCGCTTGAAGATCTCAACAACGGCGCCTCCGGGCTGTCGCTGGTCTTCGCGCCGCCGGGCGGCGGCGACGGCCTCGTCGCCGACACGGTGGAGCGCCTCGACGCGGCTCTCGCAGGCGTGCTGCTCGACCTCGCGCCGATCCATCTCGACGTCGCGCCCTTCGAGGGCCGTGCGACCGCCGCGCTGGTCGCGGCGCTGGTCGAGAAGCGCGGCCTCGACCCCGCGTCGACAACCGTGCTGTTCGGCGCGGATCTCATCCGCAACCTGATCCGCACCGGCGCCCTGCCGAACCCGTGGCCTGAGATGCGCGCCCGCTTCGCGGGAACGGTGAAGGCGCTTCGCGCCCGGGGCTTCGTCAGCCCGGTCGCCATGCTCGACATGCGAGTCGCGCATTCGGTGGGCGCGAGCGAAGCGCAGGAGCTCGGGACGGCGCTCGCCTCCGCCACCGAACATGTCCGGGCGCTCCTGGACAACGGCGTCGACCTCGACACGGCCGCCGACGCCATGGCCTTCGCCTTCGCCTGCGACGCCGACCAGTTCGCCTCGATCGCCAAGCTGCGCGCGTTCCGCCTGCTGTGGGCGGCCTGGCGACGCGAAGCCGGGCTTCGCGAGAAGGCCGTCCATGTCCACGCCGAAACCTCGCGGCGGATGATGACGCGGCGCGACCCCCAGACGAACATGGTCCGCACTGCGATCGCGGCCTTCGCGGCCGGCGTCGGGGGCGCCGATTCGGTCACGGTGCTGCCCTACACATTCGCGCTCGACGGCGCCGACGCCGACGCCCGCAGGCTCGCCCGCAACACGCAGGCCATGGTGATCGAGGAATCGAACGCCCACCGCGTGGCCGATCCGGCGGCGGGCGCCGGCGCGATCGAGGCGCTCACGGAGCGCTTCGCCGAGGCCGGCTGGAGCGCGTTCCGCGCGATCGAGCGGAGCGGCGGCCTGCACCCAGCCGTCATGGGCGGCGCCTGGCAGGCGGGGATCTCCGAGACGCGGAAGGCGCGCGCCGCCTTGGTCGCGACGCGCCAGACGCCGATCGTGGGGGTGAGCGAATTTCCGCAGGGGTCGGAGCAGCCGATGTCGATCAAGCGGCCGGCCGCCCCCCCGCCCGCACCGGCCACCCAGCCCCTCGGCGAGGACCTCGGCGACGGGCCGGCGGATTTCGAACGGATCGTCTCGGCCCTGCTCGCCGGCGCCTCGTTCGCCGACATCCGGGCGGCGATGCGGCTGGCGCCGTCTGCGGCCTCCGTCGCGCTCGACCTCGATCGATCGGCCGAGAGCTTCGAGGCGCTGTGGGCCGCGAACGGCGCGGACGAAGCGAGGGCGTTCCTCGCTTTGATCGGCCCCGTCGCGCGCCACGCCGCCCGCGCGGGCTTCGTCCGCAACCTGCTGGCGGCGGGCGGCCTCGGCGCGATCGAGGGACCGGCGGGCGCCGACGCCGAGACGACCGCCGCGGCCTTCGCCGACAGCGGCGCCGGGCTCGCCATCGTCTGCGGGGCCGATGACGGCTATGCTGCCGACGGCGAGGCCGTCGTCGCGGCGTTGAAGGCGCGCGGCGCGACGGTCTGGCTCGCCGGCCGGCCGAAGGACGGCGCCGAGGCCCTGGAGGCCGCCGGCGTGTCGCGCTTCGTCACAGCCGGCGACGACGCCCTCGCGACGCTGCAGGAGGCGGGACCGCTCGCCCGCCAGACCGCCGCGCGCGCAGCAGGAGGCGCATCATGACCGCCCGTCTGCCCCATTTCGCAGCCATCGACTGGCGCCGGCCGGACCTCGCTCCGCCCCCGCTCGGCGCCGAGGCCTGGACGACGCCCGAGGGCGTCGTGGCGCCTCCGATCTACGGCGCATCCGATCTCGCCGGGCTCGAGGGCCTCGACAGCTGGCCCGGCCTGCCGCCTTACATCCGCGGCCCCTACCCCACCATGTACACGTCGCAGCCCTGGACGATCCGGCAATATGCCGGCTTCTCCACGGCCGAGGATTCGAACGCCTTCTACCGCGCGAATCTCGCGGCCGGGCAGACGGGCGTGTCGGTCGCCTTCGACCTCGCGACCCACCGCGGCTACGACAGCGACCATCCGCGCGTCGCCGGCGACGTCGGCATGGCCGGCGTCGCGATCGATTCGATCTACGACATGCGGACGCTGTTCGACGGCATCCCGCTCGACAAGATGACCGTGTCGATGACGATGAATGGCGCGGTGCTGCCGGTGCTTGCGCTGTTCGTGGTGGCCGCCGAGGAGCAGGGCGTGCCGCAGGCGGGCCTCGCCGGGACCATCCAGAACGACATCCTCAAGGAGTTCATGGTCCGCAACACCTACATCTACCCGCCGCAGCCCTCGATGCGGATCGTCTCGGACATCTTCGCCCACGCCTCCGCGCACATGCCGAAGTTCAACTCGATCTCGATCTCCGGCTACCACATGCAGGAGGCCGGAGCGACGGCGGACCTCGAGCTCGCCTACACGCTCGCCGACGGCGCGGAATATGTCCGCGCCGGCATGGCGGCGGGCCTCGACATCGACCGCTTCGCGCCGCGCCTGTCGTTCTTCTGGGCGATCGGCATGAACGTGTTCATGGAGATCGCCAAGATGCGGGCCGCGCGCCTGATCTGGACGAAACTCATGACCGATCTCGGGGCGAAGAACCCGAAATCGCTGCCTTTGCGCACGCACTGCCAGACCAGCGGCTGGTCGCTCACCGCGCAGGACGTCTACAACAACGTCACCCGCACGACGCTCGAGGCCATCGCCGCGACTCAAGGCGGGACCCAGTCGCTGCACACCAACTCCTTCGACGAAGCGCTGGCGCTCCCAACGGATTTTTCGGCCCGCATCGCCCGCAACACCCAGCTGGTGCTTCAGATGGAGAGCGGCACCACGCGCTTCATCGACCCGTGGGGCGGCTCGGCCTATGTCGAGAAGCTGACGCACGACCTCGCCGCCAAGGCGCTCGAGCACATCGCCGAGATCGACCGGCTGGGCGGGATGGCGAAGGCGATCGAGGCCGGCGTGCCGAAGCTGCGCATCGAGGAGGCGGCGGCGACCACGCAGGCCCGCATCGACTCGGGCGATCAGACGGTGGTCGGGGTCAACAAGTACAAGGTGCTGAAGAACGAGACGCTCGACGTCCGCCAGATCAAGAACGCGGAAGTGCGCGCCGCGCAGGAAGCCAAGCTGAAGCGGCTTCGCGAGGAGCGCGACCAGACGGCGGTTGACGCTGCCCTGAAGGCGCTCGAGGACGGCGCGCGCGGGACCGGCAACCTGCTCGCCCTCTCGATCGAGGCGGGCCGCGCGAAAGCGACCGTCGGCGAGATCACGCTCGCGATGGAGAAGGTGTTCGGCCGGCATCGCGCCGAGATCCGCTCGATCTCCGGTGTCTACAAGCGAGAGGCCAAGGCCATGGGCGCGATCGACGACGTGCTGAAGCTGGTGGCGGAGTTCGAGCGGGCGGACGGGCGCCGCCCGCGCATCCTGGTCGCGAAGGTCGGCCAGGACGGGCACGACCGCGGCCAGAAGATCATCGCCTCCGCCTTCGCCGATCTCGGCTTCGACGTCGACATCGGCCCGCTGTTCGCGACGCCGGAAGAGGCCGCGCGGCAGGCGATCGAGAACGACGTCCACATCGTCGGCATCTCGACCATGACCGCCGGGCACCTCACGCTGGTTCCCGCGCTCCGCGACGCGCTGAAAGCCGAGGGCCGCGGCGACATCATGATCGTCGCCGGCGGCGTGATCCCCCCGGTCGACTATCCCGCGCTCAAGGAGGCGGGCGCCAGCCTGATCTTCCCGCCCGGCACGGTGGTCGCGAACGCCGCGAAGGAGCTTGTCGGCATGCTCAACGAGCGTCTCGGCTACACCAAGGCGCAGGCTGCGGAATGACGGACGAGCGCACCGAAAACACGCCCGAGGAGCCGGACCCGCAGCTGGTCGAGGCCTTCGCCAAGCAGTTGTTCCGACAGGAAAACCCGCCGCATCTTCTGTGGGACGCCGCGTTGTTCGAACGCGCGGGGCGATCCCTCGACGGCATGGAGATCGCCGACGAAGCGGTCAAGGACGACTGCCGCCGCCGCGCCCACGCCGCCCTGCTCGAGGCCGCGGCCGCGGCCGCGGGCTCCTGAGCCTCTTTTCGTGCGGGCTGGAAACGTCCGGCGTCAGACGCCTAGACGACGCCGCAGCCCCAGCAGGCGGCCCGCGCCCATGGCGCGGCCGAAGCTCGCCTGAGCGGCGCCTGAAAACGCCGTCGCGCGTCCACGGAGCACCAGCGCATGGTCCCCGGTGAGACGGCCCCAGAGCTGCAGCGCGCCGCCCCGGATTTGGCGGTACAGGCCTTCGATCCGATCCGCGTTCATGCCGCTCTCCTGCGCAAAGTCACGGAGCGAAACATTCCGTAACGTTTGTATGCCGCAGGAACGCTGAACGTGAGATGACAGTTCGCCTGCTCCGCGGAATATTTTGAAGCGCGGTGAATTCTTTCCGCGCGTGTCGTCCGCCTTTCGGCGGCGTCGCTCGCCCTTGCGCGACCTGATAGCCTCCTCGACCTGCGCAAACGCGAGTCTCCCTCCTGCCGTCAGCACCGCCTCCCCCGATCGACGTGCCCGCCTTCGCCGACCGCGTCCGCAGCGGCGATCGGGCGGCCCTGGCGCGCGCCATCACCTTTGCGGAATCGCGTCGCGCCGACCACCAGGCCGCCGCCCGCGCGCTGATTCAGGAACTGCTGGACGAGACGGGCAAGGCGATCCGCGTCGGCGTCACCGGTGTGCCCGGCGTCGGCAAGTCGACCACCATCGACGCGCTGGGAAGCCGGCTCACGGCGGAGGGTCACAAGGTCGCCGTGCTCGCGGTCGACCCCTCCTCGAAGCGAACCGGCGGCTCGATCCTCGGCGACAAGACGCGGATGGCGCGGCTGTCGATGGACCGGGCGGCCTATATCCGCCCCTCGCCGTCCGCCGGCACGCTCGGCGGCGTCGCCTCCAAGACGCGCGAGACCATGCTGCTGGTCGAGGCCGCAGGCTTCGACGTCATCCTGGTCGAGACGGTCGGCATCGGGCAGTCCGAGATCACCGTCGCCGACATGACGGACGTGTTCGTCGTGCTGATGCTGCCGGGCGCCGGCGACGAACTTCAGGGGATCAAGAAGGGCGTGCTGGAGATCGCCGACATCATCGCGGTCAACAAGGCCGACGGCGACGGCGAGCGCCGCGCGCAGGACGCCGCGGGGGACTACCGCGCGGCGCTCAGGATCCTGTCGGCGCAGGGCGGGGCCTGGACCCCCGAAGTGCTGACCATCTCCGGTCGTGACGACGTGCGGCTCGACACGTTGTGGGAGCGGATCGTGGCGTGCCGCGCGGCGCGGGAACGCGCCGGCGAGTTCGCCGAACGGCGCGCGAAGCAGCAGGTGCGCTGGATGTGGGACATGGTCGAGGCCCGCTTCCGCGATCGGCTGGCCGGACATCCCGAGCTTGCCGGGCGGGTGCCCGAACTGGAGCGGGACGTCGCCGGCGGCGCGCTTGCGCCGACGCTCGCAGCCGACGAAATCGCAAAGGTCCTCGGCTTTTAGAAGGTGCGCCGGGGTGGCCTCGTACCCCGCGATCTGCGATCATGACTTCCTGGCGCAAACGAATTGTGAGCGAGAGAACAGTGGCGCCGGACCTGTCCATGTGATCTGTAGCGCTCAACGTCCCGCTCCGCACCACGGTCGAGGCCGCACGCAACCCCCGGTCGACCGCGCCCCCAGCGATCGCCCACGGCACTCGAGGAACGGCTTTTGATGGCGGCGGAGAAATCCAGTTCGGCAGCAGCTCAGGCGGCCAACCGCATGAGGCGCGCGCTGCTCGACTATCAGCGTCCGAACGTGGCGCGCAGCATCTATGAACTCGCTCTGACGGCGGCGCTGTTTGCCGCCGCCTGGGCCGCGATGTGGTTCGCTCACAGCGCCGGCCACGACTGGCTGCTCGTCATCCTGGTCGTCCCGGCGGCCGGCTTCCTGCTGCGGCTGTTCTCGATCCAGCACGATTGCGGCCATGGTTCGCTGTTCGCGAACCGCGCCGCGAACGACTGGATCGGCCGCGCCATCGGCGTTCTCACTTTGACGCCCTATGATTGCTGGCGGCGGAGCCACGCGGTCCATCACGCGACCTCGGGCGATCTCGATCATCGCGGCGTCGGCGACATCGACACGCTGACGGTCGCGGAATATCGCGGCCGCACCCGCTGGGGCCGGCTGCGCTATCGCCTCTACCGCAACCCGGTGGTGATGTTTGGCCTCGGGCCGGCCTATGTCTTCATCCTGCAGAGCCGCCTGCCGATCGGGCTCATGGGAAAGGGCTGGACCCCTTGGCTGAGCACGATGGCGACCAACGCCGCGATTGCGCTCGTGGTCGGCGTGATGATCTGGGCGGTCGGCCTCGGCGCGTTCCTGCTGGTCCACCTGCCCGTGGTCGTGATCGCGGGCGGATTGGGGGTCTGGCTGTTCTTCGTCCAGCACCAGTTCGAGGAGACGCATTGGAGCAGCGGCCGTGAGTGGAACGCGCTCGAGGCCGCGCTGCACGGCAGCTCGCATTACGATCTGCCGCCCGTCCTAACGTGGTTCACCGCCAATATCGGCGTGCATCACGTCCATCACCTGTCGAGCCGAATTCCGTTCTACCGGCTGCCGGAAGTGCTCCGCGACCATCCGGAGCTGCGCGAGATCGGCCGGCTGACGCTGCTGCAGAGCCTGAAATGCGCTCCGCTCGCGCTGTGGGACGAGGCCGGACGGCGTCTGATCAGCTTCCGTCAGTTCAGCCGCGACCCGGCCTTCGCCGCGGCCTGAACCGCGCCCGGATCTCGCCTCACGTCCCGCCGTCAGGCCCTGAGCGCCGCCCGGCCTTCGCGGCCGAGCGCGGCGAGCGCGGCGGCCGCGATCGTCCGGGCGTCGAGGCCGGCCTCGGCCAGCTGACGGTCCGGCCGGTCGTGATCGATGAAGCGATCCGGCAGGGCGAGCGTGCGGATCTTGAGCCCGCGGTCGAGCAGCCCCTCGCCCGCGAGCAGATGCAGCACGGCTGAGCCGAAGCCCCCGGCGGGCGCCGCCTCCTCGATCGTGATCAGTACCTCGTGCTCGCGCGCGAGCCTGGCCACCAGATCGCGGTCGAGCGGCTTGGCGAAGCGCGCGTCCGCGACCGTCGTCGACACGCCCTTGAGCGCGAGCTCTTCGGCGGCCTCCAGCGCCGCCTGCAGGCGCGTTCCGAGCGACAGCAGGGCGACCGTCGCGCCCTCGCGCAGCACCCGGCCGCGCCCGATCGCGAGCGCCCGGCCGCGCATCGGCAGCTCGACGCCGACGCCTTCGCCGCGCGGATAGCGGAACGCGGACGGACCCTCGTCATAGGCCGCGGCGGTCGCGACCATGTGGACGAGCTCGGCCTCGTCGGCCGGCGCCATCAGCACGAAATCCGGCAGGCAGCCGAGGAATGCGAGGTCGTAGGCGCCGGCGTGAGTCGCGCCGTCGGCGCCGACGAGGCCCGCACGGTCGAGCGCGAAGCGCACCGGCAGCTTCTGGATGGCGACGTCGTGCACGACCTGGTCATAAGCGCGCTGCAGAAAGGTCGAGTAGATCGCGCAGAACGGCTTCAGCCCTTCGGTGGCGAGCCCCGCCGCAAAGGTGACGGCGTGCTGCTCGGCGATGCCGACGTCGAACATGCGGCTGGGGAACGCCCGGCCGAACAGGTCGAGCCCGGTGCCGCCGGGCATCGCCGCGGTGATCGCGACGATGCGGTCGTCGCTTTCGGCCTCGCGGATCAGGCTCTCGGCGAACACCTTGGTGTAGCTCGGCGCGTTGGCCTTGGGCTTGGCCTGCGCGCCCGACACCACGTCGAAGGCGGAGACGCCGTGATACTTGTCCTCCGAAGCCTCGGCCGGCGCGTAGCCCTTGCCCTTCTGGGTCACGACATGGACCAGGATCGGGCCCTGCTCGGCGTCTCTGACGTTCTTCAGGACGGGCAGCAGATGGCTGAGGTCGTGGCCGTCGATCGGGCCGACATAGTAGAAGCCGAGCTCCTCGAACAGCGTGCCGCCCATGGCGAGGCCGCGGGCGTACTCCTCCGCCCGCGCGGCGCCGCGCTCCACGAATTTCGGCAGCTTCTTCGCAAGGCCGCGGCCGATCTCGCGCAGCGACAGATAGGTGCGCCCGGAGACCAGCCGCGCGAAATAGGCCGACATCGCCCCCGTCGGCGGGGCGATCGACATGTCGTTGTCGTTGAGGATGACGATCAGGCGGCTCCCAAGCGCGCCGGCGTTGTTCATCGCCTCATAGGCCATGCCCGCCGACATCGCCCCGTCGCCGATCACGCAGACGACGTGGTTGTCGCCGCGTTTGAGGTCGCGCGCGACCGCCATGCCGAGACCGGCAGAGATCGAGGTCGAGGAGTGCGCGGCGCCGAACGGGTCGTAGGCGCTCTCCGTCCGGCGCGTGAAGCCCGAGAGCCCTCCGCCCTTACGCAGCGTGCGGATGCGGTCGCGCCGGCCGGTGAGGATCTTGTGCGGATAGCACTGGTGGCCGACGTCCCAGATCAGCCGGTCGTCCGGCGTGTCGAACACGTGGTGCAGCGCGACGGTCAGCTCGACGACGCCGAGCCCGGCCCCGAGATGGCCGCCGGTCACCGAGACGGCGTCGATCGTCTCGCGCCGAAGCTCGTCGGCGACCTGCGTCAGCCTCTCCTCGGGGAGGCGGCGCAGGTCGGACGGAGCGGCGATGGAATCAAGGAGCGGGGTTGTCGACGGAAGGGTCACGTGGGGTCCGGACGTCCTCTGAACTCAAGCGGCGAGGGTTACACGAGCGTCACAGGCCGCGCAAACATGGCGTCCGTACGGCGGAAAGCGTCCGGGCCTTGTCGAACGCCCGGGATGATCAATGTCGTCAGGCGATGAGAGCTCTCGCGCGCGCCGCGCTGTTGGGTCTCGGGGCATGTCTCGCGCTTGGCGCGGAGGCGTGCGCCGCGCCGGCGGCATCGATCTGGACCGCGCCCGCGTTCGAACTCGTCCAGTTCCGCTTTCCGTGGGAGAACGAGCGCAAGCCGGCCCGCAAGCCCCGCCGGGCCAAGCCTGAAAAGGCTCGTCCGGCGCGCCAGAAGCCCGGCGTGAAACGCCGCGACCAGGCCCCGCCCTCCCCTCCGCGCCGACCCGCGCTCACGGACCGGCGCGACGCCGCGCTCCCGCGCGCCGCCGGCCCCGCGACGCTCGCGCCGCGCGGCGGCACGCGGCGCGAGCAGGAGGACTGGTCGGCCGTGCTCGCGCAGGTCCCTCAGCCGCCCGATCCGCCGCTCCTGCCGGCGGACGGCCCGGCGCCGGCGCCGGCGAATGTGCTGGCCGTCATGATGAGCCGGCCGTCCGACGCTCCCACGGCCCGACCCGCGCCGGTCGCGACGCCGCCCGACGCGGCTGTCCCGCTCCCGCCGCAGCGCGAGACGGGCGCGAACGAACCTGGCGCGGCCAACCCGCCGACCGCGCTCGCGCCGCCGTTGCCGCCGCGTCGATCGGACGACGGCCCGGATGTACCGCCTCAGGCGTCGCTGCCGCCCGAACCGCTGGAAGAGGCCAAGCCGGAGCCTTCGGCGCCAGCCCTGGCGCTCCCGGAACTCGCCTTCGCGGACGATCCGGACTGCAGGGCGCTGGAGGCGGACGGCGTCGCGGAGTTCACGCCGGCGCCTTCGATCGAAGGGCCGGGCGTCTGCGGCTCCCGGGCGCCTGTCGAGCTTACCGGAGTCCGCCGCAGGGACGGCGCGACCATCCCGATCAAGCCCGCCGCCACCCTGCGCTGCGCGATGGCGCGCGAGCTCGCGGCCTATGTCCGCGACGACCTCGCGCCGGCGGCCGAGCAGGCGGGCGACGCGCTGGTCAAAGTCGAGATCGCCGGCTCCTTCATGTGCCGCGGCCGCAACGGCGCCGCCGGCGGAAAGATGAGCGAGCACGGCCGCGCCAATGCGGTCGACCTCTCGGGCCTCACCCTGAAGACCGGCGGCACGTTCGCGATCTTCGCGAAAGACATGCCGCAAGCCCTTTCAGGCAAAGCGAAAGACGCAGCCTGCGGCCGCTTCGACACTGTGCTCGGACCCGGCTCGGACGGCCATCACGAGAGCCATCTGCACCTCGATCTCCAGCCGCGCAAATCCAAGTCGAAGCTCTGTCAGTGGGACGAGCCGAAGGTCGCCGACGAGGACGGAAGCGACGAGGAGCCCGCCGCGGCGAAGCCCGCCCCCGGAAGCGAGGCGCCAAAGCCTGCGGCCAGCCATCCGCCGCTGCCCCTTCCGCGGCCGGCGGAAACTCCCTAAGCCTGTCGCGAACGATCCCTCATCGCGAACGAAAAGCCCGGACCATGCTGACCAATCTGCAGGCGCGCGACGTCGCGACCGTGCTTCACCCCTACTCCAACCTCGCGACGCTGCCGACGCAGGGCACGCTGATCCTTGAGCGCGGCGAGGGCGTGTTCGTCTACGACGTCGACGGCAAGCCCTATATCGAGGGCATGGCCGGGCTCTGGTGCAACGGGCTGGGACACGGACGCAAGGAGCTGGTCGAGGCGGCCGCGGAGCAGATGGGCAAGCTGCCCTTCGCACATCTCTTCAGCGGCAAGAGCCACGATCCGGCGATCGCGCTCGCCGAGAAGCTGAAGGAGCTCGCGCCGATGCAGGCCGCGAAGGTCTTCTTCTGCTCCTCGGGCTCCGAGGCCAACGACACCCAGATGAAGCTCGTCTGGTACGTCAACAACGCGCTCGGACGTCCGCAGAAGAAGAAGATCATCTCGCGGATCAAGGCCTATCACGGCGTGACCATCGCGAGCGCCAGCCTGACTGGGCTGCCGAACAACCACATCGACTTCGACCTGCCGCTGTCGAGCGTGCGCCACGCCGCCTGCCCGCACCACTACCGCTTCGGGCAGGAGGGCGAGAGCGAGGAGGCGTTCGCCGCGCGGCTCGCGGCCGAACTCGACGCGCAGATCGAGGCGGAAGGGCCCGAGACGGTCGCCGCCTTCATCGCCGAGCCGGTGATGGGCGCGGGCGGCGTGATCGTGCCGCCGGCCGGCTACTATCCCGCGATCCAGGCGGTGCTGGAGAAGCACGACGTGATGTTGATCGCCGACGAGGTGATCTGCGGCTTCGGCCGGCTCGGCGAATGGTTCGGCTCGACCGCGCTCGGCATGAAGCCGGACACGGTGTCGGTCGCCAAGCAGCTGACCTCCGCCTACATCCCGCTCGGCGCCGTGATCATCCCCGACTGGATCGACGAGGCGCTGATCCGCCAGAGCGAGAAGATCGGAGTCTTCGGCCACGGCTTCACCTATTCCGGCCATCCCGTGGCCGCAGCCGTCGCGCTGAAGACGATCGAAATCTACGAACGCGAGAACACGATCGGCCATGTCCGCACGGTCACGCCACTGTTCCAGCAGCGGCTGAAGGCGCTGGCCGACCATCCGCTGATCGGCGAGGCGCGCGGAATGGGACTGGTCGGCGCGGTCGAGCCCGTCGCGGACAAGGCGAGCAAGCGTTCCTTCGACCCGAAGCAGGGCGTCGGCCCCAAGGTGGTCGCCTTCGCTCAGGATGAGGGCCTGATCGTGCGCGCGATCGGCGATTCGATCGCGATCTGCCCGCCGATGGTGATCTCGGACAGCGAGATCGACGCTCTGTTCGACCGGCTCGCCACAGCCCTCGACCGCGCCGAAGCCTGGGTGTCGCAGCAGGGCTTGCGCGCGGCGGCCTGAGCCGGCTCAGACCTCCGACCAACTCGCCTCGGCGCCGATTCCGTGATCTATGACCGCAATCCAGGCGTGCGGCCGGCGCCGCCGCCACAAACGCATGCGGGGGCTGCGGTGGACCAGAGGAACGCGGCCTTCGGGTCCGGCGGCGAACAGCGGCCGCGCTTTCACGGCGCGGCCGGCGCGATGGCCCCGACGGTGGTCAAGGGCCTCCTGCTCACCGTCGTCACGCTCGGCATCTACCGCTTCTGGTACCAGACCGACATCCGCCGCTTCCTCTGGAGCAGGACGGAGATCGACAACGACAATCTCGAATATCTCGGCCGCGGCGTGGAGCTGTTCATCGGCTTCCTGATCGCGCTCGCGGTGCTGATCCCCTTCTACGGGCTGGTGTTTCTCGCGGCCACGCTGGCGGGCCCGATCGGCGGAGTCGTCGCGCAGGTGGCGACCACGATCGGGCTGGTGTTTCTCGCGCAATTCGCGCTCTACCGGGCTCGCCGCTATCGGCTCACCCGCACGGTCTGGCGCGGCATTCGGTTCCAGCAGACGGGGTCCGGCCTCGCTTATGCCGGCCGCAGCTTTCTCTGGGCGTTCGCGACGATCCTGACGCTCGGCCTCGCCTACCCCTGGGGCCGCGCGAGCCTCGAGCGTTACAAGATGGACCACACCGCCTATGGCGACCAGCAGGGGTCGTTCGCCGCGACCGGGGGACAGCTCTTCAAGCGCGGCGTGCTGCTCTGGCTGCTCGCGGTCGTCCTCATCCTCGGGCCGATGGTCGTCGGCGGCGTGGTCGCCGCGCAATTGGGGGCCGGGGGCTCGCCTGGCGGAGCGCAGGGCGGCGCCCTCGGGGCGATGTTGGCGCTTCCGGCGCTGCTCGGCCTGCTCGTCGTCCCGCCGCTCTATCAGGCGGTCGAATACCGCTGGTGGGCGAATGGCTGCCGGATCGGGCCGGCGGCGGCGCGCTGCGACCTCGGCCTGTTCGCCTTCTTCGGCGTCTATGTCCGCTTCCTTCTCGTCATGCTGCTGTTCTCGGCGATCGTCGGCCTCGTGATCTTCGCGATCGTCCTCGCGGTCGGCGGACTGCCCGCCATCCAAGAGATGGCCGAAAGCGCGGAGAGCGCCGGAAGCGGCGCCGGCGTCGTCCTGGCCATCGTGACGGTCGCGGCCTATTTTCTGTTCGTCATGGGCGCCGCCGGTCTGTGGCAGCTTTTCGGCGCCCGCTCGCTGTGGCGGCGGTCCTTCGAAAGCGTCGCGATCACGGGGCTCCCGGCGCTGATGGCGGCCCAGTCGCTCGAGCCCGTCGCCGGCGCGTTCGGCGAGGGCGTCGCCGACGCGCTCGACTTCGGCGGCTTTTGAGGCCACCTCCTTCGCCGCGATGATGGAAGCCGGCGCGGTCTCGGCTAGAATGGCCGGGGGGAGGCGCGCCGCGCGTCGCCGCCCGGGAGACGCGTTGAGTGACGGCGACGGGAACGGGCGTTTATTTCGACGGGCAGACCAGCCTCCGACAGGACGTGCATGTCGCGCTCGGCGCTGATCTCGCCATCCGTGGGACCGACGGCCGCCGCATCGCCGACTGGCCGTTCGCCGATCTGCGCGAGGTTCCGGGCGTACCCGGCCAGCTGCGCCTGACCTGCGAGGGCTCCGCGCCGCTCGCGCGGCTCGATCTTCGCGACCCCGCTTTGGCTGAGCACATCCGCGCTTGGTCGCCCAATCTCAACACCGCCCATGTCGCGGAAGCCAGCGTCCAGCGCCGCGTGGTGCTGTGGAGCCTGGCCGCGGTCGTCTCGGCGGCGCTGTTCGGCGTCTACGGCGTTCCCGCCCTCGCCGACCAGATCGCGCCGCTGCTGCCCTGGAGCGTCGACCAGCGCATGGGCGCGGCCGTCGACCGTCAGATCCGCTACGTCCTGCCGATCGGCGGCGATCGCTTCGAATGCGGCGACCGCCCCGAGGAAAAGCCCGGCCGCGCCGCGCTTGACGCGTTGGCGAAGCGGCTTTCGGACGCCGCCGGACTGCCGATCCCGATCCGGATCGTCGCGGTCGACAGCGACATTCCGAACGCGCTCGCTCTGCCCGGCAGCCCCGTCTACCTGTTCAACGGCCTGATCCAGGCGGCGCAAAGCCCCGACGAGGTCGCGGGCGTGCTCGCTCACGAGATCGGCCATGTCGCCCATCGCGACGGATCCCGCCGCACGCTGCAGGCCGGCGGGACCTCGTTCCTGTTCGGCTTCGTGCTCGGCGACTTCGCCGGGGGCACGGTCGCGATCTTCATCGCGCGCACGCTGAGCGAGGCGTCCTATTCGCGCGCCGTCGAAAGCGCGGCGGACGCCTACGCCGTGGCGCTCATGCGCAAGATCGGCGGCGATCCGAAGGCGCTGGGCGGGTTCCTCGCCCGGCTCGACGCCGAGGAGGACGACAAGGGCTCGCCGCTGGACTATCTGGCCTCCCACCCGGCGACGGCCGAGCGCAAGCGCGCGATCGACGTCGCCGTCGGCGACGCCGGCGACGCGAGTTCGACAATGATGGACGAGGCGTCCTTCCGGGCTCTGAAGAGCATCTGCGGAGGATCCCGGCCGTGACGTTCGTGGTGAAGCCCCTGCCCGCCGCGCGGTCCGTCGTCGCGCGCTGCGCGCTCTGGCTCGCGGCGTTCTCCGCCTGCGTGACGTTCTACGCCTTCGCGCTTACGCGCCTGCAGGCCGTGGACGGGGCCTCCGGCCTCGCCGCGCTCGTGGCCGGGCTCGCGCTCGCCGCCCTCGCCGCCCTGCTCGGCGTCGTGGCGCTGGTCGTCGTCTGGACCAGCGGGGCCAAGGGCGGCGGGCGCGCGCTCGCCGCGATCGTCATCGCCGCGGCGGTGCTGGGCGGACCGGCCTATGTGGCGGCGAGCCGGATCGGCGCGCCCGCGCTGGTCGACGTCTCGACCGATCTCGCCGATCCGCCGCGGTTCGAGCGCGCCGGCCGCGACCGCGGGCCAAGCGACCTGCCCGCGCCGCCCCCGGTCATTCCGCCGGCGCAGGCGGAAGCCCAGCGGGCGGGCTATCCGGACATCGGCACGCTCCGGCTCGCGCTGCCGGCGAACGACGTCGCCAACCTCGCGATCGGCCTGATCGACGACCGCGGCTGGCGGCTTCTCGGGCCGACCGCCTTCCCGCGCGGCGGGCCGCCGACCGGCCGCATCGAGGCGGTGGCCCGCACGCCGCTGCTCGGACTGCAGAACGACGTCTCGATCCGCATCCGGGAGGATGGCGAGGGCGCCCGAATCGACATGCGCTCGGCCTCCCGCATCGGCCGCGCCGACTTCGGCGCCAACGCCGACCGCATCCGGGCCTTCTTCGCCGACCTCACGGCGGCCGCCAACGCGACGCCTTAGACCCGGCGGAACATCCCGTCGAGCCGGGGCGGACCGTCGGTCGCGGCCTCGCCGCGCGCCACCATCTCCTCGAGATGGGCGAAGACCGACAGCCCCGCCGCGCCGGCGAGCCGCGGGTCGAGCCCGCGATAGAGCTCGGCCACGAGCTCCGGAATGCGGCGGGGACCCCGCGCGATGCGCTCCCGGATCGCGGTCTCGCGCATCAGGCGATGGCCGAGCAGATGCCGCGTGAAGCTGCGCGCGTTGCGCAGCGCCGGCCCGTGGCCGGGCAGATAGAGGTCCTCCGGCCGCTCGATCAGCTTGCGCAGCGAGGCGACGTAGGGGCCCATGGCGCCATGCGGCGGCGCGACGATCGTCGTGGACCAGGCCATCACGTGATCGCCGGACAGCAGCAAGTTGGATTCGGGGAGCGCGAAGGCGAGATGGTTCGCGGTGTGCCCCGGCGTCGCCACCGCGACGAGCGTCCAGCCGTCGCCCGCGACGGCGTCGCCGTCGCCAAGCTCGCGATCGGGCCGGTAGGCCGTGTCGACGCCGGCCTCGAGGCTGTCGCGCTCGCCGTCGCGCAGGAGCCGGAAGGCGCGGTGCGGCCCGGCCCCGACCACCTCGGCGCCCGTCACGTCCGCCATCGCGCGCAGGCCGGCGGTGTGGTCGAGATGGGTGTGGGTCACGGCGATGAAACGGACGGTCTCGCCCTCGACCGCCTTCAGCACCGCGGCGAGATGCCGGGGATCGTCCGGCCCGGCATCGACGATCGCGACCTTTCCGCGGCCGACGAGATAGGTCGCGGTGCCGGTGAAGGTGAAGGGCGAGGGGTTCGGCGCGATGATCCGGCGCACGCCGGGCGCGACCTGCACGACCTCGCCGGCCGCCGCGTCCCGTGAACGGTCGAAATCGATCTCGTCGGACATGGAGACGCGTTCCGTCTGCGGCGATCGCCCGTTCTGGACGGCCGGCCGTTCCGGCGCAACCGCTCCGCCGGAAGACGGACGCGCCCGCCGCGGGGCCCCACGCGGCCATTGCGGCGGCGGCGCGCCGCCGCTATCCATGCCGCCGACGGCCCGCGCGGCCTCGCTGGGGCGTAGCCAAGTGGTAAGGCAGGGGATTTTGATTCCCCCATCCGGAGGTTCGAATCCTCCCGCCCCAGCCAAGCGTGATCGTCGTTGATCCCGAGACGCCTCGACGGCCGCGCGCGTGAAGGCGCCCGCAGCGGACATTCGCGGAAGCGCGCGTTCGTCCGCCGGACAAGATCCGGTCCCGCCGCCTCGGCCGGCACGACGATCTGAGGCGATCAGGCTCCCGTCTAGAACTTCGCGCGCACGAAGGCGCGCGCGCCGGCGCCGGGCAGAAGAATCTCGTCCTTCTTGAAGGAGGCGGCGTTGCGGATGCGTTGGTCGAGCAGGTTGTCTCCTAGGACGCCGACCGTCAGCGAGCTGATCTTGGTCGTCCGGCGATCGAACTCCCGCGTGTAGCTGAGCTCCGCCTTCAGATTGTCGTAGCCGGGCGTGCGCGTTTCGAGTTCGCCGGTCTTGTTCTGCGCGAAGGCGTGGAGCAGCCCGACGCGGGCGAAGAAGCCGTCCTCGCTGCGCCAGAAGACGCCGCCGCCCAGCCGGTGCGGCGGGATGCGCGGGACGTTGGCGCCGTCGGTGAATTTCGCGCGGGTGAAGTCGTACTGGCCCTCGATACCGAAGACGTGCCGGCCGATGATCATCGCGTCGAACTGCGCTGAGAGCTCGACGCCATAGAACTTCGCGTTCTTCTGGGAATAGACGCTCTGGTCGAACTCGTCCTCCTCGCCGCAGCTGTCGAACTCGTGGCCGCATTGGATGCCCGTCAGCCGGCGATAGATGAAACCGTCAAACCAGGTGTGATAGGCGCTGGCGTCGAGCCGGAGCGCCCCCTCGGCCCGCCTCAAGCCGATCTCGAGCGACCTCGCCTTCTCGAGTTTGAGGTTCGGATCGCCGATTTCGAACAGACCTGCGGCGTGATGGGCGCCGCGCGAAAACAGCTCGAGGCCGCTTGGCGCGCGCTCGACATATTGTCCGGTCAGGCTCGCCACGAAGCCATGCGGCAGCTCCTGAAGCAGGCCGAGACTCCCGCTCATCGGCGTGAACTTTCGGTCTCGCCCCTGGCTGACAGGATCGCTTCCGTCGGGGACGAGCCCCGGAAAACTGGTCGCCGTTCCGTCGACGTCGGCATGTTCGATGCGGCCCGCGGCCTGGAACTTCAGCCCGCGACCGAAGTCGATCTGCTCGAAAGCATAAGCGGCGACCGTCCTCGTGTCGGTCGGCGCGATCAGGCCCTCGCCTTCGCCGAACGTCTTGAGCTTGCCGTGGCCGGCCTGGACGCCGAAGGCGCCGGTCAAAGCGCCGAACGACAGGGCCGCCGGCGCGTGCTGCAGTTCGACCCGCGTTTCAACCTCACGGTTCTTGAACACTCCGTGGACGACATCCTCGCGGGCCTCGTCATGATCGTGATCTTCGTCATGGTCATGATCATGATCGTCGTGATCATGACCATGTTCTTCCTCGAAACCCAGCTCGCGGTGCTTGTAGCGTGACGCGTTGATCCAGAAGCGGACGGCCGAAAAGGGTCCGTCGTTGAAGCGATACTCGCCCTGAGCCTGGATCTTGTCCTGTTCCGGATCAAGCCGGCTGTTCAGCTCGGCCGATTCCCCGCCCGGAATGTGGTAGAAGCTGTCGTAATGGCTGTAGGCTAGCCCAACATAGCCTTGATCGAAGACCTTCGAGAACCCGATCGCTCCGCCGGTCGACCGCGCCGCTGAGTTCGCCTGCCGTCCGTCCGGCGTGGCGTAGTTTTCGGCTCTCGTCGCGAAGCCGTCGGCGTGGACCAGAAAACCGTCGTGGCCCGCGTCTATCCGCGCGGCGGTCGAGCGGCCGCGGTCGACCGAAGAGAGCCCGGCGATCGCCTCCGCCGAATACCCGCCCGGCGGCTCGAACTGCGGGATTCGGTCGTTCTCGACGCTCACGACGCCGCCGATCGCCGAGGAGCCGTAGCGCAGTGTCGCGGGTCCGCGGATCACCTCGATCTGGTCGGCGATCAGCGGACTGACCGGCACGGCGTGATCCTCGCCGAGCGCGGACACGTCGTGGACGCCGAGCCCGTTTTCGATGATCTGAACGCGCGGTCCCTCGAGGCCGCGAATGATGGGCCTGTCAGCCCCCGGCGCGAAGGTCGACCCGGCGAGGCCCGGCTTGTCCCGCAAGGCGTCGCCAAGCGAGGCGGGCTGCCGACGGGCGATCTCGTCGCGCGGCGCGACCGTGACCGGCGCGAAGACGTCGGTGACGACGGGCAGCACGCCGTTCAGGTCGCGCGGCGGGCCGGCCGGCTGGTCCGCCGGAGCGATCGGGCTTGGCGCGGAGACGGTGATCTCGTCGAGCTCGATCGTCTGCTGGGCGCGAGCGCCGCAACTTGAAGCCAGCGTAAGCGCCGCCGTTGCGAGAAGGCGAGCCTTCACGCGTGTTCTGATGCCGGATCGCAATAGAGTCACCCCGATTTATCGTGTGGAGCGGCCGGAGCCGCCGCATCGCGCGAGGAGGCGGCGGCTCAAGCCGCGTCCGTGCGTCCCCAGTTCAATGAGCGGGCCGACCCTCGTCCTCGCGTCGACAAATATGTAATATTATAACATTGCGTCAAGAGCGAAGGCCACTCTCGCCTCCCCTCGGTCGGAGCGGCTCGTCGGATGCCTGCTTCGATGAACCCGGCGCGTTCGCCCGCCCGAAGCTTCGCCATACCTCGGAAGCGGGCTCCGGCTATGGCGGTTCCTACGGCGTCCGCTCACGCGGGAGCGAGGCGTAATAGGCGGAGACGGCCTTGATCTGCTCTTCGGTCATGCCGAAGGCGATCTTGCGCATGACGCCGGCGAACGGACCGCCGCCGCGGCTGTCGTGCTCCTTCTCCCAGAGACGAAGCTGGCTTTCGAGATAGGCGGCGTGCTGGCCGGCGAGGCTGGGATAGGCGGGATTGCGCGCCATCGGCGATGGTCCGTGGCAGGACGCGCAGGCCGGCGTGCCGGCGCCGCGATCGCCCTCTCGCGCGATGCGCTCGCCCGCCGCGACCAGTGCGGCCTCGACCGGAGGCGCGCCTTTCGCGGCGACCGGCGGCTGAGCGGCGTAATGCGCCGCGAGCGCCCTGAGCTCCGGCTCGGGAAGGCGTGCGGCGGCGGTCGCCATGATCCCGCTGTGGCGCCGTCCGTCGGCGTAGGCCTTCAGCGCGTCGAACAGATAGGCCTCGTTCTGGCCGGCGATCACGGGGAAGGCCGCGTTGTCGCGCCCTGCGCCGTCGCGGCCGTGGCAGCGGGCGCAGTCGGCGAGCACGTCCTCGCGCGGCGCTGCGCCCTGCGGCTCGGGCTTCACCGCCGTGAAGCCGTTCGCCGCCCCATCCTGTTCGGCGCCGAAGGCGAGCGACCTGTAGCTGTCTGCGTCCATCCCGGGCAGCTTGAGCAGGAACGCCGTGACGGCCCAGGCTTCGTCCTCCCGCTCCTCGGCCGACACCCAGGCGGGCATGCCGGCGTATTTGACGCCGTTCTTGACGATCCAGAACAGGTGCTTCGGCTCCCATGTCGGAACTTTCGGGCCGAGATCGGGCGCGGTCGGAACCATCTCGCGGATGACCGGGGAGCGCGGCCGGCCCGGCGCGCCGTGGCAGCCGGCGCAGCCCGCCGCGAAATGCCCGGCGCCGCGGGCGATCAGCGCGGGGTCGTCGAGATCGCCGGGCGTCTCGATCGCCAGCGATCGCGTCTTCACCGAATTGATCATGACGTAGTGCAGGAACCAGTCGGTGATCGGCCAATGGCCGGAGGTCGCCGCGACGTTGAACAGGCCGGACCAGCCAAAAGCCAGCACGCCGGCCGCGACCGCTGCGGCCGCGAGCCCCGCGCGCAGCGGCGTCACGAGAAAGTCGACGCGCCACCCCTTCATGCCGCGCGCCCCCGCTCCGTCTCCGGCCTGTCGTCGCCGAGCAGCCGGGCCGCGAGCGCGAGCCCCCCGCCGAGATAGACCGCGCCGCCGACAAGCAGCATCACGATGCCGCCGACATGCTGCTGGTCGAGCGCCGCGGCGGCTGCGCCGTGGTGGGCGGCGTAGAGCGCGCGCGCGCTCGTCGCGAGCAGCACGCCGAGCAGCGTCATGTGGATCGAGGTCAGCAGCATCGCGATCACGCCCTGCGCCGTCCGGCCCGGCCGCGCGTCGGCCGCATGTCCGAAACAGGCGATCCAGAGCCACAGGCCGGCGACGAGGAACGAGGCCTGCTCGGCCGCGAACGCCCATGGCGAGACCCGCGCGAGGTCGTGGGCCGCCGGCGCGTGCCAGCCCCAGACGACGACGAGTTCGACCAGGGAGACGGGGATCGCGGCGAACGCCGACGGCCATCCGAGCGACGGGTCGCGCGCAGAGCCCACGACGCCGAGCGCGATCAGCGGGGCGGCGACCGCGACGACCGCCATATGCCGCGTCATATGCGCCGCGAAGCCGTGGCCGAGGATGGCGTCGGTCCACGGCGCCCAGGCGAGCGCGAGCGTGACGAGGCCGAGCAGGACCAGGCCGGCGCGGTTCATCGGCAATCCCCGATGAACACAGCGGGCAGCGCGACGAAGATGACGCCGACGAAGGACAGGCCGCAGAGCAGGATCGTCGCGAAGCCGAGGAACTGCTGGCGGTCGTCTTTGGTGGCGTCGTCGTAAGGCGGGTCGGCGTCGCCGTCGCCCCAGTGCGTCCAGGCCTGGCGGCTGGCGAGCGCGATGGCGGCGAGCGCGGCGAGGGTCGCGGCCGCGATCACGATCCGCGCCTCCGTGATGTCCGGCCAGGCCGCGCCGGTCATGACGCGCGCGTCGGCCATCGCCTTGGCGCAATGGGTCGCCGCCGCGACGTAGCAGACGAGGAAGTGCAGCGCCCAGACCGTCGGGGCGGTGACAAGCGTGACGAGGTTCGCGCGGATCGAGGCGATCATCGGCTGGCGCTCCGGACTGAGCGGGCACGACGCGCTGCGTGCTTCGAGACGGCCCTTCGGGCCTCCTCAGCATGAGGAGGGGCGAGCCTGCCGTCCTCTGCGCTCCTCATGCTGAGGAGCGCTTCGCAGAAGCGCGTCTCGAAGCGCGCGCCGCGCTCATGCAGGCCGCTGTCGCTCATCGGACCGCCAGCGGGAACAAGGCGAGCGTCGCGACGGTGACGACGATCGTCACGAGCGCGAAGTGCCAGAACAGCACGACATTGTGGATGTCGATGTCATGCGCGGCCGTCAGCTTCGACCCGACCGAGCGCGCGAGGCAGTAGAGCGTCATGATCACGCCGACGCCGAGATGGACGGCCGTCCAGATCGCGATCACCCAGACAGTCGCGGGGTAGACATGGGCGGTGGGGTCGAGCCCGGTCGCGTGCGGTCCCCAGAGCAGCGCCGCGCCGCTCCCGACGGCGAGGACCGCGGCCCCCGTGAGCCAGAAGCGCAGCGCGCCTGGCCGGTCCGCGGCGTTCGCGCGGCGGGCGGCGAGCATCGCGGCCCAGGCCGCGACGCCAAGCGCGAGCGCGGCCGTCGGCCAGACGACGCCCGGACCGGCGCCATCGCCGGCGGGAAAGCCGCTCGCATGGATCGTCCAGTAGAAGAAGTAGCCGAAGATCAGGCTGGCGAAGGCCGACATGTCGCCGATCATGGTGATGAACATCGCCCACCAGCCGACCGAATCCGGGCCGGAGACGTAGAGCGGCAGGCTCAGTCCGAGTCCGACGTCCTTCTCCTTTTTCTCGGGGATGATCGCGGTGCCGCGCCACAGCCAGACCAGGATCGAAATCAGCGCCGCGATCGCGAACAGGATCGTCAGCGTCCAGGCGTAGAAAGTCGCGGCGATGAAGGCGCCGCCGGTCAGGAACGCCGCGCCCATGGTCATGAAGGTGTTGCCGGGCACGCGGAGGCACTGGATCGGCCGCGCGTCGAGCACCGAGGTGATCAGCGTCTCACGCTTTCCCTCCTCGGCGTCCGGCAGGTAGAAGCGGCCCTCGTCGAAGTCGCGCACGAAATTCGGCTGCTGCCAGAGCGGGTATCGTGTGGTGACGACGGGGACGGTGCGCACGCCCCAGTCCTTGCCCGGGTTCTCCGACAGCCATTCCAGCGTGCCCGCGTTCCACGGGTTGCGCGGCGCGTAAGGCTCGCGACCCCTCGGGCGCAGCACGTCCCAGACGATGACGAGCACGCCGGCGGCGAACACGAAGGCGCCGACCGTCGAGACCATGTTGAGCGTGTCGAAGCCGAGCCCCTCGGCGTAGGTGAACACCCGGCGCGGCATGCCGCGCAGCCCGGTTATGTGCATCGGCAGGAAGGTGACGTTGAAGCCGACGAACATCAGCCAGAACGCCCATGTGCCCAGCCGGTCCGACAGCTTCCGGTCGCGCGCGAACGGGAAGTAATAATAGAGGCCCGCCATCAGCGGGAACAGCATGCCGCCGAGCAGCGTGTAATGCAGATGCGCCACTACGAAATAGGTGTCGTGCGCCTGCCAGTCGAACGGCGCGAGCGCCACCATGACGCCGGTCAGCCCGCCGAAGACGAAGATGCCGAGCGCGCCGATCGCAAACAGCATCGGGACCGAATAGACCACGCGGCCGGCGAGCAGGGTCGCGAGAAAGACGAAGATCTGCACGCCGGTCGGGATCGCGACGGCTTCCGAGGCCGCGGAGAAGAAGGCGAGCGAGATCGACGGCAGCCCCGTCGTGAACATGTGGTGGACCCACAGTCCGAACGACAGGAAGCCGGTTCCGACGGCGGCCAGCACGATCCAGGAATAGCCGAGGATCGGCCGCTGCGCGAAGGTCGGGACGATCATGGCGAGCAGCGCGATCGCCGGCAGGAACACGATGTAGACCTCCGGGTGGCCGAAGATCCAGAACAGGTGCTGCCAGAGCAGCGGGTCGCCGCCGCGCTTGGGATCGAAGAACGGCCAGTCGAACATCCGCTCGAGCTCGAACAGGATGTCGCCCGCGATCAGCGGCGGGAAGGCGAACAGGATCATGCCGGCGACCACCAGCACGTACCAGGCGTAGAGCGGCATCAGATTGATGCGCATGCCGGGCGGGCGGCACTTCAGCGTGCCGACGATGAGCTCGACCGCCGCCGCGATCGACGCCACCTCGATGAAGGACAAACCCAGCAGCCAGACGTCGGCGCCGATGCCTGTCTGCTTCTCGTCCGTCGTCAGCGGCGGATACATGAACCAGCCGCCGTCCGGCGCCGCATTGAAGAAGATCGATCCGCAGACGAACACGCCGCCGATCAGGAAGCTCCAGTAGCCGAAGGCGGAGAGCCGCGGAAACGGCAGGTCGCGCGCGCCCAGCATCTCCGGCAGGATGACGATCGCCACCGCCTCGAAGATCGGCACGGCGAACAGGAACATCATCGCCGTGCCGTGGAGGGTGAAGACCTGATTGTAGAAGGTGGCTGAGAGGAAATCGTTCTCAGGCACGGCGAGCTGCGTGCGGATCAGCAGTCCCAGGACGCCCGCGAACAGGAAGAAGAACAGCGAGGTCGCGGTGTACCAGAGCCCGACCTCGGAATTGTTGACCGCGGACCAGTAACGGAAGCCCGGCGGCGTCTCCCAAACCTTCTCGAGCCGCTCCTCCTGGGCCTTGCGGTGTTCGGGGTCGTCCTGGGGAGAGGGCGCGCGCTCAGCGGTCATGGGCGGATTTCCGACGAGCGGAGCGCTTCCCAATGGGGGCGCGGTCCTGCGTGCTTCGACACGGCGCTCGGGGCCTCCTCGGCATGAGGAGGTTTGAGGACGCCAAAGCGGAGACGATCCTCATGCTGAGGAGCCTGCGAAGCAGGCGTCTCGAAGCACGCACGGCGGTTCGCGCGAGCGGAGAGGTTCCCGAGCCTTGCCGTCACTTCAGGCTCCCCAGATAGGCGGCGATCGCCGCGAGGTCCGCGTGCGGCAGGTTGGGATAGGCGGGCATCTTGGCGCGCGGCTTCAGCGTGTCCGTCTCCATGATGAAACGGATCACGTTCTCGGCCGTGTTGGGCAGCAGGCCGGCGCCCACCGTCGCGCGTTCGCCGAAGCGGGTAAGGTCGGGTCCGACCTCGCCCTTCGCGTCGGTGCCCGCGACGGCGTGGCAGGCGCCGCATCCGTTCAGCCGGAACAGCTCGCCGCCGCGGGCGGTCTCGACCGCCTGCGCCGCCGGCCGCGCCTGCGCCGCGAGCCAGGCTTCAAAGTCCGGCTTCGCCATCGCGACGACCGGAAACGCCATCAAGGCGTGGCTCGCGCCGCAGAACTCGGCGCAGACCCCGCGATAGGTTCCGGGCCGCTCCGCCTGCAGCACCAGACGGTTCTCGCGGCCCGGGATCATGTCGACCTTGCCGCCGAGCGCAGGGATCCAGAACGAGTGGATCACGTCCGGGCTCGTTAGCGCGAACTCGACCCGCTCGCCGACCGGGATCCGCACCTCGTTGGCGCTCCGCGCCTCAGCGCCGTCCTTCGGCCGATAGGTCACGCGCCACCAGAACTGCTCGCCCGAGACGTCGATTCTCAGGCCTTCGCCCGGCCGCCGCAGCTCGGACATCATGCCGAGCCCGTAGATCAGGAGCCCCGCGAGCACGACAACCGGAAACGCGACGCCGCCCCACAAAATGAGCTTGCGGCCGATATGCTCCTCGTGCGGTTCGGGACGTATGCGCGTGGCGTAGATCGCCGCCGCCATCACCAGCGTCCAGATCACGCCGGCGCCGACCGCCATGACGAGAAACAGCCGCGCGACCTCCTCCGCCTCATGCCCTGCGGGCGCGAGCGCGGACTGCACGCCCGAGCAGCCGGCCAGGATCGGCGATGCGAGCAGGACCACGACATGCGGATGGCGGAGGGGCGAAATCGTCTGTCTCCGTCAGCCGTCGCGCGCGGCGGGCGTCGCCGGATTGGAATTTTTCGCAAACAAGAATGTCGCGCGAGGCGGACAAGGCCAGAGCCTCGCCGCCCCGAAGCGTCGCGCGCGACGGGACGGGCGATCACGTCCCCGCGATCTCCGTCCGTCGGATGTCAGAGCAAGCGGCGCGGGCCCGGCGCCGGACGAGGCCCGCGCCGACGGCGCTAGAGCATCGGCCGGCCGCCCGTGACCGGGATCACCGCGCCGGTGATGTAGCTCGCCTCGCCCGAAGCGAGCAGGACATAGGCGCCGGCGAGCTCCGCGGGCTGGCCCGCCCGGCCGAGCGGCGTGTTCTCTCCGAAGCTCTCCACTGCCTCCTCCGGCATGGTCGACGGGATCAGGGGCGTCCAGATCGGGCCCGGCGCGACCGCGTTCACGCGGATGCCGCGGTCGGCCACGAGGCCTGCGAGGCCCGCCGTGAAGTTCGCGATCGCGCCCTTGGTGGTGGCGTAGGCCAGAAGATGAGGGCTCGGGTTCTTGGCGTTGATCGACGTCGTGTTCACGATCGACGAACCCGGCTTCATCACGGGCACGGCCGCCTTCGACAGATAGAACTGGCTGTAGACATTGGTGCGGAAGGTCACGTCCCACTCTTCCGCCGATATGTCCTCGATCCGCTCGAAGCTCGCCTGATGGGCGGCGTTGTTGACGAGGATGTCGAGCCGGCCGAAGGCCTCCATCGCCTTGGCGACGAGGTCGTTGCAGTGGCTCTCCTGCTTGATGTCGCCGGCGACGACGACGGCCTTGCGGCCCGCCTCCTCGACCAGCCGCGCCGTCTCGCGGGCGTCGTCGTGCTCGTCATAATAGGAGATCAGCACGTCCGCCCCCTCTCGCCCATAAGCGATCGCCACGGCCCGGCCGATGCCGGAATCCGCGCCCGTGATCAGCGCGGCGAGGCCGGTCAGGCGGCCCGAGCCCTTGTAGCTCTGCTCGCCATGATCGGCCTGCGGCCGCATCGCGGACTCGCTGCCGGGCATGGGCTGCTTCTGGTTCGGCTGCGGTGGCTGGGGATGGGCGGTTTTCGGGTCGTCGAGCATTGGCGGCTCTCCGTGTTCGGTGGGGTTCCTCCCAGGTTGAACACGGCTCTCGCGAGGTAGTTCCCCTGGACGCCTTAGACGTGAACGGCCCGCCCGTTCGCTGGAACAAAGCCGCGCGTCCGTTGTTCGCACGCAGGACGAGGTCTTCAGAAGCCGCCCGGCTCGATCGCCGGGCCGAAACGGGAAGGGTCCCCATGACCGGCAAGGCGAAGCACGCCAAGAGCGGCGAGAAATGGTCTCAGGACGTCACGGAAAGGAGCGACGCGCTCGATCTCGAAGACGGCGTGTTCACGAAGGACGATCCGGCCGAGATCGCCAGATCGCTGAAGCGCTCGGCGGAAAAGAGCGACCGGCGGAAGTCCGATCCCTATCGCTCCGCGATCTCGATGCTGACCTTCCATATCAACCGGTCGGGGAAGAACCTCGCCGCCGATCAACGGAAGACGCTCGAAGCCGCGAAGGACGAACTGCGGAAGTTGTTCGGCAAGGAGACCGACTGAGCGACCCCGCCGTGCGGCGATCCGTCAGGCCGCGGCTGCGCCCACCAGCGCTGCATCCTCCGCAAGGGCGTTTCCGTCCTGCCCGAGGCGTCGGGCGTAGAACATCGCGACGGTGGCCGCGGCGCCGGCCGGGTCGGCGCGGAGAGGATCGCGCGCTAAACCGTCCAGCGCACGCGCCAGCGCCGCCTGCTGGACGCGCTCGGCCTGCAGCTCGGCGGCTTTGACCATGTCCCTCACGCCCTCGACCGCGCCCGGCGGCAGGTCGCCGACGCCCGACTTCAGGTCGCGGCGCACCGCCCGCAGCGGCTGGACGGCGCGCTCGCGCCAGGGGGCGGCCGCCGCGTCCAGCACGGCGACCTCGCTTTCCCCGATCGGGATCCCGAGCTTGGCCGCGGCGTGGAGCGCGACCAGCAGCACATTGACGTCGACGCCGCATCCGTCCTGAAGGCGCAGGCAGGCGGCGGCGACGCCCGGCTTGCCGTAGACCTCCAGCGCGAAGCCCCAGTGCGGGCCGTCGAGGTCGAGCGCCGCGGTCACGGCTCGTCGCTCGTCGCGCCGGCCTTGGAGACGCCGGCCCAGCGGCCGGAGAGCCCGGCCTCGATGCCGAACAGGTCGAGCGCGCGCCCCACCGTGTGGTTCACGACGTCGTCGATGCTCTTCGGCCGAGCGTAGAAGGCCGGCGCCGGCGGCATGACGATCGCCCCCATCTCGGTCACCGCGGCCATGCTGCGGAGATGGCCGAGATGGAGCGGCGTCTCGCGCACAAGCAGCACGAGACGGCGACGCTCCTTCAGCACGACGTCGGCCGCGCGCGTGAGAAGCGTCGAGGTCACTCCGGTCGCGATCTCCGACAAGGTGCGGATCGAGCACGGCGCGACGATCATGCCGGCGGTGAGGAACGACCCGCTCGCGATGCTCGCGCCGACATTGTCGACATTGTGGAACGAGCTCGCGAGCGCCCGCAGATCGGCGGGTTTCAGGTCGGTCTCTTGCGCGAGGGTGACTTGCGCCGACCGGCTCATCACGAGGTGGGTCTCGACCCCCAGATCGCGCAGGACCTCGAGCAGCCGCACGCCGAGCGCCGCGCCCGACGCGCCGCTGATCCCGACGATGATCGGCCGCGAGACCGGGCCGCTCATCCGAGCGTCGCCCCGGCCGCGGCGAGGATGTCGCGCGCCCGCGTGCGCTCCTCCTCGGAGATCACCAGGCGCTCGGCGAAGTCGCGTCCAGAGGGGCGCGTCGCGTCGATCCCCATCTTGGTCAGCGTGAAGTCCTTCGGGTCCGAGCTCGGATCGAGGATCGCCCCCTTGGCGCCGGGCACGAAGAAGATGTCCTTCTCCGCACGCACCCGCGTCGCGATCGCCCAGAACACGTCGTTGATGTCGAAGACGTCGACGTCGTCATCCACGACGATGACGTATTTCGTGTAGAGCTCGGTGCCGAGCGTCGCCATCACCGCCATCTGCGGTTCGCCCTCGGCGATCTTCTTCATGGCGATGATCGCGACGAACGCCCCGCAGGTCGAGTGCGGCACGTGGACGGCGGTGACGTTGGGCAGGTTGCGCTTCAGCGCGTTCAGGATCTCGCCTTCGCGTGTGACGCAGGAGATCAGGATGTGGTCCTTCGCCATGCCGGAGACGACGCTGTGGAAGAGCGCGTCGCGCCGCATCCGCACCCTGTGGGCGACGAACACGTTCTGCGTGCTGCGGTAGGACGCGTAGCCGGTGAATTCGCCGAAGGGCCCCTCCGGCTCGCGCGTCTCGGCCAGAATCTCGCCCTCGATGACGATCTCGGCGCCTGCCGGGACTTCGAGGTCCTCGATCCCGCAGCGGGCGAGCCGGTAGGGCTCGCCGAACAGGCCGCCGATGATCTCGAACTTCCGCACATGCGGCGGATAGGCGTAGGTCATCGAGCCCATATAGTGCAGCGGATGCACGCCGATCACGACGGCCGCCGGCAGCCCGTGCCCGCGCTCCTCGGCGCGGCGGTGGAACTCGTGCATGCGGCGGCGCGAATGCAGCGACACGCCGAGCCGGTTGCGACCCTTCAGCATCAGCCGATGGAAGCCCGTCGTGTCGACCCCGGTGACCGGGTCGCGCGCCGTGATCTGCCCGGCCGTGATGTAGGGCGCGGCGTCGACCGTGAATTGCAGCGGGATGGGCAGTTTCGTGAGGTCGACGTCGGCGCCTTCGATCACGACCTCGTCCCAGGGCGCGCGGTCGAGCGTCTCGCAGGGCAGATAGCTCATCGCCCGTTCGCGGAACGCGGTCGGCAGATCGCCAGGCTCGACGTCGAGGCAGGCGGCGAGCAGCTTTCGGTTCGCCGCCACATTGGTGACGAGCGGCATGCCCTTGCCGTCGACGTCGTCGAACAGAAGCACGGGGCTGCGGCCGGCGCGCTCCAGCTCGAAGGCGACCGCGGTCGTCGCGAAGCGCGAGTCGACGCGTTGCGGCACGCGCACGAGCTCCTCGGGGAAGCGCGTCGACACCATGTTCAGGAAGCCGCGGAGGCTCTGTCCGTCGGCGTTCGGAAACTCTGCCATTCGTCCTCGCCCGATGCTTCGCGGCCGACCGGGCCGCGCCGCGGCTCCGAACCGATCGTCAGTATGCTGACGATATCCGCCTTGGCAACCGGAAAGAGCCGCTGACCCCGCCGATCCCCGGCCTACAGCATGCGCAGCGCCGAGCGGCCCTCGTCATTGTTGGCTTCCACCAGCACCCGCAGCGAGCGCGCGAAGGCGTCGCGCTCGTCCGGCGACAGCGGCGCGACGAGGCGGCCATGCGCGCGGTCGAGCGCGTCCTGCATCTCGGCCAGCATCGCCTCCCCCTGTTCGGTCAGAAAGGCGCGCCGGAGCCGCTTATCCTCCGCGTCTGCCTCGCGCCGCACGAGGCCGCGCTTCTCCAGCCGCGCCAGCACGTTCGAGGTCGTCGTGCGGTCGACGCCGATCTCGGCCGCGAGCGCGGCCTGATCGATTCCGGGCGTGAGCAGCAGCACCTGCATGACGCTCGATTGCACGGGCGTCGTGCCGAAGGCCGCGCATTCCTGCAGGTAGATCGACACGTAGATCTGGTGCAGCCGACGCACCATGAAGCCCGGCCGCGTGAACAGACCGGC
Organism: Hansschlegelia sp. KR7-227; assembly: GCF_049446035.1. Lineage (NCBI taxonomy): Bacteria > Pseudomonadati > Pseudomonadota > Alphaproteobacteria > Hyphomicrobiales > Methylopilaceae > Hansschlegelia > Hansschlegelia sp. KR7-227. Next base: position 1,854,592 of record NZ_JBMSEA010000001.1, read on the forward strand.
CGCCCTCGTCTTGGTTGAAGCCGACACCTTCGCGCCTCCCGGCCGCCGCGGCGGCGGCGGCCTATCGCTTGCCAGATTCTTGCGCGATCGGCCACCGGACGGCGCCGGCGGTCTCGCCGCTATGGCCGAGCCCCGCTCTCGGACGGCAGGCGACGAGCCGCGGCGAAGGCCCGTCGCCGCGCGGCCGCAGCCGGGTCGCGCCGGCGAGCCAGCGCAACAGGGTCGGAGCTGCGAGCGGCGCGAGCGCCTGGCCCGCGGGATGCACGATCATCCGCGACAGCGCGGTGGCAAACCGGATCTGCGGCGCGAGGTCGGTCGCAAGCGTCGCCTGGAACGCGCCGGCCGCGCGGCCGTCGAGCAGGCCGCGGGCCGCGAGCCTCGCCCCGTGCAAAGCGAGCGTCACGCCCTCGCCGGCGAAGGACGGGACGACCGCGGCCTGGTCGCCGACGCGCCAGAGTCCGTCCCCCTCGCCTCCGCGTCGCACGAGGCCGTAAGGAATGCGGGACACCGCGAGCGGACGCTCGAACAGCGGCTCGGCGCCGGCGAGCGCCGCCTCGAAGCGCGCGACCGACGCGCGGAGATGAGCTGCGAGCGCGTCCCAGCCGCCGCCGAGCTCCGCGAAGGCGCGCATGGTCACCACCAGGCACAGATTGGCCCGGCCGCCCTCGATCGGCTCCAGCCCGGCGTAGCCGCCCGGGAACAGGCCGATCTCGACCCCGTCCTCCAGCGCTCGCCTGGCGGCGTCCGGCAGACGGAAGACCGTCTTGAAGCCGATCAGGTCGTTCTGGCGGCCCGGCGGCCGGGCATGGCCGCGCAGATCGTGCTTGCCGGTCGCCAGCACCGCGTGGCGCGCGACGATCGTCCGGCCGCAGGCGAGGCGCGCGCGCCACCCCTCCTCCGCCGTCCTGAGCTCGCGGACCGCCGAGCCGCGCAGCGCCCGCGCGCCGCTGTCGCCCGCCAGCGTCAGCAACGCCTCATCCAGAACGCGCCGCGACAGGCTCATCGCCCGGAACGGCAACGGCCGCTCCGTCCGCCAGCTCCCGCGCGAGACCCCGACCGCGCAGATCGGAACCGCGCCGAGAGCCGCGACGTCGATCCCGAGGCGCTCCAGCATGTCGAGCGCCTCGCCGCTCAGGAACTCGCCGCAGACCTTGTCGTGGGGGCCGAGCTCGCGCTCCACGACGACGACGTCCCGCCCGGCGCGGGCAAGTTCGGTCGCGAGCGCAGCGCCGGCCGGCCCGCCGCCGACGATCAGGACGTCGTGGGTCTCGGCCGTCATCGGCGGACCCGCGACACGCAGAGACGGAACGGCGTCCGCCAGACGATCTCGGCCGCGCCCTCCGGAACGTCCGCCGCCGCGAGCGCCCCACGCCACTCCTCGGCGACGAAGGCGCGCGCGAAGGACACCGGGCCGTCGTGCCGGACGAAGCGATGCATCCGCAGCGCCCAGGCGGCGGCTTTGAAGCCGATCACCGGCAGGCGGTTGCGGTGGAGGTCGTTGACGAACCATCCGACGCCGGCGGTCCGCTCCATCCAGCGCAGGAAGGCCACGAGCGCGGCGTCGTCGAGATGATGGGTGAACAGCGCGCTGAGGACGACGTCCACCGGGCCGTCGAACCGGACGTCGAAGACGTCGGCGGTGCGGTAGTCGATCGCGGGGTCGCCCCCTGCCTCGCGCGCCGCGCGCTCGGCCCAGGGGTTGCGGTCGAGCCCCGTCAGCGCCACGGCGACGCCACGGCGACGGGCCCAGTCCGCGATCTCCCGCAGCGTGTCGCCATAGCCGGAGCCGACGTCAACGATCGCGGTCGGCCGGTCCTTCGGCAGGCGGCCCTCGCGCAGCAGCCGATCGAGGAAACCGAGGGTCGGGCGATAGCCGAGCGACAGGCGATTCACGCGGGCGAGGTCGACCAGGCAGGCGCGGAACGTCTCGTAGTCGGTCGCGTCGTCGTCCATCAGCTCCGGCGCGCGCGAGCGGCCGGGCGCGGCGAAGGCGGTCATCGTCCCGCGGTCTGGAACATCATGGTCTCGGCGACGAGGCCGGGGCCGAAGGCCATGGCGCAGCCGGTCCGGCCGGGCTCGGCGTCGCGCATGATCTCCTCAAGCACGAACAGGATGGTCGCCGACGACATGTTGCCGTTCGCCCGCAGCACGCGCCGCGACGGCACCAGCGCGTCGCCCTCGAGCTCCAGCCCGGTCTCGACGGCGTCGAGCACCGAGCGGCCGCCGGGATGGACCGCCCAGAGGTCGACGTCCCGGACCTGGCGGCCAGCCAGGATGGTCTCGACGCCCCGCTTCAAAGTGCGGCCGAGTTCGCCCGGCACGCGGCCGGAGAGGAACATGTCGAAGCCGAGATCCCGGATGTTCCAGCGGATCTCCTCGGCGGTCCCGGGCGCCATCGCGGCGTGGAAGCTGTCGAGCGCCAGTCCGACGGGCTCGGCGCTGACGAGCGCCGCCGCGCAACCGTCGCCGAACACGAGGAACGACAGCAACTGCTCGAGATTAGCGCTCTCGTTCAGATGCAGCGTGCAGAGTTCGAGGCAGACGACGAGCACCCGCGACTGAGGCTCCGAGCGCACGATGTGGCGGGCGAGCTTCAGCCCGTTGATCGCGGCGTAGCAGCCCATGAAGCCGACCGTGGTTCGCTCGATCGACGGATTGAGCTCGAAGCGCGCGATCAGGTCGAAGTCGATGCCCGGCGCCGACAGGCCGGTGCAGGAGACGACGATGAGATGGGTCAGCCGGCTGGCGTCGGCGCCGAGGCCGAGCCGCTCGAACGCCTTCGCCGCGAGATCGGGCGCATCGGCCTCGTAGCGGCGCATGCGCGCGGCGGTCGAGGGAAACCGGCCGAGCGCATAGAAGCCGTCGCGGTCGAGCACGCCGTCGCCGTCGTCGACCTTCGGCGTCAGCGCCGACCAGCGATGATCGATCTGGCCGCGCTCCGCCATGCGGCGGAAGGCGCGATGGGCGCGGGGGTCTTCGAGCTGGCCTTCGGCGAAGCTGACGAAGGAGTCATGCACGTCGTTCGGGGGCGTCGCCGTGGCGATGCGGTTGAGATAGGCGGTGGTCACAGCGTGTGTGCCTTTCATGCGGCCCGTCCCCCGGCGGGCCCAAGCTTGCGCGCCAAATGCGCTTCCGGCGTCTGTCCGGCTTACGTAACAGACGCTCCGCGTATTTCTTTATTCCCTGCGACAGGCCGCCGCGTGCGGCGGGCCGGCGACGGGAGACGCCCGGCATGGGCTCAACTGGCGTCCCGAACCGGACGTTCTAGCATTACGTCGGCCGCCCGGACTAAGCCTGCGCCTGGAAGGGCGACCCCATGACGGACCATCAGCGGCAGGACCACGCGGCGCACGACCACGCCGCGCACGACCACGCCGGCCATTCCCACGGCCCCGGCGGCCACAGCCATGCGCCGAAGAGCTTCGGGCGCGCCTTCGCGATCGGGATCGGACTGAACACGGCCTTCGTCCTGATCGAGGCCGGCTACGGGATCGCGAGCAACTCGCTCGCGCTGATCGCGGACGCGGGCCACAACCTCTCCGACGTTCTCGGTCTGGTCGTGGCGTGGATCGCGGTGATCCTGTCGAAGCGGCCGCCCACCACGCGCTTCACCTACGGCCTGCGCGGCAGCTCGATCATGGCGGCGCTGGTCAACGCGGTCTTCCTGCTGATCGCGGTCGGCGTGATCGGCTGGGAGGCCGCGCAGCGCCTCGTCGACCCCCAGCCGGTCGCCGGCGCGACGGTGATGACGGTGGCGACGATCGGCGTCGCGATCAACGGCTTCACCGCCTGGCTGTTCATGGCGGGTGGCAAAGGCGACATCAACATCCGCGGCGCCTATCTGCACATGGCGGCCGACGCCGCGGTTTCGGCCGCCGTGATCGTGGCCGGCCTGCTGGTCGTGCTCACGGGATGGCTCTGGCTCGACCCGCTCGTGAGCCTCGCGATCGCGGCCGTGATCACCGTCGGGACCTGGAGCCTGCTGCGCGACAGCGTGCTGATGTCGCTCGACGCCGCGCCGCCTGGGGTCGACCCGGCCGCGGTGCGCGTGATGCTCGAGCGCCTGCCCGGCGTCGTGGAGGTTCACGACCTGCATATCTGGCCGATGAGCACGACGGAGACCGCCCTCACCGCCCATCTGGTCATTCCCGGCGGACATCCGGGCGACGACGCCTTGCATGCGATCGCGGCCGAGCTCGAGACGCGCTTCGGCATCGTCCACCCGACCATCCAGATCGAACTGCGCACGGGCGCCTGCCGGCTCGCGCCGGAGCACGCGGTGTAGGCGGGCTCGGGACGTCGGTCGCCAGCTTGTCCCCCGGGCCGCGACGCGCAAATCTCCTCCGCCGACAAGCCCGGAGCCAGCGTCCATGCCCCAACCGACCTTCAAGCTCTACAGTTACTGGCGGACCTCCGCGACCTACCGGGTGCGGGTCGCGCTCGCGTTGAAGGGCCTCAAGGCGCAGGAGATCAATGTCGACATCGACGCCGGCGAACACCGGTCGCCGGCGTTTCTCGCGATCAACCCGCTCGGCGCGATCCCCGCTTTGATCGAGGAGGGCCAGCCGCCGCTCACCCAGTCGGTCGCGATCCTCGAATATCTCGACGAGATCGCGCCCGAGCCTCCGCTCCTCCCCGGCGACCCGCACGGCCGCGCGCGCGTCCGCTCGATCGCCGCGATGCTCGCCTCCGACACCCACCCGCTGATCGTGCCGCGGGTGCGCCGCTACCTGACGGAAGCCGGCTTCGACGCCGACGCCTGGAGAGCGTGGCAAATCAACTGGTTCACGACGGGTCTTCAGGCGGTGGAGCAGAAGCTCGCGCGCGAGCCCGGCGCCGGCGCCTTCTGCCACGGCGACGCGCCGACGATCGCCGACATCTGCCTGGCGAGCGTCACGGCCGTGATGAAGGTGTTCAAGATCACGGTTCCGGACATCCCCACGGTCGACGCGATCGTCGCCCGATGCGAGGCGATGCCGGCCTTCGCGAACGCCGATCCCATGAAGCAGGCCGGCGCGCCGCAGGGCTGAAGGGCGCGATCCGTCCGTCAGCCCGTCGCCGCGTATCCGTCGCGGCGCGGGTCGCTCGCCGCGGCGTAGCCCTCGACGGCCGGATCGCCCATGCGCCAGATGAACTGTCCGGCGCCGAAATCCTGGTAGCTGTCGTCGATCACGCTCATTTCGTGCCCGCGGCCGGCGAGGCCCTCGACGGTCGCCCTCGCCATCGTGGCCTCGACGTTGATGTCGAGGCCGGCGTTGAAGCGCCAGCGCGGCGCGTCGCAGGCGGCCTGCGGGTTCTGGGCGAAGTCGATCATGCGCACGAGGGTCTGCATATGCCCCTGCGGCTGCATGTTGCCGCCCATCACGCCGAAGCTCATCACCGGCTGGCCGTCCTTGGTGAGGAAGCCCGGGATGATGGTCTGGAACGGCCGCTTGCCCGGCGCGACGACGTTCGGGCTCGCCGGATCGAGATGGAAGCCGTGGCCGCGGTTCTGCAGCGAGAGGCCCCAGTCGGGCAGGCAGATTCCGGAGCCGAAGCCCATGAAGTTCGACTGAATGAAGCTCACCATCATGCCGCTCTCGTCGGCCGCGGTGAGGTAGATCGTGCCGCCCCTCACCGGATTGCGAGCCGCGAAGACCTGTGCGCGCGTCGGATCGATGAGCTTGGCCGCCTCGGCGAGATAGGAATCGTCGAGCAGCTGGGCCGGCGTCACCTTCATATGGGCGAGGTCGCCGACATGGGCGTAGGTGTCGGCGAAGGCGAGCTTCATCGCCTCGATCTGCAGATGATTGGCGTCGACGCCGTCGGCCGCCATGCCCGCCAGATCGAAATTGCCCAGGATGCCGAGCGCGATCAGCGCGGCGATCCCCTGCCCGTTCGGCGGGATCTCGTGGACCGTATAGCCGCGGTAATCCTTGGAGATCGGCGTCACCCATTCGGCTTTGAAGGCCGCCATGTCGGCCGCCGTCATCGCCCCGCCTTCGGCGCGCGCCCGGGCCTCCATCGCCTCGGCGATCTCCCCGCCATAGAGCGCCGCGCCTTTGGTCTCCCCGATCGCCCGCAGCATGCGCGCGGCGCCGGGCAGCGTGACGAGCTCGCCCACATGCGGCGCGCGGCCGCGCGGGAGGAACATCTCGCCGAATCCAGGCTGGCGCACGATGTCGGGGACCTCGGCCGCCGCCGCCCATTTCCCCTGCACGACAGTCGGCGCGAGATAGCCGCGTTCGGCGATCTCGATCGCGGGCTCGAGCAGGTCGGCGAAGGGCAGCTTGCCGAAGCGCTCGTGGAGCGCGGTCCAGGTTCCGACCGCGCCCGGCACGGTCACCGAGTCCCAGCCGCGCATCGGCGGACGGGCGTGGCCCTCGCCGTATTTTTTCGCGAAGTAATCCGGCGTCCAGGCCGCCGGCGCGCCGCCGGAGCCGTTCAGTCCGTGCAGCTCCTTGCCGTCCCACAGGATGCAGTACGCGTCGGAGCCGAGGCCGTTCGAGCAGGGCTCGACCAGCGCCATGACGGCCGCGGAGGCGATCGCCGCGTCGACCGCGTTGCCGCCGCGCCAGATCATCTTCAGGCCGGCCTGCGCGCCAAGCGGGTGCGAGGTCGACACCACGTTGCGGCCGAACACCGGCATGCGGCGGGAGGGGTAGCCGGCGGTCCAGTCGAAGTTCGTCATCGGGCGTTTCTCCGCGGGGCCTCGGTCAGCGGGCTGATGCGAGGCCGGCGGGGCCGCGCCGCGTGCTTCGAGACGCCCGCTGACGCGGGCTCCTCAGCATGAGGCACGTTGGCGCCTTCAGGAACCACGACGCTCCTCATGCTGAGGAGCGCCGAAGGCGCGTCTTGAAGCACGCAAGCGTCTACCCCCGAGCCGTCTCTCATAAACGAGGCCCTTAAGCCCCGCCGAACACGGCTTCGAGCCTGGCGTGAGGGACCGCCAGGTCGAAGCCGCGCTCAGCGAGCCATGAATCGTTGAACAGCGTCGAGCGGTAGCGCTCGCCGGAATCGCAGAGCAGCGTGACGACCGAACCCTCGCGGCCGGCCGCCTTCATCTCCTCGATGAGCTGCAGGCAGGCCCAGACGTTCGTGCCGGTCGAGCCGCCGCAGGGCCGGCCGAGCAGGCCGCTGATCATCCGCGCCGCCGCGATGGAAGCGGCGTCCGGCACCGCGATCATGCGGTCGACCAGCTCGGGCACGAAAGACGGCTCGACGCGCGCGCGGCCGATGCCTTCGATGACGCTGTCGCAGCACTCGACCCGGTGGACCGAGCGCTCGGCGTAATGGCGGTGGAACACCGAGCTCTCCGGGTCCGCCACGCAGAGCGAGGTCGGATATTTGCGATAGCGGATATAGCGCCCGATCGTGGCCGAGGTGCCGCCGGTGCCGGCGCCGCACACCACCCAGTCGGGCGTCGGCCGGTCCTCGAGCGACAGCTGCGCGAAGATCGATTCCGCGATGTTGTTGTTGCCGCGCCAGTCCGTCGCCCGCTCGGCGTAGGTGAACTGGTCCATGAAATGCCCGCCGATCTCGCGCGCGAGCCGCTCCGCTTCGTCGGAGACGTCGCCGCGGTCGACGAGGTGGGGAACGCCGCCATGGAACGCGATCGCGGCGATCTTTTCCGGCGAGGTCGAGCGCGGCATCACCGCGATGAAGCGCAGCCCGAGAAGCTTCGCGAAATAGGCCTCCGAGATCGCGGTCGAGCCGCTCGAGGATTCCACGATCGTGGTGTCCGGTCCGATCCAGCCGTTGCACAGCGCGTAGAGGAACAGCGAGCGCGCCAGCCGGTGCTTGAGGCTGCCCGTGGGGTGGCTGGACTCGTCCTTGAGATAGAGGTCGATCCCCGGCGCGCGCGGCAGCTCCAGCCGGATCAGATGGGTGTCGGCCGAGCGGTTGATGTCGGTCTCGATGCGGCCGATCGCCTGCGCCACCCAGGCGCGGCGGTCCGGATCGGCGCCCTGCCGTTCCGAAGCGGTTTCACGAAGCGCGAGCATCAATTCTTCCTCAGTTCGGCTTCCGCGCGGGCGCGGAGCGCCGCCCGGTCGATCTTGTTGGTCGAGGCGAGCAGCATCGCGTCGAGGAACCAGACCCGGCGCGGGTGCTGATAGGCCGGCGCGTGCTCGAGCGCGAAGGCCTTGATCGCCTGTTCGTCCACCGTCGCGCCGGGCTTGCGGACGATGAAGGCGACCGGCTTCTGCCCCTTGATCTCGTCGTCGACCGGCACGACGCTCGCCTGCAGCACGTCGGGATGCGTCTCCAGCACCGCCTCGACTTCGCCGGGGAAGATGTTCTCGCCGCCGGAGACGAACATGTCGTCGGCGCGGCCGACGAAGAAGTAGTAGCCGTCCGCGTCGCGGCGGAACACGTCGCCGGTGTCGTAGAAGCCGTCCGCCGTGATCGGCGACGGCACGTCCGGACGGTTGTGGTAGCCGAGCATGATCGCGGGGCTCTTCATCTGCAGCACGCCGGCCGTAGGCGCGTCCGGCCCGACGAGGCGGACCTCGACGCCGTCATGCGGCTTGCCCACCGAGCCGGTCGGCGCGCCGCCCTTGTCGGAGAACACGACCGGGCCGCCCTCGGTGGTGCCATAGGCGTTGATGATCCGGGCGTTCGGCAGCAGCTCGCGGATCTGCGCCGCGAGCGTGTCGTTGACCGGGGCGGAGCCCATGCGCACGACCCGGACGCTCGACAGGTCGGCGCCGGCCAGCGCCTCCTTCTCGCGCAGCATCATCGCGATCATCGGCGGCACCGCAGTCGCCCAGGTGACGCGGCGCCGGGCGATCGCCTCGATGTAGACGCGCGCCTGGAACTGCGGCAGCAGGATGATGGTCGCGCCGCCTGCGCAGGCGAGCAGGGAATTGGCGAGCGCGTTCATGTGGTAGAGCGGCGCCGCGACCAGCATGCGTTCGCCGGCGAGATCGTCGTCCGCCATGCGGGCGGCGATCACCCACAGATGCGCCTTGTGGGACAGCAGCACGCCCTTCGGCCGCCCGGTCGAGCCGGAGGTGTAGAGCGTGAGCGCAGGCTCGTCGTCGCGCGGGACGATCGGCTCGAACGGCCCGGGGTCGAGCCAGTCCGCGAAGCCCGGCCCGTCGAAGTCGACCGCCTCGACGCCGTCCGGGACCTGGTCGCGGCGGCCTGCGTCGCAGAACGCCGCCCGCGCGCCGCTGTCGGCGACCACCTGCGCGATCGTGGCCTTCGGGAACTTGTGGTTGACGGGCGCGGGCACGATCCCGGCGCGCATCGCGCCGAGGATCACCGCGATCGAGTCCGGCCGGTTGGCGGAGAGGATCGCGATCCGGTCGCCGCGGACGAGCCCCTTGCGCAGCAGGCCGCGCGCGAACGCATCCGCCATGGCGTCGAGCCCGGCTCGGCTCAGGACGGTCTCGCCGCCGTCGAGGCCGACGCCGACGATCGCGGGGGCGTCCGGATCGCCGGCGCGGCTCACCACGTCGCCGAGGTTGTGGACGGTCATCGGGAGCTCCGGCATTCGATGCGCAGGTCGAGCGAGGCGATGTCGAGCAGGGCAACGCCGTCGGCTCCGGGCGCGGTCCAGCGCGCGGCGGGCGTTGCCGAAGCGCGCGCCGCCAGCGCGTCGAGGCCGTCGAACCGAAGCCCGAGCTTGGCGAAGCGCGCCGCGGCGCCCGGCGCGACATCGATGGCGAAGTCGTCGACGGCCACCCGCCAGCCCGCAGCCGACAGCGTGGCGGACGATCCCGTCGCTGCGGCGTAGCGCCTGGCGTCCGCCTCCGGCGCGGGCGACGCGACCTCGATGCGGTCGAAGCCGACGAAGCCGTTCGGATGCGACAGCCATTCCTCCCGCCAGACGAGCTCAGGCGTCAGGTGCTCGCAGAAATAGACCCGGCCGGCGGGAAACAGCTCGGCCGGAACGCGCACCGTGCGGAACTTCGCCTCGAGCGCCGCGCCGTCGATCTCGACGGGACGCGAGAACGCCTTCGGCTCGCCCGGCGCCAGCCCGGCGTCGGACAGCCTCGCGAAGGTCGCGTCGGCGTCCTTGGTCTTGAAGACCAGGCCGCTCAGGCCGAAGGGGCTGTCCAGCACCTCCTGGCGCTGCTTGCCCTCATTGGGCACGCCGACCAGCTCGAGATAGGCGCCCGGCGCCACCATCAGATGGTTGATGGAGCCGAGCGAGTGGCGGCCGAGCGGCGTCAGCGTGAAGCCGAGACCTGCGAAGATGTCGGCCGCCGCGTCCATGCCGCGCAGCGTGTTGATCACGACATGGTCGAGCGGCGCGATGGTCACTTCGGCGTCGCGGTCATGTAGACGCCGCGGCCGCTCGCCAGCAGCTTGCCGTCTTCCGAGAGGATCTGCGCCTCCGCGACCGAGATCTGGCCGCCGAACTTCACCACCTTGCCGCGGCAGGTCAGGTCGCCCTGCATCGCGGCGCGGTGATAGTCGACGCGCAGATCGACCGTCGGCACGCCGCGGCCGGTCTTCGACACCAGCGCCCAGTCCGCGGTGAGGTCGACCAGGGTCGCGAGGATGCCGCCATGGACATAGCCGTGCTCGGCGTTGACGACCCATTCCGGCCGCCAGGTCGCCTTGATCTCGATCTCGCCGTCGCCGACCGACGTGACCTTGAGGCCGAGCCACTGGTGGAAGGGCCCGCGGAGAAGCTTCTCCTCGACCTCGGCCGCGGTGATCGCGGCGCCGGTATCCGCGCTCACGGCGTCACCACGATCTTGCCCATGACCTCGCGGTCGCGGATCATCCGCAGGCCTTCGGCCGCCTCCTCGAGCGTCAGCTCCTTGTCGATGACCGGCTTCAGCGAGCCCTCCTGGATCATGTCCATGAGCGCCGAGAGGTCGTCGTCGTAGAAGCTGTTGGACCCGATGATCCTGAGCTCGAAGCTCCAGATGTAGCGCAGGTCCTCCTTCGGATCGTGGCCCGCGGTCGCGCCGCAGGTCAGGATCGCGCCGCCGCGCTTCACGCATTTGAGCGACGGCGCCCAGGTGTCGCCGCCGGTGAAGTTGATGACGACGTCGACGCCGCCCTCATAGCTCCGACGCTGGGGCTTGCCGTAGTGCTGGATCGCCCATTTCGAGAAATCGGTCTCGCGGTAGTTCACCACATGGTCGGCGCCGAGCTCCTTCAGCCGGGCCATCTTGTCGTCGCTGCCGGCGCAGGCGATGACTTCGCAGCCCATCTGCTTGGCCAGCATCACGCAGCCGGTGCCGACCCCGCCGCTGGCGCCGAGGATCAGCACCTTGTCGCCGGCCTTCACCGTCTTGTGGGTGACGAGCATGCGGTGCGCCGTGCCGTAGGCGACGGGCAGCGAGGCCGCCTCCGCGAAGCTCACCTTGTCGGGCATGGCGATCAGCTGGCCGGCCGAGACCTTGCAGTATTCGGCCATGCCGCCGTCGAGCATCTCGCCCATCAGCCCCTTGTTCGGGTAGAGCGGATTGACCAGCACCCGGTCGCCGAGCTTCCAGCCGGTGACGCCCTCGCCGATCTCCGTGATCTCGCCCGCCATGTCGAGGCCGATGACCACGGGCAGCGGCACCTTGATGCCGGGCATGCCCTTCACGGTGAACACGTCGTGGTAGTTGAACGACGACGCGCCGACGCGGATCACCACATGGCCGGCGTCCGCGGTCGGGACGGGGTAGTCGTCGACGACGGTCAAGTCGGAGACGTCGCCGTGCTGCTTCAGCAGCAAGGCCTTCATAGTCGCTGGCATGAGACTGCTTTCTCTTTTCGCGGCGCTTCAGCGCTTGTCGTTGGGGTGTCGACGTCCGGCGATCACTTGATCGCCTTCGAGGCCTCGTAAGGGCCGGTGACGAGGGCGCTGTCGGGCAGCGTGCCCTTCACGGCGCCGACCGACTTGAAGACCTCGAACTCGGATTTCAGCGAGGCGACGTCGGCGGGCTCCATCGAGACGGTGTAGATGCCGTCCCAGAGCGCGGCGTAGTTCGTCGCGTCGTCCTGCTTCATGTTCGCCGCCTCCATCAGGGCCTTGGCGACGGCGGCCTTGTCGGCCTTGCCGAACTCGTAGGCCTTGCGCATGCCGGCGACGACCTTGGCGGCGCCATCGGGATTGGCCTTCAGCCAGTCGTTGCGGACGAGGCCGACGCCCAGCACCGGGGGCGCGTCCTGGCCGGTGATCTTCTTCCACTCGTCGCGGAAGGAGGCGAGCTTGCGCAGCTTCATGTCCTTGACGAGCGCCTGGGTGACGGTGCGCAGCGCCGCGGCGTCGATGTCCTTCTGGGCGAGGAACTGGGCGAGGCGCGGGTCGTTGCCCGGCACGCTCTGATAGTCGTCGGCCTTCATGCCGTAGTTCTTCTCGAGGATCGCCGCCGTGATGGCGGCCGTCGCGCTGCCGGAGGGCGAGGTGCCGATCTTCTTGCCCTTGAGCTCTTCGATCGTCTTGATCGGCGAGTCCTCGGGCACCACGAAGTCCAGCTCGGCGACCTGGGTCGCGAGCATGATCGACATCGGCAGGCCGTCGGCCGCGACGCTGAGCGAACCGCCGGCGGCCGCGCCGATCGCGAAGTCGATCGCGCCCGCCGCCATCGCCTTGGTCGGGGCGTTGACGTCCGGGAATTTCACATACTCGACCTCGAGCCCCTCCTTCTCCATGAACTTGCCGGACTCCAGCACCGCGCCGAAGCCGAGGCTGACGCCCGAGCTCCAGTAGCCGATGCGGACCTTTTCGGCGTGCGCCGGGGCGGCGAGACCGACGACGGCTGCGACCGCGGCGGCGAAGAATGCGATGCGTGTCACGTGGGCTGCTCCGAGTGCGTGGGGCGTGAAAGGGAGAAACAAGCGGCCGTCACTGGACGTTCGGCCGCTTCTTCCAGGCGAAGAGGTGGTTCTCGAGGGGCTTCAGGATCATCGCTTCGAGCACGATCATCAGCGCGACCAGCGTCAGCGTCCACGCGAACACCTGGTCGGTCTGGACGAGGTCGGCGGCCTGCCTGAGCCGGTAGCCGATGCCGCTTGACGCGCCGAGCGTCTCGGCGACCAGGCTGACGCGCGCGCCGAAGCCGAAGGCGAGCCTCGCGGCGGAGAAGAACGGCGGCAGGATCGTCGGCAGATAGATCTTGGTCAGCACCTGCAGCCGCGACATGCGGAAGGTCTGCGCGAGCTCGATGAAGTCGGCGTTCACCGTGCGCGTGCCCTGCCAGACATTGGTCAGGATCAGCGGCATCGCGGTCATGAACACCACGAAGATCGTGGTCCAGTCCGACAGGCCGAACCAGATCAGTGCGAAGATCGCCCAGATGGTGGACGACACGGTGTTGATCACGGTCAGCACCGGCTCGAAGAACTCGCCGAGCTTCTCGCTCGCGCCGAGCACCAGGCCGAGCGGCACGCCGACCGCGGTCGCGATCGCAAAGCCCATGAAGACGCGCCAGAAGGTGATGCCGAAGTCGCGCCAGAAGCTCTTCGAGGCGACGAGCACGGACCAGGCTTCGTAGACGCGGGCCGGCCCCGGCAGCACGAAGGCCTGCGCGCCGAGCGAGGCGATCTGCCAGATCACCAGCAACACGGCGAGCAGAGCGAGGCGCAGCACGAGCAGGCGGAGACGGCGTTCGCCGGCCCCTGCGGCCTGCGGGGCCCCTTCGGCGCGTTCTTTGTCGCGTTCCTGGGCGAGCGGAGTGGGGGGCGCGACCGGCATGTCAGAGACTCTGGCGCAAGGCGCGGGCCTGCTCGTGCACGGCGGGCGCGGACGGGTCGCGGGGATAGGGGAGATCGATCATGCGGGTCTCGCGCACGCGGCCGGGCCGCGGATTCAGCACCACGACCTGCTTCGCCAGCACCACGGCCTCTTCGGCGTCGTGGGTCACGAACACGATCGTCATGTCCATGAGCTTCGCGATCCGCAGCACCTCGTCGTGCATCTGCGAGCGGATGGTCGCGTCAAGCTTCGAGAACGGCTCGTCCATCAGCAGCAGCGTCGGGCGCGTCACCAGGCTTCGGGCGAGCGCGACCCGGCTGCGCATGCCGCCGGACAGCTCGTGCGGATAGGCCTTCGCGAATTGCGACAGCCCCACGAGCTCCAGCGTCTCGGCGACGCGCGCCTTGCGCTCCGCGCGGCCGACGCCCGCCGCTTCGAGGCCGAAGGCGACGTTCTGCGCCGCGGTCCGCCAGGGCAGCAGCCGGTCCTCCTGGAACATGTAGGTCATCGAGCGCCAGTCCTTGAACTCGCTCGCCTTGACGCCGTTCAGGAACACGCAGCCGCGGTCGGGCTTGATCAGCCCGGCGATGATGTTGAGCAACGTGGACTTGCCGCATCCCGAGGCGCCGACGATCGCGACGATCGTCTTCTCCGGCACGTCGAGGTCGATGTTCTGCAAAACGTGCAGCGGCTCGCCATCGCGACGCGGAAACCATTTGCTGACGGACTGAACCTTCACAGACGCCACCGCTCAGTCTCCGAACGCGTCGCCGGCCGGCCGGAGCGGCACGATCGCGGCCGCCTCCTTCAGGCTGGCCATGACCCGCTGCATCGTCATCTCGCGAAAGGTCTCGACATGGCGGCACGCCACCTGCTCGGCCGCCGCGGCGTCGCCGGCGACGAGATGCTCGATCATCAAAGTGTGGTCGTTCTCGATGTTCGGCCGCTCGCGGCGCACGCCGAAGCCCAGCGCGACCAGCCGCGTCATCTCGTCGAGCAGGCCGGAGAGCATCCGGCAGAGCCGGCCGTTCCCCGAAGCCTGGGCGATCGCCATGTGGAAGCTGCGGTTCGCTTCGAGAAAGAAGTCGAGCTGGTTTCCGACGTCGCCCGGCATCTGGCCGCGGCAGGCGTGTTCGAGGCGTTCGAGCTGGACGCGGTTGACCCGGCCGGAGGCGAGCCGCGCCGCGAACGGCTCCAGCACCATGCGGAGCGCGAACACCTCGTCGACGTCCTTCACGGTGACGGGCGCGACCCGGTAGCCGTGGCGCGGGATCGAGACCAGCAGCCCGGCCTGCGTCAGCCGCTGCAGCGCGATCCGCAGGCTCGCCTTGCCGAGCGCGAAGCGGTCCATCATCTCCGCTTCGGTGAAGCGGGCGCCCGGCATGATCCGGCAGGAGACGATCTCCCGGCGGATGAGGTCATAGGCCTGATTGCCCCTAAGGGTCGCGTCCGGCATGGCGATCTCGGCCATATGGCCGACGGGTCGCTGACCGCCTCTTCCGTCCGCCATCTAACCGCTCCACGAGAAACTGGTGAGCAGCCTACAAACCTAATTTGGGATGCTCAAGCGGGTTTTGTGGGCGCCCTGCGCCGACGCGACAGGCGATGTCTCTCACCTGGTCGACGGCGGCGACGGCCGGATGGACGGGGTGTAGTGAGCGGTGCGCCATAGGCGAGCGTGCGGCCTCACGGTCGGTCAGGCCCTTCGACGGCGGGCGGAGCCCGTCCCGGCGTTCGAGCGGAACGTCGGTCTGGTGACTAAAAAATAGGCAAGGCCAACAGACCGCACGTCGTTTTTCGGCGCGGACGACGCGCCTCCGACGATCCCCGACCGGCCGCGAGCCGGCGCGGCCGGCGCCATTTCAGGTGGCATGTCGCTTGCGTTCTCGACCTCCGCGCGGAGCCGCCGTCTCCTCCCGCCGCACCCGCGCGCGACGACTCCGCACGACCTTTCCATTCCGCGCAAAAAGACGAACAGGACGCATGCATCCATGATGACCCGCAGAGCCCTCCTCGCCTTCGCCGCCGTCCTGGCGCTCGGTCTCGCGCCCGCTCGCGAGGCGCGGGCCGACGCGCTCGCCGACATCATGGCGCGCGGCAGCGTGCGCATCGCGGTCCCGCAGGACTTCCCGCCCTTCGGGAGCGTGGGCCTCGACATGGCCCCGCAGGGCTACGACATCGACGTCGCGAACATGATCGGCGCGAAGCTCGGCGTGAAGGTGGAGCTGACGCCGGTCACCAGCGCCAACCGCATCCCCTACCTCCAGACCAACAAGGTCGACCTCGTCATCTCGAGCCTCGGCAAGAATCCGGATCGCGAGAAGGTCATCGACTTCTCGACCGCCTACGCCCCGTTCTTCAACGGCGTGTTCGCCCCCGCTTCGGTCGACGTGAAGTCGGCCGAAGACCTCGCCGGCAAGTCGGTCGGCGTCACCCGCGGATCGGTCGAGGATCTCGAGCTCAGCAAGATCGTGCCGGCGAGCGCCACGGTGAAGCGCTACGAGGACAACAACGGCACCATCTCGTCCTTCCTCTCGGGCCAGGTGAACGTAGTGGCGACCGGCAACGTCGTGGCGGCGGCCATCCTCGCCCGCAATCCGCCGAAGAAGCCGGAGCTCAAGTTCCTGATCAAGAACTCGCCCTGCTACATCGGCTTCAACAAGGACCAGCCGGCCCTCAAGGCGAAGCTCGACGAGATCCTGGCCGCCGCCAAGAGCGACGGGACGATGAACGCGATCGCCCAGAAATGGCTGAAGACCGACCTGCCGAAGGATCTGTGAAGGCCGCCGCGCCCGCACCCTTCGGAGGCCGCGCATGATCTACGTCTTCGACTACTCCTGGCTCGCCGACTACTGGGACGTGCTGCTCTCCGGGCTCTGGGTCACGGTCTGGCTGATCCTGGTCGGCGCGACGCTCGGCGTGTCGCTCGGGATCGCCTGCGCCTGGGCGCGGGCGCTCGGGCCGGCCTGGCTGAAGCCGATCGTCGCGGCCTATGTCGAGCTGATCCGCAACACGCCGTTCCTGATCCAGCTGTTCTTCATCTTCTTCGGCCTGCCCTCGCTCGGCGTGCAGATGAGCGAGCTGACGGCGGCCCTGCTCGCCATGGTGATCAATCTCGGCGCCTACAGCTGCGAGATCGTGCGCGCGGGCATCCAGGCGACGCCGAAAGGCCAGTTCGAGGCCGGCTGGAGCCTCGGCATGAGCCGGTTCGAGACCTTCCGGCACGTGGTGCTGGTCCCGGCGCTGCAGCGCATCTGGCCGGCGCTGTCGTCGCAGATCGTGATCGTGATGCTGGGCTCGGCGGTGGTGTCGCAGATCGCGGCGCAGGACCTCTCCTTCGCCGCGAACTTCATCCAGTCGCGCACCTTCCGCGCTTTCGAGACCTACATCGTCGCGACGCTGATCTATCTCGCGCTCGCCATCGCGCTGCGCCAGCTCCTCAGGGGGCTCGGCTGGGCGCTGTTTCCGAAGCGGGCGGTGGGGCGATGATCGAGTTCACCACCTGGGACATCCTGCGCAACCTGCTGCTCGCGGCGCGCTGGACGGTCGTGCTGTCGCTGGTCTCGTTTGCGGGCGGCGCGATCGTAGGCCTTCTGCTGCTGTTCATGCGGATCTCCAAGACGCGCTGGGTGAGGCTCGTCGCGATCGGCTATGTCGAGCTGTTCCAGGGCACGCCGCTGCTCATGCAGCTGTTCCTGGCCTTTTTCGGGCTCGCGCTGTTCGGGATCAACGTGCCGGCCTGGCTCGCGGCCGGCGTCGCGCTGATCCTGTGGACCGCCTCCTTCCTCGCGGAGATCTGGCGCGGCTGCGTGGAGGCGATCGCCAAGGGACAGTGGGAGGCGTCCGCCAGCCTCGGCATGGGGCGGCTGCAGCAGATGCGCTACGTGATCCTGCCGCAGGCGCTCAAGATCGCGGTGCCGCCCACGGTCGGCTTCTCCGTCCAGGTCGTGAAGGGCACGTCGCTCACCTCGATCATCGGCTTCGTCGAGCTGTCGAAGGCGGGCTCGATCGTCACCAACGCCACCTTCCTCCCCTTCACCGTCTACGGCCTCGTCGCGCTGATCTATTTCGCGCTGTGCTTCCCGCTGTCGAAGTCCAGCCAGTACCTCGAGAGGAGGCTCAATGTCGCTCATCGAAATCACTGACGTGCGCAAGAGCTTCGGCGCCAATGAGGTGCTGAAGGGCATCGACCTCAACGTCGAAGCCGGAGAGGTCATCGCGATCATCGGCAAGAGCGGGTCGGGCAAGTCCACGCTGCTGCGCTGCATCAACGGGCTGGAGACGATCAACGCCGGCTCGATCCAGGTCGCCGGCGCCCAGCTCGCGCCGGACGAGCTGCACCTCAAGGCGCTCAGGCTCAAGGTCGGCATGATCTTCCAGGGCTTCAACCTGTTCCCGCACAAGTCCGCGGGCGAGAACGTCATGCTCTCGCAGATGGTGGTGAAGAAGACGCCGAAGGCCGAAGCCCGGGCCATGGCGCAGAAGATGCTCGACCGCGTCGGCCTCGGCCACAAGTTCGACGCCTATCCCGACGAGCTCTCCGGCGGCCAGCAGCAGCGCGTCGCGATCGCCCGCGCGCTCGCGATGCAGCCGATGGCGCTGCTCTGCGACGAGGTCACCTCCGCGCTCGACCCCGAACTCGTGCAGGAGGTGCTCGCGGTCGTGAAGGAGCTCGCGGCGGAAGGCATGACGCTGCTGATGGTCACCCACGAGATGCGTTTCGCCCGCGACGTCTGCTCGCGCGTCGTCTTCATGCATCTCGGCCGCGTGCACGAGATCGGCCGGCCCGCCGACGTGTTCGGCGACCCGAAGACGCCGGAGCTGCGCCAGTTCCTCGGCGCGCAGCACTGAGGCCGCGCGCCGCGACGATCAATCCCCGATCAGCCGATCCGGATCGACGCGACCTCATGCGGGGCGAAGGCGTGCTCGCGCAGGTTCTCGCCCGGTCCGTCGCGGTCGACGATCAGGAAATCCTGCCGCTCGGCGAGAGTCAGCACGGGAAAGTGCCAGACGCCCACGGCGTAGTTCACGCCCTGCCGCCCGCCGGCCCGGAAGCAGCGCAACGTCGCGAGTTCGGGCGTCGCGCCGCCCTCGGCGACGACGACGAGCCAGTCGTCCGGAGACAGCGGATAGAACGCCTGGCTGCCGAGCGGATGGCGCTCCAGCATGTCGATCGCGATCGGGCACGGGCGGCGCTTCGCCTCGAAGATCGAGAGGATCGGGCGGCCGCCCTCCGCCCCGACGTCGATGTTCGCGAGGTCGTGGCGGCGGAGCGCGAAGCCCTGGTTGATCTCGCGGGTGATCGCCCCCGCCGTCTCGATCACGTCGCCGAACGGCGCGAAGGCGGCCTTGGTCAGCGGCTCCGGCGCGAGCGTGGGGCCGCCGGCGGTCACCCCGCGAGCCTGCCGAACAGCCTGAGGCGGGAGACGCCGCCGTCCGGAAAGATGTTGAACCGCACATGGCTGATCGGCCCGAGCGTCGCGATCGTCTCCGCGCCGAAGGCGTGCAGGCGGTCGGCCTCGAGCTTCTGAGAGGGCAGCAGCTCCTGCCAGAACATCGACTGGGTGATCAGCGACTGCTGCGTGCCCTGCTCGACGCGCGCGGCCTGGATCGAACAGCGGTCCGGAAAATTGCCCTTGAAATGCGCGGTGTCGACCTCGATCCGCTCGACGAGTCCGGGGGCTGCGAGCGCGACGATCATCCAGTCGGCGCCAGGCTCGCGCCTGCGGCGCGTCTCCCAGCCGTCGCCCATGTTCTGGCCGCGGCCTTCCGAGAGCAGGCGCATGACGTTCCCGTAATGGGCGTCGTTGTAGGCGATCACCCGGCCGCCGTTCTTCGCCGCCGACAGCTCGATCTCCCCGTCGCGCTCGGCCTCGGTCCATTCGCGGAACGGCACGCCGTGGACGCGCAGCCGCGCGATCCCGCCGTCGGGAAAGATCGACAGCTTCAGCCAGTTCACCGGGTCGACGTCCGACACCGAGGCGTAGTGGTGCTGGCTCGGCGACAGCGGGATGGTGCGCACCAGCGGCCGCCAGCGGCCGTTGGGATCGGGCGTCTGGTCGCTGTAGAGCGCCTCGATCGAGGCCGCCGGCGGGTAGTTGCCGGTGAAGTGCGAAGTGTCGATGTCGACGCCCTTCACCACGCCCGGCACGCCGAGCCGGATCATCAGCCAGTCATTGCCGCCGTTGCGGCGCCGGCGCGTCTCCCAGCCGTCCATCCACTTGCCGTGGTCGTCGAAGGCGTCGGGCAGAAACACCGCCGGCGCGTCGTTCAGGACCCGCTCCTTGGCCGCGAAGAACTCGTCCGACGCCAGCACCGCCTCCGCCCCGAGCAGAGGCGAGGCGAGATTGACGTAGTCGTAGATGAAGTCGGGCGCGGCGGGATCGCGGATCATGTTTCAAAGCCTTGAAAACTCAAGGCCGCGGGTACCATCCGGAGCCGGCCTTGTCGAGCCGCCGCGCCGCCCGGCGGCGCGCCGGTTTGAAACGGCGCCCGGACGCCTTCTTGTGAGGGTCTGCTGTCCAGCGCTTGATTCCTCTTCACGTCCTACGAGGCGTTCGAAAGCTTCTTTCGCATCCAAAACTGATGATTGTCGCCAGGAAAGCATTCAAGGTCTCCGAAGACCTCGTAGCCGTGTCGTCGATAAAATTCGGGAGCTTGAAAGCTAAAAGTGTAAAGGAAGACGTCGGTGCATCCCCTGTTGACCGCCGCCTCTTCGGCACGCTTCAAAAGGCTCGAGCCCAAACCCGCGCCACGTGCGGAATCGTCTACCCAAAGCATGTTGAGATAGAGCCACGTCCACGAAACGACGCCTTGGACGCCGCCGATCACCACGCCGTTTCCGTCGCGCGCGACCACCCAGATCGGGAGCGTTGGACAGGGGCCGACGCGCGCCTCGTTGAAACGCGTAAGACCCTCGTAAACAGCGTGCTGGGTCGCCTCGTCCGGGGCATCCTCCAGCGTGATCTGAACGCTCATGCGACCGCTCCCGTGCGCCCCGCCGAGCATACAGGCGGCGCGGATCCCACGCGAGGCGTTCGGCGACGGCCACGGATTTCGAACTGATGCGGCGCCGCCCGCCGAGAGACAGGCCCGGCGCGGCTTGGTAGAGTGCGCGCCCGCCCGGACCGCCACCGCCCGCAGAGCCGCTCATGCCGCCTGACCACCGCGCCTATCCGCGCGACATGCTCGGCTACGGGCCGACGCCGCCCCGCCTCCGCTGGCCGGACGGCGCGCGGGTCGCGCTGCAGTTCGTGGTGAACTACGAGGAGGGCGCGGAGAACTGCGTTCTGCACGGCGATCCCGCGTCGGAGACCTTCCTGTCCGAGATCGTCTCCGCTGTCCCCTACCCCGGCGCGCGGCACCAGAGCATGGAGTCGCTCTACGAATACGGCTCGCGGGTCGGCGTCTGGCGCGTGCTGGAGGCGTTCCGCAGCCGCGGGCTGCCCTTCACGCTGTTCGGCGTCGCCATGGCGCTCGAGCGAAACCCTGCCGTCGCTGAGGCCGTGCTGCGGTACGGAGACGAGATCTGCTCGCACGGCTACCGCTGGATCAACTATCACGGCGTGCCGGAGGCGATCGAACGCGAGCACATGGCGCGCGCGATCGAGATCCAGGCCAGGTTGTGCGGCGCGCGCCCGCTCGGCTGGTACACGGGGCGGACCAGCGAGAACACCCGCCGCCTCGTCGCCGAGGAGGGCGGCTTCGTCTACGATTCCGACGACTACAGCGACGACCTGCCGTTCTGGAGCGCGATGGTCGACCGCCCGCACCTCGTCGTGCCCTACACGCTCGATGCCAACGACATGCGGTTCTGCGCCGTGCAGGGCTTCAACACCGGCGAGCATTTCTTCCAGTATCTCAGGGACTCGTTCGACGCTCTTTACGCCGAAGGCGAGCACACGCCGCGCCTGATGTCGGTCGGGCTGCACTGCCGGATCATCGGCCGTCCCGGGCGGATCGCGGCGCTGACGCGGTTCCTCGACTACGTCCTCGGCCATGACAAGGTGTGGATCGCGCGCCGGATCGACGTGGCGCGGGCGTTCATGGCGCAGGTCCCGCATCCCGGCGCCTCCGCCGGCTGAAGGCCCCCGACGGGATCGGCCAATCGATGGACCTGCGGCCGCACGATCTGCTGCGCCTCCGAGACGCCCACGCGCTCGAGGCGGTCGACCCGCCCTCCTGGGTCGGGCCGTCGCTCGCCGCCGCGCCCTGGGTCGTCGTACGACGGGCCGCGAGCCGCGGCGGGCGCGTGTCCGTCGGCGTGCGCGGCGCGGACCGGTCGGAGCGGTTCGCGGCGTGGCTTCCGCCGGCGGCGGTCGCCGAGCGGGCGCGGCCGGAAGACCTCGCGCCAGGCGGCCGGCTGGGGCGCGCGCCTCCCCGCCCCCACCCCGCCTTCGCGACGCTCGAGGCGCTCGCGCCGGCCCTCGACCGGAGCGGCCTGCCGTGGGGACCGGTCGGCGCGGCGGGCTTCGAGCTCGCAAGCGGCCGGCCCGCGCTCACCGGGGCGAGCGATCTCGACATCGTGCTGCGCGCCGTTCCGCCGATCGACGGGGCGAGGCTCGCCGCGATCGCCGGGCGTGCGGCCGGCGCCCCGCTTCGCGTGGACGTCGTCGTCGAGACGCCGCTCGGCGCCGTCGCCCTCGGCGAACTGCTCGCGGGCGCGGACGAGGTGATGGCGCGGACCAGCGAAGGCCCCCGCCTCGTCGCCCGCGCGCGCCTGATCGCCGGGGTCGGGTGACGAGGACGGGTCGCGTCCCGCCGATCCGACGGAGCGCTGGCCGGCCGCCCGAGGGGATCAGCGTCCGCGCGATCCTGCAGGCGCATGACGGCCTGCTCGCGCCGGCGGAGCGAGGAGCCTTCATACGCAACACTACGGACGTTTCCGCGCGCGCCGACCGCTATGTTGGCGGCGCGGCGCCGCAGTGCGCACACGCCTTTCGCATGTGCGACATTTCGGGGACGACGCGCCCGTTCCCGGCGAGGCCGGTCCTGTGATAGGGGAAGCGCGACCAGAAGACCGGCGCTCCGTCGTCCCGTTCGTGGCGATTGGGCGCGCTGCGTCGCCAGCCAAGGAGCGAAGATGTCGGCCGCCGAGCAAAAGCCGAAGAAGCCGGGCGCCTTCGGAGGTCTGTTCTCCTTCGGCGGCAAGACCGAAAAGGCGGTGGTCTCCGCGAAGGCGGCGCCGGTTCTCGCGCCGGTGACCGCCACGCGCTCCGACATCGAGCGTTGCTTTTTCCTGTTTTTCGGCGAGACGAACGTCTCCGAGGAGCGGATCGCCAAGCGGCTCGACGCCAATGTCCGGTCGTTCATGTCGTTCTGCATGCGGCAGGACAAGTTCACGGCGGCGGTGATTGATCCGATCGCGACCGGCGCGACGCTGCCGCATTACGCGCAAGGCTCGATGGTGCCGCGCGACATCGCGGAGTGGTTCGACGCCCAGCTCGGCCTTTCCTTCGTCGCGAACGAGTTGCTGCCGACGGCCCCGGACTGGCGGAGCTTCTTCCTCGGCCTGATGCTCGACGAGCGCTTCAACGAGGCGGTGAAGACGATCGGCGTCGAGCCCACCTGGCCGCCGCGCCTCAGGAAAGCGGCCGCCAAGATGAGGGCCGTTCCGGCGGCGAAGCAGACCGCGATCCAGGGATCGGTCGACGGCTTCGAGGGCGCCGCCGTGCGCGGCTGGGCGTTCGACGCGGGCGACCGCGGCGCTCCGCTCAAGGTCGAGGTGTTCGGCGACAATCTGCTGCTCGGCACGACCGAGGCCAACCTGTTCCGGCGCGACGTGCAGGAGCATTTCGGCGGCGACGGGATGTGCGGCTTCGAGCTCATGACTTCGCCGAAGCTGCGCCAGCTGTTCCCGGCGGGCTCCTTCACGGTGAGCGTGCGCGACTGGGCGTCGAAGACCCCGATCGGCGGACGCCTCAAGGTCGAGCTGCCCAACGAAGCCACGCAATACGACATCGCGCGGCTCCGCGCCGAGATCGCCGCGCTGCAGTCCAAGATCGGCCAGATCAGCGCCCAGCTGCCCCGCGCCATCCGGCAGGCGACCGTGCCCGTCGAGCGCTTCGAGGACGTCGCCCTCGACTGGCACTTCATCTCCGCCGCCGAACGCCGCCAGATGAACCTTGAGGTCGCGGGCTTCGCCTATCGGCCGCGCTTCTCGGTCGTGATGCCGACCTACCAGACCGATCCGGGCTTCCTGCGCGACGCGCTGAACAGCGTGCGCCGGCAGATCTATCCCCATTTCGAGATCGTCGTCTCTGACGGCGGCTCCCGGAACATCAAGCAGATCCAGTCGGTCGTCGACGGGGTCTTCGGCGAAGACGACCGGCTCGTGTTCAAGACGTCCGAGACGCGCCTCGGCATCAGCGCGAACACGAACGTCGCGCTCGAGGCGGCCACCGGCGACTACGTCGTGTTCCTCGACCATGACGACGTGCTGACGGACGACGCGCTCTTCGCCTACGCCAAGGCGCTGCAGACCAGCCGCTACAAGCTGATCTACTCCGACGAGGACCGCTTCACCGACAAGCGCGCCGAGCGGGTCCACCACACCCCGTTCTTCAAGCCCGACTTCGACGACGAACTGCTGCTCACCCAGAACTACATCTGTCACCTCGTGGCGGTCCGGGCGGACGTCGCGAAGGAGGTCGGACCGCTGAACAGCGAGTTCGACGGCGCCCAGGATCACGACTACATGCTGCGCGTCGCCGAGAAGGTCGGTCCGGGCGAGGTGCTGCACGTGCCCCAGATCCTCTATCACTGGCGCACGACCGAGGGATCGATGTCGACGACCGACGACAACATCGTCTCGATCGAGAACCGCATCGCGAAGCTCGTCACCGAGCACCTCGCGCGCACCGGCCAGAAGGGCGCGGCGGAGAACGAGGCCACCGGGACCGGCAAGCGTCGGCAGTTCACGACGCGCATCGTCTGGCAGTTGCCCGATCCGGCGCCGGGCGTCTCGATCATCATCCCGACCCGCGACCGCAACGACCTGACCGGTCCGTGCATCACCTCGATCCAGGCGACGCTGCTCGACTACCCCGGCGACGTCGAGATCCTGATCATGGACAATGACAGCGAGGAGCTGCAGACCGAGCGCTACCTCCAGGTGCTGCACGACAAGGAGGTGATCTCGCGCCACGTCTGGAGCGGCGCCTTCAACTGGTCGGCGATCAACAACGAGGGCGCCCGCAAGGCCAAGGGCGAGGTGCTGGTCTTCCTCAACAACGACACGCTCGTGCAGTCGTCGACCTGGCTGACCGAGCTCGCCTCGCTCGCGCTACGCCCGAAGATCGGCGCGGTCGGCGCCAAGCTGCTCTACGAGGACGGCATGTTCCAGCACGCCGGCGTGCTGATCGGCATGGGCGGCGTCGCCGGCCATGACGGGCTGGGCTCGCATTCGGGCGAAGGCGGCTATTTCGGCCGCAACCAGCTGGTGCGCAAGGTCAGCGCCGTCACCGGCGCCTGCCTCGCCGTGCGCAAGTCGGTGTTCGACGAGATGAACGGCTTCGACGAGATCACCTTCGGCGTCGCCTTCAACGACGTCGACTTCTGCCTGCGCCTGCAGGAGGCCGGCTACAGCAACCTCTACACGCCGCACGCGACGCTGTTCCATTTCGAGAGCAAGTCGCGCGGCTTCGACACGACCACCGAGAAGAAGGAACGCCACAAGCGCGAACGCGAAGCGTTCCTCGAGCGCTGGGGCCACGTGGTCAATCAGGACCCGTTCTACAACGTGAACTTCTTCCGCCACGGCGCGCCGTTCCGCTCGATCCTGCGGGTCTGAGCGGCCGCCCGCCGCGGCGTCTCAGCCGTGGGCGGCGAGCGCGGCGAGCCAGGCGCGGGCCGCGGCCGGGTCCGCGAGCGCGTAGGCCGCGGCCGAGTGGCGCTCGACCGCGCCGACCAGCGCCGAGGACCCGCCCAGTTCGGCGGCGGCCTTGAAGGCGAACTCGTCGGTCAGGTCGTCGCCCAGCATCAGCGGCGCGCGGCCGGCGAAGGGCGCGTCCTGCATCATCGCCTTCAGCGCCGCGCCCTTGTCGCAGCCGCGCGGACGCACTTCGACGACCATCTTGCCGGGCTGCAGCTCGTGGTCCGGGGCGAGCTGGGCGACGAGATCGCCGATCCGCGAGCGCACCTCGCTTTCGCGCTCCGGCGTCGCGCGGTAATGCACCGCGACGCTCGCGCCCTTGTCCTCGAGCTTGAGGCCCGGACGCGCGTCGACGAAGGCGCCGAGCGCCGCCGTCAGCCGCTGCGGCGGGTGGGGGGCCTCGACGGCCGCCCCCGTCTTTCCGCCTCCGAAGCGCCTCAGCTCCGCGCCGTGCAGCGCGGCCGCCGGAAGCCGCAGCGGCCGGAGAATATGATCGACGTCGGCGAGGCTGCGGCCGGTGACGACCGCAAGCGCCCCCCCGAGCCGCTGCGCCAGCACGCCGATCGCGGCGACCGTCTCCGGCTCGATGGTGACGCCGCCCGGAGTCGAGGCGAGGTCGAGCACGGTGCCGTCGAGGTCGAGGAACAGCGCCACGCCGTCGGGAAAGTTCGGAGGAGTCGGCGGCAGCGCCGCGCGGCCGTTCGGGGCCGTGGCGACGGCGTCCGCCGACATGGCGTCAGGACCCATGGCCGTCGCTCCTCAACTCTGAACCTGCGTATGACAGCTAGATAGTCAGCGCGCGCCTGCGGACAAGCGCGACGCCGGGGCGCGACGGCTTCCGGCGCCGACCAAGGGGGCGTCCGGACGATCGCCCGGACGCCTGCTTCGATCCGCCGCCTCAGCCGCGGCTCTGCATCTGCGCCATGAAGCTGTCGTACGGCAGCTCCGCGACGCGGAACCACAGCACCTCCTCGTTGCGGAAGGCGGTCTGGCTCTCGTGGATCTTCTTGAACCACTCGTTCTTCGTGTAGAGATCCGCGTAGATCTCCTGGCTCGCCTTGTAGGCGGCCTCCATGATGTCGCGCGGATAGGGCCTCAGTTTGACCCCCGAGCCGACGATCTCACGCAGCGCCTTCGGGTTTTGGGCGTCGTATTTCGCCAGCATGGTCTCGTTCGCGATCGCGGCCGCGCCCTTGGCGATCGCCTTGTAGTTCGCCGGCAGCTCGTCCCATTTGGCCTTGTTGATGAAGAGGTGGATGCAGGGGCCGCCCTCCCACCAGCCGGGATACATGTAGTTCTTCGCGACCTGGTAGAAGCCGAGCTTGTGGTCGTCATAGGGTCCGATCCACTCGGCGGCGTCGATCACGCCCTTTTCGAGCGACGGATAGATGTCGCCGCCGGCGATCTGCTGCGGCACGGCGCCCAGGCGCGCCATCGTCTGGCCGGCGAGGCCCGCGATGCGCATCTTGACGCCCTTGAGGTCGTCGAGCTTGGTGATCTCCTTGCGGAACCAGCCGCCCATCTGCGCGCCGGTGTTGCCGCAGGGGAGGTTGACGATGTTGTGCTGCGCGTAGAACTTGTCGAGCAGTTCGACGCCGCCCGAGCGCAGCCAGGCGTTCATCTGGCGGGCGTTCGGGCCGAACGGCACCGCCGTGCCGAGCGCGAAGGTCGGGTCCTTGCCGACGTAATAATACGAGCAGGTGTGGCAGGCCTCGACCGTGCCGTTGGTGACGGCGTTGGCGGCTTCGAGCCCCGGCACCAGCTCGCCCGCGGCGAACACCTGCGCGGAGAAATTGCCGTCGGTCATTTCGGAGATCGCCTTGGCGAAGGTCTCGCCGCCGCCATAGATCGTGTCGAGCGACTTGGGGAAGCTCGACGCGATGCGCCATTTGATCTTGGGCTGGCTCTGCGCGATCGCGGGCGCGGCCAGGGCGACCGAGCCGGCTACGCCTGCGCCCGCCGCGGCGAGAAATTTGCGACGTTCCATTGCACCTCTCCTCAGCGCGGCCCGTCTTGTTGCGGCCGCTTGCTCCCGACAGTCCCGCCGCGTCGTTGCGAGAGCCCGGCGCCGCGAGAATCGCGTCGCGACGGCCCGTCCCGAGGACGGCCGCTCCATGAGGCGCGAAGCCTCGCGGAAAGCTCCGGCCGCGTCGTGACGCCGCGGCCGACGGCTGCGTAATGCGTTACGACTTCAGGCTTTCCCCGGCAAGCGGGGCGGGGCGGAATGGCGCGAACTTCAGCAGCGCCTCACGCCGGCGGAAGCGACGCCAGATGGTTGTCCCACCGCAGCGGCCCCGACCGTCGCTCGATGACGGCGACGCCGCCCTCATGGACGGCGAGCCGCAGAACTTCGCCGAGACCGGTGGTCGCGATGAAGCGGCCCGCCTCGGCGTCGACGGCGAGACCGCAGACGTCAGCTATGGCGACGACGCCGAGCGCCGCGTCGTCCGCGAGATCGAAGGCCGCGACCACGCCGCCCTTGGGGCTCGACGCCGCGGCGAAACGGCCGGAGCGATCGACCGCCAGCGAGCCGACATAGCCCGCGAAGCGCGAGGTCACGGCGAGGTCCTCGTCGAGCCATTTCAGCCGCGCGCCGTCCAGGCGGGCGACAAGCGGTCGATCGCGCACGCCGGCCTCGGTGTCCTGCGCCGCCACCAGCACGCCGCCGTCCGGCGTCGTCGCGAGATGACGCAGCGAGAGGCTGGCGAGATCGTCGTCGAGCTCGGCTGTGCGATCGACCGCGCCGCCCCCGGGATCGAGCATCACGAGGTTCGACCGCGTCCGGGTCGTCTCGAGCGCCGCGACCCCCGGATCGCTCTTTGGCTCCTTCGCGCCGTTCGCGACCGCGATCAGCCGGCCGGCGGCGACCAGTTCGTGCGGCCCGACGCCGGAAGACCGGAACTCCGACGCCGCCGCATAGCCGCCCGCGACGTCGCGGGCGACGATCACGCCCTCGCCGGTCCCGGCGTCGATCTCGGTGGTCAGGAAGAGGCGGCCGCCGTCGCGATAGACGCCGTGGCCGGAGAATCTGCGGCCCTCGGTGGCGCGAAAGACGGCGCGGACCCGCGTCGCCCGCCCGTCGAGGACCAGGGCCAGATCGCCCGGCCGCCGGGCCACCGCGACCGCCTCCCGCCCGTCCGGCCGCGGGCACAGAGCGTGCAGCCGAACCGGCGCCGGCGCGCCTTCCGCTTCGCCCAGCGCTCCGTCGATCGCGCCGACCCGGAAGCCGCCCGCGGCGTCGATCGCGGCCCCGATGACGCCGGCAAAGCCGTCGGCGCGCGCGACGTCCGGCGCCAGGCCGGCGAGCGTCAGCGCCCCGAGAGCGCCGAGCGCGTGGCGGCGCGTGAGATGCATGGCCTCAGTCTCCGTCCAGCGCGTTGAAGCCGATCGTGGCGCCGAGCGCCGGGGCGAGCGTCTTCGCGACGTCGTTCTGCGCGGCCCTGAGCGCCGCGATGGCGGCCTCGAGCGTCTTGCGGCGGGCGGGATCGGCGGCGGCTGCGCCGATGTCGTCCGGCAGTTGCGCGACCGCGGCGGAGGCGGCGGCGAAGGCCTTGCCGTCGCTCGCGGCCACGCCCTTCGGCGCGGCCTCCGTGAAGGCGCGCGCCTCCGCCGCGAGGCTCGCGACCAGAACCTTGATCGACCGCGCCGAGCGTCCGGACCGCCAGCCTTCCGCCGCCTTGGGGCGCGCGGTCTCCGCGGACGAGCCCATGACGGCGAGCAGCTTGACGTCGTTGACGCGCTGGACCCCGCCGGCGAGGTCGGTCAGGAGCCGCGCGACCGCCTGGGTCGGATCCGCGAAATGGACGGGATCGCCCTCGCCGCGCTTCAGCCGCGCGAGGGGGCCGTCGTCGGCGCGCCATTCCTTCGCGACGTCGCCTGCGATCCCGGCCAGGTTGTCGGCGATCGCGACCCCGACCCGGCAGCGCGCGCCTGCGTCGCCGCCGTCGCTGTCGTAGAGCAGCCGCTCGAGCGCCGGAAAGCCCTGCGCCGCGACGCTCGTCCGCCGCATGGTTTCGGCGCTGATCTCGCCCGTTTGGGCGCGCGTCTCGAGTTCGGCGATGGCCTTCGCCACCGCGTTGCGGCGATCCGGCGCGAAGAATACCCGGTCTGGCCGCAGCGAGAGGCTGATCGGCCCGGTGGTGACATGCTCGACCGCGGACCAGGCGTCCGACGCGGTCCGGAAACGTTCGCGCAAGGTCTCAATGTCGGGCGCGAAGTCGCCGTCGCGGCAGGCCTCAGCCCACGCCGCCCGCTGCTCCGCCGTGGCCCCGGCGAAGGCGTCGTAACGCGGCAGCAGATAGCTCTCGATCACCCGGACCGCGAGCGGGCCGGGATCGGGCGCAGCCGCCCGCGCCGGGAGGCAGGCCGCGGCGACGATCAGGGCGGCCAGAGCGAGGCGAGGCGACATCGGGGCGTCCTCCGGGCGAAACGCTAAAGCCCGTTAACGAAGTTTATCAAAGCGTTGCGATCGTTTGCCGACAATGCGTCGAAACGCGCTCGGGCGCCTGCCGCCTCGCCGTCGTGCCAGGCGAGCGCGGCGGACACGTCGGCGGCCCGGCCGTCATGCAGCAATCCCGAGCCTTGCGCCAGCGCGGCGGAGACGCCCCAGAGCGGCGCCGTGCGCCACTCCCGGCTCCGCGCGGCGCCCTCGCCCATGCCGTCGTCGAGACCGGCGCCCATGTCGTGCAGCAGCAGGTCGGTATAGGCCGCGGCCGTCCCGCCGCCGTCGAGCGGCAGTTCGGGCGCATGGCAGGCGGCGCAGCCGGCCGCGGCGAACAGCCGTCGGCCTTGCCCGCCGCTTTTCGCCGGCTCCGGAGCCGGCCGCGCGCGCAAGAACGCGACGAGGCTCGCCATCAGCTGCGGCGCGACCTCCGGCTCGCCCGGCGCCGCGCCGTGCGGCCCGGCCCGACAGGCGGCCTCGGCCGCGGTGCAGTCGCCGGCGGGATCGGGACGCAGCGTCGTCGACAGCCCGATGTCGAGCGCGAAGGCGGAGGCCGCCTGCGCCTCGATCGTCGGCTCGGTCGCCTTCCAGCCGAAGCGGCCGATCCGCTCGCCGTCCGGCGTCGCCATGCGGTGCGCGCGGCCCGAGACGCCGTCGCCGTCGCGGTCGTCGGGGTCTTCGCGCGCGAGGATCGCGGCCTCGGGCACGCGGGCCAGAATTCCTACGCCGTCGAGCGAGAGCGCGACGCGCGGCGATGCGCGGGTCGCGCCGTCCGGCGCGCCGTAGCCCCAGTCGCGCACGCTCCACTCCGGCCGCGGCGGGAGCCCGTGCGACGCCGCGGCGAAGGCGACCGACGCCGCCCCCTCCCCGCTTATGCCGGCGACGCCCTTGGGCTGCAGCTGCGCGCCATAGGTCGCGTCGGGACGCCCCTTGGCGTCGCCGAGGCGGATGACAAGGCCGGGATGCGCCGCCGGGTCGTCGCGTCCGAGCCGGAAGGTCGTCCGGCCGCCGCCCGCCGCGTGGCAGCTCGCGCAGGAGCGGGCCGAAAACAGCGGGCCGAGCCCGTCCGCGTTTCGCGTCGAGGCCGGCGCCTGCGCCCACATCCGGTCGAACACCGCATTGCCGATCGCGACGTCGAGCCCGCCGGTCGCCGCGGCTGCGACGCCCGCCCCGAGCGCGCCCGCGGCGAGCGAGAGCGCGGCGAGGCGGAGGAGGATAACGCCTGCGTGCTTCGAGACGCGCCGCTGCGCGGCGCTCCTCAGCATGAGGGGCGGGGTAGAGACGTCTCCCGCGGCCCCAGGCCCGACGCCCCGTTCCCGTGGTTCGAATCCTTCCGGCGTCCTCATGCTGAGGAGGCGCGAAGCGCCGTCTCGAAGCACGCCCGCGCCTCCATCATACGACCTTGAGGTAGCCCATCATCCCCGTCTCCTGGTGTTCGATCAGATGGCAGTGGATCATCCAGTCGCCCGGGCGGTCGGCGACGAAGGCGATGGTGATGCGCTCCTTCGGCGTCAGCAGCACGGTGTCGGCGAAATGGACCGGCAGGGCGCGCTTCGACGATTTCAGCACCTTGAAGGTGAAGCCGTGCAGATGGATCGGATGCACGTGCGGCGTCTCGTTCGAGAGCTCGGCGACGTAGGTCCGGCCCGTCCGGAGCAGCGCGAGCGGCTTCGGCAGGCGCGAATGGTCGCCGGCCGGCCAGGCCTCGCGGTTGATCGTCCAGTTGGTCGTCGTGGCCGCGCACAGGCTGTCGAGCATGGCGGCGGCGAGCGGATCGTCGTCGGCTGCGACCGCGAGCGCGGTCTTCCGCGTGCTCGCGGTCGCAAAGGCGAAGCTCAGCCGTTCGGCGCCCTTCAGTTTCGGCTCCGGCACGGCGGAGCGGGTGAGCGGCGCGGGATCGAAGGCGCGGCGCGGCCGGTCCTCGCCCTCGCCGGCAAGCGTCGCGAGCAGCACGGGCTCGGCGGCGAAGAAGTCCATCAGCCGCGCCTCCTTCCCCGCCGCCGGCGCGCGCACCACGAGGTCGAGCCGCATCGCCGAGCCGAGGCGCCAGTCCTTCAGGGAAAACGGCGCCACCGGGTTGCCGTCGATCGCGATCACCGCGGCCTCCGCCCCCTCGACGCCGATGTCGCCGACGCGGGTCGAGTCGGCGTTGAGCAGCCGCAGCCGGACGTCGCCGCCCGCCGGCACGCTGAGCCGCGGCGCCGGTCCGCCATTGACGCTGCGCACCGTGCCGAAAGTGCCGGCCCGGAGCGCCCCGCGGGGCGTCGAGAAGGCCAGGAACGCGCCGGTCTGCTCGTCGATCCGCCAGTCCTTGAGCGTCAGCATCAGGTCGGCGTCGTAAGGCGCGGTCTCGTCGCCCTCGACGATCAGCACGTTCGCGAGGCCCCGGCCGAGCTGGGCGACGGTGTCGCAATGCGGGTGGAAGAAGAAGGTGCCGGCGTCCGGCGGCGTGAAGCGGTAGCCGTGGCGCTCGCCGGGCTTCACCGGGGGTTGCGTGACATAGGGCACGCCGTCCTGGTCGTTCGGAATCCTGAGGCCGTGCCAGTGGATCGCGGTGTGCTCGGGCAATCGGTTGTCGAGCTCGGCGACGACGGTCTCGCCCAGCCGGATCCGGACGACGTCGAGCAGGTTCTCGCCGTAGCTCCAGACCGGCGTCGCCGGCCTCTCCGGCCCGAGCAGGCGCGCCGACCGTTCGGCCGCGACCAGCGACAGACGCCGCTCGCCCGTCGCCGGGGCCGTCGTTCTTGGCGGCAAGGCGGCCGGCCTCGCGAAGCCCCTCCCCGACAGCAGCGCCGCGCCTGCGACCGCAAGCCCGCCGCCGAGGGCCGCGCGGCGGGAGAGGCAGCTCATCGGCCCGACTGCCCGAACGCCGTGATCATGCCGCCCTCACACTCTTTCCTGTCCGAGCCTCGCGCCGGGCGACGACAGCGCCGCGTCGTCCTCCGGCCTGACCGGAGGACCCATGCCGGGCGCAGAGCGCCACGCCTGACATGGATGGTCCGGTCGGGCCGGACCATGACGCCTTGTCATGAGCGCGATTCCGTTCGGCGGAGCGCCCTTACTGCGTCACCTTCTCCGGCGCGTCCAGGCTGTCGGAGCCCTCGACGGAGATCTTGACGTTGAGCTTCGCCACCACCGCCTCGACGCCGCGGGTCTGGGCGACGAGCGCGTCGATCAAATCCTGCACGATCTTGTTCCCCTCGGCGTTGTCCTCGGCCAGCATCTGGTCGTAGGCCATGCCGCCCTCAGCCTTCGCCTTCATGATTTCGGCCTTGGCGACCGTGTCGGCGAACAGCGCGTCGAGCCGCTTCGCCTCCTCCGGCGCCTTGGCCTCGGCATAGGCTTTCGGGGACGGCCCTTCGACGGTCGTCCCATCGAGGCGCGCATATTTGCCGAGCCAGATGTCCTGCATCCCGACGATGTCGTTGTAATGGGAGTTGTAGGTGTTGTCGGAGAAGCAGTCGTGCTCCTCCTCCGGGTCGTGCAGGATGAGGCCGAGCTTCATCCGCTCGCCGGCGAGCTCGCCATAGGACAGGCTGCCAAGGCCGGTGAAGATCGGCGCCAGCGCCGCCGGGCCCTTCTTCGCCAGAACCGCCTTGCGCGCCTTGCCCTTCGGGGCCCAGACGCTCTCCATCGCGGTCAGATCGGACACCAGCAGGTCGGTCGCGACCTTGAGATACTGCGCGCGGCGGTCGCAGTTCTTGTTGGTGCAGCCTGCGCCCTGGACGTAGTCCGTCGCCTTGCGGTCGCCGGCGCCCGGCCCCGTGCCGTTGAGGTCCTGCCCCCACAGCAGGAATTCGATCGCGTGGTAGCCGGTAGCTACGTTCGACTCGACCTCGCCGGCCTCCTGCAGCGAGGTGAGCAGCTTCCTGTCGATCTTCGAGGCGTCGACGGTCTTGCGGCCCATCTTGAGCTTGGGGTTGGCGATCACGTTCAGCGCGTAATACGGGTTCTCGTCCGAGGTCTCCCCGTAGGTCGAATCGACATAATCGATCAGCCCCTCGTCGAGCGGCCAGGCGTTGACCTTGCCCTCGAGGTCGTCGACCACGGGGTTGCCGAACCGGAACCCTTCGGTGCGCTGGTAGGGCGCGCGGGCCGCGACCCACGCCTTGCGCGCGTCGGCGAGGGTGGCGTCGGTCGGATCCTTCAGGAAGCCGTCGATCTTGGCCGAGAGATCCTTCGCCGAAATCACCGCGTCGCCATACATGGCGAGCGCGACGTCGGCGTAGGTCTTCGCCACGTCCTTCGGGGCCGGCCCTTGCGCGACTGCGGAGCCCGCGAGAACGACGCTCAACCCGACGCCCGCCAGCGCCGCCGCCCATTTTCTGATCATCGTCGGTCTCCTCGGCACGCCCAGGGGCGCTTTCGGCGCACCGGAAACCTCGCTCACGGCTCTGTCAATCGGGCCGTAAGAGCCTTTGACATCATGCGTTTTTCCAGCGCGTGATCAGATTAGAACAAGTTGATCTTTGTTGGATGGCGGCATTTGGGGCCTTGGGACGGACGAATGCGCGGCGCGCCTCCCGGCGTGACGGGTGAGAGCGCCTCGACGCTCAGGCCGCGAGCGCTTCGTCCGTCGGGCCGAAGAACTCATAACGGATCTGCTCCGTCGGCACGCCATGCTGGCGCAGCGAGCCGGCGACCGCCCGCAGGAACGGCCGAGGGCCGCAGAGGTAGTAGTCGGCGCCGGCGAGAGGCGTGTTGGCCGCCAGCCAGGCCGCCGTCACCCTGCCCTCCTCGTCATAGGCCTCGCCGCGAACGTCGTTCGCCCCGGGCGTCTCGTAGAAGGTCGTCACGCGAACCGAGCCGCCGGACGCCTCGGCCAAGGCTCGAGCCTCGGCGCCCAGGGCGTGGGTCGCGCCCGAGATCGCGGCATGGACGAAGTGGAGCGGATGGCGCGGCTTGGCCGACGCGAGCGCGCCGAGCATGCTGAGGAGCGGCGTGACGCCGACGCCGCCGCTGACGAGCACCAGCGGACGCTCGAGCGTATCCGGCGCCACGAACTCGCCAGCCGGAGCCGCGGTCTTGAGGATGGTCCCGACCGCCGCCTGATCGTGCAGCCAGCCGGAGACCAGACCCTGGGGCTCGCGCTTCACGCTGATCCGGTAGTGATCGTCGCTGGGCGCCGAGGAGATGCTGTAGTTGCGCTTCAGCGCCGCGTGACCGGGAATGTCTAGCCAGAAGGTCAGGTGCTGCCCGGGCTTGTGCCGCAGGATCGGCCTGCCGTCGGCCGGCCGAAGCACGAACGACGTGATGACGTCGCTCTCGCGGCGCTTCTCGGCGATCACGAAATCGCGCCAGCCGGTCCAGCCGCCGGGCGCCGCCGCGTGCTCGCCATAGATCGTCGCCTCGCGCCCGATCAGGATGTCCGCGAGGAACCAGTAGGCCTCGCCCCAGGCCGCCAGCACCTCGGGAGTGGCGGCAGCCCCCAGCACGTCCTTGATCGCGCCGAGCAGCGCGTCGGCCACGAAGGGATAGTGCTCCGGCAGGATGTTGAGGCCGACATGACGCTGGGCGATGCGCTCCACGGCGCCCGTCAGCGCGGCCAGATTGTCGATGTTCTTGGCGTAGGCGAGCACGGCGGCGGCGAGCGCCTTCGGCTGCGAGCCGGTATCGCCATGATGCGACTGGTTGAAGAGCCCGCGAATGTCCGGGTCCTCGAACATCCGCTCATACATGCGCTGGGTGATGGCGAGGCCGTATGTCTCGATCGCCGGAACCGTC
The DNA here is from genome assembly GCF_049446035.1 of Hansschlegelia sp. KR7-227. Lineage (NCBI taxonomy): Bacteria > Pseudomonadati > Pseudomonadota > Alphaproteobacteria > Hyphomicrobiales > Methylopilaceae > Hansschlegelia > Hansschlegelia sp. KR7-227. The sequence continues at coordinate 1,890,259 of NZ_JBMSEA010000001.1, forward strand.
GCTTTGACGACGCCGATGGCGTTTTCGCTGAGCTGTCGGGGCATGGCGCTCTCCATAAGGTGCATTGACGATGCACCTTCTAGCGGCCTGTTCAAAAGGTGTAAAGCGTATATATCTTTCAGATGCGCCTGACCCTGCACACCGACTTCGCCCTGCGGGTCCTGATATACCTCGCCCTCCGCCGCGACCGACGTGTGTCAATCCGGGAGATCGCGCAGGCGCATCGGATCTCCGAGAACCATCTGGTCAAGGTCGTGCACAATCTGGGTCGCGGAGGGTTCGTCGAGACCACCCGCGGCAAGGGCGGCGGCTTGCGGCTCGGACGCGCGCCTGGCGAGATCAATGTCGGAGAGGTCGTGCGGTTCACGGAGGACGACCTCGCGCTCGTCGCCTGCTTCCAAGCGGACGGGCCGGGCTGCGCCCTGATCGACGCATGCCGTCTGCAGCGCCTCATCGGAGACGCGCTGCAGGCCTTTCTGGCGGTGCTCGACGGCAAGACGCTCGCCGATCTCGTCGGGGGGCCCGAACGCCCTGTCATGGCGGCCCGGCTCGGCCTCATGGACGCGCCGAGCGCGGCGCCGCCCGAAGACGTCCGCCGCCTTCCGACGGCGGCTTCTTAGCTCACCGCTCGATGACGATCCGCGGCGAGGCGCGGCCCGGCGCGCCCTGCGTCAGGCGGCGCCACAGGCCTTCGGCGATGGTGGCGTAGGCCCGCGCATGCTCGCCGGTCGGGTCGGCCGCCACCACCGGCGCGCCGGAATCGGAGCCCTCGCGAATCTGGATCGCGAGCGGGATTTCGCCCAGGAAGGGCGCGCCCATCGCCTGCGCCTCGGCGCGCGCGCCGCCATGGCCGAACAGGTCGGCGCGGTGGCCGCAGTTCGGGCAGCAGTAATAGCTCATGTTCTCGACGATCCCCAGGATCGGCACGTCCACCTTGCGGAACATCGCGACGCCGCGGCGGGCGTCGGCGAGCGCAAGGTCCTGCGGGGTCGAGACGATCACGGCCCCCGACAGCTTCACCCGCTGCGCCATGGTGAGCTGGGCGTCGCCGGTGCCGGGCGGCATGTCGACCACGAGCACGTCGAGCTCGCCCCAGGCGACCTCGGTCAGCATCTGCGTCAGCGCCGACATCACCATCGGCCCCCGCCAGATCATCGCCGTGCCGGCGTCCACGAGGAAGCCGATCGACATGATCTTGAGGCCGTGCTTCTCGAGCGGCTTCATCATCTTGCCCTCGACCTCCGGCCGGTCGTGCAGGGCGAACAGAGTGGGCACGGAGGGGCCGTAGACGTCGGCGTCCATCAGCCCGACCTTGAGCCCCTGGGCTTTCAGGGCGAGCGCGACGTTGGCGGCCGTCGTCGACTTGCCGACGCCGCCCTTGCCGGAGGCGATCGCGATGATGTGGCGGACGCCCGGCACGCCGGCGCCCTGGGGTCCGGGGCCGCCGGCCGGCCGCGCCGGAGGGGCCGCCCCTTCCGGCGCCCCGCGGGCGCCGCGGGCCATCATCGGCGAGGCCGGCGCGGCTTGCTTCGGCGCGGGCGCGGAGCCCGGCGCGCGCTCGGCGGTCAGCGCCACCAGCACGTCGGAGACGCCCGGGACCGCCTTGACCGCGGCCTCGGCGGCCTTGCGGATCGTCTCGACGGCGCCCGCGCGGTCCGGCGTCGTCTCGATCGAGAAGATCACCCGTCCGCCAGGCATGACCGCGATCTTCGACAGCGCGCCGGAATCCGCGAGGCTCGGCGCGCCGTCGGGGGCCGGAACCGCCTTCAGAGCCCGCCTGACGTCGTCCTCGGTCACGGCCATGTCTCGATCTCCTCAGGGAATACGCCCGCGCTATGGACCTTGGCCGGGCTTGAGGTCAAATCGGCGCCATGACGACGAAACGCAACGGCGCCATCGCCGGCCTCGTCCTGATGGGCGGGCGCGGAACCCGCATGGGCGGCGCCGACAAGGCGCTGCTCGTCCTCGCCGACGGCCGCCCGATCCTGGCGCACGCGCTCGAGCGGCTGCGCGGACAGGTCGGCCCGCTCGCGCTGTCGGCGAACGGAGACCCGGCTCGGCTCGCGGGCTTCGGCCTCACCGTCCTGCCCGACCCGGCCGACGGGCCGGAGGGGCCGCTCGGCGGCGTCCGGGCGGGGCTCCGATGGACGGCGGAGATCGGCGGCGTCAGCCATCTCGCCACCATCCCCGGCGACGCGCCCGCGCCGCCGCGCGATCTCGTCGCCCGGCTGGCGGCGGCCGCAGGCGACGGCGCCGCGGCGGCCTCCGGTCCCGACGGCGTCGAGCCCCTGCACGCGCTCTGGCCGGTCGCGAGCCTCGCCGCGCTCGACGAGTTGATCGCCGGCGGCGTCCAGTCGCCGAAGCGCGCGCTGGCGCGGCTCGGGGCCGTCGAGGTCGGGTTCGCGGAGCGCTTCCGCGACGTCGACACGCCGGACGACCTCGCCGCGCTGAAGGCGACGTTTCGCGGCGCCTGACCTCGATTGCGCGTGAAGGGGCGCGGTGGAAAGCTCAGGCTCGCCGGCTGCGGCGCGGACGCGGGGACCGGCCTTGGGGTGACGGCATGGCTTGCACCGAATTGCGCGGCGTTGCGCGCCGATTGTCGGTCCGTCGCGCGCTGCTTGCGGGCGTCATCCTCGCGGCCGCCGTCGCGCCGGTCGCCGCCAAGGACTGGACGACGATCCGGATCGGCACGGAGGGCGCCTATCCGCCCTTCAATTTCATCGGCCCCGACGGCGCGATCCAGGGGTTCGAGATCGACCTCGCCAAGGCGATCTGCGAGGCCGAAAAGGTGACCTGCGCTTTCGTCGCCCAGGACTGGGACGGGCTGATCCCAGGACTGCTCGCCGGCAAGTACGACGCGATCTTCGCCTCGATGTCGATCACCGACGAGCGCCGCAAGACGATCGGCTTCTCCGAGAAATACTACCAGTCGCCGTCTTTGTTCGTGATCGACAGGCGGAACGCCGGTCAGACGGTCACGCCCGAGGCGCTGTCGGGCAAGACCGTCGGCGCCCAGTCCTCGACCGTCAACGCCCGCTATCTCGAGGAAATCTACGCCAAGAAAGGAGCCGAAATCCGGCTCTATCCGACACAGGACGAGGCCAATCTCGACCTCGCCTCGGGGCGCCTCGATGCGGTGCTGGCGGACAAGTTCGTGATGCTGGACTGGCTCGACAAGTCGGCGGACGGCAAATGCTGTCAGGCCGCCGCCGAGGTCTCCGACCCGAACTATTTCGGCGACGGCATCGGCGCCGGGCTTCGGAAAGACGATTCCGAACTGAAGACGCTGATCGACAAGGGCGTCGCCGACATAAGGGCGAGCGGCGTCTACGCCCGGATAAACGCCAAGTACTTCCCGTTCGACATCTACTGAGCCTTCCCCGGTGATCCCGGCGTCCCGACTGCCCCCCGCCGTGAGCGAGCTTCTCGCGCTGTTCGCCTTCGGACCGACCGGATGGGGCGACGAGCTCGCCTCCGGAACCTGGGTCACGGTCCGACTGGCGCTGACCGCCCTGCCCGTCGGGCTCGCGATCGGCCTCGGCGCCGCCCTGCTCAAGAACGCCCGGAGCCGCGGCTTCCGCGCGCTCGGGGAAGTCTACGGCACGGTGTTCCGCGGGCTGCCGGAACTGCTCACCATATTCCTGGTCTATTTCGGCCTTCCCCGTCTCGTGAGCCGGCTGATCGCGGCGTGCGAGCAGGCTCTGGGCCTTCCTCCCTCCGGCTTCGCCGCCGACGTCGACGCCTTCTGGGCCGGCGCGATCGCGCTCGCTTTGGCGTTCGGCGCCTACGCCAGCGAGGCGCTGTCGGGAGCGATCCGGAGCGTGCCGGCGGGCCAGCGCGAGGCGGCGGAGGCGCTCGGCCTGTCGCCCGCGGCGACCTTTCAGCTGGTCGTGCTGCCGCAGGTCGTGCGCCTCGCTTTGCCCGCGCTCGCCAACACCTGGCTGGTGCTGCTGAAGGACACCTCGCTCGTCTCCGTCATCGCGCTTGCCGACCTCACCCGGCAGGCGAACGTCGCGGCGCTCGCGACGCGGCAGCCTTTCGCCTTCTATCTCGTCGCCTGCCTGATCTATCTCGCGCTGTCGATCGCCTCGGGCGCCGTGGCGGCGGCGCTCGAGCGCCGCGCCGGGCGGGGCTTCGCCCGGACGGGCGTATAGCGATGGAGGCGCTCGGGCACGCCGTCCTGGCCGCGGCTGCGGCCCTCGGCCTCGACGCCGAGCTCATGGCCCGCTACGGCCCGGCCGTGCTGAAAGGGCTCGGAACGACCCTCGCGCTGGTCGCCCTCACCGTCCCGCTCGGCTTCGCTCTGGCCTGGCCGATCGCGCTCGCGCGGATCGACGCCGGCCCGCTCGTCCGCGGAGCGGCGCGCGGATTCACCGGGTTCTTCCGCGGCACGCCCCTGCTGGCGCAGCTCTTCCTCCTTTATTACGGAGCCGGCGAATTCAGCGCGGCGCTCCGATCCGCCGGGCTCTGGGTCCTGTTCCGCGACCCGTTCTGGTGCTCCGTGATCGCCTTCACCCTGAACACCGCAGCCTATCAGGCCGAGATTCTCGCCGGCGCGCTGCGCGCGGTGCCAGCCGGCCAGACGGAGGCCGCCCGCGCGCTCGGCTTCGGACCGATGTCGGCCTACGCCCGCGTGATCGCGCCGCAGGCCCTGCTGATCGCCCTCCGGCCGCTCGGCAACGAAGTGATCCTGATGATCAAGGCGAGTTCGGTCGCAAGCGTGGTCACCGTCGTCGACCTCATGGGCGCGACGAAGCGGGCGTTCTCCGGCTCGGTCGATTTCGAGGTCTATGTGTGGGCGGCGCTGATCTATCTCGCGCTCGTCGAGATCGTCCGCAGAACGTGGAACGGGCTGGAGCGCCGCATGACGCGGCACCTTCGCAGCGCGGGGTGAGGCTCAGTCTTCGCCGCTGCGGTCCAGTCTGGCGCGGTCGGCGGGCGAGGCCTTCTCCGCGGCGTCCGCGATCGCGCCGTGAATGAGCCGCTGGAACGTCACGGCCTTCGCTCGGGCCTCCTCGAACAGCGCGTCGAGGCGGGCGCGGTCGAAGGGCTCGGCGGCCATCGCCTGGCGGGTGGCGCGCCGCGCCGCCTTCATCTCCTCGAGCGCGGTTCCGAGCGCGGCGCGTTCGGCCTCGAGCCGGGCCCGGATCGACTCGCCGATGGGACCGGCGTAGCGGCCTGAGACGAAACCGATGGTGCTCTCGACCGTACGTGGCGGCTTCGGCTGCCAGCTCGCGTAGCCGAGATAGCCGGCGCCGATCAGATTGACCGCGAGCGAGACGGCGAGCGCGCCGTAGACCAGACCATGCGGTCGCCGCGCCATCCTCAGAGGTCGCCGTCGAGAAGCGAGACCTCGAAGGCCGCGCCGAGGTCGAGATTGGCGCTCGCCGTGGCGGGTCCGGAGATCATCGCGAGCGCGACGCCGGCCGCGAGCGCGGCCCCGCAGAAGCTCGCCCCGGCGAGACCGAAGCGGCCGGGCGAACCCGTCAGCCAGCCGAACCAGCCCAGCCGGTCGCGACGCCGCGCCGCGACATCGGCGACGACGCGGAACACGAGGCCGTTGGGGGTCTCGGCCTCGGCCGCCCGCGCCACCAGCGCGCCGAGCCGGCGCGCCTCCGTATGAAGGCTGCGCGCCTCGGCCGACCGCGCGAGCAGGGCCCGCCCCGCGGCCCCCTCGGCCGAAGGCCAGCGGGCGAGATCGGGGCCGAGCGCGTCGAGCCGGTCGGCGAAGGCGTCGAGGGTCATCGTCGTCATCTCACGTCTCCTCGCGTCCTGCGAGCTTGGCGCGGAGCGCGCGGCGCGCGCGCACCAGCATCGATTCCACGGCCTTCTCGGTCGTCTCCAGCGCCTCCGCGATCTCCGCGTTGGAGCGTTCGCCGTCGGCCGAGAGCAGCAACGCGGCGCGCTGTCGCTCGGGAAGCGCCCTGATGTCCATTCGGACCGCCGCGACCTCGTCGCGATCGGCGAGGCTGCGCTCCTGGTCGACGTCGTCCGACGGCGGGTCGAAGGCGTCGGCGAAGGGTAGGAAGCGGCGAATCTTCTGCCTGCGCTCGTGATCGACGCAGAGATTCACCACCACCCGGTGCAGCCAGGTGGAGAACAAAGCCCCGCCCGGCCGCCAGCGGGAGGCCGATCGCCACACCCGCCAGAACGCCTCCTGCACCACCTCCTCGGCGTCGCTCGCCGAACCGGTGAAGCGGTGCGCCAGCGCCTGGGCGCGCGGCCCGTGCCGCGCGACGAGGCGGGCGAAGGCGCGTTCGTCGCCGGCGGCGACACGCTCCATCAGCGCGTCGTCGTCCTCCGGAGCCGCGGGCTGCGGGCGCGGCGGGTCACTGTCCGCCACGCGGCGTCCGACCACGGCGAGGTTCGTCGCTCCGAGGGCCGCCATCATTCCGCACTCCGTTCCCCCCCGCGCCGGCCTATTTCGGCGCGTCTGCGCCGTCGTCGCCGCCATCATCCATGCCGTCGGCCGCGCCGTCATCCCCGGCGTCAGGCTTGTCGCCCGCCTTTCCGTCCGCCGGAGCGGGCTTGTCGGCGGACGGCGCCGGCGGCGTCGCGGCCGGCTCGGCGCGCTTCGCGGCGCGGTCCCGGGCCTTGTCGAGGAAGGCGTCGAGCTCGGCCTTGGTCAGCTTGCCGTCCTTGTCGGCGTCGGCGCGGGCGAACCACGGCGGACGCACCGCGAAGAACTCGGCCCGGGTGACCTTGCCGTCCTTGTCGGCGTCCGCCTTGTCGAAGGCGTCGCGCGCCGGCGCCGGCTTCTTGCTTCGGGCGGCGCGGCGGTCGCGGACCTTCTTGATCTCTTCGGCGTCCAGCACGCCGTCCTTGTTCTTGTCGAGGCGAGCGAACGCCCGTTCGCGCGGCTTCTCCAGCTCGGTCGAGTCGATCGCGCCGTCCTTGTTCTTGTCGAGCCGGGCGAAGACCTTGAGCATGCGATCGGCCCGCTGCTCGACGCGCTTGGCGGCGGCGTCGCCTCCGGCCGCCGGCTGAGCCGAGGCGGGCCCGGCGAACGCGATGACCGCAACTGTGGCGAGGGCGGCCGCGAGGCCACCGCGTGTCGGACAGGGCTTGGCCGCCAGGTGGATTCTGACCATGAGCGGAGAACTCCTTTTTCGACGCCATTCGATCCGTTGTCGCCCCTGTCACGGCGGACAGGCCGCGACCCTGCGCGGAACGCTGGCGCGTCGGGCGCCCTCCAGGCTCTCACGGACCAGGACGCGCAGAACTGGGACGAGATCGGCGTCGAACCAGGGGTTCCGCTTGAGCCAGGCGTTGTTGCGCCAGGACGGATGCGGCAGCGGCACGACGCAAGGGTGGACCGGGCGCGCGACGATCCGTCGCCAGTCGGCGACCGCCTCGGTGAGGTTCGGTCCGGCGTCCGGGCCGAGGTGCCAGAGCTGCGCCTGGCGCCCGACGGCGAGCACCAGCTCGACGTCGGGCAGCTCCGCGAACACCGCCGCCCGCCAGACCGGCGCGCATTCCCGCCGGGCCGGCCGGTCCGCCCCGTCCGGCGTGAGGCCGGGAAAGCAGAAGCCCATCGGCACGACGGCGACGCGGGAGGCGTCGTAGAACTCGTCGTCGCTCATGCCGAGCCATCCCCGCAGCCGCACGCCGGACGGGTCGGTGAAGGGCACGCCGCTCGCATGGACCCGCGTGCCCGGCGCCTGACCGCACACCGCGATGCGGGCGGAGGCTTCCGCCCTCACCACGGGGCGAGGCTCGTGCGCGAGCGGCCGTCCGCGCGGCGAATCGCGGCAGATGGTGCACGCCCGCACGCGGGCGAGAAGCGCGTCGAGAGACGGCTCCGTCACGGCGTCAAACCATGGCGCGGCCGGTCCGCGACGGATCGCAAATGGAATGATCGCGTCAGCATCGTCTTAAGCCTTTGTGCGCCATGATCCGAAACCTCAAGAGCAGCGTTGGCTAGGGCGGGCCTTCCAAATCGTGGACATGTTCGACCTCCCGGCCGGGCCGCTGGCGGACCGCCGGTCGAGCGAAACGTCCGATCGGCGTCGCCTCGTGACCGCGAAGGTCCGCGCGGCGCGCGAACGGCTGACCTCGTCGTCCGGCTCCCCGCCGGCCTTCGACGTCGAGCTCGCACGCGTCTACGCCCGCAACCGGATCTCCGCCGCGCCCGTCGTGCTCGGACTTTCGGCGGTGATCGCCGCGCTCACGGCGATCTGGATCCCTGTTCCGGTCGCGCTCAGCTGGCTGCTCGGCGTCGCCGCCGGGCACGCGGTCGTCGTGGCCGTCGCCCGGCAGTATCTGCGCACCCCGGGCGAGCCGCGCAAGGTCACGCGCTGGCGCTGGCGGTTCTGCGCCGCGGAAGCGGTGAACGGCCTCGCCTGGGGCGCGATCGTGGTGCTGATCGGCTCGGTCGTCGAGGCCGGCGAGGCGGCCGAGGTGGTGTCCCTGTTCGTGATGCTGGTCGGCGTCGCCGTCGCGACGATGCTGGCCGCCAGCGTGCCGATCGCGGTCTGCGGCGCGACGCTGCCGATCGCGCTCATCGTCGTCACGGCCTATTTCCTGAAGGGCGACGCCGCGTCCAGCGCCATCGCCGCCATGACGGCGGGGGCCGAGCTCTATTTCCTGCTCCTCGCCCAGCGCCTCCACCGCAGCGCGGTCGACACCCTCGCCTTCCGCGCCGAAAAGGACGCCCTGATCGGCGAGCTCGAGCAGGCCAAGGCGAACTCGGACGAGGCGCGCCGGCGCGCGGAGGAGGCGAACCTCGCGAAGTCGCGCTTCCTCGCCACCATGAGCCATGAGCTGAGGACGCCGCTCAACGCCATCCTGGGCTTCTCCGAGGTGATGAAGTCCGAGGTGTTCGGCGCGCATGCGACCCCGACCTACAAGGAATACGCCGCCGACATCCACCAGAGCGGCGAGCATCTGCTCAATCTGATCAACGAGATCCTGGATCTTTCCCGCATCGAGGCCGGGCGCTACGAGCTCAACGAGGAGAGCGTGCGTCTCGGCTACATCGTCGAGGACTGCCGCCATCTGCTGAACCTGCGCGCCAAGAACCGCGGCATCACCATCCGCGAGATCATCGAGCCGCACTTGCCGCCGGTCTGGGCCGACGAGCGCGCGCTCCGGCAGATCACGCTGAACCTGCTGTCGAACGCCATCAAGTTCACGCCACAGGGCGGCGAGATCCGGCTCAAGGTCGGCTGGACCGCGTCGGGCGGGCAGTATCTGTCGGTCGCGGACACCGGGCCCGGCATTCCGGAGGAGGAAATGTCGACCGTGCTCGCCTCCTTCGGCCAGGGCACGCTCGCGATCAAGACGGCCGAACAGGGCGCAGGGCTCGGCCTGCCGATCGTCAAGGGGCTGGTCGATCTGCACGGCGGCAGCTTCTCCCTCAAGAGCCGCCTGCGCGAAGGCACCGAGGTGATCGTGACGCTGCCGGCGAGCCGCGTGGTCAACGCGCTCGCCCCGGTGCCGGAGAAGGCGACGCCCGCCCGCAACCGCGCCGAGGCCCCGGGCGCGGCGCTGCGCCGCGCTGGCTGACCCTCGCCGGGGCCACGCGTCGCGCCTCGCCTTTTGAGAATTCGGGCCGTCAGCCCGGCTGCTTGTCCGACACCGCCGCCTGCGCGAAGGTCGCCATGCCGGTGTGGCAGGCGAGCGCGGCCTTGATGATCGCGACCGCGAGCGCGCCACCGGAGCCCTCGCCGAGCCGCATGCGAAGATCGAGAACCGGTTCGATCTCGAGCCGCTTCAGGAGCCGCTTGTGGCCGGCCTCCGCCGACCGGTGGCCGATGACGCAGTGATCGAGCGCGCTGGCGTCGAGCGCATGCAGCACGGCGGCTGCCGCCGTTGCGACGAAGCCGTCGATCACCACGGGCACGCGCTCCAGCCGGGCGGCGAGGATCGCCCCCGCCATCGCCGCGAACTCCCGGCCGCCGACGCGGCGCAGCGCTTCCAGAGGATCAGCCAGATGACCGGAGTGGCGATGCAGCGCCGCCCGCACGACCTCCGCCTTGCGGGCGAGGCCCGCGTCGTCGACGCCGGTGCCGCGCCCCACCCAGTCCTCCGCCTCGCCGCCGAACAGCGCGTTGGCGAGCGCCGCGGCGACCGTGGTGTTCGCGATGCCCATCTCGCCCACGACCAGCAGGTCGATCCCGCCATGGATCGCCTCCATGCCGTAGGCCATTGTGGCCGCGCATTCCGCCTCGCTCATGGAGGGCGCGTCCGAGATGTCCGGCGTCGGCTTCTCGGTCGCGAGGTCGAAGACCTTCAGGCCGATGTCGAAGGTCGAGCAGATCTGGTTGATGGCGGCGTGGCCGGCCGCGAAGGCGTCGAGCATCTGCCGCGTGACCGACGCCGGATAGGCCGAGACGCCGCGGGCGGCCACGCCGTGCGAGCCGGCGAACACCGCGACGAGCGGCCGCGCCACCGTCGGCGGCGCCTTGCGCTGCCAGGCGGCGAGCCACTCGGTCAGGTTCTCGAGCCGCCCGAGCGAGCCGGCCGGCTTGACGAGCTGCGCCTCACGCTCCCGCACGCGCGCGACGGCCTCGCCGTCGGGCCCGGGCAGCTTCGCGAGCAGCGCCCTTATGTCGTCGAAAGGCAGGCCGGTCGGTGTCTCCGGCAGGGGTTGCGGCGCGCGAGCCATGTCTGTTCCGTGAGGGTGACTGAGACGCGGGGATAGCGGATGGGGCGTCCCGCGCCAAGCCGCCCGCTCTGCGCCGTCTTTCCCGCAGGCGTGTCGCCGCCGGGCTGGGCGGCCAGGAATGAGCGGGGAGCTGCTCCGGTCCGTGGAAGGCGCCGCCACGCGGTCCTCGGCGCGACGGAAAGAGTTGCGCTAAACGCCGGTCCCCATAGAGAAACGTTCCATGGGCGCGCTTCACGGATGGAGCGCGCACGGCCGGGCGCCAGCAGTCGGAGCCGAATGACCTCTCCTCCCTCCCCTCCTACGGCGAGCCGCGGCGCGGCGCGCGTCGCCCTCGACGCCGGCGTCGACGCGCTGCGGTTCTTCACGCGGCTGCCGGTCCCCGACGGGCTGGGATCGCCGGCGGCGCGCGTGTTCGACGGCGTGGCGGCGGCCGCGCCGTTCGCCGGCGCCGCGGTCGGCGCGGGCGCCGCAGCCGCGCTTGGCCTCGTGCTGGCGCTCGGCCTGCCGCCGCTCGCCGCGGCGGCCTTCGCCGTGGCGGTCGCCGCCATCCTGTCGGGCGCGCTCCACCACGACGCGCTCTGCGACGTCGCCGACGGCTTCGGCGGCGGCCGCACGCGCGAGGCGAAGCTCGCCATCATGCGCGACAGCCATGTCGGCTCCTACGGCGTCACGGCGCTGACGCTCGCCCTCATCGCCCGCGTCACGCTCATCGCAGCCCTCGGCGAACGACTCGGTCCGGGAGGCGCCGCCGCGGCGCTCATCGCGGCGGCGGCGCTCGCGCGGCCGCTCGCCCTGCTTCCCACGCTGCTGCTCGCCCCTGCCCGGCCTGACGGCGCCGGCGCCGCCGCGCGTCCCTCGCCGCGCGCCGTGGCGGGCGGCTGCGCGCTCGGCGCCGCGGCGACGCTCGCCCTGAGCGGGTTCGGGCCCGGCGGAGCGGCGATCGTCGTCGCGGGTCTCGCGGCGCTCGCCGTCACGGCCCTCGCGCGCCGGCAGATCGGCGGCTACACCGGAGACGTCTGCGGCGCGGTCGCGGAGCTCGCCGAAATCGCGGCGCTCGCCGCGCTGGTCGCGGCGGCCTCCTGACGCGAACGTCGCTTGCGCGTCGACCGCCGCCAGGCCACATCAGGCGACGATGCTCGACAGCCGCCCGATCAAATCGCCCTGCGTCTCGATCTGCGTGATGGATCCCGCCACCGGCTGGTGCGAGGGCTGCTACCGCACGCTCGCCGAAATCGGCGGATGGGCGCGCTTTTCGCCCGAGGAGCGCGAGCGGGTGATGCGCACGTTGCTGCCGGTCCGCCGCCAGGCCGCGCGCGTCGCCGGCCCCCGCCGGGAGCATGCCGAATGAAGGGTGGAACCGCGCAGATTCTCCTTGGAGTCGTGCTCGCCGCGATCGTGACCTTCGTGGTCGCCGATCTCGCGGGCGGCTTCGGCGCTTTCCCCGACGAGCGCTGGGCCGGCGCGATCGCCGCCATCTGCCTCGCGGTGTGGATCGGCCCCGGCCTGCTCCGGCGCTACGCGGGCCCGGGCGGCGGACAGGCCGCCCTCCGCGCGATCGCGCTCTGGCTCGCGATCATCGTCGCGGTCGCGCTGCTCTACGTCTACGGCAGGGATGTCCTGATCTCGATGGGCGTCAACGTGCCCTGATCGGACTCAGGTCAGGAAGTCGTAGAAGAAGCGGGCCGAGACCAACGCCAGGAAGAGCCCGAACGAGGTCTCGAGCGCGCGCTTCGACAGCCCGTGCGCCAGACGCACGCCGAGCGGCGCGACCAGGGTCGCGATCGGCGCCATCAGCAGAATGCCGATCAGCGAGACGAAGCCGAGCGAGAGCGGCGGCAGCTCCGCCTGGTGCGGCCACCCCGCCACTATGAACGACAGGGTTCCCGGGATCGAGATCAGCGCCCCGAGCCCGGCGGACGTCGAGATCGCCTGCAGCATGGGCCGGTTGTGCAGGGTCATGATCAGGCTGCCATAGGTCCCGCCGCCGATCCCCATCAGCGACGAGATGATCCCGATGAACAGGCCGTAGCCCAGCATGCCGGCGCGGCCCGGAAGATCGTCGGCGATCGTCCAGCTCGCCTTCGCGAACAGCAATCGTCCCGCCATCAGCAGCATGAAGACGGCGAAGATCAGCTTCAGCCAGTCGGAGCGGACATAGGAGGCCGCCGCCGCGCCGACCACGCAGCCGACGAAGATCCCGGGCGCCCAGGCCTTCAGCACCGCCATGTCGACTCCGCCGCGCGCGCGATGGGCCTGCAGCGACCGGACCGATGTCGGCATGATGATCGCGAGCGAGGTTCCGACCGCAAGCTGCATCTCGAAGCCTTCGGCCATGTCGAGATGTTCGAACAGCGAAGCCAGCACCGGCACGATCACGGCGCCGCCGCCGACGCCGAAGAGCCCCGCGAGCACGCCGGTGATCACGCCGGCGAACACCAGCCCGACGCCGAGCGACGCCAGTTCGTCGACCGGGATCGACGCGAAGATGCTCATCGATGGAGGTTCCGCGCCGAGGGAGGAGGCCGCTCAGGCGGCGGCGCTCACAATCTCCCGATCGTCGACGAGGTCAAGCGCGCGCGCGAGCACGTCGAGCCCTGCGCCTTCACGCGGCGCCTGCTCGCTCAGCAGCCGGCGGTAGGCCCGCGCGCCGGGCTTTCCGGCGAACAGGCCGAGCATGTGGCGGGTGACGTTCGAAAGGCGGCCGCCCTTTGCGAGATGTTGCGAGATCGCGGGGAACAGGCTTGTCACCGCCTCGCGCGCATGGGCGTGCGACGGCTCCGCGCCGAACACGAGCGCGTCGACGCCAAGAAGAAGTTCGGGATTCTGGTAGGCCGCCCGTCCCAGCATGACGCCGTCGAGCGTCACGCCGTCGCGCGGCCGCAGCAGCGCGATGGCCTCGTCCAGCGAACCGATCCCGCCATTGATCGAAACCGGCAGGGCGGGGAAGCGCGCTTTCAGGCGGAACACGCGATCGTAGTCGAGCGGCGGCACGTCACGGTTCTCGCGCGGGCTCAGGCCCTTCAGCCATGCTTTTCGCGCATGGACGATCAGCGCGTCGCAACCGGCTGCGACGACCGCGTCGGCGAGCGCGTCGAGCGCCTCCTCGGGGTCCTGATCGTCGATCCCGATCCGGCACTTCACTGTGACGGGAATGGCGACCGCGGCCTTCATCGCGGCGACCGACGCTGCGACCCGCTCCGGCTCGGCCATCAGACAGGCGCCGAACCGCCCGTCCTGCACGCGGTCGGAGGGGCAGCCGACATTGAGATTGACCTCGGCGTAGCCGAAATCCTCGCAGATGCGCGCGGCCTCGGCGAGCTCCTGCGGCTCAGACCCGCCCAGCTGGACGGCGACAGGCTGCTCCTCGGCCGAAAACCCGAGCAGCCGCTCGCGCGGGCCGAACCGCACCGCGCCCGTCGTCACCATCTCGGTGTAGAGCAGCGCCCGCCGGGTGAGCGAGCGGTGGAACAGCCGGCAATGCCGATCGGTCCAATCCATCATCGGCGCGACGGAGAAGCGGCGGGCGGCGGAGACCTTGGACGGCTCGGAAAGCGATGGCGATCGATCGATCAAAGGCGACGGCCCGTTTGCGCGCTGGTGGTCCATGTCCGTCCGGCTGATGGGAGGGCCGACGTCCGTTGGTTCCCGCGCAGATACCGCAAAAGCGTCACGACGTCATCGTCGGCGGACCGGCAGGCCGGGCGAGCCGTCGGGCGCGGCCGCTTAACCGCCCTGTCGTCCCACGAAAAATTAAGATTACCATGGAAGTTTGAGGCCGGGTCGCGGTCGCTGTCGAGCGACCTTTGACGACGCCCCGCGCGGGAGAGTCCATTCCGGCTCCGGCCGCGGCGCGCGAAGCGGAACATCGCGGACAATGGCAGGCAGCACGGTCAGCGACGCAGGACATCCGGACGGCGCCCGCCCCGTCGCGCCGGCCGACGCGGGCGTGTGGCCCTACGCGTTCGCTGTGCTGACCTCCTATCTGCGCCGCGCCGCCTGGCTGATCGTCGCGCTCGCCGTGATCGGCGCGCTCGCCGGGCTCGCCGTCCGCTCGGCGCTGCCGCCGCGCTTCGTCTCGACCGCGCAGCTTCTGATCGATCCCCGGAACCTGCAGGTGTTCCAGAACGAGATGGTCAACAGCCAGCTCGACGCCAACTCGGCGATCAACTTCGTCGAAAGCCAGATGCAGCTCCTGACCTCGGAGCGCGTCCTGTCCCGGGTGATCCGGGAGGAGAAGCTGGCGGAGGATCCGGCGTTCCAGCCCGTCGCGGACGGCGAGGAGGCGCCGGCGCAGGGCGCGACCGACCTGCGTCCGAGCCTCGGCGCCGACGGCGAACCGGTCGACGCCAAGGCGCTGACCGCGCTCCGACGCATGCTGACGGTGAAACGCGGCGAACGCAGCTTCCTCGTGGACGTCACCGCGACGGCGCGCACGCCCGAACTCGCCGCCCGGATCGCGAACGCGGTGGTGAAGGCGTTCATGGCGGAGGACGCGGCGACCCGCGCCGACGCCGGCCGACGCCTTACCTCGGAGCTCGACGGGCGGCTCGCCGCCCTGCGCGAGCGACTGAACGCGTCCGAGGTCAAGGTCGAGAACTTCCGCGCCGCGAACGGCCTGCTCGTGACCGGCGACAAGCTGGTCTCGGAGCAGCGGCTCGAAGAGGCCGTGACCGAACTCGGCGCCTCGCAGAATCGTCTGGCCCGCGCCGTCGCGCGGGTCGACCAACTGGAGAAGGCCAAGCGCGACATCGGCTCGGTCGGGGCTCTCACCGCCACCGAGGACATCCGCACGCTGTCCTATCTGATCGAGCGCCTCAGCGCAGCGCGCGAGAACCTCGCGGACCTGCGCCTGAACCTCGGTCCGCGCCACCCCGCGCTCACCAGCGCGCAGAGCCGGGTCGACGAGATCGAGCGGCGCATCAAATCCGAACTCGACCGCATCCGCGAGGCCTCGAAGGTCGAGGTCGAACGCGCTCGCGGCGAGCAGCGCGCGATCTCCCGCACCGTCGCCGATCTCTCAGCCGAGGTGTCCAAGGCGCGCAAGTCGCAGATCGAGCTCGGCGCGCTCGAGCAGGAGGTCAAGGCGAACCGCGACCTGCTGGCGGCGTTCGAGGCGCGCTCGCGCGAGGCCGACGAGTTCGGCCGGATCTCGGCCATCAATCTCCGGATCGTCTCGGTGGCGCTGCCGGCCGAAGGCGGTTCGCGGCTGGTCGCCTTTGTCGTCTTCGCCGTTCTGGGAGCGGCGCTCGGCGCGCTCATCGGCGTGGCCTGCGTCGCGCTCTGGGCCATGGTCGCGATCGGCCGCTCCGGCAAGATCCGCCCGGCGAGCGCGGCGCCGAAGCGCCCTCTGGCCGAGGCTCTGAGCAGGGCCAGGGTCGACGGAGGGGTCGAGGATCCGGCCGCGCCGCGCCCCCGGAGCGTGCTGGCGGCGCAATGACGTCCAGCCACGACGCAGGCCCGGCGAAGCGGGTGCTCGGCTGGGTGGGCTGGGCCGGAGCCGACGCCGTCGGCCGCATCCTGCTCCTCACGGGCAGCACGGCGGTGCTGTCGCGCATGCTCTCGCCGCGCGATTTCGGAATCACGGCGCTCGTCCTCACGGTCGTCGCCGTGATGTCGGTGTTTGTCGGCACGCCGTTCGAGGAGGCGCTGGCGCAGAAGCGCGGCCTGCGCCGCTCTCATCTCGAGGCGGCGCTCGCGGCGTCATGGGCGGTCGGGCTCGCCCTGCTCGCGCTCTCCGTGCCGGCAGGAATGGCGCTCGGCGCCGCCTATGACGAACCGCAGATGGCCCTGCTGCTTCCGGTCGCGTCGCTCTCGATGTTCTTCAGCGGACACACGGACATCGCGACCGCGCTCGCGCGACGGCGCCGGCGGTTCAACGACGTCGCCTTCGCCAATCTCGCCGGCCACGCGATCGGCGTGACGCTCGCGCTCGCGCTCGCCTTCGCCGGGGCCGCGGTCTGGGCGCTGATCGCGGTCCGCCTGTTCGTGATGATCGCCCGCGCCGTGCTTCTGCAGATGCGGCTCGGGGCGGTGATACGGCCGCGCTGGTCCACGCCCCGGCTGAAGGAGATCGGCCGCTTCGCCGGCTTCTCCTTCCTCGACCGGCTGGCGGACAACCTGACCTATCTCGCCTTCAACAACATCGTCGGCGTGTTCTACGGCGTGACGACGCTTGGCTACGTCAACATGGCGATGCGCCTGATCGAGCCCATCCGCGGCGCGATCGTGGCCATCGCGCACAACCTCGCCTTCTCCTTCTTCGCGGGCGCCGACGCCGCCCGGCTCAGGGACAGCGCCTCCACCATCGCGTCGCGCACCGCTTTCGTCATCACGCCGATCTTCGTCGGCCTCGCCGCCGTCGCGCCCGCGCTGCTGCCGGTGGTCGCGGGACCCGGCTGGGAGCAGGCGACGAAGATCGCGACCTGCCTCGCGCTCGGCGGAGCGATCGCGGTCCCCGCGCGCCTGATCTTCACCGCGCTGTCGGCAAGCGGGCGGCCCGAATTCGGGCTGATGTCGAGCATCGTCGGCTTCGCGGCGACCGTGGTCGCCCTTGTCGCCGCGATCGCGCTCGGTCCGATCGCCGTGGGGCTCGCCCGCCTCGTGGGCGACGGGGTTCAGGCGGCGATCGCGATCGGCCTGCCCAACCGCCTGCTCTCATGGTCGCGGACCGCGCGGCTCGGCGCCTTCCTGCCGGCCTGGATCCTCGCGGGCGGGATGGGGGTCGCGGTCGCGGTGCTGGGCGCGGCGCTGCGCTCCTCGGGCGACCTGACCTCGCTTCTCATCTCCGTCCCGCTCGGCGCCGTGCTCTATGTCGCGCTGCTCGCCCTGTTCGCGCGCGACACCCTGACGACGCTGGCTGCGGCGGTCCGACCCCACCGCGCGGAGGCCTGATCCCCGATGGTCGCGTCCGAAACTTCTCAGATCCTCGTCACCGGAGCCGCGGGCTTCATCGGCGCCGCCGTCGCGCGCCGCCTCGCGGACCAGGGCTTCGCCGTGCGCGCAGGCGTCCGCCGCTCCGCGCCGCCGGCGTGGCTTGTCGGCCGGCCGGGCGTCGCGCCGATCGCCTGCGACCTCGACCGCGAGGCCGAGGTCGCGGCGGCCGTCGCCGGCGCCGGATTGGTCGTGCACGCCGCCTATGGCCCGGACGCCGACATGGTCCCGCAGTGCCGCCGCCTGCTCGCCGCCATGGCGAACGCGGGCGTGCGGGACCTGGTCCATTTCTCCTCGATCGCCGTCTATGGCGAGCGCGCCGGCCGCATCGTCGAGACGGACGGGCCGGTCGGCGCGCTCGGTTCCTACGGCGAGGCCAAAGCCGGTTGCGAGCGGCTGATCCGCGACTGGGTCGCGGCCGACGCCTCGGCAGGCCGGCGGGCGTTGCTGCTGCGGCCGGGCGTCGTCTATGGGCGCGGCAGCCGCTTCTGGGTCGACAAGATGGCCGATCGCATCCAGGCCGGCGCCTGGGGCGATTTCGGCGCCGCTGCGGGCGGCTCCGCGCCGCTCGTCCATGTGGACGACGTCGCAGAACTTGCGGCTCAGGCGGTCCGGGCCCTGACGTCAGGAGGTGCCCCGGGACTGGAGGGCGCCGACGCGCTCAACGTCGTCGGGCCGGAAACGCCGTCCTGGCGCGCCTATTTCGCGGCGCTCGCAGAAGCGATCGGCGCGCCGCCGCTCAGGCCCGTCGGCGCGCGCGAGATCGCCTTTCGCCGCGCGCTCTCATTGCCCGCCAAGGCGTGGCGCCGGCTCGGTCTGCCCGGCCTTCGGGCCGCGGCGCTCGCCCCGACCTCCGGCGAGATGGCGCTGTTCGCCCGCGACGCGACCTTTTCCACCGAGGCGGCCGAGCGGCTCCTGAGCTTTCGGCCCGCCATCGGCCTTCGCGACGGCCTTGCGCGCAGCGTCGGCGCAGGTCAGCCGAAGGCGTAGCGGCGGGCGGACCGCGGCGGCAGAACGATCCGCCAGCCGCCGTCGACCGGCTCGGGCCGCTCGTCGACGGCGGACTCCATGGGCTGCGACGCGTCGAAGCCGGTCACCGCGAGGGGGCTGAGCGTGCGTCCGCTCGCGAAGCCGAGATCGACGGCGAGCGGAGCTTCGGTCTTGTTGACGACGACAAGTCGCAACGGGACCTCTTCCGCCGCGGCTCCGGCGGCGTAGGCGGCGAGACCCGGCCCGCCGGCGCCCTTGAGACCGATGGAATGATCGCCGAACCGGCCGCCCGCCGCGTCGGGCGCGCGATAGAGCCGGTAGGCCTCGCCGAGAAAGCCCGCGAGGCTCCCCCAATGGCTTGCGAAATGCACGCCCTCTACGCCGAAGCGCCCGAGCGCGTCCGCGAGCGCAAGGCCGGAGGCGACCGCTCCGGCGCCGCCATAATTGAACTCCGTGACGGCGATCTTCGTGCCCGGAAACCACCGGTCGACGAGCCGCTGCAGGGAGGGGAGCAGCGGCAGCGTCACCCCCTCCCCGCCGCTTCCGACGGGCAGCGCGCGCGGAACCCAGCTGTCCTCGGAAAAGCCAGGCTCCGACAGGCTGCGCGGCGCGTCGAGCAGAGCTGAGGCGAGCGAAGGATCCTCCGTGCGGAACAGGTCTCCACGCCGGCTGTAGGGGTACCAATGCACGTCGAGGACGTCGAGCAGCCGCACGCCCGCCTGCTCGGAGGCCCGCCGGAAGCCGTCGAGATAGGCGCCGAGGAAGCTGCCGAAGCGCTGGTGCGCCGGCCAGTCGGGCGCGTCCTGGAAGGTGGCGAATTCGGTCGGCCCCCAGCTCGCGGGGCCGAAGACCTGCGCCTGCGGATCGATCGCCTTGACGACGCGCGCAGCGGCCACCGAGCGCTCCATCAACGCAGCGATCGTCGGCTTGGCCCGGACGATCCGCGGATGGGTCTCGGCCCAGAGCCCAGGCTCGTTGTCGAGCGAATAGGCGTAGATCCCCTCCGCGGAACCCGCGCCGCCATAGCGCTCCACCAGTCGGGCGAGAAGCTGGGGCGCGTCGCAGACCGTCGGGTCGATCGGCGCGGCCGCGGGCGTCGCGCCGGTCCATCGCACCGGCTTGAAGCGGGCGGAGGGCGCGGCGTCGCGCGAGGCGACCTCGCCGTCCGCGTCGGCCGCGACGAAGCCTGCGAGCGGCACGGCGACCAAGCTGCGCGCGCCCATGGCGAGGGTGGCGCGGTGCATGGCGTCGACGACCGCGAAAGGCTCGCGGCGCGCCGCTGCGTCGAGCTTCAGGGCGTCCGGCAGGAAGAAACCGTTGGCCTGCTCCCAGTCCTTGCCGGCGTTCGAGGCGTTGGTCGCCCAGTCGTAGGTCGTCATGAGGTTGCCGCCGAGCCGTCGGGCGGTGACGCCGGCGGCCCGGTCGAGATCGGCGGACAGCGGACCGCCGTCCATCGCCCCGATCTCGTTGGAGCCGTAGATCAGCGGGCTGATCGGGCGGCCCGGACGATCGTCGCGGATCGTGATCGTTTGAGGCGATGCGGCCTTCGCGGCCGCCGGCCGCGCCGCCAGCGCCGCGAGCCCGCCGGCCAGCGCCGTGCGGCGGCTGACGGACGCCGCCGGAGGGCGGCCGCGCTTCAAGAGACTAGGCCCGATCCGTACATCGCCGAACGGAAACGCGGCATCCACAGGATCTTGCCCAGGCCGCCGAACGCGGTCGCCAGCGCCTTGGCCGAGCGCGTCCTGTCGATCGGCGCCAAGGCCGCGGCCATCGCGCCCGCCGCGACGGCCTGTGCGGCGCCCACCGCCATCCACAGCGCGATGGTCCCCCATCGGGTCGGCTTCAGCATGTGGGGCACGAAGCTGCGGATCTGGCCGCTCAGAAACTTGCGCTTTCGGACATAGGCCCAGTTGAGCCGCCGCGGCGGCACCCATTCGACGACCCCGCCCTCCGCCGACCAGGCGAAGCGGCGCCCCGCGATCACAAGCCGCTTGAGCAGCAGGCTGTCCTCGCCGCCGAATTCATTGAGGCTCGTGTCGAACGGCGGATCGTCTGAAAGGCAGCGGATCCGGTCGAACATCGAATTGTTGGTGCCGACATAGGCGCTGAGATCGGTGATGTCGGCGGCGTCCGGCCGGTCGATGGCGCGGGAGAAATACGGCCCGAACGGCCCCATCGCGCGTCCGTCCTCGGCGCGCGCCTCGGCGGGACCGAAGACGGCGTCCGCGCCGGTCGTCCGCGCGGTCGCGACATGGGCGGCGAGCCAGCCGGGGGAGGCCTCCTGGTCGTCGTCGAGGAAGGCGATCCAGCGGCCGGTCGCCGCGGAGACGCCGGCGTTGCGGGCGTTGGCGACGCCGGGCGCAGGCGCCGCGACGTACCGAACCGGCAGGCCGGAGATCGCAGGGAACGCGTCGACAACGGCGCGCGCGTTGCCGTCGGCGGAATTGTCCACGACGAGGATTTCAATATCGAGGTCGGCCGGGCGCGCCTGGGCCAAAGCGCTCTCGACCGCCCGGCGCAGCGGCTGCGGCCGGTTGAGGGTCGGAATGACGATCGAGACGACGTCCATCGGCTGCGGGCTTCCTCGCTCCGACACTACTGCTCGCGGGATTTAACATCGCCTTAAGCCCGCCGCCCTCCTAATCGGGCGCTGAGAACGCTAGAGTTGGTCACGAAGCGCGCCGTCGGCGCGCTGTGGCGCGCATGTCGCGGCCATCGAACCCCGCTGGGGCCCGCGCTGCGTCCCGACCTCCTCGCCGGAGCGGCAGAGCATGAGCGACGCTACCATCCCCGCGACCAGGACCGCTCCCGCGGCGCGGCGCGGCGTGGGCGGCGGCCTCCATCTGGCGCTGCTGCTTGGCTTCCTCGCCTATGTCTTCATCGGCACCCAGCCGTTCGGCGATCCCTCGGCGGCGCAGCGCGTCGACGGCAGCTCGCTCGACCGCATCGCGGTCCTCGGCATGTTCGGCCTGGCGCTCGCCGTCCTGTGGGTGAACCGGACGGCGGCGCTCGCGCTGCTGGGCGCCAATCTCGGCCTCGCCGCCGTGGTCGGCTTCTGCCTGCTGAGCGTCGTCTGGTCGGATTATCCGGCCCTCACGATCCGCCGCGCGCTGCTGCTCGTGTTCCTCACCGTCGCCGCGGCGGCGATCGCCGCCGGGACGACCGACCTCAGACGGCTGCACGGCGTTCTGTTCGGGACCCTGACCGCGGTCGTGCTGCTCAACCTCGTGGCGACGGCGGTCGCGCCGGGCGTCGCGATCACCGACATCGGCGTGCGCGGCATCTACAGCCAGAAGAACGTCGCCGGCATCGTCTCCATGCTCGCGGTCGTGGTCGCCGCCACCTGGATCCTCGGCGCGTCGCGCGCCCGATCCGTGGCGGTCGGACTGGCCGCGCTCCTCCCCGCGCTGCTCTTCCTCGTTCTGACCAAGAGCAAGACCTCGATCGCGCTCACCGCGCTCGCGTTCGGAATCGTCGCGGTCTTCGCGCTCGCCGAGTGGATCGGCGCGCGCTTCGTCCTCCTGGTGCTCGGCGCCGGCCTGCTCGCCTCGGCGCTTTTGCTCGCGATCTTCGCCGCCTTCGACTTCGATCCGCTGCTCATCGTGGCGGCCGTCACGGGAGACGCGACCTTCACCGGCCGCGACGAGCTCTGGTCCTTCGCGCTGAACGCCGCGTTGGAGCGGCCGTGGCTCGGTCATGGCTACGGCGCCTTCTGGGACGTCGGCGAAGCGAACGATCCCCTGCAGCGGCTCGATCCCGGCACCTGGCTCGGCGACGTCGACATCGGCACGATCAACCAGGCTCACAACGGCTATCTCGAGCTCTGGCTCCATATCGGCCTGCCCGCCACGATTCTCGGCGTGCTGGTGGTCGCTCGACGCGGCCTTACCGCGCTGCGATATGTCGCAGCCGGAAGCGCGGGCGCCGCCGAACGCGCGGCCGTCGGCATGCTCGGGCTCATACTCTTGCTTTATCTGCTTCATAACTTCACGGAGGCCACGCTCTTCATGCGGGGACTGGCCTTCTGCAACATCGCCTTGTTAGCCATGCTATTAGTGAGCAGAGCCCAAGCTTTTTCGCATTTGCGAAATGATCGTGACGGTGGTTGAGAATGCAATCGACGCGACCGAAAGACCGGACCGACCCCATGAACGCCCTCAGCATGCCGGCGCCGAACGCGTCATTCGCGCTGATCTCCCACGATCAGAGCGGCGTCGACGAGCCGGCGCGGCTTCGCTTCCTGGGCGTCTCGTTCGACCGTCTGACGATGCCGGACGTCGTGTCGCTGCTCCTGACGCGGCAGGCGGAGGCGCCGTTCGCCTCGGTGGTCACCCCGAACGTCGCGCATGTCGTGCGGATCGCGGACACCGACGAAGAGGTCGCGCCGGCCTATCGCAACGCGTGGCTCTGCCTCAACGACAGCCGCATCGTGGAAGCGCTGGCGCGCTCCAGGGGCCTCGCCCTGCCCGCGACGCCCGGCGCCGATCTCGTCGTCAGTCTGCTGTCGGCCCCGGAGTTCGACCGCTCGTCGCCGGTCCTGCTGGTGGGAGGCGACGCGCAGTTGTTTGAGGCGCTCGTCGCCAAGGCCTCCTTGACGAACGCACGTCATTTCGACGCCCCAATGGGGCTTCTGACCGATCCTGAAGCGTTCGACGCCACCGTGAACTTCATCGAAACCCATCCTGCGCGCTTCGTGCTCCTCGCGGTGGGCTCTCCCCAGCAGGAGCTGCTCGCCGAGGCTCTGCGCGCCCGCGGCATCGCGCGCGGCGTCGGCCTGTGCATCGGAGCGGCCGTGGAGTTCCTGGTCGGCCGACGCCGCCGGGCGCCGGCCTGGATGTCCAAGCGCGGGCTGGAATGGCTGTTCCGGCTGCTGTCCGAGCCGCGCCGGATGTGGCGGCGTTACGTCATCGACAGCCCGAAGATCCTGCGTCTCTATCTCCAGGAGCTGAGACGCTAGGCTTCGGAGACGCGATGGTCGACCTCACGATCGTCATCTGCACCTATCGGCGGCCGGAGCCTCTGCGCCGCGCGCTGCTCAGCGTCCTGCGGCAGGCGGCGCCGGGCGGGATGGCGGTCGCCATCGTCGTCGCCGACAACAGCGACGACGGCTCGGCGCGCTCCGTGGTCGAGGCGCTGCGGCCGGAGAGCCCCTATCCGATCGCCTATGTCGAGGCGCATCCGCCGAACATCTCGGTCGCCCGCAACGCCGGCCTCGCGGCGGTGACCTCGCCGACCTTCGCCTTCATCGACGACGACGAGGAAATCGCGCCGGGCTGGCTGTCGGCGGTCGCCGAAGGGCTCGGCGCTCACGATCACGACGTGTTCTTCGGCCGCGTCACGCCCGCCTTCGAGACGCCTGAGCGCGCGACGGCCGCGATCCGCAACCTGTTTTCGCGGGAGGTGGCGGCCCCGGCCGGCCATGAGCTGTTCGCCATGGGCCCGCGCAAATCGCCGGGAATCACGCTCGGCACCAACAACTCGATCTTCCGCACGGCGCGAGCCCTCGACGGCGGCGTCGCCTTCGACGCGGCCTATGGGCACGCGGGCGGCGAGGACTACGACCTGTTCTGCCGCCTGCAGGCGCGGGGCTTGCGCTTCGGCTGGCTTCCGGGCGCGGAGGTCATCGAGCACGTTCCAGCCGACCGCTGCGACGAAGGCTATCTGCGCCGCAGGCTCTACGCTGGCGGCCAGATCTACGTCGCGATCATGGCGGCCCGCAGCCGGCGTCCGGCCGTGGCGCGATGGACCCTGAGGGCGAAGGCCGCTGCGCAGGCCGGCCTGCTCGCGCTCGCCGCGCCCCTTCATCTGCTGCGCGGCCCCGCGGCCCGGGCCGACTACGGCTTCCGCTGGGCGGGCGTGCTCGGCAAGCTGTCGTCGGGCGGGTTCTATCCCGTCTATCGCGAGGGCGACGCGCCGAAGGCGCCGGCGGCCTGAGCCCGGCGCGGCTCAGCCGCGCTCGGAATCCTGCTGCGCCGCATAGGCCTGCACGCGCGCATAGAGCGCGAGCCGGCGCTCCAGCGGCAGGTCGATGGTCGACTGGACGAGGCAGGAGACATGGTCGGGCTCGACGCCCGCCACGAAGGCGTCCTCGTCGGCCTGCCCCGAGAAATCGCCCGACCAGCGCGAGTGGCAGAGGGAGCGCGGAGCGGCGAACAGGCCGGCCGCGTCGAGCCCCATGATCTTGTCGGCATGGACGCCGTAGAGCACGTATTCGGCGAAGTGCGGCGTGCGAGCCAGCGCCACTTGCCAGGACTTGCCCGTCACCGCCTCGATCCGCTCGGTCATCGCGACCAGCGCGGAGCGCCGCCACACGACCAGCGCGTCGATATACTCCGCGCCGTGCCAGTCGCCGGGCGGCAGGCCCAGCAGCTTCGCCGCCGCGGCGTGCCAGGCGCGATGGCTGTCGAGCTCGACCTTCTCCGGATTGCGGTACAGCCGGACCCTTCCGTCGCGGACGAGATGGGCGGGCGTCAGCTCGCGGATGAAGACGTTGTCGCTGTCGACATGGACGACGATGTCGGTCGAGGCGGCGGCGGTCGCCGCGATCTTCATCATCTGCTGCGCGATCCAGCCGCGCACCGGCCGGCTGAAGGGGGTCAGATAGATGTTGCGGCGCGGGAGCCGCAGCAGCTTCCGCACGGCGGGCGACGGCATGGGCGCCTTGACGAAGCCGCGCGGCAGAAATTCATCCTCCGCCACGATACGGCGCCGGCCGCCGGCCAGTCCGCCGAACAGGTCGAGGTCCTTCGTCGGCACGATCAGCCAGTGCTCGATCGTCTCGGGGACGAAGCGGTCGACGCTCTCGCACAACGCCCGGCAGGCCTCGAAATCTCCTCGGAACGAGCAGGTGCTGAGCCGGGCGGTGAGCGGAGACGGTTCGGTCATGCCGCCCAGTCCATCGGCGCGATCGGGGCGAAGCTCGATCGCACCACGGCGGGACGGTCGAAGCGATCCGGATGCTGGAGCATCTCGGTCACCTCGGTGACGTGGACCGCGAAATCTTCGTCGAGGCGGCAGGGCCGGCCGGTCCGGATCGACTCCGCAAGCTCGGCCACGCCGCGCATGAAGTCCATCGTCGGCTCGCCGCGCCCGCCACGAAACGGCGTCTTCCTGGCCGGCGTCACGCGGCTTGCGCCGAGCGACCCGAACTTGCGCTCTATGAGGCGCGCAAGGCGGCTCTGCGAGGCGCGGCGAAGCCGCACGGGAGAGGCGTAGTCCCACGGCTCCCGGAGCTCGAGGACGCCGTCCTCGCCGACCACCCGCATGCGGTGGTCGTAGGGGGCGACGACCGAGTTGGTGATGCGGGCGACCACGCCGCCGTCGAACTCAAGGCAGCCGACCGAGAAGTCCGGCGCGGGATGGGGCAGCGGGGGATCGGTGCGCTTGTCGGGGATCAGCAGCGCGGAGAACGCCGTCACACGGCGCACCGGCCCGAACATCGCGGCGAACAGGGTGATGGCGTAGCCGGCGTGCTCGAAGGTGCAGCCGGTCTCGAACTCGCCGCGGGCCGGCCAGACGCGGCCGCTGCGGCTCTTCCAGTCGCGGTAGTTCGCGCGGTGCACCATGCCGTCGTCGAGCTCCGCATAGGCGAGCGCGACGCGGCCCACGGCGCCGCGCCGCACCGCCGCCCACAGCGTCTGCGCGCTTTCGCCGAGCATGCTGCACGGGGCGGCCGCGAGCCGGACGCCCGCCGCGCGCGCCTGGTCGCGCATGTTTTCAGCCTCTCCGACCGTCATGCCGAGCGGCTTTTCGGAATAGACATGCTTGCCGGCCGCGATCGCGGCGGCGGTGACGTCGGCGTGGCTCTCCGGCGTCGTCAGGTTGACGACGATCCGGACGTCGGGATCCGCGAGGGCGGCGTCGAGGGAGGCGTAGGTCCGGTCGCCCCAGCAGGCGGCGAAGGCCGCGAGGCGCTTGGGGTCGCGGTCGTAGACGCCGACGAGGCGCAGTTCGCCGTCGTGGAGCCGGAGGCACCGCCGATAGGAGTCCGCGACGTAGCCGCAGCCCACGATGGCTAGTCCGGCGGAGCCCGCGTCGTTCGTCACCCGAACCTCATGTTCCGCGCGAAAGGCGCCTGACAATGGCCTACCGGAGCGCCGTTTCAGAAGAGCTAAGACGCACCGCGGCGCGGCCGGATGGCCCGCTCACTCGCGGCGGTAGTCGTCCTCGTAACGAACGATGTCGTCCTCGCCGAGATAGGGGCCGGACTGAACTTCGATCAGATGCAGCGGGATGACGCCCGGATTCTCCAGCCGATGCACCGCGCCGAGCGGGATGTAGACGGACTGGTTCTCGCCCACGATCGTCACGTCCGCGTCGATGGTCACGCGGGCGGTGCCCTGCACCACGATCCAGTGCTCCGACCGGTGCACGTGGCTCTGCAGCGACAGCTTGCGCTTCGGCTTGACCGTGATGCGCTTGACCTGGAAGCGGCCGCCCTGGTCGATGATCTGGTAGGAGCCCCACGGACGATGGGAGAGCGACGCCTCGGTCGCCATGGGCTCGCCCTTCGCCTTCAGCGCGGCGACCATCTCCTTCACCCTGTCGGCGTTGTCCCGGGTGGTCACGAGCACGGCGTCCTGGGTGGTCACGACGACGGCGTCGTGGACGCCGACGACCGCCGTCAGATGCTTCTCGGAGCGCACGTAGCAGTTCGAGCTGCCGACCGCGGCCGCGGGCCCGATCAGGGCGTTGCCGTCGGAATCGTGCTCGGCGATGTCCCAGAGCGCCGACCAGCTGCCGACGTCGGACCAGCCGAAGGCGGCGCGCGCGACCGCCGCGCGCGGCGTCTTCTCCATGACGGCGTAGTCGATCGACCGGGCTTCGGCCCTGGCGAAGCTCGCGGGGTCCAGGCGCAGGAAGGCGAGGTCGGGCGTCGCGGTCTCGGCCGCCGCGACGGCGGGGCCCTCGATCGCCGGCGCGAGCGCTTTCAGCTCGCCCAGCAGCGTCCGCGCCAGGCTGAGGAAGTTGCCCGAGTTCCAGCAGCAGCCTTCCGCGACCAACCGCTCGGCCGTGGCCCGATCCGGCTTCTCGATGAAGGCGTCGACGATCTCGACGCCGGGCGCGCCCTCGATCGCCGCTCCGGGCCGGATGTAGCCGTATTTCGAGGTGGGCTCCGTCGGCTCGATCCCGAAGGTGACGATCCGGCCCTGCAGGGCCGCGGCGAGGCCGGCGTCGACTGCGGTGAGGAACGCCTGAGGATCGCGGATGACGTGATCGGAGGCGAGCACCAGCACCGCGGCGTCCGGATCGCGCATTTCGGCGAGGCGGGCGCCGGCCGCGATCGCCGCGGCGCTGTCGCGCCGGCAGGGCTCGAGCACGATCGTGGCGTTGACCCCGATCTGTTCGAGCAGCTCCGCCACGATGAAGCGGTGGGCCTCGCTCGCGATTACGATCGGATCCTCGAATCGATCGGGATCCGACACGCGCAGCGCGGTGTCCTGAAGCAGGGTCCGGTCCCCCGACAGCGGCAGGAACTGTTTGGGGTAGCTTGCCCGCGAGGATGGCCACAGCCGCTCGCCGGCGCCGCCGCACAGAATGATCGGGATGATCTTGGTTTGAGCCATGGCGTCAGATCGTCTGGTTGTAAGCGCCGACCTGCGGGTGCTCGCGCAGCGCCGCGTCGACCGCATGGAACATTTCGCGCATGCGCGCCTCCGACACGGGGCTCTCGACCACCACGACGAGCTCCGGCTTGTTCGAGGAGGCCCGCACCAGGCCCCAGGTGCCGTCCTGCGTCGTCACCCGCACGCCGTTCACCGTGACGAGGTCGCGGATCGGCTGGCCGGCGACCGGCTCGCCCCGCGCCATCCTGTCCTGGAAGGCTGCGGTGACCTGTTCGACGACGCCGTATTTCACGTCGTCCGCGCAGTGCGGCGACATGGTCGGCGTGCCCCAGGTCTTCGGCAGCGACCGCCTGAGATCGGCCATCGACAGGTCCGGATTGCGGTCGAGCATGTCGCAGACGGCGAAGGCCGACAGCAGCCCGTCGTCGTAGCCCAGCCCGATCGGACGGTTGAAGAAGTAATGGCCGGACTTTTCGAACCCGACCAGGGCGTTCAGCTCGCTCACGCGGCGCTTGATGTAGGAATGACCGGTCTTCCAGTAGTCCGTGACCGCGCCGTTCGCGATGAGGACGGGATCGGTCATGTAGAGTCCCGTCGACTTCACGTCGACCACGAAGCGGGCGTCGGGATAAACCGCCGAGAGGTCGCGCGCCAGCATCACCCCGACCTTGTCGGCGAAGATCTCCTCGCCCTCATTGTCGACCACGCCGCAGCGATCGCCGTCGCCGTCGAAGCCGAACCCGACATCGGCGCCATGCTCGAGCGTCGCGTCACGCATGGCGTGCAGCATCTTCAGGTCTTCGGGATTCGGATTGTACTTGGGGAAGGCGTGGTCGAGCTCCGCGTCCAGCGGCACCACCTCGCAGCCGAGCCGCTCCAGCGCCTCCGGCGCGAAGGCCCCGGCTGTGCCGTTGCCGCAGGCGGCGACCACCTTGATGCGGCGCTTCAGCTTCGGCCGGTCGAGCAGGTTCTTCAGATAGCGCTCCGGGAAATCGGTCTCGTAGGCGTAGGCGCCGCCATCCTTGAGAATGAAGGCTCCGCCCAGCACGATCTCCTTAAGCCGGCTCATCTCCGTCGGCCCGAAGGTCAACGGCCGTTCGACGCCCATCTTGACGCCCGTCCAGCCGTTCTCGTTGTGCGAGGCGGTGACCATCGCGACGCAGGGGGCGTCGAGCTCGAACTGGGCGAAATAGGCCATCGGCGAGAGCGCGAGGCCGATGTCGCGGACGCGGATTCCTGCAGCCATGAGGCCGAGCGCGAGCGCCATCTTGATCGAGGAGGAATAGCTCCGGAAATCATGGCCGACCACGATCTCCGGCCGAACGCCGAGTTCGTGTATCAGCGTGCCCAGTCCAATGCCGACGGCCTGGACGCCCATCAGGTTGAGCTCGGGGCCGAACAGCCACCGCGCGTCATATTCCCGGAAGCCGTTGGCGCTGACCAGCGGCGTCGTTTCATAGCCGAGGCTGTTGGGGGTCAGCGGGTATTCGGGTTTCGGAAACATACCACCTCACGCACGCCCGACGTCCACGCGTCCCGACCGCGCAGACACGCGACGCGCATCAGCGCGATGGCGCGGGATCGTGGAGACGCGCACGCACGCCGCCTCGCCGCCGGGACGGCAGAGACCATCCCCGAGAGGTGTTAATGAACTATCGACCAATTGCTGAAGCTGCGGCCGGAGGCCGCTAATCCCTGACCTCGTCGGTCCAGACCTTGAAACTCTTCAGCGTGTTCGGGCCGAAGACGTTGGTGAGCGCGACGTCGGAGGCGTCGCGGCCGCGGCCCATGACGATGCGCCCGATGCGCGGTCGGTTGTGCCGGGCGTCGAACGTGTGCCAGCGGCCGCCGAGATAGACTTCCATCCAGGCCGAAAAATCCATCGGCGCCGGGTCGACCGGCACGCCGATGTCGCCGAGATAGCCGGTGGCGTAGCGGGCGGGAATGTTCATGCAGCGGCACAGCGTGATCGCAAGATGGGCGAAGTCGCGGCAGACGCCCTGGCGTTCCTGGTAGGCCTCGTAGGCGGATTTGGTCGCCCGCGCGTGCTGGTAGCCGAAGGTCAGATGATTGTGGACGAACTCGACGATCGCCTGCACCCGGGCCCAGCCGAACGGCGCGGCGCCGAACAGACTCCAGGCGTCGCCGACCAGCCGATCCGTCTCGCAGTAACGGCTGCCGAGAAGATAGATGAGCACGTTGTTCGGCAGATCTTCGATCGCGTGCTGAGGCGCGTCGGGCGACACTACGTCAGGCGCGCCGCTGTCCATCACCACGGCGTCGGTCGACAACGTGAAGTCGCCGGCCGGCGCGGTCATGCGGCTGCAGATGTTGCCGAAGTCGTCGATGTAAGTGGAGATCGGCACCTGCGGCCATGAGACCACGCGATCCGGCGTCAGCAGGTCGCGGTCGCGCGCCGGATGCACGTTCAGCATCGCGAGAAGCGGCGTGGGCTGCGGAAAGGTGTGGACGATCTCGAAGCCGATGCGGATCTTCATGAGCGAAACCGATCCGCCGGAACGCAGGCGGGGTCTGACGTGGGCATGATGCTGCTGTCCTCTGCACGCCGTCGCGGCGCTGCGCGGAATGCCTGTTGAAACGCTAGGCCGCCGATGTTCGTTGCGAGGGCTACGCAATTTCCGCGCCGCGACGCGGACGGCGTCAGCGGTCCCGAGCCGCAGCCTCGATCAGCTTTTCGCAGAGTTCGCGCAGGGCGCCCTGCCCTCCGGGCTTGGCCGTGACGTAGCGAGCGATCGCGAGCGCCTCCGGGCGGGCGTCGGCCGGGGCGACGGGGAAGCCCACCGCCTCCATGCAGGCGAGATCGTTGACGTCATTGCCGATATAAGCGGCGTCCGCGCGCGCGAGACGGTGCTCTGCGAGCCAGCGGTCGAGCTCCGGCAGCTTGTCGTCGATGCCCTGGCGCACCTCAATCTTCAGCTTCCGCCCGCGGGCGGAGACGACCGGGTTCGGCTCCTTCGACAGGATGAGCAGCCTTATGTCGGTCAGCTTCTGGAGACGGGTCAGTCCCATGCCGTCGGAGCGGCTGGCGAACACCGCCTCGCGGCCCGTCTCGTCGACCAGCACGCGGTCGTCGGTGAAGACGCCGTCGAAATCCATCACCAGCGCTTTCACGCCGCGAGGGACGTCGTCCGCGGACTCCGTCCGCGACCGAAGGATCGCCGTGGCCAATGCGAGATCGGCCGCGTCGTCGATCTCGATCGGCGGCCCGCCTGTCGGAACGATCGCAGCCTTGCCGCAGAAGCGGCTGCCGGCGGCCCGGAACGCCGCGGCGTCCATGGCGTAGACGGCGCCGGTCTCGCGGAACTGGGGCGGCAGGTCCTGCCGCCGCTTTCGGGGGGCCGTGTGGTCGTGGTTGACGCCGACGGCTTCGCCCGCGGCGCCCGTCGTCCAGAGAAAGCCGTGGTCGGGAGCCGCGGTGAAGCTGCAGACCACGCCCTCCGATCCAAGCGCGGCGACGCAGGCGTCGATCTCGTCGGCGCCGGTGAAGGGCGACGTGCATTGCAGGAAGACGAGCGTCCCGACTGCGCCGGAGCCGCCCCCTTCGAGGACGTCGAGCGCGTGCAGCAGCGCGGCCTCCGAAGAGGCGGCGTCGCCGGAGATCTCCGCGGGGCGCTCAATGATCCCGGCGCCTGCGGCCCGCGCCGCCGCGGCGATCTCAGCGTCGTCGGTCGAGACGTAGACGGCGTCGACGCGCCGCGCCGCCTTGGCGGCGGCGATCGTGCGCGCGACGAGCGGCAGGCCTCCCAGCGGGCGCAGATTCTTGCGCGGCAGGCCCTTGGAGCCGCCGCGCGCCGGGATCACCGCGACGCAACGCATGGAGCTCTCCCCGCTCGCTCAGCTGACGGCGCGGAGGCCGGGCTGCCATTTGAGCTTCTTGCGCTGCTCCTCCTCGACGTCGAGGACGTCCTTGGACTTGAAGGTGAGCGCCTTTTCGACGTTCCGGAGATCGCGGCACAGGCGCCTGAGCCCGTCAGGCTCGAGCGAGGCGGCGTGGTCGGTGCCCTTCCAGGTGCGGTCGAGCGTGAAGTGCCGTTCGATCCAGGCGGCGCCGAGCGTCAGCGCGGCGACGTCGGCCGCGATGCCGAGATGGTGGCCGGAGAAGCCGATCGCCTTCACGCGCCCGTCG
The DNA here is from genome assembly GCF_049446035.1 of Hansschlegelia sp. KR7-227. Taxonomy (NCBI): domain Bacteria; kingdom Pseudomonadati; phylum Pseudomonadota; class Alphaproteobacteria; order Hyphomicrobiales; family Methylopilaceae; genus Hansschlegelia; species Hansschlegelia sp. KR7-227. The sequence goes on from NZ_JBMSEA010000001.1 coordinate 1,922,501, forward strand.
AAGTCCGCCCTGAGACGCTCGACCTCCCGCAGGCACAGCTCGTCGAAGGCCACGGGATAGCCGGAGGTGCAGGCGTAGAGCACGAGATCCCCCGATCGGCCGCGCTCCCCGTAGAAGGCGACGATCCGGCCGATCTCGGCGCGCGTCGTCATGCCGGTCGAGACGTGGATCTCGCCGCCGTAATGATCACAGAGCCAGCCCTGCAGCTCGAAATTGAGGTTGGTCGCGGAAGGAATCTTGATCAGCGCGGGGTCGAGCGCCGCGATCTCGCGGGCGGACGTCAGGTCCCAGACCGACGTCGCATAGGCCACGCCTACGCTTTCGCAGAAGGCCTTGAGCTCGGCGTGCTGCTCGGCCGTAAACTCCAGCGCCTCGCGATGCGCCCCATAGGTGTCGCCATAGGAGTTGGCGGGGTTCGGATGGGGATCGCCATACTGCTTCGGCGACAGCAGCTCCCGGTTGTTGCGCTTCTGGAACTTGGCGACGTCGGCTTTGCACTCGCTCGCCGCGACCGAGATCATGCGCTTGGCGATCTCGATTTCGCCCATGTGATTGCAGCCGATCTCGGCGACGATCTTGACCATGCAGAACTCCGTTGGTGCAGCGCAGGCTAAAGGACTTCGCGGCCGATTGGTACCAAGGGGGCCTATCAGCCGCGCGGCGCCGGACGGCGGACCTGGCGCAGGCGCCTCGCGACCGCCGCGACCATGCCGAGGCCCCGGCGCGGCTTCTCCACGAGATGCGGGGCGTGCACCGCGGCGGGGCCGCCGCGGCCGAGCGCGAAGGCCATCCAGTCGGACGAGCCGTAGGCCGGCGTCAGCGGCCGCAAAGGCAGCGCGGCTTCGAGCCGGTCCTGACCCGCGAGCAGCGCCTCGACCTGGTCGAGCATCGGCTCCGGGCGCGCCGCGGCGCCGGAGCGGGCCACAAGCCACACAGGCTCGACCGCCGAGCCCATCTCGGGCGTGAGCTCGCGGAGGGTGGCGAAGCAGCCGGAGCCCACGAAATAGGTCGTGCCGAGCGCCTCGGAGACGCCGAAATCCGAGATGATTCGGGTGGGCGCGCCCCGCGCCATGGCTTCGACGGCGATGGTGGAGCTCACCGTCGCGACCAGCGAGGCGCGGTCGACCAGCTGCTGGGCGGGCTCATGGGTGAATTGCAGGTTCGCCGGCCGCCGGGAGCGGGCGAACAGCTCGCGAGCGAGATCCTCGAGGTGGAACCGCGCCGAGTGATGCGCCCGTTCGTCCCGCGCGTGCCGCAGCTTGATCAGCACGTCGGTGTCGGGGAACCGCGTCGCGAGATCGATCAGGCTCGCGAGCAGGTGGGTGCGCTGGATGCGGATCGCCGGAATGACCGGCTGCTCGAAGAACACGATCGCCTTTTTTACCGGCGGCGACCACGGCCTCCTGTCGAGCCCGAGCAGCCCGGTGACGAGCGCATTGGTCGAATCGAGCCCGAGTTCGGCGGCGGCCGCCCGATAGAGATCGCGGTCGCCCTCGGTGTTGAAGCACAGCACGTCGGCCGGAGCCCGGCTCATGAAGCCCGCGAGATGGTCGGCGAGCACGACGCCGGGCGAGGCCACCACCACGATCGGCCGGGCCGGCTCGCGGGACAGATCGGCGGTCGCAAGCGCAAGAAAGAGCTCTCGCGCGCGTCCGCCGTCGACGACGGCGATCACGACATGGGCATCGCGGAACAGCCTGGACTTCACCAGCGTCTCGGCCGCCACGACGTCGACGCTCTCGAACACCCCGTTGGCCTCGAGCTGGCGCGTCGTGAGCTGGCCCTCGGAGGCCGACAACGCCAGGATTTTGAGGCTCGCGCCTTCGGACTCGAACATCCGCCCGATCACGGCGGCGGTCTTGACGAAACTGTCGAAGGTGCCGAGCGCGAGCACGCGGCGGCCTGCAAAGCGGCCCTTGCGCTCGGGCGTATCGGCGGAAGCGGTGCTCATGAAATGGAATTCGTCCAAGGTGACGCGGCGGCAGGCTTTAGGACAACCAGGCGCGGGTTGAAAGCGTCATGGCCTGCGACGACCGCCAGGATGTGCTCGCGCTGGCGCCGGAGATAGCCGTCGGGCAGCGCCAAACGGGCGATCGGCAGCTCCGGATCGATCACCGACAGCGTGTCGGCGGCCGACGAGGCGATCACGACGACGCGCGCCGGCCGGACGGCGGCGTCGAGATAGGCGATCTCGACCGGCAGGCCGTCGCCGCCGCCGAGCGTCAATCCCGCCTCGCGGGCGAGCGTCTGCGCGCGATCCGCGCGCTCTCCGCGATGCGGGCGGTAGACGACCGGCCCGGCGTGACCGGCCCGGCGCAGGGCGGCGACGCCGTCGACGATCAGCGCGCGATAGGCGTCGGGCGAGCAGATTCCGGCCTCCGCGTGGTTTGAACCCAGGAGCCAGACATCCCCGCCGCGCGGAGCCGCCGCCGACCGGCTGCGCCAACCTTCATAGGCGTGACGCTCCAGCCGGTCGCCTGAGAGCATGGTTGGTCCGATCAGCGATCCATAGACGGTGAAGAAGGTGAGCGACGGAGGGTCCGGAGGCGCCCGCTCGCCGAACGCGGCGCGGGCGAGCGCCGTGCGGAACCAGCCCGGCTGGAAGCGCTCCGGGGCCGGCGCGGTCGCCGGATCCCGGCGCGCGGCCGCCACCTGCGGCGCCACCGAGCCGTCGTCGAGCAGCACGAGCTCGCGATGCCGGACGCTTGCGACTAAGGCGCGATGCGAGACGTTGCGGAAGTCGCCGAAGGCGACGGCGTCGCGCTCGCCGAGCTCTCGCGCCAGCGCCTCCAGGCTGCGGCGATGGCGGAGATCGGCTGCGTCCCGCAGCATGCGCGGCCCCGCCCCCTGCGGCCGTCCGGGATGGCGGACGATCCGGCGCCACAGCGACGGATCGCGCGCGATGAGCGCGTCGATCGCCGCCGCCCCGCCCGCCCTGTCGCCCAGAAGAACGAGGTCCGCAACGCCGCCCGCGCGGCGTCGGCGCCATTCGGCGGCGTTGACATATTGCAGGGGCGAGGAGACGACGACGAGGTCGGCGAGGCCGGTCATGGCCTTCCCATACACCGACACGCGCGCCGCGCGAACGCAGACCGTTCACCGCCTCCGCGCGGCGTCGTCCCAGATCCAGAGCAGCCGCCGCGCCAGCTTGTCCGGCGCATGGGCGGCGGCAGCCTCGCGGCCGGCCACCCCCATGCGCGCCCTGAGCGCCGGGTCGGCCGCCAGCTCGCCCAGCGCGTCGATCAGCGCGGCGCGGTCGCCGACGGGCGCAAGCCTGCCGGTGACGCCGTCGACGACCGTGTTTGCGAGCCAACCGGAGGCATAGGCCACGACGGGCTTGCCTGCGGCGCCGGCCTCGAGCGACACGCGGCCGAACGGCTCGTCCCACAGCGTCGGCAGCGCCACGACGTCGCAGGCGGCGTAGAGTTCGGCCACCTCCGCCGGCGACACCCGGCCATGGAGGCGCACCTTCGAGGCCGCCCCCTTCGCGCGGACGAGGCGAAGTATGTCGTCGCGCGCCGGTCCCCTTCCGGCAAGATCGAGCTCCACGTCGGGAATGCGGGCGCTCAGTTCGTCCCAGCCTTCGAGCAGATGCGTCTGTCCCTTGTTCGGCGTGAGCGAGCCGACGAGCAGGATGCGGAAGGCGCCGGTCGCCGTGGGGGCGCGCGGCGCCGTCGGGCCAGGGGCGATCGGCACGAGCGCGACGCGCGTCAGCCTGTCCGGCGCGACCACCTCGGAGAGGGTGCGCTGGAGGTAGCCGCTCGTCGCGATCACCCGCGTCGCGCGCTGCAGCATCGCCTGGCGGAAGGCGAGCGCCTGGCGGGCGCAGCGGAGCTCGACGCGCTTGCGCCAATCCGGCGGCGCGCCATCCGACGGCGCCGCCGTCTGATCGAAGCGCAGGCGGGTGAACCGGTGATCGCGCACGAGCGCCACGAGCGGCGTGGCGAGCCCCTCGAGCGCGGTCGCCGCCTTCATGATGGAGCGGGCGTTGTCGGCGTGGACGAGCGCGGGATTCAGCCGGTCCAGGATGGCGCGGATGTCGGCGGGGCTGCGGCTTTCCGGGACGGTCGAATGCGCCATCCGCATGCCGCCCGGCGGCGTCGCCCGCGCGATTCGCAGCAGCAGAGCCGGCCCATGCGCCTTCGGATCGCGCACCGCGCACGCGACCGCCTCGCCGACGAAGCTGAGCCACTTCAGCAGGAACGGCCTGGTCTTGAGACGCTCGACCTCATGTTGGGACAGCCGATGCAGCGGCCACGCGGCCGGAGCCGGCAGGGCGATCACGTCGACGCCGTCCACGACGCGGCGCTCGGGCTCGGCGAGCGTCTGATCGAAGGTCGCCACCAACACCTGGTCCCGCAGGACCGGCTCGCGCAACAGCAGATGCAGGCTGAGCTCCGCCCCGCCGACATCGTCGGGCGGATAGCGGTCGGACACGACGAGCACCCGCCGCGCCGGCAGGCCGGCCAGCCAGTCCTCGCTCTTTCGTCGCCGCATGCGCCAGACCCGTCGGACCGCCGCGCGGGGCGGCAGCGCGCCTTTTCGATCTCCGCGCGGCGGGTTTCAAGCCATGCCGGCGAATTAAGCGAGAGATCGACTCCGACGGCGACGGGAAAGCTCAGCCCTCGATGACCTCGAACCGGTCCACGTCGACCATTCCGTAGTCGGTGATCTTGAGGTGCGGGATCACTGCGAGCGGCAGGAAGGCGACCTGCAAGAAGGGTTCCGACAGCACGCAGCCGAGCCCCGCGGCCGCCGCGCGCAGCCCAACGAGCCGCTCGCGCACCGTCTCGTGGGGCTCCAGGCTCATGAGGCCCGCGAGAGGGAGCGCGAGTTCGGCGCGAACCGCGCCCGCCGACGCCACGACGAAGCCGCCGCCGAGCTCGATCACCCGGTTCACGGCCGTCGCCATGTCGGAGGCGTCGGCGCCGACGACGCAGATGTTGTGGCTATCGTGGCCGACCGACGAGGCGATCGCGCCTTCGCGCAGCCCGAAACCCTTCACGAAGCCGCGGCCGATATTCCGGTTGACGCCGTGGCGCGCCACGACCGCCACGGCGAGCGCGTCCTGACGGAGATCGGGCGCGACGAAGCCCCCGGCCTCGGCGAGGTCGAGCGTCAGGCTGTCGGTGACGATCTTGTCCGGGATGACGCCGATCACCGGCCGCGGACCGCCTTTGCCCTTGAGCAGCAGGTCTCCGGCGGAGACCTGCTCGGCCTTCATGCTGCGCAGGCCGACCGGAGCGGTCGTCCGCCGCGAGGCGAACGCCTCGGGCGTCACCAGCCTGCCGCCCGCGATGACATGGCGGACCTGGCACCCTTCGTAATCGGAAAGCAGCGCCAGGTCGGCCCGCTTGCCGGGCGCGATCAGGCCGCGGTCGCGCAGGCCGAAGGCGTTGGCGCCGGACCAGCTCGCGACGCGGTAGACATGCGCCGGGGGAACGCCTTGCGCGATGGTCCAGCGGATCATGTGGTCGATATGGCCTTCCGCCGCGATCTCGACCGGGTTCCGGTCGTCGGTGCAGAAGCCGATGAAGGCGGAGGTCTCCGGCGTGATCAGGGGCCAGAGCGCGTGCAGATCCTTGGCGATCGAACTCTCGCGGATCAGCACGCTCATGCCCTTGCGGAGCTTCTCGAAGGCCTCGTCGTAGTTGTTGGCTTCGTGGTCGGTGCGGATGCCCGCCGCGAGATAGCCGTTGAGGTCCTTGCCGCGCAGCAGCGGGGCATGGCCGTCGATATGACCGCTCCGGAACGCGGCGAGCTTGGCGAGGCAGCCGGGATCGCGCGCGAGCACGCCGGGGAAGTTCATGAATTCCGCGAGACCGATCACCTTGGGGTGGTCGCGGAACGGCGTGAGGTCGTCGACCTCGAGTCGCGCGCCCGACGTCTCTAGCGGCGAGGCCGGCACGCAGGAGGAGAGATTGACGCGGATGTCCATGATCGCGGCTTCGGCCGCGCGCAGCGCATAGTCGATCCCCGCGGCGCCCAGCACGTTCGCGATCTCGTGCGGATCCCAGATCGCGGTCGTCACGCCGTGCGGCAGCACGCAACGCTCGAACTCGAACGGGGTGAGCATCGAGCTCTCGATATGGAGGTGCGCGTCGACGAAGCCCGGCACGACGGTGAGGCCGCGCCCGTCGATCGTCTGCACGCCGTCATACTCGGCGAACGTCCCGACGATCGTGTCGCCGCAGATCGCGACGTCGCTCTCGAACAGGGTGGCGGTCACGACGTCGAGCACGCGCGCGCCCTTGATGACGAGGTCGGCGAGCTCCACCCCCCGGCCCTGCTCGATGCGGCGTGCGATTCGGCCCGAGGCCTCCTCGTCGTCCTGCGTCATCCGATCTCCTCCACCCCGCGCGGCATGGTTCGCGTCCGAACGCCCGGTCGCCGCGGACTGAAGGTGGCTCGCGCGCCGGAGGACCGCAACTCGCCGGCCGTCAGATCTCCGTCTTCAGCGCGGCGAACGCCTCTTCGAGATAGCAGGCCGGCGCCCGCACGCTTCCTTGCGCGCTCCAGGCTTCGATCGCGAGCCTGAGCGCGCCGAGCGAGGCCATCGCGACGAGGCGCAGCCCGACGCGGCGGTTCGGATCCGGCCAGAGGGCGCAGAGCGCTTCGAACACCGCGCCTTCCTGCTCGACATATTTGGCCTGCTTGCGGGCCATGAGGGTCGGGTGCGACCGCATCAGCCGGTCGATCGCGATCATCTCGTCGGTGGTGTAGCGCGAGATCAGCTTTGTCAGAGCGTCGCGCACCACGTCGATGGGCGGGCCGTTCGCCCCTTCCCGCAGAATCGCCTCGCGGAACAACTCTCCGAAGCCGTTCTGCCAGGCGAGCAGAATCTCTTCCTTGGACTTGAAGTAATAGAAGAACGTGCGCCGCGAAATGCCGGCGGCGGCCGCGACGGCGTCGAGCGTCGTCGCCTCGTAGCCGTCGGCGATGAACAGGTCGAGCGCCCGGTCGGCGATCCGCCGCAGCGTCTCGCGGCGCTTCCGCTGCCGCAGCCCTTCGATCTTTTGCGGCTCGTTCACCATCGATTGATCCTGGCACGGATTGGCGCGCCTTGAATTATCACACTTCGTGCAATACCGAATTGCACGAAGTGCGGTTTTTCGTCGGGGCGGGGGATGGGATGGCGGACTGGGGACTCCTCGACATTCCGTCGCTCCGTGGGCGCTCCGCCGTCGTCACGGGGCCGGGCGGAATAGGCTTCGAGACCGCTCTGGCGCTGGCCGCCGCGGGCGCTGAGGTGATTCTCGCAGGCCGCGACCCGTCGCGGGGCGCGGCGGCGATCGCCGCCATCAACCGCCAAGCTCAAGGCGCGGAGGCGCGGTTCGAAGCGCTCGACCTCGCGCGCCTGAGATCGATCGAAGCCTTCGGCGACCGGTTGCGCGGCCAGCGGGAGGGTCTCGACATCCTCGTCAACAACGCCGGCGTGATGGCGCCGCCCCGGCGGCGCGTCACCGCCGACGGCCTGGAGCTCCAGTTCGGCGTCAACCATCTCGGTCATTTCGCCCTGACCTCCGCCCTGCTTCCGCTGCTTCGGAAGGCCCGGAATTCTCGCGTCGTGTGCGTGTCGAGCATCGCAGCGCGGAGGGGCGCAATCCATTTCGCCGACCTGCAATCGGAGCGCTCCTACGCGCCGATGCGCGCTTATGCACAGTCAAAGCTCGCCAACCTGCTGTTCGCCTTCGAGCTCCAGCGACGGAGCGCCGCAGACGGCTGGGGCGTCGAGGCGATCGCGGCCCATCCGGGCGTGGCGGCGACCGACCTCATCCGGAACGGAGCAGGCGAGCGTAGCGTCGCCGGCTTCCTGCGAAGACGGCTTGGATTCCTGTTCCAGCCAGCGGCGCAGGCCGCGCTGCCGAGCCTTTACGCCGCGACTGCGCCGGACGCCAAGCCGGGCGGCTACTACGGCGCCGCGCGCTTCAACGAGTTGCGCGGCCCCCCGGCCCCCGCCCGGACGCCGTCGCAGGCGCTGGACGCCGCCGTCGCGGCGCGGCTGTGGGACGTGTCGGAGCGACTCGCCGGGATCTGGTTCGGCGGGGACGGACGATGATCGAAGCAAGCCCAGCGCGGCCGTCCCACCTCTTCCGCGCCTTCCAGACGGAAGCGGCCGGAACGACTTGAAACACCGGGATCGCGCGCGTTTTAGCGCGCGCGATGAGGCGGCCGACCTGCACCGCGTCCCCAGCGGGTCGGCCGCCGTCATCCAACGCCGCCGCGAGGGCGGGTCTCCGGGCGTTGGGAAGCCCGGAGCCGGAAGCGTTCAATCGCAGACCCTGACGCGCGTCTTCACATAGCCCTCGCCAGGAATGAACACGCGCCGCCAGACCCGGTAGCAGTCGCGGACGTAGACGCGGCGCGGCCCATAATAGCCGTGGTAGCCGAAGCGCGGCCCGTGGCCGCCCCAGTGTCCATGGCCGCCGCCATGCCCGCCCCAATGCCCGTGCCCGCCGCCGTGGCCGCCTCCCCAACCCTTGGCGGCGGCCGGGGTCGAGACGCCGGCGGACGCTCCGATCGCGAGCGCCGCCACGGCCAGGGCGGCGAGGCCGGACTTGGACGAAATCAGCTTGAACATGGTCGTCTCCTCGGAGTTTGAGGGCCGCCATCCGGCCCTGACGACCGTCTGTCGCCGCCTGCAACGCCGAGGTTCAAAGCGCCATGCGTTTTTCCAGGAGCCCCAGCCCGGCGCCCGTCAGGCGCGCATGAACGCGGCGAGCCGGGCGATGGCGGCGTCAAGCGTCGCGTCGTGTTTGGCGAAGCAGAAGCGCGCGACGGTGGTCACCTTGCGTTCGGCGTAGAAGGCCGAGACCGGGATCGCGGCGACGCCAGCCTCGCGCAGCAGGCGCTCGCAGAAGGCGACGTCGTCGGCGACGCCGAGCGGGGCGAGGTCGACGTTGAGGAAATAGGTGCCGTCGCTCGGCAGCGGCGCGAAGCCCGCGGCGGCGAGCCCCGCCGCGAACCGGTCGCGCTTCGCCTCCAGCCCTGCGCGCATCTGCCGGAACCAGGCCTCGTCCTTGCCGAGCCCGTAGGCGACCGCCGTCTGCAGGTTCGGCGGCGTCGTGAAGGTGAGGAACTGGTGCGCCTTGGCGAGCACGCGCAGGATGTCGGGCGGCGCGCAGACGAATCCGACCTTCCACCCCGTCAGCCCGAAGATCTTGCCGGCGGAGCCGATCTTGATCGTGCGCTCGGCGAGCCCGGGCACGGAGAGCGCCGAGACATGCTCCCGGCCGTCGAACAGGACGTGCTCCCAGACCTCGTCCGCCAGCACGACGGCGTCGCTGTCGGCGAGCGCCTCGGCCAACACCTCCAGGTCCGCGCGGCCGAACGCCGTGCCCGAGGGATTGAGCGGATTGTTGAGCAGGACCGCCTTCGTCTTCGGGCCGAGCGCGGCGCGGATCGCGTCGGCGTCGAAGCGCCAGCCGGGCGTCGCCAGGTTCACGAAGCGCGGAATTCCGCCGGCCCGCCGGACGAGCGGCAGATAGGCGTCGTAGATCGGCTGCAGCAGCACGACCTCGTCGCCGGGTTCGATTAGCGCGAAGAGCGCCCCGGCGACCGCCTCGGTCGCTCCGGAGGTGACCATCACCTGCGTCTCCGGATCGAGCGCGACGCCTTGCCAGCGGGCGTAATGGTCGGAGACCGCGCGCCGAAGCTCGGGGAGGCCCATCATCGGCGGATATTGGTTCGAGCCGTGGAGGACGGCCTCCGCCGCCTTGCGGCGAACGTCCTCCGGTCCCGGATCGTCCGGAAAGCCTTGACCGAGATTGACGGCGCCGGTCTCGCGGGCGAGACGCGACATCGCCTCGAAGACGGTGACCGGCAGCTCGGAAAAGATCGGATTGAGTCGGATCGGGGCCATCCGTTCTTTAAATAGAACGATTCGATCTGCTTTCGCGGCGGCGAAGGCCGGCGCCGCGAAAGCGAACGGCAGCGAAAGCATTCATCGGTATGTCATTTAACGCAATGGGCTTATTGTAAATCTCTTAACCGTCGGACAGCGGCGCGGCGCGCGTCCGCGCCTTGACACGTTCGCTAGACCGAACGATACTTGTGTCCTCGCGACAAAGATTCCATCGGATCGCTGTTTCGTCCGTCGGCGCCATTTGATAGCCGGATTCGAGAGACAGGAGATGGCGGGCGTATGAAACAGCGGCGTTCCTGACGTCGGCTTTCGCCGCGCGTCCCGATAGCCTGTTCCGCTTCGTTGCTTCGCTTCGGGCGCGTCCCGCCCTGGGCCCATCGTTCGGAGGCCGTCATGAACGCCCAGCTGCGCGCCGCGCCGTCCCCCGCCTCCCCCTTGGCTCCCGCCGAGTCGCTGCTCCGTCTGTCCGACGTCCACAAGACCTTTACGGCCTTGACCGGCGAGACGCGCGTCGCGCTCGACGGCGTGTCGATCGAACTCCGCCATGGCGAAATTCTTGGCCTGATCGGCTCGTCCGATTCAGGAAAGTCGACCCTCGGCCTGCTGGCGGCCGGGCTGGAGCGACCGACCGCCGGGCAGGTCGCGCTCGACGGCGTGGATTATGAGGCGGGCGGCGCGAAGCTGCGCCGCGCGATCGCCGTCCTCGGTCCGGATCCCGACCTGCCGCCCACCCGCAGCGTGCGCGACATCGTGGTCGAGCGGCGCGACGCTCTCGGCGCTGCTGCGACCCCCGGCGCGCTCGAGCGCCTGTTCGAGCTGCTCGATCTCGAGGGCGACGCCGATCGGCCGGCCTGCGAACTGTCGGCCGGCCATCGTCGCCGCGCAGCCCTCGCGCGCGCGCTTGCCGGAGAGCCGCGCCTGCTCATTCTCGATGAGGCGACCTCGGCCCTGGATCCGGAGATCGCGGGGACGTTTCTCACCGCGCTCGCGCGTCTCAACGCCGAGGCGCGGCTCACCGTGCTGCTGATCACCCACGACATGACGGCGGTCACCGCGCTCGCCTCGCGGGTGGCAGTGCTGCATCAGGGACGGATCGTGGAGGAAGGCCCCACGGCGCGGGTGTTCGCGCGGCCGGCTCACGCCGTCACACGGCGCTTCGCCGCGGCGGCGACCGGCGCGACCCTGCCGCCGTTCATCGCCGGCAAACTCTCCGACACGGCGACGCCCGGCGGACAGGCGCTGATACGGCTGGCCTTCGAAGGTCCTTCAGCGACGAGGCCGGTGCTGACCTACGTGGCGCGCGAACTCGGTTTCGACCTTGGCATCGTCGCCGGCTCGCTCGGCGCGGCCGGCGGCGCGCCCTATGGGGTGCTGATCGTCGCCGCCCCCTCCGACGAGCCCTATTTCACGGCGGCGGTCGAACGGCTGGAGGACGCCGAACTTGGCGTCGAAGTTCTGGGCTTCATTGCGTAGATGAGGCGGCTGCGCTCCACGTTGAGCGCCGGGACGGGGGATCGTTCACGTCCCCCGAATCGACCCGCGATCAGCCTGAGTTCACGACCTTGCCCGCGCCGCCGCCGAAGAAGCGCCAAGTGCCGCGCCCTGCGTGCTTGGCGGCGTAAAGCGCGCGATCGGCGCGCGCCACGAGGTCTTCGCCGACATGCGCCCCCGTGGAAGCGACCGCGATTCCCACCGACACCGTCTGCGTCAGCGTGCGGTCGTCGAGCGTGATCGGCTCCGCCAGACAGTCGATGAGCCGCGCGGCGAGGACGTCGAACTCCGCTGCGCTCTGGCCGCTCGCGATAATCGCGAACTCGTCGCCCCCGAGGCGCGCGACGAGGTCGTCCGTGCGCGTCGCGTCGCGCAGCCGCCCCGCGACGGTCGCAAGCAGGATGTCGCCCGCCGCGTGGCCGTAGGTGTCGTTGACCGACTTGAAGTGATCGACGTCGATCAGCAGCACCGCGACCCGGCCGCCAAATCGCTCAAGGCGCGCGGCGGCGCGGTGAAGGCCGCGTTCGAACACGCCGCGGTTGGCGAGGCCTGTGAGCGAATCATGCGTGGCGAGATGCTCGAGCGCGCCTTCGAGGCGCTTACGCTCGGAAATGTCCGTGTAGGTGCCGACCGCGCGAAGGGCTCTTCCGTCGGAATCGCGTTCGACGACCTTGCCGCGGTCGTGCACCCAGATCCAGTCGCCATCCCGGCTCCGGCACCGGATCTCCGCCTCGTAGAATGGGGTGTCGCCGCGCATATGGGCCTCGAACGCCGCGCGAGCCGGCCCGGCGTCGTCCGGATGCAGCAGCGCCTCCCAGCTCGACACGGCGCGCGTGAATTCGGCCGGCTCGTAGCCGAACATGCGCGCCGCGCGCTCGCTGAAGAAGCTGGCGCCGCTTGGCACGTCCCAGTCCCACATGCCGTCATTCGCGCCTTGGAGCGCGTAGGCGAGACGGGTCGCGTCGGCGTGCAGCATACGGCGCGCATGTTCGCGCTGCGACATGATCGAGGCGACGAGCAGAGCCGGCAGGGTGGTCAGAGCGAGCGTCGCCTGCAGCGGGAGAAGGATCGCGGCGCGGGCCGCTTCGTCGGAGCCCGGCCAGAACCCGATCAACGCCGCGCCGACCACGCAGCCCGCGAAGATCGCTGCGGCGAGGGACGTGATGAACATGCCGAAGCGCAAAGCGAACCACAGCAGGACCGTGGCCGACAGTTCGATCAGCACGATCTGCCCGGTCATCGGCACGATCACGCCGGCGGCAAGGAGAGCGGCGGACGCGACCGCGATCTCCGCGATGCGCGCGCGCCGCGACGCCTCGCCGAAGGTTCGCCGGCGGAAATCCACCGCCGCTTCGCGGTAGGCGCGGTTGCGCCAGAACAGGAAGGGAGGCGTGAGGATCAGGAAACTGACCGCCTGCAGCAGCCATCGCACGGCCGCTTGGACGGCCAGTTCCGATGGCGCGTCCACCGTCGTCAAGCCGGCGATCAGGGCGCCCGGGATCGGCGCGATCACGGCCACAATAAGGAGGTTGACGACGCTCCTGGGCCGGGCTGGAGCGTTGGGGGTCAGTCCTGCGCGGCGCAGCAGCCAGCCTGCGAAGCTGATATGCGCGCCAGCCGCCGCGGCGAGCACCACCGCCTCTGACGCGTCCGCGCCGAGAGCGATCTGGCAGAGCGCGCTGATGACCACGAGGGCCGCGATCTCGGGCCAGGCGACCGAGCGGCCCATGAGCGCGAGCGCGCCGATCGCGAGCGCGTTCATCGGCCGAACGACGACCGCAACGCCGTCGGCCTGCCCGAAGATCAACACGGCGCTCAGGCCGGCCCCGTAGAGGGCCGCCAGCGCCGCGATCCCGGCAAGCCTCAGGCCCAATGGCTGCAAGGCCAAACTCCCTTTCGGCCCTAAAGGCCGCATCCGGTATAACCCACCAGACCTACCATTTGGTTTCGACGATCAATCGAAGGTCTTCTCAAAGAAGCCTCGATCGATCGACGCGCGCGCCTCATGTTCCGCGGTGCACCGCGAAGGCCGAGAACGCTTGGTCGGTGGGCATCACTTGGAGCCTGTTCACGTTCACGTGCTCCGGGAGCGTCGCGCACCAGTAGATCGTCTCCGCGACGTCGTCCGCGGACATGCCGCGCAGGTTGTCGTACACCGTCGAAGCCTTGCCCTCATCGCCCTTGAAACGGACCAGCGAGAATTCGGTCTCGACCATGCCCGGCTCGATGTTGGTGACGCGCACGTTCTTCCCCAGAAGGTCCGAACGCAACGAGAGACAGAACTGCTTCACGAAGGCCTTGGTTCCGCCATAGGCGTTGCCGCCGGGATAGGGGTAGTCGCCGGCGACCGAACCGATGGAGAACACATGACCCCGACCACGGGAGACGAGCCCCGGAAGGGTGGCCCGGACGGTGTTCACGAAGCCGGTCACGTTGGTGTCGATCATCGTATGCCAATCGGAGATGTCGACCTCCTGGCCCGGCTTGAGCCCGAGGGCGAGGCCGGCGTTGGCGACGACGACGTCGAGATCCCGGAAGGGCTCCGGCAACCCAGCGACCAGCGCCTCGGTCGCCGCGAAGTCGCGCACGTCATGCGCCGCCACATGAAGGTTGTCGCCCAGTTCGGCCTTCAGCGCGTCGAGGCGCTCGACCCGCCGCCCGGTCGCGACCACCCTGGCGCCCGCGCCGATGAAGCGGCGGGCGATCGCGGCGCCAAACCCGGAGGTCGCGCCGGTCACGAACACGGTCAGGGATGTCGGGTCGATCGTCGCATAGGCCATTGGCGCGTCCTCGTCTTGGGAAGGTCGTGCTCGACCTAGCGCCTGGCGGAACGGAAGGCGAGCCCTGCGCGCGACGCAAAACGCCCGGCCGAGAGGCCGGGCGTCGTTGGTTCGACTGAGTGGTCAGGTGGCCGACGTTCCCCGACGTCAGCGGGTCTGGATCACCGTCGTCGAGGACGGGGCGGGCTCATCGACGGTGGTCGACTTGCGCTTCACCACCGTGTCGCCGTCGTCGCTCTTCGTCACGGTCTTCTTCGTGACCGTCCCGTCATTATGCTCCTTGATCTTGGTCTTCGTCGTCTCGGAGGAGACGGACGGCTCGCCCGTCGTCACGGTCGTGGTGCTCGACTGCGCCTGAGCGGCGCCAGCGGCGAGGCACGCGGCCAGGAGCGCGGGGGGACCCGCCCGGCGGAAGTGGCGGACGAGGGTCTGCAGTTCCTTGCGTTTCATCGGTGGTCTCCTCGAAGTCGCGCACGACCTGTCGACGAACGCTCGGCCCGGGAGCGCGTGCGCAGGGACCGAGACGTATGGCCCGTCGAAGAGTCGCGAGCATGGCGGCGGTGACGCCGCTCTTTATTTCGCCCTCAAGGAGCCAACGCGGCCGCCGGCCTGAGGTTCCGCGCCGCCCGGCCCGTCACCCGCCCCCCGCGGCGACCGCCAGGGTCCAGCCCTGGATCACCGCAAAGACGATCGCTCCATAGGCGAGACCGAACCGGCTCGTCTCCGCGATCAACGGCCGAACGCCGTCCGCATCGGGCGGCGGAGTATCAATCCTGCCAAGCACCGCTCGAAGGCCGCCCAGAAAAGCGCCCACGGCGAAAGCCAGCCATATCGCACGCATAATCGTCGCTCGCGTTCGCAGGCGCCTCGGGGCCATCGGCCGACCGAGCGACGCCGCACGCGTCCCGCCACGAAACGGCGGGAGGCCGGATTGGTTCCAGCCGGGCGACGCCCGCGTGACAGCGCCCCGGATCGGCGTATGCTTCCCGTCACGACAGGTTGCGGCGCGCCCGCCTTGTTCTTCGCCCGGCGTGGCGCCCAGGTTCCGATCGCCGCGATCTCTCGAACGACAAGGTTCGGGAGGAGCCGATGACCATGATGATCCGAAACCCCGTGGAATGGGGCGCGTCCCAGGTGGACGACGCGATCGGGGCCGTGCGCGCCGCCAATCACGACATGCGCCGCCCGGCAGCCGAGTTCGAAGCCCAGACGCCGCGCGTCCGCCGCCTCGCGTACTCCGACGTGGGCTACGCCTTGAGCCAAGGCTTCGACGACTTCGTCGCCTGTCGCAGCGACGTGCTGGCGATCTGCCTGATCTACCCCTTCGCCGGGCTCGCGCTGGCCTACGCCACCCTGAACGCCTCGCTCGCGCCGCTGCTGTTTCCGCTGGTCGCAGGCTTCGCGATCGTCGGGCCCTTCCTCGCGCTTGGCCTCTACGAGGCCAGCCGGCGGCGCGAAGCCGGGATGGAGGTGTCATGGGCCACGTCTGCTGCGGCCTTCGCGTCGCCCGCGGCCGGCGCGATCTGGGGCCTCGGACTGATCCTCACCGCCCTGTTCGTCGCCTGGCTCGTCGTCGCGATGCTCATCCACGCCGCGACCATGGAGCCGCTCGCTCCGTCCGCGACGATCGTCAGCTTCCTGACCGACGTGCTGACGACGCCCGGCGGGCGGCTGATGACGGTCCTCGGCTGCGCGGCCGGCGCGGTTTTCGCGCTGACGGCCTTCGCCATCAGCGTGATCTCCTTCCCGCTGCTGCTCGACCGCAAGGTGCGGGTCTCGACCGCGATGTCAGCTTCGGTCCGGGCGGTGCGCGAGAACCCTGGGCCGATGCTGCTGTGGGGAATGATCGTGACGGCCGGGCTCGTCTTGGGTTCGCTGCCGCTGCTGCTCGGGCTGATCGTCGTCATGCCGGTGCTCGGCCACGCGACCTGGCGCCTGTATCGCCGAACGATCGTCTGACCATCGTCCGCGCCGCGCGGCGGGCACGGACGACCTTCCTCCGGAGAAGGGATGCGCCCGAAGCCCGGCCCGGCGCGGCGTTTGGGGACCGGAAGCCGCGGCGCTCGCCGGCTCACATGTAGAGCGGCTCGCGCTCGAGGCCCTTGTAGAGGTGGGCGACCTGCTCGGCGTAGCCGTTGAACAGCAAAGTCGGCCGGATCTCGCCCGTCCCGATCACCCGCTCGCGCGCCTGGCTCCAGCGGGGGTGGGCGACGTCGGGATTGACGTTCGCCCAGAAGCCGTATTCGCGCGGTCCGGCGACCTGCCACAACGTCTTGGGCCTCTGCTCGGTGAAGTCGATCGAGACGATCGACTTCACCGATTTGAAGCCGTATTTCCAGGGAACCGCCAGCCGGATCGGCGCGCCCATCTGGCGGGCGAGCGGCTTGCCGTAGGCTCCGGTCGCGAGGAAGGGCAACTCGCTCGTCGCCTCCTCGATCGTGAGGCCCTCGGTGTAGGGCCAGTCGTAGAGCGGGCTCGCCTGGCCGTCGGCGACGTCCGGGTTCAGGAAGGTCTTCATCACGACGTATTTCGCCGAGCCGAGCGGCTTGGCGAAGGCGACGAAGTCCTTCAGCGGAATGCCCGACCACGGCAGCGCCATCGACCACGCCTCGACGCAGCGGTGCCGGTAGAGCCGCTCCTCGGGGGGCAGCGCCTTCAAGAGGTCGTCGATGCCGATCTCGCGCGGGCTTTCGACCAGGCCTCCGATCTTGATCGTCCAGGGGCGGATCGGCAGCGCCTGCGCGGCCGCGGCGATGTATTTGTCGGTCCCGAACTCGTAGAAATTGTTGTAGCCGAGATTGATCGCCTCGGGCGTCACCGGCCGGTCGAGCGTATAGGCCTCGTTGCGCTTGACGGGGTAAAGGCCGGCGGAGGGGTCCGGCGGCTGCGGTTTGGGCGCCTCCTTCTTCCCGAGGAAGTCGAAGATCCCGGCCTGGGCGGCGCCCGGCGCGAACGCGGCGCCGGCCGCGACGGCGGCGCCGAGCACGCGGCGCCGGTTAAAAGCGAGATGCTCGGGGGTCGCCTGGGACTCAGGCATCGACCACGCGGCTGTGCGGCGGATCAGCATTGTCGGGCTCCGGTTCCCCGTTCCATATCCACGACATACGTCGTCGCGGCCCGGATGGTTACGCCGCGCCACTCACAAATCCGGCAAGTCCCTTTGCAGCTGCGTCAAAGGATGAAATCAGCCTTGGCGAGCGCGCTCACGTCAAAGACCGTGATCGCCATCTCGGGGACAGCGTCGCCCTTGGTGTTGGCGAACACCACGACGCCGCCGCCGTCGAGCGGTCGGACCCGGATCTCGCCCACGGCGAAGGCGCCGCCGGTGTCCAGCGCGAAGGTCTGGTTGCCCGTGACAGCCGCGTTGGCGTCGATCAGCGACAGGTCGATCCGGTCGCCCGCAGCGAAATCGGCGATCTGGTCGCGACCGTTCTGGGCCACCGTGCTGTCCGACAGGGCGACATAGCGGAACACGTCCGCGTCGGCGCCGCCGAGCATGTAGTCCTTTCCGGCGCCGCCGACGATCGTGTCCGCCCCGGACTCGCCGTCGACATAGTCGTTGCCGACGCCGCCCAGGAGGTTGTCCGCGCCAGAATCGCCGAACAGCTGATCGGCGCCGCCGAGCCCCGTGAGGGTGTCGGCGCCGAAGTGGCCGTCGAAGACGTTCTCCGTCCCGTCGCCGGTCATGCGGTCTCCGAAAGCGGATCCCTTGAACCGCTCGATCGAGTTGAAGATGTCGGCCTCGGCCGTTCCCTCGTTCAGATTGCCGTTCGTCAGATTGAGCTTGATGGCCGCGGACGCGTTTTCATAGGAGACCAGGTCCGAGCCGCCGCCGCCGAACATGAACTCGCGGCCGCCCGTGTCGGCGTAGAGCGTGTCGTCGCCGAAACCGCCGTCGAGGTAGTTCGTCCCGGAACCGCCCAGGAGCGTGTCGTTCCCGTAGCCGCCCGACAGCGAGTCATCGCCCTCATTGCCGGTGAGCGCGTCATTTCCGCCGCCGCCATAGACCTCGTCGTCACCGCCATTGCCGTAGGCGATGTCGTCGCCGCTGCCGGCGTAGAGCTGGTCGCCGTTGATGTTGCCGGTGATGACGTCGTTGCCGGTTCCGCCGTCGATGTAGACGGCGTAGAGCCCGATCGGGTCTCCGGTCTTGTTGCCGAACAGGATCAGATCCCGGCCGCCTGCCCCGTAATAGGACAGGAAGTTGAGCTGATTGTTCTCCGAGAGCGTCTCGTCGCTTTCATTGCCGTAATAGGGCATCGCCTCGTCCCCCGATCAGCCGCGCGCCGCCTCGCGCGAGCGTGAAGAGAGACGATAGTCCGATCCAAAAGAATGCCAAGACGAACCTTCGCCGTAACGCGCTTTCATGCGAAAGCCGACGGACCTGGACCTGACGGGCTCGGCGTCCGGCGTCCGAACGCGCGATCGGCCGGCCACCTGGATGGCCGGCCGATCGCAGGTGATTTTGCAGCGTCTTCTCCCGCGCGCGGCGCGGGCCGTCGCTGTTCAGATCGGATCGAGCCGGAGCTCGGACAGGCCAGCGGCGACCGAGAGCCCCGTCTGGCCTTCGACGCTGAGCGGCTGCAGCGACACGGTGATGTCGGAGCCGCCGACCAGCACGTTGGCGCCGCCGCCGATCAGCGCGGTCACGCTGGCCGAAGCGCCGCGGTACTTGCCGGCGAGGTCGCCGGGGCCGAGGTCGTCGGAATGGGCGATCACCGCCCAGGCCAGCACGCTCGGACCGGTCGCGCCGACGTCGACGCCAAGCTTGTCGAACCGGCCCATATAGAGGTCGACCGCATGGCGCCCGGCGCGCGGCCTGTACTCGCAGGACACCTCCCGGCGCGAGCCGAGGATGTAGCCGATGCCGCCCGGCGTGGAGCAGCGCAGGGTGCCGACCTGGAAGCCGGACTGGGCCACATAGCGCCCCTTGGCGATGACGACGTCGGGATGCGCCGCGTCGGCGGCCATCGCGCCGCTCGACGCGACCATCGCGCCTGCGAGGACGGCGGCTTTGAGCCGGATGGACATGTCAGGTCTCCCGATGTGTCGTTGCGCAACGACAACGCGAGCCTTCGACTTTCGTTTCGGCCCGCCCGTCACACTCCTTTACGCAAGGTTACGGCTTTCCCTGCGCGGGGACCGTTTGAAGCGGGATCGCATCATGGGGAACGGGTTCAGCGCGCAACCTCCCCCGTCGTTCCGGGCTTGTCCCGGAACCCACTTCCACTGTGTCTTTAAAGGCATGGCGCAGGCAGCGGAAATGGATCTCGGGGCAAGCCCGGGATGACGGTCGAGGGTCCCTCCCCTCAGGTTGTACAGAACGCGGTCTAACGAAGGCTTCCGGCGAAGCGTTGGATGCGGCGGCAGGCCTCCTCCAGCGTCGCGTCCGCCGCAGCGTAGGAGATGCGGAAGTTCGGCCCGAGCCCGAAGGCCGAGCCCTGCACCACCGCGACACCTTCGGCCTCCAGCAGTTCGGAGACGAAGTCGACATCGCTCTCGATGGTCTTGCCGGAGGGCGCGGTCCGGCCGATCGCGCCGGCGCAGGAGGGGTAGACGTAGAAGGCGCCTTCCGGGCTCGGACAAGCCAGCCCCTTCGCCTGGTTCAGCATCGACACCACGAGGTCGCGCCGGCGCTCGAAGGCCGCGCGGAAGCCCGGCAGGAAATCCTGCGGACCGTTCAGCGCTTCGAGCGCCGCCCACTGCGCGATGGTGCAGGCGCCCGAGGTCTGCTGGCCCTGGACCATGTCCATCGCCTTGATCAGCGCCTCCGGCCCCGCCGCGTAGCCGATGCGCCAGCCCGTCATGCAATAGGCCTTGGAGACGCCGTTCATGGTGAGCGTGCGGTCGTAGAGGCCGGGCTCGACCTGGGCCGGCGTCGTGAACTCGAAGCCCCCGAAGACAAGGTGCTCATACATGTCGTCGGTCAGGATCCAGACGTGCTCGTGCCGCATGAGCACGTCCGTCAGGCCCTTGATCTCGGCGCGGGAATAGGCCGCGCCCGAGGGATTGGACGGCGAGTTCAGCAGCACCCACTTCGTGCGCGGCGTGATGGCGGCTTCGAGCGCCTCCGGCGTCACCTTGAACCCGCCCTCGAGCGTCGTGTTCACGATGACCGGCGTGCCGCCGTTCAGCGCCACCATTTCGGGATAGCTGACCCAGTAGGGCGCGGGGATGATGACCTCGTCGCCGGGGTTCAGCGTCGCGACGAAGGCGTTGTAGAGGATCTGCTTGCCGCCGGTGCCGACAATGGTCTGCGACGCCTTGTAGTCGAGCCCGTTCTCGCGCTTGAACTTCTGCGCGACCGCCTCGCGCAGCGGCGCGATGCCGGAGACCGGCGGATATTTGGTCTCGCCGCGCCTTATGGCGTCGATCGCGGCGTCCTTGATGTTCTGCGGCGTGTCGAAATCCGGCTCGCCCGCGCCGAGCCCGATCACGTCCCGCCCCGCCGCCTTCAGCTCGCGCGCCTTCTGCGAGACGGCGATGGTGGCCGAGGGTTTGACCCGCGAGAGGGCGTCGGCGAGGAAGGCCATGGAGCGGCTCCGAGAAGGGGTGTTGAAGGCGCGGGACCCTAGGCGCGGCCCCGGCGCCGTGCAAGACGGGCGACCGCATGGCGGACTTCGCGATTGATCAGATCGGCCTGACCGCCTGCTCGCCTTGGTCCGGGCGTCGCGGCGTCGTGGAATCGCGCCGGAAGAGGTGTTAGCCTTCGTGCGTACTGGTCACGTGGGGCGATGTGATGGAAGTACGGCGCGGGACGCCACACGCAGACACGTTGGCGGGCTCGGGCGACGAAGCCTTCCAGCTTGTCGGATTGCGCGGAAACGACAGCTACACGCTGAGGCTGTTCGACTACGTCAGCTATCCGCCCGACATCGGGACCGACACCGGCGAGCCGGAGACGGTCTATGTGCGCGACAAGGTGGTCGAGGCCGCCGACGGCGGGAACGACACGGTCCGGCTGACCGTCGCCTATAACCCGGTCGAATTCACCGGCATTTATCCCACAGGAATCGTGTCGGCGGCGGAGCTCGCCAACATCGAGACCGTGACGCTGTTTTCCTACGGGCGCAGCACCTGGGACGTCTCGACCGACAATTTCGCGAACACGGTGCGCGGCAGCACGGTGACGGACGTCGTCCACGGCAATGGCGGCGATGACAGCCTGTACGGCCGCGGCGGGGCCGACCAGCTCTTCGGCGGCCTCGGCCGCGACTCCCTTTATGGCGACGCCGGCGACGACATCCTCACGGACACGGACGGGGCCAACCGTCTCGCCGGCGGCGACGGCCGCGACCGTCTGACCTCGGGCGCGGCCCGTGACGAATTGTACGGCGACGCCGGAAACGACACGCTCGACGGCGGCCAAAACGTCGACAGGCTCGAAGGCGGCGCCGGGAACGACGTCTTGATCGGCGGCGTGGGCCCGGACCAGCTGTTCGGCGGGACCGGCGTCGACACGGCGAGCTACGCCGGCGCGACGCACGGCGTGGTCGTCCACCTCGCCGCGCCTTCGAAGAACACATACGACGCCAAGGGCGACACCTATACCTCCATCGAGAACCTGGTCGGAAGCAAGTATGGCGACACGCTGACCGGCGACCCCCGTGCGAACCTGCTCGAAGGAGCGGCCGGCGCCGACACGCTCCTGGGCGGCGTCGGGAACGACGAGTTGCGCGGCGGCGCGGGCGTCGACCGCCTCGACGGCGGAAGCGGCGACGACCTGCTGGTCTTCGTCGCCGGCCAGGGGGCGGACTACGCCGTGGGCGGCGCCGGCCGCGACGTGTTCGACTTCACCCTGTCGACGGACCACGAGGGAGCGTTCGGAACCATCGCCGACGTCCGGCACGGCGTGGACGTGATCCGCATGCACGGGATCAACGACCTCGTCGCATCGCTGGAGCAGGTCGGCGATGCGGTCGTCGTCACCGTCGGCAATGTGCTTGACCTCGGCGGCTTCGGAACGGTGTTCAACGCCTATGGCTCGATCAGGCTGCTCCACGCCGACGTCGAGGACATTACGCGCGCCGACCTCGGCGGAACGCCGATCTATCACGACGACCTCATGTGACGCGGCGGCCGGTCAACAATCTGTACGCCGACGCGCTTCGCGCCTCCTTCGCGGCGATCCTATGGCCAGAGACACGCGCCCGCTTCGCGCCCTGCCTGTGATGGCGGCCTTCATCTTGGGCGCCCAGGCGCTCGCGTCCGGCGTCGCCGCCCAGGCGGGGCCGGGGGCCGGCCCGGCCGCGGCCGCCAGGTCAGAGCGGCTCTGCGCGGGATATTCCGGATTGCCTGCATCCGATGCGGGCTCCCGCGGACCGGAAGGCATGGCGTGGATCCCCGGCGGCCGCTTCCTGATGGGGTCCGACACGGCCTATCCCGAAGAGGGGCCGCGCCGGGCGGCGACGGTGGACGGCTTCTGGATGGATCGCCACGAGGTCACCAACGCGCAGTTCGCGGCCTTCGTCGCCGCCACCGGCTACCGGACGGTCGCCGAGCGCGGCCTGCGCGCGGAGGACTATCCCAACCTGCCGCCGGCCGCGCTGGTGCCGGGCGCGATGGTGTTCTTCGAGCCGAAGGGGTCCGAGGCGCGCGGCGAAATGGGCGAATGGTGGCGTTACGTGCCGGGCGCGAACTGGTGGAGCCCGACCGGACCGGGAAGCTCGATCGCGGGCAAGGAGAACCACCCGGTCGTCGAGGTCACCTATGCGGACGCGCAGGCCTACGCCGCCTGGCGGGGCCGCTCGCTTCCGACGGAGGCCGAATGGGAGTTCGCGTCGCGCGGCGGCGCGCCGGAGGGCGAGTTCGCCTGGGGCGACGAGCCGACGCCCGGCGGCGAATGGATGGCGAACACCTGGCAGGGGTTTTTCCCGTTTAAGGACGACGGCGCGGACGGCCATCACGGCACGGCTCCGGTCGGGTGCTTTCCCGCCAACGGCTACGGCCTCTACGACATGATCGGCAATGTCTGGGAGTGGGCGACGGACTGGTACCTGCCGAACCACCGCTTCGCGGAGGGCCAGCGCGGTCCGACAGGCCCGGATCAGCCGGCGCCGACGGCGGGCGGGCCGTCGCACGTCATCAAGGGCGGATCCTGGCTGTGCTCGCCCAATTTCTGCCTCCGCTACCGGCCGACCGCCCGTCAGCCGCAGGAGGCCGATCTCGGCGCCTCCCATGTCGGCTTCCGCACCGTACTGCGCGGCCCCGGCCCGAAACCGAACTGAGCGGGCCGGACAAGCTCGTCCGGGCCGCGCTCACAAGGCGGCGCAGGTCCGGCGGGCGGTCGTCATCAGCTTGACATCGGCCGGACCGACCGCGCCGTCGCCGTTGAGGTCCCCTCCGCAGAGCGCCGGGTCGTCGCACGGCCCGGTCTGCGCGTTCAGGATGGCTTGATCCTCGGCGCCGACGCGGCCGTTCCGGTCGAGGTCCGCGCGGACGCAGCGGTCCATGCAGTCGACGCCGAGATTGGCGGCGATGATCGCCCGGTCGCCCGCGTCGGTCAGTCCGTCGAGATTGATGTCGTAGACGCTGGGGCCGGCGCCGGAGAAGGCGCGCCAGCCCCTGAGATCGGCGCGGGTGACCCGCATGTCGAGATCGCCGTCGCCCTTCTTGCGGCAGGCCTCCTGCGCCGCGCCGGCCCTTTTGATCGACAGGACTTCGGCCGAAAGCGCGATGAAGGCCGCTCGCTCGACCTTCGTCTTCAGGCAGGTCTTTGGGGCCTGGCCGGCCGGGCAATCCTTGAGCAGGTCGAGGCCGGCGAAGTCGACGCCGTTCGGGTTCGTCTTGGTCGGCTGGAGATCATAGAACTCCCGCTCCAGCCGGGTCTTGAAATCGGCCCAGGGTACGGCCCCCTTGGCGTTGGCCGGCACCGGCGCCGAGCAGTCGAAGCGCTCCGCCTCGACGAGCTTGTAGCGGACGTCGCGCGCCGCGCGCTGCCGGACGGGAGCGATCGTCACGTCGTCGCCGACCGCAGCCTTCACCGCGCAGCAGGATGACAGCTGGGTCTCCGCGCCCGGCCCGTACCAGACGCCGCCATTGTCGGCGCAGAACTCGGCGCTGTCGAACAGCGAGTCATTGCAGAAATTGCCGATGCGGCACGGCCAGCTGCGCTCCTCCGGATCGGAGGTGAAGGTCGCCGCGCCGTTCTGCGTGAAATTGGTCGTGCGGATCGGGGCCGCGTCCGGCGAGCTCAGGTAGGGAAGCAGCGGCTTGCTGTCCAAAGGCCGGCTCGGCGGCACGATCTCAGCCACCTTGACGCCGGCGATGTCGCCGAACAGCTGGAACAGATCGGCTGCGTTGACGAGCGCGTCGACGCTGCGGCCGGGGGCGGCGACCACCGGCCCGGCGACGATCAGCGGCACCCAGACGCCCGTCTGGTAGACGGAGGTCTTCGCGCGCGTCGGGTCGAAGCCGTCCGCGGCGCGGACGGCGGGGCCCTGGCTGCCGTTGTCGCCGATCAGAACGAGGACCGTGTCGGCGAGGTCGAGCGACTTGAGCGTCCGCCCGTCCGCCGCCAACTGGCCGAGACCCATCCTGGCCACGGCGCGGCCGATCTCCGCGTCGGCTCCTTCCAGCACGTTGTTCAGGAGTTCGCGGGGCGGCTGGCTGTTGCTGCAGCTCGACCGGCGGTCCAGCGGATCGGGAACCACGCTGGTGGGCGCCTTCTGGAAGGGCGTATGCATGGCGTTGAAGCTGAGCGTCAGCATCCGGGGCCCGTCCTGCCGTATCCACCAGCGGATCGCGTCCATGCGCTGTTCGCTGGTGACGTAGGCGCGGTCGATCTCGGACGGACAGGCATCCGCCGTGTCCACGTAGAGCGGATCGCGAGCCTCGGTGATCGTCGTCTTCGGCCACACATAGTAGCCGTTGAGCCGCTCGAAATCGGCCGCCGTCGGCTGGCGGGCGCCGCAGGCTTCGTTGGGCGAGAACAGGCCGCCCCGCTGCAGGCAGGTGCGCGAAGGGCTCGCGCCGGGATCGGCCGTCGCCGGCGTGATAAACTCGCAGAGCTTCGGCCGCAGCGGCCGGGAGTAGCAGGCGCCGGATGCCGAGGTCTGGAAATAGCCGCAGGCCTGCGCCCCGCTCGGATCCATGCCGCCCGCGGTGACGTCCACCGAGGGCAGCCCGGCCGTCATGGCGCCCTGGAAGAACGACCAGCCCCGGCTCGAGGGCGCGCAGTCCTGCGCCGGATCCTGCTCATTGCCGAGATGGTACTTTCCGACCAGCGCGCTTGCGTAGCCGGCCTTCTCCAGCACCCGCGGCAGCGTCGCTTCGAAGGATGACATGTAGGACTGCGGCAGATGGTTCTCCATGATCGCCGCCTCGACGCCCGTCCGGGCCGGGTAGCGTCCGGTGAACATGGCCGCCCGGCTCGGCGAGCATTCGGGCATCGCCCAGACATTGGTGAACTTGACGCCGCGCTCGGCGAGCAGATCGATATTAGGCGTCTTGGGCGGGTTCACGCCGCCATGACCGAATGTGGCCAGCTGATCGATCCCGAGATCATCCAGGATGACGAAGAGGATGTTCGGCTTGCTCTGCGGCGCCGCGTTCTCCGCGGCCAGAACGGGCCAGGCGAGCGCCGCCGCGCCGCCGACGATGAAGAGCGTCACGCCGCGAAAAAACGCCAGCACGGTTCCCCCCAGGCCCCGGCGGCGGCGATGGTCGCGGCTGACCGGCTCTCCCGAGCATACAACGCGCGGTAGCGCCGGCAAGCGGCGCGGGGCCTACGTCGGCAGCGTGTCCTGCGCCGTCCCCACCCGAGCGCCGCCCGCCGCCGCCTCCAGCTGCAGCAGAAGCGCGGCGTGGTCGTAGTCGGCGCCGCCGAGGGCGTCGCGCAACGTCACGAAGCGGTCGCGGGCGTCCTGGGTCAGGGGCAGCGTGACGCCGCTTTCGGCGGCGGCGGCGAGCGCGGTCTCGAGATCCTTGACCTGGGTCTTCACCTTGCCGCCGGGACGGAAGTCGCGCTCGATCATGCGGCGGCCGTGCTCCTCCAGAATGCGGCTGCCGGCGAAGCCTCCGCGGATCGCCTCGCGCACCGCGGCCGGATCGGCCCCGCCGGCGGCCGCGAGCAGCAGAGCCTCCGCGACCGCGCCGATGGTGACGCCGACGATCACCTGGTTCGCGAGCTTCGCGAGCTGTCCCGCGCCCGACGGACCGACGCGCAGCGCGCGCCCCATCGGCGCGAAGACCGGGGCGGCCTCGTCGAAGGCGGCGAGATCGCCGCCGACCATGATCGCGAGCGTCCCCTCCGCCGCGCCGCGCGTGCCGCCGGAGACCGGCGCGTCCAGATGGCGGAGCCCCATGGCGGCGAGACGGGCGGCGTGGTCGCGGGCGGTCGCCGGGGGAATCGAGCTCATGTCGACGACGAGCGCGCCGGGCGCGAGCGCGGCCGCGACGCCGCCTGCGCCGAACAGCGCGTCCTCGACCGCCGCGCCGTCGGAGAGCATCGTGATCGCGACGTCGGCGCCCGCGACTGCCGCCGCTGCGGTGGTCGCGACCGTCGCCCCGTCGGCCGCGAGCGCCTCGGCCTTCTCGAGCGTCCGGTTCCAGACGGCGACGGGGAAGCCGCCGCCGAGCAGGCGCCGCGCCATCGGCGCCCCCATCAGGCCGGTTCCGAGGAGGGCGAGACGGGTCATGAAGACGCTCCGGGCTTTTCGGGCCACGTTTATCGCGTGCCGCCGCTTGGATGCGCAAGGCGCGGCGCAGAGCGCCAGGACGCCGTCTGATCGGCCAGCGTTCCCGGCGACGGCCTCTCGCCTCCACGCCCCGCCGTGCTAGCTGTCGCCAAACGACCGCCCTCCCCCCGCATGTCCGGAGACCGCCGACCCATGCCCCTGCGTCGCGTCCATCTCGCCGCTCTCGCGCTCGCCTGCCTCTGGGGCGGAGGCGCCCATGGCGAGCCTGCGCGGAACGAGCGGGTCGAGGCGCTGATCGCGCAGATGACGCTTGAGGAGAAGGTCGGCCAGCTCAACATGGTCTCCTTCGTGCCCACGCACGAGACGAGCTTCGAGCCCATCGCGAAAGGCCTGAAAGACGGGACGATCGGCGGCCTCTTCAACGTCCACGGCCTCGAAACCGCGCGTCGGATGCAGGAGCGCGCCGGCGAGAGCCGTCTGAAGATCCCGCTGTTTCTCGCGCTCGACGTCGTGCACGGCTACCGCGCGATCTTCCCGACGCCGCTCGCGCAGGCCGCGAGCTTCGACATGGAGGCGATCCGCCGCGCCGAGCGGATCGCGGCCTCGGAGGCCACAGCCGACGGCGTCAACATGCTGCTCACCCCCATGCTCGACGTCACCCGCGACGCCCGCTGGGGTCGGGTCGTGGAGGGCGTCGGAGAATCCGCCTTCCTCGCCTCACGCATCGCCGAGGCGCGGGTCGCCGGCGTCCAGGGCGACGGCTTGCGCGCCAAAGACGCCGCTGTGGCCTGCGTCAAGCATTTCGGGGCCAATGGCGCAGTCGAGGGCGGTCGCGACTACACCGCGGCCGACTTGTCCGAACGCGCCATCCGCGAGACCTATCTGCCGCCGTTCCAGGCCGCGGTCGACGCCGGCGCGCGCTGCATGATGGCGGCCTTCAACGCGCCGGACGGGGTGCCCAGCATCGCGAACCCCCGGCTGCTGACCGACATCCTGCGCGGCGAATGGGGCTTCGGCGGCGTCGTGATGAGCGACTTCGAGGCGATCGACGAACTGCTCGCGCATGGCTACGCCGCCGATCAGCGCGACGCCGCGCGCCTCGCCTTTGCCGCCGGCGCCGAGATCGACATGCAGTCGAGCGCCTATGCGCAGGAGCTGCCGAATCTGGTGCGGAACGGCGTCGTGAAGGAGGCCGCCCTCGACGCCGCGGTGCGCCGCGTGCTGACGCTGAAAGCGGAGCTCGGCCTGTTCGACGATCCGATGCGCGGCGCCGGCCCGGACGCGCCGGCCGGACCTCCGGCGGCCGAGAACATGGCGGCGGCGCAGGCGCTCGCCGAACAGAGCTTCGTGCTGCTGAAGAACGAGAAACGCGTGCTGCCGTTCTCGCCCGACATCCGCAAGCTCGCGCTGATCGGGCCGCTCGGGAATTCGCCCGCAGACACGCTCGGCCCCTGGGCCGGCCGCGGCGAGCCGGAGGAGACCGTCACGCTGAAGATGGGGCTGGAACGCCGGCTCGGACCGGACGTCGAGGTCGCGTTCACGCCCGGCGGGACGACGGACGGCTCGCGCGACGAGGAGATCGCGGCGGCCGTCGAGAGCGCGCGCGACGCCGACATGGTCGTGCTGGCGCTGGGCGAGCGCTTCGACCAGTCCGGCGAGGGCTCGAGCCGCGCCGATCTCGAACTTGCCGGCGACCAGATGAAGCTCGCGACCGCCGTGCTGGCGCTGGGCAAGCCGACGGTCGCCGTGATCTTCGCCGGACGGCCTTTGGTGCTGACGGAGCTCGCCGCCAAGGCGCCGGCGATCCTCTACGCCTGGCAGCCGGGCTCCATGGGCGGGACGGCGCTCGCGCGCACGCTGACCGGCGACGTCAACCCGAGCGGCCGGCTGCCGATGACCTTTCCGCGCGCAGTCGGCCAGGTCCCGATCCATCACGACATGCGCCCGACGGGCCGCCCCTTCGACCCGGAAGACCCCTACACCACCGGTTACCGCGACGAAGCCTATACGCCGCTCTACCCCTTCGGCTTCGGGCTCGGCTACGCCGACTTCTCCTACAACGCGCCGAAGCTCGATCGCGCGGCGCTGCGCGACGGCGAGACGGCGGTCGCCTCGGTGGTGGTCGCAAACACCGGCAAGCGGGCGGGCACGACCGTCGTCCAGCTCTACGTCCGGCCGAAGCTGGCGCGGATCGCGCGGCCGGCGAAGGAGCTGCGCGGCTTCGTGCGCGTGACGCTGCAGCCGGGCGAAGCCCGCACGGTCGAGATGGCGGTGACGCCCGAAACCTTCGCCTATTGGCGGTCCGCGCAGGCCTACGGCGCGACGGCCGGCCCCGTGGAGATCATGACGGGGCCGAACGCCGAGGAGCTGAAGTCGACGACCGTCGACTACCGTCCCTGAGCGCGGCGCCGGCTCGCTTCGCCGGCCGGGAGCTCGTCAGTTCAGCAGGAACTGCGCGCGCACCGGCTGGAAATCCGCCGGCCCGATCAGCGCCTTGTGGCCGACCCGCACCGAATGCAGCACGCCCTCGATCTCGCGCCGCCACCAGTCGAGGAAGCCGCGCAGCAGCGGGTAGTCCGGGGCCCGGTCGTATTGCTGCCAGAGGAAGGCCTGCAGCAGCGCCGGGTGGTCCGGCATGCGGTACAGGATTTCGGCCGTGGTCAGGCCGTAGCCTTCGATCTGCCGCTTGAAGTCCGTGGAAACCGTCGCCGCGTCGCTCGTCGGCCTGTCAGAAGAAGTCAGCTCGCATCCGCTCATGCCCGCGCTCCATCGCTGATCGACGGCGCAGTCGCCATGCGCCGTACAGTGCAGTCTGTGACGCCTCACAGCTTCATGACAATCCTGCGTCATTAAAAATGTGTTACTGATCAGCTTGTTGGCAGCCAATGCTGATGAGTGCCAACAAATGACAAGCCGTCTGAGGCGCGCGACCGTGCGAAACGCAAGTCGTCCGGGGCGTGGCGGCCGGCCGCGGCGCGCTATGTCCATCGTCGACGGCGCGTCAGACGCCGCGACCCGGGAGTCACGCCGCATGCGCCTCGTTCTCGCTTTCGCCGCGGTCGTC
Organism: Hansschlegelia sp. KR7-227; assembly: GCF_049446035.1. Lineage (NCBI taxonomy): Bacteria > Pseudomonadati > Pseudomonadota > Alphaproteobacteria > Hyphomicrobiales > Methylopilaceae > Hansschlegelia > Hansschlegelia sp. KR7-227. The sequence continues at coordinate 1,952,339 of NZ_JBMSEA010000001.1, forward strand.
GCCTGCGTCGCCCCAGCGAACGCCACCTGCTTCCGTGACTGCCTGGGCTCCCGCATCGCCGCGACCTCGGACGACATCGCGATCAAGGACGCCGCGCGGACCTGCCGTGAGGTCTGCGAGGCCGAGGTTCGCGACGCCATGACCGAGACCGGCGCCTACGCCCAGGTGAAGGACTGCCGCGCCGAGGAGCTTTCGCTGGCCGAGCTGCGCAAGCTGCGCGGCGAAACCGCCTCTTACTACGTCCAGTCCAACGTGTTCATTTGGGATTTCAAGAACCCGTTCCCCGACCGCGCGATCACCAAGATCGAGGTGTCGGCGCAGAACATGGACCTCAACGAGGTCAGCTTCACAGGCACGGGGCTGGTCCCGCCGGCCGGCGAAGGGGTGTTCGTCATCCCCGCCTTCTTCGACGGCTACCCCGCGGTCCGTTTCGCGGCGAAGGTGCGGAAGGTGTGGGCGTGCCCGGTGAAATGAACCGCCTCTTCACGATCGGCTATGAAGGCGCGACGCCGCGCGCGCTCGGCGACGCGCTGGCGACGGCCGGCGTCGAGGTGCTGGTCGACGTCCGCGCCGTCGCGAATTCGCGCCGGCCGGGCTTCTCGAAGCGCGCGCTGGCGGCGAGCGTGGACGAGCGCGGGCTCGGCTACCTCCATCTGCGCGCGCTCGGCACGCCGGCGGAAGGCCGCGCCGCCGCCCGCGCCGGGCGGCACGCCGAGATGAAGGCGATCTTCGCCGAGCAGCTCAAGACCGACGCCGCGCAGGAGGATCTGGCCGGCCTGATCGAACTGGCGCGCGGCGGCCGCAAGCTCTGCCTGCTCTGCTTCGAGCGCGAACCCGAGCACTGCCACCGCATGATGGTCGCCGAACGCGTCGAGGCCGCGCTGACCGGCGTCGTTCTGGAGCACCTCCATCCGCTCCCGGCGACGTTCGAGCAGCCGTGACCCAGCGGATCACCGCTCGTAGGTCGACGGGAGCGCGTCCAGGAACCGCGCGGCGTCCCGGCGGATCGCCTCCACGCGCTCCGGCGCCATCTTCGCGAGCGTGCGGTAGGGCATGGCGAGGCGTTGATTTCCCGCCAGCGCCTGTTCGTTCCGCGCCAGAAAATCCCAATACAAATAATTGAACGGGCAGGCGTTCTCGCCGATCTTCGCCTTCACGTCGTAACGGCACGTCCCGCAATAGTCCGACATGCGGTCGATATAGGCTCCGGACGCGGCGTAGGGCTTCGAGGCCAGCAGGCCGCCGTCGGCGAACAAGACCATTCCGTGGACGTTGGGCAGCTCCACCCATTCATAGGCGTCGGCGTAGACCAGCAGATACCAGTCCTGAACTTCGCGCGGCGCGAGGCCCGCGAGCAGCGCGAAATTGCCGAGCACCATCAGGCGCTGGATGTGGTGAGCGTAGGCGTGGTCGCGCGTGTCTCCGACGCACTGGGCGAGGCAGTTCATGTCGGTCTCGGCCGTCCAGTAGAAATCGGGCAGCCTGCGGTCCGCCCCGAGACGGTTGATCTCGCGGTATTCCGGCATCTTCAGCCAGTAGATTCCGCGGACATATTCGCGCCAGCCCAGGATCTGGCGGATGAAGCCTTCGACGGCGTTGAGGGGCGCGGCCCCCTCCCGATAGGCCGCCTCGGCGGCGTCGCAGACCTCCCGGGGCGCGAGAAGGCCGGCGTTGAGATAGGGCGAGATCAGCCCGTGATAGAGGAACGGCGCGCCCTGCTTCAGCGCGTCCTGATAATCGCCGAAGACCGGCAGGGCGTCGGCGACGAACTCCCGAAGCGCCTCGAGCGCCTCGACCCGGCCGACGGCCCAGCCGTACCCCTCCAGGCTCCCGAAATTGTCGGGGAAGCGCGTCTCCACCATCGCCATCACCTCGCGGGTCGCGGCGTCCGGCTCGAAGCGCCGGCGTCGCGGCGGCGCGTGCCCCTTGGGCAGGCTCTTGCGGTTCTCGGGATCGAAGTTCCAGCGCCCGCCCTCCGGCTGGTCGGCGTCCATCAGCAGGCCGGTCGCGCGCCGCATCTCCCGGTAGAAGAACTCCATCCGGAGGCTCCTGCGACCGCCCGCCCAGGCCTCGAACGTCGCGCGCGAGCACATGAAGCGATCGTCCTCACGGATGAGCACGTCGCAGTCGAGCTCCTCGCGCCAGTCGTCGAACATCTCGCGCACGCGCCATTCGCCGGGTTCGGTGAGGATGACCCGGCCGGCGCCGTGGCGCGCGACCGCGCGCTTCAGCTCGCCGCCGAGCGAGCCCGCGTTCTCCCGCGCGTCGAGCGCGACGTAGTCGACCGTGATCCCCTCCTCGCGCAGCTCCCGCGCGAAGCGGCGCATGGCGGAGAACACGAAGACCAGCTTCTGCTTGTGGTGGGCGACATAGGACGCCTCCTCCATGACCTCGGCCATGAGGACCACGTCCATTGCGGGATCGAGATCCTTCAGGGACGCCAGCCCGCGCGTCAGCTGGTCGCCCAGAATCAGCCGCAGCGCCTTCGTCGCCATCGCGTCGCCCTCAAGTCACCGCCGGTCCAGCCCGCATCGAGCTCGCCGGTAAGCGCGCAAGCGTTGATCCGACGGCGCCGCCGCCGCCGTAGATCAGGATCGATCCGGCCATCACGACTCCGTTTCGGAGGACTACGGCGGGCGACCGCTCGCGGTTCAGGACTCGGATGGACGAGACATGCCGAAGCGCGTCGCAAAGGCCGATCTCCCGACCAAGGCCTGCGCCGTCTGCGGACGGCCGTTCGCATGGCGGAAGGCATGGCGGAAAGACTGGGCGGAGGTCCGCTACTGCTCGGACCGCTGTCGTCGCGCCGCACGGGAGAAACCGGCCGCCCGATAGCGGCGCGCGGGACGCCGCGCCCGTCGACGAACGGCGGGAGCGAAGCGGCTCAGGCGTCTCGGATCAGCGCGGCCAGCGCCTCCGGCGTGTCGACGTCGATCAGCGCGCCCTCGTCGTCGGCTTCGACGTCTCGGACGGCGTCGGGATAGATCTCGAGAAGGCGCCGGCCGCCGACGTCGCCCTCGACCCGCATGAGCTCGTCGAAGAAGCGGCGCCCCCACAGCACGGGATTGCCGCGCCGGCCGGCGCGCACCGGCGCGACGACATGGCCGCCGGTCTGCGGCGCGAAGGCGTCCGTCAGCCGCCGCACCAGCGTCGACCCGACGCGCGGCATGTCGCCGAGCAGCACGACGGCGCCGTCGGCGTCCGGCCGCAGCGCCTTTACGCCGGCCGCGAGCGAGGTCGAAAGCCCTTCGGCGAAGCGCTCATTGACGACGAATCGCACCGGCAGCCCTTCGAGCGCGGCGGCGACCGCGGCCTGCTGATGGCCCACGACCACCACGACCTCGGACAGTCCGGCCGCAAGCGCCGCGTCGACGGCGTGTCGCACGAGCGGCGCGCCCTCGAGGAGCTCCAGAAGCTTGTTCGGCCCGCCCATCCGCGTCGAGCGGCCGGCGGCGAGCACCAGCCCGGAGACCCGCGGCCGGCGCGCCCGCGGCTCGGCGTCGGGGCGGTCGCGCGGCTGCGGCCGCGAGACGATCTCCATCAGAAGTCCTCCGACCGCCATGGCGGTCACGTCGCGGTCGCGAACCGGCACCTCGGCGAGCAGCCGGTTCAGCACCCAGTCGAAGCCGTTCTCCTTGGGACTGCGCGCGCAGCCCGGCGCGCCCAGAACGGGCTTGCCGTCGAGCCGGCCGAGCAGAAGCAGATTGCCGGGATCGACCGGCATGCCGAGACGGTCGATCGTCCCGCCCGAGGCCTCGATCGCCGCCGGCACGACATCCCGCCGATCGGTGATCGCTGAGGCGCCGAACACGATGGTGAGGTCCGGTTTCTCCGCCGCCAGCTCACGCAAGGCTGAGGCCAGCCGACCGGCGTCATGCGCGACGCGCCGCTCGGCGACGAGACGCGCGCCCGCTGACGCGAGGCGCTTCTCGAGCACGGCGATCGTCTTGTCCACGACCTTCGAATCGAGCCCCGGCAGCAGCGTCGACACCGCAGCCACCCGCTTCAGGGCGAAGGGCGCGATCCGGATCAGCGGCGCGCGCTCGCGCCCCAGCGCCTCGGCGCGGGCGACGACCGCCTCGGGCACGGCGAAGGGGATGATCTTTACGGTCGCCGCCATCGCGCCCTCGACGACCGCCGCGTATTCCGCAAGCGTCGCGAAGGTGACGGATTCGTCGATCCGGTTGAGGTCTTCGATCGCCGCGCGATCGACCAGCAGCACGCCGGCTCGCTCGGCGAACAGGTTCGCGCGACCGGTGAAGGGCGCCTCGACGCGCAGATTCGCGCCCCCGAGCGCGACGGCGATCCGGTGCGCCGCTTCGTTCTCCGGCACGTCGTCGTCGGCAAGCTCGGCGGCCACGATCTCCGTCACGCCGCGGCGGGCGAGCGCCGCGACGTCCGCCGCGGTGACGCGCACGCCCTTCTTCAGGACGAAACCGTCCGCGCGCACGGCGTGCGCCGCGACCGCGCCTTCCGCCTGCGAGAGCGGGATCGGTCCGAACTTCATGCGGGCCCCGGCAGTCTGAGCGCCGCAGTGATCTCGGCGAGGATCGAGAGCGCGATCTCGCCCGGCGACGCGGCGCCGATGGGAAGCCCGATCGGGGCGCGGATGCGGTCGATTTCGGCGGGCGGCACGCCGGCGGCGAGCAGCCGCTCGCGCCGCGCCGCGTGGGTCTTCCGCGAGCCGAGCGCGCCGACATAGTAGCAGCCCGCGCGGAGCGCCTCGATCAGCCCGGGATCGTCGATCTTGGGATCGTGGGTCAGCGCCGCGAAGGCCGTGAAGGGGTCGAGCACCAGGTCCGGCAGCGCGACCTCCGGCCATTCGGCCCGCAGATCGATCTCAGGGAAGCGGTCGGGCGTCGCGAAGGCGGTGCGCGGGTCGACGATCGCGACGCGATGGCCGAGCGCCTCCGCCATCGGGGCCAGCGCCTGCGAGACATGGACCGCGCCGACGATCACCAGCCGGGGCGCCGGCATATGCACCGCGAGGAAGACCTCGTCGCCCGCGGCCGTCGCGATCGTGCGGCTCTTGCCAGCTCTCAGCGCGGCGCGCACCGGCTCCTCCAGCGGGTCCCCCGCGGGATTGAGGATCAGACGCTGCTCGCCGCCGGGCAGGTTCGTCGCGACCGTCGCGGCCTTGCGAGCGGCGCGGGCTGCGTTCAGTTCCGAGAGCAGGGACAGCTTCATGCAAGCGGCTCGACGAACACCTTGATGCGGCCGCCGCAGGAGAGGCCGACCCGCCAGGCGGTCTCGTCGGCGACGCCGAACTCCAGCAGGCGCGGGGCGCCCGAGGCGATCACCTCGGCGGCCTCCGCCACCACGGCGCCCTCGACGCAGCCGCCGGAGACCGAGCCCTCGAACCGGCCGTCGGCGTCGATCACCAGGCAGCTGCCGGCCGGCCGCGGCGCGGAGCCCCACGTCTCGACGACCGTCGCCAGCGCGAGCGCGCGGCCTTCCCGCGCCCAGGCTTCGGCGACGGCGAGCGGATCGGGGTCTGCGGCGTGGGGGGCGCTCATCCCGCTCAGAGATAGAGCCGTGGGCCGCGGGCTACAATGACGCTCGGGGAGCCGTCAGCGCGGGACCGCAGGCGTGAGCGCGAGATCCTGCAGCAGCTTGCGGGTGCGCGCCGCGACGTCGTTCGCGGAATCCGGCGCCGGATTGCTCTCCACGACCGCAAACAGTGTGCTGCGCTCGCCGCGCTCCACCCAGCCGATCGCCCAGGCCGCGCCGTCGCAGGCCCCGGTCTTCAGGACGACGGGGACGTCCCCCGCCCGCTCGACCGGCAGGGTCTCCACCGTGCGCGCCTGTGATTCCGCGCTGGTGGGAAGCTCTCCTCGCTTGAGGCGCGCGAGGAAATCGAGCTGCTCGACCGCGCTCAGCGCCAGCGCCCGGCCGCCGCCTCCGCGACCGATCCGTTCCAGCGGGCCGCCGGATTCGGCGTTGCCGTAGCGCATCGCGCCGAGCGATTTGGCGAAGGCGTCGGCGCCGATGCGGCGGGCGATCTCCTCATAGACCCAAGGCACGGGCTGCCGCATGGCGTCGCGCAGGTTGACGCCGTCCGGGGGGTCGCCCTGGACCGGCGGGTTGCGCTTGACCGGAGCGAGAGCGTCCGGCGCGACGCCTCGGTCGAGTGCGATCACGGTCGCCGCGACGTCGAAGGTCGCGCAGGGCGGCAACCGGCGGCCACAGACCGCTTCGTCGGACAGGGCCGCCTGGGCGCCGGGCGCGACGTCGCGCAAGGCGGCGCAGGCCTCGACGCCTGCGAAAGCCTCGCCGAAAGCCGAGCGCAGATCGTTCGGCCCCTGCGCGCGCAAGGGCCCCGCGGGGGCGGCGATCGCCGCGGCGACCGCCGACAGGATAAGAAACTTCGCCCCCTTCGCCATGCCCGACTAAGCCAAGCCTCCCGCGCCCGCCGTCGCTCTCGCCCGCGTCGCCGCCAGGCCGCGGCGGCCCGCACGCCGAGGGCGCTCGAAAACATCCCGTTCCACGCGCCGCGCGACGACGCCCTTCGGCCGCGGCGGCGCGGCGCTCGACGAAGGCGGAGCGCGGTTCAGGGGAGCGAAGGTCAGCGTTCGGTCGGGCATGGTCACAAGACAAGTGCGGGCGGGCGGGCTCGCGGGCATGTGAAGGGTGCAGATGGGCCGAAATTATGGTGGGGCCAGAGGGAGGACGCCAAGCGCGTCGAACTTCGCGCGGCGAGGCCGCAAGAGGAAGGCCCTTCGGACGCTCGCCTGCGTTGTGGCCCGGCGCCGCACTTGCTAAGACTAGCGGGGGGACGCCGCCGAAAGCGCCTCCGCCACGGCGTTTGGCGCATGCGCCGCGCCCGGACCCGATCGAGGAGCTCAGACGCCGCGGATGGAGTATTTCGCGCAGCAACTCATCAACGGCGTCACCCTCGGCTCGATCTACGGGCTCATCGCCATCGGCTACACGATGGTCTACGGCATCATCGGCATGATCAACTTCGCCCATGGCGACGTGTTCATGATCGGCGCGTTCCTCGCTTTGATCGTCTATCTCGCGCTGGTCGCGATCGGCGTGACCTTCGTGCCGCTCGCGCTGCTGATCGTGCTGGTCGTCGCGATGGCGCTGACCGCGCTCTACGGCTGGACGGTCGAGCGCATCGCCTATCGGCCCTTGCGCGGCTCGTTCCGGCTGGCGCCGCTGATCTCGGCGATCGGCATGTCGATCTTCCTGCAGAATTACGCACAGGTCGCGCAAGGCGCGCGCGCCAAGCCGCTGCCGCCGATCGTGACGGGCTATTTCTGGCAGTCGAGCGGCGACGGCGGCTTCATCGTCAACGTCTCGAACGTCCAGGTCATCATCGTGCTGACCACCACCGCGCTGATGGTGCTGTTCTCGGTGATCGTCGCGCGGACGCCGCTCGGACGCGCCCAGCGCGCCTGCGAGCAGGACCGCCGGATGGCCTCGCTGCTCGGCGTCGACGTCGACCGGACGATCTCGCTCACCTTCGTGATGGGGGCCATGCTCGCCTCCGTCGCGGGGCTGATGTACCTGCTCTATTACGGCGTGATCGACTTCTACATCGGCTTCGTCGCCGGCGTGAAAGCCTTCACGGCCGCCGTGCTGGGCGGCATCGGCTCGTTGCCCGGGGCGATGATCGGCGGCTTGCTGATCGGGCTGATCGAGACCTTCTGGTCGGCCTATTTCTCGGTCGAATACAAGGACGTCGCGGCGTTCTCGGTGCTGATCGTCGTGCTGATCTTCCTGCCCTCCGGCCTGCTCGGCCGCCCGGAAGTCGAGAAGGTCTGATGGCGGCTGCGACCGACGCCGCCGCTTCGACCTCAGCCGGACCCTCGGCCCTCGCCGCAGCCCTTCGCGACGCCCTCGTCACCGCCCTGATCGCGCTCGGCCTCGCCTTGCCGATGATGGGTCTGGTGACGGTGCAGGACGCGGGGTCGCTCGGCCTGGAGCCGCACTGGCCCCGCGTCGCGATCGCCGTCGCCGTCGTGTTCGTCGGGCGCTTCGTGCTGAACCTGACCCTGTGGCGGCCCGGCGTCCGCAAGCCGAAGACCGTGGTCTCGCCGCGCATGGAAGCGCGGCTCATGAAGCTCGCGCGCTATCTCGCGCCGGCCGCGATCGCGATCGCGATCGCCCTGCCCTTCCTGCCCGGCGTCGAGCGCTACCAGGTCGATCTCGGCATCCTGATCCTGACCTATGTCATGCTCGGCTGGGGGCTCAACATCGTGGTTGGCCTCGCCGGCCTGCTCGACCTCGGCTACGTCGCCTTCTACGCCGTCGGCGCCTATTCCTACGCGCTGCTCTCGACCCATTTCGGGCTGTCGTTCTGGATCTGCCTGCCGCTCGCCGGAATCCTCGCCGCGTTCTGGGGCGTGATCCTGGGCTTTCCCGTGCTGCGGCTTCGCGGCGACTATCTCGCGATCGTGACGCTCGCCTTCGGCGAGATCATCCGCATCGTGCTCTTGAACTGGTGGTGGGTGACCGGCGGCCCGAACGGCATCACCGGCATCCCGAAGCCGAGCTTCTTCGGGATCGACTTCGTCTCCGGCCCCGACGGCTTCGCGCAGACCTTTGGCCTGAAGTTCTCGGGGCTTCACCGCATCATCTTCATGTACTACCTGATCCTCGCGCTGGCGCTTCTCACGAACTTCGTGACGATCCGCCTGCGCCGGTTGCCGATCGGGCGCGCCTGGGAGGCGATGCGCGAGGACGAGATCGCCTGCCGCTCGCTCGGCATCAACACCGTCAACACCAAGCTCACCGCCTTCGCCATCGGCGCGATGTTCGCAGGCTTCGCGGGCTCGTTCTTCGCCACCCGCCAGGGCTTCATCAGCCCGGAGAGCTTCGTGTTCATGGAGAGCGCGCTGATCCTCGCGATCGTCGTGCTCGGCGGCATGGGCTCGCAGTTCGGCGTCGCGGTCGCAGCCGTCGTGATGATCGGCGGCTTCGAGCTGTTCCGCGAGTTCAAGGACTACCGGATGATCGTGTTCGGCCTGGTCATGGTGCTGATCATGGTCTGGCGGCCGCGCGGGCTGGTCTCCTCGCGCACGCCGTCCGTGTTCCTGAAGGAGAAGAAGGCGATCTCCGGCGCCCTCGTGCAGGAGGGCCACGGGTGACGATCAAGCCGACCGACGCCCCGCTTCTGCCCGACGGCGTCATGCTGCGCGTCGAGCATCTGACCATGCGCTTCGGCGGGCTCGTCGCCGTCGACGACGTCTCCTTCGACGTCCGCGGCGACGAGATCACCGCGCTGATCGGCCCGAACGGCGCCGGCAAGACCACCGTGTTCAACTGCATCACCGGCTTCTACAAGCCGACCGTGGGGCGCCTCACCCTGGCGAAAGGCGAAGGCGACGTCTGGCTGCTGGAGCGCCTGCGCGACCACCAGATCTCCCGCCGCGCCGGCGTCGCCCGCACCTTCCAGAACATCCGCCTGTTCGGCGGCATGACGCTGCTCGAAAACCTTCTGGTCGGCCAGCACGCGCCGCTGATGGCGGCCTCGGGGCTGACGGTCCTCGGGCTGCTGGGCGTCGGCGGCTTCCGGAACGCGGAAAAGGCGGCGATCGAGAAGGCGCGCGGCTGGCTCGACCGCATCGGCCTGCTCGACCGCGCCGACGATCCGGCGGCCGACCTTCCCTATGGCGACCAGCGCCGGCTCGAGATCGCCCGCGCCATGTGCACCGATCCCGCTTTGCTCTGCCTCGACGAGCCGGCGGCCGGCCTCAACCCGCGCGAGAGCGCCGAACTCAACGACCTGCTGCGCTCGATCCGGGCGCAGGACGGCGCGGCCATCCTGCTGATCGAGCACGACATGAGCGTGGTGATGGAGCTCTCCGACCACGTCGTGGTGCTCGACTACGGCAAGAAGATCTCGGACGGCTCCGCGCAGGCGGTGCGCGACGACCCCAAGGTGATCGCCGCCTATCTCGGCGTCGAGGACGAGGAGGTCGAGACGGTCGAGCGCGAGATCGAAGGGGCCGCGACGTGAGCGAGGCCATGCTCACGCTGCGCGGCGTCACCGCCTATTACGGCGCGATCGCGGCGCTGAAGGGCGTCGACGTCGACGTCGCCCGCGGCGAGATCGTCACGCTGATCGGCGCCAACGGCGCCGGCAAGTCGACGCTGATGATGACGATCTTCGGCAGCCCGCAGGCCCGCGACGGCTCGATCGTCTATGACGGCCGCGACATCACGCGGACGCCGACCCACGAGATCGCGCGGATGAAGATCGCGCAATCGCCCGAGGGGCGCCGCATCTTCCCGCGCATGACCGTGCTCGAGAACCTTCAGATGGGCGCGGCGATCACCCAGTTCGCCCATTTCGACGAGGATCTGCGCCGCGTCTTCGACATTTTCCCGCGCCTGAAGGAACGCTCAGCCCAGCGCGGCGGCACGCTGTCGGGCGGCGAGCAGCAGATGCTCGCGATCGCCCGCGCGCTCATGAGCCGCCCGCGCCTGCTGCTGCTCGACGAGCCGTCGCTCGGGCTCGCCCCGCTGATCGCCAAGCAGATCTTCTCCGTCGTCAAGGAGCTCAACGAGAGCGAGGGGCTCACCGTCTTCCTCGTCGAGCAGAACGCCTATCACGCGCTCAAGCTCGCCCATCGCGGCTACGTCATGGTCAACGGCGCCATCACCATGAGCGGCGCGGGCCGCGAATTGCTGGAGCGCCCAGAGGTGCGCGCCGCCTATCTCGAAGGGGGCCGCTGACATGGACGCGATCACCTCGGCCTATCGCGCGCTGAACCAGTCGCTGCTCGGCGTTGTCTGGGAGGTCTCGCTCGCCGAATTCGCCTTCGTGACGCTCGTTCTGGGCGGCGGCGGAGCCTGGCTCGCCGGCCGCGCGATCGGGCGGGCCTGGGAGCCGGCCTGGAAGGCGGTCGCCTGGATGATCCCGCTCGCCGCCGCGGCGCGCTTCATCCACTACGCGTTGTTCTCGGGCAGCCTGTTGACGCCGCGCTTCTATCTCGTCGACCTCGTGGCGCTTATGGTTCTCGCTTATCTCGGCCACCGCAAGGCGATCACCAAGGCGATGGTCCGGCAATACGCCTGGCTCTACGAGCGCGCCGGCCCGTTCGCCTGGCGGCCGCGTTCGGGGGCGTGACAGACGGCGGCGGACAGGACAAGACTATTGGCGAGGCGGGAGGAACATCCCGCATGAGCCGACGAAACATCTTGGTCATTGGCAACTGATGGGGATTTCCATGGTGAAGCGACATCTTGCGGCCGGTCTCGGCCTTGGACTGGCCCTCGCGCTCGCGGCGCCGGCCTATGCGGACGTGACGATCGGCGTCGCTGGCCCGATGACGGGCGAAAACGCCATCTTCGGCGAGCAGATCAAGAACGGCGTGACGCAGGCCGTCGAGGACATCAACGCCGCCGGCGGCGTCAACGGCGAGAAGCTCGTCATCAAGATCGGCGACGACGCTTGCGATCCCAAGCAGGCCGTCAACGTCGCGAACCAGCTCGCCGGCGACGGCGTGAAGCTCGTGGTCGGACACTACTGCTCGGGCTCGTCGATCCCGGCCTCCGCGGTCTACGCCGAAGAGGGCATCATCGAGATCTCGCCAGCTTCAACAAACCCCGCCTTCACCGACAAGCGCCCGGGCAAGACGATCTACCGCGTCTGCGGCCGCGACGACCAGCAGGGCGGCATCGCCGGCAAGTACATCCTCGAGAAGTACGCCGGCAAGAAGGTCGCGATCGTCAACGACAAGTCCTCTTACGGCAAGGGCCTCGCCGACGAGACGCAGAAGACCTTCGAGGCCGGCGGCGGCAAGCCGGTGCTGGTCGAGGCGATCACAGCCGGCGAAAAGGACTATTCGGCGCTCGTCTCGAAGCTGAAGCAGGCCGGAGCGGACGTGGTCTATTTCGGCGGCTACTACCAGCAGGCCGGCCTGATCGTGCGCCAGATGCGCGACCAGGGCCTGCAGGCGGTGTTGATGGGCGGCGACGCGCTGCAGTCGAGCGAGTTCCTCGGCATCACCGGCAAGACCGGCGAAGGCACGCTGTTCACCTTCCCGCCGGACCAGACCAAGCTTCCCGAGGCCGCCGAGGTCGTGAAGAAGTTCGCCGCCAAGAAGATCAAGCCGGAAGGCTTCACGCTCTACAGCTACGCCGCGCTGCAGATCTGGGCCGCCGCCGCGAACGCTGCGAAATCCACCGAGGCCGAGGACGTCGCGGCCGAGATGGACAAGCAGGAATTCAAGACGGTCGCAGGGCCGATCAAGTTCGACGACAAGGGCGACCCGACGGTGGCCGGCTTCACGTTCTACGAGTTCAAGGACGGCGGCTACACCCAGCTCGGCATGTGAACGGCCGTCTGGCGCACGAGCGAGGCCCGCCGGTCAGGCGGGCCTTTTTCTTTGCCTGCGATCCGCAAGACAGAAAGGGAGTCGCCCGTGAGCGACGAAGAGATCACCCGCGACGGCAACGGCGCGGAGCTGAAAGACGGCGACAGCGTGACGCTGATCAAGGACCTCAAGGTCAAGGGGTCGTCGGAGACCATCAAGCGCGGCACGCTCGTGAAGAACATCCGCCTTACCGCCAAGCTCGACGAGATCGAGTGCAGCACCAAGCAGGTGAAGGGCCTCGTGCTGCGAACGGAGTTTTTGAAGAAGGCGTGACGGGGGAATGGGGCGAAGACGTAACGTTTTTCGTTCAGTGCCCGCCTCTCACCCCAGCGTCGCCAGCGCCGGAAAGGTCTCCAGCAGCCAGAACGACGCCGTCGTCGTCCAGCCCGTGAGGAAGGCGATCCCGGTCAGCACCAGCAGGCCGCCCATCACCTTCTCGACGCTGCCGAGATGGGCGCGGAAGCGCTTGAGGAAGACGACGAAGGGCTTCATCGCAAGCGCCGCGATCAGGAAGGGCAGGCCGAGGCCCGCGGCGTAGACCGCGAGCAGGCCCGCGCCCTTCGCGACCGTCGCCTCGGAGGCGGCGACCGCGAGCACGGCGGCGAGCACCGGGCCGATGCAGGGCGTCCAGCCGAAAGCGAAGGCGAGGCCCATGACATAGGCGCCCCACAGGCCGACGGGCTTCTCGACGTCGACCCTCGCTTCCCGCATCAGCAGCGGAATGCGGAACAGGCCGAGAAAATGCAGCCCCATCACGATGATCGCGAGCCCGGCGGCGGTCGCGAGCAGAGGGGCGTTCTGGAGCAACAGACCGCCGACCGCCGACGCGGTGGCGCCGAGCGCCACAAACACGGTGGCGAAGCCGGCGACGAACAACAGCGCGGCGCCGAGCGTGCGCCCGGTAACGGCGCGCGGAGCGCTCTCCGACGTCAGCTTCTCGAGCGTCGTGCCGGCGAGGAAGCACAGATAAGGCGGCACCAGCGGCAGCACGCAGGGGCTGAGGAAGCTTAGCGCGCCGGCGCCGAACACCGCCGGCAGGGTGACGTTCGACATCATCTCGTGGCTCCGTCCGCGGACCGCGCCATAGCGCGCCCGGGGCCGGAACGGAAGCGCCGCCGCGCGAACGTGATCGCGGAGCTCCGGGTGCGGCGCAGCGGCGTCGGGCCCTCGGCGGACGGATTTCGCGCCGTCCCCGCCCGCGCCGCCCTTGCCGCTTGCGCGCGCGCCGGGCTACAACGCCGCCGACCCCATCATTTCCTGCGGCGCGCCGGCCTGTTTCTCGCCGCGCCGCCCCGAGCGAGCGCGACAGGACCCATGGCCAACCGCGAATTCATCTATCACATGAGCGGCGTGTCGAAGCAGTTCGGCGCCGGCAAGAAGACGCTCGACAACATCCACCTCAGCTTCTACCCGGACGCCAAGATCGGCATCCTGGGCGTCAACGGCTCCGGCAAGTCCACCCTGCTCAAGATCATGGCGGGGATCGACAAGGAGTACACCGGCGAGGCCTGGGCCGCGAAGGGCGCGCGCGTCGGCTATCTCGAGCAGGAGCCGCCGCTCGATTCGACCAAGACCGTCCGCGAGAACGTCATGGAGGGGGTCAAGGACAAGACCGCGATCCTCGAGCGCTACAACGAGCTCGCCATGAACTACTCGGACGAAACCGCCGACGAGATGACGGAGCTCCAGGACAAGATCGAGGCCCTTGGCCTGTGGGACCTGGATTCAAAGGTCGACCAGGCGATGAACGCGCTGCGCTGCCCGCCGGACGACTGGAACGTCGACAAGCTCTCGGGCGGCGAAAAGCGCCGCGTCGCGCTCTGCAAGCTGCTGCTGGAGGAGCCCGAGCTGCTGCTTCTCGACGAGCCCACCAACCATCTCGACGCCGAGACGGTGGCGTGGCTCGAAAACCACCTCAAGAACTATCCGGGCGCGATCCTGATCGTGACCCATGACCGCTACTTCCTCGACAACGTCACGAGCTGGATCCTCGAGCTCGATCGCGGCCGCGGCATCCCCTACGAGGGCAACTACTCGTCCTGGCTGGTCCAGAAGCAGAAGCGGATGATCCAGGAAGGCCGCGTCGAGGAGGCGCTTCAGCGTACGCTCCAGCGCGAGCAGGAGTGGATGGGCAACAGCCCGAAAGCCCGGCAGGCGAAGAACAAGGCCCGCATCCAGCGCTACGACGATCTCGTGAAGAAGGCGTCCGAGGTCGGCCCGACGACCGCCCAGATCGTCATCCCGATCGCGGAGCGGCTCGGTTCGAACGTCGTCGACTTCGAGAACATGTCGAAGGGCTTTGGCGACAAGCTGCTGATCGAGGACCTGACCTTCAAGCTGCCGCCCGGCGGCATCGTCGGCGTGATCGGCCCGAACGGCGCCGGCAAGACCACCCTGTTCCGCATGATCACCGGCCAGGACAAGCCCGACAAGGGCGAGATCAAGGTCGGCGAGACCGTGCAGCTCGGCTATGTCGACCAGTCGCGCGATTCGCTCGACCCGAACAAGAACGTCTGGGAGGAGATCTCCGGCGGTACCGACGTGATCTATCTCGGCAAGCGCGAGGTGAACTCCCGCGCCTATGTCGGCGCCTTCAACTTCAAGGGCGCGGCGCAGCAGAAGAAGGTCGGCGACCTGTCCGGCGGCGAGCGCAACCGCGTGCATCTCGCCAAGATGCTGAAATCGGGCGCGAACGTCCTGCTGCTCGACGAGCCCACCAACGACCTCGACGTCGAGACCTTGCGGGCTCTGGAAGAGGCGCTCGAGGATTACGCCGGCTGCGCGGTCATCATCAGCCATGACCGCATGTTCCTCGACCGCATCGCGACGCACATGCTGTCCTTCGAAGGCGACAGCCACGTCGAATGGTTCGAGGGCAACTTCCAGGACTATGAGGAGGACAAGAAGCGCCGCCTTGGCGCCGACGCGGTGGAGCCGAAGCGCATCAAGTACCGCCAGTTCACGCGCTGAGACCGGCGATGACGTCGCCGCTGTCGCGGGATGACCTTTGCAGCGATTTGTGTTAGCTAGGTTAGCTAACCGCGGAGCGCTGCTGTGAACACGGTCAACATCCACAACGCCAAGACCAATCTTTCGAAGCTCGTCGAAGCGGCCGAGCGTGGCGAGGAGACGATCATTGCGCGCAACGGCAAGCCCGTGGCGCGGATCGTGCCGATCGCCCCGCCGCTGGTTCCTGCGGGCGAGAAGAACACGCCCGGCATGCGCCTCAGGGGCGCCCTGAAGGGCAAGGTCGAGATCGTCGATCCGGACTGGTGGAAGCCGGACGACGAACTCGCGAACCTGTTCGAGAACGGAAAGGTGCTGCCCGAGGATTTTGATGCTCCTCGATAGCAACGCCTTCTTGTTCTGGGGCCTCGATCTCGACATCGTGGCCCCCGCCGCTGCAGCCGCGCTCGAAGACGCAGACGAGTTGCACATCAGTTTGGCGTCGATCTGGGAACTGGAAATCAGCCGCGGCAGCGGCAAATTGAAGGTCGAGCTCGACTGGCCTTCGTTCCTGTCCAATCGCCTCACATTGATCACCATCGATATCGAGGACGCGGTTCTTGCCGGCTCCCTTCCCCCGCATCACCGCGACCCGTTCGATCGCATGATCATCGCGCAGGCCAAGCGTCGGAGCCTGCCGATCATCACGCGAGACCGCGCCTTCGAGCATTACGGCGTGCCGGTGATCTGGGCGTGAGCCTGCGCGAGGACTGGTCAGCCGCGACCTATCTGCGCTTCGAGGAGGAGCGCACCCGGCCGGCGGCCGACCTGCTCGCGCGGGTGCCGCTCACTGACGCGCGCCGCGTCGTCGATCTCGGCTGCGGGCCGGGCAATTCGACGGAGCTGCTCGCGAAGCGCTTTCCTGAGGCTGAGATCGTTGGCGTCGACTCCTCCCCCGACATGCTGGCCGCCGCCCGCGAGCGGATGCCGGACGCCCGCTTCGTCGAGGCCGACATCGCGTCCTGGCGGCCGGACGCGGCCCCGGACGTCGTCTTCGCCAACGCCGTGCTGCAATGGCTGCCCGACCACGAGACGCTGATGCCGCGGCTCCTTCGCGCCGTCGCCGCGGGCGGCGCGCTCGCAGTCCAGATGCCGGACAACCTGTCCGAGCCCAGCCATGTCGCGATGGCCGAGGTCGCGCGCGACGGCGCCTGGGCGGCGCGCATCGCGCATGCCGGCGAGCAGCGGACGGCGATCCTGTCGGCGGAGGCCTATTTCGACCTGCTCGCGCCTTATGCGACGGTCGACGTCTGGCGCACGACCTATGTCCACCCGCTCGACGGCGCCGAGGCGATCGCCGGCTGGTGCAGGGCGACCGGGCTGCGCCCCTATCTCGATCCCCTGGATCCTGACGAGCGCGAGCGCTTCCTCGCTCTCTACGTCGAGCGGCTGCGCGCGTACTATCCCGAACGCGCCACAGGCAAGGCGCTGCTCCGCTTCCCGCGCCTGTTCCTGGTGGCGACGCGGCGCTGACATCGCAGGGGCCTCCCATGACGCGCCACCTGCTCGATTCCGTCGTCATCCATCCCGGCCGGCGGCTTGCGGCCGAACTCGCGGCGACGCTCACGACCCTGGATCCCGACGGGATCGAGACCACGGCGGTCGCCGAGCTCGCGCTCGCGCTGGACGGCGCGACGGGGGAGCGGCACGCCGGCTTCACCCGCCCGGCCGGCGCGCGCGAGCCCTGGCACCGCCGCGGAACGGAAATCCGCTCCGGCCGTCAGCTGTCGGTCGTCTCCACGGAGGAGCTCTGGGAGATCGGTCACGCGATGGGCCTGCCGCCGATCGAAGCCGGTTGGATCGGCGCCAATCTGGTGATCTCGGGCGTGCCCCGGCTGTCCTTCCTGCCGATGGGAACGCGGCTGTTCCTCGAGGGCGGCGCGGTGATCGTGGTCGAAGGCCAGAACGCGCCCTGCCGCATCGCCGGCCGCGCCATCGCCCGCCACACCGAGCGCCCCGGCGACGAGCTGAGCTTCCCGAAGATCGCGAAGCGGCTGCGGGGCCTCGTCGCCACGGTGGAGCGCGCCGGCCGCGCCTGCCCCGGCCCCGTCACGATCGCCCTGCCGGAGCAGTGGATCTACTGAGGCGGAGCCGGCGCCGAAGGCGAGAGGGTCGCCGCGCGGCGGGAGCCGCCGCTCGCTCCTCCGGGCGGCTCAGCACGGGGTCTGGGTGATGACCTTCACCAGGCGGCCATAGGCGTCATAATGCGTGCGCACGGTCTCGCCGCAGCTCGGTCCGACATAGACGCCCGGCCGGTCATACGCGTCGGCGATCAGCGCGCCGGTCGCCAGGCCGAGGCCGCCGATGGCGAGCGCGCCTCCTGCGCCCCATCCGCGATGACCCCAGCCATGATGGTCCCAACCGGAGCCGCCATGGCCCCAGCCGCCGCCATGGAACGGCTCGGCGCTGGCGGGAAGAGCCGCGCCGGCGACCAGGAGGGCGCAAAGCGCGGCGGGAACGATCTTGCGAAACGACGTCATCGACGTCACTCCCGAATGGCTCGCCGAAGTCTGCGGACTGCGCCGCCCCGACATGGGTGGAACCTCGGTGGGCTCGCGGAATGAACGAGACGACCAAGTATTCGTTCCCGAATGTCCAATTTGTAATCTTGATGAACCGGCGTTCAGCAAGTAATCGCGCTCGGCGGCGGCACCGCCAGGCCTGGCGGTCCGCGCCCTACCCCGCCCCGCCGCGTGCGCGGCCCGGCTCGAAGCGCTCGACGATCAGCTTGGCGACGATCGTGAGCAGCGCGATCCCGGCGAGCACGGTCGCCGCCGCGAAGGCGCCGGCGGAATTGTAGTCCTGATAGAGCAGCTCGATCTGCAGCGGCAGCGTGTTGGTGACGCCGCGGATGTTGCCGGAGACCACCGAGACCGCGCCGAACTCGCCCATCACCCGGGCGTTGGTCAGCACCACGCCATAGAGCAGCGCCCATTTGATGTTGGGCAGCGTCACGCTCCACAGCGTCCGCCAGCCCGAGGCGCCGAGCGACAGCGCCGCCTCCTCCTCCTCCGAGCCCTGCGCCTGCATCAGCGGCAGGATCTCGCGCGCGACGAACGGCGCGGTGACGAACAGGCTCGCCAGCACGATCGCGGGATAGGCGAACATCACCTTGATCCCGTGCTCCTGCAGCCAGGGGCCGAACCAGCCTTGAGCGCCGTAGACGAAGAGATAGGCGACGCCCGCCACGATCGGCGAGATCGAGAACGGCAGCTCCACCAGCGCGATCAGCAGGCCCTTGCCGCGGAACTCGAACTTCGCGATCGCCCAGGCCGCCGCGATCCCGAAGGCGGTGTTGATCGGGACGGCGAGCAGCGCGGTCGCCACCGTCAGCCAGATCGCGTGGCGCGTGTCCGGCGCGGTGAGGTTCGAGAGGTAGACGCCGAGGCCCGCCTTGAAGGCTTCGGCGAAGATCACCGCGAGCGGCGCGACGATCATCAGCGCCGCGAAGGCGAACACGACGGCCAGAATGACGAGGCGGGTCGCCGGCGCGTCGCCGATGCGGGGGCGGCGTCCGGCGCTCACGCCCCGGCCCTCGCATAGCGCATGTGCCAGAGCTGGATGGCGTTGACGATCAGCAGCATCACGAAGGCCGCTGCCAGCATCACCGAGGCGATGGCGGCGGCCGCCTGGTAGTCGTATTCCTCGAGCCGGATGAAGACGAGCAGCGCCGCGATCTCGGTGCGGAACGGCTGGTTGCCGGCGATGAAGATCACCGCGCCGAACTCGCCGAGCGAGCGCGCGAAGGCGAGGCTGCAGCCGGCGAGGAAAGCCGGGAAGATCGCCGGGAACACCACGCTGCGGAACGTGCGCCAGGAGCCCGCGCCCAGCGTCTCCGCGGCCTCCTCGACGTCCGCCGACAGATCCTCGAGCACCGGCTGCACCGAACGCACCACGAAGGGCAGGCTGGTGAAGGCCATCGCCGCCATGATGCCGAGCGGCGCATAGGCGACCTTGATCCCGAGCGGCTCGAGGACCGCGCCGTACCAGCCGTTCGCGGCGAACAGGGCCGTCAGCGCGACGCCGGCCACCGCCGTCGGCAGGGCGAACGGCACGTCGACGAGCGCGTCGAGCAGCCGCTTGCCGGGAAAGTCGTAGCGCGTCAGCGCCCAGGCGATCGCGAGCCCGAAGACCGCATTCAGCGCCGTCGCGCCGAGAGCGGCGAGGACCGTGATCTGGAAGGCCGCGAGCGCCCGCGGCCCGGTGACGACGGTCACGAAGCGATCCCAGCCGAGCCCCGCCGCCTGCAGCGCGAGCGCGGCGAGCGGCAGCAGCACGATCAGGCCGAGATAGCCGAGGGTGAGGCCGAGCGCGAGGCGAAAGCCGGGAAGGACGGTGCGGGACATCGGGCTCGCGGGGACGAAAGGGGCTTGGACGCGCGGAAGACGTTCGGCGCCGGCGATGACGGCGAGGCCGCCTTATACGGCCCGAAACGCCAGCCCGCGACCCCTCGTCCACCCAAAGGCCACGCGCAATCACGCCGGCGCGCCGGTTTCGCCACGATTCGGTAACCATCGCGTCGTTCAATCGGGGTTGGTCGACAGGCAAGCGGTGCGCAGGCGGGACATGGGCGTGGATCTGTTTGCGGGGCTCGCCAACGCGTCGCTGCTGGCGCTGGATCGCGCGCCGAAGGTGCTGGTGTTCGATTCCGGGCTCGGCGGCCTCACCGTGCTCGCCGAGCTGCTGAAGGCGCTGCCCGCCGCCACTTACGTCTACGCCGCCGACGACGCGGCGTTCCCCTATGGCGCGCTGGACGACGAGCGGCTGGTCCGCCGCGTCCTGACCGTGATGGAGCGGCTGATCGCGCGCGAGGCGCCGGACCTCGTCGTCGTCGCCTGCAACACGGCGTCCACGCTCGCCCTGCCCGCGCTCCGGGCGCGCTTCTCCCTGCCCTTCGTCGGCACGGTGCCCGCGATCAAGCCCGCGGTCGCGGCGACGACGTCCGGGCTCGTCACGGTGCTCGCGACCCCCGGCACGGTCCGGCGCGAGCACACCAAGGCGATGATCGACGCCTTCGCGGGAGAGGCGAAGGTGACGCTCGTCGGCGCTCCCCGCCTCGCCGGCTTCGCGGAGGCCGAGCTGCGCGGCGCGCCCGTCGCAGACGCCGCGCTCGCCGCCGAGATCGCGCCCTGCTTCGTCGAGGAGGACGGCCGCCGCACCGACGCGGTCGCCCTCGCCTGCACGCATTTCCCGCTGCTCATCCGCCGCTTCGAGGCGCTGGCGCCCTGGCCCGTGCGCTGGATCGACCCGGCGCCGGCCGTCGCCCGCCGCGTCGTGGCGCTGGTCGGGGACGCCCCGCACACGGGAGCGGAGCCGCCGCGCGCGCTCTTCACCTCCGACCGTCCGCTGCCGCCGGAGCTCGCCGCGGCGCTCGCGACGCGCGGGCTGACATCCGTCGATAAAGAGCTGATTATCCTCGCCTGAAGTTCGTCTTCGCGGCCCGTCGCAACTGTGTCACTTTTCGAGAGCGACATTCCAATGTCGGCCGCTGACGGCCGCGCGATCGTGGCCGACCGCCAAGGGGGCGTGATGCTGAGCCAGCGCTACCCGACCATCGTCGAGATCGACGGCGTGCTGGCCGACGTTCCGCATGACGGCTACCTGCCCGCGCTGGAAGCGGCCTTCGCCGATCCGGCCGTGATGAACACGCTCGGCGGCGTGCGCGGGCCGGAGGCTGCGCGCAGTTTCATAGCGCGCGCACGCGCCCACTGGCGCGACGTCGGCTACGGACTCTGGTTCCTGCGCGACATGCGCGACGGCGACTTCGCCGGATGGGCGGGCCTGCGCCGCTGCGAGGCCGCCGGCGAGCGCACCGTCAAACTCGCCTACGCCCTGATGCCGAAGCTGCGCTGCAAGGGCCACGCGACCCGCATCGGCAAAGCCGCGCTGACGCTCGGCTTCGAAAATCTCGGCCTGCCCGAGATCGTCGCCTTCACCACCCCGGCCAACGTCCATTCCCTCGCCGTGATCGACCGCCTCGCCTTCGCCTACGACAAACCGTTCGAGCACGCCGGATCGCCGCACGTGCTCTACCGCCGGACGGCGGCGATGCACGCCGGGGGGTGAGGTTGGGCGGTCGCTGAGCGGCTGGCGGAGATATTCGGCGTCCGGAATGGGCGACGGGTCATAGGCCTAGCGGGCGAGCCCCGACGACGCTGCAGACGTCCGGGGACGGAGACATCCGGGCTTTCCCCCGCGCCTACCGCCGCTCCCTCCCCGCATGGCCGGCCCGTGACGGAGAAGGACGCTCGAAGGTGCGGCAAGAGAGAGGAAATGGCCGATTATGCACTTCGCACACTACACGGTCCGGTGGTAGCATTACGCTCTCAATCGTCGGGGGAGAGTTACATGACCATAATCCTCGTGACCTATGATCTTAAAAAACCGGGACGCAATTACGCCGACGTCCACACCTACTTAAGACAATACACTCACTGTAAGCATCTTGAATCTGTATATTTATTGGATACTTCTGCTTCAACGGGGAAAATTCGAGACGATCTCACAAAGCTAATCGACAACGATGACATAACGTTTGTCGTTAAGCTTGCTCGAGATTGGAGTTCTTGGGATTATTTGTGTAGTGATTGGCTGAATAGGCCTGAACGAAATTGGTAGATCGGCTTCCGTAGGGCCGACTTCGATTTGGAAGGGGATTATCCCATTCAGACAGGTACACGGATGGGCGTCCTAGCGTTGGCAGGGCGCGCCAATGCATTCTTGCTATTGGTACAAATCATGAACATCAGCCACGTGCGCTAGCTGGACGCCATCTCGGATGGCGTCTTTTATTCGCGATGGCGATCTGATATAAGGAGCGTGGGTTTCCGGTGGGGTCGCGTTCATGGATGCCAATATCGTCCAACAAATGAAGGCCGAAGAGGCCGATCTGATGCGCAAGCTGGATGCGGTTCGCGCCTTTCTTGCCGCCTATGGCGTCCAGAATGGCCGCGCGCCCTCCGGCGAACGCAATATGCCGAAACCGGCCATCGTCCCTGCGACGCGCCCGGCCTCGGTGCGCGATCGCGTTCCCCTGGACCGCTTCACCGAATATGGACGTGAGGTCGTCAAGGCGGCCATCACGGCCGTTAAGAAGGAAACGGTGCGTCCGGTTCTCACGCGCAGGCTCGTTGAGCTGATTGAGGCTGAAGGCGTTGAAATTCGAGGCGTCGACAAGGTGAACGCACTCTCAGCGCTGCTCGCTCGCAGCATTGATCTCACGAGCATCGGCCGCAGGGGCTGGACGCTCGCCCACGAAGAAGACGGAGATGGGCAAGAGCCCGAAGAGAATGGGCCGCACAGCACTTCTGCTGGCGGCCCAGACGCCAGCGGTGAAGGCGGACCAACGCCTTCTACCGTTTTTGATTAATCACCAACCGGGGCCAGCAGCCTAGAAAGTGAGAAACCCTGTGTGGCAAGCCGTCTTGTTAGACGATGCCGTAGGGCGGGGCTAACCGCCCCGCTCTGCGGCTCGTTCCTAGCAGAATCGTCGGATTCCGTCTATAGGTAAGGCTTACGTCTTATTCCTAGGAGGGTTCCCATGCCTGTCGTGCAGATGCGCCCGCAGAAAGCGAAGCCGCATCGTCAGCAACAAAGGAATAAGCGCGTGTACGCTATCGCATTCGATCTTAATACCGCTACTGCTGAGGCAGTAGTCGGAACGAGCTGGCGGAATTGCTACGCCCAGATCGCGACCGTACTCTCTGAATATGGGTTCACTAGACAGCAGGGAAGCGTCTACTTCGGTGACGAAAGCTCTGATGCCGTTCGGTGTGTTATGGCAGTACAGGACTTGGACAGAAGGTACGCTTGGTTCAATCGGGTCGTGTCTGACCTCCGCATGCTGCGGGTGGACGAGGATAATGACCTCCTTCCCGCGCTGAGCAATCAGCTCAGGCTCGGCGATCGGGGCGCCGCCTAGAGACCCCCAACTGCGAAGCTTGCATTATCTGACGCCATTTCCACAAGTCCCTGGGCGAGTCTATCGGCCAGGCTGAGGTGGCCGGCGTTGGCCCCGCACTTGTCTCTGATTTAGATACCGCGTTGCGCAAGATGCTGCTCACATCCTCGATGAGAGATCGAACATGGCATTGTGCATCTGCGATGGTTCGAACGAAAGCCGAACTCCGCCAGATAGCGGGTCCATGTACTTGGACGACACGTGGATGTGGGTCGAGCGAACCGAGGCCTTGAACAGCTTCCAGAAGCTCTCGACGCTGTTCGTGTGGTTCTTCGCGTCGTGGCGGTAATCGTAATACGCCCATCCTTGACGCCATGCTTCACCGTCCCGTGCTTGTAGCCGTGGCCTTCCAGTAAGCCATACGAGAAGAGTTCGTCGGTCGAGACGACGGATCTGACCTCGATATTGCGGCTCACGACGTCGCGCAGCGTGTCCTTTTTCACGTCGGGGATCACCTCAGTCACGAGCGGCCGCTGCGCTCTTTCATGCCCATGACGATCGTCTTTCCGGGCGCGCCGCGACCCCGGTTGCCGCTGTGGTGGACGCCGCCGACGTAAGCCTCGTCGCTCTCCACGTGACCCTGAAGCATCACAAAGCCGTCGCGCGATCCATCAGCATGCGGATGTGCTGTCCCATGCGCCACGCGGTCTTGTGGGTCACTCCGAGCTGGCGCTGAAGCTCCTTGCGCTCACGCCGTGGCGGGTCGTGACGAAGAGATAGACCGCGTAGAATCAAAAGTTGGAGCGGGGTGCGAGGGTCCTCAAACACCGTGCCGGCGGCCGGGTACAAGTGATGGCCGCACGACACTTAGGAGAACGCACGGCGTTCCAGCTTGTAAAAGGTGGCGTCGACCACATGGCCCGCCCGTTCTCGCGCATCGCGGCGGCATGGGTGGTCCGGTCAAGCCGGACCACGACGGCGGCGCTGGGCGTTCCTGTAACGGGGGCGGTTTAGGCGCCCCCTTACTCCGCCGCCATCTTCTGCGCGCGCAAAGGGTCGTAGTTCAGCACCGGCGCGAGCCAGCGCTCCATGTCGGCGAGGCTGTAGCCCTTGCGCTTGGCGTAGTCGGCGACCTGGTCGCGGTCGATCTTGCCGAGGCCGAAATAGCGGCTTTCGGGGTGGCTGAAATAGAGCCCCGAGACCGCCGAGCCCGGCCACATCGCATAGGATTCCGTCAGCGTCAGGCCGATCGCCTCGGGCGCGCCGAGCAGGTCGAACAGGACGCCCTTTTCGGTGTGGTCGGGCTGCGCGGGGTAGCCGGGCGCGGGGCGGATGCCCTGATAGGCCTCGTGGATCAGCTCCTCGTTCGAGAGCGTCTCGTCGGCCGCGTAGCCCCAGTGCTCGCGGCGCACCTGCTGGTGCATCCATTCGGCTGCGGCTTCCGCCAGACGGTCGGCGAGCGCCTTGGCGAGAATGCCGCCATAATCGTCATTGGCGCGGGCGAAGCGCTGCGTCACCGCCTCCTCGCCGATGCCGGCGGTCACCGCGAAGCCGCCGACATAGTCCGGGACGCCGCTCTCTTCCGGCGCCACGAAATCCGACAGCGCGAGGTTCGGGCGGTCCTTGCCGCGCGCCATCTGCTGGCGCAGCGTGTGGAAGGTCGCAAGCTCCTCGGTCCGCGCCTCGTCCTTGAACAGCACGACGTCGTCGCCGCGCGCCGCCGCCGGCCAGAAGCCGATCACCGCCCGCGCCTCGAGCCACTTCTCGGCGGCCATCTGCTTCAGCATGGCGGTGGCGTCGTCGAACAGGTTCTTCGCCGCCTCGCCATATTTCCGGTCGGTCAGGATCTCGGGGTAGCGGCCCTTCAGCTCCCAGGTCTGGAAGAACGGCGTCCAGTCGATGTAGGGGATCAGCGTGTCGAGCGGGATCTCGTTGAACACCTTCACGCCGAGGAAGCTCGGCTTCGGCGCCACCTTGGCGACGTCGATCTCGAGCCGGTTGGCGCGCGCCGCGGCGATCGGCGAGCGCACCTTGTCCTCCTGCGCGCGGGCGTGGTTCTCGGCGAGCCGGACATACTCCGCCTGGATGTCGGCGACATAGGCGTCCGCCCCGCCCTCCTTCGAGAGCAGCTGCGAGACCACGCCGACCGCGCGGCTGGCGTCGAGCACATAGACCGCCTGCCCGCGCTCATAGGCCGGGTGGATCTTGACCGCGGTGTGGATCTTCGAGGTCGTCGCCCCGCCGATCAGGAGCGGGATGTCGAAGCCCTCGCGCTCGAGCTCGGAGGCGACCGTCACCATCTCGTCGAGCGAGGGCGTGATCAGGCCGGAGAGGCCGATGACGTCGACGCCGTGCTCGCGGGCGGCGGCGATGATCTTCTGCACCGGCACCATCACGCCGAGGTCGATCACCTCGTAATTGTTGCACTGGAGAACGACGCCGACGATGTTCTTGCCGATGTCGTGGACGTCGCCCTTGACCGTCGCCATCAGGATCTTGCCGGCCGCCTGCCGCTGGGCGAGGCCGGCGTTCTTCTTCTCCTCCTCCATATACGGCATGAGGTAGGCGACGGCCTGCTTCATCACGCGGGCGGACTTCACCACCTGCGGCAGGAACATCTTGCCGGCGCCGAACAGGTCGCCGACGACGTTCATGCCGTCCATCAGCGGGCCTTCGATGACGTGCAGCGGGCGCTCGGCGGCCGCGCGCGCCTCCTCGGTGTCGGCGTCGATGAACTCGGTGATGCCGTGGACGAGCGCGTGCTCCAGCCGCTTCGACACCGGCTGCTCGCGCCATTTGGTGTCGACGACGCGCGCTTCCTGCTTGCCGCCCTTGAACTTCTCCGCCGCGGCCAGCAGCCGGTCGGTGGAATCCGCCCGACGGTTGAGCACCACGTCCTCGGCGAGCTCGCGCAGCTCCGGCTCGATGTCGTCATAGACCGGGAGAGCGCCGGCGTTGACGATGCCCATGTCCATGCCGACCGCGATCGCATGGTAGAGGAACACCGAATGCATCGCCGCCCGCACCGGCTCGTTGCCGCGGAAGGCGAAGCTGAGATTCGAGACGCCGCCCGAGACATGGGCGTGCGGCAGGTTCTCGCGGATCCACTTGGTCGCCTCGATGAAGTCGACGCCGTAGTTCGAATGCTCCTCGATGCCGGTCGCCACCGCGAACACGTTCGGGTCGAAGATGATGTCCTCGGGCGGAAAGCCGATCTGCTCGGTCAGGATCTTGTAGGCGCGGGCGCAGATCTCGGTCTTGCGCTTGAAGGTGTCGGCCTGGCCCTGTTCGTCGAAGGCCATGACGACCACCGCGGCGCCGTAGGCGCGCACCTTGCGGGCGTGCTCCAGAAAGCTCTCCTCGCCCTCCTTGAGCGAGATCGAGTTCACGATCGGCTTGCCCTGGACGCATTTCAGACCGGCCTCGATCACCGACCATTTCGACGAGTCGATCATCACGGGAACGCGGGCGATGTCGGGCTCGGCGGCGATCAGATTGAGGAACTCGACCATCGCCTTCTCGGAGTCGAGCAGTCCCTCGTCCATGTTGACGTCGAGGATCTGCGCGCCGTTCTCGACCTGCTCGCGCGCGACGTCGAGCGCCGCGGCGTAGTCGCCATTCGTGATCAGCTTCCGGAACTTGGCGGAGCCCGTGACGTTGGTGCGCTCGCCGATGTTGACGAAGCGGGAGGCGGCGGAGGTCATGGGCGATCCGTCGTTGAAATGGGTTGGGTCGAGGTCATGCGTGCTTCGAGACGCCGGCTTGCAGCCGGCTCCTCAGCATGAGGACGGTCGGCGCCCACCATCCTCCACGGTCCTCATGCTGAGGAGCCCGCGCAGCGGGCGTCTCGAAGCACGCAGTCCGTTGGTGCTGCTGGAACGTCACGCGGCGGTCAGCTCGAAGGGCTCGAGCCCCGACAGCCGCATCTTCGGCGCGATGTGGGGGATCTTCCGCGGGGCCTTGCCCTTCACCGCCTCGGCGATCGCCGCGATGTGATCCGGCGTCGTGCCGCAGCAGCCGCCGACGATGTTGACGAGGCCAGCGGTCGCGAACTCGCCGACCAGCTCGCCCATCGCCTCCGGGCTCTCGTCGTAGAGCCCGAACTCGTTCGGCAGGCCGGCGTTCGGATAGGCGCAGATCAGCGTGTTCGCGACCCGCGACAGCTCCGCAATGTGGGCGCGCATCTCCCGGGCCCCGAGCGCGCAGTTGAGCCCGAACGATATCGGCCGGGCGTGGTTGAGCGCGTTCCAGAACGCCGTCGGCGTCTGGCCCGACAGGGTGCGGCCGGACAGGTCGGTGATCGTGCCCGAGATCATCACCGGCGCGCGGACGCCGCGCTCGGCGAAGATCTGCTCGATCGCGAAGATCGCGGCCTTGGCGTTCAGCGTGTCGAAGATGGTCTCGACCAGCAGCAGGTCGGCGCCGCCGTCGAGCAGGCCGCGCGCGGCCTCGCCATAGGCTTCGGCGAGCTGGTCGAAGGTGACGGCCCGGAAGCCCGGATTGTTGACGTCCGGCGAGATCGACGCGGTGCGGTTGGTGGGTCCGAGCGTGCCGGCGACGAAGCGCGGACGGCCGTCCTCATCTTGCGCGATGTCGCCCGCCTCGCGGGCGAGCCTCGCGCCTTCCACGTTCAGCTCGTAGGCGAGCTCCTCCATGCCGTAGTCGGCCTGCGCGATCGTGGTCGAGGAGAAGGTGTTGGTCTCGACGATGTCGGCGCCGGCGCGGAAGTACTGGAGGTGGATGTCGCGGATGCAGTCCGGCTGCGTCAGGATCAGCAGGTCGTTGTTGCCCTTAACGTCGCGGTTCCATTCCGTGAAGCGCCCGGCGCGGAAGTCGGTCTCGGAGAACTTCCGCTGCTGGATCATCGTGCCCATGGCCCCGTCGAGCACGAGGATGCGCTCGGCGGCGAGCTTGCGGATCGTGGTTTCGACGTCAGTCATGGTCTTCGCCTTTCAGCCTCGCGCTTCGATGGCGCTCAGGCGCCTTTCAATGTCATCCAGCCGATCGTCGACGCCGTTCACGACGTAGCGACCGAGAATCGTCTCGCTCTTCAGCGCCTCGCGGATCGCCTGGAGCTTCTTGTCCTGCTCGCCGAAGCGCGCGTCCACGGCGTCGAAGCGGGCGTCCACGGCGTCGAAGCGGGCATCCATCACGTTGCGCATCTCGCGCAGCAGCGTCAGGACGAGATTGTCAGGTTCGGCCATCGGATGCTCCCAAGTCGCCTCGGCGTAAGATGTGTCGTCCGCCGAAGAATTGCATCTTCACGCCGCCACGGCCTTCCGTCCCGCCCCCGCCGTCGGCCGCAGCCCGAGCAGATGGCACACCGCATAGACCAGGTCGGCCTTGTTCATCGTGTAGAAGTGGAAGTCTTTCACGCCGTGGTCCACGAGGTCGAGCACCTGTTCGGCGGCGACGGCCGCCGCGATCAGCTGGCGGGTCTGCGGGTCGCCGTCCAGCCCGTCGAAGCGGGCCGCGAACCAGTCCGGGACGCTCGCGCCGGCGCGCGCCGCGAAATTCGCGGTCTGCTTGAAATTCGACACCGCGACGATGCCCGGCACGATCGGGATGTGTATGCCGCGCTTGCGGGCCTCGTCGACGTAGCGGAGGTAATGCGCGTTGTCGAAGAAGAACTGGGTGATCGCCCGGTTCGCGCCGGCGTCGACCTTGGCCTTCAGCACGTCGAAGTCGGCTTCGACGCTCGGGCTCTCCGGATGCTTCTCGGGATAGGCCGACACCGACAGCTCGATCTCCGGCGCGCGCCTGCGGATGCCGGCGACGAGATCGGCCGTCGACTTGTAGCCGTCGGGATGAGCCTCGAACGCGGCGCCGACGCCCCCCGCGGGATCGCCGCGCAACGCCACGATGTGGCGCACGCCGGCCTCGCGATAGCTGTCGACGACGGCGTCGACCTCGTCCTTGCTGGCCGACACGCAGGTCAGATGCGCCGCCGGCGGCACGTCGGTCTCCTTGACCATGCGCTCGACCGTCGCGTGGGTGCGCTCGCGGGTCGATCCGCCGGCCCCGTAGGTCACCGACATGAAGGTCGGCCCAAGCGGCGTAAGCCGCTCGATCGACCGCCACAGCGACTCTTCCATCTCCGGAGTCTTCGGCGGGAAGAACTCGAAGGACACGCGGATCGGGCGGCGGGACGTGCGGGAGAGACGGTCGTTGGGCATCAGGCCACCTCGAGGTCTGAGGGCTGCGGGACGGCGTCGGCGACGATCCTCGGATCGCGGGCGAGCCACAGCGAGACGGTGAGCTTGTCGCCGGCCCCGTCGGACGGCGGAAGGTCGGCGCGCGAGACGGGTTCGAGGCCCGCCGCGACGATCCAGCCGGTCATGGTCTCAGGCGAGAAGCCGAGCCTGCGATGGGCGTGCTGCTCGCGTAGCGCCTCGATCGCGTGGGGCGCGAAGTCGACGATCAGCAGCCGGCCGCCCGGACGCACCGTCCGGGCCGCCTCGCGCAGCGCCCGGGCGGGATCGTCGAGGAAGTGCAGCACCTGATGCACGACGACGAGGTCGAAACTGTCGGCCGGCACCGGCAGCGCGAAGATGTCGCCCTGCCGGACCTGAGCGTTCGACACGCCGGCGCGGGCGAGGTTGGCGCGGGCGAGCGCGAGCATGTCGCGGTTGGAGTCGACGCCGACGGCGCGGCCGACGCGGCCCGCGAGAAGCTCCAGCATGCGGCCGGTGCCGGTGCCGAGGTCGAGCGCGGCCTCGATCCGGCCGCTGCCGACCGCCGCCAGAACGGCGCGCTCGACGTCGGACTCCGCGACATGAAGGGTGCGCACCCCGTCCCAGCGCTCGGCGTTTGCGCTGAAATAGGCCGCGGCCGCGTCGTGATGCGCGCCGCGCACCCGCTCCAGCCGTTCGCGGTCACGGACAAGGATCGGATCGTCGACGTCGAGGATGTCGAGCGCCGCCCGCACCGCCGACGCGCCCCGCGCCTGCTCGGCGAGGCCGAAGAACGCCCAGGCCCCCTCGCGGTGGCGTTCGACGAGACCCGCGTCCACGAGGAGCTTCAGGTGCCGCGAGATGCGCGGCTGGCTCTGGCCGAGAATGTCGGTGAGATCGGAGACCGTGAGTTCGCC
Source organism: Hansschlegelia sp. KR7-227 (assembly GCF_049446035.1). Classification (NCBI taxonomy): domain Bacteria; kingdom Pseudomonadati; phylum Pseudomonadota; class Alphaproteobacteria; order Hyphomicrobiales; family Methylopilaceae; genus Hansschlegelia; species Hansschlegelia sp. KR7-227. Next base: position 1,982,667 of record NZ_JBMSEA010000001.1, read on the forward strand.
CTGCGCGAGCAGCGCGAGAACGCGCAGCCGCGTCGGCTCGCCCGCCGCGCGCAGGCAGGCGAGCGCGGCTTCGACGTTCAACAGCGCGGCGGGTTCGGCGAAAGACATAAAGATAGATTTATATGTTTATCGCGACCCGCGCAATGGCGATCACGGAGAGTGTGCGCCCGCTTGCGGTCAAGCGCCAGCTTGCGCCGCGGCGCGTTCACTGAGCGGGTCATCGTCGTCTCGCCCGGACGATCGAAGTCCGCGAGCGCGCGCGTAGGCCCCGCATCAAGCCGGAGGGCACGGGCGTAATCGGGGGACCGAAGAGGCCCGGCGCGCCCGGCGTCAGGCCGCGCGGCGGGCGGAGGTCGGGGCCGGCAGCGCCATGTTGCGGGCGACCGCGGCCTCGCGCCGGGCCGTCTCGGTCTCGGCTTCGAGACGCGCCGTCTCGACGCGGCGCCGGCGCGCCTCCTTGCGCCATTTGCCCTGTTTGGCCCAGGCGGAGACGCCGCCGAGCACGACGCCGCCCATCACCGAGATCAGGATCACAGCGAACAGCGGCAGCGCGACCGACAGCGCCGGGGCGTCGGTCGCGAACGGGTCGAAGCTGACGGTGACGTCCTGCCGGTTCGCAACCGCGAACAGCACGATCAGCAGGGCGAGCGGCAGGCCGATCAGGCCCGCGAGAACGCGTCGCAGGGTCATGCCGAGGCGCCCGCGCGCTCGTCGTCCTTGTTCAGCCGCACCCGCATCTCCTTGCCGGTCTTGAAGAACGGCACCACCTTGCCGTCCACCGGAACGTGCTCTCCGGTGCGCGGGTTCCGCCCGACGCGCGCCGGGCGCGCCTTCACCGAAAAGGCCCCGAAGCCGCGCAGCTCGACCCGGTCGCCACGCGCCAGCGCGTCGACGATCTCGTCGAGGACCGCGTTGATGATGTTCTCGACGTCCCGCTGATACAGATGCGGGTTCATCGACGCGATGCGCGCGACCAGCTCAGACTTGATCATAGGTGTCTCCCAACCCCCGGCAAGACGCCACGCAAATTGACGCTAAATCATTCATTTGTCAGGAAATTTAAGAGGAAGGTTGCCAGAGCGCCAGCACCCCGTCAAGGACGGCGGCGTCACCCGTTCGACGGAGAGCCGAGGCGATCTGCGGCCAGCCGAAGGCGTCGGCGAGCGTCGCCGCGGCGCTCGCCATGCCGAACGGACCGTAGCCGCTCGACTTCGGCTTCCACTCGCGCACCGGCAGGTCGGCGTCGACGCCCTTGGTGGCGAGCCAGGCGATCGCCTCCTTCTCGCCGCCGATCTCGTCGACGAGCTTCAGGTCGATCGCCTGCCGGCCGGAGAACACGCGACCGTCGACGACGGTCGCAAGATCGGCTCCTGCGAGGCCGCGCCGCTCGGCGACGACGCCCTTGAACCAGTCGTAGCTGTCCAGGATCAGCGCCTCGAGCGCCTTGCGCGCCTCCGGGCTGGTCGGCTCGAGCCCGCTGGGCGCGGCCTTGAGCGGCGTCGACTTGACGGTCTCGACCTGCACGCCGACCGTCTTCAGCAACTCCGTGAAGTTCGGGTACTGCGCGAGCACGCCGATCGACCCTGTGATCGAGGTCTTGCGCACGACAATGTGGTCGGCCGCGATCGCCGCGATGTAGCCGCCGGACGCCGCCACCGTGCCGACGACGGCCGCAACCGGCCGATCCTTCGCGATCAGCCGCACCGCCTCGTAAATGTCCTCGGACGCGGTCACCCCGCCGCCCGGGCTGTCGATCATCAGCAGGACGCCCTTGGCGTCGCTCTTGGCGAGATCGGCGAGCAGCTTCGCGCGCTTGTCGTCGTCGAAGATGACGCCCGAGATCTCGACCTTGGCGATGTGCGGGCCGCGATGGCCCGTCTTGCCGCGCCCGGCGAGCGCGAGCCCGCCCACGACGATCACGAGGCCGACGAGCGCGATCGCGCCGATCCGCCAGAAGGCGAGGCGTCGGCGCAGGGCCCGGCGATCGAGGATGGCGTCGGGGTCGATGGGCATGGCGTCAATCTCGATTGCGCGTCCGGACGCGGCCTGCGCGAAAAGCGAAGCGTCTGACCTAACATGCCGAACCCGCGGGCGGAACTCTCCGCGAGCGCGCCTTTGGAACGGCCCAGGCGGCCGAGCCCCCCGCCCTGGCTCCGCGCCTACGGGCCGTTCGCGCGCGCGTCCTTTGACGAAACTGTGGCGCTCCGGTCACGAAACGGGGCAAAGCGCTGAAGGACGCGCAAAAAAATGATCCGGACGGTCCGCGCGCGGGTAATCTTGTCCGTTGGGGAGTGGGAGACGGCCGACGTCTCCGCGTGACGCGTCAAGGGTCGACATGACATCTGCAGGGTTACGGTGGCCGCAGGCGGGGCTTGCGTTCGCGCTGGTCGTGCTCTCGGCGCTGCTCGCCGGCTGCGGGGGCAGCTCCAATCTCGGGGCGTCGTCCTCGTCCTCCGGCGCCGCCATCGCGAACGCGATGTCGACGAGCTACCCCTCGGCGCTGCCGGTCCAGTACCGCCGCCAGGAGGTCGCCGATCCGACCGGCGAGGCGCCCGGCACGATCGTGATCGACACCGCCGACAAGTATCTCTATTTCGTCCAGCCGGACGGTCGCGCCTTGCGCTACGGCGTCGGCGTCGGCCGCGAGGGCTTCGGCTGGAGCGGCGAGGCCAAGGTCGGCGCCAAACAGGAATGGCCGGACTGGATCCCGCCCCCTGAAATGCTGGAGCGCCGGCCCGAGCTGCCGCTGCGCATGGCCGGCGGCCCCGAGAACCCGCTCGGCGCCCGAGCGCTCTATCTCTACCGCGACGGCAAGGACACGCTGTTCCGCATCCACGGCACCAACGAGCCGCAGACGATCGGCCGGGCGATGTCCTCCGGCTGCATCCGGATGGTGAACTTCGACGTCGAAGACCTGTACGAGCGCGTCCCCATGGGCGCCCGCGTCGTGGTGCGCTGAGGGGCGAAGCGGAGCCGCAAGGCTCCTCTCGCGCTTCGGACGGATCGCGACGCGGCGATCTCCTCCGTCCGGAGCGCCCTCTTCGGGCGACGCCCGCCCTCCCCTCAGCGACCGCCGGCTGACGCCGGCGGCCGCCTTTCCCCCGGCCGAAGACGCGCGGGCGGCGCATCTCCGCTCGGCGACAGGGGCGAGCGCGCGTCACGCCGCTATCCCGTCGGCGAGGTCGCCGGACTGACGCTCGAACAGGGTGCGGTAGACGCCACCCTCGCGGGCGAGCAGCCCCGCATGGTCGCCCTGCTCGACCACCCTTCCCCGGTCGAACACAAGAATCCGGTCCATCGCCCGCACGGTGGACAGCCGGTGCGCGACGACGAGCGTCGTGCGGCCGGCCATCAGCCGCTGCATCGCCTGCTGGATCAGGCCCTCCGACTCCGAATCCAGGCTCGAGGTCGCCTCGTCCAGGATGAGAATCGGCGCGTCGGCCAGAAACGCGCGGGCGATCGCGACCCGCTGACGCTCGCCGCCCGAGAGCTTCACCCCGCGCTCGCCGACCAGCGTCGCATAGCCCTTCGGAAGGCCGGCGATGAAGTCATGCGCGTTCGCGAGCCGCGCCGCCCGCTCGACATCGGCCATCGTCGCGCTCGGCCGGCCGTAGGCGATGTTCTCGGCGAGCGAGCGGTGGAACAGGATGGGCTCCTGCGGCACGATCGCGACCTGGGATCGCAGACTCTCCTGCGTCGCGTCCGCAACGTCGACGCCGTCGATCGTGACCCGTCCCGACGTCGCGTCGTAGAGCCGTTGGACGAGCTTCACGAAGGTCGTCTTGCCCGAGCCCGAGCGACCGACGAGACCGACCCGCTCGCCCGCCGCGATCGACAGCGAGAAATCGCGGTAGAGCGGCCGGGCGTGGCCGCCATAGTGGAAGGTCACGTTCTCGAAGGCGATGCGGCCCTCGCGGATGGCGATCGGCCGCGCGTCCGCGCGGTCGGCGACGCCGATCGGCTCGTCGTGCAACTCGACCAGTTCCTCGATGTCGTTCACCGCCCGCTGCAGGTCGGAGACCTGCATGCCGACCTCGCGGAGGTAGCCCGTGATCAGCACGAAGGTGGTGAGCACGAAGGCGGCGTCGCCCGCGCTCGCCTCGCCTCGCCACCAGAACCAGACGACGAGGCCGAGCGCCGCTACGCGCAGGGCCAGCATCACCAGCTGCTGCGCGGTGCCGTTCCAGTTGCCGCGTCGCCAGGTGCGAGCCGTGCGTCGGCCCCATTTGTCGAGCACCCGCGCAATCCGCTCCTCTTCCCGCGCCTCCGCGCCGAACGCCTTCACGACCGCGTTGCAGGTCACGGCGTCCGCGAGCGCGCCACCGAGCCGCGTGTCCCAGGCGTTCGACAGCTGCGCGGCCGGAGCCACCCAGAAGAGCGAGGCGCAGACCGCCACCGCCACGAAGATCGACGCCCCGAGCAGGGTGACCAGTCCCATCAGCGGCCAGTGCGCCGCAAGCATCGCGCTCGCGCCGAGCATCACCAGCGCGGACGGCGCCAGCGAGACGAGCAGGAGGTCGTTAAACTGGTCCACTGACCACATACCGCGCGTGATCTTGCGCACGGTCGAGCCGGCGAAGCTGTTCGCGTGCCAGTCGGTGGAGAAGCGTTGCACGCGGGCGAAAGCCTCGCCCGCGACGCCGCGCATCATGGTCTGCGTCATGCGGATCACGCCGATGAAGGCGATATGCCGGAACAGCGCGATCGCCGCCCCCAGAACGACCATCACCGCGAGCGCCCAGAGCGCGTCGTCGAGCGCAGCCGCCCGGTCGGGCTCGATGAAGGCGTCGACCAGTCGGCCGGCGAACAGCGGAAGCAGGACGTCGGCGAGCGTCGCAAGTCCGATCGAACCGCAGATGAAGGCGACGCGCGCCGGCTGGCGCCTCCAGTGCCCGAAGACGAATCGGAGAACCCGCACGAACGGAGTCGCGCGAAGCGGAGCGGATTTCGACATGGCGGTCTCCCGGCCGCGGCGCCTCGACGGCGCGCGTCAGCCGACTGAAAGTCAGGACGACGCGAGGGAACGCACATGCGGAGGACGAGCGTCGACCGCGGCGAAACCTCGTAAAGCGAAAGGACTGTCTGAAAAATCGGCTGGCGCGGCGGAGGGCCGCGCGCGCGTCTGACCTAGAGGCGACGCGTCGAGCCGGAGGCGACAGGCGCGATAGGCTGAGCCATGCAGATCCTCCGGACGGTTCGGGTGGGCCGAGGCCTAGGTTTTACACGCCGCCGATTCGGGGCTCAAGAGGCGTCGACGACCCTCGACGAGAAAGTGTCTTTCCCGCCACACACAAACAAAAAACGCCGCCGGCCCAAGGGTCGACGGCGCCTACTTCAAGACTGAAATGCTTAAAGTGCGTCTAGTGGATTGTTGGGCCCGGGGGCTGGAGGCGCACCATTTCATCCTTTATTCGAAGCTTCTTTCGCTTCAGGGATGAAACCCTCACGTCGTCCGAACTGGGATGCATCAGCTCTGTTTCGATTTCACGTTCGATCGCGCGATGCTTCTTTTCCAGCTCGGCAAGATGCGACTCGATAGACATTAATGTCGTCTCCCTCGTCTGTCTTGACGTCATTATGATGTCACGAGACGCCCGCGCTGTCGAACGGAGATCGCGCCGCCCGGATCACGGCGCCGTGCGTCCGGCGCCCCGCTTGCCCGCCGGCGGGCGGGCGGCGATACTCCCGCCGCACAGGGTTGGCGTAGGCGGTGGGCGGCGCGGATGACGGGGCGGAATGACGACGCGCGGGCCCAGGAGAACGCAGCCCGGGACGAGCTTGCCCGCCTGCGCGAGGAGCACCGCGATCTCGACAACGCCATCGAGGCCATGGAGCGTCTCGGCAGCGGCGACCGGCTCCAGATCCAGCGCTTCAAGAAGCGCAAGCTCGGCCTGAAGGACCGCATCGCCTTCCTCGAGGACCAGCTGACGCCGGACATCATCGCGTAACGGCCTCCGGCGGAGGCCACGCGCCCGGCAAGTCGCGTCCACGCCGCCGTCGTTCCGGGCTCGTCCCGGAACCTATTGCCGCGACGGCGGTCGACCTGTCGCCGCGGTGGACCTTCCCGACCCACCCGGTCGCGGACATGGATTCCGGCATTCCGCTTCGCTTCAGCCGGCGCCGACCCGCCCTCTCACGCCGCCGTCGTTCCGGGCTCGTCCCGGAACCCATTTCCGCAACGGGCTTCGAGGGAGCGCCGGTCGACCTGCCGCGAACCTGCCCCGGTCGCGGACATGGATTCCGGCATTCCGCTTCGCTGCAGCCGGAATGGCGGCGCCGACTCCGCCCTCTCACGCCGCCGTCGTTCCGGGCTCGTCCCGGAACCCATTATCGCGACGGGCTCCGAGGGGGCGCCCCGGTGGACCTTCCCGACCCACCCACCCCGGTCCCGGACATGGATTCCGGCATTCCGCTTCGCTGCAGCCGGAATGACGGCGCCGACTCCGCCCTCTCACGCCGCCGTCGTTCCGGGCTCGTCCCGGAACCCATTATCGCGACGGGCTCCGAGGGGGCGGCCCGGTGGACCTTCCCGACCCACCCCGGTCGCGGACATGGATTCCGGCATTCCGCTTCGCTTCAGCCGGAATGACGGCGGGGCGTCAGCACAGGGTTTCATAGAGGTCGTGCCAGTCTGGATTGTCGCGTTCGATAACGTTCGTCTTGTAGTCCCGACGCCAGCCCTTGATCTGCTTCTCGCGCGCGATCGCCGACGCCGGGTCGTCGAAAACTTCGAAATGGACGAGCCGCGTGACGCCGTACCGGCTGGTGAAGCCCGGCGTGAGCTTTTCGCGGTGTTCATAGACACGGCGAATGAGATCGCCCGTCATCCCGACATAGAGCGTCCCATGCCGGCCGCTCGCGAGGATGTAGACGTAATACTGCGCCATTCCGCAGATTCCGTACGGCTTGTGTCACGCGCGTCGTTCCGGGCTCGTCCCGGACCTCTTACCGCGACAGCGTCCGAGGGAGCGCCCCAACCTACTCCTGTCGCGGAAATGGATTCCGGCATTCCGCTTCGCTGCAGCCGGAATGACGGCGCCGACTCGCCCTCTCACGCCCCCGTCGTTCCGGGCTCGTCCCGGAACCTATTGCCGCGACGGCGTTCGTGGGAGCGCGCCGGTCGACCTGCCGCGAACCTGCGACGTCGGGGAAATGGATTCCGGCATTCCGCTTCGCTGCAGCCGGAATGACGGCGCGAGGCGCCCCTTGGTAGGCTGACGTGGCTACTCCGCCGCCGCCTTGAGCCCGGCCGCCGCCTCCATCTCGCGGCGGACGCGCACGGCCTGGCTGTCCTCGACAGCGACGTCGTCCCAGCTCAAGATCGCGCCTTCCGCGACGTCGCGCTTCAGCCGGACCTTGTGCGCGAGGCCGATCGGCAGCGCGCCGCGCCGGAGCGAGTCCTCCGCCCGCATCAGCTTGCCCCAGACGGTGAAGCCGCCCTCCCCGTCGAGCGTGTCGCCTGCCGTCAGCGCCTTCTTTGCGCAGGCCGCGACGTCGGCGCGGAAACCGGTCGGCGCGCCCGTCGCCTCGCCGCGCAGCGCCGCGGCCGCGACGCTGACGCCGAGCTCAAGCCCGATCAGGTGCGACGGGCGGAACAAAGCGGCGTAGCGCCCGGAGGGGTCGGTCTTCACGCCGTACTCGCGAAAACAGTTGCGGGCGTAGTCGCCGCGAACATCGGCGTCCTTCGGCTCGAACACGACATAGACGCCCCAGCGCAGATCGTTCGGCACGTCGGAGCCGTCGCGCTGGAGGCTCGACACCACCTCGACCATGCCCTTGCCGTCGAGAACGCCGCCCTCGGCTTTCGGTCGCAACACGGTCGCGAGCTCATGCGCGCTCGCCGGCGGGAAAGCGAGCCCGGCCTCAGGCGCCGCGAGGCCCGTGCCGTTCGCGATCGCGGCCATCTCAATCGCGGATTTGGTGCCGTCGAGGAAGGAGTTGAACATCTGCGCGTTCATGCCCGCGCGCGCCGCCTCCTCGGCCGTCAGCCCGTAATGCGACCAGACGGTGTCGGGGGTCGAGGCGTGATAGGCGGGCAGATATTTCGTGCCCTTGCCGGCCGCCACCACCGAGAAGCCGCAGGCCTCCGCCCAGTCCACCATTTCGCAGACCAGCGCCGGCTGGTCGCCATAGGCCATGGAGTAGACCAGCCCGGCGCGGTTGAACTTTTCGACGAGATAGGGACCGGCGAGCACGTCGGCCTCGACATTGACCATCACCATGTGACGGCCGTTCTCCGCGGCGAGCAGCGCGTGGCGAATGCCGGCGGCCGGGCTGCCGGTGGCGTCGATCACCACGTCCAGACCGCCGGCGCGGATCAGCGCCTCGGAATCCTCGACGATCGCGGTGCGGCCAGTCGCGCGGGCGTCGTCGAGGGAGCCTGCGACCGAGGCGTCGACGTCCCAGCCGGTCGCGATCAGGGCCGCGCGGGCGCGCTCCGCCGACAGATCCGCGATCCCCATGACGTGCAGTCCCGGCGTGACGCGAGCCTGCGACAGGAACATCGAGCCGAACTTGCCCGCGCCGATCAGTCCCACGCGGACGGGCCGACCTTCCTCGGCGCGTCGGCGCAGCTTTGCTGCGAGGTTCATGGCTGGCGTCTCCTCCTGATGTTTTGGGGAAAAGAGACGGTCTTGAGGCGCGCCGGTCAATGGCCTCGCCGGGCTCTCGCCTTCGGCGGGCGGCGGCGCTGTTCCCTTCTCCCCTTGCGGGAGAAGGTGGCCGGCGGCGCCAGCCGACGGTCGGATGAGGGGTGCGGCGTCGCCATGTCCTGCAGAGGCGCCGCCCACACCCCTCACCCCGACCCTCTCCCTCAAGGGGAGAGGGGGACGGCGGCGTCGCGCCGTTCCCCGGGGGACGCGAGCGCCCAGCCGACGGCAGTGATCGCGAGGAGGATGGAGCGCGGCGGCCTCCGCTCGCGCCGCAGGCGCGGAGCAGGGATAAGAAGCGGCGCGCCCCCTTGGACGGGTTCCGCGCCGGATCAGCTGCTGGCGGCGGCCGCGCGCACCGACTTCAGCGAGCCGAGCGGGATTCGGAGTTCGCCCAGCAGCAGAACCGCCTCGCCGGTTGAGAGATCAACGCCGTCCACGACGCCCTTCACCTCCGAGGTCACCGCCGCCGCGTTGCCGGCGACGTCCTTGGCGTCGACCGCGATCGAATAAAGCCCTTCGGCCGCGCGGGAGCCGTCGGTCTTGCGGCCGTCCCAGGCGAACTCCTGGTCGCCATAGGCGAACTCGGCGGCCTTGGTGAAGACGACCGCGCCGTTGGCGTCGCGGATCGTCACCGTGCCGGTGACGCCGTCCTTGGGCGAGGTCAGCTTCCACGAAGCCTTGCCGTCGTCGAGCAGCGCGGTGTCGCCGTCGGCCGTGATCTCGCGCCCGACGAGGCCGAGCGCGGCGCCGGCCTGCGCGGTGTTGTTGGCGGCGAGCAGCGCAGTCAGCGTGTCGTTGGTCTTAAGCTGCTGCTCGACGCCCGCGAACTGCACCAGCTGCTGGGTGAACTGGTTGGTGTCGAGCGGGTCGAGCGGGTTCTGGTTCCTCAGCTGCGTCGTCAGCAGCGAGAGGAAGGTGTCGAAATTCGAGGCGAGCGTGGTGCGCGTGGACGACGACGCGTCCGTCGCCGCAGCGCCCGTGGTTGCAATGCCGTCGACCGCCATGACCGTTCCTGTCCTTCTCAAGCCGTGACGTCGACGCCGCCGGCCCGCATGGGCGACGGTCGGACATAGACGGGCGTCTGGGTTTCGGATTCGACCTGAGCCGGGGGGGAGCCGGGCGTCGCGTCAGGCAGGGGCCAGGCGCCGCGGCCCCCGTCGCGGAGCTGGAGCGACAGACCGCCCTGGCCGAGCTGGAAGCCGGCGTTCTCGAGCGTTCGCGTGAGCTCGCGGGCGTCCTGCTTCAACAGATCGAGCGTCTCGGGCCGGTCGACGATCAGCCGGGTCGCGAGCTTGCCGTCATGAGCGATGTCGAGCCGGACGTCGACGCGGCCGAGCTCGCCGGGGTCGAGCCGGACCTCGAACCGCGTTCGCCGGGAGACGGCGCCGGCGGTCACCGCCGCAGCGACGGCCGCGACCGCGGAGGCGGCGACGTGCGCCTGCACAGGTGAGGACGGGGCCGGGGCGGCCCGCGCAGTTGCACCCGGAGACGGCTCTCCGCGCGCAGGCGCCGCAGCGTCGGCGGCGGACGCCGGCTTGGCGTCGATCCCGGCCGAGGACGTCGGATCGCCGGCGCCGCCCGCGGCGTCCGCCGCGTCGACCTGCGCCCCTTCCGACTCTCCCGGCGCGACCGCTCTGGCCGCGGCATGGGCGGCCCCCGACGTCGCGATCGCGGCCTGGGCGTCGACGGCCGCCGGCTGCGGCGCCGCAGACGAAAGGGGCCCGGGCGCGGCGATCCTGGCGTCCGCGATCGTCTTCTGGGCCGGTGCGTCCCCGGTCTCGCTTTCGTCTCCCGTGGCCGACGCCGCGGCGTCCGGAGCCGGCGCGACGTCGTCTCCTTCGGGCTTGGCTGCCGGCGCACCGGCTGGGCGTGCGAACGGCGCGACGCCGCCGGCGGAGCGTTCCGCGGAGGCGATCGGAGCCGCAGCGGGCGAGCCGTCGACGGCGCCGATGAGGCCGGTGACGCCCGCGGGGAGCGCGGTCGGCGCGGCGCCCGGCGCGGCGCCCGGGAGAGTCGCCGGGGCTGCCGGGGACGCGGCGGCCTTGACAGCCGGCTGCGCGCCACCGGCCTCGCCAATTCCGTCGAGGGCGCCCGCGGCGGTCAGGCCCGGCTCTGCGGCGAGAGGCGTGGGCCGCGGGGCCTCGCCCGCCGCGCCGCCGACGTCGGTCGCAGCCGATCCGGCGGCGCTCTCGACGGGCGCAGGCGGCGACGGCGCAAGCGACAGGAACGCCGCCAGGCCCGCCCCCGTCTGCAAAACGGCGCCGGAGGCGGCGACCGGGTCGCCGGCGTCGGACCGGGCGACCTCGTCGTCGCCTAGCTCGCTCTTCGTTTCGGCGAGCGACAGCAGGTCCTGAAAGCCCGGCGCTCCGTCCGCGGCGCGCGCGCCGGCGCCCGGGCTGGGACCGGCAAGGCTTAACGACGGGCTGAGGGAAGCGAGGGCCATGGGACGCTCGGGACGCGGGACACGGGACCCGGGCAGCAAGCGCCATGCCACGGCTGACGCCGAGAAAATGAACGCCCTTAGCCTCCGTCGGCCCGGCCGTTTCTGCCCGGCGGGGCAGTTTCTGCCGCCCAGGCGCCCGGTAAAAGATTAACTTAAGTTTCTAAATTGTTAGCTCCAGAATTACTTCCTCTTAACCTTTGAAACACCCTTAAACACCTCTATTCCGCTTAGGCAAATGTTAAATGGAGGGACGTAACGTCAGCGGAGAACGGGTCAGACGCGTGTGAGAGTATCGATGGTCGAAATGCATCGCGGACGAACCAAATACGTGATCGGTCCGGACGGTAGCCCGCTGACCGTCGCGGATTTGCCGCCGACCGACACGAAGCGGTGGGTCATCCGCCGCAAGGCCGAGGTCGTCGCCGCCGTCCGCGGCGGTCTGCTCAGCCTGGAGGAGGCCTGCCAGCGCTACACGCTCACGGTCGAGGAATTCCTGTCGTGGCAGGCCTCGATCGACCGGCATGGCCTTGCGGGGCTGCGCACCACGCGGATCCAACAGTATCGGGCCTGACGCCCACAAGGTTAACCGATCGTTGCGCGCCGGCCCCTCGTGGCCGGCGCCGTCGTTTCCGGGCCGGCCCATCGGCGGGTTAACGCGTCGTTTACCATGCGCCGGGCAATTCTTGCCGGGCGGCGCGTTTTGCGAGACGCGCCCCATGTCGGGGATGGTCGGTGTCAGGCTTGGGACAGTTTCTGAGATCGTTCGGAGCAGGCCGCGTCGCCGCGATGGGCGTCGTGACGCTCGCGCTTGTCGGCTTCTTCGCCTTCACGATCATGCGCTTCACCGCGCCGCAGATGGTCCCGCTGTTCTCCGACCTGTCGCTGCAGGATTCCGCGGCCGTCGTGCGGGAGCTCGAGCAACAGAACGTCGCGTATGAGCTGCGCGGCGACGGCGCCGGAATCCTCGTGCCGAAGGAGCAGGTCGCGAAGCTCCGCATGGCGCTCGCCGAGAAGCGGCTGCCTGCGGGCGGTTCGGTCGGCTGGGAGATCTTCGACAAGGGCGACGGCTTCTCCGCCACCAGCTTCGTGCAAAACGTCAACCACCTGCGGGCGCTGGAAGGCGAACTCGCCCGCTCGATCGGCTCGCTCGACCGGGTGGCGTCCGCCCGCGTGCATCTCGTCATCCCCGAGCGCCCGCTGTTCACCCGCGACGCGCCGCAGCCCTCCGCCTCGATCGTCATCCGCGCCCGCGGCGAGCTCGATCCCGGCGAGATTCGCGCGATCCGTCATCTCGCCGCCTCCGCCGTCCAGGGGCTGAAGCCTGAAAAGGTGTCGCTGGTCGACGAGGGCGGACGCCTGCTCGCGGACGGCGCGGGAACCGAAGAGGCCGGCGGCGCCGGCGCCGACGAGCGCGTCGCCGCGCTCGAGAAGCGGCTCCGCGACCGGGTCGAGGCGATCGTCGGCCGCGTCGTCGGCTCCGACCGCGCCCGCGTCGAGGTCCGCGCCGAGATCGACCGCACCAAGTCGACCCTGACCTCCGACAGCTTCGACCCCGACAGCCGGGTCGTGCGCTCGACCCAGACCCGCGAAGAAAGCGCTCAGACTTCCGAGCCCGCCGAGCAGTCGGTCAGCGTCGCAAACCAGCTGCCGAACGCCGCCCCGCCCGCGGCGCAGGGCCAGCAGGCCAAGGACGCCTCGAACAAGTCCGAGGAGGTCGTCAACTACGAGATCTCCCGCACGACCCGCACCGAGACGCAGGACGGCGGCCGGGTGAAGCGGCTGTCGGTCGCGGTGCTCGTCGACGGCGTCTACAGCCGGGCCGCGAACGGCGACGTCTCCTATGCGCCCCGGCCGCAGGACGAACTCGACCGCATCGGCGCGCTGGTGCGCGCGGGCGTCGGCTTCGACGCCGCCCGCGGCGACGCCGTCGAGATCGTCAATCTGCGCTTCGCCGACCTGCCCGGCGCAGGCTCCGCCGACCCGGTCGCGGAGGGTTTCCTCGGTCTCGACCGGGCCGACATGATGCGCGCCGCGGAGCTCGCCGTGCTGACGCTGCTCGCGATCCTGGTGCTGCTGTTCGTCGTCCGGCCGCTGCTCCGCAAGGCGCTCGCGCCGGAGGGCGGAAGGGCGTCGACGGCGGCGCTTCCCGCAGCGCCCGGACCCGACGCCACGCCCGAACAGATCGCAGCCTACGCCGCGCAGGTCGCGGCCTCGCCCTCGCTCCAGGGCCCGCAGGGCGGCGATCTGACGCCGATCGGCATGGGCGAGGCGGAGACTAACGCCCGGCGGCTCGCCGGCGCCGAGATCGCGAGCAAGGTGAAGGCCGAATCCGTCGAGCGCATCGGAGAACTCGTCCGGAACAACCCGGCCGAGAGCGCGGCCATCATCCGTCAGTGGCTGCAGGAGCCGGCGTAAACCCATGGCTCCGCAGGCTCTCGCCCTCTCCGGACTTCGCTCCGTCGCGAACCGCAGGCTCTCCGGCGTCGAGCGCGCGGCGGCGCTGATGCTCGCGCTCGGCGAGACGCATGGCGCGCCGGTCTGGAAGCTGCTCGAGGACGACGAGATCCGCGACCTGTCGGGGGCCATGGCCTCGCTCGGCCCCGTCGAGCCCGCCGCCGTCGACGACCTGCTGGTGGATTTCGTGTCCCGCATGTCCTCGACCGGCGCGCTGATCGGCAACGTCGAGTCCACCGAGCGCCTGCTCAAGCAGTTCCTGCCGAAGGAAAGAGTCGGCCTCATCATGGAGGAGATCCGCGGGCCCGCCGGCCGCAACATGTGGGAGAAGCTCTCCAACGTGCAGGAGGCGGTGCTCGCGAACTACCTCAAGAACGAGTACCCGCAGACGGTCGCGGTGGTGCTGAGCCGCGTCAGAGCGGAGCAGGCCGCCCGCGTGCTCGCGATCCTGCCGGAGGAGTTCGCGCTCGACGTCGTGCGGCGCATGCTCTCGATGGAGCCCGTGCAGAAGGAGATCCTCGAGCGCGTGGAGCAGACGCTGCGCTCGGAGCTGATGGCGTCGCTGTCGCAGACCTCGCGCCGCGAGCCGCACGAGCAGATGGCGGAGATCTTCAACTCCTTCGACCGCCAGACCGAGGCCCGATTCCTCGCCCGGTTGGAGACCGCGTCGAAGGACAGCGCCGACCGCATCAAGCAGCTGATGTTCACCTTCGACGATCTGGGCAAGCTCGACTCGGCCGGCATCCAGACCCTCCTGCGCGACGCTCCGCGCGACAAGCTGACCGTCGCCCTCAAGGGCGCGACGCAGGCGATGAAGGAGTTCGTCACGTCCAACATGTCGGGCCGCGCCTCGAAGATGCTGATGGACGACATCGAGGCGATGGGCCCCGTCCGGTTGAAGGACGTCGACGAGGCGCAGGCCGCGCTCGTCAACCTCGCCAAGGATCTCGCCTCGAAGGGGCAGATCACGATCTCCAAGTCGAAGGGGGACGACGAGCTTGTCTACTAGCCGCCCCGTCCGCTTCCTGTTCGAAGATGACTTCTCCGCCCCTAGACCGGCGGCGCCGACCGGGCCGAGCCTGGTGGCGCTCGCCGACCATGAGGCCGCGCTCGCCGACGCCGAGGCGTCCGGCTATCGCCGCGGCGAAGCCGACGGGCGGCGCGCCGCCCGCGAGGCCGACGCCGCGCGGCTCATCGCCGCCGTCGAGACGCTCGGCGCCCGGCTCGCCGAGACCGTGGCCGCCGCGGAGGCGCGGGCGCAGGCGATCGAGCGCGACGCGATCAGGCTTGCGGTCGAGCTTGCGAGCAAGCTCTCGGGCGCCGCCGTCGCGCGCTTTCCCCTCGCCGAGATCGAGGCGGCCGCCCAGGCCTGTTTCGACGAGCTGCGCCAGGCGCCGCATGTCGCGGTTCGCGTGGCGCCCGATTTCGTCGAAGCGACCCGCTCCGAGCTCACCGCTATCGCCCAGATCCGGGGCTTCGCGGGCCGCCTGATCGTCCTCGGGGATCCCGAGGTCGCGGAAGGCGACGCCCGGCTCGAATGGGCCGACGGCGGCGTGGTGCGCGACGCCGCAGCCGTCGAGCGCGCGATCCGCTCCGCCCTCGCCCGTCACCTCGGCCCTGGCGACGCGAAAGCGTCCGATGAAGGAACGACCCCATGAGCGCCGACAAGACCCGCGGCGGCTCCATGCCGTTGCCCGAACTCGACGCCGAGGCCGACCTCGCTTTGGTCGAGCACGGCAGGCCCGCCCCCGCCGACGGCGAGCCGCGCGTCGCCTCCGACCTCGAGGCGGTGTTCGACGTCCCCGTCGCGGTCTCCGCGGTGCTGGGGCGCGCCAGCGTCGAGGTGCAGCAGCTCATGCGGCTGAAGCCCGGCGCGATCATCGAGCTCGACCGCAAGGTCGGCGAAGCGATCGACATCTACGTCAACGACCGGCTCGTCGCCCGCGGCGAGGTGGTGCTCGTCGAGGACAAGCTCGGCGTCACCATGACCGAAATCATCAAGCCCGACCGGGCTTGAGCCGAGAGAGAGGAGAGCCCTCATGCGCCTCACCATCGTCGGCCGCCTGAAAGGCCAACTGACCGCCGCGACCCGCATCGCCATGGACCGCGGGGCCGCCGTCATCCACGCCGAGACCGTCGCCGAGGCGCTGAGAACGCTGCGCGCCGGGCGCGGCGCCGACCTGATCATGATCGACGTCGCGCTCGACGTCCGCGAGTTGGTGGCGGGGCTCGAGGCCGACCGCTTCCACATTCCCGTCGTCGCTTGCGGCGTCGACAACGACGCCCGCGCCGCCGTCGAGGCCATCCGCGCGGGCGCCAAGGAGTACATCCCGCTCCCGCCCGATCCCGAGCTGATCGCGGCGGTGCTGGCGGCGGTCGCCGACGACGCGCGCGACCTCGTGTTCCGCGATCCCTCGATGATCTCGCTGATCCAGCTTGCGACCCAGATCGCGGCCTCCTCGGCGAGCGTGCTGATCACCGGCGAGAGCGGCTCCGGCAAGGAGCTGCTCGCCCGCCACGTCCACCTGAAGTCGCCGCGCGCGAAACACGCTTTCGTGTCGGTGAACTGCGCGGCGATCCCGGAACAGCTGCTCGAAAGCGAGCTGTTCGGCCACGAGAAGGGCTCGTTCACCGGAGCCACCAACCGACGCATCGGCAAGTTCGAGGAGGCCTCCGGCGGCACGCTGCTGCTCGACGAGATCTCCGAGATGGACGTGCGGCTGCAGGCCAAGCTGCTGCGCGCGCTTCAGGAGCGGGTGATCGACCGCGTCGGCGGCGCGAAGCCCGTGCCGGTCGACATCCGCGTGATCGCCACCTCGAACCGCAGCCTCGCCGAGGAGGTGCGCAAGGGGACGTTCCGCGAGGACCTGCTCTACCGGCTCAACGTCGTGAACCTGAAGGTCCCCCCCTTACGCGACCGGCCGGCCGACATCGCCGAGCTCTCCGCCCATTTCGCGCGGAAATACGCGCAGGCGAACGGCCTGCCCGTGCGTCCGCTCTCCCTCGAGGCGCGCGCCGAGCTCGCCCGCGGCCGCTTTCCCGGCAACGTCCGCGAACTCGAGAACACGATCCACCGCGCGGTACTGCTCGCCGTCGGGCCGGAGATCGGGGTAGAGGCCATCCGCACGCCCGACGGCGCGCCGCTCGACGTCGGCGCGCGGGGCCCTGCGAACCGCGCTCTCGAGGCTGCGGAAAACGTGACGCGCAGCTTCGTCGGCCGCACCGTCTCTGAGGTCGAGCGCGAGCTCATCATCGACACGCTCGGCCATGTCCGCGGCAACCGCACCCACGCCGCCAACATCCTCGGCATCTCGATCCGCACGCTGCGGAACAAGCTCAACCAGTACGACGACGAAGGCTTCGCGATCCCGCCCCCGATGGGCGGCGTGGCGGCGGCGTGAGGGCGCGACGGATGCAAGCCGACCCCAAGATCGTGGACTACCGGCGGGCGCTGGCGGGGGCCGCGGCGTATCTCGAACGGCGCGCCAAGACCGCGGCGGGCCGCCCCGACGCGGGCCGGAGCCCGCTCGCCCCGGACGCTGCGATCACCTGGCGCGATCTCCGCTACCCCATGCCCGCGCTCGATCCGCTTCTGCGCTGAAGCCACGTCCATCGAGAGATTTCACGGCGGCACGAGAGGCGTGGAGCGGCTCACCGAGAGTTAGTCCTTATGGCTCTGCATCATCCGCTCGTGCTGGTCGAGGTGGCTGTCGAGCCGCGACGCCCGGAGGACTTCGTCGGGCTGAAAGCCGCTATGCGTCGTTTCTCCGAGACGACCGTCGTGCTGGTCGCCGACGGAGGGATCGTGATCGGCGGACCGAGCGAACAGGCGCTTGACGAAGTCGTCAGCGAGCTCAAGGCGACCGTGAAGATCTCCGTAGGCGAGCCCCAGATCGCTTACCGGGAAACGGTCCAGCGTCTTGGCTTCGGCGACCGGACGTATGAGGCCGAGGCCGGCGGGGGAGATTTCGCCCGCGTCCGACTTTCCGTCGAACCGGCGAGCCGCAGCGAGTTTGTCTCGAACATCGCCATGGAGCGAGCGGTGTTGCGCTATGTCCCCTCGATCGGGAGCGCGGTGTTCCGTTGCCTCGAAGCCGGCGTGTGCGCCGGATTTCCGGTGACCGACATTCGCGTGACGCTCCACGACCTTGCTTTTCATCCGATCGACTCGTCGTCGGCCGTTGTCTTCAGGGCGACGGTCGACGCAATGAGACAGGCATTGATCGACGCGGGCTCCACGCTGCTCGAACCGGTCATGGCCGTAACGGTGACGGCGCCTGAAGACGTCTCCCAGGCGATCGTCAGCGACCTTAGGAGACGAAGGTGCAAGGATTTGGTCGCCGACCGCGCGGACGACGGGTGGGCGATGGCAGCCGCGGGACGGATGTCGGAGATCAAAGCGGCCGTTCCGCTCTCCACCATGCTGGGCTACGGGAACACCCTCGCCGCCCTCAGCAAGGCAAGAGCGACGTTCGAAATGACGTTCAGCCGCTTTTCCCCCGTCCCGACCAGTTCGCCTGACGACCAATTTCCGACGTCTGCGGCGATGCGCTGACGACACAAGCGCCTCACGCCGGCGCGCCGTCCCCCACGACGCGGTCGCGGCCGAGGCGCTTGGCTTCGTAGAGGCGCTTGTCGGCCTTGACCACCAGCCCGCGCAGGTCGCCGGCGCCGAATTGCGAGCTCGCCACGCCGACGCTGACCGTCACCGGCCGCCCCGCCACCGGCTCGATCTCCCGCGTCACCGCCCGACGGATGCGCTCGGCGATCTCCAGCGCTTCCGGGTGCGAAAGGCCTTTGAACAGCACGGCGAACTCCTCGCCGCCGTAGCGGAACACCATGTCCCCGCTGCGCACCTGCGCCTCGAGCGCGCCGCCGACGGCCTTCAGGATGCGGTCGCCCGCGGCGTGGCCGAGCTCGTCATTGATCGTCTTGAAATGATCGATGTCGGCCATCGCGATCGTCACCGGCCGGGCGTCGGGCGAGCTTCGCGCCGCCCATTCTCGGCACACCTGCTCGAAGGCGTTGCGGTTGCGCACGCCCGTCACCTCGTCGGTGAGAGACGTTCTCAGCAGGTCCTCGTAGCGGTTCCGGTAGGTCAGCGCGGAGAAGACGTCGGCGAGCGCGCGCGTCCCCGGCAGCCTGTCGAGCGGCTCGACGACCCGGAGATAGACCCCGATCAGCACGCTGTAGAGGGCGGCCGCGCCGATCTTCGCGACCCAGCCTCCGGTCAGCGCCGACAGCGGCGTGCCGGTCAGCCAGTGCAGAACGGGGAAGAAGGCGAGCTGATCGAAGGTCAGCACCACCGCCGAGCCGAAGAAGGCTGCGGCGAACACGTTGCGACGGAAGACGCGCGACAGCTTCTCGTAGATCAGGATCAGCGCGATGCAGTCGACGAACAGCAGCAGCGTGCCCCACACCATCAAGAGGCCCATCTGATCGACGAAGCCGAGATTCGGGCTGTCGCCGGCGATCTGCACGACGTTGGTGTGCAGCCGCAGGATCAGCGCGAGGACGACGAGCAGCAGGTTTCCGATGAAGAGACCGTAGATCGGCTGCCGCACGATCTCCGCGTCCTCGCGGATGTAGAGCAGCAGGAACATCATCAGCTTGCCGGAGAACAGCACGGTCGAGCCCGGCGACAGCAGGCCGAAGGGAAGCTCGATGAAGAACACCGCCGCGAGATAGGTCTCGAGGAAGTGCATCACCCCGAGCGCGCATACGAACAGCCCGACGCCGTAGGCGCGCCGGGCGCGCAGCAGCGCCGCCATCGCGCTGAAATAGACGACCGCCTGGAGAGCGAGAAGCGCGACGCCGGTCATGAAGGTCTCACGCCTTAACTCGGTAAGAGCCGGCTCGCGCCCCGAAGCGCGCCGGCGCGCCTCGCCATATCACCCGATTCTCGCGGCCAGCAAGGCGACCTAAAGCTGCAAGGGACGCGCCGGCGGGCCGCTTCCGCCCGTCTCAGGACGCCGCGGGATGGCGGACGATCCGGAACTCAGAGCGCCGCCCGCCGCGCGTCGCGACCGGGGTTAGCGCAGATGTTCGGCGCGGCGAAGGAGGTGGCGTCCTCCAGCCGCAGTTGTCCCTCCGAGCGGTCGCCGCGCGGGTCGAAGGCGAGCCGGCCGTCCACGTCGACGGTGAAGATCGTGTCGGAGGGGTAGTGCATGAACGGCCCTTCCGCGACCGAACGGATGAAGTTGCCGGAGCCCGCGGGATAGCCGTAGGCGCGCATCAACTCCTCGGTCCGGTAGAGGCCGGGGGTCAGCAGGCGCCGGACATAGCGCTGCCGGAGCGACGACGGCGAAGAGGCCGCCGCCGGCAGATAGCCCGCCTCGCGCGGGATCTCCCGCACCAGCCGCTCCGCCGGCTGGCCGACAAAGGCCGCGAGGGTGGCGCGCTGCTCGGGAAGCGCCGCCCCCTTCAGCTCCACGCCGCGGCCCCCGCTCACGCTCAGCCCGTCCGCCGTCTCGCCGATCACGACCCGGCCGGGGCTCCAGATCGACACGAATTCCGGAAGGCTGACATAGGGCGCGGGGGCGCCGTCGCGGTCGAGCGCGCCGACTGCGAACACGCCGTCGGACAAAGCGAGGACGTTGAACTGGGTGTCCGGCCCGGTGTTGCCGGCGGCGACGAACACCGGGACGCCGGCGCGCCTCAGCCGCGCGAGTTGCCGGTCGATCGCGGCGTAAGGGTTCCGGTCGTCGCCGGCGGCGACCAGCCGCAGCGCCTCGCCGCGCCGGCGGGCGAGATCGCCGGGCGCGATCGGGTCGCCCTCCTCCATCAGGCGGTTGACGTCGCCGAGGTCGACCGGCAGCACGATGGAGCTCACCACCGCGGCGGGCTTCGCGATCCGCCCGCCTTCGACGTCGTCGGCGAGGCGGCGAAAATCGGCGGCGAGCGTGCGCGCGGTGAACCGCGGGTCGATCTGATAGGCGATCACCTCGTCATGGTGCACGGAGGCGATCGCCGCCACGACGTCGCCATGGCCGGGGCGGAGCGGCGCTTCGGCGTCGGGGGCCGGAGAGAAATGGTCGACGTCGCCCGGCCGCAGCATGGCGAAGGTGTCGAGCACCACGAAGGGCGCGCGGGCCGCGCAGGCGTCGCGCACGACGCGCTCGATCTCCGCGCTGGCGTAAACGGACGGCGGGGTTTCCGCCGCGGCCCCGCGCCAGCCGGCGACGCCGACGGCGAGCGCCCCGGCGCACAGCGCGAACGCCGCGATCCACCGCGTGGGAGACGCCCGGCCCATCGACCCTCCGCCCATGCCCCTCGCCTTGCGACGGCGAGACGCGCCAGCGTCATGCTGCGGGACGCGTCATTCTTATGCAACGCTTAATAGCGGCCGTTCTACCGCCAGCGGCAAAGGCAGCCGATCTTATGGCGAGGGTAGTACGCGGCGGTCCGATTGGTAGACCGGCGCCAACAGCCGGCTCATCGCCTCATGGATCCAAACATGGCGGCGCCCGGGGCCAGCGGCGGCGCGCGGCGCTGTCCGCCTCCCCCTGCCCCTCCCCGTCGCGACCTCATGCGCCATGATCTCCGCGTCAGGAGCGCGGATATGGCGGCGATCGGCTGGAAGGGTCATGCGGCGCGGATCGGGGCGACGGTCGCGCTCGGCCTCGCGGCCGGCCTCGTCGCCGGGCTGGTCGCTCCGCCCGAGGTCGCGGCCGCGATCGGCTGGGACGTCGGCGCGCTCGGTTACGCCGCCTGGCTGTGGCTGCGTCTCAGCCCGGTCTCTCCCGACGTGCTCAAGACCTGGTCGGCGGAGGAGGACGACGGACGTGCGGCGCTGACCCTGCTGTTCACGCTGGCCGTCGGCGTCAGCTTCACCGCGATCTTCGCGATGATCAGGGAGACGCCGAGCGGAGCGGTGCTGGCGCTCGCCGCCGTCACCATCATCGCCTCCTTCCTTCTGCTCCACACGGTGTTCGCGGCGCATTACGCCCACCGCTGCTACGCCGACGGTCCCGACAGGCCCGGCCTCGACTTTCCCGGCGAGGCGGACCCCGACTTCCTCGACTTCGCTTATTACGCCTTCACCATCGGCATGACCTTCCAGACCTCGGACGTGGAGACGAGGTCCGCCGCCATGCGGCGGCTCACCCTCGTCCACGGCGTCGCGTCGTTCTTTTTCAACACCGTCATCATCGCAATCAGCGTCGGGCTGGCCTCCAGCCTGATGGGCGGAGGGTGACGCTCGCCGCAGGGATCCGCGAAGTGTGCGGCGTTTGCGCCGGAGCCAAGCGCCGTTAACTCCGCGCTAACCATGCCCCCGGCAATTTCTGCCGGGTTCTGGTCGCAGATCGCGAGGCGTGGAATGTCGGACGTGACGGTGGCCGGACAGGCGCGCGCCCCCATGGCGGGCGGGCCTTCGGGCGGCGCGCAGGTCGCCGACGCGCTGCGGCGCGCCTGGGACACCGTGCGCCGCGGCGACATGGGCCTCGCGCTCGGCGTCCTCGTCATCCTGTGCGTGCTGATCGTCCCGCTGCCGGCGTTCCTGCTCGACCTGCTGCTCGCGGTCTCGATCATCCTGTCCGTGCTGATCCTGATGACGGCTTTGTTCATCGAGAAGCCGCTCGAGTTCTCGGCGTTTCCGACCGTTCTGCTGGTCGCGACGATGCTGCGGTTGTCGCTCAACCTCGCCTCCACCCGCCTGATCCTCGCCAACGGGCACGAGGGCACGGACGCCGCCGGCCACGTCATCGAGGCCTTCGGCAACTTCGTGATGGGCGGCAATTTCGTCATCGGGATCATCGTGTTCGCGATACTGGTGATCGTGAATTTCGTCGTGATCACCAAGGGCTCCGGCCGCATCGCGGAGGTCGCGGCCCGGTTCACGCTCGACGCGATGCCCGGCAAGCAGATGGCGATCGACGCCGACCTCTCCGCCGGCCTGATCGACGAGCGGACCGCCAAGCTCCGCCGCAAGGAGCTCGAGGACGAGAGCACCTTCTTCGGCGCGATGGACGGCGCCTCGAAATTCGTGCGCGGCGACGCCATCGCCGGCCTGCTGATCGTGTTCGCCAACGTGATCGGCGGCATGATCATCGGCATCGCCCAGAACGGCCTGAGCTTCTCGGAGGCCGCGCATTCCTACACGCTGCTGTCGGTCGGCGACGGCCTCGTCAGCCAGATTCCGGCGCTGATCGTCTCGACCGCGGCCGGCATGCTGGTGTCGAAGGCCGGCGTCTCGGGCTCCGCCGACCGGGCGCTCGTCCGGCAGCTCTCCGGCTATCCCAAGGCGCTCGGCCTCGCGGCCGCCGTCATGGCCGTCATGGCGCTGCTGCCGGGCATTCCGCTGATCCCGTTCCTGGGGCTCGCCGGCGGGGCCGGCTGGCTCGCCTTCCGGGCCGAAAAGCAGCACCGCCTCGCCGACGCCGAACGCGTCGCGAGAGCCGTCGGCGAAGCGACCGGCTCGGCTCCCGCGGAAGAGCCCATCGCGTCCGCCCTCAAGATGGACGACGTCAAGATCGAGCTCGGCTACGCGCTGCTGCCGCTGGTCGACGCCTCCTCCGGACCGGACAAGCTGACCGAGCAGATCAAGGCGCTGAGGCGCACCATGGCCGGCGAGATGGGCTTCCTGATGCCGCAGGTTCGCCTCGTCGACAATCTGCAGCTGCCGCCGAACGGCTACGTCGTGAAGGTCAGGGAGGTCGACGGCGGCGCGGGGTCGGTCTACCCCGCCCAGTTCATGGTGATGGATCCGACCGGCGGCCAGGTCGGCCTGCCGGGCATCCACACCGTCGAGCCGACCTTCGGCCTGCCCGCGACCTGGGTCGACCCCTCGCTCCGCGAGGAGGCGAACATCCGCGGCTACACCGTGGTCGACGCCACCACCGTGCTCTCGACGCATTTGAGCGAGATCGTCAAGGCGAACATGCCGGACCTCTTGTCCTACGCCGAGGTGACGAAGCTCCTAAAGGAGCTGCCGAAGGAGCAGCAGAAGCTCGTCGAGGAGATCATCCCGAGCCAGATCTCGACCACGGCGCTGCAGCGGGTGCTCCAGTTGCTGCTCGCCGAACGCGTGTCGATCCGCGACCTCTCGACGATCCTCGAAGGCGTCGCGGAGGCCGTCGCCTACACCCGCGCGCCGGCCCAGATCGTCGAACAGGTCCGCGCCCGGCTGTCGCGACAGCTCTGCGCGCAGCATCAGGCGATGGGCGGCTACGTGCCGCTGGTCGCGCTGTCGCCGGCCTGGGAGCAGGCCTTCGCGGAATCGATCGTCGGCCAGGGCGACGAGAAGAGCCTCGCCATGGCGCCCTCCAAGCTCCACGAGTTCATCGCGACCGTGCGCGACCGCTTCGAGGAGGCGGCGAAGCTCGGCGAGCAACCGGTGCTGCTGACCTCCGCCGCCGCCCGACCCTTCGTGCGCTCGATCGTCGAGCGCTTCCGCAGCCAGACCCCCGTGATGTCGCAGAACGAGGTCCATCCCCGCGCGCGGCTGAAGACGGTGGGCAGCGTGTGACGTCGAATCACGCCGTCGCGGGCTGAGCCGTCGCGCTTTTCGAGGTCGCCTCGACCACGAGCGCCGCGATCACCGTGACGGGCGCCGCAACGAAGCAGAGGTCGCGGAACATGGTGTAGGCCAGCGCGCCGGCGCCGCAGCCGACCGCGAAGGCGGCGATGCTGATCAGCGCGGGCCCCAGCCGCTTCTTCGCGGCGGCGCGCTTCTCCGGCCCGATCCCGCGCATCAGATCGGCGATATCGACCATCGCCTGGGTGGTGGCGCCCGTCATCACGGTCGAAGGCGGAAGGCTCGTCAGCCGCACGCGGTGGATGGCGTTCTGTATCGCCATGGCGGAGACCAGCGCGCCGCCGGTCGCGAGCGCCGGCCAGGCGTCGCCGTCCGGGAACGGCCCGAACTTCGCCGCGAAACCAGCGCCCAGCGACAGCAGCGCCGCCTGCAGCGCGAACATGATGCGCAGCGCCGGCCAGCCGCGCCGGTCGAGCGCGATGCCGACGAGCCGGGCGGCGAGGATGACGACGCAGAACAGCGGCAGCGCCAGAAGCTTGGCGAGCGCGCCGGTGGTCCCGAAGGCGATCGCGCCGCCGAGCGTCACGAAATTGCCGGTGACGTGCGTCGTGAACAGCCCGTGCAAAGCGAGGAAGCCCGCGGCGTCGACATAGCCCGCGGTCAGGCTGAGCAGGATGATCAGAACGGCCTTCATCGCCGGATTGGGCCCGGCCCTCCGTCGCCCGTCAATGCGACGCGACGCGCCTATTCCACGAGCTGGTAGGTGACGGGCAGCCAGCGGAACCCGGTCCCCGACCGCTCCACGAAGCCGAGCGACGGAAACGAGGTGTGATAGCCGAGCACCGGCAGCCGCTCGGTCGCCGCCATGTCGTAGACGCGTCGCCGGGTCGCCTTGCCCTGCTCCTTGTCCTGGTCGAACAGCGCGCTCCATTCGGGATGGGCGAGCGAGGCGACCTCGTGATGGGCGCAGTCGCCCCAGGCGAACAGCCGCCGGCCCGCGCTTTCGAGGTGGTAGGCGAGATGGCCCGGCGTGTGCCCGTAGGCCGCGACCGCCGTGACGCCCGGCACGACCTCCTCGCCAGCTTTGAGAAACGTCGTGCGATCGGCGAGCGGCGGCATCGTCTTGACGAACAGCTTCGCGGATTTGAGCTCGTTTCCGCCCTCGGCCGCCTTGAGCCGGTCGCTGTTCTTCCAGAAGTCGTATTCGATCGCGCCGACGGCGTAGCGCGCGTTCGGAAACACCGGCTTTCCAGCCTCCATCACGCCGCCGATGTGGTCGACATGGCAATGCGTGAGCGCGACGACGTCGATCTGTTCGGGAGCGAACCCGGCGATCCTGAGATTTTCGACGAGGCGCCCGCCGGCGGGACGGGGCACGAAGCCCTCGGCGCCGTTGCCGGTGTCGACCAGCACGATCTCGGCGCCGGTGTTGACGACGATCGGGCTGAAGCCCGGCTGGAACCGGCTGGGCGGCAGCAGGCTGTCGCGCATCAGCTGCTCGACCTCCTCCTTCGGCCGGTCCTCGCCGACGATCGGCCAGGGGCCGTCGACCATCGCCGCGCAATCCGAGACCACGGTGATCTCGAACGCGCCGAGCTTGAACCTTCGGAAGACGGGATCGGCGGGCCCGAGCATGGACGCGGCGGCCTCGGCGGGCGCCGAAACGCCGCGCAGGATCGCAGGCGCCAGCAGCGCCGCGGAGCCGCAGGCCAAAGCGCCGCGTCGGGTGAGGATGACCTTGGGCTCGAACATCGCTAGCGTCTCCGGCAAGCGCCGAAACAGGCGCGGGGAGACGACGCTAATGAGCGAGCCTGCGCCGCGCTTGTACGAACCCGCTGCGCCGCCGCGGCCGCTGTGGCGGCTCGACGCCGCCCGGACCCTGTTCGTCGGGCCGCTCGACCACAACGCCAGCCATCAGCACGGCGCGCCTGTGTTTCTGTCGAGCCTCGGCGGACCGTTCGGCCTCAGGCTCGGCGACGGGCCCTGGCTCTCCTGTGAGGCGGCGATGGCGCCGGCCGGCGCGCTCCACGAGCTTCAGGTCGGCGGAGAGCCGATCCTCGTGCTCTATCTGGAGCCGAGCGCGGCAGGCGCCGAGGCGTTCGCGCCCCTGATGCGGGACGCCGAGGAGATCGACGGCGCGCTCGTCGGCCGATCCGCCGTCCGCTCGCTCGCCCGCGAGCTCTACGAGGACCCCGCGAGCCATGGCTGGGCCGGCGAAGCGCTCGATGACATGCTGGGATTTGCGACCGCCCGGGCCCGACGCGCGATCGACCCGCGGGTGGCGCGCGCCGTTCGGGCGCTGGAGGATGCGGGAGACGATGCGCCGTCGCTGGACGCGGTGGCGGGCGTGGCGGGACTGTCGCCCTCGCGGCTGCAGCATCTCTTCACGGCGGAGGTCGGCGTCCCGTTCCGGCGCTACCGCGCCTGGACGCGCATGCGGCGCGCGATCGAGGCGATCGTCGCCGGCGAAAACTTCACCGGCGCCGCCCATCTCGCGGGCTTCGCGGACCAGGCCCATTTCGCCCATGATTTCCGACGCACCTTCGGCGCGCCGGCGTCGCGCAGCCTGACCGACGTCAGGCGTTGAAACGAAAACGCCGCGCCGGACGGACCGGCGCGGCGGATTTCGCCTTTTACGTGCCCGGCTGGATGGCCGGAGCCTCGACCGCCCAGCGGACGGTAGAGGCCGTCGCGCCGCCGCCCTGGCGGCCGACGTCGCCGCCATTCGTGGCGAGGCCGGCGGTTTCGCGGAACATCGCGCCGATGGCGCCGGCGCCGTAATAGGCCCCCTCGGAGGTCGCGGTCGGACCCTGGGTCCAGCGCACGGTTGCGGCGGTCGCCGCGCCGCCCTGACGGGCGACGTCGCCGCCGCTGACGGCGAGGCCGGCGGTCTCGACGAACATCGCGCCGACCGTGCCCGCGCCGTAATAGGCGCCGGCGGGGGTGGGCTCCGCCGCGAAGACGGCGGTCGAGGTCAGGCTGAGAAGAGCGGCGACGGTGGCCGCGACGATACGGTTCGACATGGTTCATGTCCCCAAGGAGTGATGGCGGGAGATCGAATTCCCCTCGCTCTTGGAGGTGAATGTGCTTATCCCTTCGTCATGAATCAAACCGATTGTATGCATAATGGCTATCGACCACGCTAATCTTGGCAAACTGGACCTCAATCTGCTCGTCGCCTTCGACGCGCTGATGAGCGAACCGACCGTCACGCGGGCCGCGGCCCGGATCGGGCTGGGACAGTCCGCGATGAGTCATGCGCTCGGGCGCCTCCGCCTCGCCTTCAACGACGAGCTACTGACCCGCGGCCCGAAAGGCATGTTGCCGACCCCGCGGGCGCTCGCGCTGATCGAGCCGGTGCGCGAGGCGCTGGCGCGCATTGAGGCACTGGTCGCGCCGCCCGCGGCCTTCGACCCCGAACGCGCGGAACGCACCTTCACGCTCGGCATGCCCGACAGCTCCGAAGTGCTGCTGATGCCGCGCCTCGTCGCGCAGTTGCAGCGCACCGCGCCGGGGATTCACCTGTTGCTGCGCAATGTGGACCGCTACCGCATCCTGCAGGATCTCGACGCCGACCGCGTCGATCTCGGCATCGGAATCTTCGAGGAGGGCCAGACGCATCACAAGCGGCGCGCCCTGCACCGCGAGAGCTATCTCTGCGTCTTCAATCCCGATCTGGTCGGGGTCGCGCCGCCGATCTCGCTCGACGACTATGTTCGGCTGCCTCACGTGCTGACGAGCCTGGTCGAGAGCGCCCATGGCGTGGTTGACGACGCGCTCGCCAAGATCGGGAAGACGCGCGTCATCGCCCTCACCTCTCCGCGCTTCACGGCGGCGCCCTTCGTCGTGCGGCAGGCGCCGGTGATCGCCACGATGCATGCGAACGTCGCGCTGTTCTTCGCCGACGCGCTCGGCCTCGCCGTCAGCCCCGCGCCCATCGAGCTTCCGGACGTCACGATCTCGATGCTGTGGCACTCGTCCTACGACGCCGATCCCGCTCATCGCTGGCTCCGCGAGACGATCCGCCGCCTGGTCGACAGCGAGCCGGCGCCGCGCTGGACCCCCGCCTGAGTCGGATCGTCGCGCTTTCGCCGCCCATAGCCCGACCCGAGGCGGGGCAGCAGGATTTAAAGCGCCTCCTGGACTTCACGTCCCCGCACTCCGGTCGGGGCTAGGATTTTTCGACCGACTTGCGGGCGTGGTGGGAATGCGTCCCAAATCGGGCGAGTCACGCTTCAGCCGCATTTGCGGCCCAAGAAAGGCGCTTGCGTAAGCGGCGTGGGGACGGGGATTTGAAGGCTACGGCGATCGGGATCGCAGCGGCGATCGGCTGCGCGCAACTGGCTTTCGCGGCCGACGACCAGGCGGCGCAGGTGCCTGCGGAGTATCAGGCGCTGGTCGCCAAGCACTCCCGAGCGACCGGCGTTCCTGCGAGCCTCATTCATCGCGTCATCATGCGCGAGAGCCGCTATCGGCCGACGGCGCGCCATCGCAACTATTACGGCATGATGCAGATCATGCCGGCGACGGCCCGTTCGATGGGCTATCAGGGCCCAGCCGGCGGCCTGCTCGACGCCGACGTCAACCTCACTTACGGCGTGCGCTATCTCGCCGGCGCCTACAAGGTCGCGGGCGGCAATCACGAGCGCGCGGTGCGCCTCTACGCCAGCGGCTACTATTACGACGCCAAGCGCCGCGGGATGCTGGCCCAAATCGGCATGGGCCGCGACGGCAAGCTGACCGCGCCGCCGCCGGCCCCCGCGCCCGGCTCGCCCGACGCGCGCACGCAGCTCGCCTTCTCCGATTTCCCGCAGACCTCGGTCGGCTCGCCCGCCGCGCCGCAGGCGGCCAGGACGAGCGTCGCCGCCGTCCCGCTTCCGCCCGCCCGCGGCCCCGCGCCGGTCGTGATCGCCGCGGCCGCGCCCGTCGCGCCGGCGCTCCCGGTTCCGACGCCCCGGCCCGCGGAGCCGCAGGCCGCAGCTCCAGTTCTCGCCGCAGCGAGCCCCGCCGTTCCCGTGCCGCCGGTCCGCGACGTCGCTCTGGCGTCCACGAAGCCCGAGCCGACGACCACCGCTTCGCTCCAGCGCCGCACGATCGCCCCGGACGCCGCGCCCGTCATCGCCTCGGCCGCCGGTCCCGTTCCGCCGCTTCCGCCCACGCGCGCGGCGCCCGTCGGCCCAGGCCCGCGGCCCGCAACGGCGCTCGCCGCGAACCTGCCCGTGCCGACCCCGCCCGTCCGGGACGCCGTGGCCGCGCCGAGGCAGCGGGTGATCTCCGCCACGACCCAGCCCGTGCTCGCCGGCGCGGGACCCATTCTCGCCGCGCCGCAGAAGCCGCGCGAGCCCGTCCGTCCGACGGCGGCCGCGCCCGCGGCGCCGGAACTCGCCTTCGCCGAGCCGCAGTCCGCGCCGCCGATGCCGAAGCCGCGCGGCGGCGCAGGTTTCGGCCTGCGCGCCGGTCCGCGCTGACGCAACGAAAAACCGCCCGGAGCGATCCGGGCGGTTCGGACGATTCACATAAGCGAAGCCGGCGTCAACCCGCGCGCATCTCGCCCGTGCCCGCGAGACCGATGCGGTCCATCTCGCTTTGGTCGCGAGCCGCCTCCGCGACGCGTTCGCGGGCGACGTCGCGCTCTTCAAGCAACTCGATCTTCTTCAGCTCCTCGAAGGCCTCGGCCAGCGCGTCCTGCGCGTCGGTCAGCTGGCCCGCGAGCTCGTCCGCCGAGCGCTTGAGGTTGTCCCGCCGCGTCATGGCCGCCTTGGCGTAGGTCGGGTAGGCGTAATGCGCGATGTCGTGGATGCCCGCCTTCTCCTGCTCCTGCAGGATTTCGCGGTCGAGATCGCCCGCCATGCGCTCGAACTCGGCGATCATCGTCTCGATCTGGACGACCTGCCGACGTTTTTCGTCGACGTGGAAGCGCTTGAGGCGCAGCAGGGTGTCTCGCGATTTCATGTCGGACATGGAAGCACACGCGGGTTAGCGGCCGGTTTCCGGAACGCCTAAGATCGAACGCAACTGCGCATAGCCTTCGCTCAGACGCGTTGCTTCTTCCTTACCCTGGCCGAGAAAACGCTCGAACGGCCCGTTCAGCGCGATCGCCTCGTCGACCTCGGGGCTCGATCCCGGCCGATAGGCGCCGAGGCGGATCAACTCCTCCATGTCGGCGTAGGTCGCCATCGCGCGCTTGGCCTTCTGAATCACCTCGCGCTCGGCTTCCGGCGTCGCCTTCGGCATGGTGCGCGACACCGACTTCAGAATGTTGATCGCGGGATAGCGCCCGCGCTCGGCGATCGCGCGCTCCATCACGACATGGCCGTCGAGAATGCCGCGCACGGCGTCGGCGACCGGCTCATTGTGGTCGTCGCCGTCGACGAGGACGGTGAACACGCCGGTCACCGTCCCCTCCGCCACGCCGGGACCCGCCCGCTCGAGCAGGCGCGGCAGCTCCGCGAACACGGTCGGCGTATAGCCCTTCGCGGTCGGCGGCTCGCCGGTCGACAGCCCGATCTCGCGCTGCGCCATCGCAAAGCGCGTGACCGAGTCCATCATGCAGAGCACGTCGTCGCCCTCGTCTCGGAAATACTCCGCGAGCGCGAGCGTGAGATAGGCCGCCTGGCGGCGTTTCAGCGCCGGCTCGTCGGACGTCGCCACCACGACGACCGAGCGCGACAGGCCGGCTTCGCCGAGATCGTCCTGCAGGAACTCCTGCACCTCGCGGCCGCGCTCGCCGATGAGGCCGATGACGGCGACGCCGCAGGCGGTGTTGCGCGCGAGCATGGCGAGCAGCACCGACTTGCCGACGCCGGACCCGGCGAAGATGCCCATGCGCTGGCCGCGGCAGCAGGTGAGGAAGGTGTTGAGCGCCCGCACGCCGAGATCGAGCGGGGCGCCGACCCGCCGGCGGGCGTGGGCCGGCGGCGGGGCGCCGCGATAGGGATAGACCAGCGGTCCGTCCTTGAGCGGCCCCTTGCCGTCGATCGGCGCGCCCATCGCGTCGACCACGCGTCCGAGCCAGGCGCGGGAGGGGCGCACGCCGGGCTCCGCGGAGCCGACGATCGCGCGGCAGCCGCGGCGCACGCCCTCGAGGGCCCCGAAGGGCATCAGCAAGGCCCGTTCGCCCTGGAAGCCGACGACTTCGCAGGGCGTCGGACGGCCGCCCGCCCCTTC
The DNA here is from genome assembly GCF_049446035.1 of Hansschlegelia sp. KR7-227. NCBI lineage: Bacteria > Pseudomonadati > Pseudomonadota > Alphaproteobacteria > Hyphomicrobiales > Methylopilaceae > Hansschlegelia > Hansschlegelia sp. KR7-227. The sequence goes on from NZ_JBMSEA010000001.1 coordinate 2,013,859, forward strand.
GACGACGACGCGGCCCCCGATGGCCATCGCGCCGAGCGGCCCGGCGACCTCGACGAGAAGGCCCCGGACGCCGACGACGCGGCCGAACACTTCCCGATCCGGCGTCGCCGCGATCGTCTCCCGCAGGCCTCGCAGCAGGCTCATTCGGAGCTTTCCGTCGAATCAGGGTGGCTTTGAGTCCGCAGCGTAACCTTTCGTTTACCGGAGCGCCTAAAAATGGCCTCGACCCTTAAGGGGGCGGAAACCGTGGCGGGCTTTCGAAACGTTGAGTCCGCAGAATCGGTTAGCTCAAATTCTTAAGACTTGAGTTGAGCCGCCTCTTTTTCGAAAAAGCCATGTTTTGAAGATGCTTAGGTCGAATTTGAGCGCTTCGGACTTCGAGCTTGCACCGGCGAATCACACTCTGTTAACCTTTCGCCGTTAAGCTTGAATCGGACTGGAAACGATCGGTTCACCGTACCGCCCGGCGACGCCAGGGCAGGTCACGCGGGCATCGGTGGAGGATTCGCATGCGCGTTCTTCTTATAGAAGACGACAGATCTACGGCTCAGAGCATCGAATTGATGCTGAAGTCGGAGAGCTTCAACGTTTACACCACTGAGCTGGGCGAAGAGGGCATCGACCTCGGCAAGCTCTATGACTACGACATCATCCTCCTCGACCTGAATCTGCCGGACATGTCCGGTTACGAGGTTCTCCGGGCCCTCAGGCTCGCCAAGATCAAGACTCCGATCCTGATCCTCTCCGGCCTCGCCGGGATCGAGGACAAGGTGCGCGGCCTCGGCGCCGGCTCCGACGACTACATGACCAAGCCGTTCCACAAGGACGAGTTGGTCGCCCGCATCCACGCCATCGTCCGTCGCTCGAAGGGCCACGCCCAGTCCGTCATCACCACCGGCGACCTGATCGTCAATCTCGACACCAAGACCGTCGAGGTCGGCGGCGCCCGGGTGCATCTGACGGGCAAGGAGTACCAGATGCTTGAGCTTCTGAGCCTGCGGAAGGGCTCGACGCTCACCAAGGAGATGTTCCTCAACCATCTCTATGGCGGCATGGACGAGCCGGAACTGAAGATCATCGACGTCTTCATCTGCAAGCTCCGCAAGAAGCTCGCCAACGCCACCAACGGCAAGAATTACATCGAGACCGTGTGGGGCCGCGGCTACGTGCTGCGCGAGCCCAACGAAGACGAGCGGGTCGCCGTCGCCTGACACGGCGCGCTGTCCGTCGAAGACGTCCCAGAGCCCCGCGCCCCGTCGCGGGGCTTTCTGTTTGCGAAAGCCGGCGCGGGCGCGATCGGCTCGGATGATGCGAAAGCCGGAGGTCCGGCCGCCGGGCCGCCCGCGCCCCCTGACCCGCTCGAAAGCGCGTTCGGATCGGCGCGCGGCCGCGACAGGCGGTTCAGGCCGCGCTCGGCGGCGTCTTCGCGGCGGCCCCATTCGGGTTCGGGCTCGACAGCAGCCCGACATGCGCGAACTTCGCGAGGATCGCCTCGCGATCGAACGGCTTCATCGCATATTCGTCGGCTCCGGCGCGCATCGCGCGCGCGAGGCCCGCGACGTCGTTCTCCGTCGTGAGGAACACGACCTTCGGCGCGTCGCCGCCCGGCAGCGAGCGCAGCTCGACGAGGAAATCGTAGCCGTCCATCACCGGCATGCTCCAGTCGAGCAGGATTCCGTCCGGCATCGCCTGGCGGCAGAGCTCGATCGCCGTCTGGCCGTTCTCCGCCTCGGAGATCCGCAGATCGCTGCCTTCCAGGATGCGGCGCGCGACCTTCCGGATGACGCTCGAATCGTCGACGACGAGGCAGTGCTTCATGGCGCCCTCAAAGGTCCCGAACCGGGCCGCCGAAAGCGGCCCGCATGCTCGGGATCATGAGGCGAAAACCATAATGCTTGGTTGCGGACCGCCCGAAGAGGCGTCGCTCCTTACGCCGCGATCGGCCGCGCCAGGGTGACGATGCGCTCGCCCTCGATCTCGGCCTCGATCGTCACCTGCATGGCGGCCGCCTTCGCGATCAGTCCGGCGTAGAAGGGCTGGATGACATGGGCGTCGACCCGGTCCTCCGGGGCGCGGCCGGCGAGCAGGTCGACGACGTTGGTCGGCACGCGCGCATGGGGGCCGGTGGTGACGATGCGGAACGCGGTGGCCTCGCCCTCGCCTTCCGCCGTCACCGCGATCACGCCGCCGCGCGGGATGGTGGTGGTGGCGACCAGCACCAGATTGAGCAGCAGCTTCACCATGTTCTTCGGCAGCAGCTGGCGCTTCGCCTCCCAGGTCAGCGAGGTCTTCTGGTCCTCGATGAAGCCGCGCGCGACCTGCTCGGCGTCGCCGAGGTCGAGCTGGGCCGCCGCCGAGCCGGCCGCGCCGAAGGCGATCCGGCAGAACTGCAGCCGGGCCGAAGCCTGAGCAGCGCTCTTCTTGATCAGGTCGAAGGCGAAGCCGCGCATGCCCTCGTCCTTCTCGTCCTCGAGAATCTCGAGGCCGTTCACGATCGCGCCGACGGGGCTGATCACGTCGTGGCAGACCCGGCTCGCGATCAACGCGGCGAGGTCGAGGCTGTCGAGCGTGATCACGCCGGAGGACGAGGCCGTCCCGTCAGAGGTTGACATCGGTGCTCCTGCCGAGGGCTTTGGAGGACGGCCCGCAGCGGGCGGAGCCGGCGCGAGCGCGCGAGTCGGACGCTGTCGCAGCGCGAAAAGCCTGATACACGCTGCGGGGTTCGCCCTCAAGGCGGCGCGCCCATCGAACCCCGACGCCCGGAGCCCGACCCGCATGACCGACGCGAACCGCGACCCGAAGCTCATGTCGGCGCTCGCCGCGCTCTGCGTCGAGGCCGGCCGGGCGATCCTCGACGTGTATGACGCCGAGGCGATCGCGGTGCGCTCGAAGGACGACCGCAGCCCCGTCACCGACGCCGACGAGCGGGGCGAGGCGATCCTGCACGAGGGACTGGCGAAGCTGTTCCCGGGCGTCCCCGTCATCGCCGAGGAGGCCTGTTCGCGCGACGGCGCGCCGGACTCGGCGCCGTCCGCATTCCTGCTCGTCGATCCGCTCGACGGCACCCGCGAGTTCCTCGCCCGCAACGGCGAGTTCACCGTCAATGTCGGGCTGATCGAGGCGAATCGCCCGACGCTCGGCTGCGTCCACGCGCCGGCGCTGGGCGCGGTCTGGCTCGGAGCCGTCGGGGTCGGCGCGACCGTCGCGCGGGCCGCGGTCCGCGACATACCGGGCGCTGCGGCCTACGCGCCGATCGCGACGCGCGCGGCCCCGGCCGGCGGCCTCTGCGCGGTCGCGAGCCGCAGCCATTCCGATCCCGACACCGAGGCGTTCCTGGCCAAGCTCGGCGTCGCCGACCGGCGCTCGGCGGGCTCCTCGCTGAAGTTCTGCCTGGTGGCGGAAGGCGAGGCGGACGTCTATCCGCGCTTCGGTCCGACCATGGAGTGGGACACCGCGGCCGGCCACGCGGTGCTGGCGGCCGCCGGCGGCTCGGTCACCACCATCGACGGCGCCCCCTTCGCCTATGGCAAGGCGGAGAAGGGCTTCCGCAATGGCGGCTTCGTCGCCTGGGGCCGTCGCAAGGGCTGACGCCTGCGGGCGGAGCCGGGATCAGGGAATGAGCTGCGCCTCGACGCGCGGCCAGGCGGCGTCGGCCGAGCGGGCGTCGGCGAAGGAATCGCGCTCCTCCGGCGAGCGGAACAGATAGAGCCGGTCGCCGCGCACCCGAAACAGCAGGGGATGGCCGGCGGCGGGCGCGCCGTTCGCGACCGCGACGGGATCGTAGCCGCCATAGGCGGGCGCGTAGACCTCGGGCGCCGACAGGAACGCGGCGCGATTCGCTTCGCTTACGAACCGCCAGGCCGAGCCGCCCCACTCCGCCTCGATGTCGCGGCGTCCCCGCTCCGCGCGGCCGGCGGTGAAATAGGCCACGGGGTCATAGCCGTATAGCGCGACGCCGCTCATCGGATCGGAGACGAAGCGCTCGCTCAGGCCCGGCGTGGCGCCCGCGGGCCCCGCGACAAGACCGAGCGCCAGCGCGCCGGCCGCCAGCCGAAGGAGTGAGAAGGTCGTCATCGCCGCATGATCCCCGACCGCGTCGATCGCGGCCTTATCCCGTAGGATTGTCTTTAAACCCGCGACGTTCACCTCTCGGTAAAGCCGTTCCCTCAAATTGTACGAACCTCGCGCGATTCCACGGGCCCCCGCCCGTCCGCGCGCCAACCTGAGGGAACCGCGATGATCTGGAAGTCGCTCGCCGCGAGCCTCGCGCTCGGCGCCGGCCTCGTCGCCGCGACCGGCGCCTCCGCCCAATATGCCGGCCCGCGCTCCGAAAACGCCGCCTATTCCGACCAGGCCGAATACGGACAACGCAAGACCTACTCCGCGAGCGAGATCGTCGACCGCGGACACGCCTTCTTCGGCTCCACCACCCGCGGCCTCGCCGGCATCGTCGAGAAGGCGACCAGCATGTGGGGCGAGCCGGACGGCTACATCCTCGGCGAGGAAGGCTCCGGCGCGTTCGTCGGCGGCCTGCGCTACGGCGAGGGCAATCTGTTCACCCGCTCGGGCGAGACCAACCGGCGTCTCTATTGGCAGGGCCCCTCGCTCGGCTTCGACTTCGGCGGCGACGGCGCCCGCACGATGATCCTGGTCTACAACCTGCGCTCGCCCGACGAGATCTACAGCCGCTTCGCCGGCGTCGACGGCTCGGCCTATCTCATCGGCGGCTTCGGCATGACGGCGCTCAAGGACTACAACGTCGTGCTGGTGCCGATCCGCACCGGCCTCGGCGCGCGGCTCGGCGTCAATGTCGGCTATCTCAAATTCACGCAGAACTCGACCTGGAATCCGTTCTGAGCCGAAGGCTCCTGCGCGCCTTCGAGGCGCCGGCGGCGCCGCGCCTCGCTTGGCGCGGCCTGGGCCCTGTGCCATCCTGAAGCGTCCGCGCCTGCGGGCGCGCGCCGTCTCGACCGCGTCCCGCCGGCCGAGAAGCGCTGAGCGAGCCTGAATGGTCGAGCCCCTCCTCTACGCCTCTCTGGGCGCCCTGCTGGCGACCCTGCTCGGCCTGCTGTTCCTGCCGGCGTTCTGGAGCCGCGCCGTGCGTCTCACGACCCGGCGTCTGGTCGGCCGCCTTCCCGTGTCGATCCACGAGATCGTGGCGTCGCAGGACCGGCTGCGGGCCGAGCAGGCGATGCAGATGCGCGCCGTCGAGCGCCGCGCCGAACAGGCGACCGCGAGGGCCGCGGACGACCGCGTCGAGGCCGCGCGCGCGATCAGCGCCGAGCTGGACCAGCGCGCGGCGCTCGCGGAGCTCCGGACGCGCGTCGCCGAGCTCGAGGTCGAGCATGAGCGGGTCCGCGGCGCCCTCGACCGCAGCGACGCGGAAGCCTCCGCCGCCTCCGTCGCGCTCAAGGCCGCCTACGAGGCGAACGAGACGGCGCGGCGCGATCTCGAGGCGGCCCAGCGGGACGCCGCGGAGGCCCGGCTCGCCTTCGACCAGTCCCGGATCGAGGCCGCGGCGCGCGACGCCGAGATCGCCTCGCTGACCGTCCAGCTCGACGAGACGAAGCGCGAGCTCGATCGGGCCCGCGATCAGATCGTCGGCCTCGAATCGCGCGAGGCGGGCCTCGCCGAGAGGCTGAAGACGGAAGGCTCGAAGGTCGCGGACGCCGAAGCCGCGCGCGCGCTTGCGGAGCGCAAGCTCGCCGAGCGCGGCGCACCGGAGGCCGAATCCTCGTCGCTGAAGGCCCTGCGCGCCCGGCTCGACGAGGTCGCCGACCAGATCGTCAGGGCGGCCGGGACAGTCGCCGAGACGCCGCCGCTGGTTCAGGCGCCGGCGTCTCAGGCCCATCCGGACGACGACGGCGCAGGCCGCGTCTCGCCCGTCGCGCAAAGCGCCGGCGCGCGCTGAGACGGAGCCGGCGTCACGGCTTGATCGAACCGATCGTTTCGAGACCGTCCGCGCCGAGCTTCACGACCACGATCTCGCCTGACTTCGGATAGACGTCCGTCAGCGCCGTCACATTGACCTGATGGGTGACCAGCACCGCGATCGGGCCGGAGCGCGGCGACTCCAGCGCCGCCACGCGGCTCGCGGCGATCGCCTTCGCCTGATCGGCGCTCTGAAAGAAGGAGTTGAGGCGCGGATCCTCGACGACGGGGCCGATCGCCATCTCGGTCGCGGTGTCGCGGGCGCGGCACCATTGGCTGGTCGCGACACGCGCGACGGGGACGCCCGCCTTGCGGAAGCGCTCGCCGATCGCGCGCGCTTCCGCGCGGCCTTCAGCGCTGAGATTGCGCTGGGTCGAACAGTCTTCGAGCTTGAAACTGGCGGGATCGCCGATCCCCGGCGCCGTCGCATGACGGATCAGCGCGACGTGGCCCCCGCCGGCGAGCGCTCGCCACAGCGCGGCGTCGTCGGCCTTCGCCGCGGACGCGAAAAGGCCGAGGGAGGCGAGAGCGCAGACGATCGGACGCAGCATCGCCGGAGATCATGACGCCGGCGCGGGCGGTCGTCGCGCTCCGCGGGTTCAATTTGCCGTCAGAACCGCAGCGCGCGCGCCTGCCGAACGTGCTCCAGCGCCTGCACCTGCGCCACGACCGCGTCGGAGATTTCGCCGTCGATCTGGACGAGGGCGATGGCGTCGCCGCCTTCCGCCGCGCGGCCGAGATTGAAGGTCGCGATGTTTACCCCCGCGTCGCCGAGCGTCGCGCCGAGCGCGCCGATGTAGCCCGGCTTGTCGGTGTTGGTGACGTAGAGCATCGAGGGCGCGAAGGCCGCTTCGATCTCGATGCCCTTAATGTCGATGATGCGCGGCTTGCCGTCGGCGAACACGGTGCCGGCGACATGCCGCGTCACGCCGTCGGCGGTCACGGTCAGCCGGATCACGCTGTCGAAGGTCTCCGCCGCCTCCCGGCGCACCTCCTCGATCGCGATCCCGCGGTCGCGCGCGATGCCGGGCGCGGACACCATGTTGACGTCCGCCAGCAGCGGCCGCAGCAGCCCGGTGATTGCGGCGGAGGTCAGCGCGCGGGTGTTCATGTCCGCGACCGCGCCCTCATATTCGATGCGCACCGCCGTCAGCCCGGTCTCGGTGAGCTGGCCCGCGAAGGAGCCGAGCCGTTCGGCGAGCGCCACGAAGGGCCGCAGCCGCGGCGCTTCCTCGGCGGTGATCGACGGCGCGTTGATCGCGTTCGAGACCGCCCCCCGGAGCAGATAGTCCGACATCTGCTCCGCGACCTGCAGCGCGACGTTCTCCTGCGCCTCCGTGGTCGCGGCCCCGAGATGCGGGGTGCAGACGACGGAGGGGTGGCCGAACAGCGGGTTCGTCGTCGCCGGCTCTTCCACGAACACGTCGAAGCCCGCGCCCGCGACATGGCCGGAATCGAGCGCCGCCCTCAGCGCCTGCTCGTCGACCAGTCCGCCGCGCGCGCAGTTGACGATGCGCACGCCCTTCTTGGCGCGGGCGAGCGCGTCCGCGTCGAGGATGTTCCGGGTCTTGTCCGTCAGCGGCGTGTGCAGCGAGATGAAGTCGGCGCGCCTGAGCAGCTCGTCGAGATCGACCTTCTCGACGCCGAGCTCCTCGGCGCGTTCGCCCGAGAGAAAGGGATCGAACGCCACGACCCGCATCTTCAGCCCGATCGCGCGGTCGGCGACGATCGAGCCGATATTGCCGCAGCCGACGATTCCGAGCGTCTTCGAGGTGATCTCGACGCCCATGAAGCGGTTCTTCTCCCACTTGCCGGCTTGCGTGGACGCGTCGGCGGCGGGGATCTCTCGGGCGACCGCGAACATCAGAGCGATCGCGTGCTCGGCCGTGGTGATCGAGTTGCCGAAGGGCGTGTTCATGACGATCACACCCCTCGCCGTCGCCGCGGGGATGTCGACATTGTCGACGCCGATGCCGGCGCGGCCGATCACCTTCAGCCGGCCGGCCTGCGCCAGCACCTTCGGCGTCACCTTGGTGGCCGACCGGATGGCGAGGCCGTCATAGGCGCCGATGGCGGCCGCGAGCGCGTCCTTGTCCTTGCCGAGATCCGGCCGGAAGTCGACTTCGACGCCCCGGGAGGTGAAGATCTCGATCGCGGCGGGCGACAGCTTGTCGGAGATCAGAACCTTCGGGGCCATGGGCTTTAGTCCTCGCGGTCGGGCCGTCAGGCCCTGCGGTAAAAGGGCTGCGTGTCGCGCTCGAAATAGCCGTCGAGCGGCGAGCCGGGCACGGGCACGAAATCGATGACGTCGCTCGGCTTCGCGACCCGCTCGAGCACGTCGCCGACCTGATCGAGCAGATCGTCGAGATCGCCCGAGGTCGAGATGCCGATGACGAGGCGCTTGCTGCCGTCGGGATCGGCGAACACCGCCTGGGCGATCTGCGCCGACGCCACGTCGGGCCTGGACTTGAAGAAGTCCGCGAGCGCGTTGGTGAGGTGCGTCGGCATCGGCGACGGACGGCCGACGAGCGACGGCAGCTCCGGCTCCTCGTCCTCGCCGTCGTCCTCGAAGCCGGCGTTCGCCCGCTCGAAGTCGCCGTCGACCATCGCCGCGACGTCCTCGGCCATGAATTCGTGCCCGACGTCGGATCCCGGGTTCAGCACGAAATTCGCGCCGTCGATCTGGGACAGGATCTGCCGGAAGCTCTGGCGCACGACCATCAGCTTTTCGAAGCCGAACATCGCCTTCACCCGGCTGTCGGCGGTGAAGATCGGCACGAAGGCGAGGTCTTCATGCGTCACCTCGGGCACGACGTAGCCGCCGCCCTTGGTCTGTCCGTCGTCGACGAGCGCGAGCGCGAGCTCGGCCTCCAGCATCGCCTTCAGAAAGGGGATGCGCGCGTCCGGCCGCTCGATCGCCGCGACGAGCGCGCGTTCGAGATCGTTCTCAGGGGTGAACATCAGAAGCTCCGGGCTCGAGGCGGTGAACGGAGGGACGCGCGGACCGCGCCCTCCGTCGCGTCGGCCGTCGCTCAGGCGGCCTTCGCGAGACCTGATCGCACCTCGGCATAGGCCCAGTCGAGCCATGGCGTCAGCGCCGCGACGTCGGACGCCTCGACGGTGGCGCCGCACCAGATGCGCAGGCCGGGAGGCGCGTCGCGATACGCGCCGAAATCATAGGCCACGCCCGCGTTCTCGATGAGCGCGACGAGGTCCTTGGCGAACGCCGCCTGCAACGGCGCGGGCAGCGCCGTGAGGGCGGGGTCGACGATCTTCAGGCAGACGCCCGTGTTCGTCAGCGTCGCCGGATCCTCGGCGAGAAAGTCGAGCCAGGGCGTGCGCGCGACGTAGTCCGCGACGACCTTGGCGTTCGCGTCCGCGCGCGCGATCAGACCTTTCAGGCCGCCGACCGACCGTCCCCACTGCAGCGCGTCGATGTAGTCCTCGACGCACAGCATGGAGGGGGTGTTGATCGTGTCGCCCTGGAACAGCGCCTCGTCGATCTTGCCGCCCTTGGTCATGCGGAAGAGCTTGGGCAGCGGCCAGGACGGGGTGAAGCTCTCGAGCCGTTCGACGGCGCGCGGGCCCAGGATGAGAACGCCGTGCGCGGCCTCGCCGCCCATGATCTTCTGCCAGGAGAAGGTCACGACATCGAGCTTGTCGTAGTCGAGCTCCATCGCGAAGGCGGCCGAGGTCGCGTCGCAGATGGTGAGGCCGGCCCGATCGGCGGGAATCCAGTCGGCGTTCGGCACGCGGACGCCGGCGGTGGTGCCGTTCCACGTGAAGATGACGTCGTTCTCGAAGTCGACGGCGGCGAGATCCGGCAGCTTGCCGAAATCGGCGACGGTCGCCTTGGTGTTCGGCAGGCGAAGCTGCTTGACCGCGTCTGTGACCCAGATCGCGCCGAAGCTTTCCCAGGCCAGCACCTCGACGCCGCGGGCGCCGAGCAGCGACCACATCGCCATCTCGACCGCGCCCGTGTCGGAGCCCGGCACGATCGCGATGCGATGCGATGCCGGAACCTCCAGCACCTCGCGCGTGAGATCGATGGCCTGTTTGAGCTTGGCCTTGCCGACGGCGGACCGGTGCGAGCGCCCGAGCGCCGCGCCCTTGAGCGCCTCGAGGGACCAGCCCGGCCGCTTGGAGCACGGTCCGGACGAGAAATTGGGATTGGCGGGGCGCGCCGCCGGAGCAGTCGTCATCATGTCGTCCACCCTTTCAGATGGTCGCCTCTCGTTGGGGAGAGGTGGCCCGACCGGACGGGTAGTCCGGCGACCGCCTGTGCGTCAAGCACGATCGTCGCGACGCCGCGCGCCGTAACCGATCGTGAAACGCCAGCGGCGGGCCCTTTCGGACCCGCCGCGTCGCGATTTCGATCGATAGGACGATCAGTTGAGGAGGTAGCGGAAGCCGACGCGGAATTCGTGCGCCTGGAGATCGTCGAACTTGACCGGCTTGTTGCCGTTGAAGCCCGCGGCGTTCTTGGTCTTGCCGTCGCCGAGGTTCAGGAAGCGGTAGCCGAGGTCGATCACGAGGTTGTCCGTGACGCTGTAGCCGACGCCGGCCATGAGCGCCCAGGAGAAGTCCCAGTTCGAATCGCCCTTCTGGCTGCCGGTCGAGCCGTTCGGGTTCACGAAGTCGTAGCTGCTGACCTTGATGTTCGAGAAGCCCGCGCCGGCGCCGACGTAAGGCGACACGCCATGCCAGCTGCCGAGGTCGAAATAGACGTTGGCGAGCGTGGTCCAGGCCGAGATCTTGGCCGATTCCTTGCTGTATTTGTCCGCGAACGGCACGCAGGCGGTGGTCGGGCAGAACAGGCCGCCGTCGAAGTCCGACTTGAACTCGTAATCGAGCGTCACGTCGGTGCGGATCCACTCGTTCCACTTGTAGCCGACGCCGCCGCCGATGACGCCGGTGTCGTCAAGGTCTTCGCCCTTGAACTTGCTGCCGCCATAGCTGACGTCGGGGTTGCGGTAGATCTTGTATCCGACGTCGCCGCGCAGATACCAGTTCGAGGCGAACTCGACCGGCGCCATGGGTTCGAGCAGCGGCGGTTCGGGAAGGTCGGCCGCGTGGCCCGCGACCGGAGCGAACGCGAAAGCAAGCGCGCCCGCGAGCGCGTAGGTCGTGAGCTTGGCCATCATGCCATGTCCTTGAGCTGAGGCCCCGCTCTCCTTTGCAGCGGCGGGTCCCGTCCGTGTCACGACTGGCAATCTGGCAGGCGTTGGTTAATGAGCGTTTAACCTTAACTTTTAACCGCGCGGCCGGGAGAGGCATTAACCTGGCGATGCTTTTCAGCAACATAAGCCTCCGCCGCCCGCCCGCTCGAGGTCGGCGGAACCCGCAGAAAAGCGGCTCAGGCGGGCGGTCAGGCCGCGGCTTTTGTGATGACGTCGACCACGTCGTCGACGACATGGGCGACAAGGTCGCGGTCGTCGCCCTCGGCCATCACGCGGATGACGGGTTCGGTCCCGGACGGACGGATCACGAGCCTGCCTTCCGTCCCGAGACGCCGCGTGGCGTCGGAGATCGCGGCGCGCACCTTGTCGTCGTCCAGCGGCCGGCCGGTCTTGTAGCGGACGTTCTTCATAATCTGCGGCAACGGCTCGAAGCGATGGCAGATCTCGGAGACCGGCCGTTCGACCTTCTGCACCACTGCGAGAAGCTGAAGCGCCGCGACAAGGCCGTCGCCCGTCGTCGCGTAATCCGACAGCACGATGTGGCCTGAGGGTTCGCCGCCGAGATTGTAGCCATGCGCGCGCATGCGCTCGACGACGTAGCGGTCGCCCACCGGCGTGCGCTCCAGCGTCAGGCCGATCGAGGCGAGATAGCGCTCGAAGCCCAGATTGGACATGACCGTCGAGACCAGCCCGGGGGCCGTCAGGCGGCCGTCCTCGGACCAGGACGAGGCGACCACCGCCATCAGCTGGTCGCCGTCGACGACCTGCCCCTTCTCGTCGACGATGATCACGCGGTCCGCGTCGCCGTCGAGCGCGACGCCTATGTCGGCGCGGGTCTCGCGCACCTTGGCGATCAAGGCGGCGGGCGCGGTCGAGCCGACGTCCTTGTTGATGTTCATGCCGTTGGGCTCGACGCCGATCCTGATGACCTCGGCCCCGAGCTCCCACAGCGCCTCCGGGGCCACCTTGTAGGCGGCGCCGTTGGCGCAATCGATCACCACGCGCAATCCGTCGAGCGACAGGGTGCGCGGAACCGTGCGCTTGGCGAATTCGATGTAGCGCGCCTGCGCGTCGTCGATGCGCTTGGCCCGGCCGATCGAGGCCGACTCCACCAGCCGGGGCGACAGGTCGGAATCGAGCATGCGCTCGATCTCGAGCTCGACCTCGTCGGAGAGCTTGTAGCCGTCGGGCGCGAACAGCTTGATGCCGTTGTCGTCGAACGGGTTGTGCGAGGCGGAGATCATCACGCCGAGATCGGCGCGCATCGAGCGGGTGATGTGGGCGACGGCCGGCGTCGGCATCGGCCCGACCAGCAGCACGTCCGCCCCGACCGAGGTGAAGCCGGCCTGCAGCGCGCTCTCGATCATGTAGCCGGAGAGCCTGGTGTCCTTGCCGATGACGACGCGATGCCGATGGTCGCCCCGCCGGAAGGCGAGGCCCGCCGCCATGCCGACCTTCAGCGCGAAGTCGGGCGTGATCGGAAACCTGTTCGAGCGGCCGCGGATGCCGTCGGTGCCGAAATATTTGCGCGTCATCTGCCGATGATCCCCGAATCGCGACGGCTCGTCTGCGAGCGTCCCTGAGACGCAATTCCGGCGATCATACGCCGGGGACGTTCAAAAAGCGTGTGCGGGCCGGGCGTCGGCCCCCAAGGCCCGCAGGACCACGACCCGCCGGAACAAGAACGGGCCGGGCGTCGCCGCCCGGCCCGTTCTTGTTCTGCGTCGAGGCAGGCGCGGTCACGCCTGCGGCTGAGGCTCCAGCCCGCCTTCAGGGCGCGGCCGCGGCCGTCCGGCCGTCGGCACCGCGGACCCGCGCGGCGAGGGCGGCTCGTCGGTCGCGTCGCGCACCGGCGGACGGCCGGCCAGAAGCTCCCGGATCTCCTCGCCCGTCAGCGTCTCGTATTCGAGCAGCGCCTTGGCGAGCGTCTCCATCTCGGCCTTCTTCTCGGTGATGATCCGGCGCGCCGTCTCGTAGCCCTCGTCGATGAAGCGTTTGATCTCGTTGTCGATCTTCAGCATCGTCGTGCCCGAGACGTTCTGCTGGCGGGCGACCGACATGCCGAGGAACACCTCGTCCTGGTTCTCGCCATAGGCCACGGTGCCGAGCTCCTTGGAGAAGCCCCAGCGCGTCACCATCCCGCGGGCGATGTTGGTCGCCATCTGGATGTCCGACTGGGCGCCGGCCGTCACCTTCTCGTCGCCGAAGAACACCTCCTCCGCGACGCGGCCGCCCATCGCCATCGCGAGCCGCGAGGTCAGCTGCTCGTAGGAGATCGAGATCTGGTCGCGCTCCGGCAAATACTGCACCATGCCCAGCGCCCGGCCGCGCGGAATGATCGTCGCCTTGTGGATCGGATCGTTCGCCGGCGTGTTGAGCGCCACGATGGCGTGGCCGGCCTCGTGATAGGCGGTCACCTTCTTCTCGTCGTCGGTCATGACCATGCGCCGCTCGGCGCCCATCATGATCTTGTCCTTGGCGGCGTCGAACTCGGCCGAGGTCACCATGCGCTTCGAGCGACGCGCGGCGAGCAGCGCCGCCTCGTTGACGAGGTTCATCAGGTCGGCGCCGGAGAAGCCCGGCGTGCCGCGCGCGACGGTCTTGAGGTCGACGTCCGGCGCCAGCGGCACCTTGCGGACATGGACCTTCAGGATCTTCTCGCGGCCGATGATGTCCGGGTTCGACACCACGACCTGGCGGTCGAAGCGGCCCGGGCGCATCAAAGCGGGGTCGAGCACGTCCGGGCGGTTGGTCGCGGCGATCAGGATGATGCCTTCGTTCGCCTCGAAGCCGTCCATCTCGACGAGCAGCTGGTTCAGGGTCTGCTCGCGCTCGTCATTGCCGCCACCGAGGCCGGCGCCGCGATGGCGGCCGACCGCATCGATCTCGTCGATGAAGATGATGCAGGGCGCGTTCTTCTTCGCCTGCTCGAACATGTCGCGCACGCGGCTCGCGCCGACGCCGACGAACATCTCGACGAAGTCGGAGCCCGAGATCGTGAAGAACGGCACGTTGGCTTCGCCGGCGACCGCGCGGGCGATCAGCGTCTTGCCGGTGCCGGGAGGCCCGACGAGCAGCACGCCGCGCGGAATCCGGCCGCCAAGACGCTGATACTTCTGCGGGTCGCGCAGGAACTCGACGATCTCCTGCAGGTCGTCCTTCGCCTCGTCGACGCCGGCGACGTCCTCGAAGGTGACGCGGCCATGCGCCTCCGTGAGCAGTTTCGCCTTCGACTTGCCGAAGCCCATGGCCTTGCCGGCCCCGCCCTGCATCTGGCGGGACAGGAAGATCCACACGCCGATCAGGGCGATGAAGGGCAGCCATTGCAGCAGCAGCGCGACGAACCAGGGCATGTTCTCGCCCGGCGGCCGGGCGGTGATGGCGACGCCCTTGCCGTAGAGGCGCTGCACCAGCGTCGGGTCGTTCGGGGCGTAGGTCTGGAACTGCGCGCCGTCGGTGTACTGGCCGGTGATGTTCTGCCCCTCGATCGAAACCCCGCGAACGCGGCCGTTGTCGACCTCCGTCAGGAGCTGCGAGAAGGAGATGTCGTTGGTCTGCGCCCGCTGCCCTGGGTTCTGGAACAGGGTGAACAGCGCCAGCAACAGCAGGACGATGATCACCCAGAGGGCGAAGTTCCGGAAGTTCGGGTTCATTGCCAGCCTTTCGCACCGGCCGCCACGGCGGCGTCGTACGCAGATGCGTCGGCTTCGAATGTAGGCGTCGCCGGGCCGAATGCCAAGACGACGCAAGCGCCTCCGCGCATGGCGAACACGCGACGAAGGGCTGAGGGCCGAATCCGCCGGTTGCGTTGCTTCGCCACATTTGGGGGGTGTATTGCCGTTGAGAGCGCGGCGCGGTCGATCCGGCCGCCAGCGGGGCTGCGAGGACGCCTGAAATGACCACCTTCGACCAGCGCGAGCACGCCATGGAGGCGAAGTTCGCCCATGACGAGGAAATGAAGTTCTGCGCCTTCGCGCGCCGCAACAAGCTGCTCGGCCTGTGGGCGGCCGAACGGCTGGGCAAGACCGGCGACGCCGCCGAGGCCTACGCCAAGGCCGTCGTGATGTCCGACTTCGAGGAGGAGGGCGACCACGACGTGTTCCGCAAGATCCGGACCGACTTCGACGCCGCGGGCGTCGACCAGTCCGATCACCAGATCCGGCGTCAGATGGACGATCTGTTCGCCACGGCGGTCGCACAGCTCGCCGCCGAACGGTGACCGCGCCCGGCGCGCCCCGGGCCGTCGATCTTGGGGTCGCCGGGCCCGGCGTTCTCAGGCCGCCCGGCCTCGGCGTCCGCGGCACGCACTTCAACGCCTGGATGTTTCTGTCGTCGCCGGTCGCAGTCGAGGCGGTGGCGCGCACCGGCTTCGACTCGATCACCCTCGACGCCCAGCACGGCTTTTCCACCTTCGAGACGATCGTGGACTGCGTCGCGGCGGCGGCCCTCGCGGGAAAGCCCGCGCTCGTCCGCCTGCCGCTCGGCGACTACGGACTCGGCGCCCGGGCGCTCGACGCCGGAGCCGCGGGCCTGATCGCCCCGATGATCGACGATGCGGGCGACGCGCGCGCCTTCGCCGACGCCGTCAAATTCCCGCCCGTCGGCCGACGCAGCTGGGGGCCCGGCCGCGCCATGACCCTGTCGGGCCTCGGCCGCGACGCCTATCTCGCCGGCGCCAACGGCGCGACGCTGACGCTCGCCATGATCGAGACCGAGAAGGCCCTAAGCGAGGTCGACGCGATCGTGGCGACGCCGGGGATCGACGGCCTGCTGATCGGGCCGAACGACCTCAGCGTGTCGCTCAGCCGAGGCGAAGCGGTCGACCCCGCCCATCCGCGCGTGGTGGAGGCGCTTGCGACCGTGAGGGCGGCCGCCGACCGCGCCGGCAAGCCGGTCGCGATCTTCGCCAACACGCCGGCTTTCGCCTCCGACTACGTCCAGCGCGGCTTCCCGATGATCGCCCTCGGGCCCGATCTCGGGTTCCTGGCCGCCGGGGCGGAGCGCGCGCTCGCCGACGTCTTCGACGCTCCGGCGACCGGCGCCGGGGCCGGCGGGTGATATTTCGACAACCGCCGAAGGGATTTCAGCTGCGGCGCGTGCACCCTCTTTGAACGGAGTCGCGGGGTTCCGCGTTTCCGTGGCGAAGCGCGCGAGCCGTCGGCTCGCGCGTGGCGGAGTTCGCGCTGGGCGGTTGGGACTCCATGGCGACATGGCTGAATGACAGGAGTTCGACGACCATGACCTTTCGATTGAAGACGTTGCTCGCCACCGGCGCGCTGCTCGCCTCCACGGGCGCGGCCCTCGCGGCCACGGCGACCGCGACTGCGGACCTGAACGTGCGCTCCGGCCCGGGGACGAACTACGCCGTCGTGGACACGATGCCCGCCGGCGAGACCGTGAACGTGATCGGCTGCTCCTCCGGCTGGTGCGAGATCAGCATGGGCGGCGGCAGCGGCTTCGCCAGCGCCAGCTATCTCGACATCGGCGGCGGGCCGGTGATCGAGCGCTCGCGCGTGATCATCGAGGACGAGGAGCCCGAGATCATCACGGGTCTCTCGATCGGCGGCTACTGGGACAGCCGGCCCTACTACTATCGCGACGGCTTCTACTACTACGGCGGCCGCTGGTACGGCGAACGGCCGGGTCGTTCGGGCTGGGAGCGCTCCTGGCGGCGCGACCGCGAGCGCGCGGAGGTCCGACGCGAGCGGCGTCAGGACCAGCGGCGCGACGCGCGGCGCGAAATCATCGAGAATCGCCGCGGCCGCGCGATCGAGGAGCGGCGCGACGTCCGCCGCGAACGGATCGACAATCGCGGCGACGCCCGCCGCGAGAGGATCGAGGATCGCCGGAGCGAGACCCGTGATCGCGGAGACCGCGTCGGTCTGGATCGATCCGACCGCGGCGCCGGCGCGCGCGGCGTGTTCGGCGGGCAACGCTTCGAGCCCCGCGGCGGCGGCGGCGGCGGAGGTCGCGGCGGAGATGGTGGCGGCCGTGGCGGAGACCGCGGCGGCCGCGGCGAACGCTAGAGCGTGATCGGCTCGATCCGAAGCGGGACATCCTCGACCGTCATCCCGGGCTTGTCCCGGGATCCATTCCCATCACCGCCTTCATTTCATCGAGGACGCAGCGGAAATGGGTTCCGGGACACGCCCGGAACGACGGCTTCGGTGAGAGGCCGAACGATACGGGGCGACGTGACGTGATCCGCCGCTTTAAACCTCCGAGGCTTTCGAAACGGATGACGGGCGGCGCGAGCCGCCCGTTTTCGTGGAAGGCTCAGCTTGAGCCGAACACTCGGGCGAAGGCGGCGTCGACGGCCTTGAAGTGATAGCCAAGGTCGAACGCGTCCTCGAGCTCGGCGTCGGACAGCTTCGCGCTCACGTCGGCGTCGGCCTTCAGCAGAGTGAGGAAGTCGCCCTCCCCGCGCCACACCGGCATCGCGTTGCGCTGGACCAGGCGGTAGGCCTCCTCGCGCGAGGCGCCCTTCTGGGTGAGCGCGAGCAGCACGCGCTGCGAATGCACGAGACCGCCGAGCCGGTCGAGATTGGCCTGCATGCGCTCGGGGTAGATCAGCAGCTTCTCGACGACGCCGGCGAGGCGGTTGAGCGCGAAATCGAGCGTCACGGTGGCGTCCGGCCCGATCATCCGCTCGACCGAGGAGTGCGAGATGTCCCGCTCGTGCCAGAGCGCGACGTTCTCCATCGCCGGCAGCGCGTAGGACCGCACCATGCGCGCAAGGCCCGTGACGTTCTCGGTCAGCACCGGATTGCGCTTGTGGGGCATCGCCGACGAGCCTTTCTGGCCGGGGGAGAAGAACTCCTCCGCCTCCAGAACCTCGGTGCGCTGCAGATGGCGGATCTCGATCGCAAGCCGCTCGACCGAGGAGGCCACCACGCCGAGCGTGGCGAAGAACATGGCGTGCCGGTCGCGCGGGATGACCTGCGTTGAGATCGGCTCGACGGCGAGCCCCAGCTTCTCCGCGACATGGGCTTCGACCGCCATGTCGATGTTGGCGAAGGTGCCGACCGCGCCCGAGATCGCGCAGGTCGCGATCTCCTTGCGCGCCGCGACCAGCCGCTCCCGCGCGCGCTCGAACTCGACATAGTAGCCGGCGAGCTTCAGGCCGAAGGTCGTGGGCTCGGCGTGGATGCCGTGGCTACGGCCGATGGTCGGCGTCAGCTTGTGCTCGAGCGCGCGCGTCTTCAGCGCCGCCAGCAGCCGGTCGACGTCGGCGATCAGGATGTCGGAGGCGAGCGCGAGCTGCACCGCGAGGCAGGTGTCGAGCACGTCGGACGACGTCATGCCCTGATGGACGAAGCGCGCGTCCGGGCCGACGAATTCGGCGAGATGGGTGAGAAAGGCGATGACGTCGTGCTTGGTCTCGCGCTCGATCTCGTCGATCCGGTCGACGTCGAACGTCGCGGCTCCGCCCTTCTCCCAGATCGTCTTCGCCGCCTCCTTCGGGATGACGCCGAGCTCGGCCAGCGCGTCGCAGGCATGCGCCTCGATCTCGAACCAGATGCGGAAGCGCGTCTCCGGCGACCAGATGTCGGTCATCTCGGGACGGGAGTAACGGGGGATCATGGGGGCGGGCTCGGCGTTGGGACGGGCGCGGGCGTCCTACCACGTGAGCGCCGCGACGCAAGCCACGGACAGCGACGGCTCAGCGCCGCGTTTCACATCGATAAGTACAACTACTGATTGAATTTTATACGCCTTGCGTCAAAATTTCCCTTTCGAGAAGGGGATCGCCATGACTGACGACATCAAACGTTCGGCCGACTTTCTGGCGACCAACGTTTCAGAAAAGATCCAGAATGACGCGATCTTCCGCGCGAAGGTCGCCGACGATCCGGGCGCCGCGGCCGCGGAGGTGCAGGCGCTAGCGGGCTCGGCCAAGGGTCAGGTCGACGCCGTCGCGACCGGCGCCGTCAAACAGGCCGAAGCGGACACAGTCCGGTCCGCGGCCTCCGCCGACAAGGCGGTCTATATTTTCGCGGTGGCGGCTCTCAGCGTGGTGTCCGTCGGCGTCGTGCTGGCGATCGGCCTGCTCGCCTATCCACAGATCGAGCCGTTGATCGCCGCCATGATCGCCGGCGCCAAGGGCGACGCCGCCGCGCTCACCGCCGCCCGCGTCTCCTTTTCCGTCCCCGACGGCCTGATCGCGCTCGGCTCGGCTGCGATCGGCGCTCTCGCCGGCCTGCTCGGCCCGCTCAGCCAGCGGCGCTAGACCGGATCGCCCGCATCCTTCACCGGCTTCAGCACGGTCCGTCCCCTCCCCTCCGGCCCCGGCCGTCCCTCGACCAGCGCGGCGACGATCCCGTGCAGGGTCCTGAGGTCCTGGATCGTCGGCTCCATGCGGTGGATCATGTTGCGGATGTTGCGGACCATGGAGGCGCGCTTGTCGGGCGAGCGGAAGAAGCCGCCATCCTCGAGCTCGCCCTCGAGATGGGCGAACAGCGCGACGAGCTCGGCGTGGGTGCCGGGCCTCGCCCGCGTCGGCATCTCGAAGGGGGCGGCTCCCCCGGTCGCCGCCTTGAAATGCTCGTAGCCGACCAGCAGCACCGCCTGAGCCAGGTTCAGGCTGGCGTAGGCCGGGTTCACCGGGAAAGTGACCACACGCTGGCTGAGCGAGATCTCGTCGTTTTCGAGCCCCGTGCGCTCGCGCCCGAACATGATCCCGACCCGGCCGCCGGCGGCGTGCTCGGCGACCATGCGCGCGGCGGCCTCCGCCGGCGCGTCGACCGGCTTCGCCTGGCCGCGCTCGCGCGCCGTGGTCGCGAACACCAACGTCAGGTCGGCCAGCGCGTCCTCGACCCGCTCGAAATGCCGGGCAGCGTCGATGACGTGGTGCGCGCCCGCCGCGAACACCCGCGCCTTCTCCCCGTCGGCCTGCGCCCGGCCGCGGACCACGCGCAGCTCGGCGAGGGCGAAGTTCGCCATGGCGCGGGCGACCGAGCCGACATTCTCGGCGAGCTGCGGCTCGACGAGGATGATCGCCGGGCCCGCGCCGAGGCTGGCGGCGAGATCGGCTTTGGTGCGGTCGGTTCCGGCCATCGGCGGTGCGGCTCGTTCGTCGTGGGGGGCGCGGCTCCGATAGCATGAGGCGGCGGCAGGCCGCGACCGTTCAGGCGGAGCGGCGCTCGAAGCAGGCGAAGACCAGCGCGACGAAGGGGATCGAGGCGCCGACGGCGGCGGTGGTCTCCCAACCGAAATGCGTCATCAGCGGGCTCGTGATCGCCGAGCCGACAGCGCCGCCCAGGAACAGGATCGCGACGTAGATTCCGTTGATGCGGCCGCGCGCGGCCGGGTCGAGGCCGTAGATCGTGCGCTGGCCGAAGATCATGTTGGCCTGCACTCCCATGTCGAGCACGACCGCGCCGAACAGCAGGGCTGCGATCGCGAGCCAGGCGTCGAAGGCGGCGACGCCGAAGCCCAGGACGACGCAGGCGATCGCGATCAGCGTGCCGGGCCTGGTGTAGCCGCGGTCGGCGAGCCGCCCCGCCACCGGCGCGATCAGCGCGCCGCCGGCCCCCGCTAGCGCGAACAGGCCGATCAGGCTGTGCGACAGGCCGTAGGCGTCCGCAAGCCGCATCGGGGAGGCGGTCCAGAAGATCGAGAACGCCGCGAACATCGTCGCCTGATAGGCCGCCCGCCGGCGCAGCTCCGGATAGGTCCTGAGCAGGCCCGTCATCGAGCGCAGGAACGCTCCATAGGCCATGCCGCCCTCCGGCCGCCGCGACGGGATCAGCGCGCGCAGGCCGAGCGCGGTCGCCGCCATCAGCGCGGCGGAGAGGGCGAACACCGCCCGCCATCCCAGCGCGTCGGCCAGCACGCCGGCGACGGGCCGCGCCAGCAGGATGCCGAACAGCAGGCCGCTCATGATGGTCCCGACCACGCGCCCGCGCGTCGCCTCGGGCGTCATCCCCGCCACCACCGGCAGCAGCATCTGCGCCGCGACGGAGGCGACGCCGATCAGGAAGGAGGCGGCGAGGAACACGCCCCCCGTCGGCGCGGCGGTGGCCGCGAGCAGGGCTGCGGCGGCGAAGCCGAGCGTGATCGTCATCAGCCGGCGGCTCTCGAACAGGTCGACGAGCGGGGCGACCAGGATGAGCCCCACGGCGTAGCCGACCTGCGTCAGCGCCACCACCGCGCTCGCAGCCGACGGCGCGATCCCGAGATCGCGCGCGATCAGGTCGACCAGCGGCTGGCCGTAATAGAGGTTGGCGACGATCGCGCCGCAGGCGATTGCGGCCGCCATGACGACCAGCCCGCCCACGGCGGCTTCAGGCGCGGGGGCGCCGCGCAGCGCGTCGGTGCGGGACATGGCGTCCTCCGGATGTCGAACGGGGGCTGGGATGCGTCGAGCCCCACATATTCGTTCGACCGCCGGGCGCCAAATGCTGCAGCGCAAGCGGCCGCATGCGCCCTCGCGCCCGCGCCAGGCGGGTGACGAGACCGGCGGGCTCATTTTCCAAGAGGCCCGCCGTGACGAGCCTCCCGCGCGCGTGCTAGAGGGTGCGCCGCACCAAGCCCTGTCCCCGCCTCAGCTGAGGATGTCGCCCGATGCCCAAGATCAAGGTCGCAAACCCCGTCGTCGAGATCGACGGAGACGAGATGACGCGGATCATCTGGGCCAAGATCAAGGACAAGCTGATCCACCCCTATCTCGATCTCGACCTCGACTATTACGACCTCGGCGTCGAGCACCGCGACGCGACCGACGACAAGGTCACCGTGGACGCCGCCGAGGCGATCAAGCGGCACGGCGTCGGCGTCAAATGCGCGACCATCACGCCGGACGAGCAGCGCGTCGAAGAGTTCAAGCTCAAGAAGATGTGGAGGTCGCCCAACGGCACGATCCGCAACATCCTGGGCGGCGTTATCTTCCGCGAGCCGATCATCTGCAAGAACGTGCCGCGGCTGGTGCCGGGCTGGACGCAGCCGATCGTCGTCGGCCGTCACGCCTTCGGCGACCAATACCGCGCGACCGACTTCCGGTTTCCGGGCAAGGGCAAGCTGACCATCAAGTTCGTCGGCGAGGACGGCCAAACGATCGAGCACGAGGTGTTCGACGCGCCGGGCGCGGGCGTCGCGATGGCGATGTACAACCTCGACGACTCGATCCGGGACTTCGCCCGGGCCTCGCTGAACTACGGCCTGAACCGCGGATTTCCGGTCTATCTCTCGACCAAGAACACCATTCTCAAGGCCTATGACGGCCGATTCAAGGACATCTTCGCCGAAGTCTACGAGGCGGAGTTCAAGGACCAGTTCGCGGCCAAGAAGATCTGGTACGAGCACCGGCTGATCGACGACATGGTGGCCTCGGCGCTGAAATGGTCCGGCGGCTATGTCTGGGCCTGCAAGAACTACGACGGCGACGTTCAGTCCGACACGGTGGCGCAGGGGTTCGGCTCGCTCGGCCTGATGACCTCGGTGCTGACGACGCCGGACGGCAAGATCATGGAGGCGGAGGCGGCCCACGGCACCGTCACCCGGCACTACCGCGAGCATCAGAAGGGCAAGGCGACCTCGACCAATTCGATCGCCTCGATCTTCGCCTGGACCCGCGGCCTCGGCCATCGCGCCAAGCTCGACGACAACGCCGAGCTCAAGCGCTTCGCCGAGACCCTCGAGAAGGTCTGCGTCGACACGGTGGAGGCCGGTTTCATGACCAAGGACCTCGCGCTGCTCGTGGGCGACCGGCAGACCTGGCTGACCACCGAGGGCTTCCTCGACAAGGTCGACGCCAACCTTCAGACGGCGATGGCCTGAATTTACCGGCCTGGAGCGACGCGCGTCCGACGGCGCGCGACGCTCCGGGAGATTACCGGCGCCGGAGGGGGACGTCGGGACGATCGCCGTGCAAGGCGCCGTCCTGCCCGGGAAGCCGGGATGACCGCGACGTCTCACGTCGGGGACGCTCGCCGTTCCGGGTCGTGGACGCCCGAGTTCGGGAAGACGGCCCATCGACCTCCGAACAGGTTCTCAGGACGCCGACGCCCGCCGCATTACTTCAGATGAATGTCCGTTCATCATCCCCTGAACGGACGTTAATCTTTGTGACCGCGCATCGCCATGAAATGACCTTAACTCTCTGAGGAACTGTTCATCAGGCCTACAGGTTTGTTCAGCGATCGTCCCAACTCCACGAGGGGACGATCCGAACGACCAGCAACGGGATGGCTATGATGGACCAGACCACCAAGCAGACGGCTCTTTTCTTCGGTTTTCTCGCCGCCGCGATGGCGGCGAACACCGCGGCGCAGGCCGGACCCACGCCGCCCGAACGGACCGGCGCGGCGGCGTCGGTCGAGCGCAGCGCTCAAGGCTGCGAGGCGCGTGACCCGCGCCTTGGGCCCGCCGCCGTCGCCCCGCACGGCCGTCCTGCGCCACGCGCCTCGTAACGGCGCGCCGCCGGCGCGCGGGGGCGCCCATCTCCGGGAGGGGGATCACGTCGCCCGGACCCGTTCGGCCCGCAGCCGTCGTTCCGGGCTTGTCCCGGAACCCATCGCCGCTGGGTCTTAAATGATATGCCGCCGGTGGCGGGAATGGATCCCGGGACAAGCCCGGGATGACGGTCGCCTTGGCGACCCCGTTCCGATTCAGGCCGCCGCGAGCCGCGCGGCGACCGCGTCGAGCGCGTCCGCCGCCTTGGCGCCGTCCGGGCCGCCGGCCTGCGCCATGTCCGGCCGGCCGCCGCCTCCGGAGCCGCCGAGCGCCGCGGAGGCGGCGCGCACCAGATCCACCGCGTTGAACTTCTGCGTCAGGTCCTGCGTGACGCCGACCACGACGCCGGCCTTGCCTTCCGCCGTCACGCCGACGATCGCGGCGACCCCTGAGCCCATCGACTTCTTCGCTTCGTCGACGAGGCCCTTGAGGTCCTTCATCTCGATGCCTTCGACGGTGCGGGCGAACAGCTTGACGCCGCCGACCTCGCGCATCGGGTCGCCGGCGCCGGCCCCGCCTCCGCCCATGGCGAGCTTCTTGCGCGCCTCGACGAGCTCGCGCTCGAGCCGGCGGCGCTCCTCGACCAGGGTCTCGACCCGCGCCACGATCTCGGATTCCGGCGCCTTCAGAAGGGCGGCGAGGTCCGCCACGCGGGCGTTCTGCTCCTCGAGATGCAGCCGGGCGGCCTCGCCCGTCAGCGCCTCGATCCGGCGAACGCCGGCGGCGACGCCGCTCTCGGCGAGAATGGTGATCGGCCCGACCTCGCCCGTCGCGCGGACATGGGTGCCGCCGCAGAGCTCGATCGAGAACGCTTTCGAGGGATCGGCCGAACGCCCCATCGAGACCACGCGGACCTCGTCGCCATATTTCTCGCCGAACAAGGCGCGCGCGCCCGACGTCATGGCGTCGGCGACCGGCATGACCCGGGTCGCGACGGGATCGTTCTGCAGCACGATGGCGTTCGCGATCCGCTCGACCTGGGCGAGCTCCGCGTCGGAAATCGGCTTGGGGTGGCTGAAGTCGAAGCGCAGCCGGTCGGGCGCGACGAGCGAGCCCTTCTGGGCGATGTGGTCGCCGAGCGTCAGCCGCAGCGCCTCATGCAGCAGATGGGTGGCGGAGTGGTTGGCGCGCACCGTGCGGCGGCGGGCGTGGTCGACGGCAAGCGTCAGCTCGTCGCCGACCTTGACCTGCCCCTCGCGCACCTCGACCGTGTGGACGAAGAGGTCGCCGAGCTTCTTCTGCGTGCCCGTCACGGCGAGCGCGACGCCCTGGGCCGACATCGCGCCCTCGTCGCCGACCTGGCCGCCGGACTCGCCGTAAAACGGCGTCTGGTTGACGATCACGCCGCCACTCTCGCCGGCCATAAGCCTCTCGACCTCGGCTCCGTCCTTCACCAGCGCCACCACGCGGCCTTGCGCCTCCTCCTCGGCGTAGCCCAGGAACTCGGTCGCGCCGACACGGTCGCGCAGGCCGAACCAGACGGTCTCGGTCGCGGCCTCGCCCGAGCCCGACCAGGCCGCGCGCGCCTCCGCCTTCTGCCGCTCCATCGCGGCGTCGAAGCCGGCGAGATCGACGGAGACGCCGCGCGCGCGCAGCGCGTCCTGCGTCAGGTCAAGCGGAAAGCCATAGGTGTCGTAGAGCTTGAAGGCGGTTTCGCCGGCCAGGCTGTCGCCCTCGCCGAGATCGGCCGCGGCCTCCTCGAGCAGGCCGATGCCGCGCGCGAGCGTGACCCGGAACCGCTTCTCCTCGAGCTCGAGCGTCTCCGCGATCAGGTCCTGGGCGCGCACGAGTTCGGGATAGGCGCCCCCCATCTCGCCGACCAGCGTGGGCACCAGACGGTGCATCAGCGGCTCTTCCGCGCCGATCAGCTGCGCATGGCGCATCGCGCGGCGCATGATGCGGCGGAGCACGTAGCCGCGGCCCTCATTGGACGGCAGCACCCCCTCGGCGACGAGGAAGCTCGACGCCCGCAAATGATCGGCGATGACGCGGTGGCTCGCCTGCGCCGCCCCCTCGGCCGGCACCCCGGTCGCCTCGACCGCCGCCCCGATGAGCGCGCGGAACAGATCGATCTCGTAATTCGACGGCACGCCCTGGAGAATCGCCGAGATGCGCTCGAGACCCATACCGGTGTCGATCGACGGGCGCGGCAGGTCGCGGCGGTCGCCGGGCGCGACCTGGTCGTACTGCATGAAGACGAGGTTCCAGAACTCCAGGAACCGGTCGCCGTCCTCGTCGGGGCTGCCGGGCGGTCCGCCCGCGAGCCTGTCGCCCTGGTCGAAGAAGATCTCGGAGCACGGCCCGCACGGGCCGGTCTCGCCCGCCGCCCAGAAATTGTCGGAGGACGCGATGCGGATGATGCGATCGTCGGGAAGGCCCGCGATCTTCTTCCAAAGGGCGTGGGCCTCGTCGTCGTCGATGTAGACGGTGACCAGCAGCCGGTCCTTCGGGAGGTCGAAATGCTTGGTGACGAGCGTCCAAGCGAGCTCGATCGCGCGATCCTTGAAATAGTCGCCGAACGAGAAATTCCCGAGCATCTCGAAGAAGGTGTGATGCCGGGCGGTGTAGCCGACATTGTCGAGATCGTTGTGCTTGCCGCCGGCGCGCAGGCACTTCTGCGCGGTGGTCGCCGTCCGGTAGGCGCGGCGCTCGACGCCGGTGAAGAGGTTCTTGAACTGCACCATGCCGGCGCTGGTGAACATCAGCGTCGGGTCATTGCGCGGCACCAGCGGGCCGGACGCCACGGGCGCGTGTCCCTCCCCCGCAAAATAGTCGAGGAAGGTCTTACGGACTTCGTTGACGCCGCTCATTGGACTCTGGGCTGCCGGGATCTCGAGGGAGACGATCGGCCAAAAACGGCCGGCGCCCCGCTCGCGTTCGCGAGAACGCGCGGCGGGGCGCGCCGGCACATTAGCCGCGCGCCTCGACGCCTGTCCAGAAACCCGCGCGGCGAAGGCTGGACGCGCCCGTCGATCCGCGGTCCGCCCGTTGCGGGCCCCGATCCAGCCGGACGCGGGCGGCGTCGCTCAGTCGACGTCGATCTCGGGATCGGCCGGGTCGACCTCGTCGAAGATCTTCTCGGAGATCACGCCGGCGGCCTGCCGCACCTCGGCTTCGATCCGAGCGGCGATCTCCGGGTTCTGCTTGAGAAAGGCCTTCGCGTTCTCGCGGCCCTGGCCGAGACGCTGGCTGTCGAAGGAGTACCAGGAGCCGGACTTCTCGACGATCCCGGCCTTGGCGCCGAGGTCGATCAGCTCGCCGGTCTTCGACACGCCTTCGCCATACATGATGTCGAACTCGACCTGCTTGAAGGGCGGGGCGAGCTTGTTCTTGACGACCTTGACGCGGGTCTGGTTGCCGACGGTCTCGTCGCGGTCCTTGATCGCGCCGATGCGGCGGATGTCGAGCCGGACGGAGGCGTAGAACTTAAGGGCGTTGCCGCCCGTCGTGGTCTCCGGCGAGCCGTACATCACGCCGATCTTCATGCGGATCTGGTTGATGAAGATCACCATGGTCTTCGACTTGGAGATCGAGCCGGTGAGCTTGCGCAGCGCCTGGCTCATCAGGCGGGCTTGCAGCCCCGGCTGCACGTCACCCATCTCGCCCTCGAGCTCGGCGCGCGGCGTCAGCGCGGCGACCGAATCGACCACCAGCACGTCGACCGCGCCGGAGCGCACCAGCGTGTCGGCGATCTCGAGCGCCTGCTCGCCGGTGTCCGGCTGCGAGATCAGCAGGTCCTCGAGATTGACGCCGAGCTTGCGGGCGTAGATCGGATCGAGCGCGTGCTCGGCGTCGACGAAGGCGCACACCCCGCCCTTCTTCTGCGCCTCGGCGATGGTGTGCAGCGCGAGCGTCGTCTTGCCCGAACTTTCGGGGCCGTAGATCTCGACGACGCGGCCGCGCGGCAGGCCGCCGATGCCGAGCGCGATGTCGAGGCCGAGCGAGCCGGTCGACACAGCCTCGATCTCGGTGATCGCCTGGCCGCCGGCGAGCCGCATGATCGAGCCTTTGCCGAACGCGCGCTCGATCTGCGACAGCGCAGCGTCGAGCGCCTTGGTCTTGTCCACGGAGCTTCCTTCCACAAGGCGAAGTGCGGGCTGGGGCATGGTCAGGCGCTCCTTATGGCACGGGCCGCTTCGGCCGTTCAATGCGCCAGAATGTACGCTTTTTGTTCTCTCTGCGCAAGAGCAGCCTAACCAACTGCAAACCCTTGCGATTCTCGAATTCGTTCGCGTTATGATCCGGCGGGATCGAGGCCCTTGCCGTTCCCCGAGCCCATCGTGTCCTTGACCGCCTGGACGAGCTGCTTGAGCGAGAACGGCTTCGGCAGGAAGGCGAAGGCCTCGCCCTCCGGCAGGTTCTTCTTGAACGCGTCCTCCGCATAGCCGGAGACGAAGATGATCTTGAGCTTCGGCTGGGTCTTTCGCAGCTCGCGCAGCAGCGACGGACCGTCCATCTCGGGCATCACGACGTCCGACACCACGAGTTCGATCGCGGGCCCGTGCTCCTTCATCTTCTCCAGCGCCTCGACGCCGGAGCGCGCCTCGACGACGGTGTAGCCGCGCGAGGCGAGCGCCCGCGCCGCGAAGGCGCGCACCGCGTCCTCGTCCTCGACCAGCAACACGGTCCCGCGCCCCGTCATGTCCTGCGCGGCGCCCTCGGCCGACGGCGCGCTCGAGGGCTTCGGCTCCTCCTCCTCGGCCTGCGTCGCGATGTGCCGCGGCAGGAAGATCCGGAAGGTCGCGCCCGCGCCCGGCTGCGACAGCGCGAAGACGTAGCCGTCGGTCTGCTTGACGATGCCGTAGACGGTCGACAGGCCGAGTCCGGTGCCCTTGCCGACCTCCTTGGTCGAGAAGAAGGGCTCGAAGATCTTGTCGGCGATCTCCTCGGGGATGCCCGGCCCGGTGTCCTCGACGTCGATCAGGACGTAATCGGCGACGGTCAGCCCGGCGTGGCCGAAGGCGGCCACTTCGGCCGCGGGCACGTTGCGCGTGCGGATCGTGACCTGGCCGCCGTCGACCATGGCGTCGCGGGCGTTGACGACGAGGTTGATGATCACCTGCTCGAACTGGTTGAGGTCGGCCTTGACGAGCCACAGGTCGCGGCCGTGGACGAGTTCGAGCTTCACCTGCTCGCCGACGAGGCGCGCGAGCAGCATGCGCAGCTCGGCGAGCACGTCGCCCAGCGCGATCACCTGGGGCCGCAGCGTCTGCCGGCGCGAGAAGGCGAGCAGCTGGCGCACCAGGCTCGCGGCCCGGTTCGCGTTCTGCTTGATCTGCATGATGTCCTGGAAGGACGGGTCGGTCGGCCGGTGGTTCGCGAGCAGCAGGTCGGAATAGCCGATGATCGCGGTCAGCACGTTGTTGAAGTCGTGCGCCACGCCGCCGGCGAGCTGGCCGACCGCGTTCATCTTCTGGCTCTGCGCGAACTGGGCCTCGAGCGCGCGCTGGTCGGAGACGTCGAGCGCGTAGACCACCGCGGCCTCGCCGTCGTCGCCGTCGCCGTCGTCGACGCGGGTCACGAACAGGCGGGCCGAGCGGCCGCCCTCGCCCGGCAGGCTGGCGTCGACCGGCGCGACCTCGCTCGCGCCGCCCGCAGCGGCGGCGATCGAGGCCTCGAGCGCCGCGCGGTCGCGCTCGGCGAGGGCGGACAGGATCGACCGCTCGCCGGCCGGATCCCCCTTCAGCCGTTCGCCGAACAGCCTGGCGAAGGGCGCGTTGGAGCGCGCGATTCGGCCTTTCGCGTCGACGGTCGCGATCGCGAGCGGCGTGTTGTTGAAGAAGCGCGCGAACCGCACTTCGGCGGCCCGCAGCGGCTCGGAGACGTCGGCGCCCGGCCCCCGGTCGAGCACCAGGGTGCGAGACGCGCCGGGGGTGCCGTCATGCGCCCAGGCGACGGCGTGCAGCAGCCGCGCGGGCTGCGAGCGGCCCGAGCGGGTCTTGAGGTCGACGTCGATGATCTCGGTCGCGACGGCGCCGGGCTTCGGCGACACCGCCTCGACCAGCGAGGCGCCGTCGCCGGCCAGAATGTCGTTGAGCTTGAAGCCGCCGGAGCCGACCCGGGTCAGGTCCTGGTCGAGCCATCCGGCGAGCGTCGCGTTCATATAGACGATCGAGCCGTCGCCTTTGGCGGCGAAAAAGCCGGCCGGCGCATGGTCGAGAAAGTCGACCGCGTGCTGAAGCTCCTGGAAGACGCTCTCGTGGCGCTCGCGCTCGCGGGTGACGTCGGAGAGCGTCCAGACGGTGTCGGCGCCGCCGGCGTGGGCGGCCTGGCGCACCCCGATCCGGAACCATGCGCCGCGTCCGTCGGGCAGGGTGACCCGCGCCTCCTCGAAGGCGCGCTTGCCGTCCCGCGCCGCCTGCGAGAGGCGGTAGATCGCCTCGGCCACGTCGGCGTTGCCGGCGAACACCCGCTCCACGGTGCGCGCCGCCGCCGGCCCCTCCGCCCGGGTCAGGTCGAGATAGGCTTCGTTCGCGAACACGATGCGGCCGCCGGAATCGGTCACGAGGATGCCCTCCTCGGCCGTCGCGGCGATGGCGCGCGTGAGATCGTCCTTGGCGCCGCGGGTCGCGATCTGGATCAGCCCGACGGCGCCTGCGAACAGCGCCACCACGCCGACCATCGACAGCACGGCGAGCAGACCGAGGATCCAGGGCTGGGCGGCCTCGCCCTTGAGGAA
Organism: Hansschlegelia sp. KR7-227; assembly: GCF_049446035.1. Classification (NCBI taxonomy): domain Bacteria; kingdom Pseudomonadati; phylum Pseudomonadota; class Alphaproteobacteria; order Hyphomicrobiales; family Methylopilaceae; genus Hansschlegelia; species Hansschlegelia sp. KR7-227. The sequence goes on from NZ_JBMSEA010000001.1 coordinate 2,044,102, forward strand.
CGAGATCGCGAGACCCGCGCCCACCAGCCCGGCCGCGAGCAGCACGACGAGCCCGATGGAGCCCGATCGACCGGAACGGTCGATCGCGGGCTCGGTTGCGGGGCGGGATCGTTCGGCGACGCTGCTCATGAGGCCCTTGCGATGCCCTGACTTCGCGGGCCGATCACGCTTGGCCGGCGGATGCCGGCGCGCCGATTCGCGGCTCTAGGGGCGACGATGCGGTCCGAACGCCTCGCTTGCAAGATGGGCCTTGGATCTCGCGCCCGCTCCGTCGCCGTCAGGCGGATCCTGCGGGAGGCGCCGAGCCTGAAGCGGCGAGACCGGTCACAGGCGCGGCGCGGTCTGGGTGGGAAGCCCGCCGTTGCGGATGATGTTGTCGCCGTAGGAGATGACGGCCGCGCCCGCATTCAGCTTCAGCCCGAGCGCGCTCCCGGTGAGCAGCGAGCCGCTCAGGGTCGTGCTGCTCGGAGCATCGACCTGGAGCGCCGCGACCGACGAGTTGTCGATGGTCACATTGTCGATGACCCCGGTGTTGATCTTCGTTCCCTTGATGAGGATGCCTGTGGCGGCGTTCAGGATGACGGTGTCCTTGACGATCAGCCGGGTGTAATCGGCGGCGCCGTCGACGGTGATTCCGGTCGTGTTGAAGTTCCTGATCCGACAGTTCAGGACCGTCAGCGACCCCTGGCCGATCATGCGTATGCCGTTTAGGCCGGGTAACGTGCCCAATGACGCCCCCTCGATGTCGAGGCCTTCAAGCACCACCTTCGAATTGGCGGGCGCATTGACGACGACCCCCGTCGTGCCGGACGCGAGGACGCCGGCCTCGACGTGATCGACCTTGATCGTGATCGACTTGGTGATGGTGACGGCCCCGAACGCGCCGTTGTCGACCGCGTTGATCTCGCCGCCGGCGGCGGTCTTGGAGATGGCGCCGGCGAAGGTCTTGCAGGGCGCGGTGCGGCTGCAGGGGTTGACGTCGTCGCCCACCCCGGAGACCCAGGTTCGGGTGGCCTGGGCGCGAGCCTCGGTCGACGCCAGCGCGGGAAGAAGCGCGAGCGCCCCGAAAATGATCCAGAGACGTATCGTCATGACGCTCCCCCTGCCGCCGCTGCGGCGATCATCTTGATGTGTTCGAGCAGCTATACCGCTTGACCGCGCAACTCTCCAGCGAGACGAAAGCAAGCGTCGCCACGCCCGGCGCAAAATGAAGACGTGGATTAGAAAATACGTATTTTTACTTAGGTCACGCAAGACGAAGACGCGATCCTGATACCTTCGTCGCCGAGAGACAGAGAGAGAGAGAGAGAGAGAGAGAAGCCTCGGCTCCCTGCCGTCGCGGGACAGCCGCTCGCCAACCGGCCCGCGGCCTCAGCGTCCTCCTGTTCTGCGCTTCAGCACGAATCCGATGACTTCGGCGACCGCCTTGTAGTGCTCGGCCGGAATTTCCTTGTCGACGTCGAGGGCCGCGTGAAGCGAGCGCGCGAGCGGGGGGTTTTCGATCACCGCGACGCCGGACTCCTCGGCGAGCTTGCGAATGCGGAGCGCCAGCGCGTCGACGCCCTTGGCCACGCACAGCGGCGCGTTCATTCCCGGCTCGTATTTCAGCGCGACGGCGAAATGGGTCGGATTCGCGATCACCACGGTCGCGGCCGGCACGGCGGCCATCATGCGCTTGCCGGAGCGTTCGTGGCGGATGCGCCGGATGCGCGCCTTCACATGCGGGTCGCCCTCCTGCTGCTTGTGCTCGTCCCGCACCTCCTGCAGCGACATCATCAGCCGCGTCCGCCAGCGGTGGCGCTGCCACAGGACGTCGGCGACGGCGATCACGGCGAAGACGGCGACCGCCGCGACCAGCACGCGCAGCGCGAGCTCCTTCACGACGGGCGGCAGCGCCGCGACGTCGGCGGCCGTGAGATTCGCGACCCGCGCGCGTTCGGGCCACGCCACGGTGAAGATCACCGCGCCGACGACGCCGAGCTTGAGCAGGCCCTTGAGGAAGTTGACGAGGCTCTCCGGCGAGAACAGGCGCTTGAAGCCCGCAGCCGGCGACACCTTGGAGAATTTGGGGGTGATCGGCTCCGCCGTCACGATCGGCGGATGCTGGATCAGGTTGCCCGCGACGGCCGCGATCGCGAGCAGCAGCATCGGCAGCGCGAGCGCGGCGCCGACGCTCAGGCCGAGCCCGGCGGTCATGGCCCGGAGCGACGCGGAATCGACCACGAACAGATGCGGCTCCGCCAGGAATTTCCGGCAGATCATGGCGAGCGAGGCCGTCGCCTGGTCGCCGAAGGCCGACAGCGCGAGCGTCGCGGCCGCAAGGCCGAACCAGACGTTGAGCTCCTGGCTCTTGGCGACGTCGCCGCGTTTCAGGGCGTCGTCGAGCTTCTTGCGCGTCGGTTCTTCGGTCTTTTCACCGCCCTCGTCGCTCGCGGCCATGTCAGCGTCCCGTCAACAGGCGCAGCGTGTCGCCGACGCCCTCGAGAAAGACGCTCATGAGCACGCCGATGACGAGCGCGAGCAGCGCGAAGCCCGCGATCAGCGACAGCGGCGCGGCGATGAAGAACACCTGGAGCTGGGGCATCAGCCGCGACAGCACGCCGAGGCCGAGATTGAAGATCAGGCCGAACACCAGGAACGGCGCCGAGAGCTGCACACCGATCCGGAAGGCGTCGCCGACCGCGCCGGTCGCAAGCTTGGCCGCGTCGCCGGCTTCGGGAAAGGCGCCCGGGCGGAACGCCTCGTAGCTCTCGGCGACCGCGGTGATGAAGAGATGATGCAGGTCGGTCGCGAAGATCAGCGCGACGCCGACCAGCGTCAGGAACGCGCCCATGATCGCGCCCTGCTGGCCTTGCGTCGGGTCGAGCGTCTGGACGAAGCCGAGGCCGAGCTGGTTCGCGATCACGTTGCCCGCGACCGACAGCGCCGACATGATGAACCGCCCGACGAGGCCGAGCGCGAGGCCGACCGCGATCTCCGACACAGCGAGCCCGATCAGCCGCGCGGGATCGTCGGCGTCCACCGCGTAGAGCGGCCGGGCGAACGGCCAGAACACGAAGGCGAATAGCACCGCGATCGTCAGCCGGAAGCGCGGCGAGACGTTCTCCTCGCCGAGCGCCGGCAGCAGCATGACGAGCGCGCCGACCCGCGCAAGAATGAGAAGGAAGGCCGCGACCTCGTCGGGCAGCAGGTCGATGGTCATGACGGCGACGCGGGCTCCGGCCGGCCCCTCACCCGCCCGAGACGATCTTCTCGGCGATGCGGGCCATGTGGCCTGCGAGCGCGTCGCCCATGAAGGGCAGCGCGATCAGCATGGCCGCGAACAGAGCCAGTATCTTCGGAACGAAGACCAGCGTCATCTCCTGAATCTGGGTGAGCGCCTGGATGAGCGACACGGCGACGCCGACGACGAGCGTCACCGCCATCAGCGGGCCGCCCACCTTGAGGATCGTCCACAGCGCGTCGCGCGCGACGTCGAGCACTTCCGCGCCATTCATGGCCTTGGCCCCTCAGATCGGCATGCGCATGATTTCCTCATAGGCCGCGATCACCTTGTCGCGGACGCTGACGAGGGTGTCGAGCGCGAGTTCGCTTTCCGCGACCGCGGTCACGACGTCGACGACGTCGGCCTTGCCGGAGAGCGCCCGCACGGCCGTCTCGTCGCTCGCGCGCCCCTGTTCGGCGAGGCCCGCGAGCGACTTCTCCAGCATCTCGCCGAAGCCCGAGCCGCGGGCGGCGGGCGCGGCGTCGCCCGCGCCGCCGATGAGCGAGGACATCGCGGCATAGGCGTTTGCGACGGCGGCGGGATTGGCCATGGCTCAGGGATCTCCGGAAAGGCGTCAGGCGCGCAGGATGTCGAGCGTGCGGGAGATCATGCGCCGCGCCGCGCCGACCATGTTCAGATTGGCCTCGTAGGAGCGCTGGGCCTCGCGCATGTCCATCTGCTCGATCAGCGGATTGACGTTGGGCATGAGCACGTCGCCGCGCGCGTCGGCGAGCGGATGGCCGGGCTCGTGCTTGACGCCGAAATCGGACCGGTCGCGCTCGACGCGGCCGAGGGTCACGACCTGCGCCGCCAGCGCGTCGTCGAAGCTCGCCTTCAGCGTCGGCACCTTGCGGCGGTAGGGCTCGCCGCCGGGCGTGCGCGCCGTCGAATCGGCGTTCGCGATGTTCTCGGCGATGATCCGCATCCGGCCGGCCTGGGCCTTGAGGCCGGCGGCCGCGACTCCGATCGCGCGGTTGAGGTCCATGGTTCAGCCCTCTTCAGCCGCGCCTGCCGAGGGCGGTGCGCAGAAGGCCGACGCTCTTCTGGTAGAGCATCGCCGCCATCTGGTGATCCATCTGGTTCTGGGCGGCCTTCATCATCTGCTCCTCGAGCACCACCGTGTTGCCGTCGGGGGTGCGCTCGAAGCCGTCGACCGTCCGCGCACGCCCCGGTGCAGGATTGGAGGCGAGCGTCATGTGGCGGGCGTCCGTCGTCGCGACGGCGGCCGTCGCGCCCGGGCCCTCGAGCGGCTTGAGGTCGCTCGCCCGGAAGTTCGGCGTCTGCGCGTTCGCCACGTTCTCCGCGAGCACGCCCTGCCGGACCTCGTGCCAGCGCATCTTCGTCTTCAGCGCCGCGAACAGCGGCGGCTCGACCATCCCGACCACGGGCTCTCTCCGGCGCGACGACAAGGACATTCGGCGATCGCGGGCGCGCTATCGGGGCGCGTTGTTCCTCGCAGATTGCGCGACGCCCCGGCAAAATCTGCCGGCCCCATGGTTAACGAGCGGTTAAGAACGTTAAGTTTCCATTCACCTTCACTGTGACTTTGGCTATGACGGGGACGCCGATCGCGGCGACGTGACGCCGGGAGTCGCGCGAACCGCGCCCGCCTCGCGCGCCCTTCGCCGACGACGCGACACGAGATTGAGGACAGACCGCGTGTTCGACCAGTATCTTGGCGGCATTCCGACGCCTCTCAAATTCGTCCTGGCCTTCGCGGTCGTCATCCTGCTGATCGTCGTCGCCGCCTGGCTGATCCGTCGGCTCGGCGGCAACCGTCTCGGACGCGCCGCGACCGCGGCGGGCCGCTCGCGCCAGCCGCGACTCGGCGTGCTCGACGTGCTCGCGGTCGACGGCCGCCGTCGCCTGGTGATCGTGCGCCGCGACAATGTCGAGCATCTCGTGATGATCGGCGGACCGAACGACGTGGTGATCGAGAGCGGCATACTGCGCGTCCCGACGGGCATGCCGGCCCAGCGCGACGCGCCGGCTGTCGCGGTTCCCGACCCCGCTCCCGCGCGCACCGCCCCTCCCCTCGCCGCGCCTGCGGGGCCCCGCGCCGCGCCGCCGGTCGCGGCGCCCCCGGTGCGCGCCGAGCCGGATCGTCCGGCCGGGCGGCCCCGCTCGGTCGAGGCGCCGCCGATGGTTCCGGCGCCGTCCGCCCCGCAGCGCCCCGCAGCCCAGGGACCAGCCGCCGTGCGTCCCGCCCCGGCCGCGGGACCTCGCGCCGGCGGACCCGCGGCCCAGCCGCCGCGCCCGACGCCGGCCGGTCCAGCGGCGCCCGACGCCGCGCCGGAGCCGCCCGTGCCGGCCCAGCCCGCTCCGCAGCGGCGCCCCGAGGCCGCTCCGCGCCCCCTCATCGCCGGCCCGGCCGCCCGTGGGCCGGAGAGCCGTTCCAGCGAGATCGCCGACCGCCTCGCCGCGGCGCTGCGGCGCCCGGTGACCGTCGCCGCGCGGCCGGAAGCGCCGGCGACCCGGCCCGCTCCCGAGCCTCAGGTCGACGCCGCGCCGAAGACGCCGCCCGCGCCCGCGGCGACGGCCCCCGCGCCGGCGGCCCCGCCGCCTCCCGAAGCCCCGCCTGCGCCGAAGCCGGCTCGGCCGGACGCCGCTGCGACGGCCGAGCCCGGTCCGAAGCCCGCCGCCGCGCCGCAGGCCGCGCCGGCGCAGTCGATCGCGCCCGCCCAGCAGCCGTCCGCCCCCCAGCCGGCTGCGCCTCCCCAGCCCATGCCTCAGGCGCCGGCGCCGCAAGCGGCCGCGCCGACGCCTCCCGCGCCCAAGCCGGCGGACAAGCCCGTCGAGGACCTGCCGCGCGCGATGCCGGCGATGGGCGGCCCAGACGCGCCGAAGACGCCCGAGGTCAAGGTTGAGCCCAAGCCCGAGGCGAAGTCCGCGCCCGAACTGCGCGCCGGGCCGCGTCCGGCGCCGGCCGGCGAACCGGCGTCCGCGGACGACGATCCGCTCGCCTCGCTCGAGGCCGAGATGGCGAACCTGCTCGGGCGGGATGTGGGCAAGTCGAAGACCTGAGACCGCCGACGCGCCGCCGCCGCGTCCCGTGACCCGGTCCGGCGATCCGCGAATCAGACGGTTCGGTCCTGCGCTCGGCGTCGGCCTTGCGGCGGCGTTCGCGCTGCTCGCCGAGCCGGCCGCCGCCCAGACCATGACGCTCGACCTCGGCCAGGGCGGGGTCAGCGAGCGCGCGCTCCAGATCGTCGCGCTCATCACGGTGCTCAGCCTCGCGCCGTCGATCCTCGTGATGGTCACGTGCTTCACGCGCATCGTCGTGGTGCTGTCGCTGCTCCGGACCGCGATCGGCACGCAGACCGCGCCGCCGAACGCGGTGATCACGGCGCTCGCGCTGTTCCTCACCGCCTTCGTGATGGCCCCGACCTTCCAGACCGCCTATGACGACGCGATCGTTCCGCGGCTCGCCGGCCAGATCGACGACGCCACGGCCTTCCAGCGCGGCGTCGCGCCGTTCCGGACCTTCATGCTCGCCCATGTCCGCGAGAAGGACCTCGCGCTGTTCCAGGGCCTGTCGCGGGAACCTGCGCCCGAGACGCCGGATCAGGTGTCGCTCCGCGTGCTGGTGCCGTCCTTCATGATCTCCGAGCTGCGGCGCGCCTTCGAGATCGGCTTCCTGCTGTTCGTGCCGTTCCTCGTGATCGACCTCGTCGTCGCCTCGGTGCTGATGTCGATGGGCATGATGATGCTGCCGCCGGCGATCGTCTCGCTGCCGTTCAAGCTGATCTTCTTCGTGCTGGTCGACGGCTGGACGCTGGTCGCCGGCAGCCTGGTCCAGAGCTACGGGACCTGACGCCGCATGCCGGGTTCCGAGAGCGAGATCCGCTCGCCTTGAATCGAGATATCCTCGACCGTCATCCCGGGCTCGTCCCGGGATCCATTCCCGCCGCCGGCGCCAGGACAGCCAACGAGGAGGAAATGGGTTCCGGGACATGCCCGGAACGACGCGGGGCGGAGGGCGCTATTCTAGGCCAGACGAGCCCGCTCCAAGGACGGGAGTCCGGAGCCAAATCGTGACCCACTATCCCAAGATTCAGCTGTCCCGCCTGCGTGAGATCGGATGGACGCTCTGGGACCCGATCGGCCTGGCGGACCAGAACGGCTCGTGGGACGCGGCGTGCGCGGACGAGTACGATCAATATCTGCTTCGCGTCGTGAGCCTGATCTGCCGTGGCGGTTCGAAGGACCAAGCGACGGCCTACCTGATCGAAGCGGCGTCCGAGCATATGGGGCTTTCGCATGTGGACGAAGCCGCCGCGGCGGCTACGTCTCAAGCCATCGAAGACTACCTGGCCTCGCTGCCGGCCGGCCCGAAGACGGTTCGCTGAAGCGTGGGTTAGCGGCTGGCGAGGTCGGCCTCGTCTGAAGCGGCGGCGGGGGCGAGCCGCTCGACGTGTCGCGAGGAGGAGGCCTCGCCCGCCGCGCCGAGCGTCAGGAGGCGCGGGAGGCCGCGGGAGCGGAGGCGCCGGGCCCGGCCGGCGCCGGCTGCGCCAGCGGCTCGTCCGCACGCTTGCGATACTCCGCGAGAAACCCTTCGAAGGAGGCGGTGGCGGCGACCGAGCGCGCGATCTCGCGGAACGCGTCGCCGCGCTGTTCGATCGGCGCCGTGACGACCTCGAAGGCGCTGGCGTCCGGCCCCTGCGCCATCAGGGCGGCGAACTTCTGGCGCACGCGATCGACGCCGAGACCGTCGCCGGCGAGCGACAGCGCGATCGCCGCCCGCATCACGTCGACGCGCTGCGCGGGCTCCAGCGGGGCCGCATCCCGCCAGCGCGAGCCGAGCGCCGCCTCCAGCGCCTCACCGGCCTCGTTCCAGCGTCTCGCCCCCCACAGGATGTCGGCGGAGAGACGCCTGGCCTCCGAAGCGTCGAGCCCCTCGGCCATTTCGAGCGCGAGGTCGGTGCGGCCGGCGGCGGCGAGCGCGCGGGCCTCGAGCGCAAGGCGGGCGCGCGCGAGCGAGCCCGGCAGGTCGGCCTGGCGCGTGCGGCGAAGCACCTCGATCGCCGCGCCGGCCTTGTCGTTCATGAGGGCGACCAGCGCCGCCCGCGCCGCGACCTGGGCGCGCGCGGCCCCGGTCAGCCGGTTGTCGACCTGGTAGCGCAGCAGCTCGTAGGCCTGGTCGAGCAGGTCGACCTCGACGAGCTTGTCGGCGAGACGCCGGACCAGTTCGTCGCCGCGCTTGCCGCCCGGGCTCATCTCCTTGAAATCGTAGAACAGCGCCAGCGCGTCGAGCTTCGGCAGCTTGTCGGCGCCGCCGCCGAGGAACAGGTCGACGAAGCGCTCCTGCATCGTGTCCTGGAGCCGGCGCGTGTCGTCGCCGTCCGGGAACGCCTCGACCGCGTCGCGCAGCGTCGCGAAGGCGTCGCGCCAGCGGCTGGCGTCGCCGTAGAGACCCGCGAGCCGGGCCAGCGCCTCGGCCTCGACCCTGTCGCCGCGCCAGCCGGTGGTCAGCCGCTCCAGCCGCTCGATCGCTTCCGGCGGCTCCATGCGGCCGGCCTTGAGGCGAAGCTCGACGTCGCGAAGGTCGGCCGCGGCCACGGCCGCCGGTTCGCCCCTCTTGATCAGTGACCCATAGAGCGCGAGCGCCCGGTCGGTCTGGCCGAGCGCTTCGGCGACCCGGGCGCGCATGAGCTCGCGTTCGCCCTGGCCGTGCACGGCCGGCAGCGTCTCCAGCCGCGCGAACTGGGCCGCGGCGGCGCCGTTCTCGCCGGCCTCGAGCGCGAGCTCGACGCCGAGCGCGACGAAGCGCGCCTGCAGGGCGGGCGGCGACTGGCTGAGCGCCGGCTCGCCCCGGCGAAGCTCCTCGCGCGCCGCGCCGAGCCGGCCGAGCCGCGCATTGGCTTCGGCGCGCCACAGCGCGGCCTCGGGGCTCGCGGCGAGTTCGGCGCCGCCGAGAAGGGCGAGCGTCGCGCGGGGGTGGTCGAGCGCGGTCTCAGCCGCCGCGCGCAGGATCGGAACGCGCCGGTCCCGGACCGCGGACGGATCGTCCTCGATCGCCGCGTCGAGCACCCCCTTGGCGTCCGCGGCGCGGTCGCGCGCGAGCAGGAAGGTCGCGAGCGCGAGCCGGGCCGCGGTCCGGTCCTCGGGGCTCGCGAGCGCGGCGGCGCCCATCAGCTCGCTCTGCCGGGCGTTGAACGGCCGCGCGGCCTCTTCGGCGAAGGTCGCGGCGTCGAGCGCGAGCGGCCGGCCCTTCAGCGCGCGCGCGCCGGCCGGCTCCGGCGCGGCGCTGGAGAGCGTCAGTCCCGCGTCGCGCTCGACAAGCAGACCCTCGGCGGCGGCCGTGACGCGGACGTCGTCGGCGAGAAGCGCGAAAGCGAGGCCCTGAACGGTTGCGAGGGCGGAGAACTCCACGAACTGCTGCGCCCGGGACAGGCTGCGGGTGGGGGCCGCCAGGGTGGCGATCGCCAGTTCGTCGCCGATCTCGGGGTCCTTGAGCTTGCGGACCGAGCCGAGGCCAACGAGCTCCGCGCCGATCGCGGAACGGCCGTCGGCCGAAAAGGTCGGCTTCAGCGCCACCGGGTCGCTGCGCGCGATCGTCGGCTCGCCGAGCGAGACGATCCAGGCCGAGCCTTCCTGGGCCGCCGTGACGAGGCCGGGCTCGGCCAGCGCGAAGCGCAGAACCTGCCCGTTCTCGAGCGCGATCCGTTCGGCGGATCTGAGCGCGCCGCCGGACTGCCCGACGAGCGGCGCGACCGCGAGCGGGCTGGCGTCGTCGAACACCGCCCACAAAGTGCGGCCGCGCACGAAGATCGCGGCGGGCGTCGCCCGCGCGAAGGGAAAGGCCAGCCGCCACGACTCGCCGACTTTGCGGATCGACGGCGCCTCGACCGGGCCGGACGTCGCGATCTCGGCCCGCGCAGCGGGTCCCGGGGCGGGAGCGGAGGCGCCCGGCGCCGGGGGCGCGGCGGCGTGGGCGTCGTCGGCGCGCGGATTGATCCCGGGCGACGTCCCCGCGTGGCTGCGCTCCGCGGGCTCCGGCGCCGGCGCCGCCGGCGCGTCGGAGGCGGAGGCGTGGGCGGACTCGGTCGACGCATGCGGCTCCGCGCCGGCATGCTCGTCGCTCGTCGGTGCGTCCGCTCGGTCGATGTCGAGGATGAAGCCGCCCTCCTCCCGGAAGCCGCGGACGTCCGTGTCGGCGGGCGCCGCGACGCTGACCGTGAGCGTGGTCGCGCCGCGCGTCGCGGCGAGCGTCGGGAAATCCGGCGGAAGGCCGCCCTTCGCCGCGGCGACGTCGAAGGCCAGCGCCGCGTCGAACGTGACCTCGACGCGATCGCCGACCCGGCGGTGCTCGACAGCGACCCCGTCGGGAAGCGTGAAGATCAGCCGGCGAAATGTCGGATGGGTGGCGCCGGTGACGACCAGCGGGTCGCGCGGGCGCGCTCGGCGCCGGACGTCCTCGGCCTTGAGCGCCCGGGCCTCACGCGCCTCGCGGCTGAGGGCCGCGATCACGTCCTTCGGCAGAGGCGGCGGAAGCCCGCGCCAGCTGCTCGGCATGAGATCGACGAAGAAGCTCTCGCCCGCCTCGGTCGCGTTCAGCGTGACGGGCTTTTCGAGCGCGATGCGGATCGCGGTCCTATCGGGATCGAGGCGGGCGACGCCGACAAGGCCCCGAAGCGCGCGCACGGCCGGGCCGATGTCGACCTCGACCGGTTCGGAGAACGAGATGACCAGCACCCCGTTCCGCAGTTCCGCGGAGGCCTTGGGCAGCCGGTCGAAGGCGAACGCCAGCCGGGCGTAGCCCTCCGGCTCGAGAGAGGCCGTCGCCACGGCGTCGGCCGCGCGCGCGGGCGCCGCGGCCAGAAGGCCGAGCGCGAGCGCCAATCCCGACATCGCCGTCCTGACCCCGCCGACCGACACAGGCCCCCACCCCCACGAGACGCCGCGTGCTCAGGAGCCGCAGGCGGCGCGACGTTAGCGGGTAAGCCGTTCGCAAGGAGTTAATACAGCAAATACAATGGCTTAATGACCTGAATTAACACTTGGTTCACGAACGCCCGGGGGCGATCGCCGGTTCCGCGATCGACGACCATGGGTCGAGACGAGCGCCGCGGGCCGATCCCTCCGCCTTTTGCGTTCCGGAGGCGGCACGCAATCGTCAGTGCGCGTCCTCGGCCTCGATCATGAGCGTGGTGACGTCGGCGGGCTTCAATTCGTAGCGCTGCATGAGCCTCAGCGTCATGGCGACGGCGTGAGGAACCTCCTTGCCGCCATCGTCGGCGGCCCAGCGGCGCGTGGTGCGCTCGTCGGTCTGGAAGAACTTGCTGGCGCCGTTCAGCGAGAGGCCCACTTCGGCGAGCGCGGCGCGGTACTCTGAGGGTGTCATCGACGTGTCCGGGGGCCTCGTTGGGGTCCAGGCGCCACTTGGCGGATGTCCCGGAAATGTCAACCGCGCACAGGCGAGCCGGCGCGCGGCTCACCGCGTCGAGCGGCCCTCGATCTTCGGCAGCTCGGTCGCGGCGAGGGTTTCGGGCTTCGGCGCGCCGGTGTCCCGGCGGGCCATGGCGACCGTCAGCTTCTGGGCGACCTCCGGCGACATCTGCCCCAGGATCGCGGCCATGGCGGCGGGCTTGATGCGCGAGGCGACGTCGAGCAGCACGCCGGACTCAAGCTTGTCGAAGATGCGCGCGGCCTCCTTCACCTTCATGGTCTCGTACATCTTGACGAGCTCCTTGAGCTTGGCGCTTTCGTCGCGCGCGCGACGCTCATCGGCCTCGGCGATCGCCTGCTCCATGCGCTTCAGCTCGGCGAGACGCTCCTCCATGCGTTTCTCGGCGGCCTTGAGCAGGTTTTCGCGCAGGTCGACGTCGGCGGCGCGCGCCTCGATCTGCTGGCGCCGCTTCTGAAGCGCCTCGAGCAGAGCGCGCTCGGAGTCCGACGGCTCGGGCTTCGCGGGGCCGACGTCGGCCGGCGCGCTCCGGCGCGCGACGCCGGCGGCGCCGCCGGGCTGCTCGCCGAAGCCCTCATTGGTCCCGTGGTCGTCGGGCAGAGCCGGAGCGCCGTCGGCGGGGCGCGGCTCCGCGCCTGCCGGAGCCTCCGCCGATTTCGCCGCGGCCGGCTGCACGAAGAGATAGCTCGAATGGGTCGCGAGCCCGATCGTCTTGAGCGCGAGCAGCGCCGCCGCCGCGATCATCACCATGGGCATCAGCCTGAGGCGCGCAGCCCCGACCGCCGCGCTCACGAGGCGGCGCCGAGGCTGAGGGCGCGGATCCGGGCGGAGAACAGCTCGGCCGCGGCCACCGTGGCGGCGGACGCGCTGAGCGGCGGCTCCGCTGCGCGAGGCGGGGCAAGCGCGCCCGCGTCGGCCGGTCGCCGCGCCTCGGACTCGCGTTCGGCCTCGCGGCGCGCGTCGAGCCGCATCGCCTCGCGCGCCTGCTTGATGCGCTCGATCTCCTCCTGCGACGCTTCGCGCTCGGCGTGATGGCGCGCGGCCTTGGCGATCTTCGTGATGCGGTCGATCACCGCCTCGCCGTCGCCGAGCTGGCCGGCCATCCGCAGCGACATCGCCTCCGCCCGGCCGAGCCGGTCGGCCAGCGTCTCCTCGCTCTGGCTGACCGTCGTCCGCAGCGCGACGATCGCGCGCTCGGCGGCGTGGGTCGCGCCGATCAGCTCCGAGATCGTCTGGCGCATCACGCCCTCGTCGGCCCGGAGCCGCCTGAGGCGCTGGTCGAGCATGGCGCAGTAGACGATGGTGGCGACGAGCAGGATCGCGACCAGCGACTCGATCGCGAAGCCGATCACGTTCTCCATCACGACGCCTCCGTGCGAAGCTGCCCCGCGGCCTCGAAGGCGGCGAGCGTGGTGCGGGACCGGCGCAGCGGCTGCGCGACCTGCACGGCGACGTGATCGCCGGACCGGCCCATGCGGCCGCATGTGATGAATTCGTCGCCGCAGCGGATCTCGACCAGCGCGTCGGGCTTGACGTCGAGCATCAGCGTGTCGCCGACGTCGAGATTGAGGATGTCGCGCAGCGGCAGCTTCTTCTCGAACAGCACGGCCTGCACCTCGGCGCGCGCGGCGTAGATCTCGGTCGCGAGATGGCCTTCCCAGGCCGCGTCGCGGCCGAATTTCTCGCCCATGAAGCCCTGCAGCAGCACCTCGCGGATCGGCTCGATGGTCGCGTAAGGCAACAGCATCTCGACCGCTCCGCCGCGGTCCTCCATGTCGATCTTGAGGCGCACGAGGATCGCGGCGTTGGCCGGACGCGTGATGGCGGCGAAGCGCGGATTGGTCTCGAGCCGCTCGAAGGAGAAATTCACCGGGGTGACCGGCCGGAAGGCCTGCTCGGCGTCGGCCAGCACCACCTCCAGCATGCGCTGGACCAGGCTGGTCTCGATCGTGGTGTAAGGGCGGCCCTCCGCCCTCATCTCGGTGACGCCGCGTCGGCCGCCGAGCAGCACGTCGATGATCGAGTAGATCAGGTTGCTGTCGACCGTCATCAGGCCGAGGCCGTCCCACTGCTCGGCCTTGAACACGCTCAGCATGGTCGGCAGCGGAATGGAGTTGAGATATTCGCCGAAGCGCACGGCGCGCATGCCGTCGAGCGACACCTCGACATTGTCGGAGGTGAAGTTGCGCAGCGACGTCGTGAGCAGCCGGACCAGCCGGTCGAACACGATCTCGAGCATCGGCAGGCGCTCGTAGGACACGAGAGCCGAATCGATGATCGCGCGAATGCCCGAGGAATCGCTGAGGCCGAGCTCGCCGGGGTGGAAGCCGAGCAGATCGTCGACCTCGCCCTGACTGAGCATGCGGTCGGCCTGCTTCACGGTCTCGCCGGCGTCGGTCGCTTCGGCGATCGCCGCCTTCCACTCGGAGTCCGTAACCTCCGACCTGTCCTGTTCGCCCGCCATGGCCTGAGGCTCCGCTCGCGCCGCTACTGGACGACGATGTCCTTGAACAGCACCGCGTCGACCTTGGCCGGCGCGATCGCCGTGTTGACCCGGCGCAGGAGCTCCTCCTTCAGGCGGTAGGCGCCGGAGGAGCCGCGGATGTCGTCGGGTCGCAGTTCGCGCAGATGCGTCTGGAAGCTGTCGAGCACGCGCGGCATCATCGGCTTGATCGCCTCGGCCATCTCCGGCTTCCCCACCTCGAGCGCGACCGCGAGGCGCAGATAGCGCTGCTTTTCCCGGTCGATGGTGGCGAGGTTGACCAGCATCTCCGGCAGATCGACGAAGAAGGCCGCCGGGCCTGCCTCGGCCGTCGTCTCGGCGCCGTGGCCGTCGCTTTCAGCGGCGGCATGATCGCCGGAGGCGCCGTGATCGCCGCCGCCCGACAGCATGACATAGGCCCCGCCCCCGCCCCCGAGCAGAAGCGCCGCAGCGGCGGCCGCGACGATGATCAGCTTCGTCCTGGACTTCGGCTTGGCCTTGTCCACGCCGTCGGTGTCGTCCGCCATCGTCGCCTGCGCCGGCGGCCGAAGCCGCCCCCCGTCCCGCCCGCCGACATCGCCGGGCTGATGGTTAACGGATAGGTCGGATTTGTTAACGAAGCCTTGCGATCGGCCCTCCGCCCGGCAAAAGCTGCCGGGCATTTTGCGCCGGGGACGCCCCGCGGCGCCGAGCGCCCTGCACGTCTCCGACCGCGCCTTTCCTCAATCCTGAGGGCTTTGTCCGCTTGGCACGGCCGCTGCACCGGTCTGCCCGGAAGCGGCGGCCGTCGGGGAGGATGGCCATTCGCAGCCAGGACATTTCAAAACGGCCCTCGAGGAGCGTGCGGTGGAAAACGCGTCCCTTGTCGGGTTGTCGCGGCAGGTCGCCCTGCGGCGGGAGCTCGACGTCATCGCGAACAACGTCGCGAACATGAACACCTCCGGCTTCAAGTCGGGGCAGATGACCTTCGACGAGTTCCTGATGCCGAGGGCGCGCGACGACGCGTTCCCGCGGTCCGACCGCAGCCTCTCCTTCGTCGAGGACCGCGCCACCTGGCACGACTTCTCCGGCGGCGCGGTGCAGCAGACGGGAGCGCCGACGGACGTCGCGATCGACGGCGAGGGCTTCTTCGCGGTCCAGACCGAGGCCGGCGTGCGCTACACCCGCAACGGCGCCTTCCAGATCAATTCGGCCGGAGAGCTCGTCACCAACGAGGGCGCGCGCGTGCTCTCGAACGCCGGCCCGATCCAGTTCGCGCCGACCGAGACCGGGATCACCATCGGTCCCGATGGGACGATCGCGACCTCGGAGG
Organism: Hansschlegelia sp. KR7-227; assembly: GCF_049446035.1. Lineage (NCBI taxonomy): Bacteria > Pseudomonadati > Pseudomonadota > Alphaproteobacteria > Hyphomicrobiales > Methylopilaceae > Hansschlegelia > Hansschlegelia sp. KR7-227. The sequence continues at coordinate 2,059,568 of NZ_JBMSEA010000001.1, forward strand.
GCGTCCGCGGAAAACTCCGGATCGCGGTGTTCGCGAGCCTCCAGGGCATGACCAAGGAGGGCTCCAGCCTGTTCCGCGCGACCGAGACTCCGACCGACGCGACCGCCCGCACCCGCGTCGTGCAGGGGGCGGTCGAGAAGTCCAACGTCCGTCCGATCTACGAGATGAGCCGCCTCGTCGAGGTCACCCGCTCCTACGAGAGCGTGACCTCCATGCTGCAGAAGCAGGACGAGATGCGCCGCTCGGCGATCGAACGCCTCGCCGACGTCCCGGCGTAATCCGAGAGCACCAGGAGACTTCAAGCGATGCGCGCTCTCTACACCGCCTCGACCGGCATGGCCGCTCAGGAGCTCAATGTCGAGCTCATCTCGAACAACATCGCGAACATGCGCACCGCCGGCTTCAAACGGCAGCGGGCGGAGTTCCAGGACCTGCTCTACCAGTCGCTGCGGCGGGTGGGCTCGACCACGTCCGACGCCGGCACGGTGCTGCCGACGGGCGTCGACATCGGCTCCGGCGTCAAGGTGGTGGCGACCCCGCGCGTCATGAGCCAGGGCACGGTGACGCCGACGGAGAAGACCTACGACCTCGCGATCCGCGGCGAGGGGTTCTTCCAGGTCGACCTTCCCGACGGGACCACGGCCTACACGCGCGACGGCTCCTTCGAGCTCGACCCGAACGGGCAGCTCGTCACGGCCGACGGCTACACGGTGTCGCCCGGGATCACGATTCCGCCGAACGTCCTCAGCGTGACGATCAGCCAGGTCGGCGAGGTGCAGGCCACCCTTCAGGGCCAGACCGCGCCGCAGGTGCTCGGCACGGTCCAGCTCGCGCGCTTCATCAACAAGTCCGGCCTCGAGGCCAAGGGCGACAATCTGTTCCTGGAGACCGAAGCGAGCGGCACGCCGCTGCAGGACAATCCCGGCGCGGAGGGCTTCGGCACGCTGCTGCAGGCCTATGTCGAGCAGTCGAACGTCAACGCCGTCACGGAGATCTCCGACCTGATCGCGGCGCAGCGCGCCTATGAGATGAACTCGAAGGTCGTCTCCTCGGCGGACCAGATGCTCCAGAACACCTCGTCGATGCTGCGATGAGAACGATGTTCCAGCGCCTCTCCGCTCTCGGACTTGCGGTCGCGCTCGCGGCGCCGGTCTGGGTCGCGCTCGCCGCGCCGGCCTGGGCCGCGCCGACTTTGCGGTCCGCGGCCCTCGTCTCGGGCGAGCTTGTGACCCTCGGCGACCTCGTCGACGGCGTCGAGACCGGCGCCGACCTCGCTGTGTTCCGTGCGCCCGATCCCGGCCAGACTGGAGACGTGCCCGCCGCCGCGGTGATCGCCGCGGCCCGACGGGCCGGGCTCGACCTCGCGGCCGGCGGGGTCTCCGAGGTGACGGTGACCCGGGCGAGCCGCATCCTGACGCGCGCCGAGGTCGAAGCCGCGATCACGGCGCGGGCCTCGACCGATTTCGGCGTCGACGTCGACGCCATCGACGTCACGCTCGACGACCCCGCCGGCGCCCGTCATCTCGACGCCGCCGCCAAAGGCCCGCTCGACGTCGCGCGCTTCGTCGCCGACCGGTCCTCGGGCCGTTTCGAGGCGACGATCGAGGTCGCCGGCGCGGCCGCGATCCGGGTCTCGGGAGCGGCTGTCGAGACCGTCGCGGTCGCGACGCTGAACCGTTCGCTCGCCCGCGGCGATCTCGTCGCCCGCGCCGACGTCGCGCCGGCCCGCCTGCCGAAATCCCAGGCCCGCGACGCCGCTTCGCCCGACGAGGTCGTCGGCCTCGCGGCGCGTCGCGCGATCCGCGAGGGGCAGCCGCTCAGATCGAACGACCTGATGCGGCCCCAGCATGTCGAGCGGGGGTCCTTCGTGACGGTCGTCTATCTCAATGACGGCATCTCGCTGTCGCTCAAGGCGAAGGCGCTCGCGGCCGGCGCCGCGGGCGACCTCATCGCCGTCCAGAACATCCAGTCGAAGCGCACCGTGAACGGCGTCGTGACAGGTCCCTCCGAGGTGACCGTGACCGCCGGGCCAACCGCGCTCGCCCGCCGCTGACGTCGAAGGAGCGCTGACCATGCGACCCACCCCTGCCCTTCGCGCCGCAGCGATCGCCCTGGCCGCGGCCCTGCTCGCGGGCTGCGGAGCCGCCGACCGGCTCGCGACCATCGGCCAGCCGCCGGCGCTCTCGGCGGTCGAGAACCCGACCACCCAGCCCGGCTACAAGCGTGTCAGCATGCCGATGCCGGAAGCCGTGCCGGTGTCCTACCAGCCGAACTCGCTGTGGCAGTCCGGCGCGACCGGCTTCTTCAAGGACCCGCGCGCCAAGAATGTCGGCGACCTGCTGACGGTGAAGGTCGACATCACCGACAAGGCGGAGTTCGAGAACAAGACCAAGCGCGAGCGCACCACCTCCGAGCAGTCGGGCATCAGCAACTTCCTCGGATTCGAGACGAAGTTCGCCAAGGTGCTTCCGGGCGGCGTCGATCCGTCGAACCTGGTCAAGGCGGGCTCGACCTCCTCCACGGAAGGCGAAGGCACGGTCGACCGCAAGGAGACGCTGACGACCAACGTCGCCGCCGTCGTGACCCAGGTGCTGCCTAACGGCTCGCTGGTGATCGAGGGCAAGCAGGAGATCCGCGTCAATTTCGAAGTGCGCGAGCTGATCGTCGCCGGCGTGGTCCGCACCGAGGACATCGACGCCGACAACACGATCGCGAGCGAGAAGATCGCCCAGGCCCGCATCGCCTATGGCGGTCGCGGCCAGCTCACCGACGTGCAGCAGCCGCGCTACGGCGCCCAGGTGATGGACGTGCTGCTGCCATTCTGAGGACGGGCTTCCGAGCTTGCGGGAGGAGACGGCCGGCGCCGGCCTGTTCGATCCCGCGAGGCGTCCGGAGGGCGGCGTCCACCCCGCCGATCCGGACATGCGCGCGGCCGCCGGCTCCCCCCGGCGGCCGCGGACGCGTCAGACCACGTCATTGCGCCGACTTGACCCGGAATTGCGGGGGCGTTTCACCATCCTGCCGCTCCGGCCGATCGTGACGAGCGCGTCTAGGACCGCGCCTTCTCCGGCTTCAGCCTGAGCAGGCGGCCCTCCTCGCTGTCGGTCAGGAGGTAGAGCATCCCGTCCGGCCCCTGCCGCACGTCGCGGATGCGCTCGCCCAGGGATTCGAGCAGGCGCTCTTCCTTGAGAACCTTGCCGTCAGCGATCTCGAGACGCGCGAGCGTCGGGATCGCGAGGCCCCCGACGAAGGCGTTTCCCTTCCAGCCGGGATAGGCGTCGCCGGAGTAGAAGGCGAGCCCTGAGGTCCCGATCGAAGGAACCCAGTAGAACGCCGGCTGCTCCATGCCGGCCTTCTCCGTAGGGCCGATGTCTCCACCGGAGTATTCCTTGCCGTAGGTGATCACCGGCCAGCCGTAATTCTTTCCGGCCTCCGGCTGATTGAGCTCGTCGCCGCCGCGCGGCCCATGCTCGACTGTCCAGAGCTTGCCGTCGGCGGGATTTATCGCCGCGCCCTGGATGTTGCGGTGGCCGTAGGACCAGATCTCCGGCCGGGCGTCGGCGCGGCCCTCGAACGGGTTTCCCGGGGCCGGCTTGCCGTCGCGCGTCAGCCGCACGACCTTGCCCAGAGTCTCGTCGAGCGCCTGCGCCTTGACTCGGAACTCGGCGTTGGAGCGCTCGCCCGTGGTTACGAACATCGTTCCGTCGCCGGCGAAGACGATCCGGGAGCCGAAATGGAGCGTGGAGGCGTATTTCGGAACCTGCCGCCAGATCACCTCGACGTCGTCCAGTCGCGGCGCGTTGCCGACGAGCCTGCCGCGCGCCAGCGCCGTGCCGTTCACGCCGCCCTCGCCGGCTTCGGCGAAGGTGAAGTAGACGAGCCTGGTGTCGGCGAAATCCGGCGCCACCGCGACGTCGAGCAAGCCGCCCTGGCCCCGCGAGTCGACTTTCGGTAGGCCGGTCACGGGCGCGGACAGCTTGCCGTCCGGGAGCACGATGCGCATGCGTCCGGCCTTCTCCGTCACCAGCATCCGGCCGTCCGGCAAGAAGGCGACGCCCCAGGGCCGCTCAAGCCCTTCGGCCACAGTCTCTATGCTGAAGGACTGCTTCTCCGACGCGATGACCTCGGACGGCTTCGCCTTCGTGATCGCCGCCGCCGCCCCGGCGGAGGCGAGCAGCGCAGCGACGGCCGTGGCGGCGAGCGTTCGGGCAGACGGGCGGCGACGCATCGCGTGTCCTCCTTCAATGGGACGGTCAGGACGGCGCACAAGAGATATGGCCCCCGAGCCACGGTTCAAATCACGCTCGATCACGCCGACGTCAGCCGGTCGGCGAAGTCGTCCGTCGCGCGGATCAGGCGATCGAGGATGCCGGGCTCGGAAAAGGCGTGGCCGGCGTCGTCCACGATGTGGAGTTCCGCCTCACGCCAGGCGCGGTGCAGATCCCATGCGGTCACGGCGGGCGTCGCGACGTCGTAGCGCCCTTGGACGATCACCCCCGGAATGCCCGCGAGCCTCCCGGCGTCCCGAATGAGTTGGCCCTCGTCGAGCCAACCGCCATGGGTGAAGTAGTGGTTCTCGATCCGCGCGAAGGCGAGCGCGTAATCGTCGCCGCCATGCTGTCCGGTGATCGCCGGATCCGGCCGGAGGGTGATCGTCTCGCCCTCCCAGACGCTCCACGCCTTCGCCGCCTCGAGCCGGACCTTCGGATCGTCGCCCGTGAGGCGGCGTTGGTAGGCTGCGATCAGATCGCCGCGCTCGGCTTCGGGAATTGGGGCGAGGAAGCTTTCCCACTTGTCGGGAAACAGCAGCGACGCGCCCCGCTGATAGTACCAGTCGAGTTCGAAGCGACGGAGCGTGAAGATCCCGCGCAGGACAAGGGCGCTGACCCTTTGCGGATGCGTCTCGGCGTAGGCGAGCGCGAGCGTCGACCCCCAGGATCCGCCGAAGACGAGCCATGATTCGGCCTCGGCGATCTCGCGCAGCCGCTCGATGTCCAGGATGAGATCCCAGGTGGTGTTCCGGTCGAGGGCGGCGTGCGGAGTCGATCGCCCGCATCCGCGCTGATCGAACAGCAGAACTTTGTAGCGGCTCGGATCGAACAGCCGCCGATGCGCCGGCCCGCATCCGCCGCCCGGACCGCCGTGCAGAAAGACCGCGGGGATCCCGTCCGGGTTTCCGCACATCTCCCAGTAGACGCGGTGACCGTCGCCGGTCTCGAGCGCGCCGCGCCGGAACGGCTCGATCGGCGGATATAGAGTCCGCCGCTCCGCGCCGAGGTCCCCGGCGTCCGCCATCGTTGAGTTTCTCCAGATCCGAATCGAGCGACGGTCGCCTGAGCGGGTCCGACCGTCAATGCCGGTCCGGCGTTAGCGGCGAGACCGCGACCGTTTGCGGGGCGGGCGCTTCGCGGCCTCTCCCGGCATCCAGAAGGCGACGAGCTGCCGATTCATATCGTCGAGCATCGCCGCCTGATTTCTTCTGGCCTCCGCGGCGAACTGACCACGGGCGGCGTTCGACCAGCTGTTGGCCGCGCTCAGCCACATGCTCATCCAGGGGTTCTTCATGGTCGCTCCGTCGCCGTTCCCGCATCACCGAACGCAGCGCATGCAGTGGCCGTTCCCTCCCCGCGTGACCCTTCGCCGCCCGGCAGAATGTGCCGACCGGCAGGCGGTGCTCCGTGCGCCGGTGTTCCAGACGCTGCTCCATTGCTTGATGCTCTTGGCGCGAATGTTTGGCCCGCGGCTTGCGAACCCTGCGGTGACGCCGCGGGCGAGAGCCGCCTGACGCGGCCCGGCTGGTGGATTCGGCTTCGGAGACGACGGTATGGGTATCTATGGCGCTCTGAACACCGCGGTCAGCGGCATTCAGGCTCAGTCCTTCGCGCTCGAAAACATCTCGGGCAACATCGCGAACTCGCAGACCGCCGCCTACAAGCGCACCGACACGTCGTTCGCCGACCTCGTGCTCGGCGGCGACATGAACGTCCGCCGACAGGTCGCCGGTTCGGTGCAGGGCTTCTCCCGCGCGACCAACGACGTCCAGGGCACGGTCCAGGCGTCCTCGTCGGCGACCGCCCTCGCAATCAAGGGTCAAGGCTTCCTGATCGTTCAGGACCAGACCGGCGAAGTCGATGGCCGACCAACCTTTGGAGGTGACGACCTCTACACCCGCCGCGGCGACTTCGAAGTCGACAAGAACGGGTATCTCGTCAACGGCTCCGGCTATTTCCTGAAGGGCGTCCGCGTCGACGCCGCGACCGGCAACCCGGTCGGCTCCGTGCCCGAGCTCGTGAAGTTCGACAACGACTTCTACCCCGCTTCGGCGACCACGTCGGTCGACTACCGCGCCAACCTGCCGGTCGTGCCGCAGACCACGAATTACGACTCGTCGGACGCCAGCTCCTGGCTGCTGGGCTCGGGCTTCGGCGCGACGGTTCCCGCCTCGCAGTCCGACGACTTCATCGCCAGCACGATCAGCGGCGACGCCGTCACCGTCTATGACGAGAAGGGCGGATCGCACGACGTCCAGTTCCGCTGGGGCAAGGTCTCCAATGAAAGCGCCACGGCGACGCCGGCGACGGACGACGTCTGGTCGCTTTACTACCTGTCCGACGGCGCCGCGACCGGCGCCGACGCGGCCTGGACGCGCGTCGATGCGGATCCCTCCGCCGCCGGCGACCAGAATTATGCGTTCGACAGCGACGGGAATCTGAAAGCGCCTGCCGACGGCCTGGCCACGATCACCAACCTAACCGTCAACGGCGTGAACCTGGGCGACATTGCGCTCAACCACGGGCAGGGGCTGACGCAATACGCCGACAGCGAAGGCCAGATGACCACCAAGGCGCTCGACCAGGACGGCGCGCCCTCCGGCAAGCTCGTCAATTTTGAGATCGCCGACGGCGGGCTGATCCAGGCCACCTACTCGAACGGCAAGTCGCGGCCGCTCTACAAGGTGCCGCTGGTGACGTTCAACGCCGAGAACAGGCTCGCGCATCTCGACGGCGGCGCCTACGCCCAGACCGTCGGCTCCGGCCTCGCGATCGAGGGGACGGAAGGCGAGATCGTCGGCCAGGCGCTCGAACAGTCGAACGTCGACATCGCTGATGAGTTCACGAAGATGATCGTCACCCAGCAGGCGTATTCGGCGAACACGCGCGTCGTCACGACGTCGGATTCGATGATGCAGGAAGCGCTCAGCATGATCCGCTGAGCGCCGTTCCGATCTGACGTCCGAAGCGACGCAAGACAAGGCGAGCCATGGCTCTCTCCACCGCGCTCAGCGCGGCCCTTTCCGGTCTCAAGGCGAGCCAGGCCGGGCTCGATCTCGTCGCGGCGAATGTCGCGAACGCGGGGACGGCCGGCTACGTCAAGAAGACGCTCGTCAACGAGCAGTCGGTCATCGGCGGCCAGATCGTCGGCGTCCGCACCGACGACATCCGCCGCGAACTCGACGTCTACCTCCAGCGCCAGCTGCGCACGGAGTCCGCCGGCGCGAGCTACGCCTCGACCCGCGCCGATTACCTCGACCGGCTGCAGCTCTCCTTCGGCACGCCGGAGGGCGGGCTCTCGCTCGACAAGCTCTATGCCGATTTCTCCAGCTCGCTCGACGCGCTGGCGACGACTCCGGACGACGAGAGCGCCCGAGCCGCCGTGCTGCAGAGCGCGCAGATCTTCGCCCAGCAGCTCAACGCCGCCTCCCGCGACGTGCAGGAGCTGCGCGCGCAGGCCGACCAAGGACTGGCCGCGGGCGTCGAGACTGCGAACGAGGCTCTTCAGTCGATCGAAAGCCTCACCGAACAGATCGTCGTGGCGCGAACGCGCGGCGAAAGCGTCGCCGGCCTGCTCGATCAGCGCGACGTCGCGATCGACGCTCTCGCTTCGCTGATGGACATCCGCGTCGAGGACGCGGGCGACGGCGAAATCCGGATCAAGACGCCCACCGGGCTCGCGCTTTACGACGGCTCCGCCTCGACGCTGACGTTCGAACCGACGGCGACCGTGGACGCCGGCGCAAGCTATGCGCCCAACGATCCCGCCGGCGGCGGTCTTGGAACAATCCGCCTGACGCGCCCTTCCGGCTATTCCGTGGATCTGCTCGCGCCGGGACAGCTTCGCTCCGGCCAGATCCGCGCGCTCGCCGACATGCGCGACAAGACCCTGCCGCAGGCCCAGACCCAGCTCGACGAACTCGCGGCAAACCTCGCGCAGGCGCTCGGGACCAACGAGGTCGCGGGGTCCGAGGTCGCCGGCGGCGTGGACCTCGCGATCGGCGGGGCGCAGCGCGGCGACCGGCTGACGGTGTCCTACACGAGCGGCGGGACGACGCGCTCCGTCACCATCGTAAACGTCGGGGACGCGTCGCGGCTGCCGCTCGACGACAGCCTGACGGCCGATCCGAACGACACGGTGATCGGCGTCGACTTCGCCTCCGCGACCGCTGCGGCGGACCTCGACGCGGCGCTCGCCAACGCCGGGATCTCCATCGGCGCGACCGCCAGCGCGGACGGCTTCGCGCTCTCGTCAAGCGCCCCCGGCCTGGCCATCTCTGGCGGCTCCTCGGCGATCACGGCGACCGGCCTGTCAGGCTCCGGCCTCGCGCTCCCCGTGTTCGTCGACGGGGCGAGCAACAGCCCCTATTCCGGCAATCTCGACGGCGGCGATCAGCGGACCGGCTTCGCCTCGCGCATTACGATCAATCCGGCGCTTCTCGCCGACCCGTCGAAGCTCGCGATTTACGCACCAGGGACGGCCGCAGGCGACGGTTCGAGGCCCGACTTCCTGCGCGACGCGCTCGCGGCCGATCGCACCTACCTGTCCGACACCGGACTGGGAGGTTCGGCGCAGCCGTTTTCCGGATCGGTCGGTGAATTCGCCAGCGGGATCGTCGCTATGCAGGCGCGCGCCAGCGCCTCGGCCACCCGGGTGGCGGACGGACAGTCCCTTGTGATGTCGTCGCTGCAGGACCGCTACTCCGCAACCTCCGGCGTCGACGTCGACGAGGAGATGAGCCGGCTGATCCAGCTCCAGACCGCCTATGGCGCGAACGCCCGCGTCGTGACGGCGGTCAAGGAGATGATGGACATGCTGCTGAACGTCTGAGGGCTGACCCCATGACCTCCATCGGACCCTATGCGGCGACCGGCGTCGGGCGACCGAGCCTGCTTCAGGCCCTGTCCGACAGCCGCGGCCAGATGGACGACCTCCTGCGCCAGCTCGCGTCCGGCAAGGCGTCCTCCACCTATGCGGGGCTTGGCGACGGCGCGGCGGTGTCGCTCGCGATGCGCTCCAAGCTCGCAGCCCTCGACAGCTACCACGCGACCTCCGCGACGGTCGACGTCAGGGTCAAGTTGATGGCGACGGCCTTAACCCGGCTCGAGAACATCGGGGCCGAATACAAGACGATCGATCCGAATGAGTACACGCTGACCACCGGTTCGGTGACCATCGCCCAGTCGCAGGCCGCGGTCGATCTCCGGGACGCCATCGCACAGCTCAACACCGACGTCGGCGGGCGCTTCGTGTTCTCGGGCCGCGCGACCGACGTCAAGCCCGTGATCTCCGCGGACGCCATGCTCGCCGACGACGGCGACAAGGACGGGCTCCGCACCCTGATCGCCGACCGCAAACTCGCCGACCTCGGCGCCGACGGCCGCGGCCGCATCGACGTCTCGGCTGTGTCAGGCTCGTCGTTCACCGTGACCGAGGAGGCGTCGGGCGCGTTCGGTTTCAAGATCACGTCGCTGAATTCGACGCTGACCAACGGCGTCGCGAGCGGGCCGACCGGAACGCCGCCCTCGGTCACGCTGGGTCTCACGGGCCAGCCTAGGTCCGGCGAGACCGTTCGGGTCGGGATGACCTTGCCGGATGGCTCGACCGAGGAGATCACGCTCACCGTCAAGGCCGAAGGCGACGCCTCCGCGCTGGGCGACGGCGAGTTCCGGGTCGGCGCGACGGCGGCGGACACCGCCTCCAACATGCAGGCGAGCTTTGACCTCGCCTTGAAGACGCGGGCCGACACCGCGCTGACCGCAGCCTCCGCAGTTCAGGCCAGCGAGGAGTTCTTCAACGTCGCCCCCGGCGCGGAGCCCGCCCGCGTGTCGGGATTCGACGGGTCCTACGCCAATGAGGCGGCGCGCGTCGCGGCGCTGCAGAACGCGACGGCGCTGGACACAGCGGACACCGCCGACCGCACCGTCCAGTGGTACGTTGGCGAGACCGGCGCTGACGATCCGCGCAAGGCGTCGGTCGCCAGGATCGACGACGGCGTCACCGTCGCCTACGGCGCACGCGCCGACGAGAAAGGGCCGCGGCAAATCATCCAGAGCCTGGCTGTGTTCTCAGCCATGACGTTCTCCGAGGACGACGCCAACGGGCAGGCGCGCTACGCGGCGCTCGCCAACCGCACGATCTCCTCGCTCGGTTCAACTGAAACCAGCGCAAACATCCGCACGATGACCGTCGACCTCGCCTCCGCCTCGACCTCGATCAAGGCGGCGGGCGAACGGCATACGGCTGCGAAAGGCATCGCGGAGGACGCCATCGCCAAAGTCGAGGACGTGTCTAAGGAGGACGTCGCAGCCAAGATCCTGGAGCTCCAGACCCGCTTGCAGGCAAGCTACCAGGCGACGGCGACGCTGAAGGATCTGAGCCTCGTCAACTTCATCTGACCGCGCACGGGCGAGTGTCCGTTCCGCGCTCCGCGGCCGTAGTCTAACCTGACGGGCCCGGATCGCTAGAGCCCGTTCGATGGAGACCGCAGCTCTCGCCCTGACCTTCCTCGCCGCGCTGGGCGCGGGCGTCATGGCCGGCTTCTTCTACGCCTTTTCCGGCCTCGTGATGCCGGCGCTCGCGCGGCGGCCGAGGGCGGAGGCCGTGGCCACGATGCAGACGATCAACGTCGTCGTGCTCAATCCCGGCTTCTTCGCGCTCTTTTTCGGAACGGCCGCGGTCGGCGTCGCGGCGGCCGCCGTCTCGCTCTTCGCGTTCAGCGGCTTCGACGCGGTCGCCTGCGTCGGCGCGGCGACGGTCTACGTCGTGGGAGCCGTCGGCGTGACCATGGCGTCGAACGTGCCGCTGAACCAGCGGCTCGCCGCGCTCCCGGCCGACGCGCCGGAGGCGGAAGCGCTGTGGCGCGGCCCCTATCTCGGCGACTGGGTCCGCTGGAACCACGTCCGGGCCATCGCCTGCGCGCTCGCCGCCGCCGGTTTCGCCGCGGCGTTGATCTAGCCTGCAGGCCGACTTAGCGAAGCGCTAACCATGCCGAATGATCGCGTGGAACGATTTCGGCGCCAAGCGTTGCGATTAACTCGCGCTTAGCGGGCGACGGCCAAGTGTCCTCCCCACGCCTCAGGACGGGGCGACGACAACCTCCTAGGATGGGAGAACTCCAATGGCCGACGTCACCCTCAACTCCGCCGTTCGCTCGAACCTGCGCACCCTGCAGTCGACGACCGACCTGATGAACCGCACCGAAGAGCGCCTTTCGACCGGCAAGAAGGTCAACTCGGCCCTCGACAATCCCTCCAGCTTCTTCACCTCCCAGGCCCTTGACCGCCGCTCCAGCGATCTCAACAGCCTGATGGACAACGTCTCCAACTCGGTCAAGACGCTCGAAGCCGCCGACAACGGCATCAAGGCGATCACGAGCGTGGTCGAGAGCCTCAAGGCCAGCGCCCGCTCCGCCCTGCAGTCGCCGAAGGGCGTCGAGGCCGCCGTCACGGGCGCGGCGTTTACCGCCGCCAACCTCACGGCCACCCCGATCGAGATCAACGACGTCGAGGTCACCCTGGCCGCCAACGACACGGTCGAGACGGTGGTGGAAAAGATCAACGCGGCCGAGATTTCGGGCGTCACCGCATCCGTCTCGGGCGGCCAGATCAAGCTGACGTCAAGCGACGACATCGTCATCGCTGGCACTGTCACCGGCACCGGCCTCACCGCGGGGACCACGGTCGCCGACGACGTCATCGATCAGGACGCCGTCGACAAGCGCGCCGCCTACCTTGACGACTTCAACGAAGCCCTGAAGCAGATCACGAGCCTGGCGAAGGACGCGTCGTTCAACGGCGTCAACCTGCTGCAGTCGGATGACCTGGAGATCACCTTCAACGAGGACGGCGACTCCACCCTCGACGTCAAGGGCACCAACTTCGACGCCGCCGGCCTCGGCCTTTCGGAACTCGCGACCGGCGACTTCAACACGAAGTCGAGCATCGAGGACGTTCTCGACACCATTGAGTCGGCGTTCTCGACCCTCGAGTCGCAGGCCTCCAAGTTCGGTTCGCAGCTCCAGATCGTCGAGACCCGTCAGACCTTCACGAAGGACATGATCGGCACCCTGGACGACGGCGCCCTCGCCTTGATCGGCGCGGACACCAATGAGGAAGCCGCGAACCTGGCCACACTGCAGACGCGCCAGGCGCTCATCGTGTCCTCGCTGTCGATCTCGACCTCGCAGGAGTCGAACGTCCTTCAGCTTCTCCGCTGATCGGCGAAACCTCCTCACCGCATTTCAGAGGGCGGAAGCTGCGGCTTCCGCCCTTCTCTTTTCCTAGAACGCTCCGCCGTCGCTCCCGCAAGGCGTCGTTAACCTTAACCGCTCATTAAGGTTAACGATCTAGCTTGGTGCTGCGCCCACAAGAGGCGTCCTCCTCTTTGGAGCCCTTGCGATGGCCGATGTGAACCTAAATTCTGCCGTCCGCTCGAACCTGCGGACGCTTCAGTCGACGACCGACCTCCTCAATCGCACCGAGGAGCGCCTCGCGACGGGCAAGAAGGTCAACTCGGCTCTCGACAATCCCGCAAGCTTCTTCACCAGCCAGGCTCTTGACCGGCGATCGAGCGATCTGTCCAGCCTGCTCGATCAGGTCGGCAATTCGATCCAGACCCTGAAGGCGGCCGACAACGGCATCAAGGCGATCACCGAGATCGTGGAAGGCCTGAAGGCGACGGCGCGCGCTGCGCTGCAGTCGCCGCTCGCGGTCGATGAAAAAGCCGCGATCGTCTCGGCCGACCTCGGCGACGGCGTGACGACGGCGAACCTGCTGGGCGGCGTGGGCTCGCCGCTCGCTTCAGGCGACACGCTGGTCGTTCAGGACGCCGACGGCGTCAACAAGACGGTGACGTTCGGCCCGACGGCGCCGCAGGTGAACTCGCTGGAGGAGCTCAACGCGTTCTTCGAAGCCAACAACGTCCTGCTCGACGCGACCTTCGACGCTTCCACCCGCAAGCTGACGATCGCCGCCGACAACTCGATCGCGAACTCCACCCCCGCCGTCGCCTCCGGCACCGCGACGGGCGCGGCGAACGCCTTCGTCAGCGGGACATTCTCAGCGCCTGTGCTCGATCCCGACGCGGCGCTGAAGCGGGCGAACTTCGCCGACGACTACAACGAGTCGATGAAGGAGATCGACAAGCTCGCCAAGGATGCGAACTACAACGGCGTGAACCTTCTCATGGGCGACGAGCTCGACGTCATCTTCAACGAAGACGGCTCGTCCAAGCTCAACGTGAAGGGCGTCCAGTTCGATTCGAGCGGCATCGGCCTTTCCCAGATCGCCCAGAGCGATTTCTACGATTCCGCCTCGATCAATGCGGTGCTCGATCAGATCGAGGCCTCCTTCAAGACGGTCGAGGCGCAATCGGCGAAGTTCGGCTCGCAGTTGCAGATCGTGCAGACCCGGGAGGTCTTCACGAAGGACATGATCGGGACGCTTGACGACGGCTCGAGCCTGCTGACCTCCGCCGACACCAACGAGGAAGCGGCGAATCTCGCGACCCTGCAGACCCGGCAGTCGCTGGTCGTAACCTCGCTGTCGATTTCGACCCAGCAGGAAGCGGCGGTGCTTCAACTCTTGAGGTGAGCCGATCGAAACGGCTGGACAGCTTGGCGAAGGGCGGGGATGATCCTCGCCCTTCGCCGCTTCCGCTAGTCCTCAGGGCTTCGGCAGCATCCGATCGCTGATGATCCTGCGCTGGATCTCGCTCGTGCCTTCGAAAATCGTGGTCAGCCGCGCGTCGCGCCAGTACCGCTCGACGCGGCGTTCCGTCGTGTATCCGTTGCCGCCGTGCAGTTGCATCGCCTGATTGGTCACGCGAACCGCCATTTCGGTCGCGACCAACTTGACCATGGCGGACTCCGATTCCGCCGGCTCGCCCTGATCCAGCAGATGGGCGACCTGCCGCCAGAACGCCCGCGCCTGGCTGACGTCCGCCGCCATGTCGGCGAGCGCGAAGCGCAGGGCCTGAAAATGGCCGATGGGATGGCCGAACTGCTCGCGCTCCTGCAAATAGAGCTGGCAGTCCTCGACCGCGGCCCTCGCCACGCCGACGGCGCGCGCCGCGGTGTGCACGCGCGCGATGTTCAGACCGCGCTGCACGGCGGCGAAGCCGCCGGAATCCGCGTCTGCCCCCTCGTCGCCATAGAGGCCGGTTAGCCGGTCGCTTTCCGGCACCCGAACGCCTTCGAGCTCGAGCTCGAAGGTGAGGAATCCGTGATAGCCGACCTTGTCGATCACCCGGCCCGTGATTCCGTCCGGAAAGGTCCCGGGCTCCTTCACCACGAGGAACGGCTCCAGTCCCGCCGAGCGCGGCTCGCCCGGCTCGGGGTCGCGGGTGCGAGCAAGCACCTCGATGAAATCCGCGGCCTGCGCGAAGCCCGCCCAGCGCTTGGTCCCCGTCAGCACCCAATCGTCGCCGTCGCGCAGTGCGCGGGTCTGGACGCCGGCGAGATCGGAGCCGGCCGCCGGTTCGGACAGCGAGATGCTTCCGATCCACCGGCCCTTCGCCGATCGGGCCAGGAGCTCCTTCCGGCGGTCCTCGTCGAGCGTCTGCGTGCCGAGACCCTGTCCGCGCGCCAGAATGCTCCCGACCGACAGCCACGACCGCGCCAGTTCCTCGGAGACGAGGCAGTATTCGAAGACCCCGAGGCCCATGCCACCGTGCTCTGCGGGAATCGTGATCCCGAACCAGCCCTTCTCGGCCATGGCCTCGATCAGCGAGCGCGGCATCTCGGCCTTCTGCGGATCGAGTTCGTCGGCGATAGGCAGGACGACGTCGCGGGCGAAGGCTCGCGCCTCCTCCATCAACGCCACCCGCGCGTCGGTCGCCCAGGGCGACGGCAGCGCTGGGGGCCGGCAGGCGAATCGGTCTGGCTTCGGCATGCATCCTCCGCGGAAAGCGCGTTTGCTGGTATGGCGTAGCGGGGAAGGCGCGCCATGCGACCCTCGTCGGATGAGCGGGCGAGCGCACGCCGAGATCGCATCCAAATCGCGGAGGTTGGAGTCACTCATGACGCTCAAGGTCGAACTCAAACCTGGCGAACGCATCGTCATCGGCCGGTCGGTCGTGACGAACGGCGCGACGCGCACCGCGCTGCTGATCGACGGCCAGGACCCTGTGCTTCGGGAGCGGGACATTCTTCAGGAGTCCGAGGCCGACACCCCCGCGAAGCGCATCTGCTACGCCGTGCAGATGATGTATCTCGCAGGCTCCGCGGATGCGGTGCTGCCGATCTACACGAAGCTCACGCGGGACGCCCTGAGGGCGGCGCCGAGCATGCTCGAGATCGTGGAGCGCATGAATAACTGCGTCTTAACCGGCGCCCTCTACAAAGCGTTCAGGGAAGCGCGGTCCCTTGTCGCGTATGAGAAGAGCATTTTCGAGCATGCAGCACGGGGCGAGCGCCTACGCACGGATGGCGCAAACGACGGCGAGCCCGCGTGAGCGGGATGCCCAGCTTCTCCTGAGAGCCGCGGCCCGGTTCGCCGCGGCGCTTTCCGCAGAGCCCTTCGACCGCTCCGCCGCGCGCGACGCGGCGACCTTCAACCGCAAGCTCTGGACGGTGTTCCTGAGCGCAGCGAGCCGGGCCGAGAACCCGCTCGACGCCGCGACGAAGGCGAACCTCAAGAAGATCGCACTCTTCGTTCTGAAGCGGTGCTCGATGATCGAGATCGAGCCGAAGGCGGAGCAGCTGACGGCGCTGATCAACATCAACCGCAATATCGCCGAGGGCCTGCGAGGCTGAGCTCTTTCAGGCCGTGCGTTCGACCAAGGGCGGGGAGGCGTTCGCGGCGATCACCCCGTCGATATAGGCCCGCAGCTTCAGACGATCCTCGCTCGGCGTCTGCCGGCTCACCACGCCGGTAGTGACGTCGATGAGACGATAGACGAGGCTTCCGGTCGCGACGTCCAGCGTGACGTCCCGTTGCGAGGACAGCGTGCGGTCCAGATCGCTTTCGATCGCGGAGCTGAACGCCTGAGGCCGATCGTCGGCCGCCGGCGTCAGCGGCGTCGGATCGACGCGCACGGCGATCGCCGCCGCGGTCTTTTGCTGCGGCTGCGCGGGCGCTGTTGGGACAAAGGCGCCGAACGAGGCGTCCATCTCCTCCTCCTCCTCCTCGGAGTCCAACGCGCCAGACACGAGCGCGCAGACCCACGTTAAGAACGGCGCATTAAGTCGGCGTTAGGAGATGCGGTTAACGGGCGATTGTCCGAATCAGCTCCACGTCATGCTCCCCGCGACAGGGAGATTGGCGCGACCGTCGACCGACCGTCGTAGGCTCCGCCGCGCGCGTCGTAGGTCTTGGGCTGGGAGCGCTGACCCACCTCTTCCGCGACCCCGCGCAACAGGCTTTCCGCGACCGAGCGCGCGGTGCCGAGCACCGCCAGGTTCTCGTCGAGGGCGGCGCGGAACGCGACATGCAGGTTCTCCAGTCCGTCGATCGCCACGCGCGGCTGTGCTGCGACCGCTTCGGCGTTCGAGGAAAGACCGTCGACGTCGAGCATGTAGCGGCCGGAGAGCTCGCCCTTCGCGACGGCGAGAGCCGCGGCGGCGTCATAGGCGCCGGCGCGCACCAGGCGGGTCTCCTGAAGGATCAGGCGCGTCAGCCGCTCCACGGTGTCGGCCACGCGCGCCAGGCGTTCGGCGGCCTCCACGGGGCTGAGCGCCGGGGCGGCAACGGCGGGAACGACGCGGCGGCGTCCGATCATGACGGTCAACTTCCCTGCTGGAGCGCGAGAAGCTCGCGGCGGACGTGGTCGGCGAGACCGATCCCGCCCGACGCTGCGAGCGTCTTGCCATATTGGTCGGCGAGCATGGAGCGGTAGGCGCCGCCGGCGGGGCCGGCCGACAGCGGTCCCTCCTCGCCGAGACCGGAGAACATCTGCTCCATCATCTGGGTCAGGAACACCGCCTCGAAGTCCTCGGCCGACGAGTCGACCGTCGCCGCCGATTTGGCGGCGGGATGAGCGTTGTAGGCCTTGGCCGCGCCAAGAGCGGCGGCGGCGGGCGACGGCGCGGACGCGTCGGCCATCACATCACCTCGATTTCAGCCTGAAGCGCGCCGGCCGCCTTGATGGCCTGGAGGATCGCGATCAGGTCGCGCGGGCCGACGCCGATGGCGTTAAGCCCCTCGACGAGCTGGCGGAGATTGACGCCTTCCTTGAGAACCGCGAGCCGGCGGTCCTTGTCCGTGTCGACCGTGATGTCGGTGCGCGGGGTCACCACCGTCTCGCCTTCCGAGAAGGCTTCCGGTTGGCTTGCGACCGGCGACTCGGTGATCGTCACGGTGAGGTTGCCCTGGGCGACCGCCACCGTGGAGACGCGGACGTCCTGCCCCATCACGATGATGCCCGAGCGTTCGTCGATGACGATCTTCGCGATCTGGTCAGGCTCGACGCGCAGCTGCTCGATTTCTGTGAGCAGGCGGATGATGTTGCCCTGATAGGATTTCGGAACCTGGACTGCGATCGTCGAGGGGTCCATCGGCTCGGCCACGCCCGCGCCGATGAAGCTGTTCACGGCCGCGGCGATCCGGCGGCCTGTCGTCAGGTCCGGGTTGCGCAGGGCGAGCCGGACCGTGGTGAGGTTGTTCAGGGCGAAGGGAATCTCGCGTTCGATCAGGCCGCCGTTCGAGATGCGCCCCGTCGTCGGCACGCCGCGCACGACCTGGGCGGCCTCGCCCTGGGCGTTGAAGCCGATAACCGCGACCGACCCTTGCGCGACGGCGTAAACTTCGCCGTCGGCGCCCATCAGCGGGGTGACGATCAGCGTGCCGCCCTGCAGGCTGGTCGCGTCGCCGAGCGCGGAGACAGTGACGTCGATTCGCGTGCCCTGCGTGCCGAACGGGGGCAGATTCGCCGTCACCATGACGGCGGCGACGTTCTTGGTGCGCAGCGTCGCGCCGCGGGTGTTGACGCCGAGCCGCTCCAGCATCGATTGCAGGGACTGCTTGGTGAACGGAGCGGCGTTCAATGAGTCGCCGGTTCCGTTCAGGCCGACCGCAAGGCCGTAGCCCACCAGCTGGTTCTCGCGCACGCCCTCGACGTCGGTCAGATCCTTGATGCGCGACGTGACGCCGCCGCGCACGGCGCCCCCGTCGTCCGCGCCATAGCCCCGGCGCGCCGCGACGACGCGAACCGCTTGAGCCGCGCCCGCGACCGGGCCGTTCGACAGGCGGCGCTGCACCGCGGCGGCGGGATCGGCCGCACGAGCCGGCGCCGCCGCTACGCACGCTGAGGCTGCGGCCAGCGCAAGGGCCATGAGTCGGGAGGCGAGGCGAGGCATCGGCTGTGGGCCACCTTCACGCAGTACAGGTTCCAGATGATCCATGCGAAGCCCGTGCCGAAACGCGAAACGCTCAAAATTGAAGCTAAGCGTCGCTGTCGGCGGCGGAAAGCCGGCCCCAGCGCCCGGCAAGGACCGCCGAGACCGGGCAGAATTTGCCGGTCCGTTAATGGCGGGTTAACCACGATGGCCGGAGAGTGGCCTCCGCAGATGCTGGACGTCCGGGGGAATCGCATGCGGGTCGATGGTCTTGGGCGCGCCGTCTTCGTCTCCGGCGGCGGCGCAAGGACGATGACGAGCGGCGGCGACTTCCGGCTGAGCGACTCCGCTTCCGCCACCGCCGCGCGAACCACCTCGTCGGTGCGCGCGGCGCCGCCTCTCGATGCGTTGATCGCGCTTCAGGCCTTGGCGGAGGATTCGACCTCCCGCCGGAAGCGCGCGATCCGCCGCGGCCGCGGCCTGCTCGAGGCTTTGGACGGCCTAAAACTTGCTTTGATCTCTGGAGAAGCCGCCGGAGTTCCGATCGCAGCGCTCTCGAAAAGCTTCGGCGGACAACGCGATCCGACGGGCGACGTCGGCCTCGACGACACGCTGGCCGCGATCGAATTGCGGGTCGCCGTGGAGTTGGCCAAGCGGGGCCGCTAAAAGGGGCCCGTCGGCGGGACCACGCACGCAGAACTACGTATGTTTTTAAAACCGAAGCGACTTCAAAGGTTTACAAAAAGAGGGAATGATTGTCGCGTGACCGGTACGAAGCTATATTCCGCGCCGTCCGAACACCTCAGTGCGGTATCCAGAGGCTTACCTATGAGCGTCGAGTTGGCAGAGGATTACCGGCCCTCCGAGGCCGAACCTTTCATGAACGAGCGGCAGCGCCGCTACTTCCGCGACAAGCTGCTGACATGGCGCGACGAAATTCTGAGGGAGAGCCGGGAGACCCTGGAGCACCTACAGGACGAGAACCAGAATCACCCCGACCTCGTGGACCGCGCCTCGTCGGAGACCGATCGCGCCATCGAACTGCGCGCCCGCGACCGGCAGCGCAAGCTGATCGCGAAGATCGACGCAGCGCTCTCGCGGATCGAGGACGGCACCTACGGCTACTGCGAGGAGACCGGCGAGCCGATCTCTCTGCGCCGGCTCGACGCCCGCCCGATCGCGACGCTCTCGATCGAGGCCCAGGAGCGCCATGAGCGCCGCGAAAAGGTCTACCGCGACGACTGAAGAAGGACGCGCGCCGCCGTGGCGAATGGCGGCGTCGCTGACTGAACCACCGAACCGACGCCTTCCGTTCGTCACGCGGACGCGCCACATAGGGGCGCATGTTCCGGCTGTTCGAACGACTCATTGATCCGACCGCGATCCCCGAGCGGCCGGAGCCGCCGCCGGGGCTGCTCGCCTTCTACTGGCACTTCCTGCGGCAGGCCAAGGGCCTGTTCGGCGGACTGCTCGCCGTCGGCCTTATGCTCGCGCTGTGCGACGCCTCCATTCCCTATTTCATCGGCCGCATCGTCACGCTCGTCACCGCCACCCCGCCCGAGCGGCTGATCGCCGACGGCTGGCCGCTGCTCGCCGCGCTTGTCGCGATTGTCATCGCCGCGCGGCCGGCGACGTTGTTTCTGCGCGGGCTGATCGCGAACCAGGCGATCGGCCCGGGGTTCTCCAATCTCATCCGCTGGCAGGCGCACTACCACGTCATCCGCCAGTCCTGGGGCTTCTTCCAGAACGACTTCGCAGGCCGCATCGCCGCCAAGGTGATGCAGACGGGGCCGGCCTTGCGCGAAAGCCTGGTCCAGACGTCCGAGGCGGTCTGGTACATCGCCGTCTATGGAACGACGGCGCTCGCCCTGCTCGCAAACGCCGATCTCCTGCTCGCCCTGCCGCTCGGCATCTGGTTCTTGGGCTATGCCGGCCTGCTCGCCTGGTTCGTGCCGCGGATGCGCGACCGGTCCCGCGCCGCCTCTGAAGGCCGCTCGCAGCTCACCGGTCGGATCGTCGACAGCTACACCAACGTGTTGACGGTGAAGCTCTTCGCCCGTGCGCGCGACGAGGATTCCTACGTTCGCGAGTCGATGGACACGCTGAACGACCTGTTCCAGCGCCAGATGCGGCTGATCACGACCTTTGCGGTGGCGCTGCAGATTCTGAACGCGCTGCTCGTCTCGGCGGTCACGATCTCTGCGGTCACGCTCGCCTCGCATGGGACGATCGGCGTCGGAACGGTCGCGATGGCGGTTCCGCTCTCGTGGCAGGTCGTCTCCATGTCGGGCTGGGTCGCGTTCCAGATCTCGGCGATCTTCGAGAATGTCGGCGTCGTGCAGGAGGGCATCGGCACGATCGCGCGGCCGCTCCAGCTGACCGACGCGAGAGCGGCTGAGCCGATCGAGGTGACGCGCGGCGACATCCGTTTCGAGGACGTCACCTTCGGCTACGGCGCGCCGCGCAGCGTCATCCGCGACTTCTCCCTCCATGTGAAGTCGGGGGAGAAGATCGGTCTGGTCGGACGCTCGGGGGCCGGCAAGTCGACGCTCGTCAACCTGCTGCTGCGCTTCTTCGATCCGGAAAGCGGCCGGATCGTCGTCGACGGCGTCGACATCCTCCACGTCACGCAGGAAAGCCTGCGCGCGCAGATCTCCGTGGTGACGCAGGACACCTCGCTGCTGCACCGCTCGATCCGCGACAACATCGCCTATGGCCGCCCCGGCGCCGACGGCGCGGCGATCGAGGCCGCGGCCCGGAAGGCGGAAGCCCATGAGTTCATTCAGAACCTGGTCGATCTTCACGGACGGCGGGGCTACGACGCCCATGTCGGCGAGCGCGGCGTAAAGCTCTCCGGCGGCCAGCGCCAGCGTGTCGCGATCGCCCGGGTGATCCTCAAGGACGCCCCGATCCTCGTGCTCGACGAGGCGACCTCGGCGCTCGATTCCGAAGTCGAGGCGGCCATCCAGACCAGTCTCAGCGCACTGATGGAGGGCAAGACGGTGATCGCGGTGGCGCACCGGCTCTCCACCATCGCGCGGATGGACCGGCTGGTCGTGATGGACCACGGACGGATCGTCGAGGAAGGCGGCCATTCCGAACTGATCGCCCGCGGCGGGCTTTACGCCGACCTCTGGCGGCGGCAGTCCGGCGGCTTCCTCAACGACGGGCCGGAGAGCGAGGCTGCGGAGTGACGACCGCGCTGCGGCGCATTCGCGCGAGCGGCGCTTGCCACTTTC
The DNA here is from genome assembly GCF_049446035.1 of Hansschlegelia sp. KR7-227. Lineage (NCBI taxonomy): Bacteria > Pseudomonadati > Pseudomonadota > Alphaproteobacteria > Hyphomicrobiales > Methylopilaceae > Hansschlegelia > Hansschlegelia sp. KR7-227. The sequence goes on from NZ_JBMSEA010000001.1 coordinate 2,081,354, forward strand.
GGCTTGGCTTAATTCGGGGTATATAAAACGCCGCTGCTGGAACGACGGCGATGTTCCCGGTTCCAGGCGGCGTTCACGCTTCCTAGAAGCTCTCGCGGTTCCGCGTACGTTTCAGAAATAATGTCGCAGGCCCTGCAACCGCGCGCGGCCTGCGCCGTTTCTGACTTCAGCAGGGAGGACGCCCATGGGAGATCCCGTAATCACGAACGTCATCGACGAGCTTGCGGCCGAGCTGTTCAGCCGCGACCATCCCGAACGCGTCTGGAACGCGATGGGAGTCCGCGGGGACCGCATCGGCTCCGCCTCGCCTCATGAGCACGCCACATATCGCGGCTTCGCGCGCGGGCGGATGATGGCGGAGCGGCTCGCGCCGGTGCCGCCCGTGGAAGCGGCGGCGGCTCTCGCGGCCGACGCCGACTGGAGCGCACGACGGGCGCGACGCCGCGCATGACGGGCGCACGCGCGGGTTAAGTCCGCGCAATCCGCCGCAACGACCAAGCCGGCCGCGCCCGATCAGCGCCGCCGGCTTTTTTGTGCGCCGCGGATGGCGGCGTCCTGCCCGCTCGCCTCGCGAAAACGGCCGGGTCGCCCTAAGGCGGCGGCGCGGACCTATCCCGCGATGCGATCGAAATCCGCGACCGCACGGGTCGCGCGGCGCAGTCGAGCGAGAAGCCTCAGCCGGTTCGCGCGCAGCGCCGGATCGGAATCGTTGACGGTGACGTCGTCGAAGAAGGCGTCGACGAACGGCCGCAGGCCGGCGAGCGCCGTGGTGGCGGCGGCGAAGTCCTCCGCAGCCAACGCTTGGGCCGCCGAAGGCTCCGCGGCGTCCAGCGCCGCCGAGAGGTCGATCTCGGCCTTGTCGGTGAGAAGGCCCGCCTCCGGCGCGCCCTCGAAGACGCCGGCGCCGTCCTTCTTCTCCTCGGCGCGCAGGATGTTGGCGGCCCGGCGGTAGCCGGCGAGCAGGTTCTTGCCGTCCGCGGTCTCGAGCAGCTTTCCCAGCGCCTCGACCCGCCGGACGATCAGTACGAAATCGTCGTTCTTCCCCCCTCCCCCTTGAGGGGAGGGGTCGGGGGCGGGGGTGCGGGCGGCGACGTCTCCTGAAAGCGCCGCGCCCTCTGCGGACGCCGCGCCTACGTCTCCGGACGCCGCGCCGCCGTCACCCCTCACCCTACCCTCTCCCTCAAGGGGAGAGGGGGCGCTCGATCCGAACACGGCGTCGACCAGATCATGCCGCGCGCCCTGCTCGCGCAGTTGGACTTTTAGGCGGTCGGCGAGGAAGGCGAGGAGGTCCGCGTTTTTCTGTAATGCAGCCTGTTGGCTTTCATCAACTAGATGAAGCTTGCGGGTATCTGAGCTTTCATAAGCAATCTCCGCATTCAACGCAGCAACAGTCGCTTTGTCGACGCCCATACTGGCCAACGCTTGAGCCCGCTCATGCTTCAAGTCACGCATCCGGAAGTGATGAGCGACAATAAGCGCGGGCAACGAGATGAGTGAGAACTTGGATAGCTGTATCCGCAGCCCATTCTCCAGCACGATCCGTACCACCCCAAGCGCCGCCCGCCTAAGCGCATAGGGGTCCTTGCTCCCCGTCGGCTTCTCGTCGATCGCCCAGAACCCCACCAGCGTGTCGATCTTGTCGGCGAGCGCCACCGCGATCGAGACCGGGGCGGTCGGCGCGCGGTCGGACGGACCTTGCGGCTTGTAGTGCTCCTCGATCGCCCAGGCGATCTCGGGGTCCAGCCCCTCCTCGAGCGCGTAATAGCGGCCCATCAGGCCCTGCAGCTCCGGGAACTCGCCGACCATCTCGGTGACGAGGTCGGCCTTAGCGAGGCGGGCCGCGGTCTCGGCCTTGTCCGGGTCGGCGCCGACCACCGGCGCCAGCTCCCTCGCGAGCCTCGCGATGCGCTCCACCCGCTCATATTGCGTGCCGAGCTTCTCGTGGAAGGTGATCGCCTTCAGCTTCTCCAGCCGGTCTTCGAGTTTCGTCTTCTTGTCGGTCTCCCAGAAGAAGCGGGCGTCGGAGAGCCTGGCGCGCACAACGCGCTCATTGCCGTGGACGATCGCCGCGCCGCCGTCGGCGGCCTCCAGATTGGCGACCAGGATGAAGCGGTTCGCGAGTCGTCCGGCTTTCCCAGCCGTTCCGCCGGCGAGCGGATCGGGCGCCGCGGCGCGCTGCTTGGTGAGTGAGCCGAAGCCGACGCCGACGCGCCCGCCTCCGGCCGCGGGCCGGGTTCCCGCCTCGGGACGGCGCAGCACGAAGCATTTCTGGTTGGCGCGGATGGTCGCGCGGATCACCTCGTCGGGGACCGCCAGAAACTCCTCGTCGAAGGCTCCCATCAGCACGACCGGCCACTCGACGAGCCCCGCGACCTCATCCACCAGCCCCTCGTCCTCGACCAGCTCCAAATTCTGCGCTTCCGCGAGCGTGCGGGCGTCGGCGCGGATCAGGTCGCGGCGACGCTCGGGGTCGAGCACGACATGGGCCTTCTCGAGGCTCGCGACGTAATCCTCGAAGCGCCGGACGCGGAACGGCTCGGGCGCGTGCACCCGGTGCCCGCGGGTGACGTCGCCGGAGACGATCCCGTCGATGTCGAAGCGGACGACCTCCGGATCCTCCTGCGGAACCCCAAAGGTCGCGACGATCGCGTGCAGCGGCCGCACCCAGCGCAGCGAGCCGGAACCCCAGCGCATCGATTTCGGCCAGGGGAAGCCGCGCACGATCCCCGGCATGATCTCGGCGACGACGTCGACCGTCGCCCCGCCGGGCTTCTTGGTCTTCGCGACGTAGAAGTCGCCCTTCGGGTCGGCCTGCACGACGGCCTCGTCGAGCGAGGCCAGCCCGGCCGCCTTGAGGAAGCCCTCGACCGCCTTCTCCGGGGCGCCGACGCGCGGTCCCTTCCGCTCCTCGACCCGGTCCGGCTGCTTCGCCGGCAATCCGCCGACGACTAGCGCGAGCCGCCGCGGCGTGGCGAAGGCCTTGGCGCCCTCGTAAACGAGCCCCCGCTCGACCAGCGCGTCGGTGACGAGACGCTTCAGATCGTCCGCCGCCTTCGCCTGCATGCGGGCGGGGATCTCTTCGGAAAGCAGTTCGAGAAGGAGGTCGGGCATGAAACGCTCTACTCCCCTCCCCCTTGCGGGGAAGGGTCGGGGGTGGGGGCGGCGCGGCCACCTTCGGTCAGCGCGTCGGCGATCGTCGCCAGCACGCCGTCGATATTCGAAAGCACGTCATTGTTCCAGAACCGAAGCACGCGATAGCCGCGTTCAGCGAGAGCGGCCGAACGAATGTCGTCCTTCGCCGCCTGTTCGGCCTCGGCGTGCTGGCCCCCGTCGAGTTCGATCACCAGCCTGGCGGAATGGCCTGCGAAATCGGCGACATAGGCGCCGAGCGGAACCTGCCGACGGAAATGAGCCCCTTTGAAGGGTTCCTCGCGAAGGGCTCGCCATAAACGCTTCTCGGCGTCGGTCGAGTCCCGCCGAAGACGGCGGGCGGCGCCGGTCAGCGGCTTCTTCGTCCCCGGCACGTCACCCGCCAGAACGAGGCGGCCCCTCTCCCCTTGAGGGAGAGGGTAGGGAGAGGGGTGGCGGCGGCGCGTTCTCCAGACATCGCGCAGACGGCTCGTTCGGACAGGGCGCCGCCCGCACCCCCACCCCTAACCCCTCCCCTCAAGGGGGAGGGGAACCGCAGCCGGCGCCGCGCCGCGCGCGCCCTCTCCCCTTGAGGGAGAGGGTAGGATGAGGGGTGACGGCGGCGCGTTCTCCAAACGTCTCGAAAACGCCTCGTTCCGACAGGGCGCCGCCCGCGCCCCCACCCCTAGCCCCTCCCCTCAAGGGGGAGGGGAACGGCTCCGCCGGCTTCCGTCTTCAGCCAGGCGGCGCCGCAGGCCTTGGCGAGGTCGCGGACCCGCAGGATGTAGCTCTGGCGCTCGGTGACGGAGATCACCCCGCGGGCGTCGAGCAGGTTGAAGGCGTGGCTCGCCTTGATCGCCTGGTCGTAGGCGGGCATCGCCATCAAATGGCGGCCCGCCGACTGGCCGGCGGCGAGCAGCGCCTGGCACTCCTGCTCGGCGTCGCGAAAGTGGCGCTTCAGCAGCTCGACGTCGGCGTGCTCGAAATTGAAGCGGGAGTATTCCTGCTCGGCCTGCCGGAACACGTCGCCATAGGTGACCTTGTCGGCCCCCTCGCCGCCGTTGAAGTTCAGGTCGAAGCCGCGGTCGACGCCCTGGATATACATCGCGAGCCGTTCGAGGCCGTAGGTCAGTTCCCCCGACACGGGCGCGCAGTCGACGCCCGCGACCTGTTGAAAGTAGGTGAACTGCGATACCTCCATGCCGTCGCACCAGCACTCCCAGCCGAGGCCCCAGGCGCCCAACGTCGGGCTCTCCCAGTCGTCCTCGACGAAGCGCACGTCGTGCACGGTCGGGTCGAGGCCGATCGCCTTCAGGCTGTCGAGATAGAGCTCCTGGAGGTTCTCCGGCGACGGCTTCAGGATCACCTGGAACTGGTAATAGTGCTGAAAGCGGTTGGGGTTCTCGCCGTAACGGCCGTCCTTCGGCCGGCGCGAGGGCTGGACATAGGCGGCCTTCCAGGGCCGGGGACCGAGCGCGCGCAGCGTGGTCGCGGGATGGAAGGTGCCGGCGCCGACCTCCATGTCGTAGGGCTGCAGGATAACGCAGCCCTGTTCCGCCCAGAAGCGCTGCAGCGTGAGGATGAGCCCCTGGAACGAGCGGGCGGGGCTCAAGGCGTCGGCGGCGGTCATGAGGCGAAGCGGTCCGGGGCGCGGGGGAGGAGCGCGCGGACGCTAGTTGCGCCCCTGCGGGGGGTCAAGCCGGGCCGGGAGGCTCGTCTCTAATGCGGCCGCCACTCGCCGCTCGACGGGTCGCGCTTCAATGTCGGCCGCTTGTCCTTGTTCACGACCGCTTCGGCCCGCTCAGCCGAATCGAGCTCGTCATTCACCCGGCGCCACTCGCGCTTCAGCGCCTTGACGCCGAACAGGGCGCCGACGGCGGCGGCGACAATCAGGAAGGGCGGCATCGGGCGCTCCCGAAGGCGGGCGTGACGAACATGCGCGAAGGACGGCTGAGCGCCGGGGCGTTCAGCGTCGCCGCCGATCTTAGCGCAGGCGCGGCGGCGCTCACAGACCGTAGCGCGCCCAGAGCGACCGCGTCTCCAGCGCGTCGAGCGCGCCCTCGGCGATGCCGGCCGCAGCGCCCTCGCCGCCGCCGCGACCCGTCAGCCGCTTCAGCAGCGAGGTTCTGGGCGTGATCGCGCGCAGCTCGACCTTCGCGCCCCAGCGCTCGCGGAGGATCTCGCGGACCTCGCCGACTCGGTCGACGAGCCCCAGGCCGACGCCCGTCGCGCCGGTCCAGAACGCGCCGGTGAACAGCTCGGGGTCGTCCGACAGCGAGGAGCCGCGGCTCTCCTTGACGAGCGCGATGAAGCTTTCGTGGATTTCGCGCTGAAGCTCCTTCAGCCGCGCGACGTCCTCGGGCTTCTCCGGACTGAAGGGATCGAGGATCGCCTTGTTCTCGCCCGAGGTGTAGAGGCGCCGGTCGACGTTCAGCCGCTCGATCGCCCGGTCGAAGCCGAAGCCGGCGGAGACCACGCCGATCGAACCGACGATCGAGGAAGGGTCAGCGACGATCTCGTCGCCGGCGCAGGCGATCATGTAGCCGCCGGAGGCCGCGACGTCCTCGACGAAGACGGTGACGCCGAGCTCCTTCTCCGCGGCCAGCGCCTTGATGCGCTTGTAGATCAGATGCGCCTGGACGGGCGATCCGCCAGGCGAGTCGACCACGATCGCCACTTCCTTGGCGCGCTTGGTCGAGAACGCCTTTTCGAGGACCGGAGCCACGGAGGCGAGGGTCAGCGACGGCCGGAGCGGCGAGCCCATGCCGATCGCGCCTTTTAGGCGCACCACGGGAACCACCGGCCGGTCGGCGCGAAAGCGCTCGGGAAGCAGGGCTTTGAGGGTGTCGAGGTAGGTGCTCATCGCGCTCTGACATAGTGCGTCTGGCGGCCGGCGCAACGCCCTCTTTACGCTTATGAATGCGTCATGAACGCCGCTCTCAGCGCCGGTTCAGCGTCGGCGGCTCAGAGTTCGCGTCAGTCGGGCCCCGTATGGCTTCGCAACGGTGCGAGGCAGGGTCGGAACCCACGGCGAAGCCGCCGGGTTCAACCTACGTGACCCTTCGAGGAGGAGAGCATGGTTCGCAAGTTCATCGTCGCCGCGGCCCTCGCCGCCGGAGGATTCGCCTTCGCCCCCGCGCCCGCATCGGCGGACATCGCGATCGGCGTCGGGGTCGGCCCCGGTTACGGGTATGGCTACACGCCCGTCTATCACCGCGGCTACCGCCACGGTTATTACCGTCCCTGGCGCCCGCGGCGCTACGGCTACCGCAGCTACTACGCGCCGCGGCCCTATTACGCCCGACCGCGCTGCCGCGTGACGACCACGCGCTACTGGAACGGCTACCGCTACGTCGTGCGCACCCGCGAGGTCTGCGGCCGCCGCTACTACTGATCCCTCGCCTGTCCCAAACGAGCGAGCGCGCGTTCTGTCCCAAGCGAACGCGAAGCAGGAGCGCCCTCGCAAGGGGCGCTCCTTTTTTCGTCCGGGGCGTCAGCCCATGTCGAGCGTCGCCTCGCCGCGCTGCGCGGCCTCGACCTCGGGCGTGAAACCGCCGCCGGCGTCGTGCATCACGAGCGGCGGCAGCAGCGCGAGCGATCCGCGCCCGCCCTTGCGCGCCGCGAGGAGAATGCGGGCGGCCGGAGCGTCGGCGCGCGGGTGGATCGCGCGCAGCCTCACCGCCCCGAACCGGCGCTCCGTCGCGCGAAGCAGCGCATTCAGGGCCTCCGGCCGATGGATGAGAACGAGCGATCCGCCCGGACGCAGCAGCCGCGCGGCGGCCCTCGCCCAGTCTTCGAGGAGCTCCTCGGGCGCGCTGTGGGCGAGCGCCTTGCCGGCGTCCGGGGAGACGCGGAAGCGGCCGGCGGCGTCGAAGGGCGGATTGGCGACGACGAGATCGGCGCACTCCGCCGGCGCGGCTAACCGGACGACGTCCTCCGCGAACACGGCGACCCGGTCGGCGAGGCCGTTGCGTCGGGCGTTCTCCTCGGCGAGCGCCGCGAGCGCGGGATCGATCTCGACCAGCGTCACGCGGGCGGCTCCGAAGGCTGCGATCGCTAGCCCGACCGCGCCGGTTCCAGCGCCCAGATCGACGGCCGTCGCGCCGTCGTCGAGCCGCGACCGGCCGGCCGCCGCGAGCAAAGCCGCGTCGCCACCCGCGCGATGGCCGCGGCGTGGCTGCAGCAGCCGAAGTCGGCCGCCGAGGAACAAGTCGTCGGTGAGATCGCCGGCCTCCGACGTCACGGGACGTCCGGGCGGAGCTCTTGCGCGAGGCCGATCTCGGTGAGCACGCGGCGGGCGCGGGCGACGTCGTCCTCCGCCACCAGCACCCGGCTCGACAGCACGCCGAGCGAGCCTTCCAGCACGCTCATATTGCCGTCGGCGACCAGGAACTCGACGCCTTCGTCCGCGAGCGTCGCGCGCACGAAGGACAGCAGCACAGCGTCGTTGGTCCGCACGATCTCGCGCAATCTCGCCTCATGGGTTCAGCCGGGCACGACAATGGCGCGCGCGGCGCGTCCGGGCAAACGGCGCGCGCCTAACGGCGATTCACGAGTGGGGCGGAGCGCGCCACGATCGAGCCCCACTTCGGCCGAACCGCTCGGTCATCAAGGTCTTCGACGCCGGGACGCGCCACTGGAGAACACCGCCATGCGAGCCGAACTCACCGCTCTGATCGTCGTCCTGGCCATGCTGGCCTTCGCCTCCGAGAAGCTGCTCGCCGCCCGCGCCGCGCTGATCGGCGGCTGAGGCGGGAGCGGGATTTCCGGCTTGCCCGCCTTTGAGCCGGTGGCTACGGTCCGCGCCTTGAACGGACGGACCGGCAGCGGAGCGGAGTTTGGGCGTCGTCGTACCACTTGAGGAGCGCGCAAGCGCGGCTGAGCCGGCGGGCATAGCGGCGCTGATCGAGCTCGTCGCCCCCGGCATGGAGCGCGTCAACGCGTTCATCCTGTCGCGCACCGGCTCCGACGTCGCGATGATCCCCGAAGTCGCGACCCATCTGATCTCCTCCGGCGGCAAGCGGCTTAGGCCTATGCTGACGCTCGCGACCGCGGCGCTGTCCGGCTACTCCGGCGACGGCGACGTGAAGCTCGCGGCGGCCGTCGAGTTCATGCACACCGCGACGCTGCTGCATGACGACGTCGTCGACGGTTCGGAGATGCGCCGCGGCAAGCTCGCCGCCCGCATGCTCTGGGGCAACGAGGCGAGCGTACTGGTCGGCGACTTCCTGCTCGGCCAGGCCTTCAAGATGATGGTCGAGGTCGGCTCGCTCGAGGCGCTGCGCATCCTCGCCGACGCCGCCGCCGTGATCGCGGAGGGCGAGGTGATGCAGCTCGCCGCCGCCAAGAACACCGCGACGACCGAGGACGAGTATCTCGCGGTGGTCCGCGGCAAGACCGCCGCCCTGTTCGCCGCCGCCTGCGAGGTCGGGCCGGTCCTCGCCAACCGCCCGAAGGCGGAGCAGGCCGCCGCGCGCTCCTACGGCATGAATCTCGGCGTCGCCTTCCAGCTCGTGGACGACGCGCTCGATTATGGCGGCCGCGAGGCCAAGCTCGGCAAGAAGGTCGGCGACGACTTCCGCGAGGGCAAGATCACGCTGCCCGTGGTGCTCGCCTATCGACGCGGCTCGGCGGAGGAGCGCGCGTTCTGGAAGCGCACGCTCGAGGACGGCCGGGTCGAGGAGTCCGATCTCGCCGAGGCGATCCGCCTGCTCGTGAAGCACGGCGCGATCGACGACACGATCGCCCGCGCCCGCCACTACGGCGCCATCGCCCGCGACGCGCTCGGCCTGTTCCGCGACAAGCCGGAGGCCGGCGCGCTGCTCGACGTGGTGGGGTTCGTCACGGCACGGGCGCACTGACTTTATTTGGATTCCTGCCTGACTAATCGACACTTTCTCGTTTTCGCGTCATAATATTCAACCTGCCATAGGGCTTTATCAAGCGACCTTGCAGTTGTGTTTGAGGCCTCTTTGGTAGTTTCTGGCACTACGAGCTTACTTCTGTGAGATATGATCACATTGAAGGGCTTTCGATCTAAGAAATTTACTTGAAGTTCGGCCTCTAATTCTTTAGATCGCTTTAGCCATATCGCGCGCTGTCCAGCGCTTCCCGAATGTCCGTAAGAATTGAAATCTATTTCATAAGTAATTATCGTACCGTTCTGCATCATAGTGTCGTGCCAAAGGGCAGCAACGAGATTTTCTTTTCCTCTAAAGCACCAATTGTAGCAGTATTTTGGATTGGAGGATGCAGGTGCTCCATTTGGACGCCTTGCCCAATCACTTACGTCGACCCCCGCAGCAGCGACGAGATCAATTAGTCTCGGCTTATCATAAGGCCTGAGGTCTGCAAGCGAAGTCATTGGATCCTCCCCCAACGAGCGTGAAGGGATTTTTCGCTGAGTCCTGATCTTCGGCAAGCTGCGAACGCGGCGCTACATGCAAGATGTAGCAACCGCAGGGGCTCCGCTCTTAAGCCGTCACTCGACTACATCGACCGCAGGACGATCAGCACGGAGCCCACGACGCTCGCGGCGATCGCCGCGATCGCGAGACCGAGCGCGACGCGCGCGACGAGGCTGCGCCGGACGCGGCGCTCAGGGTCAGGGGCGTGGGTCACGCGGCGTCTCCATGTGCGGTCGGCAACGTCTCAACCTCTCGGCCCGAACAGCACAATTGCGGCGCCGGCGACGCAGATCGCGGAGCCCATGACGTCCCAGCGGTCGGGCCGGACGCCTTCGACCGCCCAGAGCCAGCCGAGCGACGCCGCGACATAGACGCCGCCATAGGCCGCGTAGGCGCGGCCGGCCGCCTCGACCTCGACCAGCGTGAGCAGCCAGGCGAAGGCGAGCAGGCTCAGCGCGCCGGCCGCGAGCCAGAGCGGCGACGCGCCCTGGCGAAGCACGGACCAGAAGGCGAAGCAGCCGGCGATCTCGGCGAGCGCCGCGCCGAGATAGATGAGAGCGGTCATCGGGTTTCCGGTTCAGCGCAGCATCGTCGCGCGCAGCCACCAGCCGGGCAAGGCGCGCTTCAGCGCACGGGCGGCGGCGCGCGCCTGGCGCTGCCCGTCGAACAGGCCGAAGACGGTCGCGCCCGATCCCGACATGCGCGCCAGCCGACAGCCCTCCGCCGCGGCCAGCGCGGCGATCCCCTCCGCGATCTCGGGCATCAGCGCCCGGGCGGGCGGCTCGAGGTCGTTGCGGCCGTCGAACACTCCGCCGCCGGCGCCATTCGCGCCGCCGGGAAACGCTTCGGCGTGAAACGTCGCGTCCGGAGCAAGGCCCAGCGCCCGAAACACCGCCGCCGTCGACAGGCCCTTCATTGGATTGGCCAGCACGGCGGCGAGCGGCGGCAGGTCGAACGGCGCGATCCCCTCCCCCCTCCCCGTCATGAGACAGGCCCGCGAGACGAGGCAGGCCGGGACGTCCGAGCCGGTCGCCGCAGCGGCTTCAGCGAGCCGCGGATCGTCCGGCGCCAGGCCGTTCGCCTCGGCGATCAGCCGGAGCGCCGCGCCGGCGTCGGCGGACCCTCCGCCGAGCCCGGCCGCGACCGGGATGCGTTTCGTGAGCGTGAAGGCGCCGAGCGTCAGCCCTTCGATGCGCTCGGCGGCGGCGCGCGCCGCCTTCAGGACGAGATTGTCGCGTTGCGGACCCGCCGCGTCCGCGAAGGGCCCGTCGACGCGCGCCAGTTCGAGCCGCGGACCGGGCGCAAGCGAGACCGCGTCGGCGGCGCAGCCCGCGAAGGCGACAAGACTGTCGAGCTCATGATAACCGTCCGCGCGCCGGCCGAGCACGCGGAGCGTCAGGTTGACCTTGGCGGGGGCGCGTTGGCGCAGCGTCATCGCGGCGACGTATCATCCCCGCGCGCCTGCAAGAAGGGGCCGCCTTGACCGGACCACCCATGCCGGGCGTGGAGTCCGACGCTGGAACATGGGTCCTCCGGTCGAGCCGGAGGACGACGAGGACCGGCCCGCCTCAGCCCCCGTCCTTGCCGCTCGCGTCAGCCGCGTTGGTCTTCGGCTCCTCGGGCAGGCCGTCCTTCAGCTTGGCCTCGATCTTCTTGAGATCCTCCGGCTCGGGCTTGAGGTCGCGGGCGTGGCTCCACTGGAAGCCGGCCTCGATCTTGCGGCCGACGCGCCAATAGGCGTCGCCGAGATGGTCGTTCATCACCGGGTCCTGCGGGCGGAGCTCGACGGCGCGCTCGAGCTCGCGGACGGCGTCCTCGAACTTGCCGAGGCGGTAATGCGCCCATCCCAGGCTGTCGACGATGTAGCCGTCGTCGGGCCGAAGCTCGACCGCGCGCCGGATCAGCTTCATGCCCTCCTCGAGATTGATCCCCTGATCGATCCAGGAATAGCCGAGATAGTTCATCACCAGCGGCTGCTCGGGCGAGAGCTCGAGCGCCTTCTTGAGGTCCGCCTCGGCCTTGTCCCATTGCTTGGAGCGCTCATAGGCGATGCCCCGGACGTAATAGAGCGACCAGACGCTGCGGTCCGGGGCGGACGGCGCGGAGGCGACGCCGACCGGGGCGGGCTCGCTCGGCTTCTCCGGCGCGGCGAGCGGGTTCGCCGGCGGCTCGTTCGCGGCGGCGCCGACGGGGCCCGGCAGCAGGACTTTGTCGCCGATCTGCAGCGCGCGGCGCGGCGAAATGCGGACAGCGCCCGCTTCGGCGGCCGCAGGCGTCGCGCTGAGCCTGGCGAGCTCCGGCCAACGCCTGGGATCGCCGAGCGCGGCCCGCGCGATCGAGGACAGCGAGTCGCCGGGCTTGACGACATGCAGGTTCGCGCCCGCGGCGGGCGCCGGAGCGGCGGACGGCGCGGGCTCGGCCGGCGGCGGGGCCTCGACCAGCGCGATGGCGCGCGAATAGGTCGCCGCGGCCTCGGCGAACTGCTCGCGGGAGCGCTCGATGTTGCCGAGCGCGACGATCGCCTCCTGGTCTGTCGGATCGCTTTCGATCAGCTTGGAGAGCCGCTTCTTGGCCTCTTCGGTCTTGTCGATGCGGTCGAGGTCGATCGCGGTCTGGATCTCGGCGTTGCGCTTCAGCGCCGAGGTCGCGGGCACGCGGCCATAGGCCTCGATCGCGTCCTTGTGCTGGTTCAGCTGGTCGTAGAGGTCGGCGAGCGTGACCAGCGCCATCGGGTGGTCCGGCTCGATGTAGAGAGCAAGCTGCAGATAGACCAGCGACAGGTCCTCGCCGCCCTGCCGGGCGAGCGCGCCGCCGATGCCGTAGAGCACTTCCGCCGCGCCGTCGCTGACGTCGGCCACGGGGCGGCGCATCTGGCCGCCCTGCTCGATCTGAAGCCTGGCTTCGCGCACCAGCGGGTGGCGGGGCGCCGCCTTCTCGAAGCCCGCGAGCGCCGCGAGGGCGCCGGCCGTGTCGCCGGTCCGCGATTTGAATGCGGCCGCGCTCAGCACGATGCGCAGCGCGCCGTTGTCGCCGGAGAGCGCCGCGGCGAAGCGCTTGGCCGCCTCCTCCTTGCGGCCGCCGAGATCGGCGATCAGGGCGGCGTGGTAGTCGCGGAAGGCGCCGAAGAAATCCGCGCCCTGCAGCTTCTCGACGCTCGCGATCGCCTTGCCCGGCTGGTCGGAGCCGAGCCACGCCCAGCCCTCGAGCAGGTGGACGGTGAGCTCCGCGAGCTGGCCCTTCGAGCCGCGCGCGAGCTGATGGCGGGCGGCGGCGTAATTGTGGGTCTTGATGGCGCGCGCGGCGAGCGCGAGACGGGCGACCTGGTTGCTCGGGTCGGTCGCGACGACGCGCTCGGCGAGCCGCATCGCGGCGTCACCGTCGCCTTCGGCGAGCGTCAGCAGGAAGGTGCGCTCGAGCAGTTCGGGGTTGCGCGGATCGTCGCGCAGGGCGGCGCGAAAGTAAGCGGCGGCGGACCCGGCGTCGCGCTGCGAGCCGGCGACCCGGCCGGCCAGATAATTGCCCGCGAGCGAGGTCCGGGACGAGGCGAATTCAGCGTCCTGGTCGGACAGAGCGACAGCCGGCGCCGCGACGACGAGCGCGGCGCAGACGGCGAAGGGCGCGAGGCGCCGGATCAGGACAGTCACGTGGATCGAATCCTCCAGACGCGCGCGTCCGTGCTTCGCGCGGACGCGTCGACTCGGGGCGGCAAGATGAACCCCGCGCGCCGACGCCACAAGCCCAGCCGGGTTCACGACGCCGCGGCCGGCTCCGCAGGACGTATCGGCGCCGCCTGTCCGCCGGGGGCGACGAGCGCGTCCCAGGCGGCCATGGCGCTCGCCGCGACCGCGTCCAGCGTCGCGCGGGAGGCCCCGTCGCGCGCCTGGATCGACATGCCCTGCTGCACCGTCGCATAGAACGACGCGATCGCGGACAAATTCAGGCAGGCCGGCAATTCGCCGGTCGCGACGCCCTCCGCCAGGCGCCGTTCCAGCGCGGCGGCGACGCCCTGGCGCGTCGCCCGCAGCTCCCGGCAGGTGTCGTCCGACGGGCCGCCGCCCCCCTGGACCGCAGCCAGCACGACCATGCAGCCGGGCGGCCGCCCCGGGCGGGTCGTCGCCTCCGCGGACGCCGTCAGAAACGCCTCGACGGCGCCCCGGGCGCTCCCCGCCGCCGCGACGGCGGACGCGATCTCCGCGCCGACCGTGCGTCCGTAGAGCTCGATCGCCTCGCGAAACAGCGCCTCCTTCGAGCCGAACGCCGCATAGAGGCTGGGCGAGGCGATGCCCATCGCGCGGGTGAGCTCGGTCATGGACGCCGCCTCGTAACCCTGCGCCCAGAACAGCTCCATCGCGCGCCGCAGCGCCTCGTCGCGGTCGAACGCCCGCGGACGTCCCCTGCCGGTCATGCCCATCCTTTCTGTGTCGATCGACATATAAATCACTTGACCGGTCGGAGCAACGGCGTCAGAGATTTCTATACCGATCAACACATAAATAGGATCCTGACCATGTCGGGCACTGACGCAAGCCTTCCGCTCTTGGGCAAGAGGGCCCTCGTCACCGGCGCGAGCCGCGGCATCGGGGCCGCGATCGCGCTTCGCCTCGCCCGCGACGGCGCCGACGTCGCGATCACCTACAGCGCCTCGCCGGACAAGGCCGAGGCCGTCGCCGAACAAATCCGCGGCCTCGGGCGCGTCGGCGTCGCGATCCGCGCCGACGCCGCCGACGCCGCGCAGGTGAAGGCTTCGGTCGAGGAGACGGTCGAGCGGCTCGGCGGTCTCGACATTCTCGTGAACAACGCCGGCATCGCCCGCGGCGGCCACATCTCCGAGATGACTCTGGAGGACATCGACGCCACGCTCGCGGTCAACGTGCGCGCGGTGGTGATCGCGAGCCAGGCGGCCGCGACGCATCTTCCAGACGGCGGCCGCATCATCTCGATCGGCTCCTGCCTCGCCGAGCGGGTGACCTTCGACGGCATCAGCGTCTACGCCATGAGCAAGTCGGCGCTGATCGGCTTCACCAAGGGGCTCGCCCGCGACCTCGGCCCGCGCTCGATCAACGTCAACATCGTGCATCCCGGCCCGGTCGACACCGACATGAACCCGTCGGACGGGCCGCAGGCGCCGAGCATGCTGGCGGGCATGGCGATCAAGAAATACGGCGCGCCGGAGGACATCGCGGGGGCCGTCGCCTGGCTGGCGGGGCCCGAGGGCCGCTACGTCACCGGCGCGGGCTTCACGCTCGACGGCGGCGTGAACGCCTGATCGTCCACATCCTGCTACAGCCTGACGCAGGGGGCGCACAAGCGCGTGAATCAGCGGGCCCGCGGCTTTTCCCCGCGAGTCCGGCCTGCCATCCTCCGTTCGCAACTGCGAATTGATTCAGCTCGCGTCATGCGAGAAGGGGGGCCGTTGGCGCGCGCGACGACCGGACGACGTGTTTTCTTCAGCCTGTGCGTCCTCGGCGCGCTTCTTTCGGATCCGGCCCACGCGCGCGAGTCCTGGCTGGGCGGCTGGGCCCTGCAAAAGCAGGATGAGGTTCGCGCCTCCGGCGACGCGGACAGCTCGGGGACGAGCGCCTTCATCACGCCCGAAGCCGTCGCCCCCTCCCCGCGCGCCGTCGCGCCGCTGTCGTCGGAGGCCGCCGCCCGCAACGCCGCGACCGCCGCGCTCTACGAAGCCAACATCGGCGGCGACGCGCCGGCGAACCTGCTGTGGACCGGGATCGAAACCGCGAACCCCCTCACCCGCGGCGAGACCTACCGCTGGAACGCGCTCAGGGATCAGGGCCTGTTCGACGCCGATCGCCGCGCCAAGGCGATCGCGGCGCTCCAGTCGCTCGGCATCGCCAACGTCCGCATCGGCCTCGCCAACCACGAGATCGACCTCGACCGCCCCGACAGCTGGGCGGACCACGACCGCTTCGTCGCCGATCTCGCCGCGGCCGGACTCAATCTCAGCCTGGACCTGCACCATTTCGGGATCGAGGACCGGTTCCGCGTGCGCGACCAGGACGGCGGCACGGTTCCCGAGGCGAGCTACTATCTGCATCCGGACTGGCCGGACTATTTCGCGCGTTTCGCCGCCGCGGCCTACGCCCGCTATGGCGGCGCGATCAAGGCGATCACGCTTGTCAACGAGCCGGAGACGACGGTCGGCTTCAACAGCGAGATGTGGAACGGCGGCTTTCCCGGCTGGGGCGATCCGCGCCACCAGCGGGTCTATGTCGACCGGGCGATCGCGATCGCGAGCGCCGCGGTCAAGGCGCGCGCCGCGATCGAGCGCGAACGGCGCGCGAGCGGCGGCCGGCCGTTCTACATGCACACCGAGGCGGCGGTGATCAAACCGGGACGGCCGGACTTCAACCGCTTCGCGCGGTTCTTTCCGAGCGACCTGATCCTCGGCCAGGAGTGGCTGATGCGCGCCGATCTCGACGCTCTCGAAGAGACCTCGATCGCGCGACTCGCCAAGGCGACGCGCAGCCGGCCGGACGCATTGCGCACTTCGCTCGACTGGCTGGTCGAGACCTATGTGCTGCGCCCCCCCGGCCTGGAGGAGCGTCGCGCGGCGCGCGCGAGGCTGGTCGGCAAGCTCCGCGCCTTGCGCGACCTGCATCTGGCGCTCAAGGCGGAGTTCGCAGTGACGATGAAGACGGACACGGTGTTCGCCGCCGACTACTACGCGCATAACGAGGCGCAAGGCGCGAGCGGCGCCTGGCTGAACCCGGAGCCGCAGCTTTACGCCGCCCAGGTCGCCAGCGGGGAGCGCGCCGGCCTGTCTCCGCTGATCGCCGACTATTACGCCCGCTACGGCCTGCCGATGATGATCGGCGAGACCGGCACGCCGTTCTATGGCTACGGCGCGCGCTGGCACGAGGAGCTGCTGCTCGAATGCGCGCAGGCGATCGCCGACGGCGTGCCGCTGCTCGGCTACACGATCTATCCGCTGATCGACACCTATGGCTGGGAGACCGCTCTGTCGGTCCCGAAGGACCAGACGACGGTCAACACCGGCGGCGTCCTCACCATGGACCTCGAGCCGCGCGACTTCATCCGCACGCTCATGCAGGCGCTCGACAACCGGACCGCGCAGGCCGGTGCGGCGTCCCCGGCCGGGGCTCAATAGCGCCAGGCCCCCGCCGACGCGCCTTCTGGGGGCCCGGGCGAGAGCGCGCGGGCGCCGCGTCCTCACGCATTCGCGAGCGCTCTCAGCCGATCGGCGGACTGGACGGCGGCGCCGGGCGCGCCAAACCGTCTGTTCCGTCCCCGACTTTCGCGAGATCAGTCGATGCGTCTGCCAGCCCTTCGAACGCCGTCCAAGTTTCAGGCGGAGCGCTACGCGACCGGGCTCGGTTTCGCCCAGCTCGCGCTCGCGGCGTTCGAGCTGGCGCGGCCCGGGGCGCTCGCGCGCTCGCTCGGCCTGCGTGAGAACCACACCTTCCTGAAAGGCCTCGGCGCGCGGGAGATGGCGACCGGCGCCGGCCTGTTCGGCTGGCGGCGGGGGCGCGGCCGCTCGCTCTGGATCTGGGCGCGCGTCGCGGGCGACGCTATGGACCTGTGGACGCTCGCGCCGGCAGCTCTCGCCCGCGACAATCCGAAACGGAAGGCCGCAGCCGTGGCGGTCGCGGTCGTCGCCGCGGCCACTGTCCTCGACATTCTCTGCGCCCGCGCCCTCGACGACCGCTGAGGCAGGGTTTTACTTCACGCCGAGCAGCTCGACGTCAAAGATCAGCGTGGCGTTCGGCGGAATGACGCCGCCCGCGCCGCGCGCGCCGTAGCCGAGCTCGGCCGGGATGATCAGCGTGCGCTTCGCGCCCACCTTCATGCCGGCGACGCCCTCGTCCCAGCCCTGGATCACCTGGCCGGCGCCCAGACGGAACGAGAAGGGCTGGCCGCGATCGACGGAGGAGTCGAACTTCGCGCCCTTCTGGCCGCCCTGGTCGAGCCAGCCGGTGTAATGCACCGACACCTGCTGGCCGGCGACGGCCTCGGCGCCCGCTCCGGGCGCGCTTTCCACGATTTTCAGTCCGTTCGACATCGTCTTGGTCTCCGCGGCTGTTGCGGGAAGGCCGAGCCCGAAGGCCAGGCAGAACGCGAGCGCGTAGCGGATCATGGACGTCTCCTCAAGGTCTTGACGGGGTTTTCGTCGTGCGGACGGCCGCGAGGCGCTCTCGCGCAAGGGAACGCCCCTCATGGCCGGCCGACGCTTTCGATCGACGACGAACCGGCCGAGCCACCGGGCGCCGCTCACCCGGGGCGGCCGCGTCGGCTCATCTGCCGCCGGGCGCGACGTGGATGGTCTTGCCGTTCGGCAGCACGACGTCGCCGGGGACCTGGCCGGGCTCGCAGTCGCCCAGCCTGCGGACGTCGATCGTGGTGCGGAAGGTGCGCGGGCCGGCCTCGCCGGCGAGGCCGGTCATCACGGTGGTGGCCTCCGCCCGGGCCCAGGTCTCGAAATCGCCCGTGACCACCACCCGGCCGTCGACCGTCATGCCGCCGGTCCGGCAGATCGCGCCGGCGGCGTAGCCTTCCGGCGTCTGCTTGAAATCGTCGTTGCGGCAGGTCTGGCCGGTCAGCGCCTGCTTGACCAGCCGGTCGGTCGAGCGGTCGATGCATTCGCGCGCGCTGCTCTTGCCGGCGTTGGTGCTGGTGGTGATCTCCCACAGCCCGTCCGCCCGCTTCGGCGGCGAGCCCGCCGCGGCCGGCCCGGCCGCGAGGCCGAGGGCAAGGGCTGCGCCGAGCGCGGCTCCGACACCGATCGTCTTCCGCATCTCGAACTCTCCCCACGCGCCCCGGGCTGGACCCCGCAGGCAATCTAGCGCGTCTCGGCGCGCCGGACACGCGGCCGTCCGGCGATCGGTCCCGTCATCAATCCGTGATCGCCTCGCCCGCCGCCGCCGCCTCTTCTAGCGGAACGCCCCGCGTTCGTCATGCCAGCGCCCATCGCCCGCGGCCCGGCCCGGGAACTTCGAGGCCGCTCAGGCTTTGTCTTCGTGACAGAAGCGCGGACGACCGCGCGCAATCGCAACGCGGGCGCCCGGCGCCCCAGACATGAAGGACGGCTCGACATGGCGAATGGCGGCGGAGACCTCTGGATGCTGATGACGGTCGCGGGCGTGGCGGTGCTCGGCGCGGCAATCCTCTACGGAATGATGCGCAACCGCTCGATGACCGGCGCGGAGAAGCGCCTGTCGGAGAAGGCCACCGACGACGTTTATGAGGCCGAGCAGCGCGACCCGGCCAACCGATCGGCCTGACGCGCCTTCCCCTGGCGCCCGATTACGCCCCCGACCGTTAGAGCCTCTTGACGCCGCGCGTGCGGCGCCATGGTTAGGCGGGGCGGTCGCCATTTCGGCGGCCCGACTCGGGGACCCCCATGCGTATCCGCGCCTTCGGACTGATCGCCGCCGCGCTTCTCGTCGCCACGCCTGCCCTCGCCTATGACGACGGCGAATGGGTGCTCGCCCGCTGGAAGGGCGGCGATCACTGGTATCCCGGCGTGGTCGCCAGCTCCTCGGACGGCAGGGTGAAGGTCCGCTTCGACGACGGCGACGTCGACACCATGCCGGCGCGCGACGTCCGGCCGTACAGCTGGCGGGCCGGCTCGCGCGTCGAATGCAACTGGAAGGGCGGCGGGACCTGGTACAAGGGCCGCATCGTGTCGCTCGGCGCCGAGAACCTGCGCGTCGACTATGACGACGGCGACACGGAGAAGACTAAGACCGGCATGTGCCGCTCGCGCTAGGAGACGAGCGCCCGGCCGCTCCCGGTGAGCCTCCCGCGATGACGATCCCCGCTCCGCCCGACCCCTCCCCGCTCCGGCCGCTCGCGACGCTCGCCGTGCTCGCGGTCGCGCTCGGCTTCGCCGTGCAGTTCGCGGTGCTGGCGGCGAAGCTCGCCGCCGGCGGGCCGTTTCCGGGGATCGCCTTCGCGGCCGACCTCGCAGGCGGGGTGGCGTGGTCGGGGATCGTCTGTCTCGGCGCCGGGATCGGGACGGCGCTGTTTCGCATACGCGCGGGCCTCTCCGGGCTGATCGCCGCTTTGTTCGCCCCGCTCGCGGTCGCGGCCTCGAAGGCCGCGAACCAGATCGTGTCGGCGGCGATCGGCGCGGCGACCAAGCCCGACGCCGCCTCGCTGGTCGGCCTCGCGGCGCTGAAGGCGGTCGAATACGGCCTGCTCGGCTTCCTGCTCGCGACGCTCGCGGCGCGAGGCGCGCGGCTGAGCGCGTTTCTGGGAACTGGCGCCGGCATCGGCCTGACCTTCGCAGCCGCCGCCCTCGCGCTGCGCTGGGGCGGCGCCCCGGCCGCCGAACTCGCCGCCACGGCTGTCAACGAGGCGGCGTTCCCGGTGGGCTGCGCCGCGGTGGTCTATGCGGGGATGATGGCGGGACGTGCGAAGGGGTGAGGCGGGGGCCAGCGCAGTGACGGGCCGTCCGCCAGACGGGGATTGCCTCTGACTGAGCCGCCGCCGGCGCCGCGCGGGGAGGTTCGGCTTGGACGCGCGTCATCGGCCGCGGACACGGACGAACGCAGGCCGGCGATGGTCAAACAGCTGGGTCGTGGTCGACACGAACGCTTGCGCGTTCGGTCTGCCGCGCTCGACCGAATGCTGTCGCATTCGGTCGGGGGAAGCGCGGGAGCGCCGGGCCACCGTCCTTTTACGCGTAACTTTGAGCCGGTCGCCCGGCGCTCCACGCGCGGCGTTTTCGCGTCCGGCTGCGGACGAACTCTCGGGCGCTCATGGCTGATCCCGGCGAGCCCAAGAGGGGTCTCGCCTCGGGCGGGGCTTCGCTCCTCCGGCCTTTGGAGCCGGTGTCGCGACGCCGCGCCGCCACGCGAACCTATCCCACAAAAGGGACGCCCGTCGTAATGCGGGCGGTCCTCGTCACAGACCAAGCCTGATCCGCCCTCGGCGAGGGATCGGCCGAGCTTAAGCCTGCGCCGCAGCCGACGCCCCGGGGCGGACACATCCGGTCATGCCCGCCGCAGGCGCCGCCCTCCCCCGCATGGCCGGCCGGTCCGGACACGCCTTCCTGACGGGGAAGAGTGGGAGAAGTGGAGCATGGGGGAGGCAAGATGTCAAGGATTATATTCACATCAGCCGGGACCGGATCGCCGCGCGTGCTTCGAGACGCCGGCCTCCGGCCGGCTCCTCAGCATGAGGAGGGGGATGCCGTCTCCAGGGAAATCCAGCCCCTTTCGCCGAACCCCGCCCTTCCTCATGCTGAGGAGGCCGCACAGCGGCCGTCTCGAAGCACGCCGACCAGCCCTCGTGATCGCCGTGCCGCCTCCTCGGCCGTTACCGCCGGGCTCGGCGCAATGACCCATCCCGGCGCGCCTGCGCCGGAGACGATGGACGCCCGGAACACGTCGGGCAAAGCGACGCGGCGCCGGCCGCGCGAGGCTGACGCGGAGATAAGCGGCCCGGCCGCCCCGCTGAAGGCGCACTACGAAGATGGCAAGACCCGCTTCAATTTCAGGCGCGAAACTTACGTAGCTCGGAGAGCAATTAATGCTTTTATTTGCTCTCCATAGGACTGAAATTCATCGGACGGCCTGACAAATTGAACATAATTTACTTTTCCAAGTAGATGATTTAGGTAGTTCCTGCGTGCCTCTTTCCGATTCAGAAGGTGTGCATCCAGCCCAAACCTTCTAATGTAATACATTTCCTGCCTTATTAGTCGCTTGTAAGATCGCGGAACATTAACAAACTCATTAACGACCAACCCTGTGACTACCTTACGCCGGCCAGGAGGCATAATGATCGTCTTGTCCTCATTAAGGACACGCCCGTGGCGCCGCGCTAGAGACCTAAAATACCGAACTGTTTCTACAAAGTGAAGTGTCTCTCCTGAGATGACGATGTCGTCCGCGTAACGCGAGTAACGTAGGTTTCTATCCTTGCAGTAATCCAGCGCCACTCTGTCGAACTCTCGCATAACGATGTTAGATATGGCAGGGCTTGTGGGTGCCCCCTGCGGTAACGAGCCGTCGAACGTCACCAACCGGCTAATAAAGGACGCCAGTCTGGCTGTATACCCAAGTTCAAAGATAACATTGCGGACTTCAGCACGACGAATCGAACCAAAGAAATCGCTAAAATCTAGGCGCACAATGTACTTCTGAGCACGATGAAGCTGAGCGTTCCCCTTGACTCCAAAACCATACTTATAAGCTCTTGCGGCCCGCGACGTGGGGATTCTTTGGAAGATGTGCCGTAACAATTTACGCTGAATATCTTTAAGCGTTGGGAGAGGCTCTACAATCTTTCGTTTGCCGCCATTTTTCTTAGCGACCAGGAACTTCCTGTAGAATTTTGAGGGATCGTTCGTTATAGAATAAAGGGTATACTCGTGATAGCCTAGGCCGTGAGCTAGATGACTAACGTCAAACAGTACCGGCAAATTTCGCGACGTTAGATTTTCAATAAATTCGTTGGCGCTTTCTACGTATATCTGCGCGAATAGATCATCGAAACTAGGTAGTACGTAAGAAAAAGGTTCCGAAGCTCCACGCATACTGACATCCTTCATGCGAAGCATGATGCGACCGAAGGGAGCTTCGGCATCAATGACAACTTTTCCGCTGCTGCGGAAAATCATTGATGCCGATGGGCCTAAAAGGCAGTTCCCTCCTGAGCGGCGACTCGCCACTTCTCGCGGAATTTACCGCGAGGTACTAATGCGCGAATGAACCTCAAGTAAGCTTCGGAACCCAACCTGATAGGGACGATCCCGTACCTCTTTGTCAAGTTCGGCATCAGGCAATGGTTGAATTGGTCGCCAACGCCGTCGGAGGGCTGCCCGGACTTCGGCAAGTGCATCCGCATGTACGACAACAGTCCCCCCCGTGCGCGCGATGATGCCAGTTCGGAAGAGCAAGCCGGTGGCTTCGGCTAGTTGAGAATTGACGTATCCCTCGGAAGTAAGGTTCGAAACCGATCGCCCCTCAAGGATGTTTTGGATTATTCGTCGGCAAATTGGGCTGTCCTCTAATATCTTGGAAATGGAGCTGGCCATGATTTACCCCCTTTCCTAATTGTTGACCAGAAAATCGGTAACGTATTGTTCGGGGTGCGCTTCATGGAAATCGCGGCCTCGCTTCTACCATAACCTCGCTTATAGAAGGGGCGGATTGATAGTGTGCTTTCCAACGCATCGTATAATCCATAGACATCTCGACTAGGATCAATCTTGGCAAGGTATTTAAGAATCTGGATAGAGCTTAATTCGGTCTCGACTTCTTGGCACTCTTGTAAAATCCGCGGATGCCGATGCGGCATAGATGCGATGCAAAAAAGATAAATCCGGCCCTTTTCTGCGCCAAATGAGGCTTGTATGTGCCGGCTGAATTTGCGGAATTGACTTCCGCTCCCGACAAAATCGTCGAAGACAAGGATATTCTGCCCCACAAGTGAGCCCATCCGTTCGTAGGGCGGAAGAAATATCTCTACTGAACCAAAATCTCTCGGATTAAGTTGAGTCATGACGTCGTAGCAAAAACTTGGAGAGCTTTTGATGAGACTAGATTTTTCATCGTGCACAGGCGCTAAAATAAGGCGTTCCTGTTGTTTGGAAAATTTTGCGTATACTTTTTTTACAATGGAAATTGTATGCTCGTGATAGTCTTTTATTATTATATACTGTCTAAGTATGTCTATAGCCAAAGATGCTTGCTCGGCGTTTTCAATCTCATTTATAAACCTTATTATATCATCAACAATATCGCTGCCGGTAGCATTGAATTGACGCGGCCATTTGTTAAGGGATGCAATTTCAAGAATAGACAGGTATCGAGCATTTTCATCCATCCCAACATCCCCGAATAGTTCCGCCTGCCGCCTCCCTCGGGGGGGGCCGAGACGATGTTCTGATTGGAGTCCGTAATGTCTCCTGGTTTGCAGCGGATTCAGCTCTGGGCGTCCTGGTGTTCTAGCCGCAATTTCGGTTGCCCTCCCTACCATCTCGCCGACGATCGCCCCCCTCAATCGTCATACTCCGCCTCCAGCAGGATGATCCCCGTGCCCTCGTCGAAGGCTTCGCGCACCGGCTGGCCGTCGGCGAGCGGGGGGTCGAAGGCGAGGCTGCCATTGTCGCCGGCGCTGTAGAGGAAGCCGATCTTGGTCGCGAGCACCGCCAGCGCGTCGCCCTTCTTGACCGGCACGTTGACCCGGAACTCCTCGATCTCGAAGGTCTCGCCCGTGCAATGCTTGCGGTCGCCGCGATAGTTGATGAGCGGGCCGGTGCGCGTCACCCGCGCCCGCTTCAGCACGCGGTTGAGGCGGGCGATCTGCAGCACGAAGGTCCCGGGGTAGCAGGCGATCAGCCGGAGCTTGGCGATCGTCCCGTCCTTTGGCGCCTGGGTCGCGCTCGGCGGGCGGTTGCGGGCGATCGTCATCACCGCCGTGCACATCGTGGAGGGGCTGTTCTGCCGGCAGAGGATCCCGCGCCCGGCGTTGGCCGGCTGCGTGGTCGGCGTCAGCTTCGAGCCGAAGCGCGTCGCGCTCGAGGCGGGGGTCGCTGCGACGGCGAGCGCCGCTGCGGCGATGAGACCGATCAATGCGCGTCCCGTCATGGCGCCCTCCCCGGCGTCCCCGCGTCGTGAGCGCGCGGGCGAAGGCGTCAGCCTAGGCGCGGCTCCCGCCCCAGCGCAAGCAGGACGAAAGACGACGGACAGTTGTCAGACGATGACCGCAAGACGTGGTCTTCGACGAGAAACGAGCGTCCGCCGGTCTTGGGCCAAGCTATTTGGCGATGCGGCGTTATCGTCTTTCGATCATTTACGCCGCTCGGGTCGCCGGCGCCCGGAGCGCGCCCTCACATCCCCGAATAGTTCGGCCCGCCGCCGCCCTCGGGCGCGACCCAGACGATGTTCTGGTTGGGGTCCTTGATGTCGCATGTCTTGCAGTGCACGCAGTTCTGCGCGTTGATCTGGTATTTCGGGCCGTCGGGCTCTTCCAGCCACTCATAGACGCCGGCCGGGCAGTAGCGCGCGCTGAGGCCGCCGAAGACGTCGTGCTCCGACGACTTCTGCAGCCCCATGTCCTTCACCTTGAGATGCACGGGCTGGTGCTCCTCGTGATTGGTGTTGGACAGAAACACCGAGGAGAGCTTGTCGAAGGAGATCTCGCCGTCCGGCTTGGGATAGGCGATCTTCTGGAATTCCTTCGCCGGCTTCGTGGCCTTCCAGTCGGGCTTCTCGTGCGAGAGCGTGCCGAACAGCGAGAAGCCGAACTGGTTCGCCCACATCTCCGCGCCGCCCAGCATGACGCCGAGCCGGGTGCCGTATTTCGTCCAGAGCGGCTTGACGTTGCGCACCGGCTTGAGGTCGGCGCCCACCGGCCCGTCGCGCCAGGCGGCCTCGTAGGAGGCGAGCTCGTCATGGGCGCGGCCGCTTTTAAGCGCGTCGGCGAGATGTTCGGCGGCGAGCATGCCGGTCAGCACCGCGTTGTGGCTGCCCTTGATGCGCGGCACGTTGATGAAACCCGCGGCGCAGCCGACCAGCGCCCCGCCGGGGAAGGCGAGCTTCGGCGCCGACTGCCAGCCGCCCTCGGTGATCGCCCGCGCGCCGTAGGACAGCCGCTTGCCGCCCTCGAAGACCGGGCGGATGGCGGGGTGCTGCTTGAAGCGCTGGAACTCGTCGAAGGGCGACAGAAATGGGTTCTCGTAGTTGAGGTGCAGCACGAAGCCGACGGCGACGAGGTTCTCGCCGAAATGATAGAGGAAGGAGCCGCCGCCGGTCCGGTCGTCGAGCGGCCAGCCGAAGGAGTGCTGCACCCGGCCAGGCCGGTGCTTCTCCGGCGCGACGCGCCACAGCTCCTTCAGCCCGAGGCCGAACTTCTGCGGCTCGCGGCCCTCGTCGAGGCGGTATTTGGCGATCAGCTGCTTGGAGAGCTGGCCGCGGGCGCCTTCGGCGAACACGGTGTACTTGCCGCGCAGCTCCATGCCGCGGGTGTAGTTCGGGCCGGGCTTGCCGTCGCGGCCGACGCCCATGTCGCCGGTCGCGACGCCGACGACCGCGTCGCCCTCGAACAGCAGCTCGTTCGCGGCGAAGCCCGGATAGATCTCGACGCCGAGCGCCTCGGCCTGGGCGCCGAGCCAGCGGCAGACGTCGCCGAGCGAGACGACATAGGCGCCGTGGTTCGACATGATCTTCGGCATGGCGAAGGTCGGCAGGCGGATTGAGCCCTTTTCGGTGAGATAGAGGAACACGTCCTCCACGACCTCGGACTTCGCGAAGTCCGAGGCGTCGCGCCACTCCGGCAGCAGGGCGTCGAGGCCTTTGGGGTCGATCACCGCGCCGGACAGGATGTGGGCGCCGACCTCGGAGCCCTTCTCCAGCACGACGACCGAGAGGCTCTCGTCGAGCTGCTTCAGCCGGATCGCGGCGGCGAGCCCGGCGGGGCCGGCGCCGACCACGACGACGTCGAAATCCATCGACTCGCGCTCGGGCAGATCGGCTTCCGGCGCCGGGTTCGGCGTCTCGCCGGCATGCGCCTCTGCGGCCGCCTTGGTCTCCGTCCCGTCCGGCTCGTCCGCCATGCCTCTCGCTCCCAACGCGCTTCGCCCTGCGTCTGGAACCGTTCGCATCCGCAGCACGACTAGGCTAGGGCGACGAAAGTCCGCGGCGAGATGACCGTCGGAAGGGGGGCGGCGGCCCGGCCGTCGCCCCGCGCGTCCCCCGAGGCTTCAGGAGACGTGCCGCTGCTCGACCACCGTGGTGTCGTCGATGCCCGAGGGCTCGTAGAGCCAGCGCGCCAGCAGGCCCGCGACCATGGCGCCCGCGATCGGCGCCAGCCAGAACATCCAGAGCTGCAGGATGTATTCGCCGCCGGCGAACAAAGCGGGGCCGGTCGAGCGCGCCGGATTGACCGAGGTGTTCGTGACCGGAATGGTGATGAGGTGGATCAGCGTCAGCGCAAGCCCGATCGGGATGCCGGCGAAGCCGCTGGCGGCGCCCTTCGACGTCGTGCCGATGATGATGAACAGGAAGAAGAAGGTCGCGAGCAGCTCGGTGAGGAAGCCGGCGCCGAGCGCGTATTTTCCGGGGCTGAGCTCGCCATAGCCGTTGGAGGCGAAGCCCGCGGGAACCCAGCCGGCCTTGCCGGAGGCGATGAGGTAGAGCGCCCCCGCGCCGATGATCGCGCCGGCCACCTGGGCGACGATATAAGGCAGCACATGGTGGTTCGCGCAGCGCCCCGCCGACCAGAGGCCGAGCGTCACCGCCGGGTTGAAATGGCCGCCCGAGATGTGGCCGACGGCGTAGGCCATCGACAGCACCGTGAGGCCGAAGGCGAAGGACACGCCGAGAAAGCCGATGCCGAGCTCGGGAAACGCCGCCGACAGCACGGCGGCGCCGCAGCCGCCGAAGGTCAGCCAGAACGTGCCGAAGAACTCGGCGACCACCCGCCGGACAAGATCGTCGCTCACCTGAATACCCCCCTGATATGGCTAGACGCATCGAACGACGACATCCAGCTGGCGCGCAGTGAACCCCTGTTCAGCTCGACCGTCCATGACAATTTTGGTCGAATTGTCCGATATTCACACGCATACGCCGGACATGGAGCCGGCGAATACTGGAGCGCCCCGCCGCGGCGACCTTCGCTTGGCCCCGGGATCGCCTTCCGCGACGAGGCGCCCGAGGCCGTCGGCGGGCTGGAGCGCGCGGTCGACGACGCGAAGCCGCGCGACGGCGCGATCGGCGGCGGCTAAGATCGGCCGATGTCCGCTCCCCCGCCCACGCCTCACGACGCCCGAGCTCTGCTCGAATGGTACGTCGCCATGGGCGTCGACGTCGCGATCGAGGAGACGCCGCAGGACCGCTACGCCCAGAGCGCCGCGCGCGCGGCGCCGGCGATCGCGCGCGCGCCGGAGCCGCCGGCGGGATTTGCGACGGCCGTCGCGCCGAGCGTCGTCCGCCTGGCCGGCGACCCTGCCGCGCGGCTCGCCTCGCCGGACCAGACCGCCGCCGCCGCGCGCGAGGCCGCGGCCTCCGCCGCCTCGCTCGACGAGCTGCGCGCGATCCTCGAACGCTTCGAGGGCTGCGCGCTGAAGGCGACCGCGAGCCGCACCGTCTTTTCCGATGGCGCGCCGGGCGCGAAGCTGATGCTGGTCGGCGAGGCGCCGGGGCGGGAGGAGGACCTCTCCGGCCTGCCCTTCGTCGGCCGCTCCGGCCAACTGCTCGACCAGATGCTCGCGGCGATCGGGCTCGACCGGTCGGCGGTCTACATCGCGAACGTCATTCCGTGGCGGCCGCCCGGCAACCGCACGCCGACGCCGCAGGAGACCGAGACCTGCCTGCCCTTCATCCGCCGCCAGATCGAGCTCTGCGACCCCGACGTTCTGGTCGCGCTCGGCGGCGCCGCGGCGTCGAGCCTGTTCCGGGCGAAAGACGGCATCCTGAAGCTGCGCGGCCGTTGGCTCGACTACGAGACCGGCCGCCGCATCAAGGCGATGGCGACGCTGCACCCGGCCTATCTTCTGAGGAGCCCCGCCCAGAAGAAGCTCGCCTGGCGCGACCTCAAGGCGATCAAGCGGGCGCTCGAGGGGGAATAGCGGCCGCGGGCCTCCCTATTCGAACGCCACCTCGACCCGCCGGCTGGTGAGCTTCAGGATGCGGCAGCTGATCAGCGTGCGATCCGCCCCGATCTGCAGATCGAAGCGCTCCGGCAACCCGCTGGCGTCGGCGACGTCGATGCCTGCGCCGACGTCGGACTGGGTGCGGATCGTGCAGTCGCGGCTCGACATGCCATGGTTGAACAGGATGCGGCCGCCCTTGAAAACGCGCTGTCCGACCGCCTCCACGGCGTCGTTCGAGACTCGCGACGCGACGACGCGGTTCCGCCCGGCAGCCTTGGCCTCGGACAGCGCGGCCTCGGCATGAGCGAGCAGGCCGTCGAAATCGGTCGTGACGCGCGTGACGCTGGCGAGGCCGAGGCTCGCCGTGACGGGGATGACGACGCCCTGCGCCACGACATGCTCCGCCGCGACCGCGCGGCGCAGGCGCTCGGCGACGTCCTGCGCGGCTTTGGCGCCGGCATGCGGCAGCAGGATCGCGAACTCCTCGCCGCCGATGCGGCCGATCGCGTCCGACGTGCGCAGCTCGCGCAGGCAGGCGGCGGCCATCCGGGCGAGCACGGTGTCGCCGAAGGCGTGGCCATGCTCGTCATTGATCTGCTTGAAGTGGTCGAGATCGAGCACGACAAGACTGAACGGATGCTTGTGACGCTTCGCGAGCGCCACGGCGCGGCCGGCCTCCTCGCGGAACGCGATCCGCGACAGCGCGCCGGTGAGGGAGTCGACATTGGCGAGCAGCCGGAGTTCGAGTTCGTCGGTCACGATGTGCGCGAGGTCGATCAGCACGGCGAGATCGGCGTCGTCGAAGGTCCGCGGCTCCCGGTCCATCACGCAGAGCGTGCCGACGACATGCCCGTCCGGCGATTTCAGCGGCGCGCCGGCGTAGAAGCGGATGTGGGGCTCGCCCACCACCATCGGGTTGTCGCGGAACTCGGGATGGGCCGCGGCGTCGTGCACCACGAGCGGCGCACGCCGCTGGATCGGCACATTGCAGAAGGCCATGTCGCGGGGCGTCTCGGAGGCCGTCAGGCCTTGGGCGGATTTGAACCACTGCCGATGGCCGTCGAGCAGCGACACGGTCGCGATCGGCGCGTGGAAGATCTTCTGCGCGAGACGCGTGATGCGGTCGAACGCTTCCTCGGGAGGCGTGTCGAGGATGTCGTAGCGCGCCAGGGCGGCGAGCCGTCCATCTTCGTCAGCCGTGGCCTCGTATGCGCTCATCGCCGGAACCTCCTGCGAACGAACCGATAGAAGAGTAATCCCGAATTTTTAAATAAAGCCTCGCGGCCGACTGGACCGTCGCCGTGGTTACCAAAGCGGCGCCGCCGCGGGCTCATCCCTGGCTGAGCAGGCTGCCGACGACCCGCGCGGTGTAGTCGACCATCGGGACGATGCGGGCGTAGTTCAGACGGGTCGGACCGATGACGCCGAGCACGCCGACGATCTTCTTGTCGCCGTCGCGGAACGGGGCCGCGATCATCGACGAGCCGGAGAGCGAGAACAGCTTGTTCTCCGAGCCGATGAAGATGCGCACCCCGTCGCCCTCCTCGGCGCGGCCGAGCAGGTCGATCACCTCCTTCTTGCCCTCGAGATCCTCGAGCAGCAGGCGCACGCGCTCAAGGTCCTCGATCGCCTTCAGGTCTTCGAGCAGGTTGGCCTGGCCCCGCACGATCAGCTGGCGCAGCGAACCGGCCGGCCCGCCGCCCCAGCTCGCGAGGCCGGCGGCGACCACGCGCGCCGTGAGCTCGTCGAGCTCGGACTGCGCGGCCGTCAGCGCCGACTCGATCTCGAGCCGCGCCTCGCCGAGCGTGCGTCCGCGCATCCGCGCATTGAGGAAGTTCGAGGCCTCGACCAGCGCGGAGCTCGGCAATCCCTTGGGCAGGTCGAGAACCCGGTTCTCCACCGAGCCGTCCTCGCCGACCAGCACGACGAGCGCCCGCGTCGGCTCGAGCGCGACGAACTCGATGTGCTTGATCGCGGGATCCTGCTTGGTGGCGACCACGACGCCCGCACCGCGGGACAGGCCGGAGAGCAGCGTCGAGGCCTCGGTCAGCACGTCCTCGAAGGAGTTGTCGCGGCGCGCGGCGCTGACCTGCCGCTCGATGGCGCCGCGATCCTCCGGGCTGACGTCGCCGATCTCCATCATGGCGTCGACGAAGAACCGCAGCCCGAGCTCGGTCGGAAGCCGCCCCGCGCTGACATGGGGCGCGTAGATCAGCCCCGCCGCCTCGAGGTCCGCCATGACGTTGCGCACCGAGGCCGGCGACAGCGCGACGGTCAGCAGGCGCGAAATGTTGCGCGAGCCGAGCGGCTCGCCGGTCGTGAGGTAGCTGTCGACGATCGAGCGGAAGATCTCGCGCGAGCGGCGGTCGAGCTGGGCGAGGCTGGCGGTCGATTCCAGAAGCGTGCGTCGTTCGAACGACATTGGAGGACGAGATCCTTTGGGGGCCGACAGCCGGTCAATGACGTCGGCGCGACGGCTCACTCTTTCGGGTTCGCGCCGCGCAATCAAGCGGCGCGTCGGCCGGCGGCGCCCTCCCCGCGCCGCGCGCCGCGCTTATCTGAGGGACGTGACCGTCCCTGGCCCCATCCCCGCCGCCGCGAACGTGCTGCCCGACCGCTTCATGCGGTGGTTCGCCGGCCGCGGCTGGACCCCCCGCCCGCACCAGCTCGAACTGATGGGCCTCGCCCGCGCGGGCCGCGACGCGCTGCTGATCGCGCCGACCGGCGCGGGCAAGACGCTCGCGGGCTTCCTGCCGAGCCTTGTCGAGCTCGCGCAGGCGCCGCGCGCCGGCAATGACGGCGTCCACACGCTCTACGTCTCGCCGCTGAAGGCGCTCGCGGTCGACGTCGCGCGCAATCTCGACCGGCCGGTCGCCGAGATGGGGCTCGCCGTCACCATCGAGGGCCGCACCGGCGACACGCCGGCCTCGCGCCGCAAGCGGCAGAAGGAGCGGCCGCCGGACATCCTGCTGACCACGCCCGAGCAGATGGCGCTGCTGATCGGCGATCCCGGCGCCGGGCGGCTGTTCGAGACGGTGCGCCGCATCGTCGTCGACGAATTGCACGCGCTCGCGCCGACCAAGCGCGGCGACCAGCTCGCGCTGGCGCTCGCCCGTGTCCGGGCGCTGGCGCCCGAGGCCGTCACGGTCGGCCTTTCGGCGACGGTGAGGGCGCCGGACGAGCTGCGCCGCTGGCTGGTCGACCCGCGGCGGGGACCCCCGCTCGCCGATCTCGTGCGGATCGGCGGCGGCGCGGCGCCGGACATTTCGATCCACGCGACCGACGGGCGGCTTCCCTGGTCCGGCCATGTGGCGCGCCATGCGCTGGCGGAGGTCTACGAGGCGATCAAGGCGCACGGCGTGACGCTCGTCTTCGCCAACACGCGGGCGCAGGCCGAGGTCGTGTTCCAGGAGCTGTGGCGGCTGAACGAAGACACGCTGCCGATCGCGCTCCACCACGGCTCGCTCGACGTCGGCCAGCGCCGCAAGGTCGAGGCGGCGATGGGCGAGGGCCGCCTCAAGGCGGTGGTCTGCACCTCCACCCTCGACCTCGGGATCGACTGGGGCGACGTCGATCTCGTCGTCCAGATCGGCTCGCCGAAGGGCTCCTCGCGCCTGCTGCAGCGGACGGGGCGCGCGAACCACCGGCTCGACGAGCCCTCGAAGTCGATCCTCGTGCCCGCCAACCGCTTCGAGGTCATCGAATGCGAGGCGGTCCGGGCGGCGGCGCTCGACGGCGAGCAGGACGCGGAGGCGACGAAGGAGGGTTCGCTCGACGTCCTCGCCCAGCACGTGCTCGGCGTCGCCTGCGGCGGGCCCTTCGACGAGGACGCGCTGTTCGCCGAAGTGACCTCCGCGGCTCCTTACGCAGCCCTGGACCGCGCGACCTTCGCCGACGTCGTCGCCTTCGTCGCGACCGGCGGCTACGCGCTGCGCTCCTATGAGCGCTTCGCCAAGATCCGCAAGACCGGCGACGGACTCTGGCGCGTCTCGAACCCGCGGGTCGCGCAAAGCTGGCGGATGAACGTCGGCACCATCATCGAGGCCGTCTCCTACAAGGTCCGGCTCGGCAAGGTGCGCCGCGCCGCCGGGGGCGCGGTCGGCAAGGCGAGTTACGGCGGGCGCACGCTCGGCGAAATCGAGGAGTATTTCGTCGCCGGCATGTCGCCCGGCGACACCTTCATGTTCGCCGGCGAGGTGCTGAAATACGAGGCGCTGATCGAGAACGAGATCTATGTCTCGCGGTCCGCCTCCGAGAACCCGAAGGTGCCGACCTATGTCGGCGGGCGCATGCCGCTCACGACCGGCGTCGCGGCGCGCGTGCGGGCGATGCTGGACGATCCCGCGAGCTGGTGCGCGCTTCCCGATCAGGTGCGCGAATGGCTGGCCTATCAGGCGGAGCGCTCGCTCGTTCCTGACCGCGACAAGCTCCTGGTCGAAACCTTCCCGCGGGCGGGAAAGCACTTTCTCGTCGCCTACCCGTTCGAGGGCCGGCTCGCGCACCAGACGCTCGGCATGCTGCTGACGCGCCGGCTGGAGAGGGCGCACGCCCGGCCGCTCGGCTTCGTCGCGAGCGACCATGCGCTTGCGATCTGGGGGCTGAACGACCTCTCCGCGATGATCGACGGCGGCCTGCTGTCGCTCGACCAGCTGTTCGACGAGGACATGCTGGGCGACGACCTCGAGGCCTGGATGGCAGAGAGCGCGCTGATGAAGCGGACCTTCCGCAGCTGCGCGATCATCGGCGGGCTGATCGAGCGCAACGTGGTCGGCGCGCCGCGCAAGATGGGCCGACAGATCTCGATGTCGACCGACCTGATCTACGACGTGCTGCGCCGCCACGAGCCGAACCACGTGCTGCTGCGGGCGGCCTGGGCCGACGCCTCGCGCGGCCTGATCGATCTCGAACGGGTGTCGGAGTTTCTGGCCCGAACCAAGGCGAAGATCACCCATCGCGCCCTGGACCGGGTCTCGCCGCTCGCGGTCCCGATCCTGCTCGAGGTGGGCCGGGAGCCGGTCTACGGCGCGGCGCAGGACGTGCTGCTGCGCGAGGCGGCCGAGACGCTGGTGGCGGAAGCCATGGGGCCGGTCTGACGGCCGCGGCGACGCTTCGCGCGGCCGTCTTGATCGGGATCAAAGCGCCGTCGCGAAACCCGACGAAACTCCTCTCGTCGAAGAGGAGACACGCAGATGCCGTTGGAGACCGTGATCGTGGTGGCGGGGGTGCTCGCCATGTTCGGAATCTTCGCCGCCGCGCTGGGCTGGGGGATGGCGCAGCACACCGCCGTTCCGGACGCTACGAAGCGCTGAGGAAACGCCGGCTCGTCCGAGTCGCTGCCGTCGTGGCATGGACCGGCTCGCCGGGTTCCTGCTACGTTCCGCCGGATGATTCTGTCCGCCGCCCTTCCCCGCCAAGACGCGCTCGAGCCCACGATCGACGTCGCCGGCGTCGCGCTGATCGCTCACCCGTCCGGCGCGCTCTACGAGCCCGGCTCGGCCGCGCTGATCGTCGCGGACCTGCATCTCGAGAAAGGCTCGTCCTTCGCGCGGCGCGGGCAGTTCCTGCCGCCCTACGACACGGCGACGACGCTCGCCCGGCTCGCGCGCCTCGTCGAGACCTATCGTCCCCGGGCCGTGATCGCGCTCGGCGACAGTTTTCACGACCGCGGCGGGCCGCAGCGGCTCGCGGACGGCGATCGCGAGACGCTCGCCGCGCTGCAGTCCGGCCGCGACTGGATCTGGGTCGCCGGCAACCACGATCCCGAGCCGCCGGTCGGCTGCGGCGGCGAGGCCTGCGCGGAGACCGGGATCGGGACGCTGACGCTGCGTCACGAGCCGAAGGCCGGCGCCAGCCCCGGAGAGCTCGCCGGCCATCTGCACCCCGTGGCCAAGG
This sequence comes from Hansschlegelia sp. KR7-227, assembly GCF_049446035.1. NCBI lineage: Bacteria > Pseudomonadati > Pseudomonadota > Alphaproteobacteria > Hyphomicrobiales > Methylopilaceae > Hansschlegelia > Hansschlegelia sp. KR7-227. Next base: position 2,115,365 of record NZ_JBMSEA010000001.1, read on the forward strand.
TGGCCGTGCGCGGCCGGGCCCTGCGGCGGCGCTGCTTCGCGACCGACGGCGCGCGCGTGGTGCTGCCGGCGTTCGGGGCTTATGCCGGCGGGCTGAACGTGCGCGACGCCGCTTTCGGCGGCCTGTTCGCGGCTGGCTCCCTCACCGCCTGGATGCTGGGCGAGACCGGCGTCTACGCCGTCGCCGGCTGGGGCCTCAGGCCGGACTGAGTTTTTAGACCGGACGGCCTCACACTTGGGCCGCGCCACCCAAGGCCGTCATTCCGGGCCTGTCCCGGAATCCATTGCCGCCGCGTCGAGCCCAGTCGAGCGCCGTCGTGGTTATGGGTCCCGGGACAGGCCCGGGACGACGGCGAAGCGCGCGTGCATTCGCGGGCCGACCAGGCCGGCCGGCGCCTCGCTCACCAGTGGTAGCGCATGCCCGCGGTGATGTATTGCGAGCCGCCCGCCGTGTTGTCGAACACGCCGAGCTCGCCGCCCGAGCGGTGATGGAATCGGACGACAAGGTCGAGATTGGGATTGCTGGGCGGCCCGAAGGTGATTTCGGGGGACAGATAGTGCAGCAGCCTGGACTGATGGTCCGGCGACTTCTCGCGCTCGACGCGGGAGACGTCGGAGGCGTAGTTCAGTCCCGTCGACACGGCGACCGACGTGCGGACGACGTCGTTCCAGGGGAACTCCTTCCAGCGCCAGTAGAGCGCGGCCCAGGCTTCGACCTCGGTCTGCCCGCCGAAGCGCTTGCCCATGCCGATCTCGGTCTCGAACGCCCAGAGATCGCCGTAGCGGACCACCTCGCGGGAGAAGTCGGCGCCCACGAATGTCGAGCCTCCCACCGAGTAGCTCGAGGGGGAGCGGCCCTTCAGGAAGATCGAGGTCATCGACGACTTCATATAGGCGCCGGCGAAGACGTGGACCGCGCAGTTCATGTTGCAGGACGAGAACGGCGACGTGAAGGTCAGCGGATCGGTCCAGGCCGCCTCCACGCGCTCGGAGGCCGCAGGAGCGGGATCCGCGGCGAAGGCCGGCTGAACCGAGATCGCGAGCGCCGCCGCGACGAACGCGGTCCACGCGAGCCGCGCCCGAGGACGAAAAACGCTGACAACCAACAGACCCGAAGCCCCCAGGGCGAGAACCGATCGCTTCGAAACTATCATCAGCGCGCACGCCGTTTCAATCCGATGCCCATCCCTGCATCAGAGACCGTGACATTCTTATGCATGGGCGACGACGACGGCGGCTGCGGTCACCGCGATCGTCGACAGCATGGCGAGCAGCAGCCGAAGCCGCGGGTACCAGCGCGGCGCGGCGAAGCGGTTGGCCCGGGTCGCGTCGACGACGCCGTGCGCGGCGAGGCCCGCGGCGAGCAGGCCGAGACCCGGGGCGCCGCCCGCGAGCAGCCCGACCCAGGCCCACAGCGGCGGAACCACGGCGGCGACGTAGAGCGCGACGCGCATCTCCGCCGACGGATGCCTGAGCGCGAGCCCCCAATGCACGCCGCCCAGAAACGACAGAATCGTCGCGCCATAGGCGACGAGGGCGAAGGCGGCGTCGACGCCGAGGAGATCGCGGTAGCCCAGCGCGATCGCCAAGGCGAGGCCGATGAACGGCGCGAGCCCGCCGAGCCCGAGCGCGAGCGGAACCGTCGGCGCCTCGCGGTCATCGGCAATCGGTTCGGAGGCGATGAGCGTCATGGCGGGCCCCGGCCTCAACCTCAGTCGCGCCGGAACATAACGCTCGCGAGCCAGCCGAACAGGAGCGCGAGCGTCGCGGTCGCCGCGGCGTAGGCGACGCGCCGGGTCTCCGCGAGCTCGGCGACGCGCGCCTCGAAGCCGGCCTTGACGACATGGAAGGCGATGGTCTCGCGGGCGATCGGCTCGCCGGCCGAAAACAGCCTCGCCTCGACCTGGTAGTCGCCGAGAGGCGTGTCGGGCGGAAGCCGCAGCGTCGCGCGGAACAGAGCGGGGTCGAGAAAGCTCACGCCTTCGGGATCCTCGCGCCACAGCGCGCGCGCGGTCTGCAGGCGCCGCAGGGCGGCGGCGAAGCGCGCGGCTTCGGCTGCGGGCATCTCGGCCGACCCGCGCCCGGGGGCGGCGAGCGTCTCAGCCAGGCCGAGCTCTTCGCGGGCGCGAAGGCTGGCGTCGGCGACGGCCTCCAGCGGGCGGTTCGACAGCACGCTGAGATAGGACGGCGCGTGGAGGAACGAGCGGCTGTCGCGGTTCAACCAGAGGCCCGCGACGCGGCCCTTCTCGCGCACGGTCAGGGTTTCGAGGGGACCGCGCGTGGTGACGATGAGGTCGTAGGGTCCGGGACGCGCCGCGGCCGCGCCCTCCGGCCGCACGGCGCCGAACAGCGTGATGTCGGCGCCGGCGTAGTTCGACGCGATCACGACGCGGTCGGAGGAGAGCGTCAGCAGCAGGCGCTCCGACGCGGCGCGGGCGGGCGTCATCGTCGCGAAGAGCGCGAGCGCGACCGGAACGAGCCCGCGGATCACGAGCGGGGCTCCGCGGCGACGACCGAGAAGGGATCCGCCGGCCGGACGGTGAGATCGGCGAGGAACCGGGCGCCGACCGCGAGCAGCAGCAGCGCGAGCAGCAGGCGCAGATGCTCGCCGCGCATCTTCTGGCCGGCCCGCACGCCGAACTGCGCGCCGATCGACCCGCCGAGCATCAGCAGGACGGCCAGCGCCGCGTCGACCGAGGCGTTGGTCGTCGCGTGCAGGAAGGTCGCCGCGATCATGGTCACGAGGATCTGGAACAGCGAGGTGCCGACGACGACCGCCGTCGGCACGCGGAAGACGTAGACCAGCACCGGCACCAACAGGAAGCCGCCGCCGATGCCGAGCACGGCGCCGACAAAGCCGATGAACAGGCCGAGCGCCAGCAGCGGGATGACGCTGACGACGATCATCGAGCGGCGGAACCGCATCTTCAGCGGCAGACGGTCCACGACCGAGCGGCCCTCCCGGCGCCGCGGCGGAGGCGGGGCTCCGCGGCGCGAGACCGTGCGGACGGACTCGACCAGCATCAGCCCGCCGATCGCGCCCAGCACGACGACGTAAGCGACCGCGATGATCGCCTCGAGCTGGCCGGCGTCGCGCATGGCGTTGAAGAACCAGACGCCGAGCCCGGAGCCGGCGACGCCGCCGACCAGCAGCACGAGGCCGAGCTTCACGTCGATCGCGCCGCGCCGCCAATAGGCCAGCATGCCGGAAAAGGCGGAGGCGGCGATCTGCGGCGCCTCCGAGGCGACGGCGACGGCGGTGGGGATGCCGATGAAGATCAGCAGCGGCGTCATGAGGAAGCCGCCGCCGATGCCGAACATGCCGGAGATGAAGCCGACCGCGAGCGCCATGCCGATCACCAGCAGGACGTTGACCGGCAGTTCGGCGATCGGAAGGTAGATCTGCATTCGGACCGCCGCGGGGCGCAACGCCTCGGCGCGATCCCCGAAGACGGGGGCGCCTCAAGGCGTTACGCCCGGCGCAGGCCGGCTTGTCAATGCCCGGCGGAGCGGTCGGGGATCACCGCTGCGACGGCTTGTCCTTGCGCTTGGCGGCGACATGGTCCCAGCCGCCGGGAGGCGTCGGCGCCTCATTCGCGGCGGCGTCGACCTCGCGCGCCCGGAAGCCGTCGACCGCGGCCTGCGCCGCCGGAAGCTGGGCGCCCAGCGCCTTGCCGACCTCGTCGCGCTTGCGGACGGCGTCCTGGTCGCCCTGGGCCGCGGCGAGCGCGAACCATTTGTAGGCGTCCGTCAGATTGCGCTTGCCGGCCACGCCGCGCGCCGAGAGCACCGCGAGATTGAACTGGCTGTCGACCAGACCGCGCTCGGCCGCCATGCGGAACCAGGTCGCGGCGGCGACGAGATCCGGCTTGCCCAGCCCGCCTTCGGCGTGCACCACGCCGAGATTGTGCATGGCGCGGACATTGCCGGAGGCCGCGGCCTGTTCGTACCAGCGGCGGGCGGTCGAGAGGTCGCGCGGCACGCCGACGCCCTTCTCGTACAGGCTGCCCAGCCGGTGCTGGGCGGGGGCCAGGCCCTGGACCGCCGCCTTCTCGAGCCAGCGGGCGGCGGCGGCCGGGTCCGCCGGAGCGCCGCGCCCGTTCAGCAGACGATCGGCGATCTCGAGCTGCGCGGAGGGGTCGCCCTGGGCGGCCCGGAGGCGGAGGGTGGAGCCGCCAATCGAGTCCGGCAGCGCGTCCCCGCCGCGCGCCACCGAACCGGTGACGAGCGGCTCGGCGGGCTTGGCCGGAGCGAGCGCCATCGGCGCGGTCTCGGCGCCGGCGAAGGCGTAAGGGGTGAGGTCGGCCGCCGCCGCGCGCGGCGGCGCGAGCTCGGCGCGCGGCTTGGGCGCGGGCTCGGCGGGAGGCGGCGCGGCGTCGACGGGAGGCTGCGCCGGCTCGGTCGGCGCGGGCTCGGTCGGAGCGGGCTCGGCCGGGGCGGACAGGCCGGGCTGGGCCGGACGGGCGGGCTCCGCCGCAGGCGCTTCGGCGGAAGGAGCCGGCTCCTCGGCGCGGGGAACGGGCTCGCCCTGCAGCCGCGGCGCCGGCGCGCGCGTGATGCCGCTCGCGACATAGAGGGCTGCGAGCACGATCAGGGTGGCGGCGACGCCGAGCAGCACCGGCCGCTTGCGCGCCTTCAGCATGGCGAGCGCGCCGCCGAGCTTCGCCGACGACCTGGCCGCGCGACGCGCCTTGCGGGTCTTGGGCTCCGCGAGCTCCGGCTCTTCGGGGCTCGGCTGGATCGCGGCGCGGCGCGCGGCGGCGATGAAGGACGCGGCGGTCGACTGGCCGGAGGCGCGCAGGTCCGGTTCGATCTCGACCCGCGGCCCCTCGCCCGTCTCGATCCGCGGAGCGTCCCGTCCTTCGATCCGCGCGGCCTCGCGCGCGATCTTAGGCTGCGAGCCGGGCTCCAGCGGGAAATCGGGCGCGAGGTCGGCGATTGGACGGAAGGGCTCCGGCTCGGGCGCCGGGCGGGTCTTGCGCGCCAGGGAAGCGAATTCACCGTCGCCGGCGTCGGTCATCGCCCGGCGAGCGGCGGCGCGCGCCGCTTCGGTGGCGTCGGCGGCCGCCGGCTCGGAGGCGCCCGGCCGCTCGGCCGTGAAGGAGGCGAGTGTTTCGAACGCAGCGCCGGAACGGCCGAGGCCGCCCTCCTCCATGCGCTCCATCAGGCGCTCGAGCGTGTCGCGCACGGTCTCGAGCGTCTCGGCGGTGCGGCGTTCGCTCTGCGAGGCGGAGCGGCGGAGATCCTGGAGCGCCTGCGAAATCTCGCGGGCGACGTCGCCGCCGCCGGCCACGTCGCCGATCGCCGCGCGCACGGCGTCCGAGGCGCTGTTTGCGGCGTGGACGCCGAGATCGGCGCAGCTGTGCTCGATCCGCGCCGCCAGACCGGTGAAGGCCTCGTGCAAATCGTCGAGACGGCCGTCATTGTGCTCGAGCCCGTCCACGATCCGGGCGACCTGCGCCTCGATCGCGGCGACGCCGTCGTCCGATCCGCCGGCGGGCCTGATCTGCACGAGCTGCTCGGCGATCGAGGCCACGGCGGCCTCGACCCGCTCCAAGGAGCCCGCGCGCGCCTGCGTGGCCGCCGCGATGGCGTCAAGCTTGGCGGAGGCCTCCGGAGGGAACACCGGGGCCGGCTCGCGGCGCGCGACGCTGACGGCGATCGCGTCGAGCTTCGCGGCGAGCTCGGCCGGGACGGAAGCCGCCTGCGGTCGTTCGGCGACGGTCGCGGCGATGGCGTCGAGCTTGCCCGACAGCACGGCGGCGAAGGCCGGAACGGGCTCGGAGCGGCGGGCGGAGAGGCTCGCCGTGAGCTGTTCGATCTGGCGGCCGAGCGTGTCGAAGGCGTCGGGCCGGGCGACGGCGGCGATCTCGGAGCGCACGACCTCGACGAGGCGTTCGACCTCGCCGTCGCGGCCTTCCGCCATGCGCTCGGCGTCCGCGCCGCGGGCGCGGGTCTCCTCGGCGATAGCGTCGAGCTTGCCTTCGAGCGCGTCGACCTTGCCGGCCAGCCCTTCGACCGCGCGCAGCGCCGGCGCCTGGGACGAGCGCGTCTTCATGTCCTTCGTCAGTTCGTCGATCTGGCGGCCGAGGCTCTGCACCGCCTCCGCGCGCGGCAGGCTCTCGAGCTCGGCGAGGAAGGCTTCGTTGACGCGGCCGATCTCGTCGCCGCGGACGCGCGCGGCGTCGGCGATCGAGGCGATCTTGCCGTGCAGCGCCTCGACCTGGCCGGACAGTCCGGCGACCGCCTCGCGGACGGGCGCCGCGGAGCGCTCCTGGGCGTCGAGACGGCCGATGACGGCGTGAATCTCCTCGGCGAGGCGATCGACCGCGGAACTGCGCGGGAACTGGTCGAGCTCGGAGCGGACCTCGTCGACCTGGCGCGCGAGCGCGTCGACGGCCGTCGCGTTGCTCGGTCCGAGCGCGTCGATCCGGTCGGCGATCGCGGCGAGCTCCTCGCCGAGGCGCGCCACCATCTGCGGGCTCGCGGCGTCGCCGCGCATGCGCTCGACGCCGGCGACCAGCGCGTCGATCGCATGCAGCGAATCGGCGTCGAGGCGGGCGGGACGGGCGTCGGTCAGGCGGCCGGCCAAGGTCGACATCTCACGCACCAGCGCGTCGATCTCGATGCGGGTCGGCAGTTCGTCGACCGCATGCGCGAGGCGGTCGATCTCGTCGCGCAGCGCGCGGATGGCGGCCGCGTCGGCGGCGGGGGCCTCCGGGGCGGCCCGCTTCGGCGTCTCGGTCACAGGGCTCGAGCGGATCGTCGGCTCGTCCCAGCGGGTCTGCGGCTGGGAGTTGCGCGGCGCGGGCTCCCACTTCGCGTGGGGCGTGAGGCGCGGGGAGAGGTCCTCGTCGCCCGGCCGCGTCGCGGGGCGACGGCCCGCGATCGGCTCCTCCTCGTCGAGGTCGAGCGCCTTCTGGCGCGCGGCGATCTCGGCGAGCGCCGAACGGAGCGACGCGATCGGCTGCGACGCCGTCTCCCGGCGCGGCTTGTCGTAGGCTTCGGCCGCGGGCCGCGCGGGCGCGGACGGCGCACGTGGGGCGGCCGTCTGGGTCTTCGCGGTGTCGGCCCACCGGGCCAGGCCTTCGAGAGCGCGGGTCAGTCGATCGCCCGGCTCGATGTCACGCTCGGCGAGCATCGCGACAAGCCGCTCGAGCTCCTCCGGGGCCGGGTCTCCGCTCCGGCGGGCGTCGGTCAGGCGCTGCGCCAGCTCCGCCAGCCGATGCTCGCCGCTCTCGTCCGGCGCAGACGGATAGCCACGGCGGCCCCTCGAATCGCTCACGCTCATCTGCCCCCACCCCGAGCGCTTTGCGTCCCGTCTCCGGACGAAAGCTTTACGAGCCGTTGACGACGCCACGCGCGTCGCTTCGCCCAGGGGGGACTGTTGACCGACAGGGTAAACAAGCCGTTAACCAATGCGTCCGGGCGTAACGATTTCTTAGCGGAGGTTACCGATCTCTCCCCTTCCCAGCGCCGAGCCGCGCGCGGCGCCGCCTCTCCGATCATGACGGCCCGGCAGTCCAGAGGCGCCGCCCCGCGCAGCGTGTTCGCCACCTACGCCCGCACCATCGCCCTGCTCGGAGACGAGAAGCGGCTCGCAGCCTGGCTCGTCGCCGGCAATGTGGGGCTCGCCTTCGCGGCCTTCGCGGAGCCGGTGCTGTTCGGCCGCATCGTCGACGCGCTGACGCGCGGCGGGGCCGGCATCCCGCAGATCGCAGCGCTGTGGGCCGCGATCGCGCTCGCGGCGATCGGCGGCCGGGTGCTGGTCGGCCTGCACGCCGATCGGATGTCGCATCGCCGCCGCCTCGCGGTGATGACGAGCGCCTTCGGCCATGTGCTGACGCTGCCGCTGAGCTTTCATCGCCGCACCCATTCGGGACGCATCGTCAAGGCGCTGACGGTCGGCGCCAACGCGCTCGCCGACGTCTGGCTGTCGTTCTTCCGCTCGGGCTGCGCCACGCTGATCGGGCTGGTGGCGCTGCTGCCCGCCAGTCTCGCTCTCAATCTCTGGCTCGGCGTGATCCTGATCGCGCTCGTGATCGTGTTCGGCATCGGGATCGCGCTGCTGCTGCGCGCCACCCAGACCCAGCAGGAGAACGTCGAAAGCCACCATTCCGACGTGATCCAGCACGCCGCCGACGCCGTCGCCCAGGTGGCGGTGGTGCAGAGCTTCGCGCGGGCGAAGGCCGAGATGGAGGCGGTGCGCTCCGTCATGCAGCGGCTGCTCGACGCCCAGATGCCGGTGCTGTCCTGGTGGGCCTACGCCGCCGCCGCGACGCCCGCCGCCGGCACGCTGACCGTGCTCGGCGTGGTGCTGGCCGGCGCCGCTCTCAACGCCCAGGGCCTGGCGAGCGTCGGCGACATCGTCACCTTCGCCGCGCTCGCGACGCTGGTGGTCAGCCGTCTCGGCGAGGCGGTCGGCCTGATCAACGCCTTCCTGCTCAACGCCCCGCGCATCGGCGAGCTGCTCGACCTCGTCGACGTCGCGCCGGAGGTCGCGGAACGCGCCGACGCCCGCGACCCCGGCCGGCTCCAGGGACGCATCGCCTTCGAAAACGTCTCCTTCGCCTACGAGCCCGCGCGTCCCACGCTGGTCGACGTCGCCTTCGAGGCCCGGCCCGGCCGGATGGTCGCGCTGGTCGGCGCGACGGGCTCCGGCAAGTCGACTGCGCTCGCTCTGCTCACCCGCTCCTTCGACCCGCAGGCCGGCCGCGTGACGATCGACGGCGTCGACATCCGCGACATGACCCTCGACGGCTTGAGGCGGAACGTCGGCGTGGTATTTCAGGAGCCGATGCTGTTTGCGCGCTCGATCGCCGACAATCTCAGGGTCGGCAAGCCCGATGCGACCGAGGCCGAGCTCGAGGCGGCCTGCGCGAAAGCCGAGGCGCTCGACGTCGTCCGCCGCCTGCCGGAGGGGTTCGCGACCGTGCTCGGCGAACGCGGAGCCTCGCTCTCCGGCGGCGAGCGCCAGCGGCTCGCGATCGCCCGCGTGCTGTTGAAGGATCCGCCGATTCTGGTGCTCGACGAGGCGACCAGCGCGCTCGACGCCGGCACCGAGGCGCGCGTTCAGGCGGCGCTCGACACGGCGCGGGCGGGGCGCGCCACGCTCGTCATCGCGCACCGCCTCGCCACCGTCCGGAGCGCCGATCTGGTGCTCGTGTTCGACCACGGACGGATCGTCGAGCGCGGATCCTTCGACGCGCTCGCCGGCGCCGGCGGTCCGTTCGCGCGGCTGGTCGCGGCCCAGGCGCTGGCGCGGGAGAAGCCCGCCGCGAGGGCGCCGCTCACGGACAGGATCGAGGCGGGGTGATTGGATTTTTGCGCCGTCTGCCGGTAAGCATGGGGCGTCCAAGAGGGTGTCCGGGAGGTCGCCGGCCGCGCCGAGGCGCATGACGCCGCGCCGCCGACCGCAAGCACAGGTTTTGAGTCCGCCCATGACGACGTCGATCCGCCGCCGCCTCGCGGCGTCCGCCTTCGCCCTGCTGTGCGCCTTCGCGCCTTCGACGCTGAGCGCGAACCCCCTTCTCGTCGCCGACGTCAACACCGGCGCCGTGCTCGAGGCCAACGAGGCCACGGCGGCCTGGTACCCGGCCTCGCTGACCAAGCTGATGACGACCTATGTCGTGCTCAACGCGATCAAGGCCGGCCGGATCACCCCGCAGACGCCGTTGATCTATTCCGAGCGCGCGCAAGCCGAGCCGCCCAGCAAGATGGGCTTCCAGGTCGGCCAGACGGTGACCGTCGACGACGCGCTCAAGATGCTGATGGTGCAGTCGGCGAACGACATCGCCTTCCTGCTGGCCGAAGGCGTGTCCGGTTCGGTCGACGGCTTCGTCGCCGACATGAACCGCACGGCGCGCCAGATCGGCATGACCAATTCGAACTTCGTCAACCCGAACGGCCTGCCCGTGAAGCCCGGCCCGGATCTGCAGCGCACGACCGCGCGCGACATGGCTGTGCTCGCGATGGCGCTCTACCGCGACCACCCCGGCTATGCCGGCCTGTTCAACCTCGAAGCGATCAAGATCGGCGACCGCGTCCTGCGCAACCATAACGGCCTGATCGGCCGCTACCCCGGCGCGGACGGCATGAAGACCGGCTACGTCTGCTCGTCCGGCTTCAACGTCGTGGCGACGGCGACGCGCGGCGGCCGCCATCTCGTGGCCGTGGTGCTGGGTTCGCCGACGCCGATCGAGCGCTCCGAGACCGCGATCGACGCCTTCGAGCGCGGCTTCGCGGCCACCATGGCGCGGGGCACCCTGGCGAGCCTGCCCGGCGGCGATTCCGCCTTCCCCGTCGACCTGCGCGAGACGATGTGCGGCAAGTCGACCGCCAAGATGCGCGCGGCCCGCAAGCTGGACCCGAAGGGGCATCCCTGGCGCGAGACGCTGATGGCGAAGATTCCGGTGTCGCCGGTGATGGTCTACGCCACGGCGGCGCCGGGCGCCGAAAAGGTCGCGGCGAAGCCGAGCGGCGTCGACGAGGACGCGCCGGCCTTCGCCCAAAAGCCGAACGCCGGCTCGCCGCTCGCGGGCAAGGCCGTCAAGCCCGGCTCGGCGAAGGTGAAGTCGCTGAAGGCGGCGAAGAGCAAGAAAAAGGGCAAGGCCACCGCGTCCTCCGCGTCGAAGACCAAGGAGGGCCGCGTCAAGATCGACCTCAAGCCGGCCTTGAACGCCTCCGCCGCCGGGGCCCCCGCCTCCGGCGCGATGTATCGCAACGCCGCCCCGGCGGACGGGCGGCCGAACTGACGGGGCGACAGGCGCGGGCGGCTGGCGCGCGGCGCCAAAGGCGTCCCGCTCCGATCGGCAGGCTGGCGCCTTTGCAACGTCGCGCCGCACGCGCCACATCTGTCCGATGACGTCCCGGCGACCCGACCCCATTCCCGTCTTCATGCTCACCGGCTTTCTCGGCGCCGGCAAGACCACGCTGCTCAACCGGCTGCTGCGCGACCCGGCGCTCGCCGACGCGGCCGTGGTCGTCAATGAGGCGGGCGAGATCGGCGTCGACCATCTGCTGGTCGAGCACGTCGCGGACGGGATCGTCGCGCTCGCGGGCGGATGTCTCTGCTGCTCGCTGCGCGGGGACCTGATCGCGACGCTCGAGGATCTGCTGCGCGCCCGCGACAACGGTCGGATCCCGCCGTTCCGACGGCTGGTGATCGAGACCAGCGGGCTCGCCGATCCCGTGCCCGTGCTGCAGACGCTGTCGCTCCACCCCTATCTCGCGATGCGCTATCAGCTGTCCGGCGTGATCGCGGTGGTCGACGCCGTCCAGGGTCCTGCGACCGTCGCCGCCCATGACGAGGCGCGCCGGCAGGTCGCCATGGCCGACCGGATCGCGCTGTCGAAGACCGACGTCGCGACGGACGCCGAGATCGCGGAGGCCCGCGCGCTGATCGCGCGCCTCGCCCCCGCCGCGCCGGTGGAGCTTGCGTCCGGCGTGGACGCGGAGACGCTGCTCGCCCCGGCCCCGCTCGCCGAGCGCCACCTCATCCCGGCCGGAGAAAGCGGTCACGGCGCGATCCGCGCGATCTCGCTCGCAAGCGAGGCGCCGCTGACCCGCGCGGCCTATGACATGTTCGTCGACCTGCTGCGCTCGGCGCATGCGCCGAAGCTGCTGCGGCTGAAGGGCCTCGTCAGGATCGCCGAGGAGCCGGACCGTCCGCTCGTGGTCCAGGGCGTGCGCCATGTCTTCGCCGCGCCGCGCTTTCTCGACGCCTGGCCGGACGGGGATCGACGCACGCGGCTGGTCGCGATCGGCGAGAACCTCGAGCCCGATCTGCTCGCGACCCTGTATGCGGCCTTCGCCGGCGCGCTCGCGCCCGACCGGCCGGACCCTGCGGCGCTGGTCGACAACCCGCTCAGCGCGCGTGTGGGCGGCGGGCTGTTCGCCTAAAGTGCGGCCCGCTTTCGCCCGCTCCGCCGGCCGAGTCCGCTGGACAGCCCTAAGGCCGACGGGCTTGATGGACGTGCATATACAAGACGCCCGGTCCGCCGAAGAGCGGCATCGAACAGCCGGCGCGACGAGGGAACGCCATGGTCGCTAAGTCTCGGCTTGGACGAGAGATCGCCTGTCTGTCGGGAGCGCTCAGGGCGCTCAGGGCGACGACCCATATCGGCCGCAACCGCTCCCGCGTCTTTCCCCACGTCGTGTCCGAGCTCGCCGCCGCCCACGGCGACCGCGTCGCTCTGATCTCCCATCGCGAGACCTACAGCTACGCCGAGCTCGAGGCCCGCGCCAATGCCTATGCGCGCTGGGCCAGAGCCCATGGCGTGGCCAAGGGCGACGTCGTCGCCCTGCTGATGCCGAACCGCCCGGACTATCTCGCGCTCTGGATCGGCGTCACGCGGGTCGGCGGCGTGGTCGCGCTGCTCAACACCAATCTGACGGGCGCGCCGCTCGCCCATTGCGTCTCGATCGTGAAGCCGAAGCACGTCGTGGTCTCGGCCGACCTGGAGGCCGCCTACCTTTCCGCCGGGCATCTCGTGGCGGTCGATCCCGAGCCCGTCGTCTGGCTGCACGAATCCGGCTTCAGCGACTGGCCGCGGATCGACGAGGCGGTAGCGGAGCTGTCCGGCGCCGCGCTGCCCCCGGACGAGCTGCCGGCGCTCGACATCGACGACAAGGCGCTCTTCATCTACACCAGCGGGACCACGGGACACCCCAAGGCCGCGAACATCAACCACTACCGGCTGATGGCGATCAGCCACGGCTTCTACGGCGCGATGGGCGTCCGGCCGACGGACCGGATGTACGACTGCCTGCCGATGTATCACACCGTCGGCGGCGTGATCGCGGCCTGCTCGCCGCTGATCGGCGGCGCCTCGGTCGTGATCCGCGAGAGGTTCCACGCCACCCGGTTCTGGGACGACGTCGTCGCCTCCGAATGCACGCTGGCGGAATATATCGGCGAGCTTTGCCGCTACCTCATCCACACCCCGGAATGCGAGGCCGAGAAGCGCCACAAGCTGCGGCTGGTCTGCGGCAACGGGCTGAGGCCCGACGTCTGGCCGATCTTCGCCGAGCGCTTCAAGGTGCCGACCATCCTCGAATGGTACGCCGCGACCGAGGGCAACGTGGCGCTGTTCAATTTCGACGGCACGCCCGGCGCGGTCGGCCGCATCCCCTGGTACATGAAGCACAAGTTCCCGACCAAGATCGTGCGCTTCGACGTCGAGGCCGGCGAGCCGGTGCGCGGGCCGGACGGGCTGTGCGTCGAATGCGGGCCGGACGAGGTCGGCGAGGTGGTCGGCCGCATCCTGAACGACCCTTCGAAGCCCTCCGCCCGCTTCGAGGGCTACGCCGACCCGGAGGCGACGAAGAAGAAGATCCTGACCGACGCCTTCGAGAAGGGCGACCGCTGGTTCCGGACCGGCGATCTCATGAAGAAGGACGCCTCGGGCTATTTCTTCTTCATCGACCGCATCGGCGACACCTTCCGCTGGCGCGGCGAGAACGTCGCGACCTCCGAGGTCTCCGAGACGATCTCGGTGTTTCCCGGGGTCAAGGAGGTGACCGTCTATGGCGTCGCCGTGCCCGGCTATGACGGTCGCGCCGGCATGGCCGTGGTGGTGGCGGAATCCGAGGGCGTCGACCTCGAGGCGCTCTACGCCTTCCTCGAACGCCAGCTCCCGCATTTCGCGCGGCCGGTGTTCCTGCGGCTCGGCCGCGAGCTCGAGGTCACGGGCACGTTCAAGCAGCGCAAGATCGAGCTCGTGAAGGAGGGTTGCGACCCCACGGTCGTGCCCGACCCGATCCTGCTGAACCACCCGATCGACCGTCGCTTCGCGCCTTTCGACGTCGAGCTCTACGAGGCGGTCGTCGCGAAGCGCCTGCGGCTGTGAGCGTCCCGCCCGCAGCGCTGGGCGTCGTCGGCTTCTGGCGCGCCGCCGGATACGATCGCTGGTTTTCGAGCGATCCGCGGTTCGATTCCCTGGTGCGGCTCCGGCTCGGACGCCTCCGCGACCGCGCCGCGGCCGGCGCGCTCGACGGCTGGATCACGAGCCCGCAGGGCGCGCTGGCGCTCATCATCCTGCTCGACCAGGCGCCGCGCAACTTGTTCCGCGGAACCCCGCAGGCCTTCGCCACCGACGCGCTCGCCCTGACCGCGGCGGAGGAGGCGATCGCGCTCGGCCACGACGCGCGGGTCGCCGCGCCGATGCGCTCGTTCTTCTATCTGCCGTTCGAGCACGCCGAGGATCTCGCCTGCCAGCGGCGCTGCGTGGCGCTGTTCCGGGCGCTCGGCGACGCCGAGGGACTGCGCTACGCCGAGATCCACCGGGACGTGGTCGAGCGTTTCGGCCGCTTCCCGCACCGCAACGCGATCCTCGGCCGCCCCTCCCTGCCGGAGGAGGAGCGGTTTCTGGCCGAGGGCGGCTTCGCCGGCTGAATCGCGGCCGAGGCTCAGGCCTTCGGGTTCAGATCGACTTTGTAGATGTCGGCGCCGTCGAGATCCTTCAGCGAGACCGTCATTACGCCGGTCCGCCCCTCGATCGCGACATGTCCGAAGAACTGAAGTCCGTCGAGCGGAGAGGCGTTGGGCTTCCCGGCAAGAGCGGCCTTCTGGAACATGACCTTCGGGCCGAAGGTCATGTCGAGCGCGTTCGGGCCGAACGTGCCTGAATTGATCGGTCCCGCCACGAACTCCCAGAACGGATCGAAATCCTGGAACTTCGCCCGGTTCGGGTGGTAGCGATGGGCGGCGGCGTAATGAACGTCGGCCGTGATCCAGACCGTGTTCTTGATCTCGCGCCGCTTGATGAAGCGGAGCAGGTCGGCGATTTCGATCTCACGTCCCTTGGCCCGGCCGTCCTCGCCATTCGCGACCGCCTCCCAGTTGGTCCCGTCCGGGACCTCGAGCCCGATCGGCATGTCGGAGGCGATCACCTTCCACGTCGCGCGGCTGTCCAGAAGCTTGCGCTTCAGCCAGCGCACCTGCTCGGCCCCGAGGATGGCGGCGGCGTCGGACCGCGTGGTCTGAAGGTTCGCCGAATTCGGCCCCCGGTAGCTGCGCATGTCGAGAAAGAACACGTCGAGATGCGGGCCGTAGCTCGCCTGCCGGTAGATCCGCTGCGGGTCGCGCTGCTCGATCCGGATCGGCATGTAGTCGAAGAAGGCGCGGCGCGCCCGCGCGGCGAGCAGCGCGACGCTCTTCTCCCGGTAGGCCGGCAGATCGAGGATTTCCTGCGGATACCAGTTGTTGGTCGTCTCGTGGTCGTCCCACTGGGCGAACATCGGCACTTCGGCGTTCATCCGGCGGATGTTCTCGTCCATCAGATTGTAGCTGTGCTGGCCGCGGTACTCGCGGAGGGTCTCCGCGACCTTCGACTTAGCCTCCGTGACGAGGTTCTTCCAGACCCGCCCGTCGCCGAGGTCGACGGTCTCCGAGAGCGGGCCGTCGGCGTAGACCGTGTCGCCGGAATGGATGAAGAAGTCCGGCTTCGTCCGGCGCATCGCCTCGTAGCCCTTCATGCCGCCGAAGTCGGGATTGATGCCCCAGCCCTGACCCGCGGTGTCGCCGGTCCACACGAAGCTGACGTCCCGCCGCTTCGCCGGCGCGGTGCGGAAGCGGCCGACGACGGGCTCGCTCACCGCCGCGACGTCCCTCAGATCCTGGAACGACACGCGGTAGAAGATGTCCTCGCCCGCGGGCAGCCGGCGGAGATCGACCCGCGCCGTGAAGTCGGCGTCGCCGAGCGCGTCCGGCCCGACGATCCGCGTCGTTTTCTTGAAACTTTCGGTTGTCGACCACTCGACGACCATCCGGGCCGGCCGGTCCGTGCGGCTCCAGACGATCGCGCGGTCGGCGCCCACGTCGCCGCTCTGCACGCCCGAGGGCGTCTCCGGGCGACGCCGGCCGAGAGCCAGGAGGGGGGACGGGAAGGCGGCCCCGCCGGCCGCGACGGCTGCGCCCGTCAGGATGGTTCGACGGGAGGGACGATGCAGGAAGCCGCTGCCGCTCATGATGGCGCTCCTCGAAGCCTTGAACGGTTCGAGACTAGATGCGCCTCATGACAGCGGATTGATCGTTCGACGACGCTTCCTCCGAGCCTCGTCGCGCGGCTGATTCACAGGTTGCGGAGAGGGATCGTTTACGCTCTTCCCGAACCCATCCTTAAGCGCGGCCTGCTAGTCGAGTGTCCGGAAGAATGAGCGGAAAGCCGGATCCCGGGATGGACGTCAGCACGCCCTATCACGCACGAAGCGACGCCGGCGGGCCGGGCGCCGTGAGCGCGATCGCGGGCCGGGTTCGGAAGCTGCTCGCCGACCGCTCCGACACCGCAGTCGCCCAGAAGGTCGCCGGCGGCGCGTTCCTGATCCGCGTCGTCAACGCCTGTATCGCCTTCGCGTCCCAGATCCTGCTCGCGCGCTGGATGGGCGAGACCGAATACGGCGTCTACGTCTATGTCTGGACCTGGGTGCTGCTGCTCGGCGGCATGACCAGCCTCGGCCTCGCCTCGGCGCCGCAGCGCTTCATCCCCGAATACGCCGAGAGCGGCGAGGTCAGCCTGCTCCGCGGCTTCCTGATCGGCAGCCGGGTGATGGCGATGGCGACGTCGACCGCGATCACCGCGGTCGGCCTGCTCGGCATCTGGCTGTTCGCCGATCGGCTCGACAGCTGGGCCGTGGTCCCGCTCTACCTCGCTCTGTTCTGCGTGCCGATGTACGTCCTGACCGACGTCCAGGACGGCATCTCGCGCACGCACAACTGGATCGACGTCGCGCTGGCGCCGGCCTATTTCGTCCGGCCGCTGCTGATCCTCGCGCTGCTTGGCGTCCTCAGCTGGCAGCATTTCGACGCGACCGCGACGACGGCCATGGCCGCGACCATCGTCGCGACCTGGGCGACCGCGATCGCGCAGCTCGTCATGCTGGAGCGGCGCCTGAAGGCCCGCGTGCCGCCGGGTCCGCGGGCCTACGCGCCCGCGACCTGGATGAAGGTGTCGCTGCCGATCTTCATGGTCGAGGGCTTCTACCTGCTGCTCGCCTACACCGACGTGCTGGTGCTGTCGGCCTTCCGGCCGCCGCACGAGGTCGGCGTCTACTACGCCGCGGTCAAGGTGATGTCGCTGGTCGCCTTCGTGTCCTTCTCGGTGTCGGCGGCGGTCGCCCATCGCTTCACGGAATACGCCGCGTCCGGCGATCATGTCCGGCTGTCGGTAATGGTGCGCGACGCCGCGCGCTGGACGTTCTGGCCGTCGCTCGTCGGCTGCGTGATCCTGCTCGCCGTCGGCTGGCCCGTGCTGTGGCTGTTCGGCGAAGCGTTCACCGCGGGTTATCCGCTGCTGTTCGTGATCGCGATCGGGCTGCTCGCCCGCGCCACCGTCGGCCCGCTCGAGCGGCTGCTCAACATGCTCGACCAGCAGAACATCTGCGCGGCCGTCTATGGCGGGGCGTTCCTGCTCAATGTCGCGCTGTGCTTCCTGCTGGTGCCGCGTTTCGGCGGGATGGGCGCAGCCGCCGCGACCTCGGTCACGCTGATCGTCGAGTCGGTGCTGCTCTTCGTCATCACCCGGCAGAGGCTGGGTCTTGGGGCCCTGCCCTGGGGGTCGGGCCCCGCCCCCGCCTACCGCTCGCCGACCGGCGACGCCGTCACGGATTCGCTCGTCCAGCCGATGGCGGAAGAGGAGCTGACCCCGCCGCGCACGGCGTCCGTCGCGACCACCCGGTTCGAGCTTATGACGATCGGCCAGCTCGCCGAACGCCGCGCCGCCTGGGAAGCCCTCGCGGCCCGCGCGCTCGAACGCAACCTCTATGGCGAGGCCGACTTCGCGCTCGCCGCCGTCAGGCTGACGGCGGTCCGCCGCGTCCGCATGGCGGTGGTGTGGGACGAAGCCGCGCCGGCGGGCGCCCCGCGCCTGATCGCGGCGGCGCCGGTCGTGCGGCGCTCGATCCTCCCGCTGACGCGGTGCCGAGCCAGCACCGAATGGGCGTTCTTCGGGCCGCTCGGCCTGCCGCTGATCGATCTCGACCGCCCGACGGAGGCCGTGGAGGCGCTGCTCGACGGCCTCGCGGCGCAGGGCGACGGCTATTTCATGTTCCGCTTCCTGCCGGAGAAGGGCGCGGTCGCCGACGCGATCCGGGCCGCCGCCCACTGGTCGGACCGCAAGATCCTGATTGTCGACAGCCACCGGCGGGCGCTGCTGAAGACGACCGCCTCCGCGGAAAGCTATCTCACCGACTCGCTGTCGTCGAAGAAGCTGAAGGAGCTCCGCCGCCAGCTCCGGCGGCTCGGCGACGACGGACCGGTCGCGTTCCGCGAGGCCCGCTCGCCGGCGGACGTCGCGGCCGCGCTCGAGCGGTTCCTCGACCTCGAAGCCAAGGGCTGGAAGGGCGCAGGCGGATCCGCGATGCGGCGCCATCCCGACCAGATCGAGTTCATCCGCGGCCTGTTCGCCGACCGCTCCGCCAAGGGCGAGGCGCGGATCCTCGAGCTCGCCGTCGGCGACGATCTCGTGGCCGCCGGCCTGGTGCTCACCGGGGGGATGCAGGCCTGGTTCTACAAGATCGCCTATGATGAGCGCTTCGCCCGCTGCTCGCCGGGCGTTCAGCTCACGATCGAGCTGACGAAACGCCTGATCGAGGACGAGACGCTCGACTGGGTCGACTCGACCGCGGTCGCCGATCATCCGATGATCGACCACATCTGGCGCGAAAGGCTGCAGCTCGGCGATTGGCTGATCGCGCTCCGCCCCGGCCGCGCGCCGCTGCTGCCGCTCGTCGCCGGCGCCGACCGCGCGCGCCGCCGCCTCCGGATGAAGATCCGCGACCTGTACCGCCGTCTGAAGGACCGCTGACCATGACCGCCCTGTCCGCCTCCGCCGCGGAGCTGTCCGCGAACTACCCGAACCGCCATTTCCGCATCCAGCACGATCTCGTCGGCCACCCGCTGCTGCAGCTGCCGCGGCTGATCGAGCTCACCAAGGAGCTCGAGAAGGACCGGTTCGAGTACAATTCCGGCAAGCTGCAGCCGAACCAGAAGGCGGAGGACACCCCGCTGGTCGACATGCCGCCCGAGGAGGTCGTCGCGAAGATCGAGACCGCCGGCGCCTGGATGGTGCTGAAGCGCGTCGAAACCGTCCCCGCCTACCGCGCCCTGATCGAGGAGGCGCTGCTCTCGATCGCCAAGCAGCTTGGCCATCAGAGCCTCGACGGCGCGAGCTTCCGGGACATCGAGGGCTACATCTTCGTGTCCTCGGCGAATTCGGTGACGCCGTTCCATTGCGACAACGAGGACAATTTCTTCGTCCAGATCCACGGACCGAAGTTCTTCCATCTGTTCGACAATGACGACCGGTCGCTGGTCTCCGAGGAGATGCTGGAGAGCGCGCCGTCGAAGCACCGCAACCTGCCCTACGAGCCGAAATTCGAGGAGCGCGCCAAGGTCTACGACCTGAAGCCCGGCGAAGGCGTGTTCGTGCCCTACCAGGTCCCGCATTGGGTGCGCACCGGCGACAGCTATTCGATCTCGATGGCGATCACCTGGCGCTCGGCCGAGGTCGTCCGGCGCAACAAGCTGATCTTCATGAACGCCTGGCTGCGCGAGAAGGGCCTGCCGCAGGCCGCTCCGGGCGCGAAGCCCGCGCTCGACGGCCTGAAGGTCGCGGCCTACACCGCCGCCCGCTCGGCGCTCGAGCCGCTGCGCAGGAACGAGACCATGCGCCGCCTGCTGCGCTCGATCGTGTTCGGCAAGAAGGCGAACTACTATTACGAGGCGCAGAAGGCCGCGGAGCAGAAGAAGGCGGCGTGAGGGCCGCCTGAGACATAAGGGGAGTCCCGCGACGGTCATGTCCCGGCCTTGAGCCGGGACCCATTCGCCGCCCTGTTTGAGGATTATTCGCAAGCCAAGAGGGTGCGCCTGCCGCCGCGCTCACTTCATCCGCGCGCCGCTCCAAGACGACGGCGTCATGGGTCAGATCAAGGTCGGCGTCAGATCATCCCACCGGAGGTTGCGCTCCTCGATCAACGCGATCTTCCAGTCTCTGCGCCAACGCTTCAACCGACGCTCCCGCTCGCGGGCTGCGAGCAGGGTGTCGTGGATCTCGTAGTAGACGAGCCGCTTGACGTCATAGGCGCGCGTGAAGCCCGGGACAGAGCCTGACAGATGCTGCTCCATCCGGCGCGCGAGGTTCGTCATGACGCCGACATACAGCGTCCCGAAAGGTTTGCTCGCGAGAATGTAGACGAAGAACATCGCGACAACCTCCCGCTTCGAGCGCTCGCCACGGCCGGTCCCCGCCAATTGCAGCGACGGCCAGGCGGCTATCTTCTGACGCCGCAGCGCTGAATGGGTCCCGGCTCGAGGCCGGGACATAGACATCCCTGGCGCCGCCCGCGCTACTCCCTCAGGAGCCGGCGGATGAGCTTGCCCGTCGTCGTCAGCGGAAGTTCGTCGACGAAGGCGATCTCGCGCGGGTATTCGTGGGCGGAGAGCCGCTCGCGCACGAAGCGCTTGAGCTCGTCGGCGAGCGCCTCGCTCCGCGACACGCCGGGCTTCAGCTGGACGAAGGCCTTCACTATCTCGGTGCGCGTCGGGTCGGGCTTGCCGACGGCGGCTGCGAGCGCGACGGCGGGGTGGCGGGCGAGGCAGTCCTCGATGTCGCTCGGCCCGATGCGATAGCCGGACGAGGTGATGACGTCGTCGTCGCGGCCGAGGAAGCGGAAGTAACCGTCCTCGTCCATCACGGCCTGGTCGCCGGTCGTCATCCAGTCGCCGAGAAACTTCGCCGCCGTCGCCCCCGGCTGGTTCCAGTAGCCGAGGAACATCACGGGATCCGGTCGCTTCACGCAGATCTGCCCGGGCTCGCCTGTCGGAACCGGCCTCCCCTCGCCGTCGAGCAGCGCGACGTCGTGGCCCGGAACCGGCTTGCCTGTGAAGCCCGGCTTCGACACGCCGAGCGCCGCGAAGGACGCCAGCACGTAATTGCACTCGGTCTGGCCGTAGACCTCGTTGACGGAAACGCCGAGCGCGTCGCGGCACCAGGCGTAGGGGCCTTCGCCGAGCGCCTCGCCGGCGGAGACCAGCGTTCGCAGCTTCAGGCCGTAAGTCTCGCGCGGGCGCTCGACCTGCGCCATCAGCCGGAGCGCGGTCGGCGGGATGAAGGCGTTGCGGATTCCGGCCTCCTCCAGCAAGGCGAAGGCGACGTCGGGATGGAACTTGGTCGTCGGCTGGGCGACCACCGGAACGCCTTCGTGCAGCGCCGGCATCATCAAATTGAGCAGGCCGCCGGCCCAGGCCCAGTCCGCCGGCGTCCAGGCGAGATCGCCGTCCTTCGGAAAGCCGTCATGGGTGAGGCGAAAGCCCGGCAGATGCCCGAGCAGCACGCGGCCGCCATGCAGCGCGCCCTTGGGCGGGCCTGTCGTGCCGGAGGTGTAGATCATCAGCGCGGGGTCGTCGGGGCCGGTGTCGGCGGCCGCGACCGATCCGCCTTCGGCGATCAGGGCGCCGAGCCCGAGCGCGTCGCCGTCCGCGCCGTCGGCCGAGACGATCACGGCGAGCGCGGGCAGCGGCGCCTCGATCGCCCGGATCGTCGTGAGCCCCGCCGCCGAGGTGACGGCTGCGGTCGCGCCTGAATCGCGCAGCCGGAAGGCCACGGCGTCGGGCCCGAAGGCGAGCGCGAGCGGCATCGCGACGCCGCCGAGGCGGGAGACCGCGAGATGGGCGACGATCGCCTCGACGCCCTGCGGCAGGAACACCGCGACGCGGTCGCCGCGCCGGACGCCGCGGTCGGCGAGCGCCGCCGCCAAAGCGTGCGACGCGGCGCGCAGTTCGCCATAGGTGGTTCGGGCCAGCGTCTCGCCGGGCCGTTTGAGCAGGACCGCGACGCGGTCCGGCTCCGCGATCGCCCAGCGGTCGCAGATCGCCTGCGCGATGTTGAAGCGCTCCGGGATCTCCCAGCGGAACGACCGGCTCAGCCTGGCGAAGGCGTCGGAATCGTGATCGGCAGCCATCGAGGCGGCCTCAGCCACGCGACGCGCGCGGAGCCGTCGAGGCTCGCCAAGTCCCGTCCCGCCAGTCTAGGTTGGGGCGACGCCTCATGGGACGGAGCGATGGCGGAGCGCAGCTGCGGCCAGTGCACGATGTGTTGCAAGGTGCTCGGCATCGTCGAGCTCGAAAAGCCCGGCGGCCGCTGGTGCCCGCATTGCGCCGTCGGCCGCGGCTGCACGATCTATGAGACGCGGCCGGGCGAGTGCCGAACGTTCCATTGCCTGTGGCTCCTGCGCGAGACCTTCGGGCCGGAGTGGCGGCCGGACCGGGCGAAGTTCGTGATGTACGGCAGCGCGGACAAGGCGGCCATGGTCGTCAACGTCGATCCGACCGCGCCGGACGCCTGGCGGCGTAAACCCTTCTACGAGAATTTCAAGCGCTGGTCGGCCGAGGCCAACGCGGACCGCACCCATCTCATCGTCATGGTCGGGGACGAAGCGACCGTCATCCTTCCCGACCGCGACGTTCCGCTCGGGCGCGTCGGCGAGGGCGACCGGATCGTCTCCCGCCGCGTCGTCGTCAATGGCCGCGAACGCATCGAGCCGCGGGTGGAGCGGGCGGCGGGCCTCTCCTAGGCCGTCAACTCATAAGCAGGCGACCGCAGGAATTCGACGCCGCGCTTCCGGCCGTCGTTCCGGGCTCGTCCCGGAACCCATTTCCTCGGCCTTCGAGCAGCCTGGCGGCGTCGGCGGAAAATGGATCCCGGGACGAGCCCGGGATGACGGTCGAGGATCTCGCGCCTCTTCAAATCCCACCCTGCGACGGCGCTATCAGGACGACGTCGAACGGGCGTCAGCCCGCCAAGTGGCCGAAGGCTTCGACCACGCGTTCGTAGACGCCGCGCTTGAAGGGCACGATCAGGCCGGGAAGCTCGGCCATTTCGGCCCAGCGCCAGCCTGAGAATTCCGGCTTGTGGCCGGGCGGCGACAGGTCGATCTCGGACTCGTCCCCGGTGAAGCGGAAGGCGAACCAGCGCTGGGTCTGGCCGCCGTAGCGCCCGTTGCGGGCGCGCGCCAGCACGTCGGGAGGAAACTCATAATCGTACCAGTCCGGCGCCTCGGCGATGAGCTCGGCGGAGCGCACGCCGGTCTCCTCGATAAGCTCCCGGCGCGCGGCCTCGAGCGGCGTCTCGCCGGCGTCGATGCCGCCCTGCGGCATCTGCCAGCGATACTCCATGCGGTCGGGATCGCCGTCGCCGCCCCCTCGTCGCTTGCCGACGAAGACGCCGCCTCGCCCGTTCAGCAGCATGACGCCGACGCAGCGTCGGTAGGGCAGACGCTCGGGCGCCGGCGCGACGGTCACGAGGGCCCCTGCCGTCCGGCCGCGGCGCTGACCGGGGCCAGCGCCACCCCGCGCGCCGAAAGGCCCGCGCGCCAGGCCTCGATGCGCTTCAGGGTGAGCGGCGAGGCGCTCGCCCAGCCGACCGCGACGCCATGCGCCTTGGCCTCGCGTTCGAGATCGCCGAGCGCCGCGTCGATCGCGCCCGCCTCGGCGACGGCGTCGATCTGGGCGTTCGCGCGCGCGAGCGGCAATCCGGCCTGCTCCGCCGCAGCCGCGACCCCGTCTTCGTTCGCCGATGACGGCCCGAGGAACATCAGGCCGCGGCGCGCGAGCTCCACGAACACCGGCGACAGCGCGTCGCCCGCCTGCAGAAACCGTCCCCCGCCGAGCGGCGCGACGCCGACATAGCCCGTCGCGCGGCCGAGCGACCAGCGCAGCCGCTCGAGATTGGCGGAGGCCGGCAGGCTCGTCAGCAGCGTCTGCGGGCCGGGATCGTTCGCGGGGTAGTCGAAGGGCTCCATCGGCGCCTGGATCAGAATCTCGTGGCCGTCCTGCCGCGCTTTGTCGATCAGCTCGGCGACGTCCTTGCCGTAGGGCGAGAAGGCGAACGACACCTCGCCCGGCAGCTGGCCGATCGCCTGCAGGGTCGCCTCACGGCCGACGCCCAGTCCCGCGACCACCAGCGCGACGCGGGCGCCGGCCGCGAGCGGCTGCTGGCGGGCGTAGACGTCGAGCGGTCGCTTGCCGTTCGCGGCGATGCGCGGCAGGGCGCCGTAGCGGGTCTCCTCCAGAAGCGCGGTCTGGACCTCGCCGCCGGGAGCTTCGTCTTGCGAGGCCGCGCGCCCGGCGCCGTCATGGTCGTCGGCGCCGGGAACGCGGATGATCACCGGCCCGGACTTCGGCATGGGGTCGCCCGGGCGCACGATCGGCACGCCGTCGCGCGCGACCGCCGCCGGCTTCGACGGGGCGTGCGACTCAGTCGGTCGGGATGCGGCGGCGTGCTCGAGCGCCGCGGGCGCGCGCCGCTCGATCGCGGCCGTCGCGGTCGGCTCCCCGCCGAGCGGATCCGGCGCCAGAACCGCCCAGAGAACCGCCCCCGCGATGACCGCGCCGACGCCGCAGGCGAGCAGCGTCACCGCATCGAACCGCGGCCCCTTGCGCGGCGCGCCCGCGCGGCGCGGAGGAACGGTCAGCTTCTTTTCGAGGTCGTCGGCCATCGTTCAACCTTCGCCGCCTGACGCGCGGCCGAGGGACGGCCGCCGGCGAGGACGGCGAAGCGAAACCATACGGGATTCGCGAAACGGCCGCCGAGGAACTTGCGCTCCCGGCGGCCGAATTCGTGGGGACAGGACGCCGAAGGCGTCAGTTCGCGCTGGTCTTGCCCTGCGGCGGGAAGTTCGCGTTGGACTGGATGCCGTGCATCAGGTCGAAGGCGTAGTTCAGCTGCTTGTCGTCCTTGCGGTCCGGCGGCACGTAGGCCGAGGAGCCCGACTGCTCGTCGTCGCCGTTCTTGAGATGCCCCTTCAGGCCGGCTTCGCCCTTGCTGTCGTCCTTGCCCTTGAGCTCCTCGGGGATCTCCTGCTTGACCTCGATGTCGGGCGAGATGCCCTTCGCCTGGATCGATTTGCCGGACGGCGTGTAATAGCGCGCGGTGGTGAGCCGGATGGCGCCGTTGCTGCCGAGCGGGATGATCGTCTGGACCGAACCCTTGCCGAAGGATCGCGTGCCGAGGACGGTGGCCCGCTTGTGGTCCTGAAGGGCGCCGGCGACGATCTCCGAGGCCGAGGCCGATCCGCCGTTCGTCAGCACGATCACCGGCTTGCCGTTCGTGAGATCGCCTGGCCGGGCGTTGAAGCGCTGCGACTCCTCGGCGTTGCGGCCGCGGGTGGAGACCACCTCGCCGCGCTCCAGGAAGGCGTCCGACACCGCGATCGCCTGGTCGAGCAGGCCGCCCGGATTGTTGCGGAGGTCGAGGACGAAGCCCTTGAGCTTGTCCTTCGGCACCTTGGCCTCGATCTGGTCGATGGCCTTCGACATCATCTCGAAGGTCTGGGCGTTGAACTGGCTGAGGCGGATGTAGCCGATGTCGTCGCTCTGGATCTCCCACTTCACTGAGTCGAGCCGGATCTTGTCGCGGATCAGCTTCACCTCGACCGGCTTCTCGACGTTCTCGCGCACGATCGTCAGCGTAATCGGCGTGTTGACCGGCCCGCGCATCTTGTCGACGGCCTGCTCGAGGCTGAGGCCTTCGACCGGCTGTCCGTCGAGATGGGTGATGACGTCCTTGGCGCGGATGCCGGCCTTCGCGGCCGGCGTGTCGTCGATCGCGCCTTCGACGCGGATGTTGTTCTCGAACATCTGGACCCGGATGCCGAGACCGCCGAACTCGCCGTCGGTGTTGGTGCGCATCTCCTTGAACGCCTTCGCGTCCATGTAGCTGGAGTGCGGATCGAGGCCCGACAGCATGCCGTTGATGGCGCTCTCGACCAGCTTGGCGTCGTCCGGGCTCTCGACATAGTCGGAGCGGACGCGCTCGAAGACGTCGCCGAACAGATTGAGCTGGCGGTATGTGTCGGCGGACCCGGCGGCCTCCGCCGTCCCGAAAAAGGCCTGCGGCTTCGTCGCCATTCCGCCGGCGGCGGCGCCGAGCACGGCTCCGACCAGGATCAGGGAAACCTTCTTCATCATCCGCCTGCCTTTTCGCCGGAGGTTCCCGCCCACCAGGGGGTCGGGTCGATCGAGCCGCGTTCGTTGCGAAACTCGACATACAGCACGGGATTCGTAGCTGCGGATCGCGCCGCCATTGAGGCGGAATTCGCGTCGCCCCGCATCGTCGCCACCGGCTCGCCTGCAAGAACGAATTGGTTCAGCCCGACCGTGATGCGCTCCATGCCCGCAAGGACGACATGATAGCCGCCGCCGGCGTTCAGGATCAAGAGTTGCCCGTAGGAGCGGAACGGCCCGACATACACCACCCAGCCGTCGCAGGGCGCGGTCACCGGAGCGCCCGGCTGCGCCGCGAACGACACGCCCTTGGCCCCGCCGCTTGAGCCGTCGGTCGCGCCATAGGCCATGAGCCTCTTGCCGGACACCGGCAGCGGCAGCAGCCCTTTCGCCTTGTCGAAGGCCACCGCCGGCGCCAGCCGGCCGGCCTCCCGAAGCGCCGAGACCTCGGCGCCGCCGCCGGCCCCCGCGCCCTCGGGGCCGGGTTTGGCGGCCTCCTCCGCGGCGCGTTTGGCCTGTTCCGCCTCCATGCGGCGAATCAGCGCCTCGAGGTCGCCGACGTCGCGCGACGCGGCGACCACCCGTTCGCCCTCCGCCGACAGATCCGTCTCGCGCTGGCCGAGCTGGCGCTTGCGCTCCTCCACCAGGGCCGCGAGACGCTCCCGCTCGGCGCCGAGATCGGCGATCTCATGGGCGAGCGCGTCGCGCTCCTTCACCTGCAGATCCTTGAGCCGGACCATCTCGCGCAGATCGGAGCCGAGCGCCTCGGCCTCGGCGCGCATGTCCGGCACCACGGCGCCGAGCAGGATCGCCGAGCGCAGCGCCTCCAGCGCGTCGTTGGGCCGAACCAGCAGCGCGGGCGGCGGCTGGCGGCCCATGCGCTGCAGCGCCGCGATCACTTCCGCGAGCACCGCGCGCCGCGCGACGAGCGAGGCCTTGAGCTGGCGCTCCGATTCGTCGAGCTGGCCGATCCGGGTCTCGCGCTGGGCGACGCCCGGCTCCTTCTCGCGGATCGAGGCGACCGTTGCGACCAGCGTCGCCTGCAGCTTGCCGCGCTCGCCCTTCAGCGCCTCGACCTCGGCCGCGATCCGCTCGCGCCGCTCCTCGGTCTGCTTCAGGGCTTCGCGGGCTTCGTCGAGCGCTCGGCGCTGCTCGGCGGCGGCGTCCGCGGCGGCGTCCGCGGCGGCGGGCGCCTCCGCCGGCGTCTGCGCGCGCGCCGGGGCCGCCGCGGCGAGCGCGACGCCAAGCGCGAGGAGGCTGGCCTTAAGACGGATCATCCGGAGAATTGGAAGACGCCATCGTTAAGCTTCCGTCAACCACGCGCGAGCAAGCGCACGACGATCTGCTCTTCTCGCTCCGGGCAGCGGGCGCGCTTCCGCCGCTCACGTCACCAGAAAATCAGCGTTCGTCAGCTTCAGCCCGGCGTCGAGCGTCGCGAACTGGACCGCGTCGAAGCGGGCGCCCGTTCCGTCGCGGTCGAAGAACAGGGCGCCGCTGGTCTGGTCGTAGATGATGCGGTCCTGCGCGTCCTGGGCCGCGGGTCCGATGACGAAGCCGTCGGCCGAGGGCGTGCCGACCCTGAGGCCGGCGAAGGCCGCGTTCTCCAGCCGGATCGTGTCGTAGGGGACGGAGAAGTCCTCGATTACGTCGACATTGGCTGCGCCGAGCTTGGTGGTGAACATGAACACGTCCACCCCCGCCCCGCCGGTGAGCGTGTCCGCCCCGCCCATGCCGTTCAGCGCGTTGTCGCCGCCATTGCCGGTGATGACGTTGCCGAGCGTGTTGCCGACGCCGTCGACGTCGCCCGCGCCGGTGAGGGTCAGGTTTTCGAGATTGGCGCCGGCCATCGAGAAGGTGGCGGCGCTGCGCACGAGGTCGGTTCCGCCGCCGGCGATCTCGATGACGCGGTCGCCGGCGTCGCGCACGACATAGATGTCGTTTCCGGCCCCGCCCGTCATGGTGTCGACGCCGGTGAGGCCATCGAGCAGATTGTCGCCGGAATTGCCGGTGAGCGCGTTGGCCGCGGAGTTGCCGATGGCGTTCAGGTCAGCCGACCCGGTCAGCGTCAGGTTTTCGAGGCCGCTGCCCTGCAGGGAGAAACTGACCGCGCTCGTGACGGAGTCGAGGCCGCCGGAGCCGACCTCCACGATCCGGTCGCCGGCGTCGTCGACGACGTAGCTGTCGTCGCCCCGGCCGCCCTCCATCGTGTCGGCCCCCGCGCCGCCGTCGATCGCGTTCGCGCCGTCGTTCCCGATGATGTGGTTGGCGAGCTCGTTCCCGGTGGCGAAGGCGTTCGCCGTCCCGGTGAGAGTTATGTTCTCGATCGCCTGGCCCGCAGCCGAGAAGTTGACGGAGCTGATGACCAGATCCGTTCCTTCGCCCGCGTTCTCACGAACGATGTCGCCGTCGACGATGTAGGTGTCGTCGCCGGCGCCTCCCGCCATCGTGTCGACGCCTTGGCGCCCGTCGAGCAGATTGTCGCCGGAGTTTCCGGTGAGTTCGTTCCTATAGTAGTTGCCATATCCATTGAGGTCGCCGTCCCCTAACAGCACGAGCTGTTCCAGATCGCTGACGGCAAGATCGAAATCAATATAACTTAGAACTTTATCGTAGATGCTGCGATATTCGATGTCGTCGTATTCCTCGATTACGTCGCCGACATTGTCGACGACGAAGACACTGGGGCCCGAACCGCCGACCATCGTGTCCGCGCCGATTCCGCCATCGAGAAAACCCCGTCCGCCGAGCCAGTCGTCGCCGGCGCCGCCGTTAACGTACCAGCCGGCGTCAGAGCCGAGGGTATCCGCCGCGTTGGTTCCGAGGCGGACCGTCGTGATAGGGCCTTCCCTGAACGCGTACTGCGTCATCTCGAGACCGCTCGGCAGGTCGCGCAGGTCGAAGGTCACGCCGCCGCCGGCGACGAAGGTGATTCCCTCGTCCTCGACCCGAGTTATCGGCCCGACCAGGGCGTCCGAACCGTTTTCGGCCTGCATGCGGACCGCAAGGCCGCCGTCCTGGAACCGTCGGGTGTTGCTGTCATTGACAGCGCCGTCGCCGATTTCCGACAGCGTGAGGGTCAGTCGAACCTCAGTCGGCGTCGCGGCCGTCACCCGGACGACGTCGTCGCCGCTTTCGAGATCGATGCGGTCGGCGCCGCCTGAGCCGATGTTGTGAACGGCTTCGTCCGGGCCGGCGCCGCCGAAGATGGTGTCGTCGCCTTCGCCCCCTTCGATCGTGTCATGGCCCGACGTGGTTTCCGGAACGTCGTTCGCTCCGGCGGGAGGCGTCCTTCCGTCCGCGGGGCCATGGATGAAGTCGCGACCGTCGGTTCCGAGAACTAAAGCCATGGCGAGCGCTTCCTCAGGTTGTTTTCCGGCAGCGTAACGTCTCTTGGGCGACGCGGCTAGCGAGTAGCGGAGCTTGAATCAGGCCGGACGGGCCGCTCTTGCGCCCGGTCCCGAGCCCCCTCACCCCCGATGATATGGGTGCCCCGCGAGGATCGTCGCCGCTCGATAGAGCTGTTCGGCGAGCAGCACGCGGACCAGTTGGTGGGGCAGCGTGAGGGCGCCGAAGGAAAGCTTCAGCGCGCAGGCCGCGACGAAATCGGGGCTGAGGCCGTCGGCGCCGCCGATGACGAAGGCGAGGCCCGCCGCGCCGTCGTCGCGGCGGCGGGCGAGATCGGCGGCGAAGGCTTCGCTCGTCAGGGATTTGGCGCGCTCGTCGAGCGCGCACAGCGCGAGCTTGGGGTCGAGCGCGGCGCGCAGCGCCGCGGCTTCGTCGCGCTTGCGATCGTCCGGGCGGCGGGCGCGCGACTCGTCGAGCTCGACGATCTCGGGCGGACCCAGCCCGAGGCCGCGGCCGACCTGTCCCGCGCGCTCCACGTAGCGCTGGACGAGCTCCCGCTCCGGGCCGGCCTTGAGGCGGCCGACCGCGGCGATGACGAGGCGCATCGGCCGTCAGTCCGTCAGGACAGCGGCGTCTCCGTCGGGCGTCCGGCCGACCACATCTTCTCAAGATTGTAGAAGGCGCGCACTTCCGGCCGGAACAGGTGCACGATGACGTCGCCGGCGTCGATCAGCACCCAGTCGCAATGCGGCAGGCCCTCGACCTTCACTTTGCCGTGGCCTGCGTTTTTGAGCTCTTCGACGAGCTTGTCGGCGATCGCGCCGACATGCCGTGTCGCCCGGCCGGAGGTGATGACCATCTCGTCGGCCAACGCGGATTTTCCGCGGAGGTCGATGACCACGGTCTCTTCGGCCTGGTTGTCGTCGAGCACGTCGAGGATGAGGTGAAGCAACGCCGGGTTCGCCGCAGCCGCGGCTCCGGCGCCGATGTGAGCCGCCGCGAGGGGCGTCTCCTTCAGCGGTATGGTGGACAGGGGTCTTACCTTCCGTCTGCCGTCCTCACGCCGGACTCAAATGTCCAGCCCGTTAAGAATGGACTGAAGGGTGCGACATTTCAACCTCCGCCGCGCGTAACGCTTTCGAAAGCGTCAATCCGCGCGGCCGGCGCCCCTCAGCGCCGTCGACGACAAAGGCGAGCGCAGGCCGTGCAAAAAACACCAGGCGGGCGGCGCGGCCCAGGCCAGCCGGCCGGCGTCGGCCTCGTCGATCCGGAAGCGGGCGAGCGTCTGCGCGGCCGGGGCGTTGGTCGCGGCGAAGGTCGCGCCCGGCCGGTCGATCACCGCGATCGGCACGAGTTCGGCGAGCTCGCGCCAGCGGCCCCAGCGGTGCAGCGTCGCGAGATTGTCGGCGCCCATGATCCAGACGAAACCGACGCCGGGGCAGCGCTCGACGAGATGGGCGACGAGATCGTGGCTGCGGCGCACGCCGATCGCGGCCTCGATTCCGGCGACCTCGACGCGGGGGTGGGCCGACAGCCGCGCCGCGGCCGCCATGCGCTCGCCGAGCGCCGGCAGCGCGGCGTTGTCCTTGAGAGGATTTCCGGGGGTGACCAACTGCCAGAGCCGGTCGAGCTCCAGCCGTTTGAGCGCAAGGCGGCTGACGAGACGGTGCGCGGCGTGCGGCGGATTGAACGAGCCGCCATAGAGCCCGATCGCCATGCCCGGCGCATGCGGCGGCAGCTTCGGCGTGAGCACGCGGCCGGAACCGGGCGGGCGCTCGCCGATCCGCGCCATCAGCGAAACGAAACCGTCATCCCGGCCGGATCTGGCCGGTTCCCCGGACGCGGTAGTTGAAGGTCGTGAGCTGCTCGACCCCCACCGGCCCGCGGGCGTGCAGGCGCCCCGTCGCGATGCCGATCTCGGCGCCGAAGCCGAACTCGCCGCCGTCCGCGAACTGGGTCGAGGCGTTGTGCAGCACGATCGCGCTGTCGACCTCGGCCAGGAACCGCGCCGCCAGCGCCTCGTCGCCGGTGACGATCGCGTCGGTGTGGTGCGAGCCGTAGGTTGCGATGTGATCGAGCGCGGCGTCCAGTCCGTCGACCACCTTCACCGCGATGATCGCGTCGAGGAACTCGGTCGCCCAGTCCTCCTCGGTGGCCGCCGTCACGCGCTGGTCGACGGCGCGGGTCTCGGCGTCGCCGCGCACGGCGCAGCCGGCGGCGAGCAGATCCTGGACGAGGGGGGCGAGATGGGTCGCCGCGACCGCGCGGTCGACCAGCAGCGTCTCGGCCGCCCCGCAGACGCCGGTGCGCCGCATCTTGGCGTTGAGCACAAGCTCGCGCGCCATCGCGAGGTCCGCGCCGGCCGCGACATAGACGTGGCAGTTGCCGTCGAGATGCGAGAAGGTCGGCACCCGCGCCTCGGCCTGCACGCGCGCCACCAGGCTCTTGCCGCCGCGCGGCACGATGACGTCGAGATTGCCGTCGAGGCCGCGCAGCATCTCGCCCACCGCGGCGCGATCGCGCGTCGGCACGAGCTGGATCGCGGCCTCCGGCAGCCCGGCCTCGGCGAGGCCGGCCGCGAGCGCGGCGTGGATCGCGGAGGACGAGCGGAAGCTGTCGGTCCCGCCGCGCAGGATCGCGGCGTTGCCGGCCTTGAGGCACAGCGCGCCGGCGTCGGCGGTGACGTTCGGGCGGCTTTCATAGATCACGCCGATGACGCCGAGCGGCGTGCGCACGCGCTCGATGGCGAGGCCGTTGGGACGCGTCCAGGCGGCGATCGTCTCGCCGACCGGATCGGCCAGCGTCGCCACCGTCTCGAGGCCCTGCGCGACGCCTTCGATGCGGGCCGGCGTCAGCGTCAGCCGGTCGATGAAGGAGCCGGCGACGCCCGCGGCCTTCGCGGTCGCGACGTCGGCCGCGTTGGCCGCCAGAACCTGCGCTTGCGTCTCCCGCAGGCGGCGGGCGGCGGCGATCAGCGCCGCGTCCTTCGCCTCACGCGGGCTGAGCGCAAGCACGCGCGCAGCCGCGCGGGCGCGGCGGCCGATGTCGCGCATCGTCGCGGTCACGTCGTCGGTCAGGCGCTCGGCGGCGAAAGTCATGGGGCTCGTCCTCGGAGCGGGGCGTGGTAGCGCGTTTCGCTGCGCGCGTCATCAGATGGGGCGCGCGAGGTCGGAGCGCAAAGCATCCGGCCTCAAGCGGAACCTCGTCATGGTCCGGCCTGACCGGACCATCCATCTCGAACGTGGCGCTCGGCGCTGAAGATGGGTCCTCCGGTCAAGCCGGAGGACGACGACGCGCTCTACGATCGCCCGAAGCGCCGCCGCGCACGAAGGCCAGCGGTCACGCCCCCGTCAGCACGAGGTCGTCGCGATGGATGATCGCCGGGCGGCCCTTGAAGCCCAAAATGCCCTCGATCGCGGCCGAGGGCTGGCCGAGCAACCGGACAGCGTCGGCGGAATCGTAAGAGACCAGCCCACGCGCGACCTCGACGCCGTCCGGCGCGCGCACCACCACCGCGTCGCCGCGCGAAAAGTGGCCCTCGACCCGCACGACGCCCGCCGGCAGCAGGCTGCGGCCGCGGTTCAGCGCCGAGGCCGCGCCGGAATCGACGAAGATCGCGCCGCGCGGCGACAGCACGCCCGCGATCCAGCGCTTGCGGGCCTGGCCGGGGCTGTCGTGCGGGAGGAACCAGGTGCAGCGGCCGCCGCCTTCGACGACCGACAGCGGGCTCATGACCTTGCCCGAGGCGATCAGCATGTGCGCTCCGGCGCCGGTCGCGATGCGCGCCGCCTCGATCTTGGTCCTCATGCCGCCCCGCGAGAACTCCGAGGCCGCGCCGCCCGCGATCGCCTCGATCGCCGGCGTCACCCGTTCGACCAGAGGGATCAGGGTCGCGGCGGGATCGAGGGCCGGCGGCGCGGTGTAGAGACCGTCGATGTCGGACAGCAGTACGAGGCAGTCGGCGCTCGCCATCGAGGCCACGCGCGCGGCGAGCCGGTCATTGTCGCCGTAACGGATCTCCTGGGTCGCGACCGTGTCGTTCTCGTTCACGACGGGCACGGCCTTCAGCGCCAGCAGCCGGGCGACCGTCGCGCGCGCGTTGAGGTAGCGGCGCCGCTCCTCGGTGTCGCCGAGGGTGAGCAGGATCTGGCCGGCGCTGAGCCCGTGCGCGCCGAGCGCCTCGCTCCAGGCGCGGGCGAGCGCGATCTGGCCGACGGCGGCGGCCGCCTGGCTGTCCTCCAGTCGAAGCGCGCCGCGCGGGAGCTTCAGCATGGTGCGGCCGAGCGCGATCGAGCCGGACGAGACGACGACGATCTCCGCGCCGCGCGCGGCGTGGCGCGCAAGATCGTCGACGAGGCTCGTCAGCCACGCGCTTTTCAGCCGGCCGGCTGTCTGGTCGACAAGCAGCGCGGAGCCGATCTTGACGACGATCCGATTGAAGGAGTCGAGCGAGGGGACGGTCATGGGGCGGACGCCGGCGAGAAGGGAAGCAGGCGTCGGCATAGCGGCGCCTGCGTCGATCGCATAGGTCATCCGCCCGCCGCACGGCAAGGGAGCGTCCCGCTCGACCTCATGACGCACCGGGGAAATCGGCCGCCGCGTCGCGGCCGAAATGGCGCTCGCACAGCGTCTCGAGGTGGCGGGCGAGGATGAGATATTCCGGGCGGCGGCTGGCGCGCTCGCGCCAGACCAGCGCGAGGCGGCGCGACGAGCGGTCGCCGTCATAGGGGATGAGCCGCAGGCTCGTGCCCTGCGCGACGCCCGCGGCGACCGCGATTTCGGGCAGGAAGGTGACGCCGAGATCGTTGTCCGCCATCTGCACCAGCGTCGCGAGGCTCATCGCCTTCAGGTCTCCGGAATCCTCCGCCGGCGTGAACCCGGTGAGCGACAGCACCTGCTCGCGCAGGCAATGGCCCGCGTCGAGCAGCAGCAGCCGCTCGCCCTCGACGTCGGCCGGACCGATCGTGGGACGATCCGCCAGCGCATGTCGGCAGCTCACGCCGAGAAAGAAGCGGTCGGTCCAGAACGGCTCGACCTCGACCCCCGTCACGGCGAAGGGCAGCGCGACGATCGCCGCGTCGAGCTCGCCGCCCTTCAGATCGGCGACGAGCGAGCGGCTCAGCGCCTCGCGCACCCGGATCCTGAGCTCCGGGAACGCCGCGCGCATGCTGGGCAGGGCGCGCGGAAGGAGGAACGGCGCGACCGAAGGGATGACGCCGAGCCTGAGCCGCGTCGAAAGCGGACGCGCGACATTCGCGAGCAGGCCCGGCAGGTCGTCGATGGCGGCGATGATCTCCGGCGCGCGTTCGGCGAGCAGCACGCCGGCCGCGGTCAGTTCAAAGGTCCGGTCGGCGCGCTCGGCGAGCCGGACCCCGAGCGCGAGCTCCATTTCGCGGATCGCGCCGCTCAGCGTCGACTGCGTCACGCCGGCGCGACGGGCCGCCCGGGAGAACGACGCCGTCTCCGCCAGCGCCACGAAATAGCGCAGCTGCCTGATCGATACGTTCAGCATCGCCCGTCCCGCGTCTCAACCGATAGCCGCAGCCTATCGAAAAAATCGATTCCATGGCGCGGACAAATCGGTTTGCCCGGCCGCGCTGTTTGATGCAATGCAACATCCATGGCGACCGGCGGACGGCCCCCCAAGCGTCTTCCGGCCGTCGGCGACCCAGAACGACACGGAGTGGCCCCATGCTCGGCATCGGCGACAAGCTGCCTGCCTTCACGATCACGGGCGTAAAGCCCAAATTCAATGCTCACGAAGAGAACGGCGTCTCCGCCTTCGAGCCGCTGACGGAGCAGAGCTTCCCGGACAAGTGGAAGGTCATCTTCTTCTACCCGAAGGATTTCACCTTCGTCTGCCCGACGGAGATCGCGGAGTTCGCGCGGCTCGCGGGCGAGTTCGAGGACCGCGACGCGGTCGTCCTCGGCGGCTCCGCCGACAACGAATTCGTCAAGCTCGCCTGGCGGCGCGCCCATCCCGATCTCGACCGGCTGCCGATCTGGTCGTTCGCCGACACCAAGGGCGATCTGATCGACGGGCTCGGCATCCGCTCGGCCGACGGCGTGCCCTACCGCTACACCTTCGTGGTCGACCCGGACAACGTGATCCAGCACGTCTATGCGACCAACCTCAATGTCGGCCGCGCGCCGAAGGACACGCTGCGCGTGCTCGACGCGCTGCAGACCGACGAGCTCTGCCCCTGCAACCGGCAGGTCGGCGGCGAAACCCTGAAGGCCGCCTGAGCGGCTCGACCGCCCGGGATTGCGAACGCCCCGCGGACCCGCCGCGGGGCGTTCGGCCACGAAGGCCCCCGCCATCCAAGGAACCGCCATGTCGCTCGAAACCCTGAAGCAGGCCATCCCCGACTTCGCCAAGGACGTCCGCCTCAACCTGTCCACGATGGCGGGCGACGAATCCCTGAGCGATCAGCAGAAATACGGCCTTCTCGCCGCCTGCGGGATCGCCTCGCGCAATCCGCGGGTGCGGGACGAGCTGGTCGCGGAGGCGGCCGCGAAGCTTTCGCCGGCCGCGCTGTCCGCCGCGAAATCCGCCGCCGCGATCATGGGCATGAACAATGTCTACTACCGCTTCGTGCATCTCGCGGCGAACAAGGACTACCAGACCATGCCAGCGAAGCTGCGCATGAACGTCATCGGCAACCCCGGCGTCGACAAGATCGATTTCGAGCTCTGGTCGCTCGCGGTGTCGGCGATGAACGGCTGCGGGATGTGCATCGACGCCCATGAGGAGACGCTGCGCAAGGGCGGCGTGACCAGCGAGACGATCCAGACCGCGGTGCGCTACGCCTCGATCATCGCCTCCGCGGCGATCGCGCTCGAGGCCGCCGAGACCGGTGAGGCGCTCGCGGCGGCGTAAGCGCGCGATCGCGAAGGGGGGCCTCCGGGCAGCGCCGCCCGCACTGCGAACTGAAGCCTGGAGCGGGGTCACGTCGCAGGACATCGGCCGACGCACAGCCTCCGCCGTCGTTCCGGGCTCGTCCCGGAACCCATGTCCGCCGCGTCTCCAAAAACATGGCGCCGGCGGCGGTCATGGATCGGGACAAGCCGGGGATGACGGTCGCCGGCGAGGCTTGATCCTGGCGTTTTCTCAGAGAGGCGCCGGCCCCGCCTCCATCCGAGCCCTTCGATCGGCTCCCGCCGCGAGCGGCCCCTCCGAGCTGGCGACGGTGCGGTTTCGGCCCGCCGCCTTGGCCTCGTACAGCCTCATGTCGGCCCGCTTGTAGAGCCGGGCCCAGCCGTCGCCCGGCTCGATCGTGGAGACGCCGAAGCTCGCCGTGACGCGGCGCTCCCCGGCGCCCGAAACGGCGAACATGGTCGTTGCGATCGCCTTTCTCAGGCGCTCGGAGCACTCGTGAGCCTCCCGGAGGTCCGCTTCGGGAAGGAAGATCGCGAACTCCTCGCCGCCCATCCGGCCGACAAGATCGCCCTTTCGCGCCTCGCCCTGCAGCAGGTCTCCGATCTTCCTCAGCACGGCGTCGCCGCCATCATGGCCATGCGCGTCGTTTATCTGCTTGAAGTGATCGATGTCGCACAGGATCAGCGAACCCGACCCGGCGCCGCTCGGTCTGAAATGGCTCGCGATCCGTTCCTCGATTCCACGGCGATTCAGCACGCCCGTCAGCGGATCGACGTCGCGCTCCAGCCTGAGGTCGGCGATGACGTCGGCCGTCGCGGCCGAAAGAATGGCGAGGCACAGCGCTGAGCCGAACACCGCAAGCGACAGCTGCAGGAGCTGCCAGAACGTCGAATTGCCGAAGGCCGCGGCGGTGGCCGGGGGAGACAATCCGATGGTCAGGAGGGTGCGGGGGAAGAACTGCACGGCGAAGGCGAGCAGCACCCAGAACAGCGCCCGGTCGACGTAGCGCCCGCGCGCCAGCGCTCTCAGGCGGATCGCCGCGACCAGCAGCAGGAGGCCGTAGCCGAAGTTCTGGACGTAGACCCGGGCCAGCAGATTGCGGTCGACATAGAAGAAGTACCAGAGCAACGTCATGAAACCGACGAGGATCATGGCGTTCACGGCCCAACCCAGCGCGCGTCCCGACCGGAGCAGGATCCCCTCAACCGCAAGTAGAACGGCCGCGGTGTAGAACAGCCCGGAGATCATGGCGTTGAGGCCGGCGTCGCGCGGCAGATACAGGATCTGGCAGCCCGCGCCGAACGCAAACAGCGCGCAGGCGGCGGCCAGCAGCAGCAGGTAGCCGCGCTTGCGCTCGATCATCCACGAACAGAGGAACGCGATCCCGAAGACGCTCAGGATCGCGGGGCCGATCAGCGCGAGCGTCGTCCGGACTATCGCACCTTCCATCGGCCCAGATTCCGGTCCCGCGAAGCCATAGCCGCGTCTTCGCCACGGAAACCGCGGCGCGCGTGTCTTGTAGCTTCTCGCGCCCTGCGGTCCAGCCGCTATTTCAGCGCCGGCGGCCGCGACTGCCTCTTACGGCCGCCAGGCTTCCTCCACGATCTTCGGCATGGCTTCGGCGACTTCGACCGCCTTCGCCTCGTCGATCACCGCGAGCAGCTTGCGGAGCGTGGTCTCGACCGCCTCGCGCGACAGCGACGACAGCGCGATCGGCGCGCGCTTGGCGGCGCGCTTCAGCCGCGCGAGCTGCTCCTTGCGGAGCTCCGGCGACAGCGCGTCGGCCTTCGACAGCGCGACGATCTCGGTCTTGTCGGTGAGGCCGCCGCCATAGGCCTCGAGCTCGCCGCGCACGACCTTGTAGGCTTCGCCGGCGTGGCCCTGCGTGCCGTCCACAAGATGAAGCAGAACGCGGCAGCGCTCGACATGGCCGAGGAAGCGGTCGCCGAGGCCGATCCCCTCATGCGCGCCCTCGATCAGGCCGGGGATGTCGGCCATCACGAATTCGCGCTCGTCCACGCCGACCACGCCGAGATTGGGGTGCAGCGTGGTGAAGGGGTAGTCGGCGATCTTGGGCTTGGCGGCCGAGACCGCCGCAAGGAAGGTCGACTTGCCGGCGTTCGGCAGCCCGACCAGCCCGGCGTCCGCGATCAGCTTCAGCCGCAGCCAGATCCAGCGCTCCTGGCCTTCGAGGCCGGGATTGGCGCGGCGCGGCGCCTGGTTCGACGAGGTCTTGAAATAGGCGTTCCCGAAGCCGCCATTGCCGCCCTTGGCGAGCACGATGCGCTGCCCGATCTCGGTGAGGTCGGCGAGCAGCGTCTCCTCGTCGTCGTCGAGCACCTGGGTGCCGACCGGCACCTTCAGCACGACGTCGGCGCCGTTGGCGCCGGTGCGGTTCTTGCCCATGCCGTGGACGCCGGTCTTGGCCTTGAAATGCTGCTTGAAGCGGTAGTCGATGAGCGTGTTGAGGCCGCCGACGCATTCGACGATCACGTCGCCGCCGCGCCCGCCGTCGCCGCCGTCCGGACCGCCGAACTCGATGAATTTTTCGCGCCGGAACGAGACGCAGCCGGCGCCTCCGTCTCCGGAGCGGACATAGACTTTGGCTTGGTCGAGGAATTTCATCGGTCAGACAGTCGGTCAGCGTGGGCGGAAGGCCGGACCGTCGAGCGCCACGCCTGACGCGGCCTCTCCGGATGGCCGGAGGGCGACGCGCGCGCTCAACGATATGATGGCCCGCGAGGCTGTACCACAGTTCGACGGATTGCGCGCCCCCGCGCGGGCGGGAGAGGCGCGTGCGCCGGCCGGAGCGGATCGGTCGCTCCGGCGCTGGCGTCGGGTCCCTCAGGCGCAGGCGTTGCGGAACGCGGCCGGCGCCCAGGCGCGCAGCGACTGAAAGACGTCGCGCTCCAGCCGGAAGCGATCCACCGCGACCGCGCCGCCGACCGGCGCGAGGCGGATGAGCCCCGTGCCTTCCCACTGGAAGGCACAGCGCTCCAGCACGCCGCGCGAGGAGGCGTTGGTGACCCGGCAATGCGCCTTCGCGGCCTTCGCCCCCGTCATCGCGAAGGCGGCCTCGAGCACGGCGCGGGCCGCCTCGGTCGCGAGCCCGAGCCCGCGGTGATCCGCCGACAGCCAGTAGCCGAGATCGACGACGTCGGGCTCGGCCATCTTCCAGCCGACGCCGCCGACCAGCGCGCCGGACTCCTTCAGCCGCATGGCGAAGCTCAGGCTCGAGGGGCGGCGCTGCCGGGCGGTCGCAAGGATGAAGGCGCGGGCGTCGCCGCGGCTCGTCGGCAGCGGCACCGAGGCCGTCATCAGCGCGGAGCCGGGCGTCGCCGCAAGCAGCGCGATGGCGTCGGCGTCGGCCGCGACCGGCGGGCGCATGACGAGCCGAGGCGTCTCGATCGCCGGCTGGGTCTCCGCCCAGCCCTCCCGCGTCAGGCGCATCGCGACCAGGCGCACGGTCTCCGCCCGCGCCCGCGAATGCGTCTCGACGATCCCGTAGCGCCGGAAGCCGAGCTTTGCGAGCACCGCGGCCGAGGCGTCGTTGTCGAGGAAATGGCCGGAGCTGACGATGTCGATCGCCTGCGTCGCGAAGGCGAGGTCGAGCAGCGCCCGCGCGGCCGTCGTCGCGATTCCCCGGCCCCAGAACGGCCTGGCGACCCAGTAGCCGAGATCGGCCATGCCGGAGGAGCCGTCGAGCGCCACGCAGCCGGCGAAGGCGCCGTCGACCTCGATCGCGGCGCAGAGCGAATGCGGCGCTGCGGCCGTCCCGGTCAGAAACTCCTCGGCGTCGGCGACGCCGTAGGGGTGGGGCACGGCGACGAGATTCTTGGCGACGTCGAGATCGTTCAGCCCTTTTGCGAGGGCCTCGACGTCGGTCGGGCGGAGGCGGCGAAGACGCATATGCGCCTCCGCCGTGAGACAGTCTTCATCGAGCAGTCTGTCGTCGAACGTGATCGGCGCAGGCATGGGACCGGACCCTTGGAAACGGCGACGGGGGAGTCCGGCGCCCCGTCTCCCCCGTCCATCCGGATCTTGCGGTCCAAAACCGCCGGGGAGCGTTAAGCGCCCGGCGGGATGCGTCGCATCAACCCGCCGTCATTCCGCGGCTTCGGCCTGGGCGGCCGGGGCTACGTTCACGTAAGTGCGGCCGTTGGCCTTGTGCACGAAGGCCACCTTGCCTTCGGCGACGGCGAACAGCGTGTGGTCCTTGCCCATGCCGACATTGGCGCCGGGATGCCACTTGGTGCCGCGCTGACGCACGAGGATGTTGCCGGGGATGACGTTCTCGCCGCCGAACTTCTTGACGCCGAGGCGACGGCCAGCGGAGTCGCGGCCGTTGCGCGAGGAGCCGCCTGCTTTTTTGTGAGCCATGGGTCTTCTCCTGCCTTAGCCGTTCAGTTCTTCGCGTCGGAGCTGGCGCCGCCGGACAGGCCGACGATCTTGACGATCGTGTAGTCCTGGCGGTGGCCGCGCTTGCGCTTGGAATTCTGGCGGCGGCGCTTCTTGAAGGCGATGACCTTCTCGCCGCGCGCATGCTCGACGATCTCGGCGGCGACGGACGCCCCCGACACGAAGGGCGCGCCGATCGAGATGTCGTCGCCCGAGCCGATCGCGAGGATCTCGCCGAAGGTGATCTTGGCGCCGGCGTCGCCCTCGAGCTTGCCGACGGTGATGACGTCGTCGGCTGAAACGCGATGTTGCTTCCCGCCGGTCTTGATGACTGCGAACATTGTCGTGAAGTCCCGTGTTCGAACGCGGCTCCGGGGCGGCGTCGCCCGTGGCCCGTCTTTTTGGCGGTCTGGGATTTGTCCCAAACGGAAAGGCGCGGTGGAAACGAGCCGCCGCGCCGATGCCGCGCCTTCTACTGCGAAAGGGGGATGGGGGTCAATCCGGAATGGCGCCCGAACCGGCGGGAGCGCCTTCGC
Source organism: Hansschlegelia sp. KR7-227 (assembly GCF_049446035.1). Lineage (NCBI taxonomy): Bacteria > Pseudomonadati > Pseudomonadota > Alphaproteobacteria > Hyphomicrobiales > Methylopilaceae > Hansschlegelia > Hansschlegelia sp. KR7-227. The sequence goes on from NZ_JBMSEA010000001.1 coordinate 2,156,522, forward strand.
GCGGAACGATCAGCGGCTCGTGCCCGGTGGCCCGCAGGAAGCGGACGAGATCGTCGGCTGCGAGCGCCGTCGTGGCCGTGTTCTGGAGGGGGTGGAAATTGACCGTCCCATGCGCCAGCAGCCCGGCGTCGAGCGCGACGGTCACCCGACCTTGCGCGTCGTTGATCGCGCCGAACGGCGTCACCGAGCCCGGCTCCACGCCCCACACCTCGCGCAGCAGCTCCGCCGAGGCGAAGGAGAACCGCCCCTGCGCTCCGAGCTTCAGGTGCAGCGTCTTGAGGTCGATCTCGGCCTCGTCTTCGGCGACGAACAGGAACAGCCGGCCCTTCCTGTCCTTCAGAAACAGGTTCTTGGACTTGCCGCCGGCGATGCGCGCCCGGAGGAACTGGGACTCGGCGACGGTGAACACCGCCGGATGCTCGATCGTCGTCCAGGCGATCCCGAGCCCGTCCAGGAAAGCCGTCAGCTCCGCGCGCGTCGCCGGCATGTCGCGTCATCCCTCCCCGCCCGCGCTCCGCGATGGTCGCGGAGCGCCGTCCCACGACCCCGCATAGCGCGGCGCGACGCCCTGCGACAAACCCCGCGACGAACGCCTTGCATTCGGAAAGCCGTTGCGGCATTAAGCGCCTCTCGCGGGGGCCCAAGCCTCGCGGACCGACTGGACATGCGGGCGTAGCTCAGGGGTAGAGCACAACCTTGCCAAGGTTGGGGTCGAGGGTTCGAATCCCTTCGCCCGCTCCAGTCTCTTCAAAGAGTGCAGGACGTTACGATTTGGCCGCGCGAGCGGCCAAAGTCGTTTTCGGCTGGGGTTTCGCCGGGAGTCCCGGCGGCGAGGCGCGGACGATCTCTCCGAACGCCTCCCCTGCTCCCTGCCCCTTCAAGCTTTCAAAGCGGCGACGCGCGCCGGCGCTTGACTCTCTCGGCGCCGCGAGTCGTACTAGAACAAAATAGGAACATACATGCCTTCGTCGTCTGAGGTCACCTTGGCGGCGTTGCGGAAGGCCATCTCGGGTTTGGACCCGGACGTCCCCGGCCGCGGCGCCGATCTGTTCCAGTTCGGCGTGCCGGCCCTCGACGCCGCGCTCGGCGGCGGGCTGGCGTGCGGCGCCTTGCATGAGATCTACGCACGGGCCGCGCAGGACGAAGCCGCCGCCTCCGGATTCGGTCTCGCTCTCGCCTTGAGGGCCGCGCATGGACGCTCGATTCTCTGGGCGCGTCAGGATCTCGTCGACGTCGAGGCGGGCGGGCTCTACGGCGACGGGCTCGCCGCGTTCGGGGCCGATCCTAAGCGTCTGCTCGTCGTGCGGGCCCGCGATCCGACCGGCGTCCTGCGTGCGGCGGCGGAAGCCGCCCGCTGCGCCGCCTTGGGCGCCGCGCTGGTCGAAATCTGGAGCGAGCCGAAGGCGCTCGACCTGAAGGCGAGCCGGCGGCTGGCGCTCGCGGCCGGAGTCTCGGGCGTGACGGTCGTGATGATCCGGCTCGGCGCGAGCCCTGCGCCGAGCGCGGCGACCAGCCGGTGGAGCGTCTCCGCCTCGGCTTCGACGCCGCTGGAGGCGAACGCTCCGGGCCGCCCGGCCTTCGACGCCGCCCTGCTGCGTCATCGGGCCGGACTTGGCCCTCGAACCTGGCGTGTGGAGTGGGACCGTGACCGCGCATCCTTCGAATTCGCGCCGCTATCTCGCGCTGTGGTTTCCGTTCCTGCCCACGGACCGGCTGCAGCGGACGCCGGCGCGCCATGGCGACGCGCCGGCTGAACCGCTCGTCGTCGCGCAGCCGGTGAAGGGAGCGCTGCGGCTGGCCGCCGTGAGCCCGGAGGCGTCGGCGCTCGGCCTGACGCCGGGCCTGACGCTCGCCGACGCGCGCGCGCGCATTCCGGGCCTCGCCGCCGCCGACCACGATCCGGAGGCGGACGCAGCCCTGCTCGGCCGGATGGCGGAGGCGTGCGACCGCTGGACGCCGCTCGTCGCGCTCGACCCGCCGCACGGCCTCACCCTCGACGTGACCGGCTGCGGCCATCTCTTCGGCGGCGAGGCGGCCTTGCGGCGGCTCGTCGTCGGGCGCTTCCGGCAGGACGGCTTCGCCGCCCGCGCCGCGATCGCCGGAACGCCCGACGCCGCGCGCGCTCTCGTCCGGTTCGGCCGCGTGACGATCGCGCCGCCGGGCGGCGAGGCCGCGGCGGTGCGGCCCCTGCCGGTCGCGGCGCTGGGGCTCGGCGAGGACGTGCGCCGGGCGCTCTCGCTGGCGGGCCTGAAGCGCATCGGCGATCTCGCCGACCTGCCGAGCCAGCCGCTCGCCGCCCGCTTCGGCGAAGACCTGCCGACGCGGCTGCGGCGGACGCTCGGGGAAGAGGACCGGCGCATCACGCCGCTAAGGCCGCCGCCGGCCTGCCGCGTGGAGCGGCGCTTCGCCGAGCCGATCGCCCATGCCGACGCGATCGAGGGAACGATCCGGGCGCTGCTCGGTCAGGCGGCGGCGCTGCTCGAAGCCATCGGCCAGGGCGGACGCGTCTTCGAGGCGAGCTTTTTCCGGACCGACGGCGCGGTGCGGCGCATCAGCGTCGAGACCGGCCGGCCGACGCGTGACGCCTCCTCGGTGCTCCGCCTTCTGCAGGCCCGGCTCGACGCGCTCGCCGATCCGCTCGACCCCGGCTTCGGCTTCGACCTGATCCGGCTCGCCGTGCCCCTCGCCCAGCCGCTGGCGCAGCTTCAGCCGCGTTTCGACGGCGAGACGCGCGACGAGGACGCGGTCTCCGACCTCGTCGACCGGCTCGTGGCGCGCTTCGGCGCGTCACGGGTCCTCAGATTTTCGGCCGCCGACACGCATGATCCGGCGCGCGCCTCGCGGCTCGTGCCCGCCTCGTCGCCTGCCGCCCTCAAGCCGGGGTGGTCCTCCCCCGAACCGGGCGAGCCGCCCGTCCGCCCCTTGCAGCTGTTCGAGCGGCCGCAGCCGATCGAGACGCTCGCGGAGACCCCCGACGGTCCGCCGCTCCGTTTCCGCTGGCGGCGCGTGCTGCACATGATCGCCCGCGCCGAAGGGCCGGAGCGCATCGCGCCGGAATGGTGGCGCGACCGGGAAGCGCCGACGCGCGACTATTACCGCGTCGAGGATCTGGAAGGCCGCCGCTTCTGGGTGTTTCGCGCCGGGCTTTACGAGCGCGAAACGAACCGGCCGCGCTGGTATCTGCACGGCCTGTTCGCATGACGTCCGTGGCCCAGCCTTACGCCGAGCTCGCCGCCGCGACGAATTTCTCCTTCCTGCGCGGCGCGGCGCCGCCCCAGCACATGGTGCTGACGGCGCTTCTGCTCGGTCAGACCGGGATCGGCGTCGCCGACCGCAACACGGTCGCGGGCGTCGTGCGCGCCCACCGCGCGCTCCGCGAGCTGCGGATGGAGGGCGCGCCGCCGCCCGAAAAGGTTCGCGAGGGATCGGGCCCCGGCGAATTCGTCTTCATCGACGGTCCATGGGCGCCCGACGCGCCGTTCTCGCGCGTGGAGCTCAAGCGGCGCGCCGAGGCGTTCAAGCTTGCGGTCGGCGCGCGGCTGGTCTTCGCCGACGGCGGCGCGGACGTGATCGCCTATCCGACGAACCGCGAGGCCTGGGGCCGTCTGTGCCGTCTCCTCACCCTCGGCAATCGCCGCGCCAAAAAAGGCGACTGCATCCTGCGCCTCGACGATTTGCTCGCGGACCCGACCGGACTGCTCCTGATCGTGCTGCCCGAGCGCCGGACGGACAGGCTGGCCGCGGCCCTGTCGCGGATCGAGGACGCCGCGCCCGGCTCCGTCTGGCTCGGCGCGGCGCTCCACCGGCGCGGCGACGACCTGAGACGTCTCGCCCGTCTGAAGGCGATCTCCCGGGCGACGGGCGTCCCGCTCCTCGCCGTCAACGACGCGCTCTATGACGAGCCCGGCGCGCGCGACCTGCAGGACGTTCTCACCTGCATCCGGGAAGGCGTCACGGTCGAGACGGCGGGGCGCCGGCTGGAGGCCAACGCCGAGCGGCATCTCAAGCCGCCGGAAGAAATGGCGCGCCTGTTCCGCGACGCGCCCGAAGCGATCGCCGAGACGCAGAACCTGCTGGCGCGGATCGATTTCTCGCTCGCCGAGCTGACCTATGACTACCCGGAGGAGCCGGTCCCGCCAGGCTGGGAGCCGCAAAGCTGGCTGGAGGAGCAGACCTGGCGCCGCGCCGAGATCCGCTATCCCCACGGCATTCCCTCGAAGGTCGAAAGGCTGCTGCGGGAAGAGCTCGCCCTTATCGAGAAGCTCGACTACGCCCGCTACTTCCTGACCATCTTCGACATCGTGCGGGTCGCCGAGGACAAGGGCATCCTCTGCCAGGGGCGGGGATCGGCCGCCAACTCCGCCGTCTGCTACGCGCTCGGCGTCACCGCGGTGGACCCCGCCGAGCACGATCTCCTGTTCGCCCGCTTCGTCTCGGAGGAGCGGCGCGAGCCGCCCGACATCGACGTCGATTTCGAGCATGAGCGGCGCGAGGAGATCATCCAGCACATCTACGCGCGCTATGGACGCGAGCGCGCCGGGATCGCCTCGACCGTCATCAGCTACCGGCCGCGCAGCGCCATGCGCGAGGTCGGGAAGGCTCTCGGGCTGACGGAGGACGTCACGGCGCGCCTCGCTTCGACCCAGTGGGGCAGCTGGGGGACGGACATCAAGGACGAGCACATCCGCCAGGCGGGACTGGACCCGGCGAATCCCTCGATCCGGCGCGCGCTCGATCTCGCGCGGCGACTGCTCGGCTTTCCCCGCCACCTCTCCCAACATGTCGGCGGCTTCGTGCTGACGCGCGGCCGGCTCGACGAGACCGTGCCGATCGGCAACGCGGCCATGGCCGACCGCACCTTCATCGAGTGGGACAAGGACGACATAGACGAGCTTCGCCTGATGAAGATCGACGTGCTCGCGCTCGGCATGCTGACCTGCATCCGCAAGGCTTTCGACCTCATCCGCGGGCATGGCGGCCCGGATCTCGACCTCGCCGCCATCCCTCCCGGCGACGAGGCCGTCTACGCGATGCTGCAGCGGGCGGATTCGCTCGGCGTGTTCCAGGTCGAGAGCCGCGCGCAGATGAACATGCTGCCGCGCCTGAAGCCGAAAGAGTTCTACGACCTTGTCATTCAGGTCGCGATCGTGCGCCCCGGGCCGATCCAGGGCGACATGGTGCATCCCTATCTGCGGCGCCGGTCGGGGCAGGAGGCGGTCGACTATCCCTCCCCCGCGCCGGAGCACGGCCCCGCGGACGAGCTCCGGCAAGTGCTCGCCAAGACGCTCGGCGTGCCGCTGTTCCAGGAGCAGGCGATGCGGCTCGCCATGGTCGCGGCCCGGTTCACGGACGGCGAGGCGAACCAGTTGCGCCGCGCCATGGCGACGTTCCGGAACGTCGGCACGATCCAGAACTTCGAGACCCTGATGGTCGAGCGGATGGTCGCGCGCGGCTACGACCGCGACTTCGCGCAGCGCTGCTTCGAGCAGATCCGGGGCTTCGGCTCATACGGCTTCCCGGAGAGCCACGCCGCCTCCTTCGCCAAGCTCGTCTACATCTCCTCCTGGATCAAGCATCACCACCCGGCGGTGTTCGCCTGCGCGCTGCTCAATTCGCAGCCGATGGGCTTCTATGCGCCGGCGCAGATCGTCCGCGACGTCCAGGAGCACGGCGTCGACATCCGCGCCGTCGACGTGAACCACAGCCTTTACGACAACAGTCTGGAGCGTGACGGACGGGGCGCGCTCGCCCTGCGTCTCGGCTTCCGGCAGGTGAAAGGCCTCGGCGAGGCCGAGGTCGGTCGCCTCGTCGAAGCGCGCCGCGACGGCTTCGGCGGCGTCGAGGAGCTGGCGGCGCGCGCCCGCCTTTCCGCCCCCGCTCTCCGCCGTCTCGCCGAGGCCGACGCGTTTCGCTCCCTGGGCCTCGACCGGCGCGCCGCTCTCTGGGCCGTGCGCCGCCTGCCGGACGACGCGCCGCTGCCTCTGTTCGCGGCGGCGGACGCGCGCGAGCTCGGCGAGGAGCCGACCGTCGACCTGCCCGCCATGCCGCTCGGCGCGCATGTCGCGGCCGACTATCAATCGCTGCGGCTCTCGCTCAAGGCCCACCCGATGCAGATCCTGCGGCCGATCTTCGCGCGGGAGCGGATCGCGACCTGCGCGGAGACCTCGGCCTGGCCTGACGCCGCCTTCTGCCGCACGGCGGGCGTGGTGCTCGTGCGCCAGCGTCCCGGCGCCGGCAACGCCGTCTTCATCACGATCGAGGACGAGACCGGGATCACGAACGTCGTCCTGTGGGCTCGCACCTTCGAGCGGTTCCGCCGCGACGTGATGGCCGCCCGCCTGCTGCTCGTCGAGGGCCGCGTGCAGAGAAGCCCGGAAGGCGTGACGCATCTGATGGCGGAGCGCGTCTTCGACCGCACACGCGAACTCGGGCGGCTGTCGGACGATTCCGCGCTTACGATCGAGCTCGCCCGTGCCGACGAGTTCGCCCATCCGCAGCAGCCGCGCGGCGTCTCCGGCCACCCGCGCAACGTCCGCGTCATGCCGAAATCGCGCGACTTCCATTGAGACCCCAACATATTTTGTGGGTCTGGCTCAGTGCGACGGCGGCGGGCCCTCAGGAGCCCGCGCCGGCCGCAGACGCGCCCGGCCGCGGCTCGATCACCACCGTCGCCGTCAGGCCCGCGGTCAGGCGCACGTCGTCCGGCACGCGGTCGAGGCGGATTCGGACGGGGACGCGCTGGGCGAGCCGCACCCAGGAGAAGCTCGGATTGACGTTCGCGACGAGATCGTCGCCGGCGACGTTGTCGCGGTCGACGATCGCGCGCGCCACGCTCTCGACATGGCCGACGAGGTCCTCGGCGTGGCCCATCAGCCGCACGATCGCTGGGTCGCCCTCACGGATCAGGCGGACCTTGGTCTCCTCGAAATAGCCCGCGACATAGAAGCTGTCGCTGTCGACGATCGCGATCACCGCCTTGCCGGGCGCGACGTAGTCGCCGGGCCGCAGCAGCAGATTGGCGACATGGCCGTTGACGGGCGAACGCACCTCCGTGCGGGCGAGGTCGAGCTCGGCGGTCTTTCGTTCGGCGACGGCCTGGGCGAGCGCGGCCGTGGCGGCGTCGGTCGCCGCTTGGGCCTGCTCGCGCGCCTCTTCCGAGACGGCGGCGGTCGTGAGCCTGGCGCGGCGGTCGGACTCGCGCCTCTTCTGCTCGAGGTCGCTCGCGCGGCCGGCCTCGGTCGCCCGGGCGAGCTCCAGCGCCAGCTTGAAGCGCTCCTGGTCGATCACGAACAGCAAATCGCCCTTATGCACCATCTGGTTGTCGGCGACCCGAAGGTCCGTCACCGATCCGGAAACGTCCGGACCGAGCCGCACGATGTCGGCGCGCACGCGGCCGTCCCGCGTCCACGGGTCGTCGACATAGGAGCGCCAGACATAGGCGCCCGCCACGACGGCCGCGGCGACCGTCGCCAGGGTGACGGCGACGCGCAGACCTCCCTTCAGCGACGGCATGTCGAAGACCTCCTCATTTCAGGACCGCGACCACGGCCGCCAGCGCGACGACATAGGCGGCGAGGTTGAACAGCGCGGGGTGCCAGACGAGACGGTAGAAGCCGAGCCGTTCCAGCAGCATGCGCGCCGGCTGCCAGATCAGCGCGGCGAGCGCGGCGTAGAGCAGCAGCGGCGGCACGAAGACCCCGAAGACGTCGACCTCCTTGATCATGCCGCGGCCCTCAGCGGCTCGGCCTCGACGGGTTCGTCCGCGCTCCCGCCGAACATGCGCGGGTGCTGGGCGAGGCTGGCGCGGACCGCCGAGATCCAGACGGCGACGTCCGGCGCGTCGTCGCGCTCGGACCGGAGAGCGGCTTCGAGCGCCGCGTCCAGACGCGCAAGCGGCGGCGCCAGCTCCTCGCCGCGCGCGAGCCGCCGGAAATGGCGGGCGACGTCGGCGAGCGCGTCCGCAAGCAGACCCGACACGGGTTCGGGCAGATCGCGCACCACCCCCCTGAGCGCCATGGCGTTGAGCCCCACGCGCAGTCCCGCGAGCGCGCCCTGCTCGACCGCGAGCTGGTCGGGATCGGACAGGTCGAGCCGCGTCATCAGCCCGTCGATCCGGTCGAACATCTGGCTTTCGAAGGCGAGGCGGCCGGCCGCGCGGCGGCCCGAGACCGCGTCGGCGAGGTCGGTCCGGACGCCGCGGGTGAGCCGCGCGATCGGCCAGGCGGCGCCGATCGGCCGCAGCGTGCGCAGCAGCGCCGCCGCGACGCCGATGCCGAAAAGCTGCGCGAGCGCCGCGTTCGCGAAGCCGGCGAAGTCGGGCGTCATGACGTCGGCGAGGCCGATCAGGTTGAGCGCGCCGAGCGCGCCGGCGAGCGCCGGCAGGGCGGCGCGGGGAAAGGTCATGGCGTAGGCGGCCGCAAACAGAGCCGGCGCAAACGCCAGCGCCAGCATCTCGAAGCCTTCGAGGCCCGGCAGGATCGCGAAGGCGTAGACCGCAGCGACGGCGGCGCCGACCGCGGTCATGTTGAAGAACACGCCGGTCGCCCGCGCCGGATCGTCCTGAGGGGCGAACAGGCTCATCATCACCGCGACCATGATCGCCGCGCCCGCCCCGCCGTTCCAGCCGGAGGCGATCCAGAAGCCGCAGGTCGCAAGCAGCGCGACGAAGGCCGCGACGCCGGAGACCAGCGCCAGAGCGTGGTCGCGGTAGCGGGAGAAGATCGCCGACGCGGCCTCGTCGAGCCCGGCCTCGCCGTCGAGCCGCGCCAGTCGGTCGAGATCCCCCCGGAAGCCCACGAGGTCGGCGACGCGCTGGAGGATGGTGCGCTCGAACACCTTGGAGCGGTCCGCGCGCATCGCGGCGAGGTCGGGCAGGGCCGACCGCAAGCGAGCTTCGGCCTCGGCGCGCCGCTCCTCCGAAGCGTCCGGCGCCATGGCGGCCGCGGCCGACGCCAGCAGCGGCCCCAGCGCCTCCGCGCGGTCGGGCCGTTCGGCGCGCAGGCCTTCCAGCCGGTCGTGGATCGAGACGAGCAGCGCGAGAAAGCTGATCAGCCGCCCGTGCAGCAGACGGATGCGCCGGTTGGAGCGCCGGACCGCCGCGCTGTCGAAGGTGGCCTGAACCCGCAGGCCTTCGAGCTTCGAGACCCGGCCGACCAGGTCGCGCCGATCGCGCAGCGTCTTCGCGGGGTCCGGACGGCCGCGCAAGGTGTCGGCCGCCCAGGACGACGCCGACGCCAGCGCCGCGCCCGTCGCCCGGCGCAGGGTCGCCGCCGCGCTTTGCGGAAAGACGGTCTGGCTGAGGGCCGTCGCGCAGACTATGCCGACGAAGATCTCGGAGGCGCGGTCGAGCGCGGCCAGAAACACGGCGTCGGGCGCGTCCACGGCGGGGAACGCGATGATCGCGACGCTGTAGCCCGACAGCATCGCGCCGTAGGAGGCCGGCGCGTCGCGCAGATAGATGGAGGCCGCGACGCAAGCCCCGATCCAGAGCGAAACCGCGACCGCGAAAAGCTCCGGCGCGTCGGAGAACAGCGCCGTCAGCGCGACCGCGACGGTCGCCCCGACGGCCGTGCCGGCGACGCGGTAGATCGACTTCGACAGCACCATTCCGGCGAGCGGCTGGGACACGATGAACACCGTGATCATCGACGTCGAGGCCTGGGGCAGGTGGACGTAGAAGGCGACGAAGCACGCAAGCAGCGCCGCGATCGTGGTGCGGCCCGCGAAGATCAGCCGCTCAGCGGTCGCCGCGCTCATGACCGGTCCGCCGCCTCGGTCCGCTCGACGACCCGCGCGAACACCCGCAGGCAGGTCTCGAGCTCCTGCGCGCTCACCCCCTCCACCATCGCGCCGCAGGCTTTGACCACGACGTCCTGCAGGCGCCGGACGAGCGCGCGGCCCTCCGCCGTGAGATGAAGGGTTTTCGCGCGCCGATCGGTCGGATCCTCGCGCCGTTCCAGAAGACCCGCCGCCGCGAGACGGTCGAGCAGCCGGACCAGCGAGGGACCTTCGATCCCGAGCGAGCGCGCGAGGTCGTTCTGGCGCGCCCCGTCGCCGAGGCGGCCGAGATGGAGGAGCGGGCGCCAGCTTGCGTCCGTCAGGCCGAAATCGGCCAACGCCTCGTCAAGCGCCTTCCGCCAGCGCCGCGCGACGAAGGCGAGCTGGTAGCCGAATTCCGTAGCCGCGGAGAGACCGCCAATCTGGTTCATTGCTATTAAGTAGGAGCCTACTCAATTGCTGTCCAGAGCCGCCGCCGGCGCACGTCTACGTCGGCCGGAGAGACGCCTCGACGGCGGCCCTATGCCGGACGCCGACCGTTCGCAGGCCCGCTCCCCGCCTTTTCAGAAGATCCAGCGTCTTCAAGGACGCGTGAGGCGCCCGGCTCCGCAGCGCGCCCGCCCCATATCTCGCCGGTCGATACGGCCCGGCCCCGGCAACCCTTGGAGCCCCCGGCGCGTTCCGACTCCGACATGCGACTCCTCCGGCAAAGCGATCATTGCACATGACCTCACTCGCCTTACGGCTCATCGTCCTCGGCGCGCTCGGCGCGTCGCTCGCCGGCTGCGGCGAGGAAGCGACCGTTCCGCTCTCTGAAGGTTACGGCCCGAAGCCGACCCTGCCGGCGCCCAACAAGACGATGTTCCCGACCGTCAACGTCGCCAAGGCGACGGGCTGGGCGGACGGCGCGCGCCCGACCGCGGGCGCTGGGTTGACCGTCGTCGAGTTCGCCGGCGGCCTCGATCATCCGCGCAAGCCCTACGCCCTGCCGAACGGCGACGTGCTCGTGGTCGAGACCGCGGAGCCGCCGAAGCCCGAGGACGGCAAGGGCGTGAAGGCCTGGATCCAGGGCCTGTTCATGGCCCGCGCCGGGGCCAAGGTCGAGAGCGCGAACCGCATCTCGCTGCTGCGCGACGCCGACGGCGACGGCAAGGCCGAGATGCGCAGCGTGCTGGTGAAGGGACTGAATTCGCCCTTCGGCGTCACTCTGGTCGGCGACCGGCTGTATATCGCGAACACCGACGCGATCGTTTCGGTGCCCTACAAGGAAGGCGACACCGAGATTTCGGCGAAGCCTGAAAAGCTGGTCGATCTGCCGGGCGGCCCGCTGAACCATCACTGGACGAAGGATCTGGCCGCGTCGAAGGACGGCAAGACGCTCTACGCCACCGTCGGCTCGAATTCGAACGTCGCCGAGAACGGCATGGAGAAAGAAGAGAACCGCGCGGCCGTCCTGGCGATCGACGTCGCGACGAAGTCGACGCGGCTGTTCGCCTCCGGCCTGCGCAACCCGAACGGCCCCTCCTTGCAGCCGGACACTGGCGAGCTCTGGGTCGTCGTCAACGAGCGTGACGAGATCGGCTCCGATCTGGTGCCGGACTACATGACCTCGGTGAAGGAGGGCGGCTTCTACGGGTGGCCGTACAGCTATTACGGAAACCATGTCGACGCGCGCGCGCAGCCGGCGCGGCCGGACCTCGTGGCCAAGGCCATCGTTCCGGACTACGCGCTCGGGCCGCACACGGCCTCGCTCGGGCTGACCTTCTATGAAGGCGGCCTGTTCCCGGAGAAGTACCGTCACGGCGCCTTCATCGGCCAGCACGGCTCCTGGAACCGAAAGCCGCCGAGCGGCTACAAGGTGATCTTCGTGCCGTTCAAGGACGGCAAGCCCGCCGGGCCGCCCGAGGACGTGCTGACCGGCTTCCTCGATAAGGACGGACAAGCCCAGGGACGTCCGGTCGGCGTCGCCGTGGACAAGGCCGGCGCATTGCTCGTCGCCGACGACGTCGGCAACAAGATCTGGCGCGTCACGCCCGGCCAAGCCGGCAGCTGAGGCGGCTGACCCCTCCCCGACATGGCTGGGAGGGGTCAGTTTGGTTACGGCAGGACGTCTGCTGCACTGCACCAATCGCATGACTGGCATGTGGGTTCCGCGCTACCGACATGGCATCTGGCATGCCAGATTGCGGTCAACGAACAACGGCGCTTCGGCGCCTTCCGCAAAAGGTGCAGGACGATGACCACCGCCTCTCTCGCCGCCCAGGGCGGCTCCGCGATCTCCCACTTCTTCTCGAAGGTCGCCGCGTTCCTCGAGGCTTTCTTCGACGAAGCTCACGCCGCCAACGTGCGCACCAACGCCGAGCAGCCTTTCGGCCTCTGAGCCCCGCGACGCATTGAACGACTACGAAAGGGCCGCCCCCGGGCGGCCCTTTTGCGTTGCGACGCCGCCGGCCCTGCATGGACCGTCCGGCGCGCCCCGTCATCGACGGCGGCCGGGCCCGCGATCGGTTGACGCGGGCCACGCCACGATTTCGCCTGGAGCGTTCGATCCAAGCGGCGTAGCATCCAAAACCATACCATACGGCCATGGGTGGGCGGGGCGATGAGGACTGCGCGGACGGCGATCGCCTGGGCCCTTGCGGGCGTCATTTGCCTCGCGCTCCCGCCGGGCCGGAGCCGTGCGCAGGAGACGGCGGCGGACGGGCTCGTCGCCGCGGCGGCCGCCGACCCTCAGGGCAAGCGCATGGCCGCGGCGTTCCAGGCCTGGGCGAGGGCCTGGAACGTCCCGAACGCAAGCTTCGTCGCCATGCGGGGTGAAACCGTCATCGGTCAGGCCGCGCGGGGCGCGCGGAAGGTCGACACGCCGGTGCCTGTGGCGAGCCTGAGCAAGGCGATCACCGGCGTGTGCGTGGCGAAGCTCGTCGAGGCGGGACGGCTCAGCTACAACGCCCGCCTCTCGCAGCTCATACCGGCCTATTTCAAGGCCAACCCGCCCTATGACGCCGCGGCGCGCCAGATCACCGTCCGCGAGCTACTGACCCATACGAGCGGCCTCGGCTACGATCCGGCGCAAGGCTCGGCCGAATTCGCCGCGCTCGACTTCCGGAAGAAGAACCTGAGCCCGATCCTCGCCATGGCGCTGCGGGTTCCCCTGGCCGTCAAGACGTTCCGCTACAACAACGTCAATTACGCGGCCCTCGGCCTCGTCATCGAGGCGAAGACCAAGCAACCTTACGAAACATGGTGCCGCAAGACCGTGCTTGCGCCGGTCGGGGCGGGCGCGGCCACGCTCAATCCGCAATGGGCGGTGATGTCGTCCTTCGGCGGCTGGCGGATCTCCGCGCTCGATTACGCGCGGTTCCTCGACCATTTCCGCCCCGCGTCGAAGCTCATGAAGACCGGGCCGGCGGCGTGGCCGAAGACGGATGTCAACGGCGTGAGCTACGGCATCGGCGTCGAGATGCGCCGCAACGGCGGGTCGTACGACCTTCTGCATGTCGGCGACTGGCGCTGGACGGAGCCCGGGCGCAAGGCGGACTTCGCCGCCTTCTTCGCGATGTGGCGGCAGAACCTGCGCTTCGTCGCGACCTACGCGCCGCAGGCGGCCTCCGGCTCGGTCGGCGATCTCTACGACAGGCTATACGCCGCCGCCTATCCCGGCGCGTCCGGCGCCGCGCGAGCGTCCGCTCCGGCGTCGGAAGCGGCGGCGGCCCCGGCTCCGCTCGGCGGCTCCGACGGCGGACTGCTGCGGGACTGAACGGGACGTCGGCCGGGGGCGCGGCGCGAGCCTTGTCCCGTCGCGAGGGTCATCCCGTCCTGCGGTCCCGGCCAAGAGCCTGGTCGGCCGTCGAGCCGCTCAGTTCGGCCATCTTCGCGAGGCGCGCGGAGAACGAGCCGACGCCCGCCGTGGCCGATCGCAGCTGCACCACGAGCCCGTCCATCTCGGACTCCGGGATCAACGCGTCGAGCGCGATCCAATCGTCCCAATCGGACCGGGCGTCGTAGCCGAGGATCTGCCCTCGGCGGCCGGCGACGAGCTGGGTCACGCCCGCTGTCGCCGCCGCCGGCGCGAAGACGGTGACGGCGAGAACGGGCTCGAGCAAGGTCATGCCGGCCTGGGCGGCGGCCTCGTTCATCGCGAGCCGCGCCGCGGCCTGGAACGCCGCGTCGGAGGAATCCACCGTATGGAAGCCGCCGTCGACGAGCGCCGCCGCGAAGTCCACGACCGGAAATCCGAGCGGCCCGCGCTCCGCCCAGGCCCGCACGCCGGCCTCGACGGACGGGACGTATTGGCGCGGCACGGCGCCGCCAACCACCTTGTCCTCGAAGCGGACGCCCGCGCCGCGCTCGAGGGGCCGCACCTCGATCCGCACGTCGCCGAACTGCCCGTGGCCCCCGCTCTGCTTCTTGTGGCGGCCATGCGCGGCGGCCGGGGCCTTGAAGGTCTCGCGGTAGCCGACGCCCGGCCGTTCGATCGCGACCGACAGCTGATAGCGCGAGGCGAGCCGCTCCACGGCGCAGCGCAGATGCATCTCGCCCTGCCCTGCGAGCCTGAGCTCGTGCAGCTCCGCGGACTGCCCCAGGACGAGGGACGGATCCTCCTCCGCGAGCTTGGTCAACGCCGCGGAGAGACGCACGTCGTCCTTGCGCTCGCGGGTCTTCAGGGCGACGGCGTGGACGGGCTCCGGCCGCTCCGTCGTCCCGATCGGCGGAGGCGCGGCGCCGACGCCGAAGCTTTCGCCGGTCGCGATCGCGTCGAGCCGCAGAAAGCCTGCGACGGCGCCCTCCTCCGCCTGCCCGATGCGGGCGGTCTGCTCGCCCAGCAGCGCGACCACGCCCGCGACGCGCCCTTCGCCCCCGGCCGCGCCCCTCGCCGCGTCCCCTTCGCGGAAGACGCCGCGCAGCACGCGCGCGACCGTCATCTTGCCGCCGAAGCCCGGATGCGCGGTTTTCAGCGCCGCCGCCAGCGGCGGGCCGTCGTCGGCGATCCCGAGCCGCGCCCGGGTCTCTCCGATCGCCGGCGCCTCGTGGCGGAGCGCCTTGAGGAGCCGGGTGACGCCGTTGCCGCGGCAGGCCGAGCCGAGCAGAACCGAGACGACGTGATTGTCGCGGAACTCGCTGGCGAGGTCGGCGAACACGCGGCGCCGCTCCGGCTCGACCTCCAGGATGAGGTCCTCCATCAGCCGGTCGTCATGGTCGGCGAGCCGCTCCAGCATGTGGAAGCGCTCCTCGCGCTCCCACTCCAGCTCGCCCTTGGGCAGATCGATGATCTCGCTCGGCTCGCCGTCGCGGTAGACGAAGGCCCGCTCCAGCGCGAGGTCGATGAAGCCGACGGCGCGCCCCTCCCTGATCATCGGCAGCTGCCGCAGCAGGAGCGGCGCGCGGGACGCCGCCTGCAACTGGGCGAGCGTGTCATGGACGCCGCCCGCCGCCGCGTCGATCTTGTTGAGAAACAGCAGATGCGGAACGCCGAGCGTCTCGAGTTCGCGCAGGGTGAGCTGCAGCGCGGCGACCTTGCGCTCGTCGGGCTCGCAGACCACCACGGCGGCGTCGCAGAACGGCAGGACGACGCTCGCCGCGTGCCGGAAGTCGACCGATCCCGGACAGTCGATGAAGGCGAAGGCGTCGCCGAGATAGCTGACGGACGCGACCGTGGCCTCGACGCTCAGCCCATGGGCGCGGGCTTCCGGGCTTGGATCTCCGACCGCATGGCCGTTCCGCGGGGAGGCTCCGTCGGCCGCGCCGACGCGACGCAGGATCGCCTCGAACAGAGCGGTCTTTCCGCTCTGGGACGGCCCTACGAGCGCGACGCATCGGGGTTGCGCGGTCATCCGAACGGCCTCCCTTGTCGTTTTGCCGGAGATGCTACGCCTCGGCCCGCGTCTCGACCAAAGCTTTCGAAACCATCCGCCGAAAGGATGAGGCGCGCCGTCCGCGGGTCGGATCCTTCGATCGCGCGCTATTTCTCGCGCGAGGACTCCCCGCGCATCTTGCTGCGGCAAAGGAGTCACGCCATCGACCGTTGCCGAAGGGGCATGTACCCGGCGCGCGCCCGAGCGCTATCTGTCGCCTTCAAGGGGCCGCATGTCAGGGGATAGCGCCGATGCGCTGGGATGATTTCCGCCGGAGCGACAATGTCGACGACGTGCGCGGCGAAGGCGGCGGCGGCGGCTTCCGCTTTCCCGGCGGCGGAGGCGGCGTCGGGATCGGCGGACTGATCGTCGTCGGGCTCATATCATGGGCGCTCGGCGTCGATCCGCGGCTGATCCTCGCCGGGCTCGAGACCATCCAAGGCGGCGGGAGCGGCTATGAGCAGCAGGAGCGGCCGCAGGGTCAGAAGCGCGAGCTCAGTCCGGGGGATCAGCGCGAGGGCGAGTTCGTGCGCGCGGTGCTGGCGCAGACGGAGGACGTCTGGCGCGACCTCTTCAAGCAGTCCGGCCAGCAGTACAAGGACCCGCGCCTGACGCTGTTCTCCGGCCAGGTGCGCTCCGCCTGCGGACGCGGCGTGTCGGCGATGGGGCCGTTCTACTGTCCCGGCGACCAGCGGGTCTATCTCGACACCGAGTTCTTCGAGGAGCTCGCGCGCAAGTTCAAGGCGCCCGGAGAGTTCGCCCGGGCCTATGTGATCGCCCACGAGGTCGGCCATCACGTCCAAAACCAGCTCGGGATCATGGACAAGGCGAACGGCCTCAGGGAGCGCGCGCGCTCGGAGGAGGAGGCGAACGCGATCTCGGTCCGGATCGAGCTGCAGGCGGACTGCTTCGCCGGCGTCTGGGCCTATTGGGCCCAGAAGAAGTTCAACATCCTCGAGCAGGGCGACGTCGAGGGCGCGCTGACGGCCGCGACCCAGATCGGCGACGACACGCTCCAGCGCCGGTCCGGCGGCGACGTGGTGCCGGACAGCTTCACCCACGGCTCCTCCGCGCAGCGCGTGAAGTGGTTCCGCACCGGCCTCCAGGGCGGCGATCCGAAACAGTGCAACACCTTCGCCGGACGCCTGTGATCGGCGCGACCTCGAAAGGTCGTCTGGAACGCTCAGGCGCGCGCGGCGACCAGTCGGGCTCCGCGCCAGCCGAGATTTGAGACGGCGCCGGCGAGGAGGCCGCCGACCCACATCAGCACGCCGAGCAGATGCTTCATCAGAAGCTCGCCGACGCGGATCGTGACGCGGAAGGCGCGCAGCGACGCCTTGCCGGTGACTTCCGCGACGGCGCGCGTCTGCTTGCCGAAACGGGCGGAAAAGCGCCGTAGCTCGGGCAGGTCGTCGACCGAGCGCACGAAGCGCATCAGCCGGACGGTCTCGGCCGGACCGCCGGCCGCCGCGGAGACGGCGCGAAGCTCGGTCGCCACGCCCGCGACCGCGGCGATCCCGGTCGCGCCGCGCCCCACATCCGCGGCGGCCGCGCCCGGCGCGGCGCGCGCGGCGTCCAGGCCGCGCCCGCCCGTCCTCGTCATCCGGCGGCCGAGATCGGCGGCGAACTCCGCCGTGAGCGCGCCCGTGCGGCGGGCCGCCTTGAGGATCGAGACGCCCGCCTTGGCGGGAGCGGCAAGGCTCGCGGTGGCGAGGGTCGCCGCCGTGGCCGCCACGCCGACGGCTGCGAGGCCGAGAATCAGCTCGTTCGCCTCCTCGCCGCGGGCGAGCTTCATGCCCTCGCCCGCAAGATCGCGGAGGTCGCCCACAACGGTGAAATCGGCCGCGAGCGCGCCGCCGAGCGCAGCCGGGCTGTCCGCCGCGCCGGTCGCGAAGCCGCGCGCGACGCCGCGGGCGGCGCGGAGCGCCGTAGCTCCAGGGGCCTCCGCCGCGTCCAGCCGGGCGAGCGTCGCCGCAGGCAGCGGGCGCTTCAGCTCGGCGGCGAGATCGGCGTAGCCGCGGGCGAGATCGACGTCTTCGACCTCGATGGCTGCCAGCGCGCGGGCGTTCAGCGTCTCGGCCGGCGCCACGTCGGACAGCGTTCGCGCGATCGCGACCTCGAGCGGCGCCTCGAGACCCCAGCCCGAAGCGTATCCGATCGCGGCCGCCGCGAGCGAGCCCGCGAGGACGAGCCGGCAGCCAAGCGCCAGCCGGTCGACCGCCTTGACGGCGCGCGCGCCCATCTCACGGCCCCCTGGCGCGCATCAGCGCGGCGTGGACCTCGAGCCGCTCGGCCCAGCGGTGGATGTCGCGCAGGAGCCGGGTCGCGAGAGCGGGGTCTTCGGCGCAGAGCGCGTGGACGAGCTCGCGGGGCGACGCCATGACCTCGCAGGGACGGTCGGCGAACACGTCGGTCGGCGCGATCGCCTCCAGCGCCGCGACGCCGGAGACCCACGCGCCCGGCGCGTCGTCGCGCCAGACCAGAGCCTCCGGCACGCCGCGCACGAAGCGGCGCATCGTCCAGCGGCCGGAGAGCAGGAAGTAAAAATCTTCGGTGGTTCGGTCGCGCGCGAGAATGGTTTCGCCGGCGCCGTGCTCGCGCAGGGCGGATCCGGCGAGCAGCCCATTCCGCGTGCCAGGCGAGAAGGCCGCGAAGAAGGGCAGCTGGGCGAAGGCCTGAGGCGTCACGCGGGCGTCGCTCCGTACGCTTTTGTGCCAAGATGGCGTTGAGGTCGCGTCGGCGCAAGCCGCCCTTGCCGGGAGGCCATGGCGCGGCCCCTGCTCAAGAGATCGCGAGCACAGGCCGCTTTGGGTCGAATCGAAGCCTCGTTTCGGGTATGATGTTGCCTCATAGGGAGGCGATTTGAGTCGCCCATGACGTTCGACGACACCCGACCCTTCGTGCCGCTCGGCATCGCGATCGTGACCGTTTCGGACACCCGCGGGCTGTCCGACGACCGGTCCGGCGACACCCTGGCGGGCCGCGTCGAGGCCGCCGGGCACCGCGTCACCGGCCGTGCGATCGTGCCGGACGACCGCGAGGCGCTGCGCTCCGCCGTCGGAGGGTTCGTCGCGGACCCTGCGACCGACGTGGTGCTCACGACCGGCGGAACCGGCTTCACCGGCCGCGACGTCAGCCCCGACGCGCTGGAGCCCATGTTCGAAAAGCGCATGGACGGCTTCTCCAACCTGTTTCACGCCTATTCCAACGGCGTGATCGGCACGTCGACGCTTCAGTCGCGCGCGACCGCGGGCGTCGCCGGCAAGACCTTCGTGTTCGTGCTTCCGGGATCGACCGGCGCCTGCAAGGACGCCTGGGACGGCGTGCTCGCGGCCCAGCTCGACTACCGTCACAAACCCTGCAACTTCGTCGAAATCCTGCCCCGGCTCGACGAACATCTGAAGCGCGGCAAGCTGCGCGCCCCGGCCGCCTGATGGGCGCGGCCGCCCCGGCGCGCGACGCCACCGGCTTCCGCTTCGTCGCGGACTTCCAGGGCCGCGTCAACGGCGCGTCGTTCTACTGGCGGCTGCCGTCCGGCATAGCCCGCAAGGACGAGCTTCTCCGCGCGTTCCACCGCGCCCTGTGGTTTCCCGACGTCTTCACCTTCGAATGGGACGCGCTGTTCGACGGGCTCTGCGACTTCAGCTGGATGAGCGACCGCACGATCATCCTGGTGCATGAAACTCTGCCGCGGCTGCCCGACTCCGACCTGCGCCATTATCTCAGCATCCTGCGGGACGCCGTGCGCTGGTGGCGCGAAGACGAGCCGCACAAGCTCGAAGTGGTGTTTCCGGAATGGGAGAGGCGGCGCATCGAACGCCTGCTCGAAACGAGCGATCTCCATTGATCCGGCCGGAGCCGGAGCCGACGTTCAGTCGTGGAGCCGGGCGACGAGGCTTGGCGGGACGCGCAGCATCAACAGGCCCTCGCCCAAGGCCGCGCGGAGCCCCGTCCGTTCGCCCTCGCGGCGGGGAGCCCGGTTCGCGGACGCAAGCGCGCGCGCCCGGAGCCGCAGAATGCGACGGCGCCCGATGCGCCGGATGAGGTCGGCCTCGGCCATCGCGGGAAGCGCGCGGTAGCCCCCGACGCTCTCGTAGAAGCGCTTGTGGATCAAGAGCCCCTGCTCCGGCTGCGGCAGCCCTGTCAGGGCGTCGCGAAGGGCCGCGAGCCGTTCCGCGGCGCGCGCGCCGGCGCCAAAATCGTCGAGCCCGAACCGGAACACCGCCGCGCACCGATGTTCGCGGCCGGAGCGCTCCAGCGTATCGATCAGCGAGCGCACCTCCTGCCGCCAGCCCTCGCCGAGCGTCACGCCAGGCTCCAGGAACAGCAGCCAGGGGCCCTTGGAGCGGCGCGCGGCCGCGTCGAGCCGGGCGCCGCGGCAGGCGCCGCCGCCCAGCACGTTGCATCCCGCGACGTCCGCGACCTCGAGCGTGCCGTCCGTCGACCCGCCGTCCGCGATCACGACGTCGCGCACCACGCCGTCGGCGACGCCGGGAACCAGCGAGGCCAGCGTCGGCACCAAGGTCCGCTCGTCGTTCCGGGTCGGGATGATCACGCTCAGCATAAGTGCGGACGCTAGCATGAGAAAAACGGGTTGTCCGCCCGTGCGCCCACGTATCTTCGCCCCATGGCGACGGGAACACAGTTATGTTCTTGATATGTTCCTTTCGGCGCGCTAGATCTCGGTCATGTCCGAGCCAGCTCGCGCCTTTGTCTCAGCCCCCTCCGTCGCCTTGTCCGGCGAACGTCGCCGCGGCCGGGGCGCGCTCAGCAACGCCAGCGGAAGGTTCGAGCCGCTCACGCGCGTCGAGGAGGACGACGGCTGGGACAGCCTGTCCGAGCTCCCGCCGTTCCGGACCGAGGTCGCGCTGGAGACCGCGCGGACGGCGATCACCCGCAACCAGTCGCCCGACATCGCCTTCGACCGCTCGATCAACCCCTATCGCGGCTGCGAGCACGGCTGCGTCTATTGCTTCGCGCGGCCGACCCACGCCTATCTCGGCCTGTCGCCGGGCCTCGACTTCGAGGCCAAGCTGACGGCGAAGCCGAACGTCGCCGACCTGCTGCGCCGCGAACTCGCCGCCGCCTCCTATAAGCCGCGCACGATCGCACTCGGCACGAACACCGATCCCTACCAGCCGATCGAAAAGACGTACCGGTTGACGCGCAAGATCCTCGAAGTGCTCGAGGAGACGAACCACCCGGTCGGGATCGTCACGAAGTCCGCGCTCGTGCTGCGCGATCTCGACATCCTCGCGCGCATGGCGGCGAAGGGGCTGGCGAAGGTCGCGATCTCGCTGACCACGCTCGACCCGGAGGTCGCGCGTGGCATGGAGCCGCGCGCGCCGACGCCGGCCCGGCGGCTTGCGACCATCAAAGCGCTGGTCGAGGCGGGCGTGCCCGTCACGGTGCTGACCGCCCCGATCATTCCGGCGCTGAACGACCATGAGGTCGACCGCTTGCTGGAGGCGGCCCACGCCGCCGGCGCCGATGAGGCCGGCTACGTCCTGCTGCGGCTGCCGAACGAGATCAAAGACCTCGTCCAGGAATGGCTGCTGGAGCGCCACCCCGCCAAGATGCGGCGGATCCTGTCGCTGGTGCGCGAGACGCGCGGCGGCAAGCTCTACGACAGCGGCTGGGGCACGCGGCAGACCGGCGAAGGCGTCGTGGCCTGGACCATCGGCCGCCGCTTCGAGATGGCCGCGCGGCGGCTCGGTCTCGATCGCCGACATCTGCGGCTGAGGACAGACCTGTTCGTGCCGCCGGTTCGCAGGTCGGGCGACGCCCGGAGCGAACAGCTCTCGCTGTTTTAAGTGCTCCGACGCGCGGTGGATGTCGGGGACGGCGCGGGCCGTCCCGTCGCGCCGCGCCCTCGAATCAGCGATGATGGCGACCGCTCACGCAAACTGAGATCGTCGTCGCCTGATGCCCTGCCCGCCCTCCGCCCGCGCGGCGGCCCCGCCTGCCCCGGCGGCCACCTTCGACCGCGAGTCCGCAGCCTTCGCGCGCGGCCTGCGCGTGGTCGCGGGCGTCGACGAGGCCGGCCGCGGACCGCTGGCCGGCCCGGTGGTCGCGGCCGCCGTCGTTCTCGATCCGAGGCGGATTCCGGAAGGCCTCGCCGATTCCAAGGCGCTGACCGCGGCCCGGCGCGAGGAGCTTTTCGCCGCCATCGTCGCGACGTCGACGGTGGCCTTCGTCGCCGCATCGACCGAGCGCATCGAGCGGCTCAACATCCGCGGGGCGACGCTGTGGGCGATGTCGCGGGCGGTCGCCGGCCTCGGGGTGCGGGCGGAGCTTGCGCTGGTCGACGGGCGCGACGCGCCGCCCGGCCTCGCCTGCGCCGCCGAGCCCGTCATCGGCGGCGACGCCAGCGTGCTGTCGATCGCCGCAGCGTCGATCGTTGCGAAAGTGGCGCGCGATCGGATCATGAGCCGGCTCGGGACCCGTTTTCCCGGCTACGGGTTCGAGCGGCATATGGGCTATGGCACGCCCGAGCATCTCGCCGCGCTGACCGCGCTCGGCCCCTGCGTCTGCCACCGCCGTTTCTTCGCGCCGGTCGCAGCCCTCCTCGCGGCGTAAACCTTCCGTTCACCACGCTTCTTGACCCCGCCTTTACGTTACCGAACCGAGACTCCGGTCCGTTCAGTTCGCGTAACAAGACGGATCGAGACCCATGGCCCTTCGGCGTATCGGCGCGGCGCCCGCCGCCCGGATCGAAGCTCCCGCGCTGCCGCTCGACACGATTCTCATCGGCGATTGCGTCGCCGAACTCGAGAAGCTTCCGGCGGCCTCGGTCGACCTCGTCTTCGCCGACCCGCCCTACAATCTGCAGCTTCAGGGCGACCTGCGGCGTCCCGACCAGAGCCTTGTCGACGCCGTCGACGACGCCTGGGACCGGTTCGAGAGCTTCTCGGCCTATGACGCTTTCACCCGCGCCTGGCTGCTCGCCGTGCGACGCGTCCTGAAGCCGACCGGCACGCTGTGGGTGATCGGCAGCTACCACAACATCTTCCGCGTCGGCTCCGCGTTGCAGGACCTCGGCTTCTGGGTGCTCAACGACGTCGTGTGGCGCAAGACCAACCCGATGCCGAACTTCCGCGGCCGCCGCTTCACCAACGCGCACGAGACGTTGATCTGGGCCGCCCGCAGCGCGGACGCCAAGGGCTACACCTTCAATTACGAGGCGCTGAAGGCCGGCAACGAGGATCTGCAGCCGCGCTCCGACTGGCTGATCCCGATCTGCTCGGGCGGCGAACGGCTGAAGGGCGACGACGGCCGCAAGGCCCACCCGACGCAGAAGCCCGAGGCGCTGCTCGCTCGCGTCCTGTTGTCGGCCTCGAAGCCCGGCGACGTCGTGCTCGACCCGTTCTTCGGCTCCGGCACCACCGGCGCGGTGGCGAAGCGGCTCGGCCGCCATTTCGTCGGCGTGGAGCGCGACCGCGACTACGCGGCTTACGCCCAGGCCCGCATCGACGCCGTGATCCCGGAAGCGGGCGAGGCGATCGCCGCCGCGCCGGCGAAGCGCGAGGCCGCGCGCGTCGCGTTCGCGACGGTCGTCGAGCGCGGCCTCGTGCGGCCCGGCGCCCGCCTCGTCGACGCCCGGCGGCGCTATGAGGCGACTGTGCGCGCCGACGGCACGATCGCGCTCGGCAACACGATCGGCTCCATCCACCGCATCGGCGCGATCGCGCAGGGCGCGGAGGCCTGCAACGGCTGGACCTTCTGGCATGTCGACGAGCCGCACGGCCTTACTGTCATCGACGCATTCCGCGACACGGTGCGCGCCGAAGCGGTCTGAGCCTATCCAGCCGCGGCCCGCGCCGGGGGAGACAGGCCTTCGCCGGCCAGCGCGTGCGCCGCCACCTTGCGGAACACCGAGGGCAGCGCCTCGCCGGCAAGATCGGCGCGCGCCGCCCAGCGCGCGCCGGCGGGCGCCGGCGTCCGCGCCGGCACCCTCGCCGACAGCACGGCGAGCTCCAGCGCGAAATGGCTGAAGACATGGGCGACCGTCCCCGGCAGCCGGCGCCACTCCGCGGCGAGCGGCGCGTCCGCGGCAAGCGACTCCGCCGGGGTCGCGATGTCGAATTCTTCCTCCCAGCGGCCGGTCGGAATCTCGGTCATGCCGCCGAGCAGACCTTTGAGCGGCCGCGCCCGCACCAGAACGGCGCCGTCCGGCCGTTCGACCCAATAGGCCACGCCGCGGCGCGTCGGGCGAACGGCCTTCGCGGCCCGGCGGGGATAGGTCTCGGGCGCTCCGCCGGCGCGCGCGGCGCAGGGCGGCGACCACGGGCAGAGCGCGCAGGCCGGCCTCTTCGGCGTGCAGATCGTGGCGCCGAGATCCATGGTGGCCTGCGCGAAGTCGCCGTGACGGCCCGACGGACGCAGCGTCGCGGCCAGCGCGCGCAGCCTCGGTTTCGCGCCCGGCATCGGCTGGTCGACGGCGAACAGCCGCGCGACCACGCGCTCGACATTGCCGTCGACCACGGTCGCCTCGCGGTCGAAGGCGATCGCGGCGATCGCGGCCGCCGTGTAGGGCCCGACGCCCGGCAGCGCGAGGAGCTCCGCTTCGGTCGAGGGGAACCGGCCGCCATGCCGCTCGACCACCGCCTTCGCGCAGGCGTGCAGGTTGCGGGCCCGGGAGTAATAGCCGAGCCCGGCCCACAGCTTCAGCACGTCGTCGAGCGGGGAAGCGGCGAGCGCGCGGACGTCGGGGAAGCGCGCGAGAAAGCGCAAGAAGTAAGGCCCCGCCGCCTTCACCGTCGTCTGCTGCAGCATGATCTCCGACAGCCAGACGCGATAAGGCTCCGTCCGCGCCCCCGCCTCCGCCCGCCACGGCAGCCGCCGGCGGTGCCGGTCGTACCAGGCGAGCAGCATCGCAGGGTCGGGGGCGGGAGGCGGGATTGGAGCGGCGGCGACCAAGCGGTAGACTCATCGGTCAATGCGGGCGGAGCAACGCCCCTTATCGAGCCCCGGCGCGCCATGCTCAAGCCGTCCTACGCCAAGCGCCTGTCCGACCTGCTGCCGACTGCGCTCGGGCCAGCCGCGGCGAAGCAGGGCTTCGCGGGCGCGGAGATCCTGGCGCGGTGGGAGACGATCGTCGGGTCGGATCTCGCGGCCTTCGCGCGGCCGGTGAAGCTCGCAGCCCCGCCGCGGGGCCCGTCGGCCGATCCGAAGGCGCTTGCCCCGGCCACGCTGACGCTGCGCGTCGAAGGCGCCTTCGCCCTGGAAATCCAGCACCGCGCGCCGGAGATCATGGAGCGCGTCAACGCCCATCTCGGCTGGGCCTGCGTCGGCGCGATCAAGCTGCGGCAGGGCCCTGTGTCGGACCTGTCCGGCGCACGCCGCCGCCGGCCTCCCCCGCCGGCGACCGAGGACGAAGCCGACCGCGTCCGCGCGGCGACCGTCGCGGTCGAGGACGAGGGACTGAACGCGGCGCTTCAGAGGCTCGGCCATGCGGCGCTCGCCAAGGCCCGGTCCAAACGGTCCGATCAATAGGCCTTGTCACGCCGCCGTGACGCGCCGACGGGCCGAGCGGCATGATCACGCCACATTCCCCTTGCGAATAGAGTCTTAAGCCGCGACCTTGCGCCCGCCTGATCAAGACGACGACGCCTCAAGGCGCCAGAGACCCGAGGATCCGCCCCCGTGACGTTGACCCGCCGCCGCCTTCTGGAGACCGCCGCGCTGACCGCGGCCGGCTTCGCCTGCCTGTCGCTTGCGCCGCGTTTCGGCTTCGTGTCGGAGGCTCAGGCACAGGCGCCCAGCGCCGAGGAGCTCGCCGTCGCCGGGCCGCTCGGCGAAAAGGCCGAAGGCAAGGAAGACGCGCCGGTCACGATCATCGAATACGCCTCGACCACCTGCGGCCATTGCGCGAAGTTCGCCGTCGACACCTTCCCGAAGCTCAAGGCGGAATACATCGACGCCGGCAAGGTGCGCTTCATCCTGCGGGAGTTCCCGCTCGATCCGCTCTCGGCCGCAGGCTTCATGATCGCCCGCTGCGCCGGCGAGGACAAATATTTCTCGGTCGTCGAGCTGCTGTTCAAGGAACAGCGCCAGTGGGCCTATGCCGACAAGCCGGTCGAAGGCCTGCAGGCGCTGGTGAAGCAGATCGGTTTCACACAGCAGAGCTTCGAGGAGTGCTTGACGAATCAGGAGCTGCTCGACGGAGTGAACTGGGTCCGCCAGCGCGGGGCGGAGAAGTTCGGGGTGAACTCCACGCCCACGTTCTTCATCAACGGCAAGATCCAGCGCGGGGCGATGAGCTTTGAGGATCTCAAGAAGATTCTTGACCCTCTGGTGGGGAAGGCCTGAGCGCCGTCCTGACCCTGTCTCCGCGCGCGATCTAGCGGGAGCGCCGACGCGCGGCGCCTCGCACGGCGGGGCGGCGTCGTGAACTTCGCCCGGCTCCGCCTCGTCGGCTTCAAGACCTTCGTCGAGCCGACCGACGCGCCGATCGAGCCGGGCCTCACCGGCGTCGTCGGCCCCAATGGCTGCGGCAAGTCCAACCTCGTCGAGGCGCTGCGCTGGGTGATGGGCGAAAGCTCGTTCAAATCCCTGCGCGCCTCAGGCATGGACGACGTGATCTTCGCGGGCTCCGGCGGCCGGCCGGCGCGCAATCACGCCGAAGTCTGCCTTACCCTCGACAACTCCGCGCGCACGGCGCCCGAGCCGTTCAACGCGCTGTCGGAGATCGAGGTCAGCCGCAAGATCTCGCGCGGGCTGGGCTCCACCTACCGGATCAACGGCCGCGAGGCGCGCGCGCGCGACGTGCATCTGCTGTTCGCCGACGCCTCGTCCGGCGCGCGCTCGCCGGCGCTGGTCGGGCAGGGCCGGGTCGGCGAGATCATCAACGCCCGACCCGATCAGCGAAGGCGCATCCTCGAGGAGGCCGCGGGCATCGCCGGCCTGCACCAGCGCCGCCGCGAGGCCGAAAGCCGGCTCGAGGCGGCCGAGCAGAACCTTCTCCGCGTCGAGGACGTGCTGGGCCAGCTCGGCGACCGCGCCGAAGCGCTGAAAAAGCAGGCGCGCGGCGCCGAACGCTACAGGGCGCTGACCGAGGAGGTGCGGACGGCCGAAGCCCTCGCGCTGATCGCCCGCCACGACGAGGCGGCCGCGGGCGTCGCCGAGGCCGAGCGCGCCGAGACCCAAGCGCTCGCCGAGATGGCCGAGGCGACGCGCGTTCAGGGCGAGGCCGCGCGGGCCGAGGGCGTGGCGGCGCATGCGCTCGGTCCGGCGCGCGCCGCGGCCGCGCAGGCCGACGCCGCGCTCCGCCGCATCGCGCAGGAGGCCGGCGAGCTCGAAGGCGAAGAAGCCCGCGCCCGCGCCCGGCTTGCGGAGCTCGACCGGCGCTTGTCCCAGATCGACGGCGATCTCGCCCGCGAGCAGACGCTGGCGGCCGACGCCGACGCGTCGATCGGGTCGCTCGCTGCGGCGATCGCCGCGCTGGGGCCGCCCGAGGCGGAAGACGGCGACGACGGCGCGAAGCGCGATCTCGCCGACCGTCTCGCCGAGGCGGAGGCCGCGCTGACCGACGTCGAAGCGGCCCTCGCCGCGGCGACGCGCGACGCGGCTGCGCGTTCCGCCCGACGGCGCGAACTCGAGCGCAGCCGGGACGACGCGCGTCGCCGCGGCGACGGCCTGGACCGCGAGGCCCGCGAGCTCGCGGCCGAAGGCGCCCGTCTCGCCGCGGAGGCCGGGCGGGAGGGCGACGCGCCGGCGCTTTCGGCTCGCGTCGACGCCGCGCGAGCGAGCGCCGCCGACGCCGAACGCGCGGCGGAGGCGGCGGAGGCCGCGCATGCGCGAGCCCGCGCCGCCGAAGGCGCGGCGCGCGGCCCGGCGGCGCAGGCCAACGCCCGCGCCGAGCGCGCCTCCACGGAAGCGCGGACGCTGTCAAAACTCTTCGCCGGCGACGCCTCGCGCAAGCATCCGCCGATCGTCGACCTGCTGGTCGTCGATCCCGGCTACGAGACCGCGCTCGGGGCCGCGCTCGGCGACGATCTCGACGCCGCGATCGACCCGTCCGCGCCTGCGCGCTGGACCGCGACGGACGCGGCCGGCGATCCGTCTTTGCCGGACGGCGCCGAGCCGCTCGCGGCCCACGTGGTCGCGCCGCCCGAGCTCGGCCGGCGGCTGGCGCAGATCGGGGTGGTCGATCGCAGCGCCGGGGAGGCGCTTCGAGCAGGGCTCGCGCCGGGGCAGCGGCTCGTCAGCCGCGAGGGCGACCTCTGGCGCTGGGACGGGCTGACGCTCGCGGCCGAAGCGCCGACTCCCGCCGCCCGGCGGCTCGCGGAGAAGAACCGGCTCGGCGCGGTCGAGCGCGAGGCCGCGGAGGCCCGCGCCGAGGCCGACCGGCTGCGCGCCGCGGTCGACGAGGCCCGCGCCAAGACGTCGGCCGCAGCCGACGCCGAACGCAGGGCGCGCGACGCTGTGAAAGCCGCCCGCGCCGCCGCCGACCAGGCGCGCGACGCGCACGCCGCGGCCGAGCGGGCCGGCGCCAAGGTCATGGCGCGGCGCTCGGCGGTCGAGGAAGCGGTCGCACGCGTCGAGGCGCAGCGCGCCGAGCTGGCCGCGGCCCTCGCCGAGGCCGAGACGGCGCTCGCGGCCCTCCCCGCCCCCGACGAAGCGGCCGAACTCGGCGCTCTCCAGTCGGCGGTCGCTGATGGGCGGCGGACTGCGGCGGCCCGGCGCGCCGAGGTCGAGGCGCATGAGGCGGAGGGGAAGCGTCGTCGGACGAGGCGCGGCGAACTCGAGACCGATCTCGCCTCCTGGACACGCCGGCGCGACGGCGCCGCCGAGCGGCTCGCCGATCTCGCGGGCAGGCGGGCGGAAGCCGCAGCCGAACGCGCCGCGCTCGAGGATCGGCCGGACGCGATCGCGGAACGACGGACGGCGTTGCGCGGCGTTCTGTCGGGCGCGGAGGCCGCCGCCCGTTCCGCCGCCGACGCGCTCGCCCGCGCCGAAACCGCGCATCGCGACGCCGACCGCGCCGCGCGGACCGCGCTCGATCGGCTCTCCGAGATCCGCGAGGCGACCGCCCGCGCCGGCGCCCGGCTCGAGGCCGCGCGCGAGCGCGTCGCCGCCGCCGACGCGCGGATCATGGAGGCGCGGGGCGCGACCGCCCGGGAACTCGCGGCGTCGCTTGCAGGCGTCCCCCGCCTCAGCGTCGAGGAAGCGGACGCGCGCCATCTTCGGGCGGTCGCCGCCCGCGAACGGCTCGGCCCCGTCAATCTGCGCGCCGAGCAGGATCTCGCGGAGGTCGAGCAGGGCCGCGCCGAGCTCGCGGCGGAGCGCGACGATCTCACCGAGGCGATCGCGCGGCTGCGCGCCGCGGTGCGCTCGCTCAACCAGGAGGGCCGCGGACGCCTGCTCGCCGCCTTCGAACGGGTGGACGCCAACTTCCGCAAGCTGTTCGAGAAGCTGTTCGACGGCGGCGAGGCGCGGCTGGAGCTGGTCGAATCGGATGATCCGCTCGAAGCCGGGCTCGAAGTCATCGCGCGCCCGCCGGGCAAGAAGCCGCAGACGCTGTCGCTGCTCTCCGGCGGCGAACAGGCGCTGACGGCGCTGTCGCTGGTCTTCGCCGTCTTTCTCACCAACCCCGCCCCGGTCTGCGTGCTCGACGAGGTCGACGCCCCGCTCGACGACGCCAATGTCGACCGCTTCTGCGCGCTGCTGCGCGAGATGGCGCGCGCCACCACGACGCGCTTCCTGGTCGTCACGCACAACCCGATCACCATGGCGCAGATGGACCGGCTGCTCGGGGTCACCATGGTCGAGCGCGGCGTCAGCCAGCTCGTCTCGGTGGACCTCGAGACCGCCGAGCGGCTGGCCGAGGCGGTCTAGGCCCCGGGCCGGCGTTCGGGGAACGCGACCGTGATCGCGGCGCCTTGCGCGCCGGTCGGACGCGCAAGTGTCGCAGACCCGCGAAGCACGATTTTTTACGTTTGCTCGCAAGGGTTTACAGCTTTGCGGCGGAACCTTGACACGGTCCGGGCGCAAAACTAGGGTGCGCGCGGTTTCAGGGGCGCGGTCGGCTCCGGTTTCGGCGGGGCTGACGCGGCTATGACGCACGGCGCTGACGACAAACCGGAAAAGCCATCCTCGTCCAGCGACGGCGATCTCGCCGGCCGGCTCAGCCGGCTCGACGAGGCGCTGAAGCGACGGTCGGACTCCACGACGGCCGAAGGCGGCGGTTCGCGGTTCTCGCGGGCGGACGCCTCCGGCCTTGCGCGCGCGGTCAGGCTGAGCTCGGAATTCGTGGGCGGCGTGGTCGCCGGCGGGATCGTGGGCTGGCTGTTCGACCGGGTTCTCGGGACGACCCCGTGGGGCCTGATCGTGTTCCTGCTGCTCGGTTTCGTGGCCGGAACGTTGAATGTGATGAGGTCGGCCGGTCTTGTGAAAGGACCGGGCGGCGACGGCCGGGGGACATGACGTCCCCGGCTTTGTGCAGCGACGCCGCGCCATCGCGCGGCGCCCGAACAGGCGACTGATAGGGACGATGGCCGACAGACCCGATCCGATCCATCAGTTCAACATCGTCCCGCTGATCGGCGACGGAACTTTCGCCTTCACCAATTCCGCAGCCTATATGGCGCTGACCGTCGCGATCAGCGTCGGCTTCCTGCTGCTCGCCACCTCGAGCCGCACGCTGGTGCCGGGCCGGTGGCAGTCGCTCGCGGAGATGTCCTACAGCTTCGTGGCCGACACGATCGGCCAGACCGCCGGCAAGGAAGGCATGCGGTTCTTCCCGCTGGTGTTCTCGCTGTTCATCTTCGTGCTGGTCGCGAACCTGATCGGCCTCGTGCCCTACACCTTCACCGTCACCAGCCACATCATCGTCACCTTCGCGCTGGCGATGCTCGTGATGGGCACCGTGGTCGTCTATGGGTTCATGCGCCACGGCGTGAGCTTTCTGAAGCTGTTCGTGCCGCATGGCGTGCCGGGCTACATCCTGCCGCTCGTGGTGCTGATCGAGGTCATCTCCTTCCTGTCGAGGCCGATCAGCCTCAGCGTTCGTCTGTTCGCGAACATGCTCGCCGGACACATCACGCTGAAGGTGTTCGCGGGCTTCGTGACCATGCTGTCGGGAAGCCTCGGCGCGCTCGGGCTTGCGATCGGCGTGCTTCCGCTGTTCATGACGATCGCGATCACCTCGCTCGAATTCCTGGTCGCGTTCCTGCAGGCCTATGTCTTCACGATCCTGACCTGCATCTACCTCAACGACGCCCTCCACCCCGGCCATTGAGCGCGGCGCGCCTGCCGGCCGGACGGACCCTTTCACCCCTTTCGACGATCTGACGACTCAAGGAGCAAGCCATGGAAGAGATGGGCAAGTACATCGGCGCGGGCCTCGCGACGCTCGGCATGGGCGGCGCCGGCATCGGCGTGGGCTCGATCTTCGCGGCCTACCTCGCCGGCGCGTTGCGCAACCCCTCGGCCGCCGACGGCCAGTTCGCGCGCCTGATCTTCGGCTTCGCGGTCACGGAAGCGCTCGGCATCTTCTCGCTGCTCGTCGCGCTTCTGCTGCTCTTCGCCGTCTGATCCCGACGATCCCGTACCTGCGCGGCCTCGCCCGCGCAGGCGCATGGAGAGCTCA
Source organism: Hansschlegelia sp. KR7-227 (assembly GCF_049446035.1). NCBI lineage: Bacteria > Pseudomonadati > Pseudomonadota > Alphaproteobacteria > Hyphomicrobiales > Methylopilaceae > Hansschlegelia > Hansschlegelia sp. KR7-227. The sequence goes on from NZ_JBMSEA010000001.1 coordinate 2,187,743, forward strand.
ATGACCGAGAGCGTCGGCCGCGCCGGCTCCATAACTCTGGCTCAGGCGGATCACGGCCCCGCGCCGGAGACGCACGCCGGCACGGAAGCGCCGGGCGGCGCGCACGGCGGCGGCCATGCGGCCTTCCCGCCGTTCGACTCCTCGACCTTCCCGGGCCAGCTGCTGTGGCTCGCGATCTTCTTCGGCCTGCTCTACTGGCTGATGTCGAAGGTCGCGCTGCCGCGCGTCCAGAACATCCTGGACGGCCGCGCCGAGAAGATCGCGACCGACCTCGCCGAGGCGAACCGCCTCAAGGGCGAGGCGGACGCGGCGATCGCGGCCTACGAGACGTCGCTCGCCGAGGCCCGCGCCGAGGGCCACCGCATCGCGGCCGAGATGCACGAGCGCGTCAGCAAGGACGCCGAAGCCAAGCGTCATCAGGTGGAGGCCGAGCTCAACGCGAAGCTCGAAGCTTCGGATCGGCAGATCGCCGAATCGAAGGCCGCGGCGCTCTCGAACGTCCGCGGCATCGCGATCGACGCCGGGACCGCGATCGTCGAGCGGCTGACCGGCAAGCCGCCGGCCGGCGCCGCCATCGAGCAGGCGGTCGACGCCTCGCTCGCACGCTGACGGAAGGGACCGAATCATGGGCAGCGCAGAGCTCTGGGTCGCCGTAGCCTTCGTCATCTTCCTCGGCGTGCTCGTCTATTTCGGCGTGCCGGCCGCGATCGCCCGGACCCTCGACGCCCGGTCGGCGAAGATCAAAGCCGAACTCGACGAAGCGCGGTCGCTCCGCGAGGAAGCGGCGCGCGTGCTGGACGACTACCGGCGCAAGCGTGAAGAGGCCGAAGAGGAAGCGAAGGCGATCGTCGCCAACGCCAAGACGGACGCCGAAGGCTTCGCCGCCGACGCCAAGGCGAAGGCCGAGGAGTTCGTGGCCCGCCGCACCAGGGCGGCCGAGCAGAAGATCGCGCTCGCCGAGACCCAGGCGATCGCCGAGGTGCGCGCCGCCGCAGCCGACGCCGCCGTGGCCGCCGCCGAAACGGTGCTGGTCGGCCAGACCAAGAGCGGCCTCGGCGAGCAGCTGTTCGACAAGGGGCTTTCCGAGGTCCGTTCGAAGCTGAACTGAGCCGGACGCCTCTGCGGATTCGAATCGAGGCCGCCGTCCCGGCGGCCTTTTTTCGTCGTAGGCGTCCGCGGACTCGCGTCGTGACGGTGGGCGGTCGGAGCGCGCAAAACGCCTCCTTCCGCGTTGCAGTCTGCACCGCCCCGGACGACGCCGCCCTTCAGCGCCGGCTCATCGCCCCTTGCCCGGTCAGGACGCTCCGCGCGGACGCAGATCGCCCCCTCGCCGTTCCAGACGCGGAACGCGTCAGCGGCCGGCGGTGCGGAGCGGCGGGACGGCCGGCGCGGCGGCGGCCTGAGGACGCGGCGCCGGCTGCGGGGTCGCCGGCGGCTGAGCGGCGGCGGGACGCTGCCCCTGCGCGGGCTGAGCGCGCTGGCGGTTGGCGCGGCGCTTGTCGAACGAGTCGGCCACCTTTTGCCAAGGCGAAGGCGACGCTTCCGGAACCTTCGGCTGCACGACCTGGACGGACTGCACGATCGGCGCCGCCGGCGGCGGGGCCTGACGTCGCGCGACCGCGCGGCGCCCAGCGCGCGAGGCCTTCCGGGACGTCGAGGAGCGCTTGGTCTTGGGGGACGGCGCAGCGACGGGCTCCGCGTCCTTCTCCTCGAATTTGGCGAGTTCGACGGGCCCGCCCTGCTCGAAGCCGACCACGATCGTCCAGCCGGCGTATCCGCCCTCGGCCGGCGGCAGCGACACATTCTCCTCGAGGTGGCGGAACGCGACCTTCTGGATCCCGTCGGGCATGTCGACCTTGAGCGCGATCCGGCGCGTCTCGACGGAGCCCCCTTGGGCGTCCTTCACCGTCAATTGCAGCGGCGCGTCGAACTGGCCCGGCGCTTTTCTCTTAAGATCGCGCTCGCCCTCGCCGATCACGGCGATCTTGACGATCGTCTCGGCGCCGAGATTGGCGCAGTCGCGCGCGAGCCCTTCGACTCGCGCGGCGAAGGCGTCGTCGCTGCGCGGGAACTGCTCGGCCTGGCTGTCGACCACGGCGGTCGGGCAGGAGGGGTCGCGAGCCGCTTTCGGGGCGACGCCGGCCGAAACCAGCGCCACCGCCTGGTCGACCTGGCTGCTGGCGTCGGCCGAGGCGACGCGCTCCGCCGCAAAAGCGCCCGCGGCTCCCACGATCGTGGTCGCGACGCCGGCCGCGACGGCCATGCGCGAAAACTGAATCATGGCGCCTCAGTCCTCAGAATGACGACACTCCCCTCGTTGCTAACTGTTTAGCAACGAATCAGGCGGAAGTGCGGAGAAAAAGACTCAGTCAAGAGTCGAAAACCCCGCCGCGTCCGGCGCGTCGTCGCGGGACCCGCGGCCGTTCAGTCCTCCATCGCCTCCAGTTCGGCGATCATCCGCTCGATCAGCGACAGGCCGGTCTGCCAGAACGCCGGATCCCGCGCGTCGAGCCCGAAGGGCGCGAGGACCTCGGAATGATGCTTGGTCCCGCCGGCCGACAGCAGCGTGAAGTAGCGCTCGGCGAAGCCGTCCGCCGCGTTCTCGTAGACGGCGTAGAGCGAGTTCACGAGGCAGTCGCCGAAGGCGTAGGCGTAGACGTAGAACGGCGAGTGGATGAAGTGCGGGATGTAGGTCCAGAACGTCTCGTAGCCTTCGGCGAGCTTGATCGCCGGCCCGAGGCTCTCGGCCTGGATCTCCATCCAGATCGCGTTGATCTGGTCGGAGGTCAGCTCGCCCTCCCGGCGCGCCAGATGGATCCGCCGCTCGAAGGAGTAAAAGGCGATCTGACGCACCACCGTGTTGATCATGTCCTCGACCTTGGCCGCGAGCATCGCCTTGCGCTCGGCCTGGCTGGTCGTCGCCTTGAGCAGCGCGCGGAAGGTGAGCATCTCGCCGAACACCGAGGCGGTCTCGGCGAGCGTCAGCGGCGTCGGCGCCATGAGCGCGCCGTGGGGCGCCGCCAGAACCTGGTGGACGCCGTGGCCGAGTTCATGGGCGAGCGTCATCACGTCCCGCGGACGGCCGAGATAGTTCAGCAGGACGTAAGGATGCGCGGAAGGAACGGTGGGATGGGCGAAGGCGCCGGGGGCCTTGCCCGGCCGGCTCGGCGCGTCGATCCAGCGATCGTCGAAGAAGCGCTTCGCGATGTCCGCCATGCGCGGCGCGAAGCCGCTATAGGCGCCGAGCACGGTCTCGCGCGCCTCGTCCCATGAGATGACGCGCGACGGCGTGGTGGGGAGCGGCGCGTTGCGGTCCCACGAATTGAGCTGCTCGACGCCGAACCACTTGGCCTTCAGCCTGTAATAGCGGTGCGACAGGCGGGGATAGGCGTCGCGCACCGCCGAGACCAGCGCGTCGACCACCTCGCGCTCGACGCGGTTGGAGAGGTGGCGGGAGTCGGCGACGTCCTCGAACGACCGCCAGCGGTCGGAGATCTCCTTGTCCTTGGCGAGCACGTTGGTGATCAGCGTGAAGGTCCGGACATTGGCGGCGAAGGTCTTGGCGAGGGCCTTCGACGCCTTTTCGCGCACCGCGCAGTCGGAATCCTGGAGCAGGTTCAGCGTCGGCTCGAGGGTGAGCTGCTCGCCGTCGACCTCGAATCGCAGGGCGGCCATCGTCTCGTCGAACAGCCGGTTCCAGGCCCCGCGACTCGTGGTGGATTTTTCGTGGAACAGCTGCTCGACGCGATCCTCGAGCTGATGCGGCCGCTCCTTTCGCACGTCTTCCAGGAAGGGCCGGTAGCGGGCGAGCGCGGGATCGGCCAGCGCCGCCTCGAGCACGGCGTCGTCGAGCCGGTTCAGCTCCAGGGTGAAGAACAGCAGATGCGACCAGATGTTGGTCAGCTTCTCCTGCACGTCGCCGTAGAACTTCGAGCCTTTCGGGTCGGCGGTGTTCCCGGCGTAGACGAGGCTGGCGTAGGAGGCGATGCGTCCCGTCAGATCGTCGAGCGCTTCATACCCCCGGACGGCCTCGACCAGGCGGTTCTCGCCGGCGGCGACGGCGAGCCCGCCTTTCCACGCCGTCTCGAAGGCCCGCGCGTCGGCGTCGGCGCGCGCAAGGTCGGCCGCGAATTCGGGAGCGTCGATCCCGGAATAGAGGTCGGCGAGGTTCCATTCGGGAAGGGTCCCGAGGGCGGGGGCGGTGGTCAAGGCGGCGCTCGTTTCGCTGGGATCGGGACAGGTGGGTCGCCCGCAGATATCGCAAGGCGCCCTTCCCCGATCAATGGCGCACGACGCGGCGGCGCTCAGGCGCGCGACTTAAGGCGACATTTACCCTGGGCGAGGATGCTCGCGCCGGACGCCCGATCGCGCTGACCGAAAGACCCGTATGAGCGCCGTGATCCTCATCGTCGACGACGATCCGGTCCAGCGCCGCCTGCTGGAGGCGCAGGTCCGCCGCTTCGGCTATCAGGCGCGCACCGCGGAGGACGGCGCGGGCGCGATCGAGGCGCTGACCGACCCCGCCGCCGCCTACGACCTCGTCTTTCTCGACCTCGTCATGCCGGAGATCGACGGTCTCGGCGTGCTCGCCCGCATGCGCGAGCACGGGATCGTCACCCCCGTGATCGTCCAGACCGCGAACGGCTCGATCGACGCCGTCGTGACCGCGATGCGGGCCGGCGCCGCCGATTTCGTGGTGAAGCCGGTCGGCCCCGAACGGCTTCAGGTCTCGATCCGCAACGCGCTGAGGACGGACGCCCTGCAGGGCGAGATCCGCCGGATCGGCCGCCGCGCCGCCGGCACGCTGTCCTTCAAGGATCTGCCGACCCGCGCGCCGGCGATGGCCGAGGCGATCCGGCTCGGCGAGCGCGCCGCGGCCTCGACGATCCCGGTCCTGATCGAAGGCGAATCCGGCGTCGGCAAGGAGCTGCTCGCGCGCGCGATCGCCGGCACCGGCGAGCGCCGGGGAAAGCCGTTCGTCACCGTCAATTGCGGGGCGATCCCGCAGAACCTCGTGGAATCGATCCTGTTCGGCCATGAGAGGGGCGCCTTCACCGGCGCGACCGACCGGCACGTCGGCAAGTTCGTCGAGGCCGACGGCGGCACCCTGTTCCTGGACGAGATCGGCGAACTGCCGGCGGAGGCGCAGGTCAAGCTGCTACGCGCGCTGCAGGAGGGCGAGGTCGACCCGGTCGGCGCCAAACGTCCGGTCAAGGTCGACATTCGCATCGTCTCGGCGACCAACCGCGATCTGTTCTCGCGGGTGCGCCAGGGCGCGTTCCGGGAGGATCTCTATTACCGACTCAGCGTGTTTCCGATCCGCGTGCCGCCGCTGCGGGCGCGGCTCGCCGACGTCCGGGACCTCGCCCGCCGCTTCCTCGCCCGCTTCGCGGCGGAAGAGAGCCGACCGATCGTCGACCTCGCGCCGGCCGCCCTCAGTCTGCTCGAACGGTTCGACTGGCCGGGCAATGTCCGCCAGTTGGAGAACGCCGTCTTCCGCGCGGTGGTGCTGGCGGAAGGATCGGAGCTGCGGCCGACGGACTTTCCCGAGATCGCCGGGCTGATCGGCGAGACGGCGGACGCGCTCGACGACGAGCCCCTGCCCTCTCTCGCGCGCGACCTCGCGGAGCCTGAACTGGAGCGCCGCCCGGAAGCGCCGGCGCTGGCGCTGTTCGCGCCGGACGGCCAGCTCAGGCCGCTCGAGGCGCTCGAGGCCGACGCGATCCGCTACGCGATCCGTCACCATGACGGGCAGATGACCGAAGTCGCCCGGCGGCTCGGGATCGGCCGCTCCACGCTCTACCGGCGGCTGAAGGACCTCGGGCTCGACGAGGAATGTGGCGGTCGCGACACGGAGGACGGCCAAGCCGTCGCGTGAACGCGATTGTGCGCCGTCATGCAGTTGAATTGAACGCTGGCCGGATTCATCGTCCGCCCGTCACTGAGAGGTACGCCTATGTCAACGGTCCCGGTCGCGATCCCGCATAGGCGTTCCCGCTTCGGAGGCCCCGGCCGGGTTCTGTTCACGGGGGCCGCAGTCGCGGCGCTGCTCGCGACCGGCGCGCGCGCCCAGGGCGCGGCCGTCGCCTCGCCCGATCCGACGCCGATCGCGATCCCGGCGCCGAGCGCGGCTCCGCCCGAGGTCGACGATTCCGATTTCGCGCCGCGCACGACGGCGACGACGCCCGAAGCCACCGGCGCCGTCCCGTCGCCGGCCGCGACGGGCGAGGCCGTGCCTCCCGCGCCGGCCCCGACCGTGACGGCGCTCGCGCCGGTTCCGGCCGCGCTCACCGCGCTGCTGGCGCAGACGGGCCCTGGCTCCGACCTGCGGCTCTCCTCCGCCGACCGCGGCGCGCTCATCGAATTCTACGCGGCGCGCGACGGCGAGCCGATCTGGATCGAGAACGGGCGCTTTTCTTCGAAGGCCGAAGCCGCGATGGCGCGCATCGCCGCGGCGGACGGCGACGCGCTCAATCCGCGCGACTTCAAGCTGCCGGCGACGCCTTCGAGCGGCGAGGCGGCCGAGATCGCCCGCGCCGAGGCTCAGTTGACGACGGCGGCGCTCGCTTACGCCCGCACGGCGTGGAGCGGCCGGATCCGGCCGTCGGTCGTCAGCCCCTCCATCACCGCAAAGCCCGATCCGTTCGACGCCGCCGCGGCGCTCGCCACGTTCGAGAACGCTCCCGACATCGTCGCCGCGCTCGACGGCTTCAACCCGCAACATCCGCAGTTCCAGGCGCTGCGCAAACTGCTCGCTTCCGCCCGCGCGGACGAGACGGATCAGCCCGAACGTCCGAAGATCGGCTTTGGCAAGCTGCTGAAGCCCGGCGAGGAGGATCCGCGCGTGCCGCTGCTGCGGACCCGGCTCGGCCTCGACGGGCCGGCGAACGACACCTTTTACGACGACGTGCTCGCCGACGCCGTGATCGCCTTCCAGAAGAGCAACAAGATCGGCGCGTCCGGCCTGATCAACCGGCAGACCGTCCGCGCGCTCGACGCCGGCGCCCGGCCCCGCCGCGACACCGACCTCATCGAAATGAACATGGAGCGCTGGCGCTGGATGCCGCGCGACCTCGGCGCCCGACACGTGTTCGTCGACATCCCGGCGTTCCAGCTGCACATCATGCAGGACGGGCAGTCGATCTACGAGACGCGCGTGATCGTGGGAAAGGCGACCAACCAGACTCCCGTGTTTTCGAACGCAATCGACCACATCGTGGTCAACCCGTACTGGAACGTGCCGGTGTCGATCGCGATGAAGGAGATGCGCAACGGATCGCTGCGCGGCTTCGAGGTGGTCGACAGCCGCGGGCGCAAGGTCGAGAACGTCGACTGGTCGCTGGTCGCGGCGCAGAAGCTGCGCATCCGCCAGCCGCCGGGCGAGCGCAACGCGCTCGGCCACATCAAGTTCATGTTTCCGAACAGCCACTCGGTCTATCTGCACGACACGCCGACCCGGACGCTGTTTCAGCGCGACGCGCGCGCGCTCAGCCACGGCTGCGTCCGCGTCGACAAGCCGCTCGAATTCGCCGACGCGCTCGCGGGCGATCAGGGGCTGGGCGGAGCGCGGCTGAAAGGCATGATCGGCGGCAAGGAGCGCAGCCTCGGTCTGACGACCTCGATCCCGGTTCACCTGACCTACTTTACCGCGTGGGTGGACGAGAACGGCGAGCTTCGGACGCGCAAGGATCTCTATTCCCTGGACGCGCGGCTGCATGCCGCGCTGCGGGGCGAGCCGCTGCCGCCGCTCCCCGTCGAGCCGGCGCCCAAGGTCGCCAAGGCCAAGCCGAAGAAGCCCGCCCCGACGGCGCAGGCCTCGGTCGCGCCCGCCGCGGTCCCTGCCCCCGTCCAGCAGTCCTCTTGGCTTTCTCGGCTGTTCGGTGATTCGCGCTGACAATCCGCTCAGCGCGAAAACCGCAAGTCAGCAAGTCTTAATTTCGACTCGTGGGGGACAAACGGGGCTAGCTTTTGCCCCATTCTGCGTCTAACACGACACAGTGACGGGGGATTTGGAGCGTCTTCGCGGATTAAGTCACCGCGTATTAACCACTCCCGCTGAAACTTTGTTGATCAGGCGTTGCACCGCGGCATCAGCCGCGAGGCCTCTCCTCCGGTCTCATAGGGTCAGGACGGATCATTGCTCGATTCCCGCTCGTCTCGTCGCTTCGCCGCGCCTCAGTTTAAGCGCAGCGTCAGCGCCGTGCTCCTTGGCGCCCTTGCGTTGATCGCAGGCTCCGAGGCCACCCAGAACGCGCAGGCAAACGGCGACACGCGCAGCCTGACCCTGTACCACACGCATCGAGGCGACCAGATCACGGTCACCTTCAAGCGGAACGGGCGCTATGACTCGGATGGGCTGAGGCAGCTCAGCTACTTCCTCCGGGACTGGCGCAACAACAAGCAGACGCGGATGGAGCCGCGGCTGTTCGACATCGTGTGGGAGGCGCACCGCGCCGTCGGCCGCGGGCAGATGATCAACATCGTCTCCGCCTACCGCAGCCCCGAAACCAACGCGATGCTGCGCGCCCGTTCCCACGGCGTCGCCAAGTTCAGCCAGCACATGCTCGGCCGGGCGATGGACTTCTACATCACCGGCGTTCCCGTCTCCGCGGTGCGCGAGGCCGGCATGCGGCTGCAGCGCGGCGGCGTCGGCTTCTATCCGACCTCGGGCCGGCCCTTCGTGCATCTCGACGCCGGCTCGATCCGCGCCTGGCCGCGCATGAGCCGCTCGCAGCTCGCGCGCCTGTTCCCCGACGGCAAGACCGTCCATCAGCCCGCCGAAGGCGGCCAGATGCCGGGCTACCAGCTCGCGATGGCCGAGCTGAAGTCGCGCGGCGAAGTCTCCATCGACTCGGCCTATTCCTCGGCCGGCGGCTCCAGCAGCGGCAAGGGCTTCTTCGCCCGCCTGTTCGGCGGCGGCGACGAGGGCGAGGACAACGCGTCCGAAGCCACCGCGGTCGCCTCCGCCGCGCCGGCGCGCGGCGCGGCGTCCTCCTCGTCGGGTGACGGCGAAGGCGCGTCCCCGGCCGCCCCGACCCGCGTCGCGACCCTTCGCGTGCCGGTGCCGGCGCCGCGGCCCGCCGACATGGTCCGTCAGGCGCCCGTCGAGACGGTCGTGGCCTCGGCCGCCGTCCCGATGCCGCCGATCGCCCCCGCGATGGCGCAGGCGAAGACCTCGGCCGAGGCCGAGATCCGCACCGCCTCGATCCCGCTTCCCCCGGTCGCGCCGGCCGTGGTGGCGGCCAAGCCCGTCCCGCTCCCGCCGGCGGCGCCGATCCAGCTCGCCTCGGCCGAGACCGACGTCGCCGTCGCCGAAACCAAGGCCGGCCCCGACCTGGTGTGGCGCGCCGGCGCCCAGCCGCATCGGCAGGGCGAGACGGTCGGTTCGGCCGAGCCGGCTCTGGCGCTGGCGTCGTCGATCCCGACGCCGCGTCCGCGGCCGACCTCCGAGAGCGCGGTCGCCGTTCTCGCCGCGCTGCCGACGCCCGGCCCCGCCGCGAGCGCCAAGCCCCGCGAGATCGATCCTCAGGTCGCGAGCGCCTATCAGGCCGAAGCCGCGACCTTCCCGCGCCTGCCCGACGCCTTCCTGCAGAAGAGGGGCGCCGCCGCCGAATCCGCCGAGATGGCGCTCGCCTACGCGCCGGAGGCGGTCGATCTGCCGCGCGGGTCCACCGCCGCCACGCCGCGCGCCGCGATCGCGCCGCAGACCCGCGTGACCGCGACCGCCCCGGTCGACCCGAACCTCCGGGTGCTCTCGCCCTATTCGACCCCCGCCGCCGTCTATGCCGCCGCGACCGCGCCCCAGCGCCGCCGCGCGACGCTCGCCGCCGGTCCGCTCGTCACGCAGCCGCTTGACGAGGCGGGCTACGATCTCGCGATCCGCGCCATTCGCGCGGAGCGCGAGGGCGAGATGATCCATCCGGATCAGATCCAGCTCGCGAGCCTTCTGACCGCGCCTACGGCCGCTCTGGTCGGCGGCTTCGGCTCCGATCCCACGCTGGGCGCCCGCAGCGATCGCTTCGCGGGCCGCGCCGTGATGCTGCTGCAGACCCGCTCTTTCCTGCCGGGCGGCTCCTCCTTCGCGAGTGCGACCGGCCGCAAGCACGGCTGACCGCACGTCGTCTCACCCGGCGAAAACCGAAACGCAAAAGCCCCGGACCTCAGGTCCGGGGCTTTTTGTTTGCAGCGCTGATTCCGTCCTGCTCACGGCCGCGTTCGCTGGTGCGGCCCTGAGCTCGTGATCGCTCCGGAGCGTCAGCTCATGCCGAGCGCCTGCATGTAGAGCTCGAGGATCGCCTCCTCCTCCTGGCGCTCGTTCTTGTCCTTCTTGCGCAGGCGGATGATCGTGCGCACGGCCTTGGTGTCGAAGCCGCGGCCCTTGAGCTCGGCCATGACCTCCTTGATGTCGCCCATCAGGCCGGCCTTCTCCTCCTCCAGGCGCTCGATCCGCTCGACGAACTGCTTCAGCTCCTCGGCGGCGACGCCCGAGGAGGCGATGTCCGCGCTCGGGTTCGGCTGATAGGCGCTCATAGTGTCTCCCGTGACGTTCGTTCGAAATGGATCAGATCCGCAGGCGCGGTCGGCGCGCCGGCGGTCGAGTGGGATGGGGACGTGACGACCCGTCGAGGGCTCAGCTTAAGACTGGGCGCGGCGGCCCGGCGCCCGGAGCGTCCGGTTCGCAGAAGCCGTCGAGTCCGTCAAGCGCGCGAGCGGGCGCCTCGCCTCAGTGCGGCCGGCGGGCCGCGAACGCCGCCTGCTGGTCGGGCGTCGCCTCGCTCTGATGGCGCGCCTTCCACTCCTCATAGGGCATGCCGTAGACCGCCTCGCGCGCCTGCTCTTTGGTGAGGGCGAGGCCGCGGGCGTCGGCCGCGTCCTTCAGCCAGTTGGACAGGCAGTTGCGGCAGAAGTTCGCGAGATTCATGAGGTCGATGTTCTGCACGTCGGGGCGGTCCCGGAGGTGCTGGACGAGTCGGCGGAAGGCCGCCGCCTCGAGTTCGACGGTGGCGGCCTCGTCGATGCCGGGCAGAGTGGTCATGAGCTGGTCCTCGCTGCGAAACGCACGCCGGCGCGCGTGCCGAAATGGGTGATGTGGGCGGTGTCCGGGCGCTCCAGCAATGGCGGGATCAGGCGGACGAAGCGCTCGGCCCACTCGGCCTGGCCGGCCTCGTCCGCGATCAGGTCCTGCCGGATCTCGACCAGCACGTGCGGGAATCCGCGGCCGGTGGCGTGGCGGTTCAAGGTGTCGCCGATCAGCGCGCCGTCATAGGGCTCGTTGTCGCCGACCGAGATGTCGCCTTCAGCGCGGAGCGCCTCGAGCAGCGGGATGGCGAGCCGGCCGTCGAGGTCCCAGAGCAGGCCGACATGCCAGGGCCGCGCGATGGTCTTCCAGAACGCCGTGAAGCTGTGCATCGAGACGATCACGGGCGTGTCGCCGGCGTCGACGATGGCGTCGAGCCGCGCCGAGATCGCGTCGTGATACGGCCGGTGGTAGAGGCGCACCCGGCGCTGCACCTCGTCGGCGTCGACCCGCGCGTTGCCCGGCACCACGGCGCCGTCCGACAGGCGCATGACGAGCGTGGGGTCGTCCTCCCCCCGATTCGGGTCGACGACGAGGCGGGACACGGTGGAGAGCAGCGCGTGGGCGCCCAGCGCCCTCGCCGCCCGAAGCGTCACGCCGCGCATCCCGATGTCATAGGCGATGTGGCGTTCGAACTCCGACGGCGGCAGCCCGAGATCGCCGAGCTCCGCCGGCACGCGGTTCGAGGCATGGTCGCACAGCAGGACAAGACGCGAGCCGGGCGCGCCTTCGACGGTCTCGAACGGCGGAATGTCGGCCAAGGATCAGCCTTTCGTCGCGGCGGGAATGGGTCGCATCTGATCGACCGCGGCACAATAGTGACGCCATGGCGACGATGCCATAGGAAGGGCGGCGCGGCCCGGACGGCCCTGCGGATCCGTTCCTGGTCGGCGACGCCCTGAGGGCGATCCGCGCCCGCCGACCGCCCGTCACGCTTCTCGGCATCTCAATCGCGGCGGCGCGCCGCTGTTCCGGAGCCACGATCATGACCCCCGACGAGCGCCGTACGCTGCTGCGCCGCGCCTTCGACGCCGGCGTCGCCGCAGCCCATCCCGCGATCTGCATTCCGCCGCATCTGCCGGCGCCGCCGAAGGGCCGGGTGATCGTGCTCGCCGCGGGCAAAGGCGGCGGCGCGTGCGCCGAGGTCGCGGAGAGGTTCTACCGCGAGACCCATGGTCTCGGGCCGGACCGCCTGACCGGCCTCGCCGTCACCCGCCACGGGCATGCGCGGCCGACCGACTACGTCAAGGTCGTCGAGGCCGGCCACCCCGTGCCGGACGCCGCTGGCCTGCAGGGCGCCGCCGACACGATCCGGCTCGCCGAGGAGGCCGGACCGGACGACCTCGTGGTGGCGCTGATCACCGGCGGCGGCTCGGCGAACTGGGTGTCGCCGGCCGACGGGCTCGACCTCGCCGTCAAGCAGGCGACGACCAAGGCGCTGCTGCGCTCGGGCGCGCCGATCGACGCGATCAACACGGTCCGCAAGCACCTGTCCAAGATCAAGGGCGGCCGGCTCGCCCGCGCGGCGCATCCGGCGAAGCTCGTCACGCTCGCGATCTCCGACGTGCCGCGCGACGACCCCTCCGTGATCGCCTCCGGCCCGACCGTGCCGGACCCCTCGACGCTCGAGGACGCGGTGGCGGCGCTCGCGCGCTACAAGGTCACGCCTCACCCCGACGTGGCGAAGGCGCTCGCCGATCCCGCCAATGAAAGCCCGAAGCCCGGCGACGCAGCCTTCGACGGCGCGATCTTCGCGGTCGTGTCCCGACCCGCCGACGCGCTTGCGGCCGCGATCGCCGTGCTGGAGGCGGCGGGCGTCGAGGTGCGGATCGTCGGCGCCGATCTCGAAGGCGAGGCGCGCGAGGTCGCGGCGGATCACGCGGCGATCGCCCGCGGGCTGACCGGGCTGACCCGGCCGGTCGCGCTGATCTCGGGCGGCGAACTCACCGTCACGATCACCGGCGAAGGCGGCCGCGGCGGTCCGAACCAGGAATACGCGCTGGCGCTCGCGCGCGACCTCGCAGACCTCGGGGGCTGGGCGGCGCTCGCCGGCGACACCGACGGCGCGGACGGCGGCGGCGGCTCGCCGGACGATCCCGCCGGCGCCATGGTCGATCCCGGCACGCTGGCGCGGGCGCGCGCCAAAGGCCTCGACCCCGCCACGTTTCTTCAGAACAACGACAGCACGGGATTCTTCGAAGCGACTGGCGACGGACTCATGACCGGACCGACCTGCACCAACGTCAACGATCTCAGGATCGTGCTCGTTGACATATCAGACGACGCCACGCACAAGTCCGCCTGACGAGATCCTGTGCGCTCCGTCCCGCGTCGCATGATGATTCGAAGCTCCCCCGACCGTCGCGTCCGCTTACGGCTCGGCGCCTGCGTCGCGCTCGCCGCGTTCGCCGGGCTGACGGCGCCGGCGTTCGCCGACTTCCGGCTCTGCAACAAGACCGGCAGCCGCGTCGGCGTCTCCGTCGGCTACAAGGAGCGCGAAGCATGGTCGACGGAAGGATGGTGGAACGTCTCCGCCAATTCGTGCGAGACCCTGCTCCGCGGACCGCTGTCGGCGCGATTTTATTATGTCTACGCGATCGACTACGACCGCGGCGGAGAATGGAACGGCAAGGCCTATATGTGCACGCGTGAGAAAGAGTTCACGATCAGAGGCATCGAAGACTGCCTGGCGCGCGGCTACGACCGCTCGGGCTTCTTCGAAATCGACACGGGCGAGCAGCGCAGCTGGACCGTGCAGCTGACGGAGCCAGGGGCGCGGCCGGCCGGCGCGCCGGATGCGTCGCCCACGGGCGCGTCTTCGGTCCCCGCTCCTCGGCCGGTCCCGGCCCAGCCGTCCGCGGCGGTCCGATGAGGCGTCTCCGCAAGGTCAAGATCGTCGCCACGCTCGGTCCTTCGTCTTCGACGCCCGAGATGGTCGCCAAGCTGTTTCACGCCGGCGCCGACGTCTTCCGCATCAATATGAGCCACACCAGCCATGAGCGGCTGCGCGAGCTCGTGGGCACGATCCGCTGGATCGAGAAGCGCGTCGGCCGGCCGATCGGCATTCTCGTCGACCTGCAGGGGCCGAAGCTCAGGCTCGGCCGGTTCGCCGAAGGCGCGGTCATGCTGGAGAAGGGGCAGGAGTTCACGCTCGACGCGGATCCGACGCCCGGCGACAAGATGCGCGTGCACCTGCCGCATCCGGAAATCCTGGAGGCGCTGGAGCCCGGCCACCATTTGCTGCTGGACGACGGCAAGGTCCGCCTGGTCGCCAAGAGCTCGACGCCGACCGAAACCGTCACCGAGGTGCTCGTCGGCGGCCGCATGTCCGACCGCAAGGGCGTCAGCCTGCCGGACACGCTGATCAAGACCTCCGCGATGACGGAGAAGGACCACGCCGACCTCGACGCCGCCCTCGACGTCGGGTGCGAGTGGATCGCGCTCAGCTTCGTGCAGCGGCCGGAGGACATCATCGAGGCGCGCGACATCATCGACGGCCGCGCTCACATCATGACCAAGATCGAGAAGCCGCAGGCGATGAACCGGCTGAGCGAGATCATCGCGCTCAGCGACGCGGTCATGGTGGCGCGCGGCGACCTCGGGGTCGAGATGCCGCTCGAAAAGGTGCCGGGCCTCCAGAAGCAGATGACCCGCGCCTGCCGCCGCGCCGGCAAACCGGTCATCGTCGCGACCCAGATGCTGGAATCGATGATCACCCAGCCGATGCCGACCCGCGCCGAGACCTCCGACGTCGCGACCGCGGTGTTCGAGGGCGCCGACGCCATCATGCTGTCGGCGGAGTCGGCCGCCGGCTCCTATCCGACCGAGGCGGTCGCGATGATGGATTCGATCGCCCGCAGCGTCGAAAGCGACCCCTATTACCGCAGCATCATCGACGCCCAGCGCGCCGAGCCGGAGGCGACCGGCGCCGACGCGATCTCGGCCGCCGCGCGCCAGATCGCCGAGACGCTCGACCTCTCCGCCATCATCTGCTGGACGTTCGGCGGCACGACCGGACGCCGCGCCGCGCGCGAGCGCTCGAAGACGCCGATCATCGCGCTGACGCCCAATCTCGACACCAGCCGGCGGCTGACGCTGACCTGGGGCGTGCACTCGATCCTGACGACCGACGCCTACGACCTCGACGACATGGTCGACCGCGCCTGCGACTTCGCCAAGGAGTCCGGCTACGCGATGGGCGGCGACCGCGTGATCGTCTCGGCCGGCGTGCCGCTGCGCACCCCGGGCGCGACCAACATGCTGCGCATCGCCTTCATCAAGACCGAAGGCAAGGGCGCCGACATCGCCCGGCGGTAAGCCCCCCGGTTCCGACCCCTCCTCGCCGCACGCCGCGGCGGGACGGCGACGGCCGCGCCCTGTCGCGACGACCGCTCGCCCCTGGGGCTCGTGACCCCAGGGCGAAAGCCGCCCTCTCCTGTCTGCGCGCGACGACCCACTCTCCGAACGTCGGACCGTAGCGGCCGGCTTGACGCGCCGTGCCTCGCCGCGGGCCGCCGCGTCGCCGCCCGCCGTCAGCCTCGCCGCAGCGCGCCCTGCATGACGCGACGGGCGACGCTCTGCGGCGCGAGGCCGAGCAGGCGATCGCAGTCCTCGGCCGACATCGCCTCGCCGAAGGCGTAGCCCTGCGCGTAGGCGCAGCCGAGATGGTAGAGGGCGACGGCGTCGGAATCCGCTTCCACCCCTTCCGCGACCAGCTCCATGCCGAGGTCGTGGGCGAGCCTGACGATCGACTTCAGGATCGCCGGCCGCTCCCCGCCTCCCCGCGGCCGGACGAAGGTGCGGTCGACCTTCAGCAGGTCGAACGGGAAGCGCTGGAGATAAGCGAGACTTGAATGGCCGGTGCCGAAGCCGTCGAGCGACAGGCCGACGCCGAGCTCCCGGAGCCGCGTCAGCATCTGCGCGGCGTGCTCGGGATTGTCCATGACGAGGCTTTCGGTCAGCTCGATCTTGAGCGTGCCCGCGGGCAGATGGGCGCGCGCGAGGACGTTCTTGACGTCCTGGACCAGATCCTGCCGCAGGAACTGCTTGCTCGAGACGTTGACCGACAGGAACAACGGCGGCTCGCCCGGCACCCGCGCCTGCCATTGCGCGAGCTGGCGCGCGCCCTCGTCGAGCGCGAACATGCCGAGGTCGACGATCAGGCCGCTTTCCTCGGCGATCGCGAGGAACTCGGCCGGCGGCCGGCGGCCGTAGCGCGGATGCTCCCAGCGCAGCAGCGCCTCGAACCCCGCGATCGAGCGGTCGTCGAGGCGCACGATCGGCTGGTAGTGGACCCTGATCTCGTTCTTCTCGAGCGCGCGGTTGAGCTCGCCCGCGACCAGCAGCCGATCGGTGGTCGCCGCCCGCATCGTCGGCTTGAACACCTCGATGTGGTCGCCGCCGAAGCGCTTGGCGTGATACATCGCGACCTCGGCGTTGCGCGTCATGTCCTCCGCCGACGCGCCGCCGCCGTCGGACAAAGCGAGCCCGATCGAGGCGGTGACGAAGATCTCCTTTGAGCCGAACACGATCGGCGCGCGCAGCGTGCGCTTCAGCGCGTCGGCGAATTCGATGATCGCGTCACTTTCGCGCTCCGACACCAGCAGCACGCCGAACTGGTCTCCGCCGATGCGCGCCAGCGTGTCCTGCGGCTTCAGCAGCCGCGACAGCCGCCGCACCACGGTGATGAGGATCGTGTCGCCGGTGGTGACGCCGACCGCGTCGTGGAGCTTCTTGTAGCGATCGATGTCGAGCACCATCACCGTCGGCCTCAGGCCCGTCTCGCCCTGGGCGAAGACCAGGGCCGCGTCGAGGCGATCGATGAACAGCTCCCGGTTGGGCAGCCCGGTGAGATTGTCCTGCACCGCATTCTGAAGGAGGCGCTCTTCGGTGGTCTTGGCGGCGTTGACGTCGAGAAGCGTGCCGACGCAGCGCACCACCTCACCGTCGGCGCCGACCACCGGGCGCGCCCTGAGCTGGAACCAGAGGTAGTGGCCGTCGGGTCCGCGCAGGCGGAAGGTTTCGACCAGCCGCCCGCGGCGCTCGTCGAGCATGGTGTCGAGGGCGGCGCGGAATCGGTCGCGGTCGTTGGGATGGACCACTTCGAGCCAGGCGGCGGCGGGGCCTTCCAGCGCGCCGCGCCTGAGGCCGAGGCCCTGTTCGAGCTCGTGGCTCGCATGCACGCGGTCGCCGTCGACGTCCCAGTCCCAGACGAAGTCGCCGGCGCCCGTCACCGCAAGCGCGCGCCGCTCGATGTCGGAGCCCAGCCCCTGCGCCACGGCGCCGCCCGAGAAGGCGTGCTGCATCACCGTGAAGCCGATCAGCAGGACGATCAGCACGAGGCCGCCGACGAGCGCCGGCGCCGCGAGCTCGTTCGCAAGCGCGCCGCTCACGGCGGCGCCCGCCGCCGCGACCCATGCGACCAGCAGCAGCCAGGTCGGCGCCAGCATGACGGCGCGGTCGTAGCCCTTGGCCGCGAGCCATAGCACGATGCCCAGGCCAATCACCGCGACGCCGACCAGCGACAGGCGCGCGATGCCCGCGGCGACCGGCGCGTCATAGGCCGCAAGCCACACCAGCGCGAGCAGGAAGACGAGCCACGCGCCCATGACGTGGGCGTAGCGCACATGCCAGCGGTTGAGGTTGAGATAGGCGAACAGGAAGACGAGCAGGGTCGCCGCGAAGGACGCCTCGCTACCGGCCCGCAACATCCGCTGCGCGTCCGGCGGGAGGTCGAGGACGCGCCGCCAGAACTCGAAGTCGACGCCGAGATAGAACAGCACGGCCCAGGCCAGGGCCGCGGCGGCCGGAAACATCACGCTGCCCTTCACCACGAACAGGATCGTGAGGATCAGCGCGAGCAGGCCCGCGATGCCGAGCATGATGCCGCGGTAGAGCGTGAAGGAGTTGACCTTGTCCTTGTAGGCGTCGGGCTGCCACAGCGTGAGCTGGAGCAGACGGGGCGCGGACAGTTCGACGACGTAGGTGACGGTGGCGCCCGGGTCGAGCGTCAGGCTGAAGACGTCGGCGTCGTCGGCGCGCTGGCGTTCGGGCCGGATGCCCTGGCTCGCGGTGACGTTGCGGATGCGCGGCTCGCCCAGGTCCGGCCACACCGCCCCCGATCCGACGAAGCGGAACTGCGGCGAAACGAGCAGCCTGTCGATCTGCTCGTCGCCTTCGTTCTTGAGCGTGAACACGATCCACTGCCGACCGTCGCCCGGTCTTTGCGCGCGCACCTCGATGCGGCGGATGATGCCGTCCGCGCCGGGCGTCGTCGGAACTTGGATCCGGTCCGCCTGCCCCTCCGGCCGCTCGATGGCGGGCATGAGGTCGATGGCCTGGTCGGCCGGGCGCACCGACAAGGGCTGAGCCGCCGTCGCAGGCGTGCAGCACCACAAGGCCAGCACGGCGGGGAGCAGCGCCCGACACAGGGCGCGAAGACAACGCAACGCCTCAGCTCTCCATGATGCCGGCGGGAGCCGGACGGCGTCCGGGCGACGCCCTCATATGCGACGCCGCGAACCACGCGGCGGCGCCAACTTAGCCCACGGCGTCGCTGCGCAGAAGCGCGTAGAGCAGGTGATCCTGCCAGCGCCCGTCGATGCACAGATATTCGCGGGCGTAGCCCTCCCGCACGAAGCCGGCCTTCTCCAGCAGGCGGATGGACGCGAGGTTGCGCGGCAGGCAGGCGGCCTCGACGCGTCGCAGCTTCAGCGTCTCGAAGGCGAAAGGGGCGAGCGCGCGGACGGCCGCGCTCATATGGCCTTTGCCCGCGAAGCGCTCGCCCATCCAGTAGCCGATCGAGCAGGTCTGCGAGACCCCCCGGCGGACCTGGCTGATGGTGACGCCGCCGACGAGCTGCCCGTCCTTGCGGAACACGAAGAACGGATAGGCCTGGTCGAGCTCCAGCTCCCGCACGTAGCGCTTGATCCGCCGCCGATAGGCGAGCCGCGACACGTCGTCCTGCGGCCAGGTCGGCTCCCACGGCTGCAGGAACTCCCGGCTCTGCTCGCGCAGCGCGCTCCAGGCGGGAAAGTCGGCCATCTGCGGCACCCGGAGGGTGACGCCGTCGCCGACCAGCGTCGGCGCCGTCTCCGCGGCGGTCAGCGTGCGGAAGAACGCCATCGCCGGGATCCCGCGCTCAGGCGGCGGAGGCGCGCGCGCCGAGGCGGTCGGCGAGCCGCTCGGGCGACGTCAGCTTGCGGATCGGACCGATCGCGGCGAGCGTCGGCGCCGAGGCCAGCATGGCCCGGCCGGCCGCGCGCGCGCTTTCCACGGTGACGGCGTCGATCTTCGCCACGATCTCCCCGACGTCGAGCGGACGGCCGAAGGCGAGCTGGTGGCGGGCGTGATGGTCGGCGCGCGACGAGGGCTGCTCGAGCGACATCAGCAGGCCGGCCTTCATCTGCGCCTTGGCGCGCTCGACCTCGCGCCCGTCGGCGTCCTCGGCGGCCTCCAGCAGGACGTCGATCATGACGGGGAGGATGTCGGCGGCGTCCTCCGGGCTGGTGCCGGCATAGGCGCCGAAGAGGCCGGTGTCGACGTAGCCCCAGTGGAAGGCGTGAACGGAATAGGCCAGGCCGCGCTCCTCGCGCACCTCCTGGAACAGCCGCGAGGACATGCCGCCGCCGACAAGGTTTGCGAAGACCTGCGCCGCATAGGCGTCCGGCGCGTCGAACGGGCGGCCTTCGAAGGCGAGCGCGACGTGGATCTGCTCATGGTCGCGCTTTTCCCGCCGGTCCCCGCCGACATAGGCCGCCCGCTCGGGCGTCGGGCCGTCGCCGTCGGCGAGGGCCGCGAAGCGGCGCGCCGCCTCCTCGACGACCCGGTCGTGCTCGACGGCGCCGACCGCCACGACGACCCCGGCGCGCGTGCGGTAGCCGCGGTCGCGGAAGCTGCGCAGGGCGTGGGGCCCGAGCGCGCCGACGGTCTCGGCGGTGCCGAGGATCGAGCGTCCGAGGGCCTGGCCGGGATAGGCCGCCTCCTGCAGCCAGTCGAACACCAGGTCGTCCGGCGTGTCGTCGACCGCGCCGATCTCCTGGACGATGACGTTCTGCTCGCGCTTCAGCTCCTCCGGATCGAAGGCCGGTTCGACGACGATGTCGGCGAGGATGTCGAGCGCGAGCGGCGTGTCCGCCTCCATCACCCGGGCGGAATAGCTGGTCTGCTCGACGCCGGTCGCGGCGTTGAGGTCGCCGCCGACCTGCTCGATCTCCTCGGCGATCGCCCGCGCGGAGCGGCGGGCGGTGCCCTTGAAGGCCATGTGCTCCAGAAGATGGGCGAGGCCGTGCTCGTTCTCGCCCTCCGAACGCGCGCCGGCGCCGAAGGCGACGCCGACGGCCGCGGTGCCGAGTTCCGGCATATGGTCGGTGACGACGGCGAGGCCGGACGGGAGCACCGTGAGACGGGCGCTCATGCCGCGGCGTTCCGCACGACGCGGGCGCGCTCGGCGACGAAGCGCTCCACGG
This sequence comes from Hansschlegelia sp. KR7-227, assembly GCF_049446035.1. Classification (NCBI taxonomy): domain Bacteria; kingdom Pseudomonadati; phylum Pseudomonadota; class Alphaproteobacteria; order Hyphomicrobiales; family Methylopilaceae; genus Hansschlegelia; species Hansschlegelia sp. KR7-227. The sequence continues at coordinate 2,208,287 of NZ_JBMSEA010000001.1, forward strand.
CGTCGAGTTCGGCGGGCAGCCGCGACAGACGCTCCGGGGCCGTCATCAGCTCGGACAGATGCGCCGGCAGCTCGGGCCGGATCCCGGACGCAGCCTCGACCGCGTCCGGAAACTTCGCCGGATGCGCGGTGGAGAGCACCACGGTCGGCGTCGCCGGATCGAGCTCCGCCCGCTCGGCGACCGCATAGGCGACCGCTGTGTGCGGGTCGAGCAGGTAGCCCGTCTCGCGGTGGATGCGGCCGATGGTTTCGGCGACCTGCGCCTCGTCGGCTCGGCCGGCGTCGAAATCCATGCGGATCGCCGCGAGCGTCGCCGCGTCGATGGCGAAGGCGCCGGACTGGCCGAGCGACGACATGGCGCGCCGCACGGCTGCGGGATCGCGCCCTCCTGCGTCGAACAGCAGCCGCTCGAAATTGGAGGAGACCTGGATGTCCATCGACGGCGAGGTGGTCGGCTGGACGCCGCGCACCTCATAGCGCCCGGTCTCGAGCGTCCGGGCGAGGATGTCGTTCACATTGGTCGCGACCACGAGCCGGCCGATCGACAGCCCCATGCGCTTGGCGACATAGCCTGCGAAGACGTCGCCGAAATTGCCGGTCGGCACCACGAAGTCGACCGTGCGGCGGGGCGCGCCGAGCGCGATCGCGGCGACGAAGTAGTACACCGCCTGCGCCAGCACCCGCGCCCAGTTGATCGAGTTCACCCCGCCGAGCGAGAGCCGGTCGCGGAAGGCGTGGTGGTTGAACATCGCCTTGACCAGCGCCTGCGCGTCGTCGAACGAGCCGTCGATCGCGATCGCGTGGACGTTGTCGTCCGGCGCCGTCGTCATCTGCCGGCGCTGGACCTCGCTGACCTTGCCGTGCGGCATCAGGATGAAGACGTCCGCGCGGTCGCGACCGCGGAACGCCTCGATCGCCGCGCCGCCGGTGTCGCCCGACGTCGCCCCGACGATGGTGGTCCTGAGGCCCCGCTCGGCGAGCACATGATCCATGAGACGCGCGAGCAGCTGCATCGCCACGTCCTTGAAGGCGAGCGTCGGCCCGTGAAACAGCTCCAGCACGAAGCGGTTGCGGCCGGTCTGGACGAGCGGCGTCACCGCCGGATGGCGGAAGGCGGCGTAGGCCTCGTCGATCATGGCGCGGAGATCGGAACGCGCGATCGCGTCGCCCACGAAGGGAGCGATCACGGCTTCCGCGACGGCCTCATAGGGCGCGCCCGAGAGATTCGCGATGGCGTCGGCGGAGAGCGTCGGCCAATGGTCGGGCACATAGAGCCCGCCGTCGCGCGCGAGCCCCGCGAGCATCGCGTCCGCGAAGCCGAGCGTCGGCGCTTCGCCGCGGGTGGAGACGTAAGAGACGCCCATGGAGCGGCGCGGATCCTTCCAGTCGAGTCGAGGTGAAACTAGGCGCGCCGCCGTGCGCCCGCAAGCGAGGCCGCGTGTTCGCGACCCTGCGCGCGCGCTTTCGTCTGGGCCATTCGTGGCGGAGCCGTCAAGCCTCATCCGGCGAGGGCGGCTGCGCGCGAGGCCTCCCCGGGGGATGCGGCGAGAGCCTCGGCCCGCCGCGTCCCTCCTCTCCCGTCCCGGGCCGGCCGTCCTTCAGCGCGCGCCACGCGAAGGCCAGAAAGACGGCGACGAGCGCGCCGGCGAGGCCGTACCAGGTCAGCGCATATTCGAGGTGACGGTTGGGAAAGGCGATCCGCGTCTCGCCGCCCTGCGGCAGCCCGCCCGGATTGGGGGTGGCGTCGGCGTCGATCGTGAAGGGGGCGGCGTCCGCGAGGCCAAGAGCGGCTGCGATCGACGACGGGTCGCGGGCGAAGAACAGCCGCTTCGCCGGGTCGTCCGCGGGCGTGAAGAGGTTGCGGCCTTCGGGCTCGCGCAGCAGGCCGACGATCTCGACCTCGCCCTTGGGCTGGCCGTCCGGGCGCCGCGCGGGATCGGACAGTCCCTCCGGCACGAAGCCGCGGTTGACGAGGACCGTCCCGCCGCCGCTCAGGGCGAGCGGCGTCAGCACGAAATAGCCGGGTCCGCGAAACGGCCCGTGCGGGTCCGACAGATTGACGTAGACCCGCGCCTCGCGGGCATGGTCGAACGCGCCTTGGGCCCGCACCCGCCTGTAGGTCCAGGCGTCGAGGTCGAGCGCGCTCCACTCCGCTCTCGGCGGGACCGGGGCGGGATCGGCGGCCATGCGCTGCGCGACGCGGGCGACCAGCGTCTCCTTCCAGGACAGGCGTTCGAGCTGCCAGGTCCCGAGTCCGATGAGGATCGCGACGCCAATCGCGGCGGCTGCGCCGGCGCGCAGGATGCGGGACCGGGCAGAGCTCATCGGCCGTCGTTGCGATCGAGCCTGGCCTCGGCGGCGTCGTTCCGGTGCTGAAGCGCGATCAGCAGCCCTTTCAGCAGCCGCAGCAGCACGAGGCAGACGAGCACGACCACCGGCAGCGACACGACGAGGTGAAGCCAGAAGGGCGGCTCGTAGGTGAACTCGAACCAGAGCACGAAGCCGAGCGCGAGGAAGCCCGCGATCAGCATCACGAACACGGCGGGCCCGTCGCCGGAATCGGCGAAGCCGAAGTCGAGGCCGCAATTCTCGCAGGCCGGCTTCAAAGCGAGGTAGCCGTCGAACAGTCGCCCCCGACCGCAGGCCGGGCAGCGCCCCGCGAGGCCGGCGAGCGCGGCGGACGGCGCCGAAGGCGATGTCGGGTCAGGACGGTCCATCGGGTCCCCCCTCAAATGGCGGAGGCCGCCGGCGGTCGCCGGCGGCCCCCTGAGATCTGCGACGCCGCTTGCGCCGCGGTCAGTGCGCGGCGCTCCCGGCGCCCCAGACGTAGATCGCGGCGAACAGGAACAGCCAGACCACGTCGACGAAGTGCCAGTACCAGGCCGCCGCCTCGAAGCCGAAATGCTGCTTCGGCGTGAAGTGGCCCTTGTAGACCCGGGCGAGGCACACCGCGAGGAAGATGGTCCCGACGATCACGTGGAAGCCGTGGAAGCCGGTCGCCATGAAGAAGGTCGCGCCGTAGATGTTGCCGGAATAGGCGAAGGCGGCGTGGCCGTATTCATAGGCCTGGCAGAGCGAGAACAGCACGCCGAGGATCACAGTGAGCCACAGGGCCTGCTTGAGGCCCTTCCGGTCGTTGTGAAGCAGCGCGTGATGCGCCCAAGTCACCGTGGTGCCCGAGGTCAGCAGGATCAGCGTGTTGAGCAGCGGCAGATGCCAGGGATCGAAGGTCTCGATCGACTTCGGCGGCCAGACGCCGCCGGTGAACTCGGTGCGCTGGAACTGGTGGATCTCGTTCGGGAACAGCGCGACGTCGAAATAGGCCCAGAACCACGCGACGAAGAACATCACCTCCGAGGCGATGAACAGGATCATGCCGTAGCGCAGGTGGATGGCCACCACGCGGGTGTGGTCGCCGCGATGCGCCTCGTTGATGACGTCGCGCCACCAGGCGATCATGACGTAGAGCACGCCGGCGAGGCCGACGAGCGCGGCCCAGGGCGCGCCGCCCTTCATGTAGTGCACCGCGCCCACGGCGAGCACGAAGGCCGCGATCGAGCCGAGGATCGGCCAGGGGCTTGGATCCACGAGATGGTAGTCGTGTTTCTTGGCGTGAGCGTCGGCCATCAGGCTCCCCTTCCGTTTCTTCCGGACCCGACGGTCCCGTTCGCGCGATCCTCGGCCCGAGCCCGCGCGCTTTATCTCAGCTCTTCGGCCGCTCCGACACGGCGAGCGCGGCCGACTTCGGCTGCTTCACCGGAAAGAACGTGTAGGACAAGGTGATCTGCCTGATGTCGTCAAGGTCGCGGTTCTCCGCGATCGACGGATCGACGAAGAAGGCGACGGGCATGTCGATCTCCTCGCCAGGCTTCAGCGTCTGCTCGGTGAAGCAGAAGCACTGCAGTTTCGAGAAATACGCGCCGGTCTGGTTCGGCGTCACGTTGTAGCTCGCCGTGCCGGTGAGCGATTCGTCCGAGACGTTCTTCGCCTTGAACAGCGCGAGCCGGGTCTCCCCGACCTTCACCGTCATCTCGTTCGCCTCCGGCGCGAAGCGCCACTTCAGGCCAGGCGCGACATTGCCGTCGAAGCGCACCGTGATCTCGCGATCGATCGCGCCGGCCGGCGCGGCGCTCGCCACTTGCGTGGTGCCGGCGTAGCCGGTGGCGCGGCAGAACAGGTCGTAGAGCGGCACCGCGGCGTAGGCCGCGCCGATCATCGACGCGACGAGCGCGGCGCAGCCGATCGCGACCCGCCTGTGCCGGCGGCCGAGATCGGCGGGGGAGCGCTCAGCGTCCGTCATCGCCCGCCCGCTCCGTCACAGCTGCCGGTTGGCGACGTCGCCGCCCATCTTGAAGACGGTGACGAGGTAGAACAGGACGACCAGCACTGCGAGAGCGACCGCGATCGCGATGCTGCGGCCGCGCCGCCTGCGCTTCTGCTCCTCGGTGAGGACCACGCCCGTGTCACGGTCTCCGGGCTCCATGCCGTCACATCCAGCCGTCGAGCGGCGCCGTGAGCGGCGCGAGGCCGACGGCCTTCTCGATCAGCAGAGTGGCGAACAGCGCGAACAGATGGACCAGCGAGAAGCCGAACAGCTTGCCGGCGGCCTTCCGCGCCGCCTCGCCTTCGCGGACGCGGTGGACCACGATCGCGCGGCGGACGAACTCGACGCCGACGACGATCGAGACGGCGAGATAGAGCCATCCGCCAAGCCCGATGAAGGCCGGCGCGACGCCGAGCGGGCCGAGGGCGAGCGCATAGAGCAGGATCTGGCGGCGGGTCTCGTCGGGACCGGCGACGACGGGCAGCATCGGCACGCCGGCGCGCTCGTAGTCGTCGCATTTGATCAGCGCGAGCGCCCAGAAGTGCGGCGGCGTCCACATGAAGATCAGCGCCACAAGCACGGCGCTCTCGAGGCCGACCGAGCCGGTCGCCGCGGCCCAGGCGACCATCGGCGGCATGGCGCCGGCGAGGCCTCCGATTACGATGTTCTGCGGCGTCGAACGCTTCAGCCACATCGTGTAGATCACGACGTAGAAGAAGATCGTGAAGGCGAGCAGGCCGGCGGCGAGCCAGTTCGCGGTCAGGCCGAGCATCAGCACCGAGCCCACCGACAGCGTCATGCCGAAGGCGAGCGCTTCGCCCGGCGTCACCCGACCGGCCGGCACGGGCCGGGTCGCGGTGCGCGTCATGATCGCGTCGATGTCGGCGTCCCACCACATGTTGAGCGCCCCGGAAGCGCCCGCGCCGACCGCGATGCACAGCAGAGAGATCGCCATCAGCACGGGATGCAGATCGCCGGGCGCGGCCACCATGCCGGTGAGCGCCGTGACGACGACGAGCGACATCACCCGCGGCTTGAGCAACGCGAGATAGTCCTCGACGCCGGCGAGACTCGGCCCCGGAAGTGCGGCGACGGCGTCGATGCGGTCGTCGTGGATCAATGACATCGCGACAGATACGCCTTGGCTTCAATTGCGGAAGGAGGCCGCCCGCAGGCGGCGCTCCTGAACGCGCCTTCGCGCGGCGCGCGGCGTGAACCGGAGAGCGGGGCCGGGAGCTCCGCCCTCCGCACGCGTCACTTGACGCGCGGCAGGGTCTCGAACTGGTGGAACGGCGGCGGCGACGACAGCGTCCACTCGAGCGTCGTCGCGCCCTCGCCCCACGGGTTGTCGCCCGCGACGCGCTTCTTCGAGAAGGCCTCGAAGACGCCGTAGAGGAAGATCAGGACCGCGAAGGCCGAGATGTAGGAGCCGACCGACGAGACGAAGTTCCAGCCGGCGAACGCGTCCGGATAGTCCGCGTAGCGGCGCGGCATGCCGGCGAGACCGAGGAAGTGCTGCGGGAAGAACACGAGGTTCACGCCGATGAAGGTGCACCAGAAATGCGCCTTGCCGATCGTCTCGTTGTACATGTAGCCGAACATCTTCGGGAACCAGTAGTACCAGCCCGCGAAGATCGCGAACACCGCGCCGAGCGACAGCACGTAATGGAAGTGCGCGACGACGTAGTAGGTGTCCTGCAGCGAGCGGTCGATGCCGGCGTTCGACAGCACGACGCCGGTGACGCCGCCGAGCGTGAACAGGAAGATGAAGCCGATCGCCCAGATCATCGGAGTGCGGAGCGAGATCGAGCCGCCCCACATCGTCGCGATCCAGGAGAAGATCTTCACGCCGGTCGGCACCGCGATGACCATGGTCGCGAACACGAAATAGGCCTGCGTGTTCACCGAGATGCCGGTCGTGTACATGTGGTGGGCCCACACCACGAAGCCGACGACGCCGATCGCGACCATCGCGTAGGCCATGCCGAGATAGCCGAAGATCGGCTTCTTCGAGAAGGTCGAGATCACGTGGCTGATCATGCCGAAGCCCGGCAGGATCAGGATGTACACTTCCGGGTGGCCGAAGAACCAGAACAGGTGCTGGAACAGGATCGGGTCGCCGCCGCCGTCCGGGTTGAAGAAGGTGGTGCCGAAGTTGCGGTCCGTCAGCAGCATCGTGATCGCGCCGGCGAGGACCGGCAGCGACAGCAGCAGCAGGAACGCGGTGACCAGCACCGACCAGGCGAACAGCGGCATCTTGTGCAGCGTCATGCCCGGGGCGCGCATGTTGAAGATCGTGGTGATGAAGTTGATCGCGCCGAGGATCGACGAGGCGCCGGCGAGATGGAGCGCGAGGATCGCGTAATCCATCGCCGGGCCGGGCTGCCCCTTGGTCGAGTATGGCGGATAGATCGTCCAGCCGCCCGTGACGCCGTGAGACCCGGGCGCGCCGGGCACGAACATCGAGATGATCAACAGCCCGAGCGCCGGCGGCAGCAGCCAGAACGAGATGTTGTTCATGCGCGGGAACGCCATGTCCGGCGCGCCGATCATCAGCGGCACGAACCAGTTGCCGAAGCCGCCGATCATCGCGGGCATCACCATGAAGAAGATCATGATGAGGCCGTGCGCGGTCACGAAGGCGTTGAACAGGTTCTCATTGCCGAAGATCTGCATGCCCGGGGCCTGCAGCTCCATGCGCATGCCGACCGACAGCGCGCCGCCGATGATGCCGGCGACGATCGCGAACACGAGGTACATCGTGCCGATGTCCTTGTGGTTCGTCGAATAGGCGTAGCGCCGCCACCCGGTCGGGTGGTCGTGATGGGCGGGGGTCATCCCGTGAGCCGTTGAAGTGGCCATGAGGGTCGTCTCCTAAGCCTTCTTGTCGCTCGGCGGGCGGATCAGCGGGCCGCGACCGTGGTCGCGCCGGCGGCGGAGTCCGCCGCCGCCTGCTGGAGCACCTTCTTGGCGTTTTCGATGTCGCCCTTCGCGGCTTCGAGCCACTTGGCGTAGAGCTCGTCGCTCACGACCTGGATCGCGATCGGCATGTAGGCGTGCGCCTGCCCGCAGAGCTCCGAACACTGGCCGTAATAGACGCCTTCCTTCTCCGCCTTGAACCACGTCTCGTTCAGGCGCCCCGGAATGGCGTCGACCTTCACGCCGAAGGAGGGAACCGTGAAGGCGTGGATGACGTCTTCGGCGGTCACCTCGACGCGCACCACCTTGTTGATCGGCACCACCGCGACGTTGTCGACGGCGAGGCGGCGCGGCTCCTTGGAGTTCGCCTCCTGAAGCTCGTCGTCGGTCAGCATCAGCTGCGTCAGCGTCAGCGCGTTGGCGTCGGGGTAGATGACGTCCCAGTTCCACTGGCGGCCGACGACCTTGATCGTGAGATCGGCCGGCGGCGGCGAGTACTGAGCGTAAAGCAGGCGGAACGAGGGGATCGCGATCACCACCAGGATCAGCACCGGGATGATCGTCCAGGCGACCTCGAGCAAAGTGTGATGGGTCGTCTTGGACGGAACCGGGTTCGCCTTCTCGTTGAAGCGGACCACGCAGATGACGAGCAGCGCCAGCACGAACAGGGTGATGACGGTGATGATGATCAGAACGAAATTGTGGAAGTCGTGCGCCTGGCGGAACACCGGCGTCACCGCGTCCTGAAGGCCGATCTGCCACGGGGACGGCTGGCCCTGGCCCGCGACGGCGGGCGCCGCGCCCACGAACGACGCCGCAAGCGCTGCGGCCGCCAGAATCGTCCTGCGTCCGGTTGGGAACATGCTTCGCCAGCCTCTCGTCGCTTCCCGGGGCTCTCGAGGGAGAACCCGAACCCTAATCCACGTCCTGCGCGCGCTCGGACGGCGCCCGGCGCAGCGTTCTCTCTTTATGACGGCGGCGTCGGCCCGGCCACCCCGCTTGCGGATGACCGCCAAGCCTAACTGTCGACCGGGACTTGAAACCACACTGGTTAGAAAAGCTCAATGTGACCCTTCGGAGGGCTCCGTGCGGCATTTGGGCGCGAAAAAGGCGAACGGTTCCGAGATGATGGCCGAAATGAAGCCGGGCCGCCCAAGCTTGACACCACGTCGCTCTCTGTTACGCCCGAGGCCTTCGATCGGACCTTGAAGGCCCCGCCCGTGCGTTTCACACGAATCGTCTCCGCCGTCCTGGCCGTCGCCGGCGCCGCGGCTGTCGGCCTCGCGCCCCAAGCGGCGTCGGCGCAAGGCGCCGTGAAGGCCACTCACGGCGACTGGCAGATGCGGTGCGACACGCCCCCGGGCGCCCAAAGCGAGCAGTGCGCCCTCGTCCAGAGCGTCACCGCAGACGACCGCCCGAATGTCGGCCTCACCGTCATCGTGCTGAAGACCGCCGATAAGAAGAGCCGGCTGCTGCGCGTGCTCGCGCCGCTCGGCGTTCTGCTGCCGTCGGGGCTCGGCCTGCGAATCGATCAGGCCGAGGTCGGCCGCGCCGGCTTCGTGCGCTGCCTGCCGAACGGTTGCGTCGCCGAGGTCGTGCTCGAGGACCAGCTGATCAACCAGTTCAAGACCGGCAAGCAGGCGACCTTCATCATCTTCCAGACGCCCGAAGAGGGCATCGGCGTGCCGGTGTCGCTGAACGGCTTCGGCCCGGGCTTCGACGCCCTGCCCTGAGGTCGGCGCGCTCGCGGCAGGATCGCTCCTGAACCGTCGTCATGCTCCGGCTGGTCGAAAGTCCGATGGAGACGCTTCGGTCAGGACGAACCATCGTCCGACGAGCGTAGAAACGCCGTCGGGGCCAGGGGCGCGCCGCAGGCCCGCGCGACCCCCTCCGCAACCCGCCACGGCGTATCGCTCGTCCCCGTCGGCCGGCCGTCGATCGCCGTCACCGGCATCACGAGCCGCACGCTGTTGGTCGCGAACACGGCGTCGGCGACCTCGAGCTCTTCGGGCATTAGCGGCCGCTCGACCGCCCGGAATCCCAGACGGGACGCGGTCTCGAGCGCCAGGCGGCGGACGATTCCGGGCAAGACGCCCTCCGACACCGGCGGCGTCGCGACCTCGGACCCGAACACGGCGAACAGATTGGCCATCGCGGTCGAGCCCACCTTGCCGTGCGTGTTGAGCATCAGCGCGTCGTCGGCGCCCGCGCGCTTCGCCTCGTCGAAGGCGAGCACGCCGTCGAGATAGCTCAGAGTCTTGGCGCGCGAGGCCAACGATGTCGGGTTGCGGCGGACCGAGACCGTCGCGAGCCGGATCGGCGCGTTGAGCGCCTCCTTCGGAAAGGGCGACGAGGACGCCACGATCGTCGGCGTCGCGCCCTCGGGAATCGCCAGGCCGCGCGCCCCGGCGCCGCGGGTCGCCGTCAGGCGGATGACATGGTCGCCCTCCCCTGCGGCATCTGCGAGCGCGAGAACCTCCGCCTCGCAGAAGGCGCGGTCCACGGCGAGACGGATCTCCGCCGCCGCCGCGCACAATCGGTCGAGATGCGCCCCGAGCATCGCCGGCCGCCCGCCGAAGACCGCGATCGTCTCGAACAGGCCGTCGCCCAGCGTCAGGCCGCGGTCCCCGAGATCGAACGGGCCCGTCGCGCCGTCCAGGAGAACGCCATTCAGGCGGTGCATGCGCTTCGCGCCCCGGCTTCGGCGAGGAAATTCTGCAGCAGCCGGTGGCCGCCCTCGGTGAGGATCGATTCCGGGTGGAACTGGACGCCGAAGGTCGGGTGGTCGCGATGCGCGAGCGCCATGATCTCGCCCTCCTCGGACCGGCCGGTGACGGCCAGCGGTCCGTCGTAGGTCCCGTCGAGTTCGACGATCAGCGAGTGATAGCGGCCGACCGAGACCGGGTTCGGCAGGCCTTCGAACAGGCCGGTGTCGTCATGCTCGACGCGCGACGCGCGGCCGTGCAGCGGGCGGCGGGCCCTGACGACGCGGCCGCCGAAGGCCTGGCCGATCGCCTGATGGCCGAGGCAGACGCCGAGGATCGGCACGCGCCCCGAGAGCCGCGCGATCAGGTCGAGCGAGATGCCGGCCTCGTTCGGCGTGCAGGGCCCGGGCGAGATCACGATCGCCTCCGGCGCCGCGCGCTCGACGTCCTCGACCGTGACGGCGTCGTTGCGCACGACCTCGGTCGGCCGTCCGATCTCCTCGAAATAGCGGGCGACGTTGAAGACGAAGCTGTCGTAATTGTCGAGGACGAGGATCATCGCAGCCCTCCCGCCACGGCGCGGGGCAGACCGCCCTCCCCGTCCTGCGCCAGCACGCCGCCGAACGCGTCGAACACCGCGCGCGCCTTGGTCAGCGTCTCGTCATATTCGGCGGCCGGGTCGGACAGCGCGGTGATGCCGCCGCCCGCCTGAAACAGCGCCTTTCCCTTCGCGATCGTCGCCGTGCGGATCGCGATGTTGAAGTCGGCGTCGCCGGAAAAGCCGATCCAGCCGATCGAGCCGCAATAGACCCCGCGGGCGTGGCGCTCGAGCTCGGCGATGATCTCCATCGCGCGGAGCTTCGGCGCGCCGGTGATCGAGCCGCCCGGGAAGCTCGCCCGCAGCAGGTCGACGACGCCGAGGCCCGCCTTCAGGCGGCCGGTCACGACCGAGACGAGGTGATGGACCGAGGCGTAGGTCTCGAGCCCGCAGAGCTTCGGAACCTCCACCGTGCCCGGCCGACACACGCGCGACAGGTCGTTGCGCAGGAGATCGACGATCATGACGTTCTCCGCGCGATCCTTCTCCGAATCGAGCAGCGCGCGCGAAGCGGAGCCGTCGGCGTGCGGGTCGGCCCAGCGTTTCGCCGTGCCCTTGATCGGCCGCGCCTCCACCCGGTCGCCTTCGACGCTGAGGAAACGCTCCGGCGAGGACGAGCACACGGTCACGTCGCCGAACGCGAGATAGGCGGCGAAGGGCGCCGCATTGCGCGCCCGCAGGCGCCGATAGAACGCCCATGCGTCGAAATCGGCGGGCAGGTCGGCGATGAAGCGCTGCGCGACGTTGGTCTGGAAAATGTCGCCGGCCAACACGTAGTCGACGGTCTTCGCGATCGCCTCGACATAGGCGTCTCGCGTGAAGTTCGACGAGAAGACCAGCGGCGGCCGCGCGCCGCCCGCCGCCCGCGGCGGCGCGGGGCGGGACAGCAGGGCCAGAACGCCCTCCGCCCGCGCCTTCGCCCGCGCGTCGCGGGCGGCGCCCTCGGGTTCCGGCGCTCCCGTCGAGATCAGCCAGGCCTTGCCGCGCGCATGATCGCAGGCGACCACCCAGTCGTAGAGCGGAAGCACGGCGTCGGGGACCTCAAGATCGTCGATCTCGACGGCCGGCAAGCGTTCGAGCCGCCGGCCGTAGTCGTAAGACATGAAGCCCGCCGCGCCGCCCTGGAACGGAGGTAGCTCCGGACGCGCCGGCGCCCGCGACATCTCCAGCGCGCGCGTCAGCGCGGCGAGCGGGTCGCCCTCCACGGGTCGGCCGTCGAAGGTCGCGCCCCCTACGCCGTCCGCCTCCAGCACGGCGTAGGGATCGGCGGCGAGATAGGAGAAGCGGCCGAGGGCGGCATGCGGCATCGCGCTGTCGAGGAAGGCGAGATAGCGCGCTCCCGCGAGGCGCTCGGCGTGCGCTTCCATGTCGGCGTGGGGGAGTTCGTGGACCTGCATCGGCTGCGCATCACCGGAAGACGCCGCGCGGCCCCGTCGGCCGCCGCGCTTCCCCATGCAACATAAGCATTCCGCCGCCAAGGTTCATGCGCCGCTGCGCCGCGCTCCGGAAACGACGGACCGCCGGCGGAGCGCTGCGCCGGCGTCGCATGCCCCTTGCGCGCCGGACCCTTGCCCGTCAGCGCCGCCTCGGGCCACATGCGACGACGCGAAAGGAAGGGCGGAATGGAGCACGGGTCAGGACTGTTGGTCGGCGCGCTCGTCTTTCTCGTCGCGGCGGTCGTCGCGGCGCCTCTCGCGCGCCGTCTCGGAGTGGGCGTCGCCGTCGGCTACCTGATCGCCGGCGTCGCGATCGGCCCGGGCCTCCTCGGGCTGATCAAGGAGCCGGGCGCGATCCTCGGCGTCGCCGAAATCGGCGTCGTGATGCTGCTGTTCGTGATCGGGCTCGAGCTCCGTTTCGAGCGTCTCGTCGCTCTCCGGCGCTATGTGGTCGGCCTCGGGGCGGCCCAGATCCTGGTGACCGCCGCGGTGATCGCGCTGATCGGATCGCTGCTCGGATTGTCCCCGATGGGCGCCGTGGCGATCGGCTTCGCGCTGTCCACCTCCTCCACCGCGCTGGCGCTGCAGATCTTGGAGGACCGGGGCCACCTGAACCGGCCTTATGGCGAGAAGACCTTCGCCGTCCTGCTCGCCCAGGACATCATGACCGTCCCGGCCCTGGCGATCATTCCGCTTGTCGGCGCCGGAGGCGGCGACCACGCCCAGAGCTGGGGGGGCGCGGTTCTGGCGGTCGGGATCGCCGCCGCGGCCCTTGCTGGAATCGTTCTGGTCGGACGTTTCCTGCTGAACCCCATGTTTCGTCTGCTTGCGGGCGTCGGCGCCCGTGAGGTGATGACGGCGGCCGCCCTCCTGGTCGTGCTCGGCGCGGCCCAGGTCGCCGCGCTCGCCGGCGTGTCGATGGCGCTCGGCGCGTTCCTCGCCGGCGTCCTCCTCGCCGGCTCGTCCTATCGCCACGAACTCGAGGCCGACGTGGAGCCGTTCCGCGGCCTGCTGATCGCGCTGTTCTTCATGAGCATCGGCATGACGCTCGACGTCGGGGTGGTCCTGTCAAACGCCGGGCTGCTCGCGGCCGGCGTCCTGTTCTACCTCGCGCTCAAGCTCGGGGCGGTGGCGGCGATCGCGCGGTTGCTCGGCGCGCCGCTCGCCAATGCGATCCGCGTCGGCGCGCTGCTCGCGGGCGCCAGCGAGTTCTCCTTCGTGCTGATCCCGCTGTCGCAGACGCAAGGGCTGATCTCGGGCGAGCTCGCCAACCTGCTGTCGGCGCTGGCGGCGCTCAGTCTGATGGTCGCGCCGGCGCTGATCGCCGTCGCGGACCGCCTGATCGAGCGCGCCGAACCGGTCGTCGACGGCCCAAAAGAGGATTTCACCGACGCCAAAGGGCAGGTGCTGGTGATCGGCTTCGGGCGGGTGGGCCAGATCGCCGCCCAATTGCTGCTCGCGGAGGGCGTGGAGACGACCTTGATCGACGCCAACCCCGACCGCGTCGAGCAGGCGTCCCGGTTCGGCTTCAAGGTCTATTACGGCGACGGCGGCCGGCTGGACGTGCTTCGGGCCGCGGGCGCCGCGGAGGCGCGGGCGATCGTGATCTGCGTCGACAACCGCGCCGTGACGAAGCGGATCGTCGACATCGCGCAAAAGAGCTTTCCCCTGACCAAGCTCGTCGTGAAGGCCTATGACCGCGGCCATGCTTTGGAATTGATGAGCGAGGGGGTCGAGCAGATCGTGCGCGAGACCTTCGAGAGCGCGCTCCTCGTCGGGCGGCTGGCGCTCGAGGCGGTCGGCGTCGACCCGGAACGGGCGGCCGAGATCGAGCAGGACGTCCGCCGGCGCGACGCGCAGAAGCTCGAGATCCAGAAGGTCGAAGGCATCTATGCCGGCCGCGACCTGACCTACACCAACCGGCCGGCGCCCGCCCCCACGCCGGAGCCGCTGTCGGAGCCGCGCCGCAAGGGCCGCATGCTCGACGGAGAGCCCAATCTCGGGCCGGCCGCCGCCGAGTCCGCGAGCTAGCGGAGCAGCTCGAAGCGCGCACCTTTGCCGTGCGCGCGGCTTCGCCATAAGCTCCGGGGGAGCCGGCGCGTTCGACGCCGGGAGAGCGGGCGGGCCCCCATGTTCAACATGTTCGACCTCATCCGGCAGGCCCAGGGCGGCGCGGCGTTCGACAACCTCGCCCGCGCCTACGGCATGTCGCCGGACCAGATGCGCGCGATGACGGCCGCGCTCACGCCCGCATTCGCGCAAGGCTTCATGCGGCAGTCCCAGAGCGATCAGGCCGCCCAGCGCGTCATGGACCTGTTCCAGACCGAGACCTACGCCCGCGCCTTCGAGGCGCAGGCCGCCGCGCTCGATCCGGCGACCCGCGGAGCAGGCGAGGACGCCCTCGGCGCGTTGTTCGGCTCCAAGGAGGTGTCGAGGGCCGTCGCCGCGCAGGCTGCGGCCGCCTCGGGGGTGCAGGCCGAGATCATTCGCAAGGTGCTCCCCACGCTCGCCAGCATCCTGGTCGGAGGCTTCATGAAGGCCGCGCAGGGCGCCGGCGCGCCGCAGCAAGGGCAAGGGGCGCCCTTTCCCGGGCCGTTCGGGGACGTCTTCGGCCAGGCGTTCAGCGGCGGCCGCGCGCAGCCCGACGCGCCGCGCCCCGAGGCCGGACCGCAGAACCCGTTTCAGGACTGGATGGACGCCTTCTCGCGCGCCGGCGCGCCGGCCGACAGCGCGGCGGGGCCCGCCGGAAACCCGATGGGCGACGTGATGGGCGACATCCTGAAGTCGATGTTCGGAGGGACGCCGTCGGCCGCGCCCGCCGAAGACCCCGCGCCACGGCCGTCGGCTTCGACCGAAAAGCCTCCGGCCGGGCCGGGGGACGCGCCCCGGCCGGAGGAGCCCGCGGCGACGCCGTTCGACGACATGATCGAGACGGGCCGCGAGCTGTCCGCTCAGAACGCCAAGGCGATGGAGCGGATCTTCGACGCCTTCTTCTCCGGCGAGAAGAAGGCCTAGACTTCCAGGCCGCGGCCGGCGCGGTCGCGCAAGGTCTCCCGACGCGCGTCGCGCCGCTCCTCGGCGAGTTCGGCCAGCCGGTCGGTCGGGTCGGCCCAGAGCGACCATTGCGCGGCGACGCGCAGATCGCTGCGCGTGAGCCCCATGTCGGCGAGCATGCGGTCGTCGAGCTCGCCGAGGCTCCGGATCGCCTTGCGGCGCGACAGCGACACGCCCACGGCTTTCACGCGCTTGGCGAAGCCCGCCATGGCGGCGCGCCAGGGGCTGACATGGGCGTGGGGAACAGCTGCGTGGGTCTCGGCGATCGACATGGCGCCCTCCTGATGGGCTGAAGCCCCCTGCGCCTCCTCGCGCGGCGGGCCTTTCGCGCCGGCGAGGAAAGGTCGCCGGCTTCGGGCCCCGATATGCGCGCGCGGCATTGATCAGTGAAGCGAATGTTTTTAATGTACCTCATCATTTGTCGTGATGATGAAGCCGAGGCCCGCGATGCCAGCCCTGCTCGACGTCGATCAGCTCAAGACCTTCCTTGCGATCGTCGACACCGGATCGTTCACCCGAGCGGCCGACGTCGTGCACAAGACCCAGTCGGCGGTCTCGATGCAGATGAAGCGGCTCGAGGAGCGCGTGGGGCGGCCGGTCTTCGCCCGCGACGGCCGCGGCGTCAGGCTGTCTGAGGACGGCGAGCGGCTGCTCGACTACGCCCGCCGCATCGTCCACATCTCTCGGGAAGCCGTCTCGGCCTTCGCCGAGGACGCGCTGACCGGGCGGGTCCGGCTGGGCCTTCCGGACGACTACGCGGAACGCTACCTCCCCGAGATTCTCGCCCGTTTCTCGCGCTCGAACCCGCGGGTCGAGACCACCGTGGTCTGCGAGCCGACGAGCCAGCTGATCGATCTCGTCGCCCGCGACGAGATCGACCTCGCGATCATCACGCACGCGACCCGCAAGCCGCTGGGCGAGGTCATCCGGCAGGAGCCGCTGCTGTGGGTCGTCTCGCAGCGTTCGGTGGTGCATGAGGAGCCGGTGGTGCCGCTCGCGCTCAGCCACCCGACCTGCGTCTGGCGCGAAAGCGCGGTGGCGAAGCTCGAGGAGATCGGCCGCCCTCACCGCATCCTCTATTCGAGCCGGAGCTTCGCCGCCGTCGGCGCCGCGGTGCTGGCGGGGCTCGCGGTGTCGGTCGTGCCGGAATCGGCGCTCAGGACCGGCATGCGGGTTCTGGGCCAGGCCGAAGGCTACCCGCCGCTGCCGAACTGCAAGATCGCGCTGGTGCGCAACGCCGGATCGCTCAACGAGACGGTGCAGGCGCTCGCCGACCACATCGTGGCGAGCCTCGACAACATGTCGGTCGGCTTCGAGAACGCCGCGGAGGCCGCGGAGTAGCGGGCGCTCACGCCCGCCGTCGCGCGGGGCCCAGCACCACGACGTTGCCGGCTGCGACCAGGGCGACGCCGATCAGGCCGAGCAGGCCCCAATGATAGTCCTCGACGACGCTCGAGATCGCGAGGGCGACGACCGGAAACAGCACGGTGGCGAAGCCCGCCCGCGCCGGCCCGACACGCTTGATCAAGGCGAGATAGGCGATGAACGCGACGACCGAGGACGCCCCGGCGAGCCACAGCAGCGAGAGGACGTAGCCGGCACGAGGGTCGAAGGCGAGCGGCGCGCCGGTCGCGAGCGTGAGCAGCCCGAGCCAGGCGGCGCCGTAGACCATGGCCCAGGCGGCGGCCGGGACGTCCGGGACGCCGTCGCGTTGGGTCGCGCTCGAGACCATGTTGCCGAGGCAGAAGCAGAGCGTGCCGCCGACCGCGAGCGCCAGCCCGCCGAGCGCCGCGTGGTCGAACCCCGCGCCCGCGATCTCGGGACCGTAGAGCAGGGCCACGCCGAGAATGCCGATCGCCGCGCCGGCGAGCACGCGCAGCTCGATCGGGCGGCCGAAGAACAGCGCCGCGAGGCCCAGATTGATCGGCGAGGCGAGCGCGAACACGACGGCGAGCAGTCCGGTCGTGACATGCGCGCCGGCGAAATAGAACAGCAGGAAGTTGGTCGAGAACATCAGGACGCCGGCGGCGGCGAACCGGACATGCTGGCGCCGGCCATACGCCATGCGGTCCCCGCGCAGAACCGCAAGTCCGGCGCAGATCGCCGCCGCGAGCAGGAAGCGCCAGAGCAGCGACACTACGGGCGCCACGACGCCGAGCTGGAAATGGATCGCGATCCAGCTCGTCCCCCAGACGAGCACAAGCGTGGCGTAGAGCGCGGCGTCGGCGCGGCCGAAATCCGGCGCCGGGCGGACGCGCGGCTTGATCGCTGGGGGCTGGAGCACGGGATCGGCGGCGGTTCGAG
Organism: Hansschlegelia sp. KR7-227; assembly: GCF_049446035.1. NCBI lineage: Bacteria > Pseudomonadati > Pseudomonadota > Alphaproteobacteria > Hyphomicrobiales > Methylopilaceae > Hansschlegelia > Hansschlegelia sp. KR7-227. The sequence goes on from NZ_JBMSEA010000001.1 coordinate 2,225,626, forward strand.
GGATCGAGCGCGCTTATCGCGCGGCCGGCGCGCCGCGTGAAGCGACGATCGGTGATGTCAGCCATCGCCGCCGGTGATGACGGTCGGCCGGGGAAGCTTGCGCGGCGTCTTGACGCCGAAGGACGTCAAGACGATCTCCGAACCCAGACGGAGACGCCCCATGCACCTCGCCGCCTCAACCGGGCATCGCGCCCGCTTCGAGCACGACCACAGCTTTCTGGGCGAGGATCACGCCCGCAACGCGCGCCGCACCATGCTGGTGATGGTCATCACCGCGCTCGCCATGGTCGTCGAGGTCGCGGCGGGCTGGGCCTTCGGCTCGATGGCGCTGCTCGCCGACGGCTTTCACATGGCGACGCACGCCGGCGCGATCGGCGTCGCCGCGGCGGCTTACAGGATCGCGTCCACCCGGTCCCGCGACCCGCGCCTCGCCATGGGGGCCGGCAAGATCGGCGACCTCGCGGGCTTCGCCAACGCCATCGTGCTCGGCGTGATCGCGCTTCTGATCGCGTGGGAATCGGTGTCGCGTCTCTATGCGCCGCAGCCGGTCGCCTACGCCGAGGCGTCCGTCGTCGCCGTGCTCGGCCTGGTCGTGAACGTGGTCTGCGCCCTGCTGCTCGGCGGGCATGGTCATGGCCACAGCGGGGGCCACAGCCCCCATGGTCACGGTCATGATCATGGCCACGACCATGACCGCGCCGCCGACAGCCACGACCACAACCTCCGCGGCGCCTATCTCCACGTCATCGCCGACGCGCTGACCTCGGTTCTCGCGATCGCGGCGCTCGTGGCGGGCTGGACGCTGGGCTGGAGCTGGATCGATCCCGCCGTGGGCGTGCTCGGCGCGGTCATGATCGCCTCGTGGGCCGTCACGCTCGCACGGGACACCGCCCGCACGCTGATCGACGCGCCGCCGGACGCGGCTCTCGAAACGTCCATCCGCGAGCGGCTCGAGACCGGCGACGTCCGCGTCTGCGACCTGCATCTGTGGCGGCTGGGGCCGGGCCATCTCGGGGCGATCGTCTCGCTCGTCACCCACGAGCCGGCTGAGCCCGAGACCTACAAGCGCCGGCTCAACGGCCTCGACGCGCTCAGCCATGTGACCATCGAGGTCAATCGCTGCCCGGGGGCGAACTGCGCCGCGACGTAGCGCGACGAGCGCCGGTCGGCCGGAGCTGCGGCGAAGCCGTCAGTAGGCCATGTCCTTGAAGGCGGGGTCGACGCTGCCGCCCCACTCGCCTTCGAACTTCTTCAACATGATCTCGGCGAGCGTGCCCTGCTCCAGAACCCGCTTCAGCGGCGCGAGATGCAGGCGTTCATCCTCGCCCAGCCAGTTCAGCCTGCCGCGGGCCGCGAGCCCGGCTTCCGCCAGCGCGAGCGACTCGCGCGCAAGGTCGTGCGCCGTCCGCCCGGCGATGGTCGCGGCCAGCCCCTGGCGGGGGACGTCGTCGCGCAGCTGCTGGCGCTGGTCGGCGGTCCAGCCCTTCACGAGGTCCCAGGCCGCGTCGAGGCTCGGCTGGTGGTAGAGCAGGCCGACCCAATAGGCCGACAGCGCGCAGATCCGGTCGCTCGGTCCGGAGTCGGCGCCGCGCATCTCGAGAAAGCGCTTGAGCCGCACCTCGGGGAAGATCGTCGTCAAATGGTTCGCCCAGTCCGAAACGGTGGGAAGCACGCCCGGGAGCTGCGGCAGCTCGCCCTTCATCAGATCGCGGAACGAGGCGCCGGCGACGTCGTGATAGCGCTCGTCGCGCTTGACGAAATACATCGGCGCGTCGAGCGCGAAGTCCACATAGCGCTCGAATCCCATGCCGTCCTCGAACGCCCAGGGCAGCATGCCGGCGCGCGAATTGTCGACGTCGGTCCAGTATTCCGAACGGATCGTGAGATAACCGTTGGGCTTGCCCTCGGTGAAGGGCGAGTTGGCGAACAGGGCGGTCGCGATCGGCTGCAGCGCGAGGCTGACGCGCAGCTTCTTGACCATGTCGGCTTCGGTCGAGAAGTCGAGATTCACCTGCACCGTCGCGGTCCGGTACATCATGTCGAGGCCGTATTTGCCGGTCGTCGGCAGATAGCGCGACATGATGGCGTAGCGCTGCTTCGGCATCACCGGGGTTTCGGCGAGCGTCCATTTCGGGCTCGCGCCGAGACCGAGGAAGCCGATGCCGAGCGGCTCGGCGACCTCGCGCACCTGCGCGAGATGGGCGTAGAGCTCCGAACAGGTCTGGTGCAGCGTCTCGACCGGCGCGCCCGACAGCTCGAACTGGCCGCCCGGCTCCAGGCTGATCGCGCCGCCGCCGGTGACGTCGTAGAGGCCGATGATGCGACCGCCGTCGCCGATCGGCTCCCAGCCGAGCAGCCCCTGCATGCCCTCGAGCAGCGCGCGGATGCCGGCCGGCCCGTCATAGGCGACGGGCGACAGGTCGGCTTTGCGGAACGGAAACTTCTCGTGCTCGGTGCCGATGCGGAAGTCGGATTCGGGCTTGCAGCCCTCCGCGATCCACGCGACGAGCTGGTCCCTCGTGGTGAGGGCCGTGGTGTCCGACTGGTCGCGCGCCATTGGCATTCCCGGAGGGTTGGGCCGCCGTCAGTTAGGCGGTCGCCGCCCGGCCGTCCAGTGGGCGGCGGAGCGGCGTCCCGGTCCTGCCGGCGGCGGGCGGGTTCGGGACGCGGCGTCGGCTCGCAGGCGGGCCGCCCCTTCCGGGACGGCTGAGCCGCGGCTCAGCCCTTGATCAGGACCTTGGTTCCCACGCCCGCGCGCTCGTAGAGGTCGATGACGTCGTGGTTGAACATGCGGATGCAGCCCGACGACATCGCCTTGCCGATCGAGCGCGGCGAGTTGGTGCCGTGGATGCGGTAGGAGGAGTCCCGTCCGCCTTGATAGAGGTAGAGCGCGCGGGCCCCGAGCGGGTTGTCGAGACCGCCCGGCATGCCGCCGGCGTAGGGGCCGTTGGTCTTCCGGTCGCGCTGGATCATCTCGGGCGTCGGCGTCCAAGTCGGCCACTTCGCCTTGCGCGCGACGGTCGCCCTGCCGCTCCACTCGAAGCCTTCGCGCCCGACGCCGATGCCGTAGCGCACCGCCTGGCCGCCGGACTGAACGAAATAAAGGTGTCGGCCTTTGGGATCGACCACGATGGTCCCGGGCGCCTCGCCGGTCGGATCGGCGACCTTGGTCCGAAGCACGGTCTCGTCGAGCGAACGCCAGTTCAGGGCCGGCAGCGGATGCTCTTCGTTGGGCTTCGCGCCGTAGATCTCGGAATAGTTGAAGCCCCCGCCGCCGAAGCCGATCATGCCGCCGAGATCGGGAACGCCCGCGCAGCCGGCGAGCGCGACGGGAAGGCCTGCGACGAAGGCGCGACGGGTCAGCCCGGCGGCGACGCCGGGCGCCGGAAGAATCTTAGAAGCCATGCGATGGGGTCCGTTCAAACGACGACGCCGCAGCCCGGGCAGGCGAGCGCTCCGGGGCCGCGGCGACTGAAACCGTCAGCGAAGACGCCCCGACCCGCCGAATTCCGGCGGGTCGGCGCGCGAGGTCACGCACGAACGACGACCTTGGTGCCGAGGGGCACGCGGGAATAGAGGTCGATCACGTCCTGGTTGAGCATGCGGATGCAGCCCGAGGAGACCGCCTTGCCGATCGAGTAGGGCTCGATCGTGCCGTGGATGCGGAACAGCGTGTCCTTGTCGCCCTGCCACAGCGCCATGGAGCGCGCGCCGAGCGGGTTGCCTGGGCCGCCGGGCATGCCGTTGGCGTAAGGCCGGGCGTGGGGATCGCGGGCGACCATTTCCGCCGGCGGATGCCAGTCGGGCCATTCCAGCTTGCGGCGGATATAGGCCTCGCCGTTCCAGGCGAAGCCTTCGCGGCCGACGCCGACGCCGTAGCGGATCGCGGTGCCGTCGCTCTGCACGAGGTAGAGGTGACGCTCATGCGGGTCGATGACGATCGTCCCGGGCGCCTCGCCGGTGGTGTTCGGCACCGTCTGCTTCAGGAACTGCGGGTCGATCTTCTGGGTGTTGACCGCCTTGACCGGATAAGGCTCGTCCGGAACGTTGGAGGCGTAGCGGGCCTCGTTCGACGGATCCGGCATGAAGTCCGCGACCGCCGGCAGCGGGGCCGGGGCGAAGGCCGCCGGCTGGGCCTGCGGCGCGGAGGCCGAAGGCAGCGGCTTCGACGTGGCGCATGCGGCGAGAAGGAGCGGCAGCGTCGCGACGATCGCGAGGCGAACCCAGTGGAATGCGAGAGACTCGGCGCCGCGATGACCGGCGAGTAAGCGACCTGTCGGCATGGGATACGTTCGCGTTTTACTCAGGGAACTCCGTCGCGTGTCGACGGCGACATCTACGGCTATACGCCGCTCGGCAGCGCTTCGGCATGGCAACTTTGCGGGAGGCGAAACGATACCTCCCCTGTGCGCTATTTCGGCAACGCCGACGATCCCTCGACGCCGTTCGTGTTCTCCCGAAGCTTGAACGTCCATGGTTAACGCGGCGTCAATGCGCCGCGACGCGGGGCAAGGTGCGCTTACGGCGCCCAGTCTCCCGCGGCGGCCTGGAGCGCCGCCAGCGCGGCGACGGCCGCCGTGTCGGCGCGCAGGATGCGTGGCCCGAGCGAGATTCTGACGACCCCTCGAAGCCGCAGCAGCGCGTCGCGCTCGGCCGGATCAAACCCGCCCTCGGGACCGATCAACAAGGCGAGCGGGCGACCTTTCAGGGGACGAAGCGCCTCGATCGGATCCGCGATGTCGGCGTCCTCGTCGCAGAAGACCAGCGGCTCGTCGGCCGGCCAGCCGGCGAGCACCGCGCCGAGCGGCGCCGGTTCGTCGACGGCCGGCACCTCGAGCACGCCGCATTGCTCGGCGGCCTCCACCGTGTTCGCCCGCATGCGCTCGGTGTTGACGCGCGCCGCCTGCGTCCGGCGCGTCAGGACGGGGCTGAGCCGCGACGCGCCCATCTCGACGGCCTTCTGCGCCATGTAGTCGAGGCGCGCGTGCTTCAGCGGCGCGAACAGATAGCGCAGGCGTCCGGGCGCCGGCTGCGGACGGGCGAGGCTCTCGATCGCGAGCGTGACGCGCTTCTTGGCGGCCTCCGCGATCCGCGCCCGCCACTCGCCGTCCCGGCCGTTGAACGCCAGCAGCCCCGCGCCCTCCCCCATCCTCAGCACGTTGCGGAGGTAGTTCGCCTGGGCGGCGTCGAGCGTGACCTCCGCGCCGGGACCGAGATCCGATTCGACGAACAGGCGCGTGGAGGCGAAGTCGTAGGAAGCCATCGCAGGTCTCGGGCGGAGGGGGCGCGGCCCTGACTGCTACGGCGGCGCCCGCCGCGCAAGCCGGCGCCTCCCGCGCCCGCCCAAATCTCTTGACCGGGCCGGGCGAATGGCGTCGCTTCGGCTGGCCATGACCTCCGCACCCTCGCCCGGCGCCGTCGCTGACGCGCAGCCCTCGAACTGGGTCGACCGACTCGCCCCGCGCGCGTGGCGGCCGTTCCTGAGGCTCGCCCGCGCCGACAGGCCGATCGGCGCATGGCTGCTGTTCTGGCCCTGCGCCTGGTCGTCCGGGCTCGCCGCGGTGGCAGCGGGCGCGACCCTGCCGAACCTTTGGCACATCGCCCTGTTCGCACTGGGCTCGATCGCGATGCGGGGCGCCGGCTGCGCCTACAACGACCTCGTCGACCGCGACATCGACGCCAAGGTCGCCCGCACGCGGTCCCGTCCGCTGCCGTCCGGCCAGGTCACGCCGAAGGCGGCCGCCATCTTCCTTGCGGCGCTGCTCCTGGTCGGGCTTGCGGTGCTGCTCGCCCTGCCACCCTTCGCTGTGCTGGTCGGGCTGGGGTCGGTCGTTCCCGTCGCGCTCTACCCCTTCATGAAGCGCGTGACCTGGTGGCCGCAGGCGATGCTCGGCGTGTGCTTCGGCTGGGGCGCGTTGATGGGCTGGGCCGCGACCTTCGAGCGGCTCGACTGGGCGCCGCTCGCGCTCCACGGCGCCGCCTTCCTGTGGATCATCGGCTACGACACGATCTACGCCCATCAGGACAAGGAGGACGACGCGCTGGTCGGCGTCGGCTCCACGGCGCTGCTGTTCGGCGCGCGGACGCGGCCGATCCTCGCCGGCTTCTACGCCGGCGCGGCGGCGCTGCTTGCGCTCGCCGTCGGACTGGCGGGCGGGGGCGCCCTGTCCTATCTCGGCGTCGCCGCCTTCGCGGGCCATTGCGCCTGGCAGATCGCGCGGCTCGACATCGCCGACCCGACGCTCTGCCTGAAGCTCTTCAAGTCGAACCGCGAAGCGGGAGCGCTGGTCTTCGCAGGCCTGCTCGCCGACGCCCTGATCGGAGCCTGACGCCATGGCCGAACCGACCAAGCCTCTGAAGGATCCGCTCACCCCCGAGCACAAGCGCTTCGTGCTCGGACAGGTGCGAATCCGGCACTGGATCATGGCGGCGATCGTGATCGCGCTCGCCGCCATGCTTCTGATCGAGTTCAGACCGAGCTGACGCCCGGCCGCGCACGGACATGGCCGCGGACGTCAGTCCCGCGCGATGATCTCGCGCTCGCCGCGGTGGACGGGCGTCTGGGGCGTCAGCGCGCCGGTGCGGCGCTTCGCCTGGAAGCGGGTGCGGCGACCTTTGAGAAAGCCGCGGCCGCGGCGCGCGCGTGGCCGGCCGAGCAGGATGAAGCCGGGGCTCGCCACCGGCTTGATGCGCCGGCCGTCCGCATCCTCGACCAGGAGCGGAAGCTGCAGCGCGTGCGACCACTGCCGCCAGGCGTCGAGCCCGTCGGCGTCGTCGACGCCGCTGAGCAGCGGCACGTCGAGCGCGCGATCCCGGTGAGCCAGCACCACGTCGACCCGGTCGTGATCGGGTTCGCCGTCCGGCGCGACGCGCAACGCCACGCCGGCGAAGGTCGAGAGCGGCACGGCGATGCGCATGGCGACGCTCCGGACCATCCTGTCCAGCACCACGCGGTCGCTTTCGAGCGTCACGCGGCGTTCCCCGCCGTCCGCGGCGGCGTCGGGCGCCGCGAAACGGATCGGCAGCGCGAAGGGATCGAGCCGGTCGGCCGATCCCGTTCCGGCGCAAAATTGTGCGCCGGCCCAGATGTGTCGTCCCACTGTCCAGTCTCCCTGAAGGCCCATTGCTTCGGGCTCTTCGAACGAAGGCGACCATGACTCGGGAACAGCCGCCGTCCGCTTAACGGATCTGGTGAATCTCTCTTAAGACGGCAGTTTCGAAGGCGTCGTCTGGCTCTATCCTAAAGAAGACCTTGCGGCGAAGGATAAGAAGTCGCCGAAACTCGCCCAGGGAGCGGGGCCTGTCGAAGAGGCGGTCCGCGCCGCGCCGACCTCCGCTCGCAAAGCCGACGCCGGCGACGTCGCGTCGTTTTGACCCCGCGCCGCGCTTGCGCCGAGGTCATCATCTCGACACTTTGGGGGCGCGAGAGATCGCCCTCATCCCCGCCCTCGCCACGGACTCGCCCGACATCGTGCCCTCGACCGACGCGCCGCTCGATCTCGACCGCCTTGCGCAACCGCTCGTCGCCGTCGTGCGCGAGGCCGGCGCCATCGGCGCGAGCTATTTCCGCCGCGGCGCGGAGCGCTGGACGAAGTCGGACGAGAGCCCGGTCACCGAGGCCGACATCGCCGTCGACCGTTTCCTCGCCGCGGAGCTTCCCCCGCTGGTCGAGGGCGCGGGCTGGCTGTCGGAGGAGACGGCGGACACGCCGGAGCGCATGTCCCGCAGGCGGTGCTGGATCGTCGATCCGATCGACGGCACGCGCGCCTTCATCGAGGGCCAGCCGGAGTGGGTGGTCTCGGTCGCGCTGGTCGAGAACGGCGCGCCGATCGCCGGCGTCGTGTTCAACCCCTGCGAAGACGTCCTGCATTTCGCGCTCAAAGGCCAAGGCGCGACGCGCAACGGCGAGACGCTTGCGGTGACCGACTCCGTCGCGCTCGAAGGGCTCCTCGTCGGCGGGCCGTCCGCGCTGCTGAACCCCCTCAAGCCCCACGGCGTGATCCGCGCGGCCTGGCTCTATGCGCTCGCAAACCGCCTTGTGCAGGTCGCCGACGGCCATATGGACGCCGCGCTCGCCCGCCCCAACGCGCATGACTGGGACATCGCCGCCGCGCATCTGATCCTCGAGGAGGCCGGCGCCCGGCTGACCGGTCTCGACGGCGCCGTCCCGAGCTACAACCGCCCGAGCACGCGGCACGGCGCGCTGATCGCCGCCGCGCCGGGACGCGCCGACGCCCTTCTCGCCGCGCTTCACGCCGAGCGCGACGCCATAGCCGCCCTGGAGCCGCAGAAATGACCGACGTCGTCCCGAAGCAACTTCTCCACCTTGTGTTCGGCGGGGAGCTCGAGGACGTCACGGGCGTCTCGTTCCGCGACATCGACAAGCTCGACGTCGTCGGCATCTTCCCGGACTACGCCAGCGCGCGGGCGGCGTGGAAGGCCAAGGCGCAGGCGACCGTCGACGACGCGCATATGCGCTACTTCGTCGTGCATCTGCACAAGCTGCTCGATCCCGATCCGGAGCCCACGTCCGGCCCGCGACGGTGAGCCGCCGCACGCCGCGGCCCAACGCGCATAGGCGACGGCCGGATCAGCGGGAGCCGGCGATGTCCTCCGGCCGCACGCCAGCGGCGCTCGCGTTCTACGAGCGCAGCCTGTCGGCGCTCGGACCGTTCGCCCGGCTCGCGCTGCGCCAGCGGGCAGCGCGGGGCCGCGAGGACCCGGCGCGGCTGCCGGAACGCCGGGGCGTAGCGACCCTCGCCCGACCGGACGGACCTCTCGTGTGGCTGCACGTCGACGATCCTGAGCGGCTGCAGGCCCTGCTGCCGCTCGTCGAGCGGATCGCCGGCCGCGGCTTCTGGGCGCTGGTCACGACCGGCCCCGCGCCGAGCTCCGAACTTGCCCTCGATCGCCTGCCCGACGGCGTGATCCACCAGTTCGCTCCCCTCGACGTGCCGGCCTGCGTGGACCGCTTCCTCGCGCATTGGCGGCCAGGTCTGGCGCTGATCGCCGGCGGGCCCTCGCGGCCGAACCTGGTCGCGCGGGCGCGAGCGCGCGGCGCGCCCGCGGTGCTGATCGACGGCGGCGCGGACGACCGCGCCGTGCTGCGCTGGCGGCGCGCGCGGCGGACGCTCGCAGCCTTGCTCGGCCGCTTCGACCTGCGCCTCGCGCGCTCGACCGGGGACGCCGCGCGGCTTCAGGCGCTGGCCGCCGCGCCTTCGGTCAATGTCGGGGACCTGCGGCTCGACGGCGATCCGCCCTCGGCCGATCCCGCCCAGATGGCGGCGCTGTCGGCGGCGGTCCGCGGCCGTCCCGTGATGCTGGCGGCCGCGCTCCAGCCGGGCGAAGAGACGGCGCTCGCCCGCGCTCACGTGATCGCGCGCTCCCACAGCCCGGAACTCGTGACCATCGTGGCTCCGCGGCGCCACGGCCAGGCGGCGGACGCCGCTCAGGCGGCGGAGCTGTTCGGCGTCGTGGCCGCGCGCGCCGACCGGGGCCAGCCGCTGGCGCGCGACGTCGAGTTCTTCATCGCCGACGGCCCCGACGAGCTCGGCGCCTTCTACCGGCTGGCGCATGTCGCCTTCGCCGGCGGCTCGCTCACGAAACAGTGCTGCGTGAATCCGGCCGCGGCGGCGAAGCTCGGCGCGCCGCTGCTGCATGGCCCGCTGACCGAAGGCTTCGCGGACGCGTTCGACGCGCTCGACCGCGCCGAGGGAGCAGGCGTGATCCGGGACGCCGACGCGCTCGGCGCGGAAGCGGCGCGGCTCCTCGCGGACCCGGGCGCTCGCGCCGCGATGGCGCGCGCCGCGAGCCTGACCTGCGCCGCTCTCGGCGGGGCGGTCGACCGCACGCTCGCCGCGATCGAGCCCTATCTCGTCCAGTTGCGTCTTGGAACGGCCGGGGCCTGAGGTTCAGCCCTTGCCGAGGGCGCGCGCCAGCGCCGCCTCAGGACCGGCGTAGGGCTCCTGGCGCTCGACGCTCCAATAGCGCAGCTCCTCGAGCGGGATGCGGGCGCCGGTGACCGCGCAGCGCACGAAGGCGCCGGGCCGGATGACGCGGAAGTCGGCGTCGAGGTAGCGCACCTCGGCTTCGCCCTGGGCCGGCGTCGGGCGCTCGAAACGGTTCATGGGCGCGTCGTTCTCCGTTGCTGAGGCGACCATATAAAGCTCCGGGTCTCCCGACAAAAGGCGCGTTGCGCTGCAGCGAAGCCGGACGCAGAGTGCCGGCCGCTCAAAAGTCGAGTTCCGCATGCCATGACCGCCGTCGCGCCATCCTCCGAACAGGCCTCCCACGACCATGGCCCGCAGATCGCCTTCGAGGACCTCGAGGTCGGCCAGACCGCCGAGATCGAGCATGTCGTGTGCGAGGAATCGGTCAAGAACTTCGCGGCGCTGACCGGCGACACCAACCCGATCCATCTCTCCGAGGCCTACGCCGCGAACACCCGCTTCGGCGGGCGCATCGCGCACGGGCTCTACACGGCGAGCCTGATCTCGGCGGTGCTCGGCACCAAGCTGCCGGGTCCGGGCGCCGTCTACCTGTCGCAGACGATCAAGTTTCGCGCGCCGGTCCGGATCGGCGACACCGTGACCGCGCAGGTCGAGATCACCGCGCTCGATCCCGGCCGCCAGCGCGCGACCTTCTTCTGCACCTGCTCGGTCGGCGACAAGGTGGTGCTCGACGGCGAGGCGCACATCATGGTGCCGACCCGCGACGAGATCGAGGCCGAGCTGGCCTGACGCCGGCCGTGTTTCCCGACTCTGCGCCTTGACGGGCGGCCCGGCCGCGGGCCATCTCGCGCCCGCACACACGCCCCCGCGCCGATGGCCGATCGCATCATCCCTCCCGCGCCGCCGCTGATCGACCCGCCCGAGCTGCCGCGCGCCCTGCGCGACGGCCATGTCGTCGTCGGCAATTTCGACGGGGTGCATCGCGGCCACGCCGCGGTGATCGCGCAAGCCGCGGAGCCTGCGCACGCCGCCGGGCGGCCGGTGGTGGCGCTGACCTTCGAGCCGCATCCCCGCAACCATTTTCAGCCCGACCGGCCGCTGTTTCGCCTGACCGGACGGGACGAAAAGGCCCGCCAGCTCGCGCGCGCCGGCGCCGACGCGACGGTCGTGCTGACCTTCGACTCAGCGCTCGCCGCGATCGAGGCGGAGGACTTCGTCGCCGACGTGCTGGCGCGACGCCTTGCGGCCCACACGGTGGTGGTGGGCTTCGACTTCCATTTCGGCCGCGGCCGGCGCGGCTCGCCCGCCTTCCTGGCCGAAGCGGGCCCGCGTTACGGCATGTTCGTCGAGGTGGTGCCGCCCTATGGCGGCGCGACGCCGGTGTCGTCGAGCGCGATCCGGGACCATCTCGCGGCGGGCGAACTGGCGGCCGCGAACCGGCTGCTCGGCCGGCGCTGGAGCGTCGACGGCGAGATCGTCCATGGCGACAAGCGCGGCCGCGACCTCGGCTTTCCCACCGCCAATCTTAGGCTTGCGCCGGAGACGCGGCTCGCCTTCGGGATCTACGCCGTGCGGGCGCTGGTCGACGGCCGCGTGGTCGACGGCGTCGCGAGCTACGGACGCCGCCCGCAATTCGACGACGGCGCGCCGCTGTTCGAGACCTATCTGTTCGACTTCTCCGGCGACCTCTACGGCAAGCCGGTGAGGATCGAGCTCGTCGCCTATCTCCGGCCCGAGGGGAAGTTCGAGAGCGTCGCCGCCCTCGTCGAGCAGATGAAGCGGGACGTCGAGGACGCGCGGGCCGCGATCGCGCTCCCCGAGGATCCGCTCGCGCCCAGCGCGCTGGCGTGAGCCCGGCATCCTTCCGCTGCGAGGAAGCGGAAGGCCGCCCCCGCTTTCGCCGACCGCATTCACTTGATAGAAGGCGCGCTCGGTTACAGGAGGGTCGCGCTTCGCGTCAGGCCCACGACAGACGGTCTTGCTCCGATGCCCCATCGCCCGCGGTTCGCGGCACGAATTAGCGGCCCGGTCGCCGCGTGAGGCGCGCCGCCGGCGCGCTTTCGCGCCCGGCCGGGACCGCCCTCGCCTGACCGATCAGCCGCCTCACCGGACAAGCCACAGATGACCTCCGACGCCGCCGCGCAACGCGACTACTCCGAAACGCTTTTTCTCCCGAAGACCGACTTCCCCATGCGCGCGGGCCTGCCGCAGCGCGAGCCGGAGCTGCTCGAACGCTGGGCGAGGATCGGGCTCTACCAGCGCCTTCGCGAATCCTCGGCCGGGCGCCGCAAATACGTGCTGCATGACGGGCCGCCTTACGCCAACGGCCACCTGCACATCGGCCACGCGCTCAACAAGACGCTGAAGGACATGGTGGTCCGGACGAAGCAGATGGCGGGCTTCGATTCCAACTACGTGCCCGGCTGGGACTGCCACGGCCTGCCGATCGAGTGGAAGGTCGAGGAGAGCTACCGCGCGAAGGGGCTCAACAAGGACGACGTGCCGGTCAACGAGTTCCGGAAGGAGTGCCGGGACTACGCCGCGCACTGGATCGGCGTGCAGTCGGCCGAGTTCCAGCGTCTCGGCGTGACCGGCGACTGGGCCGATCCCTACACCACGATGAAGTTCTCCGCGGAGGCGCAGATCGCCCGCGAGATCATGGAGTTCGCGCAGAGCGGCCAGCTCTACCGCGGCTCCAAGCCCGTGATGTGGTCGGTGGTCGAGCGCACCGCGCTCGCCGAAGCCGAGATCGAGTATCAGGAGTTCACGAGCGACACGGTGTTCGTGGCGTTTCCTCTGTCTTCCCCCTCTCCCCTTGCGGGAGAGGGAGGAGTGAGGGGTGACGGCGGCGAGTCGAATGGAGATGGCGTCGCCCGCACCCCCTCCCCTAGCCCCTCCCCTCAAGGGGGAGGGGAACTGGATGGCGCCTCCGTCGTGATCTGGACGACGACTCCGTGGACGCTGCCTGGCAACCGGGCGATCGCCTATTCCAAGAAGATCGCTTACGGCGTCTACGAGGTCACCGAGGCGCCGGAGGCGAATTGGGCGAAGGTCGGCGCGAAGTACCTGCTCGCAGACGCGCTCGCTGAGGCTGTGTTCAAGGCGGCCAAGGTGACGGCTTTCCGGAAGGTGGAGAGCGTCGCAGCGGACAAACTGCAGGGCCTATTGGCGGCTCACCCCCTCGCCCATCTCGGCTTCGACTTCGCCGTCCCCCTGCTCGCCGGCGACCACGTCACCGACGACGCCGGCACGGGCTTCGTGCACACCGCGCCCGGCCATGGCCGCGAGGACTTCGAGCTCTGGATGGAGTCCCGCGCCGAGCTCGAGCGCCGCGGGATCAGCGCGAAAATTCCCTACACGGTGGACGCCGACGGGCGGCTGACGAAGGACGCGCACGGCCTTCAGGGCCGCTCGGTGATCACCGACACAGGCGAGAAAGGCGACGCCAACGCGGCCGTCATCGAGGCGCTGGTCGCGGCCGGCAGGCTGGTGGCGCGCGGAAAGCTGCGGCACCAGTACCCGCATTCCTGGCGGTCGAAGAAGCCGGTCATCTTCCGCAACACGCCGCAATGGTTCATCCATATGGACCACGACATCGCCGGACCCGCCGACACGCTGCGTTCGCGTGCCCTGGCGGCGATCGAAGCCACGCAGTTCTATCCGCCGCAGGGCAAGAACCGGCTCAAGGGCATGATCGAGGCGCGGCCCGACTGGGTGGTGTCGCGCCAGCGCGCCTGGGGCGTGCCGATCTGCGTGTTCGTGCACAAGCTGACGGGCGAACTGCTCAAGGACGAGATGGTCGACCAGCGCATCGCCGAGGCCTTCGAGGCCGAGGGCGCCGACGCCTGGTTCGCCGATCCCGGCCAGCGCTTCCTCGGCAACGACTACGCGCTCGACGATTACGAGAAGGTCGCCGACATCCTCGACGTCTGGTTCGATTCCGGCTCGACCCACGCCTATGTGCTCGACCGCCGGCCGGACCTCAGCCCGAAGCGCGCCGTCGACGGCGGCGCGGACGAGGTGCTCTATCTCGAAGGCTCCGACCAGCACCGCGGCTGGTTCCACTCCTCGCTGCTGGAGTCCTGCGGCACGCGGGGCCGCGCGCCCTATGACGCGCTGCTGACGCACGGCTTCGTGCTCGACGAGCAGGGGCGCAAGATGTCGAAGTCGCTCGGCAACGTCGTCGCGCCGCAGGACGTGATCAAGCAGTCGGGCGCCGACATCCTGCGCCTGTGGGTCGCGATGTCGGACTATGAGGACGATCTCAGGATCGGGCCGGAGATCCTGAAGACCGCCACCGACGCCTACCGCAAGCTCCGCAACACGCTGCGCTGGATGCTCGGCACGCTCGCGCATTTCGACCCGAAGGACGCGGTCGACCTCGCCCAGGCGCCGGCGCTCGAGCGCTACATGCTGCACCGGCTGGCGGAGGTCGACGGCGAGGTGGCCTCGGCCTACCGCGCTTTCGACTTCAAGCGCGGCTTCGCGGCGCTGTTCACTTTCCTGACCAACGACCTCTCGGCCTTCTATTTCGACGTCCGCAAGGACGCGCTCTATTGCGACCCGGCCTCTTCGGAGACGCGGCAGGCGAGCCTCGCCGTGGTCGACCGGCTGTTCCGGGCGATCGTGACGCGGCTCGCCCCGCTGCTGCCCTTCACGGCGGAGGAGACGTGGCTCGCGCGCTTCCCCTCCGAGGACGGCTCGGTGCATCTCCAGGCCTTCGCCGGCGCCGACGAGGCGTGGCGGAACGAGGCGCTCGCGGCGCAGTGGGACAAGGTGCGGCGCGTCCGCCGGGTCGTCACCGGCGCGCTGGAGATCGAGCGGGCCGCAAAGCGCATCGGCTCGTCGCTGGAGGCCGCGCCGGTCGTGCACGTGACCGATCCGGAGCTGTTCGCCGCGCTCGAGGGAATCGATCTCGCGGAGGTCGCGATCACCAGCGCGATCGCGCTGGTCGCGGACGAGGCGCCCGCCGACGCGTTCCGCCTGCCGGAGATCCCCGGCGTCGCCGTCGTCCCTGCGCGGGCGGAGGGCCGGAAATGCGCGCGGTCGTGGAAGGTCTCGCCGGAGGTCGGCGCTGACCCCGCCTATCCCGACGTGACGCCGCGCGACGCGCAGGCGCTCCGCGAATGGGACGCCGCGAAGGAGAAGGCCGCGTGAGGCCTGGGGCGCGAGGGCGCCGCCCCCCTCTCCCGCAAGTGGGGAAGGGAAAATGACCCTCGCGCGCCGCGCCTACGCGCTCGCCGCGGTCGTGTTCGTGCTCGACCAAGCCATAAAACTCTGGGCGCTGTTCCTGTTCGATCTCGGCGACAAGGGGCGCGTGGCCGTGCTGCCGGTGTTCGACCTGGTGCTGATCTGGAATCAAGGGATCAGCTACGGCCTCCTCCAGCAGGACAGCGAATTCGGCCGCTGGGCGCTGGTCGCGCTGCATGTCGCGGCCTCCATCGCCATCACGTTCTGGATAGCGCGCGAACGGCAGGCGGTCTCCTGCTGGGGGCTGGCGCTGATCCTCGGCGGCGCGGTCGGCAACGGGCTCGACCGGATTCTGTACGGGGCGGTGGTCGACTACGCCCTGCTGCACTGGGGCGAGGTCACCTGGTACGTGTTCAATCTCGCTGACGCGGCCATCGTTGCGGGCGTGGCGCTGCTTCTGTATGGTGCGGTTCTCGGTCCGAAGGGCGCGCCAGGGGTAGCCGAATAGGCTCGCGCGCGAGAGATGCCGGACCGTCAGGAGCTGCCGACCATGCGTCACATCCCAGCGTTCCTCGCCTCGACGGCGATCGTGCTCGCCGCCTCCATGGCGGCCGCGCCGGCCCGTGCGGCCGACGACATGGGCTCGAACCCGATCACGGAATTCTTCGACAGCCTTGGAATGGGCACCCGGGAAAAGCCGGACATCGACTACAAGGAGCGCGCGCCGCTGGTGCCTCCAAGCTCGACCGCGCAGCTTCCTCCGCCCCAGGAGAAGGCGGCCGGCGGCGACGGTCAGTGGCCGAACGATCCCGACGTGCAGCGCCGCCAGGAGATTCGGGCCCGCGCGAACATCGTCCCCACCGAGACGAACGAATACCGCATGGGCGAGCGCGGCTCGCGGCTCGATCCCGACGAGATCGGCGCCCGCCGCGTGCGCGGCGCCGCGGTGTCGGACGGTCCGGACTCCGCCACCATCCAGGACAACACCGTCACGCGCCTGTCGCGCGAAGAGCTCGCGCAGAAGCGCTCCATGCCCGCCCCGACGGACGGCCCGTCGGCCGCGAGCCGCCAGAAGTTGTCCGACCCGCCCCCGGGCTACCTCACCGGCCCGGCCGGTCAGACCGCCGAGGTTCAGCCGGAAAGCAAAGGGTTCTTCGGTCGGATGTTCGGCCGCTGACCACGTCTGGGTCGCGTGACGGACGTCTGGGGCTCCCCGCGCCGGCGCGGGGGGTCTTTCGTCGTTTCGTCGTCAGGTCCCAGGCGCCCCGGCTTCGCGGGTGCGGGGGTCGCGGCCTATGATGCGCATGACGCGGTCGCCGGTCGGCGCAATTGGAGGTTTTACGATCCTGATGGCAGCATCGATCCTCGTCGGCGCCACGGCCGGACTGAGCCCCCTCGCCGCCGAGAGCGGACGCAGCGCCGGTCCGGACGTCACGACCTTCGCGCTGTCGAACGGGCTGGAGGTGGTCGTGATTCCGGACCGCCGGGCCCCGGTCGTCACGCATATGGTCTGGTACAAGGTGGGCTCGGCAGACGAGGCCCCCGGGGATTCGGGGATCGCGCACTTCCTCGAGCACCTGATGTTCAAGGGCACCGCCGCGCATCCTGCGGGCGAATTCTCCCGCGTCGTCGCCGAACTCGGCGGCCAGGAGAACGCTTTCACCTCCTACGACTACACCGCCTATTTCCAGCGCGTGGCGCGCGAGCACCTGCCGACGGTGATGGCCTTCGAAGCCGACCGCATGACCGGCCTGCAGCTCACCGACGACGTGGTGAATCCCGAGCGCGACGTGATCCTCGAGGAGCGCCGCTCGCGCGTCGACGGCGATCCGGGCTCGCAGCTGTCGGAGGCGGTCTCCGCCTCGCTCTACGTGAACCATCCCTACGGCACGCCGATCATCGGCTGGGAGCATGAGATCGAGGCGCTCGACCGGCACGACGCGATCGCGTTCTACGACCGGTTCTACACCCCGAACAACGCCATCCTGGTGGTCGCGGGCGACGTCTCCGCCGACGAGGTGCGGACGGCGGCGGAGGCGACCTACGGCAAGGTCGCCCGCCGCGCCGATCCCGGCCCGCGCGCCCGGCCGCGGGAGCCCGAGCCGCGCGCCGCGCGCCGCGTCTCGCTGGCCGACCCGCGCGTGACGCAGCAGTCCGTGTCCCGCAACTACCTCGCGCCGTCTTACGAGACGGCGAAGAACGGCGAAGCCTACGCGCTCGACCTGCTCGCGCAGATCCTCGGCGGCGGCACGACCAGCCGGATCTACCGTTCGCTCGTGGTCGAAAAGGGCGTCGCCGCCAACGCGGGCGCCTGGTACCAGGGCGACGCGCTCGACGACGGCCGGTTCGCGATCTACGCCACGCCGCGCGGCGAGGTTTCGCTGCGCGAGGTCGAGAAGGCGATCGACGAGACGGTCGCGGCCTTCGCCGCAGCCGGGCCCAGCGAGGGCGAGCTCGCCCGCGCGAAGACCCGGCTCGTCGCCGACACCATCTACGCGCAGGACAGCCAGGCGACGCTCGCCCGCATCTACGGCGCCTCGCTCGCGACCGGCGGCACGGTCGAGGAAGTGAAGGAATGGCCGGCCCGGATCCGGGCCGTGACCGCCGACGCCGTACGGGACGCCGCCCGCGCCGTGCTGGACCAGCGTCGGTCCGTCACGGGCGAACTTCTCGCCGCGCCTGCGCCCCGCGCCGCTGGCGCGGCGGCGCGCTGACGCCGGCCGTTCCGCTGTTTCCGTTCCGAATGAGGATCTTCGCCGCCATCATGATCGCCGCAACGACGCTCGCCGCCTCGCCCGCCCGCTCGACCGACATCAAGGAGCTGACGACCCGCCAGGGCGTCAAAGCCTGGCTCGTCGAGGAGAACACGGTGCCGGTGATCGCCGTCGAGATCGCGTTCCGGGGCGGCACGGCGCAGGACCCCGCGGACAAGGGCGGCGTCGTCAGCCTGATGGCGGCCCTGCTCGACGAGGGCGCCGGAGACATGGACGCCGAGGCCTTCCAGGAGACGCTCGAGGAGAAGGCGATCGAGCTCTCGTTCTCGTCCAACCGCGACACGGTCACGGCGAGCCTGCGGACCCTGCCCGAGAATCTCGACGAGGCCTTCTCTCTCCTCGGCGCCGCGCTCTCGCGCCCGCGCTTCGACGACGACGCGGTCGAGCGCATGCGGGGCCAGATCGCCGCGCAGCTCCGGCGCGCCGCGCTCGATCCGGACGACCTTGCGGGCCGGACCTTCTTCGCCGAGGCCTTTCCCGGCCACCCCTACGGCCGGCCGTCGCGCGGCACGGTCGAAAGCCTTGCGGGCGTCCGCCGCGACGACCTCGTGGAAGCGCATCGCAGGCTCGTGGCGCGCGACTCCATCGTGATCGGCGCAGTCGGCGCGGTGACGCCGGACCGCCTCACGGCGCTGGTCGAGTCGCTCCTCGACGGCCTTCCGGAACGGTCGGAGATGACGCCTGTTCCGACGGTCGAGCCCCAGGGCGCCGGCCGCACCGAGATCGTGACGCTCGACGTGCCGCAGAGCTCGATCATCTTCGGCCGGCCGGGGCCGCTTCGGAACGACGACGACTTCATCCCGGCCTATGTCGTGAACCACATCCTCGGCGGCGGCTCGTTCTCCTCACGGCTGTTCACCGAAGTGCGGGAGAAGCGCGGCCTCGCCTATTCCGTCTACAGCCACCTCGCGCCCTACGACCACGCCGGGCTGCTCTATGGCGGCGTCGCCACCCGCAACGACCGCGCGGGGCAGTCGATCGATCTGATCCAGGCGGAAATCCGCAGGATCGCCGAGCAAGGTCCGACGACCGAGGAGCTCGCAAGCGCGAAGAAGTACCTCATCGGCTCCTATGCGCTCAGGTTCGACACCTCGACCAAGATCGCGAACCAGCTGACCCAGCTTCAGCTCGACCATTTCGGCGTCGACTACATCACCCGGCGCAACGCTCTGGTCGACGCGGTGACGATCGAGGAGGTGAAGGCCGCGGCGAAGCGCCTGTTCGGCGACGGCGCCCTGCTGGTCGTCGCGGTCGGAAAGCCCACCGGCCTCGAAGGCGCCCGAATCCGCGCGCCGGGCGGGACGGGCGACGAGCCGGCGGCGACGCCGCCGGAAAGCAACGCGCGCTGACGGCGACCGCCGCCGCTCTCAGTGGCGCGCGAGGATCGCGCGCACCTCTTCGACCAGCCGCGCTTCCGGCACCGTGACCTGGGCGGGCCGGCTCTCCGTCCACTCCGCGCGGTCGGCGATGGCGGCGGCCGCCTTGGCGCCTTCCACCAGGTCTTTGAGCGTCACTTCGCCCTTGTCGCGCTCGTCGGAGCCCTGGATGACGACGCAGGGCGCCCGCCGGCGGTCGGCGTATTTCATCTGCGCCTTCATGCCGGACGCCCCGAGATAGACCTCGGCCGCGATCCCCTCGTTGCGCAGACGCGCCGCCAGCGCCATCGAGTCGGCGATCCGCTCGCGGTCCAACACGAGAACGACGACCGGTCCGGTCGCCGCGGCGTCCTCCCCTTTCAGCGCGCGCAGCGCCGCCTGCAGGCGCGAGACGCCGATCGAAAAGCCGGTCGCCGGCACGTCTTCGGCCATGAAGCGGCCGACCAGGCCGTCATAGCGACCGCCGCCGCCGACCGAGCCGAACTGGATGGGCCGCCCCTGCTCGTCGTCGATCGTGAAGGTCAGTTCGGCCTCAAAGACGGGGCCCGTATAGTATTCCAGGCCGCGCACGACGGAGGGATCGATGACCACGCGGTCTTCGTAACCGGCCGCGTCGACCAGAGCCGCGATCGCGGACAGTTCGCGCGCGCCCTCCTGTCCGATCGGGTTGGACACCTCGTCGAACAGCTTCCGGGCGGTGTGAAGATTACGGTCGGCCTTCGCCTTCAGGACGTCGAGCACGCGGCCGGCGGACGCCTCATCGAGACCCGCGCCCTTCGTGAAGTCGCCGCTGTCGTCCTTGCGCCCAGCTCCCAGCAGGGCGCGCACGCCTTCCGGCCCCAGCCGGTCGAGCTTGTCGATCGCCCGGAGCACGGTGAGCCGCCGCCCGGCGTTGTCCTCGCCGCCGAGGCCGATCGCCTCCATGACGCCGTCGAGGATCTTGCGGTTGTTGACCTTGATCACATAGTCGCCGCGCCTGACGCCGACGGCTTCCAACGCATCCGCCATCATCATGCACATCTCGGCGTCCGCGGTGACGCTTGGCGCTCCGACGATGTCGGCGTCGAACTGCAGGAACTGGCGGAAGCGGCCCGGGCCCGGCTTCTCGTTGCGGAACACCGGGCCGAACCGGTAGCTGCGATACGGCTTCGGCAGCCGCTGAAAATTCTCCGCGACGAAGCGGGCGAGCGGGGCCGTCAGGTCGTAACGCAGCGACATCCACTGGTCGTCGTCGTCCTTCAGCGAGAACACGCCCGCGTTGGGGCGGTCCTGATCGGGCAGGAACTTGCCGAGCGCGTCGGTGTATTCGAAGAACGGCGTCTCGACCGCCTCGAACCCCCAGAGCTCGTAGGTCGTCCGGATCGCCTCCGTCATCGCGCGGCTCTGCGCGAGCTCGGCCGCGCCGCGATCGGCGAAACCGCGGGGCAGACGGGCGGGAGTGAGGTCGGCGCGGCGGGAGGTCATGCGTCAGGGTCTTCCGGGAGCAGGATTTCGAAGTCTGCTCCTAGAGCGTTTTGGCTCGCGACGAAACAGGTGAGGCGCAGGGGCCTCCGCCGCGCCGCCCGAGCGAGCGGTTCCTAGCCGGCCTTGCCGAACAGGCCGGCGATCGTCTCCTCGCCGAGCGCGAAGGCTGAGCTCGCGCCGGCGGCGGAGGCGGCGACCACCACCCTCGTCCGCTCGTTCGGCGCCTCGACCACGACCGGCCGCTCCGGAGAATAGGCGTAGGTTCCGGTCCAGCGCGACAGGACGTGTTTCGGCCGCTTGCCGAAGATCTGCGCGAGTTCGTCGAGGATCAGATCGTCGATCGCCTGCGGCTGGAACGGATCGGGCGAGGGGTCGACCTGGCGGCTCATGCCGACGATCAGCGAGCCGTCGGACGATTGCGACACCAGCAGATTGACGCCGTATTGCAGATGGTCGGGTTGCTCGGCCTCGAGCCGCTCCCGCAAGGCGTCGACGCCGTCGAGCTCGGCGAAGCCCGGCAGACGCAGCACCGCGAGATCGCTCGCGACCGCGCCGGGAAGCTCGAAGCCGTCATCATAGCGCACGCGCAGCATATGCGACTTGGCGCGCGTGAGACCGGTCGCCGCGAGCCTCTCGCCGAACAGCGTGCGGAAGTCGTCGCCGGCGCAGACCACGGCGGCGTCCGCGGCGATCGGCCCACGCGAGGTTTCGATCACCCCGTCTCCGACGGCGGTCACAGCCGTCTCCCAGCGGAACGCGACGTCGTGGGCGTCCTCCAGCCAGTGGGCGATCTTGGGCAATGCCGACTTGGCCTCGACGCGCAGTTCGTCCGGGCTCCAGAGCAGGCCGGCGATGTCGCCCTTGAACTGTGGAAACAGCGCGTGGGCGTCCTCGATCCGATAGAAGTTGCAGCCCGACCCCGCCTCGCTCGCGGCGAACGCCTCGAGCGGCGCCGCGGCTTCCGCCCGGCGCGCGACGATGGCGAGGCCCTCATGCTCGATCCTGACGCCGGCGTGCTGGCAGACGTCGGCCCAGATCTCGCGCGACCGCTTGGCGCGCCGCCACTGGACCCCCGGAGCGTGGCCCGCGACCGTGATGAGCCCGGACATCCTCACCGAGGCCCCGCAGGCGCGCGCCTCGCGATCGAGCACGACGACGCGCCGGCCGCCGCGCGCCGCCGCGAGCGCGTGGGCGAGCCCGAGGATTCCGCCGCCCACGACGGCGAGATCAAATCTGTCGGACATCCGCTGAGCCTCAATCGAATTGGCGCGGACGCTCACCCTATCAGACGCGCGACGTCAATATGTCAGGCTTGGCGAGGCGCCGCGGTCAGGCGCCGAGCTCCGCCCAGCGCTCCCGTTTGCGATAAATCGTCGAGGGGCTGATTTCGAGCGCTGCGGCCGCGCGCGCGGTGTTGCCGCCGAAGGCCGCGACCGCGGTCTCGATGATGCGCCTCTCCTGCAGCCAGAAGGGCTCGATCGCGTCGGAGACGGAGCCGCCGGCCCCGCTCGGGACGGCCGGCGACGCGGCGGGCGCGGCGAGCGGCAGCATGTCCGCCGTCACCTCGTCGCCGTCTCCGAGGACGACGGCGCGGCGCACCACGTTCTGCAGCTCGCGCACATTGCCGGGCCAGTCATGGGCGCGGATCCGCTCAAGCGCGCCGTCGGAGAAGCGCCGGAAGCTCCGCCCCTCCTCGTCGGCGAAGCGCCGCAGAAAGGCCTGCGCGAGCGCCGTGATGTCCTCTCCGCGCTCGCGCAGCGGCGGCAGCCGGATCGGGAGAACGTGCAGGCGGTAGTACAGATCCTGCCGGAAACGGCCCGCGGCGACTTCGGTCGCAGGGTCGCGATGGGTGGCGCACACGATGCGGATGTCGGCGTTCCGCGCGCGCGCCTCGCCGACCCGCCGGAACTCGCCGGTCTGCAGCACCCGGAGAAGCTTGGCCTGCAGGGCGAGCTCCATCTCGCCGATCTCATCCAGGAACAGGGTGCCGCCTTGCGCCGCCTCCACGGCGCCCGCCCGGTCGTCGCTCGCCCCCGTGAAGGCGCCCCGGACATGGCCGAACACTTCCGATTCCATCAGCTCGCGCGGGATCGCGCCGCAGTTCAGCGCGACGAAAGGCTTCTGCGCCCGCCCGGACAGTGCGTGGACCGCCTCCGCGCAGAGCTCCTTGCCGGACCCGCTCTCTCCCGTCACGAACACCGGCGCGCGGGACGGCGCGATGCGCTCGATCTCGGCGTAGAGCGCGCGCATCGGCGCGGAGCGGCCGACGAAGCCGCCGAAATCAAGAGCGTCGGGCGCCGGCTGCGCGAGGACGCGAGTGGGCTTCGGGGCGGCCGGCGCGCGTTCGGCGAAACGCGGCGCCAGGCGCCGCGCGAGCGCGTCCGGCGAATAGGGCTTCAGGACGAAGTCGACCGCGCCGCGGCGCATCGCCTCGACGGCGAGCGCGACCGAGCCTGCCCCGCTCGTCGCGACCACCACAAGCCCCTGCTCCACCAGCGCTTCGACGAGCTCCAGCGCCTCGCGGTTCGGCACGTCGACCACGGCGAAGGCCGCGCCATGCGCGCACCCGGCGCGCTTGACCGTCATGGGATCGATGGTCGTCGCCACCTCGCCGCCGGCGTTCGCCACGGCGGTGGTCGCGACGCGCAGCGCGGCCGGGTCGCCGTCGATCAGCAGGACCTGCGCCCGGGTGGGCGAGACCATGCCGACAGCGTCCGGCGTCAGCGGTTGCGGCGTCAAGTGCGACCCTCGGTGAGCGCGGCTCGCGGATGAGTCCGCGAAGCGCGATGGCCCAAGGTCGCCGAACAGGGTAAATGAAAGGTGATCGCCCGGTCAGGCGGCGGACGGCTTGGCGTCGTATCCGGCCCGCTCGACGGCCTCAACCGCGTCTTCGACCGACAGGGTGGTGGCGATGTCGACGCGTCCGGCGGTCCGCGACACGGCGACCTTCGCGGCCGGATCGCGCGCGACAAGGGCGCGCTCCACGGCGCGAGCGCAGCCGTCACAGGTCATGCCGTCGACGTCGAGACTGATCATGCCGCCTCCTCCGGGCGTGTCCGCGACGTCACGCGCCGCGGGCGAATATGTGGAGGGCCCGCGGCCGCGGCGCCAGAGATTGGCCCGCAAATCGCGAATCTGCGATGGTCGTCGGGATCATCATCCGGACACTGCCCCCATGCCGAAGCCCGCCGCGCTGTTCGTCGCCGTCGCCATGACGGTGACCGCAGCCTGCGTCGGCGTGATCGCCGCCTTCGGGCTCGACCTCGGGATCGGCGCCTCGCTGCTCGCAGCCTTCGGCGCGCTCGCCGCGATGGCGGTCGTCCACCTCGCCTTCATCCGCTCGCCCGGGGCCGATCTCGGCCGGCTCGACGATCTCGACCGCGTCGTCACCCAGCTGCAGAGCCGGTTGGAGACCATGGAGGCGCGGCTTTCGACGCTCGACGGCGCGGCGTCCGAACGCGCCCGCGCCGCCACCCGGCCGCTGGTCGAGGAGATCGCGGCGCTCGGCGGGCTCGTGACGTCCGTCGCCAAGGAGGTCGCGAGCCACGACGCCCAGATCACGCGGCTCGCAGGCCTCGTGAACCTGGATGCGCCCGTTCCGGCGGCGCCTCCGCCGCCCGCCGACGCGGCGCCGGCTCGGCCGGCGGCGCGCGCCGCGCCTCGACCGCCCGCCGACGAACCGCCGCGCGCGGACCCGCACCCCTTCGATCCGGACGAACCCGACGAACCCGCGCCCCTGGCCGCAGGAAACGCCGATCGCGGACTGGCGGCGCGGCTCGAGCTCGCGCTGCGCGACGACCGGCTCGAGATCCACCTGCAGCCGATCGTCGCCCTGCCGAGCCGTCGCCGCATCCATTACGAAGCCTTGTCGCGCATCGCCGAACCCGACGGCCTCATGTCGCCGGACGCTTTTTTATCGGCCGCGGCGGCGGCGGGCCGGACCGCCGAGATCGATCGGCGGGCGATCGAGACCGCGGCGGACGTCGCCCGGCGGCTCGTCGCGCGCGGCCGCACCGCGGCGGTGTTCGTCAACGTCGCCGCCGAGACGCTGGCCGACGCGCGCGGCTTTCGCGACCTCGTCGCGCTGTTCGAACGGACGCCCGATCTCGGCCGCCTGGTGGTGCTCGAGCTGTCGCAGGCCGCCTTCGCGGGCTTCGGCCCGGTCGAACGCGACGCCGTGGCGGCGCTGGTCGAGCGCGGAGCGCGGCTCTCGATGGACCGCACGAGCGACCTTCGGCTCGAGCCGCGCGAGCTGTCCCGGCTCGGCGTGCGCTTCGTCAAGGTCGCAGCCGACCGTCTGCTCGACCCGGACGCGGCCCGAGGCTCGGCGATCCACCCGGCGGACCTGTCGAGCCTGCTCGCCCGCCAGGGCGTCGATCTGATCGCGACCCATGTCGAGGAGGAGCGCACGGTTCCCGAACTGCTCGACATGGACGTGAAGGCCGCCCAGGGCTTCCTGTTCGGTCTGCCCCGCCCCGTGCGGCCGTCGCGGCCGGACGCGCCGGAGCCCCCGCAGCAACCGACGCAGCTGAGACCGATCCCGACCGTCGTATCCGGGTGAACGCCGGGCCCCCGCCGGCGCGGCGCGCTTGACCTCGGGCGGCGCGCCCCTTAGCGGAGCGGCATGGCCATCTCCAACGAACGCAGCTCGGGCGCCGAAACCGGCGATCCGGCTCCCGTCGCGCCGAGCTTCCCGCGCTTCGCGCCGCTCGCTTCCGCCTACGACGTCGCGCTGTGCGACGTCTGGGGGGTGCTGCATGACGGTCTGCGCGCCCATGAAGCGGCCTCCGACGCGCTGACGCGGTTCCGCGCCGGCGGCGGCGCCGTCGTGCTGGTCTCGAACGCGCCGCGCGCGTCCGACTGGGTCGTCCAGAGCCTCGACGAGAAGGGCGTGCCGCGCAGCGCGTGGGACGCGATCGTAACGTCCGGCGACGTCTCGCGCCGCATGCTCGCCGAGCGCGGCGTGTGGTCGGTCCATCACATCGGGCCCGAACGCGACCTGCCGCTGCTCGGCGACGACCGCCTGTCGCGCGTGGGGCCGGAGGAGGCGTCCGTCGCCGTGGTCACCGGGCTGGTCGACGAGGATTCCGAGGTTCCCGAGGACTATCGCGACCGGCTCCTCGCGCTGAAGGCGCGCGGGCTGCCGCTGATCTGCGCCAATCCCGACCTCGTGGTCGGCGTCGGCGATCGGCAATTGTGGTGCGCCGGGGCGATCGCCGATCTCTACCAGACGCTCGGCGGCGAGGTTCTGTTCGCCGGCAAGCCCTATCCCGCGATCTACGACGCCGCGCTGCGGCTCGCCGAGGACGTGCTCGGCCGGACAATGGAGCGGTCGCGCGTGATCGCGATCGGCGACGCGGTGCGCACCGACCTCGCAGGCGCGACCGCGGCGGGGCTCGACTGCGTCTTCGTGGCGGACGGCATCCACGCCGAAGAGCTCGGCCGCGGCGCTCCCGACCCGGAGAAGCTCTCGGCCCTGTTCGCCGAGCACGGCTATTCCCCCGTCGCGGTGATGCCGCAGCTCGTCTGGTGAGGCGCCCCCGACAAAGTTTTTCTTATATCGACCAATCGCGCGCGATGGGCCGAGTGTGCCGGCCGCATCGAACTGCACTGAAGGAGACGATCCCATGAGCAACCGCATCGTGCTGAAGGCCGGCGAAGCGCTGGTCGCAGGAGGCCCTCCCGGCACGGCGGCCGAGCCGGAGGTCGTGATCGGCGAACTCGACGGCCCCGTCGGGACCGCGATCGCCACGCTGACCGGCGACCAGGTCAAAGGCCACACCCGCGTCTTCGCGCTGCTCAACACCGACGTGATGGTGCGCCCGGTGACGCTCTGCGTCTCGAAGGTAACCGTCGAGAACCCGCGCTACACCAACATCCTCATGGGCACGGTGCAGTTCGCGATCGCGAACGGCGTGCTGGACGCGGTCCGCGCCGGCTACATCCCGAAGGAAAAGGCGAACGAGCTCGGCATCATCTGCTCGGTCTGGCTCGCGCCGACGATCGTCGACATCGAGAATCTCGACCACAAGGTGCTGTTCGACATCCACCGCAAGGGCATGCTCGAGGCGATCCGCAAGGCGATGGCGTCCGAGCCCACGATCGACTGGCTGCTCGAGAACCAGGATCAGATCACCCACAAATATTATCAGATGGGTCTCGACGGAAAGGTGTGACGGGCGCCTCGGCCGGCGGATGATCGTAGCGTCCGAAGGTGGTCGCTACGTACTCCTACGGATGGGCGATGACAGGCTCCCCCTTTAGCTTCCGCGCATCCGGATCTTGAGCGGGGAAGCGGCGTGGCGGGATACTGGAGCGGGTCGTCCTATTACGGGGACGACACGAGCGAGAAGGTCGACGGCTACGGCGACGACAACGACATCGAAGGCGCCGGCGGAAACGACACGCTCAAGGGGGCCGGCGGCGACGACGACATCGAGGGCGAGGCCGGCTCCGACGTGCTCGACGGCGGCGCGGGCGACGATCGCCTCGAGGGCGACGACCGGTATTTCGAAGGCCCCGACAACGACAGGCTGACCGGCGGCGCCGGCTCCGACACGCTGATCGGCGGCGCCGGGCGCGACACGCTGGACGGCGGGGACGGCGACGACCGGATCGAGTTCTTCCCGTTCGGCGACGACGACAAGCTCGACCGGACCCTGGACGTTCTCGCGGGCGGCGCCGGCGAGGACACGCTCGCCATGGCGATCTCCGAGGTCATCGGCGGCCAGACCGTGACGGTGAAGCTCGGCGCGACCACCCAAGTCAAGATCGGGTCGGTCACTGTGGCGCGCGCGACGTCGTTCGAGCGTCTCGATCTCGAGCTCGGCTCCGACCAGGCCTACTATCCCGCGATTGGAACCGGCCGTTACGCCGTGACGGGCGGCGCGCTCGCTGACCGGGTGATCGGCGGAACCGGAAACGACACGCTGATCGGGCTCGGCGGCGACGACACGCTGGGCGCAGCCGAAGGCTCCGACAGCGTCCTGGGGGGCGCGGGGGACGACGACGTCACGCTGGCCGCCGGCGGCAAGGACCGCGTCTCGCTGTCGACCGGAAACGACGAACTGACCCTGACGCGCTGGACCTCGGCCGCGCCCGCGGCCGGAATCGGCGCCTATGACGGCGGGGCGGGGACCGACCGGCTCGTCATCGGGCTCTACGGCGTGGAGCAGACGAGCCTCGTCTTCGACGGCGCGAATCTCAAAATCGGCTCGCGGGTCGTCGCGCAGACGAAGGGCTTCGAATCGGTCGAAATCCGGGAGGGGCCGTCGAACTCCTATCGCTTCACCGGAACGGGGGGCGACGACCTCGCGGTCGGAAGCTCCTTCGGCAAGGACGACCTTCTGTCCGGCGGCGACGGCGACGACACGCTGGAGGGCGGCGAAGGCGACACCTTGCGCGGGGGCGACGGCGACGATTCGCTGTCGACGGGCGTGAACGCTGAGCTTTCCGTGGTGGACGGGGGCGCGGGCTTCGACCGACTTCAGCTCGTCGCCACGCGCTCCGAGCTGCCGATCGTGATGAGCGGCGATCTCCAGAAGGGCGCGACGGTCAAGTCCGGCGGAAACACAGTCGGGACCCTGAAGGGAATCGAGGCCGTCGACGTCATCGACAGCGCAGGCGGCGACAGCCTCCTCGGCGCCGGGGCGGCCGACACGTTCCGCGCCGGCCGGGGCGCCGACACTGTAAGAGCCGGAGCCGGCGACGATCTGTTCGCGCATCGGTTCGAGGACGTGCTGCTCGACCAGATCGACCTCGGCGCGGGCGGCCTCGACACGTTCGAGATCCAGTCGGCGTCCGACGAGGCCATCGTCATGTCGGGCGCCATCGGCGCCCTCTCCATCACCAAGGGCGGCGTGAAGGCGGCGACCGTGAAGGGCGCCGAGCGCATCGTGGCGGAGACCGGCGCGGGCGATGACCGGCTCGCCGGAGGCGCCTTCTCCGACGATCTCGCCGCCGGCAAAGGGGCGAACACGTTGATCGGCGGCGCCGGCGGCGACCTCTTGTCCGTCGTCGGCGACCTCCTGCGCGACTCCGTCGACGGAGGCGCCGGCGACGACGCGCTGTCCTTCACCGGAGAGTCCGGCGTCTTCGGACCCGAACCGCTCGATCTGGCGATCATCGCCAAGGCGACCGGCGGCGTGAACCTCACGATCTCGTCCGGCGGGAAAGTCATCGTCCAAGCGAAATCGGTCGAATCCGCGACGATCTATGGCGGGATCGAGGACGATCGGATCGAAGGCCTCTCCGGCGACGACGAACTGCGCGGCGACGACGGCGGCGACACGTTGAGCGGCGGCGCGGGCGACGACCTGCTGATCGGGGGCGACGGGTCCGACGCGATCATTGGCGGCGCGGGCTTCGACACGGCGTCGTTCGCCGGCGTGTCGTCCGCCGTGGTCGTCACGCTCGTCAGCGGCCGCACGGTCACGGCGACGGACGGCTCGGGATTCGAGACCGATCAGTTGACGGGGATCGAGAACCTCGTCGGCGGCTTCGGCCGCGACAGGCTGACGGGCGACGCCAAGGCGAACGTCATCAACGGCGACTCCGGCGACGACACGCTGGACGGCGGGGCCGGAATCGACACGGTCGATTTCACCGGCGTGGACGGCGTCGAGATCGTGCTCAAAGGCGCCGCCTTCTCCCAGGTCGTCAGCGATTTCTACGTCGACGCATTCCGCAATTTCGAGAACGTCATCGGCTCGGGCGGCGCGGACACGATCGTCGGCGACGGCGGAAAGAACCACATCCAGGGCGGACGCGGCGGCGACGTGCTGACCGGCGGCAAGGGGGCCGACGTGTTCGTCTACACGACCGCCGAGGACACGTCGGAACCTGGCACGGGCTCGATCTACGATCCCGCCCGCGTGCTCGCGCCGGACGTCATCACCGACTTCTCACAGGCGCAGGGCGACATGATCGACTTTGCGGCGATCGACGCCGACCCGTCGCGCGCGGGCGACCAGGGCTTCGTCTTTCTCGGCAAGGCCGCCTTCACCGGCGCCGGAGGCCAGCTCCGCGCCGTGACGGGCGGGGGCAGGACCACGTTGTTCGCCGACATCGACGGCGACAAGGTCGCCGATCTCGCGATCGCCTTCGACCAGGCGATCGCCTTCGCGAGGGACGACTTCGCCCTGTGAGACTGGCGGCTCAACCGCCCGACGGGTTCGGCGCGCGCCAGGCGCGCTCGAAGGGGAGGCGCCAGGCGTGCGGCGCGATCAGCTGGTGGACCGATTTCGGCCCCCACGAGCCCGGCTGGTAGAGCCGGACCGGCGGCGGCGCCTCCAGAAGCGGCGCGGAGGTCTCCCACAGCCGCTCGATGCCCTCGGCGGTCGTGAACAGCGTGTGGTCGCCGCGCATGGCGTCGAGGATGAGGCGCTCATAGGCCTCCAGCACCTCGCCGGCGAGGCCGGTGTCGTGCATCGCGAACTGCAGGCTGAGCTTGTCGAGCCGCATGCCCGGTCCCGGCCGCTTGCCGTAGAACGACAGCGACACCTTGGAGGCGTCGGCGAGGTCGAAGGTCAGGTGGTCCGGCCCCTGCGCTCCCACGCCGGAGCCCGCCGGGAACATGCTCTTCGGCGGCTCTCGGAAGGCGATCGAGATGATGCGCTGGCCCTCCGCCAGCCGCTTGCCCGTGCGCAGGAAGAACGGCACCCCCGCCCAGCGCCAGTTGTCGATCCAGCATTTGAGCGCGATGAAGGTCTCGACGTCGGACTCCGCGTCGACCCCTTCCTCCTGCCGGTAGCCGACATATTGTCCGCGGACGACGTCCTTCGGGTCGAGCGGCGTCATCGAGCGGAAGACCTTGTTCTTCTCCTCGCTGATCGGCTTCGGCTCCAGCGAGGTCGGCGCCTCCATCGCCATGAAGGCGAGGATCTGAAACAGGTGGGTCACCACCATGTCGCGGTAGGCGCCGGTCGACTCGTAGAAGCCGGCGCGCTTTCCGAGGCCGAGCGTCTCGGGCACGTCGATCTGCACGTGGTCGATGAAATTGCGGTTCCAGATGGGCTCGAACAGGCCGTTGGCGAAGCGGAAGGCCAGGATATTCTGAGCCGGCTCCTTGCCGAGGAAATGGTCGATCCGGAAGATCTGCTTCTCGTCGAAGACATCGTGAAGCTTGGCGTTGAGCGCGACGGCGCTTTCGAGATCGACCCCGAAGGGCTTCTCCATGACGATGCGCGAGCCCTCGACGAGACCGGCCTCGCCGAGCAGCCGGACCGCCGACAAAGCCGCGTTCGGAGGGACCGACAGGTAGTGCAACCGCCGGCTCTCGCCGCCGAGCGCGGCTTCCGCCCGGGCCACGGCGGCCTTGAGAACCTCCGGGCCGCCCGAAAGCGGGACGTAATCGAGAATGTCGGCGAAGGCGGCCGCGTCGGCCTCGCCGGCTTTCCGCGTGCCGAACTGGTCGAGCGCGCGGCGCGCCACCGCGCGGAAGCCTTCGGCGTCGATGTCTTCGAGCGACACCCCGACGATCCGGCAGGCGGGGATGAAGCCCGTCCGCACGAGGTGAAACAAGCCGGGCAGCAGCTTCCTGTGGGCGAGGTCGCCCGTCGCGCCGAACAGCACCACGACCTGCGGATATCTCGGCCCGACGCCGGGAGGAATTTTTCTCAACTGCGTCGCCCCGTCCAGGCCCCGCCCCGCGCGACGCCGACAGGACGAAAGCTTAACGGCGAAGCGGCGATCTGTCCCGCAGCGCAGCACGGCCGGCGCCGACGAATTGGAGCGGAGCGGCTCCAGAGCGCGACATCGTACGGCTCACTCCGCCGCCGAGAGACGCGGCGACGCGTCCTGCGCGCCGAAGCGCTGGCGGTGGTCGCGCGGCGTGAGGCCGGTGATCTTGTGGAACACCCGGCGGAACGCGCCGGGATCCTCATAGCCGACGGACCATGCGATCTGATCGACGGTGGCGTTGCTGGTCTCCAGCAGGTCCCGCGCCTTCCCGACCCGCAGATGCTGGCAGTACTCGATCGGCGTCATGCCCGTCGCCTTGCGGAAGCGCCGGAGAAAGGTGCGCTCCTCCAGCCCCGCGCGCGCCGCCATCTCCGGCACGGCGGCGTCGCGCGCGGCGGAGGTCTGCAGCCAGTGCTGAACCTTCAGAATGGACGCGTCGCCATGATGAAGGCGCGGCGAGAACAGGCTGTAGTAGCGCTGCTCGCGGCCGGGCGGATCGACCAGCAGGAAGCGTGCGGTCGCGAGCATGATCGCAGGGCCGAGCAGGCGGTCGACGAGCTTCAGCCCCAGATCGGTCCACGCCATCAGACCGCCGGCCGTGATCACGTCGCCGTCGTCGATCACGAGCCTGTCGGCGTCGACCTGGGCGTCCGGAAAGCGCTCCGCGAAGGCCTCGGCGTAATACCAGTGCGTGGTCACCGAGCGCCCCGCGACCACGCCCGCTTCGCCGAGCAGGAAGGCGCCGGCGCAGACTGAGCACAGCGTCGCGCCTTCCGCATGGCGGTCGCGGAGCCAAGCCGCGAGCGGCGCCGCGGTCTCAGGGGTGATCGGCGCCGTGATGGCGGGCGGCAGAATGAGGAACGTCGGTGTCCCGGGCAGGCCGGGATGGGTGTCGAAGCTGCGCGTCACCTCGCCGGCGGGATCGCCGGGCGTCGCGCGCCAATGGCTGACCCTGAGCTCCGGAGCGTCGGCGCCCAATCGCTCCGCGACCATGCGGTTCGCCACCGCGAACAGGTCGGTCAGCCCGAAGATCGCGCCGAGCTGGGCGTC
Source organism: Hansschlegelia sp. KR7-227 (assembly GCF_049446035.1). Taxonomy (NCBI): domain Bacteria; kingdom Pseudomonadati; phylum Pseudomonadota; class Alphaproteobacteria; order Hyphomicrobiales; family Methylopilaceae; genus Hansschlegelia; species Hansschlegelia sp. KR7-227. The sequence continues at coordinate 2,258,110 of NZ_JBMSEA010000001.1, forward strand.
GGGATAGGCCAGAACGCCGATTTCCGGCGGGAGGGCGGTTGCGCTCATCTGTCGGTTTTAGCCCGAACTCTGTCGGTTCCGCCAATCCGAAACGTCACGGCGGGCGTCTATCTCTCCCCTTACGAAGACGGCGACGCCTTCATGTCCCATCGGCCGCAAGCGGCCCGACCCCGGAGAGAGCAGTCATGAGCACCATCACCACCAAGGACGGCGCGAGCATCTTCTACAAGGACTGGGGCACGGGCCAGCCGGTCGTGTTCTCCCACGGCTGGCCGCTCACGGCCGACGCCTGGGACGGGCAGATGCTGTTCCTCGCCGAGCGCGGCTACCGCGTCATCGCCCATGACCGTCGCAGCCACGGCCGCTCGTCCCAGACCTGGGACGGCAACAACATGGACCAGTACGCCGACGATCTGGCCGAGCTTTTCGAGCAGCTCGACCTCAAGGACGCCGTCATGGTCGGCCATTCGACCGGCGGCGGCGAGGTCGCGCATTACGTCGGCCGCCACGGCACGAGCCGGGTCGCCAAGGTCGTGCTCGTCGGCGCCGTGCCGCCGCTGATGCTGAAGACCGACGCCAATCCCGGCGGCCTGCCGATCGACGTGTTCGACGGCATCCGCAAGGGCGTGTTCGACGACCGCTCCCAGTTCTTCAAGGACCTGACGACGCCCTTCTACGGCTTCAACCGCGACGGCGCGAAGGTCTCCGAGGGGCTGCGCGACGCGTTCTGGCTGCAGGGCATGGCCGGCGGCATCAAGGGCCTCTACGACTGCATCCGCGAGTTTTCGGAGGTCGACTACACGGAGGATCTGAAGAAGATCGACGTGCCGGCGCTCGTCATCCATGGCGACGACGACCAGATCGTGCCGATCGGCGCCGCCGGACTGCTGTCCGCCAAGATCATCCCGAACGCGACGCTCAAGGTCTATCCGGGCGGGAGCCACGGCCTCGCGCAGGTCCAGCAGGACGAGTTCAACGCCGACCTGCTCGCCTTCATCAAGGGATGACCGTCCCGGGCGTTCCGCCGCGGCCGTGACCGGCGGCCGGCCGGGGGCTCAGCCCTCCTCGGCCGCCGCAGCGGCGCGCCAGCCGATGTCGCGACGGCAGAAGCCTTCCGGCCAGTCGATCAGATCGACGGCCGCGTAGGCCTTCATCTGCGCCTCCGCGGCGTCGGCGCCGAGCGCCGTCACCGCGAGCACCCGCCCGCCCGCCGACACAAGCCTGCCGCCGTCGAGCGCCGTGCCGGCGTGAAACACGGTGACCTGCCCGCGCTTCTCGGCGGTCTCGACGCCGCGTATCTCCGTGCCCTTCACGTAGTCGCCGGGATAGCCCTTGGCGGCGAGCACCACGGACAGCGCGGTCTCGGGCCGGAACTTCAGCTTGCGGCCTTCAAGCGCGCCGTCGACCGCGGCCGCCATCAGTTCGAGCAGGTCGTCCTTCAGCCGCGGCAGCACGACCTGAGCCTCCGGATCGCCGAAACGGACATTGTATTCGATGAGCTTGGGGCCGTCGGGGCCGACCATGAGCCCGGCGTAGAGAAAGCCGACGAAGGGCGCGCCCTCCTCGGCCATCCCGGCGACGGTCGGCCGCACGATCTCGTTCATCGCCTGATCGATGAGCGCGGGGCTCAGCACCGGCGCCGGCGAGTACGCTCCCATGCCGCCGGTGTTGGGACCCTCGTCGCCATCATAGGCGCGCTTGTGGTCCTGGGCGTCGCCGAGGAACAGGGCGGTCTTGCCGTCGACGAGGGCGAACAGGCTCGCCTCCTCGCCGTCCAGGAACTCCTCGACGACGGCCTCGGCGCCCGCAGCCCCGAGCGCGCCGCCGAACATGTGGTCGACCGCGGCGTGCGCCTCGGCCAGGGTTTCCGCGACGATCACCCCTTTGCCGGCCGCCAGCCCGTCAGCCTTCACCACGACCGGGACGCCAAAGGCGTCGACGGCGGCATGGCCCTCCTCCGCCGACCGGCAGCGGCGGAACCCCGCGGTCGGTATGCCGTGGCGGGCGCAGAACTCCTTGGTGAACGCCTTCGAGCCTTCGAGCCGCGCCGCGGCCGCCGTGGGGCCGAACGCTCTGATCCCGACCTCGTTGAGGCGGTCGACGACGCCGTCCACCAGCGGCGCTTCCGGACCGACCACGACGAGGTCGACCTTCTCCGCTTGGGCGAGCGCCACGATCCCGTCGAGGTCGTCGATCGCGACCGCGCGGCATTCGGCGAGCTTGGCGATTCCGGGGTTGCCGGGGGCTGCGATCAGCCGGGTCAGCGCCGGGCTCTTCGCGAGCGCTGCGGCGAGCGCGTGTTCGCGGCCGCCGGAGCCGAGCAGGAGAACGATCATGGAAGGGGCGCCGCCTTGGACCTGAGGACGACGCCCCTTCTATCGGCATGCGGCCCCGGCGCAAGCCGGGGCGCGATCAATCGGCCGTCAGGCCTCGACGATGATCGTGCCCTTCATCATCGGATGCGGCGTGCAGACGTATTTGTACGTGCCGGGCTCGTTGAACTTGAGGGTGTATTTGTCGCCCTTGTTCAGCATCTTGCCCTGCGCCTTGGGATGGCCCTTCGCCGGGCCCTGGCGCAGATGGACGTTGTGGGCCATGCCGTCTTCGTTCGTCCAGGTGATGGGCTCGCCGACCTTCACGGTGATCTCCGGGGTCTGGAAGGCCATCTTGTCGATCGTGATCGCCTTGCCGCCTTCGGGCGCGCCCTCGACGACCTCGAACGGGTCGGCGCGCGCGACGCTGGGAAGGATGAGCGCTGCGGCGAGCGTGGCGCCGCCGGCGAGAACGGTCCTGCGGTCGAGACGGGCGGAGGCGATGAGGGCGGCGGTCTTCATGTGGGAATCCTCTGGACAAACTCTCATGCGCGCTGCGACCAGGCGACCCACGCTAGGTCAATCACTGCAAGTGCAATGAAGCCCTGTTGCGATCAGAGCGCGCACGACACGTATTCGACTCTCAGCTCCACTTCGAAACTGCCGAAAAGCGGAAGCAGACATCGAGACGACGCCCCGACGATCGGCATAACTAGGCGGCGGCGACTGGCGTCGCAAGCAGAGCGGCGCTGCCTGACGAGATCGTGAGACAATTATAGTTCGAACGATTAAGCGCTATGCTGCGATGCAGCATGGCTCGACCGGTTGTCCGCATCACCGGTTCGGCCCGCGACCTCGCCGCCGCTCGCGCAAGGCCGCGGGCGGCGATAAAGGTGACGGGATGAAGCCGGATCGCGAAGCTGCATGACCGTCGCCGAAGACGCCCTTTCGAACGCCCCCGAGATCTCCGTTTCGGAGCTGTCCCAGCAGCTCAAGCGGACCGTGGAGGACCGGTTCGGCTATGTCCGGGTGCGCGGCGAGATCTCCGGCTATCGCGGCCCGCATTCGTCCGGCCACGCCTATTTCGCGCTGAAGGACGAAGGCGCGAAGATCGACGCCGTCGTCTGGCGCGGCACGATGGGCAAGCTCAAATTCCGGCCCGAGGAGGGCATGGAGGTGATCGCCACCGGGCGGCTCACCACCTATCCCAACAAATCCGCCTATCAGATCGTGGTCGACAGGCTCGAGCCGGCGGGCGTCGGCGCGCTGCTCGCCCAGCTCGAGGAGCGCCGGAAGCGGCTGACGGCGGAAGGTCTGTTCGATCCCGCCCGCAAGCGAGCTCTGCCCTACCTTCCGCAGGTGGTCGGCGTCGTCACCTCGCCGACCGGCGCCGTCATCCGGGACATCCTCCATCGGCTCGCTGAGCGGTTCCCGCGGCGGGTGCTGGTCTGGCCGGTGCGCGTTCAGGGGGAAACCGCGGCGACGGAGGTCGCGGCCGCGATCCGCGGCTTCAACGCGCTGACCCCCGGCGGAGCGATCCCCCGGCCGGACGTGCTGATCGTCGCGCGCGGCGGCGGCAGCCTCGAAGATCTCTGGGGATTCAACGAGGAGATCGTGGTCAGGGCCGCCGCCGAAAGCGCGATCCCGCTGATCTCCGCGGTCGGCCACGAGACGGACACCACGCTGATCGACTTCGCCTCGGACCGCCGCGCGCCGACGCCGACGGCCGCCGCCGAAATCGCCGTCCCGGTCCGCGCCGAACTGATCGCGGGCGTCGCAGAGCGCGGCGCGCGGCTGCGGGCGGGCACGCTCCGCGCGCTCGAGTTCCGCCGTTCCGAGCTGCGTTCGGCGGCCCGGGCGCTGCCGTCGCTCGAAACGCTGCTCCAGCCGCCGCGCCAGCGGCTCGACCACGCGGCGGCCCGTCTCGCCCCCGCGCTGGTCGCCAACGCCGGTCGTCACCACGCCCGCTTCGCGGCGGCCGGCGCCCGGCTGTCGCCGGCGGCGCTCCGCCACAGGATCGCGCTGTCGCAGGAGCGCGCGACGGGGCTCGCCGCCCGCCTCGACCGCGCCTTCAGGGCCGGGCTGGAGCGTCGCCGGGACCGACTGGGGGCCGCAGCCAAGCTCGCCGCGAGCCTCGGGCCGCAGGCCGTTCTGGAGCGGGGCTACGCGCTGGTTCTCGGTCCGGAAGGCCACGTCGTGCCGCTCGCCGCCCGCGTCGCGCCGGGCATGGCCCTGTCGCTGCGCTTCGCCGACGGCGCGATCGCCGCGACCGCCGACGGCGAACGCGCCGGGGCGAGCCCGGGCGACGGCGCCGCCGCGCGTCCGACGGGGCGCCGGCCCCCGAAGCCGCGGTCGGAGCCCGGGACGGCGCAGGACGACCTGTTCGCATGACGTCGCCGAGCGAACGCCGGATCGGCCTCGCCCTTGGCGGCGGCGGCGCCCGGGGCCTTGCCCATCTGCATGTGCTCGAAGCCTTCGACGAGCTCGGCGTGCGGCCCGCGGCCATCGCCGGCGCGTCGATCGGCGCGCTGATGGGCGCCTGCTATGCCGCGGGCCTGAGCGGCCGCGACCTGCGGGAGCACACGCTCGCGCAGCTCTCCAATCGCGGACAGACGCTCGCCAAGGTGATGAAGGCGCGTGTCGGCCGGATCTCGGACCTGTTCGGGACAGGTTCGCTCAACCCGATGCTGCTCGACGCGGAGGCGCTGATCCCGCAGTTCCTGCCGCCGGGCGTCCCCGAGCGCTTCGAAGATCTGGCGATCCCCTTCCAGGCGATCGCCACGGACTTCTTCGGACGGGCGGAGGTCGTCCTCCGCGACGGCCCGCTGCTGCCGGCGATCGCGGCTTCGGCGGCGATCCCGGGCCTGTTCAAGCCGGTCCTCCACCGCGGGCGCACGCTGATCGACGGCGCGATGACGAATCCGCTGCCTTTCGACGCGCTCAAAGGCGTCGACGCCGTGATCGCCGTCGACGTCACCGGCGGGCCGGTGATGTCGGGGCCCACGCCGCCGAACGCCTTCGTCTGCATGCTGGGCGCGATCCAGATCATGCAGTCGACCATCGTGGCCGGGAAGGTCGCCCAAGGCGGGCCGGACGTCCTGATCCGCCCGAAGGTGGACAGGATCACCCTGCTCGACTTCCTGAAGGTCGCCTCGGCGCTGCGCCTCAGCGCGGACACAAAAGACGAGGCGAAGCGCGCGATCGAAAGGCTGCTCTCAGGCTGAGCGGTCGCCTCAGCGCCAGGTGCGCTCAGGAGTGATGAAGCGGTCGAGAAAGCTCACCCCGGAATCCTCCGACGTCGTATCGCCGTCGTCCATCTCGTCCTCGGCGGGGGCGCCGAGGGCCCGGTCGAACCCGTCCTGCGCGGCGGACAGCTCCGGCGCGGCGGGCGGGGTGTCGTTTCGTTCACGCGTGCGGTCAGCGGCCATGCCCTGACTCCATTGTCTCGAAGACCGGCGCGCGGGCGCGCCGGCGTGTCATGCCCCTTCGATCCGCCTCAACGATCGAGGCGGCGTTCGGTTGCGACTGCCGGCGACTAAAGCCAGCCGTCGCCGTCGCCGCCGTCGTCCGCAGACCCGTCGTCCCCGCCGTCGTCTCCGTCCGAGGGCGAGCCCACGCCGTCCAGCAGGCCGGAGAACCATCCCCCTTCGCCGGCGCCCGCATCGGGCGCCGAAGCGGAGGCGTCGGCGAGAGGGGATGCGGCGTCGTTCGCGGCCGGCGCGGCCTCGGCGGCCTTCGCCTCGCCTCCCCCGCCAAACAGCGAGCTCAGGCTGTGATAGAGCAGCGCGCCGCCGGCCACGCCGGCCGCCGTCTGCAGCGCGCCCGACAGGAAGCCGCCGCCCGACGGGGTCGCCTGCGGGGCGCCGTAGCTCTGGTTCGGCGAGCCGTCGGGCTGCTGCTGTGCGCCGTAAGGCTGCGACGACGGCCCGCCATAGCCTTGGCGCTGATTGTCCTGGCCGCCGAACAGACCGCCGAACCTGCCGGGCGCGCCCATCGGCTGGCCGCCGCCGCCGAACGGGGCGTCCATGGGCCGGCCCATCGCCTCGCCGGCGCGCGGCCCCCAGGGCGACGCGCGATCGTCTCCGCCCGCGTCCCGCGCGCCCTCGAGCTCCTGCTCGAGCTCGGCGATCCGGGCGTTGGCGGCCTCGAGCGACTGGTTCTGCACCAGCAGGGTCTGCGCCATGGCGTAGGGGGCGTAGGGCTGCTGCGCCACCTGTTCGGCGATGTAGGCCTCCGCGGCGGGGTCGCGATAGGCGTTCTGCGCGCTGCGCAGGCGCGCGAACAGGCCGGCGATGAGGTTGCGTTCCTGGTCGTTCATGGCGCGAGCTCCAAAGCCCTTCGACGAAGCGTCTCCCGTCGACATGTGCAGAGGCTCGGAAGGCCGCAAGGGCCTTTGAAGGCGACGCGGCGGCGGAATCGGGGCGTTTTCGGCCTATTCCGCCGCCTGGGGCAGGCGTTCGAAACCACGGCCCTCGAGCGCCTCCGGCAGCGGGCCGCCCGTCGCCCAGTCCAGGAGTTCGGCCGTGTGGACGCAAGGGACGCCGGTTCCCGACCGGATCTGGGTCAGGCAGCCGATGTTTCCGGCGGCGATCGCCTCCGGCTGGGCGCGCTCCAGATTCGCCACCTTGCGGTCGCGCAAGCGCGCCGCGATCTCGGGCTGCATGATGTTGTAGGTGCCGGCGGACCCGCAGCAGATGTGCCCTTCGGTCGGCTCCTTGACGCGGAAGCCTGCGGCCTTGAGCAACGCCTTCGGCTCGTCCTTGACCTGCTGGCCATGCTGGAGCGAACAGGCGGAGTGATAGGCGATCGTCTGGCCGGTCTCGCGCGCCGGGCGCAGGTCGAGCGTCGCCGCGAACTCCGAAAAATCCTTGGCGAGCGCCGAGACCCGCGCGGCCTTCGCCGCATAGGCCGGATCCTCGCGCAGCATGAAGCCGTAGTCCTTGATCGTCGTGCCGCAGCCGGAGGTGGTGATGACGATGGCGTCGAGCCCGCCCTCCTCGATCTCGCGCGTCCAGGCGTCGACGTTGCGCCTGGCCTGCGCATGGCTCTGGTCCTCGCGGCCCATGTGATGGACGAGCGCGCCGCAGCACCCCTCCCCCCTGGCCTGAACGACCTCGACCCCATGGCGGGTCAGGAGGCGGACCGTCGCCTCGTTGATCGAGGGCTCCAGCACCGGCTGCGCGCAGCCCTGCAGCAGCGCGACGCGCGCCCTGCGCTGTCCGAGCGCGGGAAACACGCCCGGCCCCTCGTTTCCGGACCTCAGCGCGGGACGCGACGGGGCGAGCCTCAGCATGGCGCCGAGCCGCGCGAGCGCTGGCGGACCCTTCAGGAAGGGCGCGAGAGGCTTCGCGAAGAACGCCGCCGCGAGCGCCAGCCGGAACCGTCCGGGATAAGGCAGCACGAAGGCCAGCAGCCGGCGCATCAGCCGGTCGGCCAACGGGCGCTCATAGGTCTTTTCGATATGGGCGCGGGCATGGTCGACGAGGTGCATGTAATGCACGCCCGACGGACAGGTCGTCATGCAGGAGAGGCAGGAGAGGCAGCGGTCGATGTGCTTGACGATCTGCGGCGTCGCCGGCTTGTCCTCCTCCAGCATCTCCTTGATCAGGTAGATGCGTCCGCGCGGGCTGTCGAGCTCGTCGCCGAGCAGGAGATAGGTCGGACACGTCGCGGTGCAGAACCCGCAATGCACGCAGGTCCTCAGGATCTTCTCGGAGGTCGCAAGCTGCGGATCGGCTGCGAGACGTTCGGGGGCGAAGGTGGTCTGCATGGGACTTCAGCCGGGCTTGAGGCCGCGGCGGATCACCGTCGGGCCGAAAAATACTGCGCCGAGACGCGCGCGATCTTCTTGTCGACGAACTGCAGCGTCACACGGAATTCGGCGGCGCCGACGAAGCGGCGCGAGGTGAACTCTTCGCCCCCCGCGCGCCAGCGGAAGAAGCTGGGCTCCGTCGGGTTCAGCAGATCGAACCCGTTGCGATCGAGCAGGACGGCGGTTTCGTTGAACGTCTGACCGGCCGGGAAATGACAGGCGAAGCGGTCGGTAACGTCGGCGCGCGCGCTCGCGGTCTCCGCCAGGACCTGCCCGATCGTCCCGTCGATCGGCGGACAGGACTGGGCGCGCGCCGCGCCCGTCAGCGCGAGAGCGAGCGCAAGGCCGGTCAGGATCCGGCTGGGTGCGCCCATCGCCGCTCGTCCGTCTCCACGCAGACGTGTCCTTGTTCATCGCGCTGCCGCCTGCCAGTCGCGGATCGCGTCCAGCGGCCAGACGATCATGAGGACGTTCAAGGTGAGATTGTCGCGGATGACATAGAGCGCGAGCAACTCCATAGCGACGGCCGCGGTCACGATCAGCCATGTCGGCGACACGCGCGCCAGCCAGAAGCCGACCACCATGAAGCCGATGTCCGTGACCGAGTTCAGGACGCTGTCGCCGGCGTAGGCGTTCGAAGCCGTCGTGGCGCGGTAGCGCTCGATCACGGCGGGACTGTTCTCCACGAGCTCCCAGCCGCCTTCGATCGCGATCGCGAGGAACAGCGCGGCGGCGAGCGGCAGCGGCTTTCCGAGCCGCCGCCACACGAGCACCGCGCCGCCGTAGAACAGAAAGCCGTGGATCACGTGCGAGAGCGAGTACCAGTCGGAGACGTGCTGGGACGTGCCCGCGTCGTTCGCCGCGCCGTGCCAGAGCTCCACATGGCCGCAAACGCAGATCGCCGGCCGGCCCATCGCCATCAACGCCAAAGCGAAGGCCGCGATGACCAGCAGCGCGATCAGGCCGTCAAAGACGCGCAAGGGCGCGGGCGCCGGGAGGCTAAGTCCGGAGCGCATGCATACGTCCCGGATTGAGCACGCCGGCCGGATCGAAGGCGGCCGTGACCTCGCGCGTCAGCCGCGCGAGCGCAGCCGGCTGCGGCTCGAACACGTCGATCGCCGCCCGGATGGCGTCGGAGGCCCGCACGAGCGTGGCGTGGCCGCGCGCCGCCGCGACGATCGGCCGAAGCCGCGCGGACCCGGCGTCGTCGCCGGGCGCGACCGCGACCCAGATCAGCCCCCCGCTCCAGTCGTAGAGATGCGCCGCGACCAGAGAGCCCAGACGGGCGACGACCTCGGCCGCCTGCGGAGGCGCGACCGAGACCCGCCACACCGCATGCCCGGGATCGCCGAGGAGCGACGCGGCGTCGCTCACCTGCCGCCAGAGCGTCCGGGACGCGTCGCGATCAAGGCGGCTCGCGGCTCCATAAGGTTTCAGCAGCGCCTCCAGCGCGCCGGCGCGATAGCGCACCTGACTCTCGAAGTTCTCCAGCCGGAACAGGGTGCGGGCCGCCGCGTCCGCCGTCGCCGGGAGATGCGCGGCGCCGGTGACCTCGAAGGGCGAGCCCATCCCGCCGCACAGCGCCTCGACCGCCCGGCTGTCATCCAGGCCCTCCAGCACGAGCGTGGTCTCGGTCTCGGGGATCGGAAGCGTCTTGAAGGTCGCCTCGGTGACCACGCCGATCGTGCCGTGCGAGCCGGCCGCGAGCTTCACGAGGTCGTAACCGGTGACGTTCTTCATCACCCGCCCGCCCGAGCGGATGGTCTCGCCCCGGCCGGTCGTGAGCCGCACGCCGATCAGCGCGTCGCGCGCAGCGCCCGCGTAGACGCGGCGCGGGCCCGACGCGTTGGTCGCCACGAGCCCGCCGACCGTGGGCTCGCCGGAGGTCCCGTAGAGCGCGCGGAGATCGGACGGCTCGAAGGCGAGCCGCTGCCCCTTCTCGGCCAGCGCCGCCTCGACCTCCGCCACCGGCGTGCCGGCGCGCGCCGCCACCACGAGCTCGGACGGCTCGATTAAGGTGATCCCGGTGAGACGCTCGGTCGTCAGGGTCGTCGCCGCCTGGACCGGGCGGCCGAGCCCCGAGCGGGTGCCGGCGCCCCTGATCACGATCGGCGCCTTCTGCGCGGCCGCGTCGTGGATCGCGGCTTCGATCCCCGCCTCGTCGAGGGGAGCGACGACGTCGGTCATGGACGCTCCCCGGACGGCGCCGTCCCGCCGAAGCCCATCATGCTGCCGTCCTTAGATCGGCGCTGAGCGCGAGCGGAAAGACTTTCGCCGGGTTGAGCAGCCATTTCGGATCGAAGGCGGACTTCACTCGCATCTGCTGGACCAGTTCGGCGTGGGTGAACTGCGTCGTCATGAGCTCGCGCTTCTCGATGCCGACGCCGTGCTCGCCGGTGAGGCAGCCGCCGACCTCGACGCAGGCGATCAGGATGTCCTCGCCGGCGCGCTCGGCCTTGGCGAGCGAGACCGGATCGTTCATGTCGTACAGCACCAGCGGGTGCAGATTGCCGTCGCCGGCGTGGAAGATGTTCGCGACCTTGAGCCCCGCTGCGTCGCAGATCGCGCTGATTCGGGTCAGCACCTCCGGCAGCCGGCCGGTCGGGATGGTGCCGTCCATGCAGATGTAGTCGGAGATGCGTCCCATGGCGCCGAAGGCGGACTTGCGGCCCTTCCAGATCGCGGCGGCCTCGGCCGGCGTCTTGGCCTGACGGGACGAGGTCGCGCCGTGCTGGGCGGCGATCTCGCCGATGCGGGCGAGTTGCTCGTCGATCTCAGCGGGCGAGCCTTCGACCTCGACGATCAGCAGGGCGCCGGCGTCCATCGGGTAGCCGGCATGGGCGAAGTCCTCGCAGATGTCGATCGCGATCTTGTCCATGAATTCGATCGCGACCGGCACGATGCCGGCGGCGAGCACCGCCGCGGTCGCGGCCCCCGCCGCCTCGCTGGTGTCGAAGCCGAACAGGATCGGCCGGGCGCCCTCGGCCATCGGCAGGATCCGCAGGGTCGCCTCGGTCGCGATGCCGAACTGGCCTTCCGAACCGCAGATCACGCCGAGCAGGTCGAGGCCGGGCGCGTCCATCGCGTCGCCGCCGATCTCGACGATCTCGCCCTTCAGCGTGACGAAGGTCACGCCCATCAGATTGTTGGTGGTGACGCCGTATTTCAGGCAATGCGCGCCGCCCGAATTCATCGCGATGTTGCCCGCGATGGTGCAGGCGAGCTGCGAGGAGGGGTCGGGCGCATAGAAGAAGCCCTCATGCGCGATCGCAGCCGAAACGCCGAGATTGGTGATGCCGGTCTGCACCCGCATGGTGCGGCTCGCGAGGTCGACGTCGAGCACCGCCGCCATCTTGCCGACGCCGATCACGACCGCGTCCTCCTGGGGCAGCGCGCCGCCGGCGAGCGAGGTGCCGGCGCCGCGGGGAATGACGGGAACGCCCTCCTTGTCGAGGAAGGCCAGCACCTCGGCGACCTGCCGGGTCGTGGAGGGCAGCACGACGGCGAGCGGCGTCCGGCGGTACGCGGTGAGCGCGTCGGTCTCGAAGGCGCGGCGCTCGTCCAGCGAGGAGATCACCCCCTCGCCCGGCACGATCGCCTGCAGGCCCGCGACGATGGCGTCGCGGCGGGCGAGAATGCGCGGATCGGGGTCGGGCATCGCGATGCCGGTCATCGTCTCCTCCTTCGTCCTGTTCTTCTCGTCGCCTTCGCAGGCGGGGCGGACGCGCGGCACTGATATATCACCGAGAGCGCCAGAGATAGCCGAATCGGGCAGAGCGGCCCCGCTCTTGCGCTCGGCCGCCGCGCGAGGCCATGGTCGCCATCCGCTTCGTCCGTCTTGCATTTGTCCGCGTGTCTGGAGCCGTTTCAAGTGGTTCAATCGCATGAGGCCCGTCCCCGGGTCGGTCTGTTCGCGACCTGCCTCGTCGACCTCATCCGCCCCTCGGTGGGCTTCGCCGCGGCCAAGCTCATCGAGGACGCCGGCTGCGAGGTGGTGGTCCCGTCGCAGACCTGCTGCGGCCAGCCCGCGTTCAATTCGGGCGACCGCCGCACCGCCCGCGCTCTCGCCTTGCAGGTGATGGACGCGTTCCAGGGCGTCGACTACGTCGTCGCGCCGTCGGGCTCCTGCGCCGGCCAGCTGAAGAAGCATTTTCCGGAACTGTTCGCAGACGAACCCGACCTCGCCCGTCGCGCCGACGCCTTCGCGGCCAAGACGCATGAGCTGATCAGCTTCCTGGTTGACGTCCGCGGCGTGACGAAGGTCGCGGCGCGCTTCGACGGCGCCGTGACCTATCACGACAGCTGCTCGGGCCTGCGCGAGCTCGGGATCAAGGGCCAGCCGCGCAAGCTGCTGGAGAGCGTCGACGGGCTGACGATCGCGGAGATGAAGGACCCGGACGTCTGTTGCGGCTTCGGCGGCACCTTCGCCGTGAAATACGGCGAGATCTCCGACGCGATCGTTTCGAAGAAGGCGGACAATGTGAGCCACTCCGGCGCCGGCACGCTGCTCGCCGGCGATCTCGGCTGCCTCATGAACATGGCGGGCAAGCTCCAGCGCCTCGGCCGCCCGGTGCAGGCGCGCCACGTCGCCGAGGTGCTCGCCGGCATGGGCGACGAGCCCGCCATCGGCGAGCCGGCGCGGCGGTGACGTGGTAGGATCGGTGCGCTCGTTCAGGGAGGCGCCTATGGCCGAGGTCAAAGAACGTCCCGTCCGCGCGATGTCCGCCGGCTACGACGAAGACTTCGCCTTGTGGACGGAGCGACAGTCCTCCTTGCTGCGCGAGGCGCGCTTCACGGAGCTCGATCTCCCCCACCTCATCGAAGAGGTCGAGTCCATGGGCCGTGAAAGACGGCGGGCGCTTCAGTCGAGTTATCGGGTGCTGATCCTCCATCTCTTGAAATGGCGTCATCAACCGACGCATCGCAGTCGATCATGGGCCGTCACGATCGTTCGCGAACGCGGCGATATAGAAGACCTGGAGGACGAGAACCCGTCGCTCGCGGCGGAGGCGAGCGTTCTCGTGACGAAAGCCTACCGGCGCGCGCGTCGCGAGGCCGCGGCCGAAACCGAGCTTCCCCTGAAGTCCTTCCCCGCCGAATGCCCTTTCACCCTCGCTCAGCTGCGTGACGACGAGTATCTGCCCGACTGATGACCATCCACGTCCCGACATCGCCCGCCTTCAAGGACAACGCTCACCACGCCCTGCGCGACGAGGCGCTGCAGCGCGCGCTCGGCAATGTCGAGACCGGCTTCATCGGCAAGCGCCGCAAGGCCGCCGACAAGCTTCCCGAATTCGAGGCGCTGCGGGACTCCGCGCGCGACATCAAGAACCACACGCTCGCCCATCTCGACCTCTACCTCGAGGCCTATGAGGCCAAGGTGCAGGCGGCCGGCGGCCACGTGCATTTCGCGCCGACGGCCGCCGACGCGTCGAAGATCGTGGTCGACATCTGCCGGCGCGCCGGAGCGCGGACGGTCGCCAAGGGCAAGTCGATGATCTCCGAGGAGATCGACCTCAACGCCCATCTGGAAGCCGCCGAGATCCAGCCGGTCGAGACCGACCTCGGCGAGTACATCATCCAGCTGCGGGGGGAGCGGCCGAGCCACATCGTGGCCCCGGTCATCCACCTCAACCGGGACCAGATCGAGGCGAACTTCCGGGCGGCGCACACCGAGCTGCCGGCCGACCGCGACCTCGACGCGCCGGAATCGCTGCTGGCGGAAGCGCGCGCCATGCTGCGGGCGAAGTTCCTCGCGGCCGATGTCGGGATCACCGGCGCGAACTTCCTGGTCGCGGAGACCGGCACCTCGATCATCGTGACCAATGAGGGCAATGGCGATCTCAGCCAGACGCTGCCCAAGGTCCACATCGTGCTGGCGTCGATCGAAAAGCTCGTGCCCACGCTGGAGGACGTCAGCCAGCTGCTGCGCGTGCTCGCCCGCTCGGCCACGGGCCAGGAGATCACGGTCTACACGACCTTCTCCACCGGCCCCCGCCGCGCCGAGGACGTCGACGGGCCGCAGGAGTATCATGTCGTTCTGCTCGACAACGGCCGGTCGTCGATGCTCGGCGGCGAATTCCGCGAGATGCTGCGCTGCATCCGCTGCGCGGCCTGCATGAACCACTGCCCCGTCTACCACGCGGTCGGCGGCCACGCTTACGGCTGGGTCTATCCCGGGCCGATGGGCGCGGTGCTGTCGCCCTCGCTGATCGGCGTCGACAAAGCGGGCCATCTGCCGAACGCCTCGACCTTCTGCGGGCGGTGCGAGAGCGTGTGCCCGGTGCGGATCCCGCTGCCCAAGCTGATGCGGCACTGGCGGGAGCGCGAGTTCGAGCGGAACCTTTCACCGGCCCCCGTGCGTTCCGGTTTGAAGCTCTGGGCGTTCTTCGCGCGCCGCCCGGCGCTCTACCGGATGGCGAGCCGGATCGGCATGGGAGCGCTGTCGCTGCTCGGACGACGCAAGGGACGGTTCCGGTCGCTGCCGCTGGCCGGCGGCTGGACGGACAGCCGGGACCTCGCCGCGCCGCAGGGCGGGACCTTCCAGGCGCGCTGGAACGCACAGAGGACGACCAGATGACGCCGCGCGAACAGGTTTTCTCCACGATCCGCCGCTCGCTCGGCGTCAACGGGCTTGAGGCCCCGCGCGCGGCGATCGTCGCCGAGCGGCTCGCAAGGCGCGCTCCGGGCGTTCTGCCGGCCCGCGCCCAGGGCAAGTCGGCGGCGCAGCGGGTCGAGCTCTTCATCGCGATGGCCGAAGCCTCGGCGGCGACGCTCAGCGTCGTCGCTGGCCCCCACGACGTTCCCGCGGCCGTCGCCGACTATCTGCGCGGCCACAATCTGGCTCCGACCGTGCGACGCGGCGACGACCCGCGGCTCAGCGGCCTGCCATGGGCGAAGACGGCGCTCGGCGTTTCGACCGGGCGCTCCTTCGGCGACGACGAATCGGCCGTAAGCGCCGCCTTCGGCGGCGTCGCCGAGACCGGCACCCTCGTGCTGGCGTCGGGACCGGACAACCCGACCACGCTCAACTTTCTTCCCGACAACCACATCGTCGTGCTCGACGCCGCCGACGTCGCGGCGACCTATGAGGATGTCTGGACGCGGTTGCGCGCCCGCTACGGAGACGGGCTGATGCCGCGCGCGGTGAACTGGATCACGGGCCCCTCGCGCTCCGCGGACATCGAGCAGATCCTGCTGATGGGCGCGCACGGACCGCGCAGACTTCACATCGTGCTGATCGACCCGGCGGCTCGCTCCGCTGAAGCGGACGGGACCGCCGCGGCGGCGCCCGCCGGCTCGACGCCCTCCCCCGTCGAAGTCCGCTCGACGCTCAATGTCGACGCTGACACGCCGGAAGGCGGAGACGAGCGGCCCGACGAGCGCAAACCGGACAAGCCCCCGTCGGACACGCCCGCCAAGACGCCCCAGGAGGAGGACGACGACGACAAGCTCGACGAGGAGCTCGACGACTCGTTCCCCGCAAGCGATCCGCCGGCGTCGACGCAGCCTTAACCGTCCCTCGGGGCAAACGGGTCGTCGGCCGACGCCGCGCGCCGCTTCGCGCTATGGTGGGCTGGGTCGCCTCGCTCGGCGACCGGCCGACATGAGGCGCCATGACCTCCCGCAACCTCGACGCCGTGTTCGCCCCGCGTTCGGTCGCCCTCGCTGGGGGCAGTCCGCGCGCGGGCAGCGTCGGCCGGGCGATCCTCAAGAATCTGCGTGAGGGCGGGTTCGGCGGACCCGTGAGCCTGGTCAATCCCGAGCATGCCGAGATCGACGGGCTCGCCTCCGTCGCGCGCTTCGCAGACCTTCCCTCTCCCCCCGACCTCGTCGTCGTGACCGCGCCGGCCGGCGTCGTCCCGGGCATCCTCGACGCCGCGGGCGCGGCGGGGGCGCGGGCGGCGGTGGTGGTGACGCGCATGCGAGGCGACGACGGCGCGCTTCGAAAGGCGGCGCAGGAGACTGCGCGCCGCGCGGGCCTTCGCCTGGTGGGGCCGGCCTGCCTCGGCCTGCTCGCGCCCCATGTCGGCCTGAACGCCAGCACGGCGGCGCGCGCCCGCCCCGGCGACCTCGCTTTGCTCTCGCAGTCCGGCGGAGTGATGACCTCGACCGTCGAATGGGCGAACGCCCGCGGCGTCGGGTTCTCCGGCGTGGTCGCGCTCGGCGACATGGTCGACGTCGACGTGGACGATCTGATTGACCACTTCGCCACCGACCGGCGGACGCGCGCGATCCTGCTCTATCTCGAGGCGATCGTCGACGCGCCGCGCTTCATGTCCGCGGCCCGCGCGGCCGCGCGCATCAAGCCCGTGGTGGTGGTGAAGGGCGGACGTCATGAGGCCGGCGCGCGGGCGGCCGCAAGCCATGTCCGCGCCCTGATGACGCCCGACGCGGTCTACTCCGCCGCCTTCCGCCGCGCCGGCCTGCTGCGCGTGTCGAGCCTCGCCGAACTGTTCGCCGCAGCCGAGACCCTCGCCCGCGTCGCGCCGCTGCCGGGAAAGCGCATCGCCATCCTGGCGAATGGCGGCGGCCTCGGCGTTCTTGCGGTCGACCGGCTCGTCGATCTCGGCGGCGCGCCGGCGACGCTCAGCGAGGCGACGGTCGCCAGCCTGGCGGCGACGTTGCCCTCCGACGGGTCTCCCGCGAACCCTACGGATCTCTGCGGCGACGCCGGCCCGGAACGCTACGAGAAGGCGCTCGACGCCGCGCTCGCCGACGAGGGGGTCGACGCGGCGCTCGCCATTCACGCGCCGAGCGCGATCTCGCCCGCCGACGCCTGCGCCGAGGCCGTCGTCGCGGCCACGAAGCGCGCTCGCGCGCGCCGCTACCCGCCGAAGCCGGTGTTCGCCGCCTTCCTCGGCTCACAGCCGACGCCGCGAAGGATCCTCGAGGACGCGCATGTGCCGTTCTTCCGCACGCCGGAAGCGGCCGTCGAAGGGCTGATGCACCTCGTCGCCCATGTCGAGGCGCAGGCCGCGCTGACCGAGACGCCGCCGTCGGCGCCGGAGGAGTTCTCGCCCGACGTCGAGCGCGCGCGCGCGGCGATCGACGAGACCATCGCCCGCGGCCGCGCCTGGCTGTCGCCGACCGACGTGGCGGAGGTGCTCGGCGCCTATGGCGTCCCGCTGTTGCCGCACGCCGTGGTGGCGACGCCCGAGGAGGCGGCGGAGGTCGCACGCGGGCTGATCGGCCCGGGCGGCGCGGTCCTCAAGATCGTCTCGCCCGACATCACGCGGAAGTCGGGTCTCGGCGGCGTCCGGCTCGGCCTCGAAAGCCCGGAGGCGGTCGAAGAGGCGGCCCGCTTCATGCTGGCTCAGGTCGCGCAGCGGTCGCCGAACGCCCGCATCGAGGGCCTGATGGTGCAGCCCATGCTCCGCCCCGCCGACGGGCAGGAGGTGTTCGCGGGCTTCGCCGACGATCCGGTCTTCGGGCCGGTGCTCGCCTTCGGCTCCGGAGGCGGCGCGGTGGAGACGCTGCGCGACGTCGCGCTCGGGTTGCCGCCGCTCCACATGGGGCTCGCCCGCGAGCTCATCGGCCGCACCCGCGCCGGCCTGCTGTTTTCGGCCTATGCCGACCGGGCGCCGATCGACCGCGACGCCGTCGCGCTGGTGCTGGTCAAGCTCGCCCAGCTCGCGGCCGACATGCCGGAAATCCTTGAGCTCGACGTCAACCCGCTGGTCGCGACGCCGCGCGGGGCGATGGCGCTCGACGCCCGCATCCGCGTCGCCAAGGCCCAGCGCAACACGGGCCCGGGCCCTGCGAACGCGCGACTTGCGATCCGGCCCTATCCGAAGGAGTTCGAGTCGACCTTCACGCTCGGCGACGGGACCGAGGTGTTCGTGCGGCCGATCCGGCCGGAAGACGAGCCCAAGGTCGCGGCCTTCTTCCGCGCCATGGATCCGGAGGATCTGCGTCAGCGCTTCTTCACGCCGGTGCGGCAAGTCCCCCGCGCCTTCATCGCCAGGCTCACCCAGATCGACTACGCCCGCACCATGGCGCTGATCGCGCTCGACGCCGCGGACGCCATGCTCGGCGTCGTGCAGCTCGAATCCGACCCGGACGTGGAGACCGGGGAATACGCCATCCTGCTGCGTTCCGACCTCAAGGGCCGCGGCCTCGGCTGGCGGCTGATGCGCACCCTGGTCCGCCTCGCCCGCCGTGAAGGCCTGACGACCGTGACCGGTCAGGTGCTGACCGAAAACGCGTCCATGCTGGCGCTTTGCCGGGAGCTCGGCTTCGAGATCGCTCCCGATCCCGACGACCCGCAGGTGCGGTCGGTGACGCTCAAGCTTTAGAGCTTGCGGGTCGACGACTCACGGTCACGTGATCACCTTGGCCCGTAACACCCCGCCTACAGGCTGCGAAGACTCCTGCAGTAGAGCATGCAGAGACGACGCACCGGGAGCCAAACCCCCAAGACAATCCGACCCCCGAACTGTTTGATCTGTCGTTCTATAAGAAAGGTCTTCGACATTTTCGTCCACTTAACGCTCGCCCGCGCAGAACGCGGGCGGCAACAGGAGAACTACGTCATGAATACGCTCAAGATCGCTCTTGCCGCCGTCGCCTTGGCCGCCTCCTCCGGCGCCGCCTTCGCGGAGAACCAGCCCGCCGCGAGCGCCACGTTCGATCGCGTCCAAGCCCGGATGGTGGACACGTCCCGCAGCGCCGACATGCGCCGCGGCGCCAGCGAGCCGACCATCTTCGGTCATGACGCGGCCTCGTCGCGCTACGTGGTCACGGGCCAGATGCTGAACGTCTGGGGCCACAAGATCACCCGCTGACACCCGCCCCAGCGCCGACGAGACACGGGCCGCGTCGCCGAGGACGCGGCCCGTTTCCTTTCGTCAGAACGCCTTGAACGTGATCAGAGTGTAGGTGTCGCGGATTCCCGGCACGGCGTGGACCTGCTCGCCGATGAAATGGCCGACGTCGACGCCGTCCTCCACGTGGTATTTGACGATCAGGTCGTAATCGCCCGCGGTCGAGTAGATCTCGGAGTGGCGCTCCTGATCGGCGAGCGTCTCCGCCACCTCATAGGTCCGGCCGAGCTCGCATTTGATCTGAACGTAGAAGGTCTGCATCGACAGCTGTCCTGAGGGGCGTCCTGAGGCTGGGGTCCGGAAACTAGGCCGACCAAAGGACGGCCGCCAGTCGCGCGCGCGACCGAAAATGCGCTAGATGCGGGAACGACCCCTCAGCGGGTGCGCGAAGCCTCCGGAAAGAGCTGGATTGACCGATCTCCCGCAAGACGCGCTGCGGTTCCGCGAGGCGATGTCTCGCCTGGCGGCGACCGTCCATGTCGTGACGACCGACGGCCCGGCCGGCCGCCATGGCGCGACCGCCACCTCGGTCGCGAGCCTGACCGACGAGCCGCCGACGCTGATCGTGTGCCTCAAGACCGGAAGCCGCGCGCACAGGCTCGCGGTCGCGAACGGCGTGATGGCGGTGAACGCGCTCGCCGCGCGGCATGAGGCGCTGGCCCGGACCTTCGCGCGGGCGTCGCACGGCCGCGACGACGGACGGTTCGGCGAGGGCGACTGGGGGACGCTCGCGACGGGCGCGCCGACGCTGCGCGACGCGCTCGCCGTGTTCGACGGGCGCATCGCGCAGGAAACCGTGGTCGGCACGCACGCCGCCCTGTTCGTCGAGATCGACGCCGTTCGGATCGCCGCGCCGGCCGTCCGGCCCCTGATCTACCGCGGCCGCAGCTACGCCCTCGACTGACCTCGCCGCGCGGCGGCCGCGAACCTGTCGGCGGCGCTCGCGCCTCAGCGCGTCTTCACGCGCTCCACGGCGTCGGCCCAGCCCGCGAGCTTCCGCTCGCGCGTCGCGGCGTCCATCGCCGGTTTGAAACGCCGATCGAGCCGCCAGCTCTTCGAAAACTCATCCGGTTCGGGACAAAGTCCCGCGGCGAGCCCTGCGAGATAGGCCGCTCCCAGCGCCGTCGTCTCGCTGATGGCGGGGCGATCCACGGGGGCGTCGAGCGCGTCGGCCACGAATTGCAGGGTCCAGTCGCTCGCCGCCATGCCGCCGTCGACGCGAAGCACGACCTGACCGGCGTCCGGCCAGTCGGCGCGCATCGCTTCGATCAGGTCGCGGGTCTGGTAGCCCACGCTCTCCAGCGTGGCGCGGGCGATCTCGGCGGCGCCCGTTCCGCGCGTCAGCCCGATGAGGGCGGCGCGGGCGCCGGCGTCCCAGTGGGGCGCGCCGAGGCCCACGAAGGCCGGCACGAGATAGACGTCCTGGCCGGGGTCGGCGGCGCGCGCGAGCGCGTCGGTCTCCGCCGCCTCGCGCACCAGCTTCAGCCCGTCGCGCAGCCACTGCACCGCGGCGCCGGCGACGAAGATCGCGCCTTCGAGCGCGAAGGTTCGGCGGCCGCCGAGCTGGAGCGCGACGGTCGTGAGCAGCTTGTTGCGCGAGGCCACAGGCGCGTCGCCGGTGTGGAGCAGCGCGAAGGCGCCGGTGCCGTAGGTGATCTTCGCCATGCCGGGCGCGAAGCAGGCCTGGCCGACGGTCGCGGCCTGCTGGTCGCCCGCCACGCCCGCGATCCGGATCGCGCCCCCGAACAGTTCGGGAAGCGTCTCGCCGAAATCGCCGGCGCTGTCGGCGATCTCGGGCAGCATCGCCATGGGGACCCCGAAGGTCGCGGCGAGGCCGTCGTCGAAGCCGCCGGTCGCGAGATCGTAGAGCAGCGTGCGGCATGCGTTGGTGGCGTCGGTGACGTGCCGGCGGCCGCCGGTCATCCGCCAGATCAGGAAGGCGTCGATCGTGCCGAACAGCAGCTCGCCGGCCTCCGCCTTCGCCCGCGCGCCTTCGACGTGGTCGAGAATCCATCCGAGCTTCGTCGCCGAGAAATACGGGTCGAGCAGCAGGCCGGTGCGGCGCGTGATCTCGGACTCCAGCCCCTCCGCCTTGAGGCTGGCGCAGACCGCGTCGGTGCGCCGGTCCTGCCAGACGACGGCGTTGTGGATCGGCGCGCCCGTCGCGCGCTCCCAGACGACGACGGTCTCGCGCTGGTTGGCGAGGCCGAGCGCCGCGACGTCGGCGGCGCGCAGCTTCGCCCGCGCCAGCGCCTCCGACACCGTCGCGACGGTCGAGGCCCAGATGTCCTCGGGATCGTGCTCCACCCAGCCCGGCCTGGGATAGATCTGCCGGAACTCGCGCTGCGCGCTCGCGACAGGGACGAGTTCGCCGTCGAAGACGATGGCGCGCGTCGAGGTGGTGCCCTGGTCGATCGCAAGCAGATGGGTCGGCATTCAAGCCTCCGGACATGCGCGCAACCGGCGACGCGCGCGACGCGCGCACGCGGCTCGCCTCAGACCGGGACGGACACGAGCTCGCCCATATAGACGGAGAGCGCGGCGCGCTCTTCGGCGGTCATTCTGAGGCCGAGCTTGCTGCGCCGCCAGAGCACGTCGTCGGCGGTCATCGCCCATTCCCGCTCGACCATGTAGCGCACCTCGCGCTCGGTGAGATCCGCGCCGAAGCTGCGCCCGAGGTCGTCGGCGGATGTCGCGCCGCGCAGGATCTGACGGGCGCGCGTTCCATAGGCGCGGGCGAGCCGCTCGGCGTGCGCCTCGTCCAGATAGGGATGATCGCGCAGCAGCCGGGCCCTCAGACCGCGCAGGCCGGCCTTGCGCAGGTCGCCGCCGGGCAGCGGCGATCCCGCGGTCCAGTCGTCCTTCGGGATCGCCATCACGCCCGCGAGCTTCCCGAGCGCCGCTTCGGCGAGCCTGCGATAGGTCGTGAGCTTGCCGCCGAACACCGAGAGCAGAGGCGGCCGTCCTCCGCCGGTCTCGAGCTCCAGGACGTAGTCGCGCGTCGCCTCCTGCGCCGCCACCGCGCCGTCGGCATAGAGCGGCCGCACGCCGGAATAGGTCCAGACGATGGTCTCCCGCTCGACCGGCCGCCGGAACGCGCGGGTGGCCGCCGCGCAGAGATAGGCGATCTCCTCCTCGGAGATCGCGACGTCGTCGGCCGAGCCGACATGGTCGACGTCCGTGGTGCCGATCAGCGTGAAGTCCCGTTCGTAGGGAATGGCGAACACCACACGCCCGTCCGCCTGCTGGAACAGATAGGCCCGGTCATGGTCGACCAGCCGCGGGACCACGATGTGGCTGCCGCGGACCAGCCGGATCTTGGACGGGGCGTTCGAGCCGATCGGGCCGGCCAGCACCTCGGCCGCCCAGGGACCCGCCGCATTGACGAGCCCCCGCGCGCGGATGATCTCGACGCCGTCCGGTCCGTCGAGCGTCACCCGCCACAGACCGCCCACGCGCTCGGCCGACACGCAGCGGGTTCGGGGCGCGACGACCGCGCCGCGTTCGGCGGCGTCGAGCGCGTTGAGCACGACGAGGCGGGCGTCGTCGACCCAGCAGTCGGAATATTCGACGGCCCGCGAGAAGCCGGGCTTCAGCGCCGCGCCCGCGACGTCCTGCGCAAGATCGATCGCGCGGCTCGCCGGCAGCCGGCGGCGTCCCCCGAGCCGGTCGTAGACAAACAGGCCAAGCCGGAGCACCGGCCAGGGACGCAGGCCCGCATGGTGCGGCAGCACGAAGCGCATGGGGCGGACGAGATGCGGCGCGATCCTGAGCAGCGTCTCGCGCTCGCGCAGCGACTCCCTGACCAGCCGGAAGGCGAAGCGCTCGAGGTAGCGCAGCCCGCCATGGATCAGCTTGGTCGACGCCGAGGACGTCGCGCCGCCGATGTCGCCCTTGTCGCAGATATGAACCGAGAGTCCGCGGCCGGCGGCGTCGCGCGCGATGCCGCAGCCGTTCACCCCTGCGCCGATGATGGCGAGGTCATAAGGCGCGTCGCCGCCGGGCCCGTAGCGTTTTGGGGGCCGCGAAGGGTTTCGCGGCGGTGTCATCGGCGCGTTCATCGGCGCGGATATAGCGCAGAACGCGCCGCCGCCGCATCACCCCAAGCGGTGACTGTTCGGCAACGCTTGTCCGGCATTCTGCCGGCAGCTTTTGTTTTCGACTGACGAACGCCGAAGCTCCGGCCATATCTCGGTGCGGGTCGCCCCCAGCCCGCCGTCACGCCACAGGTTCCGTCACGATGCGTCTTCTCCCCGCCGCCGCCTTCGTCGCCGCGCCCCTTCTGGTCGGCGCCGCCCCGGCATTCGCCGCCGACATCGCAATCGAAACGCCGGTCGCGGTCGAAGCGATCCAGCAGGATGGCTGGCTTGTTACGCTGAAGGCGACGGGCACGATCAGCCCGAAATTCGAAGGCTCGGGCAAATACGGCGTCTCCGGCATGCCCGGCCTCAGCGTCCGCCGCCCCAACCAGCCCTGGAAATTCGGCGCGCCGGACGATGGTTTCGGCTTCCCCGTGCTCGACACCGCGTGGTTCCAGGCCGGGCCGGTCGCGCGGATCCGCGGCGAGCGCGACTCCAGCGACGACCACAAGTTCCGCGGCATGCGCGACATCGACTGGGCGATCGAGCCCGGCCTGTTCGTCGAGTTCTACCCTTACGAGAAGATCCGCGTGCGCGGCGAGCTTCGCCACGGCGTCTGGGGACACAGCGGCTTCGTCGGCAACGTCTCGGCCGACTGGATCGAGCGCTTCGACCGCCTCGTGATCTCCGTCGGCCCCCGCATGGAGATCGGCGACGGCAAGTTCATGGACACCTACTACGGCGTCAACGGGCCGGAAGCGCTGCGCAACGGCCGGGTGTCTCCCTACAAGGCGGATGGCGGGATCAAGTCGGTCGGCTTCGCATCGGCCGTCACCTATGACTGGACCGAGCACTGGAGCTCCACCCTGTTCGGCGGCTACGACCGGCTGACCGGCGACGCCGCGAAGAGCCCCGTCGCCAAGACCCTCGGGTCGAAGAACGCGCTCACCGTGGGTCTCGGCGTCGCCTACACGTTCGGCGTGAACTGGTGAGCCTTCCGGCGGCGCAGGACGCGTCGCCGAGCCTGCGCCGCGTCTGAGGGCCATCCCGCTCTCCCTACGATCCTGTCCCGAGCCTTCAGCTGGCGCCCGATGGCGCCGGCTCAAGCTCGCTTGCGCCACCATACCATTCAATATATCATTTCTATAGATTAATAGGGCGGCGTCTCGAGGCGGCCTCATGCTGTATCTGATCGCCGGAAACGGCGGACCGAATTTTGGCGACGAACTGATCGTCGCGCATTGGCTGCGGTTTTACCGCGCGGCGGGCTACGACGGCCCGATCACCATCGACGGGCGCGGCGCGGGGCCGAGCGAGAGGCTGCTCACGGGCTTCGGGGACGTCGCCTTCGTCTCCCGCATCCCGCGTCACGGCGAGGGCCTCGACCGGGGCTATGCCGACTTCGCCCGGCTCGGCCGCGGCTTCGCGCGGGCGAACGAGGACGGCTTCGCCAAGGTGTCCATGATCCATGTCTGCGGCGGCGGCTACGCTTCGGGCGTCTGGCGGAACGCGACGCGGCTGCTTGCGGCGGCGTCGGAGCTGAAGCGGCTCCTGGGCGTCCCGCTTGTGGGCACGGGCCTCGGTCTCGGCCCCTTCGTGGACATGAACGCCGCCGACGCTGCGGCTTTTCGCTCGATCGTCGACGATTTCGACCTTCTCGAATGCCGCGACGCGCTGTCGTTCGACGCGATGCAGACGCTTGTGGGCGCGCGCCCGGAGCTGATCGCGGGGCTCGACGACGCCTTCCTGCAGCCGGTCGTTCCCCAAAACCGTGCGTCGCGCTGGCTGCATCTGTCGGGCTGGCAGCGGACCGCCCTGTTCGGCGGCGCCGGGAGCCAAGCGATCCGCGACCTGTTCGCCGCCTTCGACAAGGTGGTGTTCTGGACGTGCTCGCGGGTGGACGCGGAGCTGTTCGCCGAACTGTCGGCCGAGTTTCCCGAGATCCAGCGCTACGGGACCCATCGCCTGCTGAACCAGAGCATCCCGGTCGCCCCGCAGGACGCCATGCTGACCTGCCGCTTCCACCCCCATCTCATCGCCGCGCGCGTGGGCATGACCGGGCGCTACGCCGCCCGCTCGGCCTTCTACCGCGCGAAGCACGACCTCGTGCTCGGGCTCGGCTCGCCGTTCCGGCCGGTCGAACACGGCGCGCTCGGCGCGTTCGCCGAGCCGGACGGACGGATGACCGCCGCCGACGCGGACCGCGTGGCGGCGAAGCGCCGCGTCGCCGCACAGCTCTTGGCGCGGCTGCCGAACCGGACCTGTGGGGTTCAGGCGCCCTTGTCGGGACAGCCGCCTGGCGAGCGCGCCCCGCTGGACCGGTTCTGACAATCGGGAAAGGACGGCTAGCCCGGCTCGTCAGCCGGCTTGGGCGCGCCGGGCGCCGCCGTCGCGACAGGCCGGGGGCCGCGCGGGATCGGCTTCAGCTCCGCCGTGCGGTTCGCCCACCATTTCACGACCTCGCGCACCAAAGCGACGCGCAGCCGCGGATGGTCGGCCGTCTTCCGGAACACGCCGACCGTATCGCCCCAATACTCGCGGGCGGGAATCCGACGGTAATCGCTGCGCTTGCCGCCCGGCGCGACCGGCGGGAAGTCGGTCGTCGCGACGCAGAGCTCGACCTGCCCGAAGGCCGCCAAAGCGCGCATGGCGTCGGGATAGTAGCGCCAACAGTCATAGGGGACGGCATGACGGTGGCCGCGCGAGGGCACCGTCATGAAGATGTAGCCGCCGGGCTTCAGGATCCGCACGAGCTCCAGGAACGACGCCCAGATGAACGGCACGTGCTCGAACACCTGGCCGGTAATGACGATGTCCGCGCTCCGACTCTTCAAAGGGATCGAATAGGGCTTGGCCATCACCACGTCGACATTGTCGCCCGCGGCGATGTCGACGCCGACATATCTGTGCCGGTAGCCCTCGAACAGCGTCTTGTGGGTCGGCTTGTGCGGCTGGCCCTGACGCGAGCCGAAATCCACCACCACGTAGTCGCGATCCTTCGACATGAAGCGCTCGATGCAGCGCGTCATGTGTTCGAGCGACGTCGTGTGCATGCTGGATGTCCTGCGCGCGGGGAAAGTGCCCGGCCGGTGCAGCAACCGCCCGCGCGCGGTCAAGCCGCGGGCGGGCGGCGCTTCGGGCCGTCGGATCAGGCGACTTCGACTTCGGCCTTACGGCTTTCGCGCTTGCGCTCGTTCGGGTCGAGCAGGCGCTTGCGCAGGCGGATCGACTTCGGCGTGACCTCGACCAGCTCGTCGTCCTGGATCCAGGCGAGCGAACGCTCGAGCGTCATGCGGATCGGCGGCGTCAGCCGCACCGCCTCGTCCTTCGACTGGGTGCGGATGTTCGTCAGCTTCTTGCCCTTGAGGACGTTGACCTCGAGGTCGTTGTCGCGGCTGTGGATGCCGATCAGCATGCCCTGATAGACCTTCCAGCCCGGCTCGATGATCATCGGGCCGCGGTCCTCGAGGTTCCAGAGCGCGTAGGCGACCGCCTCGCCGGCCTCGTTCGCGATCAGCACGCCGTTGTTGCGGCCGGCGATCTCGCCCTTGAAGGGGCCGTAGGAATGGAACAGGCGGTTCATGATCGCCGTGCCCTTGGTGTCGGTCAGCAGCTCGCCCTGGTAGCCGATCAGACCGCGGGTGGGCGCGTGGAACACCAGCCGCAGGCGGTTGCCGCCGGACGGCCGCATCTCCAGCATGTCGGCCTTGCGCTCCGACATCTTCTGCACGACGACGCCGGAATGCTCCTCGTCGACGTCGATCACCACTTCCTCGATCGGCTCGACGAGTTCGCCGGTGGCCTCGTCCTTCTGCAGGACGACGCGCGGACGCGACACGCCGAGCTCGAAGCCCTCGCGACGCATGGTCTCGATCAGGATGGCGAGCTGCAGCTCGCCGCGGCCGGAGACGATGAACGAGTCCTTGTCCTTGGACTCCTCCACCTTGAGCGCGACGTTGCCCTCGGCTTCCTTGAGCAGGCGGTCGCGGATCACGCGGCTCGTCACCTTGTCGCCCTCGGTGCCGGCGAGCGGGCTGTCATTGACGAGAAAGGTCATCGACACGGTCGGCGGATCAATCGGCTGCGCCTGGATCGGCGTGTCGATCGACGGATCGCAGAAAGTGTCGGCGACCGAAGCCTTCACGAGTCCTGCGATCGAGACGATGTCGCCAGCCTCGCCGATGTCGATCGCGGTCCGCTCGATGCCGCGGAAGGCGAGAATCTTGGAGACCCGGCCGTTCTCGACCACGGCCCCGTCGCGCGACAGCACCTTGACGGTCTGGTTCGGCTTCACCGTGCCGGAGATGATCCGGCCGGTGATGATGCGGCCGAGGAACTGGTTCGCCTCGAGCAGCGTGCCGAGCATGCGGAAGGCGCCCTCTTCGGTCCTCGCCTGCGGCACGTGGCGGAGCACGAGATCGAACAGCGGCGCGAGGCCCTGGTCCTTGGGGCCCTCCGGCGTCGGCGCCAGCCAGCCGTCGCGGCCGGAGCCGTAGAGGATCGGGAAGTCGAGCTGCTCGTCGGTCGCGTCGAGCGCCGCGAACAGGTCGAACACCTCGTTGATCACTTCCGAGGCCCGGGCGTCCGGCCGGTCGACCTTGTTGACGGCGACGATCGGCTTCAGGCCGATCTTCAGCGCCTTCGACACCACGAACTTGGTCTGCGGCATCGGCCCTTCGGCGGCGTCCACCAGCACGATCACGCCGTCGACCATCGACAGGATGCGCTCGACCTCGCCGCCGAAATCGGCGTGGCCCGGCGTGTCCACGATGTTGATCCGCGTGTCCTTCCAGACGACCGAGGTCGCCTTGGCGAGGATGGTGATGCCGCGCTCCTTCTCAAGATCGTTCGAGTCCATCACGCGCTCGGCGACGCGCTGGTTCTCGCGGAACGAGCCGGACTGCTGCAGCATCTTGTCGACCAGCGTGGTCTTGCCGTGGTCGACGTGCGCGATGATCGCGATGTTGTGGAGTTTCATGGGACGAAAGCCTTGGAGCCCGCGGCGGCGTTTTGCGGGCGTTCTGTCGGTGTCTGAGATTTGTGCGGCGCCACAGATGCGGGAGACAGCCCGAAAACGCAAGACCGCGCGCGCCGCACGGCCAATGAAACGCCCGTTCCGAACACAAAGGCGCCGGCGAGCGGACGGATCAGGCCCGCGCCTTTTGCGGAGCCGGGGCTTCCGACAGGGTCTCGGCGCCGAGAAGGGCCCTCACCTTCTCCACCACGTCGCGCATCTCGCGCCGCTCGGCCGGAGTGGCCGCGCGCGGGTCGTACACGCTGCGCTCCGTCGTCTTCGCCGGCGCGAGTTCGCGCCAGGTCGCGGAGAAGAAGCGATCGGCGAGGCGCTCATTGCCCTCCGCGTAGCGGGCCCGGATCGCGTCGGCCGTCGCGGCGTCGAACCCGACATAGGGTCGCGCGGCCCAGTCCAGCCCCTCATAGGCCGATCGAAAGGCGCGCTCGGCGCTCGCATGATGGGGCAGGCGCACCGGCGCTACGGGCGAGCGCGCCATGATCCGCTGGGCGGCGAAGACCGTCTTGGCGCCTGGGTTCGGATTGGCGTGGCGGATGACGGGAACGTCCTCCGGCCGCGGCAGGCCGATGCGGGCGAGGAAGTCGCGCTCCAGGCCCGCCTCGATCGCGCGCTCGAAGGAGACGACCTGCAGCGTCATGCGCGGCTCGTCCAGATAGGGCTTCAGATAGGCCCAGGGGTCGACCAGCCCGCGGCGGGCGGCGGACTCGACGAAGCCCCGCAAGCCGATCGACGCCTCAAGGCGCTTCTGGATCTGGGCGTACCAGGAGTTGAGCCAGGCCGGCTGGTCGCGGACATAGGCGAGCGCCTCGACGCGGTAGCCGTGACGTTCCGCGAGATCGACCACCCGCCCGAGCGCGCGCGGCGCGCGGAAGGCGCCGGCGAACAGTTCGGTCGACAGCACCACGGGGCCGTCATGCCGGGCGAGAAGTTCCGCGATGGACCGCCACGGCCCGTCCGAGCCGAGCGGGGCGGCGCTGGACGCGCCGAGACTGGCGAGGGGGGAGTGGTTCCGAAGAATGATTCCGTCGGCGCGGGGCGTGACGGGGTAGACGTACCCCTCTTTCGCGAGCCGGGCGGCGTTGCGGCGCAGGCAGGCCTGGATCGAGGTCGTGCCGGTCTTGTGCGGGCCGACATGGAGATAGAGGACGCGAGCGCGCGACCGGCCGGTCAGCCGCCGGATGAGGCCCTGGATCATGGCGCCGCGCGCCCGGGTGGCCGCCGGGCGACGACCGTCATGCCGCCGCCCATCTCGGCCTGGAACGGATCCTGCCGGTCCGGCGCCCACATCGCGTTGGCGCGGCGCCGGCCGCGGCCGGGGGAGCGGTAGAAGCGCTCGACGATCGTCAGGCCCGCTCGCCGCACCGCCTGCTCGAGGCCGGGCGGAGAGAAGAAAATCGTGTGGGGCTCGTGGCGGTAGGCCAGCCGGAGCGCGGAGAGCGCGCCCTGGGGAACCTCGACATAGAGCAGGCCGTCCGGCTTCAAGGCGGCTTTCATCGCGCGCAGCGTCGCCATGAGGTCTTCGGCGCAGAGATGTTCGAGCGCATGGGACGCCATGATCAGGTCGAGCGAGCTGGGCTCGACGGCGTCGAGCGTCGTGACCCGCGCGCCGATGGCGTCGAGATGCGGGCGCGAGGCGGCGTCCGGCTCGACGGCGAGCTTTACGGTCGGGTCGAGCGCCCGGAGGAAGTAGCCGGGGCCGGAGCCGTAATCGAGTACGGCGTCGAAGGCCCCGCCGAGCCGCCGCAGCGCCGCAATCTGCTGGTCGACGCGCGCGAGGTGGCGGGCGATCGCGGGCGACGCCGCCCGCGTCGCGGGATCGGCGTAGGCCTCCGGCGACAGCGCCCGATCCCGCTTGATCTCGGCGGCGTAGGCGGCGGCGTAGTAATCCGCGATCAGCGCCCGTGCGTTCGGAACGAAGCCCGAGCCGCAGGACTCGCACCACCAGACGATGCGGCCGCGGAACCGGCCGTCAAGCGCGGGATAGACGGAGAGCCGGCCCGCCGACCGATCGCCGCAGAGCGGGCAGACCTCGACGCGCAGATCGGCCGCGGGGATGAAGTCGACGTCCTGGGCGGCCGGCAGATCGCGCTTCGCCTGCGCCGGTCGGCGACCGAGGCCTGCGAGCCGGCCGAGGGATTTCAGCGAGAACGTCATTTCGCCCTCCCCGATCGCCTCTCGGTCCGCGGGCCCTCCGCTTTCAACCGCCCCGCTTGAGGCGGCGGGCGGCGAGCGTCCTCAGCCGCAGGGCGTTGAGCTTGATGAAGCCCGCAGCGTCGCGATGGTCGTAGGCGACGGCGCCTTCCTCGAAGGTCACCAGATCCTGGTCGTAGAGCGAGTTCGGGCTGGACCGGCCCTGCACGATGACGTTGCCCTTGTAGAGCTTGAGCCGCACCACGCCGGAGACCTCGGTCTGGGAATGATCGATCGCCGCCTGCAGCATCTCGCGCTCCGGCGAGAACCAGAAGCCGTTGTAAATGAGCTCCGCGTAGCGCGGCATCAGCTCGTCCTTGAGATGCGCCGCGCCGCGGTCGAGCGTGATGGACTCGATCGCGCGGTGGGCCGCGAGCAGGATCGTGCCGCCCGGCGTCTCGTAGACGCCGCGCGACTTCATGCCGACGAAGCGGTTCTCGACCAGGTCGAGCCGGCCGATCCCGTTCGCCTTGCCGAGTTCGTTGAGGCGCGTGAGGATCTCGGCGGGCGACAGCGCCTCGCCGTCGATCGCGACGGGGTCGCCTTTTTCGAAGGCGATCTGCATCAGCGTCGGCTGGTCCGGCGCGTCCTCCGGGGAGATCGTCCGCATGTGGACGTCCTCCGGCGCCGCGAGCTCCGGATCTTCCAGCACCTTCCCCTCGGAGGAGGAGTGCAGCAGGTTGGCGTCGACCGAGAACGGCGCCTCGCCGCGCTTGTCCTTGGCGATCGGGATCTGGTGCGCTTCCGCGAACTCGATCAGCCTCGTGCGGGACGTCAGATCCCATTCGCGCCACGGCGCGATGACGGTGACGTCGGGCTCCAGCGCGTAATAGGCGAGCTCGAAGCGGACCTGGTCGTTGCCCTTGCCGGTCGCGCCATGGCAGACGGCGTCGGCGCCGGTCGCCCTGAGAATCTCGATCTGGCGCTTGGCGATCAGCGGCCGGGCGATCGAGGTGCCGAGCAGATACTGGCCCTCATAGACCGTGTTCGCCCGGAACATCGGGAAAACGTAGTCCCGGACGAACTCCTCGCGCAGGTCGTCGACGAAGATGTTGTCCGGCTTGACGCCCAGCAGCTCCGCCTTCTTGCGCGCGGGCTCCAGCTCCTCGCCCTGCCCGAGGTCAGCGGTGAAGGTGACGACCTCGCACTGGTAGGTCGTCTGCAGCCATTTCAGGATCACGGAGGTGTCGAGGCCGCCGGAATAGGCGAGGACGACCTTCTTCACGCTCTTGGGCTCAGGCATCGGGGTGTCCAGAAAATCACGGGGAGGGCGATGGCGGCGCACTCTAGTCGGCGCGACGCGCGGCGCAAGCCGGCCGACCGCCTCACGCCCCCTCGTCGCCCGGACGATAGGTCCCGAAGCACCAGATGACGCCGCCGGGATCGCGGGCGGAGTACTGCCGCGAGCCGAAGTCGGTGTCGTTGATCTCCTCGACGATTTCCGCGCCCGCGGCCTTCGCCCGCTCGTAATGGGCCTCGATGTCGTCGACCACGACATAGAGGCCGAACGGCGCGTCGGCCCAAGGGTCTTCGGTGGAAGGCTCGCGCAGCGAGCCGAGCATCACGCCGCCGGCGCCGATCGACATCTCGGCATGGGCGATCCCGCCGTCCGGCGCCGGCACGACCAGCCCGCGGGTCAGGCCGAACGCCTTTTCGAGCCACTCGATCGCGGCCGGGGCGTCGGCGTATTTGAACGCCGGGAACACGTTCGGCGCTCGGGTCTCGGGATCGCTCATGGCTGGGCTCCGCGCGGCCTCGCAGGCCGGGCGAGACGTTAGCGCCAGCGTCAGCCGCCGAACAGCTTCTTCAGGAAGCCGAGAGGTTCGCGCAAGGGACCGCCGTCGCCGCGGGGCGCGCGTTCGCGCACGATGCGGCCCTCGGGCGGGTAGTCCTCGGGCGCGGGCTGGCCGCCGCCGCCCGGGCCGGTCTGGTAGACGTCGCCGGGTTCCTGATAGCCCGCGACCTGCGGCGCCCAGTCGCCCGGCAGCTCCGCCACCTGCGCGTTCTCATGCGCGCGCGTCATGAAGCGGCTCCACACCTCGACGGGCAGGCCGCCGCCCGAGGCGTGCTTGGTCGGGGAGTTGTCGTCGTTGCCGAACCACACGGCCGTCACCATCCGCGAGGTGTAGCCGATGAACCAGGCGTCGCGGAAATCCTGGCTGGTCCCGGTCTTGCCGGCGGCCGGCCAGCCCGCGAGCTTCGCCGAACGGGCCGTGCCGGTGCGCAGGGTCTCGCCCAGCATCGCGTTCATCATGCCGACGCGCTCGAGGTCGACCACTTCCTTCGGCGGCTCCGGCTTGCGCCGGAACAGCGTCTCGCCGTCCGCCGTCTTCACCGACGTGACGACATAGGGCTTCGCCTCCATGCCGCCATTCGCGAACGGCGCGTAGGCGGCTGCGAGTTCGAGCGGCGTGACCTCCGAGGTGCCGAGCGAGATCGACGCGTTCGGCGCCATCGGCGAGGTGATTCCGAGCCGGGCCGCCGTGTGGGCGACGTTCTCCGGCCCGACCTCCATGCCGAGCCGGACCGCGACCGTGTTGATCGAGCGCGACAGCGCGCTGGTCAGCGTCATCGGGCCCGCGTAGCGGCGGGTGTAGTTTTCCGGGCTCCAGCCTTTGAGCTTGACCGGCGCGTCGACCTGCACGGTGGACGGCGTCATGCCGAGCTCAAGCGCCGTCAGATAGACGAAGGGCTTGAAGGCCGAGCCGGGCTGGCGCTTCGCGGTCACGGCCCGATTGAACTGGCTCTGCGCGTAGGAGCGGCCG
The DNA here is from genome assembly GCF_049446035.1 of Hansschlegelia sp. KR7-227. Lineage (NCBI taxonomy): Bacteria > Pseudomonadati > Pseudomonadota > Alphaproteobacteria > Hyphomicrobiales > Methylopilaceae > Hansschlegelia > Hansschlegelia sp. KR7-227. The sequence goes on from NZ_JBMSEA010000001.1 coordinate 2,291,126, forward strand.
CCGACCAGCGCCCGCACCGCGCCGTCGGGCTCGAGGGCGACGAGCACGCCCTGGCTGACCCCGAGCTTCGCGCCGCGCTTGGAGATCGCCTCCGAGAGGTCCTTCTCCGCCTCGGCCTCGAGCGCCGGATCGATCGTGGTCTCGACGACCAGGTCCTCGTCGTACAGGCCGATCAGCCCGTCGAGCTGCTCCATCACCCAGTCGGCGACGTAGCCGACGGCGCCCTCGGGCTTCGGGGCCGGCGACGGCGGCGAGACCTTGAAGGCGCGGTTGGCCTGGTCGCGGGTGAGGTAGCCCTCCTCCGCCATCGCCTGCAGCACGACGTCGGCGCGCGCCCGCGCGGCGTCCGGATCGTTCGACGGCGACAGCCGCGACGGGGCCTTGACGAGGCCCGCGAGCGTCGCGGCCTCCGAGACGTTCACCTGACGGATGGACTTGCCGAAATAGCGTTGCGACGCCGCCTCGACGCCATAGGCGCCCGCGCCGAAATAGACGCGGTTGAGGTACAGTTCGAGGATCTTCTGCTTGCCGAACTTGCGTTCGAGCCAGAAGGCGAGCACGGCTTCCTGCACCTTGCGCTCGAGCGAGCGCGCCGGCGTCAGGAACAGGTTCTTGGCGAGCTGCTGGGTGAGCGTCGAGCCGCCCTGCGCGACGCCGCCGCGCTCGATGTTGGCCTTGACCGCGCGGGCGAGGCCGAACACGTCGACGCCCCAATGGTCGTAGAAGCGCCGGTCCTCGATCGCGATGAACGCCTGCGGGACGAATTTCGGCATCTCCGACAGCGGCACGGAGGCGCCGCCGGTTTCGCCGCGATTGGCGATCGGCTTGCCGTCCAGTCCGGCGATGACGACGTTTGGCGGCCGTTTCGGGATCTCGAGATCCTGGATCGGCGGCAGCCTCGACGCGTAATAGGCGACGATCCCGCCGCCGGCCGCCGCGCCGAAGATTCCAAGCACGAAGACCAGCGCGACGAGCCGGCCGAGCAGGCTGCGCCGCGGCTTCCGGCGTCCGCCGGACCCGCCCCCGGATCCGCCGCGCTTGCGGGCGGGGCGGCTACGACCCATGACCCAGGCCCAGTAGGACAGCTTTTCGCGGTCGCCGGCCGGCGCCGCGCGGTCGCTCGGGCCGCCGAAATTCGGTTCGCGCCGGCCGTCCGCCCTGAGGTCGTCCTCCGGCGGATCGAAGCGTTCTCCGTTCGACGCCTTGCCGCGACGGAAGAAGCCGCCGGCCGGCCGATCCTCCGGCGTCAGCCGAAGATCGGTCGCCGGCCCCGAGCTCGCGTCGAAGCGCGGCTCGCGCCGTTCGTCCCGCTCGGAACGCCGTCCGATCGCCATCGATCCGAAACCTCGTCACGCACGCTTGCGGCCGCCTCGCGGATCGACCGTCCCCTACCACCCCGGGTGGACTTTGATTGCGGCAGGTTTAAGGGGCGTTACGGTCGCGGCAGGTTCGCAGGACCGCGGGACCGCAACCGCGTCGCCTCGTCCGCGCTCACCCTTTTGTGCAGATGGACGAAGAAGGCCGTGGCGAACAGCGGGGTCAGGAGGTTCGCGAAGGGCACCACCGCCAGCCCCGCCACCACGAGCCCTCCTAAGAAGACTTTAAGCCTGTTGCGCCGTCGCAACGCCGTCACGTCGGCTTCGGACCGGAAGCGCAGCGCGGCCATCGAGAAATACTCCCGGCTGAGCAGATAGCCGTTCACGCCGAGCCAAGCCGCCAGATTGATCCCGGGCAGGAACAGCAAAGGCAGCATCAGCAGGTTGAGGCCGAGCACGACGAGCGCGAAGCGCAGCGACAGCCACAGGCTGCGGGCGAGCGGCAGGGGCGCTCCGGCCGGCTCGCCGGGATAGTGCGTGCGCTCGACAATCTCGGCGACGTCGTCCAGGAACAGGCCGGCGACCGCGGCCGTCACCGGCGCGATCAGGAACAGCAGCCCGAACGCGACGCCGAAGCCCGCCACGATGTGGGCGATCTGGTTGAGCGTGGCGTTCTGCAGCGTCAGCAGCCGGTCCGCGGCGAAATCGAGCGCGAACCACGCCGCGATCAGCGTCGCGACCGTGATCGCGAGCGACTTCAGGAGCACCGCCCGGAAGGGCGGCGACAGCGTCTGCCGCGCCGCCTTGAGGACTGCGTCGATCATGGGCTGCGCTCAGGCCACGACGGCGGCTTCGACCGGCGGCGCGCCGGCGGCGTCGACCGCGCGTTCGCCCTTGGGCCGGCCCAGCAGCGCGTCGGTCGTCATGCGGCGCACGGTCCGCTCGACCTCGGCGGCGAGCCGCTTCCGGTCGGTGGCCGCGTCGGCCAGGATCGGATCGCCGAAGGTGACGGTCGCGTCGATCGCGCCGTCCCGCAGGATCGACCAGAGGTGGTTCAGGAAGGTCATGTCGCCGTACCAGGCGACGAAAGGGCGGCCGAGCCGCCCGAGCGGCAGGCCGTTGCGGTGCGTGTAGGCGACCGATACAGGCTGCACCGCCACCGTCTCGCCGCCGCCGTTCGCGAGCGCCGCGCGCGCCGCGCCGAGCAGCGAGGTGCGGAAGGCGAGCACCCGGTTGCCGTCGCTCGACGTGCCTTCGGCGAACAGGATGACGGGCACGCCGGACACCATCCGGTCCGCCATCTCGCGGTTGACCGACGCCGTCGCCGAACGGCGCGCGCGGTCGACGAAGATCGTGCGCTGCAGACGCGCCAACGTGCCGAACACCGGCCAGTCAGCGATCTCCGACTTCGCGACGAACGACATCCTCGACACCGACCCCAGGACGGGAATGTCGAGCCAGGACGAGTGATTCGAGGCGATCAGCAGAGGCCTCAGCCGGGAGGGTTCGCCGATCATCCGAACGCGAACCCCGACGACCTTCATTGCGAGGCGGTGAAAGATCAGGGGGATGGTCTGCGCGAGCGGCGACCCGAGCCGGATCAGGAGCAGTTGCGCCGGGCCGAGGACGACGACGACGGGGATCAGCACGAGGGCCGAGACGACGGCCCGGATGCGGCGGCGGACCATGGCCGTCAGCTCTCGTCGTCGAGCGGCACGGCGTAGAGCTCGAGCCGATGGTCGACGAGCCGATAGCCGAGCCGCTTCGCGATCGCCGCCTGCAGCGCCTCGATCTCCTCGTCGCGGAACTCGACGATCTTGCCCGAGCGCAGATCGATCAGATGGTCGTGGTGCTCATCCGGCGCCGGCTCGTAGCGGGATCGGCCGTCGCGGATGTCGAGCCGGGCGATGATGCCGGCGTCCTCGAACAGCTTGACCGTGCGGTAGACGGTGGAGATCGAAATCCGCGGATCGATGGCGGCTGAGCGGCGGTAGAGCTCCTCGACGTCCGGATGGTCGACGGCGTCCTCGACGACGCGCGCGATCACGCGGCGCTGCTCCGTCATGCGCATGCCCTTCAGGGCGCACAGGATTTCGATCGATTCAGGTTTCGGCGTGGACACGTCGGCGTCAGTCCCGTGGTCTCGCGGCCGATGGCGCGGCGCGGCGCGCTCTGAGGGTCGCTTATAGGATCGGCGGCAAGACTCGTAAACCGCGGCCGCTTCCGGCGCCCGTCACGGCAGTTCGAGGGCGAGCACGGCGGCCGCGCCGCGCGTTCCGTCCGCGCGGGCGTAGTAGGCCGGGCGGCGCCCGACCTTCTCGAAGCCGAAGCGTTCGTAGAGGCTGAGCGCCGGCGTGTTGTCCTCGTCGACCTCGAGCACGACCCGGCGCACGCCGTGGCCCGCGAGCCGGCCGAGATGACGGCCGAGCAGCGCCTGTCCGCCGCCCGTGCCGCGCCGCGCCTCGGCGACCGCGATCGACAGCACTTCGGCCTCGTCCTCCGCGACCCGCGACAGCGCGAAGCCCTGCGGCCGCGACCGGCCTTCGCGGCGGAGAACGCAGGCGATCACGGCGCGGTCGGCCACCAGCTGGTCGATCTCCTGCGCGCTCCAGCCGCGCGCGAAGGCCGAGCCGTGGATCGCGACGAGATCCTCGATGTCGTCCGCCCTCGCGGGTTCGACCGCCCAGGCCATCCGCCGGTCGAGATAGGCGTCCCAGAACCACAGCCAGAACATGAGGCCTCTTCGTCGCGCCGGCCGAAACGTCGCCGCGGCTGTCGCGGCGCGCCGGGGCCGGAGGATTGCAGGAAATCTCATCCGTCACCGCAATGCGGCTTTCGCCCTACCGGCGCGCGATGCGCCCGCCCGTCTGGGGGTGCGCGTCGGCGGCCTTGAGGTAGAGCGGGCGCGGCGGGGCCGCCGAAGGGTCGGCTGCCGCGCCGAGCCGCGCCACCCAGACGATGTCCGGCGCGTGGTGCGGAGCATCGGCCTTCACGATCGAAGGATCGTCCGCTTCCGCGAGCACGAGGTCGGCGCCGGAGCCGACGATGAGGACCGGCCCGCCCCCCATCGCGCGCGCGGCGTCCCGCGCCTCGATCAGCCGGGCGGAGACCAGATCCCGCCCGTCGCCTGCGAAGCACTGGAAGAAGGCGCGGCCGTGCCGCGCGTCGATCGCGGCGGCGACCGGAACCGAGCCGTCGCCGGCGTCGAGGATCGGCGCCGCGAGCGCGACAAGGGTCGAGACGCCGGCGACCGGCAGGCCGGCGCCGAGGCCGAGCGCGCGCGCCGCGGCGAGCCCGACCCGGAGCCCGGTGAAACTGCCCGGCCCGACCGTGACGGCGAGGCGCTCGATCCGCGCGAGGCCGCCCGCGGCGTCGAGCGCGCGCGCCACTTCCGGCATCAGCGCCTCGGCGTGGCCGCGCGCCATCTCGATCGAGACCGCGTAAAGCGCCGCGCCCTCGTCGTCGGTGTCGACGACGGCGACCGAGCAGCCGCCGAGGGCGGTGTCGATGGCGAGAACGCGCATGCCGCTTGAGTAGCAGACAAGGGCGCCGCCGCGCCACGCGACGGTCGACCCCCGTCAGCCGTCAGGCGGGAAAACGCCGGCGCGCGCGGACAGGCTCAGGCGATGCGGCAGAACTCGTCGAAGTCCGGCCGCGGCAGCCGCTCGAACAGCTTCTGGCCGTCGCCATAGCCGAGGTTCAGGAGGAAGTTCGTCTTGAACTGGCCGTCGGGGAAGAACGCCGCGTCGACCTTGGCCTTGTCGAAGCCCGACATCGCGCCCGTGTCGAGGCCCAGGGCGCGCGCCGCCAGGATCAGATAGGCCCCCATGAGGGTGCCGTTGCGGAAAGCCGTCTCCGCGATCGCCGCGTCATTGCCCGCAAACCAGCTCTTGGCGTCGGCATGCGGGAAGAAGCGCGGCAGATTCTCGTGCCAGGCGAGGTCATGGGCGATGATGACGGTGACCGGCGCCTTCATGGTCTTCTCGGCGTTGTTCGCCGAGAGCGCGGGCTTCAGCTTCGCCTTGGCCTCATGCGACGTCACGAACACGAAACGTCCGGGCAGGCCGTTCGCGCTCGTCGGCCCCATCTTCACAAGTTCGAACAGCGCGCGCAGCGTCGTCTCCGAGACGGGCTCGTCGCGGAACGAATTGTGCGTCCGCGCCGTGCGGAACAGCGTGTCGAGCGCGGCGTCGTCGAGCGGAGCGCGGTGAGGTCCGGGCAAGGTCACATCCTGTGCTGGTGGTCTTGGCGTCAGCGTTCGGGGGCGGCGACGCCGCTAGATCGTGTCGACCGTGCCGCCGTCGACGCGCAGCGCCGCGCCGGTGGTGGCGGACGCCTCCTTCGAGCAGACATAGACCACCATATTGGCGACCTCGTCGACCGTCGCGGCGCGCTGGATGATCGACGACGGCCGATGCGCCTTGACGAACGCGGCGCCCACCTCCTCGAGGCTCTGGCCGGTCTTGGCGACCTCGTCCTTCAGCATCTCGGCGACGCCCTCCGACAAGGTCGGCCCGGGCAGGACGGAATTCACGGTCACGCCGGTGCCGGCCATCCGCTTGGCCAGGCCGCGGGCGACCGCGAGCTGGGCGGTCTTCGAGAAACCGTACTGGATCATCTCGACGGGGATGTTGATCGCGCTCTCCGAGGAGATGAACACGATGCGGCCCCAGCCGCGCTCCGCCATGCCCTGCGCATAGGCGCGCGAGAGGCGGACGCCGGACATGACGTTGATTTCGAAGACCCGGCTCCACTCCTCGTCCGGGATGTCGAAGAAGTCCATCGGTTTGAAGACGCCGACATTGTTCACGAGAATGTCGGGCTGAGGCACGGCGGCGACCAGCGCGGCCGCGCCCTCGCTCGCGCCGAGATCGGCGGCGACGCCCTTGACGGTCGCCCCCGGCGCGGCCTCTCGGATCGCCGCGACCGCCGCGTCGACGGCGTCCTGCTTGCGTCCGTTGACGACGACCGACGCGCCGGCCTTGGCGAGGCCGATCGCGATGGCGTGCCCGATGCCGATGGTGGAGCCCGTGACGATTGCGGTCTTGCCGGTGAGATCGATGTTCATGGCGTCTGGCGCTCCTCGCGGCCGTTCAAGACCGCCGGAAGATCGTACGCGCGCCGCCGGATTTCCAGCGCCGTCGCCTTGCAGGGCCGCAAGGCCGCGCGGCGCTCAGCGGGCCGACCCCTCCGTCGTCCTCCGGCTTGACCGGAGGATCCATGGCCGGCGTCGAGCACGACGCCCGGCGTGGATGGTCCGGTCGAGCCGGACCATGACGAGCTTCACTATGGGGGCGCGCCAGCCGTCGTCTCGAAGAACGGAGGCTGGCGCCCGATGAGGCGGCTCAGGCCGCAGCCATGGCTTCAGCCGCTTCCAGCGCCTTCACCTCGGCGTCCGAGAAGATGCGCGAGCGGATGTGGAAGCGCACCTCGCGGCCGTTCTCGAGGCTGAACATGCCGCCGCGGCCGGGCACGACGTCGAGCGTGAGATGGGTGTGGCGCCAGTACTCGAACTGCGACGGGCTCATGTAGAACGGCACGCCGCCGACCTCGCCGAGCTTCACGTCGTCGTCGCCGACCATGTACTCGCCGCGGCCGTAGCACATCGGCGAGGAGCCGTCGCAGCAGCCGCCGGACTGGTGGAACAGGATCTCGCCGTGCTCCTCCTGCAGCGTCTTGATCAGGTCGAGCGCCTTCTGCGTGGCGACGACGCGGAGCGGAACGTTTGACGTCATGGGTTCAATCCTCCGCCTCGGAAGGTGGCGCGCCCCGGCTGCGTTGGAAAGCCCTGCGCAGGTCTACCTCCCGACGCTCTTGGCGCGCGCCCGGCCTTGGATCATGATCCTCGAAACGGCGTGGAGGCAACGGCATGCGCGGCGCGATCTCAGGCCTTCTGCTCGTCGCCGCCGTCACGGCGCAGCCCGCGGCGGCGCTGCCGAGCCAGTACTACCAGCGCAGCGTCTACAAGGCCTGCAGCGGGGGGCTCGTCTGCGAGGCGGCGTTCCCGCGGGTCGGCGCCGACCGGACGCTGACCGTCAACCACGCCTCGTGCCGGGTGTACCTTTCGTCCCGCACCGCCACCGTGAGCCACGTTCAGCTTCAGTCGGACAAGAACGACGGGATCTTCTTTCTCGGCCTCACCCCGATCAGCAACCCGAACGGCCGGACGTTCACCGCCCAGCTCGGCTCCGGCCCGGTCGCGATCTCCGCTCTGGGCCGGCCGAGGATCGTGCTTTACGCGTCGAACGGTTCGTCCGGGACGGTCAGCATCGAATGCGGGATCGCCGGCCGGCTGTCGCCGGTCCAGCCGACCGTCGCGCCCGCGGCTCAAGCGGCCGAAGAGCCTTAGGTCATCGGCCCCGCCTTCAGGGCTTTTCGCTGTCGAGCATGGCCATCTGCGCCGTTGCGTAGCGATCGCCGGCGGCGGCGCCCTTCGGGACGGCGCGCTCGATCGCCGCGAGATCGTCGGGTCCGAGAGCAAGATCGCCCGCGCCGAGGGCTTCGGCCAGCCGGTCGCGCCGGCGCGCGCCGATGACCGGCACGATGTCGTCCCCTTGCGCCGCGACCCAGGCGATCGCGACCTGGGCGACGCTCGCCCCCTTCGCGTCCGCGACGACCTTCAGCGCGTCGGCCAGCGCAAGGTTGGCGTCGAGATTGGCGCCCTGGAAGCGCGGACTGTGGCTGCGCCAATCCCCCTCTCCCGTCTTCGACCGGTCCCAGTTTCCGCTGAGCAGGCCGCGCGACAGCACGCCATAGGCCGTGATCGCCACGCCGAGCTCGCGGGCCGCGGGCAGGATCTTGTCCTCAGGTCCCCGCGAGATCAGGGAATATTCGATCTGGAGATCCGCGATCGGGTGCACGGCCGCCGCGCGCCGCAGCGTGTCGGCGCCGACCTCCGACAGGCCGATGTGGCGGACATAGCCGGCCTTCACCATGTCCGCGATCGCGCCCACCGTGTCCTCGATCGGCACGTTCGGATCGAGCCGCGCCGGGCGGTAGACGTCGAGATGGTCGACCCCGAGCCGGTTCAGCGAATAGGCCAGGAAGGTCTTCACCGCCTCCGGGCGGCCGTCGAAGCCGAGCCACGACTGGTCCGGCCCGCGCAGCGCGCCGAACTTGACGCTGAGCTGGTAGCTGTCGCGCGGCCGGCCCTTCAGCGCCTCGGCGAGCAGCAGCTCGTTGTGGCCCATGCCGTAGAAGTCGCCGGTGTCGAGCAGCGTGACGCCGGCGTCGAGGGCGGCGTGGATCGTGGCCACGCTCTCCGCCCGGTCGGACGGGCCGTAGGCGCCCGACATTCCCATGCAGCCGAGGCCGAGCGCCGAGGTCCCCGGTCCGGTCCGTCCGAGCTTGCGCGTGTTCATCCAATCCTCCTGCGTGTGGTCTGGAGCCGATGTGGGCCGGGGCCGGCTGTGCGATAATCCCGCTTTCAACGTACGGACCGTGCGGGATTCGGAACAATGTCGGAGTTCAACCTCAACGACGCCGCCCATCTCGTCGCCGTGGCGGATGCCGGGGGCTTCCGGGCGGCCGCGCAGCGACGCACCGTCTCCGCGTCGGCCCTGAGCGAGGCCGTCCGGCGGCTCGAGGAGGCGGTCGGCGCCCGCCTGCTCAACCGCACCACGCGGAGCGTCGCGCTGACTGAGGCTGGCGCGCGTCTGGTCGACCGCGTGCGCCCCGCGCTCGCCGAGATCGCGGCCGCGCTTGACGGGGCGTCGGGGGACCCTGCGCGGCCGACGGGCACGCTGCGCCTGAACGTGCCGACCTTTGTGGCGCGGCACGTCCTGCCGCCGATCGCGACGGCGTTCCTGAAGCGTCATCCCGGCGTGCGAATGGACGTGACGGCGCAGGACAGCTTCGTCGACGTCCTGGCGGAGGGCTGCGACGCCGGGGTCCGTTACGAGGAGCGCCTGGCGCTCGACATGATCGCGGTCCCGATCGGCCCGCGTCGCCAGCGCTTCGTGATGGCGGCGGCGCCGTCCTACGTCGCGGAGCGCGGGACGCCCGCGCACCCGCACGACCTGCTGCGTCACGCGCGGATCGGCCACCGCTTCGTCGGCAGCAAGGCGCTCGCGATCTGGGAGTTCGAGCGTGACGGCGCGGTCATCCGCGTGCCGCCTGAGGGGCCGCTGGTCGCCTCAACCTTCGAGATGCAGATCGCGGCCGCGATCGCGGGGCTCGGGATCATCGGCCATTTCGAGGAGGCGCTGGCGCGCGACCTCGCAAGCGGCGCGCTGGTCCCGGTGCTTGAAGACTGGTGGCAGGAGTTCTCCGGCCCCCTGCTCTACTACCAGAGCCGCCGCCACATGCCGCCGCCGCTCAGGGCGTTCGTGGATTTCGTGAAGAGCGGTTGACGGAGACTGCGTTGACGGATCAGCGGGAGGATTGGAGGGGCGGCGCATTCGGCCGCAGAGCCGCGCTCAGGAAGGGGAGAACCATCCGCCAATAAGCTTCGGGATCGCGTCGCTCCAGATCGACATGGCCGGCGCCGTCCACTTCCCAAAGCCGCTTGGGCTCCGTCGCGCGGTCGAACAGGGCGCGGGTCTCGGCGATGGTGGTCCGGTCGTCGGCGACGCCTGAAGCGATCAGGATCGGGACCTCGACGCCGCCAATGCGATCGATCGGCCGCAGCGCGTCCGGCGGCACGCCGACAAAGACTGCAAGCGCCAGCGGCCAGATCGGGGCCGCCACAGCCGATACGACCATTCCGGCCGGCCGCCCGAGATGAGCGGCCAGACGGTTCGCCACCGCGGCGCCGATGTCGGGATACACCGCTTCGAGCACGAGGGCGTCGACCGCGAGAGGCGTCGGTCCAAGCAACGCCGCGGCGCCGCCCAGCGACAGGCCGATGGCGGCGACCCGTTCATCCGGCAGCCGAGACCGGACGAAACCGACCGCAGCGGCCGCGTCGAGCGATTCCAGGCGGCCGAAAGTCACGTGCTGACCCGGACTTTCGCCGTGCGCCTGGAAGTCGAAGAGCAGGACCCCGTAGCCGGCTTGGCTCAGGACCCGGGCGCGCGCCACGAGACTTAACCGGTTCGATCGAACGCCGTGCATGAGCACGACCGCGCCAGCCCCCTTTCGGCCGGAAAGCCACCAGCCGCGCAGAGAGGAACCAGAGCGAGACGGAATCGCGACCGTCTCCGCGCCTGCGAGATCGGCGGGCGGCGCACCGATGTGGGCCGGTTCGGGCGAAAACAGGCGAAGGGCGACCGCAACGACGCCAAGCGCGAGCCCGATGCACGCGATCAGTCCGACCAGCGCGGAGCGGAAGATCAGGCGGCGCGACGGCGCGAATGCGAAGGGCATAGCGAGGATATACGGCGCGGGCCGCATCTCCGCGACAGCGACGCATCCGCGATACCGCTATCCCCGCAGAAAAAAGGGCGGCCCGGAGGCCGCCCTGAAGTCGCCTGTGGAGGAACGCCTCAGAAGAACCCGAGTTTCTTGGCGCTGGAGCTGACAGCATGTCCTTGGTCTTCCACCCGCGTCAGGCCGGATCTGGCCAAGGCTTTGACGGCGGATGCGAACCGACCACTCGAAGCGCGGTTCCGCGCGGAGGCGGCGTCGCGTCAATTTCGCTTTCGCTCAGGACGCGAAGACCTCGGTCGTTCAGATAGGCCAGCGCATCTTCGAGCACGGATGCGGATATTTCTTGCGGACCAAAGGCCTGCTCGAGCGCTTCGCATGTCACGAAGCCCTCCGAAGTCGCGCCGAGCGCCAGGCGGCGAAGGCGTTCTCGAAGGTCTGGAGAAAGGTCGTAGCGGTCCATAGACGCCAAAATGGCGTCTTCGAAGCCTTCCGCCATCCCCTGCCCAACGCAAAAGGGGCGGCAAAGCCGCCCCTTTCCAGTCGTTCGTACGTTCGCCGCCCTCAGAAGAACCCGAGCTTCTTGGCGCTGTAGCTGACCAGCATGTTCTTGGTCTGCTGGTAGTGGTCGAGCATCATCTTGTGGGTCTCGCGCCCGATGCCGGACTGCTTGTAGCCGCCGAAGGCCGCGTGGGCCGGGTAGGCGTGGTAGCAGTTGGTCCAGACCCGGCCGGCCTGGATGCCGCGGCCGAAGCGGTAGGCCCGGGTGCCGTCGCGGGTCCAGACGCCGGCGCCGAGGCCGTAGAGCGTGTCGTTGGCCTGCGCCATCGCGTCCTCCTCGTCCTTGAAGGTCGCGACCGACAGCACGGGGCCGAAGATCTCCTCCTGGAAGATCCGCATCTTGTTGTGGCCCTTGAACACCGTCGGCTTGACGTAGAAGCCGCCGCCGAGTTCGCCCTCAAGCTCGTTCCGGCCGCCGCCGGCGAGCACTTCGGCGCCTTCCTGCTTGCCGATGTCGATGTAGCTCAGGATCTTCTCGAGCTGCTCGCCGGACGCCTGGGCGCCGACCATGGTCTGCGGGTCGAGCGGCGAGCCGAGCTTGATCGCGTTCACCCGGGCGATCGCCCGCTCGATGAACTTGTCGTAGATCGACTCCTGAACGAGCGCGCGGCTCGGGCAGGTGCAGACCTCGCCCTGGTTCAGCGCGAACATCACGAAGCCTTCGATCGCCTTGTCGAAGAAGTCGTCGTCCTCGGCCATCACGTCGGCGAAGAACACGTTCGGCGACTTGCCGCCGAGCTCCAGCGTGACCGGGATCAGGTTCTGCGACGCATACTGCATGATCAGGCGGCCGGTCGTGGTCTCGCCGGTGAAGGCGATCTTGGCGATCCGGTTCGAGGAGGCGAGCGGCTTGCCGGCCTCGAGGCCGAAGCCGTTGACGACGTTGAGCACGCCCTCGGGCAGGATGTCGCCGATCAGCTCCATCAGCACCATGATCGAGGCCGGCGTCTGCTCGGCCGGCTTCAGCACGACGCAGTTGCCGGCCGCGAGCGCCGGCGCGAGCTTCCAGACCGCCATCAGGATCGGGAAGTTCCACGGGATGATCTGGCCGACGACGCCGAGCGGCTCATGGAAATGGTAGGCGACCGTGTCGTGGTCGATCTCGGAGAGCGAGCCCTCCTGCGCGCGGACGCAACCCGCGAAGTAGCGCCAGTGGTCGATCGCGAGCGGAATGTCGGCCGCCATGGTCTCGCGGATCGGCTTGCCGTTGTCCCACGTCTCGGCGGTCGCGATCAGCTCGAGATTGTCCTCCATGACGTCGGCGATCTTGAGCAGCATCGCCGCGCGCTCCGCGACCGAGGTGCGGCCCCAGGCGTCCTTCGCCTTATGGGCGGCGTCGAGGGCGAGCTCGACATCCTCCTTCTGCGACCGCGCGATCTCGCAGATCTTCTGGCCGGTGATCGGGCTGGTGTTTTCGAAATAGCGCCCTCCGACGGGGGCGACAAAGCGCCCGCCGATGAAGTTGTCGTAGCGCTCCTTGAAGGGGGCCTTGGCGAAGGCTTCCATGCGTTCGGGCTTGTTCATCGCGCTCTCCCAGTCGGTCCCGGTCGGGATCTCGTTGACCTGCGCCCACTAGCGCAGCCTTCGTGCCAAGTCCGAGGGCATAAACCAAAGTTCATGCTGCGGCGCGGTAAGTGGTTGCGGCGGCTTGGATGGTTTCGAGACCGGCGGGCGGCCGCCGTGCAAGGTCTGGACGCCGCCGCGCACGCTGTGAAAGACTGTCGTCAGCTGCGACATGAACGCTGCGACACCTGTCGCATGGTGCGACAGGCGGGCGGACTGGCTGGACACTCTTCGATGGACCCGAACGGTCCGCGCGCCGACGTCGTCAAAGCGCGCCATGATTTCTTCGAGCGCAACGACACGTCGACCGGACTGGTTCCGCCGACGATCCTGCGGTCGTGGCGCCGCTGCGCCGAGCGCGGCTTCGACAGCCATGTCCGGCCCGCGATCGAGCCTGTCGGACCGATCGAGCTGCGCGAGCTCCACGAGCGCAACGAGCGGCTGATCCGGCTGTGCCGGCCGGAGCTCGAGGCGCTGACCATCGAGGCGCGCGACACCGGCGGGCTCGCCATCCTGACGGACGGCGCAGGCTTCGTGCTGGACGCCGTCGGCGACGCGAGCTTCGCGGGCAAGGCCGCGGGCGTCGCGCTCCGTCCCGGCGTGCGCTGGGCGGAGGCCTCCACCGGCACCAACGCGATCGGCACCGCGCTGGTCGAGCGGCGCGCGGTGGAGGTGCGCGGCGCCGAGCATTATTTCGAGCCGCATCGCATCCTGAGCTGCGCGGCCGCCCCGATCCTCGATCCGCGGGGCGCCATGGTCGGCGCCCTGGACTTCTCCGGCCGCGCCGAAATCGCCCTGTCGCACGCGCTGTCGCTGGTGCGCATGGGCGTCGACCAGATCGAGCACCGCATGTTCGCTGACGGCTTCGAAAGCTGCGACGTGGTGCGCCTGCACGCCGACCGCGATCTCCTCGGCACGGCCCGCGAGGGCGTGCTGGTCTTCGAAGGCGCGCGCCTGGTCGCCGCCAACCGCCACGGGCTGAAGCTTCTCGGCCTCGACTGGAACGCGCTCGGCGCCCGCTCCTTCGGCGATCTGTTCGACGGGCGACCGCGCGCGGCGGCCGACGGCCGGCTCGTCACCCGCTCGGGCGCCTCGCTGCACGCGCGGATGCGCAAGCCGGCGATCGCGGTTCCGGGAGCGAGGTCGGTCTCTCCGCTCTCCGACCCGGCGGCTGCGTCGGCGCCTCCCGCGCGACAGCTCGAGGGCCCGGTGTTCGACGCGGCGACCGAGGCCAGCCTTCGGCGCGCGGTGCGGCTCGTCGAAGGCGACGTGCCGATCCTGATCCGCGGCGAGACCGGGTCGGGCAAGGAGATGTTCGCCCGCGCCGTCCATGCCGCGGGATCGCGCGCGACATCGCCCTTCGTTGCGGTGAATTGCGCGGCGTTGCCGGAGGGTCTCATCGAATCCGAGCTGTTCGGCTACGAGCACGGCGCCTTCACCGGCGCCCGCAAGGCCGGCTCGCGCGGCCTGCTGCGCGAAGCCGACGGCGGCGTGCTGTTCCTCGACGAGATCGGCGACATGCCGCTCACATTGCAGGCGCGACTGCTCCGGGTGGTCCAGGAGCGCGCGGTGCAGCCGCTGGGCGGCGGCCGACCGGCGCCGCTCGATATCCGCATCATCTGCGCGACCCACCGCGATCTCGTCTCGATGTCCGCCGACGGCGGTTTCCGCTCCGATCTCTATTTCCGGCTTGCGCAGTTCACCTTCGCCTTGCCGGCGCTGCGGGAGCACGCTGACCGCGGCTCCGTGATCGAGGCGATCTGGCGCGGGCTGCCGCGCGGCGGCCGCACGCTGTCCCTCGCCACGCTGGATCGACTGCGGCGGCACGACTGGCCGGGCAACCACCGCGAACTGGTCGGAGTCCTAAAGGCGCTGATCGCGCTGTCAGATCCGGGCGAGGCGATCGGCCCGGAGCTGCTTCCCGCCACGATCGCTCCGCTCCAGGCGGGCGCGGCGCCGAACGCGGAGGGCAATCTCGAGGCGCTCGCCGTCGGTGCGATGCGCGCCGCGATCGAGGCCTCCGGCGGCAACGTCGCGGAAGCGGCCCGCCGGCTGGGCGTCAGCCGCAGCACGCTCTATCGACGCGCGCTGTCGCGCCGCGCGCGCTGACGGCCGGCAACGCCCGCCCCCTCGAACACGCCTGCGCGAGCGGCGGCTCCCCTTGAACGACCTTCGCGCTAGTCTCCCGTTCATGAGCCGAAAGAGCGCTGACCCGAACCGAAGATCCGTGATCGCAGGCCTCGCCGCCGCCGGCGCGGTCGCCAGTTTTCCCCGCCCGGCGGCGGCCGCCGTCCCGTCGCCGAAAACCATCCCCTCGACTGGCGAGGCCATCCCGGCGATCGGTCTCGGCACCTGGATCACCTTCAACGTCGGCGACGACGCCGCTTTGCTGAAGAGCTGCACGGAGGTGATGAAGGCGTTTTTCGACGGCGGCGGCCGGATGATCGACTGCTCGCCGATGTACGGCTCGTCGCAGACCACGATCGGCCATGGCCTGAAGGCTCTGAACCGCCCGGCCGCGCTTTTCTCCGCCGAGAAGGTCTGGACGAGCTCGGGCGGTCCGGCGCAGATCGAAACCACGCGAACGTTCTGGGGCGTGCCGTCGTTCGATCTGCTGCAGGTTCACAATCTGCTCGCGTGGGAGGCCAATCTCGACACGCTGTTCGCGATGAAAGCCGAGGGCCGCCTGCGCTATGTCGGGATCACGACCTCGGAGGGCCGGCGACACGGCGACGTCGCGAAGATCATGGCGGCCAAGCCGCTCGACTTCGTCCAGATCACCTACAACCCGCTGGACCGCGAGGCGGAGGCGCGCATCCTGCCTCTGGCGCGCGAGCGCGGCATCGCGGTGATCGCCAACCGGCCGTTCCGGCAGGGCGACCTGACGGAAGCGCTTGCGGGCGCGCCACTGCCCGGTTTCGCCGCCGAGCTCGGGGCGACGAGCTGGGCGCAGCTGATCCTCAAGCACATCGTCTCGCACCCGGCCGTGACCTGCGCCATCCCGGCGACGTCCGATCCGGCGCATGTCCGCGAGAACCTCGCCGCCGCCGCCGGCCCCATGCCCGACGAGGGCTTGCGCGCCAGGATCGCCGCCGCCGTCGCCGACGCCTGATGTCGGAGTGGTGGACCTACGCGCCGTCCGACTTCCTGATGTTCTCGCCGCGGGTCTACTGGCGGCTGGTCGCCGCGCACAACGCCGCGCTCTGGCCGCTGCCGCCGCTCTTCGTCGCGCTCGGCGCGGCGCTGACCGGGGCGATGCTGCTGCGGCCCTCTCCGACGACGGCGCGGGCGGGCCTCGCGGCGGCAGGCATCGCCATGCTGTTCGTGGCGTGGAGCTTTCTGTGGGCGCGCTACGCGTCGATCAATTGGGCGATCGCCTACGCCGCGCCCCTTTACGGCGCCGGCGGCGGGGCGCTGCTCTTTGGAGCGGCGTTCGCGCGCCGGCGAGGGCCGGAGCCGACGGACCGCCTGAGGACCGCTCTCGGGGGCGCGCTGCTTATCCTCGCCCTCGCCTACCCCGGCGTCGCGCTTGCCGCCGGCCGGGGCCTGACGTCGAGCGAGGCCGTCGGCGTCACCGCGGATCCGACGGCCATAGCGGCGCTCGGGGTCGTTGCGCTGGTGGGCGGGTCGCGGCGGCGGCTCACGCTGGCGACGATCCCGCTCGCCTGGTGCCTTTTCAGCGCCATGACGTTGTGGACGATGGGCGCGCCGGACGCGTTCGCTCTCCTGGCCGCGGCGCTGGCCGGCCTCGCGGCCGTGACCCGGCGCTAGCTGGCGGGCGTCTCCTCCTTCCCTCATGCTGAGGAGGCCCGAAGGGCCGTTTCCAAGCACGCAACAGGCCGCGCCGCAGAGTTTTGGAACCAGGAGACCCACATGAACGTCGGCTTCATCGGTCTCGGCATCATGGGCAAGCCCATGGCCGGGCATCTCATCGCGGGCGGCCACACGCTGTTCCTCAAATCCCGCCGCTCCGTGCCGGAGGAGCTCGTCGCGGCCGGCGGCGTCGCGTGCGCGACGGCCAGGGAGCTCGCCGAGAAATCCGACGTCGTCATTCTGATGCTGCCGGACACGCCGGACGTCGCGGCGGTCCTGTTCGGGCCTGACGGCGTGGCCGAAGGGCTGTCGGCCGGCCAAACGGTCGTCGACATGAGCTCGATCTCGCCAATCGAGACCCGCGCCTTTTCCGAGCGGGTCGCGGCAACGGGAGCGGATTATATCGACGCGCCCGTCTCGGGCGGCGAGGTCGGCGCGAAGAACGCGGCGCTCTCCATCATGGTCGGCGGGACGGAGGACTCGGTCGCGGCCATCCGTCCGCTGTTCGAGCTGATGGGCAAGAACATCACCCATGTCGGCCCGGTCGGCTCCGGCCAGGTGGCGAAGGTCGCGAACCAGATCGTGGTGGCGCTGACGATCGGCGCGGTCGCGGAAGGGCTGCTGTTCGCCTCGAAGGCCGGCGCGGACCCAGCGAAGGTGAGACAGGCGCTGACCGGCGGCCTCGCGACCTCGCGCATCCTCGAGCTGCATGGCGAGCGGATGATCAAGCGCACCTTCGATCCCGGCTTCCGGATCGCGCTCCACCAGAAGGACCTGAACCTCGCTTTGGAGAGCGCGCGGTCGCTCGGCCTCAGCCTGCCGGCGACGGCCGTCACCCAGCAGCTGTTCTCCGCCTGCGTCGGCAATGGCGGCGCGGGCTGGGACCATTCCGCCCTGGTGCGCGCGCTCGAAATCATGGGCGGGCACGAGGTGGCGAAGGCGTGAGTCGCCGAAAATCCAGCGCTTAACGCCGCGTTATCGAATTCGGCCAAGACTGGCGGCCGGCTCCCTTTTGAGGGCTGGCCGTCGCGTTTCGACGGTCTGTGTTGCGTAAACAGAACTGGACCGACGATATGAGTGCGTCGTCGCTGTCGGCGAGGCCGTTCGGCCTTGTCCTCCTCACGCTCGCCGCGCTGGCGCTCGCCGGCTGCTCTTCCGGCAATCAGACGCGCAGGGTGAAGACCGGCTCGGTCTCGGTCGCGACCGTCAGCCTGATGAAGCAGCTCGACATGCCGCGCGCGGCGCCGATCCTCATCCGCGTCTTCAAGGAAGAGGCTGTGCTCGAGGTCTGGAAGCAGGAGCGCACCGGCGAATACGGCCTGCTGCGCAGCTACCCGATCTGCAAATTCTCGGGGGCCCTCGGGCCGAAGCAGCGCGAAGGCGACCGGCAGGCGCCCGAGGGCTTCTACTCCATCGGCAGGAGCAGCCTGAACCCCTACTCGCGCAACCACCTCGCCTTCAATGTGGGCTTTCCCAACGCCTATGACCGCTCGCTCGGCCGCACGGGCAGCAATCTGATGGTGCATGGCGGCTGCAATTCGGTCGGCTGCTACGCCATGACCCACAAGCGGATGGAGGAGATCTACGGCCTCGTGCGCGAGGCGCTGCTCTCCGGCCAGGAGTCGATCCCGTTCCAGGCCTTCCCCTTCCGGATGACGGAAGAGAACATGGCCCGCCACGCCGACGATCCGAACATGCCGTTCTGGAGGATGCTGAAGAAGGGCCACGACCGCTTCGCCAATCGCGGACGGCCGCCCCGTGTCGCGGCCTGCCCCGGCCGCTATTACTTCACCACCAATCCGCGCTGGGCCCAGGCGAGCGACGCCGAGATCTGCGAGGCGGCGGCCGAGATCGCCCGGCGGCAGGCCGCGCAAGGGTATGACGCGCAAATGGCGTCGCCGGAGCCGATCTACGGCGCCGGCCAGCAAGAGATGCCCTACGAGGCGAACGAAGCCTACGCCAGCGCGCCGGCGCCGACCGAGTGACGCCGGCCGGACATAGCGGTCAGCGGGTCTCGTTCAGCGCGAAGCCGGCCGAGTCTGACGAGAAGCTCGACCAGGCCCGGGCTGTGGGCGACAGGAGGGATCCCCGCGCCGGCGCCGCCTGAGGCTCGGGATCGCGCGCGATAGGCGCTGCGGAGGCAAGCACCGGCTTGGCGTCGACGCTGATGGTGCGCTTGGGTTTGTCCGAAGCCGCAGGCCGATCCGCCATATCGGCGGCCAGACGCTGCAGCGCCCCGGGCTTCTGCGCCTGCGGCTCGACCGCCGCGAGTTCGCTGCGTGCGGCCGGTTCGGCTGTCCGCGGTTGCGGCACGGGAACGGCCGATGCGGCGGAGACGACAGACGCGGTCGACGTCTCCGGCCTCGCCGTCGCGATGGAGGCGGTCACGACGGGAGCCGCTACAGGCTGTGCGATCCGTGACGGCGCCGCGTCTCGCGGCAACAGGGGCGGCAGCGGTTCGGCGGAGGCGAGCACGATCGGCTTCGCGGCGCCCGTCGGGTCGACGCGCGCATAAGCCAGCGCCAGCGCGCGCGACTTGGCGTTGTCGCGCGCCATCGCCGGATTGTCGTCGGTCTCGCGCTTCTCGTAGAAAGCGTTGCCGCCGGCGACCAGCACGTAATGCATGTTCGGGTAGCGGAACCGTAGACCCGCGGTGTGGAAGAACATCGCGTCCCGCACGCCCGGGTGGCGCTTGCCGGACAGCACGGCCTCGGCCGTCTTGCGGGCCCGCTCGGCGCCGGCGTCGTCCATCGAGCGCGTCATGACGCCCGGCGCGAACTGGCCCTTCTGGCCGACGACGTCGCAGACGCTCGCCCCGTAGCGCCCGGATTTGAGCCGGTTGGCCACCACCGTTCCGACCGCGAGCATGCCCTCGTCGGCGCTGCGGTGGGATTCGAAATACATCGCCCGCGCCATGCAGTCCCGATCGGCCGAGGTGTAGCTCACCTTCGCGACCGGCCCGAGCGTGGCCGCCTGCTTTTGAGCGCAGCCTGCGGCGAGCAAAGCCAGCGCCGAAGCGGCGCCCGCGCGGATGAAGCGTTGTCCCGTCATCCCGGCGATAGTCCCCCGTTCCCGGGCCGTTCGCCCGAAGGCTGAGACGACCGTTACCGATGGGTAAACAAACCCCAGGGCGTTATCAAATGGTTAATGCGCCGTCGTTTTGGGCCCGGCCATCGTCGCGGCCCGTCGGAAATGAACGGAAGTAAGATGAAGAAGGGCCGGCGCTCGCGCGAGCGCCGGCCCTGAATTGAGTCAGATCCGTCGGATCAGACCACGAAGAAATCGTCCGCGCGCAGCGTGAGTCCGGCGTCGAGCTGCGCGAATTTCACGCCGTCGAACCGGGAGCCGGAGCCGTCCCGGTCGAAGATCAGCGCGCCGCTCTGGCTGTTGTAGACGATCCGGTCTTCGGCATCGGACGCCGCCCGACCGACCGTGAACGCGTCTTCGTCGAGCGAGCCTAGATCAAGTCCGGCGAAGGCGGCGCGGTCGAGCAGGAAGCCGTCGTCGCCGTTTCCGAAGTCGGTGACGCGGTCGATGTTGGGCCGGCCGAGCGGCGAGGAGAACACGAAAGTGTCCGCGCCGGCGCCGCCGGTGAGGACGTCCGCGCCGAGCCGGCCGTTGATCGCGTTGTCGCCGGAGTTGCCTATGATCCGGTTCGCGAGCGAATTGCCGGCGGCGTCGACGTCGTCCGTTCCGATGAGCGCGATCTTCTCGATGTTCGCGCCCGTCCCGGAAAAGTCGACCAGGCTTCGCACCAGATCGATCCCGCCGCCCGCGGCCTCCATCACCACGTCGCCGGCATCGTCGACGACGAAGACGTCGTTGCCGGCGCCGCCGTCCATGGTGTCCGCGCCCACGCGGCCGCTCAGCACGTTGCTGGCGGCGTTGCCGACAAGCACGTTGTCGAGCGAATTGCCGACGCCGTTGATCGCCGAGGTCCCCATCAGCGTGAGATCCTCGAGGTTCTGCCCGCCGAGCGAGAAGCTGACCGAGCTCAGCACGCGATCGTCGCCGCCGCCGAGCCCTTCGAGGATCGCGTCGCCGGCGTTGTCGACGATGTAGCTGTCGTCGCCGTTAAGCCCCGACATCATGTCCGCGCCGGCGCCGCCGACGAGAAAGTCGTCGCCCGAACCGCCGGTGAGGGTGTCTGCGCCCTGTCCGGCGTTGATGTAGTACGGACGCGCCGACTGGACGGCCGTCAGCGCGTCCGCCCCGCTCGTTCCAAGCGTCACGACTTCGAACGCCTCGCCGCGCTGGGCGCCGGAGACCAGGTCGCGCACGTCGAACGTCACGCCCGCGCCGGCCACGAAGGTCACGCCCTCGTCGTCGACCCGGGTGACGGGCCCGGTGCGAAAGCCGTCGGCGTTCTCGGCCTGCATGCGCACGGCGAGTCCGCCGTCCTGCTTGGCCATCGTGTCCGAGTCGGTCGCCGAACCGTTGCCTACCTCGGAGGAGGTGAAGAACAGGCGCACATTGGTAGTCGCGCCAGTGGCGGTCGCGACGTTGACGACGTCGCCGTCGGCCCCGAGATCGATCCGGTCGGCCCCGTCCGTCGCCACGTTGACCGTCGCCACGTCCGAGCCCGCGCCGCCGGCGATGACGTCGTTTCCGCCGCCGCCGATGAAGCTGTCGTCGCCCATCGTCGCCGTCAGCGTGTCATCGCCCGCGCCGCCGACGAGGAAGTCGTTCGCCGAGCCGTCGGTGATCGTGTCGGCGCCCTGGCCGCCATTGATGTAATAGGGGCGGGCCGACTGGACCGCGTCCAGCGTGTCGGCCGCGCTCGTTCCGAGCGTCACGACTTCGAACTGCTCGCCGCGCGCCACGCCCGACACGAGGTCGCGCACGTCGAAGGTGACGCCTGCGCCGCCGACGAAGGTGACGCCCTCGTCGTCGTAGCGGCCGACGGGTCCGCTCGGAACGCCGGTGATTTCACCCTGCATGCGCACGGCGAGTCCGCCGTCCTGGTTCGTCATGGCGCCGCCGTCGGTCGCCAGGCCGTTTCCCACCTCAGAACTTGTGAAGGTCAGGCGCACATTGGTCGACGCCATGGCGTCGACGTTCACCCTGTCCATCCCGTCGCCGAGGTCGACCTCGTCGGCGCCGTCGAGCGTTAGGTCGACATTCGCCACGTCGTCGCCGCCGTCTCCGAAGATCGTGTCGTCGCCCAGTCCGCCCGTGATCGTGTCCGGGCCGGCGGTGACGCCGTCGTTCTCGACCGCGCCTTGAGGCGGCGTCCTGCCGTCTCCGGCGCGATGGATGAAGTCGTTGAGGATGGTGCCGTTGATGACAGCCACGTCCGTGCTCTCCCCTTGTTGTCGTCGGTGCGACGAGGAGCGATCTCGGAACGCCGCTCCGCTCGCCTTACCCGGGGCGGCGCGTGCGGGGTGCAGGGCGGCGCATCACGAAGGCGTGCGCCGATCAGATTGCGCGCGCAGGTTCAGCGGGACGGACCGTCCGTCCACTCGGTCACGAAATAGAGCGCTTCCGGCGCGCGCGAGGCGGTCAGCACCACGTCGACGGTGCGGACGAAGCGCCCGCGGACGGCTTCGATGCGGACCGTGAAGGCCGACTGCGCGCGATCGAGCGACACGAGGCCGCCGGCTTGGCCGAGCGAGGCGACCGCCCCTTCGGGGTCCTCGAGCTGGCGCGACCGCAGCGCGGCGATCCGGCCGGCGAGCGTCGCGCCCTCGGGCAAGGCCTCGATCACGCCCGGCGCGGCGTCGAAGGCGGCGATCTTTCCGGACGGATTGTGCACGGTGACCAGCGGCGCGAGCGCCCGGACGTCGTCCGGCTCGACGCCCAGCACGTTCTGCAGTTCGTCGATCTGCTCGAACGGCGCGTTCGCCGGTCCCTTCTTGCCGGCGGCGGCGTAGTCCGCGGCTTCGGCGCCGCCATTGCGCGTGCGCTCCCCGTCCTCGTCGCGATAGTCGACCACGCGGGCGGCGAAGGCGCGCGGATCGAGGCGCGGCGCGCCCGCCGCCTTCCACAGGCTGGCGAGCGCCTCGGGGGGAGCGCCGTTGAGGTCGATCTTGCCCTGCTCGGCGACGGCCGCAAGCGTGATCACGCCGTCGTTCAGCCGGATGCGCTGTCCCGACAGATCGCCCGCCGGCCGCTTCAGCATGAAGAGCTGGTAGGCGGCGAGTTCCACGCCCGACCTGAGGAGCGCGTCGGCCGCGAGTTCGTCGCGCAGCGCCGCCGCCCCCGTCGCGGCGGTCCGCACGAGATAGGACGCCGCGGCGACCAGTCCGGCGAGCACGATCAGCGCGCCCAGGACCGAGATCAGGATGAAGCCCTCCCGGCCGCCGCGCCGCTGTCGGCTCCGCCGGTTCACTCCGGCTCTCCGCTCGCCGAGGGCGCGGCGCCCGCGCCTTCAGCGGCGGCCGGCTTTTCCGAATTCGGCGCCCGGCTGCAGAAGCCGGTTTGCCCGGCGCAGCCGGATTCGCCGTCGATCAGCAGCGGTACGCGCAGCGACGCGACGATCGAGCCGGCCGCGTCCAGCCGGTCGATGCGCATCGCCGCCGGCATCTTCAACGGGTCGGCCCAAACGTCCGTGACGATCTCGCCGCCGCCGGTCTGGCGCCCGACATAGGCGAAGCGCAGTCTCCGGCCTTCGAGCGGAATGCGCGCGACCCGGCCAAGATCGAGATCCCCCGCGCCGGTCAGATCCGGCTCGATCGGACCTTCGGCGCGCAGCAGATCGCCGTCGGGCGCGATCTGGTAGGCCACCGCGACCGGCGCCCGCAAGCCGGTGTCCTGGCGCGGAAGCAGCGCGAAGGTCACCTGATCGGGGGAGCCCGAGAACACGAAGGCGCGCGTCGCCTTCGGTCCGGCGGCGGCCCAGCGGACATGTGCGGCGCGGCGGATCTCTCCGGCGAGGGCATGCACGGCCCGGCCCGCGACCTCGATCTCCTGGACGCCGAACGCCGCCTTGTCGGCCGCGCGCTTCAGCACGCCCGTCAGCGAGACCAGGGCTCCGAGAACGAGCGCGCTGAGCGCGAGCGCCGCCAGCGCCTCGACGAGCAGATAGCCGGCGTCGCTCCTCCCTCGCCGACGGGCGCCCATCTTAAGGCTCCTTCACGACATGGACGGTTTCGACCGTCAGGGGGACGCCTCGGCCGTTGGCGACCCGCACGGTGACGCGCAGCGGCCGCCATCTCCCTTGCGTCTCGGTCGGCGCGCCGTCATCCGTGGGGCGCGACGCCCGTGCGGCCGCCATCCCCGGCGGACCGCCGTCGGCGCGATCGCGCACCGCCTGCGCCGGCATGGGCGGAGCTGGAAACGGCAGGTCGAGCGGCTCCGCGACCACCGTCCAGGCGAGGCTGTCGGTCACGCCTTCGCGGATTCCGGGTTCCGGCGCCAACTGGTCGAGCTGGGTCTCGACGATGCCGCGCGCGACGGTCTGCGCCGCCGTCGCCGACTGCACGCGGTCGAGTCCGAAGCGGGCGGCCACCATGCCGCGCTGCGCGACCAGCATGACGACCGCGAGCACCACCAGCGCGACCAGCGTCTCGATCAGGGTGAAGCCCGATCGCGGATCGGACCGCCCGGTCATGGCGCGCCCCCGGCCGCGGCGCGGATCGCGACGGCTGAGGTCAGTTCGTCGACCGTGATCCGCAACGACTGCCCTCCGGCCCCGATCGTGAGCTCTCCGCCCGTCGAACGACCGTCCCGGAAGAACCGGAATCCGTCGAGGCGCGGCGTCACGAGGCGCAGCGTCATGGCGTCGGGATAGAGGACCGCGTCCCGCGTGGCGCCGGCGCTCAGGCGCTTCGAGGCGATATCCACCCGGCTCGCAACGTCGCGATCGCTCCGCAGGGCGGCGTCGCGATCGGCGCGCAGCAGAGCCGCCGTCTCGTAGGCCTTGACGCGCAGGGCGGCGCCGCCGTCGAACGGCCGCGCCCGTGGCAGCGCGAGCGAGGCGATCAACGCGATCAGCGCAAGCGTCAGCATCAGTTCGAACAGCGCGAAGCCGGCGACCGACGCCCGGGGTGAGGAACGTCCGGGGTCAGTCCCGGACGATGTCGGCGGCGTCACTCTCGCCTCCGCGCCGTCCGTCGGAGCCGAGCGACGTGATGCCGTAGGCCTTGGTGCGGCCGGGCGAGCGGTACTCATAGGGCGCGCCCCAGGGATCGGGCGGCACGGCGCCCTGCTGGATGTAGGGGCCTGACCACTTGTCCTGGCCCGGCGGCGCCTTGACCAGAGCCTGAAGGCCCTCGGAGGTCGTCGGGTACCGACCGGTGTCGAGATAGAACAGGTCGAGGGCGGTCGCGAAGGATTCGATCTGGAGCTTGGCGGCTCGCTCGCGCGAGCTCGACAGGTAGTTCAGCACGCGCGGACCGACGAGCCCCATGATCAGGCTCATAATGACGAGCACCACGAGAAGCTCGACGAGCGTGAACCCGCCCTGCCGGTCGCGCGGCGCCGCTCCGGCCGCAAGTCTTGCTTTGGATCTCATGACGCAGTGCCGCCTTACACAAGCAGGTCGTTGATGCTGATGAGCGCCGTCATCACCGATATGATCAGCCATGCGACGAGGCAAGCGACGCCGATCATCATGACGGGCCCGATGATCGCGGCGAGACGCTTGAGAGAGGTCTCGAGCTTGGCTTCGTAGAAGCCTGCGACCCGAGCCGCGCTGTCGGCGAGCTTCCCCGATTCCTCTCCAACGCGCAGCATCTGCGTGACATGCGACGGCACGATGGCGCGGCGCGCGAGCGAGTCGGTCAGCCGCTGGCCCTGCCTCACGTCGGCGATGGTCTGGTCGATCGCAGCCGCCGCCGACGGCAGGCGCACGATGTCCCGGATCAGGCGGAGCGACGTCGTGATCGGCACGCCGTTCGCAAGCAGGATCGAGAGCGTGCGGCAGAAGGTGACGGTGAGCTCATGCGCCAGGATCGTGCGGGTGAAGGGCAGCCGCGCGAACAGGCGGACGAAGACGCCCTTCTTGCCCATCCGTCCGACGATCAGCAGCCCGAACAGCACGACGGCCGCCGCGACCACGATGTAATCGACATTCTCGCGAAAGGCGTGGGACAGGTCGAAGACGAACGTCGTCGACGACGACATCTTGCTGCGGAAGCCCTGCAACGCGCCCTCGAACTGCGGCACGACATAGAGCAGCACGAAGCACAGCACCCCGAGCGCGGCGACGATCAGGAAGGCGGGATAGGCGATCGCCGAGATGAAGGCGCGCCTCAGGCGCTCGTTGCGCTGGCGCTCCTCGGCGATGTCGGTCAACGCCTCGCCGAGCCGGCCCGCATTCTCGGCGACCGCGATCGTCTGGACATAGACCGGCGGGAACAGCCGCGGATGCGCCGCCAGCACCTGGCTGAAGCTCGCGCCGCCCGCGAGCTGGACATGCAGCGACTGCACGAGCTTCACGAGCCAGCGCCGCGTCTCCATCTGGGTCAGGATCAGCAGCGCCTGGTCGAGCGCGACGCCGCCCTTGATCAGCATTGCGAGATCGACGGTGAAGCCGGTGATGTGCTCCGGGCTCGGCTCCGGCGTCAGCCGCTCGCGCCAGCTCCGACCGGCGGCGCTGGTCGCGACCTCCGCGGAGATCGGCGTGAAGCCTGACCGGTCGAGCTCGGCCAGCACGTCGGCCCGCGACGCGCCGTCCATGGCGCCTGTGATCATCTTTCCCGCAGGGTTGATCGCGCGGTAGGCGAAGGTCGTCATGGCGTCAGCCGTCCGCGGCTGGGGCGCGCGGCGTCATCCGAACACACCGGGAAAGGCGGCGAGCCCCGCCGCCCAGACGGCGAGGACCGCGGGAGCGAGCAGCGCGCCGAGCGGCAGGCGTTCGCCCGGCCGTCGGGCCCTGAGGGCGGCGACGCCGAGGCCGGCGAGGCTCGCCGCGAGCAAGGCGAGCGCGAAGCCGTAGGCCCCGACGAGCACGCCGGCGGCGGCGGCGAGCTTGACGTCGCCGAAGCCGAGCCCGTCATGGCCCCGCAGCCGGAAATACGCCTCGCGAACGATCCATAGCGCCCCGCCGCAGAGCGCGCCGTCGGCCGCCGCGGAGAGCGCGGCGTCGATGGAATAGCCGTCCGCCGACAGGCGCGCGGCGAAGGCGAGCGCCGCGAGCGCGACCGCGGCGCCGTCGGGAATGACGAAATCCCGGGCGTCCCGCCACATGATCCAGCCGACCACCACCGCGAGCCCGAGCGGCGCGCCGATCGGCCCGACGGCCGGGACGAGCGCTATCGCAGCCGCAAGGACGAGGGCGCCAAGCGCGCCGGCGACCTCGATCAGGCCTGCCCTCATCGCCATCGCGCTACTTCGTGACGGCCGCCGCCGCCTTGTTCATCATCAGACGGGAGCGGAACTCGTCCGCGACCGAGGCGGCGTCCTCGCCGTTGCGGATCACGGTGGGGCGAATGAAGACGACGAGCTCGGTCCGTCCGAGCGAACTGTTCCTCTGACTGAACAGCGCGCCCACGGCCGGCAGGTCGCCGAGGATCGGAATGCCGTTCTTGCCCCGCTCGTTGCGCTTCGAGATCAGTCCGGCGAGCAGCACCGTCTGGCCGCTCGTCACCGAAATGTTGCTCTTCACCCGGCGCTTGGAGATCGTCGGCGTCAGGGAGTCGCCGCCGCCGACCACTGCGGAGATCTCCTGCTCGATCTGCATGGTCACGGCGTCGTTCGTGCCGATGCGCGGCGTGACGTTGAGGATCACGCCGGTGTCGCGGAACTCGATCTGGTTGACCAGCGGGGAATCGACGTTCTCCACGCTCTGCGCCTGCCGCACGGTGATCGGCACCTCGTCGCCGACCTGGAAGTTCGCCGGCTGGTTCTCCGCGACCACGAGCGACGGCGACGACAGCACCTCGACGTTCGTCACCTGGTCGAGCGCCGAGATGATCACGTCGGCGTTGCTGTTTGCGCCGAGCAGCACGTTGAAGCCGGGGATCTGCTTCTGAAGCGTGTTGGCGGCCCCGCCGAACAGGCTGACCGAACCCTTGTCCTTGCCGAGCCCGACGCTGTTCGACTTCACGAAATACTCGACGCCTTGTTTCATATTGTCGTTGAGCTGGACTTCGGCGATCGTCGCCTGGATCGCGACCTGCAGCGGCGCGCTGTCGAGCTGGCGAAGCGCCGACAGGATCTTCTGATAGGTGTAGCCGTCGGAATAGACCACGACGGCGTTGTTCGCCGGATCAGACGACACCAGAAGGTTCGAGGACTGCGAGGCCTCCTTGGTGGTGAGGTCGAGCGATCCAGCCGCGCCTGCGGACGAGCCGCCCTCGCCCGCCTGGCCGTCCGGAGGCGCGTCGAAATTGGGGTTGTTGAAGGCCGACGCCGCGCCGCCGCCCGTCGCGCTGCTGCGCACGTTCTGGAAGGCGCCCGACGCGCGCGCGGACGGCGACGCCGACGACCCGCCGGAGGCGCCGCCGAAACCGTCGTCCGCGGAGCCGCCGAAGCCGGAGCCGGAGCCGCTCGTGGACGGCGAGTCGGTTCCGGCCTTCGACGCGCCGCGGCCGCCGTCGCCGCCGGCCCGGAACAGGCTCGTGATGATGCGCGCAAGCTCCTTGGAATCGCGGTAGCGCGCCTTGTAGACGAACACGTTCTCGCCGCCGCTTGCGCTGTCGCGGTCGAGCCGCTTCACCCAGCTTTCCGCTCGCTTCAAGAGCCCGGGGTTCTTGGTCACGACCATCACCGCGCGCAGCCGGCTGATCGGCTTGAACTGGATCACGCCGCCCGCCGCGCCGGCCTGCTGGCTGTCAAACACGCGGTTGAGCTCGGAGACGACGGCCTCCGGCGTTGCCTGCCGCACCTCGTAGAGGCCGACCGCCTGGTTCTGCATCCAGTCGGCATCGAAGGACATGATCGCCTGGACCGCCTCCTGCCGCTTGGCGCCCGGTCCGCGCACCACGACGGCGTTTCGGGCGGCGTCGACCCGCAGTCCGTCCGTCTCGGTGACGAAGCCCGAGATCAGCCGGCCCATGGTCGCGGCGGACACGTGGCGCAGCGGCACGACCGAGACGCCGAAGCTCGGCTGCGTCGAGAACGGCGTGTCGACCACGCCGCCGCCGACCGCGCTCGGCGCGATGCGGTAGCCTCCGGCCGCCTTGGTCATGGAGAAGCCGTTGGCGTTTAAGGCGGATTCAAGCGCCGACAGCAGTTCCTGAGCGGTCAGCGATCGCGGCGACGAGATCGTGACCTTGCCGGAGACGTCCTCGGTCATCGTGTAGTTCTGGCGCAGCGTCTCGCCGAGCACGGCCTGCACGACGCCGCGGATGTCGGCGTTCTCGAAATTGAGGCGATAGCTGCCGTTCTGGGCCTCCGCGTCGCCGCCGCCTTCATCTTCCAGCGCGCCGACGAACGCGACGCGCTTCAGCGCGGGGTTCTGCCCGGGCGCCGCGTCGCTCGACGCGAAGGCGCTGGCCGAGTTGGGGACGGACAGATTGAGGGCGCCGGACGTGTCGGTGTCCGGCCGCGGCTTGCGGGCGCTGGTGTCGACCGACAGCGCCGTGTTCAGCAACGAAGGCCCCGAGGCGTTATCGTCCGTCGCGGAACACGCCGCGAGCGCGGCGAAGCACGCCCCGACGGCGACCAACCGAACCGCGCGCATCGTCGTACCCCGACCGTTCGAAGCCCCCGAGGCTTCCTGATTTCATTCAATGCGCGCCGCATACAAAAGTCAAACGCACACGATTATATCGAAAAACAAGTCTTATTTGATGAATGAGGAGGGCCTTCGAGCGCATCCTCCGCATACGTCGTACACTATGCTGAAGGTTGAAGCACTTAGATGACGGCTTAATGAATCGTTATGAGTTGAGACAAAGCGAAAGCACAGGAGCGGGCGTGGCCGGCGCTCGACTCTGGCCGTCTGCTTGGCCCTGGGGCGGCGCGCGGCGACGGCGGCGCGACGCGGGACTCGCGGCGCGACAGTCAATGCTTGCTGGCGCCGACAGGGCGTCGCTCCAGGATCGCTCCCATCGCGACGCTCGGGAGCGATCGCCGGCTCGTTGATGTCGGAAGGCAACATCACGGGGCCCGACATCGGTCGCGTTGGCGGCCGAACCGCGGTCCGCCGCCGCCGTGGCGGTCGAATCGCCGGACGGCGCGCGGCGTTAAGATTTGAGCACGCAAGTGCTCGACCGAACACATGAAGCTCAGCCCGACTATGCACGTCGCCATACGCGATCTTGCGGATTGACAGCGCGTGTTTGGTCACGGTTTGGTATGCAGCGTCGTGACCTGTGCCGACATGAAGTCGGCATGCGTCGCGCCGCCGTCGCGTTCAGCGTTCCAGAGCCTCGTTTCTCAGATGAGTGCGCGCTTTCACCGGCCTTCGCGCCGGGCGGGAGCGTGCGCCTCGATCACCTGCGCGAACCGGGCGGCTTGCGCGGCGGATCAGTGCGCGCGGGGCCGGACGCGACGGAACCCGATGATCGTTCATGTTTCGAGGGATACGACAATGACGCAATCGTTTCGCAAGGTCGCGGCCCTCTGGGCCGTAGCGCTCGGTTCCGCAGCCGCCGCAGCGAGGGTCGAGCCCGCCGCGGCCCAGGCCGTCGACTGCCCCGTGAGCCACGCCCAGCTCAAGACGGCGCTCTCCACCGCCGCCGACGCCGACAGCACCGGCCTCAACAACAACTTCTGGGGCGTGGTGGTGAACCGCACCGGACAGGTCTGCGCCGTCGCCTATTCCGGCGCCACGGCCGGAAGCCAATGGCTGCTCAGCCGCCAGATCGCGGCCGCAAAGGCCTTCACGGCGAACGGGCTCAGCCTCGACGGCGGGCCGATCTCGACCGCGATGCTCTACCCCTGGGTGCAGCCGAGCCCGAGCGGCGGCAATCCGCTGTTCGGCCTCAACGCCGGCAACCCGGTGTCGTCCGAAGACGCCTATGACGGCGACTACTCCGCCTTCGGAACGGAAAGCGACCCGATGATCGGCAAGCGCGTCGGCGGCACCATCACCTTCGGCGGCGGCCTTGGCCTCTACCGCGGCGTGAAGGCGATCGGCGGCCTTGGGCTCTCCGGCGACACCGCCTGCGCCGACCACTCCACCGCGTGGCGGACCCGGACGCTGCTCGGCAAGACGCCCAGCTCCGGCGACGACCGCCTGACCTTCGGCGCCACCTCCGGCCACCCGCACTGCCCGAATGACGGCGGCTCCCGCGGCGTCACGCCCGCGTCGTCGTAAACCCGCCATTGAGAACGCCGACCGCAAGGTGAGCGCGCGCCGGCCCGGCCGGCGCGCGTCGTCGTTTGGCCGATCCCCCGGTCGCGGCTATGCTCGGGGACATCCCGACAGGGCGAGTGAGATGAACGCGCCGCTTCCCGGATCCAAAGATCTCGCCGGGCACCTGACCCGCCTCGGCCTGATCGCCCCGGCGTTCGAAGCCGACCGACGACCGGTCGCCGACGACGCCGTCGGCGAGGCGGAGGCGCTGTGGCGCGCCGGCGCGGTCGCGGGACCCGATCTCGCCGACGCGCTCGCCACTCTGCACGGCCTGCCGCGGTTGTCCTTCGCCGAAGTCGCCGAGGCGCCGGCGCTGACGGAGGGCCTCTCCCGCAACTTCCTGCGCGATGCGCGCGCCTATCCCTTCGAACGGGACGGGGGGCCTGCGCTCGCGCTCGCCGACCCCTCCCCCCGACCCGCCCTCGACGCCGTCCGGCTCGCTCTCGGGCGGGAACCCGCGCTCGTGCTGGTCTCCTTCGAAGAGGTCGATCTGCTGTTCGAGCAGACGGCCGCCGCGTCCACCCCGCGCGACGGCGGCGCGGACGCCTTCGCCCACGCCGCGGACGCCTCGGCGCAGGATTCGGTCGAGGCGCTGAAGGACCTGGCGCGCGGCGCTCCGGTCGTGCGCCTGATCGACAATCTGCTGGAGCGGGCGGTCGAAACCGGGGCGACCGACATCCACATCGAGACCGGCCGCGACGAGCTGCGCATCCGGCTGCGGGTCGACGGCCATCTGCGCACGGAGCAGACCGCGCCCAAGGGCCTCGCGCCGGCGGTGATCTCGCGCGTGAAGATTCTGGCCGGCCTCGACATCGCCGAACGACGGCTGCCGCAGGACGGCCGGGCCAACGTGTTCGTCGGCCGGGCCGAGGCGGACCTGCGCGTCGCGACCATGCCGACGATGTACGGCGAGACCGCCGTTCTGCGCATCCTGCTCCGCGACTCGCGCCTGCTCGAGTTCGAGCGCATCGGCCTTACCGGTCGCGACCGCCGGACCTTCGAGGCGCTGCTCGCCGAGCCCCACGGCATCGTCATCGTCACGGGCCCGACGGGCTCCGGCAAGACCACGACGCTCGCAACCGCGATGCAGATCCTGAACGATCCGGCCCGCAAGATCGTGACGGTCGAGGACCCGATCGAATACCAGCTTCCGGGCATCCACCAGACCCAGATCAAGCCGGCGATCGGCCTGACCTTCGCGACCGCGCTGCGCTCCTTCCTGCGGCATGACCCCGACGTGATCATGGTCGGCGAGATGCGCGACCGCGAGACGGCCGCGGTCGGCGCGCAGGCCGCCCTCACCGGCCATCTCGTGCTGACCACGCTGCACACCAACTCGGCGACGGACGCGGTGGTGCGCCTCGCGGACATGGGCGTCGAGCCCTATCTGATCGCCTCCGCGCTCCGCGGCGTTCTCGGCCAGCGCCTGGTCCGCCGGCTGTGCGATCGGTGCAAGCGCCCGGACGACGCCGCGACGACCGCGGCCGCGGCGGTGGCCGAGGAGCGGGGCTTCCGGCTGGAGCCCGGCGCCCAGTTCTGGTCCGCCCCCGGCTGCGCGGCCTGCGGCCAGACCGGCTACCGCGGCCGCGTCGGCGTGTTCGAGGCGATGAAGGTCGACGACGGCGTGCGCGCGCTGATCCGCACCGACCTCGATCCGGCGGCGGTGCTGGCCGCCGCGCGCCGCGGCGGACTCACCACCATGCTGGAGGACGGGCTGCGCAAGGCCGGCCGAGGCGTGACCTCGCTCGCCGAGGTGCTGAGGACCACCGGCTGACGCCGTTCGCCGCCGTCGCATTGACCCGTCATGGCGCCGGATTACCATCGCGCGGCGCGCGCGCCGGACGCGCCCCCGAGGAGCGCAGGCTGACGTGACTCTTTCAGGCGTTCTGAACACCGCCGTCGACGACCTCGCCGCGATCGTCTCCCGTTTCGCGGGGAATGGCGGCGGCCGCACGGTCGCCGTCGCGGAGCCGGGCGGCGCGCTCGGCGTCTACAAGGCGTCCCCCAAAGGCGGCGTCCAGCCCGTCGCGCCGGGCGCGCGAACGGCCGGGGGCGGAACGGTCGAACTTCGTCTGCCCGCCGAAGCCGTGTTGACGCAGACCCTGACCCTGCCCGCCGCGGGGCGGGACTTTCTCGAGCCGATCCTCGAACATCGGCTCGAGCGCCTGGTGCCCTGGTCGCCCGACCGCGCGCTCTACGGCTACCGCGTCACGGGCGAGACTTCCTCCGGCGAGGTGACGGTCGACTTCGCGGCGACCTCGCGCGACATCGCGGACCAATGGATCAGGCGGGCCGAAGAACGCGGCCTCACGCCGACCGCGATCGGCAGCGCCGCGGAGCCGCTGGACGCTACGCTCACGATCGATCTGTGGCGCGGCAAGGCGGATCCGATGGCGCGGAGGGCCCGCCGCCTCGTCGTCCTTGGGGCCGCAGCCGCGGCCGCCGTCGTCGTCCCGCTCGTCGCCGTTTCCGGCTATCTCGCCTATGCGGCCGAAAACCGGCTCGAAGGCCTGGAGGCGAGGTCCGCCGCCGCGCGCCGGGCGCTGCAGGACGCGATCGGCGGGGGCAAAGGTTCACGCGAGGCCGCGTTGACGGACGCCAAGCGGCCCGACACGGCGATGGTCGTGCTGATTGATCGGTTCGCGCGGGCGCTGCCGAAGGACACGGTTCTGCGCGGCCTCGAAATCGAAGAGGAGCGCATCCGCCTGACCGGGTTCTCGGCGGCCGCTCCGGCGTTGATCGCCCAGCTCGAGGCGAGCGGCGCGCTCCGGGGCGCGCGCTTCGCGGCGCCCGTCACCCGCACGCCGGACGGCCGCGACAGCTTCGAGATCGTCGCCGCCCGGCTGGGCGCGCCGGCGGCTCCCACGGACGGGGCGACGGCCGCCCCTGATCCGGCCCTGCCATGACCTCGCCCGCGGACCGCAACATCCTCTGGCGACGGCGCGCGACGGCTGCGATCGCGATCGCGCTTCCGCTCGTCGCCCTCGGCTTCGCGGCGTTCGACCTCGTCGCCGCGCACGACGCCGACGCGCTGGCCGACGGGCAGGAACGGACGGTGGCCGCGCTGGAGCGTCGCGTCGCGCGTCTGGGGTCCGTCGCCGGAGGCGCCAAGACGGACGTGTCGGCGATGTATCTGCCGGGCGCGGAACGCGAGCTCGCGCGGGCGGAGCTTCAGAAGCTGCTGACCGACAGGGTCGAAGCGGTCGCCGGCAAACTGATCGAAACTCAGGAGCCCGGCGGTGACCTCGCCGACCCCGAAGCCGCCGACGACGGCCGCGTCGACCTTCGCGTCACCTTCGACGCCAAGAACGACGGCCTCCTCGACCTGCTCTACGGGCTGGAGACCGGCCTGCCCATCCTTACCGTGCAACGTCTGGAGGCGCGGCGCGTCGGCGACTCCGACGACGCCGAGGATCCGACGCTCAGAGCGAGCCTCGTCGTGCGCGGCTACCGGAAGACGCCGTCATGAGGCGGATCGCGCTGCTGCTCTCAGGCTGCGCGCTCGCGGCGGCGACCGCGCTCGCGCAGGAGCCCGCTCCCGACGGAGACCGCCCGGCGGTCGAGGCCCTCAATCCCCTGAGCGCGCTCGACAAGCAGTCCCTGACGGGATTTCGGGACGCCCCTCTGTTCACGGCGTCGCGCCGACGGCCGGAGCCGCCGGAAGAGGTCGCGGCCGCGCCGGAGCCGGAGCCCCAACCAGAGCCGGAGCCTGCGCCTCCTCCGGACGCGCCGGCGCCGGAGCTTCGGCTCGCAGGAATAGCCGAAGGACCCGACGGCGCCGTCGCCGTGGTCGAGAACGCGGAATCCGGAAAGACGGAGCGGCTTCGGCTGGGCGACCAGATCGGCGGCTGGCTCGTCACCACGATCGATCCGGTCGCGCTCCGGCTGACCCTGAACGAGCGTGAGGAGGAATATCGCCTGTTCGATCGATCGAAGGAGCCGGCTTCGCCGACCGACGAGCTCGACGAGGCTCCGCCGGTGACGCCGGACGCCGCGCGGACGCCGGGCAATCCTCCGGAGGCGGCCGACGAATAGCGCCAAGGGTGGAGCGCGCCGCGATCCGGCGACGCGCTCCGATCGTCAAGCGCCAAGCTTCAGGCGAAGGCGCCGTTGATCCCGAGCGGGAAGAACCCGCCTTTCGACGCGCCGGCACTCAGAAACACGATCGACTTCACCTGCGGAACCGAACGGCTGAAGGCCAACGCGTTCCGGTCGGTCGGAACGAGGTTCGAACCGGCGGGATTGCCGATGCCCTTGTCGAGATTGCTCGAACCGTCGAGCGAGTCGCGGGCTTCCGAGATCGCGCGGGCTTCGAGATACAGCTCCTTGGAGAAGAGGAGCGTCCGGATGATGCCGGCGTGATAGGCCTCGACGCCGAGGAGTCCGGCGGCCGTCTCGAGGATGGCCTTGTCGGTGAGCAGAGGAGCTGCGCCCTTGTAGGCGGTCACGCCGACGTCCTCGAAGATGAAGGACGCCAGCAGGAAGTTATTCTCGTTCGCGAACGGATCGAACTCCTGGCCAGGCTGGATCAGCTTCGCGGCGGTGGCGGCCGCGGTGAAGCTCTCCTTGAGATTGATCTGGGGACGGGCGACCCGGGCCCCGCCGAGCGCCGAGCGCAGCAGCTTAACGTGGGCTTCCTCGTCGTTCGCGATCTCCTCGGCGTAGAGCCGGATGTTGCGGGTCGCGAAATTGACTTTGCGGCCGCCGCGCACGGCGCCGGCCCTGCCGGTTCCCGTGACGTCGCCATCGGCGAGGCCGCGACCGAACGCGGCGCGAAGATAGAATTCGGCCTCGAGATATTCGAGCTGCAGCGCGAAGTTCAGAACGTCGAGATCGACATTGGCGGACTGGGCCTTGGCCGCGGGAGCCACGCCGGCGCCGACGGCCCCGAAGACGGCCGCGCCTGCAGCCGTCCGACCGATCTTGCGAATGAACGCGCGCCGGCCGGCGTCCCAGTCCACCGCGTCAACGTCCGAATGCGCATGGTTCTCATTTCGGGTCGTCGTCATGTCCGTCGGCTCCTGTCTGTCCCGGCGCGGGCGTTTTCGGCCTCTGCGCGGACGCTTCCAGCGGGCGTCCGAAGGAACGTACGAACAGTGACGAGGAGCCAGACTTGCATTGAGCACGATTTATTTCTGCACGATCAATAATGGCAAATTGTCTTTGCTCAATACATCCCGTCGGACCTCCGACCGGTCCGTCTCAACGCATCCGGTCCCCCTTCGCGCCGCGCGCCTTCGCCTCGTGGCGCGCGACGATCGCGGCGCCTACGACGACCATCAGCCCAAGCGCGAACCAGGTCAGCGCGTAGATGAGGTGGCTGTTGCGGAAGGCGACGACGGTCAGGCCTCCGACCGGCCAGCCGCCCGGATTGGGGGTCGCGTCGGCGTCGACGAAATACGGCGCCGTCTCGCCCAGCCCGCGGGCGGCCGAGATCGCCGCGACGTCGCGCGAGCGCCAGCGATCGGCCTCCGGCTCGTTCGCTCTGAGGAAGCCGCCATGCGGCTCGCTGATCCGCAACAGGCCGACGACCGTGGCCTCGCCGGAGGGCGCATCCCCTCCCCGCGTCGCCGGATCGCGCCGCTCCGGCGAGACGAAGCCCCGGTTGACGAGCACCGTGAAGCCTTCGGTCGTGCGGAACGGCGTGAGGACCCAGTAGCCGGCCCCAAGATCGGTCGCGGCCTGCGTCAGCGTCTCCCGCCCGGGAAGGAAGCGCCCGGTCAGCCGGACGCGCCGGTACTCATCGTCCGCGGCGGAGATGGCGGGCCATTGCGCCGGCCCCGGGGCCGCCGCCGGCGGCGCATGGATCCGAGCCTCCACGCGCGCGATCAGATCGAGCTTCCAGGTCCGACGCTCGAGCTGCCACAGCCCGAGAGCGGTGAAACCCGCGAAAGCCGCAAGCGCTCCGACGGCGAGAGCCGCAAGCGCGAGGGGGGAGCGGCGCCGCGCGCCCGGCATGTCGGCCTCCGCCGCCTTTGTCCCGCCGACCGTCAGCCGCCGCGGCCCTCGGCGGCCGCACATGTCCGCGGAACGGTCACTTCGGCGCGTTCATCCCGTCCATCTCGTGCGGCGACATGGGCATCATGTTGGCGTTCAGGTGGAACATCACCCAGAACGAGCCGGCGAGGGTGATCAGCACCAGCACGACCGTGAAGATCATGGCCATCATGGTCCAGCCGCCCTCCGACTTGGGGCTCATATGGAGGAAGTAGACCATGTGGACGAAGATCTGGGCGACGGCGAAGGCCATCACGACGATCGCCGCCGTCGTCGGCTCGCGGAACACGTCGCCCATCACGATCCAGAACGGGATCGCGGTCAGGATGACCGACAGCGAGAAGCCGGTGAGGTAGTCCCTCATCGAGCCCTGATGGCCGCCGCCATGGCCGTGGTCGTCGTGGCCGTGCGCGTTTTGGCCGTGCGCGTGGGCGTCGGCGCTCATCACAGCGTCCCCATCAGATAGACGAAGGTGAAGACGCCGATCCACACGACGTCGAGGAAGTGCCAGAACATCGACAGGCACATTAGCCGCCTGCGGTTCTCGGGGATCAGGCCGCGCTGGGCGACCTGGACCATGAGGGTCGCGAGCCAGATGACGCCGAAGGTCACATGCAGCCCGTGCGTCCCCACCAAGGTGAAGAAGGACGACAGGAACGCGCTGCGCTGGGGCGTCGCTCCCTCTTCGATCAGATGGTGGAACTCGTAGAGCTCGATCCCGAGGAACGCCATGCCGAACAGGCCCGTCACGCCGAGCCAGAACAGCGTCGTTCCGGCGCGGTTCTTGGCCATTTCGAGCATGGCGAAGCCGTAGGTGATGGACGACAGCAGCAGCATCGAGGTGTTGAGCGCGACGAGGCCGAGGTCGAACAGGTCCTTGCCCGAAGGACCGGCCGCGTAGTTCCGCCCGAGCACGCCGTAGGTCGCGAACAGGCACGCGAACACCAGGCAGTCGCTCATCAGGTAGATCCAGAAGCCGAGCAGCGTCCCGTTCTCGGGGTGGTGCTCCTCCCGGAGATAGAAGTCCGTCCCTCTGTCGGCCGGGACCGTCGAAGCGTCTGCGGCAAGCGTCGCCATGGCTCAGGCCCCCGCCGAAAGCAGTCGGGTGCGCTCGCCTTCGACGGCCGTCACCTCTTCCGCCGGAATGTGGAAATCGCGGACGTAGTTGAACGTGTGCAGGATGACCGTCGCGATCAGCGCGACGAAGGCGCCCGCCGCGAGCCACCAGATGTGCCAGATCAGCGCGAAGCCGCAGACCACGCTGATGCCGGCGATGATGATCCCGGCGCCGGTGTTCCTCGGCATGTGGATCGGGATGAAGCCTTCGGTCGGACGGACGAAGCCGCGCTTCTTCATGTCCTGCCAGGCGTCGAGATCATGCACGATCGGCGTGAAGGCGAAATTGTAGGCGGGCGGCGGCGACGAGGTCGACCACTCGAGGGTGCGGCCGCCCCAGGGATCGCCGCTCAGATCGCGCAGCGCCTCCCGGTTCCGGAAGCTGACGAAGAGCTGCATGAGGAAGGCGCCGATGCCGGCCGCGATCAGCGCGGCGCCGAAGGCCGCGATCACGAACCAGATCTGCAGCGACGGATCCTCGAAGCGGCTCAGGCGGCGGGTCACGCCCATCAGGCCGAGCACGTAGAGCGGCATGAAGGCGAAGTAGAAGCCCACCGTCCAGCACCAGAACGACACCTTGCCCCAGAACTCGTCGAGCTTGAA
The DNA here is from genome assembly GCF_049446035.1 of Hansschlegelia sp. KR7-227. Classification (NCBI taxonomy): domain Bacteria; kingdom Pseudomonadati; phylum Pseudomonadota; class Alphaproteobacteria; order Hyphomicrobiales; family Methylopilaceae; genus Hansschlegelia; species Hansschlegelia sp. KR7-227. Next base: position 2,329,589 of record NZ_JBMSEA010000001.1, read on the forward strand.
GCCGAAGGCCTTCGGGAACCAGAAGTTGATGCCCGCGAACAGGCCGAACAACACGCCGCCGATGATCACGTTGTGGAAATGCGCGACCAGGAACAGGCTGTTGTGCAGCACGAAGTCCGCCGGCGGCACCGCCAGCAGCACGCCGGTCATGCCGCCGATGACGAAGGTGATCATGAACGAGATCGTCCACAGCATCGGCACTTCGAAGCGGATGCGGCCGCGATACATCGTGAACAGCCAGTTGAAGATCTTCGCGCCCGTCGGGATCGAGATGATCATCGTCGTGATGCCGAAGAACGAGTTGACGCTCGCGCCCGAGCCCATCGTGAAGAAGTGGTGGAGCCACACGAGGTACGACAGGATGGTGATGACCACCGTGGCGTAGACCATCGAGGCGTAGCCGAACAGGCGCTTGCCGCAGAACGTGGCGACGACTTCCGAGAAGATGCCGAAGGCCGGCAGGACGAGGATGTAGACCTCCGGGTGACCCCAGATCCAGATCAGGTTGACGTACATCATCGAGTTGCCGCCGAAGTCGTTCGTGAAGAACGCGGTTCCGGCGTAGCGGTCGAGCGCCAGCAGCGCGAGCACGGCGGTCAGCACGGGGAAGGCGGCGACGATCAGCACGTTCGTGCAGAGCGCGGTCCAGGTGAAGATCGGCAGCCGCATCATGGTCATGCCGGGCGCGCGCATCTTCACGATGGTCGCGACCAGGTTCACGCCCGACAGCAGCGTGCCGACGCCTGCGATCTGCAGCGCCCAGATGTAATAGTCGACGCCGACGCCCGGACTGTAGGCGATGCCTGACAGCGGCGGATAGGCGAGCCAGCCGGTGGCCGCGAACTCGCCGATGAACAGCGAGGCCATCGTCAGCACGGCGCCGCCCACCGTCATCCAGAAGCTGAAATTGTTCAGGAACGGAAAGGCGACGTCGCGCGCGCCGATCTGCAGCGGCACGACGAAGTTCATCAGGCCGGTGACGAGCGGCATCGCCACGAAGAAGATCATGATCACGCCATGGGCGGTGAAGATCTGGTCGTAGTGGTGCGGCGGCAGATAGCCCTCCGCGCCGCCGAAGGCGATCGCCTGCTGCGCGCGCATCATGATCGCGTCGGCGAAGCCGCGCAGCAGCATGATCAGGCCGAGGATCATGTACATGATCCCGATCTTCTTGTGGTCGATCGAGGTCAGCCACTCGCGCCACAGCCAGCCCCACAGGCGGAACCGCGTGATGAGGTAAAGCACGGCGACGCCGCCGACGACGACGCCGGCGAAGGTCGCGATCAGAATCGGCTCGTGAATCGGCAGCGACTCGAGGGTCAGGCGGCCGAACAGGAAGCTCTCGGAGGAAGGGCTCGGGGTCATTTCGATCAGCCTGTCAGTCCGTGGCGGCGAGACGGTCGCCGGACGCGGGCTCGCGCCGCGCGAAGGAAAGGTTCGGAGACGAGGGTTGCGCGGAGGCGCGGCGGCCCGAGGCAGAGCCGCCGATCGGCGTCGCGTAAGGCGCTTCGACGGTCTCGCCGTCGCGCGGCGCGACCGGCGTGCACACCGCGGCCACGAAGCGCTTCGGCGGCGCCGTGTGCCCGCCGCGGCTGCGCGGCTTGTCATATTGCAGCGCGAACACGTTGCCGAGGCCGGCCATGCCCATCCCACCCTTCGCGTCGATGTGGGCCATGTCCTTCATGCACATCTTCGCAGGATCGACGCACATGTTGAGGATGGCGTCGAAAAGGTCGGGCGCGACGCCGCCATAGCGCCGCGGCGCGACCCGCGCGCTTGGCTTCTCGAGTTCGAGATAGCCGGGACGGTCGAGCGAGCCGCCGGCCTCCTTCACGGACTGGACCCAGCCGTCGAAGTCGTGGCCCGGCATGCCGTGGAACTTGAAGCGCATGTCGGAGAAGCCCGCGCCGCTGTAGTTGGCGGAGAAGCCGTCATAGACGCCCTCGCGGTTGATCACGGCGTGCAGCTTCGTCTCCATGCCGGGCATGGCGTAGATCTGCCCCGCGAGCGCGGGCACGAAGAAGGAGTTCATCACCGTCGCCGACGTGATCTTGAAGTTGATCGGCACGTCGACCGGGGCCGCGAGCTCGTTGACCGTCGCGATGCCGAGCTCGGGGTAGATGAACAGCCACTTCCAGTCGAGCGCGACCGCCTGCACGGTGATCGTCTTGTTGTCCTCCGGCACCGGCCGGAAGCTGTCGATCCGGGCCAGCGGGCGGTAGGGATCGAGAAGATGGGTGCTCACCCAGGTGATCGCCCCGAGCGCGATGATGATCACCAGCGGCGCGGCCCAGATCACGACCTCGAGCGACGTCGAGTGATGCCAGTCGGGATCGTAGACCGCGTCCTTGTTGGATGCGCGATAGCGCCAGGCGAACAGGCCGGTCAGCGCGATCACCGGGACGATGATCAGCAGCATCAGGACGGTCGAGATCACGATCAGATCGCGCTGCTGCGCGGCGATGTCGCCCGAGGGCTGCATGACCACCATGCCGCAGCCCGACAGCGCGAGCAGCGCCGGCAGGAGCGTGAATATGCGGAGTGCGCGCACGGGCGAGCGCCTCTTTCGTCTGTTCATCGGGTTCACGGTGGTCCGCCTATCCCCGTTTTGTGCAGCGCGACATTGGACGTTTTGTCCTATCGGCGCGCATGCGTCGAAACGATTAGACACCGAACTCGGCCGAGAGAGGCTAAATCTTTGGCGCCGTTGCGTCGGGGCGGCGCGTGGATCACCGTCGTCCGCCGAAGCTTTTGAACCGGCGACGCCGCGGGTGCATTGTGTCGAGGAAGATGGGTGGCGCGGACCCTGCGTCGCCATGCGGCCGATGGCCGCCGAGGAGCGTTTGGATCGATGAGCCAGAACATCGCACTGCCGTCCGGCTCGAATCACGCCGGCATCCATCAGGGTCACCACAAGGTATCGCCGGGCGAAATCGCTCTCGCTGTGGTCATCGGCCGGACGTCTGAATTTTTCGACTTCTTCGTTTACGGCATCGCGTCGGTGCTGGTCTTCCCGAAGCTGCTGTTCCCGCATTTTGATCCGCTGACGGCGACGCTTTACTCTTTCGCGATCTTTTCGCTCGCCTTCGTGGTGCGGCCGATCGGTTCGGTCATCTTCATGTGGGTCGGCCGCGTTCACGGCCGCGGCGTGAAGATGACGATCTCCCTTTTCCTGCTCGGCTCCTCGACGGCGGCGATCAGCTTTCTGCCGAGCTACGAGCAGATCGGCTACGTCGCTGTCTGGCTGCTTTCGGCGTTCCGGATCGGCCAGGGACTGGCGCTCGCCGGGGCGTGGGACGGGCTCGCCTCGCTGCTGTCGCTGAACTCCCCGGCGGGAAAGCGGGGCTGGTATGCGATGATGCCGCAGCTCGGCGCGCCGTTCGGCTTCCTGCTGGCGTCCGGCCTGTTCCTGTTCTTCGTCAGCGCGCTGACGCCCGCCGACTTCCTGGACTGGGGCTGGCGCTACCCGTTCTTCTGCGCCTTCGCCGTCAACGTGGTCGCGCTGTTCGCGCGTCTGCGTCTCGTTCTCAGCGAAGCCTACTCCCAGCAGCTCGAGACCCGGCAGCTCGAGCCGGTGCCGGTCTTCGAGCTGCTTCGCGCCCAGGGCCGCAACGTCGTCATCGGCGCCTTCGCCCCGCTCGCGACCTTCGCGCTGTTCCATCTCGTCACGATCTTTCCGCTCTCCTGGGTGACGCTGTTCACCGACCTGCCCGCCGGCCAGTTCCTGGTGATCGAGATGTTCGGGGCCTGGGTCGCGATCTTCGCGATCATCGCCTCGGGCGTGATCGCCGACCGCATCGGCCGCCGCACGCTGCTCGGGACCGGCGCCGTCCTGATCGCGATCTTCAGCTTCCTCACGCCGTTCCTGCTCGGCGGCGGGGTCGCGGGCGAGACCGTCTTCATCCTCGTCGGCTTCGGCCTGCTCGGGCTGAGCTTCGGCCAGTCGTCGGGCGCGCTGACCTCCAACTTCTCGAGCCGTTACCGCTACACCGGCGCGGCGCTGACGTCCGATCTCGCCTGGATGGTCGGAGCGGGCTTCGCGCCGCTGGTGGCGCTCGGCCTATCGAGCAAGTTCGGTCTCGCCCTCGTCGGCGCCTATCTCCTGTCCGGGTGCGTCTGCACGCTGGCGTCGCTCGCCATCAACCGCCAGCTCGTCGTCAACGACTGAGCCCGGCCCGCAACCGTCCGCTCGCCGAAGCGCCGCTCGGCGGGCGCGGGAAGAGACGAGCGAACCCATGGAGCCAGCGCGCGTCGCCATGAGCCGCGACCCGGTCGTCGTGACGGTCGCGCCGAACGGCGGGCGCAAGACGAAGGCCGACCATCCCGCCATCCCGATCACGCCCGCCGAACTGGCGGACGCCGCTCTCCGCTGTCTCGAGGCGGGCGCGGCGATGATCCATCTGCACGTGCGCGACGCCGACGGCCGGCACCTGCTCGACGCCGACGCCTATGCGGCGGCGACCGCCGCCATTCGGCGCGCCGTCGGCGACCGGCTGGTCGTGCAGATCACCAGCGAAGCGCTCGGGCGGTATGGGCCGGCCGCGCAGCGCGAGGTGATCCGCGCCGTCCGTCCGGAGGCCGCCTCGCTCGCGCTGCGCGAGCTCGCGCCCGACGCGGCCGAGGAGGCGGCGTTTTCGGAGCTGCTGCTCTGGATGAGGCGGGAGCGGGTGACGCCGCAGATCATCCTGTACGATTCCGGCGACGCGCGGAGGCTGAGCGAGCTGCGGACGCGGGGACTCGTGCCGTGGGAGAGGCTGCCGGTGCTGTTCGTGCTCGGGCGCTACGCGCCCGGGCAGAGATCGAGCCCGGCGGATCTGCTGCCCTTCCTGAGCCCGCCCGCGCCGGCCTTCGCGCCATGGAGCGTCTGCGCCTTCGGCCCCGAGGAGATCGCCTGCGTGACCGCCGGCGCTCTGCTCGGGGGCCATTGCCGCGTGGGCTTTGAGAACAACGAATGCCTGCCGGACGGCTCCCGCGCCTCGTCGAACGCGGAGCTCGTCGGGGCGACGCGGAACGCCCTTGCGGCGGTCGGGCTTCCGATCGCGACGGCCGACGAGCTCAGGGCGATGACCGCGGCGTCGTGAGCAGGCGTGCCGCCGGACGCCCGCCCCGGTCTCACGGGGCCGACGGTCCCCCCGTCGCCCGCAGGGGCCGCGACGTCGTGGCGGGCAGCGGAATGAACTCCTGCTCGTCGCCCGGCGCCGTATCGAACCGTCCCCTCGCCCACTCCTCCTTGGCGAGTTCGATCCGCTCCGGTCGCGACGACACGAAGTTCCACCAGATGTAGCGGGGACCCTCCATCGGTTCGCCGCCGAACAGCATGAAGCGCGCGTCCGAGCGCGCCCTGACGGCGACGGCGTCGCCTGGCCGCAGAATGAGAAGACGCCCGGCCTCGAACGCGTCCCCCGCGATCTCGATCACGCCGTCGATCGTGTAGAGCGCGCGCTCCTCATAGACGGCCTCGATCGGCGCGCGCCGCCCGGCCTCAAGGCGGATGTCGGCGTAGAGCGTGGGCGAAGCGACCGCGAGAGGCGAGGCCGCGCCGAAGGCGTCGCCGACGATCAAGCGCGCGGTCACGCCCTCGGCCTCGACGACCGGCAGCGCCTCGGCGCCGTGATGGACGAAAGCGGGATCGGACTCCTCGTCGGCCTGCGGAAGCGCCATCCAGGTCTGGACGCCGAACAGCCGCTGGCCCGAGCGCTTGCGCCCTTCGCTGGTCCGCTCGGAATGGACGATGCCGCGGCCGGCGCGCATCCAGTTCACCGCTCCCGGCTCGATCGCGCGTTCGGTCCCGAGGCTGTCGCGATGCAGGATCTCGCCTGCGAACAAGTAGGTGACGGTCGCGAGGTTGATGTGCGGATGCGGCCGCACGTCGATGCCCTGGTCCGTCAGGAACTCGGCCGGCCCCATCTGATCAAAGAAGATGAAGGGTCCCACCATCTGACGCTTGGTCGAGGGCAAAGCGCGCCGCACCACCATTTCGCCGAGGTCGACGGCGCGGGGAACGATCAGCGTCTCGATCGCGTCCGCGGAGACGCGATCGCCGATCATGGGGTCGGGACAGGGATGCCAGGTCATAGGCCGCGCTCCGCTCGGACGGCTCGCATCCGGCGGACGGTCGCCGCGAGCCCGGAGACGGGAGCATAACCCGCTCGCCCGTCTCATGCGGAACACCCGCGGCGTCGTGCGGCGCCGCGCCTATGGCCATGCCCGCCGGTGCGACGATGGCGGCCGGCTGGAGCCTAGACTGCGAGGCGCGTCAGCCGCCCGCCCCGAGCAGCGACTGCGCGGTCGCGTGCAGCCGCTCGAGCTTGCGACGAAGCCTGTCCTCCGACGCGCGCACGCCGACGACGCCATGCTCCGCCAGATCCTCAAGGACCCTGTCCAGAACGCCGTCGTCGCCCGCCTGCGCCACATCCGTGAGCATGAGGGCGCGCGCGTAGTCTTCGACCGCTTCACCCTTCATGCCCATGAGATGCGCGGCCCAGCGCCCGAACATCCTGTCGCGGCGCGCATGCGCCTCGAAGGCGACGTCCCGCTCATGCACGAAGCGCGCTTCAGCGGCGGCTTCCCGATGCTCGAGCATGTCACCCGACTCCCGCGCCGGCGACCTCGGGACCGCCGGCGGGGGCGCCCACGAGGGCGGCGGGCCGGTCGAACCTTCGCACGACAAGCACCGGGATCGAGGAATGCGTCAGGACCTTGTTGGTGACCGAGCCGAGCAGCACCGCGGACAGGCCGCGTCGCCCATGGCTGCCCATCGCAATGAGATCGCATCGCCTCTCATGGGCGACGTCGATGATGTCGAGATAGGGATCCTCGCCCCATTTGCGCACCGTGATGAACGGCACGCCGGCGTCCGTCGCGGCGTCGCCGGCCTCGCTCAGGATCGTCTCGGCGTGCGCTTCGGCCTGGCGTTCGTACTCCTCGCGCGTCGCCTCGATCATCTCGGTCGAGGTCGTCAGCAGGTGGAACGGCTCGTTCACCGTGAGGAACACGACGGCCGCGCCGGTCGAGGCCGCAAGCGCCAGAGCCTGCGTCGCCGCCTCTCCGGCGAGTTCGCTGCCGTCGGTGGGAACAAGAATTCGCGCGTAGGGAGACGCATATCGCGCCTCTTCTACCGATACGACCGCGATCGTTGAAGCCTGCAGCATCGGATCCTCCATTGCTTCGGGCGGAGGCAGATCAGACGCCGACGGTCGGGGCGCTGCTTTGATCTCGGTCAAAGCTGCGATCGCTGCACGTCCTGAACTGCCTCGCCAACGGGGACGTCGCGATTTCAGGTCGAGCTCGCCCTGATCGAGCGGATCTGCAGGACCCTCAGGCCTGCGCGGCCGCGCGCGCGGGCGCGCAGCGGACATCGGGGGCCGCGCCGCCGACCGGATTCTGACTGATGAATCGGGTCGCGGCCTCCGAGGTCAGCGGCCTGCTGAACAGGAATCCCTGCACTTCCGTGCAGCCTTCCTGACGGACAAGCTCGAGCTGCCTGTCGGTCTCGACGCCCTCGGCGGTGATCTCGGCTCCGTTTCGCCGCCCCAGGCCGACGATCGCGCGCACGATCGCCGCCGTCTCCTGATCTTCGATCTCGGCGATGAAGGATCGATCGATCTTGATCTTGTTGAAGGGAAAGCGACGCAGGTAGCTCAGCGACGAATAGCCCGTCCCGAAGTCGTCCAGCGCGATGCGGACGCCGAGCGCGCGCAGCCTCATCAGCGAGGACACGGCGCCTTCGGCGTTCTCCATGAGCACGCTCTCGGTGATCTCGAGCTCGAGCCGGTCCGGAGACAGCCCGGACATATCGAGGGCGTCGATCACGCTTTGGGCGAGACCCGGGCGCTGGAACTGCACGGCGGAGACGTTGACGGCGACGCGGATATCCCGCGGCCAGCCCGCCGCCTCGCGGCAGGCTTCGCGCAGCGCCCATTCCCCCAGCGGCAGGATAAGGCCGGTCTCCTCCGCCAAGGGAATGAACTCCGCGGGAGAGATCATGCCGCGCGTCGGGTGGGGCCAGCGAAGCAGCGCCTCGAATCCGCAGGGCTCTCCCGTCCCGAGCGCGATGACCGGCTGATAATGCAGTTCGAACGCGTCGCGCCGGACCGCGTCCCGCAGGTCGACCTCGAGGAGGCTCCGCGCGACAAGGGCGGCGTCCATTCCCTGCTCGAAGAACCGGTAGGTGTTCCGGCCCGCCGCCTTCGCCCTGTAGAGCGCCATGTCGGCGTTCTTGAAGATCTGCTCGGCCGGATCGCCTTGCCCGAGCGCGACGCCGACGCTGATCCCCACCCCGGTGAGCTGACCGTCGACGTCGATCGGCTGCCCGACGAGGTCGATCAGGCGGGCGGCGATCCGGGCCGCCTCCTCCGGGCGATCGATCCGCGCGAGAATGACGGCGAACTCGTCGCCGCCGAGCCGGGCGACCGTGTCGCCAGCGCGAAGAACGGACTTCAACCGCTCGGCGACGGCCCGAAGCACCGCGTCCCCGGCCAGGTGCCCGCGCGTGTCGTTGACGGACTTGAAGCGGTCGAGATCGCAGGCGAGCATCGCCAACGCGTGGCCCTCGCAGGCCGCTTCCGCCACGCTCAGGGTGAGCCGCTGACGAAACAGGACGCGGTTCGGGAGACCGGTCAGCGCGTCATGGAGAGCCATGTGCTCGATCTGGTGTTCGGCGACCTTGCGTCTCGTGATGTCGATATGCGTGCCGACCACGCGGAGCGCGCGGCCGTCGCCGGCTCGCGTCACGACTTTTCCACGCGCCAGCATCCAGGCGAAGGCGCCGCTTTTCGTCCTCAGCCGATACTCGCACTCGTAAGTCGGCGAGAGACCCTTGAGGTGATCGCGAAGCAGCCGGCGCGCCCGCTCGGCGTCGTCCGGATGGACGAGCGCGTCCCAGGTTCGGATGTGCGGTTCGATATCGCCGGGCTCGTAGCCGAGCATCCAGAACCAGTGGTCGGACAGCTGGACGCCGCCGGTGGTCACGTCCCAGTCCCAGAGCCCGTCGCTCCCGCTGTCGAGCGCGAGCGCGAGCCTCTCCTCGCTCATCCGCAACGCATCGTCCGCGGCGCGGTGCGCCGTCACGTCGCGAAGCGAGGCGACATAGCCGGTCGCCGCGCCGGTCGATGGGTCGTGGGTCGAGCTGAAGGACGCCTCAATCCAAACCCACGAGCCGTCCTTCCGGCGGTAGCGCTGACGCGTGACGGCTTGATTGACCAACCCGGCCGACAGCGAGCGCAGGGTCTCGCCATATCGGGCCCTGTCGTCGGGATGAACGAAATCGAGCGGCTTGGTGCCGACGAGCTCCTCCGGATCGTAGCCGAGGACAGCCTTCGCAGCGGGCGAAACATAGCGCCGCGTCGTATCCGGCTTCGACCAGATGATGACGTCCGTGGTGTTCTCGGCGAGCAGCCGATAGCGTTTCTCGCCCTCCTGCAAGGACGCGAAAAGACGCCTCCGATGTTGCAGCTCCGCGGCCGCCGGCATCACGGTCAACACGACGACCGCCACGTAGAACTGAAAGAACTGGATCCTGAAGCCCATTGAGCCGTCGAGCAGCGGAAGAGGGCCCCAGCCATAAACCGACAGAGGAGCCCCTACGGCGATCAGGATGAGAACGCTGGCGACGGCGCCGAGACGCCCGACCCTGAACGTCGCGATGAGCGCGGGAAGCAGCGGCAGGAACAACAGCGGAAGCGTGGCCTGCGCGAACACGGCGAAGGAGACGACGATCATGGCCGCGGACAGCCCGAAGGCTTCGATGACGCCGCGCGCCTCGACCCCCCGTCGCCATTCCGCGATCTCGCCCCGCCCTACGAGGAACGCCAGCGGAGCGAAGGTGAGCGCGCCGAGAGCATGGCCGGCGGTCCAGTTCATCGCGTTGGCGAGAAAAGGCGTAGATGAGACTGCGGTAGCGACGGCCGCGCCGAAGGGCGCCGTCGCGAGCGGCGCGACCAGGGCGGTCGCGAACGCAAAGCGGGCCACCTCGCCGATCGACTCGAATCCGCCGGGGCGCGCGATCCAGCGTCGCAGAAGGACGGCGCCGATTGCGGATTCAGCGACGTTGATCACCGCGAGAAACGGCGCGGCGACGGGGCCGAGCCCGAACAGGCTGGTCGCCGCCGCGCTCGCCACGCCGCATGCGATGAGGGCGGGCCGCCAGTCTTTCCGCGGGGTCAGGCAGAGATGGCTGGTCAGCAGCGCAGACGCGATCCAGACGAACGCCACACCGCCGCTGAAGCGGGTGAGCCAAACAGTGAGGGCCGCGGCGGCGAAGTATCCGCACGCCAAGCCGGCCGGCCATCGACTTGTCAACGTCGTTCCAGTTCTTTGCGCTCCACCAGACCACGCTAGCAGGGCGCGGTTAAGAAGCTTTTTCCAGCGTTGGCAGCCGATCGAGGTCGTCATGGCCCAAGAAGCGCCGAACCGGCGCCCGCCGCGTCATCCGGTCTGCAAAGGCGCCCCAAGGCGGCTTCGGACGCTTGGCCCACGGCCGCGGGCCGAGCCGGCGCGCGCCGTTCGTGTACAAGGACGGCAAGGCCGCCGGAGGTTTCGGCGGCCGATGCGCCGCCCGCGCGGATCGCGGATCTGCAGGACACGACCGTGTGAGAGGCATCCGATGATCGGCACGCTGGGACTGGCGTTCCTCGCGGGCGTCCTCACCATCCTGTCTCCTTGCGTGCTGCCGATCGTGCCGCTCGCCCTCGGCGCCGCGGCCTCCAGGCATCGGCTGGGGCCGCTCGCTCTCGTCGCGGGACTGACGCTCTCCTTCGTGGCGATCGGCCTGTTCGTCGCCACCGCGGGCTTTGCGATCGGCCTTGACGCGGACCTGTTCCGAGCGGTCGCGGCGGCGCTGATGATCGTGTTCGGCGTCATTCTGCTCGTCCCCGCGACTCAGGCGCAGTTCGCGCTCGCCGCGCGGCCTGTCGGAGACTGGGCCGGCCGGCGCCTGGACACGGCGTCCCGGACAGGCGTGACGGGCCAGTTCCTCGTCGGCCTGCTCCTCGGGGCCGTCTGGGCTCCATGCGTCGGTCCAACGCTCGGGGCGACGTCGGTTCTCGCGGCCCGCGGCGAGAACCTCGCCGGCGTCGCCCTCACCATGGCGGTGTTCGGTATCGGGGCGGCCGCCCCGCTTCTGCTGCTCGGGACGCTCTCCCGCGAGGCGCTCGCCCGCTGGCGGACCCGCCTGACGGAGACCGGTCGCGGCGGCAGGACTGCGCTCGGTTTGCTTTTGCTGGTCGTGGGCGCGGCCGTGCTGACCGGTGTCGACAAGACCGTCGAGACCTGGCTGGTCGAGGTTTCTCCGGACTGGCTTACCGCCCTGACCACGCGGTTCTGACCGCGTCGTCGGGCCCCAGCGGCACGGCCCGGCGGAAGCGACAGCGGCAAACGACGCGCCGCTGGCCCATGTCGCCCGAAACCCGGACGTCGCCCGCCGGGTTTCGAGCTTTGGTGTTGGCGTCCAAGAGGCAAAAAAAACGAGAGAAAGAGGAACCTTGCTTGGGACCTTACTTGGAACCTTACTTGGCGTCCTTGCACCAGGACGCCGTGGCTTCCCTGCACCGGGCCGAGTAGCTCACCGTCAGCTTTTCCGCGGCCGCCCATTCGTCCTCGTCGACGCCGTTGTTGCTGTCCTCATCCATCGCCGCAAAGTTCGGCGCCCAGTCGAGCTTCAGCTTGCCGACGTTCTTCTCCCACTCCACGCGGCTGATCCTGCCGCTGCCGTCGGTGTCGAGGTTTTTGAAGGCGGGCCAGTCCGCGGCGACGGCGGCCGTCCCCGAAAGCAGCAGAAGTGAAACCAAACCGACCAAATTCCTGGTCATTGCGTCTTCTCCCCAGTAGGTGGTTTATCGGTGGCCGCCCTTGCAAGGCGACGGCCGCGCGCCTTTTTTCGGCGGCCTCGTATCGGACGCCCGTTCCCAAAGCTTAATCAATGGCAAATCTTCCCAAATTTGCCGGGATACACTGGCAACCTCGACGGAATCTTTCAGGCGCCGACGAGCGCGGCGGAAGGATTTGAGGCTGGTCTGCGGCCCGTCGCCGAGCGCGACGGAGGCGGGGCGATCCGACGTTCGTGCAGGAGCTTCTTTGGCTCGTCGGGGTCGCGATCGACAGGCTCGCCGCAAACGGCTTCAGGGCTTCACAGCCGGTAGCGTCGCATCCTAACGGCTGCCTTAACCCTTCGTCAGCGGCGGCTCTCCACCATGAGTGGATGGGCGCGGTGCATCCCTTCCAACGGACGCCAGGACGGCGCGGCGGGCGCAATCCGGATCCCGTTCGACCGACTCGTCGGAGGCCGGGATTTCGTCCGGGAGCACGATCGTTCTTTCTGCTCGTCGGCGCGGCTCTGTTGCTGCCCTCCGCGCTCGCTCAAACGTCTTGGACGACATGGATGGCTCACGGCGCGGCGGCGTTGAGCGGATCGTCTCGCGCCGTCAGCGCCTCAGCTTCGGCGCGGGTTATCGACGGCGACACCATCGACGTCGGAGGCGAGCGCATAAGACTTCGTTCAACGAGGGGTCCTATCGACGCGCCCGAGCTCCGTGACGCGAAGTGCCCGCTGGAGCTGTTCAAGGCGGAAGCCGCGCGAGACCGCCTCAAAGCGATCCTCGGCGAAGAGCTCGCCTGCAACGATCGGGGCGTCGCCTTCTGCCGTGGACTGGACGTCCGGCGAGACGGCGCCGACCGCTACGGCAGGACCGTGGCGATCATCTATTACGGCGGCCGAGACGTGGGCGATCAACTGGTGTTGGAGGGCCACGCCAAACCGTGGCCCCGGCTCAGCAGGGCTGATCGGCCCCAGTGGTGCGCCGGCTGAGCGCCGCCTGCCGCGAGGACGGGTCGTCCAGACCTCATGGCGGCGCCAGCGTCGTGGAGGAGGGCCCTCGCCGCCCCCCTTCGCCGGGGAGCGCGTTCAAGCTCTCCCCGACGTTGACGGCGTGAGCCTCGTCAGTCTCGCGGCGTCGGCTCCGGCCTTTCGACAAGCCCTCCATCGCCACCACCCGCCTCGGCGGGGACAGCGCGACGGACCCTGGCCGGCGCCTTTCCCCCTCCCCCATCGCTCACACGCTCGTGAACTTCTGCTCGCCGAGCGGGAGGTCGCGCACCCGCTTGCCGGTGGCGGCGAAGATCGCGTTGGCGAGCGCCGGGGCGAGCGGCGGCACGCCGGGCTCGCCGATGCCGGTCGGCTTCTCGGTCGAAGGCGCGGTGTGGACTTCGACATGCGGCATGTCGGTGATGCGCAGGGGCTTGTAGGTGTCGAAATTCGCCTGTTGCACCACCCCGCCGTCGAGCGTGATGGCGTTGCGCAGCGCCGCCCCCAGCCCGAAGCCGACGCCGCCTTCAACCTGCGCCCGCACCACGTCCGGGTTGATCACCGTTCCGCAATCGACGGCTGCGACCACGCGGTCGACCTTGATCCCGCCGTCAGGCTTGATCGTGACGTCGACCACCTGAGCGACCACCGAGTTGAAGCTCTCATGGACCGCGACGCCGCGGCCTCGGCCTTTCCCGAGCTTCTCTCCCCAACCGGCTTTCTCGGCGGCGAGCTTGAGGACCGCCGTGTGGCGCGGCTTGTCCTTGAGCAGAGCCAGGCGGTACTCGACGGGGTCCTTGCCCGCCGCGAAGGCGAGCTCGTCGATCATGCTCTCGACCACATGCGCCGTGTGCGTATGCCCGACCGAGCGCCACCACAGAACGGGAACGCCGACTTTCAGCGTCGTGAGCTCGACCTTCAGGTTCGGCACGGCGTAAGCGAGGTTCGAGGCGCCCTCGACCGAGCTGTCGTCGACTCCGTCCTTCACCGCCATCGCCTCGAGCGCGGTGCCCGCGAAGATCGACTGGCCGGCGATGCGGTGGAGCCAGGCGACCGGCATGCCGTCCGCCCCGATCGCGGCCGTCACCTTGTGGGCGTAGAACGGGCGATAGTAACCGCCCTTGGTGTCGTCCTCGCGGGTCCAGACCAGCTTGACGGGGTTCGAGCCGTCGATCGCCTTCGCGATGGTGACGGCCTCGGCCACGTAATCGGCGGTCGGCACCGCGCGCCGGCCGAAGCTGCCGCCGGCCCACACCGTCTCGATCTTCACCTGCTCCGGTTTGAGGCCCGTGATCGCCGCGACCGTCGGCTGGTCGATCGACTGGAACTGGGCGCCGTAGATCAGGCGGGCGCCGTCGGGCTTCAGCTCGACGACGCAGTTCAGGGGCTCCATCGGGGCATGCGCCAGATAGGGGAAGGTGAACTCGGCCTCGATCACCTTGGCGGCGCCCTTCAGCGCGCCCTCCGCGTCGCCTCTGTTGGTCGCCGTCGCGACCCCCGGCTTCGACACCGCGTCCTTCGCCATCTTGAGAAGCTCGTCCGAGCCGCGCGTCTCCGCGGCCGAATCGTCCCACTCGACCTTCAGTTTGTCGCGGCCCGAGATCGCGGCCCAGGTGGTCTTGGCCAGCACCGCGACCCCTTGCGGGATCTGCACGACCTTCTCGACGCCCTTGACCTTGCGGGTCTCGGAATCGTCGAAGCTCTTCACCTTGGCGCCGAATTTCGGCGGGTGCGCCACGACGGCGATCAGCATGCCCGGGAGCTTGACGTCCTGGGTGTAGATCGCGGTGCCGTCGGTCTTCGTATCGTTGTCGATCCGGTGCAGGCCTTCCTTGCCGATCAGCTTGAACTTGGAGGGATCCTTGTACGGCGTCTCCTGCGCCATGCCGGTCGGCGCCGGGATCTTGGCGGCGGCCTCGGCGAACTCGCCATAGGTGCCGCGCTTGCCGGAGGGATGGGTGAGCACGCCCTTGTCGACGGTGATCTCGCCCTGAGCGACCTGCCACGTGTCGGCCGCCGCCTTCACCAGCATGGCGCGCGCGGTCGCGCCGGCGGTGCGGTACTGCTCCCAGCTGTTCGCCATCGCCGTGGAGCCGCCGGTGCCCTGCGCCTTGAAGGCGAGGTTGGCGTAGAGGCTGGCGTCGGCCGGCGCGAACTCCGTGCGCATCTGGCTCCAGTCGGCGTCCATCTCCTCGGCGATCAGGGTGGCGAGGCCGGTGGTCGGTCCCTGACCCATGTCGAGATGCTTGACCACGACGGTGATCGCGCCGTCCGGCGCGACCTTCACGAACGAGTTGAACGCCACTGGGCCCGCGACGGCCTCCGCCGCGGCGGGGGCGGCCTTCAGGCCGATCATCAGGCCGACGCCGGCGCCGCCTGCGATCGCGAGGAAGCCGCGGCGGCTGAGGTCGGGCGTCTCGCCGCCCGAAAGTCTCTGATGGATGGTCATGGGATCAGGCCTCCAGCCGCTTGGCGGCGTCGTGAATCGCGGCCCGGATGCGCTGATAGGCGGCGCAGCGGCAGACGTTTCCGCTCATCGCGGCGTCGATGTCGGCGTCGCTCGGCGTCTTGTTCTGCGTGAGCAGCGCTGTCGCGGACATCATCTGCCCGGACTGGCAATAGCCGCACTGCACGACGTCGAGTTCGCGCCAGGCGGCCTGCACCGCCTTGCCCTCCCTGGGGCCGGAGGCGCCGACGACATGTTCGATGGTGAGAATTTGGCTGTCGGCGACGTCGCCGATCGGCGTCTGGCAGGAACGGATCGCGGCGCCGTCGAGATGGACCGTGCAGGCCCCGCATTGCGCGACGCCGCAGCCGAACTTGGTGCCGGTCAGGCCGATGTCGTCGCGGATGACCCACAGCAGAGGGGTCTCGGGGTCGACGTCGAGCGTGCGCTCCTCGCCGTTCAGCTTGAGCTTGATCATGGAAGTCTCCCGTGCGGACCCAACGGCCCGCGCATACGCCGACCCTCTCCGGGGGCGGCTCTGGATGCTGCAGATGCTAACGGCGAGACTGGATCGATTCCAGACACGAAGCCTTGCGCGGGCGCAAGGCCGGGTCGTCGCGGCTCGGGGTTGCAGGAGGACGCGAGCGACCGTCGACGTCGTCCGCAGGAGCGATCAGCGTCGCGAATGGGGCAGGCCATTATCATTGGCTTGGCCGGCCCGCGCCGATCCTCCATAAGGCCCGACGACCCGCCGGGCGGCGGCTGACGGGAGATCGCGCATGCGTCTGCTCATTCTCGGCGCCGGCGGCGTCGGCGGCTATTTCGGGGCTCGGCTGGCGGCCGCCGGGGTCGACGTCACGTTTCTCGTGCGCGAGGGGCGCGCCGCGCGGCTTGCCCAGGACGGGCTGGTCGTCGCCAGCCCGCATGGCGACCTCACGCTGCCGGTCGCGGCCGTCACCGAGGCGCGCGAGCCGTTCGACGCCGTGCTGCTGTCCTGCAAGGCCTACGACCTCGACAGCGCCATGGAGGCGATCGCGCCGGCGGTCGGCGCGGACACGCTGGTGCTGCCGCTGCTCAACGGCCTCAGGCATCTCGACGCGCTCGACGCCCATTTCGGCGCGGAGCGCGTCATTGGCGGCCTGGCGCAGATCGTCGTGACGATGACGGCGGAGGGCGTGATCCGCCAGCTCACCCCGCTGCAGCGGCTGATCCTGGGCCCGCGCGTCGAGGCGCAGGCGGAGCGCTCGGCGACGCTGCACGCCGAACTGGCGCGCGGCGGGTTCGACCCCTCGCTCAGCGCCGACATCATGCAGGACATGTGGCAGAAGTTCACGATGCTGACGACCTTCGCCGGCATGACCTGCCTGATGCGCGCGCCTGTGGGCGCGATCGTCGCGACGAACGAGGGCGCGGCGATCGCCGAGGAGCTGCTGCAGGAATGCGCCGCGGTCGCGACCGCGAACGGCCATCCGCCGCGCGCGGCCTTCCTCGCCGAGGCCCGCGCGATGATCACAGCGCCAGGCTCGCCGAACACGGCGTCCATGCTGCGCGACCTCGAAAGCGGCGGCCGCACCGAGCACGACCACATTCTCGGCGACATGCTGGCCCGCGCCCGCGCCGCCGCAATCCCCGCGCCCATCCTCAGGATCGCCTACGCCCATATGCAGGCCTACGCGGAACGACGGGCGGGTTAGAGCGTGACTAAGTACGGCGAGCTTCCGTTCCCCTTCTTACAACTGGCTCGATATATCTGATGCCCGTGTAGAATCGGGACGTCGGCGTGTTTTTAAAGCATCGGTCGAGATCTTTTGTGACAACGCCGAAAGTCTGAGATGAAAAATCATCAGCCCACCGCATTGCCTTGTTGACAATGTCGTCACCGCCCACATCGGCGCTACCATAGAGGAGGGTTGTACCTTGGGGCAGTAGATGCTGATCGAAAATTGGCCTTTCTCTCTTGTTATAAGATGAGATATTACTTAAATCAGAATCAACAATAACAGCCAACTTTTTGTCTTTGCCTATAATGCCCGCCTCGAAAATGTGGTTCAGGGATAGTAGCCATCCAAGATTTTCGATTTTATCGCACGGATCCTTAAATAGAATTGCAACTGGGCTATCGGGTCTCCAAAACCGATCGAGTTCCCCTTTCACGGGGGCCCACACAGCCTCAAAGCTCACTAGAGCCGTCGCTGATACGCGATGATCTCCCACCCTACGCGTATTCGTATCAATCGCACAGAAAAAGTCGAAATGACTTTCCAGTGCGTCTGCGGAATCGAAGTAAGTTCCAGACGTGGGCTGCGTTATCCTTCTTACAACCTTCGGACCTTTTTTTCTTTCATAACTTGTTTCGCTGTATGCCGATTCAAAGCCCTCGCCGAGAATAAGCTCCCCTCTCGGCCCGAAAGAAAAAGTGTATCCCGACACATCCGGCTTTGTCTGTGCATATATATACTCGTCGTGTTTCTTATTGTTATTATCTTTCTTATTCATCTGATTACTCCGCCGCCTCAAGCCTGCGAACCTCTGGCGGCTCTGGGAGGGTATGCTCCTCGTCCGCCTCGTCCTTCGGACCGACGAAGCGGCCGAACGTCCAGGCGAAGGCGCGCCTTATGTCGTCGAGGATGGTGAAGGCCGCCGGCACGAACACAAGGCTCAGCACCGTCGAGGCGATCAGGCCGCCGATCACGGCGATCGCCATCGGGGCCCGGAACGCGCCGCCTTCGCCGAGCGCAAGCGCGGACGGCACCATGCCCGCGGTCATCGCAACCGTGGTCATCACGATGGGCTGAGCGCGCTTGTGCCCGGCGTCGATCAGCGCCGTCGTGCGGTCCACGCCGCGGGCGATCTCCTCGATCGCGAAATCGACCAGCAGGATGGCGTTCTTGGTCACGATGCCCATCAGCATCAGGAAGCCGATCACCACCGGCATCGAGACGGACTCGTCGGCGATCAGCAGCGCGATCAGCGCGCCGCCGATCGACAGCGGCAGCGAGAGCAGGATCGTGACCGGCTGCGCGACGTCGGCGAACAGCAGCACGAGCACGGCGAACACCAGCAGCAGGCCGGCCGCCATGGCGATCGCGAAGCCCTCGAACACCTCGCGCATGATCTCGACGTCGCCGAACTCCTTGAGCGTCACGCCTGCGGGCAGGTCCTTCGCCTCCGGCAACGCCTTCACCGCCTCGAGCGCCTCGCCGAGGGGCACGCCCGGGGCGAGATCGCCTTCGATCGCGACCCGCCGGTCGCGGTCGTAGCGTTCGAGGCTGGTCGGTCCCTGCCCGAAGCGCACGTCGGCGACGGCGGTCAGCGGCACGCTGCCGCCGGCGTCGCGCCGCACCCTGAGCGCCTCGAAGGTCGCGAGATCGGCGCGCGCCGCCTCGTCGAGCTGCACCCTTATGTCGATCTGGCGGTCGCCGGCGGAGAACTTCGCGAGGTTCTGGGCGACGTCGCCGATGGTGGCGATCCGGACGGTCTCCGCGATCTGAGCCACCGAAACGCCGAGCTCCGCCGCCTCGTCGAGCTTCGGCAGGATGCGGATCTCCGGCCGGTCGATCGCCGCCGTCGAGATCACGTTGAGCAGGCCCGGAACCTTGGCCCGCACCGCCTGCTCGACCTTGACCGCCGTCTTCTCCACCGCCTCGCCGTCGGCGCCGGAGACGATCATGGTGAACTCGCGCTGGCCGCCGTCATTGCCGAAATTGGTGCGCAGGTCCGGGATCGCGGCGAGCTCCCTGCGCATCGCCGCCTCGAACTGCTTCTGCGTGAGGTCGCGCTCGGCGCGCGGAACGAGATTGACAATGAGGACGCCCTTGCGCACCTCGCTCGCCGCCGTCTGGAAGCCGCCCTGCATGTCGGAGCCGACGGTGGCGTAGACCGAGGAGACTTCCGGACGCGCCTTTAGCATCCCGGTGATGCGGTTCGCGACCGCTTCCGCCTGCTCGATCCTTGCGCCCGGCGGCAGCTCGATCTTGAGGATCGACCGCGAGGTGTCGCTCTCCGGAAGGAAGCCGGAGGGCAGGTAGCCTGCAAGCACGATCGAAGCTGCGAACACCGCGAAGCCCGCCGCGACGGTGACGAAGCGCCAGCGCACGCACCAGGCGAGCAGCTTCGTGTAGCTTCGCATGACGAAGCCGTCGCCCTCGTCGCGCGCGCCGTGGTCGCGCAGGAAGTAGGCGGCGGCGAGCGGCGTGATCAGCCGCGCGACGAGCAGCGAGAAGGCGACCGCGACCGCGACCGTGATGCCGAACTGCTTGAAATACTGGCCGGCGATCCCGCCCATGAACGAGACCGGCATGAAGACGGCGACGATGGTCGCGGTGGTCGCGACCACCGCGAGCCCGATCTCGTCGGCCGCCTCGATCGCCGCGCGGTAGGGCGATTTGCCCATGCGCATATGGCGTACGATGTTCTCGATCTCGACGATCGCGTCGTCGACCAGGATGCCGGTGACGAGCGTGATCGCGAGCAGGCTGACCGCGTTCAGCGAGAAGCCGAGCGTGCTCATCACCCAGAAGGTCGGCAGGATCGACAGCGGGATTGCGAGCGCCGTGATGATCGTCGCCCGGAAATCCCGCAGGAACACGAACACGACGACGACGGCGAGCGCAGCCCCCTCGAGCAGCGTGTGCATGGCCGAGTTGTAGTCGGCTTCCGTGAAGCGGACGGTCGTGTCGATCCGGGTCAGCGTCACGTCGGGCCGGGAGGCTTCGAGCTCCTTCAGCTTCGCCTCGGCGGCGTTCGCGACGACGACGTCCGAGAAGCCCTTCGCCCTGTAGACGCCGAAGGCGACGATGGGCTTGCCGTCGAGCTTGGCGGCGATCCGCGGCTCGGCGGAGCCGTCCCGCACCGTGCCGAGCTCCGACAGCGGTGCCTGGCGTCCGCCTGGCAGGACGATGCGCGTGGCGGCGAGCTGCTCGACCGTCAGGGCGCCGGCGAGCGTGCGGACCGACTGCTCCTGCGTCCCGACCTCGCCGCGCCCGCCCGCGAGGTCGACATTGGTGGCGCGCAGCTGCCGGTTGACGTCCGCCGCGGTGACGCCGAGCGCCTGCAGCCGCGCCGGATCGAGCGAGACCCGGATCTCCCGGTCGACGCCGCCCTCGCGCCGCACCTGCGCCACGCCGCGCACGGACTGGAGCGCGCGGATCACCCGGTCGTCGATGAACCAGGACAGCTCTTCGGGCGACATCGACGGCGCCGAGGCGGCGTAGGTCGCGATCGCCATGCCCTCGATGTCGATGCGCTGGATCAGCGGCTCCTCGATCGACTGCGGGAGCTCCGTGCGGATCTTGGTCACCGCGTCGCGCACGTCGTTGACGGCGCGGTCGACCTCTGTCTCGAGCTGAAACTCGATCGACGTGACGGAGACCCCGTCGCCGACATTGGAGGTGATGTGCTTGACGCCGGAGAGGCCGGCGACCGCGGTCTCGACCCGCTTCGTGACCTGCAGCTCGAGCTCGCTCGGCGCCGCGCCGTCCTGGGTGATGGTGACCGAGACCAGCGGCAGATCAATGTTCGGCATCCGCGTCACCGGCAGCGACGCGAAGGACGCGGCGCCGATCGCGGTGAGCACCACGAACAGGACGAGAGAGGGGATCGGCTTGCGGATCGCCCAGGCGGAGACGTTGAGCGCCATCAGTCTTCGCCCCGCGAGCGGCCGGCGTCGGCGCGCGTCTCGGGCGCTCTCACGGCTGTGATGCGGTCGCCGTCGCGCAGGAACCCGCCGGCCCGCGCGACCACCTCCTCGCCCTCCTGAAGGCCCTCGACCACCTCGACGCCCGTGGCGTCGCTCAGGCCGGTCCTCACCGGGCGATCGGCGACGACGCCGTCCTTGACGACCTGAACGCGCACGCCGTCTGCGTTGAACAGCAGCGCGGACTGCGGCGTGACCACGCCGACCCGGCGGGCGGTCTCGATCATGCCCCGCGCGAACAGGCCGGGCCGCAGACCCTTGTCGGCGGGCAGCGCGATCTTGATCAGGCCGAGCCGGCTCGTGGCGTCGACCGTGGGTTCGATCAGCCGCACTCTGCCGGCGACCGGCTCCGGAAAGCCCGCGACCTCGACGCGCGCCGGCTGTCCCACCGAGACCGAATGCAGCCGCGTCTCGGTCGCCTCCGCCGCCAGCTCGATCTCGCCATCGCGCACCAGCCGGAACAGCGGCTCGCCGGACATGCCCACGATCTGGCCCACCTGCGCCGTGCGGCTCGCGACGATCCCGGCGGCCGGCGCCTTCACCTCGGTGCGCGCGAGCCGAAGCTCGATCTCGCGGCGCTGGGCGAAGGCGAGGGTGCGCTCGGACTGCGCGACCTTGAGATTCTGCTTCTGGGCGGCCACGCGGGCCGCGGCGACGCGCGCGGCGGTCTGGCGCGCGGTCAGCGTCTCCTCCGTCGCGTTGCCCGTCCGCTTCAACGTGACGGCGCGCTGCAGCGAGGCGTCCGCCTCCACGACCGAAGCCTCGGCCTCGGCGATCGCGGCTTCAACCTGGGCGATCGCGGCCTCGGCGCGGGCGATGTTTGAGTCGTTCTGGACGAGCTGCGTCTCCACCATGTCGCGGTCCAGACGGGCGAGAACCTGTCCCTGCTCGACATGGTCGCCGACGTCGACGAGATAGGCTTCGAGCCGGAGCCCGTCGATCTGCGAGCCGACCAGGATTTCGTCGCGCGCGACCAGCGTGCCGGTGGTGACCAGCGTTTCGGCGATCTCGCGGCGCGTCGCCGTGGCGACGGTGATGGCGGGCGGCTTCGGCGCGGCCGGTTCGGTCGCCGCCTGCGCTCGGCCGGTCTCCAGGCCGCCGACCTTGGCGCGGATGTCGTCCTCGAACACATAGGCCGCGGCGCCCGCCGCCGCAGCGAGCAGCAGCGCGGCGATCGGCCAGCGCCGCCGTCTCGGCCGCGGCGCTGCAGAGCTCCCGCCGGTCGGCGTCGATGTGGGACGTTCCGGCTGCGACAGAGCGGCTTCGCGCGGCGGAATCATCGCGCCGCCTCCGGGGCGGCCACTGCGGCGGGCGGCGCGAGGAACAGCCGCACCGCGCGCTCATACATCGGCATCAGGCCTTTGAGCTCGGCCGCCGGCTCCAGCAGCAGGCGCATCAGCACGCCGTCGGTCAGCGCCATCAGGAATCGCACCGCTTCGCGGGGGTCGAGCGTCGCGTCGACCTGGCCGAGCGCCATGCCGCGCTCCAGGACGCGCATGATGATGTCTCCGACCACGTCGTCGCAGCGCATGGTGATTTCGCGCACGGCCGGGTTGCGCGCGGCCTCAGCGAGAAGCTCGGGGAACAGCGGCAGGCTTTCCGGCCTGAGATGGCCGACCAGGAACGCGCGCGCCGACTCGATCAGCGCGCCGACCACGTCCTCCGCCTCGAGCAGCGGCTCGAGCTGGAGGGGAATCTCGGCGCGGTCACGCTCGACGATCGCCTCGATGATCGCGTCCTTGGACGGGAAGTAGCGGTAGAGCGCGCCCGGGCTCATGCCGGCTTCGGCGCACACCGCCTGCATGCCGGTGGCGTGGAAGCCGCCGCGCGAGAAGCAGGCGATCGCGGCGTCGAGAATGCGCCGCCGCTGGTCTTCCGCCCGCCGCATGCGGGGATCGCGGTGAGGCGACAGATCGTTCAAGGAAGAGTTCCCCGCATAATGAGAGCGAACGTTCGTTCGCAGCATTAGCCGGGTCCGCGCCGATCCGCAAGCGACGGCATGGCCCGGGCGTGCGGCCGGACGTTGCGATCGACGCTCCGCTTACTCCTACGCCTTGCGCCGTAGCCATAGAGCGGGCCGGTTCCGGCCGCGGGGCCACGCCGCGCGTCGCGAGACCGGCGTCCCGACGATGGTCGGCCGTCATCACCTTTCCTCGCCTTGCGCCGCCGAAGGGCTTGTGGCAGGTTCCGCGCGCTTTCGGGGCCGGCGCTCGCGCCGCCATCCGACGATCAGCTGTGGTAGCTCAGTGGTAGAGCACTCCCTTGGTAAGGGAGAGGTCGAGAGTTCAATCCTCTCTCACAGCACCAGTTTATAAGCTAAAACAATAGCTTACGCGTCTCGCCGAACGAGCGTCGGGCGGGGTGTTCCGGGAAGTCGTCGGAACCCCGTGCCGCTGGACGCCGAATCCGTGACGCCGCGGGGACTGGATGCGGCGGGGTCCGGGCGGATCTCCCGACGCCATGTTGCGGCAACGCCGCCTCGCGCGTCGCCCGATGCGTCCGTATCGACGCCGCTAGGCTCGGTCGGAGGCGGACCGCGACGTCGCTGACCCGCGGCTCCGGGCGGTGAAGGACCTCCTAGCGTCCTGCGCCCCGTACCACCCACGCAGCCACGCTTCGCGACGCCGCCCGGTCCGGTGAGGGCAGGCGGTCGCGGCCTCGCCACGAACGAACGCCTGACGGCCCTCGTGGGCGTCCTCCTGATCCGTCATGTCCACGGTTCGCAGCCTTCATTCGTTTGCGGACATTTCGGGTCGCGGAAGTCCATGCGTCTATCGAGATCGGCGAGGATCGCGCTCGCGGCCGAGCTGTCGAGCCGCAACTCCATGAAGGCCGACCGAAGGCGCCGAAGCGCCCGCTGCAGACCCTCAGGCGCGTTCGCCCGTTCGGCGACGAAGGCGTCGATCGTCGCGCCGGCCCGAGCGACCGCCTTGTCGTCGTTCGCGAGGGCTGAAACCGAGAAGATGGCCAAGCAGTCGTCAATCGATGGCATGCGGGCATGCTAGGCGGGGACCTGCGTCGAACAACCTGAAAATCGCGTGGAGCGGCGCGACTGAGGTGGTTGAGCGTCTTTTACCCTCGGTCACGGAAGCAAACTACGTACGGGTATAATGCGCGTGGCCGCGGGCCGGAGCGAGATTGCTCCGGCAGGCGCGCCCACCCGTTCGGGCAGGGGTCGAAAGGAAACCACAGAGTCCGTCGCCGCCGTTCTCCAGGGAGCTCGCGCCCCCGATGCCCCCTTGGATTGAGCAAGGGCTCAAGTCTCGTATGTTCCAGGTCGTCCGGTCCGCCGGCAAAGGCATCGCCGAAGCCGAGAGCAGGATCGGCGCGGCCCGTTCCCCCAACCCCCTTCACGAGCCGCCGCATGACCGACGCCACGCCGCTGCGCCTTCAGGTCGATGGACGCGACATCGCCGTCCTGCTTCGCGAAGGCGACGGACCCTGCGTGGTCTGGCTCGGCGGGTTTCTGTCCGACATGACCGCGACCAAGGCGAGCGCGCTCGACGCATGGTGCGCGAAGAAGGGCCGCGCCTGCCTGCGGTTCGACTATTCCGGGCACGGCCAGTCCGGCGGCCGCTTCGTGGACGGCGTGATCGGCCACTGGCTGGAGGACGCGGTCGCCGTGATCGAGCGCTTCGCCGGACCCGCGCCGGTTCTGGTCGGCTCCTCCATGGGCGGTTGGATCGCTCTGCTCGCCGCCCGCGCGATGGCCTCTCCGCCGTCCGGCCTCGTGCTCGTCGCCCCCGCCGTCGACTTCACCGAGGAGCTGATTTGGGCGGGCCTTTCCGAGGAGGCCCGGGCGGCGGTCCTGACGGACGGCGTCTGGCTGCGGCCGAGCGAATATTCGCCCGAGCCGACGCCCTTCACCCGCGCCCTGTTCGAAGAAGGCCGCCGGCACCTGATGCTCGGAGGCCCGATCACGATCGGCGCGCCGATCCATATCCTGCAGGGCATGGAGGATCCCGACGTGCCCTGGTCCCACGCCATGCGTCTGGTCGAGAATCTCGCGGACGACGACGTGGTCGTGACGCTGATCAAGGACGGCGATCACCGCCTGTCGCGGGACGAAGATCTCGCGCGCCTGATCGAAGCCGTGGACGGCGTGGCGCCACGGGCATGAGGGGGCTCGCTTCCGCGGAATCGACGCGGCTAAAGTCGGCTCCAGCCTGATTCGGAGCCGCCGCCGCGGTTTGGATATACGCATGATGTCGCTGTTCCGCGCGTTTCGCTCGAAGCCCCAGACCGCCCGTCCCACGCCGCGACGCGGCGACGGCGCGCTGCTGCTCGAGACGCGGCTGGGCGACGTGCCGATCACCGTCCGCCGCTCGTCCCAGGCCCGGCGGATGACGTTGCGCGTGCGCGCGGCGACGCGCGACGTGACGTTGACGCTGCCGCCCCACGCCTCGATCGCTGGCGCGCGCGACTTCGTGGAGCGGCACGTGCCCTGGATCGAGCAGCGGCTGGCGCGGCTGCCCGACCGCGTGCCCTTCGCGCCCGGCGAAATCATTCCGATCCGCGGCGTGGCGCACAGAGTGTCGTTGCGCGAGAACGCTCGCGGCGTCGTGCGGATCGAGCCGGGCCTTCGCGGCGAGCCGCCGGCGCTCGCCGTCCACGGCCTGCCGGCGCATGCGGCGCGCCGCATCGCCGACTTCCTCAAGCGTGAGGCGCGCGCCGACCTGCAGGTCTCCGTCGCGCGCCACGCGGCGACGCTGGGCGTCACGGTGGGACGGTTGACGCTGAAAGACACGAAAAGCCGCTGGGGCTCCTGCTCGGCGAGCGGCGACCTCGCCTTCTCGTGGCGCCTGATCCTCGCGCCGGCCTTCGTGCTGGACTATCTCGCCGCCCACGAGGTCGCGCATCGCCGTGAGATGAACCATGGGGCGCGCTACTGGGCGCATGTGGCGCGCCTGACGCCGGATTACGAGCGCGCGGAAAGCTGGCTGAAGGCGCACGGCGCCGCGCTGCACCGCTACGGCTGAAGCCGGTCCGTCATCCGAACGGCCACGACCGGCGCGACGCATGATGGCGCGCATGCGGCAATCCGAACTCGTCCAGCACGAGCGCATAGCCATGCGCGTCCTTCGGCCGTCGCTTCGCCGCCGTCATCAGCACGCGCCCGGTCGCCGCCACGGCGCGGTGGACCGGGCTGAGCTCGACCGCGCGGCCGAACAGCAGGCCGGCCCGCTCCGCTAGATGCGCGCGGCTGAGCGGCGACCGGTTCAGGCGATAGGTCAGGAACAGCCTGTCGGACAGGTCGAAGTCGAAATCGATCGTCAGCGGCGCGCCGTCCTGGCGCATCGCGGCGAGCCGGGCCGACGCTTCCCCGTAGCGCGCCGTTCGCCGGATCAGCCGCGGCGGTCGTCCGCCCAGGGCTCGAGCCAGCGGATGAGAAGCGAGGCCCAGCCTGGCGAGCCGCGCTGCGCCGTCGCGCGGATCCTCGTCCGTCCGGAAGACATGATCCGCCGTCAACCGCTCGGCGAACCCGCGCGCGGCCGCGCGCTGATCGCCGGCCGCAAAGCGCGCCTGCAGCGCGGCGGCGACCGTCGAGACGTCGCCGGATCTCCCGTCGACCACGAAGCTTTGCCGACAATAGATACCCTCGCCACAGCAGACCGTCGTCGCCCCGCGCGTCGCGGCCTCGAGTCCGACCGCGCTATTGACGGTGAGACAGACCTTTGCGCGATCGAGCCAGTCGCCGAGCCGCGTCTCTCCGTCGACTGAGAGGCGAGTGTCCCTCGGAAGATTGAGGCGCGCGTCCGGGGCTTCCTCGGGATGCGGCCGCGCGACCACGCGCCAGTCGCCGCCGAGGCGGCTCGCGATCTCCAGCGCGAAAGCGACGAGGTCGCGCATCCGCGTGATGCCAGGGGCGTGCAGCAACAGGTTGGAGTCGTCGTGCACTTGAAGCGGCACGAACAGCACGTTCTCGCGCTCTCTCGGCTGCGCGTCGTCGTCGCCGAGCGACGCCACGGCGCGCAATGATCCATCCGCGATGGACGCGTCGCCGTTGACGCCGCAGGGGTCAACGAACACGCCGTCCGCGCCGGGCGCCCGCTCCATGAATCCCCCGGGCAGGCCTCGCGCGGCCTTGTATGTCCTCAGCGCGTTGGCCCAGACCCCGGTGTAGCCGTTCCACGCGAACACGGCCGCCGGCCCGAGCCTGTCCAGCCCCTGCCAGATGCGCCGAGACGAGCGGACAACGCCGGCCAGCGCCTTGTCGTCGAACGCCCACCCCTGGCGCTCTCGACGAAGAGCTTCGAGCCGGCAGAGATCCGTCGCATCGACATCGAAGCCGGGATCGTAGAACGGCCCGACGCGCGGGAGATCCGCCACGGCCAGCGACTGCACGTCGTGAAGCAGAAACAGGCTGGCGGCGCCCGGATCGTCGATCAGCGCGACCGGCTCGAAACCGGCGGCCTGGCAGGCGAGCGCGAGCGGCAGCACGCGCGTCCGGTTCTCGAAGGCGTCGCCGGACTGGACCAGCGCGATCGGCCGCCGGCTCACGGCGCTCCGCCCTCGCCCGTCCCGAACATGGCCAGCGGACGCCCGCCGCCATGGCGCTCCCGCACGGCCTGTGACAGCGCGTCGAGCGAATCAAGCAGGTCTGCGTCCCGGCGCTCCAGCCTGCGGAGCAGCGCGATCACCGCGTCGGCCCCGTCGGCCACCGTCGGCAGCGCGAGCGGAAGCAGCGACTCCGCGCCCAGCGCGTTCGCGATCACGATCTTGCCCGCGAGCAGCGCCTCGACGTTCTTGACGTTGACGCCCGGCTGCACGAGCGCCGGCGACAGCAGCACGTCGATCCGATCGTAGAACTTCCCGAGATCGTCGACGATCCCGAGGCTCTCGACATTGCGGCGCAGCAGAAAGAGCGGCGCGACCTGGCGCGCTTGCGTCACCGGTCCGGCGAGCGTCAGCGTGCTGTCCGGCGAGAAGCGCTCGATCGCCGGCCACCACTCCTTCAGAACGAGCGCCAGCGCCTGCCGGTTGGCGGCCATGCCGCTTCCGATGAAGCCGAAGCGCAGAGGGCCTGCAAGGTTTCGCCAAGCGAGCGTCGGTTCAGTCGCCCGAAAGCTCAAGGGATGGACGCGCACGTTGGCCAGGTTGAG
This sequence comes from Hansschlegelia sp. KR7-227, assembly GCF_049446035.1. Classification (NCBI taxonomy): domain Bacteria; kingdom Pseudomonadati; phylum Pseudomonadota; class Alphaproteobacteria; order Hyphomicrobiales; family Methylopilaceae; genus Hansschlegelia; species Hansschlegelia sp. KR7-227. Next base: position 2,357,632 of record NZ_JBMSEA010000001.1, read on the forward strand.
CCTGCGCTCGAACAGCGCCTTGTCGGTCTCCGAGATGGCGAGAACCGTATCGCAGCGTCCCAGCAGCGCCTGTTCGCGCCGGCGCGTCGTCGCCTCGGGAAAAGCGAGCCCGGCGAGCGCGCCGCCCAGCGCGCGTCCGCGGTTCGACACCACGTCGTGGGCGTCGCAGACCAGCTTCGGGGCCGTCCCCTCTCCGGTCTCGACCAGCGCGACCATCCACGGGAACGACGTGACGACCGCGTCATAAGCGCCTTGCGCGATCAGCCTCGCGATCAGCGCTTGTCCCGATGCGCTGACGTCACGCGCTTCCCGCTCTTCGAAGCTCGGAGGCGGCGCGGAAAGGCCGAGCGCCCAGGCGGCCGCGTCGATCGCGCGGCGCTTCGCCCGGAGAAAACCGCGCGCCTCCCCGCCGGCATAGCCGTGGACGGCGCCGGCGAGCAGGCGGAGATAGGGCTCTGAGCGCGCGAAATCCGCCGGATCGGCGCGCTTGACGACGACGTCGACGGCGTAGCCGGAGTCGATCAGGTCGAGCGCGGTTGAGAGCGCCCGCTGATGCGATCCGACCTTGGGCGGCGCGAACAGGCCGGGAAACACGAACAGCGCCCGCTTCGCGCCCGGCGGGGCCGGGCGGACATAATCGGAGACGCCGTTTTCCACGTCGATGCGGCGCAGGCTCGCAAGATCGAGATTGGCCGCGACGCTGATCTCAGCGGTCGACAGCGCGTGCGGCCCGTCGTCCCCGTCGAGCAGCAGGAGGTCGTAAGGCCTGCGACGGTCGAGCAAAGCGGGTTCGAGGCCGAGGCCCGCCTCACCCCCGAGGGCGGGTCGCTCGCTCAAGAGCCAGGCGTCGCGCCCTGCCTCCTCGCGGATCGCTTCGGCCGCCGCCAGCGCCTTGGCGGCGCCCGGCGCCGAGGACAGGTCGACGGCGAGCAGCGTGCGCGTCTCGTCCCGCCGCTCCGGGTCGGCCTGGCCGGACCGGCGAAGGCGGTACGCAAACGGCATTCGCGACTCTCAGGGGTTGTGACGGCGGGCGACGGGTCCGCGCATAGTGACGGGCGCCCCTTCGGGGTCAAGCCGAGGCCGCGCCGTCAGCGCCCGCCGGTGGCGATCAGCGCGTTCAGGCGTTCGGCGAGAACCTCGGCGTCGCCGCTCAACGTCACCAGCTTCGACCGACCGGCCGCGCCGGAGACGATCGCGACGTCGGCCTTGCGCAAGGCCAGCGCCTTGGCGAGCCAGGCGACGAGCGCGGCGTTCGCCGCGCCCTCGACCGGCGGGGCCTTGACGCGGAGCTGCAGCGCGGGACGTCCGTCGGCCCCGCGGACCACGCCATCCAGACCGTCGCGCGCGGCCCGTGGCGTCAACCGCACGGCGAGCCGCACCCCGCCTGGCGTGGCGGAATAGGGCAGATCCTGCGAGGCCGGCGCGGGTCGCGACATGCGGGGATTGAGCGCGACGCGCGCCTTCGCGCAAGAGGCGCTTCGCGCTGCGCCGCAAAAACGCTATGCGTCGGCGGGCATGCCGCCGCGGACGATCTCCCGCGAGACCAGGAGGCCAAGTTTGCGCATTCTCGTCCTCCAGCACCTTTCCGTCGAACACCCCGGCTCTCTGCGCGATCTTTGGCGGGAGCGGGGCTGGGAGTGGATTCCGGTGGAGCTCGACGCCGGCGAGCCGATCCCGCCTCTCGAGGGCTTCGACGTGATGGTCGCGATGGGCGGTCCGATGGACGTGTGGGAGGAGGACCTCCACCCCTGGCTCGTCGCCGAAAAGCAGGCGATCCGCCGCTGGGTGACGGAGCTGAAGCGCCCTTATCTCGGCGTCTGCCTCGGTCACCAGCTGCTCGCCGACGCGCTCGGCGGCAAGGTCGGGCTAATGGGCTCGCCGGAAGTCGGCCTCACCAGCGTCGATTTCACCGACGCCGGCCGCTCCGATCCCCTGTTCGCCGGCTTCGAGCGCTCGCTCGACGTGTTCCAGTGGCATGGGGCGGAGGTCGCGGTCCTGCCCGAGGGCGGCGTCGCGCTGGCGTCGAGCCCGCTCTGCGCGGTGCAGGCCATGCGCTGGGGGCCGCACGCCTATGGCGTCCAGTTCCATGCCGAGATCATCGCGGAGACGGTGAGCGACTGGGAGCGCATCCCCGAATATATGGCGAGCCTGAAGCGGGCGCTCGGCGACGAAGCCGCGGCGGGGCTGGCGAACGAGGTGAGCCCGCGGCTGCCCGCGTTCCGCGACGTGGCGCGTCAGCTGGAAGGCAATTTCGCGGGGCTGATGGGCGAGGCCGTCGCCGCCGGGTGAGTGACGTGGTAACGCCGCGCGCCGCGACTGCGAACGGCAGGTCGACCGGACCAAGCGAAGGTCCCGCCGCGGCGGTCTAAAGCGTCACATTGAGCCGATCGCGCCCGGCGGGCTCGATCACCACACCTTGTCGACCGTATAGCCGTCTTTGCGCAGCAGCTCGACGAGGCCGTTCGGACCCGGCAGGTGCAGCGCGCCGACCGCGACCATCGTCGGCCCGGCCGCGAGCAGCGGCTCGGCGCGCTCGGCCATCAGCCGGTTGCGCCGATCGACGATGCCTTCGAGAAAGTCCGCATAGGCCGAGACGTCGAGATCCTTGCCGAAAGTGTCGCCCTTCATCGCGAGATACCAGCCGACTCGGCGCTCGCGGTAGAGCTTCAGCGTGGTCGTCTGGAGGTCGTCGCCGGAGGCCGGCTCCGCGACGGCGTCGCGGATCATCCGGCGCGCGGTGTCGTCGGAGACCGCGGAGACCGCCTTGAGCTGCTCGGTGACCGTCTCGAGCCCGACCACCCGGGCGCCGGCGTCGTTGCCCGCCTTCTCGATCGCCGCGTCGACGGTCGGCAGGCCGGCTTTCACCTGTCGGAGCTGACAGGCGGAGATCTGCAGGGTCATGCCGAGGAACCACGGCTTGACGACGCCCGCGACGGACGCCGGGATGCCTGCGTCACCGAGCCGGCGCTTGACCTCGGCGACCTGCTCCGGCGTCAGGCCTTCGAGCCCCTTGCCGGACATGTCGATGCCGTTTCGGGTGACGTAGGCGACCATCTCGGCCTGCGCCGCCGCGCCGTTGGCGTCGGCGAGCTCGATCGCGACCGTCTTCACCTCGCTCAACGCCGCGCGCACCGGCTCACTGAGCGAGACGAGGTCGGCCTCGGTCGTGTGCATGGTGCCGAACAGATAGGAGGTCGGACCGCCCTTGCCGGAGATGCGCCAGAGCAGCCCCTCCGCGTTCGGCACGGCGCGCGCCTCGGCCTCGAAGGCCGCGTATTTCTCGGGCGTTTCGGCCTTCGCCTTGGCGATGCGGTCGACGCCCGCGCAGGGCGGCGGCGCAGGCTCAGCCGCGCGCGCCGGTCCCTGGACGGACAGGAGGGCGACGGCGATCGCCGGAAGGAGGCGCGCAAAGAGGGGCATGGCGGGCTCCGCAGACAGCAGACCCGTCGCTTACCACCTCGCGCCGACCAAACCGTTAAGCGGATCTGCGAAACGTCCTCCCGGGGGAACGCTGGAAAGCCGGCGGCCCTCAGGCGTCGAGGATCGGGGCGAAGCCGCCATAGACGCGGCGGCGCTGGCCGTCGGCGGGAAGCGAGTCCGCTTCGAGCTCCATGCGGGGATCGCTCATGACCTTGGCCCAGCCGGCGTCGCGGACCTCCTTCGAAGGCCACTCCACCCAGCAATAGACCACCTTCTCATCGCCGGCCGCCTGCACCGCGCCCTTGAAGTCCGTGACCTCGCCGTCGGGCACGTCGTCGGCCCAGGCGTCGACGACGCGGACCGCTCCGTGCTCGCGGAAGATCGCCGCGGTGCGGGCCGCCATCGCGCGATAGGCCTCTTTCGCGCCGGCGGGCGCCGGCATCAGCGAGCCGTCGACATAGCCCATCCGGCCGCCGGAGCCGTCATCCACGAGCGGCGCGAAGCCCCCGAAGATCATCCGCTTGCCGTCGAAGGGCATCTCCTTGCCCATCTCCTCCATGCGCGGGTCGGTCATGATCTTCGCGTTGGCCGCGTCGCGCGTCGCCTTGTCCGGATATTCGATCCAGGAGAAGACGACGACCTCGTCGGGCTCCGCCTTCACCGTGCGCCTGAAATCGGTGACTTCCCCGTCCGGCACCTCGTCGCCCCAGGCCTCGACCATCCGCGTCGCGCCGAACTCCTTGAACAGGGGCGCCGCATGCGCGGCGTGCTGGAGATAGATCTCCTTCTTGGCGGCGGGCACCGCGAGAACGAACCCTTCGACATAGGCCATGGCGTCTCTCCTCTAGACCGCGCCCGCCTCCCCTCATCTTGGAGACCCGCCGGCCGCTCAGCGCCCCGGAGACCGCGGCCACGCGCCCCCCGAAACACAGCTTGACTATATATGTTGATATCAACATAATGGCCCATGTCAAAGCACGAAGACGTTTCCTTCGAGACGACGCGCCACATCCGCGACCACTGCTTGTGTCTCGCGAGCCAGCGGGCGGCCCGGGCGCTCGCGCGCCGCTTCGACGAGGCGCTGCGGCCGACCGGCCTGACCAGCGGCCAGTTCTCGCTGCTGACCTCGCTCAACCGGGAGGAGCCGCCGTCGATCGGCTCGGTCGCCGCGCTGCTCGCGATGGACCGCACGACGCTGACCGCCAACCTCAAGCCGCTCGAGCGGCGCGGCCTGCTCGTCTCAGGGGTCGATCCGGACGACCGCAGGGGCCGCCGGCTGGCGCTGACCGAGGCGGGCCGTGCGCTGCTCGCCGCCGCGACCCCGATTTGGCGCCGCACGCATGAGGTCGTCGATCAACGGCTCGAGGAGAGCGAGGCACAGGCGCTGCGCGCCGGCCTGCGGAGGCTGGCGTGACGCGGTGCATGCGACCTGCCTCCGTTGCAGGGGCGCGCGGCCGAGGGGACGTCGCTCCGCCCTACCGCCTGGGGCGAAAACTGCGCTAAGAGGCCCCATGCCGCTCTCCCCCGACGAAGTCGAACGCTACGCCCGCCACATCGTGCTCCGCGAGATCGGCGGGCCAGGGCAACAGAAGCTGAAGCGCGCCCGGGTGCTGGTGGTCGGCGCCGGTGGGCTCGGCAGCCCGTTGATGCTCTATCTCGCCGCCGCCGGCGTCGGGACGATCGGCGTCGTCGACGACGACGTCGTGTCGCTCTCAAACCTGCAGCGGCAGGTGCTGCACATGACCGAGGATGTCGGGCGGCTGAAGACGCAGTCCGCGACGGACGCCGTGGGTCGCGTCAACCCGCATGTCGTCGTCGAGCCCAATGCCTTCCGCCTGGACGCCGCCAATGCGCTCGACCTGATAGGGCGCTACGACCTCGTCGCCGATGGCTCGGACAGCTTCGCGACCCGCTACCTCGTCGCCGACGCGTGCGCGCTAGCGAAGCGGCCGCTCGTCACGGCCTCGCTCGGCGCCTTCGACGGGGCGCTGACGACGATCCGCGCGCACGAAACAGGGCCCTCGGGCGAGCCGAACCCCACCTGGCGCTGCCTGTTTCCCGAACCGCCCCCGGCCGGGACCGTGCCGACCTGCGCGGAGGCCGGGGTTCTTGGCGCGCTCGCGGGGATGATGGGCTCGATGATGGCCATTGAGGTCGTCCGCGAGATCGTCGGCTTCGGCGAGGGTCTCGTCGGCCGCCTGCTCGTGGTCGACGCCCTCGCGATGCGGTTTGAGACGGTCGCCTACGCCTGGGATCCGGACAATCCGGTCACGGGCGTCGCGCCCACCATCCGCGATCTGTCGGTTCACGCGCACGCTTGAGCCCGCCGCCAGGCGATCCCCTCGCCCGAGCCATGACAAGGCCAACGGCCGGCGCGCGATTCAGCCGTAGATCGACCTCTGGTCAGGCAGGCGGCCGGAGCCTCGGGTCCTTGCAGCGAAGATGCGCCGCGCAGCGCGGTCACCGCGTCCAGACGAACGCCCCGCCGGAGCGCCGCATCACCTTGAGCGTTCCGTCGTCGGCCTTCACGGCGAGATAGCAGCTCTCGCGCTTGGCGTCGCCGAGCGTCATGCAGAAGCCGAGGTCGTCGAGCCGCCACGTGCCCTCGCCCGCCGAGCCGGCTCGGCCGCCGGTACGGGTCAGCTTGCCGCCCGGCAGGAATGCGAAGCTCGACTTGCCGCCGCCCGGGCCGACGGTGGAGACCGTTCGCCCGTCGAACCAGCCGGTTTCGAGCTGTTTCGGTCCCAAGAGCTCGGCCGCGCCGAGCGGCGAGGTCGCGGCACCGAGGACGAGAGCGGCTAAGGCAAGGCGCATGACAGCCTCCGCGTCGATGTTTACTTTATGTTCTTTAGAACATGAAGAGAACAAATGCGGTTGTCAAGCGCGGTGATCTCGCGTCGCCCGACGGGCGACCGACCGGCGAGCGAGGCCCGCCGCCCCTGCGCCGGCGCGCAGCTGCGCGCCCTGAGAGGACCGGCGGCGCGGCGACGGCCCGCCCCCGGCGAGCCCCGAAGATCAGAGCATGGCTGGGAGGACGCGGTCCGGCGGGCGGTGGCCGTCCATGAAGGTCTTGATGTTGACGATGACCTTCTCGCCCATGTCGACCCGGCCTTCCAGCGTCGCGGAGCCCAGATGCGGCAGCAGCACCACCCGGTTCTGGCGGGCGAGCTTGACGAGCTTGGGGTTCACCGCCGGCTCGTTCTCGAACACGTCGAGGGCCGCGCCGGCAAGTTCTCCGGCCTCCAGCATGCGGGCGAGCGCGTTTTCGTCGATCACCTCGCCGCGGGCGGTGTTCACGACATAGGCGTCGCGCTTCAGCAACTTGAGACGGCGCGCCGACAGCAGGTGGTAGGTCGCCGGGGTGTGCGGGCAGTTGACCGAGACGATGTCCATGCGGGCGAGCATCTGGTCGAGGCTTTCCCAGTAGGTCGCCTCGAGCTGGTCTTCCACGGTCGCTGGCAGCCGCTTGCGATTGTGGTAGTGGATCGAGAGGCCGAAGGCCTTGGCGCGCCGCGCGACCGCCTGGCCGATGCGGCCCATGCCGACGATGCCGAGGCGCTTGCCCCAGATCCGCCGCCCCAGCATCCACATCGGCGACCAGCCGTTCCACTCGTGCTCGTCCGGAATGACGCGGGCGCCTTCGGCGATGCGGCGCGGTCCGGCGAGGATCAGGCCCATCGTCATGTCGGCGGTGTCTTCGGTCAGCACGCCGGGCGTGTTGGTCACCGTGATCCCGCGGGTCAGCGCGGTCTGCACGTCGATATTGTCGACGCCGTTGCCGAAATTCGCGATCAGCCGCAGGTTCTCGCCGGCCTTGGCGAGCAGGGCCGCGTCGATCCGGTCGGTCACGGTCGGCACGAGCACGTCGGCCTCGCGCACGGCCTCGACCAGCTGGTCGGCCGTGAAGGGGGCGTCTTCGTGGTTGAGGCGGGCGTCGAAGAGCTCGCGCATCCGCGTCTCGATGACGTCCGGCAGACGTCGGGTCACGACGACGAGCGGGCGCTTCTTCATGGCCGTCGACCTTTCTCGGGGGCTCTCGGCTTTACGGTTAATCCCTCGTCAAGATCGTCGAGGGATGCTCGCAGGCGCGGACGGATCGCCCGGCGGTCCCGAAGGACGTCGCGCCGTCTCTAGCAGACGGCGGGCGGAACGCAATACGGCGACGAAAGACGGAGCGCCTCGCGCCATGATTCGAGTTCTGACGTTTCGGCTCGCCGCGCTGGCCGCCGTCCTGGGCGCGGTCGCCCTGCAGCCGGCGGCCGAGGCGGTCGCGCAGGCCGCCAAGGTGGACGCCGCCGGCGCGATGATCGGGCCGGCCTCCGGCCTGCCGATCCCCCGCTATGTCAGCCTGAAAGCCGGCAAGGTCTATGTTCGCCAGGGCCCGACCAAGGAGCATCCGGTCTCCTTCATCTACCGGCGGGCGGGCGAGCCGGTCGAGATCACGGCGGAATACGACAATTGGCGCCGCATCCGCGATTCGGAGGGGTCCGAGGGCTGGGTGTGGCACAGCCTGCTGTCCGGCCGGCGCACCGCGCTGGTCGCGCCGTGGGCGAAGGAGGCGGCGCTGCCGATCCGCGTCAAGGCGAGCGCAGATCAGCGCATGTCGGCGCGACTCGAGCCGAAGGTGCTGGTCGAGGTGCGACGCTGTGACGGGTCGTGGTGCCGGGTCGAGGGCGACGGCTTCGAAGGCTACATCGAGCAGGAGCGCCTCTGGGGCGTCTATCCCGGCGAACGCTTCGACTGACGGGCGCGCTCGAGGACGCTCTCGGGCTCACCACCAGTCGTCGCGCATATATTGGCGGCAGGTGTAGCCGATGAAGCACTCGGGCCGGTCGGCCGATCGTATCCACGCCGGCTTGGTCACCTCGCCGCTCTGGCAGCCCCGATCGTCTCGGACGAAACGGTCATAGGTGTTGGCACCGGTGCTGATCACGACGGCCCCGCGCTGAGCTACGACCCCCTGCAAGGCCTTGCAGGACAGCGCGGGCGCATAGGGCCGCTTCGCGGCCTCGGCGCCGGTGGCGGCCGCGCAGGCCAGAGAGACGAGCGCGATTCGGGCGAATCCTGATCGCGTCATCGGGCGCCTCCGCAGATGACGACCGCTCTCGCGGCCGGAGCCAAACTTGCGCTCGCCGCTTCGCAAAACAAAACGGCCGCCGCATGACGCGACGGCCGCTTGAAGCTCAAGCCGCGTAACGCCTCGGCGTCAGGAGCGGGTCTTGCGGCGAAGCCTGACGACCACGTCGACGCGTGCGATCTCCATTCCCTCGGGAATCTCTGGAATCCGGTCCACCGAGACGCTCGCTCCGGGGATGTCCATCAGGCGATTTTCGTCTTCCACGAGGAAGTGGTGATGATCGGTGACGTTGGTGTCGAACCAGGTCTTCGAGCCGTCGACCGCCAGCTCGCGCAGCAGATTGACCTCGGTGAACTGGTGGAGCGTGTTGTAGACGGTCGCGAGCGAGACCGGCACGCGGGCGCGCATCGCCTCCTCGTGCAGGATTTCCGCCGTCACGTGCCGATCGCCCTTGGCGTACAGCAGGCGGCCGAGGGCGATGCGCTGGCGCGTCGGCCTCAAGCCGGAATCGCGCAGCATCGCGCCCACGTCGCGGGCGACGCACAGAGAGGGGCGCAAACCGCAATCAGCGGCGCGCTCGGCCCCGGAAATGGCGGAAGGTGCGGCGGTGGTCGTAAGCGTTTCGGCCATCGTCGGTCTCGTCGTCTTTCTTTGAAACGTTACAAAAAAACGCCCGAAGTCTTCGAACGCTTGAACCCACGGCTAAGTCTCAGGCGCTCTACGCCAAAACTCCTGTCTACACTACCTTTTCGCATCTCCGCGGGCAACCGGCTCAGCCGCCCTGGGGCGCTTCCCGCCCGTCCGGCATGTGTGCTAAGGGGGCGCGCGACGCGAAGGGAGCGCGCCCGGACGGGCGCCGGCTGAGGCGGCGAACGTGGACCGAAAGGCCGAAATGACCGAACGTCGATCGAGTTACGAGTACGAAGATTTGCTCGCCTGCGGGCGCGGCGAACTGTTCGGGCCCGGCAACGCCCAGCTGCCGTTGCCGCCGATGTTGATGTTCGACCGCATCTCCGAGATTTCCGAGACGGGCGGCCCTGCCGGCAAGGGCATGGTCCGCGCCGAACTCGACGTGAAGCCCGATCTCTGGTTCTTCGACTGCCACTTCAAGGGCGACCCGGTCATGCCGGGCTGCCTCGGCCTCGACGCGCTCTGGCAGATGACCGGCTTCTTTCTCGGCTGGCTCGGGGCGGAGGGCCGCGGCCGAGCGCTCGGCACTGGGGAAATCAAGTTCACAGGCCAGGTGCTCCCGAAGGTGAAGAAGGTCGTGTACGGGGTCGACTTCAAGCGGGTGATGCGGGGCCGTCTGGTGCTCGGCATCGCGGACGGCTGGCTGAAGGCCGACGGCGAGACCATCTATCAGGCGAGCGACCTCAAGGTCGGGCTCTTCAAGGACGCCGCGGCGGCCTGATCATCCGGTCGAGGACTTAACGCGCCGGCTGCGCTTCGAACTCCGCCGGCGGAATTGGAGGCTTCTCGTGAAGCGTGTCGTCGTCACCGGCATGGGTATCGTGTCGTCGATCGGGAACTCGACGCAGGAGGTGACGGCGTCCCTCCGCGAGGCGAGATCCGGCATCTCGCGCGCCGAGGAATACGCCAAGCGCGGCTTCCGCTGTCAGGTCGAGGGCGCGCCGACGTGCGACCCCAGCCTGATCGTCGACCGCCGCGCCATGCGCTTCCATGCCGGCGGCACCGCCTGGAACCATGTCGCGATGGACCAGGCGATCCGTGATTCCGGGCTTGAAGAGAGCGACATCTCCAACGAGCGCACCGGCATCATCATGGGTTCCGGCGGCCCGTCGACCAAGACCGTGGTCGAGGCCGCCGACATCACCCGCGAGAAGGGGCCGAAGCGGGTCGGACCGTTCGCCGTGCCCAAGGCCATGTCCTCCACGGCCTCGGCGACGCTCGCGACCTGGTTCAAGATCAAGGGCGTCAACTATTCCATCTCCTCCGCCTGCTCGACCTCGGCGCATTGCATCGGCAACGCCGCCGAGACGATCCAGATGGGCAAGCAGGACGTGATGTTCGCCGGCGGCTGCGAGGAGCTCGACTGGACGCTGTCCGTGCTGTTCGACGCGATGGGAGCGATGTCGAGCCGCTACAACGACACGCCCCAGACCGCGAGCCGGGCTTACGACAAGAACCGGGACGGCTTCGTGATCGCGGGCGGCGCAGGCGTGCTGGTGCTCGAGGAGCTCGAGCACGCCAAGGCGCGCGGCGCGAAGATCTACGCCGAGCTCACCGGCTACGGCGCGACCTCGGACGGCTACGACATGGTCGCCCCCTCCGGCGAAGGCGCGATGCGCTGCATGCGGCAGGCGATGGCGACGACGCGGAGCCCGATCGACTACGTCAATCCGCACGCCACCTCGACGCCGGTCGGCGACCTGAAGGAGATCGAGGCGCTGCGCGCCGTGTTCGGGGACAAATGCCCGCCGATTTCGGCGACCAAGTCGCTCACCGGCCATTCGCTGGGCGCAGCCGGCGTCCAGGAGGCGATCTATTCGCTGCTGATGATGCAGAACGGCTTCATGGCCGAGAGCGCGCATATCGAGGAGCTCGACCCGGCCTTCGCCGACATGCCGATCCTGCGCGAACGCAGGGACGACGTGACGCTGAACGCGGTGATGTCGAACTCCTTCGGCTTCGGCGGCACCAACGCGACGCTCGTCTTCGAGCGGATTTGACCAGCCGGCGGCGTCCGGGCGGGCCGCCTGGCCGGTCCGGGGCCGCGATCGGAAAGAGGCGCCATATCCGGCCTGCGATTCCGGATCTCCGCTTCGCTGCGTCCGGGACGACGAGCCTCGTCGCCCGGCGAAAACCATCGGAGGGCGCATGATCGCCGGACTCTTGAGCGGCAAACGCGCCCTGATCATGGGCGTCGCCAACGACCACTCGATCGCCTGGGGCGTCGCCAAGGCGCTGTCCCAGGCCGGCTGCGAGATCGCCTTCACCTATCAGGGCGAGGCGCTCGGCAAGCGGGTGCGGCCGCTTGCCGACAGCATCGGCTCCGACATCGTGCTGCCCTGCGACGTCGAGGACCTCGCCTCCGTGGACGCGGTCTTCGCGGCGATCGGCGAGAAGTGGGGCGGGCTCGACATCCTCGTCCACGCCATTGGCTTCTCCAACAAGAACGAGCTGAAGGGCCGCTACGCCGACACCACGCGCGAGAACTTCTCGCGCACCATGGTGATCTCGGCCTTCTCCTTCACCGAGCTCGCCAAGCGCGCCGCGACGTTGATGCCGGCCGGCGGCGCCATGCTGACGCTCACCTATGGCGGCTCGACGCGCGTCATGCCGAATTACAACGTCATGGGGGTGGCGAAGGCCGCGCTGGAGGCGAGCGTGCGCTACCTCGCCGCCGACTACGGCCCGCAAGGGATTCGCGTCAACGCGATCTCGGCCGGGCCGGTGCGGACGCTGGCCGGGGCGGGCATCGCCGACGCGCGGCTGATGTACGACTTCCAGCGCCGGCACTCGCCGCTCAGGCGCCCGATCACCATCGAGGACGTCGGCGGCGCCGCGCTCTACATGCTGTCCGACCTGTCGGCGGGCGTCACCGGCGAGATCCACTTCGTGGACGCCGGCTACAACATCATCTCGATGCCGGAGCCGGGCAGCCTCAAGACCATCGACGTGGCGGAAGCCCAGGCCGAAGAGAAGGGGTAAGCTCGCAGCTTCCGTCGCGTCCCGGACTTGATCCGGGACACGACGGCCGCCGACCCCGACCGTGCGAGACTCCCCGCCCGACGCGGCCTATCTTGCCGCTTGGGCGCGTATTGGTCCCGGCTCAAGGCCGGGATGCGGGGCGGAGGTCCTTTGAACGCTACGACCGACATCGCCGATCCCGCTTACGTCGCCGCCCGCACCGACGCCTATTTCGCGAAGACCGCCGAGATCGTGGCGGCCAATGGCGACGTCCGCGTCACCTATGCGGTGTTCCTGCGCACGGATTGCGTGGTCGCGATCGACCGCGCGCTCGACTTTCTTGCCGAAGCGTACCCTCAGGACGCGGCGATCCCGCTCGACGTAACGCGGGTCGCTCCCGAAGGCGCGGTGCTGGCCTCCGGCAAGCCCATGGCCTATGTCGCGGGCTCGCTGGTCGCTCTGTCGCCGCTGGAGACGCTGCTGCTGCAGCGGATCGGCTTTTCCTGCGTCTCCGCCTTCAACGCCTATGCGATGTGCCGCGCGCTGCCCGAGGCCGAGTTCCTCGCGATGGAGGCGCGCCACACCAGCGGCGACGACATGCATCTCGCCTGCTCCTACGGCGCGGCGGTCGGATCGCGCACCGCGCAGCTCACCGGCGCCAAGGGCTTCGTCGGCACCTCGACCAATCTCGCGGCGCCGCTCTACGGAACGCCGCGCGGCCTCGGCACCATGCCGCATTCGCTGATCGGCTACGCCAAGGCGCGCATGCTGGCGGCCGGCCGCGATCCGGGGACCGAGAGCGCGACGCTCGAAGCCTCGAGGCTCTACGTCGCGCAGTTTCCGGACGAGGCGCGGTACACCGTGCTCGTCGACTATGACGGCCGCGAGGTCGCCGACGCGCTCGCCGTCTGCCGCTGGTTCTACGGGGCCGGCGGACCGGTTGAGGCCGGCAAGACGCTGGCCTTCCGCCTCGACACCCATGGCGGCCGGCATCTCGAAGGCCTCGATTGGGACGAAAGCGTCCGAACGCTGCTGAAATGGACGCACCGCCACACCCCGGGCGAGGTCGCGAAGCTCGCGCTTCAAGGCTTCGACTTCGAGGAGCTCGGCGGAATGACCTCCGACGAGGTGCGCGACAAGTTCCTGTTCGGCACCGGCGTCACCGCCGCGGCGACGGTCTTCTTCCGCAATGCGCTCGACGATGCCGGCTTCAAGCAGCCGCGGATCGTGGTCTCGTCCGGCTTCGACACGCTGAAATGCCGGGTGTTCGGGAACCTCTCGGCGCCGGTGGACGTCGTGGGTACGGGGTCCTTCATCCCCTCGCGGCTGTCGCGCACCTATGCGACCGCCGACATCGTGCGCTACGAGCTGCCCGACGGGGTCGGCGGGTGGACAAGGTTCGACCTCGTCAAGGTCGGGCGGGAGTTCCTGAAGCTGGCGGACTGACGGAGGTTGAGGCCCATGACGCTCTCCCGCCGCGCCCTGCTCGCCGGCGCCTCCGCCATGGCGCTGCTCGTCGCCCGCCCCGCCCGCGCCGAGACCGTCACCCTCATCGTACCCTATCCGCCAGGCGGCGCGGTCGATCTGCTCGGGCGCCTGATCGCGGACAAGCTGGGACCACGGCTCGGCGGCCGGTGCGTCGTCGAGAACCGCGGCGGAGCCGGGGGATCGATCGGGGCCGCCGCGGTGGCGAAGGCCGAGCCCGACGGCGCGACCTTCGGTCTGCTCAACGTCACCCAGCTCATCGTCAACAAGTACCTCTACGCCGCCCTCCCCTACGATCCCGACGCCGACCTCACGCCGGTCAGCCGGGTCGCGACCGGCACGATCCTGTGCGTGGCGAACGCCGAGACCGCCAGGACGAACGGCTGGACCGGACTCCGTGAGCTGATCGCCTGGTCCAAGGCCAATCCCGACCAGCTGCGCATGGGTTCGTCCGGCGTCGGCACGATCAGCCATCTCGGCGTCGAGCTCGTGAAGGCGAAGTCGGGCGCCTCGATCACCCACGTGCCCTACAAGGGCGGCGGCCCGGCGCTGATCGACCTGCTTGCGGGCACGGTCGACATCATGTTCGACGTGATCCCGGCGCTCGCGCCGCATGTCCGCGACGGCAGGCTGGTCGCGCTCGCCGTGGGCTCGAAGGACCGCATCGCGGCGCTGCCGGACGTTCCGTCGATGGTGGAGTTCGCAGATCTCGGCCTCGGCGAGGTCGACATACAGACCTGGTACGCGATCGTCGGCCCGAAGAACCTTCCCGACGACAAGCGCGACGCCCTGTTCCGCGCGCTGACCGAGGCGATGGGCGATCCCGAGGTCAAGGCGAAGCTCGAACCCAACGGCTTCACGCCGGTGATCGACGCCTCTCCCGACGAGCTCGTCAGCCGCATCGCCGACGAGAACCCGCGCTGGGCGGAGCTCGTGCGGATCTCCGGCGCGAAGCTGGAGTGAATTGCGCGCCGTCCAGCAGGGGGAGCGCTGCGTCCGCCGTCGTCCTCCGGCTTGACCGGAGGACCCATTTCGGGCGTCGCGCTCCACGCCCGGCATGGATGGTCCGGTCAAGCCGGGACCATGACGACCGTGGGCTGGCCGCTCAGCCCTGCAGCTCGTCCAATCCTGCGAACAGCTCCAGCGCTTCCGGGTTGGCCAGCGCCTCCTTGTTCTTCACCGGGCGGCCATGCACCACCTCGCGCACCGCGAGCTCCACGATCTTGCCGGACTTGGTGCGCGGGATGTCGGCGACCGCCACCACCTTGGCCGGCACGTGGCGCGGCGAGGCGCCCTCGCGGATCTTGAGCTTGACGCGCTTGGCGAGGTCGTCGTCCAGCGTCGTGCCCTCGGCGAGGCGCACGAACAGCACGACGCGCACGTCGCCGTCGAAGTCCTGGCCGATGCAGAGCGCCTCGGTGATCTCCGGCATCTTCTCGACCTGGGCGTAGATCTCCGCCGTGCCGATCCGCACGCCGCCGGGGTTCAGCGTGGCGTCGGAGCGGCCGTGGATGATGATCCCGCCATGCTCGGTCCATTCCGCGAAGTCGCCATGCACCCAGACATTGGCGAAGCGGTCGAAATAGGCGGCGCGGTACTTCTCGCCGTCCGGGTCGTTCCAGAAGCCGATCGGCATCGCCGGAAACGCCTTGACGCAGGAGAGCTCGCCCTTGCCCTTGCTGAGCGGCTTTCCGTCGTCGTCGAGCGTCGCGATCGCGAGCCCGAGGCCCGGCCCCTGGATTTCGCCGCGCCAGACCGGCTCCAGCGGGTTGCCGAGCACGAAGCAGGACACGATGTCGGTGCCGCCGGAGATCGAGGCGAGCTGCATGTCCGGCTTCACCGCGTCATAGACCCAGTCGAAGCTCGACTCGGCGAGCGGCGAGCCGGTCGACGCCATGGTCCGCACGGTCGCCAGGCTGTGGGTGTCGCGGGGCCTCAGCCCCTGCTTCTTCACGCCGTCGATCCATTTCGCCGAGGTCCCGAAGAAGGTCATGTCTTCGGCGTCGGCGAAGTCGAACAGCACCGCCGGCGTCGGGTGGAACGGCGAGCCGTCGTAGAGCAGCAGCGTCGCGCCGGCCCCGAGCCCTGCGACCAGCCAGTTCCACATCATCCAGCCGCAGGTGGTGAAGTAGAACACGCGGTCGCCCGCGCGGACGTCGCAGTGCAGCACATGCTCCTTGAGCTGCTGCAGCAGCGTGCCGCCCGCCGAATGGACGATGCATTTCGGCACGCCCGTCGTGCCGGAAGAGAACATGACGTAGAGCGGGTGGGCGAAAGGCAGGCGCGTGAAGGCTACCTCCTTCGCGTCGAAGCCGTCGAGGAAGGCGGCGAGCGACACGGCGTTCGTCAGCCCCGCCGCGACCTCCTCGGCTGCGCCGAGATAGGGGACGACCACCGTGCGCTCGACCGTCGTCAGCGCCTCCGTGATCGGCTTCAGCTTAGGCCCGATCTCGATGCGCTTGCCGGCGTACCAGTAGCCGTCGACCGTCACGAAGACCTTGGGCTCGATCTGCCCGAAGCGGTCGAGCACGCCGCGCTCGCCGAAATCCGGCGAGCAGGACGACCAGATCGCGCCGAGCGAGGCGGTCGCCAGCATGAAGGCGACGGTCTCCGGCCGGTTCGGCATCATGGCGGCGACACGGTCGCCCTCGCCGACGCCCATGGCCGTCAGCGCCTGCTGGATCCGCGACACCAGCGCGCGCAGCTCGTCCCAGCTGAGGCGCGCCTCCGCCTTGTCCTCGGCCCGGAACACGATCGCCTCGCCGGAGCCTGAGCCGCGCAGCAGGTTCTCCGCGAAGTTCAGCCGCGCGTCGGGGAAGAAGCGCGCGCCGGGCATGGCGTCGCCGTTCTCCAGCACGCGGGCGCCCTTGTCGCCGACGACGCCGCAGAACTCCCAGACGAGGTCCCAGAACGCCGCACGGTCCTCGATCGACCAGGCGTGCAGCTCCCGGAATCCCTCGATGGGACGGCCGGCCCGCGTGCTCGCGGCCTCGGCGAAGCGCGCCATCGCGCTGGCGGCCGCGCGCTCGGGCGAGGGGGTCCACAGCGGCGCGTCGGTCGTCATGCGCAGAAACTCCGGATCGTCGGTCGGTCCTGGATGTATAGGCCCGTCCGCCGGCCGGCGGAAAGGCGGCGCGGGCGTCGTTTTGGGCCTTCGCACTGGATGCGATATAAGCGCCGCGCGTCTCGTTTCGGCGCGGCCCTGTCCCGGAGATCCGTCACCGGATGCGACGCCTCGCGCTCGCCCTCGCTGGACTGTGCGGCGCGCTCGCTTTGGCGTTCGTCGTGTTGGTCGCGCGCGCGCCGCTCGCCGGCGTCGACGCCGCCGTGCTTGCGGCGCTGCGGGAGGGCTCCGGGCTCACGATCGCGGTGAACGGACGCGCCGCCGTGACCTGGTTCCCGACGGTGGAGATCCGGATCGACGGGGTCAGCGCCGCGCGGGGGGACGAAACGCCCTTCGCGCTGGCGCGCGAGGTGGTGGCCAGGCCCCGCCTGGGGGCGCTGCTCGCCGGCCGCGTCGAGCTCGCCGGAGTCACCCTGCGGGAGCCGCAGATCGCGCTCGACCGCATTCCGTTCGACGAGGTGTTCGCGGCCCTGCGGGCGGCCCCCGCGCGGTCGAACATGCCGGAGCTGCGCGTCGTCGACGGCCGGCTCGCGATTGACGGACGCTCGATCGAGGGCGTGACCGGCGCGCTGGTCTGGCCGAGCGCCGGGCGGCCGCTCGCCGTCAGCGCCTACGGCACGTTCGAAGGGCGGCCGGTGGAGGGGGCGGCGTCGCTCGCCGATCCGGAGGCGCTCGCCCGCGGGGCGCGAGCGCCGGTGCGGGCCAGGCTTACGGGCGGGGGCGCGCGCGTGCTGTTCGACGGCCACGCCCTGGACGCGGAGGGGCCCCGCTTTGAAGGGGCGCTCAGGATGCGCGCCGCCTCTCTGCGGCAGACCCTGCGCTGGCTGGGCGCGCCGGCGCCGCGCCGCTCCGCGCCGCTGACCGGCTTCTCGCTCGCAGGCGAGGCGACGGCCGACCGCCACGGCCTGTCCATCGCCAACGCCGAGCTCGATCTCGAGGACCACAGTTTCCTCGGGGCCGGCCGCCTGACGACGGGCGGAAAACGCCCCAGCGTCGAGGCGACGCTCGACGCGGAGACGCTCGATCTCGCCCCTTACGTCGACGGCCTGGCTCCGGGGGTGCGCGAGAACGGCGCCCTGAGCTCCAAGCGCTTCGATCTCGCCGCGATCCAGGGCTTCGACCTCGACCTCAGACTGTCCGCAGGCACGCTCACCTTCGCCGGGTTCCGCTTCGAGGACGTCGCGGCGACGGTCGCGATCGCCGACGGCGCGCTCGACATCTCCGTCGGCGAAGCCTCGGCCTATGGCGGGGCGGTGAGCGGCCGCCTGATCGTCGAGCCGCGCGCGCAGGACGCCGTCGCGCTGCGCGCCGATCTGTCGGCGACCGACGTGACGATCGAAGAGGCCTTCGCCGGCGGCGGAAAGGAGCCGCCGATCGCAGGCGCGCTCACGGCCGAGTTCGGGGTGCGCGGCGAAGGACGCTCCGCCGCGGAGATCGTCGGCGACCTCGAGGGGCGCGGCCGGCTGCGCCTCGCCGACGGCGCGATCAAAGGGTTCGGCCACAACCGCGCGCTCGCTCTGGTCGGCCTCCGCGGCGCGCTCGCGGTGAGCTCGGCGGAGGCGAACGTCGTGGTGCGTCGCGGCGTCGCGCTCACCCAGGATCTGAGGGCGGTCGGGTCGGACGCGACGCTCACCCTCGCCGGCGACGCCCGGCTCGCGGCCGGCGAGCTCAAGCTCGACGGCTTCGTGCGTCCGGTCGAGGGCGGCTGGAGACTGCCGATCCGCGTCGACGGCCCGTTCGCCGCGCCGCGCATCCGGCCGAACATTTCGCTCGCCGATCCGCAGGGCGAGGCGCGCAACATGGGCGCGCGCTGACGGCGCGCACCTGCCCAGACCAACCTGACTTCTCGCCCCCGGCTTCCCGGGCCTGACGGCGCGGCTCGGCCTCACCGCCCCGCGGCGGCGGCGCGCTCGGCCTTGAGGCGCTCGGCCTCCGCCCGTTTGGTCGCGATCGAGGCGATGATCACGCCGGTCGTTACGATCGCGATCAGGATCGTGCAGATCGCGTTGATCTCGGGCGTCACGCCGCGGCGGACCATCGAGTAGATCTGCATCGGCAGCGTGGTCGCGCCCGGCCCGGTGGTGAACTGCGAGATGACGAGGTCGTCGATCGACAGCGTGAAGGCGAGCATCCAGCCCGACACGATCGCGGGCGCGATGATCGGCAGGGTGATCACGAAGAAGGTCTTGGCCGGGGTGCAGCCAAGGTCCATCGCGGCCTCTTCGAGGCTCCTGTCGAAGGTGACGAGCCGCGACTGCACCACGACCGCGACGAAGCACATCGAGAAGGTGACGTGCGCGATCACCAGCGTGACGAAGCCGCGTTCGAAACCGACCGCCACGAACAGCAGCAGCATCGACAGGCCGGTGATCACCTCCGGCATCACCAGCGGCGCGTAGATCATGCCCGAAAACAGCGTCCTGCCGCGGAAGCGCCGCATGCGCGTCAGCGTGACGGCCGCCATGGTGCCGAGCACGGTCGCGAGCGTCGCCGACAGAATTCCGACTCGGACCGTGACCCAGGCTGCCGACAGCAGGTCGTCGTTTTGCAGCAGGGACGCGTACCAATGGGCCGAGAACCCGCCCCAGACCGTGACCAGCCGCGACGCGTTGAACGAGTAGATGACGAGAAGGACGATCGGCAGATAGAGGAACGCGAAGCCGAAAGTCAGCGACACGACGTTGAATGGGGACAGCCCCTTCCTCATCGCCCGGCCTCCAGCTCGCGGGCCTGGACGTTCTGGTAGATCGCGATCGGCACCACCAGCACCAGCAGCATCAGCACCGCGATCGCGGAGGCCACCGGCCAGTCGCGGTTGAGGAAGAACTCGTCGTTCAGCGTCTTGCCGATCATCAGCGTGCCCGAGCCGCCGAGCAGGTCGGGGATGACGAACTCGCCGACGGCGGGAATGAACACCAGGAAGCAGCCGGCGATCACGCCGGGCAGCGAGAGCGGCGCGGTGATCTGCCAGAACGCCTTCCACGGCGGCGAGCCGAGGTCCGCCGCGGCCTCCAGCAGCGTGTCGTCGAGCTTCTCGAGGCTAGAATAGAGCGGCAGAACCATGAACGGCAGGTAGGAATAGACAATGCCGATGAAGACCGCCGTGTTGGTGTTCATGATCACCAGCGGCTCGTCGATGACGCCGATCCCCTGCAGGAACGCGTTGAGCAGGCCCTCGCGGTCGAGGATGCCGATCCAGGCGTAGACGCGGATCAGCAGCGACGTCCAGAACGGCAGGATGACCAGCATCAGCAGCGTCGGCCGCAGGCTCTTGGGCGCGCGCGCCATGCCATAGGCCATCGGGTAGGCGATCAGCAGCGAGAACAGCGTCGCGACCGTCGCGATCACCAGGCTCGACACGTAGGACGCGAAATAGATCTCGTCCTCGAACAGGATCCCGTAGTTCTCGAGGTCGAGCCCGTCCCACCAGTCCGTCACGCCCCGCCAGCCATTGGCGAGGTCGAGCACGGGGATGTAGGGGGGCTGGGCGATCGTCGTGTCGGACAGCGAAATCTTCAGCACGACGACGAACGGCGCGAGGAAGAAGACCAGCAGCCACAGATATGGCGCGCCGATCACGAACCATCGGCTCGCGGCGCGTGGGGGGGCGGGCGCGTCGGCCATCGGCGCGGTCAGGCCGTCAGCAGGACGCCGGCGTCCGGCGCGAAATGCACGAACACCTTGTCATCCCAGGCGATGGGCGTCTCCTCGGTCCGGGTCATGTTGGCGCGGCTCACGCGCACGACCTTCTCGGAGTTCTCGAGCTTCACCAGGAACACCGACCAGTCGCCGAGATAGGCGATGTCCCAGATCTCGCCCTTGAGCACATTGGTCGCCGTCGCCGGCGGCGGCTCGAGGGAAATCCGGACCTTCTCCGGCCGGACCGCGAGCGCGACGTCCGCGCCGACGGGCGTCGCGGCGTCGCCGGCCGCAAGGAGTTCGGCGGACGCATCCGCGCAGGCCAGCGTCAGCCGCCCGTCGGCGGCTCCGGTCACCTTGGTCTCGAAGAGATTGATGTCGCCGATGAAGTCCGCGACGTAGCGGCTGTTCGGCTGCTCGTAGATCTCGCCCGGCGTCGCGACCTGGACCAGCTTGCCGTGGTTCATGACGGCGATGCGGTCCGACATGGTCATCGCCTCCTCCTGGTCGTGCGTCACGATCAGGAAGGTCAGCCCGAGCTCCATCTGCAAATCCATGAGCTCGAACTGGGTCTCCTCGCGCAGCTTCTTGTCGAGCGCGCCGAGCGGTTCGTCGAGCAGCAGCACCTTCGGCTTCTTGGCGAGCGAGCGGGCGAGCGCCACGCGCTGGCGCTGGCCCCCGGAGAGCTGATGCGGCTTGCGGGCGGCGAACGCGTCGAGCTTGACGAGCCGGAGCATGTCCTTGACGCGCTCGGCGATCTCGGGCTTCGGCATGCCCTCCTGCTTCAGCCCGAAGCCGATGTTCTGCTCGACCGTCATGTGCGGAAACAGCGCGTAGGACTGGAACATCATGTTGACCGGCCGCCGGTAGGGCGGCGTGCCGGCGAGGTCCTGGCCGGCGAGCGTGATGCGCCCCGACGTCGGCTCCTCGAAGCCCGCCAGCATGCGCATCAGCGTGGTCTTGCCGCAGCCGGACGGCCCGAGCAGCGAAAAGAACTCACGGCTGTGGATGTCGATCGAGATGTCGTCGACCGCCGTGAACTCCCCGAAGCGCTTTACGACGTTCTCGAACCGGATCAGCGGGACGGCGGAGGGGTCGAGCCACGGGGCGAAAGAGCGCCGGATCGGGCCGAGGGCTTTCTGGGCGGGCTTGGGCGCCATGCGGCGGGTCCGATCCTCAAGGACAGAACAAGCGCGCCGTCCCGGCTCTGCTTTTCGGCCGGGACGACGCCGCGACGTCTCAGCGTCCGCTCTTCGCCTTGGTCCAGGCGCGGGTCAGCGCGCGCTGGGTCTTGGAGTCCTCGATCGTCGGCACGGTGTAGAGCCGCGCGAACACCTCCGGGGTGGGGTAGATCGCCGGGTTGTCCTTGACCTCGGCGTCCAGAAACTCCTGCGACTTCAGATTGCCGTTGGCGTATTGCACGAAGTTGGAGTTCTTCGCCGCGACCTCGGGCTTCAGCATGTAGTTGAGGAAGATGTGCGCCTCTTCGACATGCGGCGCGTCGGCCGGGATCGCCATCTGGTCGAACCAGAGCTGGGCGCCCTCCTTCGGCAGCGAATACTCGACGTTGACGCCCTTGTCCGCCTCGGCGGCGCGGGACTTCGCCTGGAACACGTCCCCGGAATAGCCGACCGTGACGCAGATGTTCCCGTTCGCCAGAGCGTTGATGTATTCCGACGAGTGGAATTTGGTGATGTAGGGCTTGAGCTTGGACAGATGCTCGGCGGCCTTCTCGACGTTCTTCACGTTCGACCAGTCCGGCGGAAGCCCGAGATAGGTGAGCAGCGAGGGCATCAAATCCTCGGGGCTGTCGAGGAACATCACGCCGCAGCCCTTCAGCTTCTTCAGGTTGTCTGGATTGTAGACCAGCTGCCAGCTGTCGAGCGGCGCGTCGGGGAACGCCTTCTTGACCTTGTCGACATTGTAGCCGATGCCGGTCGTGCCCCACATGTAGTTGATGGAATACGCGTTGTCGGGATCGTATTTGGCGACCCGCTCGTAGATCTCCGGCCAGGTGTTGGCGAGGTTCGGAAGCTTCGACTTGTCGAGCTTCTGAAACACGCCCGCCTTGATCTGCCGCGACAGGAAGGTCGCGCTCGGCACCACCACGTCGTAGCCGGTCTTGCCGGTCAGCAGTTTGGTTTCGAGGATCTCGTTGGAGTCGAAGACGTCGTAGACGACCTTGATCCCGGTCTCCTTCTCGAAGTCCTTGAGGATCTGATCGTCGATGTAGTCCGACCAGTTGTAGATGCGGACTTCCTTGGCCTCGGCGGGCGCGCCGCCGGCAAGCGACATGGCGAGCCCGAGCGCCGCAAGGCCTGCGACCGCGAACCGTTTCGTCGTCATACGCGATTTCCCCCTGCCTCCCGGCCCAGCGCGGGCGGCCGACGCACCGAAGGCTAGCCGGCGCCTGCGGACTGCACAACTGGCGGCTTCGCTCATTTCGACGTCACGGCCGCCGCTTTTTCGGCCCGATTGATTTGGCGCCGGCGCTCGGGCAGGCTGGAGCCGACGCGCCGGGTCCAGCTCGGCGTCGCGCGGAGCGATCGCTCCGCCGTCGGGCCGCGATCGACCGTCTCTCCAAGACCCGATCCGGGGCGGCCCGCCTTGCGCGACGGACCACACGCCGGTCGGTCGTCTCGTCGTCACGCCGGCTCGGGTCAACCGAAGCATGCGCGGTCCGCGGACCTCGCCCTCGCGTCGGCGGATCGAACGCACGAGTTTGACGATGAGCAAGAAGAAGCGGGCCGGCCTGCGCGAACGGATCGCCGATCGCCGCGGGGCCGCCGACGCCGAGGCCGCGAGCGAATGGGTCGACGAGCGCGGGGTCGAGGAGGTCGAGTGCCTGGTCCCCGACCAGGCGGGCGTCGCGCGCGGCAAGATCATGCCGGCGCAGAAGTTCTTCAACTCGCCGACCATGAACATGCCGTCCTCGATCTTCCACCAGACGATCGCCGGCGGCTATGCCGACGAGGACGAGCCCGGCGGCGGCGATCCGGCCGACAGCGACCTCGTGCTCGAACCGGACTTCTCGACGCTCTGCGTGGTGCCCTGGGCCTCCGACCCGACGGCGCAGATCATCCACGACGCCTTCCACCGCGACGGGCGGCCGGTCGAGGTTTCTCCGCGCCAGCTGCTCAGGCGGGTCGTCGCGCTGTATTCCGACAAAGGCTGGGCGCCGGTGGTGGCGCCGGAGATCGAGTTTTATCTGGTCAAGCCCAACACCGACCCCGACTACCCGCTGGAGCCGCCGATCGGGCGCTCGGGGCGGCCGGAGACCGGCCGCCAGTCCTACTCGATCTCCGCGGTCAACGAATTCGACGAGCTGTTCGAGGACATCTACGAATTCTCGGAGGCCCAGGGGCTCGAGATCGACACGCTCATCCACGAGGAGGGCGCCGCGCAGATGGAGATCAACCTGCGCCACGGCGATCCGCTCGCGCTCGCCGACCAGGTCTTCCTGTTCAAGCGGACGATCCGTGAGGCCGCGCTCAAGCACAAGATGTACGCGACCTTCATGGCGAAGCCGATCGCGCGGCAGCCGGGCTCGGCGATGCACATCCACCAGTCCGTTCGCGACATGAAGTCCAACGTGAACATTTTTTCCGACGAACGCGGCAAACCGTCGCCGGAGTTCTTCGGCTTTCTCGCCGGGACCCAGAAATACCTTCCGGCGGTGATGTGCGTGCTGGCGCCTTACGTGAACTCCTACCGCCGGCTCACGCGGCAGTCCTCGGCGCCGATCAACGTGCAATGGGGCTACGACAACCGCACCACCGGCATCCGCGTGCCGCCTTCCGTGCCGGAAGCGCGCCGCGTCGAGAACCGGGTGCCGTCGTCGGACGCCAATCCCTATCTCGCGATCGCGGCGTCGCTCGCCTGCGGCTATCTCGGCATGACCGAGGCGCTGACTCCGACGGAACCGATCGACGGCTCGGCCCATGGGCTCGACTACGATCTGCCGCGCGGCCTGCTCGAGGCGGTCGCGGCCTTCGAGGACTGCGATCCGCTGAGGGACGTCTTCGGCTCCACCTTCGTCGCGACCTACGGCGCGATCAAGCGCGCCGAGTTCGAGACCTTCATGCAGGTCATCAGCCCCTGGGAGCGGGAGTACCTGCTGCTGAACGTGTGAGGGCGCGTCTGCCATGACCGCCTATCCACCCGCGCCCTCTTATTATTCCGCCGTCAATCCGGCCCCGCCGCCGCGCCCGCCGCTCGGCGGCGACGCGCGGGCCGACGTCGCGATCATCGGGGCGGGGTTCACGGGACTGTCGGCCGCGCTGCATCTCGCCGAGCGCGGCATGAAGGTCGTCGTGCTCGAGCAGGCGCGCGTCGCCTGGGGCGCCTCGGGCCGCAACGGCGGACAGGCGCATATCGGTCAGCGCCGCGACCAGGACTGGCTCGAGAAGGCTGTCGGGCCGAGCGACGCCCGCAAGCTCTGGGACATGTGCCTCGACGCCAAGGCGCTGCTCGACGACACGATCGGCCGCCGCGGGGTCGACGTTCGCTTCGAGAAAGGGCTGATCCACGCCGACCATAAGCCGGCTTATGTCGCGGAAACCCACAGCTACGTGCGCAAGCTCCGCGACGACTACGGCTATCCCCATGTCGAGACGCTCGACCGCGACCAGATGCGGGCGCTGGTCAAGACCGAGGCCTATCACGGCGGCTCGATCGACCACGAGGCCGGCCATCTCGACCCGCTTGCGCTGGCCTTCGGACTGGCGCGCCTAGCCGAGGCTGCCGGCGCCGTCATACATGAGGGGACGCGCGTCCTGCGGCTCCGTCACGGCGCCAGGCCGGCGCTGGAGACCGAGCGAGGCGCGGTCACGGCCGACGCCGTCCTGATCTGCACGGACGGGCTGATGGACGGCGTGGAGCCGGCGGTCGAACGGCGCGTGATGCCGATCGCGAACCACATCGCGACGACCGCGCCGCTTGGCGACCGGATCTTCGAGATTTTCGGCGGCCGCGCGGCCGTCGCCGACAGTCGGTTCGTCGTCTACTATTTCCGTCCGACGCCGGACGGCCGCCTGCTGTTCGGCGGCGGCGAGACCTATTCGACGACGCTGCCGGACGACGTGGCGCCGCTCGTGCGGCCGCATATGCTGAACGTGTTTCCGCAGCTGAAGGACGTCGCGATCGAGCACGCCTGGGGAGGCGTCCTCGGCATCACGCCGAGCCGCGCGCCCTTCGTGCGCAGGATCGCGCCGAACGTGCTGGTCGCGGCCGGCTATTCCGGCCAGGGCGTGATGCTCGGTCCGATGTTCGGCAAGATTCTCGCCGAGGCCGTCGCCGGCGCCCTGGAGCGCTTCGACCTGCTGGCCCGGCTGCCGGTCCCGTCCTTTCCCGGCGGCACGTGGCTGCGCAAGCCGATCCTGGTCGCCGCGATGAGCTACTACGCGCTGAGGGACCGGCTTTAGCGTTCCGATCGTTCCGGCGCCTCAGTGCGCCGGCGCCGCTCCGGCGCCGCTCCCCGGCTTGCGGACCAGCGGCACCAGGATCACCAGGCTCGCGAACAGGATGGCGAGCACCCAGAACAGGTCGCCGAAGGCGAGCACCAGGCCCTGCTGGCGGACCGACTGGCTCATCTGCTTGATCGCGGCGAGTTCGGCGTCGGAGCCCATGCGTCCGGCGAAGCTCTGCGTCATCGAGGCCAGCCGCTCGTCCGCCACCTGCCGGCCCCAGACCACGCTCTCGCGCAGGCGCAGCATGTGGAGGTCCTGCCGGTCGTTCAGGAAGGTGTTGATGAAGGCGAGCCCGAAGGCGCCGCCGAGGTTGCGCATCAAGTTGAACAGGCCGGAGGCGTTCTTCAGCTTGTTGGGCGGCAGCGTCGCGAGCGACACCACGTTGATCGGCACCATGCACATCATCAGCGAGACGCCGCGCAGCGCCTGCGGCAGGAACAGCTCGCCGAACGCCCAGTCCTGCGTGATGTAGGTGAGGTCGAGGCAGGACAGTCCGAAGCCGAGGAATCCCGCGCCAATGAGAAAGCGCGGGTCGGTCTTGCGCGACAGCACGCCGACCACCGGCGCCGTCACGAACATGAACATGCCGGTCACGAACACCGTCTCGCCGATCTGCAGCGAATCGTATCCGCGCACCCGGCCGAGGAAGACGGGGTAGAGGTAGGTCAGGCCGTAAAGGCCTACTCCCAGCACGAAGGTGAGCAGCGACCCGACCGCGAAGTTGCGGTTGTTGTAGGCGCGCAGGTCGACCAGCGGCTCCTTCACCGTGAAGCACCGCCAGAAGAACAGCACGGCGCCCAGCACGCTCGCGACCGACAGCGCCCGGATCGCGTCGTCCTGGAACCAGTCGTCGCGCGCGCCCTCCTCGAGCACGTATTCGAGGCTGCCGAGGAACACCGCCATGGCGGCGAGCGCGAGGTAGTCGAGCTTCTTCAGGAGGCCCGGCTCCGGCTCGTCGAAATCGACCAGCGCCCAGGCGATCAGGGTCGCCGCGGCGCCGGGGATGACGTTGACCAGGAACAGCCAGTGCCAGGAGAACAGCTCGGTGAGGTAGCCGCCGACCGTCGGGCCGACGGTGGGCGCGAGCGTCACCGTCAGGCCGACCAGCGCCATGATGGCGGGCTGCAGGCGTTTGGGGAAGATGGTGTAGGCGGCGGCGAAGGCGGTCGGGATCATGCCGCCGCCGATGAAGCCCTGCAGCGCGCGGTAGACGATCATCTCCGGCAGGGTGGTCGCGGTCGCGCACAGCACGCTCGCGACGGTGAAGCCCGCCGCCGAGATCGTGAACAGCACCCGCGTCGACAGCGCCCGGGCGAGGAAGCCCGACAGCGGGATCATGATCACCTCGGCGATCAAATAGCTGGTCTGCACCCACGAGATCTCGTCCGGGCTCGCGCTCAGGCCCGCCTGGATCTCGGCGAGCGAGGACGACACGATCTGGATGTCCAGGATCGCCATGAACATGCCGAAGACGAGCGCGAGGAACGCGATCAGCCGCCGCGGCGTGACTTCGGGCTCGGCGGGGGGGCGACCTGCGCCCGAGGCGTTCGGAGAGCTTCCGGCCGCCGGACGCGCGGGGACGCGGTTCGGACCGGAGGCCGGACGGTCGCCTTGGGGGGCGTCGCCTTGGCTCATCGCGAATGCCTCGGACGCAGGGGCTCGTCAGCGCCGCGCGTCGGCGGCGCCGGTTCCGGATTTCGGGGCGGTGCGGACGTCGACGGAGGCGGTCACCGACAGGCCGGGCCGGAGCCTGCCCTTGGCGACGTCCTCCGGCGCGACGTGGATGCGGACCGGCACGCGCTGGACGATCTTGGTGAAGTTGCCGGTGGCGTTCTCCGGCGGCAGCAGGCTGAACTCGGCGCCCGACGCCGGCGCGAGGCTGTCGACAACGCCGGTGACGTCATGCTCGGGATAGGCGTCGACCGAGAGCCGCACCTGGGAGCCGACCGTGATGTCGGCGAGCTGCGTCTCCTTGAAATTCGCGTCCACATAGACGCGGTCGAGCGGCACCACCGCCATCACGCGCTTGCCCGGCGTGACGTAGTCGCCCTGCTGCACGGCCTTGTTGCCGACGACCCCGTCGAACGGCGCGCGGACGACCGTCGCGTCGAGATCGCGCTGGCGCTGGGCGCGGGTGGTCTGAAGCTCGGCCAGCGTGCGCTCGGCCTCGGCCTTCTGCGCGACGAGCACCTCGCGGTTGGCCTGCGCCGCCGTCACGCCGGCGCTCGCCGCCTCCACCGCCGCCAAAGTCCGGTCACGGTCGGCCTTGGCCTGGTCGAGGTTCTGCTTGCTGCCGTAAGTGGACTTCGCGAGCTGCTGGGCGCGCTCGAAATCGGCGGCGGCGCGATCACGGTCCGCCTTCGCGCTGTCGACCTGAGCCTGCGCCTGGGTCACCTGCGCGGCGGCGGCGGCGATCTGGCTGTCGAAGCGCAGGATCGAGGCACGCTGGGTCGCGATCCGGTCTTCGGCCGCGGTCACCGCGAGCTGGGCGTCGCCATCGTCCAGCACGATAAGAGGGTCGCCCTTCCTCACCCGGGCGTTGTCGGACACGGGCACGGCGGCGACGTAGCCCGAAATCTTGGGCGCCATCACCGCCATGTCGGCGCCGACATAGGCGTCGTCGGTCTCGATCAGGAATCGCCCGTCGACCCACCACTGATGTCCGTAATAAGCGCCGGCCGCGATCGCGAGGGCGGCTGCGCCGCCGAGCAGCAGCTTGCGCGCCCGGCCCTTGCCCGGCTTCGCCGGAGCGCCCGCGACCGCCGGCGGCTCGGCCGGTTCGGCCGGCGCCTCGCGCTCGATCTCGCGGCGGCTCTCGGGCGCGTCACGGTCGGGAGACCGCAGATCCTTCGCCTCGGGCTCGCCGCCCGTGACCAATCGCGGCCGTAGCGGATCCATCTGCGCCTTGCCCATAACGACCCTCGGAACGTTCCGTTGCGGGTGGCGCGCGGACCTCTCCCGCGGCGCCGGCATTCAATGCGTACCGGCGGGCCCGGCCAGTCCGGCGCCGCCCGCTGGGATCTCGTCCTGCAGACGCCGCCGATCGGGAATGACCGAACGGTTCGGTCAAAAATAGATAGCCCCTTCCGGCAGCGTCGGCAAGATTGACCGAACGGTTCGGTCAAAACTTTTTGACTCCGGCTTCGTACCGCTCGGCGCATCGCGGGCCGGGGGATATTCTCCGGCGGCAGACGCTCCGGGATTGGCGACAGGACCATTTCTGTCCGATCTCGGCCGGACGCCTTGCGCCCCCAAGGCGAAGCGGTGCGAGGCCGACCATGAACCACGCTCCGTGCATGAGCCGTTACCGCCATCGTGGAATGTTGTGCAGTCGCGAAGGAAGTCGCCGAAAGCTCGCGGACCGCTGGCCGTTGAAGGGCGTCAGGGAAACGCTCTTACAAGCGCTGGTCGGGACGCCCGTCACGCGACAGGTCGCCAGTTCCGCCGCAGGGGCGTCAAGGGGCCGGCGTGGTCGCGGCAGCGCCCGTGCAGCGGACGCAGGATCGGGATCCCTGCGGGTTGGCGGAGGGTCCGGCCCGAACGATCGCCCCCTGCTGACCGGCGGTTGCGTCGCCGACCGCTCAGTCGGCGACGTGCTTGTCCACCTTTCCCCGGCGCCCGCCTGCTCCACGTCGACATGGAAAGAATACGACTGCGACGCGCCACGGCCGCGACCGCCTGGGGACCAGGCTCCTCGCCGCTATCCGCGCCGCGGCGATCGTCGGGTTGCCCGTCATTCGGCCCTATGGCGATTGCGCTTCCAGAAGCTCCTTGAATTCGGGAATTCCGAACGTCGCCACGATTTCGTTGGCGGGGCCAAGAATCTCGTAGATAGGCCCCTGAACGTCACGGTTGGTGAAATAGACGACGGCGTCGCAGTCGCCGCCGCCCTCGGTGTGGGGCTCCCCGCCCGCTTTCGCAGACACGTAGCTGCCGACGGAGCGAATCTCCTTGAGCTCGCCATTCGGACGGTAGATCCGCAATTCGCCCTGCAGCACCAGCGTCTTGTAGTCCGCCATGTGGCGGTGGAGCGCGATCTTCTCGTGAGCGGCGAACCTGAAGAGCAGGTCGACGATGCGGGCCTCTTCGTCGACGCTCAGAATATGATAGGCGATATGATCGAAGCCCTCGATGGTCCGCCACGTGATGTTGCGATCGTCAAAGCGATGTTCGACCAACATGTCCTCCCTCGTTCTTCTCGCGACGTGCGGTGGGAGAGACGCTAGGCGCACGCGATCTGCCGCGCTTGCCATCCTGCGCCAAACGACGCCGGTTAGGGCCGCGCGATGACGCTGGCGCTGACCCGCGCGAGCACGGTCGGCCCGGTCGTCGAGGCCGTGGAGGAGGCCGGAGGCTGCGCGCAGCGCCTGTTCCACGAAGCGGACCTTCCGATCGCGATATTGGAGCGGCCGCACACGCTGATCCTCCTGAAAGACCAATTCCGACTTGTCGAAAGGGCCGCGCGGCTGATCGGCGACGACGCCCTGCCGGCCCGTCTTTCGCTGCGCGCCGGGCTCGACGGGCTCGGGCCCTACGGCCGGCACGCCCTGTCTTTTCCGGATCTCGGCGCGGCGCTCTCGCTCGCTTATCTCGAATATGGCCGCCTGCTGCAGGCGGCGACCCGGATGGAGCTGAGAATTCGTGACGGCATGGCCGTCTGGACCTACCGCGTCACCGCGCCCCTGACGGTCGGGCGGCAGAAGAACGAACTCCTCGCGCTCGGCTACATGCTCACGCTCATTCGCACATTCGCCGGACCGCTCTGGGTTCCGGACCGGATCGAACTGCCGGGCGCGCTCGCCGGAAAGGCGAAGATCGAGCAGGTCTTTCACAGCGAGGTCCGGGGCGGGTCCGAGGCGGCCGTGGTCTTTCCCGCTTCGTGGCTCGACTGCCGCGCGCCGGACGCGCCTCCGGCCGGCGCGGAGACTCCCCCCGTTCCTTCCGAGAAGGATCTTGCCGAGATCGTGCGGCTCATGATCGGGCTTGAGCGCGACGCGAACCGCTTTGGCGTCCCGTCGGTGGCGGCGCGCCTGGGCATGACGACGCGCACGCTGCAGAGGCGGCTTCTCCGTTTGGGCCGCACCTTCTCGGCGATTTCCGAGGAGACCGATCGCGCGACGGCGAAAGACCTTCTGGGCCGCGCCGGCCTTTCCGTGACGGAGACCGCCATGCGGCTCGGCTACCGCGACGTCGCCCATTTCTCGCGCGCCTTTCGACGCTGGACCGGAACCCCCCCAAGCCGCTGGCGTGGCCGGCGCGATGGCGGTCTGTCCCAGCCCGAAGAATCACAGTTCGGAGATGCGACTGCAACGGCGCTCCACGATTTCGGGTCCGATTCCTAGAATTCTTCCAGTTATCAATTGCCCTGCGCGGCCTTGAAGTGGCGGGTGCTTGCGCTTATTCGGCTTCTCATCGCAGCTTGATGGTCCCGACCGGAGGTGAGGTCCTTGCCGCCATTTGTATTTGCGCGCGTCCGCCGCTCGACGCCTGCGGCCGCTCTCGCCGCGGGGCTGGCGGCGGCTTTCGCTCTGCCCGCGGCGGCGGCCTCCGGCGTGTCGGTGGAGTTGAACCGGCTGGAGGCGCGCGACACGACCTGCCGCGTCTCGCTGGTGGTCGCCAACCCCGGCGACAAGGCTCTCGACAGCCTCAAGCTCGATCTCGTCTTCTTCGACAAGGACGGCGTGATCTCCCGGCGGCTCGCCGTGGAGGCCGGGCCGGTGCGGGCCGCAAAGACCAGCGTGAAGCTGTTCGAGGCGAGCGACACGCCGTGCGACGGCGTCAGCCGCGTCCTTCTCAACGACGTCACCGCCTGCGGCGGCGAGCAGGATTGCCTCGCGCTCGTGACCACCACGTCCCGGGTCAAGGGCGTGGAGTTTTCGAAGTGATCAGGCTGCGCGCCGCCGCCGTCGCGCTCGCCGCGCTCGTCGCGGCGGCGACGGCCGCGCACGTCGCAGCGCAGGAGCGTCCGGCGGCGACGACCGCGGCGCCGGCGGCCCAGCCCGCGCAGACCCTTCCCCCGGCCGAGGAAGTCCAGGCGACCGAGCCCGGCCAATCCGCGTCTCCGGCCGACGCTCCTTCCGGGGCCGCCCAGCCCGACGACGCGGCGCAGCCCGAGGCCGGGCCGACCGCGTCGGCCGAGGAATCGGCCTTCGACCGCAGCGGCCTTCCGCACGATCTGTCGCCGATCGGCATGTTCATGTCGGCCGATTGGGTGGTGAAGGCGGTCATGATCGGACTCGCCTTCGCCTCGCTCGTGACCTGGACCGTCTGGCTCGCCAAGTCGCTCGAACTCGCCGCGGCGGGCCGGCGGTCGCGCGCCGGGCTTGGCGTGCTGACGCGCTCGCGCAGCCTGAACGACGCCCAGCGCGCCTTCGGACGGTCGCGCGGGCCGATCGCGGCCTTCGTCGCCGCCGCCGACGCGGAGCTCGCCTATTCCGAGGACGCGATGTCGCCCGAAGGCGTGAAGGAGCGCGTCGCCTCCCATCTGTCGCGGCTCGAGGCGCAGGCCGGCCGCAAGCTCGCGGTCGGCACCGGCGTGCTCGCGACCATCGGCTCGACCGCCCCCTTCGTCGGCCTGTTCGGCACGGTGTGGGGCATCATGAACTCCTTCATCGGCATCTCGAACGCTCAGACGACCAACCTCGCCGTCGTCGCCCCCGGCATCGCCGAGGCGCTGCTCGCGACCGCGGTCGGCCTCATCGCCGCCATTCCGGCCGTGATCATCTACAATGTGTTCGCGCGCGCCATCGCGGGCCACCGCGCCGTGCTCGGCGACGCGTCCGCGGCCGTTCTCCGGCTGGTCAGCCGCGATCTCGACCGCGCGTCCGGCCCGCATCGCCTGCGGGCGGCGGCGGAGTAGGACGCGGGGGATGTCGGCTCGGCTCGATCACTCCGGCGGGGATGACCTCGTCGAGACGCATGAAATCAACGTCACGCCGTTCATCGACGTGATTCTGGTTCTGCTGATCATCTTCATGGTGGCCGCCCCCCTCGCGACCGTCGACGTCGGCGTCGACCTGCCGTCGTCGACCGCGCAGCGCCAGCCTCGGCCGGACAAGCCAGTCTATCTGACGGTCAAGTCGGACCTGAACCTGGCGCTTGGCAATCAGACCGTCCCGCGTGACGCGCTCGGCTCCGCGCTCGGCCGGGCGACCAAGGGCGACCACGAACAACGCATCTTCCTGCGCGCCGACAAGACGGTCCCTTATGGCGAGCTGATGAAGGTGATGAACGACCTGCGCCGCGCGGGCTATCTCAAGATCGCGCTCGTCGCGCTCGAATCCGTCGAACCGAATGGCGGCCGTTGACGCCCTGAGCCTCGACGGAGGCCATTCCGGCCGCGATCTGGGCCGCTGGGCGATGGCCGGCGCCGTCATGCTCGCCGTCCACGCCGGCGCGCTGCTGCTGTTGCGCGACGCTCCCCCGCCATCGGGCTTCGAAAGCCAGCAGCCGATCGAAATGGATCTCATGCCTCCGCCCTCCGGCGCGGCGCAGATGAGCGAAGCCGGGGCGGACTCGGCGCCGGCCGCCGCCGCGGAGGCCGTTCCGCAGGTCCAGCCGGAGGAGACGGAGCCGACCCCAACGGAAGCCGAGGAGCTTCCCGAACTCAACGCCGACGCGGCCCCTCCCCCGCCGGACGAGGCGATCACCGCCGAGGCCGCTCCCGACGAGGCCCAGCCGATCGAGGAGACGCCGGTCGAGCAGGTCGAGACGGCGCCTGACCTCGTCGAGGCGCCGACCGACGTGACGCCGGCCGTCACTCTGCCGCCGGAGCGCACCGTCACGGCCGAGGACGTGACGCCCGAGCCGCGCCGGGAGACCCCGCCTCCGGTCCGCGAGGCGAAGAAGCCGGTCAAGCGCGAGGCGACCAAGCCGAAGAAGACGGAGACCCGCACCGTCGAGCGCGAGCGACCGAAGGCGGCGCCTCCGCCGAGCGCCTCCTCGCGGGCGGGGGGAGCACGCGGCGTCGCCAGCAACCCGGGGGCCGCGCGCGCAGCGGCCGCCGAATACGGCCGTAAGATCTCGGCGATCCTCGCGGGCCAGAAGCGCTATCCCGCCGCCGCCCGCGCGCAGAGGGCGACCGGACGCGGCGTGATCGCGTTCACGGTCAACCGCAGCGGACGGGTGATCAGTCAATCGCTCGCGCGAAGCACGGGCAACGCGATCCTCGATCAGGAGCTGCGCGCCATGCTGCAGCGCGCCTCGGGCTCCTTCCCGCCTATGCCTCCCGAGATGCCGGGAGGAAGCAAGAGCTTCACCATACCGATCGGTTTCACCTTCTCGGGCTAACGGCCGCGGCTGGTCGCTCGGACGGCGGCCGCGGTCGGTCTTCTACGTCTTGGACGGGGCTCTCAGGAGGCTCAGCGTCGCCGGGCGAGCGAGCCTTTGGCGAAGGGAGCATCCGCCGGGGTCGCGCGACTCGCCACCGTCCGGTAGGACGCGCCCTTTGGCACTTTCTGCGCGACGCCGTAGAGGCGTTCGCGGCGGTCCATCTCGTCATAGACGTCCTGCGGGGAGATTCCCGCGGCCGACCAGAGAACGACGAGATTGTAGAGCAGATCGGCGCTCTCGCGAATCAGCGGCTCGCGCGCGCCCGTCACCGCCTCGATCGCGACCTCGGCGGCCTCCTCGGCGACCTTCTTGGCCATTTTCGGCACGCCTTCGCGGCGCAGCTTCACGGTGCGTGAGAGAACCGGATCGGTGTCGCTCGCATCCCGTACGGCCACATAGAGACGCTCGATCGAATCGGTCATCGCGGAATATTGTCTCTCCATTCTGTCGACTAAATGACAGCTCCATTTACGAATCATTTACATAGCGTCTTCCCGCTCCGGACCCATACGGGGTTTCACCTACCCCCGCCGGGCGCGCGACCGTCGGCAGCGACGCGCCGCCCCATGACGCGCCGAGCCGATCGCTCTATACTGTCCGTTCATCCGTCGGGCGCGCGCGCGCCCGCGCCGCGCTCCGGGACGTACATGCCGCTCCTCGACATCGCCGTTCTCCTGGGCCTCGTGCTCTTGAACGGCTTCTTCGCGCTGTCGGAGCTTGCGATCGTCTCCTCCCGTAAACCGCGGCTGCGGATGATGGCGGACGGCGGCGACCCCGGCGCGGAACGCGCCATCAAGCTCGCCGACGACCCGTCGAGCTTCCTATCCTCGGTCCAGATCGGCATCACGCTGATCGCGATCCTGACCGGCGTGGTCGGCGAATCCTCCCTCGCCGACCCCTTCGCCGAGACGCTGCGCCAGACGACCGCCCTCGGCGCCTATGCCGGACCCGTCGCGAGCGCCGTGGTCGTCCTCAGCATCGGCGGGCTTTCGCTCATCCTCGGCGAGCTCGTGCCGAAGCGCATCGCCCTGTCGAACCCGGAGCCGATCGCGGCCTTCGTGTCGGCGCCGCTGGCGGTGATCGCCGTCGTCGGCCGCCCCGTGGTGGTGGTGCTGAACACGCTCTCCGCCCTGGTGCTCAAGCTGCTGCGCGTGAAGGAGCAGGACGGCTCCAGCGTCACGGAGGAGGAGGTCCGCTCCGTCATCGCCGAGGGGGTGGCGGCCGGCTCGATCGAGCCGGTGGAGAAGCGCATGATCGAAGGCGTCCTCGGCCTCGCCGACCGGCCGGTGCGCTCCATCATGACGCCGCGGCGCGAGGTGTTCTGGATCGACGTCACCGACGACCTCGAAACCATCAAGACCGAGCTCGCCGAAAGCCCGTTCTCCCGGATCGTCGTCGGCAAGGACGGCTCGGTCGACGATCCCGTCGGCATCCTCCACAAGAAGGACGTGCTGGCGAAGCTGCTCGCGGGCGGCGAGCTCGACGTGGTGTCGCAGGTCAAGGATCCGCTCTACGTCCCGGAGGGCGCCTCGGCGCTGAGTCTTCTGGAGCTCTTCAAGTCGCAGCCCTCCTCGACCGCCTTCGTGGTCGACGAGTTCGGGGGCTTCGAAGGGATCGTGACCTCGCACGACGTGCTGGGCGCGATCGCCGGCGCGATGCCCGAGGAGCACGAGACGGCTGAGGACCAGGACATCCGCCGTCGCGAGGACGGCACCTATATGGTCGACGGCCGCGCGCCGCTCGACGCGATCTCCGACACGTTCGCCTTCACCATCCCGGCGAACACCCAAGGCGAGTTCCACACGGCGGCGGGTCTCGTCATCGCCGAGCTCGGCCGCATCCCGAACGAAGGCGACACGATCGACGTCGGCGGCTGGGTGATCGAGGTCGTCGACATGGACGGCCCGCGCGTCGACAAGCTGATGTTCCGCACCCGCGGCTCGGATGCGGGGGCGAGCCCGGCCGGAGCCGGCGTGTGACGCCCGCGCCGCGATGAGCGACAGGTTTCCCGCTCGACCGGGCCCCGCGGCCGACGTCGCGGAGGCCTTCGCCCGCGTGGTCGAGGCCGCCCTCGCGCGCGCGGCCGGCGCCCCGGACGCGGCCGCCTTCCACCGCGCGCCGCCGGGCGCCTTCGACGCCCTCCCCGCGCTCGGTCCCACCGGCCGCCCGGTCGAGCAGGTCGCGCAGGAGCTGCTCGACCGGGTTCTGCCTTACGCCATGAGCACCGATCATCGGCGCTTCTTCGCCTTTATCCCGAGCCCGGCCTCGCCGCTCTCCTGGCTCGGCGAGCTCCTGACCGCGGTCCACAACGCCCATGCCGGGGCCGCCGTACAGAGCGAGGGCGCGACCGCGATCGAGCGGCGGCTGATCTCGTTTCTCTGCAAAGCCGCGGGCCTACCCTCAGGCGCCGGGGGCCTGTTCGTCTCGGGCGGATCAATGGCCAACCTCACCGCGCTCACCGCCGCCCGGGACCGGCTGCTGGGAGAGGACGAGCGCGAGCTTGGGGTCGCCTATCTCGGCGAGGGCGCCCACGCCTCGATCGCAAAGGCGCTGCGGATCATCGGAGTGGCCGACCGCCGCGTGCGCATCGTGGCGAGCGACCGCCTGGGGCGGCTGGACGCCGGCGATCTAACCGCCGCCGTCGCCGCAGACCGGGCCGCTGGGCTGAGGCCCTTCGTCGTCGTGGCGACGGCGGGCGCGACCAACACCGGCGCGATCGACCCGTTGGACGCGGTCGCCGACGTCTGCGCGGCCGAGCGCCTGTGGATGCATGTCGACGGCGCCTATGGCGCGTCCGCCCTGCTGTCGCCCGCCCATCGCGGCCTGCTGCGCGGGATCGGCCGCGCCGACAGCCTCACCTGGGACGCGCACAAATGGCTGTTCCAGACCTATGGCTGCGGCGCCGTGCTGGTCCGGGACCGCTCGGCGCTCGCCGACGCCTTCCGGATGGGCGCAGACTATCTGCGCGACGGGGACGCGCCGGACGGCGAGCCGAACGCCTGGGATCTTGGCCCTGAGCTGACCCGCCCCGCACGGGCGACCAAGCTGTGGCTCACCCTCCAGACCCTCGGGCTCGACGCCGTCGGCGCCGCCATCGCGCGCGGGATCGCGGCCGCCGAGACCGCGGAGCGCGCCGTGCGCGCCACCCCGGACTGGCGGATCGTCTCCGAGGCGCGGCTCGCGATCGTCTGCTTCCGCTACGCACCGCCGGGCGTAGCGGAAGCAGAGGCGGACGCGCTGAACCGGGCGATCGCCAAGGCGATGCTGGAGGACGGCTTCGCCGTCGTGGGCGCGACCCGCGTCGAGGGGCGCGCGGCGATCCGGATGTGCACGATCAACCCGGCGACGACCGACGAGGATCTGAGCGGGACCGTAGATCGCCTCGACGCCTTCGCCCGCGCCCTCCTGCCGGCGTTCCGGCTGCAGGCGACAGGCTGACCGGCGGACTCACAGGCATGCAGGACGTTAAAAAGTGGGATCACGTCCCCGGACTCGTTCGGCCCCGCACCGCAGACGTCGTTCCGGGCTTGTCCCGGAACCCATTTCAGCTGGGTTTCAAGATATTCCGCTGGCGGCGGGACTGGATCCCGGGACAAGCCCGGGATGACGGGCGAGGGTATCCCGCGCTTCGAGGCGAGCCGATCACTCACGCCTAGAGACGAGAACCGCCCCGCCGAGAGAGACGCCGGCGGCCGGCGGGTCAGCCCGCGAAGACCGCCTTGAACTCCTTGAGACGGTCAAGCTTCTCTTGCGCGCGCATCTTGGCGCCCTCGCCCTGGGCGTCCGCGACGTCGTCTTCGGCGTCCTTGATGGCGGCGTCGAGCTTCGCGACCTCGAACTGCTCGAGCGGCGTCGCCTCGTCGGCGAGCACGGTCAGGCCCTTCGGATTCACGTCCGCGAAGCCGCCGCGGACGAACAGCTTCTGCGGCTCGCCGCCATCCGTCTTGTAGACCTTCAGGACGCCGGGCCGCAGCGTCGAGAGCAGCGGCGCGTGATGCGCCAGCACGCCGAACTCGCCCTCGGCGCCCGGCACGACGACATGCTCGACCTCTTCGGAGAAGACCAGCTTCTCCGGCGACACGAGCTCGAACAGGAAGGTGTCCACGACGTGCTCTCCAGATGTCTCTTCAGCGGCGGCGATCGGCGACGAAACCGGCGCCGAAGCCGAGCAGCGCGCCGATCGCGGCGCAGATTGCGATGTGCTGAGCCTGACCGGTCGTGAGGCCGCCCTGATCGGACGACGCCACCCGGTCGCTCTGCACCTCGACCTTCATCCCGAGGATCGAGATTTCGGCGGCCTCGGGCCGGGTCAGCCAGCCGGCGAGACCGCCGACCAGGAGCCCGATGAGCAGAAAGAGGACCTTGCTGTTCATCGGATCGCCCGCCGCAGCGCGCTCAACCCTCGGCCAGCTTCTTGGCCTTCTCGATGGCTTCCTCGATCGTTCCGACCATGTAGAAGGCCGACTCCGGCAGGTTGTCGTGCTTGCCTTCGACCAGCTCCTTGAAGCCCTTGATCGTGTCGGCGAGCTCGACGAACTTGCCCGGCGCGCCGGTGAAGATTTCGGCCACATGGAACGGCTGGCTGAGGAAGCGCTCGACCTTGCGGGCGCGCGACACCGTCAGCTTGTCCTCTTCCGACAGCTCGTCCATGCCGAGGATCGCGATGATGTCCTGGAGCGACTTGTAGCGCTGCAGGGTCTCCTGGACGCGGCGGGCGGTGTTGTAGTGCTCGTCGCCGATGATCTGCGCGGAGAGGATGCGCGAGGTCGAGTCGAGCGGGTCGACCGCCGGATAGATGCCCTTTTCCGCGATCGAGCGGTTCAGCGTGGTCGTCGCGTCGAGATGGGCGAAGGAGGTCGCGGGCGCCGGGTCGGTCAGGTCGTCGGCCGGCACGTAGATCGCCTGCACGGACGTGATCGAGCCCTTGGTGGTGGTGGTGATGCGCTCCTGCAGCGCGCCCATGTCGGTGGCGAGCGTCGGCTGATAGCCCACCGCCGAGGGAATGCGGCCGAGCAGCGCCGACACTTCCGAACCCGCCTGGGTGAAGCGGAAGATGTTGTCCACGAAGAACAGAACGTCCTGGCCCTGGTCGCGGAAATGCTCGGCGACGGTGAGGCCGGTCAACGCGACGCGGGCGCGGGCGCCGGGCGGCTCGTTCATCTGGCCGAACACGAGGGCGCATTTCGAGCCTTCGCCGCCGCCTTCCTTGTTCACGCCGGACTCGATGAACTCGTGATAGAGGTCGTTGCCCTCGCGGGTGCGCTCGCCGACGCCGGCGAACACCGAATAGCCGCCATGCGCCTTCGCGACGTTGTTGATCAGCTCCTGGATGAGCACCGTCTTGCCGACGCCCGCGCCGCCGAACAGCCCGATCTTGCCGCCCTTGGCGTAAGGCGCGAGCAGGTCGACCACCTTGATGCCGGTGACGAGAATCTCGGTCTCGGTCGCCTGGTCGGCGTAGGACGGCGCCGGGGCGTGGATCGGGCGCCGGCCTTCGCTGTCGACAGGGCCGCCTTCGTCGATCGGCTCGCCGATCACGTTCATGATGCGGCCGAGCGTTCCCACGCCGACCGGAACCGAAATCGGCTCGCCGGTGTCGGTCACGTCCTGTCCGCGGGTCAGGCCCTCGGTGGAGTCCATCGCGATCGCGCGGACCGTCGACTCGCCGAGATGCTGGGCGACTTCCA
The DNA here is from genome assembly GCF_049446035.1 of Hansschlegelia sp. KR7-227. Taxonomy (NCBI): domain Bacteria; kingdom Pseudomonadati; phylum Pseudomonadota; class Alphaproteobacteria; order Hyphomicrobiales; family Methylopilaceae; genus Hansschlegelia; species Hansschlegelia sp. KR7-227. The sequence continues at coordinate 2,397,514 of NZ_JBMSEA010000001.1, forward strand.
GCACAAGCCGCACGTCGTTGTTCTTGGTCTCGAGCGCGTTCAAAATCTCGGGCAGATGGCCGTCGAACTGGACGTCGACGACGGCGCCGATGACCTGGGTGATGCGGCCGACATGTGCGGTCATGTTTTCAAAGTCCTCGTCGGTCATTGCGAGCGATCCAACGCCCTTCGTCATGTTCTTGGTCGAAGCCGTCACGCCTCGGCGAGATCCAGTCTGCGTTCGATGCGCGTCAGGCGCTCGTCGAACCTGTCCATGCGACCGTTGAGGCTTGCGATCTGGATCTGGACCTGTCCGAGGTGCTGCTCGATCGCCGTCACCCTGATTTTCACGTCCTGCAGATCGAGCTCCATCCGGTCCTGCGAGGCCCTGATCCGCCGAAGCTGCTCCAGGACCATGTTCTCCATTTCGCTAGTCATCGGTTCGTCCTTGCGAGCCGCTTACCAGCCTCAGTGTAGCCCGAACGTCCCTCGCCTCACAGCGCCTCGGCGCCGGAGATGATCTCGATCAGCTCCTTGGTGATCTGCGCCTGGCGTGTGCGGTTGTAGTCGAGCGACAGCTTCTTGATCATCTCGCCGGCGTTGCGGGTCGCGTTGTCCATCGCGGACATGCGCGCGCCCTGCTCGGAGGCGGCGTTCTCGAGCAGCGCCTTGAGGACCTGGATCGCGACGTTGCGCGGGAGCAGCTCCTCGAGGATCTCCTCCTCCGACGGCTCGTATTCGTAGATCGCGCCCTTCAGCAGGTCCGTCGTCTCGTCGCCTTCCGGCACTTCGGCGGGCACGATCTGCTGCGCGGTCGGAATCTGGCTGACCACCGACTTGAACTTCGAATAGAACAGCGTCGCGACGTCGAACTTGTCCTCGGCGAACATGTCGGTGACGCGTTCGGCGATGCTCACGGCGGTGTCGAACCCGACGCTCTTGACCTCGCGGAGCGAGATGACGTCATCGAGCTTGCCGGGGAATTGGCGGCGCAGGATGTCCGCGCCCTTCCGGCCGACGCACAGGAACTCGACCTGCCTGCCTTCGGCGAGCAGCCGGCGGGCGTGGTCGCGCGCAAGCCGCGCGATCGAGGAGTTGAAGCCGCCGCACAAGCCGCGATCGGCCGTGACGACGACGAGCAGGTGGCGCTTGTCGTCGCCGGTTCCCGCGAGCAGCCTCGGCGCCAGCGGCGAGTCCTTCATGCCGGTGGCGAGGTTCGACAGAACCCGCTCCATCCGTTCGGCGTAGGGACGCGCAGCCGCCGCCGCGGTCTCCGCGCGGCGCAGCTTCGCCGCGGCCACCATCTGCATGGCCTTGGTGATCTTCTGCGTCGCCTTGACCGAGGCGATGCGGTTTCTGAGGTCCTTTAGGCTCGCCATGGGGGCGCCCGAAACTCCGCTCTATCCGACGTGAAGCCGCTCAGTCCTTCGAGAAGCTTGCTCAGGCCTTCGAGAAGCTCTTGGCGAAATCGTCGAGCACCTTCTTGATCTTCTCGATGGTCTCGTCCTTGAGCTGCTTATCCTTGCGGATCGTATCGAGCAGGTCCTTCTGGCTCGCATTGAGGTGCTCGAGCAGCTCGGCCTCGTAAGCGCGGATCTTGTCGATCGGCAGCTTGTCGAGATAGCCGTTGGTGCCGGCGTAGATCACCACGACCTGCTCCTCGACGCGCAGCGGCGCGAACTGCGGCTGCTTGAGGAGCTCCGTCAGACGCGCGCCGCGGTTCAGAAGCCGCTGGGTCGAGGCGTCGAGGTCGGAGCCGAACTGCGCGAAGGCCGCCATCTCGCGGTACTGCGCGAGCTCGCCTTTGATCTTGCCGGCGACCTGCTTCATCGCCTTGATCTGCGCCGCCGAACCGACGCGCGACACCGAGAGGCCGACGTTCACCGCCGGGCGGACGCCCTGGTAGAACAGGTCGGACTCGAGGAAGATCTGGCCGTCGGTGATCGAGATCACGTTGGTCGGGATATAGGCCGACACGTCGTTGGCCTGCGTCTCGATGATCGGCAGAGCCGTCAGCGAGCCTGCGCCATTCTCGTCGTTGAGCTTGGCGGCGCGCTCCAGCAGGCGCGAATGCAGATAGAACACGTCGCCCGGATAGGCCTCGCGGCCAGGCGGGCGGCGCAGCAGCAGCGACATCTGGCGATAGGCCACGGCCTGCTTCGACAGGTCGTCATAGACCATCAGCGCATGCATGCCGTTGTCGCGGAAATACTCGCCCATCGCGCAGCCGGAGAACGGCGCGAGGAACTGCATCGGCGCAGGGTCGGAGGCGGTGGCGGCGATGATGATCGAATATTCGAGCGCGCCGTTTTCCTCGAGCACCTTCACGAACTGCGCGACGGTGGAGCGCTTCTGGCCGATCGCGACATAGACGCAATAGAGCTTCTGGCCCTCGTCTCCGCTCGCGTTGATCGACTTCTGGTTCAGGATGGCGTCGAGCGCCACGGCGGTCTTGCCGGTTTGGCGGTCGCCGATGATGAGCTCGCGCTGGCCGCGGCCGATCGGGATCAGCGCGTCGATCGACTTGATGCCGGTCTGCATCGGCTCGTGCACGGATTTGCGCGGGATGATGCCCGGGGCCTTCACGTCGACGCGGCGGCGCTCGGTGGACTCGATCGGGCCCTTGCCGTCGATCGGGTTGCCCAGAGCGTCGACCACGCGGCCGAGCAGCCCCTTGCCGACGGGCACGTCCACGATCGTGCCCGTGCGCTTGACGACGTCGCCTTCGTTCACGCCGCGGTCGGCGCCGAAGATCACGACGCCGACATTGTCGGTCTCGAGGTTCAGCGCCATGCCGCGCACGCCGCCGGGGAACTCGACCATCTCGCCGTACTGGACGTTGTCGAGGCCGTAGACGCGGGCGATGCCGTCGCCGATCGACAGAACCTGCCCGACCTCGGAGACTTCCGCCTCCTGGCCGAAATTCTTAATCTGATCCTTGAGGATCGAGGTGATCTCGGCGGCGCGAATGTCCATCAGCCGACCTCTTTCATGGCGAGTTTGATCGAATTGAGCTTGGTCTTGAGCGACGCGTCGACCATGCGGCTGCCGAGCCGCACGATGAGGCCGCCGAGAATTTTGGGATCAACCTTGACGTCGAAGTCGACCGTCTTGCCGGTGACGTCCTGAAGCGCCTTGGCGAGCGCCGAGCGCCGGTCGTCGGTCAGCGCCTCGGCGACGGTCACCTCCGCGGTGGTCGCGCCCCTGTCGGCGGCGGCGAGCGCGCGGAAGCCCTTGATCATCGATTCGACGGCGAACAGACGGCGATTGGAGGCGACCAGCTTGACGAATTTCGCCGTCAACGGCGACGCGCCCGCATGGTCGAGCACAGCCCCGATCGCCTTGCTCTGCTCGTCGGCGGAAAACACCGGGCTCTTGATCAAGCGGCGCAGATCCTCGCTCTCGGCGATCATCCCGCCCAGCGCGTCGAAATCCGCCGAGACCGCGTCGACCGCGTTCTCGTCCTTCGCAAGATCGAACAGGGCGTTCGCATAGCGACCCGCCATTCCGGACACGATGGTGTCTTTGCCTGCCACCGAGCGTCTCTCGTTGGTTGGAGCCTTGGGCTGAAACCGGAGCGGACGCCCCGTACCTCCCGGAACCGTTGCACGACGAGGCCGAACCGGCCCCTCCGCGAAGGCTCTCCTTCACGGCGAAGCGGTCACTATCACGGTAAGCGAGCCCCCGCAACATCGTGGCGTAGCTGTGGCGACGCTTCGAAAAGGCTTTGCGTTCAAAGGCATATGCGGCAACCGGTGGTGGCGCCCGGCCGCTTTTGACCATCTGTCACACCAGGCCGTGAACGGCGGGTCCGGCCACGACGACGCGACAGCCGTCAGACGAAGCTCTGCGGATCGATGTCGACGGCGACCCTGACGCCGCCGCGCGGCGGCGGAGCGGCCGCGAGCCAGGCGCGCACATAGGCGGAAAGGTCGAAGGCCCGCGGCGCCTGCGCGAGCAGCCGCATCCGATGCCTCCCGCGCACCATGGAGAGCGGCGCTTCGGCGGGACCCAGCACGCGGACCTCGGGAAGGCGCGGCGCGGCGCGCGCCAGCGCGCGTCCGTGCCCCTCGGCGGACTCGCGGGTCGCGCCGCTCACGATCAGCGCCGCGAGCCGGCCGAAGGGCGGCGTCGCGGCGGCCTCGCGCGCCCGGGACTCCGCGGCGTAGAACCCCTCCCGGTCGCCGGACGCGAGTGCGCGCAGCGCGGGATGGTCGGGATCGTGGGTCTGCAGCAGCGCCTTTCCCGGACGGTCGCCCCGGCCGGCGCGGCCCGCCACCTGCTGGAGCACCTGGAACGTGCGTTCGCCGGCGCGCGGATCGGCGGCGCCGAGCGCGAAATCGGCGTCGACGGCGCCGACGAGCGTCAGCTTCGGAAAGTGGTGGCCCTTGGTCACCATCTGCGTGCCGACGACGATGTCGACATCGCCGCGCTCGATCGCGTCGAGTTCGGCCGCGAGCCGCTCGCCGCCGCCCATAACGTCGCTCGACAGGATCGAGATCCGCGCGTCGGGGAAGCGCGCCGCGGCCTCGTCGCTGATGCGCTCGACGCCCGGGCCGCAGGCCACGAAGCTGTCCTCGGCCGCGCAGGACGGGCAGGCTTTCGGCATCGGACCGGACTGGCCGCAATGGTGGCAGACGAGGCTCGCGCGGAACCTGTGCTCGACCAGCCAGGCCGAACAGTTCGGGCATTTCATGCGGTGCCCGCACCGGCGGCAGACCGTCAGCGGCGCGTAGCCGCGGCGATTGAGGAACAAGAGCGTCTGGTCGCCGGCGGCGAGCGTCTCGGCCATCGCCGAGACGAGGCGCGGAGCGAGCCATTGCCCGCGCGCCGGTCCGAAGCGCCGGAGGTCGATCACGGAGATGTCCGGCATGGCGCGGCCGCCGTAGCGGGCGGGCAGCACGAAACGGGCGTAGCGGCCGCGCTCGGCGTTGACGCGGGTCTCGAGAGACGGCGTGGCGGAGGCCAGAACGACCGGAGCATTCTCGATGCGGCCGCGCACCACCGCCATGTCGCGGGCGCTGTAGGCGACGCCCTCCTCCTGCTTGTAGGCCGCGTCATGCTCCTCGTCGACGACGATGAGCCCAAGGTCGCGGAAGGGCAGGAACAGCCCGGAGCGCGCGGCGACCACCGCCTGGATCGAGCCGTCGGCGACGCCGCGCCTCACCGCCGCCCGGCCCTTTTCGCCGACGCTCGCGTGCCAGACCGCGGGCCGCGCGCCGAAGCGCTTGGCGAAGCGGTCCAGGAAGGGGACGGTCAGCGCGATCTCCGGCGCCATCACGAGCGCCTGGCGGCCGTCGGCGAGCGCCTGCGCCACCGCCTCGCAATAGACCTCGGTTTTCCCGGATCCGGTGACGCCGTCGAGCAGGGCGACGCGAAACTGCGCGTCCGCCGTCATGCGCCGCAACGCCTCCGCGGCGTGCGCCTGGTGGGGCGACAGCTCCGGGCCGGGCAGCGACGGGTCCGGCCTTCGCGCCGAAGGGGGCTCCGGCAGGGCCGCGGCCTCCAGCGCGCCCTCAGCCACGAGCCCGTCCACGACCGAGGTCGAGACCCCCGCGGCGGCCGCCAGCGCGCTCTTCGGTCGGACGGCGCCGTCGGCGGCGACCGCCAGAACCTTCAAGCGGGCGGACGTGGCGCGGGAGGGCGCGACGCCGGTGGCGCGCAGGCCCATCCTGGGGCCCGGAGGCGCTTCGTCCGCCGCCAGCCCCCGCAACGCCATCCGCAGCACCTGCCCGCGCGGCGCGAGCGTGTACTCCGCGACCCAGTCGATGAAGCGCCGCATCGGCGCGGCGAATCCGGCGGCGGGAACCTTCGCCTCGATCGCTTTCATCCGGCCGCCGTCGAGCGCGTCCGGAACCCCGTCCCACACGACGCCGATCGACGAGCGCGTTCCGAGCGGCGCCACCACCACGTCGCCAGGCGCGACCTTAAGGCCGTCGGGAACCGCGTAGGTCAGCGTCCGGTCGAGGGCGACCGGCAGCAGGACCTGGACAGCGGACAGAGCGGGCATGGGGGACATCGGCCTAAGGGGGCGGCCGCCCCTCTTCGGCGCAAGCGTCGCGCCTGGTCAAGCCGCGATCGCGCGCCTGCGCCCGCCGCAGGGCGGGGTCCTGTCGCTTTCGTCTTGCGCCGGTCACGCGCCCGCGCCAATTGGAGGACACGAACCCCACGCTTTTGAACGAGGATATTTGCGCGATGAAGTTCTTCGTCGACACCGCCGACGTCAAAGAGATCCGCGAGCTCGCGGCCATGGGCATTCTCGACGGCGTGACCACCAACCCGTCGCTTGTGCTGAAGGCGAACCGCCCGTTCAAGGAGATCATCGCCGAGATCTGCGAGGTCGTGGAAGGGCCGGTGTCGGCCGAGGTCGCCGCGATCGACTATGACGGGATGATGAAGCAGGGGGAGATCCTGCGGAAAATCGCCGACAACGTCGCGGTCAAGGTGCCGCTCACCTGGGACGGCCTCAAGGCCTGCAAGGCGCTCACCTCCGACGGAACGATGGTGAACGTGACGCTCTGCTTCAGCGCGCCTCAGGCGCTGCTCGCGGCGAAGGCCGGCGCGACCTTCATCTCGCCCTTCATCGGCCGTCTCGACGATTCCGGGATCGACGGCATGGAGCTGATCCAGGACATCCGCACGATCTACGACAATTACCCCGACTTCTCGACCGAGATTCTCGCGGCTTCCATCCGCGGCGCGAACCACGTGAAGGACGCGGCCAAAGCGGGCGCCGACGTCGCGACCGTGCCGCCCTCGGTCCTCAAGAGCCTGGTCAAACACCCGCTGACCGACAAGGGCCTCGATCAGTTCGTCGCGGACTGGGCGAAGACCGGCCAGACCATCGAGTGACTGTCGTCTGACGGTGTCCGAATACCTTTGACTGGCGATTGACGCTGGGGCGGCCCAAAATTCTTACGCTCTGAAATGGAGCGTGATCAACGACCGGTCGGAACGCTTTATGACATGTCGCGTTGTTCGGCAGGGCTGAACAGCAGAGAGATACGACATGCGCAAGAGCGCTATTGCAATGGCCATCGCCCTCGGGCTCACCCTTCCCGTCGCCGCCTCCGCCCAGGAAGGCACCGTGACCGGGGCCGCTGGCGGCGCCGCCACCGGCGCGATCGTCGGCGGGCCTGTCGGCGCAGTCGTGGGCGGCGTAGCCGGCGCCGCGATCGGCACGGCCGTCGCCCCGCCGAAGGAAGTGCGCCAGTACGTCGTGCGCGACACCCGTCCGTCCGTCCGTTACGAGGGCGAGGTCGAGGTCGGCAGCACGCTTCCGGAGAACGTCGAAGTCTACGCCGTTCCGGACAGCGACTACAGCTACACCATCGTCAACGATCGCCGCTACATCGTGAGCAACAAGCGCAAGGTCGTCGAAGTCGTCGAGTGACACCTGGCTTCAGAGCAGACCTTTTGAGAAACCCCGCGCGTCGCGCGGGGTTTTTTCATGCGCGGCGTCAGAGGGCGCTCAGTCCGGCATGTACTGCACGGTCATCGCGCCGCCGTTCACGTTGCAGAAGGACGTCGAGTTCGCGATGCGGAAATCGCCGAAGCCGACGGCCCTGTACGTGGCGAGTTGAGGCCGGTTGATGACGAACAGGCGGGACAGGGTCACCGGTTTCATGTCGATCCGGCTCGCCGACAGCACGAAGTCGGTGCGTCTCGCTTCCGTATTCCGGGCCCGGATGTCCAAGTAGGACTTCTCGCCGAGCGACTGCGTGCCCGGCGCGTTGTAGACATAGGGGGAGTCGTCGTCGGTGAGTCCTAGAAAGACGTAATATTCGTAAGACTCCCCCATCCGCCCACGGGTGTCCGGCGTGCTCGGGGACACCGAGCAGAACACCGAGCCCTGCCAGGTCACCAGAGCCCGCCCCGGCGCGGCGAACCGCACCCGAAGATCGGAAATCGGCTTTGGCTTCAGCGCCTCGTCGGCGGGCGTGAAGGCCAGACAGAAATGGACGTTGTCAGCCGTGCCGCACGGCGTGTTCCCGCGCATGAACGGTCGGGCCTCGGGTCCGGCGGCGGAGGCTGGGGCCGCGCCCGCTGCGAGAGACGCGGCGAGCAGCGCGCCGATCAGCTTCGTCATCTGCGATCCCCATGCGTTTTGGCGCTTTTTTGGCACCTTTCCGCCAAGCTACATCGAAACGCCGCCGATGTGTACACGCCGCCCTCAAGGCGGCCGACATCGTCAAAACCCGCAGGCGGGATCGATCACCCCCGATTAAGCGTCGGCGCGCTACGCTCCCTGCATGACCGATCACACCAAGGCCGCGCCCCTTCTCCCCGCCGCTCCGGATTTGTGCGCGGGCGTCGCCGACTGGCTCCGCCATATCGGCGCGGAGCGGCGGCTGTCGCCGAAGACGGTCGAGGCCTACGGCCGCGACGTCCGCATTTTCCTCGCCTTCCTTCAGAACCATCTCGGCGCGCCGCCGACGCTCGCCGATCTCGCCGGGCTCGCGCCACGCGACGTCCGCGCCTTTCTCTCCCACAGGCGCGCCGACGGCATTTCGAGCCGTTCGCTGATGCGCGGGCTCGCCTCCGCACGCTCGCTCACGCGTCATCTGGCGCGGACCGGGCGCGGCGAAGCCTCCGCGCTGTCGGCCGTTCGCAGCCCCAAGATCGCGCGCAGCCTGCCCAAGCCCATCGCCGCGGCCGCGGCGAAGCGTCTGACCGATCCGGACGAGCGCGCCGGCGAGGATCGCGAGACCTGGGTGCTCGCCCGCGACGCCGCGGTGATCGCGCTGCTCTATGGCTGCGGCCTGCGCATCTCCGAAGCGCTGTCGCTGACGCGAGACGAAGCGCCGGTTCCGGGGGTCGACCGGATCGAGGTCCTCGGCAAGGGGGGCAAGCGGCGTCAGCTTCCGGTCATCGCCGCCGTCCAGACCGCGGTCGCCGACTATCTCCAGCTCTGCCCCTATGCGCTGGCGCCGAACGGGCCGCTGTTCGTCGGCGCGAAGGGCGGCCCGCTCAACCCGCGCATCGTCCAGCAGACGGTCGAGCGCATGCGCGGCGCGCTGGGGTTGCCGGACAGCGCGACGCCGCACGCGCTGCGCCATTCCTTCGCCACCCATCTGCTCGCCCGCGGCGGCGATCTCCGCACCATCCAGGAGCTGCTCGGCCACGCCAGCCTCTCCACGACCCAGATCTACACGGAGGTCGACGGCGCCCGCCTGCTGGCGATCCACGCCGCCTTCCATCCTCGCGGCGGGTCCAGCGGCCCGAAGCCTCACACGGCCAAGTGAACGGGCGCCTGAGCCTCCGGGGTAGCCGGCGGGGAGCGACGTGCTAGCCTTCCGAACATGGTCGTCGTCCGCGACGACGCCAACCACGAAGGAGACCTCACGCGATGAAGACCTTCGCTTCCGCGCTCGCCGCCGCCGCTTTCGCCGTGGCGCTCACAAGCTCCGCCTTCGCCTGCCCCTATTCGAACAAGTCCGCCTCGCTGACGGATGGCGGCTCCTACGAGACCGCGCAAAACGGGACCGGCGCTTCGTCGTCCCAGACGAAGTAGGCGTCTCGACTGTCGAATGAGGTTTGACGGTCGGGCGGGCGCGCCCGGCCGGTCGTCATGCGCACCGCGCTTGCGCGCGGGGATGGGCGGCGTTGCGCCGCCGGATATGGCCGCGGCTGGTCGCGGATGCTAACCCGCGGGTCCCGCCGAGGCCCGCGCCGCTTGACCGCTCCCCCGCCCGTAGATCCTGAAACGGTTCCCGCCGCGGCTTCCCGCCGGACGGCGACGCCGTGGGCCGGCTACGGCCTCGCGATGGCGGGCGCCGTGCTGTTCGCCTCCAAGGGCGTCTTCATAAAATTCGCCTACGCCGAGGGCGTCGACACCGAGACGCTGCTTGCGCTGCGCATGGCGCTTTCGGTCCCGATCTACGCCGCGATCGGCGCCGCGGCGGTGGCGCGCGCCGGCAGGCCTGCGGCGCTCGACGGCCGGACCCTGCTCGCGATCGGAGCCGTCGGAGCGCTCGGCTACTGGTTCGCGAGCTACATGGACTTCCTCGGGTTGGTCTATGTCTCGGCGCCGTTCGAGCGCCTGATCCTGTTCACCTATCCGCTGTTCACCGTGCTGCTCGGGGCCGCCTTCTTCCGCCAGCCGTTCCGCGCGAGCGCGCTCGCCGCGGCGGGCGTCAGCTATCTCGGGCTCGCGCTGGTGTTCGTGAAGGACGCGGACGTCGCGGGGCTCGAGGCGACGCGAACAGGCGCGCTTCTGGTGCTGGCGTCGGCGCTCGCCTTCGCGCTCTACCAGCTGTTCGCGAAAGGCCTGATCGGGCGCATCGGACCCAAGCTCTTCACCTGCCTCGCGATGTCGGCGGCGGGCGCCGTGGCGATCGCGCAGTTTCTCGTGGTGCGCGACCTCTCGATCCTCGCCTGCCTGACGCCGCGGGCGTGGGCGATCTGCGCGCTGCTCGCGACGGTCGGCACCGTCGCTCCGAGCTTCCTGCTGAGCGCCGCGCTGCACCGCATCTCGGCGCAGGCCAACGCCGCGATCGGCACGGTCAGCCCGATCGCGACGCTCGCTCTCGCCGCGGTCCTGCTCGATGAGCGGGTGACGCCGGTCGACGTGGCGGGCGCCCTCCTCGTGGTCGCCGGCGTCGGCTGGTTCACGTTGTCGGAGCGTCGCTGAAAACGCCGGCCTGCGACTTACGCGCCGCGGCGATCCGCCGAAACTGTGGTCTACTGAGCGCTCGGTGATTCAATCGGGGGATTGGCTCATGCGCATGACATGCCGGACCGTCGCTCTCGCGGTCGTTTTCAGCCTCGCGGCGCTCTTGTCCGCGCCGTCCGTCGCTCAGCAGGCGCCGCCCGAGACGCTGTCGCTCGCGAACGAGCTGGTGGACGAAGTCGCGGCCGACGGCTTCGTCGACGATCTCGTCGCCCGCACCTGGCTGGCCTATGAGAAACAGATCAGGCGTGAGCTCGAAACCGCCCCGGCCGCGTCGATCGCGGAGCTGCGTTCGGTCTATATCCGCCTCGTATCCGACAACGCCCACGAACTCCTCGCCGGGACGCCTGCGCTCTACGCCAAATATTTCGACGCCGACGAGCTTCGAGACATGCTTGCCTTCTACAGGTCGCCGACCGGGCGCAAGGCGCTCCGGGTGATGCCGAGAATGGTGGCGGAAAGCCTGCAGGCCTCCATGGCCGCGTCGCCCAAGGTGATCGCCCGGATGGATCAGGCGTTCCGCGACATCCTCCGGGAGCGCGGCGTCGAGTTGCCGATCTGAGGCGGCTCCGCGGCTTCGACCTGCCCGCCGCGCGCCGACGGAGCCGCCTGCCCCGTCACATGTGGATCGCGCGGCCCTCGACGGCGAGCGCCGCCTCCTTGACCGCCTCCGACAGCGTCGGATGCGCGTGACAGGTGCGGGCGATGTCCTCTGACGACGCGCTGAACTCCATCGCGACGGCCGCTTCCGCGATCAGCGTGCCCGCGTCCGGCCCGACGATGTGGACGCCGAGCACCCGGTCGGTCTTGGCGTCGGCCAGCACCTTCACGAAGCCGTCGGTGGTGCCGTTCGCCTTGGCGCGGCCGTTGGCGGTGAAGGGGAACTTGCCGGCCTTGTAGTCGACCCCGTCCGCCTTGAGCTCCTCCTCGGTGCGCCCCACCGAGGCGACCTCCGGATAGGTGTAGACGACGTTGGGAATCACCCCGTAGTTCACGTGGCCCGCCTTGCCCGCAAGGATCTCGGCGACCGCCATGCCCTCATCCTCGGCCTTATGCGCGAGCATCGGCCCCGCGATCGCGTCGCCGATGGCGTAGATCCCGTCGACATTGGTCTTGAAGTGCGCATCGGTCTTCACCCGGCCGCGCTCGTCGAGCTCGACGCCGGCCTCCTTGAGGCCGAGCCCTTCCGTGTAGGGAACGCGGCCGATCGCGACGAGCACGACGTCGGCCTCGATCGTCTCGGCGTCGCCGCCGGCGGCGGGCTCGACCGTCACGGCGAGTCGGGAGCCCTTCTTCGTCGCGCCGGTGACCTTCGAGCCGAGCTTGAACTCCATGCCCTGCTTCGACAGCAGGCGCTGGAACTGCTTGCCGAGGTCGACGTCCATGCCCGGCAGGATGCGGTCGAGGAACTCCACCACAAGCACCTCGGCGCCGAGCCGGCGCCAGACCGAGCCAAGCTCCAGCCCGATCACGCCGCCGCCGACCACGACCAGCTTCTTCGGGACCTTGGTCAGCTCCAGCGCGCCGGTCGAGGACACGATGCTCGTCTCGTCGATCTCGAGACCCTTCAGCCGCGCGACGTCGGAGCCCGTCGCGATCACGATCGACTTGCCTTCGAGCGTCTGCTTCTCCCCGCTGTCGGGCGTCACCTCGACCTTGCCGGCGCCGAGGATCTTCCCGACGCCGTGGAAGGTTTCGACCTTGTTCTTCTTCAGCAGGAACTCGACGCCCTTGACGTTGCCGGCGACGCCCTCGTCCTTGAAGGCCTGCATCTTCTTGAGGTCGAGCTTCGGGGCTGGCACGCCGATGCCCATCTTCTCGAAGGCGTGGCCGGCCTCCTCGAACAGTTCGGAGGCGTGCAAAAGGGCCTTCGAGGGGATGCAGCCGACGTTGAGGCAGGTGCCGCCATGGGTGGCGCGCTTCTCGACCACAGCGACCTTCAGGCCCAGCTGCGCCGCGCGGATCGCGCAGACATACCCGCCGGGACCCGTGCCGATGACGATGAGGTCGTAGGCGCCAGTGGTGTCAGCCATGGGTCAGGTCCGCTTTCTCTTGTTTGTTCGGGTCGGGCGGGACGTCGGCGCGCCGCCGACGGGGGCGGCCTGAGCAAAGTCGCGCCGTATGAGCTTGGACTGGATCGACAGCGTCCAGCGGTTGAGGAGGAAGATCGCGACCGACAGGCCGATGATCCACGGCACGACCATGATGAGCCCGGAGACCATGCGGTCGTGGTCCTTGACGTCGACATTCAGGAACAACGCGACCGCGATCAGCCCGACGATCGCCATGATCGTCTGCCGGTGGAGGGTCTGTTTTCGCGCCGCAATCGCAGCGGCGACCTCGGGCGGATCTGACGGCGTGTTCGTCGGAGCGTTCATGGCACGTCGAGGCCGCCCTGTGACGGACGCCGGAGGCTCGGAGGCGGCTCCAAGGCGGCGACGCGCCTTCAGAGGTCCATCATCAGCCGCGCCGGATCCTCGAGCGTCTCCTTGACGCGCACGAGGAACGTCACGGCTTCCTTGCCGTCGACCACGCGGTGGTCGTAGCTCAGCGCGAGATACATCATCGGGCGGATCTCGATCTTGCCGCCGATGGCCATCGGGCGCTCCTGGATCTTGTGCATCCCGAGAATGCCCGACTGCGGCGCGTTCAGGATCGGGGTCGACATCAGCGAGCCGTAGATGCCGCCATTGGTGATGGTGAAGGTGCCGCCCATCATCTCCTGGATGCCGAGCTTTCCGTCGCGGGCGCGCTTGCCGTAGTCGGCGATGGTCGACTCGACCTCGGCCAGGCTCTTGGCGTCCGCGTCGCGAACCACCGGCACGACGAGGCCCTTGTCGGTCCCGACCGCGATTCCGACGTGGTAATAGTTCTTGTAGACGAGCTCGTCGCCGTCGATCTCGGCGTTGACCGCCGGAATGTCCTTCAGCGCCTGGATGACGGCCTTCACGAAGAAGCCCATGAAGCCGAGCTTCACGCCGTGCTTCTTCTCGAACACGTCCTTGTACTTCGCGCGCAGCGCCATGACCTCGCCCATATCGACCTCGTTGAAGGTCGTGAGCATGGCGGCGCTGTTCTGGGCGTCCTTCAGCCGGCGCGCGATGGTCTGGCGCAGCTTCGTCATCCGCACGCGCTCTTCGCGCGCCGCGTCATCCGGCGCGGAGGGCGCGCGCGCCGAAACCGGCGCGGGCTGAGCGGTCGGAGACGCGGCGGGCGCCGGGGCCGGCTTGGCGGACGCGCCGCCCTCGGTCGCGGAGAGCATGTCGCCCTTGGTCACGCGACCGTCCTTGCCGCTGCCCTGGACCGCGGACGGGTCGACGCCGCTCTCCTCCGCGATGCGACGGACGGAGGGCGCGAGGCCCGCATCCGCGGGCGGCGCCGCGCCGCCATTCGCCTTCGGCGCCTCCTTGGGCTTGGTCTCGTTGGCGTCGTCCTTGATCGGCTTGTGGGCCTCGCCCTTGGCGGGCGCCGCTTTGGCCGGCTCAGAGGACTTGGCCGGCTCGGAGGATTTGGCCGGCTCGGCCGGCTTCGCATCCTTCGGAGCCGCCGCCGCGCCCTCGCCTGCGTCGATCGAGCCGAGCAGCGCGCCGACGCCGACGGTCTCGCCGTCCTTCGCCTCGATCGCGCCAAGCACGCCGGCGGCGGGGGCCGGCACTTCGAGCGTCACCTTGTCGGTCTCGAGCTCGACGATCGGCTCGTCCTGCTTGACCGCCTCTCCGGGCTTCTTGAACCAGCGGCCGATCGTGGCCTCGGTGACGGATTCGCCCAGCGTGGGAACGCGGATTTCAGTGGCCATCAGATCGCGCCCTCTGTCGGGGCCTCCCGGTTGTCGCCGCGGGCTTTGTGACCCGCTTTCGCCGGCGGCGCCGAAGCCGCCCGGTCATTGGTCGCCGCGCTACTCGCCGAGCGCGTCATTGAGGAAGGCCTGCAGCTGCGCGAGGTGCTTGGACATCAACCCCGTCGCCGTCGCGGCCGAAGCCGGCCGGCCGGCGTAGCGCGGCCGACGGTGAAGCGCGCCGATCTGGTTCAGCACCCACTCGATGTAATCTTCGACGAAGAACCAGGAGCCCATATTCTTGGGCTCCTCCTGGCACCACACCACCTCGGCCTGCTTGAAGCGCGACAGCTCGCTGACCGCCGCCTTCACCGGGAACGGATAGAGCTGTTCGACGCGCAGGACGTAGACGTCGTCGATGCCGCGTTTCTCGCGCTCCTCGACGAGGTCGTAATAGACCTTGCCCGAGCACATCACGACGCGGCGGATCTGGTCGTCCGGCTTGAGCTGAACGGTCGAGCCCGGCGACAGCTGCGCGTCGTCCCACAGCAGACGGTGGAACACCGTGCCTTCGGACATCATCGACAGCGGCGAGGTCGCGCGCTTGTGGCGCAGCAGCGACTTCGGCGTCATGACGATCAGCGGCTTGCGGAAGTCGCGCACCAGCTGGCGCCGCAGCACGTGGAAGTAGTTCGCCGGAGTCGTGCAGTTCACGACCTGCATGTTGTCCTCGGCGCACATCTGGAGATAGCGCTCCAGACGGGCGGAGGAGTGCTCCGGCCCCTGCCCCTCATAGCCGTGCGGAAGCAGCATCACGAGGCCGGACATGCGCAGCCATTTGCGCTCGCCGGACGATAGGAACTGGTCGATCACGACCTGCGCGCCGTTCGCGAAGTCGCCGAACTGCGCCTCCCACAGCGTCAGCGCGTTCGGCTCGGCCAGTGTGTAGCCATATTCGAAGCCGAGCACGGCCTCTTCCGACAGCATCGAGTTGATGACCTCGAAGCGGGCCTGGTCCGGCGACAGGTTCGACAGCGGCGTGAAGCGCGCCTCGGTCTCCTGATCGGTCAGCACCGAATGGCGCTGGCTGAAGGTGCCGCGCTCGACGTCCTGGCCGACCAGCCGGACGGGCTTGCCGTCGACGAGCAGCGATCCCAGGGCGAGCGCCTCCGCCATCGCCCAGTCCAGGTTCTCGCCGTCCTCCACCATCTTGCGGCGGGTGTCGAGCAGCCGCTTGATGGTGCGGTGGACCTGAAAACCCTCGGGCGCGAAGGAGAGCTTGCGCCCGATCTCCTTCAGCCGGTCGAGCGGCACGCCGGTCTTGCCGCGGCGCGGATCGTCATAGTCCCGCGAGGCCTTGATTCCCGACCAGCGACCGTCGAGCCAGTCGGCCTTGTTGGGCTTGTAGGCCTGGCCCGCCTCGTACTCCTCTTCGAGCCGCGCGCGGAAGGCGGCGCGCATCTCGTCGACCTCGCCCGGCCTGATCACGCCTTCGGCCTCGAGCCGCTTGGCGTAGATCTCCAGCGTCGAAGGATGGCTGCGGATGATCTTGTACATCCGCGGCTGGGTGAAAGCCGGCTCGTCGCCTTCATTGTGACCGAAGCGGCGGTAGCAGAACATGTCGATCACGACCGGCTTGTGGAACTTCTGCCGGAATTCGGTCGCGATCTTGGCGGCGAAGGTCACAGCCTCCGGGTCGTCGCCGTTCACGTGGAAGATCGGCGCCTCGATCATCTTGGCGCTGTCGGACGGATAGGGCGAGGAGCGCGCGTTGCGCGGGCTGGTCGTGAAGCCGATCTGGTTGTTGATGATGAAATGCAGCGAGCCGCCGGTCTTGTGACCCTTCAGGCCGGACAGGCCGAAGCACTCCGCGATCACGCCCTGGCCGGCGAAGGCCGCGTCGCCGTGGATCAGCATCGGCATGACGCGGACGCGGTCGACGTCCATGTGCTGATCCTGCTTGGCGCGGACCTTTCCGAGCACCACGGGATCGACGATCTCGAGATGCGACGGGTTCGCGGTCAGCGACAGATGCACGGAGTTGCCGTCGAACTCGCGGTCCGACGAGGCGCCGAGATGGTATTTGACGTCGCCCGAGCCCTCGACCTCGTCGGGGGTCCAGGAGCCGCCCTTGAACTCGTGGAAGATCGCGCGATGCGGCTTCGCCAGCACCTGGGCGAGGATGTTCAGACGGCCGCGATGGGCCATGCCGAACACGATCTCGCGCACGCCGAGCGCGCCGCCGCGCTTGATGATCTGCTCGAGCGCCGGAACGATCGACTCGCCGCCGTCGAGGCCGAAGCGCTTCGTGCCTGTGTATTTGACGTCGAGGAACTTCTCGAAGCCCTCGGCTTCGACCAGCTTGTTCAGGATCGCCTTTTTGCCTTCGGTCGTGAAGGCGATGCCCTTGTCCGGCCCCTCGATGCGCTCCTGAATCCAGGCCTTCTCGCCGGGCTCGGAGATGTGCATGAACTCGACGCCGAGCGTGCCGCAATAGGTCCGCTTCAGGATCGAAAGCATCTCGCGGACGGTCGCGAATTCGACGCCGAGCACGTAGTCGATGAAGATCTTGCGATCCATGTCGGCTTCGCCGAAGCCGTAGGACGCGGGGTCGAGCTCTTCGCGATCGGGCCGCTGCTCAAGCTTCAGCGGATCGAGATCGGCCGCGAGATGGCCGCGGATGCGGAAGGCCCGGATCATCATCAGCGCGCGGGTGGAGTCGCGCGTCGCGTCCTTGATCTCGTCGACGGTGAGCGTCTGGCCCTTGGATTCAGCCTTCGCCTTCAGCTTCTGGGCGAAGCCGACCTCGATCGCGCTCCAATTGCCGTCGAGCGCCGATACGAGCTCGCCATTGGCCGGGACCGGCCAGTTCGGCCTCTCCCAGGACGGGCCGTCCGCGGTCTTCTCGACCGCGCCGGCCTCGTCGCCGAGGTCCTCGAAAAAGGCGCGCCATTCCGGATCGACCGAAGCGGGGTCCTTCAGGAAGCGCGCCTGCAGGTCCTCGACATAGGCGGCGTTGCCGCCCCAGAGGAAGGAGGAGCGGGTGAATGCCTCGTTCGCCGCCTGGCGTGACATTGGACGTGACCTGCGTTTGGACCGAATGTGCCTTTTCGCACCTGCAATATAGGCCGAAAGGCTGAGATTTGAACGCCTGAATTGCGGAAATGACGTGACAGTCGCGGCGGGGCTTAGCCCTTCATCAGTTCGACGAGGGTTTTTCCCAGGCGCGCGGGTGATGGGGAGACGCGGATTCCTGCGGCTTCCATGGCGGCGATCTTGTCGTCGGCGCCGCCCTTGCCGCCCGAGATGATCGCGCCGGCGTGGCCCATGCGGCGTCCGGGAGGCGCCGTGCGGCCGGCGATGAAGCCCACTGTCGGCTTCTTGCGGCCCCGCCGCGCCTCGTCGGCGAGGAACTGCGCCGCGTCCTCCTCCGCCGAGCCGCCGATCTCGCCGATCATCACGATCTGCTCGGTGCGGTCGTCGGCGAGAAACATCTCCAGCACGTCGATGAATTCGGTCCCCTTCACAGGGTCGCCGCCGATGCCGACCGCCGTGGTCTGGCCGAGGCCCTCCTGCGTCGTCTGGAACACCGCCTCATAGGTCAGCGTGCCCGAACGCGACACAACGCCCACCGTGCCGCGGGAGAAGATGTTGCCCGGCATGATGCCGATCTTGCATTCGCCAGCCGTCACGACGCCCGGACAGTTCGGGCCGATCAGCCGCGTCTTCGAGCCTTCGAGCGCCCGCTTCACCTTGACCATGTCGAGCACGGGAACGCCCTCGGTGATGCACACCACCAGAGGAATCTCGGCTGCGATCGCCTCGCAGATCGCGTCGGCTGCGCCTGGGGGCGGCACGTAGACCACCGAGGCCTGCGCCCCCGTCGCCTCCTTCGCCTCCAGCACCGTGTCGAACACGGGAAGGTCGAGATGCGTCTGGCCGCCCTTCCCAGGCGCCACGCCGCCGACCATCTTCGTCCCGTAGGCGATCGCCTGAGTCGAATGGAACGTGCCGTTCTTGCCGGTGAAACCCTGGCAGATCACCTTGGTCTCGGCGTCGATCATCACGGCCATGGCTCAGTTCCCCTTCTTCACGGCTGCGACGATCTTCTGCGCGGCGTCGTCGAGATCGTCGGCCGACAGGACGTTCAGCCCGCTCTCGGCGATGATCTTCTTGCCTTCTTCGACATTGGTGCCCTCGAGCCGCACCACCAGCGGAACCTCGAGTCCCACCGTCTTGACCGCCGCGATCACGCCGCGTGCGATCACGTCGCACTTCATGATGCCGCCGAAGATGTTGACCAGGATGCCCTTCACCTGAGGGTCCGCGGTGATGATCTTGAACGCCGCCGTGACCTTCTCCTCGGACGCGCCGCCGCCGACGTCGAGGAAGTTCGCCGGCTCCTCGCCGTAGAGCTTGATGATGTCGAGCGTCGCCATCGCGAGGCCCGCCCCGTTCACCATGCAGCCAATCGTGCCGTCGAGCGCGATGTAGGCGAGGTCGTATTTCGAGGCCTCGATCTCCTTGGCGTCCTCCTCCGTGAGGTCGCGTAGCTCGGCGAGCTCGGGATGGCGGTAGAGCGCGTTCGAGTCGAAGGTGACCTTCGCGTCGAGGCACTTCAGCTCGCCGCCCTTGGTCACGATCAGCGGGTTGATCTCCAGCATCGCCATGTCGGTCCCGACGAAGGCGGCGTAGAGCTGCTCGACCAGGACGCCCGCCTGCTTGGCGAGATCGCCCGTCAGGCCGAGCGCCTTGGCGACGCTCCGCCCATGATGCGGCATCGCCCCGGTCGCGGGATCGATCGTCAGCGTGACGATCTTCTCCGGCGTGGAATGCGCCACCTCCTCGATGTCCATCCCGCCTTCCGTGCTGACGACGAAGGCGACGCGGCCGGTCGTGCGGTCGACCAGCGCGGAGACATAGAACTCCTTCGCGATCTCCGAGCCTTCCTCGACATAGAGGCGGTTCACCTGCTTGCCCGCAGGCCCGGTCTGCTTGGTCACGAGCGTCCGGCCGAGCATCTGGGCGACGTTCGCCTTCACCTCGTCGACCGAGCGCGACAGCCGCACGCCGCCGGCTTCGCCGGCCTCCGCCTCCACGAAGCGGCCCTTGCCGCGGCCGCCCGCATGGATCTGCGACTTGACCACCCACACCGGACCGCCGAGCTCGGCCGCCGCGGCCTCAGCCTCTTCGACCGCCGTGACCGGCACGCCGCGGCCGACGGGAACGCCGAACGTCCGCAGCAAGGCCTTGGCCTGATATTCGTGAATGTTCATCTGGTCGTCCTCAAGCGTTTGAAGCGGCGCTTCGAAGAGAGGTGCTGCGTGCGTCGAGACGGCTCTTCGAGTCTCCCCAGCATGAGGGAGGTGGAGGACGCCCATCCTCGACCATCCTCATGCTGGGGAGCCTTGGCGTCAGCCAAGGCGTCTCGAAGCACGCACGACACGAATTGCGGCGACGGCGCTCGTCATTTTCCCAGGTTCGGGGCGATGCTCTTGCAGGTCTCGATCAGGCCCTTCACGGCGTTGACCGACTTGTCGAACTCAGCCTTTTCAGCCTCGTCGAGCTCGATCTCGACGATGCGCTCCACGCCGGCGGCGCCGATCACGGTCGGGACGCCGACATAGATGCCGTCGACGCCGTACTGCCCGGTCAGATGGGCGGCGCAGGGCAGAACCCGCTTCTTATCCTTCAGATAGCTCTCGGCCATCGCGATCGCGGAAGCCGCCGGCGCGTAGAACGCCGATCCCGTCTTCAGCAGCGCGACGATTTCGGCGCCGCCGTCGCGGGTGCGCTGGACGATCTGGTCGAGCTTCTCCTGCGTGGTCCAGCCCATCTTGACCAAGTCCGGCAGGGGAATGCCGGCGACGGTGGAGTAGCGCGCGAGCGGCACCATCGTGTCGCCATGGCCGCCGAGCACGAAGGCGGTGACGTCCTCGACCGAGACGCCGAACTCCTCGGCCAGGAAGTAGCGGAAGCGCGAGCTATCGAGCACGCCGGCCATGCCGACGACCTTCTCGGCTTTGAGGCCCGAGGACTGCTGGAGGGCCCACACCATCGCGTCGAGCGGGTTCGTGATGCAGATCACGAAAGCGTCGGGCGCGTATTTCGCGATGCCGGCGCCGACCTGCTCCATGACCTTGAGGTTGGTGCCGATCAGGTCGTCGCGGCTCATGCCAGGCTTGCGCGGCACGCCGGCGGTGACGATCACCACGTCGGCGCCGGAGAGATCCTCGTAGGACGAGGTGCCCTTCAGCTTCGCGTCGAAGCCGTCGACCGGGGAGGACTCCGCGAGATCGAGCGCCTTGCCCTGCGGCACGCCGTCGACGATGTCGAACAGGACGACGTCGCCGAGTTCCTTCAGGCCGACGAGGTGGGCGAGCGTTCCGCCGATCTGGCCGGCGCCGACGAGACCGATCTTGCTGCGGGCCATCAAGGTACCTCTTCGTTCAGATTTCAGGATGTGAACGGGCCGAAGCGGCCGGAGACGTCAGGCCGTTCGACTAGCCCGATCAGGCCTGCGGTTCAAGGCATTGAACGCGCAAATCAGCCCATCGGGGTTCGACATGGCGGAGGCCCGCGCTCACGTTTCGACGAGGCCGGTGGTCGCGCCGCTCGCCGCGCTGTGGCCGGCCCCGTGCGGGCGCGACAGCCATTCGTCCGAGCCCATCTCGACCAGCCGCGAGGCGGTGCGCGCGAAGCCGAAGCTCTCGTAGCCCTCGCTTCCCGTCCACAGCCGGTCGGGTTCGGCGTCGGCGGAGGCGACCAGCTTGACGTTGCGCTCGTAGAGCGCGTCGATCAGCGTCATGAAGCGGCGCGCCTCGTTGCGGCGGTTCTCGTCGAGCCTCGGCACGCGGTCGAGCACCAGGGCATGGTAGCGCCGCGCGAGGGCGAGGAAGTCCGCGGCGCCGAGCGGCTTGGCGCAGAGATCGTCGAAGCTCGCCCGCGCGACGCCGTTGGCGGCGCGCGGGATCTTCACCTCCCGTCCCTGCACCTCGAAGCTTGCGGGAGCGCCCTCCTCCCCGGCGAGCGCGAGAAAGGCGGCGTCGAGCGCGGCCTCGGCGTCCCCGTCGGCCGGCGTGATCCACACCTTGCCTTCGCCCAGCTTCTCGCGTCGGAAATCGGTGCGCGCGTCGAGCCGCAGCACGTCGAGCCTCTGCTCCAGCATCCTGACGAAAGGCAGGAACAGCGAGCGGTTCAGGCCGTCCTTGTAGAGGTCCTGAGGGGGCACGTTGGAGGTCGCGACGACCACCACGTCGGCCTCGAACAGCCGCTCGAACAGCCGGCCGAGGATCATCGCGTCGGCGATGTCGGTGACGTGGAACTCGTCGAAGCAGAGCAGGGACGCCTCGCGCGCGAGCGCGTCGCCGACCTGCGGAATGACGTCGCCCGAGCCGCCCCGCCCGTGCTTCGCCGCCTGTCGCGCGGCGTGGATGCGGGCGTGGACGTCCTGCATGAAGTCGTGGAAATGCGCCCGCCGCTTCGTTTCGACGGGCGCGGCCGCGAAGAACAGGTCCATAAGCCGGGTCTTGCCGCGCCCGACGTCGCCCCAGACATAGAGGCCCTTCGGGGCGGGCGCGCTCGATCGCCCGAACAGCCAGCCGAGCGCGCCGGGCTTGGCGGAGACGCGTTCCCGCAAATTGCCTTCAAGCACGTCGAGCCGGGCGACAAGCTTCTCCTGCGCCGGATCGCGGTCAAGAGCTCCGGAACGGAGCAGCGCTTCGTAGCGCTCGCGGGTGGTCGGGTTCGTGGAGATGGGCTTCAGCCCCGGAGAACGGTCGGCGAGGCGTTTCGCCGTTGCGACGCGCGACCGCATAACAGAGCCGCGGTCGGCGCGTCAAAGCCGCATGATTCCGGCTCGGACGTCACGTTCGCGTAACGGCGGAACGCCGCGGCCGACGTGGGCGTTTCGCCGACAAGGCCGCAGCGCCAGCTCTCGGCCGCAGGTTTTGGAGCGTTCCATGAAACTGATGTTCGCCGCCGCCGCCGCGACCTGCCTTCTGGGCTTCGCCGGCACGGCCGAGGCAGCCGCCCTCCATCGCGGAGCGCCGGCTTCGGCGCAGGCCGGACAGGTCCGGGCCGAACCGGTCGGCGTCCGATGCGACGGAAACCGGGCGACCCGGCGCGTCTGCGTCGAGCGCCGGACGGCTTACGAGCGCCGCGAAGCCCGCCGTCACGGGCGCGTCGCGGAGGACGAAGGCGGCCCCTACGGCCCGACGCTCACCAACGACTATTATTTCCAGCAGTCGATGTACGACTTCCAGGACGGCAAGAAGGCCAACCTCAAAGAGTACAAATAGCCGGCGCCCCCGCCGCGACTCGGCGCGCCGTCAGTCGAGCGTGAGGTCGGTCAGCGGGACGATCGCGACCCCGGCCTGCTCCAGCCGCCGCCGCACCTCGCCGGCCAGGGCGACGGCTGTGGGTTCGTCGCCATGGACGCACAGAGTGTCGACCTGGATCGGCCTGCGCGTCCCGTCTCGCGCGACGACCTCGCCGCGTTCGATCATGCCGAGCGCTTGCGCCGCGGCCGCCGCCGGGTCTTTCAGGACGGCGCCGGGAATCCCGCGCGGCGTGAGCGAACCGTCGGATTCATATGTCCGGTCGCAGAAACCCTCGCGGGCCACTTTGAGGCCGAGCTCACGCGCGGCGCGCTCCATCTCCGAACCCGGGGGGGCGACGCAGATCAGCCTCGGGTCGACGGTTCGGACGGCCCGCGCGAGCGCCTCGGCGTAAGGGCGGTCGACGGCGGCCATCGTGTAGAGCGCGCCATGCGCCTTCACATGGGTGACCGCGACGTCGGAATAGGTCGCGAGCGCCTGCAGCGCGCCGATCTGGTAGGCGAAGAGATATTCGAGCTCCTCCGCCTTCATCTCGATCGGCCGCCGGCCGAAGCCCCAGAGGTCGTTGAAGCCGGGATGGGCGCCCACGCTCACCCCATGCTGCTTGGCCGCGGCGACCACGCGCCGCATGGTGAGGGGGTCGCCGGCATGGAAGCCGCAGGCCACGTTGGCGGAGCGAACGATCTTCAGCAGCCCGTCGTCGTCGCCGATGTCGTAGGCGCCGAAGCCTTCGGCCATGTCGGCGTTGAGATTGATCATGAGCGCCATGCCGTCCTCGCCATGTTCGACGCGGCCGCACAAGACCTGGCGCCGCCATCCGATGTGTAACCCCGACGCGGAAAATCCGCATGGCCCAGACCACGTTCCCGACTGAACCCGCCGCGCCATGAGCGCCGCGACCCGCCCCGTCCCGGCGAAGCCCCGCTTCCTCGCGAGCGGCGACACGGCGCTTGTGATCGAGCTCGGCGACGCGATCGATCGGACGGTCAGCGACGCCGTGCTGCGGCTCGACGCGCGCGTCTCGGCCGCCGGCCTGGAGGGCGTCGTCGAGACCGTGCCGACCTTCCGGTCGCTGATGGTGCATTACGACCCGCTCGCGACCTCCGGCGACGCGCTCGAACAGGCGCTAGGCGCCCTGCTCGACGACGGGCGCGCCGAAGCGCGGAGCGGCCGGCTCTGGCGCGTCCCGGCCTGCTACGGCGCCGATCTCGGGCCCGACCTCGAGGACGTCGCGAAAGCCGCGAAGCTCTCGACCGAGGAGGTCGTCGCGCTGCACGCCGGCGTCGACTACCACGTCTACATGATCGGATTCGCGCCGGGTTTTCCCTATATGGGTGACCTTCCCGAGGCGCTCGACCTGCCGCGGTTGAAGACGCCGCGCACCCGCGTGCCGGCGGGCTCCGTCGCGATCGCGACCACGCTGACCGCGGTCTATCCTTTCGACAGCCCCGGCGGCTGGCGCATCCTCGGCGCGACGCCGGTCCGCCTGTTCGACAGCCGCTGGGAGCGCCCCGCTTTGCTCGCGCCGGGCGACGCCGTGCGCTTCGAACCCGTCGCGCGCGACGCCTATGAGGACCTTGTCGCGGCGGTGGACCGCGGCGACTGGAGTC
This sequence comes from Hansschlegelia sp. KR7-227, assembly GCF_049446035.1. Taxonomy (NCBI): domain Bacteria; kingdom Pseudomonadati; phylum Pseudomonadota; class Alphaproteobacteria; order Hyphomicrobiales; family Methylopilaceae; genus Hansschlegelia; species Hansschlegelia sp. KR7-227. Next base: position 2,421,889 of record NZ_JBMSEA010000001.1, read on the forward strand.
CGGAGAGCGAGGAGATCGCGCCGTGATCCCGCTCTTCGAAGTGGTCGACGGCGGGCTCGCCGCCACCATCCAGGATCTCGGCCGGCCGGGCTTCCGGCGCGTCGGCGTGCCGGTCTCCGGCCCGCTCGACCGGGTCGCGCTGCGGCTCGCCAACGCCCTGGTCGGCAATCCCGAGCAGGCCCCGGCGCTGGAGATGCTCTACCGCGGACCCACGCTGCGCGCGGTCGCCCCGCATGTCCGCGTCGCGATCGTAGGGGCGGAGGCGGAGGTGGTCCATGAGAGCGGCGACCGCCACCCCGTCCCCTCCGGTCGGAGCGCCCGACTCAAGGCCGGCGAGCGCCTCGCGGTCCGAGCGTTCGACGCACGGGCCTGCGCCTATCTCGGGGTGGAAGGCGGCTTCGCCGTGGAGCCGCGGCTCGGCAGCGCGGCCACCTGCCGGCCGGGGGCCTTCGGCGGTCTCGACGGACGCGCTCTTACGACCGGCGATCGGCTGGCCGGACGGACCGAGGACGCGGCCGAACGACCGGAGTGCGCTCTCGCCGCGCCGCTCGACGCCGGTCTCGACCAGCCGATCAGGGTGGTTCTCGGCCCGCAGGACGACCGCTTCACAGAAGACGGCCTGAAGACCTTCCTGTCCGCGGACTACGCCGTCTCCCGCCAGGCCGACCGCATGGGACTACGGCTCGACGGGCCGGCGATCGCGCACGCCCGCGGCCACGACCTGGTGTCCGACGGCACGGTGTCGGGCTCGATCCAGGTCCCGGGCGACGGCCGGCCGATCGTGCTCGCCGCCGACGCTCAAACGAGCGGCGGCTACCCGAAGATCGCGACCGTCATCTCCGCCGATCTGCCGTTGCTGTTCCGGCGCCGCCCGGGCGACGCCGTCCGTTTCATCGCCGTCACGCGCCGCCAGGCGGAAGTCGCGCGCGCGACCCACGAGCAAGAGGTCGCACATGCGATCTCCGCCATCCGGGAGGTCGCCGACCAGGCGCGGCTCGACCCCGGTTTGCTCTACAGCGCGAATCTCATCGGCGGCGTCGTCGCGGCCTCCCACGACGACGAGGACGCCCTACCCCGCTGAGGCCTCCCTTCAGGCCGTGCTGAGCGCGCTTGCGCGCTTTTCGACGGCGAAGGAGACCAGCAGGATCACGAGCCCGCCGAGCGCAAGCGCGACGCCCACCCAGCCGAGCGACGTCCAGCCGTAGCCGGCGGCGATCGCGAGCCCTCCGAGCCAGGCGCCGAGCGCGTTCGCGAGGTTGAAGGCGGAATGGTTCAGCGCCGCCGCGAGCGTCTGGCTGTCGGCCGCGACGTCCATCAAGCGGGTCTGGACCGCCGGCCCGATCGCGATGCCGCAGCCGATCGCGAACAGGTTGATCGTCGCGAGCCAGACATTGGACGACGTCACCGTGAACAGCGCGAGCGCCGTGACGTTCCAGAGCAGGAAACCGATCAGCGCCGGCTTCAACGCCTGGTCGGCGAGCCAGCCGCCCACGGTGTTGCCGGCGATCATCCCGAGGCCGATCACCGCAAGCATCGCCGGCACCGTGGAGGCCTGCAGCCCGGTCACTTCGGTCAGCGTGGGCGCGACATAGCTGTAGACGGCGAACATACCGCCGAAGCCGATGGCGGCGACGCCGAGCGTGAGCCACACCTGCAGCGACGCGAAGGCCGCGAGCTCGCGCCGCGCGCTGGCGCCCGCCTCGACCCGGATCCGGGGCGCGAACAGGAAGACGAGCGCGGCGTCCACCGCGCCGATCGCGGCCACCGCGAAGAAGGCGTAACGCCAGCCGAAGGTCTGCCCGAGCCAGGTCGCGAACGGCACGCCCACCACGTTCGCGACGCTCAGGCCAAGCATGACCAGCCCGACCGCCTGCGCTCGCTTGTTCGGGGGCGCGAGGGCTGCGGCGACCAGCGCCGCGACGCCGAAATAGGCGCCGTGCGGAAGCCCCGCCAGAAAGCGTCCGATGTTCAGCGACAGGTAGCCCGGCGCCGTCGCGCTGGCGATGTTGCCGATCGCGAAGAAGATCATCAGCCCGATCAGCAGCTCGCGCTTCGGCGCGCGCGCGAACAGAACCGCGAGCAATGGCGCGCCCACCACGACGCCGAGCGCATAGGCGCTGATCGTGTGGCCGGACTGCGGGATGGTGACGCCGAGGTCGGCGGCGACGTTCGGCACGAGGCCCATCGAGGCGAACTCGCCGGTCCCGAGCGCCAACCCTCCGACGGACAGCGCGAACAGGGCAGGCGCGGCGCCGAAGGGCGGCGCTTCCCCGCGGGCGGTGGGGGCGAGCCCGAGTTCGCAGACCTCGTTCGCGTCGCAAAGGTTCGTCATGTCTTCTCCTTCGGCGAAGCGGAGCGGAAGCGCGGCGTCCAAAAGGGGTGGCGACCCGGGGGCGATGTCGCAATGCAACATGGCGCATGGCGGCCATGCCGGCCACCGGCGGGCCCACGTTTCCCACGAAGGACGCAATTGTCTCGACCGCGTTCAGACCGCGTTCGCCGTCAAAGAGGCAGGTTGATGCAACGGAAATCTTTCGCTGCCATCGTTCCTGAACGGCCGCGGGGTGTTGATTCGCGGAAGGTCGGGGGACCGTCTCGTCGATGGCGTTGAGTGTCGCGGGCGCCAAACGGGCGCGCATCGCCTTGCAACGATTCGGTCTCGGCCCGCGTCCGGGCGCGCTCGAGCGCATCGGCGACGATCCGCGCGGCGCGCTGAAAGCCGAGCTCGAGCAGGCGGACGTCGCGCTCATCGACGCTTCCGACCTGCCGTCGAAGCGGGTCGCCCTGCGCGACTCCCAGAACGGCTATGCGGCCGCCGAAGCCAACCGCCGCAAGGAGCTCGACGCCCGGATCGCGAAGCACCTGTCGGTTGAGATCGGCTTCGTCGAGCGGCTCGTGCTGTTCTGGTCGAACCACTTCTCGATGTCGATCAACAAGGACGACGTGATCCGCGGCTCCTACGGTCAGCTCGAGCGCGAGGTGATCCGCGCCAACGTGCTCGGCGACTTCACCGCCATGCTGCGCGGCGTGATCCAGCATCCGGCGATGCTGCGCTATCTCGACAACCAGGATTCGATCGGCCCGCACTCGAAGCGCGGCAAGGAGTGGCGACGCGGCCTGAACGAGAATCTCGGCCGCGAATTGCTCGAGCTCCACACGCTGGGAGCCGGCGGCGGCTACAGCGAGACCGACGTCACCTCGATGGCGAAGGCCCTGACCGGCTGGTCCTACGTCAATGGCTGGCAGGCCGATTCGAGCTGGGAGGGCGGAGCGCCGTCGATCCGGGGCCAGTTCATCTTTCGCCGTGACTGGCATGAGCCGGGTCCGATCACGATTCTCGGCAAGACGTATCGCAACGACGGCGTGAAGCGCGGACAGCGGGTGCTGATCGACCTCGCGAGGAAGCGCGCCACCGCCGAGCACCTCGCCTTCAAGCTGGTCCGCCACTTCATCACCGACCAGCCGACCCCCGCCATGGTCGACCCGGTCGCCGACGCGTTCCGCAAGACCGGCGGCGACCTCAAGGCGACGGCGCTGGCCCTCATCGCGCTGCCGGAGGCGTGGAACGAGCCGATGCGCAAGATCCGCACCCCTTACGAGCTTGCGATCGCCCAGTTCCGCGCGATGCGCACGAGCTATGTCGACGAGAACCGCTGGGCGTTCACCGAGCCGCTCAGGGCGCTCAACGACCTGCCCTGGGAGCGCCCGGCCCCGGACGGCTACCCGGACGAGAGCTACGCCTGGCTCGACCCGGACGGGATGACCATCCGGCTCGACACCGCGATGCTCGTCGTCGACCGGTTCGGCGAGGGCGTGAGGCAGCCGCTGAAGCTCGCCCGCTCGCTCTACGGCGCGGCTCTGTCGGAAGACCTGGCCGACGCCCTGACCTGGATCCCCGACACGCGTTCGGCGCTCACGCTGCTGTTCATGTCGCCCGAGTTTCAGCGGAGATAGGCCCTTGGACCACGATCACCGCCACGAGGAGCCTCCCCCCGCCCTTTGCGCCGCCGCCGCGGAAGGTTGCGAGGAGTCGCGCAGGCTGCTTTCGCGCCGCGCCATGATGGGCGTGACCGCGGGCCTGTTCTCCGCGGCGTACCTGCCGAAGTCCGCCCATGCCGGCGTCTCCGACCCGCGCCTGCTCGTCGTCGTGCTGCGCGGGGGCATGGACGGCATAAACGTCGTCGTGCCGCATGGCGACCGGGCCTACGCCGCGATGCGCGGCGACATCGCCCTGCCGCGTTCGGCGACGCTCGACCTGGCGGACGATTTGTTCCGCCTGAACCCCGCCCTCCCCTCCTTCCACGCGATGTACCGCGCCAAGGAGGCGGCGGCGGTGCACGCCACCTGCGTTCCGGTCCGCGTCCGTTCGCATTTCGAGGGCCAGGACAATCTGGAAAACGGCCTGCCGGGCCTGGCCTCCAACGCCACCGGCTGGCTCAACCGCTTGCTGACGGTGATGCCGGCGGGATCCAAGATAAAGAGCCGGGGCGCGATCCAGGTCGGCGAGGCGCCGCTGCTGCTGCGCGGGCCGGCCCCCGTGCTCGGCTGGTCGCCGACCTGGTTCTCCCATCCCCCGGAGAGCATCACGGGCGCCGTGACGACGCTGCTCCGGCGGCGCGATCCGGCGCTCTACTCCGCGCTCGCCGCCGGCATGAAGGCCGACGCGCTGGCGGAAAAAACGTCGTCCGACGACGGGAACATCAGCCAGTTCCGTCGCACCTTCCGCGGCGCCGGGCGGCTGCTCTCCGCGCCGGACGGCCCGCGGATCGCGGTGATGTCGGTGTCGAACTTCGACACCCACACCAACCAGGGCACGACGGCGGGCTTCCTCTGGGGCTCGCTCAACGAGCTCGACGTCGCGCTCAAGGAGTTCCGCGACACCGCCGCGCGCATCTGGCCGAGCACGGTCGTGGTGATGGTCACCGAATTCGGCCGCACCGTGCGCGTCAACGGCGGCGGCGGGACCGACCACGGGGTCGGCGCCGTCGCGCTGCTCGCCGGCGGCGCCGTGGCGGGCGGCAAGGTCTACGGCGACTGGCCCGGCATCGCGAACAAGGACCTGCTGGACGGCAGCGACCTCAGGGCGACGACCGACCTGCGCGCGGTCTTCAAGGGCGTGCTGCGCGATCATGTCGGCGTGCCGACGAAGATCCTCGACGAGACAATCTTTCCGGAAAGCCAGGCGATCAAGCCGATGGCCGGATTGATCCGCGGAGCTACGGCCCAGGCCGCCCTCCCGGCGTCCTCCGTGCTCGCCGCAGCGGGTTCCTCCGAGGCGCCTCTCCGGCCCGTCTCCGGCGTCGCGCAGTACCGCGCCGCCTATCCCGCGCCGTAAGCCGCCGTCATTCGGACGCGTTCGCCGCGCGCACGATCGCCAGCGGGTTGTCGAGCGTGCCGACGAATTGCAGGCTCGTTTCAGGTTCGAGCAGGTTCAGCATCTGCTGGTTGTCGTTGAGCTGAAGCCGGTTCAGGCAGTTCCGGACGAAGCGCGGCGCGAACAGATCGTGCCGCCGAGCCTTCTCGGCATGTTCAGGATGGGCCCCGAGATAACGTTCGACCGAGGCGCCGACGAGACGCCAGAAGCGGAGCTCGTCAAATCCCATATGCTCGACCAGCAAGGCGTTGAGATAGCGGAAGAAGCAATCGAACACGTCGGTGAAGACGCAGTTCAGCTTGGTCGCCTCGTCGACCGAGAAGGCGATGCGCTCGATCGCCCTGGGCAGCGGCCGCGCGCCGTTCAGCACGCCGATCTCCTCCCCGATGTCCTTCATGACGACGCGGACCGGCGCATGGTCCTCCAGCACGAGGATCAGGTTCTCGCCGTGCGGCATGAAGGCGAGATCGTGTTCGTAGAAGCAATGGACCAGCGGAACGAGATAGGCGTCGAGATAGCGCGCGAGCCACGCGTCGGGCTCGAGGCCGGAGGCCTCGATCAGCGCGGGCAGCAACGCTCCGCCGTCTGGGTCGACATGCAGCAGAGCGGCCATCGTCATCAGCCGCTGGCCGGCCTTCGCCTCAGGCAGAGGAGTGTCGCGCCACAGCGCGGCGAGCATCTTCTTGTAGGCGGAGTCCTGCTTCAGCCCTTCATCATAGGGCCGGTAGCGGTAGCCGATCGCGGCGACCTCGCGCAGGATCGAAAAGCCGGTCGCCTTCAACGTCGCGTCGTTCGCCACGAGATCCGCGAGCCATTCGTTGATCGCCGGCGTCGCCACCATGTATTTCGGCGACAGCCCCCGCATGAAGCCCATGTTGAGGACCGAGATCGCCGTCTTCACGTAGCGGCGGCGCGGAGTCGTGAGGTTGTAGAACGTCCGGATCGACTGCTGCGCGAGATAGCGGTCCTCGCTTTGACCGAGACAGACGATGCGGCGCGCGGCCACGTCCGTCGCGAAGGTCATCGCGAGCTTGTTGAACCACTGCCAGGGATGCGCCGGCATATAGAGGTAGTCCGCCGCGTCGAGCCCAAGCGCCGCGAGCCGCTCGGCGAACGACGCGAGCGTCTCCACGCCGAGCTCCTCCTCCATGAGCTCGGCGTAACCGAGATCGCTCAGGCTCGTGAAGGTCGCGCAGGATCGCGCGACCGCGAGCCAGACGAGCCGGACGGGGTTCGCCGCCTCCGGCGCGTAGGCGCGATAATCCTGCGCGTCGAAGCCGAGCCGGCCGTTGTTGGCGACGAAGGTCGGATGGCCCTCGGACATCCCGGTCTCGATCGTCTGGTGGTCGGCGCGAGCGAGCCGCGCGGCCGGCAGCCAGGATTTCGCGGCCTTGAAGGCGGCGCCGTAAAGGGTGCTCGAGATCTCCTCGAGATAGATGGGGAGCATCGCCTCCCTGATCCCGAGCGCCGCCTGGAACTCAAGCGTGAACTCCAATGCGTCGAGCGGCGCCGGCAATCCCACCAGGCGTTTCTCCAGGGAGGCCTCGTCGATCAGCCAGTGATCGAGCGGCAGGCGGCGGGCCCGGAAGCGGTACTCGAAGTTGGGGTCGCCATTGTCGAGCGCGTAACGGTCCCACGCGCCCTCGCTTTGGACGTAGCGCGGCGCGATCAGCAGCTCATGGGCGAACTCCGCGATCATCTTCCGGACGAGTCGACGATTAGCGTCCGCCCAGCGCTCGGGCGTGAGATGCTCGGCCGCGCGCTCGGCCGCGCCGAGCGAGGCGGCTGCCAACTGGTTCATGTTGCGGTCTCCTCTGCGAGGGAGGCTTCGAACGCCGCGCGCGTGCAGAAGGCGAGATGGGCGGTCTTCTCCCGGAACGCGACGGGTCGGTCGTAGACGAAGCCGACGGCCCGGTTCAGCGCGTGAATCTTGTCGTTGCGGATGTCAGGCTCCACGACGACGCGGCGCGCAGCGGGATCGTCGAAGACGAAGGCCATGATCGTGCGCATCACCGCCAGAGTGAAGCCGGCTATCTGTCGCTCCGCCGGAGCGACGAGAACATGCATGCCGCGGTCTCCGGCCGACGCCTCGTAATGGTCCCCGACTTGGTCGTGACGCGGATCGTAGATCTCTGTGAGGAACGCCGGCGCGCCATGGCGTTCGCCGAGATAGGCCGCTGCGTGCGCCGAACGCGTCAGCGCGGCGTAGAACGCAGCGACTTCATCTTCGGTCTTGTCGGCCATGTTCCAATAGCGGGCGTAAGGTCGCCGGACCCAGTCGACGATCAGACCTGCGTCCTTGGACAGGTCGAGCGGCCGCAGCGTGAAGCGTCCGACCTTCGGATCGACGCGCTCGAAGACGGCGTCCGGCCGGGCGTAGGCGGCGGCGGGGCTCATGCGCGCTGGGCCGTGCGGGCGCGCGCGCGGGGCGCGGAAAATTGCTGGAAGGCGATACGGCGCTCGATCGGATAGACCTCGCGGCCCGTCATTTCGCGGATGATGCTGGCGTTGCGGTAGCTCGCCATGCCGAGATCCGGAGCGACGAAGCCGTGGGTGTGGAGCTCGGCGTTCTGGACGAAGATCTCCTCCCCCGCCCCGTCGATCGCGTAGTTGCGCTTCACCGCGAAACGGCCGCTTTCGTCCCAGCGGATGCGGTGACGGATGGGCTTCAGGAAGGCTGGCGTCCGGTACGCGTAGCCGGTTCCCAGCACCACCGCCTCGGTTTCGAGTTCGAAGGAGCTGTCCTGCTCGGTCTGGCGCAGGCCGAGCGTGAACCGTCCCGTCGCCTCGTCGAACGCGCAGCGCGTGAGCTCGGCGTTGGTGTGGAGATTGACGTCGAGATCGGAGGACAGGCTCTTATTGTAGAGCGTGTCGTAGATGTCATTGATCAGGCTTGCGTTTATGCCCTTGTAGAGGCCCTTCTGAGCCTTGATGAGCTGGTCGCGCCGGAAGGCCGGCAGCCGGTGGAAATAGTCGGCGTAGTCCGGCGAAGTCATCTCGAGCGTGAGCTTCGTCAATTCGAGCGGGAAGAAGCGGGGCGAGCGCGTCACCCAGTCGAGCCGATAGCCGTGAACGTCGATCTCCTGGAGAAGGTCGTAGTAGATCTCCGCGGCGCTCTGTCCGCTGCCGATCACCGTGATCGACCGCTTCCTTTGGAGCTCCGCCTTGTCCGCGAGATAGCGCGACGTGTGGGTGACCCGGTCCGCGACGCCGCGGCAGCAGGCCGGGATCGCAGGTGACGCTCCGGTCCCGAGCACCAGCCGCCGCGCCAGGCGCAGGTTCTGCGCGCGCGTCTTCACGTTCCTCGTCGTCACGCAATAGAGGCGCTGCGCGTCGTCATAGTCGATGCGCTCCACGGACTGGCCGAACTCGACGTTCGGCAGTTGCTCTGCGGCCCACTGGCAGTACTGGTTGAACTCCTTCCGCATGAGGAAGAAGTCCTCCTTGATGTAGAAGGCGTATATTCGCCCCTGCGACTTCACGTAGTTCAGGAACGAGAAGCGGCTGGTCGGATCGGCCAAGGTCACGAGGTCGCCGATGAACGGGGTCTGCAAGGTCGATTCGGCGAGCAGCATCCCGGGATGCCAGTCGAACCGTTCGTTGCGGTCGAGGAACAGACCGTTGAGTTCGTCGATCGGCTCGGTCAGGCAGGCCAGGCCGAGATTGAATGGCCCCACTCCGACGGCGACGAAGTCGAAGATTTCTGCGCGACCGGCGTCGCCCGACATCGAACCGTCCATATCGCGAACCTTTCGGCGGTAGCGTGTCTTCGGCTGAGCGGCGCAACCGGCAAACGGCGCAATTGCAAAGCGCCGTGCATCCAGGGACCGAATAATTCGGCTAACTTTGTCTGTCGATTTCCTGCGTTATACGTACAGCCGCGGCATTAATGGCAAGAGCCGACTGGAAATCGTGATGTCTATTTCATTGCAATAGGTCGAAGGCGGCGACTTTTTACGTTCGCGGGGTTGGGCTTTGTCGACGCAGGTTCGACGTCCACAAGTCCTCTCGACCTTTGTTGGAGGCCTCATAGCCGCCCCACAGTCGGCAGGCCACGCAGACAGGCTGCACGTCGGGAGCCACTTATCCGCGAAGCTTCACCGGCCGCCCAGCCTGGGACGGCGCTGGAGCGTCGGCCGCCGACGAATGCGGATCGCAAAGCCGACGGGGCGACGCCGGCGTGCGGCTCGACGCCCGCGCCCCACGATTTAACTCTCGCGTTCCCGGGTCGGCGCGGGCACGCAAAGATCGCCCGCGCGCGCGGGCGACGCTCGACATGCTAAGGACGACGAACACCGACGAGGGGGCGCGACGGCTTTGGACGATACGCATCGCATCGGCTCCGACGGCCTGTCCGTCGTGATCGCGGCAGAGGGCGCCGAGCTGCAAAGCCTCAGGGACAGCTCCGGGGAGGAGTTGCTGTGGCAGGCGGGTCCCGAATGGCCGCGGCGCGCGCCGATCCTGTTCCCGACCGTCGGACGGCTCGCGGGCGATACGCTGCGCCATGACGGCGCTACGTACCGGATGACCCAGCACGGCTTCGCGCGCGACAGCCTGTTCGAGTGGGTCGAGCGGTCGGAGCGGCGCGCGGCGCTCCGGCTGACGGACAGCGAAGCGAGCCGCCGGCTCTATCCGTTTCCCTTCCGCCTCGACGTGTCCTACGGGGCCGAAGACGCCGCGCTCACCGTGATCGCGGAGGTGACCAACGTCTCGTCCGAGACGATCCTGCCCTTCTGCATCGGGGCGCATCCGGGTTTTCGCTGGCCGCTCGTCGACGGCGTAGAGAAGGAGGCGCATGTCCTCGAATTCGAGGCGCGGGAGACGGGGCCGAGCCGCTCGGTCATCGACGGTCTGCTCGGCGCCGCAAAGGAACTGCCGTTCGACGGGCGCGTGCTGCCGCTGACGCCGGAGCTCTTCCGGCAGGACGCGCTGGTGATGCCGGGCGTCGCCAGCCGCTCCGTCCGCTACGTGGCGAAGACGGCGGAGGGCGCGGAGGCGCGCGCGCTCACGATCTCCTGGAGCGGGTACGAGGACCTCGGGGTCTGGTCGGCGCCGGCCGGCGCTCCGTTCCTCTGCGTGGAGCCCTGGCGCGGCATGGCGAGCCCGGTCGACTGGAACGGCCCGTTCGTCGAGAAGCCGGGCGTGGTCAGGCTGCCGCCCGGAGCCTCCATGGCCTTCGAGTGGCGCGTCGCCCTCTGATCCGGGGCTGCTAGAGCGCCGCCAGCTCGCGCTTCAGCGGCTTTCCCGTGTGGGTCCGCGGGATGGCGTCGACGACGACGATCCGGCGTGGCGCCCTGAGGCCCAGGATCGTCCGGCAGTGCGCGAGCAGCGCCGCTGCGTCCGCGCGCTCCGCGCCGGGCGCCAGCACGACGGCCGCGGCCGGTATTTCGCCATGAAGCCGCGACGGCATCGGAAAGGAGACGGCCTCCCGCACGTCGGCATGCGCGGAGAGCGCGTCCTCGATCGCGCCGCCGGAGATCTTGACGCCGTTCAGCAGCATCACGTCGTCGGCGCGCCCGTGATAGATCAGCGGGCCGCCGGCCGGCCACGAGATCAGGTCGTTGGGGTAGAACCAGCCGTCGCGGAACTGGGAGGATGACGGGTCCTGGCCGACATAGGCCTTCGGCGCCGCCGGACGGCGCGCGCGGATCTCGCCGATCTCTCCTCGCGCGACCGGCCTGCCTTCGGCGTCGACGATCTCGACCTCCGCCTCGGGCCGAGGGCGGCCGACGCCTTCGGGATGCTCCTCATGTTCGTCGGGCGTCGCGAGCGAGATCTGGCCGATCTCGCTGGTCGCATAGGAGATCCAGAGATTCCGGGACAGTCGTGCGGCGATCGCCGCCCTGAGCGGCCCCGGCACGCGCGATCCGCCGGTGAGAAGGCTCGTCGTCTCGGGCATCGGCGAGAGCGCGCGGCCCCCGTTCAGCAGCGACGCGAGCGCATAGGTCCCGATGTGGACCTGCGAGACGTCCAGTCGCCTGCAGGCGGACCCGAGCTCGGCCATGTCGCGCGGGGCGATCACCGTGGCGCAGCCGCCGAGCAGGGCGTAGAGGCGGTAAATCCGCGTCGAGTCGAACTCGATCGAGGAGGTGCGCATCACGCGCCGCTCCTTTGGCTCGGCGGCGGTGCGCGCAGCCGCGCCGGCGAGCCGCGCGAAGCTCAGAGGGAACAGCTTGGGGACGTCCGTCGACCCGGACGTCTTGACGTAGACCGCCGCGGCGTCGGCCGGCGCGGGGCGGGCCTGCGCGAGGCCGCTCGGCGCGGCGGCGAGCGTTCGCTCGTCGACCACGACCGAGCGAACGCCGTCCATCCAATCCCGCCGCTCGTCGCAGACGACCAACGAGACGCCGAGCCGCCCCATGGTCGAGCGGTTGCTCGCGGCGGTTTCGTGGCTCGGGAGGCAGACCTGGGCATCGCCGAGACACAGCAGCGCCAATGCCGTCGCAAGGTGAAGATCGGCGTCGCGCATCGCGACGCCGACGACCATGCCGGGCGTCCAACCCTCGCGGCAGAGCAGCCCGATCATGCGGTCGACGCGGTCGAGCAAGGCGCCGAAGCTGACCCGCGCATCCTCCGAAACGACGGCGTCCGCGCCTGGCGAGGCGGCGGCTCGCGCTCCCAGCATGTCCGCCGCTGAGATCGAGGTCGGCAGACCGCCTGTGGACGCAGTTTCGCTCACAAGACCTCCCTCAGAAGCCTCTTGAGCTCGCCGCGCTGCTGGAGCGGCCAGACGACGTTGTGCTCCTCCACGCCGGGCACCTCGCGCCGCCGTCCGCCCCAGGCCCGGATCATGCGGTTCGCCGCACGCCGGTCGGACGCGAAGTCGGACGCGTGGACGAAGCACAGCCGCGGCCGGCCCCGGAGGGCGGCCATCAAGCGGTTGCGGCGGGGCGCGAGGGCGAGCAGAGCGGCGTTGACCGTGCCGCTGATCGACACGCCGCGGTCGGCCTTCAGCTTCAGCGCCGCGACGACCGCGAAGCCGCCGCCGCCGCTGGTGCCGACTGTGGCGACGCCGGAATAGTCGGCGCGGATGAAGGCGCGCCGGAGGTAGGCGATGACGCCGTCGAAATCGGTCGCCTCGCCGTCGAGCCCCTCCAGGAAGGATTTCGTTCGCTTCAGCAGCACGACGTCCCACGCGGCGGCGTCGAGCGCCTGAAGGAAGACGGGCGTGGGCAGCATCATCCGCCGCGCCTTGCCCGTGAAGGCGATCAGCAACCGCTTGGGCGTCGCTCCGCCCTTGCCCGCGTAAAAGAGGACGCGATCGCTGATCTCGCGACGTTCGAAGGCCTCGGGCGCGTCCAGCAGCCCCGGCGTCTTCGCGCCGAGGCCCGCGAGCCAGGCCTGGCCGGCCTCGGGAAAGTCGGGACGCCGCGCAGCCCGGCCGAGGGCTGCGACCTCCGGGGGCGCGAGGTTCTCCTCGAGCCGGATGTGCAGCCTGTTGAACAGGTTCTCGGTGCGGCAGGCCCGGGCTTTCGCGAGATAGTCCTCGATCATGCCGGCAGGCGCGCCGTCAGCCAGGCTTCGACGTCGCGAAGCGTGCGCATCCCGGCGACGTGGCCGGGCGTCAGCTCCAGCCCGCTGTTCACCTCGACCGCGATGCAGAACTCCATCCAGCCGAGGCTGTCGAAACCGAGGCTTTCGAGCGGAATGTCCGCGCCGTCAGCGATGGCGCGATCAAGCGCCGCGTCGAGAGCGGCCTCCTGCTTGCCCGCCAGCGCCGCCGCGCGGATCAGGTCGCGCGCTGTAACGGCTGTGGCGGTCGTCACGCCGCGCCCGCGACCTCGGTCGCCTCCTCACGCGCCCAATAGGCGTCCAAGCCCGCCAGCACCTCGGCGCCGAGCGGCGTGGCGGCGGCGTGCTCGCGCAAGGTCTCGAGCGTCGGCTTCGCGACGTCGCGGTTGCGATCGCGGCGCTGCGCCGCCTCCCGAACGTCGTCCGGTCCAAGCCGGCCGCTCGCGATCATGCGGTTCATCGCGAGATGCACGCGCGTGGCGACGAAGCAGGCGTGGAAGATGCCGTCGACGGGGCGGAGGTCGGCGCGCGCGGCGGACTTCAGCCGCGTCTCCCCCCTATCGGTCGTGAGCGGCTGTTCCGTCGCGAGCGCGAACAGCAGAACGTGGCTCGCCTCGTGGATCAGCATGTCGAGCATGCGGATCGGGCTTCGCCGCTGGGCGGCGTTGATCAGCACGCCCTCGCGCAGGAAGAAGCTCGAGCAGGCCCCGAAATGGCTGCTCGGGTCGGCGTCGGCGGGCGCACCGAGCACGATGACGCGCAGAAGGGCGCGGACCTCCTCATGGAAGGCGGGGTCGACGCGCGCCAGCAAAATCATGGCGGCCTCGAATTCGGCGCGGCACGCCAGGGCGGCTGCGTCCGACGGCGCGATCGGCTTGAACGGCAGCGCGCGGTCGGTGTCCATCAGCCGCAGGAAATGATCCCACCAGCGGCTCGGAACCGCGGGATCGCCGAGCGCCATCAGGCGCTCCTCGCGAACCGGCAGCGACGACGCCTCGACGAGGTCGTCGACCAGCCACTCCACGGGACGACGGTCCTGCCGCGTGATCTCCGCGACGAGATAGGAGTAGAGACAGCTCACCCAGGGCGTGACCGGCCCCTCGGCGAGACGGGACGCCGCCGCCGCCATCCGGCCGCCGACAGGCTCGCCCCGAGCCTCGAGCACCTGCGCGATATAGGCGAAAGAGTCGCGCAGCTTGAGCCGCCAGAGCGCGTCGCAGGACGCGACGCGCTCCAGGTCCGGCGCCAGCGGACTGGCGGGCGTCATGCTTGCTCGCGACGCCGGGCGCCCGGCCGGTCGCGCTCTGCGCACCGGGCCGCCGCGCCCACAGCGATCAGATCGCTTCGACTTCCACAGGCGGCCTCCGCGCTCGTCCGTCCGAGTTCTTGACGCGCAGCGATCATCAGCCGATCGCGTCGCGTCCCTCGTCGGCAGGAACGGCGGCGGGTTCCGCGCCGCGCTTGGCGCCAAGCTTCGAACCGACGGCGTCGGCGCGGAAATCGACCTCGCCATGGAGGTCCTCGGAGATCTGGTCAAAGCCGATCAGCTTGGAGAGGTCGACGCTCTGCTCGTGAATCATGATGCGCTCCTGAAGCCTGAGGGGAAGAGGCGAACTCCCTCGGCGGAACGCCCGCCGAGGCGATGGCGTGCGTACGCGGTCAGGCGCTGCCGGCGTCGGACGAGTCGTCCGACGGACGCGCCGTAGGCTCGACATCGGCGCGCTTGGCCCCGATCTTCGCTCCGAACGCGTCGTCCCTGAAGTCGAATTCACCGGCGCTTGCGTCGATCAACTGATCAAATCCAACGAGCCGCGCGAATTCCACGTCCTTTGAAAGGTTCATGGATCACCCCCGGTATCCTATGCTTCCGCAGGCTTACATAGACCTTCTCATCCGGCAAGAGCGCGGCGCCGTCTTTGGCGCGCCGACGGTCGAAGGGTCGCCTTCATCCCGCGTCGCAGACCGCCGGAACGGACCCGCCAATCGTCAGTCACGCCGGCATTTGTGGGCAGATGAGCCCCTCGCCGTCACGGCCGGGGAAAGGCGACGCAGGGACTGGATATCGCCAGATCGATCGCCCCCGCGCCCATGTCGAAGTCCGCAGGCGCGCGCACCGACAAGCGGTGGTCGCCGGCCATCGCCTCGAGCACGACGTGATCCCCGCGGAAGCTGCGGTTCACGACGGTCGCGGTCCGTCCCGATCCCGCGGCGCCGATGACGATCTGCTCGGGACGCACGCAGAGATAGACCCGTCCGTCCACGCCGGGCGCGACGGCCGCGAGCGTGGCGGTCCCGATCGCGGTGTCCGCCAAGCCGTCGCGGATCGTCGCTTCGAGAAAGATCGCCGAGCCGGTGATGCGCGCGACCTCCGCGCTCGCCGGCGTGCGGTAGACGGCGCGTGGGTCTCCGATCTGGGCGATGCGCCCCTCATGCATGACGGCCACGAGGTCGGCGCTCGCGAACGCCTCCTCGGGATCATGCGTGACGAGCACCGCCGATGCGCCGCTTCGCCTCAGCGTCGCGACCACCTCGGCCGAAAGCCCCCGCCGCAGGTCGAGGTCGAGGCCGTTGAAGGGTTCGTCGAGCGCCACCAGCCGCGGGCTCGGCGCAAGCGCGCGGGCGAGCGCGACGCGCTGCTGCTGGCCGCCGGACAGCTGGTGGGGGTAGCGGCCGGCGAGCGCCCCGCAGCCGACCAGCGCGAGCGCCCGCCCTATGCGGTCCGCCGTGCGCTCGGCGCGCCTCAGCCCGTAGCCGACGTTCCCCGCGACCGTGAGATGCGGGAACAGCGCGCCCTCCTGGGGCACGTAGCCGATGCGGCGCCGCTCGGGCGGCACGTGCTCGCGTCGGCTGGACACGACCGCCCCATCGATCGCGATCTCGCCGGCGTCGACGCGGTCGAAGCCTGCGATCAGACGCAGCAGGGTGGTCTTTCCGCAGCCGGACGGCCCGAGCAGCGCGGCGATCTCGCCCTCGCCCATGGAGAAGCCCACGCCGCGCAGCACGGCCTGCCCGCCAAAGGACTTCTCGACGGCGCGGAGGGAGAGGCTGCCCATCAGAAATCGTCGAGTTCGAGGCTGCGGCGGGTAAACACGTAGACCGGGACCGCGGAAAGCGCGACCAGCAGCGCGGCGAAGGGCGCCGCCGCCGCGTATTGCCCGTCATTGGCCCGGGACCAGACTTCGGTCGCGAGCGTCGTGACGCCGATCGGCGCGAGAAGCAGGGTGGCGGTGAGTTCGCGGACCAGTTCGAGCGTCATGAGCGCCAGGGCGGCGCCGAGGCCCGGAAGCACGTTGGGCAAGGTGACGGAGGCGAAGGCGGCGAGCGGCCCCTTGCCGAGGCTCCGGGCGACCTCCTCGAGTCCGGGCGGAGCCAGCTCCAGCGACGCCCGCAACGCCGATTGCGCGAGCGGCAGGAACAGCACGGCGTAGGCCGCAAACAGCAGCGCGACCGTCTGGTAGACCGCGGGCGCGAAGCGGATCGCGAAGAAGGTGAGCGCGAGCGCGACGACGAGCCCGGGGAGTCCGTGCACGACATAGGGCAGACGGTCGGCGATCTTGGCGAGCGCGCCGCGATGGCGCGTCGAGGCGAGCGCCAGCGGCAGCGCGAGCAGCGTGACCACGACGGCGCCCGGAAGCGCGAGGCTGAGCGAACCCTCGATGGCGGCGCCCAGATCGGCGAGCCCGCGGCCGCCGGAGCGGCCGACCACGAGCCAATAGACCAGCATGCCGACAGGAACGCCGGTCGACAGCGCCGTGAGGGCGGAAAAACCGAGCAGCACGGCGGGTCGCGCGCGCCCGAGCGGCGCCAGCCGCTGGTCGCGGCGGCCGCCGCGGCCGCTGCGCGCGAAACGCAGGTTCTGGCGCAGCCGCATCTCGCCCAGCGCGACCGGGAGGCACAGCGCCATGAGGATCGCCGACTGCAGAGCGGCCGAGCCGCTGTCGAACTGGAGCTCGTAGGAGGCGTAGATCGCGGTCGTGAAGGTCTGGACGCGCAGCAGGGCGAGCGCGCCGAACTCAGCCAGCATGTGCGCGAGCACCAGGAGCGCGCCCGCGCCGAGCGCCGGCCAGGCCTGTGGCAGCACGGCGCCCGTGAAGGTCCGCCAAGGACCGCGGCCGAGCGAGCGCGAGACGTCCTCATAGGCGGGGTCCATCCCCCTGAGGGCTGCCGACACGGGCAGATGGACCAGCGGATAATGCGACAGCGACAGGATCAGGACGGCCCCCGCCATGCCCTGGAACGCGACGTCGATCGACGCCCAGGCGAAGCTCGCGACGAAGGCCGGCACGGCGAGCGGAAGCGCGGCGAGAATACGCCAGACCCGGCGCCCCGGCAGATCGCAGCGCTCCACGCACCAGGCGGTCGCGACGCCGATCACGGCCGACGCCAGCGTGACGCTCGTCGCCAGCGTGACGGTGTTGACAAGCAGCTCCCAGGTGCGGGCGCGGAACAGCTCCTCGGCCACGCCGGACGCGCCGACCCCCCAGGCCCGGACGGCGACGTAGACCATCGGCAGCGCGATCAGACCGCAGGGGATCGCCCCCGCGAGGAGGAGCCAGGCCGGCGGAAGCGGATCGCGCCGCGCGGCGGCCGCGAGGGTCACGCGAGGCCGGCCTCGCGCTGCAGCGCGAGCGCGGCGGCGCCGTCGCTGACGTCGTCCGGCGCCACATCGGGCGGGTCGAGTTCGCCGATCGGCTTCAGCTTGTAGGGAGAAACGACGCCCGGCCGGACCGGATACTCCGCAACCGCATCCACGATCGCCTGCTGTCCCGCTTCGCCGGTCATGAAGGCGAGGAAGCGCTGCGCAAGCTCCGGCTTGCGGCTCGAGGCCAGCGCGCCCGCGGCCGACAGCGTGACCAGCGCGCCCGGATCCTTATGGCCGAGATAGTGCAGCTGGCACCGCATGTTCTCCTCGCCGATCTCGTCGGCCACGGAGAACCAGTAGTAGCTGTTGACGAGCGCGGTCGCGATCTCGCCGCGCTGCACCGCCTGCACGGCGGCGACGTTGCCATTGTAGACGCGGCCGTTGTCCTTGAGGCCCTTGAGCCACGCGATCGCGGCGTCGCGGCCCCTGAGCTTGTCGATCGCCAGCGCCTGGCTCTGGAACTCGCCGCTGGTCGGGACATAGGCCACCCGGCCCTTCCAGGCGGGCGTCGCGAAATCGAGCACCGAAGCCGGCAGCTCGCCGGGCGCAATCTGGCGCATGTCATAGGCGACGACCCGGCAGCGCGCCGTGATCCCGACCCAGCTTCCGTCCCGGGCGGCGTATTGCGGCGGGAGCGCGGCGAGCGTCGCCGGATCGACGGGCGCCAGCAGCTTTCGGGCGGCGAGCATGGCGACCGGCGCCGTCTCTTCGGAGAAGAAGACGTCGGCGGGCGAGGCTGCGCCCTCCTCCAGGATCTGGTTGGCGAGCTGGGCGCTGCCGCCTTTGCGGATCGCGACCTGAACGCCGGTCGCGTTCATGAAGGCCTGGACCACGGCGGTCGCAGGCTCGGCGTGCTGGCCATTGTAGAGCGTCAGCGTCTCGGCCGCGCCGGCGGGGGTCGCGAGACCGGCCGGGACGACGGCCGCAGCGCCCAGAGACGCGCCCGTCCGAAGGAGCGCGCGCCTGTCGAAGAGACTCATTAGAACTGCTCTAAATTATTGCCGTTGTTCGGAAAGTCGACAAATGTCCTCCGCGCCGACATGTCAACTGTGGGAGCCGCCGCACGGGCGAAGCCCGCCGCCGCGGACCCGCGCTGACCCGTTCCCCCGTCCCGAGACCGCGAGCCAAGTCCGCCGTCTCCGCAGAGACCATCGGTCTTGGTCGCCCATGTCGGTCCAGGTGACCGGCCGCTTGCGGCCCGGCTATGGTGGGCGCGCCGGGCGCCGACCGGCGACCCTTTGCCGTGGAGCGTTGTCGTGAATCAGGGAGCTTTCTCGGGCGACGACGGCCGAGCGCCGGACACGCCGGACGGTCAGGCGCGGGTCGACGCCGTGTTCCGCAACGGCACGATCACGGCCTTCGGCGTGACCGTCTCCTTCTCGCTGGGCTTCATCGCGCAATGGGCGGCCAGTCCGGGCGTCTGGCACGCCTATGACACGCCGCCGATCGTCGTGATGTTCGTCGGCAGCGTCTTGCAGATCAGGGCGCTCGCTCTGCTTCTGCCCGTCGAGGGCCTGATCAAGACGACCTACGACAAGGCGACGCGAAGCTACATGCTCGGCCTCGTGCTCACGGGCGTCGGCGTGTTCTCGGCGATCGGCGCGGACGTGGTGCCGACGCTGCTGAACTGACCGGGCGCCCGATCGCGATGCGAGCCCGCGCTCAACGCGAGCGCGCCTGCCGGTTCCAGCCCGCGGGGCAAGGTCGCCCCCTCCGAGCGCCCGGCCGGCGTGCTGCGAAAGTTCCGGCGGGCGGACGACGCGCGACGCCTATATACGCCCTCCCCTCCCGACCGAAGGCCTTCAGGAGAACGCAATGCACGTCACCCTCGAGAACGCCGAGGCCGCGATCCGCGCCGCGGTGGAGAAAGCCCGCGCGATCGACACCTTCATGTGCGTCGCGGTCGTGGATTCCGGCGCGGACCTCAAGGCCTTCCATCGCATGGACGACGCCTGGGTTGGCAGCATCGACATCGCGATCAAGAAGGCCAAGACCGCCGTGTTCTTCGGCATGCCGACCGGCGAGATCGGCAAGCTCTCGCAGCCGGGCGGCCCGCTTTACGGCATCGAGCATTCGAACGGCGGACTGATCACCTTTCCGGGCGGCCTCCCGATCGTCGACAAGGACGGCGTGATGATGGGCGCGATCGGCGTCAGCGGCAGTTCGGTCGAGAACGATCACGCGGTCGCGACCGCCGGCGCCGCGGCGCTCGGAACCTGGGAGCTGCCGGCCCATCCTTGGCGAACGTGAGGTCGGGAGGATCGGCCTCCCCGGCGGTCGTGGACCGTCGCATCGGCCAGGCGGCGAAAGTCCTGCGCCGCCCGCGACGCCTTGAGCCGGTTTCCTCCCCGCGCCCGACGCGCTCCATCCCGATCGTCGCCTCCCGGATGGCGCGCGGGTCATGAAGGCCCGCTGCGACCCGGGGTCGCCGTCACCACCCGATCGCGGTCGGCAGCCAGGTC
The DNA here is from genome assembly GCF_049446035.1 of Hansschlegelia sp. KR7-227. Taxonomy (NCBI): domain Bacteria; kingdom Pseudomonadati; phylum Pseudomonadota; class Alphaproteobacteria; order Hyphomicrobiales; family Methylopilaceae; genus Hansschlegelia; species Hansschlegelia sp. KR7-227. The sequence continues at coordinate 2,441,879 of NZ_JBMSEA010000001.1, forward strand.
GCGACGCCGGGGAAGAAGAACACCACCAAGAGCGCGACGAGTTGCAGGCCGATGAACGGCACGACGCCCTTGTAGATGTCGAGCGTCGAGACCTCCGGAGGCGCGACGCCCCGGAGATAGAACAGCGCCCAACCGAAGGGCGGCGTCAGGAACGAGGTCTGGAGCACCACCGCGATGAGCGAGGCGGCCCACACGATGTTGACCCCGTCGGCGATCATCAGCGGCAGGAACATCGGCACCACGATGTAGCTGATCTCGATCCACTCGATGAAGAAGCCGAGCACGAAGATGATCGCGAGCATGAAAATCAGCATGCCCGTCGAGCCGCCCGGCACCATCTCGAAGGCGTCGTGCACGAGGCGTTCGCCGCCGAGGCCGCGAAACGACAGCGCGAACACCTGACTGCAGATCAGGATGGAGAACATCATGGCGGTGATGCGCGCCGTGGAGTTCACGACGTCCACCAACGTCTTCATCGACAGCCGGCCCGCGACCGCCGCGACGAGGATCGACCCGACCGCGCCCATTGAGGCCGCCTCGGTCGGGGCCGCCACGCCGCCGATGATCGAGCCCAGCACCGCGAGCACGAGCGCAATCGGCGGCACGCCGACCTTCAGCGTCTTCATCCAGAGCTCGCGCCGCGGCAGCGCCTGCCGCTCCGCAAGCGGAATTGGCGGGACCATTTCCGGCTTGAAGACCCCGACCAGCAGGATGTAGGCGCCGAGGATGGCGGTGAGCAGAAGTCCCGGCATCACGGCGGCGGCGAACAGCGTGCCGACCGACTGGCCCATTATGTCGGCGAGCAGGATCAGGATCGTGCTCGGCGGTATGAGCTGGCCGAGCGTGCCGGAGGCGCAGATCGCCCCGCAGGACAGTCGCTTGTCATAGCCGCGCTTGAGCAGCGTCGGCAGGGTGAGCAGGCCGAGCGTCACGATGGTCGCGCCGACGATGCCGGTGGTCGCTCCCATCAGCATGCCGACCAGCACGATGCCGAGCCCCATGCCGCCGCGCAGGCCGCCGGCGAGATAGCCGATGACCTCCATGAGCTCGTCGGCCATGCGCGACTTCTCGAGCATCACCCCCATGAACACGAAGAGCGGGATGGCGATGAGCGTGTAGTTCGCGGTCACGCCATAGATGCGCGCAGGCAAGAGGTTGAATAGGCCCGTCCCGAAGCCAAGCCAGCCGAAGACGAAGCCGGAGATGGCGAGCGTCAGCGCGACGGGCACGCCGACGAACAGCAGGACGAAAAACGAGCCGATGCAGCAGAGCGCGAGGATCTCGTTAACCGGCATTGATCGACGCCGTCTTGAGACCGTCCTGGCCGCCGAAGAACGGCTTCAGCGCGCGCAGCACGGAGGCGAGGCTCTGGAGGCCGAACAGCACGAACCCCGCCGGGATCATGGCCTTGATGATCCAGCGATAGGGCAGCCCGCCAGGATCCGGCGAGCCCTCGCCGATGCGGTAGGACTGCATGACGTAGGGCATTGAGATCTTGACGATCAGGACGGCGAGCGCGAGCGCGCAGAGCGCGGAGAACAGGTCGATCGCGCGTCGGACCGTTTCCGGCAGGCTCGAATAGAAGATGTCGACCCGCACATGACCGTCATGCTTGATCGTGTAGGCGATGCAGAGCAGCGTCAGCGGCGCCATGAGGTGCCACTCGAGCTCCTGGGTCGCAACCGAGCCGATGTGAAAGAGATAGCGGGCGACGACGTTGCCCGCCATGACGAGGACGAGGGCGAGGCCCGTCCACGCGGCGATGCGGCCGAAGACCTCGACGACGGCGTCGAGGCCCTGGGCCCAGGTCTCCAGGCGCTCAGGCATGCAGGATCAAACGCCGCCGACGCGGATCTGCTCCTGGAACACGGCTTCGGAGACGCCGGCCCACTTGTCGTGCTTTTCCTTGAACGCAAGGAAGGCGTCGTAGACCTTCTTGATCTTCGGATCGGAGGCCGCTAGGCCGTCGAGCGTCGTCTTGGTCGTGGCGCGCAACCCCTCGACCACCTCCTTCGGCAGCGGACCTGCGATCACCCCCTGATTCTTCACGAGATCGTCGAGCGCCTCGGCGTTGGTCGCCTCGCACCAGGTGTGGCTGATCGTGTTGCAGGCCGCGGCCGCCGTACGGACGATCGCCTTGAGGTCGTCGGGCAGCGAGTCCCAGGCGGCCTGATTGATCGTCAGCTCGGTGACGTTGTTCGGCTCGTGCCAGCCGGTGGTGTAGTAATATTTCGCCGCCTTCTGCAGGCCGAGGCGACGATCCTGATACGGGCCGACGAACTCGGCCGCGTCGATCACGCCGCGCTCCAGCGCCGGGAAGATTTCGCCGCCGGGTAGCAGCTTCACGTCGACGCCGAGCTGCGCATAGACCTTTCCGGCGAGGCCGGGGATGCGCATCTTGAGGCCCTTGAAGTCCTCGATCTTCTCGATCGGCTTTCTGAACCAGCCGGTCATCTGCACGCCGGTGTTGCCCATCGGCATCGGCACCAGGTTGAACGGCTTGTAGAGCTCCTCCCAGAGCGCCAGACCGCCGCCATGGTAGATCCACGCATTCTGCCCCTGGAAGTTGAGCCCGAACGGCACAGTGGTGAAAAATTGGGCGGCGGGGACCTTGCCTGCCCAAAAATACGAATTCGCCGCGTTCATCTCGACCGTGCCGGCCGAACAGGCGTCGAAACCCTCAAGCGCCGGGATGAGCTCCCCGGCGGCGAAGTGCTGGATGGTCAGCCGGCCGCCCGACATCTGTTTCACGAGGTCGCAGAAATAGGTCGGGCTGCCGGGCCCCGTCACGTAGAACGGCGCGCCGGGGCCGTAGGCATTGGTCATCTTCCAGGAGAAGGTCTGCTGTGCGCGCGCCACGGCTGGCGCTGCGAGCGACGCCACGGCGCCGAGCGCCCCAGCCGATAAGACTCTACGACGATCCATGCTACCTCGCTCAGGCGCCCAGGGCGGCCCCGATTTCATTGCGAGACGCCGGCAGCAAATGGCATGCCAGCCGCGCGGGCGGAGCGGCTCACGGGTTTGTCACAACCGGCGTTCTTCACGACCCGGGATAGGGGTCGGTCCGTTTGGGCTCGGTCCAGGCATGAGGGCGGGCCGCCCGGTCGTCAGAACCGGGGCGAGCGGCGGCGGAGATCATGAAGATCCAAGGCCGGCCGGTCGCGCAGGCCCGGCGGATTTCCTGGACCGCGTCTCGACAAAGCGCCTGTCCCTCGTCGCGTCGACGGCGAATGCGCGCCATCCGCGGCCCGTCCACAGCTGGGCGGCGCCCCGGCGCAAGCGTGAAGGACCTCACGGCGCGGCTACCGGAGACCGCAGACTGCGGAACCGCCCCCAACCCCGATTGCCGGCCGCCTCCCGATCCGCTAGGTTCCGCGGCGCTTCGGCACCCGTAGCTCAGCTGGATAGAGCGCTGCCCTCCGAAGGCAGAGGTCAGAGGTTCGAATCCTCTCGGGTGCGCCATTCCCATTTCGGCAGCGGAGAAATGGCTCGACGCGCTGGCTCCCTGCCTCGGCTTTGCGCCGAGACAGCCCGGACCGGGCGGACTGCCGCCGCGTGACGCCGAAATAGTCCTCCATATGATTGTCGTCGGCCCAGGTTGGGGACGCCGCGCCGAACCGGCAGCAGGGATAATCTCTCGCTCGCCGCGCCGTTCTCAGCCGATTTCGGCGAAGACATCCTCGTTGAGCCGGCTGAGCGTCAGCGTCTAGGGGTCCGCACGCCGACGCCGTCCTCGATCATGAGATCGGCGAAGGTCTGGCCGTCGATCGGGATCACGCGTTGCGAAAGATGGCGGACGAAGTCGCGCGCGCCGGCGCTGAGGTCGAGGTGGTGACGAACACGCCCTTCCTCGCGCCGAGGCCCACCAGGCTGCCGACGAAGCCCTGCACGTTCGGCCGGCCCACCGTGCTGCCCACGGCGTAGCGCTTGGCCTGGACGTCGACGCGGTCGAGGCGGTCCTCGTTGATGACGCCGCCGTCACCCGAGCGGCCGAGCTGCTTCGCCGCGTTCTTGTGCGTGCCGCCATAGCGGCGGCCGCCACCCACTCCCGCCCGATGGCGCAAGCTTGTCGCGACATGTCAAAGCCCCCGTTTACGCCGGGGGCGCGGACGCGTCGCGTACGCTGTCTGCCGTCAGCACAACGATGCGAGGTCTAGCGAACGGAACCGAGCCAAGGCCCGCGGCTAAGTCTTTTCGCAGAGGATCGCCGAGAGCGACGAAGCCCTGCCGTGTTGTCGGAGTCAGACGGTGCGACTCGCCGACAGGATGAGCTGGGCGATCGTGTCAGGCTGCGAGATAAGGGACACATGGCTCGCCTTAACTTCGATTGTCGTCGCGCCCATGCGCTTGGCCATGAAGCGCTCGAGGTCAGGGTCGATCGTGCGGTCTTCGGTCGAGACGGCGTAGAAGGACGGCTTCGTCCTCCACGCGGCGTGGGTCGTCCTGCCCGCAAGCAGCTCCTTGCGGAACGGCTGCTGCACGGCGAACAGCGCCCTCGCTCTTGTTTCAGGAAGGTCTCCTGCGAAATCGCGCAAGAAGGCGGCCTCGCCGAGGCGACCTTCGTCGCCGTCGAACACGACGCCGGCCGAGGCGGGCGGCGTCGGAAAGGTCTTGGCCAGGGCGGCGAAGTCTTCGCCGGCGTCCGGGGCCCGTGCGGCGACGTAGACCAGGGCGGAAACGTTTGTGTGCACGCCCGCCTCGGTGACGATCATGCCGGAGAAGGAATGCCCGGCCAGAACAGTCGGCCCGTCCTGCCGGTCGAGCACGCGTTGCGCGGCGGCCACCGCCTCGGGAAGCGATGTAAGCGGGTTTTGCACCGACGTGACATTGAGGCCCGCCGCCTGTAGCAGGGGAATAACCTCGGACCACGACGAGCCGTCCGCGAACAGCCCGTGCAGTAGGACGACATTTCGAGCGGGCGTCTGCGCGACGGCGCGGCCGCCTCCGAGCGCGGCGAAGGCGCCGAGGCCGGCAATGGCCGCTGTGAAGGTTCGGCGGGAGACGCCGGAGCTGCCGTGATTTTGACGCGTATGGGCTTCGTTCACTGGAGCAATCCTGTTGGTCTCGAAGTGTAAAGGCGCAACGAGCGTGGCCAGGGCCCGCACGGCGCCGTCGTCTGCCGGCGCGAGGCCTTGCCGCAATCCCGAGTCAGCCGTTGTTCCGGTCGACGTCCCAGTCAAAGCTCGACGAAGGCAAGCTGCGGTCCCCGGGGGCCTCGACGTCGCGCACCTGACGCATGCGGATACCGGTCGCCTTTCCGGAGCTGGCCCAGATGGCGTCAGGCGCATGAGCATGGTGCTGCAGGGCGTTGTCGGAAGGCGTCGCGACGGCGGCAGTGGCGACCAGAGCGGAGGCGGCGAGGGCGAATAGAACGGTCTTCATGGCCTCTCTCCTATCTGGGTTCTCAGCGCTGGGGCGGCGCCGATGGGGAGAAAGCTACGACGACAATCGGTCCGGGGTTATCGTACTGAACGGCCGAACGCTCATACCAAGGTTTGCGGCGCTTAGGGCCCGTGGGTTCGGCAGATCGCAGCGCTGGCCGCCCGACCTTAGGCGTCTCTCGATCTAAACCTGCGTATGATTTCGGCCTGCTCGGGATTACGCGAAAGTCGCGGCGGAACAGGCGCCGCGACATCTTTCGCTTTGGGAAACGACATGGATCAGACCGGATCAATCAGGACAGCCGAAGCCGACGCCAGGCTCGCCCTCACCCGGCGGATCATGGCGGTGGCGGGTCACGACCTGAAGCAGCCACTTCAGCTCGCGATGATGTCGCTCGAGCTTGCGACCGCCCATGCCGGCAGCGGCGCACTTGCCGAGCGACATGTGACCGTCGCCCGGGACGCACTGAAACGCCTGAATGTCGAACTCGACAGTCTGGCGCGCATGTCTCAGGCTGACGATCGCCTAGCGCCGCGCGTGAGGCCGACAGCGCTAGGACCGATTCTTCGCGAAGTGAAGCGCGATTGGCAGGGCTTTGCGGAGGTCTGCGGTGTCACTCTCGCGTTCGAGGTTGCGGCCGTCGAAGTCTGCACGGATCCCGACATGCTGAAGACGATCCTGCGCAACCTGATCGGCAACGCCGTCAAATATTCGGCTCGCGATAGCCGGGTGACGGTCACCGCGAGGGTTATGAAGAGCTTCGTGGTCGTAGACGTCGCCGACGACGGCGGTGGGATCGCGGAAGAGAAACTCGAACGGATCTTCGACGCCTTCGACCGGGGAGATCGTTCCGACGCCGACGGACTCGGTCTCGGCCTCCACATCGTGCGGCAGACGGCGAGGCTCTTAAGCCATCCAATCGCGGTCCGCTCGATCGAGGGCGAAGGATCTATCTTTTCCGTCGCCCTGCCGCTGGCCGCTCCCGCCGGCCACGGCGCCAACGCGTAGCCGCCCACATGGCGCGTCCGGACCGCATCCGCCGTCGCGCAAGGATCGCCTGTTCCGGACTGCGGCGTTCGGAGCTCCCGCGCTGAACCATGCCGCCATCGGCGTGATCTTGGGCTTCCTCGCGGCGGCCCCCATCATCGCGGCGTGGGTCGGCCGCCTGTTTCTGACGGCGGCTTCTTAAGCCGCCACCGATGGGTTCAAGCGCCTCGACGTTTCCAGTTTGAGGGCGTTCGTCGCCATGTCGGCGATCACGATCGCCGCCTTCCTCGCATGGCGCAACCAGGCGGCGACGCTCGCGAAGCAGGCGCAGCTCCGCGAGTATCTCCTGTGGCTGCGGAGCACGCCTATGGCTGGTCGCGCGCCGAGGCCCTCGGCGGATCGGCTGACCATTTGCTGCAGACGCGCTGTCCGCAGAGCGCGGCGAAAATCGAGGCTGAGTTGCTGCGCGCCGGCCGGTGGGAGGACCCGCGGACGTCGACCTCGCCGCCCACGGTCAATTCCAAAAGCTCAATCCGTCCACCTCGAAGGACCCGCTTCAACAGAGGGTCCAAGGTCAGCGACGACTGACAGCCACCCACACAAAACTGAACGCCAACAGTACGGTTATGTCAATTAAAGAACAAATCTAAGCACCCTAAGTTCTCGCCATCGGCAGAAGAGGCGTCCTTCCGTGGTTTCCGCGGACCGATGAGGGCGGCCGCTTTGGTGATCCTTGCTGGCGACCCAAGGGAAGCTCGGCCGGACTTAATAGAGAGATCTTCCTGAGCGATCGCAGAACGCGGCGGCCCGCTTCGATGCTCGCAAACGAGGAATTTTATGATGATCACGATGCTGGTGACCTATGCGGGCGATGAGCAAACACTGTTCGACCGGGACCATTGGGTCAACGTGCACTTTCCACTCGTGCGGGAAAGCTGGGGACCTTATGGGCTGGTCAGCGCCGGCGGCTTCTTTCCGCAAGGTGACGGCGCCGGGCTGATCGCGGTTGGCGTCGTAAACTTCCGCGACGAGGCCGCCATGGAAGCGGCGCTCAAATCGCCGGAGACCGCCCAGGTCATGGCTGACGTCAACATCGTCACCGCCATCAAACCGCAGCGCAGCGTCGTGAAGCCTCTCTGAGCGGGGGGCTGATCACTCGAGGTCTGCGCCCTGCCATTGAAGTTGAAAACCATGACTTCCAGCAACCCACCTTCGCTAGCTTCGACTGGTCTCCTGACCGAGCCGGACGTCGCAGCGCTCGACCCTCGGCGCTGGGCGATGTTCGCCGTGCTGCTGGTCGGCGCTTTCCTGCCGCCGCTCGACTTCTTCATCGTCAATGTCGCTCTCCCTTCCATCCAGCAGGATCTGGGAGCGTCTTCGTCAGCCGAGCAGCTGGTCATGTCCTCTTACGCCGCCCTCTACGCCGTGACCCTGATCACGGGTGGACGGCTCGGCGATCTCTTCGGTCGAGAGCGGATGTTCGTCGTCGGGCTACTCGGTTTCGCTTTGGCGTCCATGCTCTGTGGGCTCGCCTGGTCGCCATGGGCGCTGGTATCCGGGCGGGCGATGCAGGGCGTGACGGCCGCCGTGATGGCGCCGCAGGCCCTCGCTTCGGTCCAGGCGATATTCTCGGAGAAGGAGAAGCATTTCGCGCTCAGCCTCTATGGCGCCGTGTTCGGTCTGGCGTCCGTCGTTGGTCAGGCCCTGGGCGGAGTCCTGATATCCTTGGATGTCTTCGGACTGGGGTGGCGGGCGATCTTTCTCGTCAACCTGCCGGTGGCGTTCCTGGTCATCGCCTTCGCCGTCCCGCTGCTACGCGCAACGCGCGTACGTGATCCGCGCAAGCTCGATCTGGTCGGCGCCACGCTCCAGATGGTGACGCTGGCCGCCCTGATCCTCCCGCTTGTCGAAGGCCGGGAGGCAGGCTGGCCCCTATGGGCGTGGATTTCGCTGTCTGCAGTTCCGATCCTGGCAGGCGCCTTCTGGCGATATGAAGGGACGCTTGCACGTGCGGGTGGTTCTCCGCTGCTGGACCCCAGAGCCCTGAACGCGCCAGGACTGGCCCGAGGACTGACGATAGCGCTGCTGTTCTACACGATCTCGACGTTCTTCCTGCTGTTCTCGGTCTATCTGCAGCAGGCCTTACACGCGAGCGCGCTGGAGGCAGGCCTTGTCTTCCTCCCCTATGGACTGGGCTATCTGCTCGGCCCACTTATCTCGCCAGCGTTCAGGCGCGTATTGGGGACCTTCGTCACCCCCCTCGGCATGAGCCTGGAGGCGATCGCTCTCTACGGCGTCGCCTGGCTGATCGGGGCGACGACGCCGGGCGCGCTGCCCGACCATCCATGGCTCGTCTCCCTCCTCTTCCTGACTGGATTCGGTCAGGGGCTCGCGACACCCGGCCTGATGCACATGGTCACTGGTCGCGTCTTGCCCGCCTTCTCAGGCATGATCGCAGGAGTGACCAGCTCTACCCTTCAGGTGAGCGTGGCGCTCAGCGTCGCAGTGATCGGCGGTGTTTTCTATGCGCTCAGCGGAGAGCGCGCCGATGCCGGCGAACTCACTCACGCTTTCGTTGTGGCTCTCCTCGTCATCGCCACCAGCCAAATCATCGGCGCGGGTCTCGGCCTGACGATCGCCCGTTGGCCTGCGTCCGACGCCGCGCACAGGTCTCATCCCGACAACAGGAGATAGGACATGCGAATCGGCTTCATCGGTCTCGGCAGTATGGGATCGGCAATGGCCCTCAATCTGGTGAAGGCAGGGCATGACGTGCGCGCCTGGAACCGCAGCAAGGTCGCCCAGGATACCGTTCCGGGGGTAACGCTGGTCAAGCTCGCAGCGGACGCATTCCAGGCTGACGCAGTCTTTACGATGCTATCCGATGACCCGGCCATCCGGGAGGTGATCCTCGACGCCGGCTTGCTAGCAACCGCGCAACCGGGGCTTACTCATGTCGTCACATCGACGATCTCGGTCGCTTTCGCGCGGGAACTCGAGCTCCTGCACGAAGCGGCACGCCTCGGCTATGTGTCCGCGCCTGTCTTGGGGCGCCCAAACGTAGCCGCGAGTGGTCAGCTCAATATCCTGGCGGCCGGCAAGGCTGATGCAGTCGCCGCAATCGAGCCGCTGCTTGCTCCGCTCAGCAAAAAGATCTGGAAGTTGGGGGAAGATCCCGCGCGGGCGAATACGGCGAAGCTCGCCTGCAACATGATGGTCGCCATGGCTATAGAGGCGATGGCCGAGAGTATCGTGCTGACCGAGAGCGCCGGGCTCGACCGGGCGGATTTCTTCGAACTCATCCTGGGGACCCTTTTCTCAGGTCGCGCCTATGAGAGCTACAGCACTCAGATCACGGAACAGTCGTTCGAGCCGGGCTTCAAAGCCAAGCTTGCGCTTAAGGACATGCGTCTTGCGACTGAGGCCAGCAATGCGATCGGACGCACGCTTCCGATGCTCGAGGCCGTCCGGGAAGGGCTCAGCAAGGCTGTCTCGGCGGGCCTTGGCGAAAAGGATTGGTCGATCATGGCCGATATGACAGTTCGCGGCGGCGACGTATTGGCATCGCCCAACATACATAGAGAGCAATAATGAAGACTTGGCTTATCACCGGCTGCTCAAGCGGCTTCGGAAAACGTCTTGCGCTCGCTGCAGCTGAACGCGGTGACCAGGTCATTGCGACAGCGCGCAACGTCAAATCGATCGAACAATTGGCCAAGCGCTTTGACGGCCGCATGATCCTCCTGCCGCTTGATGTGACGGAAGCGGCGGCAGCCAAGGCCGCGGTCACAAAGGCCGTCGAGACGTTCGGCGGGTTTGATGTGCTCGTAAATAACGCCGGATACGGACTATTCGGCGCAATAGAAGAAGGCACGCCGGACGAATATCGCCCGATGTTCGAGGTAAACGTCTTTGGCTTGATCGAGACTACCAGGGCGGCTTTGCCTATCTTGCGACGTTCGGGCGGAACGATCGTCAACATGTCGTCCGGCGCCGGCATCGCGGGCGGCGGCGGCGCTGGTTATTACAACGCCGCCAAGTTCGCCGTGGAAGGAATTTCCGAGGCGCTCGCCGGCGAACTGAAGCCGTTCGGCATTCGCGTCTTGATCGTCGAGCCCGGGCCCTTTCGCACCGATTTCCTTGGCCGTTCGATCACGATGGCGGCCAACGAAATGCCGGAATATGCCGCGAGCTCGCGCAAGCACTATCGCGAAGCCAACAACGGTAATCAGGCAGGCGACCCCGACAAGGCGATCACGGTGATCCTGCAAGCCGTCGACGCCGATGACGCTCCGCTTCATCTGCCGCTCGGTCCGATCGCGCACGCGATCGCCGAGCGAAAGTTGGCTGCCTTCCGCAGCGATATCGATGCTTGGCGCGACGTCTCGATCGCCACCGACTTCGATTAGCCCAAAGCGATGGCCGTGAGCTGTGTTTGAACGTCAACGTCTGACTGGAAGGCGATCATGATCGCAACTTTGAAGGGGTTCACCCAACAACTGGTGCCGGTGAACGGCATCAGGATCAATACTGTCACGGGAGGCTCAGGAGCGCCGATCCTCCTGCTCCACGGCTGGCCGGAAACATGGTGGGAATGGCACGATGTGATGCCGCTGCTGGCCGAGCATTTCAGCGTGGTGGCCATCGATCTGCGCGGCGCGGGTTTTTCAGACTGTCCGCTCGACGGCTACGACAAGGCGACTATGGCGCGCGACGCGCACCAGGTCATGCTTGCCCTCGGACATGAACGCTACGCCGTGTGCGGACACGACATCGGTGGAATGGTGGCGCTGCCGCAGGCGGCCATCTATCGGGAGGCCGTCACTCATCTGGCCGTCCTTGACGTGCCGCTTCCCGGCTGGACCGGATGGGAGGCGACGATCGCTAGGCTCTGGCACTTCAGCTTCCATATGAACCGGGATCTACCCGAGCGCCTGATCCAGGGTCGTGAATATGACTATGTATCGACCTTCATGGCTGAGCGGTTCTATGACCACAACACCTTCAATCCGGCGAACATAGAGATCTACGCCAAGGCGATGGCTCTTCCGGGCCGCACGCGCGGCGGGATGGAATGGTATCGTACTCTCGCTGCCGATCATGCAGTTGCGCTCGAGTACAAGAAGCAGCCGCTCGAGATACCGGTGCTTGGCCTCGGCGGAGACCAGCGGTTCGGCCCGCACATGGCGCCGATGCTCAAAGAGTTCGCCACCAATGTGACGGGCGGCTCGATCGCGCGGTGCAGCCACTATGTCGCGGACGAGCGGCCGGATGAAGTCGCGGCCGCTTTGATCGGTCTTCTCAAAACCAACTGAAACTCTGTGCCCAGGCCGAAGTGGGCCCGGCACATCCCGACACGCCGCAGCGCTTGCGGTGGCTCAACTAAACAAGAAAGGAACCTGTCATGACTTCACCCATAATTCGCGGCGTCAATCATATCGGCATTACCGTGCCTGACATCGAAGCGGCAAAGTCGTTTCTTGTGGAAGCGTTCGGCGGCCAGGTGATCTACCAGTCTTTCGGACCGCAGGATCCGCCTCGGCAGGGACCCGAATTCGAGCAGGCCGTCGGCGCTTTTCCAGGAACGGTCGTGCGCGCCCAAGCGATGGTCAAGATCGGAACTGGACCTGACATCGAACTCTTCGAGATGCACGGCCCCGAGCAAGTCCAGCCGATCCGGGCGAGCGACTTCGGCATCACGCACTTCGCTCTCTACACCGACGACATCGACGCATCGGTCGAGCGCTTCGAGAAGGCGGGGGGCACCCCCCTCACCGCGCCACGCCCTATTCCCTACGCAACCGAAAAAGGGCTCGGCAACAAGGTCTGCTATTGCCGCATGCCTTGGGGCACGACGATGGAATTCATCACCACGCCTGAGCGCATGGCCTATCATGACCAGACAAATCTGCGCAGGTGGCAAGACGAAGACTGCGCAGAGGGTGAGACTGGATCCGCGTTCGTTTAGTCGCGGCAATCCTGAAGGTGTCGAAAGGTCCACGGGTGCGCAGCCGCGACGGTGCGAAGCCATGGATCAACTCCGCCGGACGTCAGCCTATCCGGGTAAGCCCCCGCTTGGGTTAGGCTGATAGAAGGCGAACCAAAACCATCTGAGGGTGGGCGGCTGGCGCCGGCGCCGACCTTCAGAAATTGTCGACTGTCGGGCGACCCTTTTCAAACCTCTACGCAACCGCTTTGATCCCGCTATGGACATACTGGTGACAAAGCGACTGCTACTCAGGAGCCCAAACCACCATGATTTCCAAGATCTTCACGCCCACGTACTCTCTGATCCGGCGGTCATGAAATTAGCTTTCTCCGGTTGTGCTCTAAATTTGGCGCAATCCAGAGCGTTCTTCGAAAAGAACTTCGACCACAATCAATCCGGTAGGAAGCTCGGGGTGCTGGTTGAGCGGAACGCGCAGACCCTTGTCGGCTTCGCGGGGTTGATTTCCTGCAGCGCGCTTGGTCAGCCAGATTACGAACTCGGCTTTGTTCTGCGTCGGGAGGCTTGGGGCAACGGTTATGCGACCGAGATCGGGCTCGGCCAACTCGACTACGGATTTAACACGCTTTGTCTGACACGCATCTTGGCCCAAGTCGATCCAATCAATATATCCTCGGTTGCTGTGCTTACGAAGATCGGTATGGCCTTCCATTCCAATGTGCGCAGCCGTGAGCGTGGCGAACGGCAGGTTTAGTGAAAACGTGCACTTCGCGGTAGCGGTGTTGCGGTCGCAACGTCCAGCAACGGCATCAGCAAGATGCCGCCCGAAGCCTGAAGACTATCTTATGAGTATTCAGGTTGCCGCCTCTTCATCCCCAGCATCTTAGCCGGGGCGAGTGCGACCTCAGGCAAGTTGTTGGCCCGGCCAGTGTTTTGGGAGAAACAGATAAAATGCGGTTGGATTCGTTCAAGAACTGACGGTATTATACATCATCGTTCAGTTTTGTGGGTGCGGCGGTGGAGTGGAGCGACGTCAGGATTTTTCTGGCTATCGCCCGGCATGGCACGCTCGGCGCTGCAGCACGTGCTCTTCATCTAAGTCATCCGACGGTCGGACGCCGTCTTCGGGCTCTTGAACAGGCTACAGGCCATACTCTGTTTCAGAGAACAGCAGACGGTTTCATTCCGACAGAGGAAGGAAACGCCGTCATTGCCCTGGCGGAACAGATGGAAGAAGGCGCCCTGGCGATCGAGCGCCGACTGGCCGGTCAAGAGAAAGAACTTCAGGGGACTCTGCGCATATCCTCCGCCGACTGGTTTGGAGCCTACGTCCTGCCGCCGATCATCAAGGATTATGCAAGGACATATCCGCACGTCGATATAGAAATCCTGACGGGCACGCGCCTATTTAGTCTCGCCCAGCGAGAGGCCGATATCGCCTTTCGGATCATCCCGTTTGATGGCCCCGATATCGTGCAGCGTCGGCTCGTACGTCTGCCTTATGGGGCCTATGTCGCGGCAGGGCTACCTGAACCCGTGTATGGCGACGGGGCCGGTTTTAGGCTGATCACCCACGACACGTCGACGGGCCAGTTTCCAGATATCGCCTGGCTCGCGGATAGCTTCCCTCAAGCAAGTCCCGTTCTTCGTTCGAACAATCGCAACGTGCAGAGCCGCATGTGCAGCCAGGGCATCGGCATCGCTGTTCTGCCGCGGGTCGTCGGCGATCAAATGATCGACTTGCGAAGGCTAAAGCTGCCAGCTGAGCCGCCTTCACGGGATATATGGATGGGTTATCACCAAGACATGAAGCGTCTTCAACGATTGCGGGCGTTTATCGACTTGGTGACCGACCATATTTCAAGGGTTCAGAACCCCGGCGACCGGTAATTGGCATCAAAACCGGCCCTATGACGTCCTGCCTTCGCCGGCCAGATGCCGCTCCGCCTCCGCGCACAAAATCGAACGGAGAGTGTTCAACTTTGTTAGTTGATGACCAATGTAATTTGTCCAAATGTTTCGCCATGGCGAGCGGAACACTCTTCGCCATGGCGAGCGGAACACTCATAGTGACCTGCAGTAGCGGCACATACTTCAAGCGCGATTATTATGTCGACGTCCATCTGCCGTTGGTGCTCGATTGTTGGCGGGAGCACGGGTTGGAAAGCGCCTCCGCCTTCTTTCCCCGCGACGCCGACGCTTTGGATGTCTGTGTGGGGATCTAACGGTTTCGTAATGAGGCCGCGCTGCATGCGGCGCTCGCATCCGCCGAGATAGACGCGGTGATGGCGGACGTCCCCCGTTTTACGGACGCCATGGTGTCTCGCAGCATCGGCATCCCCCTCTACGGTGGAGATCAAGACGGTGACGACAGCAGCGATCGAGGCGCCGGCGGCGGCGGCAGGCTGGCCCCGTAGCATTGTTCGGCGAACCCTCGCCGCAGCCCTGGCGCTCGGGGTCTTCGTCGTCGACGCCTTCACGCCTCTTCAGAGCGCGGTGGCAGTGCTTTACGTGCTCGTCATCCTGATCGCCGCGAAAGTGTCCAGAACCGATCTGCTGGTCACTGCAGCGGCGAGCGCCGCACTGACCGCTCTCGCCTACGCCTACATGCACGGTCACGAGAATTTCGGATCCGCCACGCTTCGCTTGATCGTGAGTTTATCGGCGATCGGCATCGGCACGGTGCTCTCGCAGCAGAACCTGAAGTCTACGGAGACGCTTCGCGAGCAGGCTCAGCTGCTCAATCTGTCGCACGACATGATCTTCGTCCGCGACGCCGGCGGCGTCATCCAGTTCTGGAACCGCGGCGCTGAGACGGGCTATGGATGGCCGGCCGAACAAGCGCTGGGCCAAGTCGCGGACGACTTGCTTTCGACGGAGTACCCGGTCAGCCGCGCCGAGATCGAGCGGCAACTCTTCCGGACATCGCGCTGGGAAGGCGTGCTGCACCAGCGGACCAGCTCAGGGGCGGCTATCGCTGTCGAAAGCCGCTGGGTGCTGGAGCGTAGCGGTTCAGGTCAGCCGATCCGGGTGCTAGAGACGCACCGCGACGTCTCCGAGCGGGAGGCGTCCCACAGAGCGCTGGCCCAGAGCGAGCGGCGTTACCGGCGCATGTTCAATGCTAGCCGGATTGGCCTGCTGCAGGAAGATTGGTCCGCACTCCGCGCCGAGCTCGATCGTCTTACCCGGGACGGCGAGATCGATCTTCCGAGCTACATCGAGGCGCATCCAGATTTCCTTGATCGCGCCAAGGCGCTCGTGAAGATCACCGACATCAATCCCGCGTTTCTCGAGATAACGCGTTGGGACAGTCCGAAAAGCGTCGGCAGCTCCCTCGATAACGTCCTCGGTGAGATGGATCAGACATTCGCAGGATCGCTCATCGCATTTTATCGGGGAGACAGGTTCTACGAGGGCGAGACACAAATCCGCGGAGCTGATGGTCGACGGACGCCGGTGATCTTTGGGCTGACGTTCCCAACCGTGGAGGAAGGCCTCGACGGGGAAGTTCTTGCTTTCGTTCTGGACGTCACCGACCGCAACGAAGCGCAGAACGCGCTTCTCGCGGCTCAGGCGGAACTCGCCCGCGCGGCCCGCGTCGCGACGCTTGGCGAACTGACCGCCTCAATCACGCATGAGGTGAACCAGCCTCTCGCGTCCATTGTGACGAACGGCGAGGCCGCATTGCGTTGGCTCCGCCGCCCGCAACCTGACCTCGTGGAAGTGTCGACCGCACTTGCCCGAGCGATCGAAGAAGGAAAGCGAGCGAGCGCCATCGTGCGGCGGATCAGATCCTTTCTCGCCAAGGGATCGATGAGGCGCGACGTCCTCGAGGGCGCCGAACTGGTCCAGGACGCGATCCTTCTCGTCGAGCGGGAGCTCAGCAAGATGGGCGTCGCCATCGACCTCCAGCTCGACCCGACCGCGCCGAAGGTGATCGGCGACCGCGTGCAGCTTCAGCAGGTGATCGTCAATCTTGCGGTGAATGCGGGGCAGGCCATGGCGGATGTGGGCGGAGGCCGGCTCCTGGTTCGGGCCCTCCGCAATGGCTCCGAACACCTCGCTGTGACGGTCGCGGACAACGGACCCGGAATCGACCCGGCGAACCTCGAACGACTGTTCGACCCGTTCTTCACGACCAAGGAGGAAGGCATGGGTATGGGCCTCGCGATCTGCCGCTCCACCGTCGAGGCTCACGGCGGGAGCCTCTCGGTCGACAGCAGGCTGGGGGACGGCGCCCGCTTCACCTTCACCATTCCAGCCGCGTGACAGGCCCCAGCCCAATGCGACGCCCTACCAACAGCTCTGCCTATGACAGGCAACCGGGAAAGCCGGTCGTTCTCGTTGTCGACGACGACGCCGGCATCCGGGATTCTCTCGACAGTCTCTTTCGCTCCGTGGACCTGCGGGTCGAGCTGTTCGGCTCGCCGGCCGAACTGCTCGACTGGCCGGCGCTGAACGCTCCGTGCTGCATTGTCCTGGACGTCAGGCTGCCCGGCGCTAGCGGGCTCGACTTCCACCAACAGCTCGCCGCCGCGGGCGTCGATCTGCCGGTAATCTTTATGACCGGGCATGGCGACATCCCGATGTCCGTGCGGGCCATGAAGGCTGGAGCGGTCGACTTTCTGGCGAAGCCCTTTCGGGATCAGGACATGCTGGACGCGGTCATGAACGCGATCGAGCGCGACGCGCGGAGGCGAAGCGTACAGGCGGCGGAGACCAATCTGAAGGCGCGCCACGCCTCGCTCACAGCCCGCGAGCGCGAAGTAATGGTTTACGTCACCGACGGACTGATGAACAAGCAGGTCGCCGGCAGGATGAACCTTAGCGAGATCACGGTGAAGATCCACCGCGGGAACGTTATGCGTAAGATGAACGCGAAATCGCTGGCGGATTTGGTCCGCATGGCGCAGGCGCTTGGTCTGAGCGGGCGTCCGTCGGTATAGCACACCTGTGTATGATACCCGTCGCTCGCCCCCCGGCCTAACTAGGCGATCAACAGCGCCGCTCGTTGCATCAGTGGATGCGAAGGATTTTCATGGCCCAAGCGCCGACGATCGCGATCGTCGATGACGACGAGGGTGTCCGGACCTCGCTTGCAAGTCTCTTGCGGTCGGTCGGCTACCGGGCGCGCACCTATGGCTCGGCTCAGGAGTTCTTGGCCGAGCGCGACGCAGAGGCGCCCGCCTGCTTGATCGCGGACGTCCAGATGCCCACCATGACGGGCGACATGCTGCAGAAGGCCCTGCTCGCGGCGGGACGCCACTTCCCGATCATCTTCATGACGGCGTTCCCCACGGACGAGGTGCGCCGCCGGGTCATGGCGAACGGAGCGCAATGCTTCCTCACCAAGCCTTCCGACGGCGACACGATCATTCGCTGCATTGAGCACGCCCTCGCCCGGTCGGCCTGACAACCGGACATCTCCAAGCCGCGCGCTTCGTGAGCGATATGCATCCCGAGCGCCTCGAAGTCCGAGAACACTTGCCGGTTGAGCGAAATGACGTCGGGACCGCAGGTCAGAATCCATAAGCTTTCTGGCGCTCAGAACTTAAGACGAGGCGACACAAACCAACGTATGATCTCACGATATATAAATGCTATGTCTTCTGTTTCCGCGCAGAACTAGCTTTCTCCCAAGACGCCGTCGCCCGACGACGCCTAACAACGGGAGAATATCATGAAGACCATCATCTATGCCATCGGCGCTCTGGTTCTGGCCAGCAGCGCCGCTTCCGCCGAGGCCATGCGCTCGCATCCGGGCAGCAATCAAGCCCAGTCCGCCTCTCACGGCTCCGCCGCCAACCCAGGCCAGGACCGCTCGTCGGTCGCAGCCGGCAAGCACGCTTCGCAGCAGCGCTTCGCTCCGCAGTCGCCCGACGTCGCCGGCCGCTGGGACGCGAACGACAACAACGGCTGAGCGCGCGATCCCATCTCGGCCCCCGACCTTCCGAGTGCGGGGGCAGAGATCACGGATACGCGCCTCGGCGGCCGCTGCGGGACAGCGCCAGCCGGCTCCTCAACGCACAGAGCTAAAGGACATTAGATGCTTCGCAAACTATTCCCCGTGGCGCTCGCCGCATTCGCAAGCCTGCCGCTGCAGCCGGCCCTCCCGTCGCCTGCCTCGGCGGAGACCGTCAGGGCCGAGCCGGTTCGGGTGCGCGGCGCCATCGTCAGCTTCGATCACGACACCCTGAAAGTCCGAACCCGCGAAGGCGAACTCGTCGACGTCGCCCTGGCGGCCGGATGGAGCGTGTCGAGCGTCGCCCGCGCCAGCGTGGCCGACATCAAGCCCGGCGACTACGTCGGCATCGCATCGCTGCCCACCAAGGACGGAAGCGACGGCGCGCTCGAGGTGCTGATCTTCCCGGCCGCGCTCAAGGGGACCGGCGAAGGCAGCTATGGCTGGGATCTCAAGCCCAACAGCACCATGACGAACGCCACGGTCGCCGACGCGGTGAAGGACGTAAGCGGCCGATCCGTCACCGTCTCCTACCATGGCAAGGAAAAGAAGATCGCCATTCCCGACAGCACGCCGGTGGTCACTCTGGCGCCTGCGACCGAGGCGGACCTGAAGCCGGATGCGGTGGTCTTCGTGCAGGCGCAGAAAAGCACGGGCGGCGCGATCGCCGCGCAGCGGATCGTCGTGGGCTCCGACGGCGTCGTCCCGCCGATGTAGGTCCGCGACGCGACCGGCTTTGGCGCGCTCTTCCCCCCGCGCCGGGCCGGTCGAGCACAACGGCGCGACGCGGGCGCTCCCGTGCTCGCCCCTCCCACTCTCAGGAGAGCTCCATGTCCCACGAAATCATAGGCCCGCAGCCCGCTTCAGCGGGGAAGACCGTACTCACCCGCCGCCACTCCGCGGTGACGCGGCTGACGCATTGGCTCAACGCTCTATTTCTCGGCGTGCTGCTGACCAGCGGGCTTCAAATATTCAATGCGTATCCCCGCCTGCATTGGGGCCAGTACGGCGCCGATGCCGATCCCGCTTTCCTTGAGATCGGCGCGGGCGCCGATCTGGCGAAGCCGCACGGCTTCATCACGGTCGCCGGAGCTTCCGTTTCCACGACAGGCGTCCTCGGAGTGTCGAAGGCGGACGGCGAGTGGACGCCCAGAGCCTTTCCGAGCTGGCTCACGCTTCCCTCCTACCAGGATCTGGCCCAGGGCCGACGCTGGCACTTCTTTTTCGCTTGGCTCTTCGTCATCAATGGCCTGTTCTATCTCGGCTACGGAGTGGCGAGCGGACATCTTCGCCGCGATCTCGCGATCGGCCGCAAAGACCTTGCGCCCCGAAATATCTGGCGGGAGATCGTCGACCACGCGCGCCTGCGGTTTCCCTCAGGCGAAGAGGCTCGGCGCTACAATGCGCTGCAGAAGCTCGCCTATGTGGGCGTGATCGCGAGCCTGCTTCCCCTCATGGCGCTAACCGGCCTCACCATGTCGCCGGGTGTGAACGCGGCTTTTCCCGTACTTCTCGACATTTTCGGCGGGCGGCAGTCGGCCCGGACGATTCACTTCTTCACAGCGTCGCTTCTGGTCGCCTTTGTCTTCGTCCACATTGCCATGGTGGTCCTCTCCGGCCCTTGGAACAACATGCGTTCCATGATCACGGGCCGTTACGCCATCCGGCAGGAAGGGCCCGGCGCATGACCCGCCTTACACGCCGCCAGTTTCTGGTCGGTAGCAGTCTCGGAGCGAGCGCGCTCGCTCTAGGAGGCTGCGACCTGCTGGGGTCGAACGACCAGACCCAGACGATCCTCGGCTCGGCCGAGACGCTGACGATGACGGTCCAGAGACTGCTTCAGAGCCGCGGGGCGCTCGCTCGAGAGTTCGCTGAGGCGAACGTCTCGCCGACGTTTCGTGTGAACGGGACGAGCGCGCCCGACAGCGAAGAGTATGCGCGGCTTCGTGAGGACGGATTTCAAAGCTGGCGGCTGACAATCGACGGGCTCGTCGAGCGGCCGCAGCAGTTTTCGCTTCTCGACCTTAAAGCGCTTCCCGCCCGCACCCAGATCACCCGCCACGACTGCGTGGAAGGCTGGAGCGCGATCGGGAAGTGGACGGGGGTCCCGCTCGGAAGCCTGCTCAAGAGCGTCGGGCTGAAGTCCTCCGCCCGCTATGCGGTGTTCCACTGCGCCGACGAACTGGAGAAGACGCTCGACGGAAGCGGGCGCTACTATGAGAGCATCGACCTTATCGACGCGTTCCATCCGCAGACGATCCTCGCATACGCGATGAATGGCCAGGACCTGTCCATCGGTCACGGGGCGCCGCTTCGCTTGAGGGTGGAGCGTCAGCTTGGCTACAAGCAGGCTAAGTATTTAATGCGAATTGAGATCGTCGAAAGCTTCGCGCAGCTCTGGGGCGGCGGCGGCGGCTATTGGGAAGACCGCGGCTACGAGTGGTACGCAGGGATCTAGCCTCTGGGAGCCAGCTCACACGCGATATTCCGCGGCTTCTGCCGAGATGCATGCTTAAGCGATTATCGTCGCCCCAGACGGGGCCTCGCGCGTTCGCCCGCCCCCGCGTCTCCAAGGGTCCGGTCGGCTGGAACCTGGGCGCCGAATTTCCCTTCATCTGACGACGGTCGAGGTTTCAAGATGTCCAGAGGAAGCAAAACGCCAGTCGAGGCAGCCCTCATCCCGCCAAATGCGAGCGGCGACAAACGGATTGGATCGGCACGATGAATATGCGCGCCACGATCAAGCTCCTTGTGTTCGGCGGCTTCGTCCTTGCCGGCCTGAAGGCCGCGTTTGCGGACACGCCAGCGGAGACGCGCCGGCCCGCATTCTGGGGCGCGCCGACGGTGGACGGCGGAAGTTGCTGCCAGACCCTGGGATTGGTCCGGGAAAACATTGATCGCATCGATGCCGCGCTGATCGCGCTAATGGCGGAGCGCGGCGCCTATGTTCACGAAGCGGCGCGCTTTAAGCAGAACCCCGCCGCGGTCGAGGACACAGCGCGCGTCGAGGCCATCATCCAGAAGGTACGGAGACTGGCTTGGGAGCGGCAGCTGAACCCGGACGTGGCGGAGCAAACCTACCGGGCCATGATCGCGGGCTTCACCGAGGACGAGCGTCGAGCTGCAGCCGAGATGATGCGCCATAAGGCGCCCTGACGCGCAAGTCGATCGACGCTCAGAAACGGCTCGGCGCAGACGGACCGCTGGTCGTCACCGGCGTTGTCCCAACAGGGCGCATGCCATCTCCCGCGCGCGATCGCCAAGCGCCCCGTTCGGCAGCTCACCCGCGGTCCAAAACGACAGCACGCCTCGAAAGCCGAAGGCAAGCATCTCTGACAGGCCGCGCAATTCCGCCGGCCCCGGCGTTGTGGCCGATCCGCCGGCGTCCCCCAAGGCGAGCGCCCAAAGCGCAGTCGAACGCGCCAGGACCTCGCCCGAGGCAGGGCCGGGCGAGCCGATCCAGGCCATTACTGCGCGGTTGACCTCGGGCTCCTCCAACATCACCGCCGCTGCGATGTCGATGGCCAGGAGCACGCGATCGGCCGCATCGCCGGCCGGCCGGGCGGCTGCGTAACGCGCCTCCATCGTATCGATCCGACGCCCCGACAGGGCGTGCATGATCGCCGCCTTGCCGCCGAACTGGTTGAACGGCGTCGCGAAGCTGACGCCCGCCTCCGCGGCGAGGTCGCGCATCGAAAACTCCGCTTTCCCTTGGCGCAGCAGCCGCTCGGCGGCGTCCAGCACCTTCAGGCGAAGCGGCTCGCCTCGCGTTGCAGGCGAAGAGGCTTTGGTCTTGCGATCGCTCATGCCGTATCTATATCATGATATAATTAATTGTCGACACGGAGTTCGAACATGGCGCTCTCCTCAAGAACATTCTTCATCACCGGTGTGAGCTCCGGCCTCGGTCACGCGTTCGCAGCGGGCGCCCTCGCGGCAGGCCATCGCGTCGTCGGCACCGTCCGGCGCGAAGCCGACCGCGAGGCCTTCGCGACCCTCGCGCCGGGTCGCGCGCATCCGCTTCTTCTCGACGTGACCGATTTCCAGGCCATTCCGCCTGCCGTTGCCGAGGCGGAGCGACTGGCCGGTCCGATCGACGTGCTGGTCAACAACGCCGGCTACGGTCAGGAAGGCGTGCTGGAGGAATCCTCCATCGACGACCTCGAACGGCAGTTCGCCGCGAATGTGTTCGGGCCGGTCGCGTTGATGAAGGCGGTGCTGCCCGGCATGCGGGAGCGACGTCGCGGACGCATCGTCAACGTGACCTCCATGGGCGGCTTCATCACCATGCCGGGAATCGCCTTCTACTGCGGCAGCAAATTTGCGCTTGAGGGCGTCTCGGAGGCGCTCGGCAAGGAGGTCGCGAGCTTCGGCGTCAAGGTGACGGCTTTGGCGCCCGGCCAGTTTCGGACCGACTGGGCGGGACGTTCGATGGAACGCGCGGCGCGCAGCATCTCCGACTACGACGCAGTCATGGACCCCATCCGCGCCGCGCGGCAGGCGAAGAGCGGCAATCAGCCGGGCGATCCGGCGAAGGCGGCTGAGGCGCTGCTGGCGCTCGTCGAAGCGGAGAACCCGCCGACCCGCCTCTTCTTAGGCGAGGATGCGCTCGCCCTCGTCGAGCAGAAGCTCGACGCCATGAGGACGGAGATGTCGACCTGGGACGCACTCTCGCGCTCGACGGGTTTCGCAGCCAGCGCGGCCTGACACGGCCACATCACGCAACCCCGCCCGACTTCAGCGCGTTCCGCGGCGAGTGACCGAAGAAGTCCTTGTAGGCCCGGCTGAAGGCGGCCTCCGAGGCGTAGCCGATGCGCAGGCCGACCTCTCCGGCCCGCGCGTCGGGCTCGGCCAGCATGCGCCGGGCGAGGCCGAGGCGCCATTCGTTCTGGTAGCGCAGCGGGGAGCGGCCGACGAGCGCCGCGAAGCGGTCGCAGAAATTCGACCGCGACATGCCCGCCGCCTCCGCAAGCGTCGCGACGCTCCAGCGGCGCATGGGGTCAGCGTGGATCATCTTCAGGCAGCGCGCGACGCGAGCGTCGGAGAGCCCACCGAGCCATCCCGACGCGCGGCCGAGCTGCACCCAGGTCCGCAACACTCGGATCACCACAAGGTCGATCAGCCGCGAGATCATGAGGCCTGACCCAGGCTGCACGTCGTCGGCCTCGATCATCATGAAATGCACGATGCCGTCGATCCAGTCGGCGGCCTCGGCATGCGTGAGGTGAATAGAGGCAGGCAGCGCGAAGACCATGCCACGTAAGCTGTCTGGATCGAACCAGAAACGGCAGACCACGATCTCGGCCGAACCGTCGGCCGCCGAAAGCTCCCTGTCGCCGGGGCCATGGGACAACAGCACGAGGTCGCCGGCGTCGACTTGTAAAGCTGCTTGATCGCCGCCCTTCAATCGGACGCCGCCCTTCGTCACGACCACGACATGTGCTTCGCCGTCGCTCATCAGTAGCTGCTCTCCCGCGGCGAGCACGCGAGCGAACACATGGTCGCCCGTGAGCCGGATCTGAGACAGCACGCTCGACAGCAGATCGGCCGAAGCCGCCACTGACGTGTCGGGTTCCGGACGAACGATCAAGTTTTCCAGTGAATCGGCCATGGCTGGAGAGCCTCTGGTGCCGTTACTTGCGGGACGAGGACGGCGGCTATCGGACTGATATCACGTCGCTTCCAAGTCAGACAATCGCACCGTCCAGGCGCTTCGGCGCCGACCGATAATGGTCGGATCGTCCGACACCGGACGGGACAAACATGAGAGCTTCCATGAACATCCGGATGACGCGCCAGCCCAATCGCCCCGCCGCTTCGCGCTGGCTCAGAAACTACTATTTCGTACGCGCGGCGTTCTCGATTGCGTGGGTAGCGGTCGCCCTCGCCGTCGGCCGCCAAATGCCGCTCGCTGCCGCGGCGCTCCTTGTCGCCTATCCGGCCTGGGACGCGATCGCCAATCTTGTAGATGCCCGGCGTAACGGCGGTCTCAGCGCCAATCGCAGCCAGAGCCTGAACGTGACGGCAAGCGCCGTTACGACACTCGCGGTGGCCGTCGCCCTTGGCCTCGGACCTAACGAGGTGTTGGCTGTGTTCGGCGTCTGGGCGATCCTCTCAGGGCTGTTTCAGTTGCTCACCGGCGTGCGCCGTTGGCGGATGGGTGCGCAGTGGGCGATGGTTTTAAGCGGCGCCCAGTCGGGTCTCGCCGGGGCGTACATGTTGATCCAAGCGACCGGTTCCAAGCCGGCCAGCATCGCCGACATCGCGCCTTACGCCGCCTTCGGCGCCTTCTACTTCCTGGTTTCAGCGGTCTGGTTGACCGTCAGCAGCGCTCGCCAACGCAAGGCCGGATTGGCCTGAGCGGTCCCGCCATCAAGGCCTCCGCAGGACCGACCTGCGACTAAAAAAGGAATGGATCATCAAAGGCGGCGGACCGTTCGACGGGTCAGCCGCCTTCTTCAGTTACGTCCGCTTTCGAGCAAGAACGGAACGCCTGCTGTTGGCGCTCCGCGGTCCCGTTTAGAGGGCGTGCGCATTTCCGATCATCCGCGCCGCGCGTTCGCCGATGACCGCGCACGGCGCCTGCGTGTTGCCGGTCGTGACTCGCGGCATGATGGAAGCGTCGGCGATGCGAAGCCCGCGGACGCCGTAGACTTCGAGAGCTCCGTTCACGACGGACATGTGATCTCGACCCATTTTGGCCGTGCAGCTCTGGTGCCAGTAGGTGACCGCAGCTTCGCGCAAAAACTGCTTCTTGGCTTCGCCTTTAAGCGGCCCGGGCAACGCCTCGCTTTTCACGAACGGCTTGAAGGCCTGGGCGTTGCCGAGTTCGCGACAGAGATCGACGCAGCTGAGCGCCGTATCCATGTCTGCGGGGTCGGACAGCGCATCGGCGTCGATGGTGATGGGCGTCGACGGATCGGCGCCGGTGAGGCGCACCCTGCCGCGGCTGCCGGGACGGGCGAGGCCCGCGAACATCGTCCAGCCGTGCGCGGGGGCGCCGCGGGCGGCGGTGCAGTCGCTCGGAACCGGGAACTCCACTTGGCAGAACAGTAGGTCGGGCGTCTCGAGCTCGGGACGGCTCTTCCAATAAAGCGTCGCCTCGCTGCCGCCGTTTCGCGGCGCAAGCGGCTCGCGATATTCCCAGATGCATCCGAACGACAGATGGTCCTGCAGGTTCTGGCCGACGCCCGGCAGGTGCAGCTTTACGGGTATGTCGAAGCGACCGAGCTCGGCCTCATCGCCGACGCCGGAATGCATCAGCACCTTCGGCGTGTGCATCGCTCCAAGCGACAGGACGACTTCCAACCGGCACCGGATGGTTTCGACAGCACTGCCGCGCTGGATCTCGACGCCGGTAGCCCGGCCGCCCTCGATCACGACGCGGCGAACGGTGGCGTGGGTCAACACGGTCAGATTTGAGCGGCCCATCTTCGGATGGACATAGGCGCGGAACAGCGAATGGCGGCGGCCGTCGCGAATGAGGACGTCTGAGATCGCTGCGCCCCCGGGGCCTTCCATCATCGCGCCGTTAGGATGGTCGAACGTTGGGACGCCAATCTCAGCCGCCGCGTCCAGCATTGCGTCGGCGATCGGGCTTGGATTGGGCGCGGGCTGCACCCAGACCGGACCCGATGTCCCGCGGTAGTGTGGGTCCGGCGTTCCCCGCCAATTCTCGATGTCGCGGTAGATCCCCAGGACCGACTTGTAGCCCCAGTCTGGATCTCCCGTTTCAGCCGCAAAAAAATCCCAGTCGCGGTGGTGCCCGCGCGCCCAGACCATGACGTTGATGCTGGAGCCACCGCCGAGGCCCTTGCCCATCGACATCGGAAGCGAGCGGCCGCCCAGATGCGGATTGGGTTCGGCCTGGAAGGCCCAGTCGCGTTCGCTACCGAGATTTGCGGGCCATTGAGACGGGTCGAGAACTGTCTCTGCCTCATCGCCGCCGCCCGCTTCGATCAGCAGCACACGCACATCCGGGTTCTCGGCCAGTCGCCCGGCGACCACGGAGCCGGACGAACCGGCGCCGCAGACGATGACGTCATAGTCCGGCCGCAAGGCTTCCGACTGAGAAGAGGACTTCACTTCGAAAGCGCCTGCGCAGCCGTTTCAATCAGGTCAGCGACTGCCGTCGGCTGCGACATGAACAAAGCGTGGCTGGCTTTGACCTCAGTCACGCTGCTTCCAGCGCGCTTTGCCATTTCACGCATCAGGTCGGGGTGGATCGCCCGGTCTTCGGTCGCGATGAGCGCCCAGCTCTTCCTTGTCTTCCACGCCGGCTGGCTGATCTTCGCCTCGAAGCTCGCCTTGGACGGAAACACCTGCGAGGCCGCCATGAACGCGGCGTCCGCCGCAGGCACATCGGCGGCGAAGTCGGCCGCAAAAGCCTTCGGGTCGAGATAGAGATAGTCGTCGGCCGTCGCCTTGATGCCGGTCGTCGCCGGCGGCGTCCGGCCCGCGAGATCGAGCAGGTTCTCGCCTTCGTCCGGCTGGAAAGCCGCGATGTAGACTAGGCCCGCGACGTTCTTCGCAGAGCCCGCCTGCGTCACCACCATGCCGCCATAGCTATGGCCCACGAGCACTGAAGGGCCTTCCTGGAGATCGAGGATGCGGCGCGTTGCAGCCACGTCGTCCTTCAGCGTCGTCATCGGCGGCTGCACCACGCTGACCTTAAATCCCTTGGCCGTGAGCAGATCGTGGACCTTGCGCCAGCCGGAGCCGTCCGCCAGCGCCCCGTGGACGATGACGACGTTCTTGACTGGAACGGCGTAGGCGGGCGTAAGCGCCGCCATGGCGAGCATCACGCTCCCGGCGAGCGACAGCGTGAGGTGTGTCAGTCCCATGTCGCGGGCTCTTTCGTTTTAGAGTTTTGGAAATCAATTCGGCGAAGACGCTGCACTCAGCGCGCCTTGCTGGGGTCGTCGGCAGGATTGACGTAGTTCAGGCCGAATGGACCGGTGCCGTTGACCTGGATCACTGCCGACTGATCCTTGGTCCAGAGCGAATGCGGCATCAGGGCCGGCAGGTAGAGGAAGCCGCCTTCCCGGAAGGGTTCTCCGCGGCTCTCAACCATTTTCTCGCCCATGTCGTGGACGAGGGCGCCGTCGAGCAGCGTGACGGTCTCGTCGGTCGCATGGGTGTGAGGAGCGATAATGGTCGAGGGAGGGATCCTGAGCCTCAGCGCAAATGGACCTGGCTTGTCCGGGTCTCCCATGATGACGCTGATCTCGATCCCCTTCGGCAGGGCGGCCGGCGCGGGCTTCCACTGGACAGCGGCCGCTTCCTTGACGGCGATCATCTGCTTGTGGGCGGCCAAGTCCGCGACGGCTCCGGTTGAAAGAGACGCGGCTAAGGCGAAGGCAGAAAGACGAATGGCTTGATTCATACGCAACGGCGCAGCTCGCGCGTTGCTCATGAGACTGGCCGCGGCAGTGGTCCGAATTGCGTTGATCAAGGCGCTCACCCTTTGCTTAAGAGGAGCGGACGATAGAGGAGGCGATAAGAAAGGTGCTTTCTAACTTAGCTTCTCGGCTTGCATAAAACGCCAGTTTGTCACTCAATTTCCGAGGGACGTTCCAAATCAGGGTCTAATGTGAAAGATTCTTTCACCAGCGCACTCGATCGTATCGATCTGAAAATTCTTCGCGCGCTTCATGCGGATGGACGGCTGACGAACGCCGACCTCGCGACGCGCGTGGGCGTCAGCGCAGCCACCTGCCACCGGCGAACGCAGCGGTTGTTCGAGAAGGGTCACATCACTGGGGTTCGGGCGGAGGTAGCCCCCACTTCGGTCGGTCTGGGGGCGCTCGTTATGATCGGCGTCGTGCTCGACCGTTCCTCGCCCGACAGCCGCAACAACTTCGAGGAAGCGGTGCTGAAGGTGAAGGAGATCATTGACTGCATCCTGGTGGCGGGCGAGTTCGATTACTTCCTGAAGATCCGCGCACGCGACATCGCCGATTTCAACAAGCTGCAGAGTCAGACCCTCATCGCGCTCCCAGGCGTCCAGAACACCCGGACCTTTTTTGTTATGAGAGAGGTCAAAGAGAACGTCCGGCTGACATTCTGATGAGATGACAGCTTGGCAAGAGCCGCTGCGATGACGCACTACTATGTTATGGCTTCGTTCGCCGGGCCTTGCGACGGCGTCATCTGCAAAATCCGCCTAAGGACGCGACTGTGCTCGGCTGCCAAACACCGGTTTAGGTTCTACGATCGAACGTCCGGCTTGCGCCGCAACGGCCGCGACCGCTATTGGCGCCTTTCAGCATCCAGATCCCGTGGGGCCGGCGCTGGCGTCAGCGCGTTGTCGCGCAAAGTCGATGGACGCCTTGAAGGCTGCTGTCGGGTTACGGCGGCTGGGGCAGTAGAGGCTCAAGGGTGACTGAGCGGGCATCCAGTCCTCAAGGACGCGTGCGAGCCTGCCTGCCTCAATGTCGTCCCAGACGGTCATTTCGTGCGCACCCGTCTGGTGCGGCGGATTGCGCCGGAGGCGGGCTGGGCGCGCACGCCCAACCGGTTCTACCGACTCGGCGCTGCGTTCGGCCACATCGATGGCCTGCACTGAAAGCGAGCTACGATCCATCGATGGCTGCGGGTGGCGATCAGGGATTGCCGGCTCGCCGCCCGTCCCGGCCGGTTACATCGGACGCGCTGGCGTCATCCCCACGGATGAGGGATTGGCTGTAGGCGCCGATGAGGAATTGCCGCTCGCACACCGGGGCAAATCGAAAAGCCGCCCCAAATCCGCCTCACAGAGGCTTTGACACGGAAGAGGTAGAGTTAAGTGCTTGAAATCGTTGGTAGCGGAGGACCGTTTCGGCCACTCTAGCCGAACGCAACCCATTGAAATCGTCAGTCTCGGCACATGGCGCGAAAGTACGGTTCGTGCGCTCGCGAAGCTCCTCGCCGCATGACCGCATCGCCCGAACTTGCAACCTTCTGGAAGGTGCCGCGGCTATCGCGGCATTCATCTAAAACGCTGCATCAAAAAGCCCTGCCTCTCTCCTCGGAAGAAAGGGGCTTGAACCATCAGCACAACAAGGACGTTTTTGCATGGATGCCACAAGCGCGACTATCTCAAATCGTCGCTCGGGATTATCACGATGAAAGCGTATGATCTCTGGTCTCCAGACCCCTTCTCGGGCCGGGCACTCAGCTTTTCGACCCCCAGCGACTTCGCTGCGCGACCGGCGCGCGAGTTCATAGTCGACGGCCTCTTCGCGCTCGACGAGGTGTCGGTAGTTTTTGGTGCGCCAGAGGCCGGAAAGTCGAATTTCGTGACGGACCTGTGCTGCCGCGCGGCCAGCGCGATGCCGTGGTTCGGCCGGCCCACGGGTGATTTGCTCTATGCCGACGGTCCGGCGCCGATTGGCGTGCTTTATCTCGCGCTAGAGCGGACCGCCCAGGTCGAACGCCGCATCTGCGCGTTCGTGCACGAACACGCCGTCGACTTCGAGCTTCCGGTCGCCGTATGCGGCGCTCCAATAGACTTACGCGAGCCTTCGGCTGGCGATCATATCGCCGCCAGCGCATGGTCAGCGGCGGAGCGGATGCGGATTGGCGATTATGCGCCGCCAGTGAACCTCGTCGTTATCGACACCTTGGCGAGAGGACTGGCCGGCGGCAGCGATAGCGACGAAGCCGCCCTTTCGATGATGTTGCATTCCGTTGACCGCATTCGGAAGCACATCGGCGCGCACGTACTGCTCGTTCATCACACGCCCCTGGCCGATGATGCTCGTATGCGCGGCCACGGGTCGCTCAACGGGGCCATCGACCTGAGCATAAACGTCAAGCGAAAGGCGGGCGGCCACTTCGCTACTGTCCTCAAGAACAGCGATGGCCCGGACAAGTCGCGGTTCGCCTTCACGCTGAAGAACGTGGATCTCCCCGCTCTCAAAGACGGCCGTGTTCCGTGCGCGCCCGTTGTCGTTCCAGCCGAGGGCAACCTTGCAGGCCTATTGAACGAGCCGACCGAGATCGAGCAGGCCAAGCCGCGCGCTCTCACGGTGGCACAACAAGGCGTCTTGTCCGCTCTAGAGGCGGCCATCGCAGATGCCGACGGTGTGTCCGTCACAGAGGCGACGTGGCGCGCCCGCTACGACGTGGACAACGCCTCAACCGACACGGCTGCAGCGAAGAAAATGCGCTTCCGCCGTGGTCGAGAGACGCTAGTCGCCGAAGCACTTATCGTCACTTCCGGGGATGGCCGCTGGAGCGTAACAGCCCCTCGGTAACAGCGAAACATCGATGACGTAACGTAACATTTTTGTGTGGTGTTACGGCGCAGCGTGTAACGGCGTAACATGTAACACCCCCCCTTTAAAGGGGGTGTTTACTGTTATGCGTTACGCTGCTGAGATACGTTGGAGGAGAAGAACAAATGGGCTGAGAGCTGCGGCCATGGCGAAAGTCAATGCGTCGGAAGTTCTGACGTGACCCCCGTTTTCATCCAGCGAAAGCGAGAGTCCTGTCGTTATCTGAGCCATCGTCGATGGCGGGTGCAAGAGGCCGAAGCCGGAGCGGTCGGGTTGCGCAGCGGTTCGGCCGGCGGTTTCGATGAGGACGCGGGCGTGGTCCCCAGCCGTCATCCAGCCGAACTTCGAGTGTGGTCGCTCCTTCGTTGTAGTCGCGGCACCAAGCTGCGAGCCTGGCCCGGGCGTGCGGCAGTGACCGGAACAGCGTCTCGTTCACAGTTCATCCCGCAGCCGGCCGTTGAAGCTCTCGATAAAGCTGTTCTGCTGCGGCTTGCCTGGCGCGATGTAATGCCAGCCGACGCCGGTCTCGTCCGCCCAGCTCAAGATCGCGTTCGAGGCGAACTCCGCGCGATTATGTACGCGGGATTTCCCAGCGCTGCGAACACCGCCACGGTCGCGATCTGCCTCGTCCGGACGTCGAGGCCGGGCCGGGCCCAGACCTCGCCGAGCGCGTAGCCCTCGGTCGCCTCGGACCGGGACGGCGCATTTTACGTAACGCAAACGCCGTCCAGCGCCAGCGCTTCGCCGGCGAGATGAAGCGATCCAGTGATCAGAATTCTAGGCGGATCGCTTGGAAAACGCCTGGCGATGATCCGCAACGCTTCCGGGATCGAATCCACTGCTTCGGCGGCGCAACCGGCCCGACGGGCGGACAGTACGATGTCGAGCGGGCGCCGACTTGCGACCGCGGCGATGGGAACCGCGAATACGCTCGGCGCATGGCGCGTAAAGGCTTCGAAGAAGCCGTCTGAATCCTTTGTCCGCATCATGCCTGCGATCAGCATGAGCGGACGCGGAGAGCCTCGCTGGAGTTGCTCGAGGGTAAGCGCGATCGCCCGGCCGCCGTCCGGATTATGTCCGCCGTCCAACCAAATCTCGGAGTCCATCGGCGCGAGACCGGCAAGGCGACCATTTTGGAGCGACTGCATTCGCGCCGGCCATTTGGCGCACGACAGACCGGCTTCGATGTGGCGAACTTCGATCGCCCACTCCTCACACGCCCTTGCGACGGCTATCGCGCAGCCCGCGTTTTCGATCTGATGGGAGCCGATCAAGCTGGGGAGCGGCAAGGAAAGCCGCTGCCTCTCGTCCTCGTAGATTAACGCGCCGTGCGCCTCATGCGCGAGCCAGTCACGACCCGCTATGCGAAGCCTGGCGCCGACCAATTCGGACGCCTGTTCGATCGCAGCGAGCGCCTCCGGCTGCTGGCGGGCGATGAAGGCCGGCGTCGCAGATTTGAGGATCCCTGCCTTCTCTAGCGCGATCGAGCCGACGTCGTCGCCAAGAAACTCGCGGTGATCCAGGCCGACGGACGTGATGACGCTGGCGGCGGCTGACGGAACGACGTTCGTCGCGTCGCATCGACCGCCCAATCCCACTTCGAGCAGAAAGACGTCAGCGGGGTGTCTCGAGAAGAGGAGGAAGGCCGCGGCCGTCGTGATCTCGAAGAAGGTTATGGGCCGACCCGCATTGACACGTTCGACCTCTGCGAAGCTCTCCGCAAGCTGGGTCTCGCTGACGAGCACGCCGCCCCCCCGCCGGCCGAGCCTGATGCGCTCGTGAAAACGCAGGAGATGCGGCGACGTGTAGACGTGCACCGCCAAACCGCGGGCTTCGAGCATCGATTTCAGAAAGGCCGTCGTCGAGCCTTTCCCATTGGTGCCGGCCACCTGCACGGTCGCGGGAAGACGCCGTTCGGGATGTCCGAGATCGGCGAGCAGACGCTGCATTCGCCCAAGCGAGAGCTCGATCTCCTTGGGGTGCATCTGAAGGAAACGCGCCAAGAACGCGTCGCTGCGCAGATGCGACGGCGCGCAGAGCAAATCGGCCATAAGCGCAGGGTCTGTGACGCTTGCTCCAGCGTTGCGTCGGGCATGCCCGGCGCCCCCGCTCGGCTGGTTGAACTGACTTCTAGCGCTCATGGGCATGAGCCTCCTGCCGACTTCCCGCCGGCGCCTCCAGGATTGCCAGCCTCGGCGCGAGGCGCGGTTCTCGGTCGCCGGGCGAACCGTTCGCGCCGCATTCCAGGAATGCGCGAACCGTGCAGGTTTCACAGATCTTCGGATCGAGACGCGGGTAGATGGCCGAGATAGCTTGGGCCTTCGAGCCGAAGATCCGGTCGGTGCCGAGCCACTTCAGGAAGCCGGTTCGGCCCCAAAGCTCGATCACAGCCGCTCTGGGCCGATGAAAGTAGAGATCTCCGTTCTCCGCGCGCCGTCGGACGCCTTCCATCTTCCACAGGTCCGCGCCTGCGAGATCGATGAAGTTCATGCTCCTCGCCATCACCAGAAGGTGTTTCTGGCCGGGCGCCTGGAGCCTGAGCGCGTGAAGCCTGTCGCCGACGAATTGCGTGGCGCCGTAGTAGGTGGCCCCCTCGATCCTCAGCAGCTTGAGCTGCGGGCATTCGGCGGGCGGCTGCTCGAACTCATCGAGCGGCGTGAAGCGCCGTGAGGGGTCGGATGGATCCGGTGCCAAGATCTTGAAGTGCGGCCGCGACGTTCGCTTCAGATAGGCCGCCAGCGACATGCCCGCGCCGAGCATGATGGCGACATGAAACGGCAGACACACCATAGCGCAGAACGTGGTCGCGGCGATCGCGAACTCGATCCGGTTGAGCCGGGCGAGCTCGATAAAGCGAGAAAAGTCGAGGAGGCTCCACGCCGTGTAAATCAACAGTCCGGCGATGGCGGCCGTCGGAAGCTGCCGCAAGAGGGGCGCGGCGACTGCGACGAGACCCATCAGCGCCGCCGCCGCGAAGATCGCAGCGACAGGCGTCCGAGCGCCTGCCTCGAAGTTGGGGAGGGAACGATTGAGCGAACCACAGGACAGATAGGAAGAAGAAAGGCCGCCGAACACATTCGACAAGCCCTGTCCCACGAACTCGCGATTGACGTCGATGCGCTCTCCCGACCTCGCCGCGACCGCCTTGGCGATCGAGACAGACTGACCAAGAGCGATGATGGCGAGGGCGGCGGCGGCGGCTGCGAGGCGAGCCAAATCCTGAAGCGGAGGCTCGGGAATGGCGAAGGATGGGATCGCCGTCGGTATCGCGCCGATCACAGTGACCGCCTCTGAGCCGAGGCGTAGGTTGATTGCTTCCGACAACGCCCAACCGACGATCAATCCGATCAACATGAAGGGGATTTTCCGGGAGATCGCGCGCAGGCCGACTGCGACGACAAGGGTCGCAACGCCCACGCCCAACGCCGCCCAGTTGATCGAGCGCCAGTTCTCGAACGCGCTGACAAGCGCCGCCGCCGGTCCATGTCCGCTGGCTGACGGCAGTCCAAGCATGTCGGGCAGCGCATAGCAGGCGATCAGCGCCGCGGCTCCACTTGTGAATCCAAGCAGGACGGCGGGAGAGAGGAAGTCGGTCAGGCTTCCGAGCTTAAGCGCGCCGACGGCGAACTGGATCACCCCGACCATAATCGTCACCGCAAGGGCGAGCGCGATGTAGTCCGGGCTGCCGGCGACGGCAATCGGACTGATGGCGGCGAACAGCGCGAGGGAGTTCGCGTTGGTCGGACCGGACACGACGTGAGAGCTCGATCCGAAGATGGCAGCGACGACCGTCGGCACGATCGCGCTGTAGAGCCCATACTGGGGCGGCAGGCCCGCAAGTGTCGCGAATGCGATGCCCTGCGGCAGCACGAGCAACGCGCCCAGCAGGCCGGCCACCAGATCAGCCTGCATCGTACGCAGCGTTACTCGACGCCACCATCCTGAGGTCAGGGTCATCCCGGCCGCCGTCGCATTTGGCGACCCGGCAGGGCGCAAGGACCCGATGCCGCCCCAGAGCATGGAGCGGCGCAAAGCATGTCAATGCCGCGCATTTTCGATCAGACGCGTTGTGGCGCTACGACGTAAGCGCCGGGTTTGAAACAGTCGATTGAGCTCCGTCATCGACGGCGCTCCGAACGTTGAGCGGAAACAGTCTGCCGTCTTGCGCGACCTTGATGGCCGGCCCCTGGCCTCTGAAATGTGGCGGCCAGGAAGAAGTGTGTCGGAGCTCGGCCGGCACGGCCGGTATGATCAGGCGTTCGAGCTCATCGAGGCGCCCCGCCGATTTTGCGATCCGATACTTCGCGCTGTGAATGCATTCGCGATCGCGGAATTCGCAGAGGTTCTTCGCAGTGCCTCCACACGGACCGTTCGCCAGCCCCTTGGGGCAGGTTTCTGGACAGACGTACTGGGTCGCCGCGAGCCGGCACATACCGCAGGTTTCGCAGCCGAAGATCGGGTTCTTGATAGCGCGCTCCACGCGCTCGGTAAGTTTGCCCGCCGCCGTCCGCCGGCCGATGGCGCGGACGGCGGTCCCAAACAGTCGCGACAGCGGCCCGCGCTCGAACGCCCAGTCATGGACGAACTTCATCGCGTGATACTTCGCGCGCGCCTTCCCCGACGCGAACTGCGTCGTACCCTTGAGCAGGTACCAAGGAGCATCCCGTGGAGCCAGAGACGCTCGGTCACTGCTCGGAAGCGTGCAGGCCTCCTCCCAGGCGCGCCGCCATGTGATCCGATCCGGACATATCTCCGAGCATTCGCGGACGATGCCCTGGAGCTCCTTGACCTTCGCGAGCGAGTGGATCCCCGTGAGTTGCACGCCCGCGTAGCCGAGATAGCGAACGCCGAGGATCTGGAGCGCGAGCCGCCTCATCGCCCGGGCGACGCCGCGATCGGACGTCAGAGCTTCGTCCGCTTCAAGCAGAGCCAGGAACGAGTCCGTGACGGTGACGCCTGCGAGCTGATTGGCGCGGATGTAACGCGCTCTAGCAGCTGTCATTGGCATCAGGTTGGCGACGATCGGCGTGTTGTACCTCCGACCATCGATCCAGTACATTGCCTCTTCATGCTTGACGATGTCGTACCCCACCTGGGTTATGATGAGATCGCATCCCGCATTTATCTTTTTGCCCAGCTTCAGGTACTGTGCCATCCCGTCTTCTTCGCGATACTTGAAAGGATTGAGCGCCCCGGCGACGAAGATGTTCGGATTGAACGCCTTCGCCATCGCGATGCCGGGAACTGACTCGAGATATCGCGGACGCGAGCCGACAGGCTCCTCGTGCAATCGGTCGCCCGTCAGCATGAGGATGTTCTCGAGGCCGTTGTCCTGCATCCGGCGCAGGGTGTCCTCGAGATGATGCGTCTCCCGCCCCTTGCCAGAGAAATGGACGAGCGGCTGCTTGCCGGTCTTGGCCATCAGATGGCTCGCGGCGGCAAGCGGGTCCGGATCGTGATCGGAAATCACCCGGTCAGTGACCGAGAACCCCGTTAACGTCGGCATGAGGCTAACGGCGGAGGCCAGTTCCTCGAGCTTGCTGAAGTCGTCCCTCAGCACCTTTTGACTCGAGGGTATGTACTCGAGCGACCAGAAGAACCGACGGTCCCTGAGAGCGCTTCGCAACGCGTTTGAGGGACCTTCCACCCCAGTCCGTGGCGTTGAAGAACCTGCCGGCGCCGTGATGACCGCATCGTCCATGACTAGACCCCGACCGCGCCAGCGCGCTCCATGTCCTTGGCCTCGATCGCTCCGGCCGCAAAGCCCTTGACGGCCTCTTCGTAGAGCAGGTCGAGCACGCGCTCCTTCAGCTCGCCATATTGCGCAGAGGTAAAGAGGTGCATGTCGCGCGGTCGCGCGATCGGCACGTCGATGATCTCCTTCACGCAAGTCGGCTTGTAGCTCAGCACGATGATCTGGTCCGCGAGGAAGATCGCCTCGTCGACTTCCGACGTGACGAACAGCGTCGTCGTCCGATGCTCCTCGAACAACTGCCCGAAGTATTCCTGCATCAGGCCGCGGGACATGTGATCGAGGCCGCGGAAAGGTTCGTCCAGCAGTAGGAGATCAGGCCTGTTGATCAAAGCGCGCGCGACCTCGGCGCGCCTCTGCATCCCCCCCGAGAGCTGGTTCGGATATCGAGCCTCGAAGCCGCTCAGCCCGACTTTCTTCAGCAGCGCATTCGCTTCGCTCCGCGCCTTGCTCGCCGCCCGTCCGGCCTGGAGGGGCCCAAACGCGACATTCTCGGTGAGAGACATCCAGGGAAAGAGCGCCGTCTCCTGGAACACGAGCATGCGATCTGGACCAGGTCCGCGAACCTCGGATCCGTTGACCTTCACCGAGCCAACGCTTGGCCTTTCATGCCCCGCGAGCAGCTTGACGATGGTGCTTTTTCCCGCACCGGACGGCCCAATCAGGACAGTCAGCTTGTTCGGCTCCAGCGCGAAGGAGCAATTGCGAAGAACCACCTCGGCCTCGCCGGCGCGGGAATAGACCTTCCCAACGCCTTCGAGTTCGGCGCTGAATGACGTTCCGTTTCTACCCACAGTCGCCTCCCTCACGCGAATTCACGTTCGCCGGCCGTGAAAGCTTTGACAGCCTCCTCGTGCACGGCCTCGATCGCTTCCTCTTTCCGGCGCAGAAACTCCGGAGTTCCGAGCATCTTGATGTCGCGCGGGCGCGGTAGGTCGACGAAGATGGTCTGCTTAATCCGGCCGGGCCTAGAGGACATAACTAGAACACGGTCCGCCAGATAGATCGCCTCCTCAAGATCGTGGGTAATGAAGAGTACGGTCTTCTTCGACATGTCGTAGAGCTCGAGAAGAGCGTTTTGCGTAACGGCCTTAGAGAGAGCGTCGAGGCCGCGAAACGGCTCATCCAGCAGAATAACCCTGGGATTGTTGAGGATCGCGCGGATGATTTCTACACGTCGGCACATTCCCGAAGAGATCATCCCGGGATAAAGGTCCATCACGTCCGACAGACCGACGCGGGCGAGAAGAGTTTCGGCGCGCTTCGTGACGCTCGCCTCGTTCTCCACGCCGCGCAGCAAGGGGCCCCTGATCAGGTTCTCCCGAATCGTGGCCCAGGGGAACAATGCGCCGTTCTGAAACACCACGATGCGGTCTGGTCCGGGCTTGGGGGCCGAACCCGGTCGGTTGATCCATTCGCCGTCGAGATAGACGACGCCGTCGGAGAGTTCGTCGAAGCCGGCGATCGCGTTGAGCAGCGTCGACTTTCCGCAGCCGGACGGACCGACGATGGCGCAGAACTCGCCAGGCCGGATCTCGATCGAGCAGTTGTCCAGGGCGACGACGGAGTTCGGCCCCGGCGAATAGACCTTCGAGGCGTTGCGGATTGAGATCCACCCCGACTGGCCGGTGGTCTTGAATTCGTAGCTCGCATAAATCCTCGCAAGCTCCCGGACCAGAGCCTCTCCCTGCGGGCCGTTTCGCTGGCAGGTTTCCTGGAAGCGACGGCCATCGATCGCGAGGACCTTCGTTTCGGTCTCGCAGCGCGCCGAGATTACACGGGCCGCGCCCTGGACGGCCGCGGCGTAGCCAAACAGTTGACCCGGCGTCGCGGTCTCCTGAGTGATGGACAGGTTGTGGTCGTTGAGGCGGACTTCCGGGTGTCCGACCCGGCCGTCCATGAGGATGTAGAAGTCCGCCGCCTGATCGCCCTTGGCGAAAATGAAGTCATGGGGGGCGAATGTTTCCTCGCGAGCGTAAAACGAGATCTCGTCGAGCATTGGTCGAGGGGCCTGGCTCATGAACGAGTTGAGCCGAAGCACGCTAAGTCTGTTCTCTCGGGTGGTCATTGGTGCGCTCCGTCTCAACGCCGGGTCCACGGCGCCGCGGTGCGCCCGATCAAGCTCATGGCCACGCTAGACAGCAGCCCCGCGATGCCGATGCTAATCATCCCGATGATGATGCCGACCATCGATTGGCTCATGTACGAGTTCCAGGTCAGATAGCCGAGGCCGTCGCTACCGGACGCCATCTCAGCGGCGATAACGACTTCCCACGTGATCGCGATAGCGATCGTCAGGCCTGTGAACAGCGACGGCAGCGTCGCCGGCACGAGGATTTTCCAGAACATGGCGGCGCGCCCAGCGCCGAGCGACCGAGCCGCCTGGATGTAGCGGATATCGACGTTGTCGATGCCCGCGAGGACGTTGATGAAGATCGGGAAGAAGGCGCCGATGAAGGTCAGGTAGACCATCGTCATTTCAGACGAGGGCCAGAACAGGATCGCCAGCGGCAGCCAGGCGACCGGAGGGATCGGCCGAACGATCTCGAGGATCGGGAACACGGACTGACGGGCTCTGACCGACGTGCCGATCCAGATCCCGAGGGGCACAGCGAGCGCCGCGGCGATCCCGAAGCCGAGGAAAACGCGTCGCGCGCTGCTAACCCAGCTCATCCAATAGCCTTCCTGCTGGATGAACGATGGGATCGCGGCAGCGACCTCCGCCGGACTGGGAAGCAGAGCGAGGTATCCAAGCGTCCGCACCAGCTGCCAGATAGCGAAGAACAGCAGAATGCCGGTGGCCTGCTGGAGGATCGTCGAGTTGAGGGACATGCGCCTGGCCTTGGACTTGACGGCTTGCGGGGCGGTGGCGATCGCGGCGGATTCGACTTGGGCGCTCATGCCTCACCTCTCGATTTCTGCTGCCAGCGCATCAGAAACTGTCCGACGGCCCTGATCATTGCGCTGGACAGCCAACCGAGTACGCCGAGCGTGATCATGCCGATGAAGATGTTGGGAATGGCCACCTGAGTGTAGCCGTCGAAAATCATGTAGCCGAGGCCGGCGCGGCCGGCGATCAGTTCCCCGCCGACCAGCGAGAACCAGGCGACGCCCATTGCGATCTGCATGCCGGTGAAGATAAACGGCAGCGCGCCAGGCACGACGACCCGGAAGAGCACCGCGCGCTTCGAATAGCCCAGGCAGCTCGCCGCGCGAAAGTAGTTCTCGTCGATCGAACGCACGCCCAGATATGTGTTGAGGACGGTCGCGAAGAAGCTCGCGAGCATCGTCACGAAAATGACCGGCGACTCGGTGCCTGCGAATATCAGGACCGCGATAGGAACCCACGCCAGCGGGGGGATCGGACGCAGCAGCTCGACAAGAGGAAACAACAAGTTGTGGCCGAGCTTGCTCCACCCGATCAAGATGCCGATCGGCGCGCCGAGCGCGATCGAGAGGAAAAAAGCGACGTACACCCGCAATACGCTTATCGCGATGTGCTCGTAATAGTCCGGCGTGAAGAGCGAGATGCCGTATTGCGGCTCGCGGCTGGTCCACTGTTCGAACAGGTACAGCGGGTTCGGGATGAAATTGAACCGCGGGAGCTGGAAGACGGCGGTCGCGAGATACCAAAGGGCGAAGAAGACCGCGAACCCTAAGGCGGTCCTGCGGACGGGCTTGCTAAGCAGCGCACGACGCAACCGAAGCATCGGGGCGCCACGGGCGATCGGCCAGTCGGGCGACCGCCTCAGACGCGCGTCATAATCGTCCAAGCTCGGCGCGGCCGTCGTGTTCTGCGTTCGGCCTACCGCGAACTGAGTTGTTGCCATGACATGTCTCTCTCGTGTTCTGGCGGGATGGCCCGGACGCCAAGACCTTTGGCGCCCAGGCCGATCGTCGGCGCTGCCAGTCAGCCGCCCGACACGAGTTGGTCGCCCTTGTAGGGACAGTCTTCCGCTTCTTTCGCGGTGAGTTCAAACAGCCCCTTTGTCGGATCGAGGTTGAGCTCCTTGAACGCCTGTTCGATGAGGTCGGTCCTGATGGCGCTGTCAGGAAGCGTCGGCGCCTGGACGACTTTGAGGCCCTTCAGAAACTCATAGATGCGGCCGACCAAGCCCCGTTCTTCAGACGTGATGGTCATCATCGCCTTGAACGCGACCGGGTCCGGCTTCACCCTCTCCGGCGGGTTGCCGTAGATCGAGTGCCACAGCTCTTCACGCGTGTAGTCCGGCAGTTCCTTCTTGAGGACCTCGATCGCCTCCTTCGGCTTGTCGCGGAGATAGTACAGCGCCTCAATGTTCGCCTTGAGCCAGGCGACCGCGACATCCCGATGCTTGTCGATGAAGTCGCCGCGCATCAGGATGGCGTTGGCGTCGCTCTCGCCAAGGTCCGCCGAAGACGCTGCAAAGTCGGCGTAGCCATCGAAAACAGCCTTGGTCGCATGCGGCTCGTAGACGGCCGCTGCGTCGATGCGGCCGGCCTGCAGACTGGTGACGATCACCTCGGCCTGCATCTGCTGCCAGACAGGCTTAATGCCTGCCTTCTTCGTCACACTCTGGGCGAGCCGGTCAGCGCAGCTGCCTTTAGGGACGCCGACTGTCTTGCCATCGAGCCATTTCACGGCTTCTTCGGTCGTGGCGAACTGAGGCGCGCCTTTACGCACCAGTAGCAAACCGCACATGCGGCTCGGCGAAACCGCATTCATGCCGACCATATAGACCGGCGCAATCGCAGACTTCGTGGTCGAGAGCACAGCGGGGTTGTCGCCGAGGTAGCCGATCTGCTGCTTGTTGGCGAGCAGGTCAGTGATGACCGGCGGGCCTTGCAGGTTACGCTTCCACTCCACTTTGCTCCCTTCCGGCAGCCACTTCTGCCAGAGGTTGAGCTGTTTCATCAGAATGGTGTCCCACGCGCCGGTCCAGCCGACGAACAGGTTCGTGCTGATGGAGACCGGCTCGCCGGATGCACGCTTCGCCTGTTGGGCGACTGCGTCATACGAAGACGTATTGTATTCGGTGGCCGCGACCGGGCCGGCGCCCAAAAGCGCCCCCACGAGGGTCGCTGCCCACAGTCTACTGTTGAGCTTCATCACCAAGCGCTTCCCCTTTATTTTGTTTTATTTCGTTCTTTGGATTCCTATTCGGCTGCTTCGTGGGCGAAACCTCCATTGCTGGTGCCGGCCTGCTTGAGAAATTTCTCTCGCTCTTCAGGCGTCATTCGGAAGGTGTTTTCCTCGAGCGGGTACGCGCTCGCCACGACCGCGTCGCGGTATTCCGTGAGCGCGGTTTCGATGATCGGGCGAACGTCGGCAAATGCGCCGCGGTTCTTCGGAATTGGGAATGCGCTGTAGCCGACCAGATCACCGCTGATGTGGTAGACGCCGTCGTTCTTCGTGCCGCCGCCGAGCGTGATCATGGGCGCCGCGAAGGTCTCCGCGAGGTAAGCGGCGACGTCGGTCGGCACCTGCTCGACGATGAAGGCGAAAACGCCGGCTTCGATGAAGGCGCGGGCGTCGTCTATGATCTTCATCGCGTCGTCGGCCATTCGGCCCTTGACGCCGAAGCCGCTCTGCTCGGTGCGACGCGAGGCCTGCATTCCGATGTGGCCCATGACCGGGATGCCCGCTCGAACGATCTCGGCGATGTATTCGGCCGTGTAGCGGTTCCCCTCGCATTTTACGCAGTCCGCGCCGCCCTCCGCGACCAGTCTGGTCGCGCTGACGATCGCCTGCTCTTTCGACGCGTGATAGCTCATGTACGGCATGTGGCCGACGACGAAGCCGAACTTGGTCACGCGGCTGACAGCGCGGGTCAGCGCGAGCTGCTCTTCGAATTTCACTGTCGTCGGATCGGGATGGCCCAGCAGCGCCATCGGCCCGGCGTTGCCGACGACAAGGAAATCGAAACCGACGCGATCGGCGATGGCGGCCATAGGCGCGTCATACACGCCAATCGATGTGATTTTTTGACCGGCCTTCTTCTTGTCATAGACCGATTTGATCGTAACTTTCTTACGCTTTGCAGGCTCCACCTTAGAACTCCCTATGTCAATTAGCACCAACATTATGATATACATGCTTGACAATTCTGGTGCTGGGCCGACATTAGGCTCATGAAACTCAGTACGGCAAGTGAAGATGTATTAATACAGAGTTATTACTTATGTTAATCAGCCCATAAATCTCAGTTATCAGTTTTGAATTGCTCTTAGAACGCTTTTGGGGATTGAGGGAGGGCCGAAATGGACTGCTCCGCCAGACGCACGTTTCCCGACGACTTGGGCGAGTTCGACTGGAACCGTCTGCGCGTGTTTCGGATCGCCGTCGACGCGGGCAGCTTCACTCGGGCTGGCGCGCTTCTGGGCCTGAGCCAATCAGCGGTCAGTCGGCAGATCGCCGGCCTTGAGGCCTCGCTCAAGATTCCGCTGTTTCATCGCGGAGCGCATGGTCTGGCGCTCACCGAGGCAGGCGAGATTTTCCACGCCGCCGTCACTTCGATGTTCGAGCGTCTCGCGATGGGGCTCGCGCGCATCGACGATTTCCGCGGGGCCGCATCCGGCCCCCTCCGGATCGCGACGGCCGTCGTTTTCGGGTCGTCCTGGCTGACGTCGAAAATGACGAAGTTTCGCCGAGACTACCCGGATATCAGCCTGACGCTGTTGCTGTCGGACAATATCGAACTCGACCTGTCGACCCGCCAAGCCGACATCGCGATCCGTTTCTTCAATCAAACGCAGCCGAATCTCATCCAACGACACCTCATGACCCTGCCGTTTCGGGTTTACGCGTCGCGTCAATATCTCGCCGAGAAAGGCGTCCCTGAGACGATCGCCGATCTCGATGGGCACGACCTGATCTCCTACGGGGACTATCTGCCGGCCCATGTCCACGATCTGGATTGGCTGGTGAAAGTCGGCATGCCGGCCGACCAGCCGAGGCCTGCGGTGCTGCGGGCGAGCAGCGTGTACGCGATCCTCAGAGCGGTGAAGGGCGGGTTAGGGCTCGGGCTGCTGCCGGCCTATCTGCAGGAGGATCTCCTCGACCTTGTCGAAGTCCTTCAGGACATCCGCAAGCCGGTCGTCGAAGCCTTCCTGGTCTACCCCGAGGAGGTCCGACGGTCGCGCCGGATCGAGGCCGCGACGCGCTTTCTCATGTCGGAGGCGAAGGAGGACTTCCGGGCGCCTCAGGAACCAGCGGTATGAGCAGGGCCATGCGGCTGCGGACTACCCCGATGCGCGCCAGACGGGTTCCTCGCAAGATCAATAGAAGCCTAGGCTACCGGTACCGAAAGTCACTTGGGGACTGATATGCTCACCGAACTTCAGCACGGCCCGGCGATCACCACCTCCGACCAAGACGTCAAGGTCGGAGAGATCGTTCAAATCGGCAGCTCCACCACGAGCTATGGAGAGATGGTGCCGAACATCTTGAAGCTTGCCTGCCCCAACAGGCGCGGCATCGTCGCGACCGTCAGCAACCTGCTGTTCGAAGCGGGCTTCAACATTCGGGAGGCGGCGCAGTACGACGATCATGAGACCGGTCAGTTCTTCATGCGCGTCGCCTTCGACGGCTCCGGCTCCCGAAGCCATCTCGAGACCCGGCTCGGCGCCGCGGAAAAGCACTTCCAGATGACGCGTTCGCTGCGCTTGGACAAGCGGCCTCAGCGCGTTCTCGTCCTCGTGTCCCGCTTCGATCACTGTCTCGCCGATCTGCTCTATCGCCAATATGTCGGCGAGATGAACATGCAGATCGCCGGCGTGGTCGCGAACTATCCTCGCGAGACCTACGCCCGGCTCGATTTCGACGGCGCGCCGTTTCACTATTTTCCAATCACGAAGGACACGAAGAAGGAGCAGGAGAAACGGCTGTTCGACGTCATCGATGAGACCGAAGCCGATCTCGTCGTTCTCGCTCGCTACATGCAGGTGCTTTCCGATGAGGCGACCGAACGCCTGGCCGGTCGGTGCATCAACATCCACCATTCGTTCCTGCCTGGCTTCAAGGGCGCTCGGCCCTACCACCAGGCGCATGCCCGTGGCGTGAAACTGATCGGCGCGACCGCTCACTACGTCACCGGCGAGCTCGACGAGGGCCCGATCATCGAGCAGGACGTCGAGCGGGTTTCCCACGGCGACACGCCTGACGCCCTGGTGCGCAAGGGACGCGACATCGAGCGTCGTGTGCTCGCCAGGGCGGTCCGCTACCACATCGACGACCGCGTCATGATCAATGGTCCCCGGACCGTTGTGTTTCCGGACTGA
Organism: Hansschlegelia sp. KR7-227; assembly: GCF_049446035.1. Taxonomy (NCBI): domain Bacteria; kingdom Pseudomonadati; phylum Pseudomonadota; class Alphaproteobacteria; order Hyphomicrobiales; family Methylopilaceae; genus Hansschlegelia; species Hansschlegelia sp. KR7-227. Next base: position 2,486,428 of record NZ_JBMSEA010000001.1, read on the forward strand.
CGCCGCCATGACAGCCCAGATCATTGACGGTCGCGTCGAGGCGGACAAGCTGTTGGCGGAGGTCAGGCTCGGTGTCGGCGAATTGAGGCGCGACGCCGGTGTGGTGCCGTGCCTGGCAGTCGTCTTCGTCGGCGACGATCCGGCAAGCGAGATCTATGTCCGGAGCAAAACCCAACTCGCGACCGCGGTCGGGATCCGGTCCGTGAAGCACCTTCTGCCGGCGTCAGCGTCACAGGGCGAGCTGCTGGAGCTCATCGACGCCTTGAACGAGGATCCGGCCATTCACGGCATCCTCGTTCAGTTGCCGCTGCCGCCTCACATTTCTGCCGACAGCGTCCTGAACCGTATCCTTCGAGAGAAGGACGTCGACGGCTTCCATCCGACCAACGCCGGCTCGCTCGCGGTCGGCAAACCAACGATTGTGCCCTGCACCCCGCTGGGGTGCCTGCGACTGGTCAAGTCCGTTCGAGCCGACCTCACGGGTCTCGACGTCGTGGTGGTCGGACACTCCCGGATCGTCGGCAGGCCGGCGGCGCAGGTCTTTCTCAACGAGAACTGCTCCGTCACCGTGACCCACAAGGAATCGCGCGACGTCCCGGGATACTGCCGCGAAGCCGACATCTTGGTGGTGGCGGTCGGGCGGCCGCATTTGATCAAGGGCGACTGGATCAAGCCTGGCGCCACCGTCATCGACGTTGGCATCAACAGGATGGCGTCGGGCGACGCGGGCAGGATCGTCGGCGACGTGGAGTTCGGCGCGGCCTTACGCGTCGCGGGAGCGATCACACCTGTGCCCGGAGGCGTGGGCCCGATGACGGTCGCCGCCTTGATGTCGAACACGGTAGCCTGCGCGAAGGGCCTTGTATCGCTCAGCGGCTTGGACGCCGCCCACGGCGCGAAGGGCGAAACCGTCTTCGTTTAGAACGATTGTCGCCGACGCGCCGGCTCAAGACTGCTGACAACAAGCCGCGGCTGAACGCGGCGGAGGAAACACCGAATGCTGCTCCGCCACATGGAGTATGTGGTCGCACTTGCACAGGAACGGCATTTCGGCCGGGCCGCGGCGCTTTGCGGCGTCACGCAACCCGGCCTGTCCAGCGCGCTGAAGACGCTGGAGGCGGAACTCGGCACGCCAATCGTTCGGCGTCATCAGCGGTTCGACGGGTTCACGCCAGAAGGTGAGAGGCTTGTTGAATGGTGCCGCCGCATCCTCGCGGACAAGCGGGCGATGTTGGACGAAATGGCAACGATGCGCAGCGGCCTGTCAGGCCGGCTTCGCCTGGGCGCCTCTCCAAGCGCCGCGGCGACCGTCGCGAGGATCGCGAAGACCTTCCGGGACCTGCACCCCACGGTGCAGTTCGACGTCATATACGTGCGTCACGAGCGCCTCCCCTCCGAACTGCAGGACTTCCAGCTGGACGCGGCGATTACCTTCCTCGACGAGGAGAACAGCCGCTTCGGTCACCACGTGTTGAGCCGCCAACGAATGGCGGCCCTTATTCCGGACGGCTTTGACCTGGCGCACCGTAAGTGTGCGAGTTGGGCCGAGATCGCCGAGCTACCGCTGTCGCTTCTTTCGCGACAGACATACGAGCGCCGCGCCATCGACGCCTGTTTTCAGGCGGCAGGTGCCAATCCGGAACCCGTGCTTCAATCCGAAACGCTGCCGGAAATTCTCATGAGCGTTGCGATTGGAGACGCCGCAACCGTTCTTCCACTAACCTGCCTTCAGGACATTAGTCTCAGATCTATCGGAAAGATCGTCCAGCTTGAGTCTGAACAACCAATTCATGACCTCGCGATGATCTGGCTTAACATTAACAACCTCGCACCTCTAGTCTCTGCATTGACTTCTATCGTCAAGCAAGACGCTGCAATCGGGGTGGCGGAAAATCTTATTATTTAAGGTATTCTCGGCTAATATCTGCGTAGATTTGGGATTTAAACGTTTTGACGGCATCGAGATAGCCTGCGGTCAGGTCTACAGCCGATAATATGCGCCGAAACTCGGTTGGTCTTGGCCGGCCGCTGTTGACCCTGAACGGACATCAAGCGCGCCCGCTAATCGCGCTCACATTCCTGATGACTAAGCCGAGGTCGGTGAGCAACCATCTCAGACGTAGAACCGAAATGACGGCTTTGGAACGAAGTTCTCAGAGAATTCGCTCATCAACTCCCCGACGCGCTTGGCGAACAGGATCGTGACCGGATAGCGAGCTATGCCGTCACTCGAATTCCAGTTCATTTTCGTGAGCGTCAAGATCTCCTTTGAGCGCTCGACGATGTCGGTCACGTCAGCTCCGCCGATCTCCATGGGTGCCGGGATATGCATTCCCGGATACTCGTTCCACCACGGAACGAAGCCGCCGGTGAAGAGATAGGATTGTTCTTGCAGCCGGCAGAGCGTTCCGCGCCATGGCTCTTCGGCGCCTTTGCGCACCATTCGGAACGCGGTCGACCGCATCCAGACGAAATCGATCGCTGGAACAACGTCGCTGGCGGCTTTGCGGAAACCCTCCAGCTCCTCCGGCTGATATTCGGTCGTTTTGTGGATCACGACCCGGTCGGGCATCACGCCCGCGCGGTCGTGATACTGCCTCAGCACGTCCTCAAGCAGTCCATGGGCCTGCGCCTTGTCGAGATAGGGCTGGCGATCCCGCCTCTGGTCGCGATCGACGTTTGCGCCCTTCAGCGCGAACGGCTCCACATCGGTTGAGTATGACTGCGCGACGCTGGCATAGACGAGATGGCCGCTGCGCTTCTTCATATGGTGGAACGAGACGCCGACGAAACAGACATTCTTCGGCAGATCCGTGGGCCGCCACGGGATGCCGCGCGATTTGTAGTAAAGCGACGAGGCGAGGTTCCAGAGTCGGGTCGCGTGGCTTTGGCCCTTGTCGTCTGGCCTGTCGATCGTATCGCGACGCAAGATCTGGATCGGCACGGCGTCGTCATGCGTCATGGCCCGCGCTTTGACCGCTCGATAGAAGGTGCGAAACAGCAGGTCGTCGGCCATCGTGTAGAGCGCCTCGGCCGCCTTCAGCTCCTCCGGCGATGGCTGGAAAAGCGCGAGCTGGTCGCTTTCCTCTTCGGCGCGAAGCACCTCGAGCGCGCGGCGTTCTTCCGTCGTCAGGCTTGGATTGGCGACACGCAGATCTCCGAGCTCCGGCTTGATGCAGACCACGACGCAATCAGGTCCGTCGTCGCCATAGAGGCTGCTAATCCGGCCGTCGAACAGCTCGACGAGTTCGTCGAAGCCCCGGCCGGCCAGCACGGCTTTCAAAAGCAGCGAATAGTTTTCGGGTTCGATCAGGCGGACGAACTGGTCGGGAATGGAGAAATCGCAATTGAGCGCCTTGAAGGCGCCTGGCCAGTCGCGGAAGCGATTGGAATTGCCTTCGCGTGCTGGCGTGAACTTCTGCAGTCGCGTCAGCCACGCGCGAGCGGCCTCGACGTCGTCGGGCAGGCCGACCAGACCAAGCCGGATCGCGCGCAGCCCGCGATTGTCTACGGGTCCGTGAGCGCTCAATCCGCGGCGGGGATCGATGTCGCGCCTGGCGTTTGCAAATTCCAGCTCCGGCTCAGGCAGAACGCTTATCTTGAGCGGCAAACCCATTGAGAAGCCCTTCTTCCTGCACGTCCTCGGTCACGAAGCCGCCTTCCAGCAGAAGGTCGTCCACATGCGTCTGGCCGATGTTGATCGTTTCGCGACCGTCGGAGAGAAACCGCGCCCAGAAAGTCAGATCGCTTTCGACATTAGCGTTACGGTCGAACTTGATCCGCCGGACGGATTTTCGGGTTCTGAGATAGCCTGGCAGCGGAGAGGCGCCGTCGCGTTTGGCGAACATATAGAATGGCTTGATCCGCACGCCCCAGACATTCGCCTGCCGGACCACCTCATAGCCGAACCCTTCGCATTCAAAATGCGTGGCCTGTCCGTCGCCGCGACGCTTGACGACGTCCCGGCGCACGTTGCGCCTGTTGGGCGTGTCGTAGATGAGAGTTCGGTTGTCGCCTCGGAGCGCGGTGAAATAGGCGCGTCGCGCCGGGCGGCCTCTCTTGTCTTTTTCGATAACGAGCCCTTTGCCCTCGAAGACCTGGAGGTAGCGCTCGAAATGGCGGCGTATAAGCCAAGAGAATTTCGACTGAAGCACGCGATCGGCTTCGACGTCGGCGAGCGCAATGGCGCGAGCCGGCGCGGCCGCCACGCGCCCGAACATCTGGTCGGCCTCCTCTGTCGAGGCGAAGGTCCAGAGGTCTCCCGATCGCGCTTCGAACACGAAGGTTCCGACGTTGTCGAGATCGACCGCCAGCGCGAACTGGCTCCAGTTTTGGACGGTCAGCAAAACATGAGTGAGGCTTCGCGGCGTCGATGCGAATGGCAGCAGGTTGATGACATATGAGCCGACTGGCCGGGTGTCGCGTGCGACCGTCGCCGATCCGGCGGACGATCCTGGTTGGAAGAGCCTAGCGACGAAACTGTCCTGTCCCGGAGGATAGGCGAAAGCGGCGCTGCCGCCTTGTTCGACCGCCAGTTCGACCGCGTCGGTCAGCCCCGTGCCGGCGCGCTCCATCGCGTTCATTCCGAAAAAGATGTCGCACAGCGATCGATTGCGGAGATCGCTGAACTGGGCGACGGGTTCGAACGCGCCGTCCTGGTCCAGCGCGAGCCGTCTGGTGGCGTCTGGCAGCGCCGCGCCTGGATTGGCGAAGCGCACGGCGTCGGACGGCGTCGCGTCGATCGTCGAGATTTTCTCGATCTCGTAGTCCCGGTGGACGATCATGTTGACGAGAAGCTCGACCAGCGCGCGTTCGGGAAAGGCGTTGCGCTGCTGGTGGCGCCGGCGACCCTTGACCTTGAGGCTGGGGTTGACCTTTTCCTGCTCGAACCACTCGAGCACTGATGCGTGCTGACTGACGAGGTTTCCGCCAAACACTCGACGCTTCTTTCCATCGATCGTCGCCGAGATCACCGCGTGCGGGAAAAACCGTCCGGTGTCGCGGCCGAACAGCAGGATGCATCCGACGCTCGGTCGCTCGGAGGCTCCGTCGGTCGCCAGCAGGCCGAGCTCGCGCATCAGTGGCTTCAAGTCCTTGGCGTCGATGACGCCACGTCCGAGCGTGCCGCAGTAGACCCGCAAGGTTTTCAGCGCGAGGTCCGCGTCGACGTCGGCCCAGGTCGCGCCAGCGACGATCTGATCGTCGAACTGTTTTGGCGCCGCCACGTCGGCGGGCGCAAACCGTTGCACGCCGGCCAGTTCCCGGTTGAGTTCGCTGAACAGCGCGTCGAAGCTATCGATCTCCAGGTACTGGAAATTCGGTCCCAGCCGCGTTCTGAGCGCCTCGACATTGGCGTGGGGCGTCTCTCCCTTTCGAAGGCTCCAGTAGACGCCGTGCCTGAACGCGATGTCTGCGCTGGGGCCCAGCAGCGAGGTCATGATCGACGGTTCGGCTCCGCGGTAGCCGGCGACGATCAGCGGCGTCGAATCCAGCAACGGCACGAGGGTCTGGACCAGCTTTGGATCGAGCGTCTGGGTCTCGCTTACGAGATTCCGATCGGAGTATTGCTCGGCTTTGCCGTGCAGCCAAACGATCAGCGCCCGGGCGTAGAGCGAGAATTCGGCCAAGTCGTTCGGCGCGCGGTTGACTTCGGCGACGTGCTTGATGTGAGGCTTCTTGTCGTTGAGCGCCTTCGGCAGGCAGATATCGAAATTGGTCGTCAGGACAATTCCAGTTAGGCCGCGCAGCGTCATCTCGGCCAGCGCGCGATACCCATCCCCAATTTTCTGGCTAGGCGAGACAAGTTCGAGCAGGACGCGTCTGCGATAGGCGGCCGGTCTGAGAAGGTGCTCGACGACGAGCGGAAAATTCTCCGCCAGCCGATCGTCGCCACGCATGAACCAGGGCTGCTCCTGAAGCCAGGTCAGCCATTCCGAGACCTTGATCTGTTCGGGAAGCGTCTTTCCGCCCAGCACGCGATCGGCATAGGCGGTCTTGGCCAGTCGCTTGACGCTCTCGGCCGCCAAAGGAACGCCAGACGAGAACGATGCGCCGGCGCCGAGCAGCAATGTCGGCCGCGCGTCATTGCTCGGTTGCAGGAGGGAACAGAGCAGAGCCACGCTGTCCGACTGGGCCATTCGCCGACGATAATTGATTATGCGAACATAACAAGTACGATTTGGGCGGTGTCCACAAGGGTCCGCCGCGGGGATCATAGCCGCGGAGCGGATGGCCCCGTGGATGGTACCAACTCGGCCGGCCACTCGCCCTGGCGAGGTTCGATCCGCTGCCAAAGCAAATCTGCTGGAAAGCGCCTCATCAGGAAGGTCTCAGCACGTAGCGCGGAGCTGCATTTTAAACAGGGCGCAAAGTGCGGTCGCCGAGCACCGGGCCCGCTACGTCATGACCGAGGACGAGGCGGTCACCGCGACGACATCCGGCCCGGAGAGGTGGCGGTCGAGCCTCCACCCGCCAGCGATGCGGGGATCGTCTTCATCGGCCGCATCCGCACGCCCTGGACGTCCCGGCTCGACTGTCCCCGCCAAGGCCGGCAGGACGGCCCGATCTGCCGCATAGAGATCTTCGAGCCGTGGGTGGCGGCGCTCGCGGGCGTCGAGCTCTACGAGCGGCTGGAGTGCTTTACTAGCTTAATCAGGCGCGTCGCGACCTGGTGCGGCAAAGCCCGGCCAATGACGGCGCGACGCGCGGGACCTTCTCGCTGCGCTCGCCCGTCCGGCCGAACCCGATCGGGATCTCGCTCGTGCGCTTCGTCGCGATCGAGGGTGCGACCGTACTGGCGCGTGGCCTCGACTGCCTGAACGGTACGCCGCTGATCAACCTCAAGCCGGACCGCTGCGCCTTCACGCCGCTGGCGCCGCCGAAGAGCGGTCTTGCGGACGGCGGCGTCTGAACGCCGACCCTCCGGCGTCTATCCGCCCTAAGCCGACGACCCGGTGCGCGGCACGGGCGTAACGACCTTCTTGGCCTCGCCCTTGGTGGCGATCTTCCCCTCGGCCGCCTTCTTCAGGATCGTCAGCGCCTCGAGCACCGGGGGCTGCAGCCCGTCGCCGCCCCTGCCGACATGGGCGAAGATCTCGGAGCGCATCCGCGGGCCCCAGAAATGCTGGATGTGGTCGACGATGCCCGGGACCGCCTTCCCGGGGCGGCTGCGACCGGAAGAACGAGCCGATCTGGTTCGCCATGTAGACGAGCCGCATCAGCGTCGACTTGTGAGCGTGCTCTCCGGCGTCGGCCACGCCGTGCGCCCCGGGCTGCAGGCTCATGAATCGATCCTCTTTTTGGTCAACGACGCCGGCGCCTCGAGCCGGGCTACTCGGCCGCCTCGGCGGTGATCCGGCGGCTCAGCCTCGAGTGCTCCTCGTACTCCTCCTGCCAGGCGCTCGGCCCATTGGAGGGCGCGACCTGGACGGCCGTCACCTTGTACTCGGGCAGTTGGTGGCCCAGTCCAAGAAGTCCGTCGTGATGACGTTCGCCTGCGTGTTCGGGTGGTGGAACGTCGTGTAGACGACGCCCGGCGCGACCCGGTCCGTGATCAGGACGCGCAGCGACGTCTCGCCCGCGCGGCTGTGCAGGGTCACCGCCGCGACCGGCGTCCAGGTCGTTAAGCCGGGCGGCGCTCGCCTCACGGCGCGAAGCCGCCCTGTCTTCGGCGCGCACGATCCCGAGGGGGCGTTGCGCGCGATGCTTGCGGGCTCCGGCCTGATCTATGAGTTCACCGGCAAGAAGACCGTCGTGCTGCGCTCCATCCTCGATCTGGCCCATCCGGTTCAGCTCGTCTCCGGGCGCGACCCCGCTTGAGGAGCTTTTCGTCACCGACGCGGGTCTGGCGGCGCGCAGCGCGGCGGAACGGTTCGGCCTAGCGTTCCTGCCGATCGGCTGGGAGACCTATTGCCTCGCCAGCATTGTGACGTTGCCCGAAGACGCGCTCGACGCGCTGGTCGCGGACATCGCGGCGCAGGCGGCGCGGACCGCAGGGTACCGGCCGCCAACCGGCGCGTGACCGTCTGCCGGGGCCCCGGCGAGACGCCGTTAGACCAGAGCGGCCTCCTCGGCGATCTTGCGGGCGGCGTCCGTCAGATACGGAACCATGCCGCGCGCGGTCTCGATCGACATCCGGAACACAGGCGCGTGGATCGCAAGCGCCGCCGCCGCTCCCCCGTCGCCACGCAGCACCGGGACGGCGACGCCAATCAGGCCGAGATGGTGCTCCTCGCGGTTGAGTGAGACGCCATCCTGCCGGATGCGGGCGCATTCCTCGAGCAGTTGGTCGGCGTCGACGATCGTGTTCGGCGTATGCCGCTTGAGCTGCAGCGACCGCACGAAACGCTCCCGTCGCGCCGGGTCCATCCAGGCGACGAGAAGCTTGCCCGACGAGGTGCAGTGAATGGGAACGCGTGACCCCGCCTGAAGCTGGACGCGCAGCGGCCACTCGCATTCGACGCGTTCGACGTAGACGATCTCGCCGTCCTGAAGCATCGCGAGATTGCAGGACTCGGTCACGCGTCCGACGAGTTCGCTCATGATCTCGCGGATGGCCGGCTGGCGACCGACAGCGACCAGGGTCTCGGAGGCGAGGCGCTTCCAGCGCGGCCCCGGCCGGTAGCACCGGCCGTCGAGATCGCGCGCCACGAAGGCGACGTCCTCGAGCTGCGTCAGGAGCCTGTGCACCGAGGGCTTCGGCATGCCGAGGGACGCGGCGAGCTCGGCAAGCGTCGGAGGCTGATCCGACGAGACCAGCCGCTCCATGATGGCGACGGCTTTCTGGATTGCGCTGTTGCGCCCGTCCTGGGCGTCCTCGAGGTCCAGATCAAGGGCTTTCACTGAAGGCGGTGGCGTCATCGTCGGCTCGGATGGCTTGCGCGGATGCGCTCCTCCGCGAGCGCAACCTATCCGCCGCCAGCCGCGATGGCGAGCCAAGCCTTGACGACGCTGTCATCACATTTCGTTTTTTGATATGTATCATTCCAATTTTTATGATACTCATTCCGGCAAGCAAGGATGGCCGTGCCGGACGCGAAGGCCGTCGGGCGGAAAGGGAGACTGCGGGCATGAAGATCATCGACACCGACGTCCATGAGAGTTTCGCGACCATCAAGGATCTCGTGCCGTATCTCCCAGAGCCTTATCGCGGAATGATCGCCAGCGGCGCCTGGCGGGGATTCAGCCAGCCCTTCGCCTACACGTCGCCCGGCAACGGCAACCGCGCCGACGTCCGCAGCAAGGACGGTTCGGCGTCGGCCTCCGACTACGGCCAGATGCGCGACCAGATCCTCGACGCCTACGATCTGAGCTACGCGGTGCTGACGGGTTACTTCTACCCGACCATGCTCAAGATGCAGTACGGGTTCGGGAACGCGCTCGCCTCCGCCTACAACGACTACGTCGCCGAACATTGGCTGTCGAAGGACGAGCGCTTCATCGGCTCGGTGCAGATATTCGCCCGCGATCCGAACGCGGCGGCCCTTGAGATCGACCGGATGGCCGCGCATCCGCAGGTCCGGCAGGTGATGCTTCCGGTGGTCGACGACATCGCCTATGGCGACCCGACCTACCGTCCGATCTTCGAGGCCGCGAACCGCAACGACCTGATGGTCGCGTTCCATCACACCACGCAGGCGCAAGGCCCCTACGGCATGGGCCTCCATTACATGGAGCGCCACACCCTGATCCCGATCTCGCTGATGCCGCAGGTGATCAGCCTCGTCGTCAACGGCCTGTTCGACGCCTATCCACGCCTCAAGTTCATGATCCTCGAGGGCGGCTTCAGCTGGCTGCCGCACATCATGTGGCGGCTGGACCGTGAGTACCGGCAGGGGCGCGTCGAGGCGCCGTGGATCAAGAAGCTGCCAAGCCAGCACATCCGCGAGCGGCTGCGGCTCTCCACCCAGCCGACCGAGGACATCACCGTCGACCAGTGGGTGAAGCTCGTCGACCTGATGGGTTCGGACGAAATCCTGGTGTTCTCGACCGACTACCCGCATTTCGACTTCGACGATCCCCACATGGCGATCCCGCGCGCGCTGCCGGCCGATCTTCGCGAGAAGATCCTCTGGAAGAACGCCGCCGACTTCTATGGGCTGAGCGCTCCCGGGCAGCGGCGCGTCGTCAGCCGCGACGCGGCGGAGTAGGACGATGTCGAAGCACGTCGTGTGCAAGGCTGCCGATCTTGAGGGCGGACATCTGGTGGCCGGCAAGATCGGCCGCACCGAAGTGGTGGCGTCCCGGCTTCCCTGCGGAACGCTGCGGGTCTTCGCCGGGCGATGCCCGCATCAGGGCGCGAACCTGTCGGCCGGCTGCGTCGCCGGCGTCGCGACCTCCGACGAGCCCAATGTGATCGCCATCGAACGGCCCGGCGAGGTGGTGCGCTGCCCGTGGCACGGCTTCGAGTGGGATCTCAGGACCGGGCTCCCGCTCGCGCCGGAATCCCAGGCCGGCCCGCTGCGGCTGCGTTTCTACGAGGCGGCCATCGAGGGCGACGACGTCGTGGCGTCGACATGAGCCTCGTCGTCGCGACCGACCTGACGGGCGCTCAAGCGTCGTTCTTCGTCGATCCCGGCGAGCGCATCCTGCATGCGGGCCTGAGGGCCGGCGTCGCGCTGCCGTTCGAGTGCGCCTCCGGCACCTGCGGAACCTGCAAGGCAAGCTGCGCGTCCGGCGAGATCGAGGACTTGTGGCCCGAGGCTCCCGCCCGCAGGACGCTGCGACGGGCTGGCGAAGTGCTGACCTGCCAGACGACGTGCGCGTCTCCGGTCGAACTCCGGTTCCGCGACCGGTTCGGAACGCCGCCGGAAACGCTGCCCGCCAAGCTCGCCGGCGAACTGCGGCGCGTCGCGCTGCTCACCGCCGACGTCGCTCGGTTCGAGGTCGAGATCGACCGCCCGGTCCGCTACCGCGCAGGACAGTTCGCGCTGCTCGAGATTCCCGGAGTGCCCGGTGCGCGCGCCTATTCGATGACGCGCCATCAGCCGGACGAGCGGCGGCTGACGTTCCTCATCCGCAATTTTCCGGGCGGCGGATTTTCCTCCGAGCTGTTCGGGCCGACCTTCGCGCCGCGCCAGGTGGAGCTGTTCGGGCCGCTCGGCCGCTCGGTGTTCCGGCCTGAGGAGGAGAGACCGTTCGTGGCGGTCGCCGGCGGCTCCGGCATCGCCGGCATGCTCAGCATCCTCGATCAGGCCGGCCGCTGCGGCCACTACGATCGGCACCCGAGCGAGCTTGTTTTCGGGCTGCGCTCGCCCGCCGCTTCCTATCTGCTGGACGAACTCGACGAGGCGGCGGCCGCGAGCCGCGGCGGGCTGACCGTCCACGTCGCCTTCTCGGATGAGGCCGCGGATGACGCGCTGCGCGTCCGCTACCCGCACCTGGAATTCGCCGCCGGCCTGGTCCACGACGTCGCTCTCGCGCGAGCGGGCGCGGCGGCGGAGCGGGCGCCGATCTATTTCGTCGCCGGACCGCCGCCGATGGTCGACGCGACCACGCGCGGCCTCGTCATGGGCCAGAAGGCGCTTCCGACGGAGATTCGTTTTGACCGCTTCGGTTGACGCCCCCTGGCAGGCCGCCGGCGCGCGCGCCGACATCGCCGACGGCGATCGCCGGGAGGTGGAGCTCGAGAACGGCGAATTGGTGCTGCTCGTCGGCGCCGAGGGACGCGTATTCGCCTGCGCGGCCGACTGCCCGCATCAGGACAGTCCCCTGTGCGACGGGATCGTCCAGGGCCGGCTGCTGACATGCCCGCTGCATTTCTGGCAGTGGGACCTGAACGACGGGTCGCCGGTCGGACTGGCGGAGCTGCCTCTGCGGGTGTTCGAGATCCGGGAGGTCGATGGGCAGATTCTGGTGCGCATGGACGACTAACAGCCGCCGTCGGCGGATCTGGGGAGAAGGCGGGTGTCAAACGAGTCTCGATAACGAGACCGCGGCCCGATCAAGGAGGAAACGATGCTGGTGAATCGACGGGCCTTCACAATGGGGGGCGTGGCGCTGGCCGCCGCTTCCGCGTGCCCTGCCTTCGCGCAGAAGAGCTATCCGACCCGGCCGGTCGAGTTCGTGGTGCCCTGGGGCGCCGGCGGCGGCTCGGACCAGACGGCCCGAAAGCTGGCCGCGATCCTCGAGCCGCGGCTCGGCGTCTCGATCCCGATCGTGAACCTGCCCGGCGGCACCGGGTCGAGCGGCCTGAACAAGATGCTGACCGCGCCCGCGGACGGCTACACGCTCTGCCTGCTCGCCGCCGACACGGTCGGTCTGCTCGCGATGACCAAGCCGAAATGGTCGCTCGGCGACCTCTCGCCGATCGCTCTGCTGACGCAGCAGCATTCGGCGCTGTTCCTGCGCGCCGACGGACCGCTGAAGAGCTGGGACGATATCGACGCGGAATCCCGCAAGCGTGACCTGAAGGTCGCCGTCTCTGGTCTCGGCACCCCCGAGGAGGCCGCCGTCAACTTCTTCAAGCGCCGCGGCAACCGCTTCAATGCTGTGCCGTTCCAGAAGCCCGGCGAACGCTATTCCGCGCTGCTCGGCGGCCATGTCGACGTGCTGTTCGAACAGACGGGCGACGTCCGCAGCTTCATCGACGGCGGCCAGATCAAGACGGCCCTGATCCTCGCCGTCGAGACCGACCCGAACTTCCCGAGCGTGCCGGTCAGCAAGGCGGTCGGCGTCGACTTCGTGCTCGACCAGTACCGCGGGGTCGTCGTCAAGGGCGGCACCGATCCGGAGATCGTCAAGGTGCTGACCGAGCGGGTGAAGGACGCCTGCGCCTCGCCGGAATACGCGGCCTACCTCAAGGAGCTCTGGGCGGCCCCGGACAGCTACCGCGCTCCGGCGGACGCTATGGCCTTCATGGAGACCGATCTCGCAAGGCTGCGCGCCGTCCTCTGACGGCGTCCAAGTCACCCGAACGTCCCAGCGAGGTCATCGATGTCTTCTCTTTCGCTCTGGAGACTGCGCGCCGCAGCCCCGTACCTCGCCGCCTTCGCGGCGGCGGTCTGGCTCTGGACGCTCACGCAGGATCTCGACCTGTCGATGAGCGGCGATCGGGCTGGTCCCGATCTGTGGCCCAAGATGATCCTCTTGGTGATGCTTGGGGCCGCGGCGCTCGGCGCGTTGCAGGCCCTGCTCGGCGCTCCGGGCGACGGCTCGCTGCGCGACCAGCTCACCTCCGCGCCGGACGGCGCGGAGGTTGAGGCCGGCGAGACGGCGCGTCCGAGCACGGCGCGCCTGCTTGCCGCTGTCGGGCTCCTGCTCGTCTTCCCGCTCGTGATCGAGTGGACCGGTTTCCTAGCCCTCACCGCGGTCACGCTGTTCGCGCAGATGTGGATCGGCGGCTACCGCAAACCCGGGACGGCGGCGGTCATCGCCGTCGTGGGCGCCGCCATCCTGTTCTTCCTCTTCCAGCGTGTCGTCTATTTGTCGCTCCCACTGGGCGTCGGCCCGTTCGCCGATCTGACGCACGTGGCGATGTCGCTGTTCGGAGTGCGCTGAGCATGGACACGTTCGCTCTGATCGGCGAGGGCGTCCTCGCCCTCTTCACCCCGATCCATCTCGGGGTGCTTTTCCTCGGCCTCGTCATGGGGCTGCTCGCCGGCGTCCTGCCCGGCCTGACGCTCGTGATGGGCGTGGTGCTGGCGCTGCCGTTCACCTACGGGCTGGGCATCCTGCCAGCCGTGATCCTGCTCACCGCCATGTACGTCGCGGGCACTTATGGCGGGGCGTTCACCTCGATCCTTTTCAAGATCCCGGGGGAGCCGCTCGACGTGCCGCTGCTCTGGGACGGGCACACGATGGCCCGGAAGGGCCAGCCGTCCCTCGCGCTCGGCTGGACGCTGGTTTCGGCTCTCGGCGGCGGCCTCGTCGCGGCGCTTGCGATGGTGCTGATCGCCCATCCGATCGCAAACGTCGCGCTGATGCTGTCCTCGCACGAGTATTTCGCAATCATCCTGTTCGGACTCGCTAGCGTGATCTGCCTCGGCGCGGGCTCGCTGCCGGCGTCGCTGGTCTCGTTGACGATCGGACTGTTTCTTGCAGTGGTCGGCCTCGACACGACCTACGGCGTCGACCGCTTTACCTTCGGCGTGCCGATTTTCTCCGACGGGATCGAATATCTCGCGGTCATGGTGGGCGTTTATGGCCTTGCCGAGATCCTCACGCGCATCCACCAGGGCGCCACGGCGGTCAAGATCGACACCTCGGGCCGCGCCAGCACCGAGATCCCGACGCTGAAGGAGATCGTCGCGATGAAAGGCGTGTTCGCCCGGTCGTCGGTCCTCGGCTTCGTGACCGGTCTTGTGCCCGGCGCCGGCGCCACGATCGCGTCGTTCCTGAGCTACGGGATGGAGTCGCAGTTCGGCAAGCGACGCGCCCTGCTCGGCACCGGCATCCCGGAGGGCATCGTCGCGCCCCAGACCGCCGCCACCGCGTCGGTCGGCGGCGCCATGGTGCCGCTGCTCACCATGGGGATTCCCGGCAGCGGCGCGACCGCGATCATCATGGGCGCGTTCCTGCTGCACGGCGTACAGCCGGGGCCGAACGTGTTCTTCAACTCCGGCCCGCTGATCTACACCATCTTCGCATCAGTCTTCGCCGCCGTGATCGGGATGTGCGTGATCGGTTACGTCGCCGCGCGGGGCCTCGTGAAGGTGCTCGACTTCCCCGAAGCCGTCGTCAGCGCCTTCGTGGTGATGTTCTGTTTCCTCGGCGCGTTCGCGGCCCGCAACAACGTCGCGGACCTCTGGGTGATCGTCGCGTTCGGCGTCCTTGGGTTCTTCATGGAGAAGTACAAGTTCCCGATCGCGCCGCTGGTGCTGGGCGTCATCCTTGGGCCGATCGCGGAATCCAACTTCATGACCGCGATGATCTCCTCTGGCGGGGACTGGACCACCTTCTTCAGCCGGCCGATCAGCGGCTCCATCATCGGGCTGACGCTGCTCGCCGTCCTTCTGCCCCTGCTGTCCGGCTGGCTCACGCGCCGCCGCGCGGCGAACGCCCCGAAAGTCGTGACCCATGCGTGACGCCCGCATCGAAGACCTGCGCCTCCACCTGCTGCGGCTGCCGCTGCGCGAGCCCTACAAGCTCGCCTTCGGGCCGGTCGACGCCTTCTGCACCATCCTGGTGACGCTCAGGATCGACGGCGCGCTCGGGGTCGGCGACGCGACGGTGCTGACCGGCTACACCGAGGAGACGATCGAGGGCGCGTGGCGGCTCGCCGGCGCGATCGCCGAGGATCTCGAAGGCCGCACCGTCGACGAGCTGTGGCGACGGACGAAGGCGAGCCTCGCCGAGGCGCCCTTCACCGTCACCGCCTTCCGTTCGGCCGCCGAAATGGCGCTGGCACATCCCGTGCTGCGCTCCGACGTCGAGCGCCGCGTGCCCTTGCTCAAGATCCTCCACGGCGAGGATGAGCCGACGCTCGAACGCGAGATCGAGGCGAGCCTCGCGGCGGGATATCGGACCTTCAAGATCAAGGTCGGCTTCGACCTCGAGCCCGATCTCGCCCGCGTGGCCCTGATCCAGCGGCTGGCCGCCGGCCGCGCGCGCCTCACGGTGGACGCCAACCAGGGCTACGACGTCGACGCCGGACGGGCCTTTGCGGCCCGGGTCGATCCGCGTGACCTCGCCTTCTTCGAGCAGGCCTGCTCGAAGGATGACTGGCCGGCCGCCTGCGCGGTCGCGGACGCCGCGAAGCCTTCACACCTGCCGCTGATGCTCGACGAGCAGATCTATGACCTGAGCGACGTAGAGCGCACCGCCACGCTGGGCGTCGCGCAGTTCGTCAAGCTCAAATTGATGAAGTTCGGCAGCCTGGACGCCCTGCTCGCCGGCATCACCCGGACGCGCGAGCTTGACCTCGAACCGGTGCTCGGCAACGGGGTCGCGACCGACATCGGATGCTGGATGGAGGCCTGCGTGGCGCATTCCCGCATCGACACGGCGGGCGAGATGAACGGTTTCCTGAAGCCGATGCGGCCGGTCACCCGCAATCCGCTGCGGATGGAGCGCGGCGCCGTCGTGATCCCGGCGAACTACTGGCCGGAGCTGGACATGGACGCCATCGCCGAGCACTCCGTCACGGAGCCAGCGTTCGCCTGAGCGGCGCGTTCATTCCGCCGGCGCCTGTCTGGGCCGGCGGCCGGCCCAGACGAGGCTCGCGGACGCCACGAGCACGATGACGGCGAAGCAGCTGAAGGCCTTGCCGGCTCCGCCGGACGCGAGCGCGACGGCGGAGAAGAACGCCGGCCCCGCAAGCCCTCCCAGGAACGTCATCGTCATGCAGCCGGCGGTGGCGTCGGCGACTGTCGCGGCGTCGGTGACGGACGCGACCTCGGCGAGATAGACGCCGTTCCAGCTGAAGCAGGCGGTTCCGAGGACGACCGCCGCGAGCGCCGAAAGCGGGCCCGGCCAGCTCGGCTCCATCGCGGCGAAGCACCAGGCCCCAAGCGCCATCACGACCCCGAAGATCGCCAGCGTCGCGCGCCCGCCGATGCTGTCGGCAGCGAAGCCAGACGCGATCCGAAGCACGATGCTGAACGCCATTGCGGTCGACAGCACGGCGCCGGCGCCCGCCAGGCTGAAGCCGCCACGGTCAACGAGCATCACAACGCAGACCGCGCCGAAGGTGAACTGCATCGCGGCGAAGCCGCAGGATGTCAGCGCAAGGCGGGCCAGGTCGGCGCGACCAAAGATCAGCCGCAGGGGGGCGTACAATCCTGCCAGGAAGCCGCGTTCGGGGACGTCGCTCCGCGCGGCGTCGAGCGATCGCCGCCATGGCTGGATCGCGATCGCCGTCATGACGGCCAGACCCGCCAGCACGGCGAGCGCGCCCGACCATCCGACGCGATGCAGCAGCCAGGGGGAGGCGAGCCCCACCGCGAACCCGCCGAGCGGCACGCTGACCTGCTTCAGGGAAAACACCTTCGACCGCAGGCGGGGCGGCGTCACACGGCGCAGCAGGGCCGAACTCGCGGGGTTCGCCGGACCATACGCAAAGCCGATGGCGAGCGCCGAGGGCGCGAGCGCGTAGATCGAGGGAATGCAGGCGAACAGAAGCCCGAGGGCGGCGAGTAGGAGGGACGCCTGGGCACAGCGGGTGGGCCCCCAGCGGCCGACGAAGGCCGGGCAGATCAATGCGGCCGGGATGGCGGCGGCGAAGATCAGCGCCGTGTATCCGCCGATCAGCGCGCCTTCTACGCCGTAGCGCTCCGACGCTGTCTTGGCGAGCACGGGGGCTGCCAGGGAAGCGACGACCACTACGGCCTGGCTCACCGTCATGATGATGACGGCTGGCGCGAGCAGATCGGAGCGCGCGCTTTCGGCGTCAGGCCGCTCGGAGACTGGCCTGGTTGGATGACCCATGACGCCCGCCCGCTCATCAAAAACGAAACGTAGTATTCCGTTATTGCGTATAGGCCTCCGTCTTGATCGGCAAGTGCGGCGAGAGTCCCCAAGGGGGCCGGCGCCCGCGACGTGGTCGCTACAAGATCATGGCGCTGCAGAACTCGCCTGCGCTGCTGGACTGCTAAGCGCCGCACCTCAGGTTCACGCGCCGCGATGAACTGGGAGACTGGCGGGGTTCTGGACCTCCACGTTGCCGCGCGCGATGCCCACTGGCCGCGCACCCGCGTCGGGTATGGCGCTTCCGACGACGACCGGGCGCGCCAGTACCTGACCTGGAGCGGCGATTGTTAGACGCCGCCCGCGACGGAGACAGTGAGATCTGGCTGGGGGTCGCGCCGGCCTATGATGTCTATGTCCAGCTGTTCAGCGGCGACTGGCCGGATGAAGGCGCGACGGTCGAGGTGACTTTCGGCCAGATGCGCCTGAGGTTGGAGCGGCCGGCAGGCCCGGGGTCCTGGTGGCGCGTTGGGTCGCTGAGGCCGACCGAGGCGAGCCTCGAGGTTGGCGGAATGCTCGCGGGATCACCTTGGTAGGGGGATCAATGGGCGGGGAGAGCGGTGCCGACATCGTCCCGATTCCGCACCACCATCGCCGTCGTGAGTAAATCCAGCCGCCGCGCCAGAGCGCTGGTCAGCGCTGGCCCAGACGGTTGGCCGAAGGTCCGCTTTCTGGCGCGAAGCCAATTTCCGCTCCTGGCGCGGAACGGCGGACACGCCTGAGGACTTGGGGCGCACACGCACAAGGTGGGGCGCGTCCCAGATCCGATGCCTCACCCCGCCTTGAGATCAGAAGTCCCAGTACGCCGGCACCCAGCGGAACGTTTCGCCCTCGACCGCGACCCGTCCGACCGACGGAAACGGGAGGTGGGTCGCGACCAGCAGTTCGCCGGTCGCTGCAAGCTCTCGCAGAAGCCTGACTCTGACGCGAGCGGCCTCCTCCGGGTCGTGCTCGAAGCCGTTGTGCCAATCGGGATGATCGAACCCGACCGTGAACACGGCGTCGCCGGCGAATGTCAGCCGGTCGCCGCCGGAGGCGACGCGAACGATGCTGTGTCCGGGGGTGTGGCCGCCGGTGCGCTGGACCACAACTCCGGGCGCCACCTCATGCTCGTCCTCGAACGTCCGCAGCTGGTTACGGTATGCGGTCGCGAACCGCTTCGCGGCGGACCTCAGCGCGTCCGGGAACCCTTGCGGCATGGAGGTGAGGGAAAAGTCCGGCGCTTCCCAGAACGCGACCTCGGCGGCCGCGACGTGGATCCGCAGGTCCGGACGCAGCGCTTCCTTCACCCCGTCGACGAGAAGACCGCCGACGTGATCCATGTGCATGTGGGTCAGCACCACGTCGGTCACGGACGCCAGATCGATGCCGGCGGCCTCCAGTCGCATGATCAGTTGCCCGGCGCGTGGCAGGTTGAGGTCCGGGTCGAAGCCGAGACCCGCGTCGATGAGGATCGCCTGGTCGCCGCTATGAACCACGACCACGTTGAGCGACCAGTCGAACGCCTCCCGTGGCAGGAACATCTCGTCGAGCCAAGCGGTCCGGTCGGCCGGGACGGCGTTGTGCCCCAGCATTGCGGTGGGGAGCGGCAACACCCCGTCGCTGATCACCAGCACCTCGATCTCGCCGACGCGCACGGCGTAGCGTGACGGCACCAGTTCATTGGGCTTCGCAAGAGGAGCCCGGACAGGAGATCCGATATCCATTTCTGCTTCCTTCCGAGATTTGATCGTCATGGCGGAAGCGAAAGCGGCGACTTACGGCTGAGCGTTCTTCAGCGCGGCCGCCGCGGATTTCGCTTCCGGTGCTCGACGCCGGAGTTCGGACGTCGCGAAAGGAAGACGAGCGGCCCGGCGGGGATGTGACATGCTGGAGGTAAATCGCCTCGGCGCGCCGTCGCCATTGTCCGGGGGAGGTGTCTTGAAGGTCTCGGTCGTGCCCGCCTTTCGCCGCGAAAGGGCGTTCGAGCATATTTCTCCCGCCCGATGTCACATGCGGCGACGCCCGCTCGTCACAGCCCCGAACAATCCGTTTGGGGACATCTTCATGACCAAGGCGATTTTGACGTTCGCTCTCGTGTTCGGCGCCGGCCTCGCGGCAAATGGCCTGTACATGCTCGCGGATCCGCAGGCGTGGTACTTCGCGATACCGGGCGTCACCACGACGGGCCCGTTCAACCAGCACTTCCTTCGCGACATCGGGCTAATCTTTGTCTTTCTCGGTTCCGCCTTCGCTCTGGGCGCGGCGCGGTGCGAGGTCCGCACATTGCTATGGGGCGCCGGCGCGGTCTGGCTGTCGGGCCACGCGCTGTTCCACTTCTGGGAAGTCGCTGTTGGGATATGCGGGCCCGACGCGCTGGCGAGGGACTTTCCGGCGGTGACGACGCCTGCGCTCCTCGCCGTCGCGCTCACGGTCTGGTCGGCGCGCCATGCTGACCGCTGACGAGCCGACAGGCGCTTTTGAGGCGGAGCGGCCGCGCCTCGTCCGCCTGGCGTACCGGATGCTCGGTTCGCTCGGCGAGGCGGAGGACGTGGTGCAGGACGCCTGGATCCGCTGGCGGCAGGTCGACCATTCGGAGGTGGCCTCGCCTGGGGCGTTCCTCTCGCGGACCGTCACACGGCTGTGCCTCGACGTCATGAAGTCCGCCCGCGTCCAGCGCGAGACCTATTTCGGAACCTGGCTGCCGGAACCGCTCGCCACGACGCCCGAGGACGACCTCGGCGACGACATCACGCTGACCCTGATGCTGGCGCTCGAGCGGCTGTCGCCGCTCGAGCGGGCGGCGTTCATTCTCCACGACGTGTTCGGCGTGCCGCTTGACGAGATCGCCGCAACGCTCGACCGCGAGGCCTCGGCCGTCCGACAGCTTGCCTCGCGCGCCAGGAAGCATGTGCAGGCGGCCAAGCCGCGCTTCCCTCTCGATCGGGAGGAAGGCACGAGAATCGCGAAGGCGTTCTTCGAGGCGTCCACGTCCGGCGACGTCGCGGCGCTTCGGGCGATGCTGGCGGACTCGGTCGTCGTGCACTCCGATGGGGGCGGCAAGGCGCACGCCTTCCCACGTCCCATTGTCGGCATCGAGCGCGTGTCGCGCATGTTCGAGGGCGTAGCGCGCAAGTCGTGGATCCAGCAGGCGCGCAAGCTGCAGGACCTCTGGATCGATGGCCTGCCGGGGTATTTCAGCCTCGAGCCGGGCGACGCGTTCCAGACTGTCGCGCTCGAGATTGAGAACGGGTTGATCGTCGGGATCTACTTCACGCGCAACCCGGACAAGCTTGAGCGTCTGGTGGAGCGCTTTGGCGGCGGCGCCGCAACCTCGCCGACGACCCACTAGGAATTTGTCACCGCCGCGCGATCGCGAGTTCCGCGCGGCATGCGTTCGAAAACTCGCAGAGCGGGTCGAGATCGCCCGCGTGTCGGATGTCTGCGAAGGCCGAAAGGTCCTTGTTCGGCGAGAAGTAGGTCTCGCCGATGCGCCTCATGACGCGCTCGGCCTCCGCGAGCGTCTCGGGTTCGCCGAACAGGCGGATCTTGTTGACGATGGCGTAGAGGTTCACAAGCTTGGCCGGATCGTCGAGTTCGTGCCGGAAGGCGTCGCCGAACAGCGTCGACGCCTCCCGGATGAACTCGCCGTAGAGCGCTTCCCGGCGCGCACGGTCCTGCACCAGCAAGGTGGCGCGCTCCTGGGCGTGCTGGGTCAGCCATGTGGTGGCGAAGGACGCAAGCGCGCCGATGGCCGAGCCTGCAAGAGCTGCGAGCGCCGAGATGTAGGCCGCGTCCATCGGCGCCGGCTCCCTCAGACCGCGCGCTTGGGCTGGGCGGCGAGCCAGTCGCCGAACCGCTTCTCTGAAATGCGCGCCCCCGCGTCGGGCGTCAGCGAACGGTCGTCGATGATCGTGCCGAAATACCCGGCCGCGTCATCGGCCAGCACGTCCTTCGGCTCGCCGATGGACTCGAAGTAGCGCCTCACGAGCTCGGCGACCGGCATCTTCTCCGGCCCCGCGATCTCGACCATTCCGTTCAGCGGCGCCGCCAGCGCGGCCTCCGCCACGAGCGCCGCGACGTCCGCCGAAGCGACCGGCTGGATCGCGCGCGAGGTCGCGCGCGTCACGCCGTCGATGGTCGCGGCCCCGGCGATCGCGCCCGCGAACTCGAAGAACTGGGTCGCGCGCACCAGCGTCCAGGGGATGCCGGACGAGGCGATCGACTCTTCCTGCGCGAGCTTCGCCCGGAAGTAACCGCTGTCGAGCAGGCGCTCGGTCCCGACCACCGACAGGGCGACGTGGTGCGATACGCCCGCGCCCTTCTCGGCTGCTGCGAGGTTGCGGCCCGCGCGGACAAAGAAGTCGAGCACGGCGTCGTCTGCAAAGGACGGGGAGTTAGCGACGTCGACCACGACGCTCGCGCCCTTCAGCGCCACGGCGAGCCCTTCGCCCGTCACCGCGTTGACGCCCGTATTCGGTGAGGCGGCGACGACCTCATGTCCCGCGACCTTCAGTTTGGCGGCGACCTGGGATCCGATCAGGCCGGTCCCGCCGATGACGACGATCTTCATGTCACGCTCCATCTGTCTCGCGCCCACCAGGGCTTCCGACGACATGACGAGCGAGCTCATAGGCGATGTGACATGGGCGGCGGCGAATGTTGCGGTTCAGCCAGCAGGACGGCTTGAACCGGAGCCGCAGATCAGCCCATGTCTGCAACTGGCGCTCCCCGAACGGTTCCGGGTGTAGGATTGCCTTTGAGGGGCAGCCTCTAGGAGGAGGCTATGCGCCAGCCCGACTTGTTCCGCTTACCTCAGAAGCCATGGAACGCTGGTCGGCTCATCGGCCCGAAAGCGCCGTTGAAGCCGAAGCACATCTGGGCGATCCGCCAGCAGTTGAAGACGAACGTTCAAGTCCGCGACCTTGCGATGTTCAACTGCGCCCTCGACGCGAAGCTGCGCGGGTGCGACTTGGTCAAGCTCCGGATCAGCGACGTCGCCATGGGCGGATCGGTCCGCGTCAGGTCCACGGTCATTCAGCAGAAGACCGGCCGACCTGTCCCGTTCGAAATCACCGAGCCTGCGAGAGACGCGCTCGCGGCATGGCTTCGCGTGAGAGGTGGGCGTCCGGACGACTGGCTCTTCCCGAGCCGAAGCGCTCCGGGCCAGCACATAGGCACGCGCCAATATGCTCGGCTGGTCGACAAATGGGTCCGGATGATCGACCTCGAGCCGTCTGCTTACGGCACGCACAGCCTGCGGCGCACAAAGGTGTCGCTGATCTACAAGAAGACCGGGAACCTAAGAGCGTGCCAGTTGCTCCTGGGTCACGGGAAGCTTGAGAGCACGGTTCGCTACCTTGGCGTCGAGGTAGACGACGCTCTCGCGCTGTCCGAGCAGCTCGAGCTTTGAAGCTTGGCGACGGCTCGACAACGCCGCTGGTGACAGAGACTACGCCGGCGACAATCGCCAGCGCAGCCAAGGTCAACTTCCAGACGCTACGACGCGGCGAAGAGCGTTCATGTCAGCGGCGGCGCGAGCTGCCGCTGACCCATAGCGGACGTTGTTGAGGTCCGCTTAGCGGCGTCCTGGCAAAATCAGATCCTCTGGTGCTCTGCCGTCGGAGATGCCCCCAGCGAGCCCGCTCTGTGGCGGTCCTGGCCAAACTTCCCGATTTCGGCTGACGAAGGCAGGCCGGCTTTCGCCGAAGCGCTCCGGAGAACGACGTAGAAAGTCGGCGTCAGAAACAGCCCGAACAGGGTGACGCCCAACATACCGGCGAACACGGCGACGCCGGTCGCAAATCGGACTTCGCTGCCAGCGCCTTCTCCGACAAGAAGCGGCACAGCCCCCGCGATGAACGCCACTGAGGTCATCACGATCGGCCGCAACCTAAGTCGGCAGGCCTCGAGAGCGGCAGTAATCGGCGTTCGTCCGTCCATCTCGAGTTCACGCGCGAACTCGACGATCAGGATGGCGTTCTTGCAGGCGAGCCCCATCAGAACGACCAGGCCGACCTGGACGAAGATGTTGTTGTCCCCGCCTGTCGACCAGACGCCTAGCAAGGCCGCAAAGATGCAAGTCGGCACGATCAAGATCACGGCTAACGGCAAGGACCAGCTTTCATAGAGCGAGGCCAGCACGAGGAAGACCAGCACCACGGCGAGCGGGAACACGATGATCGCGGCGTTGCCCTGCGTGGCCTGCTGGTAGCTCAAGTCCGTCCATTCGAGCTCCATGCCGCGCGGGAGGGTCTTCGCAGCAATCTCCCCGAGCTTCTTGAGCACCTGGGAGGATGAGAAGACTTTCGGATCAGCGTCGCCGATGACATCCGCGGCAGGGAACCCGTTGTACCGAACGACCGGATCCGGGCCGTAGCTCTGCTTGATCGTCACGAAGGATGCGATCGGCACCATCTCGCCTGTCGCGTTCCGGGTTTGAAGTTTTCCGACATCCTCCGCTCTCTGCCGGAAATCGGCCTCGCTCTGGGCCATCACTCGATAGACGCGTCCAAACAGATTAAAGTCGTTGATATAAACTGAACCGAGGTAGACTTGGAGTGCTTCGAACAGGTCAGACAACGCGACGCCCTGCGCCTTCGTTTTTTCTCGGTCGATCTTCACTTCGAGCTGCGGAATGTTGGCCTGAAATGAGCTAACCGGATAACCCATGCCCGGAGTCTTCGCGATCTCGGCCTGGAACGCGTTGACGGCCTTCTGCAGCGCCCCGTAACCGAGGTTCGCCCTGTCCTTGATGTAGAGAGAATATCCCGAGCCGTTGCCGAGCCCCTGAATAGGCGGCGGCAGCAGGGCGTACGCATACCCATCCTTGATCTGAGCGAACTTGGCCGAGAGCTCCGCAGCGATCTCTTGCGCGCTCCGCCGGCGTTCGCCGAACGGCTTGAGGATGATGTACGAGGTCGTAGTGTTAGGTGTGTTCACGGATTGCAGGGCATTCAACCCTGCGTATGCGGGAACGAAGTCCACTCCTTCGACCGACCTTGCGATATCTCCCATCCGCCGGGTCACCGCCTCTGTTCGCGCGAGCGACGCTCCTTCGGGAAGCTTTGCGCCGGAAAACAGGTAGAGCTTGTCCTGCGTGGGAATGAACCCGCCAGGGACGGCCTGGAAGAGCGCTCCGGCTCCACCCAAGACGCCGACATAGACGGCGAAGGCCGCGCCGCGCCCCAGCCCGCGGAAGGACTTGCCTATTCCGGACTGGTAGAGGTTCGAGGCTCCATCAAAGAACCTGTTGAACGGACGGAACAGCCAACCGAAGGCGCCTTCGATGGTGCGCCCCAGCCAATCTTTCGGCGCGTGATGGCCTTTGAGCAGCTTCGCCGCGAGCGCGGGAGAAAGCGTGAGCGAGTTGACCGCAGAGATCACGGTCGAGATCGCGATTGTCACGGCGAACTGCTTGTAGAACTGGCCGGTTACGCCGGACAGGAACGTCATGGGAACGAAGACGGCGCACAAAACCATGGCGATCGCGATGATCGGCCCCGAAACCTCGTGCATCGCCTTGTGGGCGGCCGCCTTGGGCGTCAGGCCTTGCTCTATGTAGCGCTCGACGTTCTCCACCACGACGATCGCGTCGTCGACGACGATGCCGATCGCAAGCACAAGGCCGAACAGTGTCAAAGTGTTGATCGAGTACCCGAGCAGATAGAGAAATGCGAAGGTTCCCACGATCGAGACCGGCACCGCGATCAGTGGAATGATCGACGCTCGCCACGTCTGAAGAAACAAGATCACCACGATTACGACGAGGATGACCGCCTCGATCAAAGTGTGTTGGACGGCGGAAATCGATTCGCGCACAAAGACCGTTGGATCCCACACCGCACGATACGTGATCCCCGGCGGGAACGACTTGGAGAGCTCGTCGAGTTTTCCATAGACCGCAGCAGCGACCCCGAGCGCGTTGGCTCCAGGAGACAGGAAGATGCCGACGGTCGTTCCGTTCTGCTCGTTCTGGAACACGCGCATCGTGTAGTCGCCGGCGCCGAGCTCCACTCGGGCGACATCGGACAGGCGCACCAGCTCTCCGTCAGGTCCCGTCTTCAGGACTATCGCAGCGTATTCGCCCTCGCCTTCGAGGCGTCCGCGGACGTTGATGGAAATCAGGAAGTTGGTCGAGGTCGGCGAGGGTTCAGCGCCAAGCTGCCCTGCCGAGACCTGTACATTCTGATCCCTGACCGCGGCGACTACGTCGCCGGCGGTCAGCCCGCGCGCGGCGAGCTTATTCGGGTCAAGCCAGATCCGCATGGCGTAGTCGCCCGCGCCGTACAGGCCGACGTCGCCGATGCCGCGCAGTCGAGAGAGCTCATCTTTGATGTTCAGGAGCAGATAATTGCGCAGGTAAAGTGAGTCGTAGCGGTTGTCCGGCGAGAAGAGGCTCACATACATCAGCGGCGTCGGCGATTGCTTCTGGGTCGTCACGCCGAACTGCCGGACTTGGTCGGGCAAGCGGGAGAGCGCCTGACTCACCCTGTTCTGCACGCGCACCGCCGCGGTGTCGGGATCGACGTCCGCGGTGAAGGTGACGATGACCTGCAGACTGCCGTCGGAACCCGACACCGAGCGCATGTACATGATGCCCTCAACTCCGTTGATCGCCTCCTCCAAGGGCGTCGCGACCGACTCTGCAATTTCTTTCGGGTTCGCGCCGGGATAGGTCGCCCTGACCACTACGCTTGGGGGAACGACCTCAGGATATTCGCCGACAGGCAGAAAAGGTGCGGCAAGCGCACCGGCCATGAGAACCAGGATCGACAAAACGATCGCAAAGATCGGCCGGTCGATGAAAAAACTGGAGATCTTCACGAGCCCGCCCCCTTGCTGGCCGAGCCGAGCGACGCTTCGGTCGGCGACACAGCGACGCCGGAGTAGAAGATCCGGGAGAGGCCTCCACGGACGACCTTGTCGCCCCGCGCCAGTCCGGACGTCACTACCTGCACGCCGTCGATCCTGCGACCGACGACGATGTCCTTCCTGATTGCCTTGTTCCCCTGATCGAGCACGTAGACGTACTTGCGATCCTGATCGGTGAGGACGGATCGCTCGTCGATCAGCATCGTCGGCGTCTGGGCGCCGTTCGACATCCTGACCCTTGCGAACAAGCCAGGCGTCAGCACGCGATCCTTGTTAGGAAGGATCGCCCGCACCCTGACCGTGCCGGTCGACGAGTCGAACGCATTGTTTAAATAGTCGAGCGCGCCGGTGCGCGGATATCCGGTTTCATCGATGAGCCCGACGCCCACCATGGCGCTCGCTCGGTCGCGGAGTGCGGCGCCAAGCTGCCTTTGGTAGCGCAGGAACGAATGCTCGTCGGGATTGAAGTAAACGTAGACCGGGTCTTGAGACACAACGGACGTCAGCTCCGACTGGTCGGCCCTCGCCAGGTTGCCAACGGACAGAAGAGCGCGTCCGGCTCTCCCGCTTACAGGCGCTCTGACCTCCGTGAATTCGAGATTTAGCTTGGCCGTGACAACAGCCGCCTCGGCCTCGCGGACATCGGCGACGCTTTGCAGGCGCTCCGCCTCTCTTGTGTCCGCCGTTTCGACCGAAACGGTGTTGCTCTTCACAAGCGTTTGGGCCCGCTGATTCCGCGAGTTTGCTAGCGTCACCGCAGCACACGCCCGATCGAGCCTTGCCTCCGCGCTCTCGAGAGCCGCCCGGTAGGGACGTTGATCGATCACGAAGAGCGGATCACCTTTGGCGACTTCGTCGCCCTCCTTGAATGAAACGCGTTCGACGTAGCCGGTCACGCGAGGCCGGATGGACACAGCGTCCACGGCCTCGATGCGGCCATTGAATTCGTCCCACTGCGAAAGAGGTTCGAAGAGGACCGGGGTTACCTCAACCGCGACCGCGGCGGGTTCTTTGGACGATTGCGCGCTATCGTCCTGGCAGCCGGTCAGCGCCAACAGGAGGAGCAGAGCCATCGCTCGCGTGCATTCCAAAGGGGGCATCTTGGGATCCTCAAGCGGTCTTCGATGGATCAGCAGTCGCGACGAAAACGCGAAGATCACGCGTCCAACCAATCAGCGATGAAGCGCCACGGTGCGACCGCGGCGGAGCGGTCGATCAAGCGATCGACGCCTAGGCTTCGTTGTTCTGCTTTCTGGAAGGCCGCGCCAGAACCCAAACCGGAGGTTCCGAATGGACCAAAGGCGATCTCGGCCGTCGGGTACGCCGATTGGGTCGTCTACGACATGCCGAAGTTAGCGGCCGGACGGCACGCTGGTTATCGTCGCGCGCGGGACGAGACGGAATATCCGTCTCAAATTGTGAGGCGCCCTGAACGCATTGGCGCGGGAGAACAGCACCTACCCCGGAGCTCACATGCCGAACCGTCCCGAAGGATCAATTACTGCCATAGTCGGCACGGACGCATAGAAGTCCGGCGTCTAATTCGCGCTGAAGAAAGCCTCAAGGTCGTGGCATAAGCACGTTCTCATCTTTCTCAGAGAGGCGGTGGTCACCCCAGCGATGTGAGGGGTCAACAAGGTGTTCGGAACGTCAGCCCAGGAACTTGGCGGGGTGGGTTCTTCGGCGAAGACATCGAAATAGCCGAAGCCGAGTTTCCCGCTCTTCAGGCATTCTCGCGCGGCGTCTTCATCCACGAGCGCCCCCCGGCCGACGTTGACCACCATTCCGCGTGATCCGATGGCCTCGAGAACTTCCTGATTGATCAGAGGCGGCGCTCCCGGCGCGGGAGATGGGGCGGCCACAATCAGCGCATCACTTTGGGTGGCGAGCGCGAGCAGTTTGCCGGCGCGGGGCCATTCCGCCTTTGGCTTGGAGCGAGGCCCCCACCATGAGACGGCCATGCGCATCATCTCTGCGCGCCGAGCAACCGCCGTTCCGATGCGGCCAAGACCGACGATGCCGATTTTCAGTTCGCTGGCGCTGCGTGACACGAGCTTGCGGTCCGGTCGCCATCGGCCCTGGCGGGTGATGGTATCGCCTTCGAGAATGCGTCGATGGAACATCAGGACCGCAGCGATCACTAGGTCTGCAACGTCTTCGGCGTTGGAACCGGGATCGCTCCGGAAGGCGATGCCTTGGGCGGTCAACCAGTCGACGTCGATCCCTTCGCAGCCTACTGTGAAACACGCGACGAACTGTAGGTTAGGGAAGGCTTTGGCCTGACTTTGCCCGAACTCCTGGTCGCCCACCACGACGATCGCCCGCGCCAAGCGCCGCTCGTCCTGCGACAGCGCATCCAGTTCCACCAGCCGGAAGTGATCGCGCAGGGGCTCCAGGACCGGCGTCAACTCGGGTTGCGCCACTGCCACCAATGGCAGGGCGGAGCTTTCGATCGCGGCTGTCATTTTCTAGTCCAGAGAATATAACGGCGGCCGCCTAGGCGGGGAAGGCAGGGCGGCCGCCGTCTAGAGGATCTGCGGACGCGGGGGGACGCAAACGTCCCGCAGAGTCCTCAACCGATGAGCAAGTGAACTCGAAAGTCGAGGATGAAGCTGTCGGCGATCGGGTCACAGAACCAAGAACGGGCTTTCTCGATGGACCACGCGATCGCAGTGCGCAAACCGAATCCCAGGCGCCAACATCGCCGAGCTCACGCCCGGTCGGGCATGGGGGCTTTTAGCGGCCAGGCGCAGGTCAGGCGTCGCGCCACGAGGTGAAAAGCGCCGCTTGGCCGGCTCGGATGCCATCAGCTTCGACCAAGTTCCAGATTATTCCGCCCTCAATCCAGAATCGGCGGCCGGACTTCGAAACCCTGATGCCCTCATAGTCGGCGGCGTAGCCGTCCCGGGCGACAGCGGCAAGGAGGGCCGCGCGCTTAGATCTTTCGGAGACTTCCGCGGACAGACTGGACCGCATGCCTACGATTTCGTCCCAGCCGTACTCGAAGCAACGCTGAGCTGAACGGTTTGCATAGATGAACTGCGGATCATCTCCGTGATGCGCCAGAACGGCGAAAGGCGCGTCATCATAGAGCCAGCGCGCATCGCGCTGGTCATGCGAGATCGGACGGCCGACCAACCGTCGAAAGCTCTCTGACAGGGTTCTATAGAAGTCGGCGTTGTAGGCGAGGCTAGCCATTTGTGATCTCCATCGATGCCTCGGCCGACCGGCGGTGGTGCCCGGTCGTAGCTATGAAGCGGCGTCTCGCCTGATCGCGTTGACGGCGGCGGACAGCACCATCCGAGCGGGCTGCGAGTCTGATGCGGCGGATCGAAACGCTTATTGCCCTACACGAAATGTCTGCTGCACGGCGGCGGTGAGGAGGCTCAAGACGCCTCGATCATCGTGAGCAAGCGCTGGCAGTCATGATCGATGCTGCGTTCGAGCACGTTCGCAACCGCCAGAAGCAAGCCCGCGCCCGACCGCGTCGCCGCCGCGAACCACGGTGACAGCGGAGCGGGCCCGAGATTGACGGCGCGCGCTTCGAGCGCGAGGCGCTGGTCGTCGAAACCGGCAGGGAGAGGCAGGAGGACCGAAAGGCCGGCCGGCACGGCCTTATCGACGCCAAGCCTCCTTAACGTTTCTACAAGCAAGCGCCGCCGTTCGCCGTAGAGCAGCCGCATGCGTCTCAGATGGCGCAGGTAGTGGCCATCCCGAAGAAAGCTTGCGAGCGCGAGCTGCGAGGCGACGTTCGGCGGGGCGCTAAGCCAAGTGGCTACATCGATCAATCGGCGAGCGAGAGGCAACGGCGCGATGACGAAGCCGATCCCGACCATCGGCGCGATCGTCTTGCTGAACGTGCCGACGTGGATCACGCGTTCCGAACCAGGCCCCGCGGCCAACGCGTTCGGCGACCGACCGCCGAGATGAAGTTCGGCGAGGTAATCATCCTCGATGATCCATGCTCCGCAAGAATTCGCCCAGCGAATGAGCTCCGCTCGTCGGTGTTCGCCGAGGGCGACGCCGCTAGGCGCCTGCTGTCCCGGAGTGACGACCGCCAGGGCTGCCGCCGGAGCCAGCTCGCAGCCGCGTTCGACGACGATGCCGTCCTTGTCGACAGGCACGGCGACCGCATGCACCCCAGATATTTCGAGAGCGAAGCGCGCGACTGGATAACCGGGATCCTCGACCCACGCTTGCTTTCCCGCGGCGCCGATGGCGCGCAACGCGATGCCTAGCCCCCCGCGAAAACCGGCGGTGACGATGACCTGCTCCGGCGAGCATTCAATGCCCCTGGCGACAGCGACGTGCGAGGCGATCGCGGATCGCAGCTCGTGGAGGCCACGCGGATCTCCATAGCCGGTGCGAAGGGACGTAGCCTGAACCGCCTGGCGATGGAGACGCGCCCAAAGCGTCGCAGGAAATGCGTCGTGCGCAGGGACACCCATCTGAAAGACCAGAGCGTGTGTTGCGCGGTAGTGGAAATCCTGCGGCAAAAGCGCTTCTGGATCCCTTGGATCGGGCGCCACTGTGGGTGGCAGACTGCCCGCGACGCGGGTGCCCGCCGAGCCTGCCGTGACCAGGAGGCCTCGATCCATAAGTTTCTCATAGGTGGCTCGTATGGTGCCCCGGGCGACGCCGAGCTGGCCGGCGAGGTCTCTCCAAGAGGGTAGCCGAGCGCCCGGAGGAAGGGCGCCTTCCGAGATCGCACCTTCGATGTGGCTCGCGATCTGGTCGACCAGCGTAGTGGAACCGACGCGGTCAAGCGTCAGGTCCTTCGTCTTCCAAGGCGATGCTGCCGTCATGCCTTATGCCCGCTCGGGAACGCGAACTCCGGGCCGCCAGCCGAGCTCGTTCCACGCCTTGTCGACCGCCAGCGCCCCACCGGGCTCGGCGATGTTGTAGACGCCCGGTCGGCCGTGATCCACGGCGAGGAATGCGGCGTAGGCCGCGGCCTCAACATGGACCGGCGAGGCGCCGCTCGGTTCATCCGACCAGGTGCCTGGACCGTACAGCTGGCCGTAGCGAAGGATGAGACCCTCGAACGCATTTTGATCGAGAACCGCACTCTCCAGCGGGATCACGCCGTCGAGGACTGAAATGGCGCGCGCGCCCGTCGCCGCGATATCGAGCGGGTCGGTTTCGACATATGGCCCGCTTCGGGAGGCGTAA
Source organism: Hansschlegelia sp. KR7-227 (assembly GCF_049446035.1). NCBI lineage: Bacteria > Pseudomonadati > Pseudomonadota > Alphaproteobacteria > Hyphomicrobiales > Methylopilaceae > Hansschlegelia > Hansschlegelia sp. KR7-227. The sequence continues at coordinate 2,517,856 of NZ_JBMSEA010000001.1, forward strand.
GCCCATCCGATGCTTTGGGCGATGACCCGCTTGACGCCTGACCGCGTGGCGGCCCGAACAAGGTTCGCCGTTCCCTCGCGACGGAGGCGAGCATTTCGTTTCAGGCCCTCATTGGGAGAATGAGGATCGAGACCGCCCGACAGATCCGTAAGCTGGTGAATGAGGACGTCCGGCGAGGCGAGTTCAACCGCCGCTTCGAGAGCGCGGGCGTCAAAGACATCGACCACGGTCACCGTTACGCCCACGGCCTCCAATTTGGCCTTGCCATTGGCGGTGCGGGTCGTGCCGGTCACCTTGTGGCCCGCCTCGAGGAGAAACGGGATTAGAGAACGGCCGACTACCCCAGTCGCACCGGCCAGGAATAATTTCGTCGTCATCTTTCACTCCGCTGAGTCGCGGCGTGCCGAACCCGGTTTGGCGCCTGATCAGCCGCATTGAAAGACTAGGCAGCGGGGGCCGGCCGGATGAGGTTCGAGTTCATCCATTGTGACTGTACCAAGAACCACATGACGTACTTGGTTGATCCAGCGGTCCGCGGCGTCGCGCGCCATCGGGTGGCCCAATGCCTCGGCCCCGGTCAGCTCGCAATCGTGGTCTACGGGCTGGGTGGATCGACACGGTTGGGCAGATGGCGCTGCCGGGTGCTCATAGCGCTTTCGGGAGGGACACCCAGTAACGGGCGCATTGCGCAGCCTGGATGGCGCTTGCGGCCGCTGCGTCTCCGACCATGCCCACGTCGCCGACCCAATCGCCGGCGAGAAACAGTCCCGGAGCGTCGATAATCTCGACGCTGGCGCGGGGGCGGTCCCACCGGGGCAGGCCATGGGACACCACCATGCCGCGAAGCGTCTGGCGCGTAACTTCTTCCTCGCGCCAGCCCGGCATCACCAGGTCGGCCACCCCTTCGAGTTCTTCAACGAGGTACTTCGCCGGCGGCTCGCCGATAGGCAGATATTTGACGACGTGGACCAACGCGCCGCCCGCCGGCGTCAGATTGGCTGATCCCGAATGTACAGAAAGGTAGAAGGGAGCATCGATGCCCAAGGCGAAGTCGCGCGCGTTCGGCGGCAGGCGTCGCAATCCGAGATCGAGAGTATTGGCGCGAACGGCGTGCACTTCGCGCGCTTCGCTCAGCAGCGAAGGGACATCCGGCGCGAGCTCCGCCGCCTCCTGCGGTCCAACCGCCATGATAACGGCATCAGGGGTTCTGACCGCCCCATCGCCCATAACGATTTCAGGCCGTCCCGCGACACAGCTCACCCTGGCGACCGGAGCTCTGTCGTTTAGCTCGGCCACACGATGGCGCGCAGTCTTGCTCAAGCCATCCACCAGATTAGCCCATCCGCCGTCGACATAGATCGTGCCGCCGGTTGTTAGGCGGATCTGGTCGAGGAGCGCTTTGGCCGACACGTCGGCCGATCCGTTGGCGTAGCTCGAGAGCCGGCCCATCGCTTCGACAGCGGTGCGAACGGCTGGCGAAATGCGCTGTTCGCCGAGCCACTGAGCAAAAGACCCTGCGCCGGTCGCTCCGCCCATGACCTTCTTGAAAATGCGCGCGTAGGAAATCTTGTCTGTGAAGCCGAAAAGCGACGTCTTGACGATAGAACCCGGTGTGCTCGGAAGATGATGAAGTCGGCCGCCGCTGATCGCTTGCCTCGTGCCAGAGAGCGCGGGTCCGCCAGTATACGGAATGTCGAACCTGTCGAGCTGCCGCCTTAGCGCGCCTTCGCGATAAAGCGCGTGCGGCCCGCGATTGAAGAGGAAGCCCTTGACGTCACGTGTACGGGCCCGGCCGCCGAACTCACTCGCCGCTTCAAGAACGGTGGCCTGAACGCCGTGCGTCGACAGCTCGATTGCCGCCAGCAAGCCAGCGAGCCCGCCGCCGACGATATCAACACGTCGCTCCGACATTTCTGCTGTCCCGTGCTTGTTTTCAGGAAATGGTTTCGCCACCGCTGCGGCTCTTCAGCCAATGGCGAGCGGCGTCAGACCCCGCACCCCGCTGGGACCTTTGGTTGTCCGGAGCGCAAGGGCGGCTCTTCGGTGGTCAGCGCAGCAGGTCGACCGCGCTATGGTCGAGATCGGCCAGCGTCGCCTGCCGCGCCGCCTCGATAGACTTTGGATCGAGAAAGGCAGTGGCCTGAACAGGCAGGAACTGCAGGGTCTTCAGCCCGATGCAGCCGAGCGCGGCCGAGAGATAAGGCGTGAGGAAATCCGGCTGGTTGGCTCGCTCGCCGGCGAAAACGCCTCCCGAGGCGACGCCGATGAAGACCGGGCGGTCGCTCAGCATGCCCACTTTCCCATCCGGCGTCGGCAGGATCGTACGACCGACTCGAAGCAGCTCATCGATCCACGCCTTCAAGACGGACGGAACAGTGAAGTTGTTCATCGGCGTGCCGATAACGATCGCGTTTGCTGCCTCGACCTCACGGATCACCGTTTCAGACAGCTCGATCGCCGTGGGGGAAGCCGTGCTCATCGCCGCCGCCGACGACAGCGCTGCTGCGTAGTCGGAACCGTGATGCGGAAGCGGATCAAAGCCCAGGTCCCGTCGGCTGATCTCGGCGTCGGGCAGAAGCGAGAGCAATCTCTGAACGATCGCCGCTGACAGTTGGCGGCTGTGGGAGTCCGGACGCGGGCTGCAGTCGATATGAAGAATGTTCACGCCGCACGCTCCAGCTGCTTCACGAAGCCTATGACGGCATCATTCAGGCCCTCGCGCTTGTAGAAGCGGCGCGCGTTCTCGTTGGTCGCGGCGGTATCGAGCACGAGGCGCCCGCAATACTCGTCGACGCCGATCGTAGAGAGCTCCTTTAGCAGCGCCGCGCCGAGGCCTTTCCCCCTGGCGTCCTCGGCGGTCACGAGGTCGTCGACATAGAGAAAGCGGTCGTGGATCAGGTTCTCGGTGACCCTGTATCCAGCGAGCGCGACGACCCGGTCGCCCTGCCACGCCGCGAGGACTCGATAGCCCTCTGTCGCCATCTCGGACGCCCGGTCGATCCACTCCTGCACGTTCTTGAGACGCGGTCGCAGCAGGGAAATCACAGGAAAGCAGGCTGCCAGCTTGTCCGGGCCGTGCACGGGGCGGAGTACGATCCCGTTCGACAAGGTGACTGCGTCGGATTGCTCTGCCATTGGCTCCTCACGGTGTTTGTAGTCCGTGAAAAGGTAACGACTGCGCCCTGGTTGATGCAGAACCAGGAACGCTCACCTCGGATGGGCCAAACCGGAATGGGGGCGCGACGAGGTCAGTCCTCCTGCCGTGATTGATTTCGCGCCTTCAAAGCGATGGCCGCCGATGGTCCAGCGTAACGGTCCAATTTTGGTTCTATCGGATCAGGGGGCGCCCAGTTCACCTTTCGGGAAAGGAGACATCTCAAAGATGAAACATTCGCTATTCATTGGCCTTGCGTTTGTTGCTTTTGCAGCGCCTACGATGGCTGGGCCTGTCAATGTCAACGACGTCGGCGAACTTGTTTCGGCAACGCCGATCGCCGACCTTGATCTGACGTTGTCATCCGTAGCCAACCGCGCCGACGTGATGACGTATCGCTCCCAGGCGCTGAACGGCCATTCCATTCTTGTTTCCGGCGTCGTGCTTACCCCGAAGGGCACGCCGCCAAGCAGCGGCTGGCCAGTCGTCGCTTGGGGACACGGTTCATCCGGGGTGAACGACAAGTGCGCGCCGTCGTCGCTGCCGAACCGCTCCGGAAAGATCGACCTGTACGGCTACGCCGGCTTCGTCGCCGCGTTGCTCAAGGGCGGGTACGCGGTGGTGGCTACCGACTATGAGGGCCTCGGTGTCCCGGGAGAGCACCCCTACATCATCGCTGACAGCGAAGCGCGCGGGATGATCGACGCGGTGCGCGCGGCGATCCATGACGATGCGACGCTGTCGAGGTCTTGGTTTGCCGTCGGGCATTCGCAAGGCGGGCAGGCAGCCATCGCCGCGGGCGAGATGGCCGAAACCTGGGGCAAAAGTCTCGATTTCCGCGGCACTGTCGGTCTGGCCCCGGTGACGAATGTCGGCGCGGCCTACAGCTATGGATCGCCCGGTCCAGTGGACCGGGGCTTCTACCTGCTGGCCCTCCAGGGCCTGAAGACCGTGAATCCCAGCATGCGCTACCAGGACTATCTCGGTGCCGAAGCGCTGAGGATGCTCCCGGAAACCGCGAACGAGTGCACCCTGAGGATCTGGGAGGACTTCTCCGCAAACCTCGGCGACAGGCTCAACGACTTCGAGTTCACGCCCCAGACGCCGGAGGCGGCGCTGAAGCTGCAGCCGCTACTGGACGCCCAGAGTGTGCCGCGTGGGCGCACCCCTGGACCGATGCTACTGCTGCAGGGAGACCACGATCCTTCAATCAAGATCGCAGTGACTAGGCAGGCTGTCCGTAACGCGCAAGCCGCCGGAACATCCGCAGAGTTCCGAGTCTATCCGGGCAAGGATCACTATTCGGTGCTCGCCGAGGGCAAGGACGGCGGCGCCGCGACGGACGTTATCGCGTGGCTCGACAGCCACAAAAACAAGTAAGGGCGACAAGCGACATGAAGATCAATCAGCTTCTGATCTCGTTCTTCGTGATCGTGATGTCGGCAAATGTCGCGCTCGCGAAGGACCCCGAGGTCAATCACGCCTCGACGCGAGAGACCGTCATCCCAAACTTCTCGCAAGCGATACCGAACGTTCCGGGAAAGTCGCTCGTCGCAGTCGAGGTGGTTTACCCGCCGAGCGGCGCTTCCCTCGCGCACCGTCATGCCAAGTCTGCCTTCATCTACGGATACGTCGTTTCCGGAATCATCCTCAGCCAGATCGCGGGCGAGCCAGCGCGCTTCTACCGCGCTGGCGAGAGCTTCTTCGAAGCGCCCGGCGCCCATCATCTCGCTGGCCGAAACGCCAGCGCGACCAAACCCGCCAAGCTGCTCGCCGTTTTCGTCGTCGACACAGGCGAGACGAAGCTCACCATTCCTGACAAGTGAGGACGCAAGTCGTGAGCGCTCGCATCGACTACAGGAAGGTCGCGCCAGACGGGTACAAGGCTCTTGGCGGCGTCTATGCGTACATCAGGCAGTGCGATCTCGGCGACGTGCTCGTCGAACTCGTGTTCCTGCGGATCTCGCAGATCAATGGTTGCGCCTACTGTCTCGATCTCCACACCCGCGCCCTGATCAGCAATGGCGTCACGCCTAGGAAGCTGACGTTGGTTCAGGTCTGGCGCGAAGCCGGTCGTGTCTTTGAGGATCGCGAGCGTGCCGCCCTGCGCTGGGCTGAGACCGTCACCCGAGTCGCGGAGACGGCGATCCCTGACGAGGACTTCAAAGCAGTGTCAGCCGTGTTCGACGAGAAGGAGGTGGTGGACCTGACGATCGCGATCGGCTTGATGAACGCCTTCAACCGCATCGCGATCGGCTTCAGGCGCTCGCCTCAATAAGTCCAACAGGCGGCCCGCGAGATCATCTCCGCAGGCCTCAATTGTACGCGCTAGGGGGAGCGGACCCTAGACAGCGGGATTATGGATAGGGCTCACGCTCAAGAGGCTTCAGATCCATCACATCCTGCTCACCGAATGAACGTTTTTGCCCCCCGCGGCGTGCCTAGGGGGGCGACCTTAAGCGTCTGAAGTCGAGAGCTTCATCATCACTAGGCCGCAAACGATCAGAACAGCCGCTGCCACGCGAACGGCGCTCATGTGCTCGCCGAGGACGATCACTCCGATTACGAATGCGCCCACCGCCCCAATCCCCGTCCAGATCACATAAGCGGTGCCGAGCGGCAGGGACTTCATGGCCAGAGACAGGAGAACGAAGCTCGCGATTGCGGTCGTCAGCGTTACGACGGACGGCCCAAACTTTGTGAAGCCATCCGACTGCTTCAGGGCGTAGGCCCACACGACTTCGAGAACGCCAGCGGTCAAGAGATACAGCCAAGCCAAGACCACATACTCCAATGGTCGCCGGGCCGTCCCGGACATGTATTCCCCAACTGGGCAGAGGGCGTGGCCTCACGCCAAAACACCTGTGGCCTTATGCCTAATTTTCAATCGCCTATGTCTAATTCGTGAGCAGCCGACGCGGCTCGGCGCAGGCGTCTAAGAAGCTCGGCCTGTTTTAAATGACGCTTGGACGTCCGTTTGATGAAGTGGCAGCAATGCCTGCTTCTGGCGCGTCGCGGAAGAACGAGGCGTAGATTGGGCTGGAGGGGCTGCCTCAGGGAGGTGGCCATGCGCCAGCCCGACTTGTTCCGCTCACCGCGAAAGCCTTGGAATTCTGGTCGTCTGATCGGTCCTAAAGCTCTGTTGAAGCCAAACCACATATGGGCAATCCGGCAGGAGGCCCGGGCGATTAGGCGCTGCCGCCGTCGGGGTTTGGCGTCGCTGCCTCGGACGGGCACGAGGCAACAAGAGCGGGACCTTACCTTGGCTCGGCTTCATTCCATCAGGAGGGCGAGCGCGTCCTCAGGCTTCAGTCCGTATCGAAGTATCAGGCGGAGCGTGATGGCGACGGCACGCGGGACCACCTTGCCGCTGTCGTCGGCCGCCCATCGGGCGTGGTGCGCTCGTCGGTTTGGAAGAACTTGCTGGCCCCTGCGAGCGACAGGCCGAATTCGGCCTTAGCCTCGCGATATTCCTTCGGCGTCATGAGCTTCCTTCCAGGGCCGGGGGGATGGGTCGTCAGGAGAGAGGCGCATTGTGCCATGCGAGGCGGCAAACGGGCAGACAAAACCGGCCCCGGCATGTGCCTTTCATGGGCCACGGAACACCGTGAACGGATGGGAACGACGCCGGAACGCAGCGACCTGTTCGATAATGCGAGGTAATTTTCCGCCTGGTGCGGAATGGATTGTAAAACAGCAAAAAGTCCGCTGGACTTCGCCTAAGAGCCTGATCCAACGGACTTATTTTTGTTATGGTGACAGGATTTGAACCGTGACCTTCAGGTTGAGCCTGAAAGGCTCACCACCGAAAAGAGGGTCCCACGGCCGAGTGGCTCGTGTGTGCGCGGTCAAGCAGCAACTGTTTGGAGGCGGGGCCGGTGACACCCCCAAGGGTGGCTCGAAAGTCGCCCACCTCAGCACTGGGACCGGGGTGGGTCTAATGCGCGCAAAATCTCAATTCAAAAGTTGGGGGTCTCCGCATGAAGCCAGCGTCGCGTCCACAGGGTAGTGGGTCAGTTTGAATTTAGATCGCCGGCCGGGTACACGTTCGAGATGAGAAGCAGGTGAGCCTCTTGCTGAATAATTTCTCGCGCCTTCACGAGATTGTCCGCAGTGATGAGATTACCGGCCAGTAGCTCTGGGGCCGCGTAGTCAGCCATAATCTCACACCCATCTCTCGTCTGGTTTGGTATGGGCTGGCACCTTCACGGTAATTGCTCCCGCTTCTTGTACGGCCCACGCCTCTTCGGCTGAGCATCCGCCGCCCGACCAGCTTCACAATGTCGCCGATCTCCCAAAGCCGATCCGACACGCTCGCCGCCATCGCGGGTGTCACCTTAAGCGACCGATGGATGCGGACGAAGTTGTAATACATTATGTGAAGCGCAACCGCGTAAGCGTAATTCTCAACCTTCTTGGAGAAGGCGTTCGTGAGGCGCGTGAAGCGTCGCATATGCATGCGCATCGTGAGGTTGGCGCGCTCGGCGTAGGACGTGCTGACGTGTGCCTTGTCGGGGCTTCCTTCGATCCGGATCTTGCGGGTACCGATGCAATCCGCTGGGCTGTAGCGGCCCTTGGCGGCCTCAGGAGCCGTGCCGTAGAGCTTCAACAGCATGGCATAGTCGACGACAGCGCCGAACGCGCCCTCGACCGCGTCAAGATAAGCCTTGTGGCCATCTGAAGTGAGCTGCACGCGGTTAGCGAGACGCAACGCCAGATCGTCCATGAACCACATGGCGTATTCGCTGTCGCGGCCACCCACGAGGTAGGACGCTATCAGCTTCGTATCGGCGTCGATCGCGGTCCACGTCCATACGTCACCAGCGGCCTCAGGGGCGGCCGTAGCGGCGGCGACGTTCTTCTGCTTGGCGTAGATGAACGACCAAATCTCGTCGACCTGGATGCGCTTCGAGGTCAGCCCGCGAACGTGCTCGTCATGGTAGGCGGCACACGCCTTACCGGCATCAACCAGCAGCTTGGCGACGGTGTTCTTGCTGGCGCCCGTCAGCCGCGTGATTGCGCGGATGGACGTGCCTTCGCAAAGAAGGTGGAGGATGCGCGCGCGATCAGCGGAAGAGAGTTTGTTCATACCGCTGATATCGAACGCGACCAGCCCATTCGTCAAGCATAACGGCCATTTCGCGGCAGTGACACGGGGGTCGCTGCCGGGGTATGTGGTCATTAAATTGGACATAGTTCAGAAATAAGCGCAATCTCACGGTTACGATGGCGACCCAGTGCCGGCTTTAGCCGGAGCGCACGACACCGGAGAACCGAGTTGAGCAACAGCCGAGAGATGCGACGCCTCCAGGCTAGGTGGCAGCAGAACACCGGATGGCCAAAGAAGCTCGACTGGATCGAGATCAACGGCATTCGCGGATGGGCTGGTCAGCGCATCCCTTTTAATTTCCCAATCGTCGCCATCGTTGGTGAAAACGGATCGGGCAAAAGCACTATTCTCCAGTGCGCAGCATCAATTTACCAGCCAATGGATGATGCAGAAAAAGGTTGGTTTGCTTCTGATTTCTTGCCAAAGACAATTTGGGAAGATGTCAAAAACGGTGAAATCGGATTTGCTATCCGTGAAGGAGATGCTTCTAAAACAAGCACGATCAGGAAACCTGGAGAGCGTTGGCGCGGCAACCCAGAGCGCCCAAAGCGCAAAGTAGACTATATTGATCTGAGACGAATTCAGCCCATTGTCGCAAGGACAGGTTATTCTAAGCTTGCTAAAGATGCGACTTGTGAAACTGAGACTTCGTCGTTCGATAATGCAAGGTTGGCTCGAATGAGCCAGATTATGGGCCGAACTTTTAGCGGCACTCGTATGGTGCTTACCGACGCAGACGAAAAGCGTTTTGTCCCTGTGTTCACCGATGGAGACCAAACTTATTCTGGCTACCACTCTGGCGCTGGGCAGATGACAATTGCCGATCTGCTGAAGGTCGATCCGGATAAAAACAGTTTGCTGCTAATAGACGAAATCGAAACATCACTTCATCCGCGCGCCCAGAGGCGATTGATACGGGATTTAGCGGAACTGTGCCGCGAAAGGGACATGCAGATTTTGGTGACTACACATTCACCATACATACTCGCTGAATTGCCGATGGAAGCGCGCGTATATCTTATGCAGGGTCAATCTGGCCGCCATATAATGACGGGCGTAAGTCCAGAGTTTGCTATGACGAGAATGGATGAGTACCCCCACCCGGAATGTGAGATTTACGTTGAGGACCAGCGATCTCAAACAATGTTGCGGGAGATCGTCGTTGCTCATTCCAGAGGCCTTATTGAAAGATGCTCAATGGTGCCTTTTGGCATGGCGAGCGTGGGGCGAACTTTAGGAATTATGGTATCCCAGGGTCGGTTCCCCCGACCGTCTCACGTATTTCTCGACGGTGATCAAAGCGAGGCGCCCGGCTGTTCTCTGTTGCCGGGTGGAGACGCGCCAGAGCCTGTTGTTTTTGGAGATCTACAAAGATTTGCATGGGGCAAGCTAAGCCAAAGAATTGGTAGGGCTTATGCTGAAGTTGCAGATGCCTGTATTAGATCTATGGCCCTTAGCAACCATCACGACTGGGTAAATGACGCAGCTAGCCGACTTACTCTACCTGGAGAGACGCTATGGCAGGCTATGTGCGCCGAATGGGCGTCCGGCGTCTTAAATAGCGAAGTAGCAAAGCCTATAGTGCAGACAATCGCAGACCTTCTTTTGGCGCAGCCTACTACGGTTTCTTCGCCCACCGTGCGGCTGCCGCTATTTGAGCGATCGATCGACGCGTTTGCGGATCGAGGGCGTTAGATCGCGCAACGCCGCCCTTCAGACCTCCTGCGCGACCTCGATCAGACGATGACGGCCGCACATCCTCGGCGTCGCCGGTCGCAATATCGACGATCGCCTTCGCGAGCTGGTTGGCGTCGCGTGGGCGCTTGGGGGTCTTGGTGGTCATGATATCGCGTGCGGGTGTCTGGACTTGTGGCCCGAAAATGTGCGCGGCTTGAGCGAGCAACCGTCATGAGCTTGGGCGTGCTCAAAGTGGGCTCGCTGACCGGTGGTACCCTCCTTGTGCGCATGGACCTGTCCATGACACTCGGGGCAGCGCTTCAGATAGTCGGGGTTCAAACCTAGGGCTTGATCGACATGGATAATCGACCAATCACCCTCACGAACCCTCATTTCGCAGATATCGTTTTCCATTCCCTCAATATGGCATGCCCGCGGCCGGCTTCCACGCCCGTCAATCCGGCTCGATTTCAAACTGACCCACTACAGTCCACAGCTCTTGGTGGACAGCGAACGTTCAGCTTGGGCCAATAGCGCCGGCTCGGCCGTACGAGACGGCGTCCGAGCCGACAGCGGTGCCATCAGCGTTCTCGGCAATCAACTCAACGCCGGCAGTGATGTTCACGAGGATACAAGCTCACCGACGTGCCCGATAGTGACTTGAGTAAACTTTGAGATAAACTCCAGGTCGTTAAATGGGTGAGCGGCCCCCTCACTGCGGCTGCGATATTCAACCTTTATGATCCGATCACGATACTTCCATTCAATCGCCGCAGAAGGCCTCGGCCCGTATAGGCGGACTTCGACGTAGCTATTCTCAGGGTTGTCGTAAGCTTGGCGATTGGCCGGAAGCGCCTCTAAGAGCGCTGCCAGCGCATCGCCGAACGATGTTCCTCTCGTACCCTCCCCACCGTCTCCGGAAATCAGAGGCGCATCCGCCAGCAACCCTGAGAAGTCCCTGACCACAGCCGCGCTGTCTTTCACAGTTCGACTACCGGCAACCGCTATGAGGAGGTTGGCTGCGTCCTCGAAAGTGACGACAGATTTGCCTCGTCCACGTTGACCGGCGCTCCGGAGGCCAGCGTTCATCAGATTCCGGTCATGGAGGATTACGGTCCCTCCAGCGACGCCTGTCTGCTCTGACACCGCCGCGACAAGCTGCTTAGGAGTAGCCACGAAAGCGCTCTCGCTCAGATTGCCCATGCGAGCCTCATATCATGTTTATTTTGCGCCCGACACATTTAACCGCTTGCTTAATTTGGATATTGCGCATTATATGAAATACCGATCGGCATAGGAGCAGCCATCGTGACCCTCAGCACAGCATCCAGATCCTCTCGTCAGCTACCGCCTGGCACCTCGCGGAAGGCGGCCAGTGGTTGAGAAAGGCGGAAGAACAGCTGCTCGCACCCGCATTCATGATGGATCACGCCGGCCGAACCGAGAACCTGATTGGCCTTTAACATGCGATCAAAGTCGCGATGCCCGAAATGGGAGGATTCATCCACACGGCGAAGCTGAAGCTCGCGGCGACGAAAAGCGATGACGGAATCCAACTCGAACCGGCGACGCATGAGCGCCGCAATCGGAGACGTGCGATGCGTCCAATGACCGCTATTAAAATCTCCCCGACCCCAAGCGGATGGGAGCCGATCGCGCCAGCGATATACCCGGGCTCGGAAACCCAGCGGGCCTTGAGGGAGCTGATGCGAGCCTTGGCCGTTAGGAGGGCCAAGTTTGATGCGATGCCGACCCCAGCGAACGACAACGATCGGATGAGATCCTGATGCGCGCGGCAATCTACGCCCGGTTCTCCACGGATCTCCAGAACGACCGGTCCGTCGAAGACCAGCTCGACCTATGCCGGGCGTACGCGCGAAAGCAGGGCCACACGGTCGTGGCGACGTTCCACGATCGTGCTCAATCCGGGGCATCCGTGTTCGGCCGGCCGGGGCTGGCGAACCTCATGGAGCTCGCCGCGCGTGGCGGCATCGACGTCCTCGTGTCGGAAGCTGCCGACCGCATCTCGCGTTCGATGGCGGACCTGCCGACGATACATCGACAGCTCGAGTTTCAGGGAATCTCGATTGACTGCGTGAACGGGGGCCAACTCGACACGCTCCAGGTCGGTCTGCACGGCATGATCGGCCAGTACCAGCGCGAAGAGGGAGCCCGGAAAGTCCGGCGTGGCATGACGGGGGTGATCAAAAGCGGTCGCCACGCGGGCGGCCGGGCCTACGGCTACCTTCCCATGGCGGGTCGGCCGGGCGAGCTTGAGATTGTCCTCGAGCAGGCTGCCGTCGTTCAACGGATATTCGAGACGTACGCTGGCGGCGTATCGCCCAGAACAATTGCGGCCGCTCTTAACAAGGAAGGCGTGCCTCCGCCCCGCGGCAAGTCATGGAACGCCTCCACGATCAACGGCAGCAGGACGCGCGGTCACGGCATCCTCCGCAACCCGGTCTATGCTGGTCAATTGGTCTGGAACCGCGTTCGCATGGTGAAGGACCCCGCAACTGGCCGGCGCGTGTCCCGCACGAACGACGCAGCGCAATACCATCGGGCTGACGCCGAGCATCTTCGGATTGTCGACCAGGAACTTTTCGAGGCCGTACAGCGCCGCAAGGAGGCGACCAGCGGAGAGGCCGGGCGTCGCCAGGCCAAGGCGCGACGCGTGCTTTCAGGCCGACTGAAGTGCGGCTGCTGCGGCGGAGGCATGGGGTTAGTCGGTCACGACAAGAGCGGCCCTCGGATCGCCTGTAGCACGTATCGCGAGTCCCGTAGCTGCGCAAACTCCAGCCGGTATTACGTCGAGCGCATCGAGCGGATGGTCGTCGACGCGGTGCGTATCCACCTCTCGGACCCGGACCTCATAAACGAATACGTCGCCACGTACTGCTCGGAACGGCGTGATCGCGAGGCCGAGGCCAGGCGAGGAAGAGCCACAACGGAGCGCTCTCTCGCGGAGGTGATGACGAAGATCCGGCGGATCGGCGACTTGCTGGTGGACGGCACACTCGAGAAGGCTGACGGGGCCGCGCGGCTCGCGCCGCTGCACGCCGAAAGGGATCGGTTTGCGGCTGAAATCATCGCCGCGGACCAGCCGGAGTCGCTAGTCAACTTTATACCCGTCGCCGCGGCCCGGTGTCTAGAAGACTTAGACCAGCTCTCCAGAACGCTCATCCACAACCCCGTTGCCGACGCCTCGCTCACCGGTCCGTTCCACCGTCTAGTGGCGGGCGTCATTGTCCAGCCGAGGCAGGCAAGAGAGGAATACACCGTGGAAATTCAAGGAAAACTGTCGGGCCTGTTAGGAGCGGACAGTTCGGCTAATGAGGTGGTAGCGGAGGAGGGACTCGAACCCCCGACACGCGGATTATGATTCCGCTGCTCTAACCAGCTGAGCTACTCCGCCCCGGGCGCGGCCGATGTCGGAGGCGGCGCGGCGCGCGCGGATATAAGAAAGCGGGGTTCGGCAAGTCAAGCGCGGCGAGCCGCCTGCGGCGCCCTTCGGCGAGATTGGGGAGAGCTGGCCAGCGCCGGCCGGCGCGTCGGGCTCCGTGGGCCGGGGCGGGAGCGGGGCCGGACGGGCGGCGGCGTGGCGGCGCGGAACGACGACGATCCTCAAGGCCTTGCGCCTAGGCGTCGCCCCAGCCCGCCGCGAACATCGGGCTTCGACCTCGGCGGCGGCCGCCCGCGGCGCCGGTTGCGCCGGCGCCGGCTTATCGGCTAATCGCCGCAGCCGGCCCCCCTCGGAAATCATCGATCGTGTCGTCGCCTGATCTCGCCGCCTCCGCCTCCGCCATAAGCGAGCCGCCCGCCGCGTCGCCCGGCCGCATTCTGTTCGCGAGCCTCATCGGCACGACGATCGAGTTCTACGATTTCTACATCTACGCCACCGCCGCGGTGCTGGTGTTCCCGACGCTGTTCTTCCCCGGAGCCGACCCCAGCACGGCCTCGCTGCAGTCGCTCGCCACCTTCGCGATCGCATTCTTCGCCCGGCCGGTGGGCGCCGCCCTGTTCGGCCATTTCGGCGATCGCGTCGGCCGCAAGGCGACGCTGGTCGCGGCGCTGATGACGATGGGCCTGTCGACGGTCGCGATCGGCCTGCTGCCGAGCTACGCGTCGGTCGGCGTCGTCGCGCCCGCCCTGCTCTGCCTGTTCCGTCTCGGCCAGGGAATCGGGCTCGGGGGCGAATGGGGCGGCGCGGTGCTGCTCGCGACCGAGAACGCGCCTCCCGGCAAGCGCGCCTGGTACGGCATGTTCCCGCAGCTCGGCGCGCCGATCGGCTTCCTGTGCTCGACGGCGAGCTTTCTCATCCTGACCTACGCCCTGTCCGACGAGCAGTTCTTCGCCTGGGGCTGGCGCATCCCCTTCGTCGCGAGCGCGGCGCTGGTCGCGGTCGGGCTCTACGTCCGCCTGACGATCACCGAGACGCCGGCCTTCCGCGCCGTGCTGGAGAAGCATGAGCGGGTGCGGGTCCCGATCGCGTCGGTGATCATGTCGCACGCCGGCGCGCTCGCCCTCGGCACGCTCGGCGCGATGGCGACCTTCACCATCTTCTACCTCATGACGGTGTTCGCGCTGAGCTGGGGCACGAGCGCCCTCGGCTACGCCCGCAGCGCCTTCCTGCCGGCACAGATGGTCGGCGTCGTGTTCCTCGGCCTCGCCATTCCGCTGTCGGCGATCGCCGCCGACCGGTTCGGCCGCGAACGGACGCTGATCTTGGCCGCGCTGGGCGTGGTCGCGTTCGGCTTCCTGTTCGAACCGTTGTTGGTGGGCGGCGACCTCGCCTCGGTCACCCTGTTCCTGGGGCTCGGCCTCGGCCTCATGGGCCTGACCTACGGGCCGCTCGGGGCGGCGCTGGCGGAGCTGTTTCCGGCGGAGGTGCGCTACACCGGCGCGTCGATGACCTTCAACCTCGCCGGCATTCTCGGCGCGTCGCCTGCGCCCTACGTCGCGACCTATCTCGCCCACGCCCACGGCCTGGCCGCGGTCGGCTGGTATCTCTCGGCGATGGGCGCGCTCACGGCGCTGTCGCTGCTGCTGGTCGCGCGCCTGCCGCGGGGCTGAGCCCGACCGTCACCCGCGCTTGCGCGCGGCGCGCGCGTCGGGCGCGGCGCCCTTCGGGTCGTAGCCGACCACGATGCGCCAGCCGCGGAACCGGTTCTCCGGAATCGGCACGACGATGTTGTCGATGATCTGGGTGAAGCGCGCCTGGCCCTGCCCTGCCGGCACCGTCGCCTCGACCGTAAAGTTCTGCGAATATTGCGGCTGGTCGCGCTCGTCGAGCACGGCCACGCGAAGCGGCAGGCGGAAGATTCCGGGCGCGCCCTTCGGCCCGATCACGACGCGGCCGACGACCCCGACCCGGATGCCGGCCTCGACGCCGAGATTGGAGCACTCGCGCGCGGTCTGCGCGATGGTCGCCTGGTAGCGCAGCGAAAACGGGTCGGTCGAGCCCGCGCTGTCATAAACGGGATAGGACGCGGTGCCGTCGAGGATGTCGACGGGCGGACATTCGCGCTTGATCGCAAGGTCGACGGGCGGCGCCGCAGGCGGCGGGTTGGCGTTGCCCATCAAAAGCTTGGTGGCGAGGCTGTCCTGCTGCGCCGGCGCCTGGGCGCCCCCCTGGTCTCCGCCGACCGTGCTGCAGGCGGCGAGCGCGCCTGCCGCGGCGGCCACGCCAAGGCCGCGTCGCAGGGCGGTGAAAGCGGTCAGAACCCGACGCATACGCATGATCCCCGATACCGGCCGCGGCCTGACCGCGGCGGCGTCGTTATAGCAAGCCGCTCCTCGGCTTGGAAAGGCGGCGGCGGCTTGACACCCCTTTCCTCCCCGTCCCATCTGCGGGCGCGCCCAAGGGGCCTTCGCAATGGCCCGCCCGTGTGACGCCGACATGACCGAAACGCCGACGATCAAGCCCCCCCTGAAGATCCTGCTCTGCGCGCCGCGCGGCTTCTGCGCCGGCGTGGTGCGGGCGATCGACATCGTGGAGGCGGCGCTGAAGCGCTTCGGGCCGCCGGTCTATGTCCGCCACGAGATCGTGCACAACCGCTTCGTCGTGGACGCGCTGCGCGCCAAGGGCGCAGTGTTCATCGAGGAGCTCGACGAGGCGCCGGACGGCGACGCCCCGGTGGTGTTCTCCGCCCATGGCGTGCCGAAATCGGTGCCGGAAGCGGCGCGCGCGCGCAACCTGCTCGCGATCGACGCCACCTGCCCGCTGGTCACCAAGGTGCACCGCGAGGCCGAAATCCATCACAAGCGCGGTCGGCTGGTGCTGCTGATCGGGCACGCCGGCCACCCGGAGGTGGTCGGCACCATGGGACAGCTTCCGGACGGCGCAGTGACGCTGATCGAGACGGAGGCCGACGTTGCGCGCCTCAGCCTGCCCCCGGACCGCGACCTCGCTTACGTCACGCAGACCACGCTGTCGGTCGACGACACGGCTGGCGTGGTGGCCGCCATTCGGCGGCGCTTCCCGGCCGTCTACGGGCCGCACAAGGAGGACATCTGCTACGCCACCACCAACCGGCAGGAGGCGGTCAAGCGGGTCGCGCCCGAGTGCGACGCGCTGATCGTGGTGGGGGCGGAGAACTCGTCGAACTCGCAGCGGCTACGCGAGGTCGCGGAGCGGGCGGGCTGCCCCGTCTCGCGGCTGGTCGCGCGCGCGACCGACATCGACTGGTCGGAGTTCACCGGACTGTCCACGCTCGGCGTGACCGCCGGCGCCTCGGCGCCGGAAGTGCTGGTCGAGGAGATCGTCGACGCCTTCTCCGCGCGCTACGCCGTCACGGTCGAGATGGTGTCGACGGCCGATGAGAGCGTGTTCTTCCCCCTGCCCCGGGAGCTGCGACCGCCGGCGGCGTGACGGACGGCGCGTCCGGCAACCGGACGTCAGATGTCGGCCGGTCAGGCGATGCCCAAGAAAACGGCGAGCGAGCGATTGACGGCGACCATGGCCGCGCCGTCGAGCCTTCCGAACGGTTCGCCGATCTTGTCCCGCCTCACCGACATCGCCTTGTCCACCATGATCTGTGACGGCTTCAGGAGGCCGTTCTCGGGGCTGGGCTGGACCGTCAGCCGGATCAACGGCGCGTCGACCAGCGAGCTCGACAGCAGCAGCAGCGTGACCGTCGCCGTCGCGTCGAACTGGTCGGACTGGATCACGACGGCCGGGCGCGGCTTTCCAAAATCGCCCGACATCGCGACCGTCACGAGATCGCCCCGCCTCATGTCGCGGCGGCGTCGTCAAGATCGCGAAGCGCGGCGTCCAGGAAATCCGTCAGGTCCCGATCGGACGCGTCGGCGGCCGCGACGGTCAGAGACTGACGGCGACACTCGTCGGCGAAGCCCGGCCTTCGCACGTCCGGCACCCAGATCTGGACGGGGCGCAAACCAGCGGCCTTCAAGGCCTCGCGACGCTTCCGCACCCTGCCTCCAACCGACGTCGCCATGATCTCCCGCCTTCGCTCGACACCGTTACATGTAACGGTCGCCATGACGGAGTCAAGTCGCGCTCGGGCGCGCCTGTGGACGGAGACGTCATCCGTCGCGGCGCCTTCGCCCCATTGCGCCGGCCGCCGCCGCCGCTTAGGACGGCCGCAGCCTCACACCGTCCGCTGGATCTCTTCCCGAATGGCCGTCTACACCGAAGTCAACGACGACGAGCTCGCGGCCTTCGTGGGCGGCTACGACATCGGCGAGGTCGTCTCGTTCAAGGGCATCGCGGAAGGCGTCGAGAACTCCAACTACCTGCTCGCGACCACCAAAGCGCGCTTCATCCTCACCCTCTACGAGAAGCGGGTGAAGCGCGACGACCTGCCGTTCTTCCTCGGGCTGCTCGAGCATCTCTCATCGAGGGGGCTGACCTGCCCGCAGCCGGTGCCGGATCGCGGCGGCCGGACGCTCGGAGAGCTCTGCGGCCGGCCCGCGGCGCTCGTCACCTTCCTCGACGGCGTGTCGGTGCGTCGTCCGACGCCGGAGCATTGCGGGGAGCTCGGCGCCGCGCTGGCGCGGCTGCACGAGGCGGGCAAGGGTTTCGCGCTGCGCCGGCCGAACGCGCTCGGGGTGGCGGGCTGGCGGCCGCTGGCGGAGAGCGCGCGTGGCCGCAGCGCCGCCCTCGGGGCGGACCTTGACGCCGAGATCGCCGCCGAGCTCGACCATCTCGAGGCGGCCTTCGCGACGCTCGACCTGCCGCAGGGCGTGATCCACGCCGACCTGTTTCCGAACAACGTGTTCTTTCTCGGCGGCCGGCTGTCGGGGCTGATCGACTTCTACTTCGCCTGCGACGACGCCTTCACCTATGACGTCGCGATCTGCCTGAACGCCTGGTGCTTCGAACCGGACGGAGCGTTCAACGTCACGAAGGGGCGCGCGCTGCTGACCTCCTACGACGCCGAGCGCCCGCTCAGCCCGGCCGAGATCGCGGCGCTGCCGACGCTCGCGCGCGGCGCGGCGATCCGCTTCCTGCTGACGCGGCTGGTCGACTGGCTCGACACGCCGCCCGGCGCGCTCGTCAAGAAGCTCGATCCGCTCGAATATCTCCGCCGCCTGCGCTTCCATCAGCGCGCGGCCGACGCCTCCGCCTTCGGGTGGCCGACGTGAGCGACGTCCCCCTCACGGCTCCCGAGGGCGCGCCGACGACCCCTGACGCGGTCGAGATCTTCACCGACGGCGCCTGTTCAGGAAATCCCGGCCCCGGCGGCTGGGGCGCCATCCTGCGCTTCGGCGCGGTCGAGAAGGAGCTGTCGGGCAGCGAGGCGCCCACCACCAACAACCGCATGGAGCTGATGGCCGCGATCTCCGCGCTCGAGACGCTGAAGCGCCCTTGCGTTGTCGTGGTCCACACCGACAGCCAGTACCTGCGCGACGGCGTGATGAAGTGGCTCGCCGGCTGGAAGCGCAACGGTTGGAAGACCGCCGATAAGAAGCAGGTCAAGAACCAGGACCTGTGGGAGCGCCTTGACGCCGCCGTCAAGCGCCACCGCGTCGAATGGCGCTGGGTCAAGGGCCACGCCGGGCACCCCGAGAACGAGCGGGCGGACGAATTGGCGCGCATGGCCGTGAAGGCCGCGGCCGGAAAGTAGCCGCCCGCCGGACGCCCTCCCCCGGCTACGCGACCGCCCGAGCGGCGGTGAATCCTATTCGGCCGGAGCCCCGGCCGGGGCCGGGGCGGACGCCGGCGCCGGCGTCGGGTTCGCCTTGTAGCCGCTGCCTTCGGCGAGCGTCGCCGCGTTCTGCTCGCGGATGCGGGCGGCCGCCTCGTCGTAGAGAAACGGCAGGAAAGCGTAGCGCCGGCCCGACGTCACCTTCGAGACCGCGTGCAGGAAGGAGCAGGAGAACACGACCGCCCCGCCTGCCGGCGGCTTGAAGCTGCGCGGGCCGAACTCCGGAAAGCTCACCTCGCCGCCCTCGAACTCCGAGTTCAGGTTGATCGACACCGCGAAGCGCCGATGGGCCGTGCCGGAGGTCGTGTTGTCGCGATGCGCCCGGAAATGGCCGCCGTCCTCGGCGGTGTAGCAGCCGACGATGTAGCGCTCCATCCGCGTCACCTTGAACTGGTGCGCCTTCATGATCTCCGGCGCGACCCGGCGGTGGATGCGACTCTGGAGCTGGCGCTTGAGCTCGTCGTCGTTGATCTCGAAATCCCGGCGCCGCTTGTGGCTGTGGTCGTGCACCGCGACGGTCTTGCCGTCGATCTGGCGCATGAACCCGGATTCCTTGCCGCCGTCGGCCTCATAGGCGTCGACCAGGCGCCGGCAGAGCTCCGGCTCGAAGACGTTCGGCAGGAACAGGATCGGCGCCTGAAGCTCCATGCCCCAGAAGCGGCGCGGGTCGGGCAGGCCGGCGAGCAGGTCGAACACGCGCCGCCGGTCGGAGCCGTCCGCCGCGAAGGGAATGTTCGCGAGCACTCGAAGGGTGGGGTCGAGGATCAGCCAGAAACGCCGCGCCTCCAGCGGCCCCTCGTCGGTCGTGGCGTCGCGCGGGATCGATCCGTAGAGCCGGCCGACCGATCCGTCATGGTCGAAGAAATGGCGGACACCCGGCATCATCGCCTTCACGCGGCCCTCCGCTTCGTCCCGCGGGTCGAGGCTCACGCCGAAGAAGCAGACGCGCTCGTCGTCGAACAGCCGCCGGGCCGGGCCTTCGCAAGCCGCCTCGAGCGTGGCGCGCGAGGCCGGCTCGGACGACGACACATAGAAGCACAGCACGATGTAGCGGCCGGCGGCGGTGTCGAAGGCGTAGCGCGGATTGCCCGTCGCCCTCTGGATGAACCAGGGAGCGGGATCGCCACGGGCGAGATGCACGTAGGGTCGAGGCTCGGACATCGCATCACCGGGGGCCACGGTTGGACCGTTGCAGCATGCCCCGCTTCGCGCCGAGGGAAAAGTCCGTGGTTGTGCTTACGGATTCGCCCGGCTTGGCCTCAGGCTTCGGCGATCTGGCGCAGCGTGGCGTCGGTCACGTCGAGGCCGTTCTGCGCCGCCGCCCTACGGACCGCCACGCGGCGCGCGCCCGGCAGACGCGCCCCGTCCTGCGCCTCGATCGCTTCCGCGAGCGCCGCGAAGCGCTCCGGACCGTTCGCCGAGAAGGCCGCCGGATCGAGCGCGATGATGAGCTGGCCGACGCCCGGAGGGCCGCCCTCGTCGTCGAGAAAGGACGACGCCTCGGACGCGTAGCGCGATCCGGTCAGTCCCGCCGCGAGCAGCTCCACCATGAGCGCGAGAGCGACGCCCTTGGCGTCCCCCATCGGCGCCATCGTGCCCTTCAGCGCCGCCGCGGGATCGGTCGTGGGGCGGCCTTCGGCGTCGAACGCCCAGCCGTCCGGAATGGTCTCGCCGCGCTGCTTGGCGGCCAGAATGTTGCCGCGCGCGACCTTCGACAAAGACAGGTCCACCACGATCGGCGGCTTGCCAGGCAGCGGACAGGCGAAGGCGATCGGATCGGTGCCGAACACCGGCGTCGAGCCGCCCCAGGGCGCCATGGCCGCCGGGGTGTTGGCGAACAGCAGCGCGACCAGCCCGGCCTCGGCCAGCGCCTCGACGGGCTGGCCCGCCGCGCCGCAATGGTGGGAGCGCCGGATCGAGGCCGCGGCGATCCCGACCTCCCGGGCGACGGCCGGCAGCGCCGTGACGGCGGCGTCCAGCGCGGGATAGGCGAAGCCATGGGCGGCGTCGATCAGCAGCGCGCCCGGCCGCGGGCGCTCGACCGACGGAGCGGCGTCGCCGACGACCTTCTTGGCGCGCAGCTGTCCGCAATAGGTCGGCACGCGCGACAGGCCGTGCCCCTTCAGCCCGTCCGCCTCGGCTCCCACCAAAGCCCGAGCGACGCTTGCGGCGTTGGCGGCGCTGGCCCCGTTGCGGACCAGGGCGCCGGCGACGAGATCGCGCGCCTCGTCGAGAGAGAGCTTCGGCATAAGGCTCAGCGACCCTTCAGATGGTTCGCGACCGCGCGCGCGGTGACGCCGGACACGCGGACGTTGGATTCGGCGGTGACGCCGGCGACATGCGGCGTGAGGATGAGGTTCGGGCAGCCGGCGAAGACCTCGGCCGCGGCGCCTTTCAGCGGCTCGGCGTCGAACACGTCGAGCGCGGCGCCGCCGAGCTTTCCCGCCTTCAGCGCGGCGGCGACGGCCGCCTCGTCGACCACGCCGCCGCGGGCGGCGTTGATCAGGATCGCGTCCGGCTTCATCCGCCCCAGCGCGTCGGCGCCGATCAGGCCTCGGGTGCCCGCGGTGAGCGGAACGTGCAGCGAAACCACGTCCGAGACGGCGAGCAGATCGTGGATCTCGCTCCGCTCCACCCCGCTCCAGGACGGATCGTCGGCGGCGACGAAGGGATCGTGCGCCGCGACCTCCATGCCGAGCGCTGCGGCGCGCTTTGCGGTCTCCCGCGCGATCGAGCCGAAGCCGACGAGACCGAGCCGCTTGCCCGAAATTTCGCGTCCGTTCGAAAGCGCGTTGCGCGGCCAGGACCCGGCCGCCATGGCCTCGGTCGACCCATAGGCGCCGCGCAGCAGGAGCATCGCCGTTCCGATGACGTATTCGGCGACCGAGACGTCGTTCGCGCCGGTCGCCGGGAACACGGCGATCCGGCGCGCCTTGCAGGCCTCGACGTCGATGTTGTCGAGGCCGACGCCGAGCCGCCCGACGCAGGCGAGCTTCGCCGCCGCCGCCAGCAGATCCCCGCGCACCTGCGTGCGGTTGCGAACGATGAGCGCGTCGGCCGTCGCGCACTCGGCTGCGAGCCGGCCCGGATCGTCCACAAGGTTTGGGTCGTAGAGCACGTCGTGGCCGGCGAGCCCGTCGCGGATCGCCGCCTCGTCCATGAATTCGGAAATGACGATGCGGGCCATGAGGCTTCACCGGTTGGCGATGTCAAAGGGAAGGGCCGCCGCTTGTGCGGCGGAGAGGCGGCGTGGCGCTCCCTTCCCGGACGGGGAAGAGGACCTGGCTGGGTCAACCGGTCCAAGAGGCGGTCCGGGTTGGGCTCGCCTTTGTCCTTCGCCGCGTGCCGAGCGCCCCCTCCCCGCGCCGAGGCGCGAGGAGGGGCGGCCCGGTTCAGGCGCTGCGGTACAGTTTGGTCATCGAGAACTCGCGGTGGCCGAGGGCCTCCGCGGCCGTAAGCCGGCCGTTGGCGGTGCGCACGACCATGTCGATCAGGGCGTCGCCAGCTTCCGGGATGGTCATCTCGCGGCGGAGCACGCCGGTGACGTCGACGTCGACATGCTCGCCCATCGTCCGCAGCGTGCGCGGGTTTCCCGAGATCTTGATGACCGGCACGATCGGGTTTCCGATGACGTTGCCCTGTCCCGTCGGGAAGGTGTGGACGACGTAGCCGGCCGCCGCCATCAGGGTCACGCATTCGGCCGCGGCCGAAGAGGTGTCCATGTAATAGAGGCCCGGTCCCTTCGCCGGCGCTTCAGCCGGCTCCAGCGCGTCGATGTAGCGGCAGTCGTGGCCGATCTTCTCGAGGTTGCCGAGCGCCTTCTCCTCGATGGTGGTCAGGCCGCCCTCGATGTTGCCCTTGGTCGGCTGGCTGTCGGAGAGGTCGTCGGTCTTGTGGGCCTCGATGACGTCGTCCTGATAGGACTTCCACATCTTGAACCACTTCTCGGCGATCTCGGGGCTCGCCGCGCGCGCCTTGCAGAGATGCTCGGCGCCGGTGATCTCGGAGGTTTCGCCGAAGACGCCATAGATACCGTGCGGGATCAGCTTGTCGTAGAGGTTGCCGACGGTGGGGCAGGAGGACAAGCCGGTCGTGGTGTCGGACTCCCCGCATTTGGTGGAGATCCAGAGCTCGGTGAGCTTGCATTCCTCGCGCGGCAGCTCGGTCGCCCACTGCACGAACTTCTTGGCCTCGTAGCTGGCGCGAGCGATCGTCGCGATGTCGCCATGCTGCTCGATGCCGAAGCCGACGACCGGCTTGCCGGTCTTGGCGATGCCTTCGACGACGCGGTTGGTCCACTGCTCCTCGATGCCGATCACGATCACCGCGGCGACGTTCGGATTCGAGCCGATGCCGATCAGCGTGCGGAAATGGATCGCGAGATCCTCGCCGAACTGCAGCCGTCCATAGGCGTGCGGCAGGGCCATCGTGCCCTTGATGTTGTTCGCGACCGCCTCGCAGGCGGCGTTGGACAGATCGTCGAGCGGCAGCAGCACGACGTGGTTGCGCACGCCGACGCGGCCGTTCTCGCGGCGCCAGCCCATGAAGGTGGCGTTCGCATAGTCCTCCGAGGCGCGCTTCGAGGCGAGCTGCGGGGTGAAGTACTGGTCGGGAGCGCCGCCGACAAACGGGCTCTGACCCTGGGGCAGGACGTCAGCCATGTTTTCTCTCCCTCACCAGCGCTTCGTCTTCATGTTGTGCGTATGCACATGTTCGCCCTTGGCGACGTCCGCGACGATCTTGCCGACGTCCTGGCCGTATTTGATCGCGGTGTCGCCGGCCTTGAGGTCGACGAGCGCGACCTTGTGGCCGATCGGGATGTCGTTCTTCACGTAGACGTCGAAGGTGGTGTCGTTCTCCGTGACCACGCCGAAGGCGTCGGTGTTCGCCTTCAGCCCCTCGATCACGGCGACCGCGACGTTGTCCTTCGGGCTGTGGGCGAGAACGTGCGGGTTGCGGCCGTCGCCGTTCATCTTGCTGCTCATCCCTAGGCGATCCTCCCAAATCGGGCGCGCAAGCTCATCGGCCCGTCGCGCATCTCTTGTATAAGACATAAGACAGGGGCCGGGTCAATGGCCGCCAGACGGGCGCGTCCGACGATCGGCTTTCAGCCCGCGCATAGGGCTGGTCTTATATAAGAGATATGATATCTGTCTACTCGGATCCGTCGGCTGGACCGGCCGGCGGACGGAGATCGCGTAGGGCCCCACCGGGCCGACGTGCAGGCGTCACATGGGCGTAAGATCCATCGGACGCGACAGGAAACGATCCCAAGCGGAGGCTTTATGACGTCCATCTGGAAAACGCTTGCGGCTGCGGCCGTCGGCCTCGCCCTCAGCGCCGCCCCGTCGCTCGCGCAGAGCTATCCCGACCGGGTGATCACGCTGATCGTGCCCTATTCGGCCGGCGGCCCCAGCGACCTGATCGCGCGCCTCGTCGGCGAGTCGTTGTCGAAGACGCTCGGCCAGCAGGTCGTGATCGAGAACGTCACCGGCGCCGGCGGCACGCTCGGCGCGTCGCGGGTCGCCCGGTCGGACCCGGACGGCTACACGCTGCTCATCCACCACATCGCTTTGCCGGCGAGCGCCTCGCTCTACGACAAGCTCAATTACGACACGGCGACCGCGTTCGAGCCGCTCGGCCTGATCAACACCGGCCCGATGGTTCTCGCCACCAAGCCGGGCTACGAGGCGAAGGACGCCCAGGCTCTGATCGCGAAGATCAAGGCTGACGGGGCCAACACGACGGTCGGCAACGCCGGCGTCGGCTCCAACGCCCATCTCTGCGCCAGCCTGCTGCAGCGCGCGACCGGCGCGAACTTCACGCAGGTTCCCTATCGCGGGACCGGGCCGGCCATGACCGACCTCATCGCCGGCCAGATCGACATGATGTGCGATCAGTCGACCAACGCCGTTCCCCCGGTGCTCGCGAACAAGATCAAGGGTTTCGCGGTCTCCTCCAAGGAGCGGCTGCCGGCGCTGAAGGATCTGCCGACGCTCGACGAGGCGGGCCTCAAGGGCTTCGAGTTCGTGGTCTGGCACGGGCTTTACGCGCCGAAGGGCACGCCGAAGGAGGTTCTCGGCAAGCTGTCCGAGGCTCTGGAGGTCGCGCTGAAGGATCCCAAGATCGTCAGCCGCTTCGCCGATGTCGGCACCACCGTGTTTCCGGAGCAGGAGCGGACCCCCGAGGCGCACAAGGCGCGCTTCGAGAAGGAGCTCGAGACCTGGAAGAAGGTGTTCGCCGAATCCGGCGACAAAGCGCCGAAGTGAGATCGAGGGCCGACGCGCCGGGCGCGAACCCGGCGCGTCGGCCCCGAAATCCGGAACCGAGCGTCAGGCCGCGTCGACGAGCAGCGACTGGCCCGGGTGCACTCGGGTGAAGGCGACCGGCTCGGTCGTCACGCCGATCGCCTCGCCGCTCTGGCGCACGACGGTGTAACGCGAGGCCGCGAGGTCCGACGTCTCCGGAAAATCCTCGCGGAAATGAGCGCCGCGACTGTCTTCGCGCGCCTGCGCCGCGGCGCAGATCACCCGGCTCGCAACGACCAGATTCTCGAGATTCAGCCGGTCCATCCAGGTGAGGTCGTAGCGGCGATCGCCGTCCGGCGCGCCCGAACGCTCGACGGCCTCGGCGAGGCCTGCAAGCGTCGCGGCGCCGCGAGCCAGCCCCTCGGCGTCGCGCAGGATGCCGACATCCGTCCACATCGCGTCGTAGAGCGCCTCCCGGATCGCGCCCAGGTCCTTGGACGGTTTGCCCAGCGGTCCGTAGGCCCGCGCCAGCCCGCGCTCGATCGCGGCGAGGTCGGGATCAGCGAGGCTTCCCTCCAGCCGCACGGCCCGGGCCATCGCCTTGCCGGCGACGCCGCCGAAGACGGTGGAGTTCGCGACGCCGTTGCCGCCGAGCCGGTTCGCGCCGTGGACGCCGCCGGTGTCCTCGCCCGCCGCGTAGAGCCGCGGCAGCTCCGTCGAGCAGTCGCCGCGGAAAGCGACGCCGCCCATCATGTAATGCGCGGTCGGGATCACCTCGACGCGGCCGGAGGCGAGGTCGAAGCCGCAATCCGCGCAGCGCTCGACCATGCCCTTGAAGCTCTTGCGCACCGTCTCCGGCCCGAGATGCGCCATCTCGATGTAGACGCCGCCATTGCCGGCGCCGAAGCCGTCGCGGATGCGCCGCATGATGGAGCGGCTCACGATGTCGCGCGTCGCCCGCTCGTTGCGCGGGTCGTAGAGGTGCATGAAGCGCTCGCCCGTGCGGTCGGTGAGCCAGCCGCCCGCGCCGCGCAGCCCCTCCTCTAGCACGGTGCCCGTCATCCGCGTGCCGGGTCCGGCAAGCAGGCCGGTCGGATGGAACTGCACCATCTCCATGTCGCGCAGCGGCAGGCCGGCGCGCAGCGCCATCGCGAGACCGTCGCAGGTCTTGTCGCCAGAAGGGGTGTGGAACTTGTACATCGTCGGCCCGCCGCCGGTCGCGAGCAGCGTGGCCTTGGCGCGGACGAGCAGCGGCGCGCCGGTCCGCATGTCGAGCATCAGCACGCCCGACAGCCCCGAGCCGTCCGCGGCCGGGATCAGCTCAAGCGCGCGATGGTCCTCGAGCCGATTCACGTCGCGCCGCCAGACCTGCTCCATCAGCCGGTTGATGATCTCGATGCCGGTGAGGTCGCCCTTGTGCACCGTGCGGTCGAAGGTCTGGCCGGCGAAGGCCTTCTGGTGGACCGAGCCGTCGGGGTTGCGGTCGAAGAAGCAGCCGAGCTCGGTCTCAAGCTCTCGGATGCGAACTTGAGCCTCCGTGACCAGTGTCCAGGCGAGGTCCTGGTCGTTCAACCACTTGCCGCCTTCGATCGTGTCCATGAAATGGCGCTCGACCGAGTCGCCGGGCGCCAGCGCGACGTTGTAGCCGCCCTGCACCATGCGGGTGCAGCCGCATTTGCCGAGCAGTCCCTTGACCGCGACGGTGACGTCGAGCTCGGGCGCCGTCTTCTTGGCGTGCAGCGCCGCGAACAGCCCGGCGCCGCCGGAGCCGAGGATCAGGATGTCGGTGTCGAAGACGCTCGGGCGCGGCGTCATTCGCTGGCCCCGAGGCTTGCGAGCACTGCGTCGCGACGCGACGCGACGTCCTCGCGCACGTTCGCGTAGTGCGAGCCGCCATGCGAATCCATGCCGACCAGCAGCGGGCCGAAGTCGCGGATCTTGAACTTCCAGAGGCTTTCGGGGTGAAGGTCGTCCATGTCGACGTCCTCGATCTGCTCGATCCAGGTCGTCTCCAGGGCCGCGGCCCCGCCGACGATCGCGAGATAGGCGCCGCCGAGATCACGGAACGCGGCCGACGTCTCCGGCCCCATGCCGCCCTTGCCGATGATGAGCCGCACGCCCTCGCGCTCCATCAGAGGCCGCGTGAAGCGCTCCATCCGCTGCGAGGTGGTGGTGCCGATGCAGAACGGCGTGTAGCCGACCGGGGCGTCATCGGATCGCTCGACGCGGTGGACGTTCGGCGCCGTGTGGATGACGGCGTGGCCCTTGAGGTCGAAGCGGGTCTTCCGGTCACGGTCGAACATGTGGATCAGCGTCGCGTCGCGGATGCCGAACAGCGTCCTCCGCAGCGTGACGGTGTCGCCGACCTTCAGCGCGCGGACGGCCGCCTCGTCGACCGGCATGTCGAGGACGTGGTGGGTCATGAAAGGCTCCGCCTTGGAGACACGTGCCGCGCGCTTCGAGACGCCGGCCTCACGGCCGGCTCCTCAGCATGAGCAGGATGAGAGTTCCGGAACGCGCCTGCCTCCTCATGCTGAGGAGGCGCGCAGCGCCGTCTCGAAGCACGCACGGACAGGTCACCCTCCTCAGCTGAACGCGATGCCGCCCGGCGTGATCGTCGCCATGGCGCGCCGCGCGGAGTGGCACTGGATGTTCACCGCGACGGGATTCTGCGTGATGTGCGTCGCCGCGATCTCGACATGGACGGCGAAGCTGGTCGACCGGCCGCCCAACCCTTGCGGCCCGACGCCGAGCTCGTTCACCGCGCGCGACATCTCCGCCTCGATCTTCGCGCCTTCCGGGTCGGAGCAGACCGTCTTCAGCGGCCGCGTCGCGGCGATCTTGGCGAGGTGCATGCAGAGATCCGAGGTGCCGCCGAGCCCGACGCCGACAATGGTCGGCGGGCACACCCGGCCGCCGAGCTCGATCACCCGGTCGATCACGAAGCGCTTGGCGGCGTTGATGCCCTGCGATGGCAGCAGCATCTGGAGGAACGAGCCGTTCTCCGATCCCGAGCCTTTCGGGATCATCTCGATCGCGACCGTCTCCTCGCGCTCGTCGAAGTCGACATGGATGATCGGCACGCGCACGCCGCAGGAGGTCTGGTCGTTGTGCCGCGTGATCGGATGCACGACGGAGGAGCGCAGCGAGTTCTCCTTGGTGGAGCGCTCGCAGCCACGGCGGATCGCGGCCTTGAGCTCCGCGCCGTCGAACTCGACATGCCGGCCGATCGTAACGTTGTAGATCGGGATGCCCGTGTCCTGGCACAGGATGTTGTTGGTTCGCTCCGCGACCGCGACGTTCTCGACCATCGTGCCGAGCACGGTCTTCGCGGTCTCGCCGGTCTCCGCGCCGACGAGCTCCTTGAAGCCGGCCTTGATGTCCGGCGGCAGAATCTTCAGCGCGCGAATGTAGAGATCGGCGCAGAGCCGTTCGACTTCATGCATGTCCAGACGCATGACGTCCTCCTTAAAACAACAGCGCGGCCCCGGATGCGATCAGCATCAGGGCGAGAAACTGCTTGAAACGGGCTTCATCGAGCTTGCCATAGAGGGCGAAGCCGAGCCATGCGCCGAGCGCGAGCGGCGGCAGCGCCAGCAGGAACAGCTTGAGCCCGTCGCCGCTGATGGCGGCGACGCCAAGCAGGCTGAGCGTCAGCAGATGCGCGAACAGGATGAAGGGCTGGTAGACGCCGCGCGCGACCGCCTTCGGCCAGCCGCGCAGCTGCGTCCAGATCGTGGGCAGCACGCCGGACAGTCCGGCCGCGCCGCCGAGCACGCCGCCGAGGAACCCGACCGCCGCGTCCGCGGGCCGGCCCCCGCCCTCGATCCGCGGCAGACGGGGCGCGAGCAGCGTGTAGGCGCCGTAGAGGCAGAGTCCCGCGCCGATCGCGAGCTTGATCGGGTGCGGATCCACCTGCGAGACGAAGGCGACGCCGACCGGTATTCCCAGCGCCGCGCCGATCAGGAAGGGCGTGAGCCGCTCGCGCTCGATTGACCGCCGGATCGGCCAGACCAGCGTGACATGCAGCAGGCTGCCGCAGGCGACGATCAGCGTCGTGACCTGCAGCGGCTCCAGCGCATGCAGCCAGATCGCGGCCGCCGCGAGCGCGAAGGCGAAGCCCGCCCCGCCGGCCGCGATCGCGCCGACGAAGGCCCCGGCCCACAGGACGGCGATGGTGGAGAGCGGCACGCCGAACGCGGCGGTCATGCCGCGTTCAGCAGAAAGAGGAGGCCGACGGCGAGCGCCGCGGCGGCGCAGACGGCGACCACGAGAGAGGTTCGTTCGCGGGTCCCGAGCAACTCGATCGCGAGCAAGCGCAGACCGAGCGCCATGTGCAGGGCGAGCGCCGTGACGAGCCCCCACTCCGCGAACCGGACCAGCGGATTGTGGGTGAGCGCGAGGAAGCTCTCCAACCGATCAGCGCCGCCGAGCGCCGTCCCGAGCGCCAGAAAATGCAGCGGAAGGAACAGGGCGAGGGCTACGCCCGACAAGCGGTGCAGCAGCGCCGCGACGAAGCCAGGCTTGCGGCGCGAGCCGCGGAAGGCGTCCGCGACCGCGCTCATGCCGCGTAGACCGCAAAGGCGGCCCGCAGGCCAAGCGCCGCGATGACGGCGGCGAAGGCGAACATCGCCGCGTCGAGCGACCGGCCGCGCCACGCCGTCCATTCCCGCAGCACGCTGCGCAGCCCGATCGGTGCGTGGACGGCGGCTGCGAGCGCGAACAGCGAGTAGAAGGCGAGCGTCCAGCCATTGCCCGAGGTTCGGCCGAGGATGTCGCCGGCGGTGAGGCCGCTGCGCACGGCGTAGACGATGGTGCCGAGATGGACGGCGACGGCGACGGCCAGAACGAGCGCCGTCATGCGTTGCGCGAGGTAGAGCGCCGGGCTCATGCGCGCCGCCTCCACAGACGCTTCGCGGTCGCCCGCTTCAGCCCGGCGATCGCGTAAGTCGGGCTGAGATCCTTCGGGCAGAACTCGGTGCAGCTCATGTGGCTGTGGCAGGAGTGGCAGCCGGCGTCGCCGGAGACGGCGGCGAGCCGCGCGTCCTGCCCCTCGTCGCGCACGTCGTTGACGAGCGTCCAGGCGCGGTTGAGCGCGGCGGGCCCGAGATAGTCCGGATTCCAGGAGACGACGTCGCAGGCGGAGTAGCAGGCGCCGCAGTTGATGCACTCCACGCCGGCGTCGGCCGCCTGCCGCTCCGGGCTCGCGGGCTCCACCTTCGCGAAGTCGTCCGCCGGTCGCTCGCCAGGCTCGAAGAACCCTTTCGCGTCCCGCCACTTCTCGAAGAACACCGCCATGTCGACGGCGAGATCCTTGACCACCGGCAGGTTCTTCAGCGGCTCGAGCGTCAGGGCGCCGTCCTCGGCGACCTTGGCGACGCGGGTGCGGCAGGTCCAGCGCGGACGCCCGTTGACGGTCATCGCGCAGGAGCCGCACATGCCGACGCGGCAGGCGAAGCGGTAGGCGAGCGACGGGTCCTGCTCGCGCTGGATCTCCGTCACCACGTCGAGCACGGTCTGGCTCTCCCGGCGGGCGACCCGGAACGACTCGAACCCGCGCTCGGCGCCGCGCCAGACGCGGACCGCGAGTTCGCCGCCGCCTGCGGCCTCAGCTTCCTGATGCGTCATGGATCTCGGGGAAGAACAGGTCGCGCCAGTCTTCCGTCTTGGCCGCGACCAGGCCTGCGCGGTTCATATAGTTCAGATAGGACAGCATCTTCTTGGGCGTGGTGGTCCACTCGTTCTCAGGGGACTTGATGATCGCGACCGCGTCCTCCTGCGACATCTTCACGTTCTCGGCCTTGAGCCAGAGCGCCGCGACGCCTTCAGGGTCGGATTTGATCCGCTCCATGCTCTCGTTGAGCGCGGCCACGAAGGCCTTCATCACCATCGGGTTGGCGTCGGCGAACTTCGACGAGGCCCAGACGATGTTGAAGGTGTGCGGCCCGCCGAGGACATCGTAGCTGTCGAGGACCTTGTGAGCCTTCGGGTTCTTCAGCTCGATCTCCTGGAAGGGCGACGAGCCGAAATGCGCCGTGATCTCCGACCCGCCGCCGAGCATCGCGGTCAGAGCGTCCGGGTGCCCCATCGAGACGGTCAGGCTGTCGAGCTTGCCCTGCTGGCCCTCGCCGAACGCCTTCTCCGCCGCCATCTGCAGCGTCACCGCCTGGATCGACGTCTTCACCGTCGGCAGGGCGATCTTGTCCTTCTCGGTGAAGTCCTTGATCGTCTTGACGTCGGGGTTGGTGGTGACGAGGTAGAGCGGCATCGCGTTCAGCGCGGCGACGCCCTTCACCTTGAGGTTCTTCTGGGTCTTGCCCCAGATCGTCAGCGCCGGGCCGACGCCGCCCGCGGCGAAGTCGAGATTGCCCGACAGCAGCGCCTCGTTCATGCCGGATCCGCCGGTGAAGCGGAGCCACTCCGTCGTGAGGTCAAGGCCCGCGGCTTTGGCCTGCTTCTCGAAGAGCTTCTCCTCCTGCATCACCGTCAGCGGCAGGTAAGAGATGCCGAACTGCTTGGCGAGCCGGACGGTCGACACTTCGGCCGAGGCCGACCCGGCGAAGCCTGCGGCCAAAGCCGCGGCGAGCGCGAGAACGCGCGTGATCGCGAACCCCATGCGAAACCTCCCTCGCCGTCTTTGCGGCGTCTTTTTTCACGGGCGCTTTGTCGTTCCGCGCCTCGATCGAAGGCTACCGTGGCGCGGCCCTCCGATCAACCGTCTTAGGTCATATATATGATATGTGACTCAGCTCTTCCGGCCTTGCGCCGGCACGCGCTCGTCACGTCTGCATCCCCCAGCGGTGGATGGTGCGCGCCTCGATCGTCTGGAAGATCAGGTTTTCGACGACGAGCCCGATCAGGATGACGGCCAGCAGTCCCGCAAAGACGTTCGGGATGTCGAGCATGTTCTTGTTTTCGAAGATGAACCAGCCGAGGCCGCCCGAGCCCGAACTGACGCCGAAGACGAGTTCGGCCGCGATCAAGGTGCGCCAGGCGAAGGCCCAGCCGATCTTGAGGCCGGTCAGGATCGACGGGAAGGCGGCCGGAATCAGGATCTTGGTGATGTAGCTCGCGCCGGTCAGCCCATAGTTCCGGCCGACCATCTTCAGCGTCCGGCTGACGGACAGGAAGCCGGAATGCGTGTTCAACGCGATCGCCCATGTCACGGAATGGACCAGCACGAAGACCAGACTGCCGTTGCCGAGCCCGAACCAGATCAGCGCCAGCGGCAGGAGCGCGATCGCCGGCAGCGGGTTGAACATCGACGTCATGGTCTCAAGGAAGTCCGAGCCGATGCGCGACGCGATGGCGAGCGCGGTCAGCAACGTCGCGAGCAGAACGCCCGCCGCGTAGCCCATCAGCAGAACCTTGAGCGACGACCAGGCGCGCGCCGGCAGCGTGCCGTCCGCGACGGCGTTCACGAAGGCGGTGACGGTGGCGCTGAAGGTCGGAAACAGAAGATCGTTGTCGAGATAGCGCCCGTAGATCTCCCAGATGACCGCGAGCGCAACCAGGATCAGCCCCTTGCGGACGAAGCCTTGATTGTAGATCAGCTCCAGCGTCGACAGCGGCTTCTCGATGACGGCGATGTCGCCCGCCTGCTCCGTGTCTCGGACGATCTCCGGGCGATGGGGCGCCAGGCGGAGCGGCGTGGGCGTAGGCGCTGAGGCGTCACGCATGGGCGAGCTCCCGCTCCGCGCCTTCGGTGATCTCCTCGGCGAACAGCATGTCGTGGATCCGCCGTTCGAGCGCGGGGACCGCCTGCGGGTCCGTCGTGCCGTCGAGTTCGGCGCGGACGCGGCCGGGATGCGGCGACAACAGGAGGATGCGGTTGCCGATCTTGATCGCCTCGGGGATTGAATGCGTCACGAACAGCACGGTGAAACGCGTCTCGTCCCAGAGCTGAAGCAGTTCGTCCTGCATCTTGCGGCGCGTCAGCGCGTCGAGCGCCGCGAAGGGCTCGTCCATCAGCAGGATGTCGGGCTCCATCGCCATGCCGCGCGCGATCGCGACGCGCTGCTTCATGCCGCCGGACAGCATGTGCGGGAAGCTGTTCGCGAAACCTGCGAGATTGACCTTCTCGATGTAGTGCATCGCCTTCTCGTCGGCCGCCCGGCCGGCGAGGCGCCCCGAGGCGGTGAGCGCGAAGGCGACGTTCTCGCGCACGGTCTTCCAGGGCAGAAGCTGGTCGAACTCCTGGAACACCATCATCCGGTCGGGTCCGGGCTTCGCGACCCGCGCGCCCTTCAGCCGGATCTCGCCCTCGGTCGGCGCCATGTAGCCGCCGACCGCTTTCAGCAGCGTCGACTTCCCGCAGCCCGACGGACCGAGCAGGATGAAGCGGTCGCCCTGATGGACGTCGAAGTCGACGCGATAGGTCGCGGTGATGAGATGGTGCGGGGTCTTATAGCGCAGCGTTACGCCGTCGACCTGCAGCAAAGGCGATGCCGGGTCCATGCGTCCTCCCTTGGACGAAGCGGCCGCCGCGTTCTTCGTCGCGTTCAGCCTGTCGCCGCCCCCGGACCGAACATCGGAAAGGCCAGGGCGCACGCCGCGCCCTTGGCCTCTCCGCATCGTCTCCGACGACGTCCTGCAGCGTCTTTTGAGCGCCTTGCCGGGACGCTAAGCGAGGCTGGAGCCGATGTAAAGCAGTCTCATATCTTTTATAAGACTACCGCCGCGAAGATGGGACGACGAGCGGCGGCGGACCGGCTCCAGCGGGCCCGTTCAGCGCAGCTCCGACAGATAGTGGACCTTGTCGGTCAGGCAGACGCTGAGCCGCCACTCGACCGGCTGGCGTTCCAGGGAGAGCGCGAGACGGTCGATCCGCAGCGCGGGCGCTCCGGCCTTCGCTCCGAGCGCGTCGGCGTCCTCGGCGGTGAGCGCGACCGCCTTCAGCCGCTCGCGCGTGCTCGCCACCGCGACGCCGAAATGGACGGCGTAAAGGCCATAGAGATTGTTCGGGATCTCCATTCCAGCGAGGCCTGGAAACAAAGCGTCCGGAAGCGCGACGTCCTCCACGATGGTCGGCCGGCCCGCCATCGAGCGGAGCCGCCGGATGCGCGTCACCCGCGCGTCCTTCGGGAGCTTGAGCGCCTCGCGCTCGGCGGCGTTCGCCTTGCCCTGCGCGAGCGAGAGCACGGCGCTCTGCGGAAAGGAGCGGTCGCCGTCGTCGCCGACCAGCTTGAAAAACTGGAACATGACGCGTTCTTCGTCGTGGCGGGCGACGAAGGTGCCGCGTCCCTGCCGCCGCACCACGAGATTGTCGGCGGCCATGGCGTCGAGGGCCTTGCGCACGGTGCCCTGGCTGACGCGAAGCTCGGCGGCGAGCTGAATCTCGCTCGGCAACGGCTCGCCGGGCGCCCAGACGCCGTCGACCAGACGGCGGATCAGCTTGTCGCGCACCTGCCGGTACAGCGGACGGAAGCCGAGCGCCTCTTCGTCCCCCACTGGCGCGATAGGCTCGCGGTCGCTGTTCGTATCCTCTGGCCCCATTGGCGGCATGCCCTTCGAATCGCGCTCCGCGCCAGCCGGCGCAGGCCCCACCAGCAGACGCCCGACGGCGGCGGCCGTCCAGTCCTCTATCTTATATCAGGCGTCAGACTGTCGCGCAGGCGGATCGCTGCGTCATGCGCCGCTGCAATGCGCCGTCCGCGGTCGGCGCCATGGACGGACGCCGTCCGGGTCTCTATGTCCGCGTTCCATGCCCCCGATCCTTTCCATATCAGGCTTGTCGAAAACCTACGCGTCCGGTTTCCAGGCGTTGAAGTCGGTCGACCTCGAAATCGACAAGGGCGAGATTTTCGCGCTGCTCGGCCCGAACGGCGCGGGCAAGACGACGCTGATCTCGATCGTCTGCGGGATCGTCACGCCGTCGACCGGCGAGGTGACGGTCGACGGGCACGACATTCAGACCGACTTTCGCGCCGCCCGGTCGCTGATCGGCCTGGTGCCGCAGGAACTGACGACCGATTCCTTCGAGAGCGTCTGGGCGACCGTCAACTTCTCTCGCGGCCTGTTCGGCAAGCCGAAGGACCCGGCCTTCGTCGAGAAGGTGCTGAAGGACCTGTCGCTCTGGGACAAGAAGGACGCCCGCATCCTGACGCTGTCCGGCGGCATGAAGCGGCGCGTGCTGATCGCCAAGGCGCTCGCTCACGAGCCGCGCGTGCTGTTCCTCGACGAGCCGACGGCGGGCGTCGACGTCGAGCTTCGGCGGGACATGTGGGAGCTTGTGCGGGGACTGCGCGAGACGGGCGTCACCATCATCCTCACGACCCATTACATCGAGGAGGCGGAGGAGATGGCCGATCGCATCGGCGTCATCTCGAAGGGCGAGATCATCCTGGTCGAGGACAAAGCTGCGCTGATGTCGAAGCTCGGCCGCAAGCAGCTCACGATCTATCTCCAGGATCCGCTGACCGCCATGCCGGCCGGGCTCGCCGCCGACCACAGGCTCGAGCTCGCCGAGGACGGCGGGGCCCTCACCTACACCTACGACACGCAAGGGGAGCGCACCGGCATCACCCGCCTTCTGACCGACCTCGGCGCGGCCGGCATCCGGTTCAAGGATCTGCAGACCCGGCAGAGTTCGCTTGAGGACATCTTCGTCGACCTGGTGAGGGAACGGCGATGAATCTGCGCGCGATCCAGGCGATCTACCTGTTCGAGATGGCGCGCGCCTGGCGCACCGTGCTGCAGAGCGTCGTGTCGCCCGTGATCTCGACCTCGCTCTATTTCGTGGTGTTCGGAGCTGCGATCGGCTCGCGCATCCAGGAGATCGACGGGGTCGCCTACGGCGCCTACATCGTGCCCGGCCTGATCATGTTGACGCTGCTGACGCAGTCGATCGCCAACGCCTCCTTCGGGATCTACTTCCCGCGCTTCGCCGGCACGATCTACGAGCTGCTCTCGGCGCCGGTGTCCTTTATCGAGATCGTCATCGCCTATGTCGGCGCGGCGGCGTCGAAGTCGATCATCATCGGCCTGATCATGCTCGCGACGGCCGCCCTGTTCGTCCATGTCGAGATCCGCCACCCCTTCTGGATGATCGCATTCCTGATCCTTACCGCCGTCACGTTCAGCCTGTTCGGCTTCATCATCGGCATTTGGGCCGACGGGTTCGAGAAGCTGCAGCTGGTGCCGCTGCTGATCGTGACGCCGCTCACCTTCCTTGGCGGCGCGTTCTACTCGATCGACATGCTGCCGCCGTTCTGGCGGGGGGTGTCGCTGTTCAACCCTGTAGTGTATCTGGTCTCGGGCTTCCGCTGGAGCTTCTTCGGCAAATCCGACGTCGGCGTCGGCGTCAGCCTAGCGATGACCATGGTGTTCCTCGCCCTGTGTCTTGCGGGCGTGCGCTGGATCTTCAAGACGGGCTATCGCCTGAAGGCGTGACGCGGCGGGACGCGATCTGGAAGGACCTGTCCCCGGTCCAGACGATCCAGATGGTGATGACCGACGACGGTCATGCCCACCATCTCGTAGCGTGACCGCAGATCCGGCGGGGTCGTCGGCAGGACTGCCGCGGCCTTAGCCCGTCACCACGGGTCCATGTTGCTCGGCGCCGCCATCCCCCGCTCGGCCCGACCCGCCCGTTCGTGGGCGAGCCGGCGGCGGACATAGACTCCCGGATCGTCCGGCAGCGTCTCGAGCCAGCGGCGGGAGGCGGCGACGGTCTTCACCATCATCGGATCGAGCCGGTGGGCGAGCTGCTCCGGCGGCCGGGCGACGTTCATCTGGGCGTCGCCGGTGCGCCCGGCCCCGCTCTGCGACGAGCCGATCGATCCAGTCGCCTTCTTGGTCTCCTGCGGCCGATCCGACTGTTCGGCGCGTCCCGAGCGAAAGACTTTGCTGGGCCCGGCGGACGTCGCCTCGCGGCCGCTGTCGCGGTCGCCGGCGGCGCCCTCGCCGGTCGAATTGACCTCGTTCTCGGCGTCGCTCGGGGCCTCGCCGCCGCGCTTGTTCTGGCTGGCGCTGGCGTTCGCGGGGTTGTTGGCGTCGCGCCCCTCGGCGCGCCGTTTGGCCAGCATCGACTCGATCAAGGCGAGATTGTACCGCGCGTCCTCGTCGTTGGGATCGCGCTCCAGCGCCGAGTCGAACGCCTTCACCGCCTCCGCGAGCCGGCCGTCGCGGGCGAGCGCGAGACCTACGTCGTAGAGCTGGCCGGGGAAGTTCGCCTGCCGGAAGGCGTCCGCCGCCTCGGCGTAGCGCCCTCCCGCGTAGAGCGCGGCGCCGTCCCAGACCGCGCCCCCGAGCACGAGCGCCGCGGCTCGATCGGCTCCGGCCGCGTGCAGGGCGCGACCCGTCCGCTCGCGAAGGTCGCCGAACGCGAGCGCCGCCAGAATCGCCGCCGCCAGGATCGCAATGCGCGTCACGAGTCTCCCGCCTCCGCGACCAGCCGGGGCGGCCGACCGCCCGCTTGTCGCAAATGCCCCGGCCCCGCGCAAACGGGATTCGCCGCCCGCCGATCTTCGCTGCTATTCTTTCCGCCCATGTGGATCGTCAAGAACATCCTCGGCCTGATCGCAGCGCTCGTGCTGATGGCGTTTTGCGGCGTCACGGCGTTCTTCATGGCGCGCACCACCCCCAGCGTCCATCCCGGGTTTTTCTATGGGGCGGCGCTTTCGATCTACACCATGCTCATGTTGGCGCTCATGCATTTCAATCCGCTGAGGTCGCGTCGCCGGAGCGAATGACGCTCTCGCGCGCCAGAAGAGCCCGCTTCCGCTCGACGCCCCAGCGGTAACCCGAGAGCGAGCCGTCCGAGCGCACCACGCGGTGGCAGGGGATCGCGACCGCGATGGCGTTCGACGCGCAGGCACCGGCCACCGCGCGCGTCGCCTGAGGGTCGCCGATGCGGCGGGCGATCTCGGCGTAGCTTGCGGTCTCACCCAGGGGAATCTCCTGCAACGCCTTCCAGACCCGCTGCTGGAACGCGGTGCCGCGCACGTCGAGCGGCAGGTCGAGCCCGCGGGCTGGCTCCTCGACGAAGCCGACGACCTGCGCGACCAGCGTTTCGAAGCCGGCGTCGCCTCCGATCAGCTCCGCTTTGGGGAAGCGGTCCTGCAGGCTCCGGACGAGCAAGTCGGGATCG
Organism: Hansschlegelia sp. KR7-227; assembly: GCF_049446035.1. Lineage (NCBI taxonomy): Bacteria > Pseudomonadati > Pseudomonadota > Alphaproteobacteria > Hyphomicrobiales > Methylopilaceae > Hansschlegelia > Hansschlegelia sp. KR7-227. The sequence continues at coordinate 2,556,305 of NZ_JBMSEA010000001.1, forward strand.
TCGTCGATGAAGATCGCGCAGACGCCACGCGCGCTCGCCGCGACCAGGATCGCGCCGAGCGAGCATTGACCGACCGCGAAGCGGATGGCGGCGTCAGCGCCTCCGGCGCGATACTGCGTCGGCGTCATGCCCAGCACCCGAGTCGAGGATTCGTAGAAGCGGCCGTTCGAGTTGAACCCGGCGTCGTAGAGCGCCTCGGTCACGCTCGAGCCCGGGCGCGCCAGAGCCAAACGAACGCGGCCCGAGCGATGCTCCGCGGCATAGGCTTTGGGGGTCACGCCGGTCATTGCTTTGAACACACGATGAAAGTGGAAGGGGCTGAGGCCGGCTCCCGCGGCCAATGCGTCGAGGCTGGGAGGCTCTTCCGCCGCCTCGATCCGGCGACAGGCGTCGGCGACGAGCGCCGCGCGCCGCTGCTGGAGGCCGGCGGCCTCGGGACGGCAGCGCTTGCAGGGCCGGAAGCCCGCCGCCTCCGCCTCGGCGGCCGTGGCCATGAAGGCCACGTTCTCGGGCTTCGGGCGGCGCGCCGGGCATGTCGGGCGGCAATAGATCCGCGTCGTCCTCACCAAGACGACGAAGGCGCCGTCTGCGGCCGGGTCCCGCTCGACGAAGGCGCGCCAGCGCGGGTCGTCTTCGATGGGCGGCGCGTGGACGTCGGGGGGCGGAAACATGGCGTTCATCCTGGTCTCCTGGATTGGGTCTCTCAAGCGCCCTCCATCTGACCGGGCCGCGGGTGACGGCGCGCTCCGCCGCTTGCTCTCAATGTCCGAAACCCTGACGCTTCCCCGGCTTCGATCGCAAGGACCGGAGCGTCGGCCGTGTCGCGCTGCGGCACGATGCGGCTCCGGGGCCTGAGGGATCAAGCATGCGCATCCTGCTGACCGCCGCCCTCCTGGCCCTTTCGGCGCTTCCGGCCGGCGCGGAGACGGAGTTGCGCGGCGGCTCCTACGAGGTCGCCATTCGGCTCGACCTGCCTCACATCGAAAGCCGTGGCGCCAAGACGGCCGTGATCTGCGTCGGCGAAATCGCCGCCGGGAAGGCCGCGGCGTTCCCCGTGCTCAGCGACAACAATCCGCTGGCGCGTTGCCCTGCGAAGAACCTGCGCCGGGACGGCGACGCGATCCTGTTCGAGATCGTCTGCGGCGGCGTCAATTCCGGCAAGGCCTACGCGCTCTATGAGCTTGCCGGAGACCGGTTCCAGGGCAGCATCGCCATGACGATGGGCGGCAAGAACATGACGATGACCGAAGTCCAGCGCGGCCGGCGCGTGGGCGACTGCGCTCCCGCGCCGCGCTGACCGGGGTTAGCCGCCGTAGCGCTCGGTGCGGATGATCGAGGCGGCGACGCCGTCCGCGAGAAGCGCGTCCGTCGCCGTCTCGACGAAGGCGTTCGATCCGCAGACGAAGACATGCGCCGGCGGACGCGGCAGGCGGCCGAGCGCTTCCGCCGCCATGGCGGCGTCGATGCGGCGTCCATGGTCGCCGGGCCGCCTCGGGCGGTCGCGGGACGTGGCGAGCACGAGATCGAAGCCGTCCCGCCGGTCGTGGAGCGCGATCAGCTCGTCGCGGAACAGCGCGTCGTCCCACGTCCGGGACGCCAGAATGAGCAGCGTCGGCTCAAGCGATCCGCGCGCCGTCCTGTGCCGGATCATCGCCATCAGCGGAGCTGCGCCTGAGCCCGCTCCGATCAGCAGCAGGGGCCCGCCGTCGTCGACGCTCCAGACGAAATGGCCGCCGATCGGTCCGCGCAGCTCGATCGCGTCGCCGATCGCCGCGACCTCGTGAAAGAATTGCGAGACCTCGCCGTTCTCGAGCCTTTCGATCGCGAGTTCGATCGTATCGGGGGCCTCCGGCGCGGAGGCGATCGAGTAGCTGCGGCGCGCCTGGTAGCCGTCCGGCGCCGTGAGCCTCACGTCGACATGCTGGCCGGCGCGGAACGCGAAGGGCGTCTCGGGCGCGAGGATGAAGCTCGTCACGCGCGCGGTGCGGGGCACGATCTCAGCGATCGTGGCGGCGCCCCAGACGCTTGGGGTCGCGCTCACGGATCGTCGTGATAGCGCTGCTCGCGCCAGGGGTCGCCATACATGTGGTAGCCGCGAAGCTCCCAGAACCCTGCGGTGTCCGTCTCCGTGAACTGCAGTCCGCTGACCCATTTCGCGGATTTCCAGAAATACAGGTGCGGCACCAGCAGCCGCGCCGGGCCGCCATGGTCGGGCGTCAGCGGCGCGCCGGCGTATTTCGTCGCCACCATCGCCCTGCCGGAGACGAGATCGGCGGCCGGCACGTTGGTGGAGTAGCCGTCGAAGCCGTGCGCCAGCACGAAGGGCGTGGGCGGCGCCTCAAGGCCTGCCGCCGCCAGGATGTCGTCGATCAGGACGCCCTCCCATTCGGTGTCGAGCTTCGACCAGGTGGTGACGCAATGGATGTCACGCGTGAACGTGCTGTGCGGCAGCGCCTGGAACTCCCGCCAGCTCCATGTGGCCGCCGGCCGCGGGCCGATCTTCACCACGAACGACCAGTCCTCGAGCCGGACAGTGGGCGTCGGCCCAGCCGACAGAACCGGGAAATCCGTGGTGAGCGCCTGTCCAGGCGGCGTCCGTAGCGCCATGTCCGGCGTCGGTCGCCGACCTTCGAAACCGCGGGTGACCATCGACCTGATCCTGTTGCGTCGGCGCGAGTTAAGCGGGTTCCCGCCCTGCCGCCAAGGGGAATGGACGAAGAGGAATGGACGGACGATCCGCGCTCCGAGGCGGCGGGCGGGGCACATGGGTTGGGGCCCGCCTGTCGACCGCTCCTGAGACGCGCCACCCAAATTCAGTTGAGCGGCGGCCGACCCCGCCTTGCGGATCTGTCGATCTGTGAGTAAACATTCACTCACGCATCCCAGCGCCGCTTCGGCCGCTCATCGGAGCCCGTCATGCTGCTCTCGCTGCTTCGCACGCGTCGGTTCGCGCCGTTGTTCGGCTGCCAGCTGTTCGCGGCCTTCAACGATAATTTTCTCAAGAACGCGCTCGCGATCCTGCTGATCTTCCAGATCGGCGGCGGCGCCGGCGCCAAGCTGGTCACGCTTGCGACGGCGATCTTCATCCTGCCGTTCTTCCTGTTCTCCGCCCTCGGCGGCCAGATCGCCGACCGCTACGACAAAGCGGTCGTCGCGCGGCGTCTCAAGCTTGGAGAGATCGGCGTCGCGGCGATCGCCGCCGTCGGCTTCGTGACCGGCTCCGTGACGCTGCTGTTCATAGCGCTGTTCCTGACCGGCGTGCTTTCCTCCCTGTTCGGTCCGGTGAAGTACGGGATCCTGCCGGACCACCTCGCCCGCGAGGAGCTGGTCTCCGGCAACGCGCTGGTCGAGACCGCGACCTTTCTGGCGATCCTCGCCGGCACGGTCGGCGGCGGAATCATGGTGGCGGAAGCGAGCCCCTGGGCGATCGCCGGCGTCACGATCGGCGTGTCCGTGCTCGCCTGGTTCTGCGCGACGCTGATCCCGCCGACCGGCCAGAGCGCGCCCGACCTCGTCATCGACGACAACATCGCGAAGAGCGCCTTCCGCCTGCTCGGCGAGCTCCGGGAGAATCCGCGGCTCTGGATCGCGGCCATCGCGATCTCGGGCTTCTGGATGGTCGGCGCGATCATCCTGTCGCTGCTGCTCCCGCTCGCCAAGCAGACGCTCGGCGGGTCGGAAAGCCTCGTCACGCTGTTCCTCGCAGCTTTCACCATCGGCATCGCGCTCGGCTCGCTCGTCGCGGCCAGGCTGTCGGAGCGGCGCATCCTGCTCGTGCTCTGCCCGATCGGCGGCGTGCTGACCGGCCTTTTCGCGATCGACCTCGCCGTCGCGACATGGGGCATGGCGCCCGCGGGGCCGGCGGTCGGCTGGCGCGAATTCATCCGCTCAGCCCACGACATCCGTATCCTGATCGACTTGATCGGCATCGCGGCGGCGGGCGGCCTGTTCGTCGTGCCGATCTTCGCGTTTCTGCAGTCGGAGGCGGGCGAGGATCGCCGCGCCCGCGTGGTCGCGGCGAACAACGTGCTCAACGCCGCCTTCATGGTCGGCGGCTCCGTCGTCCTCATCGCGCTCCAGGCGGCCGGCCTGTCGACGCAGGTCCTGATCGGCCTCGTCGGGGCGCTCTGCCTGATCGGCGCGCCCTTCATCGGCAGGGTGCTCCCGGGCTCGATGCTGCGCGACGCCGTGCACCTGCTGCTGTCGCAGGTCTACCGCGTCGAGGTGCGCGGCATGAACAACCTGATCGACGCGCCGAAGAAGGCGGTGATCGCGGTCAACCACACCAGCCTGATGGACGCGCCGCTGATCATGTCGCTGCTGGCGGACGATCCCGTCTTCGCGGTCAACAGCCAGATCGCCGAACGCTGGTGGGTGAAGCCCTTCACCAAGCTCGTGCGCGCGTTCCCGATGGACCCGGCCAAGCCGCTCGCGACCCGGGCGCTGATCAACCTCGTGAAGGAGAACAACCGGCTGGTGATCTTCCCCGAGGGACGGATCACCGTCACCGGCTCGCTGATGAAGGTCTATGACGGCGCGGGCCTCATCGCCGACAAGGCCGACGCGGTCGTCATTCCCGTCCGCATCGAGGGCCTCGACCGCTCGCTGTTCTCCTATCTCACGACCAAGCAGATTCGGAAGCGGCTGTTCCCCCGGGTCACGGTGACGATCCTGCCGCCCGAGCCGCTGAACGTCGACAAGACCCTCGTCGGCCGCAAGCGTCGGCGCGCGGCCGGGCAGGCGCTGACCGACGTCATGTCGCGGATGATCTTCACGACAACCGATATCGACCGCACGGCGCACGCAGCCGTCGTCGCCGCGGCCCGGGCCGACGGCTTCAACGAGGCCGCCGTGGAGGACGCGCTCGGCACGAAGCTGAGCTATCGCAGGCTGCTCGCGGGCGCCGCTGCGCTCGGCGGCAAGATCGACGCCTTCACCGCGCCCGGCGAAAACGTCGGCGTGTTCCTGCCGAACGCGGCGGGCGTCGCGCTCGCCATTCTCGCGCTGCACCGTTCGGGCCGCGTGCCGGCGATGCTGAACTACACCGCGGGCCCCGCGAACCTCGTCTCCGCCTGCAAGGCGGCGGAGGTGAAAACCGTGCTGACCTCCCGCGCCTTCATCGAGAAGGGGCGGCTCCAGAAAGAAGAGGCGGCGCTCGGAGACGCCGTCGACCTCGTCTATCTCGAGGACGTCCGGGAGACGATCGGCCTCGCCGACCGGCTGCGCGGACTTCTCGTCAGCGGCCGGGCGGCGGAAGGCGACGGCGGCGCGCCGGCGGCGATCCTGTTCACCTCCGGCTCGGAAGGCGCCCCCAAGGGCGTCGTCCTGACCCACCGCAATCTGCTCGCGAACGTCGCGCAGGTCGCCGCCCGCATCGATTTCGGCCCGGCGGACGTCGTCTTCAACGTGCTGCCGGTGTTCCACGCCTTCGGGCTGACCGGCGGCCTGCTGCTGCCGCTGGTTTCGTCGGTGAAGACCTATCTCTACCCCTCCCCGCTGCACTACCGGATCGTGCCGGAGATGGTTTACGGGACGAACGCGACCGTGCTGTTCGGCACGGACACCTTCCTCGCCGGCTACGGCCGCACCGCCCATCCTTACGACTTCCGTTCGCTGCGGCTCGTGGTGGCCGGCGCCGAGGCGGTGAAGGTCGAGACCCGAAAGCTCTGGTCAGAGAAGTTCGGGCTGCGCATCCTTGAGGGCTACGGCATCACGGAGGCCGGGCCGGTCGTCGCGGTCAACACGCCGATCTTCAACCGCAACGGCGCCGTCGGCCGCCTGCTGCCGGGCATGGAGCATCGGCTGGAGCCGGTGGAGGGGATCGAGGACGCCGGCCGGCTCGCGATCCGCGGGCCGAACGTCATGGCCGGCTATCTCAAGGCCGACGCCCCTGGCGTTCTACAGCCGCCAACCGACGGCTGGCACGACACCGGCGACATCGTGACGATCGACGAGGACGGCTTCGTCACGATCCGCGGCCGCGCCAAGCGCTTCGCAAAGATCGCCGGCGAAATGGTCTCGCTCGGGTCGGTCGAGACCACGGTGCAGAAGCGCTGGCCGGGCGGCGGCCACGCGGCGACCACCGCGCCCGATCCGCGCAAGGGCGAACGCATCGTGCTGGTGACGACCGACCGCTCGATCGATCGAGGCGCCCTGCAGATCGCGTTTCGCGAGGCCGGGCTTCCGGACCTCGCCGTGCCGGCCGACGTCCGGATCGTGGACAGGATCCCGCTGCTGGGCTCGGGCAAGACCGATTACGTGACGATCAAGACGCTCGCCGCCGAGGAGAAGACCAAGGAGGCCGCGGAATGACGGCCGTCCGCGCTCCGAACGCGACGCGCGGGAGGATCGAGGCGGCTGCGCTGAAGCTGTTCGCGGCGAAGGGAGTCGACGGGACCTCGGTGCGCGACATCGCGCTCGAGGTCGGCGTGACCGAAGGCGCGCTCTACCGCCACTTCGCCTCGAAGGAGGAGCTCGCCCGCGCGCTGTTTCGATCGCGCTACGGCGCGCTCGCTCGCGGCGTCGAGGCCGTCCGGGCGCGCGAGAGCGGCTTCCCGGCTCGGGTCGAAGCCCTCGTCGACTTCTTCGCGCGCAACTTCGACGACGACCCCGACGGCTTCGCCTATGTGCTGATCTCGCAGCACGAGCATCTGCGGGCGCTCGAGGCCGCCTCGCCCGACAACCCCGTGGAGGCGCTCGGTCGGGTGTTTCAGGACGCGATGACGGCGGGCGAGATCCCCCATGACGACGTGGCGCTGGTCACGGCCCTCGCGCTCGGGCTCGTCCTGCAGCCGGCGATCTTCCGGATCTACGGCCGGCTCGCGACACCGCCCTCGGCCCATCGCGAGCGCATCGCCGCGGCGGTCCTTCGCGCGGTGGGCGCCGCGACGTAGGGTTTACGGCGCAGAGGACGGCTGAACATTTGGCTTGCGAATTGCTGCATCGCGGCGTTCAATTGCGGTCATGCAGCAAAGGCCCCTCAGATGACGTTCGTTGTCCGCTGGACGCCGACCCTCCCCGAGATCGTCGTGAGTCTTCCGACCGCGGAGGACGTTCTTCGCCTGACCAGCGAACTCGTGGCGACGGGCTCGTCCGACATCACCGTCATCCATGACGGAGAGCCGGTGGAGATCGCCTCGCTGCGCAAGGACGCCGCGGAGTAGCGCGCACCGTCGGCACGCCGGCCGGCGACGTCCTCGTCGTGCGAACCTGACCCACTCGCCTTCCCGCTTCGGCTTCTCGAACGTCGACTCAATCGGCGAACAGGACGCACGCCGCCCTCCAGCCCGCTCGCAGTCGTCCTGGCTACGCGTCGCGGTCCTGCGACCCGTCGGGTTCCGGGCGGGCGGCCCCTGCCGGCGCGCCCGCTTCGATCGCCGAAAGCACGCGGGAGCAGACGGCGTCGGCGCCGGCGGCGGCGCGCGCGCGCGTCCATGTGATCGTTCCAATCGAGCGGGTGAGCTGCTGCGCGACCACATCGGCCGTGGCGTCGGAGACGTCGCCGGTTCGCGCGCGCACGCGGCCCATGAGCAGGTCGGGATCGGCGTCGAGCCAGACGCCGGTGAACGCCGTCCCGGCTCCAGCCGCCGCGTCCGCAATGCGCGAACGTTCGTCCGGCCGGTCGAAGACGGCGTCGGCGACCACGGCGTGACCGAGCCGCAGAATGCGCTCAGCCCGCAAGCCAAGCTGGGCGTAGACCCGTCGCGAAACGTCGGGGCGATAGGCGGCCTGCGGCAGCCGGGTCTCGGCTGACACGCCGAACAGCTGTTTGCGGATCCGGTCGGTCGCCAGGATGCGGGCGCCCGGCGCCGGTCCGAGGTCGGGCGCGAGCGCCGCCGCGACCGTGGACTTTCCCGAGCCGGACAATCCGCCGACGGCCACAAGCCGGGCGGGGACCGGCTCCAGGAGCGCCTGCGCGAGACCGAAATAGGCATGCGCCTCCTGCAGACTGGCCGGCGCGGCGTCGCCGCCGCCGACGCCCTGGGCCGCCGCGACATGCGCCCGCACGGCCGCCCGGACCGCCATCAGGAACGCCACAAGCGGGAGGCCATCCTCCTCGTCGGACGCGTCGAGATAGCGGTTGAAGACCAGATTGGCTTCGGCGCGACGGCCGCGACGCCACAGATCCATGAGCAGGAAGGCCACGTCGTAGAGGACGTCCGTGGTCGCCAGCGTCTCGTCGAATTCGAGGCAGTCGAAAAGCGTGGGCTCTCCGTCGACGAGGCAGATGTTGCGCAAATGGAGATCGCCGTGGCAGCGACGCACCTTGCCGGCGCGGGCGCGGAGGTCGAGCAGGGGCGAGAGCGCCTCCAACCGCGCCCGGAAGGCTCCGGCTAGTCTCGCCGCAGCCTCGGGAGGAAACACGGCCGTGGCGGCGAAGGCGCGCTCGTTGCCCTCCAGCACGGTGGCCATGCGAAGCGCGCCCTGGGGAGACGGATCGATCTCGGCGCTCGCGTGGAAGGCGGCGATCCGGTTCGCCAGCCGGGTCAGCATCGGCTTGGTCAGCTCGTTCCTGAGGGCGAGCCGCTCGAGCAGGCCGTCCTGGTCGAACCGGACCATCTCGACGACGGCGTCGACGAGCGGCCCGTCGCCATTGAGCGTCAAGCCGCCATCGGCACGCCGGGTTATCCGATGGACCGCCCGATAGAGCGCCGGCGCGGTGCGCCGGTTCAGCGCGAGCTCGCGCTCGCAGGCGGCGAGCCGACGTTCCGGCGTCGAGAAGTCGACATAGTCGAGCCGCACCGCGCGCTTGAGCTTGATCGCGCGCGGACCGGACAAGAAGACGAGGGAGATATGAGTCTCGATGAGCTCCGCCTGCGCCGCGCCGGGGAAAGCCGCGTCGGAGTTGAGGAAAGCGATCGTCTCGTGCTGATCCACGCCTGACACGGCTCCGCCTCCTCCTGTTGCGCGCTTCGACGCATCCTCGCGCGCGGCGCAGGCGTCCGCCTTGATTTCAGTCACGCGCCATGGCTGACGGACGGACGTCGGGACCAGCGCCGAGGCGCGGCGCGGCGAAGGTCCGGCCGAGGCGGCCCCGACGCGGGCCGTCGGCAGCGCCGTCCGGCGCCGGCGCGAGAGCCGCAGAAACGACGTCTCACCTCATGAAGGCGCGAAAGCGCCGCAGCGCCAGCGCGAACAGCACGGATCCGATCGCGAGCAACGCCGCAAACTGCGGCCACACCACCTCGAAGCCGGCGCCGCGGAACAGGATCGCCTGCGCCATGATCACGAAGTGCGTGTTGGGCGCGGCCAGCATCAGCGTCTGGACGATTTCGGGCATGCTCTCGCGCGGCGTGACGCCGCCGGACAGCACCTGCAGCGGGAGCAGGACGAGCATCAGCAGCATGCCGAACTGCGGCATCGTGCCGGCGACGGTCGCGAGGAACACGCCCATGCAGGTGGTCGCGAACAGATGCAGCGCCGTGGCCGCCAGGAAGAGCGCGATCGATCCCTCGATCGGCACCGCGAGAAGCCACTGGATCACGAAGACGATCGAGACGGTCGAGGCGAGCAGGACCACGAGCCCCATCGACCAGATCTTGCTGAGCATGATCTCGACCGCGGTCACCGGCATCACGAGCAGATGCTCGATCGTGCCGTGCTCGCGCTCGCGGATCAGGGCCGCTCCGGTGAGCACGATCGACAGCATGGTGATCGACGAGATGACGTTGTGGATGGACCCGAACCAGCTCTTGTCGAGCTGCGGGTTGAAGCGCGCCCGCAGAGCGAGATCCACCGGCAGGCTCGCGACCATGCGGTTGCGTTCCAGGAAGGCCGTCACCTCGCCGGAGACGATCGACTGGACGTAGCCGCCGCCGGTGAAGGCCTGCGACATGCGGGTGGCGTCGATGTTCAGCTGAACGGTCGGCGAGCGCCCGGCGAGCAGGTCGCGCTGGAAGTTGGGCGGGATGTCGAGCGCGAAAGTGTCGAGCCCGGCGTCCATCCGGCGGTCCATCTCCGGCTGGGTGATGAGTTTCGGCGGCGTGAAGTAGGGCGGATAGAACGCCGCCACGATGCGCGCGGAGATCGGCGACTGGTCCTCGTCGACGATCGCGATCGCCGCTTTGTTCAGCGTCTCCGGGATCGCGCGGGACCCGGAATACACCGAGAGCGTGAACGCGTAGACGACGAGCAGCAGAAGCATCGGGTCGCGCCGGAGGCCGCGCAGTTCCTTGCCTCCCAGCTGCAGGATGTTGGCGAGGCGCATCGGTCAGGTCGCCTGCTTGCGCAGCAAGGCCGCCGCGGAGCCGAGCATGACCGGGATAGCGATCGCGATCGGCAGGAACGCCGACCACAGGTCCTCGAAGCCGAGCGCCTTCGAGAAGGCGCCGCGCGAGATCGTCATGAAGTAGGCCGTCGGGTAGATCTGCCCGATGAACGCGCCGAAGCCCTGCAGCGACGAGACGGGATCGGTCATCCCCGAATACTGCGTCGCGGGGATGAGCGTCAGCAGGGCGGTGCCGAAGATGGCCGCGATCTGGCTGCTCATGAAGCTGGAAATCAGGAGCCCGAAGCCCGTCGCGAAGGTCACGTAGAGCAGCGCGGCCGCCGTGAACGCGACGAAGCTGCCGGTGAACGGCACGCCGAAGCCGAAGATGGCGAAGACGCTCAGAAGACCGAAATTCAGCATGGCGAGCGCCACATAGGGCAGCTGCTTGCCGAGCAGGAACTCCAATCCCGTCACCGGCGTCACGTAGAAATTGATGATCGAGCCCAGCTCCTTTTCGCGCACCACGCTGAGAGCGCTCAGCATGGCCGGAATCATGAGCAACAGCAGCGGGATCACCGCCGGAACCATGGCGATGATGGAGCGGACGTCCGGATTGTAGCGGTACCGGACCGCAAGCTGATAGGCGCTCGCGGCGGCCGAGGACCCGTACAGCTGGCGCGCCTTCTCGGCGAGCCAGCTCGCATGCATCCCCTCGACATAGCCGCGCACGGTCTCGGCGCGCGCCGGCATCGCCCCGTCGATCCAGGCGCCGAGCTGCACGTTCCGTCCACGCGCGATGTCCCGGGCGAAGTTCGGCGGAATCTCGAGCGCGAAACTGAGCGCGCCGTCGCGCATCCGCCGGTCGAGATCGGCGTAATCGCGCAAGGGCTCCTGCTCGATGAAGTAGCGCGACCCTGAAATCTGCTGCGCGTAGTCGCGGCTGACCGTCGTGTCGTCGCGGTCGAGCACGGCGAAGGAGAGGTTTTCGACGTCCATATTGATGCCGTAGCCGATGACGAACATCAGCAGCAGGCTGCCAAGTGTGGCGAGCGCGGCCCGGATCGGATCGCGCCGCAGCTCGAGCGCTTCGCGCTGGCTGTACGCCAGCATGCGCCGAAGGCTGAAAAACCCACGAGCGGGGGTTGGCCGTTCGCCTTCACGCTCCCTGGCCGCGACCGGGGCGGACGCGCCGGCCTGCGTCTCCCGGCCGGTGCCGATCGCCTCCTCGAGATAGGCGATGAACGCGTCCTCCAGCGAGGCCGCGTCGCGGCTGCGCACGATCTCGGCGGGCGAGGCGGTCACGAGCACCTTGCCGGCGTGCATCAGCGAGATGCGGTCGCAGAGCTCCGCCTCGTTCATGAAATGCGTCGACACGAAGATCGTGACGCCGTCCTTGCGCGACAGATCGGCGAGGATTCTCCAGAAGTCGTCGCGGGCGATCGGATCCACGCCCGAGGTGGGCTCGTCCAGAATGAGGATCTCGGGCGCGTGGATCATGGCGACCGCGAGCGACAGGCGCTGCCTTACGCCGAGCGGCAGAGCCTCGGGCAACGACTCCAGGACGCCATCGAGATGGAAGCGCCGCGCCATCTCCGCGATCCGGTTCGGAATGGCGCCGGGGTCGAGGCGGAACAGCCGCGCGTGAAGGTCGAGGTTCTGCCGGACCGTCAGCTCGCCGTAGAGCGAAAAGGCCTGGCTCATATAGCCGACGCGGCGCCGCACGTTCATGTCCCGCGGATCGACCTCCCGGCCGAACAGCTGGGCCACGCCCTCGCTCGCGGGCAGGAGGCCGGTCAGCATTTTCATGGTGGTGGACTTGCCGCAGCCGTTGGAGCCGAGAAAGCCGAAGATCTCGCCGCGAGGGATGCGGAAACTGACCCGGTCCACCGCCGTGAAGTCGCCGAAGCGCATGGTGAGGCCTTCGGCGGCGATGGCGATCTCCTGTTCGCCGCCTGCGCGCGGCGGAATGACCACCTCTTCGTGCCCGCCGCGCTTTTCTTCCGGCAGGAGCGCGATGAAGGCCGCGTCCAGGGTCGGAGCCGAGGCGCGCGCCCTCACCTCGGCCGGCGAGCCGGTGGCGAGGATGCGCCCGTCATCCATCGCGACGAGGAAATCGAACCGCTCGGCCTCCTCCATATAGGCCGTCGCCACGACGACGCTCATGCCCGGGCGGTCGCGGCTTATGTCGTCGATGAGCTCCCAGAACTGCCGGCGTGACAGCGGATCGACGCCCGTCGTGGGTTCGTCGAGGATGAGCAGGTCCGGATCGTGGATCAGCGCGCAGCACAGTCCGAGCTTCTGCTTCATGCCGCCCGACAGCTTGGCGGCGGGCCGATCCGCGAAGCCTTCGAGTCCCGTGCGGGACAGCAGGCGGGCGATGCGGAACTCCCGCTCCCGGCGGTCGTGGCCGAACAGACGGCCGAAGAAATCGACGTTCTCGAAGACCGAGAGCGTGGGGTAGAGGTTCTTGCCCAGTCCCTGCGGCATGTAGGCGATGCGCGGACATGTCCGCCGCCGATGGCCCGCGTCGGACATGTCTCCGCCGAGCGCCTCCACGACGCCGCGCTGGACGGCCCGGGCTCCGGCGATCAGGGACAAAAGGCTCGACTTGCCCACGCCGTCGGGGCCGATCAGCCCGACCATGACGCCCGTCGGAAGATCGAGCGAGACCGCGTCGAGCGCGCGAGTCGCGCCATAGGACAGCGTGACGTCCCGGAGACGGACGACCGGCGTCTGCGCGGTCATTCCGGCACGACGCCCTTCAGGGATTGGGGCCATGCGGCGTCGCTCGCGAGCTTCACATAGGCGACGCCCGGCAGTCCGGTCTTGACCTGGGTGATGTGCTTCTTGAGGAGCTCGGTCGGGATCTTCGCCTTGACCCGGAACATGAGCTTCTGACGCTCTTCCTGCGTCTCGACGGTCTTCGGCGTGAACTGGGCGACGTCCGCCACATAGGTGACGCGCGCAGGAATGAGGTACTGGGGGGCCGCGTCGAGCACGAGCCGCACCTCGGCCCCGAGCGCCACCCGGCCGGCCTGGGCGGTCGGCAGGAAGAAGGTCATGTAGACGTCGCCGAGGTCGACGAGGTTCAGCACCCGCCCCCCGGCCGCCAGAACCTCGCCCGGCTGCGCCACGCGGTATTGCACCCGTCCGTCGCGCGGCGAGACGAGCGTGCTGTCGACGAGATCGGCGTCGATGCTTTCGATCGCGGCCTGCGCCGCGTCCACGGCCGCGGCGGCGTCCACCACCTGCGCTTCGGCCGCCCCGATGGCGGCGTCGGAGGCCGCCTGTTGGGCCTTCGCGGCGCCGACCGCAGCCGTCGCGCCGCGCTCCGTCGCGCGGTCGTTGTCGAGCACCTGAAGGGACACGTCATTGGTCTTCGCGAGCTGCTCGGACCGCGCGAGCTTGCGCGTCGCGGCGTCGAGCTCCGCCTCGCGCTGCGCGACGACGGCCTCGGCCGCGGTTCTTTCCGCCTTCCGCTGGGTCACGAGGCTCTGCGCCGTGGAGATCCCGATCGTGGCGCGCTTGAGCTGCGCCTCGGCCTGGCGCCGCTGCGCCGCGAGCTGCTGCGTGTCCATGCGCGCGAGCGGCTGTCCCGAGGTCACGAAATCCCCCTCGTCCACGAGGATGTCGCGGATGCGGCCGGCCGTCTTGGCGGCGACGTCGATCTCGACCGCCTCGATGCGTCCGTTGCCGTGGGCGACGCCGTCCGCGTCGCCCGTGTCGGCGAGCTTCGTCCAGGCGAAATAGCCCCCGGCGGCGGCGGCGAGCAGCGCCGCGACGGCGAGCGACTTGGCGATGGGGCTCATGCCTCGCCCCGCGCCCCGTCCGCGCGCACGCCGCCGTTGCGTTCAGCGACGAGACTGGGATTTTTTCCCGACGTCGTCTCCGCGCCGCCTGCGACGTCGATCGTCGGTCCAAGCGCCTGAACGCGCCTGACCCCGCATCTGAGTGAATCCTTGAAAATCGACATCTTTGCGGCCATCCAAACGAGATTGTCGCTCCATCATTAAGCTGAGACTGTCAGATCCGACGGGGCGACGAATTGATCCATGTCAACACCAGTTGACTGGCTGCGTAGGATAAACTCCCCGCATCGAACGGCTGTGACGAAGTCGGACATTGAACAGAACAGCGCTCACCATGACAGAGCACTCGCCGGCGCGGGAGCGCGTCCTTGCGGCTGCGATCAGCCTGTTCTCGCGGTCGTCGTTCGACGAGACGAGCCTGCGGGACATCGCCGCGAGGGCGCAGGTCGACGTCGCCTATGTCCACCGCTGCTACGGCTCGAAGGAGAAGCTTTTCGCCCGCGCGCTGAACGTCTCCATGCGGCCCGGCCGGGTTTTCGAGACGGACGAGGGCGACATCGCGAAGGCTTTTGCCCGCGACGTCTTCTCCACCGCGCCGGCGCCGTCCGCGGAGGCCAGGTTTTCCGATATCGGCCTTCGCTCGCTCTCCAGCGCCGCCGCGCGCGTCGTCCTGAAGGAGATGATCGCGGCGGACCTCGTGGCGCCTCTGGCCGACCGGATGAGCAACCGCAGCGAGTTGCGGGCCGTCCTGCTCGTGGCGGCGGTCGCGGGCATCAGGCTGTTCCGGGACGTTCTGGAGTTCGAGGCGCTTCAGGAGGGTCCCGGAGGGCAGCTCGAAGCGGCGGTCGAAGACCTTCTCCGGCACATCATGCGTCCGGCGCCCGCGCCGGTCCCGAATTCGAAAGGCTGCGCGGCATGAACGCGTCCAAGGGCTTCCCCTGGTCCAAGGTGCAAAGCGAGCCCGGAGACGGGCCGCTCGGCGGCGAGGCTTTCGCCGCGATCGATCGCATGACGCAGGCGCTCGCCGCGCGCATGACGGGCGGGGTCTCCCCGGCGGCCTGCGCGCTCGCTCTGTTCGACTGGTCGGTTCATCTCGCCGGCGCGCCGGGCAAGCAGGCGGAACTGGTCGACAAGGCGGCCCGCAAGGCGGCGCGGTTCTGGCTCCACGCCTTCGCCGCCTCCATGGGCGACAACGCTCCGCCCTGCATCGAGCCGCTTCCGGGCGATCATCGCTTCGACGCGGAGGGCTGGCGCCGGCCGCCCTACGACCTGCTCGCACAGGCGTTTCTGCTCAACCAGCAATGGTGGCACAATGTGACGCGCGAGGTCCCCGGCGTCGCGCCGCACCATGAAGAGGTCGTCGCCTTCGCCGCCCGGCAGGCGCTCGACGTCTTCTCGCCGTCCAACGCGCCCTTCACCAACCCGGAGGTCGCGGCGAAAGCGCTCGAGACAGGCGGGATGAATTTCGCCCAGGGGGTCCGGAACTGGGTCGAGGACGTGAGCCGGCTTGCGACCAAGCAGCCGCCCGTCGGGGCCGAGAACTTCGAGGTCGGACGAAACGTCGCCGTCACCCCCGGGCGGGTGGTCTACCGCAACGAGCTGATCGAGCTGATCCAGTACGCCCCGCAGACCGAAGCGGTCGCGGCCGAGCCGGTGCTGGTCGTGCCCGCCTGGATCATGAAGTATTACATTCTCGATCTCTCTCCCGGAAACTCGCTGATCCGCAATCTTGTCGCGGACGGCCGCACCGTCTTCTGCATTTCATGGCGGAACCCCACCGAGAAAGACCGCGATCTGACGCTCGACGATTATCGTCGACACGGCGTCATGGCTGCGCTCGAGGCCATCGGCGCGATCGTTCCCGGCGCGAAGATTCACGCGGCGGGCTACTGCCTCGGCGGCACGCTGCTGTCGATCGCCGCCGCCGCCATGGCGCGGGCGGGCGACGCCCGTCTGGCCTCGGTCACGCTGCTCGCCGCGCAGACCGACTTCACGGAGCCGGGCGAACTCGCGCTGTTCATCGACCACAGCCAGCTCCGCTTCATCGAGAGCATGATGTGGAACCGCGGCTATCTCTCGGCCGACCAGATGGCGGGCGCCTTCCAGCTGCTGCGCTCGAACGACCTCGTGTGGTCGCGGCTCGTGCACGACTATCTGATGGGCGAGCGCACGCCCATGATCGACCTGATGGCGTGGAACGCGGATTCGACGCGCATGCCCTACCGCATGCACGCCGAGTATCTGCGCCGGCTCTATCTCGACAATGAACTCGCGGCCGGGCGGTTCATGGTCGACGGGCGGCCGGCCGCCCTGCAGAACATCCGCGCGCCGCTCTTCACGGTGGGCACGGAGCGGGATCACGTCGCGCCCTGGCGGTCGGTCTACAAGATCCACTACCTCAGCGATTCCGACGTCACTTTCGTGCTCACCAGCGGCGGCCATAACGCCGGCATCGTGAGCGAACCCGGCCATGCCGGCCGCCGGTTTCGGGTCGCGCTCAAGCGCGCCGCCGATCCATGCCTCGGACCGGACGAATGGGTCGCGGCGGCGACCCTGAAGGACGGATCCTGGTGGAGCGAGTGGTTCGGCTGGCTCGAACGCCACTCGACTCCGGAACGCGCGGCGCCGCCGACGATAGGCGCGCCCGCGAAGGGATACGCGCCCCTCGAGGATGCGCCCGGCTCCTATGTGCGGGACCGGTGAAGCCACGATGAGCGAAGCGTTGTTGAAGAACAGGACCTTCGGGGAGCTCGCGATCGGAGAGACGGCGTCGCTCGTGCGCCTCGTCGGACGCGACGACATCGAGCTGTTCGCCGCCGTGTCCGGCGACGAGAATCCCGCCCATCTCGACGCCGCCTTCGCGGCGACCGACCTGTTCGGCCACATCGTGGCCCACGGCATGTGGACCGCAGCTCTCGTGTCCGCCGTGCTCGGCACGAAGCTGCCGGGACCGGGCACGATCTATCTCGGTCAGGACATCCGTTTCCGTCGCCCCGTCGCGCCGGGCGACACCATCACGGTCACGGCGACGGTGCGCGAGAAGCGTCCGGACAAGCGGATCGTCGTGCTGGACACCACGGCGACCAACCAGAAGGGCGAGGAGGTGCTCACGGGCAGCGCGACCGTCATCGCGCCGGAACACACGATCGAGTGGGCGCGGACGAAGCTGCCCGAGGTCAAGCTTCGCAGGCACGACCGCTACGAGCGCTTCGTCGCGGAAGCCCGCGGCCTTCCGCGGATCCGGGCCGCGATCGTGCATCCCTGCTCGCCTGAGGCCGTCATCGCCGCCATCGAGATCCGCGACGAGAACCTGTTCGAGCCGGTGCTGATCGGTCCTGAGAGAAAGATTCGGGCTGCGGCCGAAGCGGCGGGCGCCTCGCTCGAGGGGATCGAGATCCAATCGGTCGAACACAGCCACGCCGCGGCGGCGCGCGCGGTCGAGCTCGCGGTCTCCGGCGCGGTTTCGGCGCTGATGAAAGGCAGCCTGCACACCGACGAGCTGCTCGGCGCCGTGGTCGTCGCCGGCTCCGGGCTGCGCACCGCGCGCAGGATCAGCCACGTCTACGCGCTGGACGTGCCGGCCTACGCCAAGCCGCTCGTCGTCACCGACGCCGCCATCAACATCCGGCCGACGCTCGAGCACAAGCGCGACATCTGTCAGAACGCCGTGGACATGATGCGGCTTCTTGGGGTCGACACGCCGAAGGTCGCCGTGCTGGCGGCGGTCGAGACCGTCAGCGCGAGCATGCCGTCGACGCTCGACGCCGCGGCGTTGACCGTGATGGCCGCCCGCGGCCAGATCACCGGCGCGCAGGTCGACGGCCCGCTCGCCTTCGACAACGCGATCAGCCTCGACGCCGCCCGGACCAAGGGCATCGTCTCGCCCGTCGCCGGACAGGCCGACATATTGCTGGTGCCGGACCTCGAAGCCGGCAACATGCTGGCGAAGCAGTTGATCTACTTCGCCGGGGCGGACGCCGCCGGGCTGGTGCTCGGAGCGCGGGTTCCGATCGTCCTGACCAGCCGGTCGGACTCTCTGCGCACGCGAGTGGCGTCCTCGGCGCTGGCGAAGCTGGTCGCGGCCCGTCGGGATCTGGCGGGGGCGATGCCGCGATGAACGGCCGCCATTCATCGCCGAGGGGCGTCAAGGGATCGCCCGACGGGGGCGATCGGCGGGGCATGGGGGCCGCTCGACGCCCCGTCACCTGGGAGAGCCGTCGATGCTCGGTTGGTTCGTAAGACTGTCGCTGGCCCTCGCCAGCTGGGTCACGGCGCTTTTCGTCGCCAGAGACGCCGTGAATTTCGGCGTGGTGAACGTCTTCGTCGCCATATTCCTGTTGGCGTTGGGCGTCGGCCTCGTCGCGTTCTGGCCGATGATCCGTGAAGCCGGGCGAACGGCCTATCAGGCCTTCTTTCGAAGGCCCTGACGTTCTTCCGTCATCCAGGCGGCCGAACTGGCGCGGGGCGGCCCCCCCGCGCTCAGTGCGACATGAACAGGCAGGCGCGGCTCGACTCCAGCAGGTCGCGCGTCGCGCCGCCGAAGAACCATTCGCGCATGCGGCTGTGGCCGTAGGCTCCGGAGACGATCAGATCGGCGCCGACGTCGCCTGCGAGATCGAGGATCTGGTCGGCGACCGTGCCCGTCTCGCCGGATTGGATCGACGGCCGGCACCGCACCTGATGGCGGGTCAGCCAGGCGCAGACGTCGTCGACGCTCTCGTCGCGCAGCGACTGGGTCGTCGTCATGACGAGCACCTCGTTCGCTCTCTTCAGCAACGGCAGCGCGTCGCGCACGGCGCGTCGCGCCTCCCGCGAGTCCTTCCACGCCACGACCACCTTGTGGCCGTGGAGATAGTCCTTCTCGGGCGGCACGATGAGCACCGGACGGCCGCATTCCATCGCCACCAGCCCCGGCCGCACGCCGAGGTTGGGATCGACGTCGTCATAGGTCGCGACCCGCCCGAGAACCAGGAGGTCGGCGGCTCGCGCCTGCCGGATCACGAACTCGTCGGGCTGAGCCAGACCGCAACGCCATTCGACGTCGTTCCTGTCGCCCACCACCGACTCGAACGTCCTCCTGGCGGCGGCGACGTCGTCGCTCGCGCGCTTGCGCTCCTCGTCCGCCACCTCTTCCGAGAGGTTGGGAAGGCCGTCGCTGTAGATCGGCATCAGGATCTGCTCGGCCGCGACCCCGATGAAATGCGCTCCGTTCTGCTCGGCGATCGCCAAGGCCAGGCGTCCTCGGGCTTCCGCCCATGGGCCCAGATCGAAATGCGCCATCACCGTCGCGAAGCCGTCGCCATGAGTCATCGTCGTGCTCCTCGTTCATTCCGATGGTGGGAATTGGCTCGTCCCCGGGCGTTGGCGACCGGGGCTTGCCGTCAGGGACCAAACCTGAATGCGCCGGGATCAGCGTTCAAGCGTGTGGAGATAGGCGAGCAGATCGCCGATCTGCGCCCGGTCGAGCTGAAACTGAGGCATCGACGGGTGACCGGTCACGATCCCCTCGGCCAGCGCCTCCCCGAGCGAATCGACCGGGTATCTCTCGTGCAGGCGCCGAAACGGCGGAGCCATGGGCAAAGGGCTCGCGCCGCTTGCGCCGATGGCGTGGCACATCGCGCAATTGGCGCGGGCGAAGACGAGCCCCCGCTGCTCCCTCGGCTCCAGAGCGAGCGCGGAGGTGACGACGGCGCTCCAGGCGGTGACGATCGCCGCAGCCCCGATCAGGAAGATCACGCGCTTCATGACATCCATCCGCTTCGGCCCGCGCGAGGCGACGGGCTGTTCGGCCCGCCGCATATCACCCTGATCCGCCACCTCAGCGCGCCATCAGCACGGGCGCCGGGCAGGCCTTGAGGACGGCCTGCGTGACGCCGCCCAACAGCCACTCGCGGAGCGGCGAGTGCACGAAGGCGCCCATGACGATCATGTCGGCGCGATACAGGGACGACTGCTCGCACAGCCGCGAGGCCACGTCGCCGCCCGCCGGCAGGTCTTTCGCCGTGACGTTGACGCCATGGCGGACCAGCGAGACCGCGAGATCGGCTCCGGCCGCGCTGTGAGACAGATCCTTCTCGCCGACATAGGAGACGATCTCGACCTCCGACGCCGCGCGCAGGAACGGCAGGGCCGACGCCACCGCCCGCGACGCCGGGGCGCTGCCGTCCCAGGCGATGAGAATCCGCCTGGCCTGGAAGGCGTCGTGGCCTTTCGGAACGAGGATCGTCGAACGACCGCCCTCAAACAGCACCGCCCGCAACAGGCCGCCGTCGACCGTCAGCACGCTCGGATCGGCGTCGAGCACCGCGACGTCGTTGACTCGGGCATGCGCGATGGCGCGGTCCTTGAGCTCCGCGTAGCTCAGCTGGGTCGCGTCCGTGTCGCAGATCACGCCCGCCATCGCGGAATCGGCGCGCGACTGCTCGGCGATGTGGGCGGTCAGTTCGCGCAGGCGTCGGTTTTCGCTCGCGACCAGCCCCGCCACCAGCGCGGAGCCGCGCCCGCTCGGGAGATCGAGCCGCACCGATCCCGCCTGCACCGTCACATGGGCCTCCGCGGCCTGCGCGAGCGACAGTCCGTATGCGAGCGCCGAGGACCGCGACCCCTCCCCTTCCTCGTGAAAGACGACCAGCACGTTCTTGACGTTCAGCAATTGCGGCATCGGTCCCTCCATCTCATTGCAGGAAGTCTCGTTCTTTAGCGACGCCGCCGCATTGACCGTAATCAATCCCCCAGCGTCAGGGAACCAGAACCGCGGCGCCATGGACGCGGCCGTCACGCAAATCGTCGAGAGCCTCGTTGGCGCGCTCGAGCGGATAGGCCGTCGTATGGGTCTTCACCCCGGCCCTTGGAGCGATCTCGAGAAACTCGATCGCGTCCCGTCGCGTCAGGTTGGCCACCGAAAGGATCGAGCGTTCCTCCCAGAGCAGACGGTATGGAAAGGCGGGGACGTCGCTCATGTGGATGCCCGCGCAGACCACGCGGCCGCCTTTCCGCACCGCGCGGAGCGCCAGAGGCACCAGCGCTCCAACCGGCGCGAAGATGATGGCGGCGTCGAGCTCGACCGGAGGCCTCGCCTCGGACGATCCGGTCCAGCTCGCCCCGAGCGAGCGCGCGAGCTCTTGAGCCTCGAGATCGTCGCCGCGCGTGAAGGCGTGGACGCTGCGGCCCTGCCAGCGACAGACCTGCGCGATGATGTGCGCCGCCGCGCCGAATCCGTAGAGGCCGATCGCCGAGCCCTCGCCCGCCATCTTCAGCGATCGCCATCCGATCAGCCCCGCGCACAGCAGCGGCGCGGTCGCCACCGGGTCGTCGAAGCCCGTGAGCGGGAACGCGAACTCCGCGCGGGCCAGCACGTGGGTGGCGTAGCCGCCGTCGCGCGTGTAGCCGAGGAACTCAGGCGCGTCGCAGAGATTTTCACGCCCGGCCGCGCAATAGGGGCAGTGGCCGCAGGTCCCGCCCAGCCAGGGCAGACCCACGCGCTGGCCGGCGCGCAACGTGTCGACCCCGTCGCCGACCGTCTCCACGACGCCGACGACCTCGTGCCCGGGCACGATCGGCCGCTTCAGATCAGGCAGGTCTCCGTCGACGACGTGAAGATCCGTCCGGCAGACGCCGCAGGCCTCGACGCGCACAACGACCTCCCCGGCTCCCGCGACAGGGACGGCGCGCCGTTCAAGCTCCAGCCGGCCGCCAGGGGCCCGAAGGACCATCGCTTTCATCGACTCATCTCCGATTGAGCGCCGTCCGTCGTGGCCGCACCCTCGATCGGGTCCGAGGCCATGTCGAGAAGGCTTGATTGACGTCAAGGCGCCGCAAAGCCGAAATGACAATGCTGGCGGCATGCGAGCGCAGCAGGAGAGCGAGAATGACGACGTTCGAGAATCGTGAGCGGGCGGAGGAAGCGAGATTCGTTCAGGCTGAAGACGCGGCGTTTCGCGCGAGAGCGAAGCGCAACCGTCTGATCGCCCTGTGGGCGGCGGAGCGCCTCGGCAAGTCCGGCGAAGAGGCCAGGCTGTATGCGGGCGACGTCCTCACGGCGGATTTCAAGGAACCCGGCGACCAGGACGTGATCGTCAAGCTTCAGCAGGATTTCGAGGCCGCCGGCGCGCCGCTCACCGAGCAGGACATCCGCACGAAATGGAACGAACTGATCGCGGCCGCCGAGCCGCCGAGCGCCGATCCGCGCTGAGGGACGTCTCCGACGCCGGCGGCTGGCCCGCCGGCGTCGGAGACTCTAATTGCTCAGGCTGTCCCCGTTCGGATCGAAGTCGAACACGCGGGCGACCTGGAAACTCCGCGAACCGGCGCCGTCACGGAGCGTCACATATTCGCCGGGCGTCAACCGATGGGTGTCGAGCCGGTAACCGACCTCATCGTCGTCGGACCGATCCGGATCGAAGTCGAAACACCAGCTTGCGCCGTCGGCGCCGCCGGCGCGGTGTTTGAGCAGGCCCATGCGCGGCGTCTCCCCCGGCGAGAACCGCACCACCCGGCAATGCGTGCGCTCGACCCGCCAGAGCGGCAGATTGAACCGCCCGTCGCCGTCCAGCGGCGCGATGAAATCATAGCCGCGCTGCGGGCTGCCGAACGGGAACTCAGGAGAGCGCGCCGCCAGAAGCAGCACCCGCTGGAGCTTGGACGGGGTTTCCTCGGGCGAGACGCGGATGGGGCTCGATGCGGTCATGGCGGCGCTCCGACGCGGGCGGGATCAGGCTGTGACGGGGATGTTCTCGAAGGGCGCGAGACAGTCGGTCGCGTCGCGCAGCACGGCGTCCTGCTCGCGTTCGAAATTTCCGAACGACCGCGCCGCGAACCGCGCCTGCGCGGTCGTGATCTCGAGCGCCAAGGCGTTGAGGGTCATGGCCTCGCGCAGAGCCCACGCGGCCGCGTCGTGAAACAGACCCCAAGGCAAGGCGACCAGGAAGCCGTTCATCGTGACCGCCATCGCGCCGGCGTCTTGGAAGGCTGAGCGCTGGCGCTCCCAGTCTTCGAGGTCGAATGCGGGCATCACCATGTCGGGGCCTCCCTTTGAGAGCGGTATGATGGCCGTGAATGGCGAGGGCGGCGTTGAGATGGATCAACCCGAGATCAGCGCTCCGCCGGACGGCCTCGCGCAGCGAAGCCCCGCGCCAGGGCCGACGCCAGGCCGGGAAGGAGCGCGGCGAGCAGCCCGGACAACTCGACGAGCGCGGGCGGCGCGGCCACCCGGAGCATGGCGCTGACCTGCGGGACGTAGAGCGCGCACGCCATGAAAAGCGCCGTGGCCGCGACCACGAGGAAGAAGGGCAGCCTCTGCCGCTGGAACACGGGCTCGCCGAATCGGGCGATCCCGCCATAGGCCAAAGCGAGGTTCGCCGTAATCAGCATCGAGAGCAGCAGGCCGCGCGCCTGGTCCTCGTGGAGGCCGAGCCGCAGCGCCGCGACGAAGCCTGCGAGCGTGACGGCCAGCACCAGCGCGCCCTCGAGGAGGCCCGCGAGGATCTCGCGGCGGCCGAACAGCGACCGCGTCGGGGATCGCGGCGGTCGCCGCATCGAATCGCGGCGCTCCGGCTCGGCCTCGAAGGCGACCGAGCACACCGGGTCGACGATGAGCTCCATCAGGACCACGTGCATCGGGAAGAACGCCAGCGGCAGGCCGAACAGCAGCGGCAGCAGGGACAGGCCGGCGACGGGCACGTGGATCGCCGT
Organism: Hansschlegelia sp. KR7-227; assembly: GCF_049446035.1. Lineage (NCBI taxonomy): Bacteria > Pseudomonadati > Pseudomonadota > Alphaproteobacteria > Hyphomicrobiales > Methylopilaceae > Hansschlegelia > Hansschlegelia sp. KR7-227. Next base: position 2,580,014 of record NZ_JBMSEA010000001.1, read on the forward strand.
CACATAGATCATCGCGCGCCTCAGATTGTCGGCGATGCGCCGGCCGAGCCGGACCCCGCCGACGATCGAGGCGAAGCTGTCGTCCAGCAGGACGATATCCGCGGCCTCGCGCGCCACGTCGGTGCCCCGCTGCCCCATCGCCACCCCGATGTGGGCGGCGCGCAGCGCGGGCGCGTCGTTGACGCCGTCCCCGGTCATGGCGACGATTTCGCCCTGCGCCTTCAGGGACGCGACCAGCGAGAGCTTCTGGTCGGGGGTCAAACGCGCATAGACGGAGGTCGCGACGGTCCGGGCGGCGAGTTCGCCCGCGGGTATCGCCGCAAGCTCCGCCCCGGTCATGACCCCGGGCCCGACGGGAATACCGACCTGGCGCGCGATCGCTTCCGCGGTCGCGGCGGAGTCGCCCGTCATCATCACGACGCGGATGCCGGCGTCCTGGCAGAGCGCGACCGCGGCGGGCGCCTCGGGCCGCACCGGATCGTCGAAGCCGAGCAGGCCCACGAACGTGAAGTCCAGCCCGTCGAGGTCGTCAGGCGCGGCGACCCCGCGGCCGCTCCGCGCCTCAGCGACGCCGAGGACCCTCAGCCCACGCTTCGCCATCAGCGCCGCCACGCGATTGGCCGCGATCCGCCGCTCCGGCGGGAGGCTGCAGAGCGCGGCGATGGTCTCCGGAGCGCCCTTGGCGGCGACCAGCAAGCCGCCCTCGGCGTCCGTCCAGGCCTGCGCGAAGGCCAGGCGGTCGGCGCGCAACGGATAGGTCTTGGTCAGGCTGAGGCCGTGCGGCGTTCGGGCGATCTCGAGAACCGCGCGATCCATCGGATCGATCGCGGGCGACAGGCAGGCGAGCGCGGCAATCGACAGCGCCGGGTCGACGCTGTCGCGCGCCGCCGCTTCCACGGGGACCGGAACCGGCAGATGCGGCGGCCAGATCTCCGCGATCCGCATCCGGTTCAGGGTGAGCGTGCCGGTCTTGTCGACGCAGAGGACGGAGGTCGAGCCGAGCGCCTCGACCGCGGCCGATCTGCGGGGCAGCACGTTCAGCCGCGACAGCCGCCACGCCCCGACGGCGAGAAAGATCGCGAGCACCATCGGAAACTCCTCCGGCACAAGCGCGATCGAGAGCGTCAACGCCGCGAGCGCTCCGTCGAACCACTCGCCGCGGACCAGTCCGTAGCTCACGGCGACCACGACGCAGAACGCGACCGCCACGACGCCGAGCCTCGTCACCAGACGCCGGGTCTGAGCCTGCAGCGGCGACAACGTCCGTTCGATCGAGGCGAGCGAGGCGCCGATGCGGCCGAGCTGCGTGCGAGCGCCGGTCGCCCCGACCTCGGCGACGCCATGGCCGCCGACGATCATCGATCCGGCGAAAAGGACGGACGAAACCTCGCCGCCGGGCTCTGCAAGCGGGCCGGGCTCCGCCGAGGCGCTTGCGTCGGCGACCTTCGTGACCGGAGCGGACTCGCCCGTCAGGGCCGATTCGTCGGCGCGCAGCGGACCGCCCTCGATCAGGACGGCGTCCGCGGGCGCCCGATCGCCTTCGACGACGACGATCGCGTCTCCGGGAACGAGCTCGCGCGCCGGGATGCGCGTCACGACCCCGTCGCGCAGGGCCCGCGCCATCGGCTCGGCCAGCGTCCGCAGGCTCTCGAGCGCCCGCTCGGACCGGATCTCCTGCGCGACCACCAGACCGATCGACAGCGCGGCGGCGAGCACCATGACGGCGCCCTGAGCCAGATCGCCCACGGCGAGGTAAAGCGCCGCCGCGGCTGCCAGCAGCATGAACATCGGCTCGCGCAGGACGCCGATCACGATCTTCGCGGCGGATCGCGTTCCGCGCGGCTCGTCGTTCGAGCCCAGCTCGCGACGAATGCGATCCGCCTGCGCGGTCGAGAGCCCCGGCAGAGGGCGCGTTCGGGCGGACGCGGCCGGTGCGGGGGGATCGGCGGACGGGGATGTCAAAAGCATGGTCAGCGCCTGTTGATCGCGCGCCACCATGAACCGGCCTGCGTCCGCAGCCTTTGATCCTGATCAGACGGACAGGGTCGTGCGCCTGCCGGAACGGACGGGGCGGGCTAGCGGCCGCGGCACCGGTTCATGCAGTCCTCGAAGAGCGGCGCGACCCGGCTGGCGCAGGTCAGAGCGGTCTCGCCGCGATTCATCGTCTGGGGATCGCATTGCGGCCTCAACAGGGCGCCGCAGGATCGCCGGCACTCCCGCTCGATCTCCGCCGCGCGGGCCGCCTCGCTCCGCGGCTCGGCGCTCGACCAGTCCCCCGGCCGCTCCATGGCCGAAGCCGGCCCGACATGCGGACCAAGAACGACGATCAGGGCGAACGCCAGGCCGCGGACTGCTGCGGAGCCGCCGCGCCGGCGACGCGTCGTGGCGCGCGGGCTGGGCGCGATCTTGGCCACGTCCATCGGGGAAGCGCGCGCCGACGACCTTTTCATCAGAGTTCGTCCCCGGTCGGAAAAGCCGCGAACGGCGGCGGCTGTCGGCTCGCGCGCCGGGCGGAGCGCCCCCGGCAAAGCGGCGGAAGGGCGCCCGCCCCGACATACAGCTTGGGTCCGTGGCCAGTCTACGGCGCAGATCGGCCAGCGGCGGCCCGCGCCGCCCCGGTTCTCGCTCGATCCGGCGGCGGGGGCCCCGGGCCGCCGCGCGGTCGCGGGGCCGGGCGGAAGGACACGCTTCCGCCCGACGCGCTGACGGCCCTGCGGGTTCAGCCCTGGTTGTCGTTCGCGTCCCAGCGGCTGCCGCCGTCGCTCCGCGTCATGAACGAGCCGCGGCCGCGCAGCGCGCCGTCCTCGGAACGCCGGGGCTCCGTCTGGCGGACCCGACGATCGGAGCCGTAGCCCGCCTTGTCCGACGCGGCGGCGGCGCCGTGAGCGTAGGCGAGCTCCGCCGACCCGCCCATATGGTCAGAGTAAGGCGCAGTGTTTGCGAACGCGGCGGCGGGGACGGAAAGCAGGGCGGCGGCGAGAGCTGCACGAATGATCGAGGTCTTCATCGTCTTTCTCCATCGATCTGAATTGATCGTACTGGTAAGACAATCAGGACTTCGATCTATTCCGCGGATCATCCGAAAAAACTGAAAATCGTCCGCGATCAGCTCTGGGTCGGCTGGGCGCTGAGCGCTTTCGCGATCGGGTCCAAGACTTCGGGCGCCACGTCGCCGACGAGGCTGTAGCCCATGCCGCCCGTCGCCCAGGCGTAGCTCGACACGTCGCCGGTCGCCTGCCGCGCGAGCGGGCTGTCCGCCTTCGTCGCCATCGGCCGCGTCAGCATGACGATCCGCGAGCCGCGGTCGTCGTCATACATGAACATGCCCGCCGGACCGTGCGGCGTGGGCACGACGCGCCCTCCCATGAAGCGGTAGCCGGAGGCGGCGAGGTCCGGGGCCGCGACCGGCCGCTTCAGACGGTTCGAGACCCACCGGATCAGCGCGGCGCTGTCCTCGGCCCGGATTTCGACCGGACGGCCATGATCGGAGGCGAAGGTCGCGAAGCTGGCGGAGGCCTCCTGCGCCAAGGCGGCGACCCCGGTGGGCGGGCCTTCGAGCGCGTCGCGGCCGTACCAGCCGCTTCCGACGCCGACCGCCAGCAGCGCGACGCCAGCCGCCATCGATCGCCAGGAGGCGAAGGACGACGGCCGGCGGCGCGCGTCGATCATGCGGGCGATGCTGAGCTCCGGCGGGACCGGCTCCTGCGCGATCGGATCGAGCGCCCGCTTCAGCATCGCGCGCTGCTCGGCGAAGCCGCGCACGCGCGCCGCCACATCCGCATTGTCCGCCAGATAGGCCTCGACCTCAGCCCTGCGGACGCCGTCCAGGGCGCCGTCGACATAGGCGTGGAGATCGTCCTCCGCGATCGGACGGACCGGGCTCATTTCACTCTCCGAAGATGGGGGGACGTCACGGCGGCGCCGGACTCCAGGATCCGCTGCAGTCGCTCGCGACCGCGGGAGAGCCTCGACATGACCGTGCCGATCGGGACGTCGAGCGCTTTTGCGGTCTCGGCATAGCTCAGCCCCTCGACGGAGACGAGCAGGACGACGGCGCGCTGGTCCTCGGACAGTCCCTCGAGCGCCCGGACGACGTCGCGGTGGCGGACGCCGTCCTCCTGGGTCGGCGCATGGGCGACGGCCGCCTCGCCGGCGTCCTCGATCGCGACATGCGCGCCGCGGCGGGCCGACTGCCGCAGGCGGTTGATCGCGAGATTGTGGATGATGGCGAACAGCCACGAGCGGACGTCTCCGTCGGAGCGCCTCTGGCCCCACCGGGTGATCGCCCGCTCGAGGCAATCCTGCACGAGATCGTCGGCCGCGGCCGGCTCGCGCAGCAGCGAGCGGGCGTAGCGGCGCAGAGCCGGGATCAGCGGTTCGACGAGAACGATCATGTCCTGCATGGCGTCAGCGGCTCCGTCCTCCGGACGCGTCTCGATCACTCGATCTGGGACTGGATCGCCGGTCCGCGGTCGTCGGAGGCGATCACGAGATAGCGTCGGCGATCCGGCCCTCCGTCGCCGACGATCTGCCGGATCGGCCCGACCGCATTCACGATCGCCGAGCCGGCCGGGTTCGTCATGAAGGCCGCGAGCGGCTGGCGGTCGCCGCCGCCATCCCGCCGCTCGGCGAGCGCGAGCACATAGCGCTTCTTCGGCTCGAGCCCCGTCACCGCGCCCTGGAGGACCTGGGTGAGGCCCTGGTCGAACAGCGACACGGTGGTCGGCGCCGACGTCTTCGGCCCGGCGCGCCCCGCCGTCGGCCCGAGCCTCAGATGGAACACGTCGCCGGCCGCCGCGAGCGGCTGAAGATTCTGCAGGCCGTCTCCCTCGGGCACGGCGTTCGGCACATAGGCGAGCGCCTGCGGCGCCTGGCCGATCGGCACGGTGGCGACGACCGCGTTCGACGCCGTGTCGATCGCGGCGAGCGCGTCGCCGTTTTCGAGCCCGACATAGATCCGCGACCCGTCGCCCGAGGGCCACAGCCCGTGCGGCAGCGCGCCGACCGGAATGGCCGCGACCTGGCTGAAGTCGTCCGTGCGGAAGACTTTCACCAGATTGAGGCCGCCGACCGTCACATAGGCGAAGGTCCCCTTCTCGGTCGCGGCGAAGTTCACGTGGTTGGTGATCGGCCCGGTGTCGATCGTCTTCAGCATGTTGAAAGGCGGACGGGCGTTGAAGGCCATCGTCCGGCCGACGTCCTTCAGCGTGAGCCAGACCTGGGCCCCGTCGGGAGTCGCCGCGATGTTCGGGCAGAACGGCGAGTCCTGCTTCATGCGGCCGACGATCGTGTGGTCGGCCACCGAGACGACGGCGGTCTCCGGGTTGAAAGACGAGCAGACATAGCCATAGGCGCCGTCCGGCGAGAAGATCGTCATGCCGGGGCCGGCCGCGACCTTGATCCGGGTCTTCTCCTCAAAGGTCGAGCCGTCCAGCACGGAAACGTAGTCCTCGCCGCGCACCGTCACCCAGACCTCCTTGCCGTCCGGCGTGAAGAAGGCCTCGTGCGGCGAACGGCCGACATAGGTGGTGCGGCGCACCGCGTTGGTCGCGGTGTCGATGAACGTCACCGAGTTCGATCCGATCGACACGACGGCGAGCGTCTTCCGGTCGGGCGAAAAACCCATGCCGTGGACGAGAACCTGTCCTTTGTAGAGCGGGCTGAAATTGCCGGGCTGCGGATCGCCGAGCCGGATGACGCCGAGCAGCCTGTTCGACGACGGATCCGTCACCGAGACCGTGTTGGAGAACTGCTCGGCCGCGTAGACGCGGTCGCGGCTGGAGACCGCGACGTCCGGCGCGGACGCCGCGCTCGGCGCCTGCCCGGCCGACGCGGGCGACAGGCCGGAGAGCGCGGAGCCCGCAAGAAGGCCGAGGACGATCAGGCTGCGTGTCATGGCTGGGGTTCTCTCGCGGAGGACATGTCGTGATGGTGATGGGGCGCGGGTTGGGCGGTTCCGGCCGCGGGGGCGGTCGGAGCCGCCTGGGACGCGCCAGGCGGCTCCCCGATCGCAAGCCTCATGGCCGCGATCTCCTGCTGCTGCGTGACGACGATCTCCTGCGCGAGACGCGTGAGGCGCGGGTTCCGGCCATGGCGGAGATAGGCGACCGCCATGTCGATCGCGCCCTGATGGTGAGGCGACATCATCGCCACGAAGTCGCGATCGACGTCGCCGGTCGGCTTGACGGCCATGTCGGCCATCATCCTGTCCATGGCGGCGGCGTTCTCCGCCAGGAACGGCGCCTCGTCGGCCGGTCGCGCGATCGAGCGCCCGTCGCAGCCCGGGCAGTCCGCCTCCTGCGCGAGGGCGGGTCCGACGCACGCGCCGCCGATCGCGGCCGCCATGAGCAGCGCCGGGCCGACGAGCTTCATGGCCGCGCGCCGCCGAGGGCCGGGCCATAGGCGACGCCCGCTTGGGCGGCGAGCGCGGCGGCGCGCAGATGCGAAGGTCTGGGCATCAGGTCCTCCCGGACGACAGGGTCACGGGAGGGAGACGCCGGCGCTCGGCCGGCTATTCCGCTTCGGCCGAATTTTTGTTTCGGATCTAGACGGCCTGACAGAGCGTCGCAGGACGGCGCAGGCGCGGAGGCGCCCCGGACGAATGTGCAGGGCGGCCGAGTTCGCCGAAGCTCTTCATCGGCGCGCGTCGTCGAACGGCGAAGCGCTCGACGCGCTGGTCACACCGTCGCCGGAGAGGAGACCAAGCGCCGTTCGATCTCCGCCGTCGTCATATGGACGAAGTCCTTCGCGATCTCCGCGGTGACGCATTTGCGCGCATCGGGCGTCAGATGGCTCCTGAGGACGCCGAGCTCCCGCGGGGGAGCGACGATCACGAGATCCGGATGGGAATGCTCCCGGAGCAGGTCGTCGAGCCGCTTTGCGACCCTCCCGAGAAATCCAGCCTCCGCCGCGCGATGAAGATCGAGGTCGTCGACCGCGCTTCGCGCTTCGCCGCAGCTCGCATGGACGCGACCAGGCCTGTCGGCCCCGAGGTTCCGGGTGGTCGCGTGCGGCTCGGCGATGGCCTCGACCACGTCAAGGTTGATCAAGTCGGCGTCGCCCAGATTGCGGAAGACAATCGCCTTGGCGCCGTCCGCCACCAGCACCCAGCTCCGCCAGGGGATCATGATACGCGTCATAGTCTCTCTCCTGCGCCAAGGGCGTCCGAAGTCCTCGGCGCATTCCACGACGGCGCGGCTCGCGCATCCTTGATCGACGTCAAAGCGGAGAGGCGCGGATCCGCGGAACCTGCCCGCCGGGCAGCGCCTGTGACCGCCGCATGATCGCGAGAGCGCAATGTCGAAGATTCTTGTGTTGGGAAGCGTCAACGTCGACCGCGTCTGGCGGCTCGATCGCCCTCTGCGAGTTGGCGGCCGCAACCTGTTCGGCGCCGTCGAGCGACGGATCGGCGGCGGCGGCTTCACCACGGGGGCCTTCTGGAGCGGCTCCCTCGACGCCGCCTATGAGCGGCTCGGCGCCACGGCTTCGGGCCTCACCGCGGCGGAGGCGGCCCGGCGCATCGGCGTCTTCGGCGCGAACGAAGCGCACGCCAAAGCGCGCAAGGGCCTCGTCGCCAAAGTCCTGAAGCGCCTGTCGCAGCCGCTCGTCGCGCTCCTGCTGATCGCCGGCGTCGTTTCGGGAAGCGTCGGGGATCTCGCGAGCAGCGCGATCATCGCCGCGGTGGTGGCGCTGTCGATCGCGCTCGAGATCTGGCAGGAGCACAAGGCCCAGGCGGCGTCGGACGCCCTGCAGCGTTCGGTCGCGCTCACCGCCACGGCGCTGCGGGACGGAGCTCTCGTCCAGGTCCCGGTCGATCGGCTGGTTCCGGGCGACGTCGTCGAGTTGCGGACCGGCGATCTGACGCCGGCCGACGGCCTCGTCATCGAAGCGCGCGCGCTGCGCGCCGACGAGGCGGCGCTGACCGGCGAGCCCTACCCCGTCGACAAGCGTCCGGGTCCCAGCGCCGCCGTCTCGCCTTCGGACGCCTTCGACGCGCTTTTCGCGGGCTCGATCGTCGTCGGCGGATGCGGCCGGATGCTCGTCGCCAGGACCGGCGCCTCGACGCTCTTCGGCGGGCTGGCTGTGGCGCTCTCGGCCGACGAGCCGCCGACCGCCTTCGAGCGCGGGCTCGACGATCTCGGGCGGCTCATCATCAAGCTCACTTTGTTCCTCGCGCTGTTCGTGGTCCTCGCCCAGATCGCGTCGCATCGGCCGGCGCTGGACGCGTTTCTGTTCGCGCTCGCGCTCGCCGTCGGAATGACGCCGGAGCTCCTGCCGATGGTGACGACGGTCACCCTGGCGCGCGGCGCGGTGCGCATGGCGAAACGCGGGGTGGTCGCGAAGAAGCTGTCCGCGATCCACGACCTCGGCGCGATGGACGTGCTCTGCACCGACAAGACCGGAACGTTGACGGAAGCGCGCATCGCGCTCGCCTCATGCGTCGACATCGACGGCGCGACCAGCTCCCACGTCCTCGACCTCGCCGCCCTGAACGCGCGGCTCACCGCCGGGACGCGGTCCACGCTCGACGAGGCGATCGCGTCGGCGGCTCCCGGAGCCCCGGACGCGACCCTGATCGCCGAGGCGCCCTTCGATTTCGAGCGGCGCCGCTCCTCGGTGCTGGTCGATCGACGGGGCGAGCGCACGATCGTCACGAAGGGGGCGCCCGAGGCGGTGCTCGCGGTCTGCGGAGACGTCGTCAGAGGCGAGACGGTCTCGCCGCTCGACGACGTGGAGCGGCGACGGATCCTGGCCCTCGTGGACGCGAAGGCGGCGGAGGGACTCAGGTGCCTCGCGGTCGCGAAGCGAGCCGCGGCGGGCGTGAACGCGCTCTCGGCGGACGACGAGCATGATCTCGCGCTCGTCGGATTCTGCTTCTTCGCCGATCCCATCAAGGCGTCGGCGCCCCACGCCGTCGCCCGGCTGGCGGCGCAGGGCGTGCGCGTCAAGATCCTCTCCGGCGACGCGGCCGCGGTGGTGGCGCATGTGGCGCGCGGCGTGGGCGTCGAGACGACGGCGGTGCTGACGGGGCAGGACCTCGCGGCGATGACGGACGCGGCGCTCGCCGTCCAAGCCCGTGACGTCGATCTGTTCGCAAGGCTCGCGCCCCACCAGAAGGTCCGGGTGATCCGCGCCCTGAGCGCCGGCGGATCGACGGTCGGATTCGTCGGCGACGGGATCAACGACGCCCCGGCGATCAAGGCCGCCGACGCAGGCGTCTCGGTCGAGGGCGCGACCGACGTCGCGCGCGCGGCCGCCGATCTCATCCTGCTGCGCCCCGATCTCGGCGTGCTCTCTGACGGCGTCGCCGAGGGCCGTCGGACGCATGCGAACATCCTCAAATATGTCCGGATGGCGACGTCGTCGAATTTCGGAAACATGGTCTCGATGGCGATCGCCTCGGTCGCCCTGCCCTTCCTGCCGCTGGCGCCGGTCCAGGTGCTGCTGAACAATCTGCTTTACGACGTCAGCGAAGCCGGCATTCCCTTCGACAGGGTGGACGACAGCGAGACGCGCGAGCCGCACGGCTGGGACATCCGGCAGATCTATCTGTTCACGCTCGTCATGGGGCCGCTGTCTTCGGCCTTCGACATCGCCGCCTTCGTCATTCTGCGCCTGGCGTTCGACGCGGGCGTCCAGACCTTCCAGACGGCGTGGTTCCTCGAATCGATGGTCACGCAGATCCTGGTGGTGTTCGTCATCCGGAGCGCCCGGCCGGTCTGGGCCAGCCGCCCGCACAGGCTCCTGGTCGCCTCCTCGCTCGGCGCGCTCGCGACGGCCTGCGTCCTCGCGCTGACGCCTGCGGGCGCCGTCTTCGGCTTCGCCGCGCCGCCAGCCGCGGTCCTCGCGACGATGCTTGCGGTCAGCTCCGGCTATCTGATCGCGGCCGAGCTCGTGAAACAGAGGCTGGGCCAGAGGCTCCTGGGGGCACGCGGCGCTCGCCGGGCGCGCGCGCCGCGTCGTCGTCGCTAGAGGGCCGCTCGTCGACGGCGTCGGCGCGTTCCGCTCTTGCCCCGGGACCCGGCGGCGCAGGACTCACCCCCGGGGGAGATCCGCCTGGCGCAAAGCGAGGCCATGGCCGTCGACGTCGGCCTCGGCGGTCAGGGGAAGATGGTCGGAGGCCTTGCGCGCAAGCGGCGTGTCGTGGACCGCAAGCCCGTGGACCAGCCCGCGGGGCCATCCGAGAATGCGGTCGAGCGGAAAGATCGGACGACGGGACGGGAAGCTCGGCAGCGGATGCGCCTCGCCGAACAGCGGTTCGAACACGTTGAGCGACGAGCGCCGGCTGATGCGCCATTCGTTGAGATCGCCCAGCAGCACGGTGGGCATCGGGGGCAGCCAGCCGAACGCCGTCACCAGCGCGCCGGCCTGGCTGAGCCGCGACCGGCGCAGCAGCCCGAAATGCGCCGCGATGATGCGGAAGGGGCCTTCTCCGAAGTCGAGATCCGCGATGATCGCGCCGCGCGGCTCGACGCCCGGCAGCCGGATGCGGATCCGCCGGTACGAGCGGGGCTCGCGGGCGACGAGCAGCGCGTTGCCGTGCCAACCATGCCCGTCGGGAGCGTCGGACTGGGCGAGGAGGCGAAGCCCGGTCTCCTCCCGCAGGGCTTCGAGGTCCAGCAGTCCGATCCGCGAACCGAACCGCCGGTCGACCTCCTGGAGCGCCACCACTTCGGCGCCGATCTCGCGCAGCACGCTGATGATCCGGTCGGGCCGCGAGCGGCCGTCGGTGCCCCGGCACTTGTGGATGTTGTAGGTCGCGACCTTCAAAGGCGGTTCCAGCGTCAGAGATAGGGCGACAGCAACCTGGCGGTCGCGTCCCGGAGCTTGAGCGGCAGGGGCTTGCCGTCGAGTTCCTCGAGGCTCACCGTCAGGGCGCATTTCGAATCGATCAGGGCGGAGAGCCGCGTCGCGAGACCGACGTCATAGAGCTCCACCGTAAGTTCGAAGTTGAGACGCAGGCTTCGCGTGTCCCAGTTCGCGCTGCCGATCAGGCACCAGGAATCGTCGACGCTCATGAGCTTGGAATGATCGAAGGGCGGCGCGGATCGGTAAAGCCTGCACCCCGCCTCCAGCAGCGGTCTGACATGAGCGTCCGACGCCCACGCGACCAGCCGATGATTGTTGGCCGCGGGGGTGACGAGACGGACCTCGACGCCGCGCAGGGCCGCGACCTGCAGGGCGGTGAGAACGCGCTCGTCAGGAAGGAAATAGGGCGTCGCGACGCGGATGGTCTTCCGGGCCGACGAGATCGCCGACAGCAGCACGAGCACCAGCCGGTCGACGGCCTGGTCGGGCCCGGACACGATGGCCCGCGCGGGCGGCCCCGCCGACGGCGGCGATGACGGCGCGTCCTTGATCTCGTCGCCGGTCGTGAAGGCCCAGTCTTCGTCGAAGCTGTCCGCGATCTGGTCGACCACCGAACCGCTCACGCGGAAATGGGTGTCGCGGACGGGCAGGCGCGTCGGCCGCGCCAGAACGTTTTCCGACGCGATGTTCAGCCCGCCGACGAAGGCGACGCGCCGGTCGACGATCAGCGCCTTCTTGTGGAGCCGGAGGTCGAGCAGCGGCATCCGCCACGGCCAGGCCGTGTGGAGGAAGCGTGCGGCCGGGACGCCGCGGCGCGTCAGCGCCCGATAGGCGGCCGAGCGAAAGTAGCCGCCGCCCATCCCGTCGATCAGGACCCGGACCGCGACGCCGCGGCCGTGCGCTGCGGCGAGCGCCTCCACGAAGGGCAGGCCGGCCTCGTCGGTTCGGAAGATGAAGGTCGACAGCTCGATGCTGACCCGGGCCTCACGGATCGCGCGCAGCATGTCGGGATAGGCCTCGTCTCCCGACTGCAGGACCGCTTCGACGGTCCCGTCGACCCGCTCGAGCCCGGTGACGGACCCGACCGCCGCGGCGAGACGGTCTTGCACGGAAAGCTCGCGCGCATCCGGCGGGGACGGCGTCCGCGAGGGGCTGAGGCCACGCAGGCGCCGCGCCTTCCGATGCACGCGATTGACGCCGAAGGCGAAATAAAGCGCGGCCCCGAAGATCGGCGACAGCCAGGCGAGGCCTATCCAGCCGATGGCGGCCCGCACGTCGCGCTTTCGCAGCAGCACGTGGACCGACGTCGCCGACGCGAGGACAAGATGCAGCGCGGTGAGCCAGAGGCTTTCTTGTGCGAATTCGCCGAACGTCACGCTCTTCTTCGCCGATGGGGCGCGCGCCAGCGGCCCGGGGACCAGCGTCCTTCGGAGCGCAGCGCCCACGAAAGATCGGTCCACGATCCGCTGAAGCCGTTCCGTCAGACATCGACCACGGAGGGCCGCGGCGCAAGCCGGCGCCCGCGAAACAGGCGATCAAGACATCAAAGCGCCTTCGCCGACCGCCGCATAGCCGGAGAACGAGCGGCGGTCGGGCGCGGTCTCCGAAGGTCGGGTCTCGACGAGCTTTCGGGACATAGGGTTCAATCCCCGCTTCAAGAGCGAGCGTATCGCCGGTCGATCCCGGCGCGGACAGCAGGCTCGGCTTGATCTGTCGCAACGCCCGCCGGCGCCCCTCGGAGCTTCGGTCATGACGTCGGTCACGAGCGCGGGAATCCTGCTCTATCGGGAAGGCGCCGAGGGGCTTGAGCTCTTGCTGGTCCATCCCGGCGGCCCGTTCTGGCGGAACAGGGATCTCGGCGCCTGGTCGATCCCGAAAGGCGAGACGGCGCCGGGAGAAGCGACGGAGGCGACCGCGCGCCGCGAGCTTCGCGAGGAGCTGGGGCTGGCGTTCGACGGTCCGCTCTCCGACCTCGGCGAGGTGCGGCAGCGCGCGGGCAAGATCGTCCGAGGTTTCGCCGGGCGGAGCGACTTCGACGCAGCCTCCCTCAAGAGCGAGCCGTTCGAGATGGAGTGGCCGCCCCGCTCCGGACGGCTCCAGGCCTTTCCGGAGGTCGATCGCGCGGCGTGGTTCGCGCCCGCCGACGCACGGCGGAAACTGATCCCCGCCCAGGCCCCCTTTGTGGATCGTCTGGAAAGACTGCTGGCGGCGGGCTGAGCCGCCTTGCCTCGACGGAAAGGCCCGAACCACGCGGCGCCACGTGGTCCGGATCGTCCTGGGATCAGGCCGCGATGCTGATCTTGGCGTCGACGGCCTTCACGCCGGGGGCCGACCAGGCGGCCTGCTCGGCGATGCGCCGCTCGTGCCAGCTGTGCACTTTGCCCGACAGTCTGACCTGATCGTTCGTGACCATGACGTCGATCGCCGCCGCGTCGAGGGCGGCGTTGCGCTTGAGCGCGTCCTCGATCGTCTTCTTGACGTCGGCGGCCTTCGGCCTGTCCTTCAGCGCGATCGCGTTCGTGACGCCGATCACGCCGTCGAGCTGGCGGATCGCGGACTCCGCGGCCTCGCGCTGGTACTGCCAGTCGACCGCGCCGGACAGGGTGACCCAGCCGCGCTCGAGCTTCACCTTGACGGCGTCCGGGACCGACATGTTCCATTCAGGGACGTTCGCGGCGCGCATCGCGATCTCCTCGTCGCTGCGCGCGCCGTCATAGGGGTAGCGGACCTCGATCTCTTCGGCGATCGCCTTCACGCCGCGCACCCGCTGCGCGGCTTTCTCGGCGGCGACCTTCTCCACATAACTGGCGACGCGCCCGGTCAGCGTCACCACGCCGTCACGGGCCGCGACCCCGATGTGAGCCGCGTTCACCCTGGGCTCGAACTCCAGCTCTTCCTCGACGAGCGACTTCAATCCTGCGTCGGACATGTTCCGTCTCTCCTGTCGGACCCGGCGGGCGCGTCGACTGCACGGCCCGCGCGACGGACGTTGCGCAAGGACGGCGATCACCGTCCTTGCAGCATCAATGAGACGGCTTGCCCGGCTCGGCTTTGATCTGGGTCAGCGCCGGCGGTCGAGGGGGCGATCGCGCTTCTCCCAGGGTTGAGTTGGATCAAAGGGCGGGTCCGCCGATTTGCGAAACTGTCGCTTGGAAAGCGCCCGATCGCGCGCAGGCGGAGCCGTCGCATGCCCAGAATGAAAGCCGCCGTCTTCGTCCAGGCCGGCCGCATCGTCCTCGACAAGCCGGTCCCCGACGTCGGCCCGCACGATCTGTTCTCCCACCAGCGCGACGGCGTCCTGAAGGTCGCGATCACGCCATGACCGAAGGCGGCGCCGGACGGGAAACGCGGGTCGGATTCCGGATGGGACGGCCCGGCTGGCGCATGGCCTTTGCGGTCGCTCGGCCTATGACGGCGACGTCGCGCCATGGGTCGTCGCGACGGCTTCGGGCGCTCCTCGCGCTCGCTCTGGCGGCGTCCCTTCCCGCGGCGGGACGGGCGGAGCGCGCCACGCCGTATCCATCCCTCGCGTCCATGCTCGAGCCCGTCCTGCCGAGCGTGGTCAGCATCGCGGTGGTCGGATCAGCGCTTGATCCCGGCTCGGCGGAGGGGGAGCCGACCTCCTGGCGCGCCGCCGGTCCGGCCGGCGCTCAGTCCTCCAGTTACCGCCTGGTCGGATCCGGCGTGATCGTCGACGCGCGACAGGGCTTCATCCTCACGAACAGCCACGTCGTCTCCACCGGGGGCGCGGTGCGCGTCGCGCTGACGGACGGACGCAGCCTCGCGGCGAAGGTCATCGGCGCCGATCCACGGACCGATCTCGCCGTCGTCAAGGTCGACGCGCCGGGGCTCCGAGCCATGTCCTTCGCCGCTCCGGGCGGCTTGAAGGTCGGCGACTACGTGGTCGCCGTCGGCAACCCCTTCGGCCTTGGCGGCACCGTCACGATGGGCATCGTAAGCGCGCTCGGACGATCGGGGCTCGGCATCGAAGAGTTCGAGGATTTCATCCAGACGGACGCCTCCATCAATCCGGGAAACTCCGGAGGGCCGCTGGTCAATCTGGCGGGCGAGCTGGTCGGCGTGAACAACGGCATTCTCAGCCCGTCCGCCGCCAATGTCGGGATCGGCTTCGCGATCCCCGTCGCGATGATCAGGCCCGTGATGGAGGAGCTGATCGCGAACGGATCGATCTCGCGTGGCGAGCTCGGAGCGGAGCTCCAGGATCTGACTCCCGCTCTCGCGCGCGTCTTGAACGTCCGATCCCGGAGCGGGGCGGTGATTTCCGAGCTCGAGCCGAGCGGCGCCGCGGAGCGCGCGGCGTTGCGGCCCGGCGACGTCGTGCTCGCGCTCGACGGCGCGCCCGTGCAGCGCGCCGCCGATCTTCGCAACGCGATCGGTCTTCGAAAGCCGCAGGCGGTCGCCCGCCTGACGATCGCTCGAAAGGACGCGCTGCTCAGCGTCGAGACGGATCTCCTGCCGGCTCCGCCGCCGCAGTCGAACCGCATCGAGGGAACCGGTCTGCTCGCCACCGTCATCCTGCGGCCGGCGGATATGACCTCATGCCCGAACGCCGAGCCGCATGGGGCCGTGGTCGTGTCGGTCGGGGAGACCAGCAGAGCCGCGATGTCCGGGCTCGGACCGGACGACGTCATCGTGAGCGTCGATCTCTCGCCGGTCCGATCGCCGCAGGAGACGGTGGACCGCACGGGATCCGCCCGGGCGTTCGTGCTCGGCGTCTGTCGCGCGGGCAGAACGCGCCTCGTCGCCGTCGAATGACGGCCCGCGATCTCGAGGCCCGGCGCCGAACCGCCGCCCGGGGGTCCGGGACGAGCGGAATCGGCGCGGCGGGCGGCCGCGCCCTTCGCGGCGGCCGGCAGATGCTCGACCAAGCCCCCGCGGCATGACGGAGCTCGCTTCCGAGGGTATGATCGTCCCAGCGGTCGCCCCGCGCGAGACGCCCGGCGCGCTCGACGTCCGCCCTGTCTAAGACGCTCCGCCGCTCGGAAACGGATCGTGGGGCCTTTTGCGCGCGGCTGACGCGGGCCGACCCCGCCGGCCCGCCGCCGGCCCTCGGAAGACGTATGCCGGCGAAGTCGCGTTGCGCGGGCCGCCGGCCTCGGACATCACCGGCCTTCGGAGCGACGGCGACCCCGATCGCGAGCAGACAAGTCCAAAGGACCGCCATGACCCTTGACCGTTCCGTCATCGACATCCTGTCGGCCGTCTCGACGGCGACGCTGACGACCGTGCTGCTCAAGAAGGGGCTTCGAAACGTCTGGATGCGCGGCACGAGGCCCTTGAGGCCCGGCCAGCCGCGCCTCGTCGGCCGCGCCTTCACTTTGCGTTTCGTCCCCGCGCGCGAAGATCTCGCGACCCCGGAATCCTGGTCCTCGCCGCGCTCGACGCGCGCGGCGATCGAGGACATGCCCGCCGGCTGCATCGCGGTCGCGGACGCTATGGGGGTCACCGACGCCGGCATCTTCGGCGACATCCTCGCCGCCCGCATGAGGAAGCGCGGGGTCGCAGGCCTCGTGACCGACGGCGTGATGCGCGACGTCGCCGGCGTGCTCGGGACCGGCCTGCCCATCTGGTGTCAGGGCGGAGCGGCGCCGCCGTCCGTCGCCGGACTAACCTTCGTGAACTGGCAGGAGCCGATCGGGTGCGGCGGCGTCGCCGTCTTTCCGGACGATCTCGTCGTCGTGGACGACGACGGCGCGGTGGTGGTTCCCCAGAAGCTCGTCGAGGAGGTTGTGGCCGTCGCGCAGGAGCAGGAGCGGCTCGAGGCGTGGATCATGGGAGAGGTCGAAAACGGAGCCTCGCTGCCCGGCCTTTATCCCCCGAACGCGGAGAACAAAGCCCGCTATGAGACCTGGCGCGCCGGCCGCACGACGGCGGGAGAATAGCCGCCGCGGCCGCCCGCGGCGCGCGACGATCGCGGGGCCTTAGTGGAGGAGGCGGCGTTTGACGGGCGGCTCGGTCTTTTCGGCTGCGAACAGCGCGTCGAGCTCGTGGTCGTCGGACGCGTCCTCCGCCCGGCGCAGGGCGGCCGCGTGCTCGTCCTTGGAAAGCGCCCCGTCGGCCAGAAGACGGTCGAGCCGATCCGCCTGCTCGCCGAACGTCAGCGCGGGATCGGGCTCGGCGAGCGCGCGGAGGGCCGAGTCACGACGGCGCTCGAGTTCGGCGAGGATCGCGTCCTCTTTCTTGTCCTTCAGCACATGGACGCCGGGATAGGGCTTGGCGTAGCTCAGCTTCATCCAGCGCTCGATGAACCAGAGCGCCGCCGCCATGGCGACGAAGCCCGGGCCGAAATCGACCAGCGCATGCTTCAGCCCTTCTCCCCCGACGTAATAGCCGGGGCCACGGAGCTGTTCGAGGCTCGCCATCGCGGCGAGCGCAAAGACTGCGAGCCAGGCGATGAGCACGGCGCCGGGCAGGACCGCATAGCGCGTCTCGGAGGCGACGACGGGCGCTGGAAGATCGACGTAGCGGAACGTCGCCGTCCGTCGGCCGTCGATCCAACCGCCGCGGGAATAGACGAGGCGATCGGGCAGGAACTCGAACTGGATGGTCTCGCTCGGGCCGTTCTGCTGGAAGCGCGCGGCCGCCAGCGCGCTGCGCTCGCGCTCGACATCGGCGCGAGGGACCAGCTCCAGCCGCTCCGCCCGCCGAAGCTGCCGGAGGCGGTCGCGGGCGATCGCCGGCTCCCGGCCCGCGATCTCCACGGACAGGGCCTGGCGGCGCCCGTCCTCCAGTCGGGCGAGGATCGCGTCGCGCTGGTCGTCCGCCAGCACGATCAGGTTCATCTCCGCCGAGGGCACGATGACGTAGCTCACGCGGCGACGCTTGCGCGTCGCGAACAGGACCGCGACGAGCGCGAAGGCCACGGCCGCGTAGAGCGCCGTGATCAGAGGCTGCGGGCCGCCGCGGAACGTCGCGGCCAGCGCCAGACCGGAGATCACGATCAGCGTCCAGCGCAGCGCGCGGTCGCCCTCGGTCACCTCGACATAAGCCGAAGGCGCCGCGAGATCCGAGAAGCGGACGTCGCCGCCGAAGCTCTCCTCGTCGCGGCGGTCGTAGCGGTAGCCGAACCCGTCGGGGCGGAAGGCGAAGGCGGCGCTGATCCGGCCGCGCCGCTGCGCGACGTCGGCGAGTTCGGGACGTTCGGACATGATCGACCAACCTGCAGGAGCTCGTAGGCCGCAGCCTGCGTCCGAAAACGCTGACGGAAGGTTGCGCGCGGCGGCCCGACCGCTCGTCACGGTTGGGGAATGATGAACGAGCCTCCGGAAAGTCGGCGCAGGCCTGCGCCGGCGCTGGTTTGCCTCGCCCGCCCGATGACGCTATCCCGGCCGCTTCGCGCATTACGGGCGGTCCTCGGCCCGCCCGGCGCCTGACGGATGTTCGACGTGAAAGCCATCATTCTGAGCGCGGGACAGGGCCGCAGGCTTCTGCCGCTGACCGCCGAAACTCCGAAATGCCTGATCCCCTTCTCCGGACGGCCGCTCGTCGAGTGGCAGGTGCGCGCGCTCGCCGCCGCCGGCGTGAAGGAGATCGTGGTGGTGACCGGCTTCGAGGCCGCGAAGGTCGAGGCGGCGCTGGCGGCGATCGACCTGCCCGGCCTCGCGCTCAGGGCGACGCACAACCCGTTCTTCGAGCTCGCCGACAATCTGGCGAGCTGCTGGATCGCCCGCCACGAGATGAGCCAGCCCTTCCTGATCCTGAACGGCGACACGCTGATCGAGCCGGAGATTGCCCGGCGCGTGCTGGAGGAGCCTGCGGTCGCGCCGATCACGGTGACGATCGACCGAAAGGGCGACTACGACAGCGACGACATGAAGGTGCGGACCCAGGGCGACCGGCTGCTCGCGATCGGCAAGACGCTGCCGCTCGATCTCGTCACCGGCGAGTCGATTGGCTGCCTGCGCTTCACCGAGGAGGGCGGCGCGGCCTTCGTCGCTGAGCTCGAGCGCCTGATGCGCTCAGAAGAAGGCCTGAAGCGCTGGTACCTGTCGGCGATCGACGGCATCGCGCGCTACCAGAACATCGTCGGCGTGCGCTCGATCGAGGGGCTCGAATGGAGCGAGCTCGATTTCCCCGCCGACCTCGACCGCGGCGTGGCGATGACCGATGGATGGACCGCGCGCGGTCTCTGAGCCGTCCTACTGGCTCGCCCAGACGATGCGGGCGATCCAGGCGATCTCGGAGGCCAGAAACGAGCGATCCGGGTGCTGGGGGTTGAGCGAGCGCAGCTCGACCTGCTTCGCCGTCTTGCGCGCGAGCTCCTTCGCGAGGACCTCGCCGTCGGCGGTCTTCACCACCACCCGGTCGCCGCGCCTCACCGGCGCGCCCGGCGCGACCAGCACGACGTCGCCGTCGCGGAACACCGGCGCCATGGAGTCGCCGGCGATCTCGAGCGCGTAGACATGAGCGCGGTCGACGTCGGGGAAAGGGATTTCGTCCCATCCCTGACCGGTCGGGAAGCCGCCATCGTCGAAATAGCCGCCGTCGCCGGCCTGCGCGAGGCCGATCAGCGGCACGTTGTTGTTGCGCCGCTCGGCCGGCGTCTCCCCGGTGAGCAGGCTCATGAAGCCGTCGAGGCTGGTGGTCGTGGCGTCGAGCGCCTTGGCGATGGATTCCGTGGACGGCCAGCGCGGCCGGCCGTCGGCCGCGATGCGCTTGGATCGGTTGAAGGTCGTGGGATCGAGCCCCGACTTGCGCGCCAGCCCGGATGCGGACAGGCCGTTCTTGGCCGCAAGCGCGTCGATCGCCGCCCAGATCTGGCCGTGGTCGAGCATGTCTCCGCCGTCTCCTCGCCCCGCCTCCGAAGGACAGTGGAGCTATGTATAGGAATTAGTCCCTTTTCGCGGCGCTGTCCACTCGGATCTGCGCGGGCGTCTTGTCCGCCGCGCGCTCAGGTCCTAAAGCTTCCTTGCCGCAGGACAGCAACGCGCCGCAGCGGACTGCGTTCCGCGGCCGACGGCGCCGGAACAGACCGCCCCCAGGACCGCCGTGAGCGCCATCCCCGCCACCGTGTACAAGATCGCGCCGAACGCGCTGTGGCGCGCCGCCGAGAGGCACGGCCGCTTCGTCGGCGCGCCTGTCGATCTCGCCGACGGCTTCATCCATCTGTCGACGGCCGAGCAGGCGCGGGAGACCGCCGCCAGACACTTCGCGGACCAGGCGGACCTTGTCCTCGTCGCCGTCGATGTCGGCGCGCTCGGCGACGCGCTCAAATGGGAGATCTCTCGCGGCGGCGCGCTGTTCCCGCATCTCTACGCCGATCTGCCGATGAGCGCCGTGCGCTGGGAGATCCCGCTGCCGCTCGGGGACGACGGCGCGCATGACTTCCCGCCGGACCTCGCATGATCGGCGCGCTGTGGCCGCTGATGCGGGCGGCGCTCCAGAGGCTCGACGCCGAAACCGCCCATGAGGCGACGCTGGCCGGGCTGGAGCGGCTGCCGTTCCGGGCGCCGAAGCCGTCCGACCCGCGATTGCGGACCGAGGCCTTCGGGCTGAGTTTTCCGAACCCAATCGGCCTCGCCGCAGGCTTCGACAAGGACGCCCGCGCGCCGGACGCCATGCTGGCGCTCGGCTTCGGCTTCGTCGAGATCGGGTCCGTCACGCCGCGCCCGCAGGCGGGAAACCCGAAGCCGCGCCTGTTCCGCCTGCCGGCGGACCGTGGCGTGGTCAACCGCATGGGCTTCAACAACGCCGGCGCCGCGGCCGCGCGCGCCCGGCTGGAGCGCAGGCGCGGGCGGCCGGGGCTCGTCGGCGTCAATGTCGGCGCGAACAAGGACAGCGCGGACCGTGCGGCCGACTATGTGGCGGGGATCGAGGCCTTCGCCCCTCACGCCGCCTTCTTCACCGTCAACGTCTCCTCCCCGAACACGCCGGGCCTGCGCGACCTGCAGGCGAAGGCGGCGCTCGACGACCTCGTCGCCCGCGTCGTCGCCGCGCGCGACGCGGCGACCGTGAAGGGGTCGCCCAGGCGGCCGGTTCTGCTCAAGATCGCGCCGGACCTCGACCTTCTGGGCCTCGACGACGTGGTCGCCGTGGCGCGGAGCCGCGGCCTCGACGGGCTCGTGATTTCGAACACGACGCTCGCGCGTCCCGCGAGCCTCGCCGAACGCAACGCCGAACAGGCCGGCGGCCTGTCCGGCGCGCCGCTGTTCCGCCGCGCGACCTGGATGCTGGCGGAGGCCTTCCTCAGGCTCGACGGGGCGATGCCGCTCGTCGGCGTCGGCGGGATCGCCTCGGGCGCGGACGCCATCGCCAAGATCCGCGCCGGCGCGACGCTGATCGAACTCTACAGCGCGCTGGTCTTCGAAGGCCCGGCGCTGATCGGGCGCATCTCCGCCGCGCTGTCGGAGGCCGCGGCGCAAGAGGGCGCGCTCGCCGCCCTCGTCGGCCAGGACGCCGCGGCGGTGGCGGCCGCCGGACCGGGTTCCTAGGCGCCGAAGGTGCGCCGCCGCAGCGTGGGATAGAGCGCCGCCTGTCCCAGTCCGCGCGCCAGCAGGAAGCTCAGCAGAGCGAGCCAGAGGCCGTGATTGCCCAGCGCCGGCGAGGCCAGACCGAACACGGCGAAATAGATCGCGATCGCGACCAGCATGAGGTTGCGCATCGCGCCGCCCCAGGTCGCGCCGATGTAGACCCCGTCCATCGCGAAGGCGAGCGAGGCCGCGAGCGGGGCCGCGGCGGCGTAAGGCAGGAAGGGGGCTGCGGCCGCGCGCACCTCTGCGCTCGTCGCCACGAAGGCGACGAAGGACGGGCCGCCGGCGAGCGCGAGCGCCGAGATCGCTCCGCCGACCGCAACCGCCCACACGGTGGCGAGGGCGGCCGCGCGGTCGAAGGCCGAGCGGTCGCGCGCGCCGACGGCGGCCCCGCAGAGCGCCTCCGCCGCGGTCGCGAAGCCGTCGAGGAAATAGCCGCCGATGAGGAAGAGGTTCATCAGCACGGCGTTCGCGGCGAGCGTCGCGTCGCCCGCGCGCGCGCCTTGCGCGGCGAAGAACAGATAGGCCGCGAGCAGAGCGAGCGTCCGGATGAAGACGTCGCGGTTGACGGCGACGGTCGCGACGACGCGCCGCCGGTCGAGCACGCGGCGGCGGTCCGGCGCCGGCTTGCCGCGCGACAGGCGCCCGACGAGCGCAAGGCCGAGAGCAAGCGTCGCGACCTCGCCCGCGACCGCGCCGATCGCGGCCCCGTCGATCGACAGATGGAGGACCATCACCAGGATGACCGTCAGCACGGCGTTGAAGCCGTTGAGGAAGAGCTGGAGCAGCAGGCCGAGCGCGGCTCGCCCCTTGCCCAGCAGCCATCCGAGCACCGCGTAGTTCGCGAAGGCCGCAGGCGCCGACCAGACGCGAATGTCGTAATAGCGCCGCGTCGCCGCCTCGACTTCGGGGCTCGGTCCGAACAAGCCGAGCATCAGATCCGCCAGCGGCTCCCGGGCGACCACGACGACGGCGCCGGAGAGCGCCGCGAGCAGCAGCGCGCGCATCAGCGCGGCCACCTCCTCGGCGCCATCCTGAGCGCCGACCGCCTGCGCCGTGAGGCCGGTCGTTCCCATCCGGAGAAAGGCGAAGGGCCAGAACACGACGTCGAACAGAACAGCGGCGAGCGCGATCGCGCCGAGCAGCGCGACGTCGCCGAGCTGACCGATGACGGCGGCGTGGACGAAGCCGAGCAGCGGCGTCGAGACGCTCGCGATCGTCATCGGCAGGGCGATGGCGAGCACGCGGGCGTGGCTGACCGCGGGCGCGGGCCGAAGCTCCGCGCCCGGCTCGACGGCGATCACGTCAGGCTCAGCGCCGGCCGGCGCCGACCCTGAGAAGTCGCAGCACGATCCAGATCGGGATCACCACCATGGCGCCGACCAGGAAGTAGCGGCCGATCTGGCGCAGCAGGTCCGCGCTGTTCGCGATCGCGTCCTCGATCACGCGGGCGGCCCAGCGGAACAGCTCGAAGGCGTCGAGATCGAGTTGATCCAGCACGAGGCCGACGAGCACGCAGAGCAGGGCGAGCCGCACGATCACGCCGATCGGCGAGCCGCCGATGACGCGGCTCACGCCCGCGCCGTAGCGGGAGGGGCCGGCTTCGCCTTCGCGACGGAAGATCATATCCTCAGTCCCTCTCTCATGCCGCCTTCGCCAGTTCGCCCGCGAGCGCGCGGGCGATCAACGCGCGGGTCTCCTCGACGCCGTAAAGCGCGACGAAGGAGCCGAAGCGCGGCCCCTTCTCCTGGCCGATCAACGTCCGGTAGAGCGCGGAGAACCACTCCTGGCTGACGCCCGGCCGCTCCGGCGTCGCGCCTTTGGCGGAAAAGTCCTGATAGCGCGGGATCGCCCGGGCGACGTCGTAGAGCGCGGTCTGCACGTCTTCGGGGCTCGCGTCCGGGCCAAGGTCTCCGAGCGCCGCGTCGAGGCGGGCGAGCGCGTCGCGCTCCACCTCATCCGGCGCCGCGAAGCGCTTGGTCGGCTTCACCTGATCCTCGTAATAGCGCAGCGCGTAGCCGACGAGTTCGTCGAGCTTCGGATGGGTCTCAGGGGTCACGCCCGGCGCGTAGCGGCCGATGAAGCCCCAGAGCACCGCCCGGTTCTCGGCGTTCGAGGCCGAGACGAGGTTGAGCAGCAGCGCGAAGGTGACCGGCAGCGTCTCCGACGGCGGCCGGCCGGCGTGGATGTGCCACACCGGGTTCGCCAGCCGCTGCTTCTCGTCCTGGCGGGCGTAGCCTGCGAGGAACTGGAAGTACTCGTCGACCGCGCGCGGAATGACGTCGAAATGCAGCCGCTTCGCCTCGCGCGGCTTGGAATACATGAACAGCGACAGGCTCTCCGGGCTGGCATAGGCCAGCCACTCGTCGATCGTCAGGCCGTTGCCCTTCGACTTCGAGATCTTCTGGCCCTTCTCGTCCAGGAAGAGTTCGTAGTTGAAGCCTTCGGGCGGCGTTCCCCCGAGAGCCCGGCAGATCTCGCCCGCGAGCTTGACCGAATCGATGAGGTCCTTGCCGGCCATCTCGTAGTCGACCTGGAGCGCGGTCCAGCGCATCGCCCAGTCCGGCTTCCACTGCAGCTTGGCGTGGCCTCCCGTGACCTTCGTCTCGAAGCGCTCGCCGGTCTCGGGGTCGCGCCACACGATCGTGCCCTTGGACACGTCGCGCTCGTCGATCGGGACCTGCATGACGACGCCGGTCTTGGGGTGGATCGGCAGGAACGGCGAATAGGTCGCGGAGCGCTCCTCGCGCAGCGACGGCAGCATCACCGCCATCACCTCGTCGAAGCGCTCCAGCATCAGCGTCAGCGTCGCGTCGAACCGGCCGGACGCGTAGCAATCGGTCGCCGACAGGAACTCGTAGTCGAAGCCGAAGCGGTCGAGGAAGGCGCGCAGCCGCGCGTTGTTGGCCCGGCCGAACGAGCCGTGCTCGCTGCCGAACGGGTCGGGCACCTGGGTCAGCGGCTTGCCGAGATGGCTTTCCATCATCTCGCGGTTCGGCACGTTGTCGGGGACCTTCCTGAGGCCGTCCATGTCGTCGGAGAAGCAGACGAGACGCGTCGGCACCCGGTCCTCTGTGAGGACGCGGAAGGCGTGCCGCACCATCGTCGTGCGCGCGACCTCGCCGAAGGTGCCGATATGCGGCAGGCCCGAGGGTCCGTAGCCGGTTTCGAACAGCACCGGCTCCGCCTTGGGGCGACGCTTCAGCCGCTCGACGAGCTTCCTGGCCTCCTCGAACGGCCAGGCGTTCGACGTGCGGGCGAGTGCTGCGAGGGCGTCCGCGGACGCGACGGGAGAAGGCGAGGTCATCAGATGCAGGTCCGTTGGAAGGGCGCGCACGTTACGGACCCGCGCCGCAGCGCGTCAATGACGGGCCGTCACCAGATGCCGACGGGAAAGTGCTTGAGATAGATCTCGGCGTAGGTCCCGGATTCGTCCAGCCGCTGCAGCGCGTAGTCGATCGCCTGCCGCAGCTTTTCGTCCTCCGGCCGCAGGAGGGCGCCGACGCCCTCGCCGAAATAGCGGCTGTCGACGTAAGGGCCGCCCACGAAGCGACAGCAGCCGTCGGAGGCGGTGCCGTTCAACCAGAAGGCGAGCGACACCGCGTCGCCGAAGACGACCTCGGCGTCACCGTCCTTGACCGCAGCCCGCGCCTCGTCGGCCTTCGGAAAGGCTTTCAGCGCCGCCTTGCCGAAATACGCCTTCAGGAAGGCCTCGTGCGCGGAGCCGGCGACGACCGCGACCGTTCGGCCCGCCAGCGCTTCCGGCGTGGCGTCCGGGACCGCCTTGTCCTTGCGCGCGACGAAGCGCGCCGCGTTCTGGTGGACCCTCTCGGTCATCGCGTAGCGCAGGCGGAGCTCCGGCGTCGGCCGCGCCATGGCGAGGATCACGTCGGCCTGACGCTGGTCGAGCGTGTCCATCAGCGCGTCCCAGCGCCAGGCCTGCAGCGTGCAGGCGATCTTGAGCTCGGCGCAGATCGCCCGCGCGAGGTCAACGGCGAAGCCTGTGGGCTGGCCTTCGGAGTCGAGGTAGTGGAACGGGGGATAATCGTCGCCCGTCGCCCATTTGATGATCCGGTTGGGCGGAAGATCGGGCTTTTCGATGCGCGCCTTGGGATCGGAGTAACGCGGGATCGCGACGCCCTGGTCGCCGAGGGGCTGGGCCGCCTCTCCCGCGACGGCTCCGCACAGCAGCATGGCGAGCGCCAGAAGCGCCCGGCAAAACGCGCCGCGGATCTCCGTAGAAACCCCTACAGGTTGCATTCGACTCGACTCCTCGCCCGACGCAATTCTACACTTTTCGGCGCGGGGTCGGGCGACGGGCGCGGGCGATAAATGGCCGCGCGGCCCTGCGGGGGCGGATCGAAGGTGAGCGCTGGCCTGCCTCTCTCCCGTGCGCGGCGGCGGCATGAGAACTCCGCGCCGTGGCCGGCCGATGGCCGCGCCAGCCGAGCGCACGGCGTTGCGGCGCCGTTTCACTCGCGCCACGCTCTGCCTCCCGAGCTTGCGGCCCTCGAACGCGCCGGCGTCCCCCTGCCGACGCTGCTCGACGCCCTGCGGGTCGCGGAAGCGTCCGGGGTCGCGCCTTACGACGCGCTCGCGACCGCGGCCGCGATCCCGGAGGAGGAGCTTGTTCTCAAACTCGCGGATGCGCTCGGCGTCGACGCGCTCTCAGTCGACGACGGCGCGGGATCGACCTTCGACGCCGACCGGTGCGGCTTCGCCCTCCGGACGGGACGCGTCCAGACGCAGGGCGCCGACGGCCGGCTCCGGCTGGTGATCGCGGCGCGCGGCGCCTCGGTCGCTGCGCTCGCGCGGGCGCGGCGGGGCCAGCCGCGCGACGCCAAGATCGCGCTCGCGACCCCGAGGGCGTTCGCCGACTGGGTGATCGCGCGCACCGGATCCGCGCTCGCGGAGCGCGCCAGCGAGGGGCCGGCCGCGCTTTCGCCCGAACTGACCGTCGAGCGCGGCATGCCGCGGCCGGGCGCGGCCATGCGCGCCGCGCTGGCCGCCGGCCTGATCGCCATGGTGGCGGCCGCCTTTCTCGCCCCGGCGGCCGGAATCGCGCTCGCCGCCGTCACCGGGCTGCTGTTCGCCGCCCTCAACGCGTTCCGTCTGCGGCTCGCCTGCACGTCGGCGCCGCCTGCGCCCACGGGCGCGCGCCTCGACGATCGCGCCCTGCCGATCTACACCGTGCTCGTGCCGCTTTGCCGGGAAGCGGCCGTCGTCCCCGACCTTCTTGCGGCGCTCGAACGCTTCGACTATCCGCCGGCGAAGCTCGACATCAAGCTGCTCGTCGAACGCAACGACGCGGAGACGCTCGCGGCGCTTGCGCGCCGGCCGCCGCGCGCCGGGGTCGAGGTGCTGGTGCTGCCGCCGGGCGGCCCGCAGACCAAGCCGAGGGCGCTCAACGCCGGCCTGCTCGCCGCCCGCGGCGCCTATCTCACCATCTATGACGCCGAGGACCGCCCCGACCCCGACCAGCTCCGGCTCGCGGTGGCGGCGTTTCGCGCCGGCCCGGGAAAGCTCGCCTGCGTGCAGGCCAAGCTCGCGATCGACAACCTGGCCGACGGCTGGCTCGTGCGGCACTTCGCGATCGAATACGCCGCGCTGTTCGACGTCGCGATCCCCGCGCTGGCGAGCCTCGGGCTGCCGATCCCGCTCGGCGGCACCTCGAACCATTTCCGCGGTCTTATGCAGCAGACGCATTTCGTGATCCGTTCTCTGACGGCCTCCGCTGGGGCATTCTGCGGGCATGGAAACCACTGCGCCTCACGGCTACGACCACACCATTTCCGGACTGCTGAGGAAGCGCGCTGAGCTCTTCAACGAGGCTGAGCGCATCCGGGACCGGGTGGCTGAGATCCGGAACGACATCGACGCCCTGGACCGGACGTTGGGCTCGTTCGGCTACAAGGGCGACCTGGACGCCGCCATGCCGCGCCAGAGGCGCCAGGTCATGTTCGGGACCGGCGAGCTGACGCGGGCTCTGATGCGCGAGATCGCGGACGCTGACCGCCCAATGACGTCCCGGGAGCTGGCGCAGAGCGTCATCTCACTGCGTGGCGACGATGCGCGCGATCGCAAGCTGCTATCGGAAGTGACGCGACGAGCTTCAAAGGCTCTGCGAAAGCAGAGGGACGAGGGGCGTGTCCGATCGGCGCCGGATGAGAACGGTAACCTGCTATGGTCGCGTAGGGTTGACTGATATCGCAGGTGATATCATATATGTTCAATGATTGTGGTCGATGCCAATGTGCTTCTTCGAGGATTCCGCTCAAGGAACGGCGCATCGTTTGTGATCTTGAGGGGAATGCTAACCGGTGAGTTGCGCTTCACAGCGTCTCCAGCGGTGGTGCTGGAATATGAAGATGTTCTAAAGCGGCCAGGACTTCTTGGAGCTAATCCTGCGATTGCACCTCAGGATGTCGACCCCATTTTGGACATGATCTGCGAAAGGGCCGTGCCGTCTTTGCCGTGGTTTCGATTCAGGCCATTTTTAATGATCCAAAAGACTATCTCTATATCGAGTGCGCTCTTGCAGCTGGATCACGAACCATTGTGACAGACGACAGGCATTTTAGACATCCCGCAGTTCCAGCTTTTGGAATTACGGCCAGCAAAGCAGGTGAATTCGTTGCAAACGACTACGCAAGGAGGCTTGGATGACAGCATATCCACTTCGCGTTCCTGATCACATCATGGATCAGGCAAGAGACGCCGCCACGGAAGACAAAGTATCCATCAATCAGTTGATGGTATCGTTCATTTCGGAAGGACTTGGACATCGCCGCGGCCTCAAGATGATGCGCGAGCGGGCGGAGCGCGCCGACATGGGCGCCGTAATGGCTATTCTGGAGAAGGTCCCTGATGTCCCCGCTGAGCCCGGAGACGAACTCCCGGACAATGAGACGTCGACCGGCCCCGGGATGCGCTAGTTTGCAGAAGCAGTCGGGGCTTTCGACTTAGCCCTCTGCCAGTAGCCCTTCCAGATCGCTGACGGCTCATGCCCGGCGGCTGCCAACGCGATCAGCAGGAACTGCGTGCCGTTGTCGATCCGCCTGGCGTCCTCCCGCCAGGCCATCTCCTTGGCGTAGGCGTCCAGGTACGGGCCAGCGATGTGGTGGTGCATGCCGATCTCGGCGCGCCTGATCCGTGAGAAGAAGCTTTCCGCGTGGTTCGTGCAGGCCTCCTCGTCGCTGTAGGCCCGCTGGTGGTTGATCCGCTTCATATTGAGGCCGGCGTAGTGCAGCGGGTCCCAGGAGCGGGCCTCGTCGGCGTGGACAGTGCTGCCAGGCCGGATGCGCCGCTCGAGCGTCGTGACGGACTGCGCCTCGTGCTTGACCACGAACGGCAGGGTGCGGCCGCCACGCTCTCGCATGATGACGACCACGCGCCGCTTGCCATTCTGGTTCTTCGCCAGCCGGCGGTCGCGCCGGTTCTCCCAGTAGTTCGCGGGCTTCACGTGGCCGCCGAAATAGGCGCCGTCGACCTCGATGGTCCCTGAGGCCTCGATCTCGTCCATGCCCTTGCCGAGCGCTTCCCGAAGCTTGTGAGCGAGGACGAAGGCGGTCCGGTATTGGCAATTCAGGTCGCGGGAGAGCTGGAGCGCGGAATAGCCCTTCACGCCGTTCGTGAAAATCGCGATCGCCAGCAGGATGTCCCGGACGTGCAGCTTGCGGGAGTGAAAGATCGTGCCGCTGGTCGCGCTGAACTGCGCTGTGCAGCCCTTGCACGAGAAGATCCGGCGCTTGCCCTTGTGTCGATAGACGGCCAGGCAGTTGCATTTCGGGCAGACAGGGTCGCCCTGCGTCTCACACCAGCGGATGCCCTCGAAGAGCTTGAGGGCCTGGTCGTCGGTGAGACGGGCGATCTGGCTAAGCGAAAGTCGACGGGCCGCGGCTGACAGCAGGAAGTGCTGCCCCTTCCGTGTATCGCCCGCCGTTCGACCCATACCTGCTTTGCCAACGATTATCGTTGGCGTTACACTTGAGCACTGACTCGCCGAACGTCAACGATAATCGTTGACGTTCGCTATTAAAGTTGCCTGACATGCCCGATATCATCTCCATGGAACAGTGCCGCGCCGCGCGAGCCCTGCTCGATTGGACCCAGGAAGAGCTGGCGAACGCGGCCAACCTTTCGCTGTCAACCGTGCGTGACTTCGAGAAGGGTCGGCGGACGCCGATCCCGAATAACATGCTGATGCTAAAGCAAGTTTTCGAGGATGAAGGTCTCGTCTTCACCTACCACGAGGAGGAGATCCCGCTCGGCGTCGAGTTCCACTACGAGCGGCTGAGGATCTGAAACCCCTGCGGGGAGCGTGCCACAAGCCCTTGACGCGGGGCGTCGACAGCGCGACGCTCCACGCTAAGGGCTGAGTCGTGAGCGGACGACGGGACTCGGACCCGCATCTTGCCGGTGGGTGGCCGACAGGTTCTGCCTGTTGAACTACGTCCGCATCTGAAACGGCGCCGGGGGCAACCGGCGCCGTTTTCGTTTACGGGCCTCCTGGCGGGTGATGCCCGTTAAGCTTCTTGCGACCGGCATCCGTAATCGACCACCGGCGCTTCGAGGCCGTAGCGAGGCCATCCTTCTTGAGATGGTACTTCGCCTTCTCGGCCGCGGATTTCGTCAGGCCCTCCTCAATAACGATTTCGTCGAGGTCTCCCGTCGGCACTGGCTGCCGACTGGATGCGAGCTTGAAAAGGATGATCTCAGAAGCCGAGCGCTTGGGCTGGTTCGGCTGGTCGAGTGGGGGCTTCTCGGGATCCGCCTTCGCCGACCGAGGAGCTTCCTCGTCATCAGGCTGCAGCTTCGCCATCACTTCGAGCTTGGCGAGCTTCTTGTGAAGCTTCTCCTCCCGGATCGCTCCCGCGATAACGGCTTCCCTGACGATGGCGAGCGAGCGGTCGGACACCCGCTGAACCTCTCGCGTCGCCTTTTCGATGACGCTGAGGATTTGAGACGTCGTCCGTCCCATTTCGGACCGGACGTCCTCGATCTGGCTGGCCAAGTCGGTCATGAACGACCTCCTGATTCGCTGGAACCGAGGATAGGGAAATCGGACGCGATGTAAACGATCGATCAAAACCGGATTTGAGGAATTCCGGTTCGCGTCAGAATCCAGGACCATCCTTCCGGTTTTACGCGTTCATGGCCCTGGGTCGTCGTCTGCGGCATGCCGGAGGTCACATGCTTCTGCTGCATAAGACCGCATTTCCGCACCGCCGTGCTGAGGTCGGTCGGCGGGTGGGACGCGGCCAACGTCACGGAGGATGCGGATCTCGGCCTGAGGCTCGCGCGCCTCGGCTGGCGAACCGGGTCGATCGATTCCACCACCTATGAGGAGGCGCCGGCGAGGATCGTCCCCTGGATCAGGCAGCGCACACGGTGGATGAAGGGCTTCATGGTCACCGCCCTGGTGCATGGCCGAAGCATGGGCGACCTCGCGCGGCGCGTCGACCCGTCGAGCTTCGTCGCCGCGCAGATCCTGATCGGCGGCGTCGCGCTGACGGGGCTCGCCTACCCCGTCTGCCTCGCGCTCCTGCTCTGGCACGGCCTGACGGGATCGATCCTGGGTCCTGAGGGCGACCTCGCGCTCGCGACCTTCGCCGGAATCCACGTCGTCGTGTTCATCGTGGGCTACGCCGCCGGCCTCGCCTTCGCCTGGGTCGGGATCGACCGGCGCGGACCCGCGCTTCTCGCGGTCGACCTCTGGTCGCTGCCGATCTACTGGCTGCTCGTGGGCGTCGCGTCCTGGCGCGCGCTCGCGCAGATCATGCTGGCGCGCGAAAGCCGCTGGGAGAAGACCGAGCACGGCGTATCGCGCCGGCGCGCCACGCCGCGTCAGACGTAAGGCCGGATCTCCGCCGCGATCTCCTGCGGAGTCCGCTTCAGGTTGAGCGGCGCGACGAAGGCGCCGTTCCTGTCCATGAGATAGACGATCGCGGTGTGGTCCATCGTGTAGTCGCCGTCTTTCAGCGGCTGCTTCTTCGCGTAGGCCCGGTAGGCCTTCACCATGGCGTCGACCTGCGGCCGACTGCCCGTCAGCCCGCGAATCCGCGGCGA
The DNA here is from genome assembly GCF_049446035.1 of Hansschlegelia sp. KR7-227. Lineage (NCBI taxonomy): Bacteria > Pseudomonadati > Pseudomonadota > Alphaproteobacteria > Hyphomicrobiales > Methylopilaceae > Hansschlegelia > Hansschlegelia sp. KR7-227. Next base: position 2,611,381 of record NZ_JBMSEA010000001.1, read on the forward strand.
GAAGCTCGAGAGATAGGCCTTCATCGCCTCCGGCGTGTCGCGTTCGGGGTCGACGGTCACGAACAGCGCCTGGGTCTTCTCCGCGTCCGGCCCCAGCGCCTCGAACGCCTGGGTGATCTCGTAGAGCGCGGTCGGGCAGACGTCCGGACAATGGGTGAACCCGAAGAACACCAGGAACGGCTTGCCCTTGACGTCGGCGTCGGTGACCGTCGCCCCGGTCTGGTCGACCATCTCGAACGGGCCGCCGACGGCCGACGCCTGAGCTGCGGTCTGCCCGCCGCCGCGGCCGCCGAGATGGATGAGCGCGCCGGCGAGGCCGGCCGCGCCGACCGCGAAGGCCAGCGCGCCGGCGATGAAGGCGGTGCGGGGAGACATGACCGATACTCCGTCAGAAACAGGCCACAAGCGCCGCGAACGCCTGGGTGAGGAACACTTCCCCGCCTGCGCCAGCCCAGAGAACGAGCGCCGCGGCGACGAGCAGGCTAAGGCCGACGCCGAGCGCGGCGAGACCCAAAGCGGCGCCCGACCGGCGCCCGCTGGCGTCCCGCGACGCGCTCTGGACCTGTTCGATCGGTCCGCTCATGGACGCCGCCTCGATCTCCTCGCCGCGCCGAGGGCGGGGCTTGATCGCCGTTACGTAGACCTCCCGCGGCCGCGCGTCGACGGCGACCTCTCCCGGCGTCATCACGACAGCGCGCGGAGCGCGGCACGCGGCGCTCGAAGGATGCGCCTCGCCGCTTGTCCGCGGTCGCGCCCGCCTCTAATGTGCGGTCCGTCGCGGGCGTAGTTCAATGGTAGAACGGCAGCTTCCCAAGCTGCATACGAGGGTTCGATTCCCTTCGCCCGCTCCAGCCCTTCCTGGACCTAAGCGCTTCGGGGCGCCGCCCATCTGCCGGCGCCCGCAGGCGGGAACCGGAAATCGACCGCGCGGATCGGCAGGCTCGAAGCGGCCGCGCCGGGCTCTGCGGCGGCGTCAGCTCTCGCCGGCGAGCTTTTCGAACTGGCCGGCTTTGCGGAAGCGCCAGAGATAGGTCGGAACGACCGCCTCGACGGAGGCCGGCGAGACGCCCAGCCCCTCCAGCGTGCGGCCGGCGGCGATGGCCTCGTCCGACACCACGTTGTCGACTTCGAGCATCGCGACCTGATCGACGGTGAGCAGGGGCTTCGGCAGGAGCTGCAGGAGGCGCGCCTGCGCCTTGGCGAGCGGGAACGGGAGAGGGAGCAACAGGCGCTCGCGGCCGGTCTGGCGCAGCACGAAGCGCAGGATCTCCTCGAACGTCATGACCGCCGGGCCGCCGAGCTCATAGGCCCCGGCCCCGCCCGCCATGCCGCCGCGCAGCGCGAGCGCCACGACGTGAGCCACGTCGCCCACGAACACCGGCTGGAACCGCGTCTTGCCGCCGCCGATCAGCGGCAGGACCGGCGAGATCTGCGCCATCGCCGCAAATTTGTTGAAGAACGAATCCTCCGGACCGAACACGATCGAGGGCCTGAGGATCACCGTCTCCGGGAACGCCTCGAGCGCGGCCTGCTCGCCGGCGGCCTTGGTCTGGCCGTAGAGCGCGGCGCTGGCGCGGTCGGCCCCGATCGCGGACATCTGCACGAAGCGGCGGGCGCCGGCCTCGCGCGCCGCCTCGGCGATCAGGCGCGGGCCTTCGGCCTGCAAGGCCTGGAACCGCTGCTTGCCGCTCTCGGCGAGAATGCCGACGAGATTGACCACCGCGTCCGAGCCGCGCGCCGCCTGGCGCACCGATTCGGGAAACCGCAGATTGGCCTGCACCGCGACGATCTGGCCGACGCCGCCCAGCGGCTGCAGATGGCCCGCGAGATCCGGGCGCCGCACGGCGACGCGTATCCGCCAGCCGTCGCGGGCGAGGGCGCGCACGACGTGCCGGCCGATGAAGCCGGATCCCCCGAAGACCGTGACGAGCTTGTTCTCGACCGGACGTGACCCTTCGGCGACCGCCATGTCCCAAGTTCTCCTCGCATCCTGCCGATGCAGCCGAGACGTAAGGTAGAAGGCGGACCCCGTAAAGCGACGACGCGGCCCGGCGAAGGCGGCGCCTGGCCGCCCGACGCCCATTGACGCGTCGGCTTCGCACCAATATGACCCCCGGCAGGCCCAGGTGGCGGAACTGGTAGACGCGCACGGTTCAGGTCCGTGTGGGTAACACCGTGGAGGTTCGAGTCCTCTCCTGGGCACCATTTTCGAACGACGGCGCGGCGGACCTGCCGCGCCGTCGATCTTTCCGGCTCAGCGCCGGCGCCGGCGCGGCCTTTGACGATCCGCCCGCTTACCCCACGGTTTCATCCCTATGACGATCCGGCTCCATCGCGGCGACCTCCCGGACGACTACGCGCCGGGGACGTCCGTCGCGATCGACACCGAGACGCTCGGCCTCAATCCCAACCGCGACCGGCTGTGCGTCGTGCAGATGTCGACCGGCGACGGCGACGCCGACGTGATCCAGATCGCCCCGGGCCAGACTCGCGCGCCGAACCTCGAGCGCGTGCTGCGCGACCGGTCGGTCCTGAAACTCTTCCACTTCGCGCGCTTCGACGTCGCGGTGCTCTACAAGACCTTCGGCGTTATGACCGAGCCGGTCTACTGCACCAAGATCGCCTCCAAGCTGGTGCGCACCTACACCGATCGGCATGGACTGAAGGATCTCATTCACGAGATGCTGAAGGTCGATGTGTCCAAGCAGCAGCAATCGTCGGACTGGGGCGCGGACGACCTGACCGAGGCCCAGCTTAACTACGCCGCAAGCGATGTGTTGTATCTGCACGCGCTGAAGGCGAAACTTGACGTGCTGCTCGTCCGCGAGGGCCGGTCGGCGTTCGCGGACGCCTGCTTCGCCTTCGTGCCGGTACGCTCGGCGCTCGATCTCGCGGGCTGGGCGGACTCCGACATCTTCGCCCACAAATGAGCGGCCGCAGACCGGTCTTGGCGGACCGGGCGGCCGGACATAAGTCAGTGCGGGCTCGCGGCGGCGATTGACGCTGGCCTTCGGGCGCGCCACTCAAAGCGCGGGGCGCCGGGAAACGACGGCGCGCCTGGACGACCTGCCTGACGCAACTCCAGCCTGACGCACCCCAAGAGCCGCCTGAGGAGGCGCCCGATGAGACTGTTTCTTGCGGCCTTCGCTGCCCTCACGATGACCGCAGGCGCAGCCTCGGCGCAGCAATCGGTGTCGAGCGCCTTCACGGGCTTCTCGGTGCGCTCCGACGAGCCGGTGAACGTCGAAGCCGACAATCTCGAGGTCCGCGAGCAGGAGAACGCCGCGGTGTTCTCGGGCAGCGTCGTGATGAAGCAGGGCGATTCCGTGCTGAAGGCCCGCAAGCTCACAGTGTTTTACTACGGCGACAACGACAAGCCGAAGAAGGCCCCGGGCGAGGCCCGTCCGGCGCAGGGCGAAACCAAGGGGGCGGAAGGCGCCGCCTCGCCGCAGGCCGGCCGCGACATCCGCCGCATGGAGGCCGAGGGCGACGTGGACGTCACCGCCCGCAACCAGCACGCGACGGGTCAGCGCGGCGTGTTCGACTCGCAGGCCAACACCGCCGAACTGACGGGCGGGGTCGTCGTCACCCAGGGCGACAGCGTCGTGCGCGGCTCGCGCCTGTTCGTGAACCTCGCCACCAAGACCTCCCGCGTCGAGGGCGGCGGCGGCCGTGTCCAGGGCGTCTTCAAGCCGCGCCAGCGCGACGACGCGGCCGGCGCCCAGAAGCGCTGAGCCCGTCGCCGCTTTCGCCAACGGAGCTTTGGCCGTGATGCTGAACACGCGAGACGTTCGCGGCGGCCCTCCCCCGGCGGGCCAGCCGGCCGGCCGCTCCGGCGCCAACGGGGCGCAGCCGCGCCATGCCCACGACTTCGCCTTCGCGGCCTCGGACGGCGAAGGCGCGCTGGTCGCGCGCGGCCTCGCGAAGAGCTACGGCGCGCGCGCCGTCGTGAAGGACGTCAGCCTTTCCGTCAGGCGCGGCGAGGCCGTCGGCCTGCTCGGGCCGAACGGCGCCGGCAAGACGACCGTCTTCTACATGATCACGGGCCTCGTCCCGGCCGACCAGGGCCGCATCGAGCTCGACGGCGTCGACATCACGCGCCTGCCGATGCACAAGCGCGCGCGGCTCGGCGTGGGCTACCTGCCCCAGGAGGCCTCGATCTTTCGCGGCCTCAGCGTCGAGGACAACATCGGCGCGGTGCTCGAAGTGGTCGAGCCCGACCGCAAGCGCCGCAACCACGATCTCGACGCGCTGCTCGACGAGTTCAACATCCAGGGCTTGCGCAAGGCGCCCGCGATCGCGCTCTCCGGCGGCGAGCGGCGGCGCGTCGAGATCGCGCGGGCGCTCGCCGGACGTCCGAGCTTCATGCTGCTCGACGAACCGTTCGCCGGCATCGATCCGATCGCCGTCGGCGACATCCAGGCGCTGGTGCGTCATCTCACGGATCGCGGCATCGGCGTGCTGATCACCGATCACAACGTCCGCGAGACGCTGGGCCTGATCGATCGGGCCTACATCATCCACGCCGGCGGGGTGCTGATGGAAGGGCGACCGGACGACGTCGTCGTCCATCCCGACGTTCGACGGCTTTACCTCGGAGAGGAATTTCGGCTTTAAAAGGAGACTAAGCCGGACGTCATGCAAGAATCGGCCCAGACGCGCGTTCGCGAAGGGGCCGATCCCGAAAATGGCGCGCGGTCTGGGCCCGCGCGCGACCGCGCGGCGCTCGTGACGTTCCGCGTAGGAGCCGCCGCCTGATGGCGCTGATGTGATGGCCCTCACTCCCAAACTGGTGCTCCGCCAGTCGCAGTCGCTGGTGATGACGCCGCAGCTGATGCAGGCCATCAAGCTGCTTCAGCTGTCCAATCTCGACCTGACCGCTTACGTCGAGAACGAGCTGGAGCAGAACCCCCTGCTGGAGCGCCTCGACGGCCCGGACGGCCCGGCGGAGGCTCCCGAACCGCAGGAGCGGTCCGACGAGGCTCTTCCCGCCGACGCGGAGGACTGGGGCGAGCAGGCCGGCGCGCGGTCCGATATCGAAACGCCGCTCGACACCGACTTCGGCAACGTCTTCCCCGACGACCCGCCCCAGGCCGCCGAACTGCCCGCGACCGCTCCGGCGTCCGAGCCCGGCGATTGGTCCGGGCATGGGCCGGGCGGCGCCATGTCGGGCGAGGGCGCGGACATCGAGGCCTATGTCGCCGAGCGCGCGACGCTGAGCGACCATCTCGGGCGCCAGCTCGCGCTTGCGGGCGTCGATCCAGCGGGGCGGCTGATCGGCCTCCACCTCATCGATCTGATCGACGCCGCCGGCTATCTGCGCGAGCCGATCGAAACGGTCGCGGAGCGGCTCGGCGCCGCTCCCGAGGAGGTCGAGCGGGTGCTCGGCGTGATCCAGACCTTCGAGCCGACCGGCATCGGCGCTCGCTCGCTGCAGGAATGCCTCGCCATCCAGCTGCGGGAGCGGGATCGGTTCGATCCGGCTATGCAGGCCCTGATCGCCAATCTCGAACTCGTCGCCCGCCGCGACATGGCCGCTCTGAGGCGGCTGTGCGGGGTGGACGACGAGGATCTCCTCGACATGTTTGCCGAGCTCCGCAGCCTCGATCCCAAGCCCGGACACGCCTTCGGGTCGGAGATCGTGCAGCCGGTCACGCCTGACGTGACGGTGCGCGCGGCGCCCGACGGCTCGTGGATCATCGAACTGGTGGCGGACGCCCTGCCCCGCGTGCTGGTCAACCAGACCTACTACGCCAAGGTGGTGAAGACCGCCAAGAACGAGACCGAGAAGACCTTTCTCACCGAGTGCCTGCAGACCGCCAACTGGCTGACCCGCAGCCTCGAGCAGCGCGCCCGCACCATTCTGAAGGTGTCGACCGAGATCGTGCGGCAGCAGGACGGCTTCCTCACCCACGGCGTCGCCCATCTGAAGCCGCTGAACCTGCGCACGATCGCCGACGCGATCGGCATGCACGAGTCGACCGTGTCGCGGGTCACGGCGAACAAATATCTCGCGACGCCGCGCGGGGTTTTCGAGCTGAAGTACTTTTTCACCGCCGCCATCGCGAGCGCCGACGGCGGAGACGCCCATTCGGCCGAGGCGGTGCGCCACCGCATCCGGGCGATGATCGATTCCGAGAGTCCCGACGACGTGCTGTCGGACGACACGATCGTGAAGCGACTGCACGACGGCGGCGTCGAGATCGCACGTCGGACGGTCGCCAAATACCGCGAGAGCCTGCGCATCCCCTCCTCGGTGCAACGTCGCCGCGAAAAGCAGGGCGCCGCGCGCGCAGGCTGATGACTCACATTAATCCTTATAAGTCATATACTTACGTGCTTTGATCGGCTGTGATGGGAGGCACGTTGACTTCCCCATCCGCCGCTCGTACTGCTTTGGCGAAGCTGCGGCGGTCCCTTCCGATCAGGCCGCTTGGCGAGACGATTGTGGAGCGGACTTCATGGCCTTGCGCGTTTCTGGGAAGAACCTCGACATCGGCGAGGCGCTTCGCGGGCAAGTCCAGGATCGGATCTCGGACGCGATGGCCAAATATTTCGGCGGAGGCTTCTCGGGGCACGTCACCGTCGCCAAGGACGGCGCGGGCTTTCGCACGGAATGCGCGATCCATCTCGACAGCGGCATCCTGCTTCAGTCCGCCGGGTCCGCGGGCGACGCCTACGCCAGCTTCGACCAGGCGGCGGCGCGGATCGAGACCCGCCTGAAGCGCTACAAGACGCGGCTGCGCGACCATCATCCGGATGGAGACGCCGGGGATCCGCTGTCTTATGTGGTGTTCGAGAGCCCCGAGGCGGACGTCGAGGAGCCCGAAGGCTGGAGCCCGGTGATCGTGGCGGAATCGACCAAGCCCCTGCGACGGATGACCGTCGGCTTCGCGGTGATGGAGCTCGACCTGACCGGCGCGCCGGTCGTCGTGTTCCGCCATGCGAGCCACGGCCGCGTCAACATCGTGTATCGGCGTTCGGACGGCAATGTCGGCTGGATCGACCCGGCCTCCGGCAACGGCGCCGACGGCCACTGACAGGCGACGTCCTCAGGACGGCGGGACGCGAGCGCGCATCCGCCTTCTACGACGGCCTTCGGAGCATCTGGAGCAAGAGCAGCTGATGCCCCTTTCCGATCTGGTCCAGCCTAACGCGATCCTGCCGGCGCTGAAGGTCAACTCCAAGAAGCAGGCGCTTCAGGAGCTGTCGGCCCGCGTCGCGGAACTGACTGGGCTTTCCGAGCGCGAGGTGTTCGACACCCTGCTCCAGCGCGAACGGCTCGGTTCGACCGGCGTCGGCGCAGGGATCGCCATTCCGCACGGCAAGCTCCCGAAGTTCGACCGGCTGTTCGGGCTGTTCGCCCGGCTTGACCGTCCGATCGACTTCGACGCGCTGGACGGAGATCCCGTCGACCTCGTGTTCCTGCTGCTCGCTCCGGAGTCGGCCGGCGCCGACCACCTCAAGGCGCTGGCGCGCATCGCCCGCGTGCTGCGCGATCCCATGACGGCGCAGAAGCTGCGGGCCTCGCGGGACGCCAGCGCTCTGCACGCGATCCTGACGCAGGTCGTGGCGTCCAACGCAGCCTGACGCCGCGGGATTTGGGAGACGCGGAGCGTCAGGCGCCCAAGCGTTGGGCGCCTGAACCTCCCTCGTTCAGTGCAGGCTGACCGTGACGAGCTCGTGCTCGCGCGCGCTCTCGATCAGCGCCTCGCGGGTGTCCGCCACCACGATCGGCGAGCCGTCGGCGCTGAGCAGCGCGAACAGCTCCAGTCCGGGCTCGAGCTCCGGCGCCTGCGGGAACAGGGCGTTGAGTTCGTCGGACAGGATGGGCTTGACGTAAGCGATATGGCCGTCGCCGATCGCGGCGAATTCGGCGGAGCTCAACGGGCCGCGCCGGGCCGAAACTGCATTTTCGCGCACCATGACCTTACTCCTTCTCCGCGATGCGGCGGCTCTCGTCCCGGGCCCTGATGGCGATACGCTGGACGGATCGCTTAAGTTCCGGGCGAACGAGATCGACGACCAATAAGCCCGTCGCAAGATCCGCGCCGAGAACCTCCATGCCTTCCGCCAGCACAAAGGCGCGCGTGAACTGGCGCGCCGCGATGCCGCGGTGAAGATAGACGCGATCCTCGCGTTCCGCCGGCGGACGCCCACGGATGACGAGCTCGTTCTTTTCGAGCGTGACCTCGATCTGGTCGGGAGAGAAGCCCGCGACGGCCAGGGTGATCCTGAGCCGCTCCGGCTCGCCCTCGAGCGGCGGCAACCGCTCGATGTTGTAGGGCGGGTAGCCGTCGCCGCTCTTCGCCACACGGTCGAGAGCCCGCTCCAGGCCATCGAAGCCGAGCAGGAAGGGGCTCTGCAGACTCGTCAAACGCGACATCGTTCAAAGTCCTCGCCAGAAGCGACTTTGACGGAGCCTCGTAAACAAAGCGCTCCGAACGCCGGGAACCGGCGCAAGGCTTAGATGGCCCCGCGGCCGTCGGCGTTCAAGCGGCGCGAACGGAGACCCCTGAAAACGCGAAAGCCGCCGGCTCGGGGCCGGCGGCTCGTCACGGAGCGGCGGAGGCGCGGTGGCGTCAGGCCGAGAAGAAGTCGAGATTCGACAGCGTCGGGAAGTCGCCGTCCTGCTTCGCGATGATCGCGAACGCGACGGCCTTCTCGCCGCCGGCCTTGTTGCCGTCCGCGTCGTAGAACAGCCGGCCGGTCTCGGAGTTGTAGATGATGCGGTCGTTGAGATCGTGCGCGGCCGAGCCTTCATAGAAGTGCTTTGAGGCCATCAGCCCGGTCTTGCCGAAGACGATGCCCTCGAAGAGGTCCCTGTCGAGCGCGATGCGGTCGACGAGGTGCTCGAAGTCGCGCAACGAGTCGACATTGGTCTTCCCGTTAAGCGCGGTGTCGAACACGAAGGTGTCCTTGCCGCCCTGGCCCCACAGCAGGTCGTTGCCGGCCTTGCCGCTGATGACGTTGGCCTTGGCGTCGCCATGCAGCCCGTCGCCGAAGCGGCTGCCTTCGAGATTCTCGATGTTCAGCAGCACGTCGCCGGTGGCGCCGCTGCCGTGGGCCTTCGAGCCGTCGAGAAAGACCTGAACGAGACGGCCGGATTTCGCCCAGGAGGCCGTGTCGAGGCCGTTTCCGCCGGCCAGCGTGTCGGCGCCGCCGGCGCCGCCGTCGAGCGTGTCGTTGCCGTCATAACCGATGAGGTAGTCGGTCTGGCTGCTGCCGACGAGGGAGTCGGCCCTCTGGAACAGCTGGCGCACCAGCGCGGCGTCGTCCTTGGTCGAGTCCGACAGAGCGACCTCGCCGACCCTGTCGACGCTGAGCCGAAAATCGTCGATCGTCAGCAGCACCTGCTTGGCGTCGCCGATCATGAGGCCGCCCTCGAGGCCGGTGATCACGCCGTCGGTCGGGATCTCGCCGCGCGTCGTCGGGAACGGCAGATATTCAAACTCCTGACCGGAGACGTCGACATAGGCGGTGCCGCCGGCCGCGGTCTCGCCCGTGATCGTGAAGAGCTTGTCCTGGGTGGCGTCGACGTTGGAGAAGAAACCGTCGCTGAACTGCTCGAAATTAACGGTCAGAGCGTTCTCGTCCTGGAGCGCCTTCATATTGATGGCGACGTTTGCGGTCAGCTTCGTCATGGCGTTTCCTCGGTGGCGATAGTGTCGCGCGGGCACGACGCTGGTCGTCTGTTGATATCAGCGCGCCGAAAGCACGGGGATCAGTAGCACTACGTAGGACGAACGCCCGGACTGCTTTCGCGGCCCGGACGTTGGTCCGCTTGCGGCGCGAAACGCCGGATCCCGCGTCAGATGATCAGGAAATCGGTCTGCGACAGTTCGGGGGCGACGCCGTCGACCTTGAGCAGGGTCGCGAACTGCACCGCCTTCACGCCTCCCGCCGTGTCGCCGTCGGCGTCGTAAAACAGCTTGCCCGAGGCGCGGTCGTAGATGATGCGGTCATTGGCGTCGTGGGCTGCGGTCCCGGTGTAGAAATGCTTCGCCTGCATCGCCCCGCCCCTGCCGAAGCCGATGTCCTTGAAGATGTCGCCCTCGAGCCGGATGTCGTCGACGCCGTGCTCGAAGTCGCCGATGACGTCGGCGCTCGTGGTCTTGATCGCGGTGGTGAAGTCAAACTTGTCGGCGCCGCCATGGCCGTACAGCGTGTCCTTGCCGAGCATGCCGTTCAGATAGTTCGAGGCGTCGTCGCCGTGGATGGCGTCGGCGTATCGGCTGCCGATGACGTTCTCGATCGAGACGAAGACGTCGCCCTTGGCCTCGCCGACGCCCGCGAGCTCGCCGCGCAGGTCCGCGTGCACGCGCCCGCCGGCGAATTCGTAGGACGAGGTGTCCCGGCCGCTGCCGCCGTCCAGCGTGTCGGCGCCGCCATTGCCGTACAGCGTGTCGTTGCCGTTGAAGGACTGCAGGAAGTCGTCGCCGGTGTTGATGATCTTGCGGTTCTCGTCGCGAACGACGTCGCTGCCGTTGAAAACATCGTTCTTGCCGAAGATCGTCTTGACGAGAGCGTAGTCGTCGAACGGATCCTTGGTGCTCGCTACGCTGACGATCTTTTCGATTTTCACCGATATGTTCGCCACGTACAGATTGTCAGAGTATTTCCCTGCGATCGTGTCGTAGTCGAGCACTGAAAAGCCGTTGAGCGTGCCGCTCTTGGGCTCCACCGTGCCCTGGTTGTTCAGCGGCGTGTAGGTGAAGTTCGATCCGTATGTGTGCAGCGTCTGCTGAACGCCGTCATCGCCCCTCGGCCCTGCAACGTGAAACGCCGTGGAAGTCTCGTCGTAGATGAAGCCCCGCAACAGCGACTTGAAGCTGAGGGTCAGCGGGCTGAAGGAATGAAACGTGCTGAAGTTTGCCATGGGGCGTCCCGATATGCGCAGCCTGTCGACCGCCCACCATCCGCGCTGCGCGCGCAGATCTGTGGAACGTCAAGTAATTACCACCTGGATTATAAGGGGACCAATACGTAGGACTACGTAAGTCGCAAGACGCTTAGCCGGCGGCCTGGTCCAGTCGCGCGCCGGTTTCCGCGCTGAAGACATGAAGATGCGCCCGATCCGCGCCCAGCTTCAGCCGGGCGCCAGCCGGAATTGAGGTCGTCCCGGTCAGACGGGCGGCGACGCGGTGCTGGCCGATCAAGCCGTGCGCCAGCACGCCCTCCGCGGTCGGCTCGACCTGCTCCACGTCGAGCGGGAACGTCGCCGCCGTCGGCGGTCCGTCGCCTCCCACCACGAACAGATGTTCCGGCCGCACGCCGAGCCAAAGAAACGTCGCCCCCGTCATCAGGCTCGCCGCCCCAAGATGCGTGCCGTCCTCGAGCGACAGGCCCGTCTGGTTGGCGCGCGCCGGCAGCAGGTTCATCGGCGGCGCGCCGAGAAGCCGGGCCGCCTCGACGCTCGGCGGCCGATCGTAGAGCTCGCGCGGAGCGCCGACGGCGACGACGCGCCCGTCCGCCATGACGGCGAGCAGATCGGCGAGCGCGAGCGCGTCGGTCTGGTCGTGGGTGGCGTAGACGACGGTCGCCTTCGTCTCGCGCTGAAGGCGTTTGATCGCGCGCCGCAGCGCGAGCCGCCGGGCCGGGTCGAGCCCGTCGAGCGGCTCGTCGAACAGCAGCACGGGCGGCTGATGAGCGAAGGCGCGGCCGCTCGCGGCCCGGGCGCGCTCGCCCGTCGAAACCTGGGCCGGCGTGCGGCCGAGCAAGGCGCCGAGATCGAGCGCGTCGGCGGCGCGCAAGACGCGCTCCTGCGCGTCCCGCCGGGCGAGCCCATGCGAGGTCAGTCCTTCGCGCATCAGGTCGAACAGCGTGCGGCGGCGTCCCTCAAACGATCGCGGATCCGCCAGTTCGGCGAGCTCCGGCCGGCCGTCGCGATACGACTGGTGCACGGACTGGCCGATCTCGATCACGCCGCTCGTCACCCGCTCGCGGGCCGCGATCAGCCGCAGCAGGGTGGACTTCCCGCAGCCGGTCGGCCCGGTGAGCACGCAGAACGCGCCGTCCGGGACGGAAAGCGTCGCGCCGTTCACCGCGGCGACGTCGCGATAGTATTTCGTCACGTCGGTCAGGGTGATCGCGGCCATCGGTTCCGTCCGAGGTCGTTGCTCTTGGCGGCCGCGACCGGGCCGCTTCCGGCCATCCTCACCCGTAGACGAGCAAGCCCGCAAGGCCCGCGGCGCCGACGATCATCCGCCACCAGGCGAAGGGCGCGAAGCCGTGCCGCGAGATGAAGTCGAGCACGAACCGCACGACGAGCAGCGCGGTGAGGAAGGCGCAGACGAAGCCGACCGCCACCAGCGCCATGTCGTCCATGCTGAGGAGGTCGCGGTTCTTGTAGAGGTCGTAGGCGAAGGCGCCGGCCATGGTCGGCATCGCGAGGAAGAAGGAGAACTCCGCCGCGGCCCGCTTGCTCGCGCCGAGGAGGAGCGCGCCGACGATCGTCGAGCCCGAGCGCGACACGCCCGGCACCAGCGCGAAGCACTGGAAGAGCCCGATCACCAGGCACATGCCGAGGGGGAAGCGCATCGCGTCGTCATAGGCGACGTCCGGCGTGGTCTCGCTCGTCCAGCCCCGCGGCGATCCGTCGTCGGCGCGCACGGTGACGGTTTGCGGCTGATGCCGGAGGTCGACCCACAGCAGCACGAGCCCGCCGAGGATCAGCGCGACGCACACCGTGGCGGGCGATTCGAACAGCACGGACTTGATGAAGCCGTGCAGCGTGGCGCCCACGATCGCGGCGGGCAGAAAGGCGATCAGCACGCCGAGGACAAAGCGCCGCGCCGTCGGATCGCTCGGCAGCCGGACCGCGACATGCGTCAGCCGCGCCGCGTAGACCGCGAGGATGGCGATGATCGCGCCGAGCTGGATCAGAACCTCGAAGGTCTTGCCCGTCGACTCGAAGCCGAGGAAATGGCCGAGCAGCAGCAGGTGGCCGGTCGAGGACACCGGCAGAAACTCGGTGAGGCCCTCGACGACGCCCAGCAGCGCCGCTTCCAAAAGGCTGACGAGGTCCATGCCGGTCTCCCCCGAGAACTGAGGCCGATTCGCTGTTGTCGCGCGACGACGGCGGTTCTATACGGAGGCCCTGCGCCGCGCCATCGAACGTCCGGCGTTCCGGCGCGCCCCGCTGCGCGCCGGCCACACCTCCCGGCCCGCGCGATACGACGGTACATGGCGATCCTCTATCACCATCCGCTTTGCCCACATTCCCGCTTCGTGCGGCTCGTCATGAGCGAGTACGGGCTTGCCGCCGATCTCGTCGAAGAGCGCGTGTGGGAGCGGCGCGAGCCGTTCCTGTCGCTCAACCCCGCCGGCACGACGCCGGTGCTGGTCGAAAAGAGCATGCCGTCGGTGCCCGGCGCCGACATCATCGCGGAATATCTCGACGAGACCCGCGGGCTTGCGCTCGGCGACCGGAGACTGTTGCCGGAGAACCCGCGCGAACGGGTGGAGACCCGGCGGCTCACCGACTGGTTCAACCGCAAGTTCTTCGAGGAGGTGTCGAGCCATCTCGTCACCGAGAAGATCTACAAGCGCTTCATGCCGACCAATCTGGGCGGCGGCGCGCCGGAAATGGCGGCGATCCGCGCGAGCCGCGCGAACATCCGCTATCATCTGAAATATCTGGGCTATCTGATCCGGCAGCGGAACTGGCTCGCGGGCGACCGGCTGACCTACGCCGATCTCGCAGCCGCGGCCCATCTGTCGGTCGTGGACTATTTGGGCGACGTGCCGTGGGACGAGGACGAGAGCGCGAAGGGCTGGTATGCGCGCGTGAAATCGCGCCCCTCCTTCCGTCCGCTGCTGGCGGAGACGGTGCGCGGGGCCGCGCCCGCGCCGCATTACGCCGATCTGGATTTCTGATCCTTTTCACGCGCGCTTTCGCCGCATCGGCCGAACCGCGCCCGCCGGGGCGCGCATGACGCCCGCAGCCCTGAAGGCCGCCCTGGCGGCCCGCGCGAAGGCGCTCGGCTTCGACGCGCTCGCGGTCACGACGCCGGACGCCATCCCCGAGGCCGCGCCGCGTCTCGCCCGCGCGCTCGCCGACGGCCACCACGCCACAATGGGCTGGCTCGCCGACCGCGCGGACTGGCGCGGCAGCCCGGAGACCCTGTGGCCGGAGGCCCGCTCCGTCGTCATGCTCGCGATGAACTACGGGCCGGATTCCGATCCGCGCGCGGCGCTCGCCCGCCCCGACCGCGCGGCGATCTCGGTCTATGCGCAGGGCGACGATTATCACGATGTGATCAAGGGGCGGCTGAAGCAGGTCGCAGGCGCGCTCGCCGCGGCGGGCGCGCAGATCAAGGTGTTCGTGGACACCGCCCCCGTGATGGAGAAGCCGCTGGCGGAAGCCGCGGGTCTCGGCTGGCAGGGCAAGCACACCAACCTCGTGTCGCGCGACTTCGGCTCGTGGCTGTTTCTGGGCGCGATCTTCACCACCGCCGAACTGCCGGTCGACGCGCCGGAGGCCGACCGCTGCGGCTCCTGCCGGGCGTGCCTCGACGCCTGTCCGACCGACGCCTTCCCTGCCCCCTACCGGCTCGACGCGCGGCGCTGCGTCTCCTACCTCACCATCGAGCATGCCGGCCCGATCCCGCGCGAGCTCCGGGCCGCGATGGGCAACCGGATCTATGGCTGCGACGACTGCCTGGCCGCCTGCCCCTGGAACAAGTTCGCGCAGGCCGGCCGCGAGATGCGGCTCGCGGCGCGCGACGAACTGCGCGGACCCCGCCTCGCCGACCTCGCGACGCTGGACGACGCCGCCTTCCGGACGCTGTTCGCGAAATCGCCGGTGAAGCGCATCGGCCGCGACCGCTTCGTCCGCAACGTCGCGGTCGCCATCGGCAACTCCGGCGATCCCGCCCTCGTCGGCCCTGCCCGCGCGCTGCTCGACGATCCGTCCCCGGAGGTGCGCGGCGCGGCGGTCTGGGCGCTGTCGCGCCTGGCGCCTGCGACCCTCGCGCCCCTTGCCCGATCGCGGCTGACGGTCGAAACCGACGCGTCGGTGGTCGACGAATGGGAGGCGGCGCTGGAAAGAGAGACGGCGTGAAGCGGCTGGTCGTCGTGGGCTGCGGATATTCGGCGCGGCGGTTCGTCGATCTGCACGGGGGCGGCTTCGAGGCGATCGACGTCACGACGCGGAGCGCCGAAAGCGCCGCCCGCCTCAGCGCCGACGGCCTCACGGCCCATGTGTTCGACGGGCTCGCCGCAGGTCCGGCGCTCCAGGACGCCGTCGCCGCGGCCACGCATCTCCTCGTCTCGGCTGGTCCCGACGAGGACGGCGACCCCGCTCTGCGCGGCGCCGGCGAGGCGCTCCGCGCGGCCCGCGCGCTGTCCTGGATCGGCTATCTCTCGACCATCGGGGTCTATGCCGACGCCGGCGGCGGCTGGGTCGACGAGTCCACGCCGCCGGAGTCCGACAGCGCGCGCGGGCGCCGGCGCATCGAGGCCGAACGCGACTGGCTCGCCTTCGCCGCCGGGAAGGGCGCCGCGATCCAGATCTTCCGTCTCGCCGGCATCTACGGTCCCGGGCGAAGCGCGGTCGACAATCTGAAGGCGGGCTCCGCGCGCCGTCTGGTCAAGCCGGGCCAGGTGTTCAACCGCATCCATGTCGACGACATCGCCGCCGCGATCGCGGCCGGGATCGTGCGTCCGCAAGTCGGCCCGATCATCAACGTCACCGACGACGAGCCTGCGCCCCCGCAGGACGTGATCGCCTTCGCCGCCGCCCGGCTCGGCGTCGAGCCGCCTCCGGAGATCGCCTTCGAGACCGCCGAGCTTTCGCCTATGGCGCGCAGCTTCTACGCCTCCAACAAGCGCGTGCGGAACCGCGTGCTGCGCGATGAGCTCGGCGTCACGCTGGCCTTTCCGACCTATCGGGAGGGGATCGCGGCGCTCAGCCGATGACCTAGGCAGGGCTTGCCGCCCGCGGCCGCACGTGGTTGTGAGAGGCCAATCATAAGGACAGCCCAAGGACGCCCTTAATGCGCCGATACGCCTTTCTCCTGCCGCTGGCGGCCTTCGCCGCTCCCGCCGCCGCCGCGGGCTTCGACCTGCCGCCCCGCAAGCCGGGTCAGTGGGAGATGAACATCCAGGTCGACACGGCGGCGATGCCCCCGCAGATCATTCGCATGTGCCTCGACGCCGAGACCGACAAGCTGCTGAACGCCAAGTTCGGCGGCATGGCCTCGTCGATGTGCTCGCGCCAGGACCAGACGAAGGACGGCGACAGCATCGTCCTCGACAGTGAGTGCAAGGTCGGCGACATGAAATCGGTGTCGCACACCGTGGTCACCGGCGACTTCGACAGCGCCTACACGATGAAGACCAAGATCGACATGTCCGGCAGCAACATGACGAACAGCCTGAACAAGGTCATGCCGGGCGGCCCGATGACCCAGGAGACCACGATCGTCGCCAAGCGCACCGGCGCGTGCGACGCGGCGTTCAAGCCGGGCGACATCGACCTCGGCGACGGCCGCACGATGAATGTGCGCGACATGCCGGACCCGAAGATCCAGTGACGCCGAAGGCCGATCAGTCGGCGAGGCGGAACTGCATCAGCAAGGTGCGCTGAAGCGCCGAGAAATTGTCGTCGGACAGAACCGTCAGCACCGTCGAGCCGCCCTCGCGGTGGGCGGCGATCGCCTCGAAATTGTCGATGGTCTGGCCGAGCGAGGCCTCCATCAGCACGCGGCCGTCGACGATCGCGCCCGGCCGCAGGTCGCGCTCCTCGAGCTTCCGGATGCGGACGTGGAGCGAGAACGGCGGGCGGAAGCGCCGCTCCAGGAGTGCGTAGCCGCCGCCCGGCAGGCGCACGAGATCGGTCGGCGAGAAATCGCCGGTCCGGCGCACCGCGAAGGAGAACGGCGCCTTGGCGCCGACGACGAAGGCCCGGTTGTCGCCGTCGGCGTCGAGGTGCTTCTCTGCGATCATCAGGATTCCGCCGTCCGGCGCGACCGCGATCGCCTCGAAGCCGGCGTTGTGCGGCGCGGAGGCCGCGTCCTTCGGCAGCGCGACCGCCCGGCCCCGGCCGTCCGGGCGGCCGTCGGCGTCGAGCGCGTAGCGCGTCAGCCATTGCGCGCGCTCGGAGGAGACGTAGGCCGTCCGGCCGTCGATCTCGAGCCCCTCGGTATCGAAGCCGCGCCGACCCTGAAGCGGCCGTCCGTCCCGGCCGGGCGTCGGCGAACGGGTGACGTTCGTCAGGCCGGTCGGACGCGATCCGTCATAGCCGAGCTCGCCGCGGAACCAGTTTCCCCGGTCGCTGATCGCGGTGAAGCTTCGGCCGTCGGCGGACAGGCGCAGGCCCGACAATCCCCCGAAATCGGGATCGCGCGAACTCAGCTTGAGACCGCCGAGAAAGACCAGTTCGCCGTAGCGCGCCCCGACCGGCGTGCCGGCGTCGAAGCGTTCGATCGGCGTCGCCGCGACCTCCACGGCCTCCTGCGCGCGGGCGGGACCGGCGACGGCGAGGGCCGCGGCGAGGATGGCGGCTGCGAGCCTCACGCGCGACGGCGGGATCGCGGCGCCCGCGCCGGGGCCTCTTCGAACAGCTCGGCGAGCTTCTCGGTCATGACGCCGCCGAGCTCCTCGGCGTCGACGATGGTGACCGCGCGCCGGTAATAGCGCGTGACGTCGTGGCCGATGCCGATCGCGATCAGCTCCACCGGCGAGCGCGTCTCGATCTCGGCGATCACGCGCCGCAAATGGCGTTCGAGATAGTTGCCGGCGTTGACCGACAGGGTCGAATCGTCGACCGGCGCGCCGTCGGAGATGACCATGAGGATCCGCCGCTGCTCCGGCCGGCGCAGCAGGCGCTCATGCGCCCAGGCGAGCGCCTCGCCGTCGATGTTCTCCTTGAGCAGCCCCTCGCGCATCATCAGCCCGAGATTCTTGCGGGTGCGCCGCCACGGCGCGTCGGCCGCCTTGTAGACGATGTGACGCAGGTCGTTCAGCCGCCCCGGCCCCATCGGCTTGCCGGCCGCGAGCCACTGCTCGCGGGACTGGCCGCCCTTCCAGGCGCGGGTCGTGAAGCCGAGGATTTCGACCTTGACCCCGCAGCGCTCCAGCGTGCGGGCGAGGATGTCGGCGCAGGTCGCGGCGACCGTGATCGGCCGGCCGCGCATCGAGCCCGAATTGTCGATCAGCAGCGACACCACGGTGTCGCGGAAGTCGGTGTCGCGCTCCTGCATGAAGGTGAGCGCGCTCATCGGGTCGACGATGATCCGCGACAGGCGCGCGGGGTCCAGCATGCCCTCTTCGAGGTCGAAGTCCCAGGCGCGGCTCTGCTGGGCGAGCAGGCGGCGCTGCAGGCGGTTGGCGAGCCGCCCGACCACCCCCTGAAGCGAGGCGAGCTGCTTGTCGAGATAGCTGCGCAGCCGGGAGAGCTCCTCCGGGTCGCACAGCTCCTCGGCGAGCGCCTCCTCGTCGAACTTGGTGGTGAAGGCGACGTAGTCCGGCTTGTCCCGGTCCTGGCGCGCGTCGTCGCGTGGCCGCCACGGCTCGGTCGCCTCCTCGGCGTCGCCGAGATCGTCGTCGGGCGCGTCGGTCGGCGGCGCGTCGGCGGCCTCGATCTGCTCGGCGTCCTCGTCGGCGTCGGCCGAGGAGTCCGTCTCGGCCTGGTCGGAGCCGTCGCTTGAATCCTCCGGCTGGTCGGCGGCCTCGCCCTCCTGCGGCGACTGCTCGCCCTCGCCCTCGCCTTCCTCCTCCTGGTCGTTTTGGACGTCGGAGGAGAGCTCCTCGCCCATGTCGAGCGAGGTCAGCAGGTCGCGGATCGTGCGGGCGTAGGCGTTCTGGTCCTCGACCACGCGGTCGAGCCGGGACAGGTCCGCTCCGGCCTTATCCTCGATCCAGGGCCGCCAGAGATCGACCAGCTTCTTCGCGGCGTCCGGCGGTTTGCGGCCGGTCAGCTTCTCACGGACCAGCAGCGCGACGGCGTCCTGCAGCGGCGCGTCGGCGCGGTCGGTGATCTCGGCGTAGGGACCGCGGTGATAGCGGTCCTCCAGCATGGCGGCGAGGTTCTGTCCCGCCCCTTCCATGCGGCGCGATCCGATCGCCTCGACGCGCGCCTGCTCGACGGCGTCGAACACCGCGCGCGCCTCCGCGCCCTGCGGCGCGAGCTTCGAATGCAGGGAGGCGTCGTGGCAGGCGAGCCGCAGCGCCATCGAATCGGAATAGCCGCGGAGCACGGCGACGTCCTCCGCCGACAGCTTGCGCGGCGGCTCGGGAAGGCGGGCCTTATGCCCCGTCAGCAGCGGCCGCTCCGGCGCGAAGGCGACCTCGACCTCCGGATCGCCCGCGATCGCGCGCAGGCATCCGGCCACGGCCCGCTTCAGCGGCTCCGAAGGCGGTCCGGGCTTCTCGCCGGGTTTGCGGTTCGAGATCACGTCGCTTGCGTCAGCTCATGGCCACGTTGACCGCGCTTTCCGGCAATTCCTTGCCGAAGCAGCGCTGATAGAACTCCGCCACCAGCGAACGCTCGAGCTCGTCGCATTTGTTGAGGAAGGTGAGCCGGAACGCGAAGCCGAGATCGCCGAAGATGTCGGCGTTTTCGGCCCAGGTGATCACCGTGCGCGGGCTCATCACCGTCGACAGGTCGCCATTGATGAAGGCCTGGCGCGTCAGGTCGGCGAGCCGCACCATTTTCGACACGATGTCGCGTCCGCCCGGCTGGTTCCGGTAGTGCGGGGCCTTGGCGAGGACGATGTCGACTTCCTTGTCGTGCGCGAGATAGTTCAGCGTGGTGACGATCGACCAGCGGTCCATCTGGCCCTGATTGATCTGCTGAGTGCCGTGATAGAGGCCCGACGTGTCGCCGAGGCCGACCGTGTTCGCCGTCGCGAACAGTCGGAACGCGGGATGCGCGCGGATCACCTTGCGCTGGTCGAGCAGGGTCAGCTTGCCGGACTGCTCCAGCACGCGCTGGATCACGAACATCACGTCCGGCCGGCCGGCGTCGTACTCGTCGAACACCAGCGCGACGTTGTTCTGCAACGCCCAGGGCAGGATGCCGTCGCGGAACTCGGTGACCTGCTGGCCCTCCTTCAGCACGATCGCGTCCTTGCCGATCAGGTCGATCCGGCTGACGTGGCTGTCGAGGTTGACGCGCACGCAGGGCCAGTTGAGCCGGGCGGCGACCTGCTCGATATGCGTCGACTTGCCCGTGCCGTGATAGCCGGTGACCATCACGCGGCGGTTCTTGGCGAAGCCGGCGAGGATCGCGAGCGTGGTGTCGTGGTCGAAGATGTAGTCGGGATCGAGGTCCGGAACCGCCCCGTGCGGTTCGCCGAAGGCGGGGACTTCGAGGTCGCAGTCGATGCCGAAGGTCTGGCGCGCCGACACCTTCATGTCGGGCAGCAGGCTGTCGGCGGCCGGGGCGTCGAGAAGGGCGGTCATGAGGCCTCCTGGCCGGGCCGGGAAAAACCGCGCGGCAGGCCCGGGCGCGCTTGATCGCGCGCAGATGGTCGGATTCAGCAGAAGCCGGCGGATCGGAGATAGTTATAGGCTTGGATGATCTCGCGCAATTTGTCCTCGGTGCCGCGGTCCCCGCCATTGGCGTCCGGGTGCAGCCGCTTCACCAGTTCCTTGTAGCGCGCCTTGATTTCGTCGGGGGCGGCGCTCGCGCCGAGGTTGAGCGCCTCGAGCGAACGGCGCTCGACGTTCTTGAGCTCCCGCTTCGGGCCGGCGTCCGAACGTCGGGGTCCGCCGCCTTCGGCGTCGAAGAAGTGGAACTGGTCGTCGAACTCGAAACCGCTCGCCCAGCCGCCGCGCGCCTTGCGGCGGCGGTCGGTCTTGGCGCGCGCCTCCGGCGTCGCGGACCCGTTGCGGCCCATCGTCCAGGTCGGCCGATGGCCGACATGCGCGTCGCGCTCATAGGCCCGAAGATCCTCGTCCGACATGCCGGAGAAGAAGTTGTAGGACTGGTTGTAGGCGCGCACGTGCTCGAGACAGAACCGCCAATATTCGTTCTCGCGTCCACGACCCTTCGGCGCGCGGTGCTCGCCCGGCGCCGCGCATCCGGGGTGTTCGCAGCGATCGGTCTTGGGCTCCGGGCGCGCTTCCGCGCCGCGCGGGGCGCGGGAGACCCTAATCCGGTCGAACCATGGGCTGTCGAGTTTCATCCACGCCATTATGGGCGCCGCCGCCCGGACGAACAAGAACGCCACGGCGCAAGGGCGGCCTTCCCTCGTCGGGGTTGACGAGGCCGCGCGGCGGGAGGCTTCTCGCGGGGACCGATTCACCAGGAGGCTTCGCCATGACGGTGCGCGCGCGCATTGAACGCCTTTTGACCGACGCGCTTCAGCCGGACCGGCTCGAGGTCGTCGACGAGAGCCATCTCCACGCCGGCCACGCCGGCGCCCGGCCGGAAGGGGAGACGCATTTCCGCGTCCGGGTGACCTCCGCCGCTTTTTCCGGGATGAAGCGGCTCGACCGCCACCGCCGCGTCAACGCGCTGCTCGCGGACGAGCTCGCGGGGCCGGTCCATGCGCTCGCGATCGACGCGCGCGCGCCGGAGGAGCCCGGCCGGCCCTGACCGTCAGTCGCGCCGCGCCGCGACGGCGGGCGCCGTGACCCGCTCCGGCCGGAACCCGACGCCGACGATGCGGGCGGGAATGCGCGCAAGCACAGGAAACCGCCTCATCAGGCGGATCGCGAGCGGCGTTTGCAGGCGGCGCGTGCTCGCGAGCACCGGCGAGACCACCCGGTTCTGGACCTGCACCTGCAGGAACTGCGTCGCCCTGGTGGGAAAGGCCCGGCGCGCCTGGACCGCGGCGAGATCGTTCTCGGTCAGCCGGCTGTCCCGCAGCGGTCCGGCGAGAAGGTTCGCGGCGGCGACCGCGTCCTGGATCGCGAGATTGATCCCGACGCCGCCGATCGGAGACATGGCGTGCGCGGCGTCGCCGATGCAGAGAAGGCCCGGCGCATGCCAGCGCGTGAGCCGGTCGACGGCGACGGTGAGCAGGCTGACGTGATCCCAGGCGCCGATCTCGGCGGCCCGGTCGGCGAGGGCCGGCGCGAGCCGCCCGACGCGCGCTCGAAACGCCTCAAGCCCCTCGGCGCGGACGGCGTCGGCGCCGCCCTTCGGGATCACCAGGGCGCATTGCCAGTAGTCGCCGCGATTGATCGTGACGAACAGGCCGCCGGCGCTGAAGCGCCCGCCGGTCGCGTCGCCGTCCGAATCCTGGCGTGACAGGCGAAACCACATCACGTCCATCGGCGCGCCGAGCGTCTCCGCCGGCAGGCCCGCCTCCGCTCGCACGGTCGAGCGCCGTCCGTCCGCTCCGACCACGAGGTCGGCGGCCACCTCGATCGGACCGGTCGACGTTTCGGCATGGACGCCGATGACGCGCCCGCCGCGCTGGATCAGCGCGGTCGCCTCGGCCCGGCGGATCAGCCGGAAATTGACGTAGCGCTCCGCCTCCTCGGCGAGGAAGTCGAGAAAGTCCCATTGCGGCATCAGCGCGATGAAGCGGCAGGTCGTCGGCGTGTGGCGCAGATCCGCGGCCAGGAACGGCTCGTCCTCGATGAAGGCCGTGAGCGTCTCGACCTTCTGATGGGGCAGAGCGAGACAGCGCTCGAGCAGGCCGAGATCGGCCATGACGTCGAGGGTCGACGGATGGATGGTGTCGCCGCGGAAGTCGCGGAGAAAATCGGCGTGCTTCTCCAGCACCACGACGTCGACGCCGGCCCGCGCGAGAATCAGGCCGAGCACCATCCCCGCCGGGCCGCCGCCGACGACGCAGCACTGCGTGGAGGCCGCCGACATCGACGGGGTGTCGCTACAGGGCCCGGCCGACCCGCGCGCCCCGCTCCAGCGGCGCCAGCGACTGGCCGAGGTCGCGCCCGATCAGCTCCTGCGCGGAGCGGGCGTGCCGCACGAGGTCGCCCATCCCGAAGAAGCCGTGCGCGACGCCCTCGAAATCGACCGCGTTCACGGCGACGCCGGCCCCGCGGAGCTTGTCGGCGAGCATGTGTCCTTCGGAGCGCAGCGGGTCGATCTCCGCGGTGAGCAGCGTCGTCGGCGGGAGCCCGTGAAGGTCGGCCCGGTTGACGAGGTCGAGCCGCGGATCCTCCTTCTGGTCGACCCCGAGCAGCGCATGGCCCAGAAGCCAGCCCACGATCGCCTTGTTCAGCGGACGGGCGTGCTCATTGATCCGGAACGACGGCGTCGACATGTCGACCCCCGCGAGCGGATAGATCAGCGCGAGATGCTTGGGCGCCGTGAGGCCCTGGTCGCGCGCCGCGATCGCCACGTTGATCGCGAGGTTGCCGCCGGCGCTTTCGCCGACGATCGCGAAGCGCTCGCCGTCGCCGCCGAGCTCGGTGGCGCGCTCGACCACCCAGCGATAGGCCGCGACGGCGTCCTCGTGGGCGGCCGGGAACTTGTGCTCGGGGGCCCGCCGGAAATCGGCCGACACGACCACCGCGTCGGTGCGCGCCGCGATCGCGCGGGGGCTGGAATCGTAGTCGTCGAGATCCGCGAACACCCATCCGCCGCCGCGGAAATAGAGGATCAGAGGGCGCGGCCCCGCCGCGCCGGGCGGGTGGTAGACGCGCGCCGGGAGATCGCCGCCGGCGCCCGGATAGACGACGTCATGGGAGGTCACGTCGGCGTCAGCGGGCGGAATGCCGAATTTCGCCATCAGCGAGGAGACCGCGTCGGCCGGCGTCGGCTGACGACGCGCCTCCTCGGGCGTCAGGTCCTCGATGGGCTCCGCGCCCAGCGCCTTGAGCTCGTCCAGCACGCGGGCCATGTCGAGCTCGGCGCGGGCGATCGGATCGCCCGCCACCGCGCCGATGATGCGGGTGACGCGTTCGCCGAACGTCGGCGGCGCATGCGGATCGGGACGGTCGGTCTGCGACATCGGGCGTCTCCTCGGTGACGGCGGCCGGACGCCGTTCAGCCGCGTCTTTCGGCCTGCATTCGCGCAACGTGCAGAGTGAACCCTCGTTCCGGCGGAGGAAAGCCCCGAAGCCGCGGTGACGCCGCCGGCCGCCCCTCGGGCCGCTCCGGCGCGCCCGCGGTCAGCGTCCTTCGGCCGCGCCCCGCCTGACGAATTCGCCGTCGATGCGCTTGGCGAGCGCCGCATAGTCCTCGTCGAAGTGATGGCCGCCGGGGAGCTCGAGCCGCGCGGATGGCGGAAAGACGTCGGTGGCGCAGGCGACGTCGTTGTCGGCGCCCTCGAGTTCGTCCTTGCCATAGACGCACATCACGCGGTCCATCGGCAGGCCAGCTGCGGGCTTGAGCACGTCGTGCTCGCCGGAGCCGACGCCGAGCCAGCCGGAGACGCTGACCTGGAAGTCGGCCGTCTTGGACAGGCCGAGCAGCGCGATCAGCCGCACCTGGTCGCGCACCGCCTTGGAGATGCGGCCCCAGGCGAAGGGAATGACGTCGGCCCCGAAGGAGTAGCCCGCGAGCAGCACGCGCTTCGCCTTCCACTCCGCGGAGTAGCGCCCGACGATCGCCTCGAGATCGTCGCCAAGCTCGCGCGGGCTCTTCTCGTTCCAGAAGTAGCGCAGCGTGTCCACGCCGACGACGCCGTAGCCCTCCTGGTTGAAATACTCGGCGACCGACTTGTCGAGGTCGCGCCAGCCGCCGTCGCCGGCATAGACCACGGCGAGGCCCTTCGGCGTCTGCGTCTTGGGCGGGTAGAGCACGAGCGGCAGCGCGTTGACCGCGTCCGGATCGCCGCCGCCGACGTCGAGAGCTGCGTCCCGCGCGGCCGCGGCGACGTCCGCGTCGGCGGGCAGCTCCACCACGTCGGCGTTCTCGAGGTCCTTGACGAAGGCCCTGGCGAAGTCCGGCGCCGGCGCGGGAAGCAGCAGGCGCCACTCGCCCTGCAGCCCTTCGACGGGGTCGGCGCCGATGACGATGTCCGCGCCGTCCACGCGGCTCGACTTCGGCCCGTCGCAGAGCGGCTTCGCGAGCGGCGCGCGGTCGGTGAAGCCGACCGACACCGCGCCGGAGAACATGTTGGCGGGCGCCTGCGCCAGCATGGCGTAGGCGATGTCGGCGCCCTTGCCGACGCCGAGCAGCGTCGGCAGCCGATAGGTCTTCATGCCGAGCGTCTTGCCGGCCAGCCGGGCGTATTCCTCGACGTCGCCGGACATGAAGATGCAGTGGTCCGTGCCCTTCGCGACGCCTGCGAGATAGCGCGGCAGGTCGATCCCGATCACCGCGGCGCCCTCCTTGGCGAGCGCTTCCGCTTCGGAGGCCCGGGCGGGCGTCCAGCCGTCGAGCCCCGAAATCAGGGCGACGATCGCGCTCGGCTCCGCCGCCGGCGCGACAACGGGCAGGTCCTTCAGCGTCTCGTTGCCGACGGAGATGCGGCGAAGGTCGTCGGCGCGCGCGGCGCCGGCCAGCGCAAGACCGAGCGTCGCGGCCGCGATCGCCACGACGACGCCGCGGATCACGCCAGGCTCTCCTCGGGCGCCGGCAGCGGCTTCGGCTGCGCCGCCGCGGCGGCGCGCTTCGGGGCCCCGCCGATCAGCGCGGTGATGTCGATCAGGATCTGCGGCAGCACCCAGCCGCCGGGACAGGCGAGATAGCGCGGCTCCCATTTCGGATCGAACTTCTCCTTGTAGGCCCTGAGACCCTCGAAATTGTAGAAGTTGTCGCCGTGGCGGAACAGGAAGGCGCCGACCCTGTTCCAGGTCGGGCCGAGCGGGTGGTTCGCGAGGCCCGAGAGCGGCGCCATGCCGAGATTGAACCAGCGGTAGCCGTCCGCCTTGGCCCGCAGCATCAGGCGGACGAACAGCGCGTCCATCACGCCGCGCGGCGCGTCCGGGGCGTAGCGCATCAGATCGATCGTCGCCTCTTCGCGGTTCGCGCCGTACCACATGTTGGCGAAGCCCACGATGCGGCCGTTATGGCGGACCACCGCCATGTCGAAATGGCGGAGATAGTCCTCGGACCAGAAGCCGAGCGAAAACCCCTTCTCGCCGCCCTTCTTCGAGGCTTTCCAGGCGTCCGACACCGCCTTGAGCTGGGGATAGAGCGGGACCGCCTCGGCAGCCGGCACGATTTCGACGTCGATGCCCTCCTTGGTCGCCTTGCGGTCGACGTAGCGCCATTCGTAGCCGGCCTTGCCCTCGAGCGTGAACTTCGAGAGGTCGACGCTCGCCTCCTCGCCGAGCTTCATCAGCGACAGGCCGAGGTCGAGATAGGTCGGCATGCGCTTGACCGAGGCCTGGTAGAACACCGGCCAGCCGCCGTGCTGGTCGGCGAGTTCGCGGAACGCCCAGAGCAGCTCGGAGACGCGTTCCTCGGGCCCGACCGGATCGCCCATCGCGACCCAGCTCCGTCCCTGCACCTGGTACATGATGAAGGCGTCGCCCGCGTCCGAGAACAGGAAGCGCTTGTCGCCGAGGAAGGCGAGGTTGGCGTCCGCGCGCGGCGAGGCCGCGACGATGGCGGCGAGACGCTGGTTCGGCTCGGCCGGCCCGCGGCGCGGGGCCGCGTTGCGGTGGAGCAGCGCGTGCAGCCCGATCGCGAGCGCGGCCACGCCGGCGGCGAGGCTCGCCCTCAGGAAGCGCGGCGCGTCGCCGCGATAGGCGAAGTCCCACCAGAGATCGTTGGTGTAGCCGATGTTGCGATAGGCGAAGAAGCCGAGCCAGACCGAGCCGCCGAGCACGATCGCGACCGCCGCGAGCCAGGCCGGCGCGAGATCCTGGTCCCACAGCGAGGCCCGGCGGTAGAAGGCGCGCTTGTTGACGGTGAGCAGGGCCAGCACCACGGCGAGCACGCTCGCCTCCTCGACGTCGAAGCCTTTGACGAGCGAGAACACGAGGCCGGCGATCAGCAGGATCTGCGCGACGCGATAGGCGCCGTCGAGGCGGCGGATCAGCCCGCGCGCCACGACCAGCAGCACGACCCCGACGACGCTCGCCAGCAGATGCGAGGCCTCGACGAAGGGCAGCGGCACCGCGCGCCGGAGATAATAGAGCCGGTCGGTCTCGGCCGGCAGCGCGCCCGAGACGAGCAGCACGATGCCGCCGAGGAACACGGCGGCGGCGAGCACGATGGGCGCGACCGGCCGCATCACGGCGGCGAGCAGCGCGCCCAGGCGGTGGAGATGGCCCTTGCGGCGGGCGAGTTCCGAGCCGCCGAGCAGCCCGAGCGCGATCGTGAACGGAATGAGGTAGTAGACGACGCGCCAGAGCAGCAGGCTCGCCAGCAGGCTGTCGGCGGGCAGGTTGGGCAGCGCGATCAGGACGGTCGCCTCGATCACCCCCGCCCCGCCCGGCGCGTGGCTCAGCATGCCGAGCGTCATCGCGACGACGAACAGCGCCGCGAAGGTCGGGAAGGCGATCACGGCGTCCTGCGGCAGCAGCACCCAGAGCGCGAAGGAGGCGCCCATCAGGTCGACCAGACCGATCACGATCTGCGCGCCGGTCGATTTTACGCCCGGCAGCGCCAGCCGGTAGCCCTCGACCGTCACCGCGCGCTCGCGCCGCGAGATCCACACGAGATAAGCGAGCAGCGCGACGAGGATCGCGATCCCGATCGCCATGTTCACGGAGGCCGGCAGACCGTCGATGCGCGAGACGTCCGGCGCCTCGCTGATCAGGCCGAGCGCGAGGGTGAAGAAGATGCCGAGCCACAGAGTGAGGGCCGAAATCGCCGTGATGGCGGCGACCTCCGCCGCGCCGAGGCCGGCGCCGGCGTAGATCCGGTAGCGCACCGCGCCGGCCACGACGAGCTGGAAGCCGATCGTGTAGCTCAGCGCGTAGCCGGTGAAGGAGGCCAGCGCCGCGACGGGGTAGCCGACCTCCCGGCGCTTGATGTGGACGATGCCGAACCAGTCATAGCCGGTGAGCGCGACATAGCTCGCGGCGCTCGCGGCGAGCGCGACGCCGAGCGTGCTCCACGGGGTCGCCGCGATCGCGGTCTTGACGTCGTCGAGCTTCACCTCGTCGACGAGACGGTGCAGCACGTAGAGGACGATCGCGAACAGGAGCAGCGAGCAGACGGCCCCGACCGTTCGCCAGGGAACGGTCGCGGCCCACGCCCTCAGGCGCGGAAAATGCAAAGGCGAGACGTCCTCCGGCGGCTCGGCGCCTTCAGTCGTCGCGTCGTCCGGCGCGTCGGATCCAGGCCGAGAGGTCACGAGTGCGGTGGCCGTCTGGTCGATGATGACATATCAGGGGTGAGGAGATGTCATCCGGCGCGCTCGGAAGCAACCCGGATCACGGAAGGCGCAGAGACAACGCGCCGATCGCGGCGGACATAGGGCGGTTCTTAACTTCGCGCGGCTAAGCTGCCCGTCAAAGCCGCGCGGAGGCAGCGGCGAAACGACGCCTCTCCGCGCCGCCGAGAGCGGCGGGGACGATCGGAGTTCGCGTGATGTCGCTTGCATCCCTGCCGTCCCGACCCGGCCCGCGCGGCGGGCGCGACGCCTCGCTGAGGCCGCTCGCGGTCGACGTCGACGGCACCCTGCTCCGCGCCGACCTGCTCGCCGAGACCGTGCTCGCCTATCTGCGCGGCAATCCGCTGCGCATCTTCGCCGTGCTGGGCTGGCTGCTGCAGGGCAAGGCGGCGCTGAAGCGCCGGCTCGCCGAGCGCGTCGACATCGATGTCTCGATGCTGCCGGTCAATGAGGAGCTGGTCGCCTTCGTCGAGGCCGAGCGGGCGCGGGGCCGCGAGATCCACCTCGCCACCGCCTCCGACGCGCTGGTGGCCGCCAAGCTCGCCCAGCGCTTCGGCTTCGTCGACGGCGTCATCGCGAGCGACGGGACCCGGAACCTCAAGGGCGAGACCAAGGCGCGCGTGCTCGCCGAGCGCTTCCCGCAGGGCTTCGCCTATGCCGGCGATCACGCCGCCGACCTCGCCGTCTGGCGCGCGGCCGAGGAAAGCGTCATCGTCGGCGCCAGCCCCGCCGTCCTGCGCGCGGCGCAGGCGATCCGGCCGCCGTCGCACGTCATCCCGCGGCGCCGCGCCGGGCTGAAGACGATCGCGAGGGCGGCGCGCGTGCATCAATGGGCGAAGAACGCGCTGGTCGCGGTCCCGCTTGTGCTCGGCGGCAAGGCGTTCGATGCGGGCGCCTGGACCACGGTGCTGATCGGGCTGGTCCTGCTCGGGATCCTGGCCTCGTCGACCTATCTTCTGAACGACCTCTGGGACATCGACGACGACCGTCGGCACTGGTCGAAGAAGACCCGCGCCTTCGCGAGCGGGCGGCTTCCGATCGCGGCCGGCCTCGTCGCCGCGCCGATCGGGATCGTGGTCGCGCTCGCCGGCGCCGCGATGATCAGCTCCGCGGCCTTCGCGGCCTTCGCGACCTATCTCGCGGTCACGCTGGCCTATTCCTTCCGGCTGAAGAAGGTCGCGGTGCTCGACGTCTTCACGCTCGCCGGCCTGTTCACGCTGAGGCTCGTCATCGGCATCGCGCTCGCAGGCGTCCCCGTGTCGCCCTGGCTGCTCGTCTTCTCGATGTTCCTGTTCTCGTCGCTCAGCTTCGCCAAGCGCCACACCGAAGTGGTGCGGGTGGCGGCGTCCGGCGCCGTCAAGGCCGGCGGGCGCGGCTACGTCGCCGACGACCGGCCCTTCCTGATCGCGATCGGAGTCGCGGCCGGCATGTCGGCCGTGCTCGTCATGGTGCTCTACCTCATCGACGAGGCGTTCCGCGCCGGCTTCTACACGACGCCCGCCGCGCTCTGGACATTCCCCTGCGTGCTG
Organism: Hansschlegelia sp. KR7-227; assembly: GCF_049446035.1. NCBI lineage: Bacteria > Pseudomonadati > Pseudomonadota > Alphaproteobacteria > Hyphomicrobiales > Methylopilaceae > Hansschlegelia > Hansschlegelia sp. KR7-227. The sequence goes on from NZ_JBMSEA010000001.1 coordinate 2,641,073, forward strand.
TTCCTGTGGCTCGGCCGGGTGTGGGTGCTGTCGGGCCGCGACGAGCTCCACGACGACCCCGTGGCCTTCGCGGTCAGGGACAGAGCGAGCCTGCTGCTCGGCGCGGTCATGGCGCTCGCCTTCGTCGCCGCGGTGTGGCCGTCCCCGCTCCCGACGTGGTGATCCCCGAATGCCCCCGCTCGCCGACGCGCTGCCCGCCGCCCTGCGCGACCGCATGACCCCGGCCGAGATGCGGCGCATCGGCCGCTTCCTGCTCGCCGGCGGCTTCGCGGCCTTCGTCAACTGGGCGGCGCGCTTTCCGCTGAACGAGGTGATGCCGTTCGGCCCCGCCGTGATCGTGGCCTACGCGATCGGCATGGCCGTCGGCTTCGGCGCCTACCGCGCCTTCGTGTTCGACGCCCGCTCAGGCCGCGCCCGCGACCAGCTCTGGAAGTTCATCCTCGTCAACCTGGTCGGCGCGGCCGAGGTCTGGGCGCTCGCCATGCTCGCCGTCCACTGGCTGGCGCCTGCGATCGGCTGGACGACCTGGGTCGAGCCGATCGCGCACGGCGTCGCGATCGGGATCGGCGCCGTGACGAGCTATGTCGGCCACAGACTGCTGACGTTCCGGGGGCATTGAACGTCTTTATCGGCGCGACAAGGGAGCGCCCTCAGATCGCCCCCTTCGTCACCGCCACGATCGCGAAGGCGGCGACGTTCAGCCCGATCGCATAGGTCGTCAGCAGCTTGAAGGCCTTGAGGCGCTCGGCGACCTTCTCCGGCTCGCCGGTGAAGGCCGGCAGCATCAGGACGTAGAGCACCGGCAGCCAGTCGAGCGCGTAGCGCTGGACGTTGTGCTGGGAGAAGCCGTTCGAGTGGTAGAACAGCGTGATCCCGCAGACCACGCCCATCACCAGCAGCCCGACCAGCAGCCGCGCGTCCGCCCTCGCGTAGAAGGCATAGAGGATGAACGGGCTCGCCGCGAGGATGGACGTGCCCATCGGGTCCATGCGCACCAGCTCGGTCATGTATTTTCCGCCGAACTCCATGTGGAAGCCCTGCAGGAACATGTGCGCGACGTTGAAGACGAAATAATCCTTCGAGAACAGCCCGATATCGAGGATGCGGTTGGTGATGAAGTTGCGCTCGCCGACGTCGGGATAGTCAGCGATGTAGGCGTAGCCGGTCTCGAACGGCGCGCCGAAGCGCAGCCAGTTGTAGAGACAGTAGGCCGCGATCGCGGCCAGGATCGGCGCGCCGAGCTTGAGCGCGTCGAGGATGGTGGCGCGGTCGAAGGCGATCAGCTTCGCGCCCTTCGGCCGCGACAGCACGAACAGGAACGGCGCGAGGAAGAGGGCCATCTGCCGCGACAGGAAGGCGAGCCCGATCAGGGCGCCGGCGAGCAGAAGCCTGCGGTCGAGGGCGGCGAGCATCGCGAGGCTGACCAGCGCGAGCGCGATCGCCTGCGCGAAGAACCACACGCCGTCGCCGCGCAACGCGACATAGGCCGCAGGCGTGCCGAACACGAAGGCGAGCATGGTCCAGGTCTGCGCCTCGCGCCCGAGGCCGAGGCGGCCGGCGATCGACCACCAGCACCAGGCGGTGACCGCGCCGGCGAGGCCGGTGATCACCACGAAACCGGTCGCGTCCGCCCCGAACAGCGCGATCAGCGGCGCCGCGACCAGCGCCGGGACCGGCGGGAAGATGACGTAGACCTTGGCGCCGAGCCGCGCGCAGTCGCTGTCGAAGCAGGTCGGGCTGTCGAAGCGGCCGTGCAGGAAGGCGTCGGCGAGCAGCGCGTAGCTGTTCGCGCCGCCATGTTCCGACAGCGCGCGGTAGACCAGCGCGAGCACCAGCGCCGCGGCGAGGCCGAAGGCGGCGAGCGCGACCGCGCTCCAGCGGTCGAGCGCGAAACGCGGCGCGCGGCCGGCGGCGGCGTCCGTGACGGTCATCGGCTTCTGCTCCGGGGGCTTGCGCGACACGCCGAGCAGCGTCTCATGAAAGGCTTGGCGAATGGCTAACAGGGGCGCCGGGTAACCCCTGAGGCGGAGAGAGCCGCGTTTTCGCCATGGTTCGGTCCGGAAGCGGTAGCAGGCTGCGGCATGAGGGGCGCGTCGGATTCGGCGCAGGCGCAATCAGAACCCACCAGGAACCGCACATGGCAGACATCACCGTCACCAGCGACGCCGTCGACGATCTTCGCATCTTCAAGTTCTTCGATCCCGACGCCGTGCTCGATTCCGCGAGCTCGACCCGGCTGACGCTGGAGAGCGACGACGGCTACGACCTCGTGCTGCGCGGGTCTGATTTCCGGCTGGACCGCTACGACGAGCCGACCGACGGCGTGATCACCGACATCTTCCTCTACGATCCCTCGGGAGATCTCGTCGGGCAGATCAACGATGTCGACTACTCGCTCGAGGATTATTACGACCTCGTCGCGGTCGACGGCCGCGCGATGACCTTCACGGCCGACCTGCTGTCGGGCGGCGACGACATCCTCGGCGGCTCGGCCGACGACTATCTCGAGGGCTATGGCGGGAACGACTCGATCGTCGGGGGCGCCGGCGACGACCTGCTGATCGGCGGGTCCGGGAACGACACGCTGGCCGGCGGCTCGGGCGACGACGAGCTCGACGGCGGCGTCGGCAACGATCGCGCGCTCGGCGGCTCGGGCGAGGACACGCTGTTCGGCTTCGACGGCGCGGACAGCCTCTCCGGCGACGACGGCGCGGACGAGCTCTACGGCGAGGCCGGACGCGACACGCTCAACGGCGGAAACGGCCGCGACGAGGTCTATGGCGGAGCCGACAACGACAAGCTCGACGGCGGCGCGGACAATGACACGGTCGAGGGCGCGGCCGGCCGCGACACCGTCAATGGCGGCGACGGAAGCGACAAGGTCGGCGGCGGCGACGACGCCGACCAGGTGTTCGGCGGCGCAGGCGACGACCGGGTCTATGGCGACGCGGGCGACGACAAGCTCGCCGGACAGGGCGGAAACGACTCGATCCAGGGCGGCTCGGGCGACGACACGATCATCGGCGGCGCGGGACGCGATCTCGTGCGCGGCGACGGCGGCGAGGACCTGTTCCAGTTCAACGCGATCGGCGAAAGCGGCGACCGCATCCTCGATTTCGACCGCGGCGAAGACCATCTGGGCTTCCGGGCCTCTGGCTTCGCGGGGCTGACCGCCAATTTTGGCCTCGTCGTCGGGGACGACCCGACGGCGACCAAAGGCGTCGGGACCTTCCTGTTCGACACCGGCACGGAGCAGCTGTTCTACGACGCCGACGGCAGCGGCGCCGGCGCCGAGAGGTTCATCACGCGCCTCGACGACGTCGCCACCCTGACCCGCGACGACTTCCTCATCACGTGACGACGGTCTAACGTCGCGGACGGCCTGGCGGGGCGCTCTCGGCGCCCCGCTTCGCGTCCGGCGACCACGGAAGCGCGGAGACCGATGCGACCCACTGTCTTCGCCGCCCTGGTCGCGCTCCTCGCGACGAACGGCCCGCTCTCCGCCGAAACGGCGCCCGAGGCCGCGCCGGCCGCGACGGCTCCCGCCGTCCCCGCGCCTGGGCCTGAAGCCCCCTCCCCCGATCTCCCCGGGACCGACGCCGCAGAGGCGGCGCCGGCGGCCGATCTCGACGAGACCGGCCTCCGGGCGATCGTGCGCAAGGAGGCGCTCGGCGCCGGCCTTCCGCCCGAGGTCGCTGAGGCGGTCGCCGAGGTCGAGAGCGGCTTCAACCCGAAATCCGTCGGCGGCGTCGGCGAAATCGGCCTGATGCAGGTGCTGCCGTCGACCGCCCGCATGTTGGGCTTCCGGGCGCCGCTGAAGGAGCTGTTCGAACCGGAGACCAACGCGCGCTACGGGGTGCGCTACCTCTCCGACGCCTGGCGCATGACCGGCGAGGACATCTGCGCGACGGTCATGAAATACCGCGCCGGCCATGGCGAGACGCGCTATTCGCATCGCTCGGTCGCCTATTGCCTGCGGGTGCGCAAGCTGCTGGCGGATCGGGGCTTCAAGGTCACGGGCGCGGTTCCGGTCGCGACCTTCGGGGCGCCGGCGACCGCCGGGTCGGGCGGCCGCGGCGCCCGGCGCCTCGCCAACGGCCGAATCCGCATGCGGTTCAACTGGCGGCAGGTCGATCTCAGGCGTCGCAGCCTCGACCGGGCCGCCGCCGCCAGCCTGAACCTCATGCAATGAGGCGGCGAACTTATTTCCGCCGCCGCGTACGTGAATTCCCGCTGGACGCGGATCGCGGAAGGCGGCAATTGATTACCCGCAATCGAGCGTCCGCGCGGCGGAGCTTCCCTGGGTCGCGGAGAACACATTGACGTCTGCGGACGTAAGGCCGACCACAGGGGCGATCCCCCCCGAGGCGGAGCCGGCCGCGCCGGACGCCGCGCCGTTCTCGACCGGCCAGGCTGGACGGCGCGACATCCTGCTGATGCTGGCGGGCCTTGTTCTGCTCGTCGCGGTAGGCGCGACGTTGTTCTGGCTGGTCGGCCGCAACGCCCAATTCGGCGCCGCGGTGTCCCGCACGCTCGAGACCAAGGGTGAGATCGTCCGGCTGCTGAGCCTCGCGCAAGACGCCGAGACCGGGCAGCGCGGCTATCTCCTGACCAAGAACGACCGCTATTTGGCGCCCTACAGGGCGGCCACGTCGCAGCTCGAGGGCCGGCTGGCGCGCCTCGATGAGCTGATCGGCCCGGACGACCCCCGTCGCGGCGACCTCGACGGCCTCGTCGCCGTTCTGAAAGCGAAGCTGGCGGAGCTCTCGGAAACGGTCGAGCTCCAGATGGCGGGCAAGTCCGCCGAGGCCCTTGCGTTGGTGGAGACCGATCGTGGCCGCGGCGCGATGCGGGAGATCCGCCAGCGCGTCGCGGAGATGACCTCGCGCGAGGACCTCCTGTTCGCGGAGCAGTCGGCCTCGCTGGCGCGCACGTCGAACTGGCTGCTCGGCGTCATGGTGTTCGGCCTTGGCGTCGCGGCCCTACTCGCCTTCGCCGCGCAGGCGCTGCTGCGCCGTCAGGCCCGGACGCTGATCGTCGCGCAACGGCGCCTTGAGGAGTCCCACGCGCTGCTCGAACAGACCAACGGTCAGCTGGCGGCTCTCAACCGGGACCTCGAAGCGACGGTCGCCGAGCGCATGGCCGATCTCGTCAGCGCCAATCAGGAGATCCAGCGCTTCGCCTACATCGTCAGCCACGATCTGCGCGCGCCGCTGGTCAACGTCATGGGCTTCACGAGCGAACTCGACGCGACGCGTCGGACGCTGAAGGAGCAGTTCGACGTCCTGACGGAGGTCGCGCCCGAGCGGATCAGCGAGGACGCCCGCCTCGCCGTCGAGGAGGATCTGCCCGAGGCGATCGGCTTCATCCGCGCCTCGACGTCCAAGATGGACCGGCTGATCAACGCGATCCTCAGCCTGTCGCGCGAAGGCCGCCGCGTTGTCACGCCGGAAATGGTGTCGCCGGCCGAGATGATCGACGCGATCGCCGCCACGCTGCGCCAGCAGCTGCAGGCCGCCGACGCCGAGATCGTCATCGATCCCAACCTGCCGACCCTCGTCACGGACCGCATGGCGATCGAGCAGGTCTTCCAGAACCTGGTCGAGAACGCGGTGAAGTATCTCGACCGCTCGCGGCCGGGGCGGATCGTCGTCCGCGGCCGCCGGATCGGCGCCTATGTCGAATACGCCATCGAGGACAATGGCCGCGGCATCGACGCCAAGGACCATGAACGGGTTTTCGAGCTGTTCCGCCGCGCCGGCGCCCAGGACCAGCCCGGCGAGGGCCTCGGCCTCGCCTTCGTGCGCGCGACCGTGCGCCGGCTCGGCGGCAAGATTCGCTTGACCTCGGAGGCTGGCGTGGGCTCGACCTTCATCATGACCTTTCCGCCCGTCCTTCAGCCGCAAGCCGAGAGCCGCGCCGCATGACCGTGAAACAGAGCCCTGTCCTGATCGTGATGATCGAAGACGACGAAGGCCATGCGCGCCTGATCGAGAAGAACGTGCGGCGCGCGGGCGTGAACAACGAGATCCGGCACTTCGCCGACGGCACCTCGGCGCTGGCGTTCCTCACCTCCGAGCATGACGGGGCGCATGGGCCGCTGCTGATCCTGCTCGACCTCAATCTGCCGGACATGACCGGCATCGACATCCTCGGCATCCTGAAGGGCCATGAGAGGCTGAGGCGCGCGCCCGTCGTCGTGCTGACGACGACGGACGACAAGGTCGAGATCCAGCGCTGCTACGATCTCGGCTGCAACGTCTACATCACCAAGCCGGTCGACTACGACACCTTCGCGACCGCGATCCGCCAGCTCGGCCTCTTCCTGTCCGTCATGCAGGTGCCCGAGGCATGACCCCGAAGCCCGTCCAGGGCGAGGCTCAGCGCACGGTCCTCTACATCGAGGACGACGAGGGGCTGCGCCGCCTCGTCGGGCGCGACCTGACGCGGGCGGGCTATGCGGTGACCGCCGTGGCGAGCTGCGGCGAGGGGCTCGCTTTGCTGTCGGAGCGGCCTTTCGACGTCGTCGCCCTCGACCATTTCCTCGCCGGCGAGACCGGGCTGGACATTCTGCCGGCGATCAAGGCCCTGCCGGAGGCGCCGCCGGTGATCTACGTGACCGGCACAGATGACGGCAGGGTCGCGATCGCCGCGCTCAAGGCGGGCGCGACGGACTACGTGATCAAGGACGTCGCCGGCGAGTTCCTCGCTTTGCTGCGCGCAGCGATCAGCCAGGCGATCGAGCAGATCGAGCTGCGCCGCATGAAGGAGGCCGCCGAGCGCGCGGTGCTGGAGGCCAAGGAGCGCGCCGAGACGCTGCTCCGCGAGGTCAACCATCGCGTCGGCAACAGCCTGCAGCTCGTCTCGGCCTTCGTGCATCTCCAGTCGACGTCGATCCCGGACGGCCCCGCGCGCGACATGATGCGCGAGACGGAGGCGCGCATCCTCGCCATCGCCCAGATTCACCGCCGGCTCTACACCTCCGACGACGTCCGCATGGTCGACATGGCGGACTATCTCGCGGGGCTTGCGGAGGAGCTCGAGAGCTCGCTCAAGACCAGCGATCGCCCGCACCGCATCGCGCTCGCGGTGGAGCCGATGCGGATGGCGACGGACAAGGCGGTCTCGCTCGGCGTGATCGTGACCGAACTCGTCACCAACGCCTTCAAATACGCCTATCCCCGAGGCGTCGAAGGCGAGGTGCGCGTGGAGCTCGCCTGCCTCAACGGCAGTTGCGCGCTCAGCGTCGAGGACGACGGCGTCGGCATGAGCGAATCCGAGACGCCGCAGGGCACGGGGCTCGGGCAGAAGATCGTGCGAACGATGGCCGCGACGATCCAGTCGCGCATCGAACGCGACGCCAGCCATCGCGGCACGCGCATCGTCTTCGCCTTCCCGGCGTAGCTCAGGACAGCAAAATCCGCCCTGAAGATCAGGCGCTGGCGGCGACGTCCGCGGCGGGCGCCTTGGCGCGTTCGGCGGCGAGCATCCTGCGGATCTCCGGCAGGCACGAGCCGCAATTGGTGCCGGCTTTGGTCGCCGCCCCGACCGCGGCCGCATCGCAGGCGCCGGCGGCGATCGCGGCGGATATCGCGCTCTGCGGCACCCCGTGGCAGGCGCAGACCAGCGGCCCGGAGCTCAGGCCGTCGGTCGCGCGGCCGGCCAGCAGCAGGCCGCGGATCTGGCCGCCCGACAAAGGCTGCCCCAGCTTGCCGCGCAGGAAGGTCCAGGCGCTCTCCTGGCGGGCCCGTCCGACGAACAGACAGGCCTCCAGCACGCCGTCGCGGAAGGCGGCGGCGCGGTAGACGCCGGCTCCGGCGTCGGTGAACTCGACGATCTCGTCCTCCGGCGCGAGGTCGGGAAACAGGGTCTCCAGCCAAACCTCGCCGTCCAGCGCGAACAGCAGGCCGGCGCCGTCCGGCGCCGCGGCCTTCGCCCACCAGGTCGCGGCGCCTGGGGCGCCGAGCCGTCCGCGCGTCAGCGCGAAGCCCTGCCGGGCGAAGGCGACCGGCGCCACGGCGGCAGGCGTCGCCTTCGCGTCGGGCTGGCCGGAGAACGGATCGACCACGGCGTGCACCAGCGCGCCGATCCGCCCGTTCGACGAGGTCTCGCCCGTCCAGTGGATGGGCGCGAACAGCGCGCCCTCCTGCGCGCCGGGCTCCGCCCGGACCCTGAGGATGGCGTCGCCATGCGCGGTGGTCACGCGCGCGAAGCCGCCCTCGACGAGCCCCTCGCGCTCCGCGTCGCTCGGCGCGATCTCCAGGAACGGCTCCGGCAGATGGCTCGCGAGGCGCGGGCTTTTGCCGGTCCGCGTCATGGTGTGCCACTGGTCGCGGATGCGGCCGGTGTTCAGCCGGTAGGGATAGACGTCGTCGGTCGAGGCCGGCTGCGCCGGCGTCGCGACGGCGACGAAGCGGGCGCGGCGATCCGGCGTGAAGAAGCCGCCCTTGGCGAAGAAGCGCGTCTCCTTGCGCGCCGATCCGGACGGCGCCGGCCACTGGATCGGCTCCAGCCGGTCGTAGTCGCGGGTGTCGAGCCCGCTCAGCGCGCCGATGTCGAAGTCGCGCGTCCCCGCGTTCTCGAAGGCGGAGAGCGCGGCGTGCTCGCGGAACACCTCGCCGGGCGTCCGCCAGTCGAAGGCGTCGCCGAAGCCGAGGCGACCCGCGACCTGCGCCACCGCCCACCAGTCCGGCCTCGCGAGCCCCGGCAGCGCGAGGAACGGCCGCTGGCGCGAGATCCGGCGTTCCGAATTGGTGACCGTGCCGTCCTTCTCGCCCCAGGCGGCCGCCGGCAGCCGGATGTGCGCGCCGGCGGACAGCGTGTCGTTCGAGGCGACGTTCTCCGACACCACGAAGCAGTCGAGCCGGGCGAGCGCGTCGCCGACCGCGTCCGCCCGCGGCAGCGAGGCCGCCGGGTTGGTGCCCATGACCCACAGCGCCTTGATCTCGCCGCGCGCGACGGCGTCGAACATGTCGACCGCCTTCAGCCCCTCGCCTTCCGCAATGCGCGGCGCGCCCCAGAAGCGGCCGACGCGATCGATCGACTCCGCGTCGAACCCCATATGGGCGGCGAGCTGGTTCGCGAGCCCGCCGACCTCGCGTCCGCCCATCGCGTTGGGCTGGCCGGTGAGCGAGAACGGCCCCATGCCCTCGCGCCCGATGCGGCCGGTCGCGAGATGGACGTTGAGGATGGCGTTGACCTTGTCGGTCCCCTGCGCCGACTGGTTGACGCCCTGGCTGTAGAGCGTGACGACGCGCTCCGTCCCCGCATAGAGCGCGAAGAACGCCTCGACGTCGGCGAGCGGAGCGCCGCAGGCGGCGGCGGTCGCGGCGGCGTCCGGCGCGATCTCGCGGGCGCGGGCGAGCGCGCCGCCGAAGCCTTCGGTGTGCTGGGCCACGAAGGCGGAGTCGAGCTTGGCCCGCTGGCTGAGCGCGACGAGCAGTCCCGAAAACAGCGCCGCGTCGCCGCCCGAGACGATCGGCAGATGAAGGTCCGCCTCCTGAGCGGTCGCCGTGCGGCGGGGATCGACGACGACGATCTTCGTCCCCCGCGCCGCCCGCGCCGCCAGCATCCGCTGATAGAGCACGGGATGGCACCAGGCGGCGTTCGAGCCGACCAGCACCAGCAGATCGGCGGTTTCGAGGTCGCGATAGGTCCCCGGCACGGTGTCGGCGCCGAAGGCGCGCTTGTGGCCCGCCACCGAGGAGGACATGCACAGACGCGAATTGGTGTCGACATTGGCCGAGCCGAGGAAGCCTTTGAACAGCTTGTTCGCGGCGTAATAGTCCTCGGTCAGCAGCTGGCCCGAGAGATAGATCGCGATCGCCTCGGGTCCGTGCGCCTCGAGCGTGCGGCGGAACCCGTCGGCGACGGCGTCGAGGGCCGCGTCCCAAGTGACCCGGCGGCCGTCGATCTCCGGGTGCAGCAGCCGCCCGTCGAGCGACAGCGTCTCCCCGAGCGCCGAACCTTTGGAGCACAGCCGGCCGAAATTCGCCGGGTGCTCCGGGTCGCCGGCGATGGTCGCGCCGCCCTGGTGGTCGGGCTGCGCCAGCACCCCGCAGCCGACCCCGCAATAGGGGCAGGTCGTCCGCGTCGGCCCCGCCTGCGGCTCGCGCGCGTGGATGTTCATGGCCGGGCGCCCGACGCGCCGGACCCTGCGTGCTTCGAGACGCGCCTGCGGCGCTCCTCGGCATGAGGAGCGAGGAGGAGGATTCCAGGGCTCCAACGATCCTCATGCTGAGGAGCCTCGGCGTCGGCCGAGGCGTCTCGAAGCACGCAGGACGGCGCCCCCGGCGTGACCATCAATACACGTCCGCCTGGTAGCGGCCGGCTTTCTTGAGGTCGGCGACGAAGGCCTTCGCCCCCTCTCCCTTGCCGCCATGTTGGGCGACGATGTCGACAAGCGCCTTCTCGACGTCGGCGGCCATGCGCTTGGCGTCGCCGCAGACGTAGAAATGCGCGCCCTTCTCAAGCCACGCCCACAGCTCGGCGCCGGCCTCGCGCATACGGTCCTGGACGTAGACCTTGGCGGCGCCGTCGCGCGACCAGGCGAGCGACAGCTTCGTCAACGCGCCGGCGGCGGCGAGCTCCGCAAGTTCGTCCCTGTAGAAGTAGTCCGTCGCTTCGCGCTGGTGGCCGAAGAACAGCCAGGCTCCGCCGGTCGCGCCGGTCGCCCGCCGGTCGCGCAGGAAGGAGCGGAAGGGCGCGACGCCGGTGCCCGGCCCCACCATGATGATCGGCGTGTCGCCGCTCTTCGGCAGGCCGAAGCCGTGCGCCTTCTGGACGTAGACCTTGAGCTTCGAACCGGGCTCGACGCGGTCGGAGAGATAGGTCGAGGCGAGGCCGAGGCGCGTGCGCTCGCCGACCCGGTAGCGCACGGCGTCGACGGTCAGGCTGACCCTGCCGGGATCGGCCGAGAGCGCGGAGGAGATCGAATAGAGCCGCGGCTGCAGCGGCTCCAGCGCGCCGAGCAGTTCGGCGACGGGCGGGTTCGCGGCCGGGAACTTCTCGAGCGCGGCGAGCACGTCGAGACTCGCGAGATCGCCGTCCGGGTCGTCGCCCTCGGCGAGCTTCGCGAGCTTCGCCTTGTCGCTGGGATCCTCGACATAGGCCGCAAGCAGCTCGAACAGCGCGTCGGGCGCAGCCCCGAGCGCGACCTTCTCGGAGAGCCATGTCGCCAGCGGATAGGCGTGGCCGTCATGAGCGACGACCTGATCGAGCGGCGCGCCGAGGCGGGCGGCGACGGCTGCGGCCAGATCCGGGCAGTTGGCCGCGAACAGGCCGAAGCTGTCGCCCGGCTCATAGGTCAGCCCGCAGCCCGACAGGTCGATCTCGACATGGTGGGTCTCCTTGTCTGAGCCCTCCCCGGTCAGTTTCGCCTTCGACAGGAACGTGGCCTCGACCGGCGTCTCGCGCGAACGGCCTGGCTCGATCGCGGGCGGCGCGGCGGGAGCGGCCTCGACGGGCTTTTCCGCGGCCGCAGGCGCCGCGCCGCCGTCGAGCTCGACGGCGAGCTTCTTCAGCATGCGCTGCGTTTCCTTGCCGCCGGGAACGCAGAGATTGAGCTTGGTCTCTTCGCGTGTCGCGATCGCCTCGGCGTAGCTGTCGCAGAGATAGCCGCACTGGCCGCAATCCTGTTGCGCCATCGCCGCCATCATGCGGCGCTTCAGCGGCTTGCCCTCGGCGAGCTGCATGCGCTCGTCGATCGGCATCGACGCGTCGTGCCAGGGGGCGCCGTCATCCTCCTCTTCGACGGGCGCCGACGGGCTCTCGCCCGGCAGGGGATCGCCGAGCAGCGCCGTGGCGGCGTCGCGCGACAGCGCCTGCATGCCCCCGTCCATCGACAGCAGCCCCGCGAAGAACCCGTTGAGCCAGGAGCGCTGCTCCTGGCTGAAGGGCGCGTTCTCGGGCACCAGGGGGGGAAGAATCTGGGACTGCGCGGTCATATGACGCCTCCAGCGGAACGGAGGAAGGGCTGTGCGTGCTTCGAGACGCCCGCTGACGCGGGCTCCTCAGCATGAGGAGCGTGGAGGAAGACGAGACCATCCTCATGCTGAGGAGCCTTGGCGCGAGCCAAGGCGTCTCGAAGCACGCAGTCGGCCTGAGAGACGATCTTGCTCACGCTGTCTCCTCCAGCTCGAAGATCGACTTCAGCGCGTCGATCTCGTGCCGCCGCGTGAATGCGGCGAAGCTCTCCTCGGGGGAGGCGCGGCGCGCGAGGTAGCCGCGGAGCATCTTCTCGACGACGGCCGGACAGTCCTCGCCCTTCACCTCGGTCACGAGCTCCCGGCCGATCGTGGCGTCCGTCCCGAAGCCCCCGCCGACCAGCACGTTGAACCCGTCGACGGTGTCCTCCTCGCCGACGGGCACCCGCGCGCCGATCAGGCCGATGTCACCGATGTAATGCTGGGCGCAGGAGTTGTGGCAGCCGGTGGCGTGGATGTTGATCGGCGTGTCGACCGTGAGGCCGATCCCGTCGATATGGGTCGCGATCATGTCCGCGAAGCCCTTGGTGTCGGCCGCCGAGAACTTGCAGCCGCGGTTGCCGGTGCAGGCGACCAGGCCGGCGCGCACGTTCGAGGCGGACGTCGCGAGCCCGATCTCGGCGATCTTCCCCTCCGCCTCGGCGACGTCCTCGTCGCGGACGCCCGAGATCAGCAGGTTCTGCCAGACGGTGAGGCGGATATCGCCGTCGCCGAGCCGCTCGGAGAGGGCGGCCAGCGCCCGCATCTGCTCGCAGTCCATCCGGCCGAGATTGAGGGAGACGCCGATCCAGTTGAGGCCGGGCTGCTTCTGCGGATGGGCGCCGATATGGGCGAGCCGGTCGCTTTCCGGCCGCGGCGCGACCGCTTCGGCCGGCGCGCGGACGAGCTTGGCGCCGAGCAGCTTTTCGACCTCCTCGAGAAATGTGTCGAAGCCCCACGCGTCGAGCACGTATTTGAGGCGCGCCTTGTTGCGGTCGGTGCGGTCGCCGCTCGCGATGAACACGCGCACGATCGCGTCCGCGACCTTGATCGCGTCCGGGAGCGGCACGACGACGCCGGTGTCGCGGGCGAAGTCGCGGTGGCCGGTGATGCCGCCGAGCGCGAGCCGCCACCAGATTCCGGGCTTGAGGCCATGGCCGTCGAGAACGTCGACCGCCTGGAAGCCGATGTCGTTGGTCTCCTCGAGAGCTGCGATCCGGCCCGCGCCGTCGAAGGCGACGTTGAACTTGCGCGGCAGGCCGTAGAGCGAGCGGTCGTTGAGAATGTGGTGGTGCCACTCGCGGGCGTAAGGCCGCGTGTCGACCAGCTCCTGCGGGTCGATTCCCGCGGTCGGCGTGCCCGTGACGTTGCGGATGTTGTCGGCGCCGGAGCCCTTCGAGGTCAGCCCGAGGTCGACGAGGCCCTCGATGAAGGCGATGCCGTCCGCCGCGCCGATCTCGCGCGCCTGCAGGTTGGCGCGCGTCGTGACGTGGCAGTAGCCGCCGCCGTATTGCTCGGCGAGGTCGGCGACGCCGCGGAACTGCCAGGCCTTCAGGATCCCGTTGTGGATCCTGAGCCGGCACATATACGAATCCTGCGTCGGCCCGACATAGAACAGCCCGTGGAAGCGGATGCGGAAGTCGTCGGTCGCCTTGGCGAATTTGTTCTCGGCCGCGAGCCCCTTGAGGCGCGCATAGGCGTCGAACGGGTGCTCGTCGCGCTTCGCCTTCTCCTGGGGGCTGAGCTTCTTGCCGGCCGCCTCCTGGCGCGCCATGGCCGCGAGATGGATGGCGTCCGGTCCGCTGGGCGTCGGCTGCGCGGGAGCGGGCGACGCGACGGCCTTCGCCGCGCCCCCGAACGGAGCGGCGCCGCCGAAGCCGGGCGCGCCGCGCGCGCCGCGGACCGCTTGGACGCCCGAGACGAAGCCTTCGAGATAACGCTTCTGGTCAGGAGAGAAATCGCCGGTCATCGCCGCCCCCTTACGCCGCCGCCGCGAAACCGCGGCCGAAGGCGAGGTCGTCGCGCAACGGTCCGAGCGGCGCGCCCTTCGCGATCAGGTCGAGGTACCAGAGCGCGTCCGACGCCTCGCCGACGAGGATCGCGCCGACGAGCCGGTCGTCGCGCACGATCAGCTTGCGGTAATGGCCGTGGCCTGGATCGGCGAGCGTGATCGTCTCCTCGCCGTCCTCGGCCTCGATCGCGCCGGCGGAGAACACGTCGACGCCCGACACCTTGAGATTGGTCGACAGCACGCTGCCGGCATAAGAGGCGGAGGGCGCCGCGGCGAGATGGGCGGCGAGCGTCCGGGCGTGCTCGTAGGCCGGCGCGACGAGGCCGTAGACCACGCCGCGATGCTCGGCGCACTCGCCGATGGCGTGGACGGCCGGATCGGAGGTCCGCAGCGCGTCGTCGACCACGATCCCGCGCCTGACCTCGAGCCCCGCGTCGCGGCCGAGCGCCGCGTTGGGGCGGACGCCGCAGGCCATCACGACCATGTCGGCCGGCAGCACCTCGCCCGAGGCGAGCTCGAGACCGGTGACGTGGGTCTCGCCGAGGATCGCCTGGCTTTGCGCGCCCAGCACGAAGCTGACGCCTTTCGCCTCCATCGCGCGCCTCAGCGTCGCGGCGCCGCGGGCGTCGAGCTGGCGCTCCATCAGCCGGTCGGCGAGGTGGACGACGGTGACCGCGCAGCCGAGCTTCGCCAGCCCGTAGGCGGCCTCGAGCCCGAGCAGGCCGCCGCCGACGACGATCGCCCGCGCGTCGGGGCGGGCGAGCGCCGACAGCCGCATGGCGTCGCAGCGGTCGCGGAAGGTGAGCACCTGCGCGAGATGCGCGCCCGGCAGCGGCAGGCGGATCGCCTCCGAACCGGTCGCGAGCACAAGCCGGTCATAGCCGATCACCCGACCGTCGCGCAGCATGACGCGCTTCGCCGCCCGGTCGATCGAACGCGCCTCGGCGCCGGTGAACAGGCGGTAGCCGTTCGCGCCGTACCAGGCGCGGTCCTTCAGCGCGAGGTCCTCGTCGCCGGCCTCTCCCGCGAGCAGCGACGAGAGCAGCACGCGGTTGTAGGCCGGCTCCGGCTCGGCGCCGACGACGGTGACGTTGTAGCGCCCCGGACAGGCGGCCTTCAGCTCTTCCAGGAGCTTCAGGCCGGCCATTCCGGCGCCGACGAGGACGAGGCGTTCGCGCTCCATCGTGCGACCTCCGCCCTCAGGCCGCCTCGACGAAGCGGTGGCGCTCGTAGAGGAATTTGAGCACCGACGCGCGCGCCGCGATGTAGGTCCGGTCGGAGACGAGCTCGAGCCGCTTGCGCGGCCGGGGCAGCGGAACGTCGAGGATCTCGCCGATCCGCGCGGACGGGCCGTTGGTCATCATCACGATGCGGTCGGACAGCAGCACCGCCTCGTCGACGTCGTGGGTGATCATCAGCACCGTGTTCTTGAGCTCGGTCTGGATCTGCATGACCTGGTCCTGCAGATGGGTGCGCGTCAGCGCGTCGAGCGCGCCGAACGGCTCGTCGAGCAGCAGCACCTTCGGCTGCATGGCGAGCGCGCGGGCGATGCCGATGCGCTGCTTCATGCCGCCCGAGATCTCGGACGGGCGCCGGTCCTTGGCGTGCTCCATATGCACGAGCTTGAGCTTGTGCATCACCCAGTCGTGCCGCTCGGCCTTCGACTTCGATCGGCCGAAGACCTTGTCGACGGCGAGCGCGACGTTCTCGTAGCAGGTCAGCCACGGCAGCAGGGAGTGGTTCTGAAACACCACCGCCCGGTCCGGGCCCGGCTCGTCCACGACCTTGCCTTCGAGGAACACGACGCCCGTCGTGGCCTTGGTGAGGCCGGCGACGATGTTGAGCAGCGTCGACTTCCCGCAGCCGGAGTGGCCGATGATCGAGATGTACTCGCCCTCGTTGACCTCCAGCGAGATGTCTTTCAGCACCTCGTTGGTCATGGCGCCGCGGGTGAACGTCTTGTCGATGTGTTCGATGGTCAGGAACGGTTTTGACATGCGGCTCATCCTCACGAAGCGGCCGTGCCGCGGGTGACCGCGCCGGCGACGAGGGCGACGATGCGGTCGAGCACGAAGCCGACTGCGCCGACGTAGATGAGCGCGAGGATGATGTCGCTGATGCGCGACGAGTTCCACGCGTCCCAGATGAAGAAGCCGATTCCGACGCCGCCGATCAGCATTTCGGCTGCGACGATCGCGAGCCAGCTCAGGCCGATCCCGATCCGAAGCCCGGTGAAGATGTAAGGGGCGGCCGCCGGCAGCATGATCTTGTGGAAATACTCGATCGGATTGAGCCGCAGCACCTGCGCGACGTTCTTGTAATCTTGCGGAATGTTGCGGATGCCGACGGCGGTGTTGATGATCACCGGCCAGATCGCGGTGATGAAGATCACGAAGATCGCCGAGGGCTCGCCGTCGCGGAACGCCGCGAGCGAGAGCGGCAGCCAGGCGAGCGGCGGGATCGTGCGCAGCACCTGGAACACGGGATCGAGCCCGCGCATCGCCCAGGTCGAGCCGCCGACCAGCGCGCCGAGCGCGATGCCGACGATGGCGGCGAGCGCGTAGCCGAGCGCGACGCGCTTCAGGCTGGCGTAGAGCTGCCAGCCCAGCCCCTTGTCGTTGCCGCCATTGTCGTAGAACGGGTTGAGGATCAGCTCCCAGGTGTCGGCGACCACCCGGGACGGCGAGGGAAGCGACGCCGTCGGGGAGGAGCACAGCATCTCCCACAGCAGCAGCAGCGCCGCGATGGTGAGAAGCGGCGGGATGAACGTCGCCGCCGCCTCCATCGCGCGCGTCTTCACGCGGGGTCCGAACAGGGGCTTCTTCGGCGTCGGCAGCGCGACGACCGTGGCGGTCGTCTGCGCCGTCGGCTTGAGCGGCGTCACGTTCGACGTCGCGGCTGCGGTCTGGGTCATCGAGTGTCTCCGAGGAGGACGCGCGGCGTCGGAGGGCGGGCGACCGTCGTCGGCCGCCCGTCCGCGCCTGGTCAGGCCGTCTTCTTGATGTCGAGGCTCGCGAGGTAATCGCTGGGCTTGTCGGGGTCGAACACCTTGCCGTCGAAGAATTTCTCGACGCCGCGCGAGGTCGATGTCGGGATGTCGGTCACGCCGAGCTCCTTGGCGGCCTCGCGCCACAGGTCCTCGCGGTTGACCTTGTCGACCAGCGCCTTGATGTCGGTGTTCTCGGGCAGGTAGCCCCAGCGGATGTCTTCCGTAACGAACCACGCGTCATGGCTCTTGAACGGATAGGCCGCCTGATGATCCCAGTAATGCATGATGTATGGGCTGTTCTCGACGACCGGCTTGCCGGCGCCGTAGTCGAACACGCCCTTCATGCGCTGGACGGTGTCGGAGACCGGCGCGCCGATCCAGTTGCGCTTGGCGCAGATGGCGGCGAGCTCCTCCTTGTTCTCCATCTTCTCGCACCACTGTTGGGCCTCCATCACGGCCATCAGCAGGGCTTTCGCGGCTTTCGGGTTCTTCTCGACGTAATCGGCGCGCATGCCGAACGCCTTCTCCGGGTGCTTGTCCCAGAGCTCGCCGGTGGTGAGCGCGGTGTAGCCGATCTTCTGGTTCTTGAGCTGCTCGTTCCAGGGCTCGCAGACGCAGAAGCAGTCCATCGTGCCGACCTTCATGTTCGCGACCATCTGGGCCGGCGGAACGACGATGGTCTGGATGTCCTTGTTCGGATCAATGCCGCCCGCGGCGAGCCAGTAGCGGATCCACAGATCGTGGGTGCCGCCGGGGAAGGTCATAGCGGCCTTCACCTCCTTGCCCGACGCCTTCTTCTTCTCCAGCGCCGCCTTGAACGGCTTGGCGTCGGTCCCGAGTTTGAGGTCGGCGTACTCCTGGCCGACCGAGATGCACTGGCCGGCGACGTTCAGGCGGCCGAGGATGAACATCTCCGTCGGCCGGTTGTTCTGCGTCATCGCGCCTGTGGTGATCAGATACGGCATAGGGGTGAGGATGTGGGCCCCGTCGATGCCGCCCGCCCCGGAGCCGAGAACGATGTTGTCGCGCGTCGTGCCCCAGGACGACTGCTTGGCGATCTCGACGTCGGTCATGCCGTATTTGTCGAAAAGGCCTTTCTCCTTGGCGACGAACAGCGGACCGGCGTCGGTCAGCGCGATGAAACCGAGCTTCGCCTTGGTCGTCTCAGGTCCAGCGCCCTGCGCGAACACGCCGGAGGGCGACAGCGTCCGGGCCGCGAGCAGCGTCGCCGCCGTGGCTGCGCCGGCGCGCAGCACGCCGCGGCGGTCGAGGCCCCGAGAGAAAGGAAATCTGGCGTCGTTGCTCATCGAGACATCGGCTCCATGGGCGCCCTCGGGCGCTGGGATGGGGGCCGTCCCGTCTCGCGGGACGGCTGAAACAAAAAAGCCGCTGACCGACACGCCTCCACGGCGTGTTCGTTCAGCGGCGTCGCTGGCTGCCCCTCATTGGGCGTGAGGTCCGACGTCAGCGCCGACGGTGAACCACGCCCTTCCCTTTCAAGCGCCGTGCCAAGATTTGGAACGGCGGGAAGAAATCATCGAAACCTAAGAGAATGAACGATCCCGGCCGTGCGGGGTCGCACGTGTCCCACGGCGGTTCCCTGATGCGACGCAACCAGGTCGAGCACGACTCTTGTGCAGTGCACTCAAAAAAGGCGCCGAAACGCGCGCGACCGACCCTGACTCAGGCGTTGAACAGGCCGAGGGCGTCGACCTCGCTCGCCCCGGACGCGGCGCCGCCGAGCGCGGCGTCCGCGAGGTCGGGCCGGTAGACGGCGGCGGCGGCCTCGTCGAGACCGGCGGGCGCCTGCCCCCACCGGCTCATCTCGCCGTAGAGCCACGTTGCGTGCCGCGGATCGGGCCGCAAGGCGTTCTCCTGCCCGAACAGGATGTAGTGGTCTGAGACCCGGACGTCGCCGGCGCCGGTCGGCAGCCGGCCGTCGAGCGTGCGCTGGATGAGGGCTGCGGGCACGTCGAGCCGCTCCGAGGCGGCCAGGCGCCGGGCGGCCTCGGGCCGGTTCGCCGGCTCGTCGAGCCAGGCCGCCGCCTGCGCGCAGGCCCGGATCAGGCGCGCCACCGTCTCGGGTCGCTCCGCCGCCCAGCCCGCGCGCATCGCGAGCACCTTTTCGGGGCAGCGCCGGACCAGTTCGACCCCGAGATGCAGGATGCGGCCGAGGCCGAGATCGACCGCCACCGAGTTCCAGGGCGCGCCGACGCAGAACCCCTCGACATGGCCGTTCTGCAGCGCGTCGACCATGAAGGGCGGCGGCACCACCGCGAGCCGCACGTCGACGTCGGGGACGAGGCCCCCGGCCTCGAGCCAGAGCCTCAGCTGATAATTGTGGGTCGAGAACGGAAAGGTCATGCCGAGGGTGGGCGGCTCGTCGCCGCATATCGCCCGGCCGCGCACCACCTGCGCGAAGGCCGCCGCGGTGGCCATGGGATCGGAGAGCGACGCCCCCGGAGCGAGCCGCCCGACAATCTCGTCGTGCAGCCGGGGAGCGATCGTGACCGCGTTGCCGTTGAGCCCCAGCGTGATCGGCGCGATCAGCGGCGCCTTGATCGTGTTGAGGCCGAGCGTGGTCGAGATCGCGACCGGCGCGAGCAGATGGGCGGCGTCGAAATGGCCGAGCGTGAGACGGTCGCGGATGTTCGACCAGGAGATCTCGCGCCGGAGGTCGATCGCGAGGCCCTCGGCGGCCGCGAAGCCGATCTCGGCCGCGATGATCGGGATCGCCGCGTCGACCAGGGGAATGAAGCCGATCGTGACGCGGTCCAGACTCATTTCAGCAGCTCCGCGGCGGTGACGACCGCCTGGGCGATCTCGGAGATTTTCTTCTTCTCGTTCATCGCGACGGTGCGGAGCAACGCGTAGGCCTGCTCCTCGCCGATGTTCTTGGAGCGCATCAGCACGCCCTTGGCGCGATCGACGATCTTGCGCTCCTCGAGCTGGGAGCGCGCCTGCTCGAGTTCGGAGCGCAGCCGGGCGAAGGCGTTGAAGCGGCTGATCGTCGTCTCGAGAATCGGGCGCACCCGCTCCTTTCGCAGGCCGTCGACGACATAGGCCGACACGCCGGCGTCGATCGCGGCCTCGATCGAGGCGGCGTCGGTCTGGTCGACGAACATTCCGACCGGCCGCCGCACGGCGCGACTGACCTGAAACATCTGCTCCAGCACGTCGCGGCTCGGATTTTCGAGCCCGATCAGGATGACGTCGGGATCGATGGCGTAGATCCGCTCGAGAAGGTTGGCGTGATCGCCGATCCGCACCACCGTCGCGTAGCCCGCTTCGCGCAGGCCGTCCTCGAGAATGGCCGATCGCACCGGGCTGGCGTCGATCACGACGATCTTGATGGGACGCTCGGGCAAGGTCGGCGCTGGGGCTCGCGGATCATGCGCGCCGGCCGATCCCGCGCGTGGCGGATCCACCGTGCCGCACGGCGTAGCCTACGTCACGCGTCGCGGCGTCGCAGCGCGCCGGCGGGGCCGGCCGAGGGGAGCGCCGGCGGATCTCGCCGGCAGGACGCCAGGGTCGCGCGGTCCGTCGGCTCAGGCGGCGTGACGGCCGGCGCCGGCGCCGTAGTAGTCGACATATTTCGGGCTGATCGCCGCGCGCGGCAGCACGATCAGCACGTCGGTCGTGCCGAACTGGCGGTCGACCACCGCGCCGTCTCCGATATAGGCGCCGAGCCTGAGATAGCCCTTGATCAGCGGCGGCAGCGCGCGCAGCGCCGCGCGCGGGTCGATCGCCTCGCGCGGCAGGATGTCCATCGCCACGCGGCGGCCCGACACCGCCGAGGCGCGCCACTCCGGCGGCGCGGCGTGGAAATGGTGGAGATAGGACAGCGGCAGAGCTAGCCGCTCGGGATCAACGCCTTCGAGGCTCGCGCAGCCGATCATCACGTCGACTCGGTGCGCCAGCACATAGGCCCATATGCCGTGCCAGAGCAGCTCGACCGTGCGCTTGTCCCGGTAGGGCTTGAGGACGCAAGAGCGGCCGAGCTCCAGGAACCGCAGGCCGGAATGCCTGCGGAGCAGCCCGTCGATCTCGAACTCGCCGGCGGTGTAGAAGCCGAAGGCCTGCTCGGCCACCTCCTGGCGCAGAAGGCGGTAGGTGCCGACCACAGGCGGCTTCTTCGGCCGGAACGGCGGGCTCTGGAAGTCGAGCGCCCGGAAATCGAGACCCTTGATCTCGAAGCCGCGGATTCCCGCGACCGGCGTGGCGCCGGGGGCCGCCGCGCCATGGTCGACCACGAGGAGGTGGTCGCAGACGGCGTCGTACGGATCCTTGTCGCGACGGGCGAGCCGGGTCATCGCGTCCGGCGCCGCCGACATTTCCTGAAAGAACACGCGGTAGCGCAGCTTCTGGGCGCGCTTCACGTCCTTGGGCCGTTCGGCGAGCGTCAGCTCGAGATTGCCGATGCGCCCGAGCGGCTGCGGCAGCGCCGCGGCAGCGGCGGCGAGGCGCTTGCGGCTGGGCTTGGTCGGAAAGCCGGGGAACCAGCGGACGCCGCCCGCCGGAGCGTTGGCCGCGGGCATGCGGAAGCGCGCCGCCCAACCGGTGGGAGCAGCCTGCGGGTTCGGGCGGGAGATCGTCATGAGGCGCCTCTGCGCGGCGGGAGGAGCGCGGCCCGAGCGGTCGGCGGACGATCCCGCCGAGACCCCGCGAAGCGCGTCCCGCCGTCAGAGGATCATAGATAGCCGACGCGTATGTGACAACGCGAACCGTTGGCGTTCACGGCTTTGCGCGAGGCGCGGGCGCGCCGTCAGGCGACGCGCGACGCGGCGGTCCTGAGCGGCGCGAGCAGCGCTTCGAGCGTCCGGCGGTCGAGCGGCTTTGGCAGCAGGTCGTCCATCCCGGCCTCTCGCGCGGCCGCGCGGTCGTCGTCCGAGACGTTCGCGGTCAAAGCGAGGATCAGCGCCGGCCGGCGGCCGGTCTGCGCCTCGAACGCCCGCAGCCTCCGCGCCGTGGCGAGACCGTCGAGCGCCGGCATGCGCAGATCGAGCAGGACGGCGTCGTAAGGCTCGGCTTCGAAGGCTTCGCAGGCGGCGAGTCCGTCGGCGACGTGCTGGGTCAGGTGGCCGAGGCGCGCGACCTGGGCGAGCGCGATCAGGGCGCTCACCGGATCGTCCTCGGCGATCAGCACCTTGAGCGGTCCGCCTTCGACGCCGGGGGCCGGACGGGACGGGACCGCCGCGATCGTCAGCGGCTCGGCGGCCGCCGCCGCGACCTCCATATGCGGCCGCGGGTCGTCGAGCCGGCTGACGACGGAGGCCGCTCGGATCGGCTTGACGAGGTAGCCGTCGAAGCCGTCGGGCGACTGCGCCGAAAGCTCGCGCCGCTCCGCCGGCGACAGCATCAGCAGCACCCGCGCGGCGCCGGCGCGGCGCGCCGCGGCCGCGAGCTCCGCCGGGGGCGTCGAAAGCGACCGGTCGATCAGCACGGTGTGGGCCCCGTCGACCGCGACGGCGGCCGAAAGCGCCGCCGCGTCGCGCGGCGCGACGAGGCGGGCCTCGGCTCCCCACGCCCCGAGCTGCTCGACCAGCCAAGGGCCGCCATAGGGCGTGTCCGAAGCGACCAGGACCCGGCGGCCGGCGAGCTTCGCGCGCGCCTGCTCCTCGTCCTCGTCGGAGATCCTGCCCGAGGCGACCCGCCTCGGCAGAGTGAACACGAAGGTCGCCCCGGCGCCCGGCGCGCCGTGCGCGGAAAGCGCGCCGTCCATGGCGGCCGCGAGACGCCGGCTGATGGCGAGGCCGAGCCCGACGCCGCGCGCCGTCGGGGTCGCGTCGCTCTGCTCGAACTCGCCGAAAAGGCGCTCGGCGTCGGCGGGGTCGAAGCCCGGACCGGTGTCGAGCACCGAGAAGCGGACCGAGTCGCCCGCCACGTCGACCCGCAGTCCCACGCCCCCTCGCGCGGTGAACTTGATCGCGTTGCCCGCGAGGTTCAGCAGGATCTGCCGCACCCGGGCGCCGTCGCCGACGATGACCGCCGGGGCGTCCGGGCCGAAGCCGACGGCGAGGTCGAGCCCCTTCTCCTGCGCCCGCGGCGCAAGCAGCTCGGCGATGCTCTCGACGAGCTCGGCGACCGCGAAGGGCGCGTCCTGCAGCGTGACGCGGTGGGCCTCGATCCGGGACATGTCCAGAATCTCGTCGACCAGCGACAGCATGGCGTGGGCCGATTCCCTCACCGCCCGCGCATAGGTGCGCTGTTCCGCGGCCAGTTGCGTGTCGAGCAGAAGGTCGGCGGTCCCGATCACGCCGGACAGCGGCGTCCGCATCTCATGCGTGACCGTCGCCAGGAACTTCGCCTTGACGCGCGCCCCGGCCTCGGCCCGGGCTTCGGCTTCGGCGAGGGCGCTCGCGCCGTCCGCGCGCGCCCGCTCGGCAGCCTCCTGCGCTTCCCACAGCGCGTCGCGAAGCGCTTCAAGCTCGCTCTCGAACAGCGCCGCCTTCTGGGAGGAGCGCAGGCGCCAGAACAGGCCGAGCGCGACGACGCCGACGCCAAGTCCGCCCAGGAAGGCCGCCGCCGCTTCGAACGCCACGCCTCGCTCCGTGTCCCGGCGCCGTGCGGGACGCACATCGCTTAAGGAACCGTAAGCCGAGTTGGTTGAGGAAGGCTTGACGTCAGAGCGCCGTCGAAAGCTTCGCCGTCCGCGCCGGAACGCTGTAGGGTGGCCGACCACGATTCAAGGACAAAGGCGGGCCACGATGTCCGTAGCGTTCACCAAGGAGCAGGACTACGAGGCGACGGCGGCCGATCTGCCGGACCGCCCGATTTCCGCTCACCCCAATCTGGTCACGCCGGAAGGCCTCGCCGCTCTGGACGCGGCCTTGCAGGACGCGCGCGCCGCCTATGCGGCGGCCCAGGCCGCAGGCGGCGTCGCCGAAGACCGGTCCGCCATGGCGCGCGCCGCGCGCGACCTGCGCTACTACGCGGCCCGCCGGGCGAGCGCCGAGCTGATCGCGGCCCCGAAAACCCAGGACATCGTCGCCTTCGGGACGCGCGTCACGTTCGAGCGCGAGGACGGGCGGCGTCAGAGCTACCGCATCGTGGGCGAGGATGAGGCCGATCCGACCAAGGGTTCGGTGTCCTACATGTCTCCGCTCGCGCGGGCGCTGTTCGGCAAGGCGGTCGGCGACGTCGCCGCCACTCCGGCGGGCGAGGTCGAGATCGTGGAGATCGCGTGACGCCGGCCTGGCAAGGTCCGCCGTCAGCCCTGGGCTTCGCCCGAATCGAGATCGCGGAAATAGGGCTCGACCGGGCCCTTGAGCTTCAGCGTCATCGGATTGCCGAACCGGTCCTTGGCGGCGCCCGCGGCGACGCGGATCCAGCCTTCGGTCACCGAGTATTCCTCCACGTTCGTCTTCTCGACGCCCTTGAAGCGGATGCCGACGCCGCGCGCCAGGACGGCCTCGTCGTAATGCGGGCTCGACGGATCGGAGGACAGGCGGTCGGGCGGGGCGTCGGACATCGCAGGCGGCCTTGAAGAACAGTGGCGAGGGAAGCGGCGGACCATAAAGCGGGCGGCCGCCGAAGGCCACAGGCCTAGACCGCCGTCTCGCCTCCCCGGCCAAGGGCGCCGCTCGGACAAACTGTTGCTGCAATGCAATATTGAACTGTGCGGC
The DNA here is from genome assembly GCF_049446035.1 of Hansschlegelia sp. KR7-227. Classification (NCBI taxonomy): domain Bacteria; kingdom Pseudomonadati; phylum Pseudomonadota; class Alphaproteobacteria; order Hyphomicrobiales; family Methylopilaceae; genus Hansschlegelia; species Hansschlegelia sp. KR7-227. The sequence continues at coordinate 2,665,661 of NZ_JBMSEA010000001.1, forward strand.
GCAATATACACTTCATGGCGACGCGACCGCGGCGACGGCGCGCTCGACGAGCAGGAAGCTGACATGGCCAATCCGGGTAACTACACGGCGGACTCCTCCCGCCTTCGCCGCAGATGGGACGCGTTTGATCGCCTCGGCGGCCGCAAGCCCTCAGGAGGCGCGCCGAAGCGCGCCAAGCCTCGGCTCGAGGAAACCCTGTCCTTCGGCGCCAATCCTGGCGCCCTCAGGATGCTGTCTTACGCGCCCCCGGGCTTGAAGCCGGGCGCGCCGCTCGTTGTGGTGTTACACGGGTGCACCCAGAACGCCATCGACTACGACGCCTCCTCCGGATGGTCCCGCCTTGCGGAGGCCGAAGGCTTCGCGGTGCTTTATCCCGAGCAGCGCGCAGGCAACAACGCTCATGGCTGCTTCAACTGGTTTCAGCTGGCGGACGCCTCGCGCGGCCTCGGCGAGGCGTTGTCGATCCGCGAGATGATCGAGGCGATGGCGCTCCGCCATGAGCTCGATCGCAGTCGGATCTTCGTGACCGGCCTGTCCGCTGGCGGCGCGATGGCGGCCTCCCTGCTCGGCCACTATCCCGAGGTCTTCGCCGGCGGCGCGATCGTCGCCGGTCTACCCTGCGGCGCGGCCGGCAACGTCACGGAAGCCTTCCAGGCGATGGGGCGGCCGACGGCGCGATCGGGCGCCGAGCTCGGAGACCGCGTGCGTTCCGGCTCCCGGCACGACGGACCCTGGCCGGTCGTTTCGATCTGGCACGGCACGGCCGATTCCACCGTCGCCCCGAAGAACGCCGACGAACTCGTCAAGCAATGGCTCGACGTGCACGGCGTTCATCCCGACGGTTTCCGGGAGGAGACGATCGGCGCTCACCGCAAGCGGGTCTGGCGAGCCGGCGAGCGCGACGTCGTGGAATGCGTCCTGGTCTCGGGGATGGGCCATGGAACGCCTGTCGACGCCGGGCGCGGCGAGGCGCCCGGTCCCTACATGCTCAATGTCGGCCTGTCGTCGACCGGGGCCATTTCGGCCTTCTGGGGCATTTCCAAGCAACCCGTCGAGGCGAAGCCGGCGAAGGCGACCCGCTCCCCGGATGCGCGGCCGGCGCGTCCGAAGGAGATGTCGCCGGATCGGGCGCGTCCCGGCGCGCAGACCAAGCGCCCGAGCGGCGCCACGGGTTTCGCCGGGCGGATGGAGGCTCCCTCGTCGTCCCAGCGCGACGGAGGGGACATCGGCTCCGTGATCGCAAAGGCGCTGCGGGCGGCCGGCCTGATGAGATGACGCGCCGATAGACCGGGGCGGAACGCGTTCGCCGCCCCTGCGTTGCGCCCTCATGCGAGGGGCGCTCGCGCGGGGGAGAACGCCGCTTGATCACCGATCTCTGGTACAAGAACGCCATCGTCTATTGTCTCTCCGTCGAAAGCTTCATGGACTCCGACGGAGACGGGGTCGGCGACTTCCGCGGCCTGACGCGGCGGCTCGACTACCTCCACGGGCTCGGCGTCACCGCCGTCTGGCTGATGCCGTTCCAGGCCTCGCCGGGCCGCGACGACGGCTACGACGTCTCCAGCTATTACGACGTCGATCCGCGCTACGGCACGCTCGGCGACTTCGTCGAGTTCACGCATGGCTGCAAGCAGCGCGGCATGCGGGTGCTGATCGACCTCGTCGTCAATCACACCTCGGACCAGCACCCCTGGTTCAAATCCGCCCGCTCGTCGCCGGATTCGCCCTACCGGGACTGGTACGTCTGGTCGAAGACCAAGCCGAAAGACGCAGACCAGGGCATGGTCTTTCCCGGGGTCCAGAAGACGACATGGACCTATGACGAAGCGGCGAAGGCCTATTACTTCCACCGCTTCTACGAGTTTCAGCCTGACCTGAACACGGCGAACCCGCATGTGCAGGCCGAACTGCTGAAGATCATGGGGTTCTGGATCCAGCTCGGCGTGTCGGGCTTCCGGATGGACGCCGTGCCGTTCGTGATCGCGGAGAAGGGGCCGCAGGCCGGGCAGGAGCCGAAGACGGATTTCGGCATGCTGCGCTCGTTCCGCGAGTTTCTGCAGTGGCGCAAGGGCGACAGCGTCATCCTGGGCGAGGCGAACGTGCTGCCGAAGGAGTCGATGAAGTATTTCGGCGACGACGGCGATCGCCTCCAGATGATGTTCAACTTCCACGTCAACCAGCGGCTGTTCTATGCGCTCGCTTCGGCCGACGCCGAGCCGCTCGCCAAGGCGATCAAGGAGACGAAGCCGGCTTATGGCACCGCCCAGTGGGGGGTGTTCCTGCGCAACCACGACGAGCTCGACCTCGGCCGGCTGGAGCCGGAGCAACGCCAGGCGGTGTTCGAGGCCTTCGGCCCGGACAAATCCATGCAGCTCTACGATCGCGGCATCCGGCGCCGGCTCGCGCCGATGCTGTCCGGCGACCGCAGGCGGCTCGAGCTCGCCTACAGCCTGATGTTCACTTTGCCGGGCACCCCGGTGATGCGCTATGGCGACGAGATCGCCATGGGCGACGATCTCAAGCTTGCCGAGCGCTACTGCGCGCGCACGCCCATGCAATGGTCCCGGGAGCCCAATGGCGGCTTCTCGACGGCGGAGAAGACCTTCCTGCCGGCGATCTCCGGGGGCGGCTTCGGCTATGAGACGGTGAACGTGGCCGCCCAGCGTCGCGACCCGAACTCCTTCCTCAACTGGATCGAGCGCATCATTCGCATGCGCCAGGAGGTGCCCGAGATCGGCTGGGGCGCATGCAGCGTGCTGCCCACCCGCGACAAGGCGGCGCTCGCGCTGCGCTACGACTGGCGGAACAACGCCGTCGTCGTCCTGCACAATTTCGACGCCGCGCCGCGGGAGGTCGTCTTCAGGCCCGGCGGCGAGGACGAAGAGCCGGACGAACTGACCAATCTGCTCTCCGACGAGCACAGCCAGCCCGAGGCGGACGGTCGTCACCGCGTCGTGCTCGAGGGCTACGGCTACCGGTGGTATCGCCTGGGCGGGCTCGACTACATCCTCAAGCGCAGCGACATCTGAGGCCTATGACGGACCATCTGTGGTGGCAGCGCGGCGTCGTCTATCAGGTCTATCCGCGGTCCTTCCAGGATTCCGACGGCGACGGGATCGGCGATCTCGAAGGCGTGCGCCGACGGCTCGACCACCTTGTCGATCTCGGCGTCGACGCGGTCTGGCTGTCGCCGATCTTCCCCTCCCCGATGGCGGATTTCGGCTACGACGTCGCCGACTATTGCGGCGTGGACCCGATCTTCGGCTCGCTCGACGACCTCGACCGGCTCGTCGCCGACGTCCATGGGCGCGGGCTGAAGCTGATCCTCGATTTCGTGCCGAACCATTCGTCGGACCAGCACCCCTGGTTCGTCGAGAGCCGGTCGAGCCGGACGGCCTCTAAGCGCGATTGGTACATCTGGCGGGACCCGGCGCCGGACGGCGGGCCGCCGAACAACTGGATCAGCAATTTCGGAGGACCGGCCTGGACCTACGATCCGGTGACCGGACAATATTACCACCACGCCTTCCTGACCGAGCAGCCGGACCTCAATTGGCGAAACCCCGAGGTGCGGGCGGCGATGGCCGACGTGCTGCGCTTCTGGCTCGACCGCGGCGTCGACGGATTCCGCGTCGACGTGATCTGGCACCTGATCAAGGACGCGGGCTTCCGCGATAACCCGGTCAACCCGCATTATTGCGCGGAATCGCCCGATATTGCGCGGCTGTTGCAGCTTCATTCCGCCGATCAACCGGAGGTGTTCGACGCGATCGCGGAGCTGCGCGCGGCGGTCGACGCCTATGACGATCGGGTGCTGATCGGCGAGATCTACCTGCCGGTGGAGCGGCTCGTCGCCTATTACGGGGCGGAGCTCGGCGGCGTGCATTTGCCGTTCAATTTCCACCTGATTCTCGCGCCCTGGAACGCCCGCGCGATCGCCCGGCTGATCGAGACCTACGAAGCCGCCCTGCCCCCCGGCGGCTGGCCGAACTGGGTGCTCGGCAACCACGACCAGTCGCGCGTCGCAAGCCGGATCGGCGCCGCCCAGGCGCGCGTCGCCGCCATGCTGCTGCTCACCCTCCGCGGCACGCCAACCCTTTATTACGGCGACGAAATCGGCATGAGCGACGTGCCCGTTCCGCACGAACTCGCGCAGGATCCATGGGAGAAGAACGAGCCCGGCCACGGCCGCGATCCTGCCCGCACCCCGATGCCATGGAACAGGAGTCCCAAGGGCGGCTTCACCGAAGGCGCGCCCTGGCTGCCGATGGGCGACCCGGCCGCGCTCAACGTCGCGGACCAGGCCGCCGACCCGCGCTCGACGCTCGCGCTCCACCGCGCCCTGCTCGCGCTGCGGAGAGCCCATCCCGCCCTCAGCGTCGGCGCCTATGAGAGCGTGCCGGCCGAAGGTGACCTGCTCGCCTATCGACGGCGCGACCCGACGACCGGCGAGACGTTTTTGATCGTGCTGAACCTGGGACCGGATGAGGCGATGTTCGACGCCGTCGACGGGAGGCTGACCACCGTGCTGTCGACCCATCTCGACCACTCGGGCACGGAGCCGGAAGGTCCGCTCCGGTTGCGGCCGGACGAGGGTCGGATCCTAACCCACTTGGGCCCATCGCAAGTCGGTTAGTGGAACCGCGGAATGAGCCAAGGCGCCCGACTTCGGGCCTCATTTTCAGCCGTTTCTGCGCTGTCGTAGATGCCGCAATCCGGTCCCTGCGGCCCCCACTCGTCGTCGCTCCGCAATTGCCGGCGGTAGGTCCATGCGCCATCGGTCCGCTGGCGGACCACAACGCGCTCACTTCCGTCAGGGCTCTCAAAAGTCAGCATACCGGCATGGCCGTAGCGCCCGGCGGACCGGCTCGCGTTCCACCAGCATGTCCCCACGATTTTGTCGCTCTCGTTGAGTGAACGATACAGCGACGACCCCTTCAGCCATCGCTATTTTGCTTCCGTAAAGCTCTATCATTCACGCCGCCTGCGCCTGCGCCTGCGGCGGCGGAGACGCGCGATAAGCCAGCGCCTCCGCAAGATGCAGACGACCGACGCTTTCGGCGCCGTCGAGGTCGGCGATGGTGCGGGCGACCTTGAGCACGCGGTGATAGCCCCGCGCCGACAGCTTCAGCGCGTCGGCGGCGTCGACCAGCAGCTTGCGGCCGGCGGCGTCGGGCCGGGCGACCTCCTCCACCGACGAGACCGGCAGATGCGCGTTGAGAAGCGCGTCGGAGAGGCCGAGACCGACGCTCCGGCGCGCCTGCAGACTGCGGGCGGCGAGGACGCGGGCCGCGACCGTCGCGCTGTCCTCGGCGGCGGACGGCGCCATCAGGTCGGCGGCGGTGACCGACGGCACGTCGAGGCGCAGATCGATGCGGTCGAGCAGCGGACCGGAGATGCGCGCCTGATACTCCGCGGCGCAGCGTGGCCCGCGCCGGCAGGCGTGACCGCCCTCTCCGCCCCCGCACCGGCAGGGGTTCATGGCTGCGACCAGCTGGAAACGGGCGGGATAGGCGACGCGGTGGTTGGCGCGCGCGATCACCGCCTCCCCGCTTTCCAGCGGCTGACGCAGCGCGTCGAGCGCCTGGGCGGAGAACTCCGGCAATTCGTCGAGGAACAGCACGCCGTTGTGGGCGAGCGCGATCTCGCCGGGCCTTGGGCGCGCGCCCCCGCCGACGAGCGCCGCCATGGAGGCGGAATGGTGGGGGCTGCGGAACGGCCGGCGGTTGGTGAGACGCCCGCCCGCGAGATCGCCCGCGACCGAGCGGATCATTGCGACCTCGAGCAGTTCCTTCGGCCCGAGCGGCGGCAGCAGCGACGGCAGCCGGCTCGCCAGCATCGACTTGCCGGCCCCCGGCGGACCCGAGAACAGCAGATTGTGCCCGCCTGCGGCGGCGATCTCGAGCGCGCGCTTCGCGGTCTCCTGGCCGCGGACGTCCTTCAGATCCGCCGCCGGGGCCGCGGCGTCGGGCAGGCCGGGCCGGGGCCGGGCCAGCACCTGCACGCCCTTCAGATGGTTGACGATCTGGATGAGCGAGCGTGGCGCGACGATGTCGAGGTCCGAGCTCGCCCAGGCCGCTTCGGCCCCGCAGGCCTCCGGGCAGATCAGCCCGTGGCCGCGCGCGTGCGCCGCGACCGCGGCCGGCAGCGCGCCGGCGACCGAGGCGATCGTGCCGTCGAGCGCAAGCTCGCCGAGCACCGTGACGCCCGAGAGCGCGTCCGCCGGGATTGCGCCGATCGCCGCCATCAGGCCGAGCGCGATCGGCAGATCGAAATGGCTGCCCTCCTTGGGCAGGTCGGCCGGCGCGAGATTGACGGTGATGCGGCGCGGCGGCAGCGCCAGACCGGAGGCGATCAGCGCAGAGCGCACCCGTTCGCGCGCCTCGGTGACGGCCTTGTCCGGCAGCCCAACCACGTTGAAGGCCGGCAGCCCCGGCGCGACCTGTACCTGCACGTCGACGGCCCTGGCCTCGATGCCTTCGAACGCGACCGTCGACACCCACACGACCATGACGCCGCCCCCGAAAATCGCTGCCCGTCATGGTAGCGACGCGGGCGACCTCGTCAAGAACATTGTGCGAACATCCGACTCATCTGCCGTTGAGCACCGCCGTGCAGGCCGGCGGCAATCCGGCCAGCGTCAACGGCGGAGCGGGCTTCGGCGGGACCTTGGGCGGCCGGGGGAACAGGCGGCCGGGCGTGAACCACCAGTCGAGGTCCTTGCCGCAGCCTTCCGCCGCGCCCGGCTCGTTCTGCGACTTGCACAGCGCGTCGCCGGCCTGGCAGCCGAGCCGCACGTGAAAATGGTAGTCGTGCCCCCACACGGGCCGCACCTTGCGCAGCCAGGAGCGGTCGCCCTTGGCCTGCATGCAGACCTGCTTCTTGATGGCGGGATTGACCAGCACCCGCTCCACGGCGGGGTCGCTCGCGGCCGTCTTGATGACCTGGAGCGTGTCCGAACTCCAGTAGGCGTTCATGTCGCTCCGGGTCTCGGCGACCACGTTGGTCGACATGATGGTCTCGCGCTGGATCAGGGTCATGTCGACCTTGGGCATCGGCCGCAACCAGACGTCGACGTCGAGCCCGATCTGATGGGAGGCGTGGCCCTTAAGCATCGGACCGCCCCGCGGCTGCGACATGTCGCCGATCAGCACCCCGGGCCACGCGGTGTTGGTCGCGACTCGGCTGGAGAAGCGCTTAACGAACGCGATCAGCGCGCTGCGGCCGTAATAGCGGTTGCGCGAGGGCCGCATGACCTGCCAGGTCGGCCCCGACAAGGGCAGCGCCGAGGCGCCGGCGAGACAGCCTTTGGAGTAGAAGCCGATCGAGGCCTCCGGCCCCGCGCTCGGTCTTTTCGCGCGACCGAAAAGCTCCTTCGCCGGCGTGGCGGTCGTGACGCTCGGAAGCGGCGGCACGCTGTAGCCGGGCGGAGTCACGTCCTGCGCCACCGCAGGCGCGACCCATGCGATGGTCGCCCAGGCGAGGCCGATCGCCATCCCTCGTCGCGTCATGTTCGCCTCTGCGCGACGCGCGCCTCGATTGCGTCCCAGGTCGCGACCGCGACGTCGGGTCCTCCCAGGCGCTTGATGGCCCGGATGCCGGTCGGCGACGTCACGTTGATCTCGGTGAGATTGCCGTCGATCACGTCGATGCCGACGAAGATCAGGCCACGGGCCTTGAGTTCGGGCCCGAGCGTCTCGCAGATCTCCCGCTCGCGCGGCGTCAGCTCCGTGGTCTGGGCTGCGCCGCCGCGCACCATGTTGGAGCGCAGGTCGCCGGGCGCCGGAACGCGGTTGACCGCGCCGGCGAAGACGCCGTCGACCAGCAGGATGCGCTTGTCTCCCCTGGAGACCGCCGGCAGGAACTTCTGAACGACCCACGGCTCCCGGAAGGTCGTGGAGAAAAAGTCGATCAGCGACCCGTAATTGAGGTCGTCTGAGGTCAGTCGAAACACCGCCGCCCCGCCATTGCCGTAAAGCGGCTTGACCACGATGTCGCCGTGCTCGGCGCGAAAGGCCGCGATCTCCGCGACGTCGCGGGTGATGACGGTCGGCGGCATCAGGTGGGGGAAGTCCAGCACCAGCACCTTTTCAGGCGCGTCGCGCACGCTCGTCGGATCGTTGACCACCAGGCTCCGGTCGCGGATGCGCTCCAGCATGTAGGTGGTGGTGACATAGGCCATGTCGAAGGGGGGGTCCTGCCGGAGCAGGATGACGTCGGCCTCCTCCCCCAGCGCGACGCGGGTCTCCTCGCCGAGCGAGACGTGGTCGCCGACGACGTCCCGCACGGTCGCGGGGCGCACCGCGGCGAACACGTCGCGACCGATCTGCGAGAGACGATCGGGCGTGTAGACGGCGAGCTCATGGCCGCGCGCCTGCGCCTCGAGCATCAGGGCGAAGGTCGAATCGCCCGCGATGTTGATGCGCTCGATCGGGTCCATCTGCACGGCGACACGAAGCGGCATGACGGTCTTTCCAGCCAGAAGCTCAGAATCCGAAGGCGTTCGGCAGCCGTCGCGGCAGCCTTCCCTTGGCGACGAGCACGACGTCGAAGGTCACGACATATCCTGCATAAGCCGGGCGTCGCGCAAGAAACGCTTCCGCGGCGCGCCGGATGCGGGCTTGCTGGCGGGGCGACACGGCTTCCGCCGCGGCCGCGAAATCGGCGCGGGCCTTGACCTCGACGAAGGCGAGGGTGCGACCGCGGGTCGCGACGATGTCGACCTCGCCGACGCCTTCCGAAACCCGTCGAGCCACGATCCGCCATCCTGTGAGTCGCAGCAGCCAGGCGGCGGCGGTCTCGGCGCTCAACCCGAGTCGGAAGGCGCGCAGGCGCCGCTCGGCGGGCGCCATGACGGTCAGCGCGCCGGCTTGGCGAGTTCGAGGGCGCGAGCATAGACCTCGCGGCGCGGACGGCCGGTCACGGCTGCGACCTCGCCGGCGGCGTCCTTGACCGAGGCCCGGGCCAGCGCGCGGGCGAGCAGGGCGTCGATGTCCTCGACGGTGGCGGGCGCCTCGTCGGGCGGCGGCCCTATGACGAGCGCGATCTCGCCCTTCGGCGCGGGCTCCCCGCCAAGGGCCGCCGCGAGCGCGGCGAGCCCGCCCCTCCGGACCTGCTCGAAGCGCTTGGTCATCTCCCGCGCGAGAGCCGCCGGCCGGTCGCCGAGCCCGTCGGCCAGATCGGCGAGCGCGGCCGCGACGCGGGGACCGGTCTCGTAAAGCACGAGGGTCGCCGGCAGCGTGGCGAGTTCGGAGATGCGGTTCCGGCGCGCCTGAGCCTTGGCGGGCAGAAAGCCCTCAAAGAAGAAGCGATCGGTCGGCAGTCCGGCGAGGACGAGCGCGTTGAGCACGGCGGACGCGCCGGGCGCGGCCGTCACGAAAGCGTCCGCGCCGATCGCGTCGCGCACCAGCTTGAATCCGGGGTCGGAGATCAGCGGCGTTCCGGCGTCGCTGACCAGCGCCACGCGCCCCCCGGCGGCAAGTCGCGCAAGGACGCGCGGCCGCATCTCCGCGGCGTTGTGCTCGTGATAGGCGCTGAGCGGCGTCGCGATCCCGTAGTGGGAGACGAGCTTTCGGGTGACGCGGGTATCCTCGCACAGGATGACGTCGGCGGCCGCGAGCGTGGCGAGCGCCCGGAGCGTCACGTCGGCGAGGGTCCCGATCGGCGTCGCGACGATGTGAAGTCCGGGTTGAAGCGACGCAGCGCTCAGCTTGCAGCCCGCCACGACGTACGTCCGCGCAGAATCGGGCCGGCCGTCCTGGGAGGCGTCGGGAGCCTGAGCGGTATCGGGTGAATGACTCCGCGGCGCGGGTCTTGGCATGGGTGCGCTCGTCGGATACTGAAGCGGGCAGTCTATCGAGGCGGCGCGCCGGCGGAAAGCGCGACGACCTCATGAGACCATCGGGGATGATCGGCGCGTCGGGCGCGGGGACTTGTGACGTCCGGCCGAACAGCGGTGGCGGCTATGACGTTCCAGTCGGGATCTGCGGTGTGGCGAAGCCTGCTCGTCGCGGCGGCGGCGTTCGCGCTCGCCTCCTGCGGCTCCGGCGGGATGGACGACGACGCGTCCGAGACGCTCAATCCCATGCAGGGCAACCCGGTCCCGAAGGTGGAGGCCCGACCGCTCGACGCGATCGGAGGCGGGCAGAGCGCGGTGATCGGACAGGGCGCCGTGAAGGTTGCGCTGGTGCTGCCGACCTCCGCCGCGGGCAATGCGGGCGCGACCGCGCAATCCATGCGCAACGCCGCCGAACTCGCCCTTTCGGAATTCGACGCCCCCGACGTCCAGCTCATGGTCAAGGACGACCACGGCACCGCGCAGGGCGCGCAGACCGCCGTGCGGGAGGCGACGGACGACGGCGCCAGGCTGGTGATCGGGCCGCTCTTCGCGCATTCGGTCGCGAGCGCGGCTCAGGTCGCGAAGCCCAAAGGCGTGCCGATCGTCGCCTTCTCGACCGATTCGTCGGTCGCTGCGAACGGCGTGTTCCTCTTGAGCTTCATGCCGGAATCCGACGTTCAGCGTGTGGTCTCCTACGCCGCCTCCCAAGGCAAGCGCTCCTTCGCGGCGCTGCTGCCCGAAACCGGCTACGGCTCGGTGGCGGAGGGCGCGTTCCAGCAGGCCGTGGCGAAGGCTGGGGGTCGCGTGGTCGGGCTCGAGCGCTATCCAGCCGACAAGGCGAAGATGGCCCAGGCGGTCGCGCGGCTGTCGAGCGCGCTTTCCCAAGCCGACACGCTGTTCATCCCGGACACCGCCGAGGGCGTCCAGACCGTGGTCGGGCTGCTCGCAGCCAACGGCGTCAACCTGAAACGATTGCAGCTTCTGGGCACGGGCCTGTGGGACGACCCGGCGCTGGCCCGCGACGCCAGCCTATCCGGAGCATGGTACGCCGCGCCGGACGATTCCGGCTTCCGCTCCTTCGCTCAGCGCTACCGCGCAAAATACGGTTCGGATCCGGTGCGGACCGCCTCGCTCGCCTATGACGCGACGTCCCTCGTCGCGGCGCTCGTCAAATCTCAGGGCCCTCAGTCGCTCAACTCGGAGACCTTCGCCAATCCGTCGGGCTTTTCGGGCGTCGACGGCGCGTTCCGGTTCGAAAGCGACGGGCCGAACCAGCGCGGGCTCGCCGTCTACCAGGTGCAGGCCGGGGGCGCGCGCGTCGTGAGCCCCGCGCCGAAGAGCTTCGGCGGACAGACCGCGCAGGCGCAGTAGGCAGGCCCTCTCACCAGATCCGGGTCACGGAGAAACCCGTGCGGCGGATCAGCTCGACCAGACCCTGCTCGCCGGGCAAATGAAGAGCGCCGACGGCGAGAAAGCCGTCGCCCGCCGAGAGAATCGGCAGGGCCCGCCGAAGCATGGCGGCGTTCCGTCGGGTGATGAAGGCCGAGATGAACTCGGCGTAGCCGTCGACGTCGAACAGGCCGGCCCAGATCGGGCCGCGCATGGCGAGGAGGTAGCCGATCCGACGGGTCGAATAGAGACCCGTGATCGTGCTCTCGACGTCCTCCGGCTTGAGGCCCTTGACCGCGGCGTCCTTGATCATCCGCAGCGCGACGTGGTCCGGGATCGACGACAACGCCTCGACCTGCTCGACCGGCGTCTCCAGGGCCATCAGCACGGAGCCCTGTTCAAGGGCGAGACGCTCGATCCGGCCGTCGGCGGTCTCCGTGTCGACGCCGGGCCCTGGCGTCGACACGCAGTTCGAGCGCGACAGCACGATGGCGAGATACCAGGGCTCGAGTTGGTCGGCCACGTTGCTCGGAATGCCGGATACGGCGAGCCGCCGCTGGACCTCGGGCCGGATGTCGTCGGGGAGCAGGCTGAGGGAATGGCCGCCCGGCCGGAAAGATCGGCTCGCCACGAGCCGTCTGAGCTCCCCGGCGACCCTGCGGCTGCTGGCTCCGGGAAGCTCGGTCGCGACCAGCTTTGCGCGCTTCAGAGCCCTGATGACGAGAGCGTCGAAACTCTTCGCGGACGCCTCGCTCGAATGCATCGTGCCGAACAGGTAGGACACCTTGCCCTGGTGCTCGATCCGCCAGAGCAGCCCCTGCCCGTTCGCGACGGAGCGCGCGTCGCTTTCGAATTTGTCGAAGCTCGCCGGATCGCTCTGCCGCAGGGCTTGCACGAGGTCCGTGCCGCCGCACTGCACGGGCTTCACGGCTTCCGGGTCGGGTGAGGAGCCGTCGCCGCGATTCGCCGGCGCGGCGTCCTGCGCCGAGGCGGCGCCGACCGTCAGAAAACCGAAGAGGACAAGCAGACACGCGCCTGCGCTGCGCTGCAAGGCGCGCCTTCCAAACCGACAGCTCGCAAGCGCCGCCTTCGCCATTGGTCTAATGATGCGCTGTGACGGCCCGTCCGCCAATCACTTTATGTGACGGACAGATGGCGCTCCACTTGCGCACGGCGAGGCGCCGCCTGAGCGGGGGCGTCGATTTCTTTGCGCCGACGGATCGCCTTCGAGCGGCCGCGTTCCTGTAAGCGCGCGAAGACGCTCCGTCAGGAGGCCGCTTTGACCGCCGCCGCGGCGAGGTCCTTGATGCGCTCGACCGTGGAGTCGGCGTTGAGATCGTAGATGATCGGCGCGCCGGTGAAGAGCTCCCGCTGCAGCAGGGCGTCGGGCGTCAGGCGCTCGAGCGTCATGATGAGGGCCCGCAACGAATTGCCGTGGGCGGTCACGAGCACCGTCTTGCCCCGCAGCACCTCGGGCAGGATCTCGCGGACGAAATAGGGCAGCGACCGCGCGACCGTGTCCTTGAGGCTTTCGCCCCCCGGCGGGGGCACGTCGTAGGAGCGGCGCCACATCAGCACCTTCTGTTCGCCCCACGTCTTGCGCGCGTCGTCCTTGTTCAAGCCCGTGAGTTCGCCATAGTCCCGCTCGTTCAGCGCCTCATCCTCGACGACCGGAAGCGTGCGCTGACCGAGTTCACTGAGAATGAGCTGGTTGGTGCGCTTCGCGCGCGTCAGCTTCGAGGTGAAGGCGACGTCGAAGGTCAGACCATCCGCCTTCAGCAGCCGTCCGGCCTGCTTGGCCTCCTCGACCCCCTTCTCCGTCAGGTCAGGATCCTTCCACCCGGTGAACAGGTTCTTGAGGTTCCACTCGCTCTGGCCGTGACGGACGAGGACGAGGCGACGTTCCATGCGTGTGAACTCCGGCCAGACGGGACAGGCGCGCCGGCGTGCGGCGCCGGGCGCCGGTTCCTTACCTCAGCGCTCGTCGCATTGCACTGGAGCTTTCGCTCACCGTCACGCGATCCCGAGCACGTCGGCCATGCCGTAGAGGCCGGGCTTGCGCCGGAACCCCCACAGCGCGGCCTTCGCCGCGCCCCGTGCGAAGATCATGCGATCCTCGGCCTTGTGGCTGAGCTCGACCCTTTCACCGGCCCCGGCGAGGATCACCATGTGGTCGCCGACCACCGTGCCGCCGCGCAGCGTCGCGAAGCCGATCGCGCCTTCCGGCCGCGGGCCGACATGGCCGTCGCGCGAGCGCACGGCGTTCTCGGCGAGAGAGATCTTGCGCCCTTCCGCCGCCGCCTCGCCCAGCAGCAGCGCGGTGCCCGAAGGCGCGTCCACCTTGGCCCGGTGGTGCATTTCGACGATTTCGACGTCCCAATCGGATCCGAGGGCGGCCGCCGCCTGCCGGACCAGCGCGGCGAGCAGATTGACGCCGAGGCTCATATTGCCGGAGCGAATCATCACCCCGTGCCGCGCGGCGGCTTCGATCCGCGCGAGATCGGCGTCGTCGAGCCCTGTCGTCCCGATGACATGGACGATGCGCGCCTGAGCCGTCAGCTCCGAAAGCGCGACGGTCGCCGCGGGCGTCGTGAAGTCCAGCACGCCGTCGGCGGCCGCGACCAGGGGCAGAGCGTCCTCGGAGACCCTCACCCCGAGCGGGCCGACGCCCGCCAGCTCGCCGGCGTCCATGCCGATCGCCTCCGAGCCGGCCCGCTCCAGCGCGCCGCAGAGCTCCAGCCCCTCGGTCTCGACCACGGCTCGGGTCAGCGCCCGGCCCATGCGGCCCGAGGCTCCGGCGACGATCAGGCGCATGGCGGGCGCTCCGGTTGCGGGGCGGCCCGTATAGCAGCGGCGTCGTTCGTCACAAAGCCGCCCGTCCAGGACGACGTCCGCCATCCGCCCTCGGGAGCCCACACGCGGCGTTCTGTCGCCTTTGTTCCTTCCGGCCGCGACAATCCGGGCTAGAATGATTATGAAATGGGCGGGATGAGACGCCTGATGATGTATGATGACGTTTTCCGCCGCGCGGTCGAACAGCTTCATGCTGAGAAGCGCTACCGCGTGTTCGCCGATCTCGAGCGCCGCGCGGGCGATTTTCCGCGCGCGACCTGGCACGCCCCCGAAGGGCCGCGCGAGGTCGTCGTATGGTGCTCCAACGACTATCTCGGGATGGGCCAGCACCCGGACGTGCTCGCCGCCCTGACCGAGACCGCCAACCGCGTCGGCGCGGGGGCCGGCGGCACCCGCAACATCGCCGGCACCAACCATCCGCTGGTCCTGCTTGAGAACGAGCTCGCCGACCTTCACGGCAAGGAGGCGGGACTCGTCTTCTCCTCTGGCTATGTCTCGAACGAGGCGTCGATCTCGACCATCGCCCGGCTGCTGCCAGACTGCCTGATCCTGTCGGACGCGCTGAACCACGCCTCCATGATCGCCGGCATGCGGGGCGCGGGTTGCGCCCGGAAAGTGTTCCGCCACAACGATCTTTCCGACCTCGAGAGGCTGCTGAAGGAGGCCGGCCGCGAGCGGGCCAAGCTGGTCGCCTTCGAAAGCGTGTATTCGATGGACGGCGACGTGGCGCCGATCGGCGCGATCTGCGACCTCGCCGAGGAATACGGCGCCATGACCTATCTCGACGAGGTCCATGCCGTCGGCATGTACGGCCCGCGGGGAGCGGGCATCGCCGAGCGCGACGGCGTGATGCACCGGCTCGACGTGATCGAGGGCACGCTCGCCAAGGCGTTCGGCGTGATCGGCGGCTACGTCGCGGCGTCGAGGCCGATCATCGACGCGATTCGCTCCTACGCCCCCGGCTTCATCTTCACGACCGCGATGCCGCCCGCGATCGCGGCCGCCGCCCGCGCTTCGGTCGCCCATCTCAAGGCGTCGCAGTCCGAGCGTGAGCGCCATCAGCGCCAGACGATGCAGACCAAGCTCGCGCTCGCCGCCCGCGGCCTGCCGGTGATGCCGTCCGAGACGCACATCGTGCCCGTGCTGGTCGGCTGCCCCGAGAAGGCCAAGGCGGCGACCGACCTGCTGCTCGCCGAGCATGGCGTTTATATCCAGCCGATCAACTATCCGACCGTGCCGCGCGGCACCGAGCGCCTCAGGATCTCCCCCTCGCCCTTCCACGACGACGCGCTGATCCGAGAGCTCGCCCAGGCGCTCGACGCGGTGTGGGCGAAGCTCGACCTGCCTCGGCGCGTTGAGGTTCAGGCGGCGGAATAACGTAAGCCGGGGCGCAGCGCTCGGCTTCCCCGACGGCCGAGCGGCCTGCCCGAATCACTTTGCGGTTCGCCTCGCGCCGAGACGCCTGGCGCTTGCAGAAGCGGTCGGCTTCAGGCGCGTCCGGCTTCGGCCGCCTTGGCCGCCGCACGCTCGCTGGCTTTTTCCGCGCTCACGCTCTTCCGTGCGGCCTCTTTGGCGGAGTGCTCGTCCTCGGACTCGCCTTCAGGGTTCGGCGCGTGGCTGTCCGAGTGGTCGGCGCCATGCGACTTGTCGGTCAGCCAGTCGGACAGCGCGAGGAACACGCCCGACATCACGAAGACGACGTGGACGATCGTCATCCACATGATCTCGCGATCGGACGTGTCCTTCAGGTTCATGAACACCTTGAGCAGTTGAATCGCCGAGATCGCCACGATCGAGGCGATCAGCTTCATCTTGAGGCCGGAGAAGTCGATCTTCCCCATCCATTCCGGCCTCTCGTCCTGGTCGACGAGGTCCATGCGCGACACGAAGTTCTCGTAGCCTGAGAACACGACCAGGAGCACGAGGTTCGCCGTCAGCGACAGGTCGATGAGCGACAGGATGCCGAGAATGACCTCGCTCTCGGTCCAGCTGAAGACGCCTTCGGCGAAATGCAGCAGTTCGAGCGCGAACTTCACCAGCAGAACCACGAGCCCGATGATGAGGCCGATATAGAACGGCGCCATCAGCCAGCGGCTCGCGAAGAGGCCACGCTCGAGCGCCTGTCCGATCCTCGTCACGTCGATCTCTCCTCGCCTGTTCTTCTCAGGCCGATTGCCACGCCCAAGGGCGGCGGGCAAGAGAGGCGGCGGGCAAGAGAGGCGGCGGGCAAGAGCAGGACGCGGCGGTCGGCTGCGGAACGCGCGCGGTAAGCGTCAGGGCACGACGCCGACCGTCCGGCGGGGGCGCCGGCCCGCCAGCATCAGCAGCACGCCGATCCCGCCGAGCACCGCGAAAGTCGGCAGCGAGAGAAGGCCGGAGAAGGCGTCCGACGCGATGGCCGTCCCAAGCCCGGCTACAAAGGCGCGCGCGCGCTCCAGGGAGTCGGCGGAGGCCGCCGCCCAGGTCGTCGCCGCCGGGGTGAAGGCGACCGCGCCCGCCGCGATGGAGCGCGTGCCGTCGATCACGAGGGCCACGAATCCCCCGGCGAGAATAAGGAAGCCGAGAAGGCGAAGCAGGAAGCGGATCATGGGCTGTGCGAGTCCTCACCGTCTCTCGCGCGGGCCAAGCCAAGCCGGCGCTTTCACAAAGCATGGCCCCTGCGCCATTCGAGGGCAATCCGGCGGCCGGAACAAGAAGGCCCCTGAAACGTCAGGGCCGACCCGCAGCGCCTCCGCGCCCGACCTTCGCGCCGCTCGCCGCAGAAATGCGCCTCCCACGCCGCCGTTCGGCGCCCCGCGCCCCGGCCGCGTCTTGTGTTGCCGGCCGCCGCTTGCTAACTCCGCGACCACGGAGGGGTGGCCGAGTGGTTGAAGGCGCACGCCTGGAAAGTGTGTATACGGGAAACCGTATCGCGGGTTCGAATCCCGCTCCCTCCGCCACGACCCAAGTTATTGTGACGACTACGATTTCTTCCGGATTGGCGCAAATTCCGCCGTCCATCCGGACGTTACGGGCGCGCTCACTAAGGCACGCTCGTCAGAGACCATTTCACGAAGACTTCGGCGAGCTCCTCCACCGAAGTCTCGCACCGGCCTTTTAGTGGTACGGCAGTCTCCTGGGATATCTTGCTTGGGCGAACAGTCACCGAATTGGGAGGCGGAACGAGAGAAACCGCCCGCGGGCGGCTTCGGTCGAAAAACTCATGGTCTGATCAGACTGCGCGTAGCCTCTGACGCTGCCCCTGCCAGTCGAGCGGAAAGCGCGTGTCTGCCATCAGCTTGCTGGCGGTCAGATCGGGATATCGCCCGGCGAGCACTCCTGCGACGATGTCCGGAGCGAGGAAGCTGATGCGGACCAGGCGGGTTACGTAGGAAGCGGTGAGGTTCTCCTCCCGCGCGACGTCGTCGATGCTCGCCCGGTCGTCGATCAGACGGTTTCTGACGATGTGGGCGCGCGTTAAGAGACGGATCAAGCTGGCGTCGGCGGGCGCCTCGTCAGCCCCGCCTTCCAGCACGAAGCGGAGCTCGTTCCCGCGCTGCTTTAACCGCACCGGGACGGAGATGATCGTCAAATCTTCATCCAGGCGATCCGGGGGCGGGTGAGGAGCGGACGAGCCTTCCGGGTCGATCAGCCGGCCCTGCAACCCCCATCGATGGACCGTCAGCTCGACGCGGTGCGGATGCACATCGATGCGCGGGACGAACGCGAGCAGCGCGTTGCGGACGTCCGAAGTGGCCAGCGCCGGCCACCGTGCCGCGACCTCCTGGCCAAGTTGGACCAGCCGACGCTGATCTCCCGCGTCGCGGCTCGTTGATGAGCCTGCGTTCACTGTCGTCGTGGGATCAGCGAGCATCCGCCCGGCGCGGTCCCGCGCCAATTGCTCCAGCGCCGGCGCGGGGAGGCGCAGGCCTGGCGTGTCGGCCTTCGCCCCGCTCACCAGATGATGGGACACGTAATATCGGTACCGAACGCTTTTTTGACCGCATGGCTCGGCGTCAACCGTTGGCCTGTCGCGTCGTAGACAATGCCGGCGAGCAGGCTCGGTTCGGCGGCGTAACGACGCTGTCTCGGCTTTCGTACCCGCAGGAGAGCGCAGTCGCGTAAGAGGTTGCGATGTCGTGGGCCGTCAACGAAACCGTCTGCGAAGCGCGGCCGCCGGAGAGGCGCCGTGGCTGGCAGGCTCACGCAAAGGCCTCTGTTCTGGGGCTTGTCGTGGCCCTGTCGGCGGTCGCTACGCCCCGGCCGGCCGCGGCTCAATTCGTCGGCGACCTAGCGTTTGATCCAGATGGCTGCATGACCAAGCGCGAATGCATTCTCAGGCATCCGCTCCGGTTTATCGACGCCGCGAAGCGGATCTGGCAGGCCAACGCCGGCGACGTTACGGACGGCGCGAGCATTCCAGAGTGGGCGCAGAGGATCATCGGCGGGCCTTGGGATTTATCTTACCTCAAAGCCGCGGTGCTTCACGATCACTACTGCACAAAAAAAGAGTTCTCATGGCGGGAGACGCACCTCATGTTTTACGAGGCGCTGATCAATCTGGGCGTCAACGAGTACAAAGCCAAGCTGATGTACTATTCGGTCTATCTCGGCGGCCCGCGATGGCTCGACGTGGTCGGGCCGACCTGCGGCGAGGGGACCAAGACGCCCTGTGGCGACGCAAAGCCGCCCGCGATGGCGAAAGTCGGCGAGATCGCCCGCGAAGCTCGCTACGACCGGATGGACATGCACAAAGAGATGGCCGACGCCTCGGCTTTTATGGACGCCAATCCCGGCGCTTCGCTTGGGCAGTTGCGCGCGATGGCTGACAAGAAACATCCGGACGATCCCTTCCTGAAGCAGGAAGGCGCGATCCAGGCCGGCGAGCCGGCCGATCGCTTCATGCGCTCGATGAAGTGACGAACAGCTGGTGCGTCACCATCTCAGCAGCCGGGCGCCGGCCACAGCGCCCGTGGCCGCGACGGCTCCGATCGCGAGCGTGTACCAGAGGGCCACGAACAGCGGCGAGTCGTCGGGGCAGCTCGCGGCGTAGAACGTCGCCGCGATCGCGCCCGCCAGCAGACCCGCAAGCGCGCCGCTGAGCGCGGGCGAAGAAGGCGCGCCGCGCCTGAGCGCAAGCAACAGCCCGACAAGCGGCGCCGCGGCGAGCAGCGGGATATTGACGAGGCAGACCATCGCCATGCTGCCCACCGCGCGGGTCGTCCATAAATTCGCGGGCACGGCGACGAGCTCCGCCCCGACCGCCGCCAGCATCAGCGCCGGCGCCGCCGCCATCGCAAGCCCCCTCGCGCGCGTGGCCAGGCCAGGCTTAGCAAGCTGCAGCGCAAGCATCGCCGCGGTCCATGCGAGCAAAGTCGTCACGATGAACTTGAAGGGGAAGCGAAGCGTCGCGAGCGCGTCCGAGACGTCCGCCCGAACATCGAGCCGCAGCGCGAACATCGCGCAGCCGCCGGCCGCCCCCGCCAGAAGCGCGAGGGCGAAGGCCCTTCCGACCCGCTTGGGCCGAGAACCCGCGTCCGCGCTGATCGCGGCTATGAGCTGTTTCGTTTCCATCCGCTCTTTATTACGCAGGCGCAGGTGGGTCCGTTACGGTTCGCTTTCGTTCGGCCGTGCACTGAAGCGATAAATCCGCCATGCGCCGGGGCTCTCGTCCAGAAGCTCGAAGCCGGCGTCTTGCGCAAATGCGCCGCTGCTCCAGGCGCCGTCGGTCGCTGTCACGACGACGAGCCGGCACTCGTGGCTTGCGAACAGCCGCCGCACCGTCTCCGCCGGCGCCGTTCCGTCGAACGCCGCGCGGAACGCCTTGTCGTCGCGCTCGACCACCGCGCGCGGTGCGGGCGCGAACGGTCGCGCGAGCTCCCATCCAGCGTAGCAGGACCGCCGGTCGGAAAGCAGCGCCCATGAGATGTTGACGGGCCAGGGGGTGACGTCGGCGAACAGATCCGGACTATTGGCGATCCGCTCGGTCGGCCCCGCTTGGCGGCGAACCGCGCGCCAGAGATCCGGGGACCGTCCGAATGCGGCGACCGACGCCGATGGCCGCCCGGCGGCATTCTGGCTGAGAACGTTCGCCGCGCCATGCGCGCCTGTAAGAAGACATGCGACGGCGGCGAGCGTCGCGATCACGTTAAATGGCCGCGCTGTCCAGCGCGAGAGACCGGCCGCCGCGAACGCCGTCAGCACGATGACGCCCGGCAGGATCGCGCGCCAGCCGAGGTCGTTGTTGAGGATCGTGCTGACGAGAAGCCACGAGACGCCGAACGAGACAGTGGCTACGAGCGCGCAGGCCACGGCGAGCCGCCTGGCGTCATGCGAGACGCTCCGAACTCGCAGCGCCCCGATGAGCGCCAGCAGGCCCGCCGGATAAATCGCGGGAATGTCGAGCGGGAGCTGCACCAGCCAGAACCCGATCAGGTCGAGCGGCCGCCGGGCCGCGTCCCAAATCGCCGGCCCGAACACCTCGTATGGGTGGACCGCGACCGGCGCTCCCTCCGCGCGCAGGGCCGTGGTTCGGGCGAGCTCGATCAGGATCGGCGACGATGCCGCAAGCGCCACGGCGGCGGCCAGCAGCACCCGAACGACAAGACGTCCGCGGAGTTCCGCTTTGGTCAAGGCGACGGCGCCGACCGCGGCGGCCGCGAGCACGAACGTCACGCCCCCGACCCAGATCGAGGCGCCGAAGCCGGCGGCCGCCAAAAGACCGAGGATGACGGGAGCGAGCCAGCCGTCTGCGCCTTGCAGGTCCCGCAGCAGCAAGAGCGCAACCACGACGCAGCCCGCCGCCGCGACGTGCTGAGGCGCCCATGTCGCCTGGACGAGAAGCCCGCCGAGATCCGGATAGTCGGAGAGCCAGGTCCCGAAGACGTCCTGCCCGAACAGCGCCGTGAAGAGCGGCCTCGCGGACGCGGTCGCGGTGAGCGCGAGAGCCCAGTAGGCCGCCGCCGATCGGCCAGCGACCGCGACGGCGAGCGCTATCGCGAGCGAAATCGTCGCGAACGCTGTGAAGGCGGTGAGTCCGACATCGGCCTCCCAGCCAGAGACGCCGGGAACGAGCGTCAGCATCGCGGCGGAGAAGTGCCAGAGGTAGTAGTAGGCGAGGGCGGACCCGCCAGCGCCGCCATAGAACGGGTTCTGGGCAGGCACGCCGGAGCGGACGATCTCGTCGATCATCGCAACCTTGGAGTGATCAAAGATCGGAGCCGCCAGCATGACGCCGTCAGCGGTCTCCTTCGGCAGCAGGGCCGAAGCCGGCACGATGGCCAGCAGCGCCGCGACGAATAGCGCGAGCCTTGGGATTCCGGCGTCTTCGGCCGATTTTGGCCGCAAGGATACACGCGACAGACTGAAGGCGCTCGTGGCGAGCGTCGCGCCGGCGAGGGCTGCGGCCTGAACCGGGCCGAACCCGACGACGCATAGGATCGGAAGCGCGAGGGCGCTGAACGCCGCCCAGCCGATGGTCGGCGCGAAACCGATGGCGAGACCGCGGTTCGGAAACAGCCGCAGCGCGATCGGCAGGCCCGCCACCAGATAGAAGACGAGCGCCACGACTGCGGCCCCGGCCGCGGCGAGCGGAGAGGCCATCATGAGCGTCCGTCTGAAATCGAAATGGTGGTCGCCCCGCCGGTGAGGCTCAGTTCTTGGTCAGCCCGACCTTGACGACGTCGCCGCCCGCCAACGGCGCGGCGTCCCCGTCCTCGAAGGTCGGCCAGGCTTCGAGCTGCTCGGGTGAGATGTCCATCACCACGACCTGCCGGCCGAGCATCGCGACGCCCGCAAGCGGAAGGGCGATCGGCCGGCCGCCGAACCCGAACCATCCGCCGTAGCGGATCACGATCGTCGGGGCGCCGCCTGATCGCACCACCTGTTCCGTCACGCCGAGGCGGCCGAGGCGACCGTCCAGGACCGGAATGCCGACAAGGTCGGAGATCAGCACGGGCTGGGGAAAGCGGCGCGCGGCGTTCGCCTCGAGCCGCGCGAAATCGACCGGGGGCGCCAACTCTGCCGCCCAAGACGACCCTGCGGCGAGGACGAGCAGGAGCGCGGGCGCAAGTCTAGTCACAAATGTCGGCGCAAATCGCGGCATCGCCTTAGCGGTCCTTTCCCACAGCGTTCACCGGCGAACCATGAGCCGAGCGGTCGGGCCCGTTCAAGGCAGGCGACCTCGAAGGCGGCGATCAGGCGCCAAAGCCGGACCCAAGGGCACCCGAGGAAATGCATAGTTCCGAATATGACAAGCGTCGCAGAGCACACCCCCATGCGGGGGCCCGCGGAACCGGCCGGAAACGCCCGGCCCCTACATCCGCTGCCGATCCGGATCATGCATTGGATCAACGCGATCGCGATGGTGATCATGATCGGCAGCGGATGGGAGATCTACAATGACGAGATCATCTTCGGCTGGCTGACGTTTCCCAAATGGGCCGTCATCGGCCCCTGGGCCGCGCCCGCGCTGCAGTGGCACTTCTTCGGCATGTGGGTGCTGGGTCTGAACGGGCTCGCCTATCTCGCCTACGGGATCGCCACCGGCCGGCTCCGCCGCAAGCTCCTGCCTATCAGCCCGCGCGAGTTCATAGCCGACGTGAAGGGCGCGTTGAGCTTCCAGCTCGCCCATGACGACATCACCGTCTACAACGCGGTCCAGAAGGTGCTTTATGTCGGCGTGATCGCCATCGTGATCGTGCAAGTTCTGTCGGGGCTGGCGATCTGGAAGCCGATCCAATTCCCGACGCTCTACAAACTCTTCATCGATTTCCAGAGCGCCCGCCTCGTCCATTTCATCGGCATGGCGCTGATCTGCGGCTTCGTGCTCGTCCACGTCTCACTCGCCTTGCTTGTGCCGAAGACGCTGGTCGCGATGGTGACGGGCGGCCCTCGCACGCCGGAAAGCAAGCCATGAAAACGCCCTCCGCCTTCCGCCCCACAGGCGGGGTCGACCAGACGCCGCTCCTCGAAAACCGAGCTCTCGTCGAGAACGTCAACCGACGCATGATGCTGCGCGGCTCGTTGAGCTTGGGCGCGCTCTCGATGCTGACCGGCTGCACGGTGTCGGACAACTCCTCCGTCCAGAGCGCGCTTCAGGCGGTCTCGGGGTGGAACGACCGCGTGCAGGCCTTCCTGTTCGACCAGAACCGGCTGGCCCCGACCTATTCGGTCGCCGAGGTCGTCAAGCCTCCGCGCTTCAACGCCTTCTATGGCCCCGAAGACATCAAGCCCGTCGACGGCGCGCGTTGGCGGCTGGAACTCGCCGGGCTGATCAAGGACCGGCGGAGCCTGACCCTAGAGGACATCTATGCCATGCCGGAGGAGGAGGTGATCATCCGGCACATCTGCGTCGAGGGCTGGGATTACATCGGCCAGTGGTCTGGCGTGCCGTTGCGGGTGTTCCTCGAGAAGGTCGAGGCCGACGTTACGGCCAAATACGTCGCGTTCCTTTGCGCCGACGGCTACTGGGGCTCGATCGACATGCCGACGGCGCTCCACCCCCAGACGCTGCTCGCGACGAAATACGCCCGAGAGATCGTGCCCGACCCATTCGGCTACCCTCTCCGGCTGCGGACCGCCACAAAGCTTGGGTTCAAGAACCCCAAGTGGATCACCTCGATCGAGGTAACCAACGAGTATCGCGGCGGTTACTGGGAGGACAAAGGCTTCAATTGGTTCAGCGGGATCTGAGGCGGTCAGCAGCAGCCCGCGCGGCTCGCCCTGTAGTCCGACGGATCGATGTCGAACCGGCTCCGGAACGCGCGGGAGAAATAGCTGCGGCTCTCGTAGCCCACCGCGTTCGCGATCCGCTTCACCGGCAGGTCGGTGCTGGCCAGCATGCGGGCCGCGCGGTCCAATCGTATCTCCCGCAGGAAGTCGATCGGCGGACGGCCGAGCGCGGCGCTGAACCGCTCGGAGAAGGTCGAGCGGCTCATGCCGGCGATCCGCGCCAGAACGTCGAGCGTCAAGGGATCCGACGGACGCTCGATCATCGCAGCGACAGCGCGGCCGAGCCGGTCGTCCCGGAGCGCGGCGATCCACGGCAGCGCGGCTTGCCCTCCGGACGTGAAGGCGTCGCGCATCAGCGTCACCAGCGCCTGCTTGACGATGCAATTGGCGAGCGCGCGGGAGCCGAAGCCCGGCGAAGCAAGTTCGCTCATCAACGCCAGGAAGGCCTCCCGCATCGGTCGCCCCGCGAACGAGGTGGCCATCGGGCCGCGCAGGCCGTCGAACGGGCCGGCGGCCCCGCCGAACGACCCCGCCACGCTGCCATAGGCGACCTTGAAGCCCGGGCTCGGGTCGAGCCTGCAGCGAAGACCTCCCGGAGCAAGCACGAACGCATCCTGATCGAGCGCGAGCGCGGCCTGGCCAGGGGCCGAGAGACGTCCCGAGCCGGACAGCACGTAAAGCGCGAACGGTTCGCTCTCCGCGTCGAGGGACGTCGACAGCCCGGCCGAAAAGGCAAGGACCGAGAACGGTCCAGCCGACACGTTCAACGCGACAAGAAGGTGGTCGAAACCCGTCATCGGCTCGCGCTCCTGAGGTCGCGCCGCAGCCGGGCGGCAGCGTTGCGGATCCTCAGCGTCTACGGGCCGGACATGCGTTCCGTTACGCCGGGCAGAAATCGAGACGCCGCCGTAACGGGATCGGCCGCCGCTTCGTACTCCTACTCGACGCGCAAAGAGGAGACGGCGCCATGCGCTCAGCTCAGGTCACGATCGCGATCCGGACATCATCGCAGCCGAGGGGGCGCGCTTGATTGCACGACAGGCGGCGTGGCGGGCCGAACCCGCGGTCCACGCTGTTGCGGTGATGGCGAAGGCGTCGAACCCCGGCCTCACCAAGACGAGGCTCTGTCCACCGCTGACATTCGAAGAGGCGGCGGCGTTCAATACCGCCTTCCTGAAGGACGTCGCGGCCAATGTGGCGCGGTCCGGCGCCGATCGTTCTGTTGCGACCTACATGGCGTTCGGTCCCCCGGGCTCCAAGGCGTTCTTCGAGCGGGAGCTTCCCGCCGATATCGGGCTGATGGAGATCTGGCGGCCGAATTTCGGGGACTGCCTCTGGGCCGCGACCGAAACGATGTTCGAGCTCGGGCACGCGAGCGCCTGCGTGTTGAACTCCGACAGTCCCACTCTGCCGTCCGCACTGCTGATAGAAATGTACGAGGCGCTCGAGGCGCCGGGCGATCGCGCGGTGCTGGGGCCCTCGACCGACGGCGGCTACTACCTGCTCGCTCTGAAGACGCCGCGCCGCCGGATGTTCGAGGACATCGCCTGGAGCACGGACGCGGTCGCGGATGAGACGCGCCAGCGCGCCGCCGAGATCGGGCTCGAGCTCGTGACGCTGCCCGATTGGTACGATGTCGACGACGTGGCCTCCCTCCGCGCCGTTACGGGCGAGTGCCTCTACGACCGGCCGTTCTCGAACCTGCATCCGCCCTCGCCCGCTCCCGCGACCGCGGCGGCGCTCACGACCCTGCTCGCGACGCCTGATGGCGCGCGCCGCCTCGGGCTCGTCTCGTGAGGGCCGCTTTTCCGTTTTCTCTGACCAAGGAGGCAGGCCGTGGCCGTCTTGACCGCCGAGCGCGCTGATCCCCGCCGCTACCACGAAGTCGTTCCCGCGCGCCACGACGCGGAGCCGACGCAACCTCCGGTCTGCCTCTATCTGGAGACGACCAACCGCTGCAACCTCCTCTGCACCACCTGCCCGCGCACCTATGAGGAGCTCGAGCCGCCGGCCGACATGAGCTTCGAGCTGTTCAAGTCGATCGTGGACCAGTCGCCCAACGTGCAGCGGGCGGTGCTCCACGGCGTCGGCGAGCCGATGCTGGTGAAAGACCTCCACAGGATGGTCCGGTACCTCAAAGACCGCGGCGTCTACGTGCTGTTCAACACGAACGGCACGGTGCTGAACGCCAAGAACGGGCAGGCGATGATCGACGCCGGCCTCGACGAGCTGCGCGTCTCGCTCGATGCCGCCACCGCCTCGTCCTACAAGGCGATCCGCGGCAAGAACTATTTCGACCGCATCCTTCGGAACGTCCGCGCCTTCCGAGAACAGCAGGAGAAGGGCGGCCACGACCGTCCGCGCGTGTCGGCTTGGCTCACCGGGCTCAAGGAGACGGTCGACGAGCTTCCGGCCTTCGTGAAGGTCGCGGCCTCGATCGGGGTGAAGGAGGTCTACCTCCAGCGTCTCGTGTTCTTCGAGGAAGACGCGATCGGCATGGCCCGGCCGGACCAGGCCCTCTACGAAAAGCTGACCAATGAGGAGACCGCCAAGATCGACGAGGCGACGGCGCTCGCGGCTGAGCTAGGCCTGTCGTTCAGCGCCTCCGGCGCGGCGTCGGAACCGGGCATGAGCTTGAAGCGCCACGACGACGGTTCGCCCTGGTCGCTCTGCCGCCGGCCATGGGCCGTGATGTACTTCACGGCGAACGGCCGGGCGCTGCCCTGCTGCATCGCGCCGTTTTCCCAGCGGGGCTACGAGAACTACACGCTCGGGGACGCAACCCAACAGTCCTTGCGCGAGATCTGGGAAGGCGCGGCCTATCAGAGCTTCCGCGATGACCTGCTGTCGGACAAGCCGCCGGCGAGCTGTGCGAACTGCGGCATGCGGTGGTCGCTGTGAGGCCCGCAGCGCCCGACATGCCGGCCCTGCGCGACCTCAGGATCGCGGTGGTGATCCCGACGTTGAACGAACAGGAATCGATCGGCGCGGTGGTGGCCGAGATTCCGCGCGACTTCGTGGCCCGCGTCATCGTGGCGGACGGCGGCAGCGCGGACCGCACCGTCGAGGCCGCTCGCGCGGCCGGCGCCGAGACGCTCGACGCCGGCCGCGGCTACGGCCGCGCATGTCTGACGGGCGCGCATGCGGCGTCCGACTGCGACCTGATCGTCTTCATGGACGGCGACGGCGCAGACGACCCGGCGATGATCGCCGGGCTCGTCGACCCGCTGCGGCGCGGAACGCAGGACTTCGTCATCGGCTCGCGCACCCGCGGCGAACGCGAGCCTGGCGCGATGGCCTGGACGCAGGTGGTCGCTGGCCGCCTATTCGGCCTCGGCGTGCGCGCCCGCTACGGCGTCGGCTACACCGACATGTGCGCCCAGCGCGCGATCCGCCGCGACGTGCTGCTCGGGCTCGGCATGAGCGAACTCGGCTATGGCTGGAACCTCGAGATGCAGATGCTCGCGGCCCGCGAGGGCTTGCGCGTGCTCGAGCTGCCTGTCCCGTGCCGTCGCCGCATCGGGGGACAATCCAAGGTGGCGGGATCGTTCAAGGGCGCGGTCACGGCCGGTTCGCGCATCGTCGCAACCTTCGTGACGGTCGCCCGGCGCGGACGCGCCGCCACGTCTCTCACCCGGGGCGCCGCCGGACGATGACCAAGGCCAACGCGCTCGCCGCGAACTCACTCGAACCCGACTCCGCCCCGACGCTGCTGACGAAGACCGACCACGCCGAGCCCTCGTTGTTCGATCCGGCCAATATGCTGCGGGAGGCGCGTCGCCAGAAGAACCTCGCCATCGGCGAGGTGCCGGGGGCCTGCCTGCTCGACCCTGACGGCGACGTCGTCGACTATGTGCGCGCCCATCGCGGCGCGGTTCTGTCGCCGCACTGGGCCTGCTACCACACCGAACTCTGGGAGTGGGTCGAGGCAGGCGTCCGCTATGGCGTGGTGGGCCGGGCGGTCGGCGCGCCGTTCGCGGTGCTCGTCGCCGAGCAGCTCTTCGTTTCGGGCTGCGATCTCGTGGTGAGCCTCGCTTCAGCCGGCAGGATCGCCGGCCAGGACGCCAGCGAGCGCTACATCATCGTAGACCGCGCGTTGCGCGACGAAGGGACGAGCTACCATTACCTCGCCGCGGCGGAGTTCGCTTACGCTGACACCCGCCTCGTCGCCGCGGCGCTCCGCGCGCTCGGCCCCGACCCGCATGTCGAGGTGGCCGCGACCTGGACCACCGACGCGCCGTTCCGCGAGACGGCCGACGCGATCGAGGTGTCGCGCCTGCGCGGCGCCGTGGCGGTCGAGATGGAGGCCGCGGCGCTCTACGCCTTCGCCGAAGCGCGAGGCCGCCCGCTGCTGTGCGTCGCACATCTCACCAATTGTCTGGGCCTTGTCGAGGGCGATTTCGAGAAGGGCGAGTCGAACGGCGCCGCGCGATCGCTCGCCATCGCGATGCGCCTGTTCGAAGCCTTATCGCCGCTCGCCGCGCCGCCTGCCGGAGGCCGCTGACGGGCGGCTAGCTATAGAGCGTCGCGGCCGGCGACGGCCAGACGCCGTCACCATCTGAGAACTCTTGAGCCCAGGGCCGCGCCGGCCGTGCCGACGATCGCGATGGCCGTCACGTACCAGACGGCGACGAAGAGCGGGGAGTCGTCCGGGCAATGGGCGGCGTAGAAGGTCGCCCCGATGGCGCCTGCCAGAACGCCGCCGGCGAAGCCGAGGCCCGCAGGGACGGCCGGCGCCAGCCGACGCATCATGAGGAGCAGGATCGCAAGCGGGCCGATCGAGATGGTCGGCACCATCACCATGCAGAACAGCCAGTTCTGGCCGAACAGTCGCGCGCCCCAAGAGGCGGACGGCGTCATCGCGAGCTCAGTCAGCACCGCGAGCAGAAGCGTCGCGACAGACGCCCCGCCGAACGCGCGGGCGACGCCGCCTGACGCGGCGGGCCGCCCGAGCACCATGATCGCAAGGCCCGCCGTGGTCGCGACCAGCGACGTCACCACGAATTTCATCACGAATCGCGGCTCGGCGAGCGACGCGAGGAAGTTAGCTTAATTGGCATATGCCTCAGGATCATCCGCTTTGGACGATCGATTGGTTTCAGTTCTGACTCGAGGATTTCGCGTTCCGCAGCCCGCTGAGGCGGCCTTCGATCGAGCCGGAACTGAACTTTCCTGGCTTCTCGACGGCCAAACGGCTGCGTGAGTCTCGTGATGCCACATGCGTTCGGGGCGGACGTCGCTACTACCGAGGGCGGAAGTGGCGGTGCGCGTCGGATCACGATCGGGGCCCCTTGCCTGACGCTAGGAGGAGTTCCGGGAGCGTCAACAGATTACCCTCGTTTCGAATGGGCGGCGGGGCGCCTTGTGGAATGGCGTCTTGGAACCGATTAGACCAATAAACTTTCATTCCCACGGCGCCCGCACCTGGCACATCGTGGGGAGAACCGGCGACGAACAGCACATCCGCCGGATCGGAGATTCTGAGCGCCGAAAGTCCAGCTCGATATGCGCGGGGGTCGGTCTTGTAGACGCCAGCGAGTTCGGCGCTAACGATGGCGTCGAAACGATGCTCCAGGGTTTCGGCCGCAGCCTCGGCCAGCGACTGAGAACAGTTTGTCACGACCGCGGTCGGCAGGCCGATCCTCGCGATTGCCGAAAGTACGGCGCTAGATTCGGGCCAAGGGCTAAGGCCCCCCTCGATCCATTTCGTGAGCAAAGCGTCGGCTCGATATCGTGGCACTCCCGATGCATCGGCCGCTTCGCGGACGATGCCTTCGTAAGGCTGGTACGCGCCTGAGGTCGTCACGCGGCGCAGAGACTCCCTTCGCCATGCGCGGCCGAGCTCGTCGCTCCCGGCGATGTCGATCCATAAGGTCCATGAATCGATGAGCGCGGTAAGGAGATCGAACGCCACAGCCCGAAAAATGGGGATCTCCTGCGATCTGATAGTCGTCATGTAAGCTCCTCTTGGCTGAGGCGCGGGCTTTCCCGACTGCACCGTTCAGAGCGGCGAGCGCCGTCGGGGAACCACCACGCCGCGGATTTGCGGATCGGTATGAGGGCCGCGCAGGTTGATCCGGGACGTCCAAGCCCTTCCTGTCTCGCGGTCAACGACGCCGACTCTTGCCGTGTCGCGTAGCGGAGGTTGCTCGTCGTGCGGCACGGCACCCACGTGCCTTGACCGCTGACCGCGGCATCGACGACGTCGAGCCGGTCGACGGCGTCCATGCGCTCAATCCGCCAGATCCTTGAGCCGCCGTCGATAAAGTTGAAAAAAGGGTCTAAGCCGTCATTCGTCACATCCGAGAAAAGATCTCATCGAAAGTATAGCCCATCCGGCGCCGTGAACAGGCAAAGAGCGACCACATCTTCGCAGATGGGGCCGCTTTTGCTGGTTGTTTTGCAAGCTCGCTTACGGCGGGCTTCAGCCGCCGGTGACGACCCGGCCGGGGTCGTTGCTTACGCGGCCCTCGGCCGCATAATCCCAGATGGTCGGCTTGCTCGCCGGCAGGCCGAAAACCGTTGTGAGGACGCCGGTGGTCCGCTCCATCGACATCGGAACGACGTCGCGCTCGACGGCGCGGCGGTCCTGCCCGGCGAACGCGCCTCCAGCCGAGACGGCGAAAGCGAGCGCAGCAAGGGTGATTTTGGCAATGGTCATGACGCGCGTCCTCTCTGAGACGGACAGGCTGCCCGTCAATCGTTGCGGCCGGATTGGCCAGGAACAAATGAACGCGATGACTATACTAAGAGATCATCCAAAGAGCCGCTTAGTGGCCGCCTCCAACCGCGCTCGTAATGTAGTTCGCCGCTGAAAGAGGCCTCGTTACACGGAACATGATAACAAGCCCGTGAGCCCTTGCAGGTGCGGTCCGATCAGCGTCGCGGCCGGCGACGGCCAGACGCCGTCACCATCTGAGAACTCTTGAGCCCAGGGCCGCGCCGGCCGTGCCGACGATCGCGATGGCCGTCACGTACCAGACGGCGACGAAGAGCGGGGAGTCGTCCGGGCAATGGGCGGCGTAGAAGGTCGCCCCGATGGCGCCTGCCAGAACGCCGCCGGCGAAGCCGAGGCCCGCAGGGACGGCCGGCGCCAGCCGACGCATCATGAGGAGCAGGATCGCAAGCGGGCCGATCGAGATGGTCGGCACCATCACCATGCAGAACAGCCAGTTCTGGCCGAACAGTCGCGCGCCCCAAGAGGCGGACGGCGTCATCGCGAGCTCAGTCAGCACCGCGAGCAGAAGCGTCGCGACAGACGCCCCGCCGAACGCGCGGGCGACGCCGCCTGACGCGGCGGGCCGCCCGAGCACCATGATCGCAAGGCCCGCCGTGGTCGCGACCAGCGACGTCACCACGAATTTCATCACGAATCGCGGCTCGGCGAGCGACGCGAGGAAGTTAGCGCGCGGACCGAGCAGGAGAGCGAATCCGATCGCCGCAATGACGATCGCCACGGCGACGCCGGCCAGAAGCGCCGGCGCCGGGCGTGCCGGCCGGGTGCCGGCGTCGGCCGACAGGGCTTCTATGAGCTGAGACGTTTTCATTGCGTTTAGCTCCGATAGGCAGCCGACAAGGCGGCGAGACCGCGATGGAGCGTCACGCGCACCGCGCCCTCCGTCATTTCCAGACGGGCCGCCACTGATTTCACGTCCTCTTCCTCGATCGTCAACGCCCTCACGACCTGATGCTGCTTTCCCTTAAGCACCGACAGCAAGCGGTCGGCCTCGCGGGACGACAACTGCTTTTCCTCTTCCGGGGCCGCCAAAGTCTCGGCGAAATCGTCGATCGAAACGCTTATCCGCCGCCCGCGCCGACGCAGCGCGTCGATCATCTTGTTGCGGGCGATCGCCGCGATCCATGGGGCCAAGGGCTGGCCGGGATCCCATGTCCCACGCTTCAGGTGGATGGCGAGCAGCGTCTCTTGCAGCACGTCCTCGATCTCGGCGGCGCCAAGGCTCGAGGCTGCCGCCTGGCGGCGCAGGACGGCGCGCAGGAAGGGCGTCAGCTCCAACAGAAGCCGTCGATAGGCGCCACGGTCGCCTGCATCCGCAGCCTTGAGCCAGGCGGTCCATTTCGCGTCCTTCTCAGTCACGATCTACCCCGATGTCCTTCCTATTGAGCGAGCGCGCCACCGGGCAGTCGACGCAGGCGTCCACGTCACAGAGGCGGCAAACCGAGGAGGCATGGTCGACGTCGCGGACGATGCCGATAAAAGCTTTCTCGGCCAGGCGCTTGAGGGCGAGACGGTCAGTCGCGCCGGTCGAAACGCGCAGAGAGAGTCGCCGTGCAGCTGTGCTCGCCGGCGGGCGTCCGATGAAGAGCGACGGCGCGCCGATCTCCAGCGCTCGGACGCCGTTCGATCAATCCGGGGGCGGCCAGCCGATTGACAAGGCGGACCGCGCCCGGATGCGAAGGCGCCAGGGCCCGGCGCGGCAGCTCGATCGACATTCCGGGCTCGTGGCGCAGCAGTGAGCGCCGAAGCAGCCTGTCCAGGCTCGGGAGCCTCGGCCTCGACCCCGCGCAGCACCGTATCGGACAGTACCAGGGCCAAAGTGCCAAGAGTGTTATCGGCGCGATGATTGTGCATCGCGACATTATATATGCGCGGTGCATATATGCGAGTGCGAAGACCGTGAATGCTGGTTCGATGGCAGTGGAGCGTGCCTTAGACGAAACGCCGCACGGCGGACTGACGATTGGCGCCGCCGCGCGCAACAGCGCGGTCGCCGCGCATCGGCATGCTGCGCGCCCAGTACCCAATACTGACGCGGACGAAAATCCGCACTCCGACCCCCCGGCCTCGGCTGGCCTTTTGGGGGCGACCGCGGTCTCGTCGATCTTGCGGCCGACGATCTGGGAGGCTGACCATCCGAACAAAGTCTCGGCCGCCCGGTTCCAGTACAAGACCGTGCCGTCCGGAGCGCAGACGAGGATCCTTTCCGAGGCGAGTTCGTCGACAGGTCCGACTTCGCGCCGATCTCTTCAGGTGCGCGCCTCTTCCTCGGCATCCCGCAGTCCTCCAAATGGCCAAAAGCCATATCTCAGGAAGGACCACTTCTCGGGGGGCAGACCACCGCCACCCGCCCGGTCATCTACGCCTATGAACATCGAAGGAAGGCACGCTCGGCGGGCTCCTATCGGCGGGGCTCTTAACGCGAGCTACTTCGCCGAAGCCGTGCGCCCGCCCGAAAATCCACCGACCTACTCGCAGTAGCGGTCAACTGGCATCTTTCGAGCGAGCAAGACTATCGCCAAGCGCTCCCCTGAATGACTTCCTCGCCTCCTCGTGGAGGATATCGATCGCCTCGCGCTTGATGTCGTTCGCCCGGTCGTCTTCGTAGAGTGTCGCGGCGGAGCGAGGGCGAGGCAGGTCGATGTCCATCATCCGTCGCACACGCGCCGGCGCGTTCGACAGGATGATCAGTCGATCCGCGATGAGCAGCGCTTCGTCGATCTCGGTGGTCACGAACACGACGGTGCGCGGATTGTCGGCGTAGAGCCGCAGGAAGTATTCCTGCATCAAGCCTTTGGTCATTGCGTCGAGGCCGCGGAACGGCTCATCGAGCAACATCACGGCAGGATCGTTGATCAGGGCGCGCGCGAGTTCGACGCGTCGTTGCATGCCGCCGGAGAGCTGGCCCGGATATTTCTCCCCGAAAGTCGCAAGGCCCACGCGCTCCAGAACGTCCGTGGCGAGCGGCTCGATATCGCGGGAGCTGCGGCCTGCCGCGCGGAGCGCGAAGGCGACGTTCTCATAGACCGTCATCCAGTCGAACAGGGCCGATTCCTGAAACACCATGAGCCGATCGGACGACGGTCCGCGAACCGGCGAGCCGTCGACCGTGACGGCGCCGGCGTCCGGCCGGTCGAACCCCGCGATCAGCCGCAGCAGGGTCGACTTCCCGCAGCCCGACGGCCCGATCATCACATTGAGCCGCCCAGGTTCGATCGCGAGGCTGCAGTCCTCCACGACGGTCTTGGAGAACCGGCCCTGACCGTATGCCTTGGTGACGCGGTGAAGATCCAGCCGGCCCCGCGCAGCGTCCGCTTGGCCCGCGACCGTGCGTTTCGTCGCGGCGCTCATCGTGCGTTGATCCAGGGAGTGAGGAGCGCGCCCGCCTTCCGGACCGCCGCGCTGCACAGATAGCCCGCGATCCCAATGCTGATCATGCCCACGATGATGTCGTCATAGGCTCCGCCGAGATAGGACGCCCAGATGAAGTGGCCGAGGCCGCCGCTGTTCGAGCCCATGGCGGAGGAGCCCGAAATGATCTCGGCCGCCACCACCACCTCCCAGGTGAGTCCGATCGCGATCGACGACGCGACCACGATCGAAGGCGCGGTCGCGGGCAGCACGATGCGGCGGAACACCGTCATGCGCGAGGCGCCGAGCGAGCCCGCCGCCTCGACGAAGCGCGGATCGATCGACTGCGCGCCCGAGAAGACGTTGATGGTGATGGTGAAAAACGCGCCGAGGAAGGTGATGAACGTGATGGCGCCTTCCTGCGTCGGCCAGAAGATGATGGCGGCCGGCACCCAGGCGAGCGGCGGGATCGGCCGGATCACCTCGAACACCGGGAAGGCGAGCGCCCGAAACGTCCGATTGGTGGCGAACAACAGGCCGAGCGGCACGGCGGTGACGAGCGCGATCAGGAAGCCGCCCATGACGCGCGCGAAGCTGAGCGCCCAGCTGATCCAGTAGCCCGGCTGGGTCACCACGCGGGCGGCGGCCATGGCGACCTCGACCGGCGACGGTAGGGCCCGCACGCCGGGAACCCCGATCCCGGTCCACTCGTCGAGGCGCGCGCCGACCTGCCAGAGCAGCGCGCAGACCGCGAGCGCGACGACCGCGCGACGGAGCGCGTAGGGGCTGCGGGCGATGGCGACGCCGGTGGGTCCTGCGGCCATAGCGTCAGCCCTCCTTGTCGCCGGCCTGGAAGGCCGCGACCGCCTCCTGCCGCACGGCCTCGTGGGTCGCCTCCATCAGCTCGCGAAAGCGCGGGCTGGTGATGACGGAGCGGTCGCGCGGATGGGGGATGTCGACCTCGATGATGGTCTTGGGTCGACAGGGGCGGGCCGTGGAGATCACCAGCTTATGGCCGAGGAACACCGCTTCCTCGAGGTCGTGGGTGATGAAGAAGATCGTGACCTTGTTGCGGTAGTACACCTCGAGCAGCGCCTCGTGCATGACCTGCTTGGTCAAGGCGTCGAGTGCGCGATAGGGCTCGTCCAGCAGCAGCACCCGCGGCTCGTTGATCAGCGCCCTGGCGATCTCAACCCGCCGCCTCATGCCGGACGAGATTTCGCCGGGGAAGCGTTCGGCGACGTCGTCGAGGCCGACTTCCGCGAGCATGTCCCGGGCCCGCGCCTTCGCGGCGGCCTCCGTCATCGTCCCCTGCATCGTCGGGCCGAAGGCGACGTTTTCGAGGTTGGTCTTCCAGGGAAACAACGCGCCGTTCTGGAACACCACGACGCGATCCGGGCCGGGTTCGGCCATCGGGCGGTCGGGGCCGCAGATCCTTTCGCCGTCGATCACGATCTCGCCCGCCGTAATGTCGTGGAAGCCCGCGATCGCGTTGAGCAGCGACGTCTTACCGCAGCCGGAGGGGCCGACCACCATGCAGATCTCGCCGGCCGCGACCTCGAACGAGCAGTCGTCGACGGCCGTCACCTGCGAGGCGCCCGAGCCATAGGTCTTGACCACGTTGCGGATGCTGATGGCGCCGCGCGATGCGGGCTGTGGGACCGGCTTGAGGGCGGGGGCGGTCATCGTCCGGCTCCGATCTCGCGCAGCCGCCAGGCCATCAGCCGGTCGCCGACGAGCCTCACCAGCGCCGAGGACGCATAGCCGACCGCGCCCAACGTGATCATGCCGATCGCGATCGTCGGGTACTGGATCTTCGCGTAGGCGGTGTTGATCAGATAACCGAGCCCAAACTCGCCCGACACCATCTCGGCCGCCACCAACGAGAACCACGACACGCCCATCGACACCTGAAGACCGGTGAAGACGTGCGGCAACGCGCCGGGCGCCACGATGTGTCGGAAGATCTGCCGCGGGCTGGCCCCGAGGCAGCGCGCGGCGCGCACCACCGAGGGATCGATCGACTGCACGCCCGTCATGGTGTTCAGCGTCGTGACGAAGAAGGCCGCGATGAAGGTCAGGAACACGACCGAGGTCTCGCTGCCGCTGAACAGGATGATCGAGATCGGCACCCAGGCCAGGATCGGGACCGGCCGCAGCGTCTCGAACACCGGGAAGACGTATTCCCTGAAGCGCTGCGACCAGCCGAGCAGCAGACCAAGCGGCACGCCGAGCAAGGTCGCGGCCGAGAACGCCGCGACGATCCGCTTCAGGCTAACGAGGATGTGCTGGTAATACTCGGCCGTGAACAGAGAAACGCCGTACATCGGGTCGACGCTGGTCCACTCGACGAAGACCTCGACCAGGCCCGGCAGCTTCGCAAAGCGCGGCAGCCGCCACACCTCCACGGCGAGGTGCCAAGCGAGCAGGAACGTGGCGAAGCCGGCGATGGAGAGCAGCAGCCTCGGCGAGACCCGGAACGGAAGCCGAGCTACGGTCTTCCCGGTCTGCGGGCAGGCGCTCGCCGACCCGGCGGCGGCGCCTCCGCCTCGCGCCTTTGCGTCAATCTCGGTCATGCGTTCGTCGATCCCTGCGGAGCTGCCAACGCGACGGCGGGCCTTCCCGCCCGCCGTCGCCCGCGCGTCAGTTCGAGGCCGGGGCGGCGCGCACCTCGCCGATCGGCGAGGTCAGGCCGCGGCCTTTCAGCACCTCTGCGGTGAGCGTCGGCTCGATCGCGTCGGCGCGCAGCTTGTCGACGTTGATGACTTTGTTGGCCTTCAGGAAGGCGACGCCCCTGTCGACGAGGTCGTTGACGTCCTTAGTGATGGCGTAGGGCAGATAGAGCCGGACGTCGCTGCCTCCCCATTCCTTGGGGTAGGCGCCATAGATCGCGTCGTGCAGGCCCTTGTCGGTGAAGCCTCTCACACGGCTCTTGACGATCCCCACCATCTCGGGCGCATTCTTCGGGTCGGCCATCCAGAGCTGGGCGTCGAGTTCGGCTTCAAGCCAGGCCTTCGCCACGTCGGGGCGCTGCTTGATCAGGTCGGCCTGCATCACCACGAAGCCGCCATCCATCTCGCCGATGGTCGCGCCGGACGCGACGCGCCGGGCGAGACCTTCGGCGACGAGGTTCGAGGCGTTCGGCTCCCAGACGGCCGCGGCGTCGAGTCGGCCGGATTTGAAGCCGGAGCTGATCACCTCGATATTCTGGTTGAGGTAGGAACTGGGCTCAGTGCCGGTCCGCTTGAACAGTTTCTGGACGAAGTCGTCGGTGCAACTGCCCTTGGGGGTCGCGACGGTCTTGCCATCGACCCACTTCAGCGCTTCGTCGGCCGTCTTGAAGTCGGGCGCGTCTTTGCGCACCAGGAAGGCGTAGCACTGGTCGTAGGCCATGGCGGTCGAGGCCACGATCCGCACGTCCGCGGCCTGGGTCTTGGTCGTGGCCGTGAAGGCCGGCAGGTCTCCCATGTAACCGACATGGGCCTTGCCCGCGAGCATCTGGTTCACGACAACCGCGCCCTGCAGCCCGACCATGTATTCGACGGTCGAGCCGGCGGGCAGGTGCTTTTTCCAGAGCTCCTTGCCGGCGTTGGCGAACACCGACCACACCTCGGCGTAGCAGCAGGGATGCGCCACCACGAGATGGATCGGCTCGCCGGGCTTGCCGTAGTCCAGCGCCGAGGCGGCCTGCGGCAGTAGGCCGGCCATGACGATCACCGCCCATGCCGCGAGCTTCGTCTTCAAGCGTCTCATCGATGTCATGGAGGCGTCCTCTCAGGTCCAGGGCTCAAAATGAAGTGCGGCGGGCGATCCGGACCTCGACGGTCAGGCCGAGCCGTTCAGCAGGCGTTCTGCGCCCCAGGCGTTCTCCCTGACGATCCCGCGCTCGTCCGCGAGCGAAGCGCCGTCGTGTTGTCGCGCGTCTTCGGCGTCGTCGACGCCCTCGAACCGCACCGGGCGGTTCGAGGAACGGTCGACGGTGAGCTTGAAGACGTCGAAGCGGTTGTAGGCGCCGGCGAGATCGTGGAGCTGCTTGGGCTCCACGCAGGCCTCGGTGTCGATGTCGGCGTAGAGGATGCCCTCCTCCTTCTGAATCGTCCCGGCGATGACCTTGCCGGTCGGCGACATCACCATCGAGACGCCGCGCGGACTGTCCGTCAGCACCCGACGCGCCTCCGGGTCGTCCTTTGCCATGTCCTCGATCATCGCGTCGTCCATGAAGGACGACACCACGATGTTGAACACCTTGGCCTCGAGGCAGTGCGCGTTGGCCCGCACCCGGATGCCCTCGGCGACGTCGTAAGCCATCTCCTTGGGATCGTAGGCGGGCCAAACCGGCGGGTAGGACGAGACGTGGACCTGTTCGCCCTGAGCGATCATCGTGAAGCGGGCGAGCGGGTTGAAGTTCTCGCCGCAGATCAGCATGCCGATCTTGCCGAGTTCGGTGTCGCAGACGCGCAGTCCGGCGCCGTCGCCGTTCGCCCATGACAGCTTCTCCCAGAAGGTCGGGACCAGTTTGCGGTGGTGGTTCAGGATCGCGCCGTCCGGACCGATCAGCAGGTTCGAGTTCCAGATGCAGCCGACGCTGGCGGACGAGCCCTCGTTGATGCCGATCGAGACCATCACGTCGTTGTCTCGGGCGGCCGCGCGGAGCCGCGCGACCTCCGGGCCCGGCACCTCCATGGCGGAGGCCGCCAGCCGGCGGAACCAGGCGTGGTTGTGGATCGGGGCCCGGAACGCGCTCCAGATCGGGAAAGCGGAGACGAATGTCTCGGAGAACGCCACCAGCTTGGCGCCGCTCTCGGCGGCCTCGCGGATCAGCGCGCAGGCCTTCGAAACGGTCCGAGGCGTGTCGAGGAACACCGGCGCAACGTGCATCGCCGCCGCCTTGAATTGCCGGTATTTCGTCATCGCGGACCCTCATGCGCCTCGAAGAGGTCTGCAGTCTGGAAGGCGAGCGAACCAACGCAAAATATTAAATATGGAGGTTGTCCATAGGACAGTCCTATGATCGCTCCGCTGGGAGCCAGGGCGCGCCATGAACTACACGCTGCGGCATCTGAGATATTTCGTGGCGGCCGTTGAGGCGGGGTCGATCTCCCAGGCCGCTCGCGACCTCAACATCTCGCAGCCGTCGGTGTCGTCCGCGATCGATCATCTGGAGCGGGAGGTCGGCGTCGAACTGCTGCTGCGCAAGCGGCCGGTCGGCGTGCTGCCAACAGCCGCCGGGCGCGACCTGATGCGCGCCGCGCGGCTGCTGCTGAACCACGCCAAGGAGTTCGACGCGGCCGCGAGCAGCCTCTCGGACGCGATCGCCGGCGAAATCCATGTCGCGTGCTTCGTGAACATCGCGTCGGTGTATCTGGCGGCGATCCTGCGCTCGTTCTACGAGCGCCATCCCAACGTCACGGTGCGCTGCCACGTGGTCGACCAAGGCGACATCTTCGAGGGCATCGACAGCGGCCTCTACGAGACGGCGCTGACCTTCGACCTCAACCTCACCAGCGACTACTCGGTCGACATCGTGACGGAGTTGCCGCCGAGGCTTGTCGTGTCGCATCGGCACCCGCTGGCGCAGCGGGCCACCGCCTCACTCGCCGACGTCGCCTCCGAGACCTTCATCTTCCTCGATCTGCCGCACAGCCGGGACTACTTCCTCTCCCTTTTCCACACGCTCGACATGCATCCCGCCCGGCTGATCCCTGTTGCGTCGTTCGAGACGATCCGGGCGCTCGCCGGCAACGGGCTCGGCTACTCACTCCTCAACATCGAAACCCGCACGGCGATGAATTACGACGGCACGCAGGTCCGCTACGTCACTCTGACCGACAAACTGCGTCCGCTGCGCATCTGCCTGCTGACGCCGTCCGGCTCGGCGTCGCGGCGCGCCGTGAGGACGTTCAACGACCATGTCAAGTCGTTCTTCGCGAATCTGAGGCTCACGAGGTGACGGGCGAAATCGAGCTCCATAGAAGCCCGCTTGGCGCCAGAAGCAGACGATGATGCGTTCGCGGAAAGCGGACCCCTGCGCCTCGTGACCTTACATCCCTCGGAGATGCTCAAGCGCACGGGGCGGCAACTGATCGGAGTTCACGCTGCCCGGCGGCGGCTTGAAGCGCGCGACGTCGCGGACCGGCGGCATGCCGAACATGCGCGCGTATTCTCGGCTGAACTGCGAGGGGCTCTCGTAGCCGACCGAGAAGGCGATCGCCGCGGCGTCGCGGGGCTCGAACAGCAGCAACCTCCTCGCCTTCAATAGGCGCAGCCGCTTCTGGTACTGGATGGGCGTCATCGCCGTGACCGCCCTGAAGTGGCGGTAAAAGGTCGCCACGCTCATGCCCACCGTCGTTGCAAGGGGCTCCACCCGGAAGGGCTCGGCGAAATGCACCCGGATCCAGTCGATCGCGCGGCGTACCTGCGCCCAGCGGCTGTCGGCACGCGCCATCTCGCGCAGCACGTCGCCCTGCGGCCCCTGCAGGACGCGAAAGAGGATCTCGCGCTCAATCAGGGGCGCAAGCACCTGCGCCTCGTCAGGCTGGTCGATCAGCCTCATGAGACGGAGCCATGCGTCTATCAGCTCGGGAGTGGCCTTCGAGGCCTTGAACGACGCCGCGTTGCGGTCAGCTGACGTCCTGTCGGCGTCGGTCAGCACGGCGGCGATGGTGGCGGGATCCAGAGCCAGGCTGAGCGCGAGATAGGGCCGCCCCGGCCGGTCCGAGCTGACCTGTCCGATGGCCGGGAGGTCGACGGGGACGACGAAGTAGGTCGCCTCCTCGAAGCCGAGGACCCGGTCCCCGACGGACAGGCTCTTCGTGCCCTGCAAGACGAGGTGGAGCATCGGCTCATAGACCTGGTCCGAGCAGGCCTCGGCGCGGACCATCGACACGCGAGGCAGCCCGGTCGCAGTCCATGCGTCGCCCGCGCGCATGACAATGCGGCGCAGCTCGTCCATCGCGTCATTCATGTCCGGGAAGTGGGAAGCGCCCCGCGCTTCACAAGCGCGATGGAAGGAATAGGCAAGGATGCGCGAGGATGCGGCACGCGAGTGGGGTCGCGCCGCCCCACTTCAGGGTCGACGACGAGGCCGGACGGCTTCGCAACTCGCCCATCCAAGGGATAATCCATCATGAAACTGAACGGGAAAGTCGCCGTCGTGACCGGTGCGTCGAGCGGCATCGGCGCGGGCATCGCCAAGGCGCTCGGCGCGGAAGGCGCGGCCGTCGTCGTGAACTACGTGAGTAGCAAGCAGGGCGCCGACGCCGTTGTGGCGTCGATCGAGGCGGCGGGCGGGACTGCGGTCGCCGTCCAGGCCGACATGAGCAAGTCGTCCGACGTCGTGCGCCTCTTCGACCGCGTGAAAGCCGATCACGGCAAGCTGGACGTGCTGGTGAACAACGCGGGCGTCGCGGTGTTCGAAATGGTCGCCGACATGACCGAGGACGCCTTCCACAAACAGTTCGGCGTCAACGTTCTCGGCTACTTCCTGGCGGTCCGCGAGGCGCTGAAGCACTTCGGCCCGGCCGGCGGCAGCATCATCAACATCAGCTCGATCCTGAGCACCGACCCCTACCTCGCATCCAGCGTATACGCGGCGACCAAGGGCGCCGTCGATACGATGACGTTCGCGCTGGCCCGCGAGCTTGGAGCTCGGGGCATCCGCGTGAACTCGATCCTGCCAGGCCATACGAACACGCCCGCCACAGACGGCAACTTCGCCGGCGAATTCGGCGAGAAGCTGGTCGCGGGCACGCCGCTCGGCCGCTTCGGGGAGCCTGAAGATATTGCGCCGGTCGCGGTGTTTCTTGCGTCGGAAGACTCGCACTGGGTCACGGGCGAGTCGATCCGGGCGGCGGGCGGCGTGCGTGGGGTCGGATACTGAACGGCCGCAGACCCATCAACCGCGGCGCTCGTACACACGAGCGCCGCGTCGGTCGTGTCGCACCCCTAAATCGCCAGCGAGTGGAGAACGCCATCGTGGCGGCATCGACCCGCAGGGCGTCGCCTCCGCGCCGGGAGGGCGCATTTGGTCGCGTTCCGATGAGCGGACCTATCAGAGGCCAGCTATGGGTCAAAACCTGCTGGACCATTCGATCGCCCAATCGGGTTGCAAGTCGAGGATAGCCGCTTCGAGACGACGGTCGAGGCCCGTGAGGATCATGGCGCCCGTCATGACCAGAAGCGCGCCGAGCAGCGCCTTGCCGCGCCCTCCGGCCACCATCAACTTGCCGCGCCATCGGTTGACGAGGCTTCGCGCGGCGAAAGCCAGGACCAACAGCACAGCGGCTATGCCGACGCCGAACGCGGCCATGACCACCGCCACCTCGCCGAGGTTCTCGCCCGAGGCCGCAAGGGCCGTCGCGGCGCCGAGCGTCGGGCCCACACAAGGGCTCCAGACGACGCCGAGCAGCCCTCCGACCGCCGCTTGACCCCACAAGCCATACCGATCGAGGCGCGCCTGCCGCTCGCCGGCCCAGGCCGCGAGCGGCGTCGCGAGCAGCGCCATCCGATCTTGCAGCCACGGGATCATGAGGACGACCCCTGCAAGGCAAAGCACAACGGCGCCGGCCAGCCGCACCACTAGGTTGTCGATGCCGAGCGCAGCGCCAAAGGCGGCCACCACGAATCCTACACACGTAAACGCGACGACCAGTCCAACAGCCAACGCCACCGGCCCATACCGATGCCGTTGAGCCGAGGAGCCCAGCACGACCGGAATGAGCGGCAACACGCAGGGAGATAATATCGTGAGCGCTCCCGCGGCGAAGGCGAGAACGGGGTTGAGCGAGGACACCATGATCAGCGGAGCGTTTGAGCGAGCACCTGCCTGACCTTGGCCTCGTCGCTCTCATAGGCGATGCGGCCGGTCTCCCGCGAACCACGATAGCCGATCAAGGTGGACTGCTTCGTCACGCCGAAGCTCTGCCACAGAGGCCGCTGCGAGTCGTAGTCGATGCGGAAGACGATCAGATCGCGATAGGCGGGATCCTCTGTCACCTTGTCCATCGTCTTGATCTGCGACCTGCACACCGGGCACCAAGGCGCATGGACGAACACGATGACCGGCCGGTTCTGCTGTTGCGCGGTTTCGAAGGCGGCGCGGTCGAAGGGACGAATGTCAGTGGCGTAAGCCGCGGTCGAGACCACCGCGGCTGCTATGGCGATGGGAAACATCGTCGAGCGAAGAAGAGACATGTCTGATCCTCAAGAGCCCAAATGGCGCGCTCGCCTTCGAACAGACGGCGACAAGCCATACGCAGCGGATCGACGGTCCATTACAGGCGCTCTTCACGGTCTTGCGAGGATTCGGACCACTCAGGGCCGCACTGCCGGCTAATAGCTGGCTTGACCTAAGATCCGCCGCCGCCGGACGCCGATTGGATCGGCCCGCCCATGTCGAGCAGCGCTAGCGCCGGCGCGACGACCCCCTCCAGAAGAGCGCGTTCCGGCCGCACCCGCGCAAGGACGCGGACGCCCATCAGAACCCCGAGGAGATGACGCGCGAGCACGTCCGCGCTCATGGCGCTCGTGATCGTGGCGGCCGCTTGACCCGCGCGGATCCGGCCTACGAAGAAGCCCTCCAGGCGAAGCAACACGGCTGCGATCGCGTCACGAAATTCTGGGTCGTGAGGCGCCACTTCGAGCGCCGAATTCACGAGCATGCAGCCTTTGCCTTCGCGGTCCTCAAGAGACCGCGCGAGAATGTCGTCGAAAAACGCACGGATTCCTTCCTGAGGAGGAAGGGCTTCGCAACGCCGTATCCGCGCTCCGATGCTGTCTTCGACATAGCGGTCGAGCGCCGTGCGGAAGAGTCCGCGTTTATCCCCGTAGGCGTTGTAGAGGCTGGCTGCCGTAAGGCCGGTCCTGGCGGTCAGCTCCT
Organism: Hansschlegelia sp. KR7-227; assembly: GCF_049446035.1. NCBI lineage: Bacteria > Pseudomonadati > Pseudomonadota > Alphaproteobacteria > Hyphomicrobiales > Methylopilaceae > Hansschlegelia > Hansschlegelia sp. KR7-227. The sequence continues at coordinate 2,709,416 of NZ_JBMSEA010000001.1, forward strand.
TGATCGACGTCGCCTCGAAGCCGCGGCTCCAGAAGCACCGGACCGCCGCGTCGATCACCACGTCCTCATCAAATTCCCTTGGTCGCGCCATTCCGTCACCCACTGCGGCCGCTCGGCCGGCTTGCAATCGTGAATGCAGCGCTGCATTCTAGAATGGTCATTCTAAAACACAACCCGCTGAGGCGATCACGCCTCGCCGATCTCGCCAACGCGACGTCCGTCTTTTCGGGCTGCTGTCTGTCCAGCTCCGACGTGGCTGCCCACCAATCGACGGAGACCCTCGTGATCCGCTTCTATTACCATCCGACCCCGAACCCCGCGAAGATCGCGCTCTTCCTGGAGGAAGCGGGCCTCCCCTATGAAGCGCTGCCCGTCGACACCAGCAAGGGCGAGCAGCACGCCCCTGCCTTTCGGGCCATCAATCCGAACGGCAAGGTGCCGGCGATCGTCGACACCGATGGGCCGGCCGGGAAAGATGCGCGCGTCTTCGATTCCACGGCGATCCTGATCTATCTTGCGGAGAAGACAGGGCAGTTTCTCGGCTCCCCCGAAGATCGGCCGGAACTATTGTCGTGGCTGCTGTTCCTCGGCTCCGGCCTCGGGCCGTTCTCCGGCCAGGCCGTGCATTTTCAGTTCGCGGCGCCTGAGGGTCTCGATTACGCGGTGAACCGTTATCGGCGCGAGGCGGAGCGCCACTATCAGGTTCTCGACGATCATCTCGAAGGGCGGGCTTATCTTGTCGGCGACACCTATACGATCGCCGACATCTCCGCATGGGGCTGGCTCGACCGCGCATCGCGCGTGCGCAAGGGGGCCGAAAGTCCTTTGGCTCCGTTCCCCAATCTCAAGCGGCTGTTCGAAACCGTGGACGCTCGCCCCGCGGTCGCGCGCGCAAGAGCCGTCGGGAAGGACTACGACTTCAAGAAAATCAGCGACGACGAGACCAAGCGCGCGCTGTTCCCGAGCAACTATCCACCCGCAGCGTGAACGCGAACGAACATGACGATGACGGACGCCGCCGACTATGCGCCCCGACGGTCTGGACGTGGAACAAGCCGAATGGCGGCGCTTTCGGAGTGGCCGTGAAGCCCGGGCGGATGGTCGATCGCACGAGCGGCGACCCGCGCCGCGAGCGCCACGGCGCGAGCACCTCGACGCACGGGGCAAGACAAACCTTCGGGAGAATTCGGATGAACATCTCAGGCAAACGCGTCCTGATCACGGGCGGCTCGAGCGGGATCGGCTTGGCGCTCGCGAGAGCTTTGCTAGCCAAGAATGCGAAGGTCGCGATCACCGGCCGAAGGCCCGACGCGCTTTCGAAAGCGATCGAGGACCTTAACGGCGCGGGGTCGCCGGTCACCGGCGTCTGCGCCGACGTGTCGACACCGGCCCGCCGCGCGTCGACGCTTGAAAGGGCGATCGAGGCGCTCGGTGGGCTCGATATCCTCGTGAACAACGCTGGAGGCGTCCGCGCCGGGCGCCTCGAAGCCACCGCCGAGGCTGATCTGCAAGCGATGATCGATGTCGACCTCGTCGCCCCGATCCTGCTGACGCGGTCGGCTCTGCCGGCTCTTCGGGCGAGCGGCGACGCCATGATCGTCAACGTCGCCTCCGGCATCGCGCTTGTCGGCGCGCCCTTCTACGCAACCTATGCTGCGGCGAAGGCGGGCCTTGCGAGGTTTGGCGAGGCGCTTCGGCGCGAACTGAAAGGCGAAGGCGTTCACGTCCTCACCGCCTATCCCGGTGGAACTGACACCCCGATGATGCAGTCGAACCGGGCCGGGCCAGAGCTCGGTTTCTCGCGCGAGCCCGCCTCGGCGGTCGCGGACGCCATCGTCGAAGGAATCGAGGCGGACAGTTTCGAGGTCATCCGCGGCGGCGAGGCCCGCGCTCAGATGATCGCGCTCAATCGCGACGATCCCGCAGCCGTCGACGAGCGCTTCCTAGGGCTGAAGCCCGCGCTCGAGGGCGCGGTGAAGGATCATTCGGCTCTTTAGGCGGCGGCGTCGAATCGTCCGACACGCAAAAGCCGACATGACGAAGCTCTCGACGGATGACTTGCCCCAAGACCCCGCTCCGCTTCGAGTGAGAACCTTCAGGCTTTCCGACCTCGATGGAGGCGTCGGGCTGCCGGCGGTCGGCAGAGCAGCGTCAGGTTGGCGACCGTCTTTCGCCTTCCTTCACAGGCGCGGGGTCAACCGTGGTCCGCAAGCCCACGTTCCACAGGACAGTCGGCGCAAACGTCCACGTCGCATAGGCGGCAGACGGTATAGGCCTCATCCAGATTGTGCACCAAAGCTGCGAGAAGCTTCTCTGCTATTTGCCCAAGCGCGTTCAATTCGAACTCGTCGAGCGCGCCGAGCGACCGTTGAACGCGTTCGCCACGCGCACGCAGGATAGCCGCGCATTTTCTGTCGCCAGCCTCCGTCAGATGAAGCGCGACGGCGCGGCGGTCCTGCTCGCTCGGCCTCCGCTCAACCAAGCCGCCGGCGACGAGCCGATCGACCAGCCGAACGGTTCCGGGATGAGACATCTTGAGAGCCCGGCGCAATTGCTCGATCGCCATGCCCGGCGCATGGCGCAGCAGAGCGATCGCGGCAGCAGCCTGGCCCGGCTCCGGGGCCTGCGTTTCAGCGCCTTGGAGCACGCTGTCCGACAGCGCTAGCGCGAGCGCGCCCACCACGTTGACGATCCGGTCATTTCCCATCTTCGCCAAGTTATATGCGCCGAGCATAGACAGCAACGAAGCCATATATGTATGCTTCGCGCACATATATGGAGCCTCCCATGCCGCGTAGGTTGTCAACAGTCGTCGATCGATCGCTTGTCCGGCTGGATCGAGCGGTACCCGCCGCTCGCATCGCAAGTGTCGGCCGCGCCGTCGCTCTGGCCGGCGTTGTGGCCCCCCTGTTCTGGATCGGTATCTTCAAATTCACCCAGGTCGAGGTCGAGGCGTTGAAGCCGTTGATTTCGGCGACGCCATGGCTGTCGTGGCTCTACGTGGTCTTCGGCGAGACGCTGACATCCTATCTGCTTGGCGTGGTTGAGCTCGTCGCCGCGGCGCTTCTGATCGCATCGCTTTGGTCGGCGCGCGCAGGCGCGATCGGAGCCGCTATCGCAACGCTGATCTTCGCCACCACGGTTTCGATCATGTTGGCCGTCCCGATCTGGGAGGACAGCATTGGGGGGTTTCCCTGGATCAATACCGTCGGTCAGTTTTTGCTGAAAGATATCGCGCTACTTGGGATCAGCCTCGCGGTCTTTGCGCAGAGCCTGACGAGGCTCGTGAACCGTCGAGCACGTTGACGGGGTCTTCGCAACATTTCGAGGACTGAAGGTCTCAGCCGACTGCGCCTGCGGCCCGCCAAAAGCAAACTCTTACCGAAAGAGGACGCCCGGGCTGTTTGCGCGCCCGCTGAGCGCCTGACATGCCGCAAGGTCCAGGCCGCGAAAAAGAACCGATAGCGGCGACCGAATACAGGCGTGTGGCTTGGCTCGAGCGCGGAGCTCGCGATCACGCTCTCGTTATGAAGCCAAATGTAACGGGTGAACTGTCGCCGGCGAATATCCTCATGAACGTGCCAAAAGGCTGATTTAGACGGGATGGACAGTACATAACCCTCATCATACCAATGGTTCGCTTCACTTTATCGGCCATGCGGCCAGTGCAACTCACGGACGACTATGTCTGCGACCTAGAGGATAGACGTCATGACTTTTGTTAAGCTCTCCTTTTCTGCTCTCGCTCTCGTCGTTTCGGCCGGCGGTGCATTCGCCACGCAGGATCGCCGCGCGGAAAGGGCCGAGGTCGTTCCGATGACTGTCGAGCGGACGATCGCCCCCACGACCAATTCCGGCCTGCCCGCGCGCAAGCCGGCCATTCATGCCGTCGAGGAGCGCACGACCAACGATGTGGGCCGCGTGGTGACCGGCGGCGGCTGACGCCCGACCACCCGGGATCTGCAAAGCAGAGGACGCGGCTGCATCGGCTTGATGCGGCCGCTTACCTCTTGTCGGGCCAGATCGGATCGATCACCACCGCAGAACGCGGGAGCCCACAGCCGTCCCGATAGCGACTGCTAACGTGTTCCACACCATCACAAAAAGAGGGGAGCCGGCGGGACAGTGAATTGCGTAGAATGTCGCGCCAAGTGCTCCCGCAAGAAGACCAGCAGCAGCGCCGGGCGAGCTGGGCGCGCCCCTTCTCAAGGAGAGCAGGATCACGGCGAGCGGCGCTGCGGAGATATATCGGTACGTAACTCAGGCAGATGAGCGCGTTTCGGCCGACGATGCGGTTCCACGCAGGCCGGTCGGAGTGACGAACATCACGGCGACCAGCCTGCGGCGCGTCGACTGAAGCTCGCGGTCACCATCTCCACCCAGTTCATGTAACGGAGTCCCGTTCCACGGCGTATTCCGATCGGCGGCCAGCGCGAGGTCCGTTCGCGAACTGCCGGGCGTCTGAGCCGGCGTCGATCTTCAGGCGCTGTGCGCGCCGCCGATCTGAACCGGATAGGAGGCTGACGATGGGTGGACTTAAGACTGCCGTGGCGCTGGCTCTCTTGGGCGTCGCGCAAACGGCGCACGCAGCGGAGCAGCCAGTCGTAGTAGAGCTCTTCACGAGCCAAGGCTGCTCGTCCTGCCCTCCGGCTAACGCCAACCTGATACGGCTTGCCGGGCGACGCAACGTGTTGGCTCTCAGCTACTCCGTCACCTATTGGGATCGGCTCGGCTGGAAGGATGTTTTCGGCAAGGCTGAATTCACCCAACGGCAAGCTGACTATGTGCCGGCTCTTGGTCTGAGAGGACCCTTCACGCCTCATATGGTGATCGACGGGCGCTTCAGCGCCGTCGGCCAAAACCTCAACGAAGTCGAAGGCCTTATCGCTCAGTCGGGCGGGCTTGCCGGTCCGGACGTCACCATCGGCGCCGGAAAGGTCTTCGTGAGTTCTGGGCCCGCTCCCCAAGGCGGCGCCGACGTCTGGTTGGTGCGCTATGATCCGCACACCGTTCAGGTCGCGGTCGGACGCGGGGAGAACTCTGGCCGTACCTTGCCGCATACGCATGTCGTGCACGATTTGCAGCGGCTAGGTAGCTGGAGCGGCGCCGCGACGACGTTGCCGATCCGGGCCCACGCTGACAATCTGAATATTGCGATACTTGTGCAGGCTCCGAATGGCGGGCCCATCCTGGCCGCAGCGCGATGATTGGGAAGGTCGCGGGTTCGCTTCGTGGGGCGCTGACGGCTAGCGCGCGTATCGTCGCGACATTCATCTCGGTCGCCCGAAGCGCGGTTCGCTCTCTTCAAGCCGCGGAATTCGCGGCGCGATCGCTTGCTGTCGCGAGAAAGCTGCTTCGGATCCTAACGTCCTCCAAGATAGGCGATCCGGAGGCTCACAACCCGCTGCGCAAGGCGGCGGAGGCTCCCGTTCCGCATCTTATTGCCCGAGCCCAACAAGTCATCCGGTCGCGAAGCGTCGGTAGAAAGTTCAATGCAAACGGAGGGCCGTGGCGGTGAACAAAGCCGTTTTGGGCGTCATCGGAGGGTCTGGCGTCTACGACCTGCCGGAACTCGAGGACGCAACTGAACTCGATGTCGAAAGTCCTTGGGGCGAACCCTCCGCGCCGCTGCGTCGCGGCCGGATCGGCGACACCACGGTGGTATTTCTGCCGCGTCACGGGATCGGACACCGACTCTCGCCGACCGGAGTGAACTATCGGGCCAACGTCGACGCGCTGAAACGGGCGGGAGTGACCGACCTCGTTTCGTTTTCAGCTTGCGGCTCCTACAAAGCGGATATCGGTCCCGGCGTTTTCGTGCTGATCGATCAGTTTATCGACCGCACGTTCCGACGGCCCTCGTCGTTCTTCGGCGATGGCTGCGTTGCGCATGTGCCGTTCTCAGATCCGGTGGCGCCGAAACTCGTCGCCCGCATCGCACAGGCGGCGACTTCGGCCGCCGTGCCGCATGTGCTGGGCGGCGCCTATGTCTGTATGGAAGGATCACAGTTCTCCACTCGCGCCGAGTCGCTCGCTTACAAGGCCATGGGAGCCTCGGTCGTCGGCATGACCAACATGCCGGAGGCCAAGCTCGCGCGCGAAGCCGAGATCTCCTACGCCAGCGTATGCATGGTGACGGATTTCGATGCCTGGCGGCCCCAGGAAACGGGAGTCGAGGTCCCGCAGGTGTTGGCCGTCATGCGCCAGAACAGCGAAAAGGCGCGCCGCCTTGTGACCGAACTCGCAAAGGGCTTCCCGGAGTTTCACGAAGTTTGCCCGATAGGATCCGATCGGGCTCTCGAGGGCGCTATCGTGACGCCGCCGCAGTCTCGCGACCCTGCTCTGGTTGCGATGCTCGGCGCCATAGCAGGACGGGTTCTCCCTGAAGTGCGCTAGAGGTCTCGTTCATCGAGCCCGACGCCTGGCGGGTCGATCCATGCGTCTAGTTTCCCCGCTGTCGATGGCTCGCCAGGCTTCGCGATAACCCAGCTCCGCGGTAGCGCGAAAGCCGCGCCAGGCCCGCAGGTCGACATCCGCCACCCCGGCCGAAGCACGACCGCGGCTCGGCTGATCGCGTTCATGGTCTGCGCCACGCCTGAAACGGTCGCGATCTCAGCAGCACCTGCGGGATCGCCGGCATGTTCTGCGGCGCGCCCAGCCGCGTCCAAAGAGTTTCGGCGATATGAAGCGCGCTCCATCGTCCACGAATTTGGCTCTCGTCGAGGTTTGGCTCAGCCATGCACCCCGCCGATCAGCTTGGATAGGGCATCCCGACGCTCCGGCACGCCCGGCAGACAAGCGGGCTTAGGAGTGTTCGGCGTCGACCTCGATCAGATCGGCGTCGACCGGAGAGGTGCGATCTCGCGTACGACCCCTATGCATGCGGATTGGACGATCGCGTCGATTAGCCAATGCTCCGCGCGACGACGGCAAGGTCTTCCCGCAGCCGCGGGGTCGCGTGGTCGATGAAGGCGCGCAGCGTCACGTTGCGGCGCGGCACCGGGTGGAATACGAGGCTGACCGGCGTCGGCTCCGGCTCGTATGCGTCGAGCAGCATGGTGAGCCGACCCGCCGCGATGTGCCCGGCCACTTGATAGGACAGCGGGTTGCAGACGCCGTGGCCGCGCACCGCGGCGTCGATCGCGGCGCCGGCCGAGTTCAGCGCGAGCCGCGGCGCGATGGGCACGGAGAAGCGCTTCGCTCGCCGCGCCGCCGGGTCCTTGAACCGCCAGAGCGCGCGAGCGTCTCCCTCCTGCTCGCCGATGCAAGCGTGACCCTGGAGATCGTGCGGCGTCGCAGGCGCGCCGGCGCGCTCGACGTAAGACGGCGATGCACAGACCAGATTGCGGACCTCGCCGAGCCGCGTGGCGACGATCCCTGAGTCCGGCAGCGGCGCAAGGCGGACCGCGACGTCCAGCCCCTCCTCCACCAGATCGACCATCCGGTTGAGCAGAAGGACGCGGGCGCGAGCCGCCGGGTGGGCCGCAAGAAAACTCTCGATGACTGGCATGACGTGAAGGCGGCCGAAGAGCTCCGGCGCCGTCACGCCAATCAGCCCGTCGATTGTCTCGCCCGCTCCGGCCTCCGCCGTCTCGAGCTCCGCAAGAACCAGACGATAGACAGCGAGCCGCCGCTCGCCGGCCTCGGTCAGGCGAAGGCGCCGGGCGTTGCGGTGGACCAGCCGCTCGCCGAGCCGCTCCTCCAGCATCTGCAGCGCGCGGGTCACCTTGGCGGGCGAGAGCGCGAGCTTGCGGGCGGCCGCGGCAAGCGACCCCTCGTCGACCGTCGCGACGAACATCGCCATCGCGTCGAGCCGGTCCATGATTGCAAATCCTGAAATGACTGAGTGCATGTTTGTCCGCTAATACGGCGATCTGCAAGCCTTACTTCTCCGCCGACTGACGCGGGCGAAGCGAAAGGCGACGCGATGACGAAGATCGAAGAAGGTTTTGAGAGGCGATCCGTGATCGCCGGACTGGGGCTTGCGGGCCTTGGGGCTTCAGGGGCCGTGGCCACACCGGAAGCCGCCGCGGCAGCCCCCATGTCGGGGCCAGCAGACGAGGGCGCCGCACTGCGCTTCGGAACAAAGCCGGTCGGCGACGTTACGGTGTTTTACCGCGAAGCCGGCCCTCCGGATGCGCCCGTGCTTCTGCTGCTACACGGCTTCCCGACAGCCGGCCACATGTTCCGCGATCTGATCCCGCTGCTTGCCGACCGGTATCGCGTTATCGCGCCGGACCTCGCCGGCTTCGGAAATACGGTCGCCCCGCCGCGCGCCTCGTTCGACTACAGCTTCGACGCCCTTGCGAAGGTGACGGAGGGCTTCGTCGAAGCGATGGGGCTCACCCGATACGCGCTCTACGTCTTCGACTACGGCGCGCCGACCGGGTTTCGGCTCGCCATGGCGCACCCCGAGCGCGTGACCGCGATCATCAGCCAGAACGGTAACGCGTATATGGAAGGTTTCAGCGCGGAGTGGGGACCGTGGGAGGCCTACTGGCGTGATCCTTCGCCCGACAACCGTGAGGCCTGTCGGGCCTCGCTCACCGACGAGGCGATCCGCTTCCAGTACCAGCACGGCGCGCCCGAGGGCCGGGTCTCGCCCGACGGCATGACGCTCGACATGGCCTACATGCGCCGTGCGGAGGCACAGGAGATCCAGCTCGACCTGATCCTGAGCTATCGCACTAACGTCGCGCTCTATCCCGACTTCCAGGCCTACTTCCGGAAGCATCAGCCGCCGCTGCTCGCAGTGTGGGGCCGCAACGACGCGTTCTTCATCCCGCCCGGCGCGAAAGCCTATGCGCGCGACTTGCCTAAGGCCGAGATCCACCTGATCGACGCCGGCCATTTCGCGCTTGAGACCCATCCGGCGGAGATCGCCTGCCGGATACGGGACTTCCTCGAACGCAACGGCGTGTGAGCCTGCCGTCTGAGATGGTCCGTGGCGGACTGGGCGTACCAAGGGTAGCGCCAACACGTCTTCATCGAAGGATTCGCCGCAGATGGCGAAGACGCTTCAGTCACGTCGCGTATAGGCCCGACTGATCGGCAGTCACTGGCGGAAGTGCGTGCGCGAGGCGGTCAAAACGGACCGCCTCTCGGAAAGCCAGCTCACGGCGATGCTACCTAGCTCGCATGCTTTGAAGCTGGGAATGGGCAGGGCTCTCTGCGCGACCGATAGGGGGCGACACCGATTCATTCCGAGTGCCTAGCCATGAAATCGAGAATTAAATGCGCAATCTCGTCGGTCCTCTCGTCGAGCGCAAAGTGGCCCGCGTCGAGCAAATGAGTTTCCACGTTAGGCAAGTCTCTCTTAAACGCTGCGCCCCCCGCGGCAATGAAGGAAGGATCGTTGGCTCCCCATACGACGAGGGTCGGCGGCTGACGTTCGCGAAGCCAAGCCTGCCACTGCGGGTAGGCCGCGACGTTGTTCCGATAGTCGTAGAGCAACGCGGACTGGATCGCACGTTGGCCGGGCTTTGCAAGGTGCGCGAACTCGCTTATCCAAGCATCCGGATTGTAGCGCTCCGGATGTGTTGTGCCTGCCGTATGACGCTGCATCGTTGCTTCGAAGGACAAGAAGGTATCAAGAACCTCAGTATGACCTTTCGGATCAGCCCAAAATTTAGCTATTGCGGGCCATTTCTTTCCCAAGCCCTCTTCATAAGCATTGCCGTTCTGCGTTATTAGTGCGACCAACCGCTCCGGATGCGCCAGCATCATCCGGAAACCTACCGGAGCGCCGTAATCATGCATGTACAGGCTGTAACGGTTGATCTTGAGGCGCACCAACAGGTCATCCATCACCTTCGCGAGATGATCGAACGTATAGGGGAAAGCAGACGGTTCGGGCGCGTCGCTTTGTCCGAAGCCCGGATAATCCGGCGCGATGATGTGGTATCGAGTGGCCAGTAGCGGGATCAGCGCTTCGTACTGACGAGACGACGTCGGAAAGCCATGCAGCAAGACGATTGTGGGCGCATCTTTCGGTCCGGCTTCGCGATAGAAAACCCCGACGTCGTCGATCTGCATCCTGTGATAGGTCGTAGTCGAATTGGAAGATGCCTGTGGAGCGGCGCACACCGTCGGCGCGAACCCAAGTGACATGGCCGCAGCTGCCGCCACTTTAAATAGCCGATCCTTGAGGCGAATGGGCAGGCGACAAATCATGAAAGGATCCTCATTGGAGGCCATGTCAGCGCCTCCGCTGCCCACGATCCGGAAACAGCGTTTCGGAGACGCGTTGACCGGCAAGGACTGAAACGCGGTCATCGCTTTGCTTTCGCAAGGGGGGTCGCGTTTGTTACCTCAATGAGGATGCGGTTTGCGTTCACGCTGGGCTGCGGACATTCGGCATCGATCCAGCGTGGAGGGTCCCCCGTCTTTCATCCAGCGGTTCCATGACAATCAGTCGCCAACCTCGCGAAGGCGCCCTCATGGTAGACGAGCGGCTTGGCTGGAGCGCCGTCCGCATGGACCACCAGACCGACGAACAGAGTGTGAGTTCCGAGATCATGGGCGGAGTGCAGCACGCATTCCAATGTCGCGAGGCAGCCTCGGATCAGGGGACAGCCCGTCGGGCCGATGCAATGCGGGACGGCGTCGAAGGATTTGTCTGACGCGGCGGCGAAACGGACGGCGAGCTCGTCCTGTCCTTCGTTTAGGAGATTCAGCGCGAAGGCCCCGGCGTCGCGGATCAGCCCGTAGGTCCGGCTGCCGCGGTTGATCGTCGCCAGCACGAGCGGCGGCTCGGCGCTTACGCTGCAAATGGCGGTCGCCGTCATGCCGTTAAAGACGCCGGAGAAGCCGCTTGTCACGACCGCGACGCCGGAGGCGAGCCGTCGCATGGCGCTTCTGAAAGCCTGCGCGTCGACCTGCGAGAGTCCCCGCGCCGCCAAGGCGCTCGGGCCGAGCGCCGGTCCGTCCGCCAAGTTGAGGGCGGCTGTCATGGCCCCCTCTCCCCGATCACGACGCTGCTGGTCTTCGGCTCGTTGTCGTCGGGCGTTCGTCGGGGCGACGGCGGCTCGTCGCATTCCGGCCGCGCCTCGCAGCCTGGCCCGGACGTATCTACGGACACCACCACCGACAGTCCCGAGCTTATGTGGCGCTGCGGCGCATACCGCTCGAGGATACGGATCCGAACCGGCACCCTCTGCACGATCTTGGTGAAGTTGCCGGTCGCATTTTCGGGCGGCAGAATACTAAACTCGGAGCCGGTCGCCGGAGCGAAGCTCTCCACCCGCCCCCGCAACCCGACGCCTGGAAAGGCGTCGACCGAAATCGTCACCGGCTGTCCCGGCCGCATTTCGGAAACCTGCGTCTCCTTGAAGTTCGCGATCACGTAGGGCTCCTGCGGCACGACCGTCAGCAAGGCCGAGCCCGGCCTCACATATTGGCCAATTCGCGCCGACAGATTGCCGACCACGCCGTCGAAGGGCGCTCTCAGCCGCGTGTCCTGAAGATCGATGCGCGCAAGGCTGAGCGCGGCCTCCGCCTCGGCGAGCTCCGCCTCGGACTGCTTCAGGCGAGCCTCGGCCTTGAGCTTCTCGCTCGCCAAGACCTCCAGACGGCTCTGCTCGGCTTCGACCGCCGCCGCGGCGCGCCGGCTCTCGGCGCCGGCCTTCAAATGGTCCGACGTCGCGGCCTCCAGCCGTTGCGCGCTCGAGGCGCTCGTCGCAGCGAGGCTCTTGTAGCGCTCGTAATCGAGCCTGGCGCGTTCGGCCTCGGCTTCCGCCGCGGCCTGACCCGCCTTCGACTGTTCGATCACGCTCCGCTGCAGGATCGCCTGAGCCTTCAAGGACCCGATCGCGGCGCGGTCGCCGCGGACTTGGGCCTGCCGCGCGTTTCGCGTCGCGATCGCCTGCTCGACCCGCGCCTGAAAATCGCCGTCGTCGATCAGCACGAGGACGTCGCCCTTCGAGACCTTCTGGTTTTCGCGCACGACGATCTCGCCGAGATAGCCCTCCACCCGAGGGGCGGCGACGGCGGCGTCGGCGCGCAGATAGGCGTTGTCGGTCGTCTGGATCCGCCCGCTCGCGACCCAGAACCAGGCGCCCGCGGCGGAGGCGGCGACCAGCGCGACCGCGCCGAGCGCAAGCAGGCGGCCGCCGACGCTCATCCCGCTTCTTGCCAGAGGCCGAGCGTGGCGCGCAGCGAGGCGCCGAGCGCCGCGACGTGCGGCGGGCGCATCATCGAGAAGTGGTCGCCCGGCGCCGTCATAACGTCAGCCCCTTCGGCGAGCTCCGCCCAGTCGATGAATTCGCGCCCGGCGATCGCCTCGTCCGCGGCAGGGACGCTCGCCCTGTAGACGTCGACGCGAAGCGGCGCGGGCGTCGGCCGATAGGCGGCCCACGCCTGCATGTTGCGGGCGAACACCGCATGCAGCCGTTCGAGCCCTTTCCGATCGAAGGCGCCTCTCAGCAGGCCCGCGAGCCCCGCGAAATCGCCGGGGTCCGGATGAGGGTCGAGCGGCGCCCCGCCGCTGGCCGTCTCCAACCCCAGGATGTGCACGAACGCCGCCCAGACCACCTCGCCCGCAAGCCGCCGCGTGCGGCCGGCCGGCCGCTGCAGAAGGCAGGGATCGATCATCGCAAGCGACCGGATCGAGCGGCCTTCCGCCGCCAATCGCCGGCCGGTCTCGTAGGCCACGATCCCGCCGAAGGACCAGCCCGCGAGACGCAACTCGCCGGAGGGCCTCAGCCGGCCGATCTCCGCCGCATATTCCTCGGCGAGCCCCTCGACGCTATCCGCCGCCTCTGAGCGCAGGCCGTTCAATCCGAACGCCATCTGCCCGTCGCCGAGCGTCCGAACCAGATCGTCATAGATCCGCAGCCCACCGCCGATCGCGTGGATGAAGAAAAGCGGCTCTCCGCCGCCTCGCTGCAGCACGACGGACTTCGGGTCCTCCCCACGGGCTCCGGAACGGATCGCGGCCGGACTGACGGCTGTCTCGACCCTCTGCTCAAGCCGCGCCGCGAGCGCGACGACCGTGGGCGCCTCGAACAGCTCGCGCATGGCGATCTCCACGCCGAACGCATGGCGCACACGGGCGACGATCCGCATCACGAGCAACGAGTGTCCGCCGAGCGCAAAGAAGTCGTCGTCGACGCCGACCGACGGGAGGCCGAGAACCTCGGCCCATATCGCGGCCAGCGTCGCCTCCGTCGGGCTCGAAGGGGGCCGCGACCCGGCGGTTGCGGGGCTCCTGTCCGGAGGCGGGAGAGCCGCCCTGTCGATCTTTCCGTTCGGCGTGAGCGGAAACCGCTCGAGCGTCACGATGTCCGGGGGCGTCATGTAGTCCGGCAACGCGCTCCGAAGCCGCCCTTTCAGCCGATCGACCAAGCCATGGTCCTGCCGGCTCGCCTGCGGTTGGTTCGCATAGGGGCGCGGTTTCGCCTGGGGACCGGGCCGGCCGAGATCGAGGCCCCCAAGATCGGCGCGCGCTTCGTCGACGAAAGCGACGTCGATCCGGCCGTCGGCGCCCCCGGGCGACCACACCGCCGCGACCCGATAGCCCGCTCCCTCGCCGAGCGCGTGGCAGGCGGCGGGGTCGAGCCCCGGCCCTTCCGGACGCGCCGCGGCTCGCACCGCGAGGGTTGAAGCGGAGGGATCCGCCTCGCGCAGGGCGGCGGCGGCGGCAAGGTCCCCCGCAAGCCTCCCGTTCAGGGCTCCGCGCAGGACGAGGGCGGCCGGACGGCTCTCGAGCTCGCGCGCGACCGCCTCGAGCGAGACGTCGCCTGCGAGCTCCCTCGCCTCCCCGGCTTGGCGCGGCGCATGCTCGACATGGAGCACGACGTCGTAGCGGTACCGCGTCAGCTCGTTGTCCGCGCCGTCGCGCTTCAGCGAAGCCTCCACCGACGTCAGCCGCGGACACTCCTCCCTCAGCGCGAAAAAGAAGCCGGGGTCGAGCGTGAGTTCGGTCTCCGCCGCGAGGGCGCGCGCCGCCTGCGCGCGGATCTCCGCGGCGGGCGCGTCGCCGCTGCGTGCGAGCTCTCCGGCCATGTGGAAGATCGGCAGCAGGTTGAAAGGCCTCAGATCGCCCACGAAGATCCTGCCGCCGGGGGGCGCCATTTCGATCGCGCGGGCGAGCACCGCCTTGAGATGGTCGGCGCTCGGGAAGTACTGCGCCACGGAGTTGAGCACCACGACGTCGAAGGCGCCGGGCTCGGCTTCCCAGTAATCCGCCGCCTCGCGACAGGCGAGCCGCACATGGCCGAGGTCGCGCCTCATCCTGATCCAGCGCGTCAGCCGGGCTATCGCGGCGCCTGACACGTCGGCGCCGCAATAGACGTCGAGCGAGGGCGCGAGCCGCTCCAGAAGCAAGCCGAGGCCGCAGCCGATCTCGAGCAGGCGCCGCGGCCGCAGCGCCTCGATCCGCCGCACCGTCCCGTCGAGCCAGAGCCGCATTTCGGGCTCCGGGATCGGGCGGCCGGTAAAGCGCGCGTTCCAACCCGCGAAGCTCGGGCCGGGCTCGCCGCCGTCGTCATAGGCGCCGTCCCAAACCGCCCGCCAATCGTCGATCCGCGAGACGGCGTCGTCGTCCGACGCCGGCGCGGCGCGCCCCGCCTCGGCAGGGTCCAGCGTGACATAAGCGGCGAGCCTGCGGTCGCCCTCTCCGACGTCGCGCGCGACGACCACCGCCTGGGCGATCGCCGGATCCTCCCGCAGCGTCGCCTCGATCTCGCCGAGCTCGATGCGGTGGCCGCGGATCTTCACCTGATGGTCGAGCCGACCGAGATATTCGATCTCGCCATTCTCCCGGATCCTCGCGAGGTCTCCGGTGCGGTAGAGCCTCGAACCCTCAGGGCCGAACGGATCGGCGGGAAAGCGCTCCTCAGTCAGTTCGGGACGGCCGAGATAGCCCCGTGCGAGGCCCGCGCCGGCGATGCAGAGCTCGCCCGGGACGCCCGGCGGCAGAAGCTGCATGCGCGCGTCGACGACATAGACCTTCGTGTTGTCGATTGGCGTTCCGATCGAACCCGGCCTCCAGTCCGGACCGAGGCGGACGCAGGAGGACCAGATCGTCGTCTCGGTGGGTCCGTAGAGGTTCCAGGCGACGGCGTCGTTCGCCGAAAGCGCCTCGGCGAGGTCGGGCGTCAGCGCCTCGCCGCCGCAGAGCGCCGTCAGCCCCTCGCCCGCACGCCAACCGCTCTCCACCAGCATGCGCCAGGTGGCGGGCGTCGCCTGCAGCAGGGTGGCGCTAGCTTCGCAGAGGAACCATCGGAGATCCTCGCCGGAGGAGGCGGCTTCCCGGCTCGCGACGGCGACCGTGGCTCCGTTGGTCAACGGCAACCAGAATTCGAGGCCGGCGATGTCGAAGGACAAGGGGGTGACCGCCGCCAGCACGTCTCCCGGACCGACCGGGATCCTCTTCGCCATGGCTGCGAGGAAGTTCGAGAGGGCCCCGTGCGAGATCATCACCCCCTTCGGCTTGCCGGTGGAGCCGGAGGTATAGATGACGTACGCGAGATCCTCCGGAGCGACGCCGACCTCCGGCGCGGCCTCCGGGCGGTCGGCGAGCGCGTCGGGGTGGTCGTCGATCAGGACGCGCTGAGGGCCGGACAGGTCCAGGCGATCGATGAGAGCGCTTTCGGTCACCAGCACCGACGCGCCGGAATCCTCCAGCATGTAGCGGAGCCGCTGCTCCGGATAGGCCGGATCGAGCGGCAGGTAGGCTCCGCCGGCCTTGAGGACCGCGAGAAGCGCGACCGCGACGCCCTCGGATCGTTCGAGGCAAACGCCGACCGCTGTGTCGCGCCCGAGGCCGAGCGCGCGGAGATGATGCGCCAGGCGGTTGGCGCGGCCGTCGAGCTCGGCATAGCTCAAGCCGCGCCCCCGGAAGTCGACCGCGATCGCGTCCGGCGTCTTCGCGGCTTGCGCGGCGATCCGTTCGTGGACCGGCGGAAGCTCCGAGCGTGGGGCCTCGGGACCCGCCAGGCGCGTCAGCCATCGCCGGCGCTCCGAATCGTCCAGCATCGGAAGCGTCCAGACGGACTGTTCGGGGGCCCCGACCGCCGCTTCAAGCAGGGCCACGTAGCACCGCATGAAGCGCGCGACGGTCTCCCGATCGAACAGATCAAGCGCGAACTCGACCGTTCCCGAAACGTCGGCCTCGCCTTCGAGAAGGTGGAGCGTCAGGTCGAAGGGAGTCGCCACGATCTCCGGCGCGACCTGCCGGGCCTCGGCGTGCGGTCCGAAGGCGACGACCGCCTCCGGAGGCTTGCGCCGCAGGGTGAGCATCACCTGGAACACGGGATGACGGGCGAGGTCGCGCTCGGGGTTGAGCGCCTCCACCAGACGCTCGAAGCGCAGTTCCTGGCGCGAATAGGCGCGCTGCGCAGTGGCTTTCACGCGCTCCAGCAGTTCGAGGAACGACGGCTCGTCCGCCAGATCGGTCCGCAACGCCAAGGTGTCGGCGAAAAAGCCGATGATCCGTTCGTGCTCGCTGTTGCGCCGGGCCGCGATGGCGGTGCCGATCACTACCTCCTCCTGGCCGGAGAGGCGCCCGATCAAGGTCTTGAGGCCGGCGGCGAGCGCCACGAACAGGGTCGCGCCGGCGCGCCTCGCCAGCGCGCGAACGCCGGCGGTCAGCTCCGGCGAAAGGTCGATCGACAGGACGTCGCCGCGATGGCTGCGCCGGGCCGGCCGGGGGCGGTCGGCGGGCAGCGTGCTTTCCGGCCGGGCGTCGCGCAGGACGTTCAGCCAGTGGTCGAGCTCCGCCTCCTCTCCGGCGGCTTCGGACGTGCGCAGGGACGCCGCGAAGTCGGCGTAGGTCGTCGCCAGGGGCGCAAGCGCCGCCGGACGGCCCTCCGTCTCCGCCGCGTAGAGCTCGGCGAGTTCCTGGCCCAGCAGGTCCATCGACCAGCCGTCGGTGACGATGTGATGGACGACGATCACGAGCAGCGCGTCCTCGGCGGCGATCCGCGCCAGCCTTGCGCGCATCAGCGGGCCAGCGGAGAGGTCGAAGGGCTCGGCGATGAACGCGCGCTTCAGCGCGTTCGCGGCGGCCTCGCGTTCCTCCGCCGTCCCGCCGGGGACGTCTTCGACCGTGAAGGCCGGCGGGCCAGGCGGGTCGATCGTCTGGACCGCGTCTTCGCCCTCCAGGGTGATCCGGGTTCGCAACGACTCGTGCCGCGCGGTCAACGCGGCGACGGCGCGCCGCATCGCGTCGGCGTCGACGCGGCCGGACAGGCGCAGCGCCAGCGGGACATGATAGGCCGCGCCCAGATCCTCCATCTGTTCAAGGAGCCACAGGCGGCGCTGCGCATGGCTCAATGGCGCGACGCGCGGCGCCGCAACGGCCGGCGCGGCGCTCTCCGGCCCTGGCGCCGAAGCCTCGCCGAAAGCCGCCGCGAGGGCCGGTCCGCGCGTCACGCTCAGCCGATCCGCGACCCCGGCGATGGTCCGGGCCTCGAAGAACTCGCTCGCGCTCAGATCGAGCGCATAGGCCTCGTTCAAGCGGTTCGCGAGCTGGGCGAGCGTGATCGAGTCGAAGCCGTACTCGGCCAGTTCGGCGTCGGGCGAGAGCTCCTGCGGCCTCATCTTCATCAGACCGGCCGCGGCGTCGCGGAACGCCTTGCGGACGCGCTCGGCGAGCGCAGGGCCGCTCGGGGCGCTTATCTCCGGCAGGACCACCGGCGCGAGGAGCTCCGGCGCGAGAGGCGGCGTTTCGATCGTCGGCCGGACCGGTGACCTCACAGGCTCCGGCGTGCGGTCGATCCAGTAGCGGCCGCGCTCGAAGGGATAGGTCGGGAGCTGGACGCGGTGGGGTTTGTGGGCGTGGAGGCGGGTCCAGTCGATCGTGACGCCCTTGGTCCAGGCCTCCGCCAGCCGGCCGAGCTGGCCGCGCGACAGCCAGCGCTCGACCACGCCGGCGAGATCCTCCTCCCCGAGCAGGCTGAGATCGCCCTCGCGCTCCCGACGCCCCTCCCCGCGCCAGAGCTCCGCGACGTCGCCGCCGCCAAGCCACGCGACGAGCCGCGCGCGCGCCTCCGCCACGCTCGACGCGATCAGCGCGAGCCGCGCCTCCAGAGCCTCTCGCCCGACCTGCAGCGTATAGGCGACGTCGGCGAGCGGCGCGCCCGCAAGCTCCTCGCCGCCCAGCGCCGCGACCAGCGCGTCCGCCCGCGCCCGCAGGCGCTCCTCCGTCCGCCCCGACAGCACCAGCACCTGCGGACCCGAAGCCACAGCCGGCCGCGCCGGCGCGACATAGTCCTCAATCACCACATGCGCGTTGGACCCGCCCGCCCCGAAGGACGACACTCCCGCAAGCCGCGGCAGCTCCCGGCCGCCGTCGGCCGTGCGCCGCCGCCACGGCGCCCGCTCGCGCTGCACCACGAACGGCGTCGCCGAAAAGTCGATATGCGGGTTCAGCGTCTCCGCGTGCAGAGACGGCGCGAGCTCGCCATGCCGCATCTGCAGCAGCACCTTGGTGAGACCGGCGATCCCCGCCGCGCTCTCGCAATGGCCGATGTTCGACTTCGCCGAACCGATCGCGCAGAAGCCGCGATCCGCCGTGAACGCCTCGAAGGCGCGCGACAGCCCGGAAATCTCGATCGGGTCGCCAAGCGACGTGCCCGTGCCATGCGCCTCGACATAGCTCACGTCCCGCGCGTCGACGCCCGCCGACCGCAGCGCCCGCTCGATCACCCGGCCCTGCGCTTGAGGGTTCGGAACCGTGTAGCCGTTCGTCTTGCCGCCATGGTTCACCGCCGTCCCCCGGATCACCCCGTAAATCCGGTCCCCGTCCAAAACCGCCCGCGACATCGGCTTCAGCAAAACCGCGCCAACCCCCTCGCCGTCGACGAAGCCGTCCGCGTCGGCGCCGAAGGCGCGCACCTTGTCGCCCGACGACAGCATGGTCGCTTCCGAAAGACCCACGAAATGGCGCGCGTCCACGATCACGTTCACGCCGCCCGCGATCGCGCAGGCGCAGCCGCCGGCCCTCAGGCTTTCGACCGCAAGGTGGATCGCGGTCAGCGAGGACGAGCAGGCGGTGTCGACGGTCAGGCTGGGTCCGGCGAGATCGAGCGTGTAGGAGACGCGGTTCGCGATCGACCAGGCGCGCGCGCCGGTCGGGTAATAGCCGTTCATCGCGCCCACGAAGACGCCGACGGCGCGGTCCTCGGCGAGGTCGCGCGCGACATAGCCCGCATCCTCCAGGCAGGCGTGGGCCGTCTCGAGAAACAGACGCTCCTGCGGGTCCATCCGCTCCGCCTCGCGCGGCGAAATGCGGAAGAACAGCGGGTCGAACGCATCGGCGGCGTCCAGGAAGCCGCCATAGCGGGCGTAGTTCGAGCCCTCCTTGCCGCGCTCCTCGTCAAAGGCGTCGCGCCAGTCCCAGCGCTCCGGCGGAATCTCGCGGATGGCGCTCCGGCCCTCGCGCAGAACCCGCCAGAAATCGGCCAGATCCTCGCCGCCGGGGTAGCGGCCGGCCAAGCCGATCACCGCCACCTCCGAGGAGTCCGCCATGGCCCCGCGGGCGCGGAACGGCGCGGGCCGTGGCGACGGCCGCCGAGCGAGCGGCGCTTGTTCGACCGGCTCCGCCTCCGTGGCGACCGGGGCGGCGGAGGGCCCCGCTGCGGCGCGCGCCGCGTCGGGCTGGCTCCGCGCGAGATGATCGGCGAGCGAGGCGATCGTGTTGTGCTCGAAGAACACGGTCGCCGTGATCCCGCGGAAGCTTTGTCCGAGATCGGCCGCGAGTTGCACCGTCAGGATGGAATCGACGCCGTACCCCTCGACGGGAGCGCCGACGTCGATCTCCTGCGGGGCGATGCCGAGGACGCCGCCGAACCGCTTCCGCAGGTGCTCCGCCAGTCCGCTTCGAACGTCCTCCGTCGAGGTCGCCGCGACGGGACGAGGCGCCGGCTTAGGCTCCGGCGCAAGGCGGAGCGCGGGGGCGGGCAGGCGGACCGACGGCGTCGGGCGCGGCCGCTGAGGCGTCGCCGTCTCGCGGGGCAGGCGCACGAGGCCGTCGCTCTCCGCCACGATCACCTGCTGGCCAAGCGCGCGGTCGGCCGCGGTCGGGAAGCTCACGGACCGGAAGCCTTCCGCCTCCAGCGCGCCGCGCCAGGATTCCGGCGACAGGATCGGGCTGCCGGGCAGGCGCAGGCGGCCGTCCTCATAAAGCCACCAGCCTTCCAGAAGGCCGAAGGTGAGATGGGCGAACAGCGTGTTCTCGCTGAGCTCGTTGAGAATGAGCACGCCATTCGCGCGTAGCGCCGCCTTGACGTTGCGAAGTGTCGCCCGGACGTCGCGCGTCGCATGCAGCACGTTGGCGGCGATCGCGACATCGTATCGGCCGGGCGTCAGATCCTGCCCGGAGATCGGCTTTTCGACGTTGAAGATGCGGCCGCGGAGATACGGGTGCTCTGGCCCGAAACTGGACTCGCCATGGGCGAGGAAGGCGCGCGACAGATCCGTGTAGCAGTACTCCTCGATCCGGCCGGGAAAGTCCCTCAGCCGCCCCAGAACGCCGGCGCTGGTGCCGCCCGTCCCGGCGCCCACTTCGATGAGGCGGATCGCCGCCGCCGGATCGAACGCGAGCCGCGCCTCGATGACGGCCGCGACGGTCTCGGCGACCGCGGCATTGAAATGGTCGGCGATCGGATTGTGCTTATACACGCCCTCGACCAGCTTCAGCGAACCGCCCGGGAACAGCACGTCGGTCGCCCGCCGCGCGCCGGACAGGATTTCGGGCAGCGCGCGCAACGCCGCCTCGGCGACGTCGATCTGCGGCGCGATCGTCGCGACGCGGCGCCAGACCGGCCTCCGCTCCTCCCATTCACGCCACAGGGCGGCGCCGTCCGGCGACGCCTCCGCCGGCCGGAACGCCGCCCCGTCCCGGATCAGCACGCCCCGCTCATCGAGCATCCGCAGGCTTTCCTCGAGCCAGCGGCCCAGGAAGCTCGGCGCGCCCAGCGCCGCGCGAATCTCGCCTTGCTCGGCGCCCTCCTCGGGGAAGCCCGCCGCGTGCAGCTGCGCCCACAGCAACCGCAGCAGCATGTCGCCGAAAACCCGCCGTTCGTCGGCGCGCGCCGCGAGATCATCCATGGAAAACTCCTCCAAACGGCTTCAGCCCGGCGATCACCGACGGCGTTTCCTGCGGCAGCGCGTGAAGGGCGTCATCGCCGACGCCGTCCTGGTCGCGGGTCAGGGGGCGCGTGGTCTTGAGGAAAGCGACCTGGCTCGCCGGCCCGGCGAGCAGCACCTCGAGCGCGGCCATGCCCTCGTCGGGCTCGACCGAGCCGAGTCCGAACCGGGCCATGCGCTCACGGTTCGACTCGGTCGCCACGATGCCGACCGACCCCCACCAGCCCCAGTTCATGACCTTGGCCGGAACGCCGGTCCTGAGCGCAAAGGCGTGGGCGAAGGCGTCGGCGAAGGCGCAACCGGCGGCGTAGTTGCTCTGCCCCGCGGTCTTCGCGAAGCTCATCATCGAAGAGAAGAACGTGATGGCGTCGAGCCCGCCGCGGCCGAAGACGGCGGCGATGTTGACGCTCGAATCGACCTTGGCCGCGAGCGCCGCGCGGAAGCTCTCCTCATCCATGCGGGCGAGGCTCGCGTCTTTCAGCACCAGCGCCGAATGGATCACCCCGGCGATCGGTCCGAAAGCCGCCAGAATCGCGTCGCGCGCCGCCTCGAGCGCCTCGCGGTCGCGCGCGTCGGCCTGCAGATAGATCGGCGCGGGCCCGAGCCGGCCGATGCGCGCGATCTTCGCCCGGATCGCGTCGTCCTCCGAGCGGCGACCGATCCAGGCGACCTTCGCGCCGTGGCGGCGCACGACGTGCTCCGTCCAGGCCTCGCCGATGCCGCCGGCGCCGCCCAGCACGACATAGACGCCGCCGTCGCGGTAGGGCGGCCGCGCGTGCGGAGCGAAACGGGTCGGCAGCAGCGCACGCCGCAGCCAGCCGCCGTCCCGCCAGGCGAGCGCCTCTCCGCCCCGATCGGCCGGAAGCCGCAGGATCTGCTCGATCGGCGGCGCCTCGTCGCGCGGCAGGTCCACGACCCGCATCCGCCAGGCCGGCGAGAGCTCCTTGGCGATCGAACCCAGGAAGCCGTGGACCGAGGCGTGGGTCGGATCGATGGGCTCGCCCGCCCGGGTCGGGGCGGCCTGCACGGTTCCGGTCGTCCAACCGAGGCTGCGTCCGCCATAGCCCAGCGCCATCAGGGCCTTGGCGAGCCGGAAGCCGAGGACCGACCCTTCTTCCTGTCCCAGAACCAGGCGCTCGTCGGGAGTCCCGTCGGACGCGCGGTCGGCCGGAAGCCAGACCAGATGGTCGACCGGACCGAACTCGCGCAGGCGCTCCGTGAGCGCCTCCACGCTCGTGACGGGTTCGACGACGAGCCGCCGGGCGCGCGGCAGCGCCCGGGCGAAGGCGTCCGCAAGCGGGCCATCCCCGATGATCGCGACCGTCTCTGTCGAGTCGTCGGGCCAGGCCTGCTCGGTCTGCGGCTCGACAGGCTCCCAGACCGGGCTGAGCAGCACGGTTCCAGGTCCGGTTCCGTCTTCGGCGAGCGCATCCGCGCGCGCCGTCCGGGAGCGGCCCGCCAGCCCGCGCAGCGCGAACTGCACGACGCCGGACGCGTCGATCACGTCCAGATCGACCTGGACGACCGGATCGCTTGGCGAAGCTCCGTCCGCGTAGCGGGCGAAGACGGTCGCCTGTTCCGGAAGAGGGCCGAAGATCGCGGCCTCCTTCAGCGCGAAGGGCAGGAGCGCGCTCGTCCCCTCCGTCGTCTCGATGTCGATCGTGGGGTCGAGCGCAAGCGTCGCCTGGAGCGCGGCGTCCAGGATGGCGGGCTCGGACGGCGTCACCCCGGCCGGCGCCGCGATCTCGGCGATCACCTGCCGGCCGGCCCCGTCGCCCAGAACCGCGAGGCGCGTAAGCCCGCGCATGCCCGGGCCGTAAGCCAGCCCGCGTGCGGCGAAGCGCTGATAGGCCTGCGCGACCGACAATTCGCGCCAGGGGCGGTCGCGAAGCTCAGCCAGATCGATCCGGTCGGGCTGGTCGGCGAGGATTTCGGCTCGGCCCTGGCTGTGAAGCGCGGCTTCGCCCTCCGCTCCGGGGTTTCGGATGCTCCAGAGCAGATCGACCTCGTCGCCCGCTTCGATCTCAACGAGGAGATCCACGCCGCCGGCGCCCGCCACGACCGGCCGCGCCCAGACCACGTCCCGCAGCCGCAGCCCGCCGTCGACCCGGGCCGCGGTCGCGGCCGCGAACTGCGCCATAACGAGATGCGCCACTCCCGGGAGCACCCTGGCGCCCTCGACCACATGACCCGCGAGGAAGGGCTCGTCGCCCGTGAAGCGGGACCTGAACCTCTGGCCGTAGAGATCGGAGACGTTCTGGTGCACGAGCGGGTGCAGCCGCGGCTGGCCCGACGCGACGAGGCCGTCATGCGCCTCCTCCGGCCAGAGCCGCCGGCGCTCGAAAGGATAGGTCGGGAGCTGGACGCGGTGGGGTTTGTGGGCGTGGAGGCGGGTCCAGTCGATCGTGACGCCCTTGGTCCAGGCCTCCGCCAGCCGGCCGAGCTGGCCCCGCGACAGCCAGCGCTCGACCACGCCGGCGAGATCCTCCTCCCCGAGCAGGCTGAGATCGCCCTCGCGCTCCCGACGCCCCTCCCCGCGCCAGAGCTCCGCGACGTCGCCGCCGCCAAGCCACGCGCCGAGCCGCGCGCGCGCCTCCGCCACGCTCGACGCGATCAGCGCGAGCCGCGCCTCCAGAGCCTCCCGCCCGACCTGCAGCGTATAGGCGACGTCGGCGAGCGGCGCGCCCGCAAGCTCTTCGCCGCCCAGCGCCGCGACCAGCGCGTCCGCCCGCGCCCGCAGGCGCTCCTCCGTCCGCCCCGACAGCACCAGCACCTGCGGACCCGAAGCCACAGCCGGCCGCGCCGGCGCGACATAGTCCTCAATCACCACATGCGCGTTGGACCCGCCCGCCCCGAAGGACGACACTCCCGCAAGCCGCGGCAGCTCCCGGCCGCCGTCGGCCGTGCGCCGCCGCCACGGCGCCCGCTCGCGCTGCACCACGAACGGCGTCGCCGAAAAGTCGATATGCGGGTTCAGCGTCTCCGCGTGCAGAGACGGCGCGAGCTCGCCATGCCGCATCTGCAGCAGCACCTTGGTGAGCCCGGCGATCCCCGCCGCGCTCTCGCAATGGCCGATGTTCGACTTCGCCGAACCGATCGCGCAGAAGCCGCGATCCGCCGTGAACGCCTCGAAGGCGCGCGACAGCCCGGAAATCTCGATCGGATCGCCGAGCGACGTGCCCGTGCCGTGCGCCTCGACATAGCTCACGTCCCGCGCGTCGACGCCCGCCGACCGCAGCGCCCGCTCGATCACCCGGCCCTGCGCCCGAGGGTTCGGAACCGTGTAGCCGTTCGTCTTGCCGCCATGGTTCACCGCCGTCCCCCGGATCACCCCGTAAATCCGGTCCCCGTCCAAAACCGCCCGCGACAAAGGCTTCAGCAAAACCGCGCCAACTCCCTCGCCCGGCACATAACCGTCGCCGCCCTCGCCGAAACTCGCGCAGCGGCCCTGGCTCGAGACGAAGCCGTGCTGGCCGAGAAACAGGTATTTGTTGGGATGAACCGAGACGTTGACGCCGCCAGCGACCGCGTAGTCGCAGCCCTCGCCGAGATCCCGACAGGCG
This sequence comes from Hansschlegelia sp. KR7-227, assembly GCF_049446035.1. Taxonomy (NCBI): domain Bacteria; kingdom Pseudomonadati; phylum Pseudomonadota; class Alphaproteobacteria; order Hyphomicrobiales; family Methylopilaceae; genus Hansschlegelia; species Hansschlegelia sp. KR7-227. Next base: position 2,734,072 of record NZ_JBMSEA010000001.1, read on the forward strand.
AGATGGATCGCCGTCAGCGACGACGAGCACATCGTGTCTACGGCGATGCTCGGACCGGTGAAGTCGAAGAAGTAGGAGACTCGGTTGGCGATCGAGGCGGGGCTGCCGGTCAGCGTCAGCGGCACGCCGCGGCTCTGCGCCTGCGCGCCGAAGAGCTGATACTCGGCATACATCACGCCGACATAGACGCCGACATTGGCGCTCTGGCCGCGCGCCGGAGCCAGCGACTCGCGGCTATAGCCGGCGTCCTCGATCGCCTCGTAGGCGCATTGCAGGAACAGCCGCTCCTGAGGGTCGATCGCCTCCATCTCGCGGGGCGAGATGCCGAAAAACAGCGGATCGCACTCGTCGACGCCGTCGATGAAGCCGCCCCACTTGCTGTAGGTCGTGTCGCGGCGCGCCTTGTCGGGATCGAAATAACGCGAATGATCCCACCGCTCGCCGGGGATCTCGGTGATGCAATCCTGCCCGTCGCGGAGGTTCGCCCAGAATTCGTCGACGTTCCGGGCCTTAGGGTAGCGGCCGGCGAGGCCGATGATCGCGACGTCGAGCGGCGCGGGACCGGCGCGCGGCGCGCGGCGGGGGGCGGGCGCCGAACGAGGGCGACGTTCAGGCGCGGCCTTCGCCGCGACCACGGCCAGGGACGGCGTCGTGGCCACGCCTGACGACGTGGCTTGCCCGCCGACGAGCTCGACCAGGCGGTCGCGGTGGCTCGCGATGAAATAGTCGGTGAGCTCACGCACGCTGCGGCGCTCGAACAGCAAGGTTTTTGAGAGCGGCCCGAACGAGGCTTCCAGCGTCGTCACAAGCTCGATCGCCATCACCGAGTCGATCCCGTAGCGCTCGAGTTCCGCGTCTGTCTCGATCCGGGCCGCCGGCAGCTTGACCACCGCGGCGAGCAGCCGTTTGAGCAGGACCGCGGTCTCGTCCCGCAGCAGGTCCGGCGCAGGCGGCTGCGACGACGAGGCCGGAGCCAAAGGCGGCGCCGCTTCGGCCGGCCTGTCTTCGCGATGCTCGGCCGCGGGAAGCGGGCGCACGCCGAACAGATCCGCGCGCAGTCGAGCCGGATCACCGCAGACCACCAGCATTTGATCGTCGCCCGACGCGACCGCGGCGTCGAACGCCTTCAGGCCGTCCGCCGTCGTGAGCGGCGCCAGCCCACGCGCCTGGCGGATCCGCTCCGCCGCGGCGTCCACGGTCATCCCGCCCTCCGCCCAGAGCGGCCAGTCGATGGCGATGGTGCGACCGGCGCGGCGGCCGGCCGCCACCAGGCGGTTGCGATGCGCTGCGAAGGCGTCGAGGAAGCCGTTGGCCGCGGCGTAGTCGGCCTGGCCGACATTGCCGAGCGCGCCGGACCCGGAGGCGAACAGCACGAACAGATCGAGGGGTTCGCCGGCCGTGGCGACGTCGAGATTGACCGTGCCGTCCGTCTTCGGGAGCAGCACCCGCTCGAGCTCCAGCGCGGATTTGCGCGCCATCAGACCGTCGCGAAGCACGCCCGCCGCATGCAGCACGCCGGAGAGGCGGCCGATCTCCGCGCTCGCCTCGGCGACCAGCCCCGCGACGGCGGCCGCGTCCGCCACGTCGAGCGACCGGCGGACGACGCGCGCGCCGAGCGCCTCGACATCCGCGATCCGGCGCTGCGCCTCCGCGTCAGGCGCCGAACGGCCGGCGAGGATCAGCGTGGCGCCGGCGGCGCGGCGCGCGATGTCTTCGGCGAAGAGGAGACCGAGGCCGCCGAAGCCCCCCGTGATGAGATAGATCCCCCGATCGCGCCACGGGGACGGCGCGGCCTCGGCCGGAGAGGGTGTCTCCTCCCAGCGATGGACCCGGCGCGATCCCGCCTCTCTCCGGATCCTGGCGTCGCGCGGCGCGCCGGCCTCCGCGCCGAGGACCGACACGATCTCCTCGGTCGAAGCCCCATCGGCGAAACGGATGGTTTGGCCGAGGATCCTTGGATGCTCCAGGCTCGCGGTCGCGAGCAGGCTCGACAATCCCTCGAACAGCGCCTCGTCGCCCTCGCCGAGAATTGCGAGCTGGACGAGCAGGTCGGTCTCGGGGCGTTCGGCCGCCAGCGCCTTCAGGTCGATCAGGAGATCCGCGGCGGCCGCCCGATAGAGCGCCGCGGGCCCCTGCGGGCCGTCGGCGACGATCACGCGACCGAGCTCGGGCACCGTCTGCGACAGCGTCGCGTCGACGGCGCGGGTCCGCGGCTCGGGCCCGCACAGCACGACGAGGCGGCGCTCGACCGCCAGCTCCGTTTCGAGCGGCGGCGCCTCGGCCCAGACTGGCCGGGCAAGCAAGGTCTCCGCCGGCGCCGGCCGCGCGATCGGACGACTGGCGAAGCCCCTGATCGCGACGCAGACACGTCCGTCCTCGTCGGCGAGGTCGATATCGAGCCGTTCGAGGCCGTCCGCGCCGCTCCCGCCGACGCTTCGCGTCCAGACGACGCCGCGCGGCGGGGTTGGGCTGTAGACGCGCAATTCCTCTATTGCGAACGGCATGGAGGCCGAAGCGTCTCCCCCCTGCCCCATGAGCGCCCGGTCGAAGCCGATCCGCGTCTGGAGCATGGCGTCCATCACGCTCGGATGCAGGACGAAGCCTCCCGCCCCCGCCGCGCTCGGAAGCGACACCTCGGCGAGCACGAAACGGCCGCCGTCCTGCGAGACGCCGGCCGCGAGCCCTCCCAGGGCGCGTTGCGCCGGCCCGTAGGCGAAGCCGAGCTCGACGAAGCGGCCGTAGCAGGCCTCGGCTTCGATCGTGCCGCCGCACGCCGACCGGAGGGCGAGCAGATCGATGACCGGCGGCTCTTCCGGCTCCACGACCTCGGCCCGCCCGCGGCTGAACGGAACGGCTTCGTCGTTCGCGTCCGGCGCCGCCTCGCGAATCTCCCAGATCGCTGCGCCGCCGTCTTCCGGCTCAAATTCGACCACGACCGCCGTGTCGCGCTCGACCGCGAGCGGACGGAGCCAGGTGACGCCAGTGAGCCGGATCGCCGCGTCGCCCGCTTCGAAAGAGCGGGCCGCCGCAGCGCGCGCCATCTCGAGATGCGCCACGCCCGGCATGACGGGAGCGCCCTGCACCACGTGATCGGCGAGGAAGAACTCGCGGCCTGAGAACCGCGACGCAAATGACTGCTTCCAGATCGTCGACACGTTCTCATGAAGCAAAGGATGAAGATGCGTCGCGCCACGAGCCGCCGGCTGCGCCTGCTCCTCACTGCGGATCCAGAAGGCCTCGCGGGCGAAGGGATAGGTCGGCAGGCGCAGTCGCCGCGGCGGCCGCGCTCTCGAGAGCCGTGTCCAGTCAAGCGCGTAGCCCTGCGTCCACAGAGCGGCGAGCTGCGCCAGCCTCCGATTGGCGAGCCATCGCTCGACCGTAGCGGCGAAGTCTTCGTCGGCGGCGAACCACGTCACGCTCGAAGCCTTGGCGTCGGCGAGGCCGCCATGGACGCTCTCGACCGCCGCCTCGCCCGCGAGCCAGCGGCCAAGCCGATCGGCGAGCTCAGCCTTGCCCGCCGCCACGATCGCGACCCGCGCCTCCATCGGCTCGCGGCCCGCCTGAAGGGTGAAGGCGACGTCGGCGAGATCGGCCTCATCAAGCCGTTCGATCGCGGCCAGGAGATCCGCGGCGCGACGCGCCAGCGCGGCGCGGTCCTTGGCGGAAAGCGGGAAGAGCTCCGCGCTCGTCTGTGCGGCGGGACGCTCCGGGAGCGCGGGCGTCCGCTCGAGCACCGCATGCGCGTTGGTGCCGCCGATCCCGAAGGAGCTCACCGCCGCACGGACGGGTCTGTCGGAAGGCAGCGGCCGCGGCGCGTCGACGATGTAGAAGGGCGAGCCGTCGAGCGCGATCTTCGGATTGATCGTGTTGAAGTGCAGCGTCGGCGGCAGCGTCCCGTGCTTGAGGGCGAGCGCCGTCTTGATGAGGCCGGCGAGGCCCGCCGCGGCGTCGAGATGGCCGACGCCGCTCTTGGCCGAGCCGAGGCCGCAGGATCCAGCGGGCGCCCGGCCGTTCGCGCGGAAGACCTCGTCGAGAGCGGCGAACTCGATCGGATCGCCAAGCGCCGTGCCGGTGCCGTGCGTCTCGACGTAAGCGATCGTCTCCGCGCCCACGCCGGCGGCGGCCAGCGCCCGGGCGATCGTCTCCGCCTGCCCCCTGACGCTCGGCGCGTAGAAGCCGGCCTTGTCGGCGCCGTCATTGGCGACCGACACGCCGCGCACCACGGCGTAGACATGGTCCCCGTCCCGCAGCGCATCGGCCAGCCGTTTCAGCATGACCACGGCGACGCCCTCGCCGCCGATCATGCCGTCCGCCGCCGCGTCGAACGCCTTCACACGGCCGTCCGCGGCGAAGTTCAGGCCCTCCTGATGAACATAGCCGCTCGACCATTGCGGCAGCAGCGACGCCGCGCCGATCAGGGCCTGACGCGCCTCGCCCCGCGCGAGCGCCTGGCAGGCGAGATCGAGCGCGACCAGCGAGGAGGAGCAATTGGAGTGAACGAAGCAGCTCGGACCTTTCAGCCCCAGCCGATGCGACACGATCGTGGGGATCGTGCCCGGCTGGGCGAGCAGCCAGTCCTGATAGGGGCCGAATTTCGACAACACCCGCGCCGCATCGGGGGGAAGCGTCGGCGGCGTCTCCCCGCCATAGGGCGTGCTGCTCGCCGTCATGTAGACCGCGGTGTCGGCGACGTCGCCGACGGCGTAGCCCGCGTCTTCGACGGCGCTCCAGGCATGGGCCAGAAGGAGGCGCAGCTGCGGGTGCATGCGTTCGGCGTCGCGCGGCGCGACGCGGAAGAAGCCGGCGTCGAACAGCTCCTTGCCGTCGATCGTCGCCTGGGCGGACACGAAGCGCGGATCGCAAACCGCCGCTTCCGAAGCGCCGCCGGCGAGCAGTTCGTCCGCGCTCGGACGGCGCACCGCGTCATGGCCGGCGAGCAAATTGTCCCAGAACCGATCGACGCCGTCGGCGCCGGGGAAATGACAGGAGGCGCCCACGATGGCGAACCCCGCCGGCGCATCCGCCGGGATCGGAGCGGACGCCCTCGCCTGCGGAGCTGGCGCGGCGGCGCGCGCGGGCTCCGGCGCAAGATGCGCCGCGATGGCCGCGACCGTCGGATGGCGGAACAGCTCGGTGACGCTGAAGGGCTTGCCCACCGCCTCCGAGATCCGACGCGCGACCGAAACGGCGACGACGGAATCGCCCCCGACGTCGAAGAAGCCGTCCCGGCGATCGAGGCGCTGCAGAGACAGCGCGTCCCGCCAGATCGCCGCGACGCGCGCCTCCAGCTCGGTGGCGCTCGGGGCCCCGTCTGATTCTGCGCTCGGCGCGTCCGGCGTCGCTGTCCGAGCGGCCAAGGCCGCCCGGTCGACCTTGCCGTTCGCGGTCAAGGGAAAGGCGCTGAGCCGCTCCATCCGAAGGGGAATCATGTAGCCGGGCAGCCGGGCCTTGAGATGGGCGCGCAGCGCCGCCTCGTCGGCTCGCTCGCCGCCCGCGGCGAGATAATAGGCGGCCAGCCTGCCGCGCTCGCCCGCTCTTTCAAGAACGACGACCGCCTCGCGCACGGCCGGATGCTCGGCGAGGTTGACCTCGATGTCGCCAAGCTCGATGCGATGGCCGCGCAGCTTGATCTGCCCGTCTGCGCGGCCGAGCAGATCGATCGACCCGTCCGGCAGCCACCGAGCGCGATCGCCCGTGCGATAGAGGCGCTCACCCGGCGCGAACGGATTGGCGACAAAGCGCTCCGCCGTCAGCTCGGGGCGGTTCAGATAGCCTTCGGCCAGTCCGGCGCCCGCGATGCACAGCTCGCCCGCCACGCCGATCGGCGTCGGCCGCATCAACGCATCCACGATATGGACCCGCGTGTTGGCGAGCGGCCTGCCGACGCCGCGCGGCTCGCCGCGCGCGACCCTCTGCGCCGTAGCCCAGATGGTCGCCTCGGTCGGACCGTAGAGATTCCACGCCTCGCCGCCGCAGGCCTCAAAGCGTCCGCGCAGCCCTTCGGGCAACGGCTCGCCCCCGCACAGCAGCCGCATGCCGGGCTGTGGACGCCAGCCGCTCTCGAACAGCATGTCCCACAGCGCCGGCGTCGCCTGAAGGAGCGTTGGCCGCGCCGACTCCACCGCGGCGCGAAGCCGATCGGCGTCCTGGACGATCTCGCCCGCACAGATCACGCAGGTGGCGCCGACGAGGAGCGGGCCGAGCAGCTCGAAGCCGGCGATGTCGAAGCCATAGGTCGTGACCGCGAACAGACGGTCGCCCCCGGCGAGCCCCGGCGTCCGCGCCAGCGCCAGCAGCGCGCTCGCGAAGGCCCGGTGACCGATCATGACGCCTTTCGGCCGCCCGGTGCTTCCGGACGTGTAGATCACATAAGCGAGCCGATCGGCGGCGACCGTCGGAAGGGCGCGGTCGGCGTTCTCGCGCTCGCCTTCCGCGCCCGTCTCGACGTCCAGCGCGAGCCGCCGCACGTCCTGCGGCGCAGCCTCGACCAGCCGGCCGAGGAGAGCGCTCTGCGTGACGATCAGCCAGAGCCCGCTGTCGTCGACCATATGCGCCAGCCGTTCGACCGGCAGCTCGGGCTCGAGGGGCACATAGGCCGCGCCGGCTTTCAGCACGGCGAGCAAAGCCAGCGGCAGATCGAGCGAGCGGCGCAGAGCGACGCCGACGCGGTCGCCCTGCGCCACCCCGGCGGCGACGAGCCGACGCGCGAGCCGATCGGCCCGGTCCTCCAGTTCGGCGTAGGTCAGGGCGTGCTCGCCGAACGCCAGGGCCACGGCGTGAGGCGTCCGCGCGGCCTGGGTTGCGACATGCTCATGGACGGGTCGATCGGCGGCGAGTTCGGCCGCCGCCGTCGCCGTCCAGGACCGGAGCATCTGCTCCTCCTCCGTCGCGCTGAGCATGGACGTGGCGCGTAGGGCCTGGGATGGGGCTTCGGTCGCACGTTCCGTCAGCGTCAGCACGTGGCCGACAAGCCGTTCCGCGCTCGCCCGATCGAACAGATCAGGATCGTATTTGAGGTGCAGCGCGAAGCTGTCCCGCGCCTCCGTGACCTCGAGCTCGATCTCGTATTCGCCCTCCTGACGGAGCTCCGTCATGAAGCTGAACGGAAGTCGACCAGCGTAACGTTCCTCCAGCGCGCCGAAGCCGTCGCCGCCGAAATAGTTCTGGTAGTTGAAGGCGACCTGGAAGATCGGAGCCCTCTCGGCGGACCGTTCCGCGCCGAGCTCGCGCACCAGCGCCGCGAACGGATAGGCCGCGTGGTCCAGGTCTTCGACGAGGGCGCGCTGCACGGCGCGCGTCGCGTCGGCCCAGCTCAGCCCCTCGTCGATCCGCAGCCGGACCGGAACCATGTTCACGAAGAAGCCGACCAGCGGCTCGAACTCGGCCTTGCGCCGCACCGCCGCGGTCACGCCGACGACCTGATCGCCGGTTTCGGCGTGGCGGCCGAGCGCTGAGGCGAAGGCGGCGAGAAACAGGCTCGCGGGGGTGACCCCCTCGGATCGGCAGAACCGTTCGACCGTCCGGGACGCGTCGCCAGACGCGGCGAGCGAGACCGTCTCTCCGGCGAAGCGCCGAGCGCCCGCTCGCGGCCGATCGACGGGCAGGTCGAGCGCCGCCGGCGCGCCCGCCAGCCGCGCCGCGAAATGGCGGCGCGCCCGGTCGCCCGCCGGGCCGGCAAGGAAGTCCGCTTCCCAGGCGACGAAGGCGTCATAGCCGGACGCGCGGCCGATGCGCCCCTCGCCCTCTCCATCCAGATAGGCGTCGAGCAGCGCCGTCAGGAACGGACCGATCGAGCCCGCGTCGAAGGCGATGTGATGGATCACGATCAGCACGATCGTCTCGTCGTCGCGGTCGAGCAGATGCGTCCGGATCGGAGCCGCGGCGTCGAGGCGGAACGGCCGTCGCGAGAGGGCCCTCAGTCGCCCGCGGAGTTCGGATTCGGTCAGCGCCCGCGCGTCCTCGCGCTCCGGACGTGGGAGCGAAGCGCCTGCGGCGCGGCGCGGCCCATCGGGCGTTTCGACGATCCGTTCGCCGACGACCGGGTGGCGCGCGACCGCGGCCGCTATGGCCCGCTCGAACCGGGCGGCGTCGATCGCGCCCTTGAACCGCAGACCGAACGGCAGATTGTAGGCCGCCATCTCCGGCGTCGCCGCCTGCAGGGCCCAGACGCCCCTCTGGCCTTCCGACAACGGACGGAGCTCGTCCGCCGCTTCGGGTCCGGAGGAGGCTTGCGCCGGCGCGTCGTTCACGCCCGTCAAAGCGGCCCGCTCCAGCAGCGCCGCGACATGGGTGGACAGCGTCGCGAGATCGGCGCTCTCCAGGATGTCGAGGCCGGTCAACGCGACCTCGAGATCGTCCTCCAATCGCTGCTGGAGTTTCAGCCCGCCAATCGAGTCGAGCCCATAGGAGCGGAGGGCGACCGCGGGCTCGAGCGTGGCGGCGGGCATGTCGAGAACGGCGGCGACGTGGGCCCGGACCCGGGAGAACAGATCAGCCGTCGCCGCCGTCGCGAGCGGCGCGTCGTCCGATGCGTCGCCATCGGCGAGCCAATGGCGATCGGCCGCGAAGGGATAGGTCGGCAGCGCGACGCGGCGAGGCCGCAGGTCGCCCCACAGCGACGACCACTCCACGTCGGCGCCCTCGGCCCAAAGCCGCGCGAGCTCATCGACATGCCCCGCGCGGGCCGCTTCCGCGGCTTGACCGGCAAGCTCGCTCCCTTGCTCGGACTTGCCCGCCCCGAGGAAGACATTCGGGGCCGGGTCGCCTGCAAGAAGCCGGCGCAAAGCCGCGCGCAGCTCATCGAGGCTCCCCGCCACGATCGCGGCGCGCGCGGCGAACGCTTCGCGGCCCGTCTGGAGCGTGTGGGCGACGTCCGCGAGGTCGAGATCGCCTGTGTCGCCTTCGAGCGCGTCGAGAAGGTCGGCGGCGCCTGCGAGCAGACGCTCCTCAGAGCGCGCCGACAGCGGCGCCACGACCGGCCCGTCGAGCGGAACGGAGCCCTTTGCGATCTCCGGCGCCTCCTCCAGGATCACATGCGCGTTGGAGCCGCCGGAGCCGAAGCTGCTGACGCCCGCCCGCCGCGGAGCGCCGGCCGGCCGCGGCCAGGGGGCAGCTTCGGTCGCGACCCGGAACGGGCTGCCCTCGAACGACAGATGCGGATTGAGCGTCTCGAAGTTCAGCGATGCGGGGATGGTCTTGGCCTGCAGCGCAAGGACGACCTTGAGGAGGCCGGCAAGCCCCGCGGCGGCTTCCAGATGGCCGATATTCGTCTTGACCGAGCCGATCGCGCAGACCGGCGTCGTCCGTCCCGGCCCGAAGGCCTCCTTCAGGCCGCGCATCTCGATCGGGTCGCCGAGCGCCGTGCCGGTGCCGTGCGCCTCGACATAGGTGATCGTGTCGGCCGCGACCTCGGCCGAGCTCAGCGCGCGACGCACGAGGTCAGCCTGCTTGGCGGGGTTCGGGACCGTCAGCCCGGCGGCGAGACCGCCATGGTTCGTCGCGACTCCCTTGATCACGGCCTGCACGCGGTCGCCATCCGCAAGCGCCGCGGCGAGGGGCTTCAGCAGCAGCGCGACGACGCCTTCGCCGCGCACATAGCCATTGGCGGCGGCGTCGAAGGTCTTGCACCGGCCGTCTTTCGACAGCATGCCCGCGCGGTGGAACGCGATGCTGTTCGCCGGGTGGCACAGCACGTTGACGCCGGCGACGAGCGCGCGCCCGCACGTTCCCGCCCTGAGCGCCGCGACCGCCTCGTGCAGCGCGACCAGCGAGCTCGAACAGGCGGTGTCGATCTGCAGGCTCGGCCCGTCGAAATCGAAAAAATAGGACAGCCGGTTCGCCAGCACGGCCATCGACGAGCCGAGGGCGAAATGGCCTTCGACATCCGCGAGCGGGCGTTCGCAGAGCCGCAGATGGTAGTCGGAGCCGGAAGCGCCGACGAACACGCCCGTGTCGGCCCCGGCAAGCGCCGAGGGCCGCCAGCCGGCGTCTTCGAAGCACGCCCAGCTCGTCTGGAGCAGCAGTCTCTGCTGGGGGTCCATGCCCGCCGCTTCCCGCGGCGAGATGCGGAAGAAGGCGGCGTCGAACCCCGCGACGTCGTCGAGGAAGCCGCCGCGGTCGACCCCGGGATGGGCGGAAAGATCGAAGCCGTCGGGCCAGGTCCACCTGCCTTCCGGCAGGCCGGCGACGGCCTGCCGTCCCTCGATCAGCAGGCGCCAGAAATCCCGCGGCCGCTTCACGCCGCCCGGCAGCAGGCAGGCGACGCCGACGATCGCGACGTCCTCGGCCCGAACCGCATCGGCGGCCGACGACGGCTCGATCGGGGCGACATCGACCGGGCGGACGCCGACGTCGCGGTCGAGATAGTCCGCGATGCGCGCGCAGTTGTTGTGCTCGAAGAAGAAGGCCGGCTCAAGCGCGACGCCGAAGGCGACCCGCAGACGCTCGTTGAGGTCGAGGAGATCGGTGGAGTCGAGCCCGAGCTCGAACAGCGGCGCCGTCGGCGGAACCTCGTCAGCGTCCGCCCGACCCAGGATCGCAGCGACCGTCTCCCGCACGAAGCGCCCGGCGTCCGCCGGCCGGCCGCCATCCCGCGCGGGCCGCTCCGCCGCCAGCTCGTTGCGGCGCCGGCGCTTCAGGTCGTAGCGGACCAGCACGCCCGCTCCGCCGTTCACGGCGTCCTTGGGCCGATAGCCCTCCACCAGTCCGACGACCTCGGCGCCGTGCAGCTCGTGCATGCGCAGCACGGGATCGGAGCGGCGGCCCTGATCGTTGCGCAGCTCGACATAGGCCGCGGGCGGCAGATCGGGCCGCTTGCCGGCGTCCTTGCAGCGCGTGACGCCGACGACCTGCTCCACGCCCGGCGTGACGGCGCTGCGCTCCAACGCGAATTCGAGCAGATGGTCGCCGAAGCCGCGATCCTGGAGCTCCGGCGCGACGTTCAGGGCGAGCAGTTGGATGATGGACCCGGCCGGGTCGTGCAGCTTGTGCGCTTCCGCCGCCGTGACGCCCTTCCCGGGAGGAGCGCCGACGCGTTGCGAATAGACCACGCCGGCGACCCCGCCGTCGTGCTCCAGGACGTGCTGGCCTCCCGGGCAGCGCTCCAACCGATCCCGCAGCTGGCGCGCGGACGTCCTCAGTCCCGGCAGCCAGCAGGCGTCCTCCAGACGACGAAGCGCCGCGAGATCGCCCTCCCGCGCGAGACGGATCCGGAAGGCGCGCGGCGTGAGCAGATAGGCCGCGAGGGGCGCTCCGGAGGCCGCGCGGTCCGCGCCGTCCGGAAGCAGCCCGCGCTCGGCGAACGCCAACAGCGCAGCGGCCGCTCCGCCCTCACCTGCGACGCGCGGGGCGGCGACGAACACCCCTGCGCCCGCCCTGACGTCCGCAGAAGCTGCGACCTCGTCCCACGCGTCGACCTCGACTGCGATCAGCAGCGTGCGGAGGAGGCCGTCTCCCGTTTCCAGGCGCCCGTCGAAAACTGACGGCGCCGCGCCGCGGAGCTCGTCGATCAACGCCGCTCCGCCCGCGTTCAGGGCCCTCACGTCGTCGATCGGGGATCGCCTGTCCGTGAGGACCGCGAGCAGACCAGGCGCGACGTCAGCGAAGGCCGATCGTGAGTTCGGCATCAGGCGTCTCCGGATTGAGCGGGAGCGACGGCCGGGCTAGGCCGCGGCGGCCAGTTCGATCTGCTGGTTCAAGCGGGTCAGCACCTTGCCGGGCCCCAGCTCCTCGAAGCTCACGGCTCCTCGGGCGCGCAGCCAGCGGATGATCTCGTCCCAGCGCACCGGGCTTGCGATCTGCTCCGCGAGCCGCGCCTTCACCAGCCCGTCGGCCGCGCCCGCCGGATAGGGCCGGCCCGTGACGTTCGACATGACCGGCGTCGTCAGGTCGCGGAACCGGAAGGTTCTCAGGAATTCCCGAAACTCGCCGGCGGCTTCGGCCATGTAACGGGAGTGAAACGCCGCGCTGACCGGGAGGCGGACGAACATCTTGAGCTCGGCTCCGGCGAACGCCGCCTCGGCGCTCGCGATGTCCTCCGCAGGGCCGGATAAAATGGTCTGGGTCGGCGCGTTGTAGTTCGCGACGTCGATCGACGTCAGCCCGGCCTCCCGCAGGCCCGCCTCGACGCGCTGCGGCGTCAGGCCGACGACCGCAGCCATCGCCCCGCCTTTGGCGCGCGACATCAGCTCGCCGCGCTTGCGCACGATCCGCAGTCCATCGATCAGGTCGAACGCGCCGGCCGCGAGAAGCGCGTTGTATTCGCCGAGGCTGTGCCCCGCGAGGAAGCCCGCCGACCGGCCTTCCGCCGCCGCCTTCCGATAGTGGAGGTAGTTGACGACGAACAAGGCCGGCTGCGTGAACTCCGTCCGCTTAAGCCGCCCCTCGGGGTCCTTCAGGCAGAGCGCGCGCAGGGAATAGCCGAGAACCGCGTCGATCGCGGGCTCCTGTTCGGCGAACTCCTCGAGCGCGTCGAATAATGCGGCCCCCATACCCTCATGTTGCGACCCCTGCCCCGGGAACAGAAATACATGCATCGCAATCTCCTGAATCAACAGAGATTAGATTGACATTACACGTCGTTCTCTCTCGCATTATTTACATTCAATTCGAATTATTTCTTTCTGTGATCTACAACAGCGCACTGTGCTCGCCATATAAGTTTGTTCTCATTGCCAATGCAACTATAAAATTACTTCAGGACAAGATTGCTCTTCCGCGCGGCCTCGCGCCCGCCGTCTCCAGGCCAGGCGCGGCGGCGATAAGCGCGGCGGTGTAAGGATGCTGCGGCGCGGCGAAGACCTGTCTGACGCGGCCCGCCTCCACGATCCGACCGTCGCGCATGACCGCGACCGCGTCGCAAAGCTGCGCCGCGACCCTGAGGTCGTGCGTGATGAACAGCATCGCGAGGCCGAACTGGACGCGAAGGCCTTGCAGCAGCTTCAAAATCTCCGCCTGCACCAAGACATCGAGCGCCGAGGTCGCCTCGTCCGCGATGATCAGGTCCGGCCGCATGGCGAGCGCCCGCGCGATGCAGATCCGCTGCCGCTGGCCGCCCGAGAATTGCCGGGGGTAGCGGTCGAGGCTCGCGGGATCGATCCGCACGAGCTCGAGCAGTTCCGCCGCGCCGGCCCGCGCCGCCGAACGCGTGGCGCCGAAGTTCAAAGGGCCCTCCGCCAGCGCCTCGGCAATGGTTCGGCGCGGATCGAGCGAGCGATAGGGATCCTGGAACACGATCTGGACGCGGCGCCGAAAAGGCTTCAGCAGCCGCCCCCGCAGCTTCGCCACGTCCTCGCCCTCGAGCAGGATCCGTCCGGCGTCGCCGTCGAGCAGCCGCGCCACGCAGCGCGCCACGGTCGATTTCCCCGACCCGGACTCGCCCACCAGCCCGAGCGTCTCTCCCCGCCGCAAGGCGAACGACACCGCGTCGGCGCCCACGACCGTGGCTGAGCGCCGAAACAGGCGCGCGCGACGATAGGTCTTGCTCAAGCCGTCGACGCGCAGCAGGAGCGCGCCCTCCCGCGCGTCGGGCTCCGCCGGCGGCGGCGAAAGGCTCGGAATCGCCGCCATGAGAGCGCGCGTGTAGGGATGGCTCGGACGGGCGAGCAGAGCCCGCGCCGCTCCCGCCTCGACCAGGCGCCCGTCCTTCAGCACGGCTACGCGGTCAGCGATGTCGTGCGCCACGCCGAAATCATGCGTGACGAACAGCACGGCCATCCCGCGCTCGCGCTGCACGGTGCGGATCAGGCTGAGGATTTGGGCTTGCGTGGTGACGTCGAGCGCCGTCGTCGGCTCGTCCGCGATCAGCAGCGCCGGCTTGAGCGCCAGCGCGATCGCGAGCACCACGCGCTGTCGCTGGCCGCCCGAGAGCTGGTGCGGATACGAGGCCGCGATCCGCAGGGCGTCGACGACGCCGACATCGGAGAGCGCGGCGAGGACCCGTCTCCGGCGTTCGGCGCGGCGGACGCCGCCATGCGCGCGGAACACTTCGCCGATCTGGTCGCCGCAGGTCATGACCGGATTGAGGGCCGTCATCGGCTCCTGAAACGCCATCGCCATCCGCAAGCCACGCAGCGTTCCCAGGCGCGGCTCCGGCGCGCCCAGGATCTCCTCGCCTTCCACCCGGATGGACCCGCTCGCCCGCAGATCGCGGGACAGCAGCCCCATCGCCGCCAGGGCGGTCATCGACTTGCCGGATCCGGATTCGCCGACGAGGCACAGAAGCTCGCCGCGGGCGACCTCGAGGCTCAGGCCGTCGACCCCGCGAGCGCGGTCGGAGCCGGACGGCAGTTCGACCGTCAGGTCGCGGATCACGAGCGCCGGCGCGCTCATGACGGTCTCTCCGAGGCGTCGAACGCGTCTCGCAGCCCGTCGCCGAGCATGTTCACCGCGAGCACCGTCAGCGCCACGAACAGGCCCGGCGCGAGGATCGTCTGCGGGTAGAGACGGAACCACTGCCGCCCCTCCGCCATGACGTTGCCCCAGCTCGGCGTTTCGATGGGGACGCCGACCGCAAGGAAGCTCAGCGCGGCTTCGATCAGGATCGCGGTCGCGCAGGCGAAGGTGCACTGCACGATCAACGGAGCGACGACGCTCGGCGCGACATGCCGGGCGAGGATCGCGCCCGGCGACGAGCCAACCCCGACCGCCGCCTCGATATAGGGCTCCTCCCGCACCTTGAGCGTGACGGCCCGAACCAGGCGGACGACGCGCGGCGTCTCGGGGATGACGATCGCCGCGACCACCGTCAGCACGCCGGCGCGCCACACCGAGACCAGCCCGATCGCGAGCAGCACTCCGGGGATCGCCATCAAGCCGTCCATCGCGCGCATGACGACGGCGTCGAGCGCGCGGACATAGCCGGCCGCAAGGCCGACGCCCATGCCGATCGCGCCGCTCAGCAGAGCCGCGGCGACGCCGACGAACAGCGATATGCGGCCCCCGTAGAGCACGCGGCTGTAGACGTCGCGGCCGAGCCCGTCGGTGCCGAACAGAGCGACGCGCTCTGCGGTCGATCCGTCGAGCAACGTCAGCGTGGCGGCGGCGCCGGGCGGCAGGTTGCGCGAGAGCGGATTGATGGCGACCGGATCCACCGCTCCCAGGAGGGGAGCCGCAATGGCGGCGATCGCGATCGCGGCGAGGACGCCCCCTCCGAACATGACGCGCCGGCTTCGCGACGCGCGCAGCCATCCGTCCCGCCCCGGCGTCGCCGACGCGGCCGGCTCGAGCCGCTCATAGGCGGCCGCGGCCGTCACAGCCGCATCCTCGGGTCGAACAGGCCGTAAGTCAGGTCGACGCAGAGGTTGACGGCCACATAGACGACCGCAGAGGCGAGGATCACGCCCTGCACGACGGGGTAGTCGCCGCCGACGACGGCGTCGATCATCAGTCGGCCGAGACCGGGGAGATTGAAGACGTTCTCCGTGACGACCACGCCGCCCATGAGCAGAGCCAGCCCGACGCCGATCACGGTGAGGATGGGCGCGGCGGCGTTGGGAAGCGCGTGCCGCAGCAACACCGACGCGCGGGACACGCCCTTGGCCCGGGCGGTGCGGATGTAGTCCTCGCCAAGGGTCTCCGCGACGCTCGCCCGCGTCATCCGGGCGATCACCGCCACATACACGGGCGCAAGCGACAGCACCGGCAAGGCGAGATGCTCGAGCCATGGACCGACGCCCCCGGAGAGTGGCCGATAGCCCTGGACCGGGAGCCAGCCGAGCCGGATCGCGAACAGATAGACGAGCGCGTAGCCGACGACGAAGCTCGGCGTCGAAAAGCCGAGCACCGAAAAGCCCATCAGGCTCCTGTCCAGGAGACTGCCTTTTCGGTGAGCCGCGGCGACACCGACCGGGACCGCCACGAGCACCGAGAAGGCGAGCGTGAGCGCCGCGAGCGACAAGGTCGGCTCCAGGCGCTGCATGAGCAGGTCCGCCACCGGGGTCCCGAAGTAGAAGCTCACGCCGAGATCGCCGGCGGCCACGGAGGTGAGCCAGGACGCGAACTGCGCCCAGATCGGCTGGTCCAGTCCGAACTGACTGCGAAACGCCGCGAGCTGCGCCTCCGACGCGCCCTCCCCGCCCGCGGCGGCGGCCGGATCGCCGAAGCCGGTCCGCAGCATCAGAAACACGACGGCGGCGACGGTCAGCAGCACCGGCATCGTCGCGGCCACACGGGCCAGGATTGCGACCCCCACCGTCCGGCCGTCAGCGCTTGGTCAGATTCCAGAACACCGGCGCCGGCGCGTGCAGCACGCCGGCGACGGTGTTTCGGGTGGCGATCGGCACGTGGAACTGGCCGATCGGGATATGGGTGGAGATCTCGACCGCGCGCTTCTGGGCCGCATCGGCCACGGCCTTCTGCGCCTCCGGATCCTGCGCGTCCATGAAGGACTGGCGCAGGCGCTCGAGCTCGAGATCGCAGGGCCAGCCCGGCTGCGCCGTGTCGCAGCTTGCGTCCATCATGTCGGCGACCAGCGGATTGATCGTGTCGATCCCGGTCGGGCCGGTCATGTAGGCGCTCCAGCCGCCGGCCTCCGCCGGCGCCCTGTTTTTCTGACGCCCGACCCAGCTGGCGATGTCGGAGACCTGCATGTCGACCTTGAAGCCGCCCCGCTCCAGCAGCGACTTGGCGACCGGCCCTATGTTCGAGCCAAGGCCGGAATACTGGATGAGGACGACCGGCGCGCCGTCGTAGCCCGCCCCCTTGAGCAGCCGCCGCGACGTTTCGAAGTCCGAGGCGAGCTTGCCCTCCATTCCGACGGACGTCTCGAACGGCGTGCCGCAGGCGTACATCGACTTGCAGATCTTGTATTGCTGCGGGTCACCCACCGCGGCGGCCATGAAATCCTTCTGATTCAACGCGTACCACGCCGCCTGCCGGATCTTCGGATCGTCGAACGGCTTGGTGGTGTGGTTGAAGCGGAAGGTCAGCATGATCCCGAGCGGATTGTACTCCGTCAGGACCACGTTCTTGTCCGCCCGCAAGAGCGGCAGCAGATCAACGAGCGGCATCTCCAGATAGTCGATCTCGCCGGAGAGCAGCGCGTTCACCTGGCTCTGCGGATCGGGCATGCTCAGCCATTCGACGCGGTCGACATTGACTGTCTTGCCGCCGGCGAGGCCCGAAGCCGGCTCATCGCGAGGCTTGTACTTGTCGAACTTGACATAGACGGCCTTGACGCCCGGCTTCCATTCGTCCGCCTTGAATACGAACGGGCCAGACCCGGTGTAGTCCGTGATCTGCTTGAGCGGGTCGGTCTCGGCCACGCGCTTCGGCATCATGAAGGGCGCGTAGGACGACGGCTTGGCGAGCGCGAACAGCAGCTGGCCGGTCGGTTGCGTCAGCCTGATCTCGAAGGTGCGGTCGTCGAGCGCCCTCATGGATTCGGTGATCGCCATCAGTTTCTTGCCGAGCGCGTCCTTGGCCGCCCAGCGGCGGATCGAGGCCACGCAATCCTCCGCCGTCACCGGCTGCCCGTCGTGCCAGAGCAGTCCGTCGCGCAACGTGAACGTGTAAGTCTTATTGGCGTTCGACAACTTATAGCGGTCGATCATCTGCGGCGCGACCTCGCCCTGCTCGTTTAACGCGAACAGCGTGTCGTAGATCATGTAGCCGTGATTTCGCGTTGGCCTAGAATTCGTCCAAATTGGATCTAAAATTTTAACATCAAACGACATGACCGCCTTGATATCAGACGCCGCTACAGCGCCGACATTCAGAGCCACGACGAAAATAGCGACGACGAAAGCCATTATATTCTTGATTTTCAAGGCCACGTTCTCCCAGATGGCGATGCAGGCTAGCAGCATCAGCCAATTGGGCTAGCCTATTCTTTATGACGCTAAGATGACCGCGACCACATCTGCGGGGCTAAGTGACTGATCAGAAATTGAAAAACATGCCCCGTCATACTTTGGGTTGATACCCGTCCCGGTTGTCCGATGAGGCGATCGGGATGCGGCGGAGCGTCGGCGGCGGCGCGCGATAGATCGGAGAGGACACACGAATGGCCATCGGAGCAGCAGCGGCGCAGACGGTCTCCAACCTTCGGGAGCGCCCCAGGGTGAACCAACCCGACGTGACGCTTCCGCCCAGTCCCTATCCGGGCGGTCCTGCCCGGCTCATCGCGGACCACGCCGAGGCTGTCGCCGTCGCGAACGAGCTTGCGGCGGATTTCGCCCAGGAGGCGGCCTTACGCGACCGCGAAGGGTACCTTCCCGTCGACGAGATCGAACGCTTCTCGCAAAGCGGCCTGTGGGCGATTACGGTTCCGAAGGCCTATGGCGGTCCGGAGCTGTCCTTCGTCACCGTCACCGAGGTGCTCAAGATCATTTCGGCGGCGGATCCGAGCCTCGGGCAGATGCCGCACAACCATTTCGCCTTCATCGAGCATCTCAAGAGCGATGCCGCCGAAGAGCAGAAACGGCACTTCTTCGGCGAAGTCCTGAAGGGGGTGCGGTTCGGCAACGCGATGTCGGAGCCGGGCAACCGACCGGTGAACGACATGCAGACCCGCCTGACCTATGTCGACGGCGGCTGCCTGGTGAACGGCGTCAAGTTCTATTCGACGTGCGCGTTGCTGTCCCACGTGGTGGTCATCGTCGGCAAGGACGACAACGGCGAGCATTTCTTCGCCTTCGCGGATCGCGCGGCGGAGGGCCTCACCATCGTCAATGACTGGTCGAGCTTCGGCCAGCGCACCACCGCATCGGGCACGGTTATCGCGAAAGACGTCTTCGTGCCGTCGGATCGGGTGGTCCCGACGCCCTTCTCGAAGGGCCTGCCGACCGCGCATGGCGCGGTGAACCAGATCCTGACCGGGATCGTCGACCTCGGAATCGCCAAGGGCGCGCTGAAGGAGACGGTCGAATTCGTCCGGAGCAAGTCGCGCGCCTGGGTCGACAACAAGGGCGGCGCGAGCGAGGATCCCTTCACGGTCGCGGCGGTCGGGGACCTCGCGATCCGGCTGCACGCCGCCGAGGCGCTGATGGAGCGGGCCGCCCGGCTGGTCGACGTCGGGCTCGCCGATCCGACCGCCGAGACCGCCGCGGAAGCCTCGATCGCGACCGCGGAGGCCAAGGTGCTGTCGACAGAGGTCGCGCTCGCGGCGACCAACAAGATGTTCGAGCTCGCCGGAACCCGCGCCACGCTCGCCGCGCATGGGCTCGACCGGCACTGGCGCAACGCCAGGACCCATACGCTGCACGATCCGGTGCGCTGGAAATTCTTCCACATCGGCAATTACGTGCTGAACGACATCCGGCCGCCGCAGGGAGCGTTCATCTGAGCCTGTCGCCAATAAGGATCGAGCCGGCCCCGCGGAGAGCGACCACGGCGGCCGGCCGGGTCGACCTCTGGCTGACCGACCCCGACGCTCGCGCGGCGGAGGAGCAGGCGGGCCTCCTCGCCCTGCTGAGCGCGGAGGAGCGTGCGCGCTGGGAACGCATCGTCGTTCCCTCGCCGCGCCGGCAGCATCTCTCGGCCCGCGCCCTGCTGCGCACGACGCTGTCGCGCTATGTCGACGCCGCCCCCGGGGATTGGAGCTTCGGCGTGAACGCGTATGGCCGCCCGCATGTCGAAGCCCCGCCTGCGGGGCGCGACCTCCATTTCAATCTCTCGCACGCCGACGGGCTGGTGGCGCTCGCGATCGCGGGAGAGCGGGAGATCGGGGTCGACGTCGAGAACGTGACGCGCGGCCTCGACCTTGACCGGCTCGCCCCTTACGCCTTCGCCGCGGCCGAGGCGGACGCCTTCGCCCAGGCGGCCGAGACCGAGAAGCGTTCGGTCTTCTTCGCCTTCTGGACCCTGAAGGAGGCCTACATCAAGGCGCGCGGCATGGGGCTCTCCCTTGGCCTTGACGGATTCGCCTTCGGCATCGACGCGGCCGAGCCGGCCGTGGCCTTCAGCGACAAATGCCCCGACGATCCGGCGCGATGGCGGTTTTGGCGCTTCTACCCGACCCCCCGCCACGCGCTTGCGCTCGCGGCGCCGGCAAGCGTCACCGAGGTTCGGGTGATCTGGACCACGCTCGAAGCCGAAGCGGAGCCCGCGTGAGACTTTACGCCGTCAGCGACCTGCACCTCGGATATGAGGAGAACCGGCGGATGCTCGAAGCGGCGCCGGCCCGGCCCGACGACTGGCTGATCCTCGCCGGCGACGTCGGCGAAAGGCTCGACCACCTGCGCCTCGCGCTCGACGTGCTGACGCCGCGCTTTCGGCGGATCGTCTGGGCGCCGGGCAACCACGATCTTTGGAGCTCCGGCCGCGAGGGGGCCGGCCTGTTCGGCGCTGCGAAATATGAGCGGCTGGTTCGGCTGTGCCGGTCCTACGGCGCGCTGACCCCGGAAGACGACTATGCGACCGCGGAGTTCGGCGGGCGTCTCATGCGCGTCGCGCCGCTGTTCCTGCTCTACGACTACAGCTTCCGTCCCGCCCATGTGCCGCTCGACCGGGCGCTCGCCTGGGCCCGGGAGTCCGGCGTGGAATGCGCCGATGAAGCGCTGCTGCGTCCCGACCCTTATCCCTCGCGCGCCGCCTGGTGCCATGCGCGGTGCGAGGAGACGTTCGCCCGCCTGTCCGCCGGCCCGCAGCTTCCCACCATTCTGGTCAATCATTTCCCGCTGGTCGAAAGCCTCGTCACGCTGCCGCGAATCCCGCGGTTTTCGCTGTGGTGCGGAACGAAGCGCACCGCCGACTGGCATCTTCGCTTCGGAACCGAGGCCGTCGTTTACGGACATCTGCACATACGCGGGACGCGGTTCGTCGACGGCGTGCGGTTCGAGGAAGCGTCGCTCGGCTATCCCAGGCAATGGGCCGGACGCGTCTCTCCCGCCACCCTGCTGCGCGAGGTGGCGCCGGGGCCGGCCCGGAGCAGGATCGGCGCGAACGACCCCCTCATGTCCGCGCCCAAAATCGCCCCCTCCGGACGAAGCGGGGGCGGCCTCGGCCTTGCCGCCGACACCCAGGACGGGCGCGTGGATAGGGGATAGACGTCCATCCCGAGGCGGAGACGACGACGCCGGTTGCAGCCGTCGGCCTTTAGCGCCGGCCTTCGTCGCTGCGGACGGAGTCGCCTCGAGGGTAGGAGAAGGCGCGCGTCACGTCGGCACGCTGCCCCGCTGCCGCCCGGAAGCGCGGGCCTGTGCAGCCGCGCCGGCCCAGACCGACGGGCGGCGGGACGACCAGGGCGCGGCCTGCTCGAGGCTCGCCGCGAGCCGGAACAGCACGTCCTCGCGGGCGAAGCGCGCCACGAACTGCAGGCCGATCGGCAGCCCTTTCGGATCCACGGCGAGCGGAAGCGAGACCGCCGGCTGGCCGGTGGCGTTGAAGAGCGCCGTGAAGGGCGCGTGGGCGAAGATCGCGTCCGTCCAGCTTTCGGCCGTCCAGCCCGGCTTTGCGCCGCTGAGCGCGCCCACGGGAGGGGCGACGCTCGCGATCGTCGGCGTGAGCAGCACGTCGAACTCGGCGAAGAACCGCGCCGCACGCCGGGACACGAAGTTGATCGCGTCGTCCGCCGCATAGATGTCGGCGGCCGAGAGCCGGCGGCCGTGCTCGTAGCAGGCAAGCGTCGCGGCTTCGAGCGTGTCCGGTCCCGGCCCCCGGCCCATGGCGCCGGCGATCTTGTCCACCGCATAGGCGATCGAGCCTGTCCAGAGCCGCATGTTCGCCGTGCGGAAGAGCTCCGCGTCGACCTCCGGCGACGCCTCCTCCACGACATGCCCCAAGGACTCGCAGAGATGGGCGACGGCGACGACGGCGTCTGCGACCTCGGGCGCCACAGCGGCCCCGCTCCAGGCGGCGCCGGTAAATCCGATACGCAACCGCTCGACCGGCGCGCCGACCTCGGCCGCGTAAGGGCGCGACGGCGGCGGAAGGACGAACGGATCGCCCTCCCCCGGCCCATGGGTCGCGTCCAGCAGCGCCGCGCAATCGCGCACCGTGCGCGTGACCGCGTGCTCGGCGCCGAGACCGAACAGCACGCCGCCGTGGCCGGGCCCGAGCGAGACCCTGCCGCGCGAGGGCTTCAGGCCGACGAGGCCGCAGCATGCGGCGGGTATGCGGATCGACCCGCCGCCGTCATTGGCGTGCGCCATCGGAACCATGCCGGCTGCGACCGCGGCCGCCGCGCCCCCGCTCGAGCCCCCGGCGCCGCGCTCAAGGCTCCACGGGTTGCGGGTCGGTCCGGACGCGAGCGGCTCCGTCGTCACGCTGAATCCCAACTCCGGCGTGCTTGTCCGTCCCAGCGTGGCGAGCCCTGCCGCATCCTGCCGTCGGACGAGTTCGCTGGTGACCGCCGCGCGAAGGCCCCGCGCCAGCCGGCTGCCGCATTCGTTGAGGGCGCCTTCCTCCTGCGCCAGCAGGTCCTTGCGCAGGAAGGGCACGCCCCGGAACGGACCTTCCGCGAGCGCGCGATCGGCCCGCTCCGGGAAGATCTCGACCAGGGCGTTGACCGCGGGTTCGACGGCTGCGATCGCCTCTCGCGCGGCGCGCTCAAGTTCACGGCTTTCCACCTCTCCGCGGCGCACGAGCTCGGCGAGCCCGCAGGCGTCATGCGCGGCGTATTCGTCGAGCCTCATGAGCGAACTCCTCCGCCGCGGATCGTCACGTCTGCTTCGGCCAGCGCAGAAGGGGCACGAGCGCGAGCGCCACGAAGAATATGAGCGCCATGACCCACAGCACGTCGGAGACCGTGAGCACGAGCGCCTCGCGCTTCGCCATCTCGGTCAGCTCGAGGACCGCCGCTCGGTCGCCCCGCAGTTGATCGGTGAACAGATCGCCGAACCGTGCGGCGAAGGCGGCCTGAGCCTGCGCCACGTCGGACTGGAACGGAGTGACCCTCTCGGCGAGGCGCGAATAGTGAAGCGACTGCCGCTCCTGGAGCATGATGCCGATGCCGGCGATCGACGCCGCGCCGCCGAGATTTCGCATCAGATTGTAAAGGCCGCTCGCCATCGGGAGCCGCCCGCTGGGCAGGCCGCCGAGCGCGAAACTCGTGATCGGGACGACCACGGCCATGCTGGCGGCGCCGCGTAGGACGAGCGCCCAGAACAGCTCCGCGCCGCCCCATTGGTTCGTCAGCGGCGTCATCATCACCAGCGAGACGCCATAGGCCACGAGGCCGCAGCCGAGCAGAAGCCGCTGATCGAGCCGGTTCGCGGTCGCTGCGATCAGCATGGTCGCCACGACCTGGGCGACCCCGGTGACGAACACCGCCTCGCCGATGTCGAGACTGTTGTAGTCCCTGACTTCGCCGAGAAAGACGGGCAGGACGAAGATCGCGCCGTAATTGCCGACGCCGACCACGAAGGACAGGGCGCAGCCGAGCGCGAAGTTGCGGATGCGGAAGGCGCCGAAATCGAGCACCGGTCTCGGATGCGTAAGCCCGCGCCAGATCACGACGCACCACGCCGCGGCGGAGGCGGCGGCGCATGCCGCGACAAGCGGGTCGTCGAACCAGTCCTTCCTGACGCCCTCCTCGAGCACGTAACCGAGACAGCCGAGCGCGATGGCGATGAAAGGGATGGAGAACGCGTCGAAGCCCTTCATCAGGCTGAAATCGGGCTCGTCGACGCGGACCAGGAGGGGGACGGCGACGGCGATCAGGAGGCCAGGCGCAAGATTGACGTAGAACAGATAGCGCCAGGAGAAGGTCTCGGTGATCCAGCCGCCGAGCGTCGGCCCTAATGTCGGGGCGAGCGTGCCCATCACGCCCAGCACGGCTGGGATCATCGCGGCCTTCGGTCCCTTGAACATCGCGAACCCCGCGGAGAAGGCGAGCGGAATCATGGCGCCGCCCACGAAGCCCTGGACGATGCGGAAGGCGATCATCGACTCGATGTTCCAGGCGAGCCCGCAGCACAGGCTGGCGATTGTGAAGGTCACCGCCGAGGCGGTGAACAGCCAGCGCGTGGACAGGACCTTGGCGAGCCAGCCGGACAGCGGGATCATCACGATCTCCGCGATCAGGTAGGAGGTCTGAACCCATGTCATCTCGTCGCGGCTGGCCGAAAGGCCGCCCTGGATGTCCTTGAGCGAGCCGGCGACGATCTGGATGTCGAGCAGGGCGACGAACATCCCGAGCGCCATCGCCAGGAAGCCGATGAACTTGCCGGTCTCGGAAGACATCCTCACGGGCCACAGGTCTCCCCGGAACGTTGCGCCAAGCCGCTGGGTCACGCCGTTCCCGACCGCTTTTCGCATGCAATCATGCGACGCGGCGATGACGAAAATCGATCAAAGCGAGCACAGGGTTGCCGAGGGCTTATCCGGAATGGGCTGAGGCGCGTGGCCCGGGCGCAGCTGCATGACGCAAACCAGCCGCGCGCGGCGCGGCGCATGCCCGGATTGAGTTCGATGGGGGCGTCATCGACTCCGAAGTTCGAGCGCCGAGCCGACCGGCGTCCAGGAACCAAACGCCTCTCCGCCCTGTTCTGCTCCGCGAGCAGGGGAGACCGCACGCCATGGCCGTTCGCGCCTTCTGGAAGGGCTATCTCAAACTGTCGCTCGTCACCTGTCCGGTGGCGATGACGCCGGCGACGTCCGAAGGCGAGAAGGTCCGGTTCCACACCCTCAACCGCGCGACCGGCAACCGCATCGTCAGCGAGTATGTCGACAGCGTCACCGGCGACCCCGTCGAGAGCGAAGACGAGGTCAAGGGCTACGAACGCGGCGAGAACGACCACGTCATGCTGGAGGACGAGGAGCTCGACGCGGTCGCCCTCGACACCACGCACACGATCGACATCGAGATGTTCGCGCCGCGCGATAGCGTGGGGTGGATCTGGTACGACAAGCCGCACTACCTCATGCCCAACGACAAGGTCGGCGAGGAAGCCTTCACCGTCATCCGCGAGGCGATGGCGGCGACCGACATGGTCGGCATCGCGCGTCTCGTGCTCTACCGTCGCGAGCGCGCCGTGCTGCTTGAGCCGCGCGGCGCGGGCATCGTGCTCTGGACGCTGCGCTATGGCGACGAGGTCCGCGACCCCAAGGATTATTTCGGCGATCTCAAGCAGGACAAGCCGGACCCGGAGCTGATGAAGCTCGTCACCTCGCTGATCGAGGAGCGGACCAAGTCCTGGTCCGGCGACATGGTCGACGACCCCGTCCAAGCCCGCCTGCTCGACCTGATCAAATCGAAAAAGAAGAAGGGGACCAAAAAGGCCGCGAAGCCGAAGGTCGAGGCGCCGGCCGAGACCGGAAACGTCATCAACATCATGGACGCGTTGCGCAAAAGCATCGCGTCCTCCTCGGGCAAATCCAAGCCGCGCTAACGCTTGCGCCGCTTCGCCGTGGATGCCGTCGGGATCGGAGCCGCGGCCGCTCGGAAGCCCTCCCAGGGATCCGAACCAAGCGCGGCGAGCCGCGTCGGCGTGTTGTCGACGGTGAAGTGCGCGGGACCGATCTCCGGGCCGAGTTCGTCCCACGCGAGCGGCGCGGACACCGCCGCGCCGGGGCGCGCCCGGGTCGAATAGGGGGCGACCGCGGTCGCGCCCCGGCCGTTCCGGAGATAGTCGACCAGAATCTTGCCGCCGCGCTTCGCTTTCGCGACGGTCGCCACGTAGCGCGCGGGATCGTCGCCGGCCATGGAGTCCGCGATCGCCTTGGTGAAGGCCTTCACCTCCGGCCACTCGGCCTTCGGCTTCAAGGGCGACACGACGTGCAGACCCTTGCCGCCGGACGTCTTCACGAAGGCGGCGAGCCCGGCGGCCTCGAGGCGCGCCTTCACCTCGTGGGCGGCCTCGATGATCGTCGCCCAGTCGACGCCCTCGCCGGGGTCCAGATCCATGATGATCATGTCCGGCGTCTCGAGGGCCGCGTTCGTCGACCCCCAGGGATGGATCTCCAGAACGCCGCCCTGGACGAGTCCGAGCAACCCTTCACGGCTGTCGATCGTCAGCAGCGGCTCGTCGTCCGTAGGATCCTTGAATTGCCCGATGTGCGAGTTCATCCCTTTCCAGGCGTGCTTCTGGAAGAAGCACTGCTCGACGACGCCGCCGGGACAGCGCAGCAGCGAGAGCGGCCGACCCGTCACGAAAGGCGCGATCCGCGGCCAGACTTCCATGTAGTAGTCCGCAAGCCCCTGCTTGGTGACGCCGCTTTCGGGCCAGTAGAGCCGATCCGGATGCGTCAGCTTGACGGTGGGAGCCGCGACCTTCGCCGCCGATCCGTCCGGCGCCGATTCCCGCGCGACTTCGGCTGCGGGCTTGTCCTCCCGGAGCCCGCGGAACGCCGCGTGCCGCAAATGGCGGTCGCCGGTCCAGGCGCGGAATTCGATCTCGGCCACGAGGTCCGGCTTCACGTAGCGCAGGCCGCGCGCCTCATCCGGCGTCAGCCGGTCGGCGAAGGGCGACCGCTTCACCTCGAGCGCCTGCAGCTTCTTGAAGAGATCCTCGGCGACTTTCGCGGAAAAGCCCGTGCCGACCCGACCGACATGCTCGAGCCGCCCGTCCTCATAGGCGCCGAGCGCCAGCGACCCGATCGCGCGCGCCGACGTGCTCGACGGCTTGTATCCGCCGATGACGAACTCCTGACGGTGCGAGCATTTCGATTTGATCCAGGTCCGGCCCCGGCCGGAGACGTAACGCGCGTCGCGATCCTTCGAGACGACGCCCTCCAGGCTGAGACGGCAGGCGTGCTGCAGCACGAGCGCGCCGTTCTCGTCGAAATGCTCGCTGAGCCGGATGACCGGCCCCGCGCTCCGAACGATCTCGGCCAGCGCCGCCTTGCGGTCGATCAGCTTGCAGGCGGTGAGATCGTAGCCGTCGAGGTAGAGCAGATCGAACACGTAGAGCACGAACTGGTCGGTCCGGTTTTCGCTCAGCGCCTCCTGAAGGGCCGAAAAGTCGGAGGCGCCGGCCCCGTTCTCGACGACGAGCTCGCCGTCGATCATCGCGCTCTCGACCGGCAGGGCTTTCAGCGCGTCGACGACGGTTCGGCCGAATTTCGTCGTCCAGTCGAGGCCGCTCCGCGTCATGAGCTTCACCTCGCCGCCCTCGACGCGCGCGAGCAGCCGGTAGCCGTCAAACTTGATCTCGTGGATCCATTTGGCGCCGGAGGGCGCCTTGGCGGCGAGGGTCGCGAGGCTGGGCGCTGTGAAATCCGGCAGCGCGGCCGCCTTCGCGTTGCGGATCTTCGCGGGATCAGGGGCCTGCGCGGTCTCGGAGGATGACGCCCCGGCCGCCTTTTCGGCCGAGGAGGACCGCGCGGATTTCCGCGTCACTGCCTTCGCGGGCTTCGCCGCCGTCCCCGGTTTGGCCGCCTTATCCGATTTGCCCGCTTTCGAAGATTTGGCCGCCGCTTTCGGCTCCTGGTCGATCTTGCCGCTCTTCGAAGACCAGCCCGGCGTCTCGCCAGCCACCTCCTCCACGAGCCGGCCGGTCGCGACCGATTCCGGCCGCTCTTCCAGGATGTCGGGGTCGCTCTCGCCGCGGGCCGCGTCGTCCTCGCCCTTGATCAGCAGCCAGTTCTCCCGCGTCTCGCCGCGCTTTCCGGCCATCCGCACCAGATGCCAGCGTCCTTTGAGCTTTTCGCCATGGAGCTCGAACTCCAGGTGGCCCTTCTTGTAGCCGCGCGCAGGATCGCCGATCGGCGACCAGCGGCCCCG
Organism: Hansschlegelia sp. KR7-227; assembly: GCF_049446035.1. Classification (NCBI taxonomy): domain Bacteria; kingdom Pseudomonadati; phylum Pseudomonadota; class Alphaproteobacteria; order Hyphomicrobiales; family Methylopilaceae; genus Hansschlegelia; species Hansschlegelia sp. KR7-227. The sequence continues at coordinate 2,761,673 of NZ_JBMSEA010000001.1, forward strand.
ATCCCAGAGAAGCACGGTCCCGCCGCCATATTCGCCCTTCGGGATCGTGCCTTCGAAGGTCCCGTATTCGATCGGGTGATCCTCAGTCTGCACGGCGAGCCGCTTTTCGCCCGGCACGAGGCTCGGCCCCTTGGTGACGGCCCAGCTCTTGAGCACGCCGTCCATTTCGAGCCGCAGGTCGTAATGCAGCCGGCGCGCGTCGTGCTTCTGGATGAGATAGCCGTCGCCCGTTCCGAGCGCGTCCTCCGCGCCCGCCGGCTCCGCGGTCTTCTTGAAGTCGCGCTTGCGCCGGTAGACCTCGAGCGCCATCGCTCAGCTCGCCTTGCGCCGTTCGGCGCGGCCGCCTGCGACGGCGGGCTTTCGAGCGGGCGCCTTTTTGGACGCGGCCTTCTTGGCGGGGGCCTTTGTCTTGTCGCCGCCGCCGACGCCCGCGCTCTGACGCAGCGCCTCCATGAGGTCCGTGACTTTCTCAGGAGCCTTGGGCTTGCGCGGCGTGATCTTTCGGCCCTCGACCTTCGCCTTCACGAGCTCGGCGAGCGTCGCCTCGTAGCGATCATCGAACTTCGAGGGATCAAACTCGCCGCGCTTCGTGGAGATGATGTGCTTCGCGAGATCCATCATCTCGCCTGCGATCTTCGTCTTCGGGAGGTCGCTGAACGCGTCGGCCGAAGAGCGCACCTCGTAGTCGAAGTTGAGCGTCGTCCCGACCAGCCCTGCCCCGTGCGGACGGATGAGCACCGTGCGCTCGCGACGGAACAGCACGGTCCGCGCCAGCGCGGCGACTTTGTTCGCCCGCATCCCTTCGCGGATCAACTCGAACGCCTCGACGGCCGATTTGTCGGCCGGCGCGAGGTAATAGGGCTTGTCGAAATAGACGTCGTCGACGTCGCCGCAGGCGATGAAGGCGTCAATCTCGAGCGTCTTGTCGCTTGCCGGCACCGCGGCGGCGACCTCGTCCGGTTCGAGCACGACGTATTCGCCCGACGAGACCTCGTAGCCCTTCACCTGGTCGTCATGCTCGACCGGCTTGCCGGTCTCCGAGTCGACGTAACGCCGGCGGACCCGATTGCCGGTCTCGCGGTTCAGCGTGTGGAACGCGATCCGGTCCGACGTCGAGGCGGCGGTGTACAGCGCGACAGGACAGGCGACTTCGCCGACCTTGAGAAAGCCCTTCCAGTTCGCCCTTGGCGCCACGTGCCGTGCTCCTGCTGACGACTCGAAACGTCACGCGGGACATCCAGTTCCGACTCAGATCTCAACGGTTTCGGCGGAAGGGAACCAACGTCGTCGCGCGGCGCTTGTCGCCCGCAGCCGGCCCTTGCTCTCCCACAGGCCGGCGGATGATCTTTTCAACGCCAGCGAGCGTCGGACGTGAAACTCGCGACCTACAACGTCAACGGGATCAACGGCCGCCTCTCGGTCCTCCTGCGGTGGCTCGGCGACGCCCGCCCCGACGTCGTTTGCCTTCAGGAGTTGAAGGCGCCCGGAGACAAATTTCCCGAGCGAGCGATCCGCGACGCAGGCTACGACGCCGTCTGGCACGGCCAGAGCCGCTGGAACGGCGTCGCGATCCTGGCGCGCGACGCCGAGCCGATCGAGACGCGACGCGGCCTGCCGGGCGACCCCACGGACGAACAGAGCCGCTACATCGAGGCGGCGGTCAACGGCGTGCTGGTCGGCGGCCTCTACGCGCCGAACGGCAATCCCGCGCCGGGTCCGAAATTCGACTACAAGCTTCGATGGTTCGAGCGGCTGACAAGGCACGCAGCCGAGCTCATGGCCGCCGACATCCCCGCCGCGCTGATCGGCGACTTCAACGTCATCCCGACGGACTTCGACGTCTACAAGCCGGAGCGGTGGCGCGACGACGCGCTGTTCCGGCCCGAGGCGCGCGACGCGTTCGGCACGCTCGTCGCGCAAGGCTGGACCGACGCCGTCCGCACGCTGCATCCCGACGAGCCGATGTACAGCTTCTGGGATTATTTCCGGAACGCCTGGGGCCGCGACGCGGGGCTGCGCATCGACCACGCGCTTCTGAGTCCGGCGATCGTGGCGAGGCTCAAGGCGGCCGGGGTCGACCGCGATGTCCGCGGATATGACAAGGCGAGCGACCACGCCCCCGTCTGGGTCGAGCTTGCGGCCGAGGGTTCGAACGCCCGGAAGCCGCGCTCCGGAACGGAGTGACGCGGCCCCTCGCCTCGCGACATCCCGCTGGCGGGGCGCCGCGGGCGGCGCTAGACTTTGGTCGGACGCCGTCGGCGAGAGCTGCGGCGAGGGCGTGCGGATCCGGCGCTGAGGCGAGCCGCGCAAAGTCTGGCCGCTGGTGCTCGCGATGACCGTGACGGACTCCGTCAAGACGACCTGCCCACGAGATTGCTACGACGCCTGCGGGATCGTGGCGGTGCGCCAGGACGGCGTGATTCAGAAAGTGATCGGCGACCCGGACCACGCGATCGCGCGCGGGGGCCTCTGCGGCAAGTGCGCCATAGCCTATAACGGCGCGTGGCGCGATCCGACCCTGAGGCTGGCCACCCCCCTGCGCCGCGTCGGCGCGAAGGGCGAAGGCCTGTTCGCCCCGGTCTCGTGGGACGAGGCGCTGTCCGAGATCGCCGCGCGCTTTCAAGCGCTCATCCAGGCCGGCGAGGCCCGGACCATCCTGCACACCCACTACACCGGGACCGTCGGCCTGGTCGGGGGCTGGTTTCCCCTGCGCCTGTTCAACCGGATCGGCGCGACCGAGGTCGATCCGGACACCGTGTGCAACAAGGCCGGGCACATGGCGCTCGAGCTGACGTTCGGGGACTCGCTCGAAGGCTTCGACCCGCGGAGCGCCGCCGAAGCGCGCACGATCCTGATCTGGGGCGCCAACCCCTCCCATTCGGCGCCGCATCAGGATCGGAACTGGGTGAACGCGGCCCGCAAGCGCGGGACGACCATCGTCGTCGTCGATCCGATCGGCCATCAGACGGCGCGCGCGGCGGATCATCACCTCAAGCTCGCGCCGGGCTCCGACGCCGCCCTCGCCTTCGCCTTCCTAAACGTGCTGCGCGCGCACGGCCTGGTCGACCAGGCGTTCCTCGAGTCCTGCGTGCTCGGTTGGGAGGATCTGACGGCGTCGATCGACGCCATGACCCCTGCCCGCGCCGCGGCGCTCTGCGGCCTGTCCGAGGACGCGATCGTGGAGGCCGCGCTCGCCTATGGGCGCGGGCCCTCCCTTCTGTGGCTCGGCCAGGGAGTCCAGCGCCAGCCGAGCGGCGGGAACGTCTTCCGCTGCCTCGCAGCCCTCGTCGCGTTCACGGGAAACCTCGCCAAGCCCGGCGCAGGCTTCCTCTACATGAACGGCGCAGGCGGCCGCGGGATCGACATGGCGAGCGTCACCTCGCCCGATCTCGCGCGGGACGGGACCGGTTCGATCAGCCACATGGATTTCGCCGCGACGCTGGAGCGCTCGTCCGACGCGAAAGCCCTCGTCAACTGGAACAACAACCCGGCCGCGTCCTCGCCCGAACAGTCGCGCCTCCGCCGCGCGCTCAAGCGTGAAGACCTGTTCCACGTCGCGGTCGACCTGTTTCACACCGACACGACGGCCTATGCGGACATCGTCCTGCCCGCGGCGAGCTTTCTGGAGTGCGACGATCTCGTGCTGTCCTATTTCGACCTGACGCTCTCCGCGCAGGTCAAGGCCGGGGCGCCGGTCGGACAATCGCTGCCGAATTCGGAGATCTTTCGCCGGCTCGCAGCCGCCATGGGCTACGATGATCCCGACCTCTTCGAGACCGATGAAGCGCTCCTCGAGCGCTTGCTCGCGCAGACGCCTTACGCGGGCGGCTTCGCGGACCTCGCCCGCTCCGGCACCGTTGAGCTGTTTCCGGAGGAGCGCCTGCAGTTCGCGGATCTCGTCTTCAACACGCCGTCCGGCCGCATCGAGCTTGCGAGCGCGCGCGCCGAGGCGCTCGGGCTGCCCCGGCTTCCTCAGCCCCATGTCGATCCGCCTCCGGCGGGCGACCGCATCCGCATTCTGTCTCCCGCCTCGCAGTGGCTCATGAATTCGAGCTATGGCAATGACGAGCAGATCCGCCGGCGCCTCGGGCCGCCGACCGTCGCGCTGCATCCGGACGACGCGGACCGCCGCGGCCTGGTCGAAGGCGATGCGGTGATCCTCTCCAACGAGACCGGGCGACTGCCGCTGACCGTGAGGATCACGGAAGAGTCGCAACCGGGGGTAGGCGTGGTCCACAAGGGCCGATGGCCGGGGGCGTCGGCCGGCGACGCCAACGTCAACGTGCTCGTTCCCGGTCGGAAGAGCGACTTCGCCGAGAGCACCACGGTCCACGCCGTGGAGGCGGACCTCGTCCGGCAGGATGCGGCGGAGTGAGCGTCCGTAGGCGCGGCGGCGGACCCGAAGCGAGGGCCCGCGCGTTGATCGGAGCATGACCGACGATCCCTACGACCTCGCCCGGTTCGTCACGGCGCAGCAGACCACGATCGACGCCGCGCTGGCGGAGCTCCGCGCCGGCCGCAAGACGAGCCACTGGATGTGGTTCGTGTTCCCGCAGTTGCGCGGGCTGGGCTCGTCGGCGACGGCGCAGTTCTACGGGATCGCTTCGCTCGCGGAAGCGCGCGCCTATCTCGCGCACGGGGTCCTGGGCCCTCGGTTGAGAGAGTGCGTCGAGGCCGTCCGCGCGGTCGAAGGGCGTTCCCTGCGGGAGATCTTCGGAACGCCGGACGACATGAAGTTCCGCTCGTCGATGACGCTCTTCAGCCTCGCCGCCGAGGACGGAGACGACCTTTTCGCTACCGCCATCCGCGAGCTCTGCGACGGCCGGCCCGACGACCGGACGATCGCGCTCGTCCGGAACCCGTAAAAAAGGAACCCGGGGCGCCGCCGGCGCATGCTAGAACAGGCAGGGAACAGGCGGAGACTTCGGATGGCGCGACGCGCCGGCAGCGCTGACCTTCCGCTTCATGGCGGGCGCGTGCCCGCCTGGCTCGGCCAGCGCATGTCCCGCCTCGGCGGCGTCATGGCGGAAGCGATCGTCCATCATTACGGGCGCGACGAGCTGCTGCGCCGGCTCGCCCACCCCTTCTGGTTCCAGTCCTTCGGGGCCGTGATGGGGATGGACTGGCACTCCTCCGGCGTCACCACGAGCGTGATCGGCGCGCTGAAGCGCGGACTGGCTCCCCTCTCGGCCGAGCTCGGGGTTCATGTCTGCGGAGGACGCGGCAAGCACTCGCGGCGCACGCCGGCGGAGCTTCAGTCCATCGGCGAGCGCGTCGGACTGGACGGCGCCGCGCTCGCGGATGCGAGCCGCATGACCGCCAAGGTCGACAGCGCGGCGGTGCAGGACGGTTTCGAGCTCTACCTGCATGGCTTCATCGTGACCGACGACGGCGATTGGACGGTCGTCCAGCAGGGCATGAGCGGGGATCTACGCCAGGCGCGCCGATATCACTGGCTGTCGGAGGGCCTCGGGAGCTTCGTCGAGGAGCCGCACGCCGCAATCGACGGCCGGCAAGGCGGCGCGATCGTCAATCTCGTGGACCGCCGCGCCGAGGCGTCCCGCGGCGCGCAGCTCGACCTGCTGCGCTCCGTCGCGCCCGACAGGCTGGCGGCGGACGCGCTCGCGCTCGAACCTGCCGCATCCCCGCCGAGCCAGGCGGCGCAGCTCGCGCTGCCGCATCTGGTGATGCCGACCCACCACGACGTCCGGCCGAAGGATGTCGTCGCCCGCAGGCTGCAGGGCGCAATCGCGGCCGCGGCCGAGCGCGGCCCGACCGATTTCGCCGACCTGCTGCGCACGCCGGGCGTGGGGGCCCGGACGGTGCGGGCGCTCGCGATGGTCGCGGAGGTCGTTCACGGCGCGCCCTGCCGCTTCAGCGATCCCGCGCGCTTCTCCTTCGCGCATGGCGGCAAGGATCGTCACCCGTTCCCGGTGCCGACCAGGGTCTACGACCAGACCATCGCGGTGCTGAAGACCGCAGTCGCCCAGGCCAAGCTCGGCCAGGACGACAAGCTCGAGGCGCTGAAGCGCCTCGACGCCGAGCAGCGCCGGCTCGAACGCGCGGTCGAGGGGCCGAGCGTCGACCGCGTAATCGCGACCGAACGGTCGCGCTCGGCCGACTATGGCTGACGCAGCGTGTTCGGATGGGAGACGGAGATCGCCGCCCGCTCCAGTTCGTCAGAACGGCCATCGCAGTAGTGGCGCAGCACGGCCGCGCCACGACTGAGGGGGGGCCGTCAGCCCGCGGTTTGGTAAGCGTGGGCCGCGCGCAGGACCGTCACCTCGTCGAAGCTGCGTCCCGTCAGCATCAGGCCAATCGGCAGGCCCGCCACGTCGCGGCACGGCGTCGAGATCGAGGGGTGCCCGGTCAGATCGAAGGCCGCGGTGTTCCGCACCATGTTGAGCGCCTGCGCGACATAGGTCTTGCGATCCTCCTCGACCGAGGGCGGCAAGACATGGGCGGTCTGCGGCGTGGTCGGCATCAGCACCAGATCCACCTCCTCGAAGAGGCGGTCATAGGCGGCGGTCAGCGCGCGCGAGAGGTTCTGCGCGCGGCCATAGAACACGCCGTGATACCGCTCGCGCATGTAATGCGCGACGATCGCGCCGAGCTTCGCCGTGGCTGAGAAATCGCCGCCGTTTGTGACGATTCCGCGGGACATGGCGGACATCAGCCTTGTGTTGAAATAACCCTTCGTCTGGTAGGCGGCGTGGCCGTGATAGAAGCTGTCGACGCCGCCTTCGATGGCGATGGCGTTCCAGAGCGGAACGACGTGACGGTGCTCGGGCACGGACACTTCCCGCACCTCGGCGCCGAGGCCCGCCAGCTGCTTGGCCGCGGCCCGCACCGCAGCGTCGACCGCCTCCATCGACTCGGGGGTCCCAAAACCCTCCTTCACGACCGCGATCCTGAGGCCGCGGACGCCGTCTCCGAGCCTGGCCCGATAGTCGGGGGTCTCGATGGTGGGGGGCTGGCGGGGGTCGATCGCCGTGTCGTCCTTTCCGGCGATCACCTGCAGCATCAGGGCGCAATCCTCGGCGGTCTTCGCCATCGGGCCGATGTGGTCGATCGTCTGGTCGAAGCCGACGATGCCGGTGTAGGGCACCAGTCCATGCGTCGGCTTGAGGCCGACCACGCCCGACCAGGAGGCGGGGATGCGGATCGAGCCGCCCTGATCGCCGCCCAGCGCGATGTCGACCATGTCGGTCGCGGGCGCGATCGCCGAGCCGCAGGACGAGCCGCCCGCGGCATGCGCGGGATCGGCCGGATTGAGTCCCGGACCGTAGGCGCTGGTGTGGCCGCCGCCCGAGAACGCGAAGTCGCAGGTGTTGAGCATCGCCGTGATGTGGCCGCCGGCCTCAACGATCCGCTTCACGACCGTCGCGTCGATGTCCGGCACGTAGTCATAGAGAAGCCGCGACGCGCAGGTCGTCGGGATACCCGCGACGCACACCGTGTCCTTCACGCCGATCCGCTTGCCCGCCAAGGGGCCGCGCGGCTCCACCGCCTGAACGCTGCAGAAGCGGGCGACGCCGTTCAATGGATCAGCGTCCTTGCCGGGACGCGCGCCTGGAATGCGAACCGCCGGCGTGACCTCGCGAACGGGATCGGGATATTGATCGAGCTCGTCATATCCTTCCATCACGCCCTTGACGATCTCGAAGAAATCGTCCGCCTCGATCTCCGTCAGACGAAGATGATGGCGCTCGGAGATGTCGAAAATGTCCTCGCGAGAGGGACGGCGTAACGTCATGGCGTATTCTCCGGTCTTTCAGGCGCTCGTGCGCCTGCGACTGTCTGCTTGATCGCGCAGCTCCGCTTTCACGGATTTGCGCGGCGCACTCTTCAGGCTCGCGGCGCCGAAGACTCGGCGGCCGGCGGCCACGTCGCCCGGACGCAGGAAGCGTTCCAGATGGCGGAGGAGCGCCCGGACCATAACGTCGCGGCGGTAGGCTCGACGCCTGGCGCCGGGGCGGTCCGCGCGGCGGAGCGTCTTAAGCGGCGGGTCCGCCGAGCGCGGCGGAGATCGCGTCCGCCGCCCGCACGACGCCCCCGGTCATGTCCGACATCCGGCTGCGCGTGAACCGTTCGGCGGGTCCCGAGACGCCGATCGCCGCGACCACGGCGCCATGGGCGTCCCGTATGGGCGCGGCGAGGCCGCGGACCCGCTCCCGCCACTCGCCCCAGTTCGTCGCATACCCTTTCGAGCGGACCTCCGCGAGTGCAGTCAGGAGGGCCCCGCGGTCGACGATCGTTCTCGTCGTGTAGCGCTCGAGCGCCTGCGGCAGATCGGGAAACGCCGCCGAGAAGGCGAGCAGGACCTTTCCGGTCGCCACGCAATGGGCCGGCGCGCGGCCGCCGAGCTCCGAATAGGCGCGGATCGGCTGAGGGCTGTCGAGCTTGTCGACATAGACCACCTCCGCGCCGTCGAGAACCGAGAGATGCACCGTCTCCTGGGTGTCGCGCGCCAGCTCCGCCACATGGGGGCGGGCCTCGCGCGTGAGGTCCAGACCTTCGTGCAGCCGCGCGCCGAGCTCCCAGAGCTTGAGCGTCGGCTGGTAGCGCGCGCCGCCCGGCGGCTGACGCACGAAGCCCGCGCTTTGCAACGTCTTGAGCACGCGGTGGACGTTGCTCTTCCCGAGCCCCGTCTCGGCGGCGAGATCGGTCACGCCGCGCGCGCCGGCGGAACGGGCGAGCGTTTCGAGGACGAGCAGTCCCTTGAGCAGCGTCTGGTCCAAGGTCGCCCTCCCGATGTGTTCCAAGTAATAGAACAGCATTTTGATTATCGGGATAGACAGCGGCGCTTTTCAATGCAGACTGCCGTCAGAGGTCCGCAAAGGATCCGGCGTCGCGCGACGACGCGGAGGACACGATGCCTGCAGTTCCAGCGCGCCTTCGCAGGCGCCTCTACGCTCCCCGCCTCGACGGGCCCTACGCCCTCGCGCCGCGCCCGTCCGGCAAGTCGCGTCTCCGCGCGGCGGAGATCACCCCGTGCGAGTGACCGGCGTCGCCACGCTGAAATGCGACGCGGGCTGGCGGAACTACCATTTCGTCAAGCTCACGACCGACGAGGGCGTGACCGGCTGGAGCGAATATGACGAGGGCTTCGGCTCGCCGGGCGTCACCTCTGTCATCGAGCAGCTCGGACGCCGCCTCGTCGGCCAGAACGCGTTCGCCCATGAGCGGTTTTTCGCCGAGGCCTCCTGTCTGACGCGGCCGGCGGCCGGCGGCGTGGTGGGAGAAGGGATCGGCGCGCTCGAGAACGCCCTTCTCGACGCCAAGGCGAAGGCGCTCGGCGTGCCCTGCTACGAGCTGCTCGGAGGCAAGCTGCGCGACCGCGTCCGGGTCTACTGGTCCCACTTCCCGAGCTGGCGCATCAATCATCCCGCGTTCTTCCCGCCGCAGATCTCGACGCTGGAGGAGGTGTCGGCGGCCGGCGCCGAGGCGCGCGAAGCGGGCTTCGGAGCGATGAAGACCAACATCTTCATCCATGACGACGGTCCGACCCGCGCCTGGCGGCCGGGCTTCGGCGTCCCCTTCTACCCCGAGCTCAACATCGACCGCCGCATCCTGCGCAACATGCGCGACCATCTCGAGGCGCTGCGCGACGGCGCCGGCCCCGACATGGACATCCTGATCGACCTGAACTTCAACGCGAAGACCGAGGGCTACCTCAAGATCCTCCGCGAAATCGAAGATCTCGACCTGTTCTGGGTCGAGATCGACTGCCCGAGCGCGCAGGCGCTGGCCTATGTCCGCAATCACAGCCGGCATCCGATCGCCTCCTGCGAGACGCTGATCGGGCTGCGGCAGTTCATGCCGTATTTCACGAACCAGTCGATGGACGTCGCGATCCTCGACACGCCGTGGAACGGCGCCTGGCAGACGATGAAGATCGCGGCCGTCGCCGAGGCGCATGAGGTCAACATCGCCCCGCACAATTTCTACGGCCATCTCTGCACGATGATGAACGCGCATGTCGCCGCGGCCGTGCCGAACCTGCGGATCATGGAGATCGACATCGACCGGCTGTCGTGGGACCGCGAAATCTTCTCGCACGAGCCCGAGTTCGAGAACGGCCATCTGATCGTGCCCGACCGGCCCGGCTGGGGCGTGGACCCGATCGAGGAGGCCATCCTCGCTTATCCGCCCAAGGTTTCGGGCGGGCTGCTGAACTACAAGAAGAGCTGATCCGACGATTTCGGCGCGACAGAAACAAGCGGGCGTTCAAGTCCCGCGTCCTGGGAGGAAGCCCGCATGAACGTCAAGATCATCGCCGCCGCGGTTCTGGCCGCCGCCTGCGGCTGGACCGCGACCGCGGCGACCGCAGCCCCCGGCTATCCGGAGCGGCCCGTCCAGCTTCTCGTGCCCTATCCGCCGGGCGGGATCACCGACATCGTCGCCCGCATCATCGCCGAGAACATGACCAAGACGCTCGGCCAGACCTTCGTGGTCGAGAACCGGCCCGGCGCTGGCGGCATGACGGGATCGGACGCCGTCGCGAAGTCCCCGGCCGACGGTTACACCGTGCTGATGGGCTCGGTCGCGAACACCACCTTCCCGGCCGTCAACAAGAAGGTGCCCTACGATCTGGTCAACGACCTGACGCCGCTGTGCCGCGTGATGTCGGTCCCGAACTACCTCGTCGTCGGCGTCGACACGCCGTACAAGACGGTGGCCGACCTGATCGCCGGCGCGAAAGCCCATCCGGGCGAACTGACCTTCGCGTCGAGCGGCCCCGGCGCCAGCCCGCATCTCTCCGGCGAGTTGCTCAAGGTCATGGCGGGAATCAACATCGTCCACGTCCCCTACAAGGGCAGCGGCCCGGCCTTCGTCGACCTGATCCCCGGGCGCGTGACGATGATGTTCGACAACGCCGCCTACTCCCAGGTCCGCGCCGGCAAGCTGCGCGCGATCGCCGTCAGCACGCCGGAGCGCTCGCCGGCCGCCCCCGACGTGCCGACGGTCGCGGAATCCGGGGTGCCCGGATTCGCGGTCACCTCATGGTACGGGCTGTGGGTTCCGAAGGGCACGCCCGAAACTGCGATCGAGACGCTGAAGGCGAAACTCAAGGAGCAGTTCTCCGATCCGGCCATGCAGCAGAAGATGCTCGCGCTCGGCGGCAAGGCCGACCTGCTGTGCGACGGAGAGTTCGTGACCTTCATCGATAGCGAGCTCGCGAAATGGAAGAAGCTCGTGGTCGACGCCAACATCAAGATCGACAACTGAGCGTGAGGCGCGCCGCCGCCCGTGCTCGGAGCGGGACATGAAGATCTCCGACCCTGTGCTGTCCCGCGGACGGTCGGCGCCGGGGGCGCCGGCGCTCAGCGACCCGGCGCGCTCCGTCACCTATGGCGAGCTCGCCCGCCGGGTCGAGGCGGGCGCCGCCCGGCTGGCGTCGCTTGGCGTTCGGCCGCAGGACAGGGTGATGATCGTCGGCGAGAACAGCGTCTCGCTCGCGGTCGCGATCCTCGCCTGCGCGCATCTCGGCGCCATAGCCGTGATGGAGAACGCGCGGCGCGCCCCGATGGAGGTCGACGCCATCCTGGAGCATGCGCGACCGAAGCTTGCGCTGTTTGCGCTCGACCACTCAGCGGACGCCGCAGAGCATGCGCGGCGCGCCGGCGCAGTGGTGAGCGAAGAGCCCGCCCTCGGGCGCGTGGCGGTGACCGGCGAACACCCGAAGGGATCGTTCGACGCTTCAGCGCGCGACGCAAGCGCGGACCTGGCCGCCTTCATCTACACCACCGGAACCACCGGCGCGCCCAAGGGCGTGATGCTGACCCACGCCAATCTGTGCTTCATCGCTGGGATGATGGGCGAGCTGCGTCAGATCGACGAGCGCGACCGGATCTACGGCGTGCTGCCCATCTCCCACGTCATGGGCCTCGCCTCGGTGCTGCTCGGCGGACTGCACGCCGGCGCGCATGTTCATCTCCGGTCGCGCTTCTCGGCGGACCGGTGCCTTGGCGAACTCGCCGGTCTCGGAATCTCCGTGATGCAGGGCGCGACGGCGATGTTCGCCAAGCTGAACGAAGCGGGCCGGCTGAGCGGCCGGACGCCGCCGGCGTCGCTGCGTTTCCTCGGCGCGGGCGGGGCTCCGATCGACGTCACCGTCAAGCGCCGCTCCGAAGAGCTGTTCGGCGCCGTTCTTCACAACGGCTACGGGCTGACCGAGGCCGCCTCGCTGTGCTGGACGCGGCTCGACGAGCCGAACGAGGACGACTCCGTCGGACGCCCCCTCCCCGGCGTCGAGCTCCGCCTGCGCGACGCCTCCGGCGGCGATACGCCTGCCGGCGAGATCGGGGAGCTTTGGGCGCGCGGTCCCAACGTCATGGCGGGCTATTTCCGCAATCCGGAGCTGACTCCGCAGGTCCTGACCCCGGACGGCTGGTTCAACACCCAGGATCTCGCGCGGATCGCGCCCGACGGCCGGGTCTTCATCGTAGGTCGCGCCAAGGACGTCATCATCCGCTCGGGCTTCAAGGTGAACCCGCTGGAGGTGGAGACCGCGCTCAACCGACACCCGAAGATCGCGCATTCCGCGGTCGTCGGCCGGCCGACCGAGGGCAACGAGGACATCGTCGCCTTCCTCGAGCTGCACGGCGGCGATCAGGCGGCGCCGGCCGACCTCTCCGAACATCTTCGCGCATGGCTCTCGCCCTACAAGCACCCGAACAAGGTCTTCATCGTCGACGCGCTGCCGCTCGCCCAGAACGGCAAGGTGCTCAAGAAACTCCTCGTCGAGCTTGCGAAAGGCGCCTGAAATGTCCGAAGTCGTCCTGTACGAGTCCGCCGACGGCGTCTGCACGATCACGATCAACCGGCCCGACAAGCTCAACGCGATCGACGCAGGCGTGGAGATCGCGCTCGCGGCGGCCTGGCGGCGCTTCGCCGCGAGCGACGACCGCGTCGCGATCCTGACCGGCGCGGGCGAGCGCGCCTTCTCGGTCGGCAAGGACCTGAAGTCGGACTCCAAGCCCGACTACCGGCGCTTCGTTCCCGGATACGACATCGAGGTCCGCAAGCCGATCGTCGCCGCCGTCAGCGGCTGGTGCATCGGCGGCGCGATGACGCTCGTCCAGGCCGCCGATCTCTGCGTCGCGACCCGAAGCGCCCGCTTCATGTACCCCGAAGCCAAGCTCGGCTTCGCCGGCGGGCTGATCGCAGGCCTCGCGGGGCGCATTCCGCACAAGGTCGCGATGGAGATCATGCTGCTTGGCGAAGAGCTCAGCGCGGAGCGCGCCTACCAGGTCGGTTTCGTCAACAAGCTCGTCGACGAAGGCGAGCATCTCGCCGCAGCGCAGGTCTACGCCCGGCGCCTCGCCGACAACGCCCCACTGGTGCTGGAGATGCTGAAGAGCTTCGCGGGTCAGGTGACGCCGGCCGGTCCGATGGAGCGCGCCAGCCACGCGCTGCGCGAAGTCGAGCGCGTTATGGAAAGCGACGATTTCCGCGAAGGCTTCGCGAGCCAGCAGGAGAAGCGCAAGCCGGCGTTCAAGCGCCGCTGACAGGCGCCGGCGCCCGTCTCCCGTTCGCTCCGGCCTGAGGCAGGACGAGCGTTATGCCGGCATCCTCGATCCAGCCTGAGATGCCGGGCGGGGGCGCGACGTCGGTCACGAGGCAATGGACCTCGCCGGGATCGCAGATCGCCACCGGCGCGCGCCGCCCGAATTTGCTGCCGTCGGCGACCACCAGCCGCTGGTCGGAGCATTCGATCATGGCGCGGGCGATGCCCGCCTCGTCCAGGTCGAAATCGGTGAAGCTTCCGCGGGCGTCGATGCCGGCGATCGACAGGATCGCGAGATCGGCGCGGAACTGTCGGATGAAGGCGGCCGCCTCGGCGCCGACCGCGGCCGCGAGATCGGCCCGCAGCTCGCCGCCCGCCATGTAGACGCGGTTGTCGTTGCGGCCGACGAGCCGTCCGGCGATCTCGAGCGAGTTGGTCACCACGGTGAGCCCGCGCCGCGCCCGGAGCGCCTGCGCGACATAAGCGGTGGTCGAGCCGGTGTCGATCATGAGGACCTGCCCGTCCTCAACGCAGTCGACCGCCGCCGCGGCGAGCGCCTTCTTGGCCGCGGCATGGACCCGCATCCGCTCGAGGAACGGGGCGTCGACGGCCGGCCCCGCAAACGCGACTTCGCCGTGTCGGCGCGTCAGCAGGCCGTTCTCGACAAGCCCCTTGACGTTGCGCCGGATCGTTTCGTCCGAGACGCCCAACCGGCCGGCGAGTTCGGCGACGCGCGTGACGTCCTCGTCGCGGACCAGTTCGACGATCGCGCGCTGCCGTGGACTCTGGTTCATCGAAGGGCTCCGCACGCCGAAAACATGGGCACCTTGTGGGAAAGCCCGGACAGACTCAACGCCAATCCCACATCTGTTGTGGACTTGAGCAAAACTGGCGCCCAAACTGCATTGGATCTGCGGGCGTGAGCCACAGCGAGCCGAGGAGACGGGCATGTTCCACAAGGTGACGCGTGCAGCGACGGCGGGGCTTCTCGCCCTCGCGCTGACCTCGGGCGCAGCGATCGCGGAGGTCGAGTCCAAGGATCCCATCAAGATCACGCTGCACGACTGGACGGGGCAGCTGATCACCGCGCGCATCATGGGCGAGACGCTCAAGAAAGCCGGCTACAACGTCGATTACGTCCAGGCGGACTACCTCGCCCAGTTCGCAGGCATGCGCACCGGCGACCTGCATGTCGCGATGGAGGTCTGGGCCACCACCGCCAAGGAGGCCATGGACGAGGCGATCGCGGCCGGCGGGGTCGAGAATGTCGGCGAGACCGGCATGCAAGCGATCGAGGACTGGTGGTTTCCGGAGTACATGAAGGAGAAGTGCCCGGGCCTGCCCGACTGGAAGGCGCTGAAGGAGTGCGCCGAGGTGTTCTCCACGCCCGAGACCTCGCCGAAGGGGCGCTATCTCGGCGGTCCGGTGACCTGGGGCGGGTATGACGACGAGCGCGTGCTGGCGCTCGACCTTCCGTTCGAGGTCGTGCACGCCGGCACCGACGCGGCGATGTTCGCCGAACTGCAGTCGGCCTATGACCGCAAGGCTCCGATCCTGCTCTGGATCTATGCGCCGCACTGGGCGCCCATCAAGTTCAAGGGCGAGTGGATCACGTTCCCGCCCTACGAGAAGGCCTGCTACGAGGACCCTGCCTGGGGCGTGAACAAGGACGCGAAATACGACTGCGCCAAGCCGCGCGGCCCGATCTACAAGGCCACATGGACCGGCGTGAAGGACAAGTGGCCGGGCGCCTACAAGGCGATCAAGGCCTATACGTTCACCAATGACGAGATCGGCGAGCTCGCGGCGAAGGTCGACCTCGGCGGCGAGAAGGTCGAGGCCGTGGTCGACGACTGGATGGCCAAGAACGAGGACCGCTGGAAGAAATGGCTGCAGTGACGGGGCCGGATCGCGACCGATGACCGAGCCGATCCTCGCCTGCCGGGAGGTCGCCAAGCTGTTCGGGACGAAGCCGGAGCGCTTCGTTCGGGACGGCCGCGTCGCGGCCCTGCCGGCGGAGATCGTCGCGGCCGGGCTCATCCCGGCGGTGATGGACGTCAATCTCGAGATCGCGCGCGGCGAGACCTTCGTGATCATGGGGCTCTCGGGCTCGGGCAAGTCGACGCTGGTGCGCTGCCTGTCCGGCCTCGTCGCGCCGACCGCGGGTGAGATCCTGTTCGAAGGCCGCGACCTGCTGCGCATGCCGGAGCAGGAACTCATCCGCATCCGGCGCCACCAGATGGGCATGGTGTTCCAGAACTTCGCGCTGCTGCCGCATCTCACCGTGCTCGGCAACGTGGCCTTTCCGCTCGACGTGCAGGGGCGCTCGAAAGCCGAGCGGGAGGCGCGGGCGCGCGAGATGATCAAGCTCGTCGGCCTCAACGGTCGGGAAGATCATTTTCCGCGCGAGCTGTCCGGTGGCCAGCAGCAACGCGTCGGCATCGCCCGCTCGCTCGCGGTAGGCCCCGACCTCTGGTTCCTCGACGAGCCGTTCTCGGCGCTCGATCCGCTCATCCGCCGCGAGATGCAGGACGAGGTGCTGCGCCTGCAGGCGATGCTGAAGAAGACGATCGTGTTCATCACGCATGATTTCGACGAGGCGGTCCGGATCGCCGACCGCATCGCCATCATGAAGGACGGTCGCGTCGTGCAGATCGGAACAGCGGAGGAGCTCGTGCTGGCTCCTGCGACCGACTATGTCCGCGCCTTCACCCGCGACGCGCCGCGGGCCAAGATCCTGACCGCGCGGTCGGTCATGGCGCCGGCCCGCGAGATCGCCGACTTCGCCGGCGAGATCGACGCCGGCCAGCGCATCGCCGCCTTCGCCCACGACGTCGAGCAGTCCGACCGGCCGTTCGCGGTCGTCGACGCCGGTCGGGTGATCGGCGTCGTCGACCGGCTCGCGATGATCGACGTGCTCGTCGGTCGGGAACGGAAGTCGGCGGCGTGAGCCTCGCGGCGGTCCGGCCGCTCGCGGCGGAGTTTCCCCAGGCGGCGCTGAAGCGGCTGCTGTGGCCTGCTCTGCTTCTCGTGACGATCGTCCTCGTCTCGCTGCCGACCGGCGCGCTTCCGACGTGGATGACCAAATATCCCACGGCCTGGCAGCTCCCGATCGACGCCCAGATCTCGGCCTTCATGCGCTGGCTGATGGAGACGGCGAGCTTCGGCCTGTTCTCCGTGCGGGACCTCACCCGCGCGATCGCCTGGACGCTCGACCTTCCCCTCGCCGCGGCGAAGGCCGTTCTGGCCGGGGGTGTCGGCTATGGGCGAGGCGCCGACGCCGTCGCCATTGCGCCTGCGATCCCCTGGTTCTCCTTGCTGATCGCGGGCGTCGCCGGCGGCTACGCCGTCGGGGGCCTGCGTCTCGCCGCTCTCATGGGCGGCGGCCTGCTCTATCTCGCGGTCTTCGGGCAGTGGCCGGCCGCGATGGTGACGCTCGCCTCCGTGCTGGTGTCGAGCGTGCTCGGCGCGATCGGCGGGTTGCTGGTCGGGCTCGCCTGCGTGCGCTGGCGCTGGGCCGAGCGCGCCGTGTCGCCGCTGCTCGACCTCGCCCAGACGATGCCGGTCTTCGCCTATCTGCTGCCGATGCTGATCCTGTTCGGCTTCGGGCCGGTCTCGGCGATGATCGCGACCATCGTCTACGCCATGCCGCCCATGGTGCGCGTCACCATCCTTGCGATCCGCGCCGTCCCCGAGGAGATCCATGCGCTCGGCGCCATGACCGGCTGCACGCGCCGCCAGCTGACCTGGAAGATGCTCGTGCCCACCGCGCTTCCCGCGCTGATGGTCGGCGTCAACCAGGTCATCATGCTCTCGCTCAACGTCGTCATCATCGCCTCGATGATCGGCGCGGGCGGCCTCGGTTTCGACGTGCTGGCGGCGCTGCGGCGGCTCGACATCGGGGCGGGCCTCGAGGCCGGGATCGCGATCACGGTGCTCGCGATCCTGCTCGACCGGTTCGCGCAGGCGCTCGCGGTCCAAGCCGGCCGCACGCCCGAGCGCGACGAGGGCCACCGCGCTCTTCGTCGGAAGGCGCTCTGGGCGGCCTTCGCCATCGCCGGCGCCCTCTGGGTCGCGGCGGCGATCTGGCCCGCGATCGCGCTTTATCCCGACGCGCTGAAGCTGTCGACCGCCCCTTGGTGGAGCGACCTCGTCCGCTGGATCAACGTCAACTTCTTCGCGACGCTGGACGCCATCCGCGCCTGGGCGTTCCTGAACCTTCTGGCCCCCGCCAAGCGCTTCATGCTCGCGCTGCCCTGGGTCTGGGTCGTGGCGGCGCTGGGGATCGCAGGGTTCCGGCTCGGCGGCTGGCGGCTGGCGCTCCCCGTCGTCCTGATGGCGCTGTTCGTGGCGGTGGTGGGGCTATGGCCGACCGCCATGATCACGGTCTATCTCTGCGGCGTCGCCGTGCTGATCGCGGCGGCGATCGGCGTCCCGATCGGGATCGCGGCGGCGACCCGACCGAGGCTGTGGCGCGCCGTCGAGACCGTCATCGACCTGCTGCAGACGCTGCCGTCCTTCGTCTACCTCATCCCGATCGTGATGCTGTTCCGCGTCGGCGACTTCACCGCCCTGATCGCGATCGTGCTCTACGCCGTCGCGCCGGCGATCCGCTACGCGGCGCACGGCGTGGCCCGCGTGCCTCAGACGTTGATCGAGGCGGGCGTGATGAACGGCTGCACGCGCCGGCAGATCCTCACGCGCATCCGCGTGCCGCTGGCCCTGCCCGAAATCCTGCTCGGGGTGAACCAGACGATCATGCTGGCGCTGTCGATGCTCGTCATCACCGCGCTCGTCGGGACCCGCGATCTCGGCCAGGAGACCTATTCCGCGCTCGCCAAGGCCGACGTCGGCAAGGGACTGGTCGCGGGCCTCTGCGTCGCCTTCATCGCGATCATCGCCGACCGGCTGGTCGCGGCGGGCGCCGCGCGCCTCAAGCGGCGCATGGGGCTCGCGCAGTGAGCCCCGATCCCGTCGCCCGCATCCGCGCGCTCGCCTTCTGGCGCGGACCGGTCGACCCGCAGCCGCTCGCCGGCGGCATCACCAACCGCAACTTCCGGGTGGAGGACGCGGGACGAAGCTTCGTGGTGCGGCTCGGCGAGGACATCCCGCTGCACAACATCATGCGGTTCAACGAGCGCGCGGCCTCGCAAGCCGCCGAGGAGGCCGGCGTCTCCCCCGCGCTGCGGCATTTCGAGCCGGGACTGATCATCATCGA
Organism: Hansschlegelia sp. KR7-227; assembly: GCF_049446035.1. NCBI lineage: Bacteria > Pseudomonadati > Pseudomonadota > Alphaproteobacteria > Hyphomicrobiales > Methylopilaceae > Hansschlegelia > Hansschlegelia sp. KR7-227. The sequence goes on from NZ_JBMSEA010000001.1 coordinate 2,780,404, forward strand.
CCATGTCGACGGCCGGACCTTTTCGGAGGCCGACGTCCGCGCCGAGCTGCCGCGGGTGGCGGAGCTCGTGAAGACGGCCCATCGCGAGGTGACGAGGCGGCTTCGGGGGCCGGCTCTCGCCTTCTGGACGTTCCACATCCTGCGGAACTACGTGGCGGCGCTCGAGGAGGGCGGCCACAGGCTGGCGGGCGATCTGCCCCGCCTTGCGAAGGTCGCCGAGCGGATCGAGTCCGTGGTCGGCCCCACCGAGATCGTGTTCGGCCACAACGATCTGCTGCCGGGCAACTTCATCGACGACGGCGAAAAGCTCTGGCTGATCGACTGGGACTATGGCGGCTTCAACAGCCCGCTGTTCGACCTCGCGAACCTCGCCTCCAACAACGGCCTCGACGACGCCGGGCGCGACACCCTGCTTGAGATCTATTTCGGGCGCGCGCCGGACGACGCGCTGCGCGTGAAACTTCAGGCGATGGCGGTCGCCTCGCTGCTGCGCGAGGCGCTCTGGAGCATGGTCTCCGAACTGCGCTCGAGCCTCGACCTCGACTATGTCGGCTACACCGCCGAGAACCTCGCCCGTTTCGAACAGGCGCTCGCCCGCTTCGAGGACATGGACCGCGCATGACCGAACTGCCCTCCTCCGCCAAGATCGTCGTCATCGGCGGCGGCATCGTCGGCTGCTCGACCGCCTATCATCTGGGCAAGCTCGGCTGCGAGACGCTGCTGCTGGAGCGCGACCGCCTGACCTCCGGCTCGACCTGGCACGCGGCGGGGCTCGTGGGGCAGCTCCGCGCCAACGCCAACATCACCCAGCTGCTCGGCGAATCCGTGCGGATCTACGAGACGCTGGAGGCCGAAACCGGTCTCGCCACGGGCTGGAAGCGGAACGGCGGCCTGCGCCTCGCCTGCAACGCCGATCGCTGGACCGAGGTGAAGCGCCAGGCGACCACCGCCCGCTCCTTCGGCCTGGAGATGCACCTTCTGACGCCGAAGGAGGCGCAGGAGCTCTGGCCGCTGATGAGCGTGGACGACGTCGTCGGCGCCGCCTTCCTGCCGACCGACGGCCAAGCCAACCCGTCCGACATCACCCAGGCGCTCGCCAGGGGCGCCAGGATGGCCGGGGTCGTCATCCGCGAGGAGACGGTCGTCACCGCGATCGAGGTCGAGCGCGGCCGAGTGAAAGCCGTCGTCACCTCGCAGGGGCGCATCGCCTGCGAGAAAGTCGTGATCTGCTCCGGGCTCTGGTCGCGGGAGCTCGGCAGGCTCGCCGGCGTCAACATTCCGCTCGCGGCCGTGCAGCACCAGTACATCGTCACCGAGCCGATCCCGGGCGTGACGCGCGGACTGCCGACGCTGCGCGATCCGGACCGCCTGACCTATTACAAGGAGGAGGTCGGCGGCCTCGTGATGGGCGGCTACGAGCCGAACCCGATCCCCTGGGGCGCGACCCCGCCGCCGAACGACTTCTCCTTCTCGCTTCTCGACGAGAACTGGGATCACTTCGAGCCGATCATGGAGCTCGCGCTCGGCCGCGTGCCGGCGCTGGAGACCGCGGGCGTCCGGCAGCTCATCAACGGCCCGGAGAGCTTCACGCCGGACGGCAACTTCATCCTCGGCGAGGCGCCGGAGGTCCGGAACCTGTTCGTCGGCTGCGGCTTCAACGCCTTCGGCATCGCCGCCGGCGGCGGGGCCGGCATGGCGCTTGCCGAATGGATCGCGAAGGGCGAGCCGCCCTATGATCTGTGGCCGGTCGACATTCGCCGTTTCGGCGCGAACCACGCCGACGGAGGCTGGGTCCGCGCCCGCACGCTGGAAGCCTACGCCAAGCACTACACGATGGCGTGGCCGTCGGAGGAGCACGAGAGCGGCCGCCCGCTGCGCCGCTCGCCGCTCTATGACCGCCTCAGGTCGGCCGGTGCCGTGTTCGGCGAGAAGCTCGGCTGGGAGCGGCCCAACTGGTTCGCGAGCGGCGGCGAGCAGGTGCGCGACGTCTATTCCTTCGAACGCCCCAACTGGTTCGCCGCGGTCGCGCGTGAGCACCAGGCGTGCCGCGAACGGGTCGCGCTGTTCGACCAGTCGTCCTTCGCGAAGTTCCTTATGGTCGGGCGCGACGCCGAGCGGGCGCTCTCCTGGATCTGCGCCAACGACGTCGCGAAACCGGTCGGGTCGCTCGTCTACACCCAGCTGCTGAACGCTCGCGGCGGGATCGAATGCGACCTCACGGTCGCCCGCCTCTCCGAAGACCGGTTCTACCTCGTGACCGGCACGGGGTTCGCCACCCGTGATTTCGATTGGATCTCCAGGAACATCCCGGCCGACTGCGACGCGCATCTCGTCGACGTCACGTCGTCGCGCGCAGTGCTCAGCCTGTTCGGACCCCGCGCCCGCGACGTGCTCGCGGCGCTGACCCCGGACGACGTCTCGAACGCCGGCTTCCCGTTCGGAACCTGCCGGACCGTCTCGGTCGCAGGCGCTCCCGTGCTGGCGCTCCGCGTCACCTATGTCGGCGAGCTCGGCTGGGAGATGCATGTCCCGACCGATTTCGCGGCGACGGTCTACGACGCGCTGACCGCCGCAGGCGAGCCGCACGGCCTGACGCTTGCCGGCTACCGCGCGATCGAGACGCTCAGGCTGGAGAAGGGTTACCGCGCTTGGGGCGCGGAGATCGGCCCGGACCACACGCCGCAGATGGCCGGTCTGGGCTGGGCGGTGAAGCTGAAGTCGAACATCGCCTTTCTCGGGCGCGAGGCGCTGGTCGACGCCGCCGGGCGAAAGCCGCCCCGGCTGCTTGCGGGCTTCACCGTGGACGATCCAGGCGTCACTCTGCTCGGACGGGAGACTATCCTCCGCAACGGCCGCCGCGTCGGCTGGCTCGCAAGCGGCGGCTTCGGCCTCACGGTGGGGGCGCCGATCGGTTACGGCTACGTCCGGGACGCCGGCGGGGTGGACGCCGATTACGTCCGCTCCGGGGACTATCAGCTCGACGTCGCGGGCGAGCTGGTGACGGCGAGGCCGTGGCTCAAGCCGATCTATGATCCCGCAATGACGCGCGTGAAGGCCTGAGGCGGACCGCCGCCGCGGCTCCTTCAGTCGTTGGCGAGGATGAAGTTCCGGACCAGCGGATAGACCTGCGTCTCCCATTTGCGGCCCGAGAACACGCCGTAATGTCCGACTCCCGCCTGCAGATGATGGCGCTTCATGTAAGGCTTGAGCCCGGAACAGAGATCCTGCGCCGCCATGGTCTGGCCGACTGCGCAGATGTCGTCGCGCTCGCCCTCCACGGTCATCAGCGCGGTTCGGCGTATCGCTCGCATGTCGAGCGGTCGGCCCCGGTACTTGAGTTCGTTGCGGGCGAGATCATTGTCCTGAAACACCGTCTTGACCGTCTCGAGGTAGAACTCCGCGGCGAGATCGAGGATCGCGAAATACTCGTCGTAGAAGACCCGGATCTGTTCGGCCTTGTCTGTCTCGTCGCAGACGATGTTCCAGAACAGCTCGGAGTGGCTCGAGACATGGCGGCCGGCGTTCATCGACAGGAATGCCGAAAGCTGCACGAAACCGGGATAGACGCGTCGGCCGGCACCGGCGTGACGGTCCGGAACGGTCGCGATCAGGTTGTCCTCGAACCAGGCGATCGGTTTGCTGGTGGCGAGCGCGTTGACTTTGGTCGGGTTCACGCTGGTGTCGACCGGTCCCGCCATCAGCGTCATCGAGGCGGGCGTAGCCGCATTCTTGGTCTCGGCCATCAGCGCCGCCGCGGCGAGCGCCTGCACTGCAGGCTGGCAGACAGCCACGACATGCGTGCCCGGCCCCATCGCCTCGAGGAACGCGACGACGTGGTCCACATAATCGTCGAAACCGAAGGGCCCTTCCGACAGGGGGACGTCGCGCGCGTTGGTCCAGTCGGTGACGTAGACGTCGTGGTCGGCGAGCAGCGTTCGGATGGTGTGGCGCAGCAGCGTCGCGAAATGGCCGGAGAGCGGCGCGACCACGAGCACCCTGGGCTGGCGAGCGTCGACGTCCTTGCGGAAATGCGTGAGCGTCGCGAACGGCAGCACATGCGTCGTCTCCTCGACGACCGGCGCGATCCGATTGCCGACCAAGACGGAGTCGATCCCGTAGTCCGGGCGCGTGTGGGTGAAACCCGAGCGCCCCATCATCTCGCCGAGGGCCCAGGGGAAGATCGCCGCCGGGTTCCGCCGCCCGTCCGCGACCCAGGGTTCGAAGGTCGCGCTCAGCGCGCCTCCGACGTCCCGCATCATCCGCGAAAGGTCCGACCCGAACTCATACGCCTGATACTTCATCGACGATCCGACCCGAAGGCAGGCCTGCAGGCCGCCAGAGCGTGAAACCTAGTGCAATCTCTTTTGCACTGCGAGATAGTTTCTTCGGCGCCGCCGCGCCATTAGGAGCATGAGCCATCCATGCCTAAGGCCCGACTGTCCGTCTCGAGCCGCAATTACTCGTCCTGGTCGCTCCGCGGCTGGCTTCTGTGCCGCCTGTCGGGTCTCGATTTCGAGACGGAGGTGCTGACCGCCGCCGATCCCTCCTCCCGCGCGGAGCTTCTGCACCTGTCGCCCTCGTTCCTCGTGCCGCGCCTGATCCATGGCGAGGTGCGCGTCTGGGACGCTTTCGCGATCGCAGCCCATCTCAACGAGATCCGGCCCGCTGCCGGCCTTCTGCCGGCGGAGCCCAAGGCCCGCGCCTGGTGCTGGTCGATCGCCGGCGAGATGCACCAGGGCTTCGCCAATCTGCGGTCAGCGCTGCCGATGAACCTCAAGGCGCGCCACGACGGCTTCAAGATCTGGGCCGGCGCCCGGCCCGACATCGAGCGGATCGTCGCGATCTGGCAGGAGTGCCTGACGGCGCATGGCGGCCCCTGGCTGTTCGGAGACCGGCCGACGATCGCCGACGCCATGTTCGCGCCGGTCTGCACGCGCTTCGTGACCTATGACGTCGCCCTTCCCGCGGACTGCGCCGCCTACCGCGATCACATCATGGCGTGGCCCGCCATGGTCGAGTGGATCGAGACCTCGCTCGCCGAGCCGGAAGACGTCGAAGAACTCGACATGGAATTCTGAGCCGAGCCGGCGCGATCCGCTCTGGTTGGCACGCTACGTGCTCGCCACCGCGCGTGGCATGAAACGGGCATCACCGATTTGACCGACATATCCGCGCTCGTCCGAAACCTCGTCGGACAGATGTCCGCCGCGCGCCAGCGCATGCGGGAGAACCCGTTCGGAAATCCCGTTCTCGACGTCGCCTTTTCAGTCTCCCGGATGACGGACGAGGGAGAGCTGACGCTCGACGACCTCGGCGCTCTGATCCGCGCGCTGCGCGACGACGCCTTCCAGGAACGCGCCCGGCGACTTGCCGCCTATGTCGGCGGCGTCGCGCCGGCACAGTCGCGCGGGGCGATGGCGGCGTTGGGCCGACGGCTCACGTCAGGCTCCATCGACGCGTTTCGCGCGGAGGTCGAGCGGACCCGATTCACCGCCGTGTTCACCGCCCATCCGACCTTTTCGCTGCCGGCCGAGATCGGCCAGGAACTCGCCGGAATCGCCTGCGGCCGCGCGCCCGGCCCGAGCCGCAGGAGCCACCGGCCAAAGCGGCCCACTTTGCTCGACGAGTTCGAGCAGGCGGTCGAAGCCATTCAGGCCGGACGCGACGCGATCGACCAGCTCACCGAAAGCCTGCTTTCGGCGGCGCGCGAGCGCTTTCCCGGGGAATGGACCACGGTCGTCCCGAGGCCCGTCACGCTGTCGAGCTGGGTCGGCTATGACACGGACGGGCGCACCGACATCAATTGGTGGGACACGATCCGGCTCCGGCTGCAGATGAAGGCGATGCAGCTCGAACGCATCGCCGGCCAGGCGAAGGCCGCCGGCGCTGACGATTTGCACGCGCGCCTGAAGACGGCGCTGCGCGCGGTCGACGCCCAATGCGCGGCCTGTCCGACCGGGACCGAAGCCGAACCCGAGGTCGTCGCGGCCTTCGCCCGCACCCTCGTCGAGCTCAAGGAGCAGGCGCTGACGTCGATCGCGCCGCTCATGCCGCTGTTCGACGCGGCGATAGCGTCCGCTCACGGCGACGCGCAAATGGCGCTCTGCGTCGCGCGCGCCGGTCTCGTCTCGCACGGGCTCTCGCTCGCCCATTCGCAGTTCCGGCTCAACGCGTCGCAGTTGCACAACGCGCTGCGCCAGCTCGCCGATCTAGGCGACGACATCACCGACGCCTCCCGCCGCCGCGCGATGCTCGCCGGCGTGAACGCGGCGCTGGACAAACTGTCGCCGGCTCCGGTCGACTTCGGCTCGCTGCTCGCGGAGAGGGCGTCCGCGGTGCGGCTGATGATGACGATCGCGCAGATCGTCAAGCACGTCGACGGCGACCAGCCGGTTCGCTTCCACGTCGCCGAGACCGAAAGCGGTTACACGCTGCTCTGCGCGCTGTGGCTCGCGCGGCGCTTCGGGGTCGACGCCAAACTCGAGATCAGCCCGCTGTTCGAGACCGCCGAGGCGCTGGAGCACGGCGAGCGGCTGCTGGACGAGGCGTTGCGCAGCCGGCACTGGCGCGATCACCTGAAGCGCACCGGCGTGCTTGCGATCGAGTTCGGCTATTCCGATTCCGGACGCTATGTCGGTCAGCTCGCCGCGAGCTACATGATCGAGCGGCAGCGACTCAAGATCGCGGAGCTGCTCGACCGGCGCGGCGTAACCGGCGTCGAGGTCGTGCTGTTCGACACCCATGGCGAGAGCATCGGGCGCGGGGCGCATCCGTCGGCGCTGGCGGACAGGCTGAAGTTCCTCAATCCCACGCGCAGCCGCAAGGAGATGGCCCGCTCCGGCCTGGAGCTGCGCGAGGAGACCGCCTTCCAGGGCGGCGACGGCTACCTTCTATTCGGCACGGAGGAGCTTGCGCTCGCGACCGTGGCGCGCCTCGCCGAACACGCCTTCGACGAGGACGCGCGGCCGGACGCCCAGCGGCTGCCGCCCGATCCGGTCTATGACGATCCGGACTTCTCGGCCGACTTCTTCGGGGCGGTGCGCGCCGCCATGGAGGGCCTCGTCGGCGACCAGGGCTACGCCGCGCTGCTGGGCGCCTTCGGGCCCGCGCTGCTCGATCCGACGGGCTCGCGCCCGAGCGCGCGCCAGGTCGACGGCATGGGGGGACCGGCGACGATCAGGCATCCGCGCGAGCTGAGGGCGATCCCGAACAACGCCATCCTTCAGCAGCTCGGATGGTGCGCGAACACGATCCACGGTCTGGGCGCCGCGCTGAACCGCCACCCCCAGACCTTTCTGGAGCTGACCGACCGCAGCCCGCGGTTCCGCCGGGCGATCGACTTCGTCGCCCATGGTCTTCGGCACTCCGAGCTGAGCGTGCTTCGCGCCGTTATCGCGACGCTCGATCCCGGCCACTGGCTGAACGCCGCCGAGCAGGCCGGCGACGCCGTTCGCCGCGACGGGCTGGTGCGGGTGTCGGCGGCGCTGGAAAAGCTCGGCATCGCGGCGCCCGCCTTCGCCATGCTCCGCCGCATCCAGACCGACCACCTCGCTTTGCGCGGCGTCTGGCCGGACTGTCCAACGATGGCGGACCAGGAGCTGCTGCTGCACGCCGTCCGGCTCGCGCTCATCCAGCGGATCTGGCTGCTTGCGGTCCGCATTCCAGACTTCTCGCCGCGATACGGCGTGACGCGCGACGCGGTGCTGAACCGCCTCTTGCGGCTCGACGTCTCGGAGACGCTGGAGGTGCTGGCCGAGATCTTCCCGGCGACGCCGGACGCGGCCAGCGAACGCGACTATTACGAGCCGCGGGGCGTTCGGACCCACAGCGGCTACGAGCGCGAGCACAAGCAGCTGTTTCAGCCGATCGCCGATCTGTTCGCGCTGGTTCGGGAGGTCAGCGCGTCGGTGACCCACTCGGTCGGCGCGTTCGGCTGAACGCCGATGCGCGCGCGCCGGCGCGCCAGGACGACGGCGTCCCGCCCGTGACCGCGCGGAACACCCGCGTGAAATGCGGCTGATCGGAGAATCCGGTCGCGACCGCGATCTCGATCAGCGGCGCGTCGGTGCGCGCCAGCATCTCCTGGGCCAGGCGCACCCGCGCATGCAGCTGCCAGCGATGCGGCGGCATTCCGGTCGCGGCCTTGAAGGCGTGGCTGAAATAGGTCTCCGACACGCCCGTCAGCCGGGCGAGGTCGCGAAGCCTTATCGCCTCCGCGCAGCGGTCCTCGATGTGATCGACGGCGAGCCGCAGCTGGCGGTCCGACAGAGCGCTTCGCCGCGTCGAAGCGCCCGGCGGTTCGAACGCCGCCGCGAGCAGCGCCGCGACCAGGGCGTCGCCGTAGAGGCTCGACGAGGGAACCGGCTGGTCGCACTCCATGCTCAGCAGGCGCGCGAGCCGCTGCACGCGTTCATCCGCGAACAACAGGCGCGGGGCCTCTAGGCCTCCCCGAGCGACGCCGAGGCGATCCAGGCGCTCAGCATCGAAATGGAGGTCGAGGTGCCGCACGTCCGTGAGCCCGGCCACCCGCATGCGGATCGGCGCTCCGGCGGGGATGTAGCTGACGGACCGGTCGCGCGAAGTCCGGCTCGCTCCGACCTCGCCAGCGTCGAGCTCCAGCTCCGCCATGAGCGGATCGAGCACGACGAACAGCCGCGGATCGAGCGATATGTAGCAGCCTTCGGCGCCGGCCTCGCAGCGCGCCCGCCACACCTCGGTCAGCTCCAGCTCCGACTGATGCGCGCGGCCGTCGCCCAGGAGGGTAATTCCCTGCCGAGAGGCCGTCATCTTCGGGCGGAACGCCGCCAAATCCCCCTCCCGATACGTCGACATGATGCAGTGGGGTCACAGCAAGCGTTCAGAGTATTCTTTTAGCCAAAAACGTACAAGACCTCCACACGCGTAGAAATCCTTATGGCCGACATCTGCGCAGTCAAGATTCTCAAGAACAGATTAGATTATATCAATTCTAATCTGCCTGATGAATTTGGCTTGTCGCTCGGTTGGTGCGGACGGGGTCCAAGGTGATTTACAGGGAAAAGCTCGGCGTTGCGTTGCTCGCAGGCGTTGCAGCGTCCGCATGGGCGCATATTGATTATGCGGCGGCGCAGCAAGCAACCGGCGACGGACAGACCATCGCGCTCGACGCGATCACCGTGACCGGCCAAGGCGTCGGAAAGGGCTCCGGCGTCGCGCCGGTCCAGGGCTACGCGCCCTCGGCGACCACGACCGGCTCGAAGACCGACACTCCGATCGTGGAGATTCCGCAGTCGATCTCGGTCATCGGCCGCCAGCAGATGGACGACCTCGGCGCCCAGAAGACCGACGAGGCGGTGCGCTACGCGGCGGGCGTGTTCGCCCAGCCCTTCGGCGACGACACCGACACCAACTGGTTCTACATCCGCGGCTTCGACGCGACCCAGACCGGCGTCTACCGCGACGGCATGCAGCTCTACAACTACGCCTTCGGCAACTTCTTCACCGACCCGTATCTGCTCGAGCGCGTCGAGGTGCTGCGCGGCGCATCCGCCGCGCTCTACGGTGGCGGCAATGTCGGCGGCATCATCAATTATGTGAGCAAGCGGCCGCTCGACGCCGATTTCGGTCAGATCGAAGTTGGAATCGACAACTATCCGACCGCCTTCGCGGCCTTCGACATCAACAAGGTCGTGCCGAACGACCTTGTCACCAAGGGCGACCCGCTTCCGCCGGTCTGGAAGTATCGCGTCACCGGCAAGCTCGAGGGCGGCGACGGGTACAGCAAGCGCGAGGACGGCTTCCGCGGCGTCATCCAGGGCGCGGCGACCTACTCGCCCGACGCCGGCACCGATCTGACGGTCTACGGCAACTATCAGCACGCGGACCAGAAGCACGGCGGCGGCGACTTCCTGCCCTATTACGGCACGGTCAAACGCGCGACGTCGCTTGATGGGACGATCGATCTCGGCCGCATCGGTCGCAGGGACAATTTCTCCGATTCCGATTTCGACCGCTACGATCGCCGGCAGGCCATGGTCGGCTACGAGTTCAACCACGACATCAACGACGTCTGGGCTGTGAACTCGAAAGCGCGTTTCGCCTACGCCGACCTGAAGGAGGCGCAGCTCTATCCGTTCGGCTACGGCTTCCAGCCTCGGCCGAGCGCGGGCAACACCGCGCTTTCGCTGATCCCCTTCAACCACCACACCAAGTCGTACAGCTTCACCGCCGACAACAACGTCGTCGGCAAGTTCCCGACCGGCGGGCTCGACCACACGCTGCTGATCGGCCTCGACTACAAGTTCTACGGCATCGACGAGGTCCAATCGTCGTTCGGCTCGCCCTATATCGACGAAAAGAGCACGCTCCATCAGGCAGGCGTCTACGTTCAGGATCAGGTTCGCTTCGGCGACGGCTGGATCGCGACGCTCAACGGCCGCTATGACCGGATGTGGCTGGACGGCGAATACAGCACGCTGTCGAACGACACCGGAGCGGACGTCGAACTCAACAAGGGCCGGTTCAGCGGGCGCGCCGGACTCGGCTACGAGTTCGCCAACGGCCTAGTGCCTTACGTCAGCGTCGCGAGCGTCTTCAACCCGCTCGTCCAGTCCAACAATATCCAGAATGCGTCTTTCGTGACCGTCGGCCGTACGCCCTTCGAGCCCGAGACCGGCATTCAATACGAAGCCGGCGTGAAGTGGGCGCCGACCTGGTTTCCCGGCCTGTTCACCGCCTCGGTTTTCGATCTGAAGAAGGAGAACGTCGTCTCGGGCGTCACCTCCGCCAAGACGGTCCAGACCCAGCTCGGCGAAGTCCGCTCGCGCGGCGTGGAGTTCGAGGCGCAGGCGAATTTGACCGAGAACTGGAAGATCCTCGGCGCGTTCACGGCCTACAAGCTCGAGATCCTTAAGGGCATGACCGACGTGAACGGCGTTCCCACCTCGCTCAAGGGAGACCAGCCGTTCCTCGTCCCCGAGGTGATCGGTTCGGCGTTCCTCGACTACACCTTCACGACGGGCTCCCTGAAGGGCGTCAGCGTGGGTGCCGGCGTGAGATATGTCGGCAAGTCCGAGGCGACCCAGCCCAACACCGTCAAGGTGCCGGACGCCACGCTGTTCGACGCGGCTGTCCGGTACCAGAAGGACAACTACAAGGTCAGCCTCAACGTCACCAACCTGTTCGACAAGCGTTTCGTCTCCGGCTGTCAGGGGATAAACGTCTGCTCCTATGGCGAAGGGCGCAAGGCGTTGGTGAAGGCGAGCTACACGTGGTGACAGTTCCGCCGGCGGCGGAGAGCGGATGATCGCTCGCCACCCGATGACGCGGCGCGCGGCCCTGGCCGGCGCCGCGTCTCTCTTTGCGGCGTTCCCCGCCCGCGCCGCGGCGCCGCGGGTCGCCACGATCGACTGGGCGATGCTGGAGACGACGCTCGCGCTGGGCGTCACGCCGGTGGCGGCGGCCGAACTCGCGCTGTTCCGGGACTGCGCGGTGGAGCCCGAGGCGCCCCCCGGGGTGCTCGACCTCGGACTGCGCGGCACGCTGAGCTACGAGCAGCTGCTGTACGCCAAGCCCGATCTCGTGCTGATCTCGCCCTGGTACGAGAACCGCCGCCATGCGCTCGCGCGGATCGCGCCGGTCGAGAGCTATGAGATCCATCTTCCCGGACGGGCCCCTTACGCGCCTGCGGAGGCTGCGACCCGCAGCCTGGGAGCAAGACTCGGCCGGGCCGCAGAGGCAGAGGCCCTCGTCGCCGCGGCCGCGGCCGAGATGGACGCGGCGCGGACGACGCTCTCGCGACTCCACGGCCGGCCGTTCCTGGTGATGAACCTCGGCGACAGCCGGCATTTTCGCGCCTTCGGCGCCGACAGCCTGTTCGGCGATGTGCTCCAGCGGCTCGGGCTGGCCCAGGCCTGGACGCGCCCGACGCAGTTCGGAGCCTACCCGACCGTCGGCGTCGAGGCGCTCGCCGAGATGAGCGACGCCTTCGTGCTCAATGTCGGGCCCACCCCGCCTGCGGCCCTCGCCGCGATGCGCGCGAGCCCTCTGTGGGCCGCGATGCCGCCGATCGCGCAGGATCGCTTTATCGACCTGCCGGCGGTGAACCCCTATGGCGCGTTGCCCGCGGCCCGGCGCTTCGCGCGGATGGTCGTCGCGAGCCTCGCCTCCCGCCCCCATGGTTGACGCGCGGCGCGAGATGCGCCGGCTGACATGGCCCGCGCTGGCCGCGCTCGCGGCCGCGCTCGCGCTCCATCTCGTTCTGGCGCGGCTCGGCCCCGGCGCCGGCCCGCTCGACCACGCTCTGCTCGCCTTCAGCGTGGGGCCGAGGATCACGACCGCCCTGCTCGCGGGGGCGGCGCTCGGCCTCTCCGGCGCTCTGCTGCAAGCCGCGCTCGACAACCCGCTGGCGGAGCCCTCGACGCTCGGCGTGTTCGCCGGCGCCCAACTTGCGCTTGGAATCGTGGCCGTGATCGCGCCGACGACAGGCGCCTTCGGCCGCGAGGCCGCCGCGTTCGCCGGAGGCGGCGGCGCGGCTGCGCTTGTCGTCGCGCTCGCCTGGCGGCGGCGGCTCGATCCGGTGACGGTCGTGCTCTGCGGCATGGTGGTCACAATGATCGCGAGCTCGCTCAGCGCGGCGCTGATCCTCGCCCAAGGCGACTATCTGTTCGCGCTGCTGATCTGGGGCGGCGGGTCTCTCGTGCAGGACGGCTGGCGGCCGGCGGCGGCGATCGCGGCGGTTCTCGCCGTCGGCGCCGCCGGCGCGGCCTCTTTGGCGCGCCCGCTCGGCGTATTGGCGGCCGGCGAATCGGGCGCGCTCAGCCTCGGTGCGCCGGTCGCCGTCATTCGGATCGCGGCGCTCGGCCTCGGCGTGCTGCTCGCGACGTCGGTGGCAGCCGAGGTCGGGCTGATCGCCTTCGTCGGCCTCGCTGCCCCCACGCTGGCGCGGCTCAGCGGCGCCCGCACGATGCGCGGCGTTCTCGCGGCCTCACCTGCGATCGGCGCGGTGCTGCTGTTGCTGACCGACGGCATGATCCAGCATCTCGGCGGAGGCGACGCGATGCCCGCCGGCGCCGCGACGGCGCTACTCGGAGCGCCGCTGCTGCTGTGGATGCTGCCGCGGCTTCGCATGGCGGATCGCCCGGCCGCATCCTCGATCGCCCGCCGGCGCGCGCCGCGAACAACCCTCGCCCTGCTTGTCGTACTGGCCTGCGCCGCGGCCGCGGCGGCTCTCGCCCTCGGCCAGGGGGCGGAGGGATGGACGGTCGCGACCGGCCGGACCTTCGAGGCCCTCCTGCCCTTTCGATGGCCGCGCGCCGCCGCCGCCGCCGCCGCCGGCTCCATGCTCGCGGCGGCCGGCGTGATCCTTCAGCGCATGACGGGGAATCCGCTCGCGGGTCCCGAGGTGCTTGGCGTCGGCGCCGGCGCGGGCGTCGGCCTCGCCGTCGCGCTGGTCGCGGCGAACGGCGACCTTGCGCTGCAGCTTATCGGGGCGGCGGCCGGCGCGATCACAGCCCTCGGGTTGATGCTTTCGCTCGCGGGCGGCGGGCGGCTGGGGCCGGAACGGATGCTGCTCGCGGGAGCCGCGATCTCCGCTCTTTGCCTGGCGGCGCTCAACGCCGTGATCGCGGGCGGCTCCCCCGCGGCCTTCGCCCTGCTCGGCTGGATGACCGGGGCGACCGACGCGATCGACCCCATGCTCGCGACCGCCGCCTGCGGCGCGGCCGTTCTGCTGACCGCGCCGCTGCCGCTGATGCTGCGCCAGCTCGAAATCCTGCCGCTCGGCCCTCTGGTCGCCGGGGGGCTCGGCCTCGACGTTCCGGCGGTCCGCTTCGCACTGACCCTGCTCGCGGCCCTGCTCACCGCGGCCGCCGCCCTGATCGCGGGACCTCTGAGCTTCATCGGTCTTGTGGCGCCGCACATCGCCTTCGCCTCGGGGTTGACGCGGCCAGGGCGCCATCTCGGCGGAGCGATGCTGGCCGGCGCGGCGCTCATGACGGTCGCCGATCTGCTCGCGCGAAGCGTCATCTTCCCCTACCAACTCCCGCTCGGCCTGTTCGCCTCGCTGATCGGCGGGGTCTACCTGGTCGCGGCGCTGAGGAACCGGTGAGGAAGACCGCATGACGTCGAACGCACCCGGCTTCCGCCTGACCGACGCGTCTTTCGCGATCGGCGGCCGCCGCCTTCTCGCGCCGTTGTCGCTTTCCTTGCAGCCCGGCCGGGTGATCGGCCTGATCGGGCACAACGGCTCGGGCAAGTCGACGCTGCTCAAGCTGCTTTCACGCCAGCAGGCGCCGACCGGCGGCGAGATCCGCTTCGGCGGTCTCCCCATCGGATCGTGGCGCTCCCGCAACTTCGCGCGCGAGGTCGCCTACCTCCCCCAACAGCCGGCGGCCGCGACCGGCATGCTGTCGCGCGAGCTGGTGGCGCTCGGCCGCTACCCCTGGCACGGCGCCCTCGGGCGTTTTGGGGCCGCGGACGCCGAGGCGGTTCGGAGCGCGATGGCGTTGACCGACGTCGCAGGTTACGCCGACCGCATGGTCGAGGAGCTGTCCGGCGGGGAACGTCAACGCGTGTGGCTCGCCATGCTGGTCGCGCAGAACGCCAAATGGCTGCTGCTC